>CAVUVW010000028.1:0-10922 GCA_963745035.1 uncultured delta proteobacterium | reverse complement strand
TCAGCGTATTGTGCGCTTGGCACTGTCCCGATAAGCGCGCATTTCGGCGCATCGATTCCGGAGACGGCACCCGCGCGCGTGGTGAGGAGGCCTTTCGCGCGTAGCGGCTCGCAACGCCGAGCTATTTTGGCTTGCGCACGAGGAAAGCCAGGCTTTCCTTGACATCCGCGGACATCGAAAGAATTTCATCCACGAGCTTTTCGGTTTTTTCCCCCGAAACCGGCGTGATCACGAGCTTCGATTTCTTCGCCTCGGCGAGAAGCGCGGGATCTCTGAGAGTTTCGGCCAAGCCTTTGCGCAAAATTGCCAAACGGTCCTTCGGCGTTCCGGGGGCGACGGTCAGCGGCCGCTGAAAATCCATCTGGGAAGCCCAGGCGCGAAAGATCGCGTATTTCTTTGGATCCTTGATGGCGTCCTTGAACAGCGGCAAGTCTTTGACCTCCGGATCTTCCCAGCGCTCGCTGATGATAAACGGAATGAGTTTGTCCTCGCCGGGCGCATCCAACATCGCGCGCGCGGTCACGCGCATGGATTCCCACTGGGAACAGAACGCATTGATCTCGCGCTTCTGCAGGGCGACCCGCGTGGTCGCCGTGCCGGTAAAGCCGCTGATCACCTCGAACGTCGTGCCCAAAGTTTGGTTGAGAATCAACGGCAGGTCATAGCCGGCGGAGCCGGCTCGGGTAGCACCCGCCTTCAGTGTTTTCTTCGTTTCGAGCACGTCCTTCAAACTCTTCAACCCGGTAAAGCCCATCACCATGCACACCGGAACGCCGACGCTCGGCGCGCCGACCCAGCCAAGCTTACGAAAATCGATTTTCACCCGCGGGTCGCCCAAGGCGTTCTGCACTACCAGCGAATTATTGAAAATCACCACCGTAAGTCCGTCCGGGCTCGCCTGGCGGTGTACGTAGTTCGCCGAAATCAAACTTCCCGCGCCTTCCATGTTTTCTACGGTGGTGGCGGGATTGCCGGGAATATGTTTGCTGATATGGCGCGCGATCGTGCGGACGTAAGTGTCGTACCCCCCGCCGGCGGCTTGGCCGACGATGAGCCGAATGTTCTTGCCTTTGTAAAAATCCTCCGCCCAAACCGCTCCTGGCGCGCCTAACAGCAGAGCCAACGCTAAAATCAAAATTTTACAACCAGCTCCTTTGATCATTTCTCACCTCATGGGCCGCGACGGCGCTCGGAACGAGCGCTAAACTCGCTTACGAACGCGCCGCGGCCACCGATGTCGTGCAACCGGTCATTTTGACAACAACTTTTTCATCTTGGCGACGACGTCGGGGGATTGGCCGGTGACTTCCTTCGCAAGTTTTTCGAGCTCGTCGGCGCTCGATGGATCGAGCTCGAGTTTTTTCTTTGCCGCGTCGGCCTTGACGGCTTCGTCGTTCAAGGTTTTCACGAACGCCTCTTGGATAATCTTGACCTGCTGGGCGGGGGTGTTCGGCGGCATCACGTAGGGGCGGCCGAAATCGCCGGCGGCAAGCACCAGAGTGGCCAGGTTTCTTCCCGCCTGCGAAGTCTTGTATTGATCCATCAATTCATGGATCGTCGGCACCTGCGGTATTCTCTTGTCGCGCTTCCTTCCGGTTTGCACCAACACATTGACGAACTTTTTCTTGCGCCATGACGTGAAAGGTTCTCGCGCGAAGAACGCCGTCAGCGTAAACGACCGGCAAACGACTTCATTTCGCTCCACGGCGAGATCGATATCCTGGCCGGATTGATATCCAAGAACGATTTCGAAATTGGTTCCGATGACTTCTTCCAAAAGCTTCGGTATGTAGTACGCGGTCGAGCTGGTACCCGTGGCGCCGCATTTCGGCGCGGTGCCCGCTTTGACGACGTCGTGAATTGTCTTGTAGGGCGAATCCGCGCGCATGTAGAGCAGATGATTGGACGTGACCGGACTGCCGATCCAGGCGAACTTGCTCCAATCGTATTTTACCTCGGAGCGCTGCACGACCTGGTCAAAATAGAGCGCGGGAAATATCGCGCCGATCGTCAGGCCGTCCGGGTTGGAGACGTTATAGACGAAGTTGGCGGCGATCATGGACCCGGCGCCGGCCATATTTTGCACGATGATGTTGGGATTGCCGGGAATATATTTCGGCATGAATTGCGCGAACATGCGGGCATAGAGATCATACACGTCGCCGGCCTTGGTGCCGGCGATAATCGTTATCGTCTTGCCGGCGTAGTAAGGCGTCTGCGCCGGACTTGCCGAACTCCACAACACCAACATAAGCGTTGCCAAAACCAAGCTGTGCAATCGTCTAACCATAGATCCTCCTGCTTATTGAATTAAGCTGCGTCATTATTTTCTCGCGAGAAGTTTCTTAACCCGCGCGACCACCCCTGGCGGCTGGTTAAGCATCTTCTCGGCAAGCTGTTGCAATTCTTCACCAGGAACGTACTCGACCTCCAATTTTCCTTTCTTGGCTTCGTCCAGCAGCGTCGTGTCCGCCATGGCCTTGGCGTAGGCATCGCGCATCGTCTTCACGACTTGTGGTGGGGTTGCTGGTGGCATTACCCAGGGACGGCCGAAATCACCGCCGCGCAGAATGACATCGGCGACGCGCCGACTCTCCTCCGGAGTGTTTTCTTTGTCGAAAATTTCGTAGATTGTCGGCGTATCCGGAATACGCGGATCGCGCTTGACTCCACCGTAAAGCAAAACGTTAACGAAATTTCGCTTGCGCCAGGAGATAAACGGCTCCCGGCCAAAAAACGGCGCTGCGGTGAGCCCCCGGCACTGGACCTCGCCTTTTTCCACCGCCAAATCAATCTCGCTTCCGCCGGGGTAACCTAAAACCGTTTCGATTTTTGCTCCAAGCGTGTCTTCGAGCAGGCGCGCTAAAATATAATCGGTGCCCGCTGTTCCGGTGGAGCCGCATTTGGGCGGCGTGCTGGCTTTGCGGATGTCTTCGATCGACTTGTAGGGCGCGTCGCTGCGCATATACATCAAGACATCGCTCTTTTCCGGCGAGCCGATCCAATGGAACTTACGCACGTCGTATTGCACTTCCTGGCGGCCGACCATCTGATCCAAGTACATGCCGTAGGATGTCATGCCGAGGGTGAGACCGTCCGGCTTCGCTACGCCATAGACGTGATTGGCCGCGATCAGCCCGCCCGCGCCGGGCATATTCTGCACGATCATTTCCGGATTGCCGGGCAGATATTTGGGCACATAACGCGCAAGTAGACGGGACCAGCGATCATAGAACCCGCCCGAGGTAAAACCGACGACGACTTTGATCGTTTTGCCCTCGTAGAAGGCATCCCCTGCGATGAGCCGTTGGGGAACACCAACACCCAAAACAAATCCGAACAATAGAATGCTTAATCCCCGTTTCATAAAACGCTCCTTTTCTTTGGGAAGGTTCCAATCAATTGATGTGCTCCTCTGCTGCTTGGCTCACGCGATCGCGCCGCGTTCTCGGAATCGACCTTGAGTTCGAGGGTGCGGGTCGGGAACGGAATAACGATTCCTTCTTCCCGATACCTTTTCTGTAACGCTTTGATGAATTCATGTTTGATAAAGTAATTATCGACGAATCGTTGAGCGCGCAGGATGATCGTGAAGTCAATGCTCGATTGATTGAAGGTGTGGTAGCGGATAAAGGACTCGAAGCTCGGCACCGCGCCCATGACGGTGTCCATGATTTCTTTCGCGACTTCCTTGGTCACCCGTTCAACTTTCTTCAGATCGCTGTCGTAATGCACGCCGACTTATACAAGGACCGCCACTTCTGGATCAGGCAGGTCATACATAATTGATGATCGTGCTTTGAACGAGTTTGCTGTTGGGTACCACTGCGGTTTTATTCGGCAGCATGCGAATTCGCGTGCTGCGCCAACCGATGCGTTCGACGTAGCCTTCATCGCCGCTATCGAGCGCGCTTGCCCAGGCCACGAACAATCCGCAGCGTAACAAAATAGACCAAGTAGGCGAGAGCAGCCGTTGCGATGATAAGCATCGGCAGCACGACCGCCGGGGTTATTGGTATTTTAAAACTAAAAATATCGCTCAAGAATTGAGTCAAATCCAACGTGTAACCTCGTCATCCGATGAGACTAGGTGGCAGCTGCGCAAAGCTTACCGGCAACCATTCAAATAGTGCGCCTTGGGGAAACGGCAGCTGCAATGCGTAATCGAACAAGCCGAAGAAAAACAACCAGCAGCCAGCCGTGATCGCCAACGTCGCCGGCCAACGTTCACCGGCGCCGAATTTCAAATAAAGAAATGTCGCGATCGCCGAGGCCGGGATAAATCCCACGACCCAAATGGCGATAAAAAAGCCGACGATCCAGCAGCCGATGGCGAAAGTGCGCTGTCGCGCCACGATCGGCTCGATCTCGGGCTCGTCAGGTATCGCATACTGGCCGCCGGTTTTGATTTCTTGGGTGGATGTCAGCGCTTCTTTGGCAAAGATGTAGAGCGACAGCGCCAGACATGGCACGCCGACCACCCACGGAAATATTCCGGCGCGCGGCTCGAAGGAGCCGAAGCCGTACATCGCCTCGTAGACAACATAGCTCATGACTCCCACGATCAGCAGGGCGAAGACGGAGCCGGTGATGCGAGTCAACAACGGCACACGAACGGTCCGCGTCGCGGCGTTTCTTGGCGCCGCCTCGGAGGCGTCACCGCTGGCCGACCGCTTTTTGAGCCAACCCTGCAGGTACGGATAAAGCGTGCCGAACAGAATGATGGCGCCGATCACCAGAACTCCCGGATGCAGGAGCCAACTGTAACCGTAGATGCGGCTGGCGATGAAGAGATTATTCTCGGCGATCCCGCCCAAAACCAAACCGAGCAATAGCGGCGGGCGCTGCCAGTCGAACTTGACCATGAACCAGCCGATGGCGCCGAAAAGCACTACCAGCATCATATCGCCGAAGCTATTTTTAACCGCGAAGCCGCCCAAGTAAATCAACAAAAGCAGGAGCGGGATCAGGTACGTGCCTTTGATGAATGTGACCTTGGCGAGCTGATTGAGGAAGAGAAAGCAGATCGCTACGGTGATGATGTTGGTGATAACGATGATCCAGACAAAGGACATCGTAAGCGTCAGATGCTTGGCCGGATTTAAAAGGTCCGGTCCTGGCACGATGCCCTGAATGATAAAGGCGCCGAGCAGGATCGCCATCGAGACGCTGCCGGGAACGCCGAAGGCCAGCGTGGGAATCAACGATCCGCCCTCTTTGGAATTGTTCGCCGCGCCGGGACCGAGAACGCCTTCGACGGCGCCTTTACCGAAGCGCTCTTTTCCGGGAGAGGTCTGCACCGCGTGGGCGTAAGCCAGCCACTGCGCCGGTCCGCCGCCCATACCGGGAATCAGGCCGATGTAGGCGCCGATGGCGCTGCAGCGCAGCACGAGCTTCCAGTGACGGAACGTATCCTTGACCCCCTCCATGACCCCGCCCAATTTCGTCGGCGCCCTATCGCCTGCGATGCTCGTACCTTTGACGGCGAGATCTACGATCTCGGGAATCGCGAAGAGTCCGACGGTGACGGCGATGAGCGAAACACCGTCCCAAAGAAACAGCGCATTGTCTTCGCCCAAAAGCCCTTCGAGAGTAAATCGCGGCACGCTTTCAATCGGGTCGAGGCCGACCATCGCGAGCACCAGGCCGAGACCGCCGGCCACCAGGCCTTTCGGAACATTCGCGCCGCTGAGAGAAGCGACGAAGGTGATGCCGAGGAGCGCAAGCATGAAAAATTCCGCCGAGCCGATCGAGAGCACCAGAGGAGCGACGATGGGAATCGCCAACGCCAGCATAAAGGCGCCGAACACTGCGCCGACCAGAGAGCTCATGAGCGAGGCGCCGAGCGCGCGTCCGGCTTCACCCTGCTTCGCCATTGGATGACCGTCGACAATCGTGGCGGCGGTAATCCCTTCACCGGGCACGCCGAACAATACCGACGTAATGTCCCCGGTCGTGGCGGTGACGGCGTTGGAGCCCAGGAGGAAGGCAAACGCCGTAATGGGGTCCATGTTGTAAATAAACGGCAACATGAGCGCCAGGGTGGTGGCACCGCCAAGACCGGGGAGGATGCCGACGGCGAAGCCAATCGCCATTCCCAGCATCATATAGAGGAACGTCTCCGTTCCTTGTGTCGATAGCGGCAGAATTTTGATCAGCCCGTCGTTGAACGCGTTGAAATACTCCATAAATCGACCCTCCTAGGAGGTCGGCCGCTTCTTGAACAAGAACTCGAGCCGCTGTTTTACATCCGGCGAGACCGAATAAATCTGTTCGACGGACCGCTCGATCTTCTCGCCGGAAGTGTAGTCGACGGTAAGCTTGGATTTCTCGGCATCGGCTTTGTAATCCTTGTCTTCCATAGTGGCCTTAAAGGCTTTGCGTAAAATCTTGAGAGCCTCAGGAGGCGAGCCCGGCGGAATCGAGAACGGTCGGGCAATATCGTTGGCGGCGTTCCAGGTTTTGAAAGCGTTGAGATCGTCCTTATCTTTGATCACGTCGTGAAACTGGGCGATGTTTCTAACCTCCGGGTCATCCCACTTGCCATTGACAACAAATGGAATCATCTTGTCATCGCCCTTAGCGTCGAGCATTGATCGCGCCGTGGATCGCATGGAATCCCATGTCCAACAGGCGCCGTCCACTTCACGGGAGCGCATCGCAAGCCGAATCTTTGACGTGCCGGTGTAACCTGGAATCACATCGAATTTAGCGCCGGCCCAGCGATTGAGCATGGCCGGCAGCTGGGTCGTGTTGCCGGCTCGGGTGGCACCCATGCGAATGGGTTTCTCTGACTTGACGATCTCATCGAAAGTCTTGGGACCGGAAAAACCCATGATGGCGCAAGCGACAGAATCTGTGCTAGGCGAACCGATCCAGCCGAATTTCCGCCCGTCGAAGCGAATGCTCGGATCGCCCATCATGTGATTGAAGACGTTGTGTGAATTCCAAATACCGACGGTCAAGCCGTCTTTTCCCGCCTTGCTGTACATGTAGTTGGCGGCGATGACGCTGCCCGCGCCGTCCATGTTCTCCACCACCGCCGACGGATTGCCGGGAATGTAGCGGCTGATATACCGCGCCACCATGCGCGTATAGGCGTCATAACCGCCGCCGGCGGCAAAGCCGACTATGAAACGAATGTTCTTGCCCTCATAGAACTCGCTGGCGCGGCTGGTCGCGGGCATGGTTAGAGCGAGCGCGGCCACACCGAGCACGGCGAATATCGCAAAGCGGTTTTTCATGGCGACTCCTTTTGCTGCGCGGCAGGAGCTGGCGCGCGTGCGCCTGCGACTTGCGTCCGCATCAGTTCGTCTGCTTTCGCACGAGAAATTGCAGTCCTTCTTTCGCCTTGGGCGAAATGTTCAGAATATCTTTGACCAGCCCGTTGATTTCGTCGGCGGAGACATATTCCATCACGAGCTTCGATTTACGGGCCTCGGCCTTGAACTCCGGATCTTCGAGGGTCGCTTTGAACGCTTTGCGCAGGATTTCGACTCGGTCTTTCGGAATCTCCCGGCGGCGCCACGTACGGACGCTGAAATTCGTATTGATTGATCCACGCATTGAAGAGCTGCACTCCGTCGCTGCCGCCTTTCGCTTTGATGTAGTCTCGAATGATCGGCACGTTGGCAACCTCGGGGTCTTCCCATTTCTTATGATTGAGAATCGGAATGAGTTTCTGATCTCCGCTGGCATCCAACATCGCTCGCGCCGTCACCCGCGCCGACTCCCATCCCCAGCAGCCGCCGTCGAGTTCCTTCGATCGCATAGCCACCGTGATCAGCGAGGTGCCCTTATAGCCATTGATCACGTTGAACTTGGTACCCACCGTCTGATTCAAGATCATCGGCAAGTCATTGTAAGTCGAGCCCGCTCGCGTGGAGCCCATCTTGAGTTCCTCTGCCGGAGCTGACGACTTCATCTATGGACTTCAGGCCGGTATGGGCCATGATGCTGCAGCTCGGCGACCCCTTGATCGGCGCACCGATCCAGTTGAGCTTGGTTGCATCCAAACGGACGGCTCTATCACCTAGTGCTTGATAAAGAACATAGGCGCTGTTCCATACGCCGATAAATGTGCCGTCGCGGTCGGCCTTGTTATAAGTGTAGTTAGCCGCAATCAGGCCCCCGGCGCCTTCCATGTTATCGACGACAAAGCTCGGATTGCCCGGAATATGTTTGCCCATGTGCCGCGCGATGATGCGCGCGTAGGTATCGTAGCCGCCGCCGGCGGCCAAGCCCACGGTGACGCGAATCGTTTTGCCGGCGTAAAAATCATCGGCTACAGCTTGGGACACGCCGAACGCCGCCAGAATTCCCGTCATGGCCAACGGCAGCAATAAATTTCGATAGTTCATTACCAGTCTCCTCCCTTTTCAACTGGAGTCACCCTTTCAAGGCTGTCCAGATTAGTTGCTTTTCTTCTTGGTTGATTTCACCAAGAACCCGAGATTGTGCTTCACCTTGTCCGGCATTGAATAGATCTGCTTGACGTATCCATCAATCTCTTCCCCCGACACGGGTTCCATATCGAGCTTGGTCTTCTTCGCCTCGGTTAAAAATGCGGAATCCCGCAAGGTTGCAGCAAAGGCTTTACGCAAAGTTTCAAGTCGCTCCTTGGGCGCGTTGGGCGGCAATGAAAAGGGCCGCTGAAACTCGTAAGAAGCCGCCCACGTGGCATAGGTTGCCAGATTGGTTTCACCCTTGATCACCTCGGTAAACAGCGGCAGATCTTTCACTTCAGGATCTTCGAGCTTTTTGTGGGTGATGAAGGGAATCAGTTTCTCATCGCCCTTCGCGTCGAGCATGGCCCGATTCGAAACTCTCATCGATTCCCACCCCAGAGCAGGCCCCTTCGACTTCTCGCTTTTGCAGCGCCAGTCGAATAGGGGCCGTGCCCGGCAAAGCCCGAGATCAAATCAAACTTTGTTCCCGCCACGTTGTTTAAGAATGGTCGGCACATCGTCATAGGCAGTCCCCGCGCGAACGCCGCCCATCTTGATGGAGCGCTTTGCATTGACCACATCAGTCCCAGGTTTTAGCCCGGTAAAGCCCATCATCGCGCATGTCGGCGCGCCCTTGCTCGGCGCGCCGATCCAGCCGAATTTCCGGCCGTCGAATCTAGTGCTTCGATCGCCCAAGGCGTCGCGGATGATCTGACCGCTGATCCACACGCCGATCGTTAGTCCATCTGGTTCAGCCTTGTTGTAGACGTAATTGGCGGCAATCAGTGAACCCGCGCCGTCCATGTTTTCTACGACCATCGTTGGGTTCCCGGGAATGTGCTTGCCGAGGTGTCGGGCGATGGAGCGGGTATAGGTATCGTAGCCGCCGCCGGCCGGAGCGCCGACGACGAAGCGGATGGTTTTGCCGCTATAGAAATCCGCGGCCTCGGATCGAGTTGCAGCGCTAAGAAGAAACAGTCCGATACTATTGGCAACGGCGAGCAGGATTTTTAGATTCATCGATTTCGCCTCCTGTTTTCTTAGTCGATTCGATTTCTTCGATTCTTATTTTTGCCCCGCCACTTGGGGACCTTTCCCCGGCAGCAGCACCGCCAGTTTCTTTTTCACACTGGGTGAAATCGACAAGATTTCTTTCACCGAACCTTCAACGTCTTCCCCCGTGACATTTTCAATGACCAGCTTGCTCTTACGCGCATCGGCGAGGAATTGAGGATCCGTGAGCGTTTTTTCTAACGCCGTGCGCAGTGTCAGCAATCTGTCTTTCGGAGTTTTCGGGGGAACCATCAGCGGGCGCTGAAATTCATATTGGTTGACCCATGCTTTGAAGGCAGCGAGGTTTTCGTCGCCTTTGATGACCTTGGTGTATTGGGGCAGATCCTTGACCTCGGGGTCTTCCACCTTGCCGTGAAACACGAAAGGTATCAGTTTGTCATCGCCCTGGGCGTCCAGTAGGGCCCGCGCCGTGACCCGCATGGATTCCCAGCCGGAGCAAAGCGCGTTGATCTCTCTGCTCTGTAGAGCCACGCGGATGGGTCCCGTGCCTTTGTAGCCGGAGATCACCTTGAGATTAGTTCCCATGAGCGCATTCATGAGCTTGGGCAGGTCATCCGAAGAAGCGCCCGCGCGGGTGCCGCCGAACATGAGCTTGTCGCCGGATTTCATGACATCATCGAGCGTTCGCAGGCCGGTAAATCCCATCACCATGCAAGTCGGCCATCCCTTGCCGGGCGCGCCGACCCAGCCGAACTTGCGCGCGTCAAAACGAATGCCGCGCGCATCCAGAGCTTGTTGAGTCACCATTCCGCTGTTGAAATTTCCCACCGTCAAGCCGTCCGGTTCGGCTTTGTTGAACATGTAGTTTGCCGCCAACAGGCTTCCGGCCCCTTCCATGTTTTCCACAACGATCGAGGGATTGCCCGGAATGTGCCGGCCGATGTATCGCCCGACGGCACGGGTGTACGTATCGTAGCCGCCGCCGGGCGCATAACCGACAATGAAGCGCAAAGTTTTGCCACGGTAAAAGTCTTCCGCGCCCGCTGGCCGCAGAAATGCGAAACTGAACAGCGCAAAGCTAATGACAAGGCTGAGCGAAACGTGCTTTTTCATGATCTCCGTCTCCTGTCGTTACGGCCAGCTTTCGACTTCTGGCGTGCCAATTTTTTGCGCGGATACTCCGCACGACCGACTCAGCCCGCCTGCTCCGAGAGATTTTGCCCTGCTGGTGACCGGCTTCGGAGATTTTCTTCGATGTTCAGACAATCGTCACCGCTTGCTCCGCTCGTTTGCCGCATATCGGCGAATTCAATTTCGCATCGTCATTTCTTGCTTACCGCGTCAGTGCCGTAGAGCTTGGTGAGAAAACCGCTCTTCTTAAGGTTGTCAACGAAACGGAGATCGACGAAGTCCTCTGCCTGGGCTTTCGCCGCTTTGGCATCCCAGGTCGCTTGCACCTTC
>CAVUVW010000027.1:0-363742 GCA_963745035.1 uncultured delta proteobacterium | reverse complement strand
GGCGATGCCGGTGTAGAGCAGGGTATTTTTCACGAAGTGCGGCGCGCGGAACAGAATTTCCGTGAAATTATCCAGGGTATACGCCGTCGGCAAGAGTGAGAAACTCCACACCTTGGCGAAAGACAGAATGACGATGCCGATGTGGGGCAGCAGGCTCACGCCCAAGACCAGCGCGCAAAACGACAGGATGGCTACGCGCTTCATGCCCGCAACCGGCCGCGCCACCGCAGCGCCCTGATGCACCGTGGCGTACTCGGAGAGGCTCAGGTATTTGCGCGCGAGCAGAAGCGATCCCAAAGAAATCACCACCAGAATAACGCAGATCACGTAGCCGTCGACGTCGTCGACGCCGATGGTGGTGATACGGAGATACGCCTGCGGCGCGAGGAGATTTTTGTAATTGAGCATGAGCGGGGTGCCGAGATCGTCGACGGCGCGGATGAACGTGAGCAGGCAGCCGGCGATGAAGCCCGGCAGCATCAGCGGCAAAGTGATGCGGCGGAACAGGCGCAGGCCGTGGCTGCCCATGTTCTGCGCCACTTCCTCCAGCGACGGGTCGATATTGGACAACGACACCGCGGTGTTGAGCATGATGAACGGAAAGAAGTGCAGGGTCTGAACGAGCACGACGCCGGTAAACCCTTTCATGAAAGGAATGCTGGTATCGAACCAGCGCATCAGCAGCAGGTTGACCGCGCCGCTGCGGCCGAGGATGAGCTGCAACGCAACGGCGCCGACGAACGGCGGGATCACCAGCGGCAAAGTCGCCAAGGCGTTGACCAGGATCTTGCCTTTAAAATCGTAGCGGACGCTCAAATACGCCAGCGGCACGGCGATCAGGCTGCCAAAAAAAACGACGAGCACGCCGGCGACAAGACTGTTCCAGAGCGATTCACGAAAAAGCGGGCGGCGAAAGAAATTGGCGAAGTGAACCAAAGTGACGCCGCCTTCGCCGTCCGAGAGCGAGACCCACAGCACTCGCGCGATCGGCAGGAGGATGAAAACCGCCAGGAGACCCAGCAGGATGTCACGATCGCCGCCTGGCGCCAATCCACACCGATGCCCGGGACGAAAACCGGCACGGTTTCAGTCTTGGCCATGGCTAACCTTCATCTCCCATCGATTCAACTATTAACGGCAGTAAATAGGTTAACTTGCTCTCCGTGGACGGGATTGAGTTGAAGCCGATCGACCGCGACCCCTCACCGTGGCCCTCTTCCGCAAGGGGAGAGGGAACTCTCGAGACAGGCATGATTCAGGAATCCGATTTTCGTCGATGGCGGCTATACCAGAAAAAGCGACGGGAGCGGCTAACCTCGTTAGCGCGCCTGTCCGGCCGCTTTGTTCGCGAGCTCCGTCGCCTTGGCATAGTTGGCGCGCGCGGCGTTTTCCCATTCGGTCTCGAGTTGAGCCTTCAAACCGGACTTCGACTTGAACGCCCCGGCGACGTCCTTGTCGCTTGCCTTCTTGTCGTCGATCGGCGCCTGAGAAGCGGCTTTGCGCGCATCGGCAAGCAGGGTTTTCGCCTGCGCCGCACCGGCGCTCTTCGATTTGGCGACGGCCTGCTCCGCGCGATAGATCGCGCCCCAGGCATCCCTCAGCTCTTTATGGCGAAAAGTGATGATGTGGTCGTAGAGGGAGTTCACCACGTCGCGGCGTCCGGATGAGAGCCCGTTATCGAAGTCGACACCGCCGAGCTTCTGCTTGAACGGATTCGGATAGCTCTTCGGTCCCTTGGCGTAGAGATCGGGAACAACCGGCAGCCTGCCGATCTCAGGAGAAAAGAGCACCATCTGTCCCGGCTCGCTCAGGAGATAGTTCACGAAACCTTTGGCGTTATCCATATTCGGCGCGCCCTTGACGATGCCCACGCTCGCCGGAACGACCGAAGTGAGAGACGGATAAACGAAATCCACCGGCTGGCCGCTGGCGATCGCCGACAGGCCGAAAAAGTCGATCACCACGCCGATGCCGTATTGCCCGCTGACGACGGCTTCCGGAACTCCGAAGCTGCGCTCGGTGATCGCTCCCATGTTGCCGCCCGAGTTGAGCAGCAATGCCCAACCCTTGTCCCATCCGTACGCCTGCAGAATCACCTCCACCGTGAGATGGGTCGTGCCGCTGCGCGAGGGCGCGCTGATCACGAGATGGTTGTGATATCTCGGATTGCCGAGGTCGGTCCATTCTTTCGGCGCCGGCAGCTTATGGGCTTGCAAATAATTTTTGTTCCACATGAGCCCGTAGCCGCTGACGGCAAAGCCGAAGTAGTGGCCGTCGGGATCGTGGATCGGAAAAGTGCCGATTTTCGCCGGAATTTTCGAGATGATTTCTTTAGGCGGCAGGTATTTCTCCAGCAGCCCGTCGTTTTTCAAAGTCTGGAACGCGTCCGGCGCGCTGACCCAAAAGATATCGGCCTCGGGCCTGGCTTTGGTCTCGCGCAAATAAGTGACTCCGGCGTTGGTTTGCTTGCTGTTGATGACGACGTTGATGCCCGGGTTTTTGGCTTCGAAAGTTTTCTTGTAGGTCTCGAAAAGTTCTTTGGGAAACGACGTGACGATCACCACTTCCTTGCCGAGCGCCGGCGCCGAGAGAGCCGCAAGCAGCAAAGAAATAAGCGGGAACCGTGTCCATTTCATAGGTGTTCTCCTGATTTGGTTTAAGATCGCGGGCGAGCGAGAGATTATCGCCCGGCGCAGAAAGCTGTCAAGGAGCGATTTAGAAGAAATAACGCTAAGGGAGCCAACCGGTTGGACTCAATGCTTTGTCGTCGAGTTGATCTGCCAAGGATTCACGGCTTCAGCTCATTAGAAAAACAGAGAGCATTTTTGGGTCAGGCAGTAAGGATGCAAGGCGTGCAGTGATCCGATTTCCACTCTGTGCCTATGTCCTGTGTCGAAACACTTCCACTTATTGTTAAAGATCGAGCGTTTCCCGAACGCTGGTATTCTGCAATCGCGTATCGGCGTCACATGTGCGCTGTCGGATTGGCAGCTTGAAAGCCGTATCCGATTTGCCATAGAGAAAAGCAGAGGAGGCCAAATCGATGCCGCTGAATATGCAACCTTTGTCGGACAAGTTCGGTGTAGCAATAACGAATGTGGACCTGTCAAAAGACATCGATCAGAGTTTCTTCGATGAGATTGTCGATGTCTTCGTGAAGAAGCAGGTCCTGGTTTTTCGCGATCAACATATCGAGCCGCAACATCAAGTTGCCTTCAGCCGGAGGTTTGGCCCGCTCGAAATGCTGTATGACGAGGATCAGCGGGTGCCGGGCTTTCCGGAAGTCGCCATCCTTTCCAATGAGAAGGTCGACGGCAAATTCATTGGCGTCGTCGCGGCCGGCGATTTCTGGCATTCGGACCAGTCCTACAGACGAGAAACTTCGCTCGCGACTTTCCTCTATGCCCATAAGCTGCCCAAGCACGGCGGCGATACGGAATTCGCCAATATGCATGGCGCCTATGAAAGCCTGCCCGATGACATCAAAAAACGCATCGAGGGGCGCATGGGTATCCACCAGCGCAGCAAGCTGGGCAATCCGCGCGTCGCGGTGACCCGAGAGGGTGGCGAGGAATATTATCAAAGGCAGGCCATGAAGAATGTGCTCCATCCGATTGTCCGCACCCATCCGGTATCGGGTCGCAAGGGTCTTTATGTCTCGCCGCGTTTTACCGTCGGCATACAGGACATGGACGACGCCGAGGCGCAGCCGCTGCTCGATACGTTATTTGCTTACCAAACGGCGCCTGGCAATGTGTATCGTCACAAATGGACCCTGGGCGATTTCGTGATGTGGGATAATCGCAGCGTCAATCACCAGGCCTGCGGCGGTTATGCGATGGACGACATTCGCTTGCTTCATCGCACATCGACACAAGGGGACCAGCCGTTCTGATTCTTTTGGAACAGCCGTTCAAATCGTTCAAGCCGTTCAACCGCTTCGCTCCGTTCAAATCGTTAAACCGAGTCGGTTTCAAACGTTCCAGTGGTTTCAATTGTTCCAATCGGTCAATCTGAAATGCGGAGCGGGCGCTGAGGCAAGGCAGAAGCGTTCAAGTCGTTGAACGAATTCGGTTCCAGATGTTCCAGGGGTTGCAAATGCGGGCCATGTCATGCCAGTCCAAGGTCGGGCCGGCGCAAGTACCACGTTGTATGAGGCGTGATTGGGGGACAATACAAAATGTGCGGCGATTCCAAGTTCTTGGCGATCATCCCCCAGATTTGTAAAACCGGAAGTCGGATGCTATTCAAAATTCAGATTTTTCTGGAAGGACGGCGATGGAAACACGAATCAAGCACGTTGCTATCTGCACGGAAAACTACGACCGGATGGCGGAGTTTTACAAAACCATTTTTGGCATGAAGAAAATCACCAACGGCATGACCGACGCGACGGGAAATTATAATCCGGAGCGCGGTCATATCAGCGACGGGCTGATCGGCTATGCTCTGCTCCAGCGCCAGCCGGGCATCAGCGCGGGGCTCGATCACTTTGGTTTCGAAGTGGATGATGTTGTCGGACGTGCTCGAGAAACTGGCGGAGAAAGTATCCCGATATTCTGGTCTCGAAAACTTTGGACTACGTTCCCTTCGCCGGTATCCGAGCCCACGATCCGACCGGCAATCAGTTCGATATCTCACAAAATGAAATGGCCAACGTCCGCGAGGGCTACAAAGAAAGCGGCTGGGAGCAGCCGCGCAGGCTGAGTCATATCGCCATGCGGGCGATCAAACCGGCGCGCTTGGCAAAGTTTTATCAGGACGTCTTCGGACTGGAAAAAGTCGAGAAACTATCCGATAGCGGAAAATTTTTATCTGACCGATGGGGTGGCGTATCTGGCCATCATGCCTTGCGATAACGATTCCTATCGCGGCATGAAAGAAGGTCTCCATCACCTCGGCTTCCGGGTGGAAAGCGTGGAGAGCGCCAAAAGCGACCTTGAGCAAATCGGCGTCGCGTCGCCGGCCGCGGCGCCAAGAAAAATCGACGTTGGCAGAGATGGACCGATTCGTTTAAAAAATCTCCAAGCCTGTCGAATCGGCAAACATCAAACGTCCGACCCTGACGGGATTCTTCTGGATCTCGCCGAAGAATAGCTCTATCGCTGCTCGATCAGCTCACGATAGATTTTCGCGTATTTCTCCAAACCTTTGCGCATCCTTGATCGCATGGAGATTGCCGCTCTCCAGCAATTTGTCGATGCTCTTGGAGTGCGTCGGCACGCCCCGGCGCATCGGAAGCTTTCCCGTGCGTCCGAGAACTTTTTGCCCTTGCTCGGACAAGACAAAATCGATGAGCAGCCGCGCTCCGGCCGGATGAGGCGGGGTGCGGCTGATCGCATAGGCGCCGACGGTGCTGAAATTGGGAGTATTGGACACCCAATCGACCGGCGCTCCCTTTTCTTTCATCTCTTCGATCTTTGTTACCTGGCTCATCAGCGCGATCGGATACTCTCCGGCGGCCAAGAGATTGACCATATGCGTAAATCCTTGCACCGGGCGAAGGCTCTGTTGCGCCAGCTTTCTCATGTAAGCGACTCCTTGTTCCTCGCCCCGAAGACTCACCATTCCGACGAGGGCATATGGGTTATTGCTATTGATGGCCATCTGTCCTTTGAGCCTGCCGTCCAAAAATCCGTCGTAGGTTGTCGGAACGTCGTGTACGGGAAATCATTCTTGGAATTGAAGCCAGTCACCAGAACATCGATATCGCCGCCGACCCAAAAACCGTCCGGATCGATCGCTTCTTTCATCAGGAACTTGTTTTCCGATGACTCGTATTTTCCAAGGACCCCGTTCTCCTTCAAATAAATCAGGTGGAGCAAATTGTTGTAGACGACATCCGCGAGAAAGTGGCCCGATCTTTGTTCCTGCATGATTCTCGCCAGCTGTTGGGCGGGCCCAAGTCTGATGTGGCGAACGTTTAAGAACGGGTATTTTTCTTTGATCGCCTTGTTCAATTCGTTGAAGGCGCTGACGGTTATCGTCGAATAAAGAACGACTTCCCCTTCTTTTCGGGCTTGTTCCAGATTGGAACTTTGTCCGATCGCCACGGTGGGCGAAATCAACAATGCCCCAAGAACCAATATTGCAAGCAGTGACTTCATGAGATTCTTCCTTAGGAGCGAGAATTCTCTTGATTTCTAGTGAAAGGGAACAAAAAGTCAATGGGAAAAGGACGGCTTCCAGCGACGCACTACGATTTGCCCACCGACCAATTCGGCACCCAGCTCGATCCGCCGGCGCACTGGTCGCCGGAGTTTCCCGCCATGACGCAACTGTTGTACCGGACGGTTGTTTTGATCTATACGAAACGCATGACCGGGCGCAATTCAATTGTGCCGTGGTTCGGCGCTCTGATAGTTCTCGTTAGTTTTGCCGCCGGCGCCGAGGCGCGCAAGGTGCAAATGGCGGTGGCGACGTTCAGCCAGTCCGTTCTCCCCATGGTGGTGGCACGGGAGAAAGGCTATTTCCGCGACGAAGATTTGGACGTCGAGCTGATTCTCATGACGGCGTCGGTGGCAAACATGGCGCTCATGGGCGGCAACGTCGATTTCATTTCCAGCGGTCCGAGCGTGGTCGGCGCGATCGCTCGAGGCGCTCCGCTGAAATTTGTTTTCCTCTGTTCCAGCCGCCCCATGCACTGGCTTTACGCCAAGCCGGAAATCAAAAGCCTCAAAGAGATCAAAGGCAAGAAGATCGGGGTCAGCTCAGTCGGCTCCGCCGCTCACTTTCTGGTGCAAGAGATTTTACGACGGCACGGCATGGATCCCGCGCGCGATGTCACCATTTTGGGGATCGGCACGACGGCGAACCGCTATACGGCGCTGCAGTCCGGCACCATCGACGCGACCAACCTGACGCCGCCCTTTAACTTCAAGGCGCAGGAATCCGGCCTGCGCGAGTTGGTTGCCTACGTCAAGGAAGACTATCTGGTTGAGCCGGGAGGCGCGATCGTGGTCAGGGACCAGCTCTTTCAGTCCGACCCGCTGCTGATGCAAAAAGTTATTCGCGGCACGCTGAAGGGCCTGCTTCATATCCAGCAGCATCGCGCGAGCACGGTTCCGATCCTTGCACGGCTCATGAAGATCCAGGAGGAACTGGCGGCAAGGATTTATGACCTGGCTTTGCCCGGGCTCACCCCCGACGGAACGATCAGCTCGGAGGCGCAGAAAAAGGTGCTTGAGTTCGTGCTCAAGGTTCAGGGCATCAAGGAGCCCGTCGCCGTGGAAAAGGTCTATGATTTTACTCCGGTGAGAAAAATCCGCGCCGATCTGGAGGCGAAAAAATGGCAGCCGGTGCCCTAGGATTCGTTCACCGGAGGAAAGCAAAGGGAGAGAAAAGGGAAAAAATGCGGAGATAAACGATGAGCGTTATACCGTCGATGCCGAGGCGGCTTGCGATCGCGATCAACGACCTCGTCGATAACTCAAATCGGCGCAGCAGGTATTGAATTCGAATTCGCTCTTCACGGTGTTCACAAAACTCAAACTGCCGACCGCCGGCGCGGTAGACGTGCTGGCGATACAACCGAAAAAAAGAGGCTGAAAAGTTCCAGCCTCTTTTTTGGTGGTCTTCGGTTTATTTGCCGGTTATCGCCGATGCCGCCGATAGCAAAACCCGGATAGGATAATGGATCTCCTGAGTAGCGTAGTAAGCTTGTTTGGCGAGGCGTCGCCTTCGCGGGAACTCTAATGCGTGGGCAAGCAACAGATCCAGCGCGACGACACTAGAATCAAACGTTAGAATCTGCAGAACCGCAGCAAAGACCCTCTCAGTCCGTAACTTGCTTCCTTATCCGCAATTGATCTACTTCCAGCTCACGGATGCGGAGCCGCTTCAGCGAAGCGCGGTCGATGGCAACCTGCTTGATCGCCAGACGTCCGATCGCCAGCGCGCCGATGGCGAGAGCGGCAACGCTCACCAACGCAAGCGCTGTCGCTACTCGCGCGAAGGCCAATTGCGAACCAGTTCTTGGCGAAGTTTCCGACTTATCCATGGCTGGGCAGTGCGACCGGTCGCGCCTTGTACTACGCTGCTGCTTGCGCGCTTTGCTCGAATACGCCAACCATCCAGCACAGACCAAACTTGTCGGTCACCATGCCGAAGCGCGGCGAAAAAAACGTTTTGCCAAGCGGCATCTGCACCTGGCCGCCATCGGCGAGGGCGTTGAATAACCGGTCGGCGTTCGCTTCATTGGCTGCCGAAATGGTTAACGAAAAATTCTTAAAGCCGGCTCCCTCCTGCGGGCAGCCGTCGGAGGCCATCACCTGGGTCTCGCCGATGCGGACATTGGCGTGCATGACTTTGTCGCCCCAGTTCACCGGTACTTTGTCTGCCGGCGGCGGTTCAGGACTTTCTTTGTAGCGCATCATCGCCTGCACTTCGGCGCCGAGAGCCTTTTTGTAGAACGCGAGCGCTTCCTCACAGTTTCCGCTGAAGAATAAATATGGCTGCACTTGCATGACATTCTCCTTACGTGAACTTGCGCGAACATAGGACCCCCGCGAAGGCGCCAAGTTCGAAACGAGGATTTTCTTTTCTTTACGCCTTGGCGCCTTCGCGGGCTACACTATGGCTTCAATGCATTTCCTTTGCCGCTTGCTCGGCTCGCGCGCGAATCCGCTCCTCTTGCGCTCTTAGCTCCGGTGTAAACTCCGCGCCGAAGTCTTCGGCTTCGAAAATTTGGCGAATCTCCACGTCACCTTCCTGGAAAGGTATGCGTTTCGCCCATTCGATCGCCTCTTCCCACGACTCGCACTTCCACAACCAGTAACCGGCAATCAAATCCTTTGGCTTGCCAAAAGGACCATCGGTAATTTTGCGCTTATCGCCCGAGAACTTGATCCGCTTGCCTTTCGAGGTTGGGTGCAATCCTTCGCCGGCTAACATTACACCGGCGTTTGCCAGCTCCTCGTTGAACTTGCCCATTTGAGCAAGCATCTCCTGGCTCGGCATTTTTCCCGCTTCAGAATCTTTGCTCGCTTTGACGATGACTATGAATCTCATGGCGTTCTCCTCCTTTTTATTTAGTTAGTCGAAGCTGAACAGCGAAAATCGACATTGCAATCGACGCGGATCTACCTTTTGAGCCGCAAGGATCATGCCCATCAGCGTACCTGTCGAGGAAAGAACGGAGAAAACCACAGAACGTCTCGCAAACGAGACAGTTTGATCTGTGTCAAGGTCGCAGTTTTCAAATTGGCGGCTATAAACCCTGCGAGTCCGAGGCAAGCGTTTTGAAACGCAGCAACGGTTCAGCACAATCAACAAGTCAGTCCGATGTGATTTTCCTGCTGTGGGCTATCTGTGCGGCACTGCCGCACGCTGTTGACTAGGATGGACAAACTTAATCGACAGGCGGCGCAATCGCGTTGGGAACTTGGGGGGCACTCGGGCGCGCGAACGATGACGTCCGTCGCAAATGCGTATTGAAAATGGACGGCGGGGACCGGACCACGGAAAACATCACGTCTTGGGGGTCCGCTCAAAGGGCCAATCTCTTGTCGATAGGAAATATTCACAGGATCAGTCAGGCAAGATTTGCCCCGACCGTTCCAGTTGGTCAAAATATCGGCGAAGTAGTTGCAGTCGTGTTACAAGAATGCACGCTGCAAGGAGCTCAAGAAATGGATATTCGGAATGGATTTTGCGCTTAGCCGTTCATCGTTCGTGATAAACAGATCGACGCGCGCGTGCGCCGCGCAGGCGAGCTGAATCGCATCGGGTGGTCGGATGGTGCGATCCTTTCGAATGCTAGCGTAAAGGCGCGCCGGCTCGACATCGAAAGGAATAATCTCCGCGCCCTGCAGCAACACCGATTCATAACGACGGGCCAAAGTCTCGTTCCCTGCCTCCATCGGTTTGATCAAAATTTCTCCCAAGGTAAGAGCGGAAGTGTAGAGCTCATCCCCTCGTTCGAGCATACGTCTGCGCAAAGTGGTGACGCGCTCCGATAAGTCACGAAAGTCCTCGATCAAGTAAATGAACAGATTCGTGTCCCAGAAAATTCGACTCACTCCCAGCCTCCACGAACGCGGCTGACGTAGTCATCGGGCTCTTCGCCGACCCAAATTTCTTTTCCCAATCCGCGCAGTCCAAGGATTGGGTCGGTCTCCATGGAACCCTTTCTTTTGCCGGCGAATTTTTCGCTGTACCAATCGAGCAATGGTTGATACTTGGCTGGAATATCTTCCTTGTCAGGCGTTACTTTCCCTCGGCGACGTTTCGGATCAAAGTCGTCGGTTTCCCGAAAAAGCCGGCGGGTACTTTTGCCGGTCGCATAGAGCATACGATGACAGCCGGGGTTCGGCGGCCGATTCGCAACACAATGAAGGTATGCATGCACTTGAACCCCTGCTCTTAGCTCCCCGGATATATTTTCGCGCCGCGCCCGCTCGATTATTTCAGCGACGTTGAAATCCTCACGTTTGGGATTTTCCCTGTGCAGGAGAGCCGTCGCTATCCAAACCTCGTCTGCGACTTTGATCGTTTTCATAATTTCCTTATTTTTGTAGGTAAACAATTAACTTGATACAATCTATAACAGCCTTGTGTCAATAGGTTCGTGTTGTGGCGGGCAGGTGTAGGTAATGGCGAGCCATACGCCTTCGTGGCCCTTCATGTATTCGATCCTCTCTTGCGCGCGTTGGTTCCGCCGAGCCGGCTCGCCGTAAGACCACATCGTCGCTCTATTTCTTATGCGAGCGATCTTTAGTAAGGATGCAATGATCGACGGCGCGCGCGAACAGCCGCTTCACGACAACGAGGTAAAACCATGACGCTCATCATCAATAACAAGGAAGTCGAACAGGTCCTCACCATGGAGGACACCATTGCGGCGCTGGAGCAATCCTACTTGCAGCTCGCCGCGCAGGAGGCGGTCTGCCGGCCGCGCATCGACATCCGCATTCCCACCAGCGATCCGGCCCGCAACTACCAGTGGGGCACCATGGAGGGCGGCTCCACCGGCGGCTATTTCGCGATCCGCATGAAGTCCGACATCATCTACGAAACCGAATACAAAGGCGCGCTCACCCAGGAAAAATACTGCATGCGGCCGGGCTTGTACTGCGGCCTGATCCTGCTCACCTCGGTCGAGAACGCCGAGCCGCTCGCTTTCATCAACGACGGCTATCTCCAGCACATGCGGGTCGGCGCCGACGGCGGCATCGGCGTGAAATACCTTGCGAACAAAGACGCCGAAGTCGTCGGCATGCTCGGCGCCGGCGGCATGGCGCGCACGCACATGGAGGCTTTCACGCGTGTTCGCAACATCGAGAAGCTGCAGGTGTTCAGCCCCACGCGTGAAAACCGCGAGCGCCTCGGCCGCGAGATGGCGGAGAAATACAACATCGAGGTAAAAGTCTGCAGCCGTCCCGAAGAGGTCTACAAGGGAGCGCACATCCTGGCGGCGCTCACCGACTCCGCCGTGGAAGTGACCGACGGCACCTTGCTCGAAAAGGGCGCCCACATCGTCGTCGTCGGCGGCACCGGCAAACCCGATGCCGAGAGCCTGAAGCGGGTCGACGTCTATCTCCGCTTCGGCGATACGCCGGCGCCCGCCGGCCATCCGGAGCTGGCCACCGACGCCGAGCATATCGGCTACGAGGCGCGCCCGCGGCAGGGCAAGTTCGGCGACGGCCGCCGCGACCGCCGCAAGCACGGCAACACCCTGCCCGATCGCCGCGTCACCCTCGCCGACCTGGTCGACGGTAAGGCGAAGGGGCGCAGCTCGCCGGATCAGATCACCTACTCCGAGCGCGGCAATCTGCAGGGCGCTCAGTTCCACGCCGTAGCGGGTAAAGTCTACGAGCTCGCCAAGCGCGCCGGCCT
Organism: uncultured delta proteobacterium; assembly: GCA_963745035.1. GTDB lineage: Bacteria > Desulfobacterota > Binatia > UBA9968 > UBA9968 > DP-20. The sequence continues at coordinate 351,907 of CAVUVW010000027.1, read as the reverse complement.
GGGACGGGAGATTCCGACTGAATGGTTCCTGCAGGACATCCGCGACTGAAACTAGCGGGCTGCCACATCAGGCAATAGGCAACGGGCAACAGGCAACAGGGAAACATCCCAGTGGAAGCGGCGCGCTATTTCGTGAAGCCGAGCTCTTTGCGGGCGCGTTCGAGAAAACGGAAATCGGCGACTTCTTCGATTTTTATCGGCCGCGCCACTTTGGCGCTCTCGCGCGCGGAGTCGATGAGCGACTGGATCGAAGCTTGGGTGACCATCGCGTCTTTGGCCAGCACCCGCGAAAGGTCTTGAAACATCGACTCCGCCATCTTGCGATCGCCGAGCTTCCAACGCTTCATGATCATTTCGACGATCTCGTTCTGGCGGCTCTTGTCGAGCAGAAACATGACGCTGCGCAACTGCGCTCGCACCACCCGATAGACTTCGTCTGGGTTTTCCTTGATTCTCTTGTCCGTCGTGCCGAGGCCCGCCTGCGCGAACTCGATGCTTTCACCGACGAACAATAGCTCGTTGAAGCCTCTCTCGCGGGCGAGAATATTCTCCGGCACCGAAAGCAAGGCGGCATCCACCGCGCCCGACTCCAGCACCGCGAGACGGCCGGAGGCGGCGCCGCCCATGGGCAATATCGAAACGTCCCGCCCGGGCTCCAGGCCCAACTGTCGCAGCGCCTGTACGGCCAGCAAGGTCGCCGACGCGCCCGGCGTGCTGCCTGCGACTCTCTTTCCGCGCAGATCGCGCGGCTCCTTGATATCCTTTTTGCTCATGAGGAAGAGCAGCGGCCGCGACACGGTGAAACTCAAAACCTTCATGGGCCGGCCCTGCACTGCCGCGCTGATCACGCCGGTGGCCGCGCCGTTGTAATCGAGATCGCCGGTCATGAGCGCGGTGCTCGCCAGCGTCGCCGCCATGTGGATGAGCTCGACATCGAAACCTTCGTCGCGGAAAATGCCCCTGTCCACCGCCGCGAAGGTCGGCAGCAGCGCCACATTGGTCGACGACAGCGACAAGCGCAATCTTTTTCGTGACTGGCCGAAGGCCGGATCGGACCACTGCCCAGCAAAGACCACAACGAGCAACGCGGCGATGGCTTTCGCTCTCATGGAGCCCTCCGGAAATCGCGAGACCGGTTATTCGCATCACTTTAACTAATAATGACTTTGTGCGGTTTTTATCACTTGTCGCGGGCCAGAAAAACGTACGGCGGCGTCAACGCGGACAACCGTGCCTCTCATGCAAGTAGCGAATCGGCGGGGATAGCGAGACGTTTTCGCAAAGAGCGCATCATCTCAACTGTCAGTTTTCTTTTCTTGTTGAGAATTTCCGATACTCGACTCCGGCCCCCGAGAATATCCGCCAGGTCCGATGGCTTGAGATCAAGCTGTTCCATGCGGAACTTGATGGCTTCGATCGGATCGGGAGGATCGATGCTGTGATGCTTTTGTTCATAGGCCTCGACTAGGGTGACTAGCACCTCCAACCGGTCGCCCTTTGCGGTGTTCGGCTTGGCGTCCCAAAGCTTTTCAATTTCTTTGAGGGCTTTCTGATAGTCCCGTTCGGTTTTGATCGGTTTGATCGTCATGTCAGACCTCTTCTGCCTTGATTTTGTCGTACTCGGCATGGGTGCCAATGAAACGGATATAAACGAGCCGAAACTCGTATTTAATAGCCACGACCAAACGGCTTGAACGTTTTGAACGACTTGAACACCGATCATCCCTTGATCCCGAGTTCCTTATTCACAGCCCTTTGCAAACTGAAATCGAAGACTCGCGACGCCGGCACCGGCTCGGTCACCTTGAGCGCCTGGGCTTCTTCGGCGAGGAATTCCTTGATCTCGTCGTCGGTGGGAATGCTCGTGGCGGTGAACGCCGGCTTGCAGCGCCGGTACCACTCGGTCGCCGTCGCCAGATCGCTCTTCCACACCCGCGCGAGAATCTCGGCCGTCTCTTTCTCGTTCTCATGGAAGAAGCGCGCGGCCTTCACCTTTACGCGCAGAAGTCTTCTCAGCCAGTCCGGCTGGTCTTGTAACGTTTTCACTTGCACGCCGACGCCCTGCTGGATGCTGGGAAATTTGTCGATGGAGCTCTCCAGCACGTTCATCTTGAACTTGTCGCGCGCCAGAAACACGTACGGCGGCGTCAGCGCGGACACTTGAATCGAGCCGCTGATCAAAGCCTGAAGCTGGGTCGCCTCGTCGCCGACCTGAGAAAACGTCAGCTCCTTGTCCGCGTCGACGCCATGGAGTGCGAGCATTTTGCGCGCCGCCGAATGTTGGCTGCCGTTGATGGTCACGATGCCGAGCACCTTGCCCTTCAACTCCTTCGCCGTGCGAAATTCCGGACGCGAGATCAGCCAGAAGATCGGCCGGCGCAAATCCACCGAAACGATACGCAGCGGCGCGCCGCGCATGATCCCGCGCACGGCGCTCCCCACCGAGCCGAGCGCATCCAGCTCGCCGGCCACGCCCGCGGCGATCGCCGCGTTGGCGCTCATCCGGATCAGTTGTGGATCGAAGCCCTCGTCGCGGAAAAAACCTTTTTCCCGGGCGATGAAGAGTTGAATCGACGGCATCCCGGTGCTCGACATGCTGATGCGCAGTTTCTTGAGCTCGGTTTGAGCGGCGGCGGGAATGACGTGAGTCACACAAACGATCGCGCTCGCGAACAATAGAACGATCAACGTGTGCCGAATCGAACGCCCCGGGAGTCTGCCCCGCGTGAAGATGCTTCGATACCAAAGTCGCATGGCCAAGTCCTCCTATTGAACTCGTCACCCGGCCAAAATCCTTAACTTGGAATCGAGCGCCATGTCTAGCGGTTTCTCGACCGCAGACATCACGCTTCGAAAGTCCCAGCGAGGGGGCGGGACTTTTCTTGAATTGCCTATTGGGATAAGAAGAGCGGACTGCCGTAGATATCGACTGTAAGGAGAAAGCACTTGTCTGGCTGGAAAGCGCGTATCGGATATCTGTCGCCGTCGGTTTTTGAAACACCGTCGGATTGGGACTTGATCCTACCCAAAGGCTTCACCATGGTAGCCTCCGGCTTGAACGTCCAGGCTCACACGGAAACTGAATTCAACAAGGCCATCGACGCGCTCGGCGCCGGGCTCGGCATCTTCGCCGCCGAGGAATGCGACGCGATTCTCATGGGCGGCATCACTCTCGGCACTCAACGCGGCTATGCGGCCGAACAGGAAGTCGTCGCCAAGCTGTCGCGCCAGGTCGGCTTACCGGTCAGCACCGCGATGAGCGCGACCGTCGAAGGCCTCAAGCACTTGAAAGTTCGCACGACGGTGATCGCCACGGCGTACAAAGAAACCATCAACCAAGCCGTGAAGAAATACTACGAAGACGGCGGTCTCAAAGTGCTCGCCATCAAGGGACTGGAAGTCGCCAAACCGGTCGATCAAGTAAAGCTGCCCGATTACGCCTCGTATAAAGTCGCCCGCGATCTGTTTCTAGCGTACCCGGAAGTGGACAGCCTGTTGATCCAGGGCCGATGGCGCTCGGTCGGCTACGTACAGGAACTCGAAGACGACACCGGCAAACCGGTGGTCTCGAGCACGGCCGCCTCCCTCTGGTGGGTGATGAACACCCTCGGCATCAAAGCGCCCATCGAAAACTACGGAAAACTTCTTCGCGAAGGCTGATCGCAGCGCCAAAAAACAAAACGGGCGGAGCCTTTTACCGGTCCGCCCGTTTGTTGACGCCATCGCGCCAGTTAAGTTTTATTTGATTTTTATCGCTGCAGCCCGCTTGCTCGTGCTACGCCGGCTTGGTCCGATTTTGCCTCCCGTCGCCGAGGTGTCGAGTCTGCTTTTGAGGAAGCCCAACCTGCTGAGTGACCCCGCCTTGGGGTTCGCGCCACTTGGCGCAGAGATTGAGGGCTTGATTCACACAGCTCGATGGCTGACAGGTAACTCGATCGAACTGCCCGCGCCCGCCGCCAGCGGGCCTACATGGCCCGGTGGACTATCTTCTCCCGCCATAAAACCTCCGTTTCCAGAAGAGCGCCAACAGCCTGCTCCTTTCGCTCTTCCCGCCCCTTGGGAGTTTGGGGCTACTCAATTCGTAACGCCGTCCATCGTCCGTGTCAAGATGATTTTGTGACCCATGCAAAAAAAATTTTCGGGGCTTCTCTCGCATCGCGAATGCGCACCGCTATCGGTGCGCGCGCATTTCCGCCGCTGTAAACGGCCCGACCCCCATGATCTGATGCACCTCCCATTCGAGCAATTCGAACGCGGCGAATCCGGCCGCCGTGTACGGGTCGGTCGCCGCGATTCCTTCGGCTTCCTCTTTGCTGGGAGCGCGGATAACGTAGACGCCGTACTTCCGGTCCGTTGTCGGGCCGGAGAAAAGAATTCTTCCCGCCTCGTGCTGCTGCTTCATCCACACGAGGTGCTCATCCAAGCTCACCGTCCATTCTTCGCGCGGCTGCACCGGCCGGCGTAAAACGAGATACCACATGGCTCCTCCTAAATAACTGCAAAGTCTCCACGGCTATCGATACGCCTTAGCGCTTCAAGTCGTCAAGTATGATCTTGCCCAAGCGATTATCTCCCCAACGCGATCGCGAACACGGTCATGGCCGCCAGCTCGTACTCGGGCACGCCGCCGCTCAGCGCCACCGCGGTGCCGAGGGTGATCGTGCGCGCCGCCAGGGAAACGATCGTGGCGGTGAGGGGCGTTGAAGAACGCAAGCCCAGCCAGCCGTAAACGGCAAATAAAGCGAAGGAAATCGAAGCAAGGAGGGCGATCGTCTCGGGTGTCATCGCGGATGAGGTTCACCCGATGTACTAGACCACCGAGCGCCAGGCAAAGACGGCTTTCCCGCCGACTCATTGGCCTTAACTTTGAACCCTTTTTGTATAATAATGCTGCCTGTTTTGCGAAACGCATCGAACAAGGGAGACGCCATGCACCGAATTGCCGCGGGCTTGTTTGTGCTATTCTTTTGTCTTGTTCTGACCGACGGACTGTACGCTCAGGACACCATTCGCGATCTCGTCGTCAAGATCCACGCAACACACCACAGTCCGGACCTGTTTCGTCCCTGGGCAAGAATGAGCCCGCAACAAGTGAAGGGCTCGGGAGTGGTCATCGACGGCCGGCGCATCCTGACCAATGCCCACGTCGTCAAATATGCAACCCAGATTTACGTGCAGCCAAATCAATCCGCGAGCTATATCCCCGCCCGGGTCGAGGCGATTACGCCGGGAATGGACTTGGCTATTTTGCGGCTCGACGACGAATCGTTCTTCGAAAAACGCGGCAGTCTGCCCTTTGCCGGGGAGCTGCCGCGGGTCAAAGACTCGGTCAACGTGTACGGCTATCCGACCGGCGGCACCGAGCTCTCGGTTACCCAAGGAATCGTCTCACGCATCGAATACACGGATTATTACTACCAGTCCTCCGGCTTGCGCATTCAGGTCGATGCGGCGCTCAACTTCGGCAACAGCGGCGGTCCGGCGGTCTCCGACGGCAAGCTCGTTGGACTTGTGTTCAGCCTGATCCAAAACGCGCAGAACATAGGCTACCTGATTCCCGTCGAGGAGATCCAGCTCTTCTTGAACGACGTCGCGGACGGCGTTTACGACGGCAAACCGCAGGTTTTTGACCTGGTTCAAACCGTGGAAAATGAAGCGCTGCGCAGGCGCCTGGGCCTGCCAAAAGGCGTCAACGGCGTCATGATCGCCCAGCCCTACAAGAGCGAACCGAGCTATCCGCTGCAGGAATGGGACGTGGTCACCAAGATCGGCGATATGCCCATCGACAGCGACGGCAAAGTCGCCGTGCGCTACGATCTCCGCTTGTCCTCGTCCTACCTCGTGCAAAAATACGCCAAGAACGGCCTCCTGCCGCTGACCATCTACCGCGACGGTCGGCTCACGGAAATCAAGCTGCCGGTGCGCACGCAGCGGGAATTGGTCATTCCTTATTTGATGAACCAGACGCCGCGCTACTTCATTTTCGGTCCGTTCGTTTTCTCACAGACCACGCAGGATTATTTGGAGCGCCTCGGCAACCAGCGCCCGCCGTCCATGGGCCGGCGGCCGAGCCCATTGGTGACACGGCGCTTCGACAAGCCGACTTTTGAAAGCGAAGAGCTGGTCATCGTCGCCTCGCCGCTGTTTCCTCATCGCATTACTCAGGGCTACGATGATCCCAATCGCGCCGTGCTCAGCGAAATCAACGGCGTTCAGGTACAGAACCTGCAGCACCTGGTCGAGATCCTGCGAGACAATCGTGACGAGCAGGTCAGTTTCAAATTCGCCAACTCCGGCGTGCTGACCCACGAGACCATGGTGTTCAATCGCGCCGACTTGATGGATGCGACGGCGAAAATCCTCGAGGAAAACGGCATTCGTTATCCGTATTCGCCGGACCTGCGCACCGTGTGGGAAGCGCCTGCGCAAGGTGCGCCGAAGTCGGCGCAAATCGCCTGTTGCGCAGCCGCGGCAACGGCGAATTGATCTTGCTTGAGAAAGATGGACCGTTCCGATTGATTGGACGTCTGCTGGCAGTGAATCACAGCCGCCGCTTTCCCTTCCGACACTGGCAAACTGTTGGCGGCTTCGGGGATGATTGACCGTGAAGTCCGTAGTTGGCGCGATACTCTCTTTTCTGATCTTGCTCCTGGTTGCCTTCGGCATCATCAGTTTCGCTACCGAGTACTTTCTTGGCAAGCCGCTCCTCAAAGTGATTGAAGATTTTCTATTTATGTTTTACCGAAAATAGCCGGCGCGTATGCGGGGCTTGCGCTCGAAGCGAGCGCGTGCGACTGCCCTGGCCGTTGATCCGGGCGACCGGCTGCGCTAGGATCGCCCGCGTCATTGGAGAAAAATTATGCGCAAGCGCATCTTCACTTGGTTCGAAAAGGAATTCATCGAGCTCAGCGGCGAGGCCAGGCCCGCGGCAAATGCGACGGTCGAAGCTCAGGAGCTCTTCGGCCGCTTCGACGAGGAACTACGCGCGCACGGCTTGTCTCTGGAGAACACCGTGCGGAGCCGGCTCTGGGGACGCGACCGGCAAAGCCGCGATCTCGGTAGCAATGAACGCGTGAAGATTTTGTCGGGCAAAGCGCGCTCGGCGAGCTCGAGCTATATCGCGCCGGGCCATTTCGATTCGTCGGCGAAGGTCGCTGTCGATCTGATCGCGATGCGCCCGGCTCAGGCGGGCATCGCGAAGCGCATCGTCGAATATGATCCACCCATCGTGCCGATCCGTTTTCTCACATACGAAAACGTCGTCGTGCTTTCCGGTGTGACCACCGTGCTGCCGACCCTCGAGGCGCAGTTGGATAACATCCTGCCGCGCATTCACGGTTCGTTGACGGACGCGGGTAGCTCGTGGGACAAGGTCGCGCGCGTGTCGTTTTATCTACACCGCAGCCAAACCATCGAGAACCTAAAAAGCCTGTTCCAGCGCCAAGTCAAAGCGCAGATACCGCAAATGGAGTACTGCTTCGTTGACGGTTACTCTTCCGAAGGAAAGTTTTGCGAAGTGGAGGTAACCGCTCACGTCTAATGCCGCGGGATCAATGATGAGCACTCAGAAACTGCGCGTCGCCATCCTGGACGACTTTGAAAAAATCGCCGACACCGTGCCGGCCTATGAGGCGCTCAAAGAGCGCGCCGACGTGACGCTTCTGCGGAAGCGTCTCGACAGCTCGGAAAAAATCGTCGCCGAGCTGGGCGAATATGACGCGCTGTTGCTGATGCGCGAGCGCACTTTTTTCAGCGACAGAGGAATATGCCGGGCTGCCCAAGCTAAAATTCATCGCCCAGACCGGCCGCACCAGCCGGCATCTCGACCTGGCCAATGCGACCCGGCGCGGCATCGCGATTGCCGGCACTCCCGCCGACAACGGCATGTCGACCATGGAGCTCACCATCGCGCTGATCCTGGCGCTATTGCGTAAGATTCCCCAGGTCAATTTGCGCATGCGCGAAGAAATCTGGCCGGCGATCCCGGGCAATACCCTGGCGGGAAAAACCGTCGGCGTTTTCGGCTTCGGCAGAATCGGCAAAGAAGTCGCACGTATTATGAACGCGTTCGGCGAGAGCCGGGTGATCGCCTACTCGCCCTCGTTGACCCCGGAAAGAGCCGACGAAGTCGGCGCGGAATGCGTCCCCTTCGAAACGTTGCTCAGGGAATCGGACATTCTTACCGTTCATGTTCAATCCACGCCGCAAACCCGCGGCATCATCGGCGATAAGGAATTCGCCCTGATGAAGCGCGGCGTTCTGCTCGTGAACACCGCGCGCGGCCCCATCGTCTCGGAAGCGGCGATGATCAACGCGCTCAAGAATGGCAAGCTCGGCGGCGTCGGTTTGGACGTGTTCGACATCGAACCGCTGCCCATGGACCATCCCCTGCGCCGCTTCGACAACGCGATCCTCATGTCGCACCGCGGCTACGCTACGACGGAGATCCTGAGCAAGCGCTACGACGAAGCGATCCACAATCTTTTGGATTTCATCGACGGCAAGCCGGTGAAACTCCTCAACCCTGATGTGATGCCGAAAAACCGCTAATCTCTCACTCGTCTCCCGGTCTCCTTCTCCTTTTTCTCGTCTGTGTTCCAGGAACTCACTAAGGGTTTCATTGCATCGGCATGCGGCTCTTGCCATGATGACGCGAAAGCAGACCATTCGATGTCAAAACCACTATCACCGGACGATCTTCGCCGTACTTCGACGGTTACTCTTGAGCACTACAACGAGCATGCCGATAGTTTTTGGGAAGGCACGCGCGACCATGATGTGAGTCAAAATCGGGATGCGCTGCTTCAATATCTACATCTACGCGGTCCGGGTCCGTTTCGAATACTCGACTTCGGCTGCGGCCCCGGCCGCGATCTGAAAATATTTCGCGACTTGGGCCATGAAGCGATCGGACTCGAGGGCGCGGAAAGATTCGTCGAATTGGCCCGCGCCTACAGCGGCTGCGAGGTCTGGCTTCAGGACTTTCTGGAACTCAAATTGCCGAACGAATTCTTCGACGGCATATTTGCCAACGCGTCACTGTTTCACGTGCCCGGCCAAGAGCTCCCGCGCGTCCTCCGCGAGTTGTGGGCATCGTTAAAGCCCGGCGGCGTGCTCTTTAGCTCGAACCCGCGCGGCGGGAATGAAGAAGGCTGGAACGGCCAGCGTTATGGCTGCTACTACGATTGGGACACTTGGCGCGAGCTGGTCATCACGGCGGGATTTGTGGAAATCACACACTATTACCGTCCGCCCGGTCTGCCGCGCGACCAACAACCTTGGCTCGCCTCCGTCTGGCGAAAAGCCGGATGAGCAGTTAGAAGACATTTCACCGCAGAGACTCAGAGCTCATGCAGAGTTCGAAGATCTCATCTCGGCGTACTCCGCGGCTCTGCGGTGAGTCTGGATTGACACAACAGCCGAACTTCGACTAAGTTGAATGAAAGTTCATGGTTTCTAACCATCACCTCACATAGGAGGACAACCCAATGGCCATAGCAAGCGATCTCATCATTTCATCGGACTCTCACGTCATGGAGCCCGTGGATCTTTGGAAAAAAGGCGTGGCGGAGAAATACCGGGACGTGGCGCCGGTCTTTCCGCCGCATCAGGTCGGCGAAGGCTTCCAGCAGCACGCCGGCGGCTGGGACCCGAACGCGAGAATGAAAGAGATGGAAGCCGACGGCCTCAGCGCGGAAGTCCTCTATCCGACCTTGGGCCTCGATCTTTTCGCCATCGACGACGCCGGACTTCAGGAAGCTTGCTTTCGCGCCTACAACGACTGGCTGATCGACTACTGCAGCGTCAACACCGACCGCTTGATCGGCATACCGGCCATTCCGGTCTACAACATCGACAACGGCGTCAAGGAATTGGAGCGTTGTCATAAAGCCGGACTCAAAGGCGCGATCATCTGGCAGGCGCCTCACGCTGACCTGCCCTTCCGCTCGAACCACTACGACAAGTTCTGGGCGGCTTGCCAGGATCTCGACACTCCAGTGAGCCTGCATATTCTAACCGGCCACAGCTACAACAAAGACAAGAACCGCAAAGGCGTGGAGCGCTATCGCGGCAGCGTCAATCTCAAATTGATGGATATCGCCAACGCGCTTTTCGAGATCATTCATTACGGCATTCTGGAAAAATACCCGAAGCTCAAAATCGTGTCGGTGGAGAATGAAAGCGGCTGGATGCCCTGGATGTTTCAGCAGTGGGACTACTATTACAATCGCTTCAAGAAACAAAATCCCGCCGCCGATTACGCGCAATCCGAGCAGCTTCGTCAAAGACCAGATCTACGCCTGCTTTTTCAACGACCATGTCTGCGGCGAGAATCTCAGATACTGGGGCGAAGACAACATCATGTGGTCGAACGATTTCCCGCATCCGAACTCGACCTGGCCCAACTCGCTGAAAATCATTCAGCGCGACCTCGGCCACCTTCCACCCGAAACGCAGCGCAAGGTGGTCTGCGATAACGTGTCGAGACTCTACAATATTGACGCCTCAAAGTTGCCGCGGGTGCAAAAACAAGCTGCGTAAGACTTTCATCGCAGAGCAGAAGGAAATTGTAGGGGCGGGTTTCAAACCCGCCCCTACTTTTGACCACCGCGTCTCCTGGAAAATGACAGTAAGAAAGATTTTTCACTTCGTTCGAATGACAGGCGTCTAGTAGTGTTGTCATTCCGAACGGATGTGAGGAATCTATCCGGACGTTTTCAACATCTGTGGGCCAGTATAAGCTCATGAATCTTCGTGGTAAGAAATTCGAAATGGCCGTTGACTACTCATTGCAAGATTTTATCGACGATCTCGATCGGATCACGCGAAGCGAAACATCCCAGGAGAAAATCGTCGCCGCGGCGAAGCCTCTGCTCGCCAAGCTCATCCGGCAACCCGGCTGCATCGACGCGAAATACCGAAGGCGCGGGACTAACGCTTACGGCCGCTACATGCTGCACCGCGCGCCGCTGTTCAATATCTCTTCGGTGGTCTGGGGTCCCGGCGACAACGCGAAAGCGCACAACCACGACACCTGGGGTATGGTCGGCGTTGTCGAGAATGAGATCCAGGAAACCCGTTTCCGGCGCCGCGACGACGGCACGAAAGAGGGCTACGCCGATCTCGAAACAATCGGCGTGCTGAAGAACAAAGCAGGAATGGTTTCTTGCCTGGTCGCGCCGAACGATGACATCCATGAAATGAACAACGTCACCGATCGCGACACAGTGGAAATTCACGTTTACGGCAAAGATCTCACCGACATGCCGCGCCTACGCTTTGACACCGCCGCCAGAACCGTGAAGACTTTTGCCAGCCCCAAGTACGACAACTGTTGAGCGTTAGCTGCTAACTTACTTTGGTAGTCGCCTTTACTTCTCTCTTACTTCCTCGCCCTCTGGGAGAGGACAGAGGTGAGGGCTGTTTTCCACTGCGCGATGGCCTCAGATAACAACAATTACTTGTGCAGCGTCAATTCCCAGTCCAAATAGCGCTGCATGTCTTCCTTCGTGCCGCGGATCGAAGGCGACAAAACCACGTCGTTCCGCGCGACCAAACAGCCGTCCACGCCTTGCTCGGTAGAAAATCCCGCCGCAGACCAGGCGCGCGTTCCACCATCTAGAACTGAGACATCCGTGTACCCCAGTTCTCCAAGTGTCTTCGCCGCGAGTGTCGATTGCCGTCCGTCCGGGCAAGTCACCAGGATCGGCTGCGTTCGATCGGCGCAAACTTCCGGTAATTTGAGATCGAGCCAGCCGCGCGAGATCCATCGAGCGCCGGGCAAATGGGCGGATTCGAAGTCGAGGCTTGATCCCACGTCGAGAAGCAGAGGCGATGCATCGCGCATTTTTTCGCTGAGGGTGCGGGCGTCGATAGCCCGGACCTGCCGACGCGCGGCTTCAAATCCGGCAGGTTGAGCTTCGCGCGCTCCGACCTCCATCCGCTCACCATTCTCCCGCCAGGCGCGCACGCCACCATCTAAAACGGCAACGTCCGCGAAACCCATTCCCTTGTACCAATAGGCAGCCATCACCGCCCGCGCGCCTTCATTGCTGATGAAAACAATCGGCGCGTTTCTCACCACGATAAAATCATCGGCGCGCTGGACCGCCTGGCCGCCAGGAACATGAATCGATCCGGGGATGTGCCCAGCGGCATACTCGGGTTCGGAACGAACGTCGATGACGTAATTCATACTTTTAGTTTCAGCCACATGCGCCAAACTTTCAGAGGAAAGCCACGAGATTTTTTCTTCCTCCGCTATGCGCCGGGCGAGCGCCATCGCAGCTCCACCACGCGCACCGGGCGCCGCCGGCATGCTTCTTTTGGGCTTTTGTTCCAGTTCGAAGCCGGCCAGTACCCAGCCCATGGTACCGTTTCGAAGCGCGCGGACATTGGTCAATCCCAAGCGGCGCAGCGCAGCCGCGCCGATGATGCTGCGCGTGCGGCCGGCGCAGTTGACGACGATGCTTGTATCCTTGCGCTGCTTCAATTCTTCGGCCCAAAGAATGAGGTCCCCGCCCGGCACGTTCATACCGCCGGGAATGCAAAACCTGCCGTACTCCTCCGGCGTGCGGACATCGAGAATGACGAGCTCCGCCGCGCGGTCGCTGAGCGTCTTGAGTTCTTCCGCCGTTAGGTCGGGAATATCGCGCTCATGATGCACTAGCTCGCCAAAAGCTTTGCTCGGCACATTTACGCCGCTCACCGTCGCCCGACCTTCGCCTTGCCATGCGCCCAGGCCGCCGTCGAGTATCGAAACGTTTTCATAGTCTAGGCGCAGCAACGTGGTCGCGGCCAACGGCGCGCGCGCACCGCCTTCATCGTAGACGACCACCGGAACGCTGGTGTCGGGCACCAGTTCAGCGACGCGAAATTCGATTTGGCTCCGCGGCAGCGAAGTGGTGCCGGGAATTTGACATTCGTTGTACTCGCCGCGCTCGCGCACGTCGAAGACCGCGTAAAGCTTATCGGACGCCATGAGGCGCGCGAGTTCTTCACCTGAAATGACGACGTTCATTATGTTCTCCGACTCAGCTCAGCAAGGAAACCACCTGACTCGTCCACTGGCTTGACCTGTCAATTCAATCTGTTCTACTTATGCCTGCGCCCTTTTCAACCACGTAACCGGAGGACTCATGCCCACGCTGCACGAACGTTTCAGCGGTCTTTTCATCCCTCATGTGACGCCATTTGATGAATCCGGCGCCGTCGATGTCGAAAGTCTGCGGCGTCTGACCGCTCACTTCGCATCCCTGCCCGGTGTCGCCGGTCTGGTCTCCTGCGCGCGCATCGGTGAAAGCCCGGTCCTCAGCCTGGAAGAAAAGCGCCGCGTGTACGAGATTTCCGGCAAGGTAGCTCGCGAGGCCGGCAAGGTTCACATCGCCACCATCGCGCCCCAATCGACCGACGAAGCCGTCAGCCTGATGCGCGATCTTGAGAATATTCCGGTCGACGGCGTGATGATCTTTCCGCCCTTGCTGTTTGCGTGGGGCCAGGTCGACCCCAATCTCAAGGTACGCTTCTTCGAGGATTTGGCGCAAGAAACCAAGCTGCCCATAGTGTTGTTTCAAATCCCGGTCAAAAGCTACTACTACGATCCCGCAACCATCTGCCGCATCGCCCGGCTCGAGAACGTCGCCGCCTTCAAGGAAGCGTCCTTCGACATCAATCTTTTTCGCGACACGGTCCAGGCGCTCGAGCGCGACCAAGCCGAAATGCGTGTCTTGACGGGCAACGACCGCTTCGTCGCCGAAAGCTACAAGATGGGCGCCGACGGCGCGCTCATCGGCGTCGCCAACGTCGCGACGGAGAAATGGGGCGCGTTAGACCTGGCCGGCCGCTCCGGAGATTTCGAGCGAGCCGCTGAAATTCAGCGGGAGTTGGAATCCGTCAAAGAATTGGTCTTCAGCGAACCCATCGTCGAAGCTGTCGCGCGCATCAAAGTGGTTTTGCAGCATGAAGGATTGATCGAGACGGCCAAAGTGCGCCGGCCGCAGCTCGGCATCTCGCGAGGCGGAACAAAATCAATTGCTCCAAAGCTACAACTCTCTGAAGCAAAATGAATTTCGCCGCGGCAAGGACAAAGACGCGATGCAGCGTCACGCGGCGGGTTGATTCGCGCCACGCGCACAATGCCTGCCAGTCGGAAGAACCGGCAATTCACGCAACGACAATCCTACGGACCATTCCATCAACCACGAAGCACACGAAGAACGCGAAGTTTCGAAACTGAATTCAAACTCTCTCGTGTCCTTCACGTTCTCCTTCGGAAACATCGTGCGTGATGATCCATAGAGTGAAGAACCGCGAATATGCTAAGGAACCGCAGCTTTCCGTCATACCCGCGGACGCGGGAATGACGAATCGTGAAAAAAACATACCGAGGAAAACCCCCCGCATTTTCATTCTCCGTGACGAGCGTAGCTCATGAATCACTTCGTGGTGAACGATCTGTTTCGCGTCCTTGCTTCGCCAATTTCAGCTTCGCACATCTTCTAGCTGGCGGTGCTTTCCCTCCGCCCCGGTATCACGAACGCAAACAGCGCTACCGTGACCGCGAGCAGGATCATCGCGCTCAACGCCAGCGACCAGTGAATCCCGATCAGACCGCCGACGACGCCGACGGTCACGCCGCTGAACGCCTTGAGACCATTGTTCGACATATTGAACAAGCCGATCAGCCGGCCGCGCAGCTGCGACGGCGCTTGCAACTGCACCAACGTCTGCGCCATCGACAAGAAAGCGAGATTGAGCAGTCCCGCGCCGAAGAGCAGCGCGACTGATAACGGATAGCTTGTCGATGCGGCGAAGGCGATGATGAGCAGGCACCACAGGATCGAGCAAATCGCCGCATTGCGCGGATTGGCTTTCAGCAATCCTCCGCCTTCGAGGAGCAAACCCCCGACGACGGCGCCCGCGGCGTTGGCGCCGAGCAGCATGCTGTACGCGACGTCTTGCTGGTCATGCCCATAGTCGTGGGCGAACTCGGGCATCTGCGCTTGAAAGGCATTTCCGACCAGCAGCGAAGTCGCACCGCCGAGCAGGATCATGGAAAGAATCGTCGGATTGGCCGATGTCTCGCGCATGAGTTGGAGCGCGCCTCGAAACGTCAGGCGTGGCGCGCGTGCGCTCATCCCCTCGTCGCGTCCATGACCGGTGTACGGCAAGAAGAACATATAGATCACCGCCGGCAGGAACATCAGCGTATTGAGAAAGAGCCCCGCCGGCGCCCCGAATAGAAGCATGGTCGCGCCGCCAACTGCCGGACCGAAGAGCACTCCGAGATGCCGGCTCGTGGAATTGAGCCGCACCGCGCTCTGCAGATACTCGCGGCCGACGATGTCGTGGATGATCAGCTGGCCTCCCGGCCCGCCCAGCACTCCCGCCATGCCGTGCAACGACGAGCAAGACGCACGCGTGCCAGATTTCGATCGTGTCCGTGAGAAACAGAATACCCCAGGTCAGCGAGACGGAGGCGTAGAGCAACTGCGAAGCTTGGATGATGCGGCGGCAATCGTGCCGATCGGCGAGCGCACCGAAATATACGGCGAAAAACAGGAACGGCGTCCAGTGGCTGATGACGGCAAAGCCGCCGAGCACGGGCGAATGAAATTTCTGAAACAGCAGCCAGTAGCTGATGACGTGCTCGATATTGTCGCCCATAGTGGAGAAGAAATGGACGAAAAAATAGCGGCGATAGTCCCGATGGTGCAGCGCCGCGAACGCGAGGTTTCTTTCCCGCTTCGGCGCCGTATCGATCTTCACCGGACTTGGATTTAGAGTCATTAAGAATCGATGTGGAACGTAAGTTATCGGAGGAAGCTCTGGCGCGCTAACCGAACTCCCCACGCCTCTCACCGGGTATGGCGAAGGCGAACAGAACAACCGTGACGGCGAGCAACACCAGCGCGCTGGCAGCCAGCGACCAGTGCACGCCGATCAGACCGCCAAGCACGCCCACGGTGACGCCGCTGAAGGCTTTGAGGCCCATGCTCGCCATGGAGAACAATCCGATCAAACGCCCGCGCAGCGGCGGCGGTGAGAGAAGCTGCACGATCGTCTGTCCCATCGAAGAAAAGGTCAGGTTCAACACGCCGGCAAGAAAAAGCAGCGCCAGAGACAAATAGTAGCTGGTGGAAACCGCAAAGGCGGCGATCGCCAAACACCAGAGAATCGCACTGACCATCGCCGTGCTGACCCGCGGCGGCAACCAACCGCGGCCCTCCAAAAGAAAGCCGCCGAAAACCGCGCCCGCCGCGTTGGCAGCCAGTAGCGCGCTGTATGCGAAGTCCGCCTGCTCCGTGCCCAGATCGTGCGCGAACTCGGGCATCGTCGCTTGAAACGCCGTGCCGACGAAAAATGACACGCAGCCGGCAAGCGCAACCATGGTGATGATCGGCCGGTTACCGGACACTTCGCGGATGACGTCAACTGCATCGCGCCAACCGAGCGCCCGCCGCGCCGGCGGCGCACCCTCGCGGCTATGCCCCGTGTACGGCACGGTCAGCAGCCAAATGGTAAGCGGCAAATAAATCAAGGTATTGACCAGCAGGCCCGCCGATGGACTGAGCAAAAGCATCATGCCGCCGCCGACAGCCGGACCGAAGAGAATCCCGAGCTGGCGGCTCGTCGAATTGAGCCGCACCGCGCTTTGAAGATGTTCCGTCCCGACGATGTCATGGATCAACAGTTGGCTCCCGGGTCCCCAGAGCACTCCGGCCATGCCGTGAACCACGAGCAGTACGCACGCATGCCAGACTTCGATGGTATCCGTATAAAACAAGTAGGCCCACGCCGCCGACACGCCCATGTACATGATTTGCGCGACTTGGATGACCTTGCGGCAGTCGAAGCGGTCCGCCAGCGCGCCGAAATAAACGGAGAACAGCAAGAAACGGCGTCCAGTGCGACAGCACGGCGAATCCGGCAAGAGTCGGCGATTGAAATTTTTGATAGAGCAGCCAGTAGCTGATCACATGTTCGATATTGTCCGCCATCATCGCCAGCATGGTGCCGACGAAGTACAGACGAAAATCCTTGTGATGGAGCGCCGCAAAAGCGACTTTCTTGCTTGCGACAGATGCCGCATGTGATTGCGTACCGCTGGAAGCCAATATTTATTCCGAACGCATTGGGGATTAATCAGCGACAGTAACGAATCTTGAAAAGCGACGCAAACCAGCGGGCAATCACGCCTCGCGCCTTGCAGCCACAGCGCGCTAATTTCTTTCCAACTCTTCTCCGCTCCGGGTTTGCGAGGTGAAGGCAAATAAGACGATGGTGACGGCGAGCAAAATCATCGAGCTCAACGCCAGAGACCAGTGAATGCCGATGAGGCCGCCGACCACGCCGACGGTCAGGCCACTAAAGGCGCGCAGTCCATAGGCTGACATGGAAAACAAGCCAATGAGGCGCCCACGCAGATTCACCGGCGCCTCCAGTTGCACGATCGTCTGCGCAATCGAATAAAATGCCAGGTTCAAAGCTCCTGCGACGAATAAAAGTATGAGAGACAATGGGTAGCTGTTGGAGAAAGCAAAAACGGTCATGATGACGCACCAGAGAATCGCGCAGGTGATGGCCGAGCGCACCGTGGGCGGCACCCACGCCTTGACGTCGAGCACGAACCCGCCGAACACCGATCCCGCCGCATTGGCCGCGAGCAGCGCGCTGTAAGCGAAGTCGGCTTTCTCGGTGCCGAGGTCGTGAGCAAACT
The DNA here is from genome assembly GCA_963745035.1 of uncultured delta proteobacterium. Taxonomy (GTDB): domain Bacteria; phylum Desulfobacterota; class Binatia; order UBA9968; family UBA9968; genus DP-20. Next base: position 334,188 of record CAVUVW010000027.1, on the reverse strand, counting down.
CCGGCATGTTGGCATGAAATGCATTGCCGACGAAGAGCGAAGCCGCACCGCCGAGCGTGATCATGGTCAAGATCGGCCGGTTATCGGCGATGTCGCGAAGCACGTCGAAAGCGTCGCGCCAACGGAGCGTGCGCCGCGGCGGCATGCCTTCACGGGTGTGGCCTGTATAAGGGACGAGCATGAGCCAGATCGTCAGCGGCGCATAAATCAGGGCATTGACGAACAGTCCCGTCGGCGCGCCGAACCACAACATCAAGCCGCCGCCGACAGCCGGACCGAAAAGAATCCCGAGCTGGCGGCTGGTGGCGTTGAGCCGCACGGCGCTCGCCAAATCCTCCGAGCCGACGATGTCATGGACGATCAATTGCTCGGCCGGCGTCCAAAACACGCCGGCGACGCCGTGAATAATAAGTAAGACGCACGCGTGCCAGACTTCGATGGCATCGGTCAAGAACAACACCGCCCACGCCACCGACACCGCCATATACATCACCTGAGCGATTTGAATGAGTTTGCGGCAGTCATAGCGGTCCGCCAGGCCGCCGAAATAAACCGAGAGCAAGAGAAACGGAGTCCAGTGGCTGATCACGGCAAAGCCGGCAAGCACCGGGGATTGAAACTTCTGAAACAATATCCAGTAGCTGATCACGTGCTCGATGTTGTCCGCCATCATCGCCAGCATCGTCGTGACAAAAAACCAGCCGAAGCTCGGATGTTTCAACGCCGCGAAGGCAACTTTCTTGCTGATCGGAGGCAGATGCACCGGAGCTGTCGAGGGATTGCGTGATTCCAACGTTGTAACCGCGAAGTAAAGACCAATCGAAACTAGCGGATATTCCAAAGCGGTGCAAACAAGTAACACCGGCCGCGCAGCGCACTACTGGTATGGCTTTAAGCGGTGATACCCGGAGCATGATCTGTCGGCGCATAGCCCGCCAGACCATCGAGAAATGGAACAAGCTGCTGTTATGGATGGTGCGGAAATAGGAACTAGAAACTTTCAGGAGTGACGAAACGCGAAGGCGTCCGGGCCGGCGAATAAACGACGTCAATCAGATGCCCGCTCTCACCTGCCGCGCTCGGCTAGGCGCGGATCGAGGGCATCGCGCAGCGCATCGCCGAGCAGGTTAAAACTCATTAGTGCGAAGAAAATAAACAGGCCGGGAAGAAACACTTGCAGCGGGGCGATAAAGATATTGGTAGCCGCGTTGGTCAGCAAATTGCCCCAACTGGGCGTCGGCGGCTGAATACCGAGACCGAGAAAGCTCAAGGTCGTCTCGGCGCGGATGGCGGCGCCGGCGTCGAGCGTGGCGGAAACGATCAGCGGCGCGAGAGAATTGGGCAGCAAGTGGCGCAGCATCACACGCCAACGCGATGCACCCAGGCATTGCGCGGCGAGCACGAATTCCTGTTCGCGAAACGACAGCACGGCGCTGCGCGCCAGCCGCGCCGCATTAGTCCACTCCAGCGCAACGAGAATGACGATGATATTGAGCAAGCCCGGTCCCGCCAACTTTGACAGCACCAAAAGCAGGACGATGCGCGGAATCGTATAAATGGTGTCGACGATGCGCATGAGAGCATTATCCAGCACCCCGCCCATATAGCCAGCGACAATGCCGATGAGACCTCCCAAGATCACGGTGCTTATTCCCACTATCAAGCCCACTGCAAGCGACACTCTACCGCCATGCATGATGCGCACCCAGGTATCGCGCCCCAATTCATCCGTGCCCAGCCAATGCTTTGCCGAGGGCATTTGCATGCGCTCCGAAAGCGATACCTGATCGAGCTCGTAAGGCGCCATATACGGCCCGGCAATGACGAGAAAAAGGAGGGTGAGAAAGAAGAAAAACCCAATGTAGGCGACCCGGTGGCGCTTGAAGCGGCGCCACACAACGCGCCAGTAGCCGATCTGCGCCGTCGGCAGATCGAGCACTTCAGCTTTGATAGCGAATTCTTGGGATCGAGCCAGCCATAAAGAATATCCGCGAGCAGGTTAAAGAACACCACCGTGATCGCGATGATCATGACGACGGTCATCGCGACCACGAAGTCATTGCCCATGATCGACGTAAATAGCAGCCGGCCCATGCCGGGATAGGCGAAAACGGTTTCGACCACGGTGGAGCCGCCGACCACTCTTGGCATGGTGACGGCGATAATAGTGACCACTGGAATCAACGCGTTTTTCAAAGCATGGCGCCCGACGACCACGCGCTCGCTAAGTCCCTTGGCGCGCGCCGTGGTCAAATAGTCCTGGCGCAGCACTTCGAGCATGCTCGAGCGCATGAAGCGCTGCACTTGAATGATCTCGGAAATCGCCAAGACGGCTACGGGCAAGATCAGATGCTTCATCCAGTCGACAAGATACTCCCAAGTGCCGGGCGTGAGATCGGCGTTGACGATGCCTGAGGTCGGCAGCCAACCGAGCTTCACCGAAAAAAGGATGATCAGCATGAGTCCGAGCCAGAATGCTGGCACGGAATAAGCGACGAAGGTCACCGCGGTCAGAATGTAATCACCGAAGGAGTATTGGCGCACGGCCGAAAAGACACCCAGGAGAATCGCTATCAGCTTGCCGATTACGACCGCGGTTACCGTCAACACCAATGTGTTTTTGAGCGCGGGCCAGATGATGTCGAACACCGGCTGGCCGTATTCGCGCGAATAGCCCGGATTGAGCTGGAGCAGTTGCCAGAGCCATTTGCCGTACTGAACATAAATCGGATCGTCGAAGCCGTAGAGCCTGCGCAGGCGCTCGTAGTCTTCCGCGCGCAGGTTGGGAATGCCTTCGAGCATCCGATAGAGCGGATCGCCCGGCATCATATAGAGCAGCGCAAAGATCAGCGCGGAAATGATCAGGAGCAGAGGAAGGATCTGAAAGAGCCGTTTTACAACGTAGAGCAACATGACCGTTGGTTCCGTAGCGAGCGTTGCGTGCTTGTTCTGTAATCACCCGCAGCGAACATATTGAACGGCTTGAACGATTTGAACGGCCGTTCTCTTACGTCTTATCCCACTGGTGCGTGTTCCAACTGCTCGAGTTCTGCCCGCCGCTTTCCTGGCGCGGCGTGATGCCCGTCAAGCCCCTTTTGACGACCAAGACTTCCGGCGAGAAAAACAACGGCAAGTGCGGCAGCGCATCGCTGAACATCTTGCAATATTCTACCTGCAGCTGCTCGGACCGCTCCGGGCTTACGATGGAACTAATTTCGTCCAGGATCGCGTCCTTTTTCGGGTCGTTCCAGCCGGAAACGTTTTCTAGGGAATACTTGTTCTCTGCGGTGGGAATATTCTTGGTGTGAAAACGCTCCTGCCACTCCTCGACGGTGACATTATGAGAGCCGATGAAAGCGCCCGGCCAGCGGCTGCGGTTCTCGGCGGAGTTAAGCAAACGATTCGGCATGTTCTTGACATTGCTGCGCACGCCGATTTTTTTCCAGTAGTCTGCGATGATCGCCTGGGCCTGCTCATGATCGCGCCGCTCGGCGGTGCAGCGAAACTCGAATTCCAGGCGCTCGCCCTTTCCGTTGGCCATCACTCCGTCCGCACCCGGTTTCCACCCGGCCTCGGCCAACAGTTTTTTTGCCCGCTCCGGGTCGTACTTGTAGATCGATGCCGTCGCTAGCGCCTTCTTGTAGCTCTTGCGCACCCGCGAGAGCGGTATGTGTGAGACGATTCTTTCCCCTTTGAATATGTTTTGCGTCATGGCGTCACGATCGATGGCATGGAGCAAAGCGCGGCGCATTCGAACATCGCTGAACCACGGATTGTCACGACTCAAGTTGAGCCAGGTCCAGGACGCCGGGCTGGTGAGCACTTTGCCTTTGCCCTGCTTTTCCCACTGCTCGCGCAGGATCACCGCGCCGTCAAAGGAAATCGTGCTGCGCATGCAAAAATCGACCTCGCCGGCTAGCACCGCCGCCAAGTTGGTGTTGGTGTCTTCGACCGTTTTGTAAGTCATCCGGTCGATTTTCGGCTGGCCCAAGGCAAAATCGTTGAACGCTTCGAGTTCCATCCGGCTGCCGCCCTCCCATTCGACGACCTTGAATGCGCCCGCGCCGATAAAGTTTTTGTTCCAATACGGCAAGTTCGCGAACGCCTTCATGTCGCCCGCGCTGAACGCATCCTGGAGGAGGTGTCTCGGAAAAGCACGCACATGAGTGTATTGGATCGCGTAGGCTTCGTTGTACAGAGCGTTCCAGTGGATAACGATGGTGCGATCGTCGGGGGTTTCGATCTTGGAAATCATTTCGGGTACGAGCCGGTCGGGCATGGGAAACTCTGGATGCTTGGCGATCTGCCAGCCGAACTCGAAGTCCTTCGAAGTGTACGGTTTGCCGTCGTGCCATTTCAGATTCGGCCGGAGCTTGTAAACCGTGATCATGGTTTTTTTCTGGGTGTCGACCTTCCAGGTTCCCTTCTTGATCGACGGCAGCTCCTCGGCGAGCACCGGCACACGTTCCAGAGTCACTGGATTTTGCGTTGCCAAACCCGCGTCCACCATGGAGACATGCTCCGTCTCACGCCGGTTGTGATAGCCGAGGCTGGTCACCTGGCGCTCGCCGTGAATGATGATTCTCTTCCGCGCGGGTTGGGCGGCAAAGACCGGTTTCCAAGACAGGACGCTTGCAGAAGCGGCGGATGCGCCTGCCAGCTTGATGAACTCTCGTCGGGTCAATTGGGAACCGCTTTTAGATCTCTGGTTATTCTTTGACATACCGTCCCCCTTTTCGGATTCCGAAGTGCCGATCGTCGCCACCATTTAATCGAGCCTCGTCTTAGTGTCAATCCTGCGATCCCGCCGCATGTACACGCTGCGCGACGAGAATGCGCTAACCAATCGGCCATTTATCATTTCCAACGAACGTGAGAAATCTTTCTTGGACTTTCGTCCCGCCGCGATTCCTTGACAATTCCTTCCAGTACCAGGTAGATGAAAGGGAACCGCAAGCCGCGAGTTTATCTATAACTTGAACCGAAGGAGATCATCATGACCGCTGGATTCGAAGACCACTGCTGGCAAGACATCGTCTCTCCGGAAATTCTAAAAACTTACACGCCCTACCACCGCGAAACTTACATCGGCCAAAGACCCGCTCTTCTGGCCATCGACCTCTACAACTTGGCGTATGAAGGCGGCGCCAAGGAGCCCCACGAGCTCGTCGATACCTACAAAAGCTCCTGCGGTGTGTATGCGCACAACGCGATCAAACCGACCGAGGACCTCTTCGCGCTTGGCACGCTCGCTAAAACTTCCGATATTCTACACGACCACCGAGACCCGCAAGGAAGCCAAACCGGACGCCATCTACGCCACCAATCGCCAGCGCGTGAAGATCGACCCGCAAGCATTCGAGATCAAGGAAGAGTTTAAACCTCAGCAAGGTGACGTCGTCATCTTCAAAGAACGCGCCAGCGGTTTCTTCGGCACGCCTCTAGTCGCCCATCTGACCCAACTCGGCGTCGACAGCTTGATCGTCTGCGGCGAAAGCACCAGCGGCTGCGTACGCGCGAGCTGCGTCGACGGCTACTCGCTCGGCTACCACGTCTCGATCGTCGAAGAATGCGTCTTTGACCGCAGCATCCTGTCGCACAAGGTCAACCTCTTCGACCTGCATCACAAGTACAGCGACGTCATGAAGCTCGACGAGGTCAAAGAAAAGATCAAACAAGAGCGGCCGAGCAAATCGAACTAAACTCGTTCAAGCCGTTCAAAACGTTCAAATGGTTCAAGCCGTCCGGAAACAATCCGAGATCGGACGGTTTGAACTGAGCGAAGCGGTTGAACGGCTTGAACGTTTTGAACGCATCCCATGTATTCCACCGCCAACGGCCTTAAAATCTACTACGAAGTGTCAGGCGAAGGCTTCCCCTTCGTCATGGTGCACGCGAATCCGTTCGATCATAACTTGTGGATGTACCAGATCGCGCACTTTTCCACCTACTTCAAGGTCATCGCTATCGATATTCGCGGCTACGGCCGTTCCGACAAACCGGAAACGCCATTCAGCCTGAAGGACATGGCCGATGACGTTCTCGGCGTTTGCCGAGACGAAAAAGTAACCGAGGCGATACTCGGCGGCGTTAGCGTCGGCTCGGGCATGGCGATCCTGCTCGGGCTCGATCATCCGGAAATGTTCAAGGCGCTCATTCTAGTCGGCGGCAGCAGCGGGCCCGGCGGTTCCATCGACGAACGCATCCACGGCTACACCAGAACCGGCGTCGAGAAGTATCACGTCCAGCACCTGCGCGATTTAGTAGCGCCCGATTTCGCCGAATCGAAACTAGGAAAATATTTGCTCAATACTTTCGTCGAGCGCGACCCTTGGCTTTCGGGGGAATCGATCGGCCAGATTTTCCGCGCCCGCGGCGGCCTCGATATGACGCCGCGGCTGGCGACGATGAAAGCGCCCACCTTGGTGATCAACGGCGAGTACGACAATTCCCTTGCGGGCGGCAAGAAAACCGCGTCCTTGATTCCTGGAGCCGTACACAAGGTTCTTCCCAAGACCGGCCACGCGTGCAACATCGAAGATCCCGCAACGTTCGACCAGTTTGTGATCGAATTCCTGCGAGCCAATCATCTGATGTCCGCGTCCCCGCGTTAAGTGACGTCCTGAAGGGGCGATCATTTAAGAATCAAAAGTTCTGATCCGGCTCGATCCTCTGCTCTTCACGAGCGAAAGTTACCGAGTTGTTTCTGAGACGAATGCATTGAGAAGCTACGGTGCAACAGGCACAATCGGGGGCGGTGCGACCATGGAGCCCACGACGATGGCGAATCCTATAATGACCGCAGCCATTATGATCGCAATCCCGAGGTTACCTTTCCGCAGCTCCTCCCATTCGTCGATAGGTGTTAGCCAAGTGAAGACCTTGAGCAAAAGCCAGAGAGACACAGCCATTGTCATGGCACCTACTACGCCCCAGCCAAAAGCCTTCAGGTAGTCCACAATTAAGACTGCCATGCGTTCCTCCATCTGTCTTGCAACAGCAACAAAGCGCGCCTTCTGACTCGCGACACTACTCTGTACCGATTCTCCCCGTCAATACTGTGGGGTTGCCTCAACTATGTGTGGTGCCTGACCGATTGAGCCATCCAACACCGCTATTTTGACCGACAGGGAAAATCATCCGCTCGTCCATGTGCAGATCCCGAACGGAAGTGGTATAGCAAATCAAATCAAACATCAAAAAGGAAATTGGAGATGTCCGTCGATGTTGAAAAGCTGAAAAGCATGACGCCTCCGACAGGCATGGACTTTCATATCGCCAAAGTTGGCCATGTCGTTTTACAAGTGAGCGACCTTGAACGCTCGACAGATTTTTACACGCGTATTCTGGGCTTTAAAGTCTCCGACGTATATCCCGAAGACATGATGCCAGGCGGCATGGTTTTCTTGCGCTGCGGCACGGATCATCATTGCCTGGCGCTGGTCGGCGCGGGCGACGGTAAGCATGCCAATCGAGAGCTGCACCATCTCGCCTTCGAAGTACCGACTCTTGCCCAGGTGATCGCCGCGCGCGATCGCTTGCGCGCCTGCGGCGCCAAAATCGACTTCGAGGGGCGGCGGCGCGCCGGATGCCAGATTGCCGTCGAGTTTCGCGATCCGGACAATCATTCGCTGGAAATCTATTGGGGCGTCGACCAGGTCGGCAGCGACGGGCGCGTGCGTCCAGCCAGCGAATGGAACGGCGTGCGCTCGCTCGAAGAAGCGATCGCCAACCCGGTGCCGGGCCAGGATACTCACCTGTCCCGATGACTTCCACGCCAGCTTCACTTGAAGATTTACTGCGCGCTTCCTCCCGCGCGCTTGGTCGTTGGCGTAGGCGGCGGAGGTGACGTTGTCGGCGCCCTGGCGACAGCGAGATTTCTCGAATTCCTAGATCTTCAATTCACGTTGGGCGGAGTTTCGTGGGAGCGCGCTGAATACGATCGCAGTGCCCGGTCCACGCAAACTCGCCGAAGTCCGGAATGTGCGCGTTCTTCATCCCTACGCTTGGATGGCGAATCGCGGAGAGCCAAACCGACACCGGCGCGTTTTTCGCCGAATCGCGGATGGCAGCGGTCATAGAGCAAGAGGTTTTGCTCGTCGATATCAACGGCGGCGTGAAGGGTGTTGTCCATGGGTGGAAAGCGCGCTGAAGGAATTGAACGCTGACCTGTTGGTCGGCATCGATGTCGGCGGTGATTCGCTGGCCAGATGGCCGGGAGCCGGGACTGCGGAGCCCACTGGCGGATTCGATCATGCTCGCGGCATGGGCCGAACTGGAGCGGCGCGGCTGGCGCACAATCTGGGGTGTATTCGGCTATGGCAGCGACGGCGAGCTTACCGTCGATGAGATCGAAGGCGCATCTGGCCCGGGTGGCGGGCGCCGGCGGTTTGCTCGGCACATGGTCGCTCACTCGCGAAAATCGCCGCCGAATTGGAGCAAGTCGTAAAAACGGTCCCGACCGAAGCAAGCGCCATACCTTTGCAATGCTTTAGAGGCGCAACCGGAACGAAAAACATTCGCGGCGGAAGCCGAACTCTCAAATTGACACCGCTCACGGCGCTCACCTTCTTTATGTCGCCGATGAAATTGTACGAGACGCTCTCGCGGCCGGCCCAAGCCGTGCGTCAAAGCGCCTCGTTGGAAGAAGCGAACGACGCGCTTCATGCCATCGACATCCGCACCGAGCTCGATTTCGAGCGCAGCCTCAAACCTTCGGCGATAGCGCGATGATTCGCCGGGCTTTCGCCGAGCTTCAGCGCGACGCCGCCATCTTGATGATTTCGCGCGGCGTGCGCGCCTTCGCGTTCTCCTATCTGGGCGTCGTTTTTACGATTTACCTGAGCCAGCTCGGCTATTCGACGGTGACCATCGGTGTCGTCGTCACCACCGCTTATGCCAGCGCCGCCGTTTTGACCGCGGTATGGGGGTATCTTTCGGATCGCTACGGGCGCAAGAATATTCTTGTCCTGCTCGCCGCTCTGACGATCGTCTCCAACTTGATCTACATTTTCTCGAGCCACCTGATCTTCATCATCGCAGCCGTCATCATCGCCAATGTCGGCGCGGGCGGCTCGGGCGCCGGCGGTCAAGGCGGCGGCCCGATGAGTCCGGTCGAACAGGCGCTGCTCGCCGAGAAATGCTCGCCGGAGAATCGTAACGCGATTTTTTCCGCCAATGCGTTTGTCGGCTCGATGATGGGCGCGCTCGGCGCGCTCTTGAGCGGCTTGCCGCAGCACCTGCAGGAAGCGTGGGGATGGCAGGCCATCCCGTCGTACAAGCCGCTGTTCGCCTTGACGATCTTCTTCAGTATTATTTTGATCTTCGCGTATTCGCGCATCGAGGAGCACCACGTGCCGAAGAAGCGCGAGAAAAAGCCGCTCGTAACCAAGGCCAACAAATTCGTACTCAAGATGTCTTTGCTCGGCATGATCGACAATCTCGGTGGCGGCCTCATCAGCCCGCTGATCTCCTACTGGTTTTTTCTTCGCTATGGAGTGGAATTGAAGTCGTTGGGGTTCATGTTTTTTCTCTCTTACTTTCTCGCCGCCATGTCTTTCCTGACGGCGCCGCTCATCGCGCGGCGCATCGGTGTGGTGCGCACCATGGCGTTTTCCCATGGGCTGGCATCGGCGCTCTACCTCATCCTCCCGCTTGCGCCGACGTTTAATATCGCCGCCGCGCTGACGATCATTCGCTCCTATCTCGCGTACATGGACAACCCGCTGCGCAGCTCGTTCATCATGGGGGTGGTCCGCCCCGAGGACCGCGGCGCCGCAGCCGGCTTCACGACGCTATCGCGCCATGTGCCGGTCGCCATCAGCCCGACTCTGTCCGCCTATCTCATGCAAGCTTTTACTCTCAATGTGCCCGTCTTTATCGGCGGCTTCTTGCAGCTCACCCACGACTGCATTTTTTATTTTCTCTTCCGCGACGTGAAGCCGCCCGAAGAGCAAGGAGCCAAACCGCAACCGGTCACCGCGTAAGCATGGGATTGATTAGCGACCTCCACCGTGACGCCAAACTGTTGATGGCGGCGCGCGGCATCCGCGCCTTCGCGTTCTCGTATCTCAACGTCGTCTTCGCCATCTATCTCGACCGGCTCGGCTATTCGACGATCACCATCGGCGTCATTTTCACCGTCGCTTATCTGAGCGGCGCGCTGCTTACCGCGGTATGGGGTTATCTGTCGGACCGCTTCGGCCGCCGGAACATTTTGATGCTGCTCGCCGTCCTGACGATCGTCTCCAATCTCATCCTGGTTTATTTTACAGACCTTTTCTTCATTCTCGCCTCGGTGATCATCGCCAACGTCGGCGCCGGCGGATCCGGAGGCGGCGGATCGGGCGGCGGTCCATTCAACCCGGCGGAGGAAGCTTTGCTCGCGGAGAAGTGCCGGCCCGATAATCGCAACCAAATCTTCGCCATCAACTCGTGCGTCGGGTCCATTGCGGGTTCCTTAGGCGCGCTTGCCAGCGGGCTGCCGCAGTTTCTTCAAGAGCATCGGGGCTGGACCGACATCGGGTCGTACAAGCCGCTTTTCATTTTGACCATCGTTTTCAGCGTGGTGTTGCTGTTCGTGTATCGGGCCATAAGCGAGCAGCACCAGCCGCGCACGAGTGAAAAGAAAATGTCCAAGAGCAGCGGCGTTTTCGTCACGAAGATGTCCGCGCTGGCGGTCGTCGATAATTTCGGCGCGGGCATGGCGGGGGCGCTGGTGCCCTACTGGTTCTTTCTCCGCTTCGGGGTCGAGCTCAAGTCCCTCGGCATCATCTTTTTCGCCTCTTATTTTCTTGCCGCTCTGTCGTTTCTCAGCGCGCCGGTGATCGCGCGCAGGATCGGCGTCGTTAGAACCATGGCTTTCTCCCATGCCCTGGCATCGGTGATCTATTTGGTCTTGCCGCTTGGCGCCGACTCTGGGCTTGGCCGCGGCGCTGCTCATCGTGCGCTCTTTCTTCGCCTACATGGATAACCCGCTGCGCGCTTCGTTCACCATGGCAATGGTCAAAGCGGATGAGCGCGGCTCCGCCGCCGGCGTCACGAGCCTCGCGCGCATCGTCCCGTTCGGCATAAGCCCGACAATTTCTACTTATTTGATGCAAAGCGTTTCCCTCACTCTTCCCTTGTTCATCGGCGGCGGGTTACAATTGATCAACGACGTGGCTTTTTATTTGATGTTCCGTCATGTCCGGCCGCCGGAAGAAATAAAAACATGACTTTAAGCCGTTCAAATCGTTCAACCGCTTCGCTCAGTCCTCAACCGCTATCGCGGGGGAGGCATTTGAACAGAGTAGATTGAACGGCTTGAACGTTTTGAACAAGAGTGGACAATGAAGAGACCCAGACAACCCACAGGCGCGGTATCATTTCTGCACAACCTGGCCGAGCAGCGCATCCTGGAGGCGCAGCGGGCCGGCGCTTTCGACAACTTACCTGGCAAGGGCAAGCCGCTTGAGCTGGAAGATTGGAGCTGGGTGCCGGAGGATTTGCGTATCAGCTATCACGTGCTCAAGAACGCCCATGTTCTGCCGCCCGAAGTCGAATTGCGCAAAGACATTCATATACTCGAAGATCTGCTCAAGCATGTCGAAGACGAGGGCGAGCGGCGGTCGCTCGCCAAGAGCATTCAGTGGAAAATGATCCGGCTCGATATGCTCAAGCGGCGCTCGTTGGATCCGAGCACCTTGCGCTCGTACGGCCGCAAATTGGTCTCGAAATTTCAAGGAAAATAGCCGGCCGTTTGCCGGTGATTTTGACTTTGCCTTGATTCTTTGTACGTGGTAGAAATCCCCTACTTTCAGCGCGGCAATTTCGCGCAGTTTTCAATCAGAAAGGAGCCTTCTATGGCGGAAGAAAAATCTCCCATCAAGATCAAAAAAATCGGCCATGTAGTGCTGAGCGTCAGCGATATCGAGCGCAGCGGCAAATTTTGGACCGACATCATGGGCTTCAAGTTTTCCGACAAGAACGAGGGCGGCATGATGTTCTACCGCAACAGCACCGACCACCACACGGTAGCGCTAGTCCAGGCGACGGAAAAGAACGAGCTGCCGAAGCGCGGCCAAGTGGGCTTCGACCACATGGCATTGGAAGTCGCCACGGTATCGGAACTATTCAAAATCCGCGATTTCCTTAAATCCAAGGGCGTGACAATTTTCTATGAAGGAAGGCGCGGCCCCGGCGGCAATCCCGGGCTCGAATTCTACGATCCAGATGGGTACAAAATCGAGATCTACGCCGCGATGGATCAGATCGGCAGCGACGGCCGCAGCCGGCCGGCGAACGAATGGAAGCGCGCAACCACGCTCGAAGAAGCCGTGCAGAATCCGCTACCCGGCGCCGAGTATCACTGACGCCACCCCGCAGCAAGCTGCGGGGTGGAAGACGATGAGAATCATCTAAAGGCGTCACCCCCGAATGTTTTTATCGGGGGGCCAGTTCCGGATTCGCCTGGATTCCCGCTTAAAGCATGCGGGAATGACGGCCTTCGGAAAGAAAATGTAGGGGCGGGTTTCAAACCCGCCCCTACGTTTTTGTGGCCGTGCTGATCAGCTAACCTCGCCGCGAAGAATCTTTTCCAGCTCTTTCTGCGTGTCGTCGTAGTGCTTGTTCTTGTTGAGCCATTGCGGCGAGCTGATCACGACTTTGGCGCCTTTCGCTTTGGCCGCATCGAGCTTCTTTTTCTGGTTCGACTCGGGGTAAAGGTGGAAATCGAGCCCGTCGATATCCCACATGAGCTTCTGGCCCTCCGGCGTGTGCAGGAAGGCGACGAACAGAGCCGCGGCATTGGGCGCCCGGGAATTCTTCGGCACCGCGCCGTAGCGGGTATGGGAAATGGTGGCATCTTCCATGATCGCGTAACCCAGCGGAATGCCCTTGCGCTCGGCGATGTTGACTTCCTGATCGCCGCAGGCGAGCCCGAGCATGAGAAACTCTCCGCTGGTCAGCCGGTCCATCTCACCGCAGCGAATCACGCCGGCAATATGCTTGGAGTATTTCTTGACGAACTCGATGACTTTCTCCTTGCCCAGTAGCTCCGGCATGGCAAATTCTCTGAAACCCGCGGCATAAGGCGTCGAAGCGATCTTGCCCTTCCACTTGGAGTTCATCAAGTCGTCGAGCTTGCGCGGGATGTCGTTGCCCTTGACCAAATTGCTGTTGTAGATGACGCCGACCAAGGTGGAAGCCATGGCGACGCCGATGTTTCCAGCTCACCACCGGATCAAAGCCCGGCTCGGGCAAGAACTTGCGCTCGATCAGCGCGCGCCAATCCATCGGGATCAGCGGTTGGTTTTCCATTGCTTGCAGCATCGATTGCGAGTTGCCGAAATAGACATCGCTGCTGGACGGCTGGCCCGCGGCCAGTTCGCGCGTGATCTTGGCCATCATCCCCTGCATGTTCGCGCCGGGCGTGAACGAAGGCTGCAAATTGAGTCCATACTTTTTGTTCATCGCGGCGATGATTTTCTGCAGGCCCGGCCCGCCGTCGAGCGTATCGGCGCCCCACTGCGCTCTGAAGGTGGTTTCCTTCTTGGCCTTGGCGACGAGCTCGGCGGTAGTCGGCGCTTTGGCGCTCTCCGCGGCCGGCGCGTCGCTCGCCGGAATGGCGAATAGACCGGCGGCGAAGAATACCGCGGCGCAAAGCCCAAGCTTTTTCCTTCGATCATGAGTCATGGGATCCTCCTTCGGATTTGACTGGCCGTTAATTTCTTCCGTCAAAGCTTAGACGAGCCAATTGCGTAATCTCTGCAAACGTTAGGATTCCGGCATGAGCTGGCGCCGGCCGAACCACCAAAAGATCAAAATCAGCGGCGTGAGCACGAGAGTCATCAGCAAAGTCACCGCCGCCGCCTGGTTGATCGCTCCGGAGAACCAGTAACTCCAGATCACCGCCGGCAAGGTAATGCTTTCCTGGCTGATCAAAAAGACCGCCACGGTAAGCTCGCGGTAGACCAGGATCGCTGACCAGATCCATACCGACATAAGCGTCGGACGAAGGAGCGGCACGAGAATGCGCCATGACGTTCGGATCGGCGACAAGCCGGCGGTATAAGCGGCTTCTTCGAGCTCCTTGTGGATCTGCAGACAGCGAGCTGTTGAGCGCGCGCGTGGCGAAGGCAAGTCGGGAAATCACGTAGACGATGGCGATCAACCAGACCGAGCCGTAGAGTGGAATGAATTTGGGCAGAACGAACAGCGCCAGCAGCAGCGCGCCGATCGCCATGATTACTTCCGGCAGCGCGTGCGGCAGGAACGCGCCGAATTCCAGGACGTAGCGCATGCGGCTGTGCGAGCGCACGATCAGCCAGGAAATGCAGAACGCCAGTACCAACGTGATGAGCGGCACCGTGACCACGAGCAGCACGGTGTTGTAAAGCCCGCGCCAGAAGAGATCCCAATTGAGGTTATGAAAGCCGGCGAGCGAAAGCTTGCCCAGCATTTCCCACGACGGCGGCGCCAGGTACGGCGTAAAGGCGGCGTAGGCGATCAGCAAGAGCGGAATCAATTTGGTGGCGAGAAAATAGAGCGCGATCAGTCCCCAGGCAAGCACGGACCAGCGGCCGATATGGATCAAAGTAGGCCGGTAACCTTTGCCTGTGATCACTTCGTAACGATGACCCTGCCTGAGCACCTGGCTGTACCACCAAGTAAGCAGGAGCGCGAGTAGAATCATCACCGTGCCCAAGGCGGCCGTGACGCCGTGCTGCGGCAAACCGCTGTCCGGCGGATTGGCTTTCAAATAGACGTAGGTGCTGAGCATGTAGATGCGATTGCCGAGACCGATGATCGCCGGGACGTCAAAAGTCGCGATTCCGATGGTCAGCATGTAGATGAACGCCGCCAGAATTGCCGGGAACGCCAGCGGCAAGGTGATCCTTCGCACGGTGCCGGCAAAGCTCATGCCGTGAATTTTGGCGGCCTCTTCGAGCGATGGATTCATGGCGCGAAACATTTGCGCGGTCAGAATGAATGCCAGCGCCGTCAAATTGAGCCCCTGCACGAGTCCCATGCCCACCGGCGTGGCGATATTGATCGGTCCCTGTTCGAGCGCGAATGACGTCCATGAGCCATCGATTCAGATAACCCGATGCGCACGTGGGCGATGAACGTCCAGCCCATCGCCGTGTAAATTCCCGGGATGAGGAGTCCCAAGGTCATAATCGTATAGACAAGACCTTTACCCGGCATGGTGGTGCGCTCGGTCAACCAGGCGATCGGCAGCCCGAAGGCGAGCGCGGTAAAAGTCGTAGCCAGAGTAAAAATCAGCGTATTCCAAAAGACTTTGAGGACGAACGGATCGCCGAGAATCTCGGCGATAGTTCTTTACCGTGTAAATCGCCTTGGGCGTCCCGACGACGCCGGTCTGGAAGCTGATCCAGATGAGCGCCGCGACCAGAATGAGAATGACCAGCATCGGCGCCGCGGCCAGGGCCAACAAGAGCGGCGATGTGCGCAAGCGGATCACGAACTGGCGAGGCATTCTCAGTACCGCTTCCATCGTCAATCCTCTCAGAAATCTGCGTCGTTTTCATTTTGGGAAGATCTCTCACGGAGTTTATCCTGAGTATTTCGAGGGTTCGAGATGACAGACGGTTTATTTTAGTTGTCATTCCGAGCGGTAGCGAGGATCATTCGCAGCTCGTGCAGAAAACTACGGCTACCGTAGTTCGTACGATTCGGGCGCTTCGCCTTTTTCGCAGCGCGCCGTTCCGAGCGCCGTGATCCGATTCTTGCGCTCCGAGTAAGGGAAAACCATGATCTCCGCGGGATCGACGTAGAGCTGCAGGCGCCGGTCATCGCGCGCCGGAATCAGGCGGCTCTTGCCCGTCACCAGTAAATTTTTGATGAACGTTTCATAGACGAACTGATCGCCGAGAAAAGTGCTGGAACGAAGGACGCCCATCGAAGGCGTTGCGCCCGGCGCGATGCGAACCATCGACGATCTGCAAACATTCCGGTCGAAAACCGACGAGAACCTCGGCAGCCGACTCATTGCGCGAGCAAACTTCCAACCGGCCGATCTTGGTCTCGACCATGTTTCCTTCAGTCAGTTTGCCGGTAAGCCAGTTCACCGAGCCGAAAAAGTCGGCGACCTCCGCGCAGTTGGGGCGGCGGTAAAGCTCCATCGGATCGCCGTATTGCAGCAACCTGCCGAAGCTCATGATGGCGATCTTATCGGCCATCGCCATGGCTTCGATCTGGTCGTGGGTGACGTAAAGCACGGTGGCCCCGAGCTGTTTGGCCAGTTCGCGGATCTTGCCGCGCACTTCTTCGCGCAAGCCGCGCATCGAGATTGCTTAGCGGCTCGTCCATCAGCAGCACCCGTGGATTGACCGCGATGGCGCGCGCCAACGCGACCCGCTGCTGTTGACCGCCGCTCGAGCAGCGTGGCCGAGCGGTCTTTTTGCTCGTCGAGCTGCACCATGTGGAGCGCCTCGCGTACCCGGCCGTCGACTTCGCCGCGGGGAATCTTTTGGGCGCCCTCGCGCAGCGGCAGCGCGACGTTTTCAAATACGGTGAGATGCGGCCAGACGGCGTAGGATTGAAAGACCATGCCGAGGCTGCGTTCCTGAGGCGGAAGCCAGGTCGGCGGATTGTCCGAGAAAACGGCGCGTCCGGCGATACGGATTTCGCCGCCGTCCGGCGACTCGAGTCCTGCAACACAGCGCAGCAATGTGGTTTTGCCTGAACCGCTGGCGCCGACGATGACGAAGAAGTCGCCTTCGGCAACCTCCAGGTCCAGGCTCTTCAGCGCCGCTACCTGTCCGTCGGTAACAGTAAACGCTTTGCAGAGGTTGCGGATGGATATCATCGCTGCTCGCCTCGCTTTGCGTCAGAGAGTACCAGACCTTCCTCCGATCTAACCCATCGGGAAATAGGTGGACTATGTCAGGCATTAAAACCAAAGCATACCTACCTATTCACCCCACTTGAGTCAACGGCTATTTTGCCGATCCCTCTCTTTGCTCTCGATCCGGAATTTGGCCGCATCGCTGGTGCGCTTCATTACGCGTTTTCGGCGCACAAACACCCTTACCGGTTGGAGGAGCCCACGCGTTGCTGTTATAGAGAAGCCACCTGTCTCAGGTCAACGTACACGAACATGAGGAAGATCGTCATGAAAACTGACCAACTGTTGAGCATCATCCGCACTCGCCGCAGCGTGCGGGTTTATAAAACCGGCAAAGTATCGGACAAACAACTGGAGGCGATTCTCGAAGCCGCGCGCTGGGCGCCTTCCGGCGCCAACACCCAGCCGTGGGAATTCGTCGTCACCCGCGATCGCAAGAAGATGACCCGGGTGCGCCAGATTTACTCCAACGAATGGAAGCAGCGAAAACTCGAAGATCCGGTCCACTACAAAGGGCTTAAGAAAGACTACGTCGGCGACGTGAGCGTGCTGGTGGTGGTGTGCGGCGACGCGCGCACCAAACAGGTTTACTTGACCACCCGCCAAGCCGCCGATCGCGAGAAACTTTTTCAGGCGAGCATCGCCAACGCGGTGCAGCAGATGATGCTCGCGGCGGCGAGCATGAATCTCGGCACGGTCTGGGTCTCGGTGCGCGAAGAAGTCGAGCCGGAACTAAGAGAAATGTTTCAGGTGCCGCCGGAGCTGCGCCTTCTGTGGGTGGTGCCGATCGGCCACGCGCGGAGCTGGCCCAAGGCCAAGCCAAGACGCAGCTCGGCCGCGTTCACCCACTGGGAAACTTACGATCCGAAGAAGCTCAGGCGCGACGCCGACATTCATGCATGGCCGAAGAGTTGAGCCTACGCCTCGGCGATTTCATATTTCTCGTGGTGCAGTTCGTGGCTGGCCTTGATGATGATCCGGTGGTTGATCTCGCGCTCGAGATTTTCCAGGCTGTTGTTTTTCTCGTCATAGAGAAAATTGGCGATGTCGGGGTGGAGACGGATGACGATATTTTTGCCGTTTTCCATTTGCCCCTGCTGACGCTTGATCGCGCGCAAAACGTCGTAGGCGACCGTCGCCGCGGATTTGATCCGTCCCCGGCCGTCGCAGTGCGGGCAGGGGCGCAGTAGCTGATTCTCCAGACTCTCGCGCGTGCGCTGGCGGGTCATTTCGACCAGCCCGAGCTCGGAGATTTTTAGAATGTTGGTGCGCGCCTTGTCTTTTTTGAGCGCCTCTTTGAGGGCGTCATAAACCTTTTTCCGGTTGCCCTCCTTTTCCATATCGATGAAATCGATGATGATGATCCCGCCGACGTTTCGCAGGCGCAGCTGGCGCACGACCTCCTGGGTGGCCTCGAGATTGGTTTTGAATATTGTCTCTTCCTGACTGCGCTTGCCGACGAACCGGCCGGTATTGACGTCCACCGCGGTGAGCGCTTCGGTCCGTTCGATGATGATATAACCGCCCGAGCGCAGCCAAACCCGGCGATCCAAAGCCTTGACGACTTTCTCCTCGATGCCTTGCTGCTCGAATAGCGGCTCCTTGGCGGTATAGGCGACGATCTTCGAGGTCAGCCGCGGCATGAAGTGGCGTACGAAATCGAGAACACGCCGGTGGTCCTTGGGCGAGTCGATTACCACCCGCTCCGTGTCGTTGGAGAAGAAATCCCGAATCGCCCGGGTGATAAGATCGAGATCTTGATGAATCAGCGCCGGCGCGGCGGCGCTCTGAGCTTTCTTCTGGATGCCTTTCCACAACCGGGTGAGAAAGGCGAGATCGCGCTGCAGCTCGCGCTTGCTGCGCCCTTCGCAGGCGGTGCGCAAGATAAACCCGCCGCTTTCATTTCTCAACGATTGGGCGATTTCTTTCAGCCGCTTGCGCTCCTCCTCGCTCTCGATCCGGCGGGAAATGCCGATGTGCTTCGTTCCCGGCATGAAGACCATGTAGCGGCCCGGCAGCGACACGTGCGAGGTCACCCTTGCGCCTTTGGTTCCGAGAGGATCTTTGGCGACTTGAACGAGAACTTCTTCGCCTCGCGAGATTTGCTTTTCGAGCGGCAGACGGCGCGAAGATTGCGGCCTCGGCGGCGGCTCGGCAAACTCGACCTCGTCCCCCGCGGTCAACAGCTGCGCGTCTTCGGGCTCACTGGAAAAGTCCGACGCGTGAAGAAACCCGGCTTTTTCCATGCCTATTTCGACGAAGGCAGCCTGCATGCCGGGCAGCACCCGGGCCACCTTGCCTTTGTAAATATTTCCGGCGACGCCCATCTCTTCCTTTCTCTCGATCAGAAACTCGGCCAACAGACCGTCCTCCATGAGGGCGATGCGGCTTTCTTGGGGCGTCGAACTTATATAAATTTCTTGCTTCATAGAATCGCTAAACTCGGCTTAAAACGGCGGGAGTATGTGAGAAGGAGCCACGGGGTGGCGCGGTGAGCCGCTGGAAACACGCACGAATTAGCTGTGTTTATAGTGGAATTTATGATCCACTTCAAGCAAGGGCGACGCGCGGGGCTGCCGCGCGAATTGACAACCACGGCGCGGCCCGCTACTTTTACGGAAGTACCCATGACCCCCGGGATTCCAAGAAAAAGTATTGAAAGCCTATGAGTTATCCGGCCACAGTGCCCGCGTACGGTATCCTCAACACCAAAGTCCTGATCCTCAATCGCTCCTATCTGCCGATCCACGTCACTTCCGTGCGCCGCGGCTTTGTGCTGCTCTACCAGGGAATCGCCAAGGCGGTCAACGAACAATACCAGACTTTCGACTTTGAGAGCTGGAGCGATCTCTCGCTCTCCGCCCACGACGAGACCATTGGACTGGTCAATCGCGTAATCCGGGTGCCGCGCGTGATTTTACTGGTGAGCTATGACCGCGTGCCCAAACGCCAAGTGCGCTTCAGCCGGTACAACATCTACGCGCGCGACAAGTGCACGTGCCAATACTGCGGCCGCCGCCTGCCGCGCCAGGAACTCAACCTGGATCATGTCATCCCGCGCTCGCAAGGCGGCACTTCGACCTGGGAAAACGTCGTATGCTCCTGCCATGTTTGCAATCGGCGCAAAGGCGGCAGGACGCCCATTCAGGCGAGCATGCCGCTCGTGCGCAGGCCGCTAAAGCCGCAATGGACGCCGTTCATGCAGGAAACCTTCAGCATGTCGCGCTACAAAGAGTGGATGCCCTTCCTCAACACCGTCGACGTGTCCTACTGGAACACCGAGCTTCTTGAAATGTAGTTTTATAACTGCCATCCGGCAGTCACCGGCGGGGTTGCCGGGGACATAAGAGCCGGACAAAAGGGGCTCTGGTCGTGCTGGCTCGGCGCATCAGACGCCTCAGCCCATATCTTGCGGTAGCCAATTTCTACTCCCCCGCATATTGTGATTTTGTCCTTGACAGCTCGGTTCACCTGTGGAAGTATGGGGAGCAAATCGCCGCCCAGAAGTGCCAAAAAGTTCCATAATATAGAGCTTCTATGCGTTTAAAACGCCTTGAGATGATCGGCTTCAAATCCTTTGCTCAGCGCACCGTCGTGGAGATGAACCCCGGTATCACCGCAGTGGTGGGACCCAACGGCTGCGGCAAGTCCAACATCGTCGACGCCCTGCGTTGGGCGATGGGCGAGCAGAGCGCCCGGCACCTGCGCGGCCATCAGATGGAAGACGTGGTGTTCAACGGCAGTGACAGCCTGCCAGCCACCGGCATGGCCGAAGTCTCGATTATCTTTGACAACGAAGACGGCCGCGGTCCCGCCGAGTACGCCAACTTCAGCGAGATCATGGTAACGCGACGGCTGTTTCGCTCCGGCGAATCGGAGTATGCGATCAACAAGGTAAATTGTCGGCTAAAAGACGTGGTCGAGCTTTTTTTAGGAACCGGCGTCGGCAGCAAGGCCTACTCGATCGTCGAGCAGGGCAAAGTCGATGAGCTGGTCAATGCCAAACCCGAGGAACGGCGCGGCTTGATCGAAGAAGCCGCCGGCACGAGCAAGTACAAGAGCCGCAAGATCGTCGCCGAAAAGAAGCTCGAACGCACTCAGCAAAACCTCTTGCGCCTGAACGACATCGTGCGCGAGATCGAGCGCCAGATTCGGTCCATGGAATTGCAGGCCAAGAAGGCCGAACGTTATCGCGCGCTCAAGGCCGAGCTCAAAGAAAAAGAACTTGCCGGGAGTTTTTTGCAGCGCGAAGCCTTCACAGGAGAAATCGCGCGCCAGGAAAGCGAGCTCGCCGGCGTCGAGAATCGCTTGGCGGAGCGCCTCGCCTCGCTGCACGGCCAAGAGGCGGAAAGTGAATCGGTCCGGCTGGCTTTGCTCGAAGCCGAGCGCGAGCTCGGCACGCAGCAGGAAAACGTGTACCAGCGCCGCGCGGCGATTCAGAGCGACGAGCAGCGGCGCGAGTTTCTCAACAAGGATTTGGCTCAACTGGAGCAGGCCGAGGGCGAAACGCGCGCTGCACTGGCCCAGCTTGAAGCGCGCACCCAGATGCTCGCCCAGGAAGTGGCCGAGCTCCACAGCGCCAAGGAAAGCTTCATCCAGCTTTCGCTCTTCGAAGAGTCCTTTCTGCGCGACAAAGAAAGCGAGCTTGCGGCGCTGCAGGCGCGCATGCGCGCGCTCCAGACCGAGGTCGATCAGGAGAAGGCGGCGCTGATCGACGCCGCCAACCAGATTGCGAATTTAAACAACGAGGCGCTCGCCAAAGAACGGCGCCATGGAGAGATCTCTGCCGAGCTGGCGCGTAGCCGCGAGGAGCTGGCCCAGGTCTCGACCGAGCTCGCCGCCTGCGAGGAAGCCCGAGGCGCGGGCGCTCGCGCCTTGACCGCCTGCGCCGAGCCAGGCGCGCGAGCGCGCCATCGAGGCCGCTCAGGCGAGCGCGGCGCTGCAAAGCTTGAGCAGGAGCCGCGAAGAGCAGGAAGCCAAGATCGCCGCGCTCAAAGAACAGATTCAGGAAAACCGCTCGCGCCTCTTGTCCTTCGAAGAGCTGCAAAAGAACTACGAAGGCTACCAGGAGGGCGTGCGCGCGATCATGCTCAAAAAGCAGCAGGAAGCGGCGCCCAACGGTATTCATGGTCTGGTCGCCGAGGTCCTGGAAGCGCCGGAGCACTATGAAAAAGCGCTGACCGCCGTGCTCGGCGACCGGCTCCAGTACGTGATCGTCAAGAGCCACCAGGAAGGTCTGGAGGCGATCGAATTTCTCAAGAGCCAGGCGTCGGGCCGCGGCAGCTTCATTCCCCTCGAACAGTCGCGTAAACCGACCAATGAACTGCCGTTGGGAGAGACCGAGGTGATTGCGCCGCTGATGGACATGATTTCCATCAAAGACGGCTATCGCGACATCGCCGAGTATCTGCTCGCCGACGTGGTGCTCGTGCAAGATCTGCAAGCGGGCCTGTCGCTGTGGAACCGCAACGGCTATCACAGCACCCTGGTGACGCCCGAAGGCGAAGTTATCGATCAGGTCGGCACCGTTACCGGCGGCAGCGGCGCGTCGCTCGAAGGGAGCTTTCTAGCGCAGCGCCGCCGCATTCGCGAGCTGAACGCGGTTCTCGCCGAGCGCGAAGCCCAGCTCTCCGGCGAAGAGCGGGAAGGCGACAAACTCAAGCACGAAGTCGAACAAGCCGAAACCAAAAAAGTCGTTCTCGGCGCCGAGATCCATCGGCTGGAGCTCGAAAAGGTGCGCTTGGAGCACGAACATCGCGCCGCCGTTCAGGCGTGCGAACGGCTGGGGCAAACCGCGCACATCCTCGGCCAGGAACAAAGCGATCTCACCGCCGCCGTCGAGCTTCTCGATGAAGAAACGGCAAGCTGCCGCGCGCGCGGGCAATCATGCGCGCAAGAAAAAGCCGCGCGCGAACAGACGCTGGCGCAAAAGCAGGCCGAGCTTGCAGAGCTTGGCGGATCGCTGCAGGCGGCCGACGGCGCGGTCACGCAATCGCGTGTGCGCAACGCGGCTCTGAGCGAAAAACGCGAAAACACCCGCACCAATCTGGCCGACCGGCTCAAGCTCCAGGAAGAATCCGCTCGGGAAATCGCCGCGCGGCAGGGTCAGATTGCCGACTTCCAGCAGCGCCGTCGCGACACCGAGCAAGCTTTGGCGCAGTGCTGCGCGGCGCTCGACGACAATCGCGGCGCGCTCGAACGGATGGAAGAGCGGCTCCAGGCCGACCGGCGGAAATACCGCGAGATTTCCATGCGTCTGGCCGAGATCGGCGAGACCATCAAAGAACTGCGCCCGCAAGTGGAAGCTTGCCAGGAAGACAAAAGCCGCATTCAGTTGGCGCTCGCCGAGCAGCGCCTCGAGTTGCAGCATCTGGCGGCCAATTTGCGAGAAAAATACGACGTCGCGCTGGAAGCGCTCGCCTGCCCGGAGAATTCGCCGTCCCAAGCCGAGCTCACGGCCGCAATCGACGATCTGCGCGGCCGCTTGGAGCGCATGGGCGAAGTGAATCTCGCGGCCATCGGCGAGTACGAGGAGCTGACCGAGCGCTTCGGCTTCATGAGCCGGCAGAAAGAGGATTTGGAGCGCGCCATCGCCGACTTGCAGCAGACTATCGTCAAGCTCAACCGGATCTGCCGCCTGCGTTTCAAAGAAAGCTTCGACGCCATCAACGAAAAGTTCGAAGCGATCTTTCCCCGGCTGTTTCGCGGCGGCAAGGCCAAGCTCGTGCTCACCGACGAGAACGATTTTTTGGAAACCGGTGTCGACATCATCGTGCAGCCGCCGGGCAAAAAGCTGCAATCGATTACGCTGCTTTCGGGCGGCGAAAAAGCGCTCACCGCCGTGAGCCTCTTGTTCGCCATTTTTCTCACCAAGCCCAGCCCGTTCTGCTTTCTCGACGAGGTCGACGCGCCGCTCGACGACGCCAACCTCGACCGCTTCACCGAGATGGTCAAAGAGCTGAGCGAGCATTCGCAGTTCGTGCTCGTCACCCACAACAAGAAAACCATGCAGGCCGCCGAAGTGCTCTACGGCATCACCATGGCGGAGCCTGGAGTTTCCAAGGTCGTCTCCGTCTATATGCATTAGGGTCGAGGATTGAAGATGGAGGATCGAGGATCGAAAAAGACGATCTTCCATCCTCGATCTCTATCCTCGTAGAACTCGGTCGCTGTCTTTGCTCCGGAGGAATTGCGCCGCGATCGCGTTTAGATCGCGGATAACCGCGCCGCTCCCGACCGGCGCGTGAATTTTCTCGCACGCGGTTGACTCCGCAATCGTCATCGAACAGTATCCTCCTCATGAGCGGCGGATCGTTTTTTCAGCGTTTGAAACAGGGCTTGACCAAAAGCCGGGACGACTGGACGGAAAAGATCGGCGCGATTTTCCAGAACCGGAGCTGGGACGAGAATTCGCTGGCACAGATGGAAGAGACACTGATCGCGGCGGATATCGGCGTAGCCGCCAGTCGCAAGCTGATGGACGAGCTGCGCCGCCGCGCGCCCAACGGCAACGGCGATCTTGCCGACGAGATGACCGCGCGGCTACAAACGGCGATGGCGCAGATGCTGCAAAGCCGCGACGGCGCGCCCAAGCTTGCGCCTTTGTCGGCTCGTCCCTGGGTGGTGATTTTTCTCGGCGTCAACGGCGTCGGCAAAACGACCACCATCGGCAAGCTCGCGGCCCAGTATCGCGGCGCGGGCAAAAAAGTCCTGCTGGTCGCCGGCGACACATTTCGCGCCGCGGCGATCGAACAGCTCGATGCCTGGGCCGGCCGCGTCGGCGTGGATGTCATCAAACACCGGGCCGGCGCGGACCCATCGGCGGTGGTATTCGACGGCATGCAGGCAGCAAAAAGCCGCGGCGTCGACGTGCTGCTGATCGACACGGCGGGCCGGCTCCACACCAAGATCCATTTGATCGAAGAGCTTAAGAAAATCCGCCGGGTGATCACCCGCGAACAGCCCGATGCGCCGCATGAGACGCTGCTGGTGCTGGACGCCACCACCGGCCAAAACGGCCTCCAGCAAGCGCGCGTCTTCAAGGAATCCGCTGATATCACGGGCATCGTCCTCACCAAGCTCGACGGCACCGCCAAGGGCGGCGTTATCCTCGGCATCCAAGAAGAGCTGGGTGTGCCGGTCAAGTACGTCGGCGTCGGCGAAGAGGTGGAAGATCTGCAGCCCTTCGATGCCGAAGACTTCGCCCGCGCATTGTTCGAAAGCTGACCTGCGCTGCCCAAGCCTCGGACCGCGCGCTTGACTTGTCGGCCATCGAGCAATACGCTTTCAATAGCGAGGCGGTATTTTTATGGATCAAAATCTCGATCTTTCCCTGACGGAAAGCGCGGTAGAGCAGGTCAAGAAGCTCATCGCGCGCAATCCACGCGCGGACTGTGGGCTGCGCATCGCGGTCGCCGACGGCGGGTGTTCGGGCTATTCCTACAAACTGGATTTCGACAATCAGCAGCGCCCCGACGATATGGTGATCGACCGCGACGGCGTAAGAATCTACATCGATCACGGCAGCGCCCCCTATTTGGCCGGAACGGTGATCGATTTCGTGGGCGGCCTGTATGGCGGGGGCTTCAAGTTTACCAATCCCAACGCCACCGGCACTTGCGGCTGCGGCACATCCTTTTCGGCTTAGCACGCCAATCCCCAGCGCGTGCCGCGAGTTCTTTGACTCACCCGGCGCGTCCTGCTACGAAAATTATATTCCTCCGGGTCTTTTCCTTGAAAGCGGTACGGATTCACGCCTATGGCGGCGTCGACCAATTGCGCTATGAAGACGGCGACGAGCCGGCGTTGCGGCGCGAAGACGACGTCATCGTCAAATTGAAGGCGGCCGCCGTCAATCGCATCGACTTGGCGCGCGCCGGCGCAGCCTGCGTGGATTCTTTCCCGCGCGTTCTCGGCGCGGACGGCGTGAATGAGCCGCCCCGGCAACGATCATTTGCGGATCGGCGCCGGCGCAGAGAGGTAAACTGAGTGCGCGTTATCGGAGGAGCAGCAAAAGGGCGCCGCCTGCGGGCACCCAAAGGACAAGCGGTCCGGCCGACGGCCGACCGGGTCAAGGAGTCCTTGTTCAATATTTTGCCCCGCGATTTTTCCGGCGCGCGGGTGCTCGACTTGTTTGCCGGAAGCGGCAATCTGAGCATCGAAGCGCTAAGTCGCGGCGCCGCTCACGCGGTCTTGATCGACTTTTCGCCGCGCTCGGCGGCGACCATTAGGGAAAATCTACGGCGTCTGGGCTTCGCCGCGCAAACCGAAGTCTGGACCGCGCCGGTGGCGCGCGCGCTCAAGTCCTTGGCGCGCCGGCGCGACAGCTTCGATTACATCTTTCTCGATCCGCCTTACGATGAGCAACTCGCCGGCCGGTCCCTCGAGCTCATCGGTCGATGCGCTTTATTGCGCGCTCCGGGAACGTTGGTCATCGAGCACAGCGCGCGTGAGGCGGTAAGCCCGGAGTATGGGCCGCTCCGGTTGCACGATCAGCGCCGTTATGGTGATACTCGGCTATCATTCTACGAAGCTCCCACTGCGATCCATTCAACTCCCGAGGATAGAAGGACATGACCCTTAGTAACGTCGCGATTTACCCGGGATCGTTCGACCCGATCACCAACGGCCACGTCGATCTCGTCAAACGCACCCTCCGCGTCTTCGACAAAGTCATCGTCGCGATCGCCACCAACCCCGACAAGGACCACTCGCTGTTTTCCGTCGAAGAGCGCCTGCGGATGATCAACGAAGTGTTCTCGGACATGAAAGGCCGGGCGGAAGCGGATTCGTTTCAAGGCTTGCTGGTGGATTATGCCGAGCGCAAGCGCTCCACCGTGATCATTCGCGGCCTGCGCGCCGTGTCGGATTTTGAATACGAGTTTCAGATGGCGCTGATGAATCATCGGCTGAAGCCCCAGCTCGAAACCCTGTTCATGATGACCGGCGAATCGGAATTTTACACCAGCTCCCGGCTGGTGAAGGAAGTCGTCAGCCTGGGCGGCGACGTTTCCGGTTTGGTGCCCAATAACGTCTTAAAAAAACTCAAAGAGAAGTTCCGGCGATAAGGGTTTCATCCGCATGACTCAACTGGCCGAAAGAACCAAGCTGATCAAGCCTTCAGTGACGTTGGCGATCGCCGCCAAGGCAGGCAAGCTCCGCGCCGAAGGCGTCGACGTGGTCAACTTTTCCGCCGGCGAGCCCGATTTCGATACTCCCGAGCATATCAAGCTCGCGGCAGTCGAGGCCCTGCGCAAGGGCATGACGAAATATACCGACGTCAAAGGCATCGAGCCTCTGCGCGAAGCGATCGCCGACAGCTATCGCCGGACGCACGATTTGAGCTACCGCAAGGAAGACGTGCTGGTAAGCTGCGGCGCGAAGCATTCGCTCTACAATATTTTACAGGCGGTCGTGAATCCGGGAGACGAGGTCGTCATCCCCGCCCCCTACTGGGTGAGCTACGCGGACATGGCTTTATTGGCCGGAGGAGTTCCGAGGCTCATTCCGTCTGCGGAATCCGCTGGGTTTCGCATCAGTCCAGAGCAGCTCGCCGCTGCGCTGACACCTCGCACCCGGGTGTTTTTTCTAAACAGCCCGTGCAATCCGACCGGCGCATGTTACAACCGCGAAGAGCTGCTCGCCCTCGCCGCCGTGCTGGAAAAGCACGACTGTCTGATTCTCGCCGACGACATTTACGAACAAATCGTTTATGACGGCTTCGAGGTTCATAATATTTTGACTCTCTCTCCCGCTTTGCGTGACCGCACGATCATCGTCAACGGCGTGTCGAAGAGCTATGCGATGACCGGCTGGCGCATCGGCTATGCGCTCGGTCCGAGCGATGTGATCGCTGCCGCCGGCAAAATTCAAAGTCAGAGCACGTCCAATCCCACCTCCATCGCCCAGGCGGCCGCTCTCGAAGCGATTCGCGGCCCGCAAGATACCGTCGCGGCTATGGTGCGAGAATTTCAAAAGAGACGCGACGTCATCGTCGAGCGGCTGAACGCCATCGACGGGATCAGCTGTCGGAACCCCGAGGGTGCATTCTACGTATTTCCCAACGTCGGAAAACTTCTGAACAAGACCGGGCGAGGAAAAAAGCTCGCTTCGCCCTGCGACATCGCCGACTATCTCCTCGAAGAAGCCAAAGTCGCCGCCGTGCCGGGCGAAGACTTCGGCTCCCACGAGCACATCCGCTTCTCCTACGCGACCTCGCTCGAAGACATCGAAAAAGGCATGGCGCGAATTCGCGACGCGGTTGGAAAGCTGAGTTAGCCGCCGGAGCGCTCGGGTCTCGGCCGCCGGCCGGTCTTCTTGAATAAGAAATAATCTCGCAGGATCTTCGCGTGGTCGAAGACGAGCGGCGCCGGAAGAAAATCTTCCTGAAACGCGCTCGCCGCCTTGGCATCGTCGGCGCCCCGCGGAACGCCTTGGGCGGTGGCGATGAAAACCGTCGACACCGTGTGATGGCGCGCGTCCCGCGCCGGGTCGGAATAGGTGTAGAACTGCTCGGTCAAAACGACTTCGAGAGAAGTTTCTTCTTTGGCTTCGCGCACCGCGGCGCTTTCGACGCTCTCGCCGTAATCGACGAATCCACCCGGCAACGCCCAACCGTGCGGCGGATTTTTTCGCTCGATCAACACGATGCCGTCGGAGAGCTCGATAATGATATCGACGGTGAGAAGCGGATTACGAAATTTCCCGGTCATCGCGATCCCTACCTTGACTCCGCGCAACACGCGCGGTAGAAGATTACTTCCAACTCATGGCGCGGGGTGGAGCAGTCTGGTAGCTCGCAAGGCTCATAACCTTGAGGTCCCGGGTTCAAATCCCGGCCCCGCAACCAAATTGAAGGGCTCCATCGGCCCTTTTTCTTTTTCCATCGTCTGACGTCTAAATTTAGACGTAACCGAAGCGCGCACATTCGTTGGACTCATTTCCATGAGCGTATCAGAATCGCAGAGAGGGCATAAGCAGGCGCCGATGCCGCCGACGGGCTATCGTCGACGTTACGACGGCGTAGGAGCGATCGCGCGCTGTTGTATGCTGGTTTTCATGCTGCTGCTCTCGGCGCCGGCTGGCGCGCGCGCCTCCCATCATTACACGGAAAAGCAGCTCGACGCGCTGGCCGCGCGGGTCGGCAAAACTTTCTGGCTAAGTCCGTCCGATGAACGGCTGCCCGAGTTTCTCAGCTCCCCCGCCCCCGGCGCCGCCAGTATTCGGCCCAATCCCGCGGATTCCTTCGTGATCACCGATCTTGCCGGCCGAGCCAAAAAAAATCCGTATTACGCGGTCAGGTTCGAGTCGGGCAACGTGGGCTACATTCGGCCCGAAGCTTTTCATGAGGCGCTCAATTTGACGATTCTCGCGCTCGATCCGCGCGCCGAAGAAAAAGGAAAAAAAGAAAAGCAAACCAGCGAGGAAAAAGAACGTATCGCCTGGATACAATCCCAACCCTGGTCCGCCGCGGTCAAAGACGCCGCGATCCGCAAGCAGCCCATGCCCGGGCTGAACACCGGCGAGGTAAAACAGGTTCTCGGCCCGCCGATGCGCATTACCAGGCTGCGCGCGCCTACCAAAGTCGACGAAGAACACTGGTTCTATAAAGACGGCTCGGTGCTGATCTTTCTCAACGGCCTTTTGACCGAGGTCGATAAACCGGAAAAAAACTAAGCGAGCCGATGTCACCTGCCTGCCTCGGTGCAATCGATCCGCGCCCTGCTCCTCGTTGTTACGCTGATTCTCCGCCCTTGCCAGGCGATTTGTTCACAGCCGAAGCTTTCTGAGCTTTTCCTTGCGGCGCCGTTCTGATTTGGAGCCGCGATGTGAGTCCAGATGATCGAACCCGTCCTCATCAAGCTCCCCTGCGTTGCCGCCGTCAACGCTGCGCAAAATTCGGCTGAACTCGTCCGAGAACACTGCGACTGCGCCGAAACGCTCGACGGCTTTTTGAATTTCTCGGTCCGAGGTGATCACGACTGATCCGCTGCCCTTTGCACGGGCGAGGCGGATGATCACCGCGTCGGCTTTCTCGCCAAGCCGCGAATACACGACCGAAACGCCGTCCTTGATTTGCAGATTCTCTTCGACAGCCCCGGAGCGCCAACCATCGAACACCACCGTCAGATTGAACTGCTTGATTTTTCGATAAGCTGATAGCCGCTGCACGAGCCAATTTCGTTTCGGTTCGAGCGCTTCTCCAAGGCCCCGTTCGGCGCCGATCAGGTTGTATCCATCGACTATCACGTCCATTGTTGTGCCCACTTCCCAAGCAAAGCTTACCATGCGGCCTGAATCGACAGTTGTCAAAAAGCAAAAAAACAGGTACAACCGTGGCGATTTTGCCACGGAGGAAATGTAAATTTGCCTGTCACTGTAAGTAAAGCCCGACGAATCAAAGAGTTACCCCCCTATCTTTTCGCAGAGATCGACCGCCGCAAGCGCGCCGCGTTAGCCCGCGGCGTAGATTTGATCGATCTGGGGATCGGCGATCCCGACATCCCGACCCCCACGCAGGTGGTTGAAAAACTGATGGAAAGCGCCAGCCGGCCGGTCAATCACCGCTATCCCAGCAGCTCGGGTATGGCAGAATTTCGCGATGCGGTGGCAAAGTGGTACCAGACCCGGTTCAACGTCAAGCTCGACTCGGAAAAGGAGGTCACCTCCCTGATCGGGTCCAAAGAAGGCATCGGCAACATGGCCGTCGCTTTCGTCGATCCCGGCGACGTGGTGCTGGTATCGAGCCCCTGCTATCCGGTCTACCACATCGGCACCGCCTTCAACGGCGGCAAAAATTACTTCCTGGCGCTCAAGAAGGAAAATCACTTTTTGCCCGATCTGGACGCGATTCCCAACGACGTTGCTGCCCGGGCCAAGCTTCTCTGGATCAATTATCCCAACAATCCCACGGCGGCGGTCGCGGACGCGAGCTTCTATCAACGCGTCGTCGATTTCGCCAATAAGCACAACGTGATCGTCTGCCATGACGCCGCCTACACCGAAATGGGCTATGACGGCTATCGGCCCATGAGCTTTTTCGAAGTGGACGGCGCGCGCGACGTGGGCATCGAATTTCATTCGCTTTCCAAGACCTTCAATATGACGGGCTGGCGCATCGGCATGGCGGTGGGAAATCCGGATATCGTCGCGGGCCTGGCCCAAGCCAAATCCAATTTGGATTCGGGAATATTCCAGGCGGTGCAGGAAGCGGGGATCGAAGCGCTGCGTTTGGGCGATGCGATCGTCGAGCCGTCGCGCAAGATCTATCAGGAGCGGCGCGACATCCTGGTCGATGGGCTGCGCGCCGTCGGCCTGGAATGCGAAAAACCGCGCGCAACTTTTTACGTGTGGGTCACCTGTCCCAAGGGACTTTCCTCCGCCGATTTCACCGCCAAACTGCTCGACGAAGCCGGAGTCGTAACCACGCCCGGCAACGGCTTCGGCGACGCCGGCGAAGGCTATGTTCGCTTTACGGTTTGCGTCGACAAAGAACGACTGCGGGAGGTTGCGGAAAGGATTCGCAAGGTCAAGCTGTAACATTCCTTCCCCAAACGGCGGCATGGCAAACACGATAGCCCATCAGGTCTACGTCGGGATCGGTTCCAACGTGGGAAACAAAAAGGAGAACTTTTTGGAAGCCGTCGACCGGCTCACCAAATTGCCCGACACCAGGGTGATCAAAGAATCGTCGCTTTACGAGAGCGAGCCTTTGGGCGACGCCAAGGACTGGTACGTCAACGGCGCCGTCGAGATCGAGACCAAATTCAAGCCCGACATGCTGCTTAAGAAGTTCAAGAATATCGAGCGCGCCATGGGCCGAAAAAAGGTCAAAAAGCGCTGGGGCGCGCGCGTCATCGATCTGGACATTCTCCTCTACGACGCGGCGGTCGTGAAAAAGAAGAATTTGCGGATTCCCCATCCGGAGATGCCGAGCCGAAAATTTGTTTTGATCCCCCTGAGCGAAATCGCGCCGCAGGTTATCCACCCCGAGCTGGGCGTGACGATTTGCGAGCTGCTGATCAACGTCAAAGACGAAAAAAAAATCCACCTCTACCACGCGTAGCCGAATCGCGCTACGGTGACCGATATGGTGCTGATCCGCCTCGCCTTTGTCTTTTTGATTTTCTACGTGATTTTCACGGCGATCAGATCGATCGTACGCGGCAAATCCGGCGCCTCCGGCAGGCTTAAACCCGAACCCGCCGGAGAAGACATGGTGTTCGACCCGCAATGCCAGAGCTACATCCCCAGATCGGACGCCGTGGGCCAGTCGGGCCGCTTTTTTTGCAGCCGTGAGTGTGCCCGCCAGTACCTAACCCGCTAGCGCGCTTAGAATCTTGTCATGCACGTTGTCGAAACCGCCGTTGGACATCACCAACACAATGTCCCCGGCACGCGCATCGCGCCCAATCATGGCGGCAATTTCCGCCGCGCCGCCGGCCTTCCGGGCGCGCTCATCGCCGCAGAGCCGGCTGATCCGCTCGACGACGCTATCGACCGACAGGCGCTCCCCGTCGGCTATCTTTTCGGGCTGAAAGACCGGCGCGATCACAACCTGGTCGGCAAGCGCCAAGGCGGCGGCGAACTCCTCCTCGAAGAGGCTGCGTTTGCTGGTATTGCTGCGGGGCTCGAAGACCGCCCAGATTTTGCGGCCGGCGTAGCCCGCGCGAATCGCCGCGATCGTCTCCCGCACCGCGGTCGGATGATGGGCGAAGTCGTCGATCACTAAAATACCGCGCTGCTCGCCGCGGATTTCCTGGCGTCGTTTCACCCCCGCGAAGGTGCGGAAACCTTCGAGCAATCTCTCCCGCTCGATGCCCAACGCCCGGCCGAGAGCGTATACCGCGAGGGAGTTTTTGACGTTGTGCCGTCCCAGCACCGCCGCCTCCAGGCGTCCCTCGGACTTTCCGCGGAAACACGGCTCGAAAAAGGCGCGGCCGGCGCGAAACTCGATATTGACGGGATGCCAGTCGGCATCCGCGGCCTCGCCATAGGTAACCAGCCGGCAGCGCGCCGTCGCGGCGATTTCCCGCGCCGCCGGATCATCGCCGCAAACCACCAGCGTGCCGTCCTCGGGGATGATGTCCATCAGCCGAAGAAACGCGCTCTTCACGTGATCGAGATCGCGGTAAATATCCGCGTGGTCGAATTCGACGCTGGTGAGGATCACGCTCTGCGGCCGGTAGTGGAGAAACTTCGGTCCCTTGTCAAAAAAGGCGCTGTCGTACTCGTCGCCTTCGACGACCACGTAATTGCCCGCGCCCACGCGCCAGCCGCTGGCGAAGTTAATCGGCACGCCGCCGACGAAGAACCCCGGATCGAGTCCCGCGCAGGCAAACACCCACGCGGCCAGCGCCGTGGTAGTGGTCTTGCCGTGGGTGCCGGCGACGACGAGCGAAGAGCGCTGGCCGATCAAAAACTGGCCCAGCGCCTGGGGAAAGGAAATATGCGAAATCTCCGCTTCGAGCATCGTCTGCGCTTCAGGATTGGTGCGAGGGACGGCATTGCCGACGATTACCAGATCGGGTCGGGGCGCAAGATGCTCCTGTCGAAAACCCGGCAAGACGTCGATGCCGATGCTCGCCAGATAGGTGCTCATGGGCGGATAAATGTTCTGGTCGGAGCCCGTAACTCGATAGCCGCGCGCTTGCAGCAGGCCCGCCAGCGACGCCATGCCCACGCCGCAGATCGCGATCAAGTGAATGTGGCTGCCCGCCGGCGGCGTCTCGTTCATGGAAACAGCGCTTTCATGATTTCGTCGTGAATAAAGGGCCGGAATTCCTTGATCTTCTCGTTCTTGCGCGAGGGATGAACCCGGTTGGTGAGCAGAATGACGTGGCAATTTTTTTCGAGATCCCACCAAAGCGAGCAGCCGGTAAACCCGAGGTGGCCAACCGAGCGGGAGGAAAAAAGACGCCCGCTGGCCGAGCCATCCGCCGACGGCGTATCCCAGCCCAGCGCAAAATTGCCGTGCCCAGGAGTCTCATCCTTCTTGAGGAATTCTTGCACCAGCGCTTGCGGCAGGAAATCGCTTTTGCCGCGCAAACACTCGCCCATGCGCAGCACAAACTGGTGCACGTCGCGAGCCGAAGAGAAAAGCCCGGCGTGTCCCGCCACGCCGCCCATGGCGTAGGCGTTGTCGTCGTGCACTTCGCCGCACAGGATTTTTTTTCGCCAAGGACAGTTTTCCGTCGGCGCGATCATCTCCTCCACCGGGTGAAGGCGGCGCGTCCGGAGCTGCGTCAAATCGACAAAGCCCGTGGCGCGCAGGCCCAGGGGCTTGAAAATCTTGTCCTGGCAAAAGCGGTCGAGCGTATTGCCGGTAAGAACTTCGATGGCCTCGCCCAGAATCATGAAGCCCAGATCACTGTACAGACACCGGGCGCCCGGCGCGCTTAACGGCTTCTCGCGATAAATCTGCTCGTAGACATAAGTCTTGGCCGCCCGGCTCGAGACGAAATGGAGTCTTCCGCCCTTCTCGTTTCGGATAATTTCTTCAAAATACCCTTTCCAGGCCGGCAGGCCGGAAGAATGATTGAGCAGGTGCCGAAATGTAGTGAGATTCTTGCCTAACACGCCGAACATCGGAATCACCCTGGTGATCAGGTCGTCGATGCGGAGCTTTTTTTCCTTGACCAGCAGCATGAAAGCAGTCGTTGTCGCCACCGGCTTGGTCAAAGAGGCGAGATCGAAAATCGTGTCGATCTCCATGGCCGCCTCGCGCGGCTCCAGGGATCGACAGCCGAATGCCCGCTCGTAAACCAGCTTGTCGTCATGGCCCACCAACACCACCGCACCGGGAAACACTCCCTCGGTGACGGCGCGCTGAAAAGCGCTTTCAACCGATTGAAAATCCATGCTCTTGCCGATGGACGAGCAGACAACCGCCTAACTCGGATTATTCATCGTTCGCAGTAACCTCAGAACACTCTGCCCGCCGCGGCGCGACTCTGGAGGAGTCAAACGCTTCAGTGTGCCGGGCACCGGTTTCACAGGACCGGCGCTTCGAGCATGGTCAGACTCGTTGCGTCTCCGTTCAGTCGCATCTTGACGCCGAACGGCAACGCAAGGTTTTCCGGACCGTGCCCAGCCCTCATTCCCATGACCACGGGGTAAGGCGCGTCGCGAAAAAGTTCATGAACGACCTCGCGAATTCCCCGGGGGCCGTCGCCGTCGCAATCGGTAAAATCGCCCAAGAGCACTCCCGCCGGCCCGTCCAGTTTTCCCGCCATTTTGAGATGGGTCAACATACGCTCGACCCGATAAGGCTTCTCGCCCACGTCTTCCAGGAAGAGCAGCTTCCCGCGCGTATCGGATTTCATGGGGCGTGCCAAGGGTGGTCACGAGAAGGGAAAGGCAGCCGCCCATAATCTCCGACTCCGCCTGTCCCGGTCGGATCGCTTCGCCGAGATCGATCTTCCATCCGGCCATCTCTCCCCTGAGCAGCGGCCATAGGTGGCGCTTGGTGGCGTCACTGAGGCCGCGCGCCATGTCCATGGCGACCATCGGCGCGTGAAAGGTGACCATGCCGCAGAACTGCCGCAGCCAATTGAGCAGAATCGTCACGTCGCTGTAACCCAAAAAAATTTTCGGATAGCGGCCCAGCTCCAAGCTCAGGTGCGGCAGCAACTGAGCCGAGCCGAATCCTCCGCGCGCGCAAAAGATCGCGTCGATGTCCGATCGGCGAAAAAAATCGGTTAAATCACGCGCGCGCGCCTCGGCTTTCCCGGCGAGATAGCCGTCGGCGGTGAATAAGTTTGACCCGGCTTCAACCGCGAAGCCTTCGGCGCGGAGCGCGTCCATCCCGGCCTCGACCAGGCCGCGCTCGACTGAGCCCGCCGGCGCGATCACGCCGATGCGGGCGCCGGGGCCAAGCCGCCGGGGCTTATGCACAGCCACGCCACTTCTCCACAGGCCTCGCGACGCGGCGGCAGCGGCGAACTCTACTATCCTGTGAATAACTCGGGATGGGGGCTTTCATGAAAGTGTCGAAGATCTGTATCTTCGCAAAAAAGCCCTGTCAGCACAAGATTTTTCATCCTTCAAGGTTTTCGCCGGCCGATTACCGGGCCGGTTTGACATCGTTCATGAGGCCAGATAGAAAAAAAGTGCCCCACAATTTTGCCGGTTGTCGCACCGATTCACGGAGAGTTATCCACAGGATTTTCACAGCCGATGAAAATCAGGCCGGAAGAGCTTGAGAAGCTGGGGGAGCTGTTGGTCTCGACCTACCGGGCCAAGGAACTGATGGTCGCCAAGGCCGACGGCGCGCTGATCAAAAAGAAAATCGCCGAGATCATCGCGCATAATTTCGCCGAAGAGGAGGCGATCGAAGAAGAAGCGCGCAAGATGCTCGCCGCTCATGCCCGGGCGACGCGGGACATGGATTCCTACAAAATGTATCTGCTCGCCAAGCAAAAACTCGCGGCGAAAAAGGGCTTCATTCTATGAACCGTTTGTCGGAAAACCGCATCTCGCATCTGGCCCATCTCGTGTTGGACGGATTGCGTAAAGCCAAGCTCGGCGAGTTTCCCAACGAAGGCCGCTCCCTGGCGGAGACCAAGCTCGCGCTGCGTGATTTTTTTCAACGCGATGATCACATCGATGAGATCGTCCGGCGGAAAATAGCGTCGCTGTCGCGGCCCGTGCCGTCCGGCAGCCGTGAATGGGACATTCTGTACCGAAAATATTTCGAGGAGGAGGCGCGCAAGCAACGCAAATAGCGTCCGGCAGCGCCGGACGCCGCCGGACCGCGTGAAATCATACAAAAAAGCTTGACATGGAAAAACGCGATGCTTAGATTCATCGCGGTTTGGGTTTAAACCGGCTTTTCTCGCCTACGATAAGCCAAGCCAAATCCTTAAAATCATTAATCTAGTCGGATCTCGAAAGGAGGCAGGAAGTGAAAATTAGGCCTTTGCAGGACCGGGTCATTGTAAAAAGAATTGAGGAAGAGGAGAAGAGCAAGGGGGGTATCATCATTCCCGACACCGCCAAAGAAAAGCCCCAGGAGGGCAAAGTTGTGGCGGTCGGCAAGGGAAAATTGAGCGACGGCGGCAAAATTACTCCGCTCGACGTGAAAGTGAACGACCGCGTCCTGTTCGGGAAATATTCCGGCAGCGAAATCAATATCGACGGCGACGAACACTTGATCATGCGCGAGGAAGACATTCTCGGCGTCATTGAGAAGTAATTTTTTTAGAAATCCAGGAGGAAACGATGGCAGCTAAAATAGTTAAATTTAATCGCGATGCGCGCGACGCCATTCTCAAAGGCGTAAACATTCTCGCCGACGCGGTGACCGTGACCCTCGGACCCAAGGGCCGAAACGTGGTGCTCGATAAATCTTTCGGCGCGCCCAACGTCACCAAGGACGGCGTCACCGTGGCCAAGGAAGTGGAGCTCGAAGACAAGTTCGAGAACATGGGCGCCCAGATGGTCAAGGAAGTCGCGAGCAAGACTTCCGATGTCGCCGGCGACGGCACCACGACCGCCACCGTCTTGGCGCGGCAGATTTATGCCGAAGGCGTAAAACTCGTCGCCGCTGGGCATGATCCGATGACTCTCAAGCGAGGCATCGACAAAGCCGTCAACGCGATCGTCGGCGAGCTCAAAAACCTTTCCAAACCCACCAAAGATCCTAAAGAAATAGCCCAGGTCGGCACCATCGCAGCGAACAACGACTCGACTATCGGCGATGTGATCGCCGAAGCCATGAACAAAGTCGGCAAAGAGGGCGTCATCACTGTGGAAGAGGCGAAAGGACTCGAGACCACTCTCGATGTCGTCGAAGGCATGCAATTCGATCGTGGTTATCTGTCTCCCTACTTCGTCACGGATCCGGAAAGAATGGAGTGCGTTCTCGAAGACGTCTACCTGCTGATCCACGAGAAAAAGATCAGCAACATGAAGGAAATTCTGCCGGTCCTCGAGCAGATCGCCAAGTCCGGCAAGCCTTTCATTATTATCGCTGAAGATATCGAAGGCGAAGCTCTCGCCACGCTGGTCGTCAACAAAATCCGCGGCACGTTGCGTTGCGTGGCCGTCAAGGCGCCGGGCTTCGGCGACCGCCGCAAGGCGATGCTGGAAGACATTGCGATTTTAACTGGCGGCAAGCTGATCGCCGAAGAGTTGGGCATCAAGCTCGACAACATCGGTCTGCAGGACCTCGGGCGCGCCAAGAGAATCGTCGTCGATAAGGACAACACCACCGTCGTCGATGGCGCCGGCAAAAAGTCCGATCTCGAGGGCCGGATCAAGCAGATCCGCGCTCAGACCGAGGAGACCACGTCCGACTACGATCGCGAGAAGCTCCAGGAGCGGCTCGCGAAGCTCATCGGCGGCGTCGCCGTCATCAACGTCGGCGCGGCGACCGAGGTGGAGATGAAAGAAAAGAAGGCGCGCGTCGAAGATGCCCTGCACGCCACGCGCGCAGCGGTCGAAGAAGGCATCGTGCCGGGCGGCGGCGTGGCCCTGCTCCGCTCAGCGGCGGCGATCGAAAAGATTCGCGTCTCCGAAGACGAGCGCTGGGGAGTGAACATCATCCGGCGCGCCGCCGAAGAGCCGCTTCGCCGTATCGCCATCAACGCCGGCGTCGAAGGATCCATCGCGCTTCAGAAAGTGAAAGAGGGCAAAGGCGCCTTCGGTTTCAACGCCGCGACCGAAGAATATGAGGATCTCTTCAAGGCGGGCATCATCGATGCCACCAAGGTCGTGCGCACCGCGCTGCAAAACGCCGCGTCGGTCGCGAGCATGTTGCTGACCACCGAAGCGATGGTCGCGGAAAAGGCCGGAAGACAAGGCAGCCATGCCCGCCATGCCTCCGGGCGGTGGCATGGGCGGTATGGGTGGAATGGGCGGCATGGGGGCATGGGCGGCATGATGTAAGCCGCGCTCTGATTCGATCGCACGGTATCGGGCCCGCTACGCGCGCTTAAGCCCTGCGTAACGGGCCTTTTTGTTCTCGTCTTTCCTTGACTCGAGAAATATTTTCATATTACTTTGCTCTGAAACTTTTCCTTGAAAATATCGTAATTTAGCTTCTTTCTACATGTTCGAATCGCTAACCGACAAGCTCGAGCTGACCTTCAAGCGGCTGCGCGGCCAGGGCAAGATCAGCGAGACCAATATCGATGATGCGCTGCGCGACGTGCGCTTGGCGCTCTTGGAAGCCGACGTCCATGTCCAGGTCGTCAAAAACTTCCTCGAAGCGGTCAAAGCTAAATCGATGGGCCAGGAGGTTTTCCGCAGCCTCACCCCCGAACAGCAATTTATCAAGATCGTCCGTGACGAGATGGTCGAGCTGCTCGGCGGCGAGTATCGCGACCTCGATCTCAAGACGGCGCCGCCGGTCGTGATCATGCTCGTCGGCTTGCAGGGCTCGGGTAAGACTACGACCCTGGCGAAGCTCGCCCGTTATTTGAAAAAGGATAAAAAGCGCGCGCCGTATCTGGTGCCCGCGGATATCTATCGACCCGCCGCCATCGAGCAGCTAAAAATCCTCGGCGCCGAGCTCCAGGTTCCGGTCTACGACTCCAACCCGGAAACTTCTCCGGTGGTGATTTGCCAGCGCGCCTTGCAGGAAGCGAAGCAACGATTTTGCGACGTGCTGCTGATCGACACCGCGGGACGGCTGCACATCGACGAGGAATTGATGCAGGAGCTGGCGGCGATCAAAGAGTCGGTCCGGCCGCACCAGATTTTGTTCGTGGCCGATTCGATGACCGGGCAGGATGCCGTCAACCAGGCCATGGGATTTGACGGGAAGCTCGGCCTGGCGGGCGTGATTCTCACCAAGCTCGACGGCGATGCCCGCGGCGGCGCCGCGCTCTCGATTCGGCAAATGGTCGGCAAGCCGATCCTGTTCTCCGGCATCGGCGAAAAGCTCGATGCCCTCGAGCCGTTTTATCCCGACCGGCTGGCGTCGCGGATTCTTGGCATGGGCGACGTGCTTTCGTTGATCGACAAGGTTCAGCAGAACGTCGAACAAAAAGAGGCTGCGCGTCTGCAGCAGGCCTTTCAGAAGCAGCAATTCACCTTGGAAGAGTTTCAGCTCCAGCTCCAGCAGATCAAGCGCATGGGGCCGGTCGGCAACCTGCTCGAGATGATTCCCGGCGGCAAGAAGCTGGCCACCCAAGTCGACTCGGAAAAGGCCGAGCAAGAGCTCAAGCGGGTCGAGGCGATCATCAACTCGATGACGCTTCAGGAGCGGCGCAATCCGGCGATCCTGAACGGCAGCCGGCGCCGCCGCATCGCCCAGGGAAGCGGTACGACCGTGACCGATATCAATCGCCTGATGAAGCAGTTTTTGGAAATGAAAAAAATGATGCAGAAGGTCAGCAAAGGCGGCATGCGTTCGCTGCTCGGTCGGATGCCCAACCCTTTTCATTAACCTCAAACAATGTTCCCAGCGCGCGCCAAGGAAGTCAGGGTCTTTTCCGCGCCCTGAAAAGCAAAGGAAAGAGAAGCATGAGCGTAACCATTCGAATGAGCCGGCATGGGGCGAAAAAGAAGCCCTTTTACCGCATCGTCGTGAGCGACCGGCGCTATCCGCGCGACGGCCGCTACATCGAGCAGGTGGGGACTTACGATCCCCGGGCGAAAACCGGCGGCGTCAAACTGGAGCGCGACAAGATCGAAGCATGGATTAAAAAAGGCGCCAAGCCTTCCCAGACAGTCTCCGAATTGATCAAGAAAGAGCCCAAGGCCGGCTAGAGATCCG
The DNA here is from genome assembly GCA_963745035.1 of uncultured delta proteobacterium. Taxonomy (GTDB): domain Bacteria; phylum Desulfobacterota; class Binatia; order UBA9968; family UBA9968; genus DP-20. The sequence continues at coordinate 293,614 of CAVUVW010000027.1, read as the reverse complement.
TTCATGAAGGATCTGGTTCAATACTTGGCGAAGGCTCTGGCGACCAATCCGGGCGCGGTCGAGATCACGGAAACCACCGAGAACGGCGCCTCGGTGCTACAGCTCAAGGTCGCCAGGGAGGATCTCGGACGGATTATCGGCAAGCAGGGGCGCACCGCCAAGTCCATCCGCGCGCTGGTCAACGCCGCGGCCGCCGTCGACAACCGCAGAGTCGTCCTGGAAATCTTCGAAGAGAAATAGCGCCATGCGTGCGTGCGCCGATGGCTGAGCCGTTCGTTCCCCTCGGTGAAATCGTCACGACCCACGGCCTCGGCGGCTGGCTAAAGCTCAATCCTTTCAATCGTCAAACCGCGACCCTCGCGGCCGGGGTCGAAGTTCTCCTGAAAAAAAACGGCGCCGAACCCGCGGCACGCGTGATCGAAGCGAGCCGGCCGCACCGCCATCAATGGCTCCTGAAGCTCAAAGATGTCGACGGCATCGACGCGGCGGCGCTGTGGGTCGGCTCCACGCTGCTAGTCGCCGAGACAGCGCTCGTCAGCCTGGGACCGGGCGAATACTATCACTATCAGGTCGTCGGCTTCGAAGTTTTCTCCGTAACCGGCGAGCGCGTCGGAGTCATCTCCGCCACCCTGCCGACTCCCGGAGGCGAGCTTTACGTGGTCCAGGGGACCGGTCGAGAGCATCTGATTCCCGCTGTCAAAGAATTGATCGACAAGGTCGACTTCACCGCCGGCAGAGTGATTATCGATCCACCCGACGGCTTATTGGACCTCTGATCGTCGCCCTCTTCGACCGTTGAATGCCGATGCTGAGCTTCACCCTGATTACGATTTTTCCCGGCATGTTCGATTCTTTCCTCGGCCACAGCATCTTGAAAAAGGCCCAGGAAAAGGGGCTTATCGGTTTCCACAAAATCGATCCGCGCGATTACGCAATCGACCGTCATCGCGTGACCGACGATTATCCTTACGGCGGCGGCCAAGGCATGGTGATGAAGCCCGAGCCGCTGGTCGCGGCTATCGAGCAGGCGCGCAGCCGGGCGCCGAGCGCTCGGGTGATTCTGCTGACCCCCCAGGGAAAAGTATTTACTCAGGAGACCGCGCGCCGCCTCGCTCGGGAGCAGAATATCGTGCTCGTGTGCGGCCGCTATGAAGGCATCGATGAGCGGGTCAAGGAATTTGTCGATGAGGAAATCTCGGTCGGCGACTACACCTTGAGCGGCGGCGAGCCCGCGGCCAACGCGGTGGTCGACGCCGTGGCGCGGCTCGTTCCCGGCGTTCTGGGAAACGAAAACTCCGCCCTGGAAGAGTCGTTCGCCGAAGGGCTGCTCGAATATCCGCAATACACCAGGCCGGAGGACTTTCGCGGCCTCAAGGTGCCCGAAGTTTTGCTTTCCGGCGACCACGCGCGAGTTCGGCAATGGCGCCGGGAACAGAGTCTCGCGCGCACGCGCGAGCGCCGCCCGGACTTGTACGCGAGAACCCAGGAACCAGCGGCGGCGCGACCCGGCGACAAGAACGCTCTCGCCCCGGTGTATGTCGCGCTGCTGCATCATCCGGTCTATGACAAGAACGGCCAGATCGTCACCACGGCCGTGACCAACATGGACATTCACGATATCGCGCGCTCGGGTTGCACCTACGGCTTGGCCGGGTTCTTTGTCGTCACGCCGGTCAAGGCTTTGCAAAAGCTCGCGCTCAAGATCGTCGAACACTGGGAGAGCGGCTACGGCAGCCAATACAACGCCACGCGCAAGGAAGCGCTCGCCCTGGCGCGGATCTGCGACAGCCTCGACGACGCGATCATCGCCATCGAACGCGAAACCGGAGAAAAACCGATCGTTGTCGCGACTTCGGCGCGGCGCGGAGAAAACCGCGCCTCTTTCACTGCGCTCCGAGACATGCTACACAGAGAAACTCGGCCCTTTCTCCTCCTTTTCGGCACCGGGTGGGGCTTAACCGAAACTATACTTTTACAATCCGACTACGTTCTTGAGGCCATCGAGGGAGGCGGCGATTATAATCACCTTTCGGTGCGATCGGCCGCGGCGATCATTTTCGATCGTCTGTTAGGACAGCGGAGTTAATAGGGGTGGATTATGGATATCGTCGGCCAACTCGAAGCCCAACAAGCCAAACAGCAGCCGCCGGCACTGCGGCCGGGGGAGACGGTGCGAGTTCACGTCAAGATCGTCGAAGGCGAAAAGGAACGGACCCAGATCTTCGAGGGCATCGTCATCGGCATGTCGGGCACCGGCAGCCGCGCGATGTTCACCGTGCGCAAGATCTCCTATGGCGTCGGCGTGGAGAGAATATTTCCGATTCACTCGCCGCGCATCGACCGGGTGGAAGTGGTTTCCCGCGGCAGGGTCCGGCGTGCCAAGCTCTACTATCTGCGCGAGCGCTCAGGTAAGGCGGCCCGTCTCTACGGCGATGATCGTTAACCGGATCATCGCCCCCGTCTAGCCCGCTCCCAAGACGTTTCCATTGCCATCGAAGGTTGCGCCCGGGTGAACTTTCAGTTCGCCGACGCGCGCTTCTCCCTTGAAATAGCCTCCCGGCAGCAATTCAAAACAACCCATCGACTGCACCGACCCGACGAGCCGGCCCTCCAGATGGACTTGGCGCGCCGAAATATGGGCGTCGACCTGCGCGTTGGCGCCGATCACAAGAAGCTCGGTCGATTTGATCTCGCCGGTGAAGTGGCCGTCGATCTTGACCGGCAGGTTGTAGCTGAGCTTGCCAGAGATCGACGAGTTCGCGAACAGCACCGTGCGCGGCGTCGCGCCCTGGATAAATGACGGGTTCTCTTTGTCGTTCATAGTCTCGGCTCGTAAAATCGGCGTATAAACCGCCGTAGGATAGCATCCCGGGCGGTATAACGAAAGCCGCAATCAAGCGCCCTGTCGCGCTTCCGCCAAGCTGTGTTAGCATGACCGCATGGACCTCTTCGAAGCGCCGCCGTCCCAACCGCGGACCTCCGCGCAGCCGCTGGCTGAACGAATGCGTCCGGCGAGTCTCGACGAGTTCGTCGGCCAGGAGCACCTGCTCGGCCCCGGCAAGCTCTTGAGCGGAATGCTGAGCGCCGGCAAGCTCCGCTCGCTGATATTTTGGGGCCCGCCGGGCAGCGGTAAGACCACGCTGGCGCGGCTCATCGCCAAATCCGCCAACGCCGTCTCGGTAAATTTTTCCGCGGTGACTTCCGGGGTCAAGGACCTCAAGAGAATCGTCCAGGAAGCCGAGCAGCTCCAGCGCGCCGGCCAGCCCACGGTGCTTTTCGTCGACGAGATTCATCACTTCAACAAGGCCCAGCAGGACAATTTTTTGCCCCATGTGGAGCGCGGCACCCTGGTTTTGATCGGCGCGACGACGGAGAATCCGTCCTTCGAAGTGATCTCGCCGCTGCTTTCACGCTGCCAGGTGCTGGTGCTGAAAACTCTCTCGCCGGCCGACGTGGGAAAGATCGTCGACCGCGCGCTGCGCGACGAAAAACGCGGTCTGGGAAAGTCGCGCCTCCGGCTGTCCGCCGAGGGCCGAGACTTTCTGATCGGGCAATCCCAGGGAGACTGCCGCGTCGCTCTGAACGCCCTGGAAAATGCCGCGTCGCTGGCCGAGAGCGAAGGACGGGAAGAGATCGGCCTGGCGCAGATCCAGGAGGCGCTGCAAAGCCGCGCGCTGCGCTACGACAAGGCCGGCGAGGAGCACTACAACGTCATTTCCGCGTTCATCAAGAGCATGCGCGGCAGCGACCCCGACGCCGCGCTCTACTGGATGATGCGCATGATCGAGGCCGGGGAGGATCCGCTGTTCATCGTCCGGCGCATGGTGATCTTCGCCGCCGAGGACATCGGCAACGCCGATCCTCAAGCCCTCCAAGTCGCGGTCGCGGCCAAGGACGCGGTGCATTTTGTCGGCCTGCCCGAAGGAAGAATTCCCATGGCCCAAGCCGTGACGTATCTGGCCAGCGCGCCAAAATCGAACGCCTCCTACAAAGCCATGCTGGCGGCCGCGCAAGACGTGCAGGAACGGGGCGCGCTGCCGGTGCCGCTCCATTTGCGCAACGCGCCGACCGGACTGATGCGGGATCTCGGCTATGGCAAAGACTATCAGTACGCCCACGATTTCGATAATCACGTGGTCGATCAACAACACCTGCCCGACGAGCTTGCCGGCCGGCGCTACTACGCGCCGGACGATTCCGGGTACGAAGCGGAAATCCGCCAGCGTTTAAAGCTCTGGCACGAGAAGAAGCGCGAGCGCAAAGCGTAGCCCCCGGTTTGCGTGTCGGCGCGCGCATTCAGCCGAGCGGGCACAGCGCCGATTTGCGCGGATCCAGATTTCGACGCCGAAGAAAGGCGCGCGTCCGGCGCTTATTCTTTGATTCCCGCCAGATCGAGCAAGAAAAGATAGGAGAACGCGGTTTCGCGATGGCGGCGGAAACGCCCCGAGGCGCCGCCGTGCCCGGCCTCCATGTTGGTTTTGAGCAGGATGCGGCGGTTGTCGGTTTTACGTTCGCGCAACTTCGCCGCCCACTTCGCCGGCTCCCAATACTGCACTTGAGAATCGTGCAAGCCGCCGGTGATCAGCATCGCCGGATACGCCTTGCGCTCGACGTTGTCGTAGGGCGAATAGGACAGCATGTAGTCGTAAAATTCTTTTTGATTGGGATCGCCCCACTCATCGTACTCGCCGGTCGTGAGCGGGATCGACGCATCGAGCATGGTCGTCACCACGTCGACGAACGGCACTTCGGCGACGATGCCGGCGAAAAGATCCGGGCGCAGGTTGGCGACCGCGCCCATGAGGAGCCCGCCGGCGCTCCGCCCCAGGGCGAACAATTTTTCCGGCCTGGTGAAATTTTCGCGAATGAGAAATTCCGCCGCGGCGATAAAATCGGTGAACGTATTCTTCTTTTTTAGCAGCTTGCCGTCGTCGTACCAGCGCCGGCCCATCTCCTGGCCGCCGCGAACGTGCGCGATAACGTAGACAAAGCCGCGATCGACCAGGCTCAGCCGCGGCGAGGAAAACGCCGCATCGATGCTGGCGCCGTAGGAGCCGTAGCCGTAGAGCAGGAGCGGATTGTCACCGCTTCGGCTCGTGTCCCTGCGATAAAGCAGAGATAGCGGAATCAGGGTACCGTCCGGCGCGGGAGCGTAGAGGCGCTCGGTAACGTAATTGTCGGGATCAAAACCGCCGAGGACCTCTTCCTGCTTAAGCAAGGTTTTTTGCCGCGCCGTCATGTCGTAATCGTAGATCGACGGCGGCGTCTTCATCGACGTGTACTCGAAGCGCACCGTCGCCGTGTCAAACTGCAAATTGACATTCAGATTGGCGCGATACGCCGGCTCGGCGAATGCCAGATCATGATCGGCGCCGCCCGACCAGGGGATGATCCGGATCTGGGTGAGCCCGCGCGCCCGCTCCTCCAGCACCAGATGATCGCGAAACAGCTCGAAATCGCCGAGGTAAACGTCGTCGCGATGGCCGACGAGCTCTTGCCAATGCTCGCGCTCCGGTCGATCCACCGGCGTCGCCATCAGGCGAAAGTTCTTTGCGCCCTCGTTGGTGCGCACGATGAAACGGTCTTCAAAGTGATCCACGTGATATTCGTGCTCGCGCCGCCGCGCCAGGAACACCCGAAACTCGCCGAACGGTTGGTCGGCGTCAAGATAACGATACTCCTGGCTGTTGGTCTGCGCCGCAACGATCATCAAAAATCTCTTCGATTTGGTTTTGAAAACGTACGCGACGAAAGTCTCGTCGTCTTCCTGAAAGACCAGCTGATCCTCCGCCGGATCGGCGCCGAGCACATGGCGGTAGATTTGATACTGGCGCAAGGTCGTTTGGTCCTGTTTGGCGTAGAATAACGTCTTGTTGTCGTTTGCCCAGACGAGATTTTCCGTGACGTTGGAAAGCACATCCGGAAGCACTTCGCCGGTAACGAGGTTTTTGAGATACGCCGTATGGATGCGCCGCCCTTGCGTGTCGACGGCGTAAGCGAGAATATCCTGCCCCGCGCTCACCGCCCAGCCGCCGATGGAGAAAAACTCATGACCTTCCGCCAGCGCGTTGGCATCGAGCATGATCTCTTCGGTCCGATCCAACGAGCCGCGCTTGCGCGCATAGATCGGATATTCTTTTCCCGTGCTCGTAGCGCGTGTAGTAATAATAATCGTCGCGCCGGTACGGCACCGACATATCGGTTTGCTTGAACCGGCCTTTGATCTCCTCGAACAGTCTTTCTTCGAAATCCCCCGTATGCGCCATTTCCCTTGCTGCGCGCTCATTTTCCTCGTCCAAGTAGCGGATGACTTCAGGATTTTCCCGCTCGCGCAGCCAATAGTAGTCATCGACACGCACGTGGCCGTGCTTTTCGAGCTTGATCGGGATCTTCTTGGGCATTGGGGTTCTCCTGCCGGCGCAACGCCGGCAGGGCAAATTTTAGTGAAATTGGCCTTGAAGCGCTACGCGGACAAAAGCAGATCCTTCGCGTTCCGCTCAGGATAGCATTCGTGAAACGTGGGCGCGTACTCGAGCCGCCCGCGATCACTTTCGGGTGCTCGCCTCCTCCACATCTCCGCCCTTCACCCAACCCACCGTCCCGCTTTTGGTTTTCACCATGTACCAAAACTCGCCGGCGCCGGAGACTTTGCCGAGCGGTATCAGCTCCTCGCCGCGACCGACCTTGCCGAGCGCTTCCGCCAGCGTGTCCTGCTGGCCGCGGATCACCACGCCGTTGGTTTTGGCGCGGAGCGCGCCCGGCAGCGGCTTCGCCGGTTCCAAATTCATCGATCCGCCGGCAGCGGCGCCGGCGTCGCTGCCCGTGCCGACTAATCTGCGGAACACGCGCATGACCGCGGGTGCAGCCCAGTCCATCGACCCGGACTTCATTCCGATCGCTTGGCCGTTGGCGTCGATCAAATAACTCACGGGAATGCCGTACACGCGATAGTAGCCGGCGACGCGGCCGGTGGTGTCCAAAGGCGTCGTGAAATTCAGCCCATGGGTTCTCATGAACTTGTTGACGAGCGCGGCATTTTCCCGCTGGTTGATCGCGACGACCGCGAGCCCCTGCCCGCCGAAATTGCGGCTGAGCTGCTCCATCGACGGCATCTCCTCCCGGCAAGGTCCGCACCAGGTTGCCCAAAAGTTGAGGAGCACCATTTTGCCGCGATAACCGCTCAAGCCCACCGGACTGCCGTTGACGTCGAGCAGATTGAAGTCCGGCGCGCTGGTCATTGCCGGTTTGACGAGGCCGATCGACTTGAGCAGCTCGTCAGCCGACCCCGATCCGGTCTGCTGGGCGATCGAGCTTGGCGGCGCCGCGAGCGCCGCGATCACAAGTCCGCCAATGGCGAGCCATTTGCCAAATCCCATCATTTCTCGTTCTCCGGCAAAGTATCGAGACAACCGCTACGCTCATATCCGATCCGCGCGGCTGTGTCGAATCGCGAAGTTTAACCTTCTCTGCGTTGACACTCCGATTCTTCATCGGCTACTCTCCAATCGTGAAAAAGCAAGTTTTCGCACCGGCCACGTTATTGCGCTCGAATTGACCGCCAAATCTACGGAAAATCGCACCCGCGCTACATGATCCAACGCCTTCGAAGCGCAACCGGCCCACTCATCGTCGTTCTTGCGCTGGTTTTTTCGTTCGTTCCGTCCAGCGCCAGCGCCCAGTCTCCGACCCGAGCCATCGTGCTCGGATGGGACGGCACGGTGCCGGCCTTCGCGCTTGAGATGGCGCGCCAGGGAAAGCTTCCCAACCTGGCAAAGCTGATCGAAGGTGGCGCCTACGCCGATGACGTTAAAGCGGTTTTTCCCTCAAAGACCGCGCCCGGATTTGCCGCGCTAATCACCGGCGCGCCGCCACGCGTAAGCGGCATCAGCGGCAATCGGGTGCCGCGCGCGCCGCGCGAGCAATTCACGATTCTCGAAAGCCTTGCCGGGTTTTCCTCCGCGCCGCTGAGCGCGGAAACGATCTGGGCCGCCGCGCGCCGGGCGGGCAAAAAGTCTGTCGTTGCGCATGTTCCGACCTTTGCCGGCGAGCTCGCCGAAGAAACTGTGCGCTTCTCGGGTTATACTCTGATCGCCGGCCGCGACGGCATCGTCGTCAAAATCTCTTCGCAAACCAGCGCCGACGAACCCTGGCGGAACGCGCCGTCGAGCGATGCCCTGCCGATCGAGATCGCATTTTACGGTCGGCGAATCGCCGATCTTCGGCCTGCTTGATCGACGATCCCGCTGATCGCCCAACTCGGCTACGACACGCTTGTTCCTCGCCGACCGCACGCGACGGCGACCAGATCAAAGCGCGGCTCAAAGCCACTGCCGGCCGGGCCCGGCGGCGAATTTTTCTGGAGCGAGCCGCTTGCGGTCAAGACGGTCGGCAATCAAACGGTCAGGGCCTACTTCCGTCTCTTCGATCTCAAGCCCGACGGCAGCGATTTTTTTCTTTACTACACCCGGCCGATGCGTGACCTGCCCATCGATCTCCCCGGCGACGCCGTCCCGAGCCCCACGGTGCGCACTTTCGTCGGCAACGGCGCGAGTCTTCTCTACCAACAGGGCGCACTGGGCCGGACCATTCCGAACGGCGGCGGCGGCGGCGCCGAGGCGCGCTACCTCGACACGCTTCTTTTCGCGCAGCATCAACTGATGGAAACCAACCGCTGGGCGATGGAAAATCTGCCCTGGGATCTCTACCTCGCCTACACGCCTTTTCCTGATGAAGCCGAGCATCTCTGGCGCGGGTACCTCGACACAAGTCTTCCTAGTTACCAGCCGGAGCTTGCCGAACGCTTCCGGCCGTTGCTGGAGCGCGTCTATCAAAGCGCGGACGAGCACTTGGGCTTGCTGCTCGGCAAGCGCCCGGCGGATGCGCTGTTCGCGTTAATTTCCGATCATGGGCTCCAGGGCATCCACAAACGGGTGGCGCTCAATCAGATCTTGCAGCAAGAAGGCCTGTTGGTCCTCGACGGCCAGGGGCGAGTGGACCTGGCAAAAACCAAGGTGCTCTATCCGTCGGTCAACAACGGCTACCTGCTGATCAACTCGAAGGACCGAAAAGGCGGCATCGTCGAGGACGAGCAGCGCGCCGAGATCGTCCGCCGCATCCGGGAAATTTTTCTGGCGCTCCGCGATGGCGAGCGCCCGGTGGTCCGCTCGGTTTACGATGCCGCAGCGGAGGGAGAAGCGTTGGGCGTCGGCGGCGCGGTGGGCGGCGATGTTTACATCGAGCTCACGCCCGGCTACGACTTCGATCCGCGCATCGCGCCCGGCGCGCTCATCAGCGAGGCTCCGCCCTACGGCAATCACGGCGCCGACCCGGAGCAAGCCGCCATGCGAACGTTGATGGTTTTCAACGGTCCGGGCATCCGCGCCGGGCAGAAGCTCAGCGACGTGCGCATCATCGACTTTGCGCCTACCCTCGCGGGGCTGCTCAACGTCCCCAAACCCAAACATGCCACCGGCCGCGCGCTGTTTGAATCGCTGGCGGAGCGGCGCTGAGCGAAAGAGCGCCACGAAAGGAGAAGTCGTGATAGCCAATCGATCCACATGGGAGCCGCCCGCGGCCGTTGCGCTGCCGGAAGTTTTGGAGCTGAACGAGCAGGTCCTCGCTTTGCCGGATCAACCGATCGTCATCACGGAAGATATTTTCCGCATCCAAGTCTTGGCAATGGAATGGGATATCGGCGCAGTGATTTATGAGCCGCAAGACAAAAACAAAATACCCGTCGGCCCGGATGACAAGAAAGTCGGCGTGTTTCTGCTGCACGGCGGCGTGTCCGACTTCAAGTCCGTCGAGCGCATCGCCAAAACTTTGGCGTCGAAGTTCGCCGTCAAAGTCGCCACCATGACCTTTCCCGGACGCTTTTACTTTCTGGATGCGAGCCGGGACTGGCCCGGCGATGTGGAATACGACGACGGCACCGCGCGCACGCCGCTCTGGAGCAAAGAGACGCGCATCACCAAGGATCAGTACACGATCGTCCAGGACACATCGAAGCGCGAGGAGTACGGGACCTTGGTTTCGCTTTCGGCGAAGGGAAGACACGGAATTCTTCTACCGCATGGCCGCGTGGCCCGCCGCTTTCGAAGCGGCGGTCAAAGAAACCGCCCGGCGGCAATTTCCCGAAAACGAGTTCTCGATTTATATGCACGGCCATTCCACCGGCGGGCCGTTTGCGATGATGGCATCCCAGCGCGTGGCTAATATCGCCGGTCTACTCGGCTACGGCAGCTCGCCTTTCGGCCGGATGTATCCGCTGGTGAGCGGCGACGACTGGGAGTTTCCGTTCCATCAACTGCGCCTGCGCACCTGGCGCGACACCGCCCGTTACATGTACGAGGGCATGAAAGACAAAGGCATCGGACTGCCGATGCTGATCGAGCTGACCTTCGAGCGCTGGGAGAGCGCCAAGAAGCGCCCCAATTTCAAGGCGGAAGATTTCATTCACAAAAATTCCACCAAGGCCTTGGAAGCCGCCGCAAGAGTCTCGGCCGAACGCTTAAAGCTATCCCATCGAGACAGCGACGCACTGGTGCAAGAATATTTGGGCTACACTCGCGAGATGACCGGGCCCGGCGTCAAGCCGGTGCCGAATTTTCTCTCGATTCACGGCATCAATGACGATACCGTTACCCTACAGCGATGCCACCGTTCCCTGCCGCTGTTTGCCCAGCTCGACCCGGTCCCCACAGTCCGCGCGATTTCCCTCGGCGCCGGGGTCCACTCCTGGAGTTGGACCGATGACAAACTGCCGCAAGGCATCGTCCCGCCGGTGGCGAAACTCTGGCGCGACGCGATCATGAACGGATTCTTCGCCGCGTGACACACTGGTGAAGAATTGGAGTGATGGAGTATTGGAGTAACGGAGTGATGGTTTTCGGAAGTTTTCCGACCCACTACTCCAACACTCCAGTTCTCCATCACTCCAAACCCGCGTAGTCGGTCCGACGTTTTGAACGATTTGAACGGCTTGAACGATTTGAACGAGTCTTCTACTCTTATTGCCATGGCCGACAAAGAACATTTGATTCTCACCGCGGTCGGACCGGACCAGGTCGGGCTGGTGCAAAAAATCGCCGAGTTCATCTCGCGCCGCGGCTGCAACATCGAAGACAGCAAGATGGCGGTGTTTTGCGGCGAGTTCGCGGTGATCGTTTTGATCAGCGGCGAGAGCGCCAATCTGGTGAAAATCGGCCGCGACTATCGCGAGATCGAGACCGAGACCGGCCTTGCGATCTCCATCAAGACGCCGTCCACCCGCAGCGCGCCGCCGTCGTTTCTACCCTACAGGCTCACGGCTTCCTGCATGGATCATCCCGGCATCGTCTACCAGATCAGCGCGGTCCTGAGCGGCGCCGGGGTGAACATCGAATCGATGGAAACCAGGACCTATTCCGCGCCGGTGAGCGGCACGCCGATTTTTCAGCTCGAAGCGAATCTCGCGGTGCCGACGCGCACCAACATCAATCAGTTGCGCCAGCGCTTTAGCGAAATCCAACGAGAAGAAAATATCGACATCGAGCTCACCGCCGCCAAAGGCTAGTCGGGCCCGCCGAATCCAGCTCCGCCGATTCTTTCCCGCCAGACGAATTTACGACACCCTGTTGATCGCGCTGGCAATGGAAGGCGCGGCTTCAGGCAGATTGCGCATCGCGAACTCGAGCAGAGTTTTGGCTTTCTCTAAATCGCCGACGACCGTAAGACGAAGTTCGCCGCCTTCCGATTTCTGGCCTCCCATGACCACGAAGTCTTGCTTGAGGCTCTTGAATTCTTGCCCGGCGACGTCGAGTTTTTCCAACAACCGAGTGTAAATGTCCAATCCGATATCAATGATGATCTTCACTCACTGAAAACTATTAAAGCTCTCGCGCGCGCTATTCAAATCGAGACAAAACCGGAGGAGGAATCGGGCGAACAGCCTAGATTGTTCGCCGGAGGCGCATGCGGTGCGAACCATCAGGATCGATGGCACGATCGGGCCATCAACTCGATTCCGCGGCCTGCTTCGCTTGGAGTGAATTCTGCCTCCTACCAAGCCACAGCGCGTTCATCAGCCAAACCAGCGACAGCGGCACCGCAACCCAGGCGATACCGGCCAGCGCCAATCCCAGTAGACCCAATCCGGCGTAGGACCAGGCGCCGACTTGATCGCCGAGCCGGTAGACCACCGTGTCGATGAAGCTCTTGGCTTTGTATTTGTCTTCGCGCGGCACGACAGTGAACAGAACTTCGCGTGTCGGCCGCGCAAAAGCGAAATTGCCGGCGCGCCGGAGCACCTGATAGGCGACCAGAACGGCGATCGTCGGCAGGAGCGCCAAAGTTCCGAAGCCGATCATGCTGATCAGCGGCAGCGCGCCGAGAGTCGCCGCGACCCCCACCCAGCGCAGCATGCGCGCGGTCAGGAAGATCTGCGCGCCGAGCGTGAGAACATTCACCCACAGATCGACCCTGGCAAAGAACGCAGTGCGCGCGCCGCGATCGGCAAAGCTTTGTCTGGCGATCTCTGCCTGCTGGAAATAGAGAAAGGTCGACGTAACGGCGAAGAGCACGATGTACACGCTCACCTGGATCAAGTACGGGGAGGCGAGCGCATGCTTGAGACCGCCGAACACCGAGCCGCCGATGGGCGCGCCGTCGCCGAGCGTCGCCGGCCGTCGCTGCAATGCAGCGGACAACCGAGAAAGCCGCCGCACGCAAAATACCGCAGCCTCGAGCAGCAGCGCCGAGCCGAACAGAAGGTAGGTGGCCGGTACTTGCGTGGCGAGGGCCGCGGTCAAGCTCGAACCGACGATGCCGCCAAGAGTCGCGCCCGCAGCGATGAAGCCGAATAGCCGTTTCCCCTGCTCGGCGTTGAACACATCGACCATCAAGGCCCAAAAAACCGAGACCACGAAGAGATTAAAAATAGACGCCCAAATGAAAAACATCCGGCCGATCCAGATATTCTGCTCGGCGCTCGCGACGTGCAGAAGCACGGCAAAAAGCAGCAGATTGGCAAGGAAAAACCGGTAGGTGATGGAGATAAAGGCCGTCCGTGACAAGCGCGACACCAGAGCGGCAAACGGCGGATTGACCGCGATCATGCCGAGCAAGGTGCCGGTGAAGAGCCACTGGAGATTCTCCACTCCGCCGGCCACGCCCATTTCATCGCGGATCGGCCGTAGAATGTAATAGGAAAAAAGAACTGAGAATATGTAGAGCCACGCCCAGCCTAAAGCGCGCAGCTCGGCGGGACGCACTTCGATGAAACGGCTTAGCAAACGGTGCGCTAAGCCGCCGGGCTCAGGAACGCCGGACGCCTCCCCCGGCTCACCGCTCACTCTTCACCCGCGCGTCTTCGTACTTCAAACACCGTCGATGAACTGCTCCATCTTGCGCCGCATGGCGCCGTCGGGCAGACGGCCGCGCGCTGCACCCAGGTTGTCGACGACGTACTCTGGGCGCGCCATGCCGGGAACCGCGCAGGTGATCGCCGAGTGAGACACGATGTACTTGAGAAAAAATTGCGGCCACGACTGACAATCGAACTCGCTCGCCCATTCGGGCAGCTTCTTGCCCTGGACCGCCTTGAATAAGCGCCCGCGCCCGAACGGCAGATTGATCATCACCGCCATGCCGCGGTCGCCGGCGAGCGGAATGATGCGCTCGCCGGCATCCCGATTGTCGAGCGCATAGTCGACCTGGATGAAGTCGAGGGTTTCTTTCTTCATCACCTGCTCGAATTCCCCGTACTGATTGTCGAACGAAGTGGTCACGCCGACGTAGCGGATGCGCCCGGCTTTCTTCATCTCGCGCAAAGTGCGCAGTTGGGTGTCGGTATCGCGCAGATTGTGTACCGCGATTAGATCGATCTTGCTCGTGCGTAGTTTTTTGAACGACTCTTCAATCTGTTTGATCCCTTCTTCGCGACCGACGTTACGCAGGCTGACTTTGGTCGCGAGAAAAAGCGAGTCGCCCACTTTGAGTCCGTCCGCCAGCTCGCCCACCACTGCTTCCGCCGTGCCGTAGGACGGCGAGCTGTCAATCACCTTGCCGCCAAGCGCTTGGAACTGCCGGATCGTTTCCCGCAGCGGACCTTTCTCCGCATCGTTTTTGACATCTTCGTAGCGGCGCGCCGTGCCGATGCCGATGATCGGGATGCTTTCGCCCGATGAGGGGATTTTCTTCTGGAGCAGAGATTGGGATTGAGCAAAAATTGCGTCAGGCCGCAGCATCATGCCGGCGCCTAACGTGAGTCCAGCCTTAATTACAGTTCGACGGTGAACGTTCATGAGGCTCCCCGGGCGCAAAGATTTCGATCACCTAACCATCTGCCGAATACGGTTGCAAGGATCAGCCTTTCACCAGCCACTCGCAATAGTACCTCCACAAACCCTCCACCGAGCTGTTGCCCTTTCCGTCGCGATTGTTGAATTCAGTGATGTCTTCGTCCGGAATGGATGGAACTTTTCCCAGCGACGCTGCCTGGAGATTCATCTTTGCCAAGGTGTCCAACTTAATCGCCGTCAACGTCGCGTGCTCCACACTGGCGCCGGCGACGATCAACCCGTGACCGCGTAAAACACAAATATCGCTCTCCCCCATCACCTTCTGCATCGCATGAACCTGCTCGACGGTATTCAAGGTGAGAGTGCGCGGATAGACAGGGATCCCCTTCAGCGCAAGCCGCATGCTGTTGGGATCGTAGCCGCCAAAAATCGGCCTGAGCTCGATGCCGGCCATACTGCAAAGCACCACGGACGGCGGATGAGCGTGGACGACGGCCGCCGCATGCGGTCGCGCTTTGTAGATTTCACCGTGGATGACAGCTTCGTTGGGCGGCTTGAGCCCGGCTTTTTTGTCCTGATTGCGCCCGTCGAGATCGGCGACTAGGACGTCGCTCGACTTTGTGAAAAGCAGCCCAGTCTCCTTCGGTCCGCGGCCGCGGATGAGCATGTGGGCGTTTCCAAGACGCGCGCTCACATGGCCGGTGGTCTCTTTGAACATGCCGAGCTTGGCGAGAATACGGCAGGACAACGCCACTTTGCGCGCCAAAGACAAATCAGTTTTCATGAATATCTCCCTGAATGGAAAATCTAAATCCCGGCGGCGATACACCGCACTTCGTAGGGGCGGGTTTCAACCCGCCTCTATATCGAGCCTTCGTGCCCTTCGTAGTCAACTATCCGTCGTCATTCCTACTTCGAAAACGTCTCGCGCAACAGCTTGGTGTATTCCTCGATATGATCGGCGAGATTGGGATTCACCGGCACGATGCTCAAATCCTTTCGCAGCGCGGCTTGCTCGTGCGCTAGGTCCGTGCGCGCCGAAAGCCGATGAAATCCGCGCATGATCGCCTGGCCTTCCTTGGACAAGATGAAATCGATATAGAGGCGCGCGGTATTCGGATGGAGCGGCTGCGCGGTGATTCCCGCTCCGACCATGATCGCCGGCACCGGACCAAGCGCAACCCAATCGATCGGCGCCCCGGCGTCGCGTAATCGATTGACCGACGCCACCGGAATATTGATATCGAAGACGGCCTCTCCGGCCGCGACCAGCTGTGCGATCAGACTATGGCCGGTGCGCTGCAGGATATCTTGCTTCGCCAGCGCGCGCATGAACTGCGTGCCGCTTTCCCTGCCCATGATTTGCAGCATGCCGGCGAACCAATCGACCTTGGTCCCCTCCATCATCATTTTGTTTTTCCACACAGGCAGTAAAAGATCCTGGTAGGTTTTTGGCACATTCGCTTGCGGCAGAAGCTTTTTGTTGTAGGCGACGACGTACGGATGGTAGTAGAACGTCGTCCAGAAATCTTCTTCCTTGAAATCCTTCGGGTAAACCCCGGCCTCGGCCGGTTGATAGCGGCCCAGGATCCCTTTGACCTTCAACGTGTGCATGCTGAACTCGACGGTCTGAATCACGTCGGCGAAGCTCTTCTTCGCGCGCGCTTCGGCGAGCACGCGCGTCAACAATCTTTCGCTGCCGGAGCGCACGAACTGAACTTTCAGGAAGGGATATTTCGCCTCGAATTTTGGCAGGAGGACATTGGCTTCTTCGATGGTCAGCGAAGCGTACAGCACCAATTCGCGCTCGCGCTTAGCGCCTTCGATCAACTCCGAGGTGGCGCCCCACGCCGCATTGGCACAAAACAACCAAACCGATGCGAAAAAACGAATGGTTACAAAAGAACGGGCGAACATTCTATTTCGCAAATTCTGCCTGTCACTGAATTGTCAAGCGGACGCCGAGGCCAGGACCGGTGGGGACACGGACGGCGCCGTCGATCACTTCCAAACCTTCGACCAGATCACCATCCAAGGCGGTAAACTCCGCGACTTCTGCGGGCAGCACTACATTACCCGTCGCGCTGACGAAATGGACCTGAGCGGCGTCGACCACACTCGATGACGCCGTGCCGCCGACGTGGCAGCGCAGCCCCGCCGCCGCGCAGACGCGCGCGGCGGCGATGCTCTCCTGCAATCCGCCGAACTTGAGCAGCTTGATGCTCACCGCGTCGGCAATCCGGTCCCGCGCGATTTGATAAACCTCGGCGGCCGTCTGCACTTCTTGATCGGCAAGAACGGGGGTTTCCACCGCCCGCGTGACCTGCGCCATTCCGTCGAGATCCGTGCCCTTGACCGGCTGTTCGACCAGCAACATTCCCAGCGGCTCCAACGACTTGATTACGGCTGTGGCCGCCGCGGCATCGTACGCGCCGTTGAAGTCCACCGTCAGCGTCACCTCCGAGCCGACCGTGCTGCGCACCGCCCGAAAACGCTCCAGGTCACCGGCTGCGCCGGTGCCGAGCTTCAGTTTTAGATTGCGATAGCCCTGCTGAACGTACGCGGCGGCCGTCTCGGCCATTTCGGCGGCGCTGCCCATGCTGAGCATTTTGAGCGCGGGAATCGCCGCGTGCGCGCCGCCGCCGAGCAAAGTCGATAACGAAACGCCGTATAGCTTGCCCAGCAAATCGAACAGCCCAAGCTCGATCCCTGCCTTGTGGCGCGTGAACCCAGGCACAGCTCGCTGGAGCGAAGCGAATAGCGGAGCGATCTCCCGCGGATCCTTGCCGATGAAAAGCTCGTTGGTCGCGGCCTTGACCGCCTCGAGTCCGTCCAGAAACGGATCGCCACGCAGGTTGGGGATCACCGAGCCGGCACCCAGGCCGGTGACACCCTGGTCGGTGTGAATCTCGACGTAGAATACGTTGACGTAATCCGCCGTATAACTTGCGGTCTGCCAGCGGCCGCGTCGTTTCAGACGGTGCGGAGTAAAGGTCAGTTTTTCAATCTTCACGCCGATCTCCTGCGTGTCATAAGACAGTCCAGCGCAACAACTCCCCTGCCCTCTTCGAGAACCACCAGCGGATTAACATCGATTTCGGCGATCTCATCCGGCGCACCCATCGCAAGCCGCGAGAACCTGCAGAGCGCCTCGGCGAGCGCATCGATGTCGCTTGCCGGCTCGCCGCGCATTCCCTGGAGCAGCCGGTATCCCTTGAGCTCGCCGAGCATGTCGAGCGCATCGCCTTTTGTCAAAGGCGCAACTCTCATCGCCACGTCTTGCAGCGCCTCGACAAAGATACCGCCGATACCGACCACGATCACCGGACCAAACTGTGGATCGCGGCTCATCCCGACGATCATTTCTTTGCCGCCGCGGATCATTTCCTGGACCACCACTCCAGCTATGATGGCGTTCGGCTGATGAGACTGAGCGTTGCGCAGAATCTCCTGATACCCGAGGCGTAGCGCGGCTTCGTCTTGAATACCAATTTTCACCCCTCCGGCTTCGGTCTTGTGTGCAATATCGGTGGATTCGATCTTGAGCACCACCGGGTAGCCAATGTTTTTGCCCAAGACGGCGGCCTCTTCCTCGCTTCCCGCCAGCGCTTCGCGTGTGACAGGTATGCCGGACGCAGCTAAAAACTCCTTCCCTTGTCGCTCAGTCAACTTTCCGCCGCCGGAAAGAAGACGTGCACATTTTTCTCGATCGATACCGCCGCCGATCTCACTGGCCGTCTCACACGCACGGTTCAAGAACCGCTCATAGTCGATCAGCGACCTGAGCGCTCTGAAGCCGCGCCGGTATTCCAGCAGAAATGGAATTTCATGTTCGGCCAAAAGCCTGCGCCAATATTCCGGCAGGCTGATCGATGCGCGGGAAAACAACACGATCAATTTTTCCGTCCGACGCGCAATCTCGGCCAAGTCCCGAAAGCGAGCGATGACATCTTCATCCTCGCGCCGCCTCGGTAAAGGCAGCCTCAATCCGACGATGTCCAGGTTTTCATCGTCGACTAGAGCCTGGATCCATTGCTTGAAGACGTCTCCGCGCCGGACGTAGCGCTCCGGCGCGTTGAGCGGGTTGCGAATGGAAAGGTAATCCGACTTGGTCGTCGAAAGCTTTTCTACAGTCGCCGCGGACAACTCCGGCAGCTCCACCCCGGCGTCTTCCGCTGTATCGGCGACCAAACCGCATTCGGCTCCCGAGGGCACGATCACGGCGGCGCGATGACCGCGCAATCTCTTCGACTTGGAGAACAACTCGACCGTCTCGATAAATTCATCCAAATCGACCACGCGCGTGAGCGCGTGCTGCTTGCAGACCGCGGTATAAACCGCGTCCGAGCCAACCAAGGTTCCGGTGTGCGCCTGGGCCGCGTGCTTGCCCTTCGCCGACTTGCCGAGTTTCAGGACAACCATCGGCTTGCGCAGCTCGGCTGCCAGCTTAGCCACGCGCAGAAATTTCTCCGGATCCCTAAAGCCTTCGGTGAGGATACCAAGCACGCGAGTGTTTTCGTCACGAATCAGGTAATCGGCATAATCGGCAATATTGAGCACCGCTTCGTTGCCGCACGAAACCGTGCAGTTTACGCCCCAGCTCCGGTCCCAAGCCGCAAGCAACGCCGCGTTGAGCAAACCGCCGCTCTGAAAAACCAGCGAAATGCCGCCGGACTTCAGATAGCGGACCTCGGAGCTGGCAATCAGCGAAACGCGTGCGTGCAGATTGGCAACGCCAAAACTATTGGGGCCGCAGACGCGCATCTTCGACTCGATGGCGATATCGACGATCTTCTGTTGAATCGCCTTGCCTTCGTCCGAAGCTTCGGCGAAGCCCGCCGAGATGATCACGCCGGAGCGAATTTCCTTGCGCGCGCATTCTTGCAGCACCGGCAGGATTAAATCCCGCGAAATCGCGATGACAAAAGCATCCACCGGCCCCGGAATGTCGATGACCGACGGGTAGCATGGGAGACCGAAAACCTCCTGGCGCTTTGGGTTGATCGGATAGAGTTTGCCGCCGTAGCCGAGCTCGCGCAGATTTTGCACGAGCGCGCTCGACCATGCGGAATTTTCCGAGGCGCCGATTAGGGCGATGGATTGGGGATTGAGAAGCGGAGCGAGATCGGACTTCCAATCGAAATCGCTCATGGCTGTGCAGGAATGCCCTGGACCGCCGTAAGATCCGGCTCGAAGTAAGGAATCGTGCAGTCCAAGTCGTCGATGTTCCAAAACACAATGCTCACCGGCATATCGATGTAAACCGAGCCGGCTTCGCAATTGATGATGTTGCTGGAAATGATCGGCCCTTCTTCCAGGCGAATCAACGCGTAAACGTAAGGCACGTCGTCTTTGAACGCCGAGCGCAAAGCCGTCTTGGTAATATTGAATGCGACGATTTTGCCGCGGCCGCTCGCCGCCGTCCATGACAGGCTGCCGAAGAACGGCTCATTCTTGTGGTTCTTGCAAAACGCCGGCGGAAAATACCAGGTGCCGCAGGTGTTACACCTGGGCAAAAGAAACCGCCGCTCCTTCAGGCCATCCCAAAAGGGCCGCAGCGTTCCTCTTGTATACGGTGCCGGCTTCTTCCACGCCATGTTGACTCCTTAGTACACGCCCAAAACCAGGCTCGAATGAAGCGAACACATGCCGGGAGAAATCACTTCGCCGCCGTGGCCGCTCACCAGCGCCACGCGCGCGCCCTCGACTTGGCGTTCCAGGGCTTCGCCGCGCAACTGGAAAACCGATTCCGAGATGCCGGTGAGATCGGCTAGATGATAGGCGGACAAAAGCCCGCCGCTGGTGTTGACCGGCGTCCCACCACCAGGGCCGATATGGCCCGCCTCGACAAACGCTCCGCCCTCGCCTTTCGCGCACCAGCCGTAGTCTTCCATCTGCATAATCAACTCGGCGGTAAAGCAGTCATAAAGCTCCGCGACGTCCACGTCGGCGAGCTGAATACCGGCCTGGCCGAAGGCGGCTTCTTTGGCTTTCGCTACCGGGAGCTTCGTATAGTGCGTCGCGCCTTCCCACCATTGCCCGCCCTGCGAGTCGCCGAAGCCGATGCCCATTACCCCGACAGGTTTTTTCGCGCAGTCGCGCGCGCGTTCCAGCGAGGTCAGGACGAACGCAATGGCGCCGTCGGAAGAGACCGCCATGTCCATCACGTGATACGGCCAGATGTAGCTCGGCGAAGTCAGATAATCCTCGATCGTCGCCGGCCGGCCGTACATGCGCGCTAGCGGATTCTTGCATGCCCATTCGCGTACCTGAATTGCGGCAGAGCCAAATTGTCTTTCAGTAGTGCCGTACTCGTGGCGATGGCGCGAAGCGAACATGCTGTGCTCGTGCGCCGCCGCCGTGCGGCCGAAGGGCAGGCTCCACATGCTGCTCACGGTCGACGGCTGAATATGGCCGCGATTGCCCTGGCCACGAAACTCATTAGCTGTGGCTGCGCGTCCAGTCCTCGGTAGACCCGGCGATCACCACGTATTTCGCCAAGCCGAGTTCGAGAAACGACAGCGCGCTGACGATCCCCATCGTGCCCCAGGCACCGCCCCGGCCGACCAGATAATAAAAATTCACCGGACAGCCGAGCATGCGCGGAAACGCATCGAGGTGAGTCGTCGTGCCGCCGCCGCTTCGCGGCCCGCCGTGCACGTGCACCGCGCCGTCGATATCCTGAACCGTCAAACCCGCGTCTTCGATGGCACGCCGCGCCGCCTCCGCTTCGAGGTCCTTGGCAACTAGATCGCCGAGCGGCGACCCCACCGCGTTTGCGAGCATGGGATGGTGCGGCAGCGCGGCTCTGCGCTGCTCGAGCTCTTTATCCGGAACGCCGATGACCATACCCAATCCGGCGATCGCGTATTTTCCTGACAGCCTGTGACTATTTTCCATGCGCGTCCTTTGAGAAACAAAAACAATCGAGGTGTTATCGCTGCATCAGTCGTGAACGCACTTCATATCTGAAATCGATGGCACTTTGATTTCGAGTTTGCGCCAGCTCTCGCCGGCATCCTCGCTCGCATAGATGTCGCCGCCGCGCGTGCCCGCATACATATGATCCGGAGATTCCTCGTCGATCGCCAACACTTCGGTGAAACTCTTGCCGCCGTCGTTCGGTCCGTGGCTGAGCTTTCGCCAGCTTGTGCCCTCGTCTTCGCTCTTGAGCAGGCACGCCTCCGCGCCGCTCGGACGGCGCCAGGATCCCGGGCTGCCGTGCGCCAGCGCCGTGTATAGAACTTTTGGATTTTTCGGGTTCATGACTAACGGCACGGAGTATTCTTCCTGGAAGTTCATCGCGGTCGGCGACCAGGACTCGCCGCCGTCCTCACTTACGTAGAGCGATCTGCCGGGCGCTTGGCCGGCCCGGTAGGAATCGCCGCCGCTGGCGATAAAAATCCGCTTGGGGTTACGCGGATCGATCACGATGGCGTGAACATCGGCATCGAGTCCCTTGTCGAGCAGCTTCCACGTCTTGCCGCCGTCCGCGCTCTTGATCATGAATCCGACTTGCAGCGCGGCGTAGAGAATGTCCGAATTTTCCGGATCGAAAACAATGTCGCGCACGTGCGGCTCGACGTTGGCCAAGGGATAACCGAACTCCGCGACGCCCGGAGTAGCTCGCGCCGACTCGAGCGTCGTCCAGTTCTTCGCCCCATCGACGCTCATGTAAATATCGATCGGCTCGCAGCCCGCGTAGACTGTGTTCGGATCGCGCGGATGAACGGCGACGCAGCGAACCTTGCCCGGACCGCGTCTACCATAAGAAGGCTTGGTCCACTTCTTACCGAAATCTTCACTCAGCCAAACACCATCGCCGCGCGTGCCCGCGAAGATGCGCCCCGGCATCGACGGTGTAACGCCGACCTTGGGCACGGACCAATCCTTCAAGCCTTGAGCTTCGAGTTTCCAGTCGCCGCCATTCTTCCTGAACGCCGCAACGCCCTCATCACCGGAAACGTAGAGAATTGTTGCCGCCATTTGCCCCTCCGTTAAAGACTAGCAGGACGTTATTCTGAGGCGAGGCGAAGAATCTGCTTTCCACCGGTCACAGAAAAAGCAGATGCTTCGCTTTCGCTCCGCATGACACCTGGTTTTCGCACATCGCAAGATAGTCCTCAGGCAAGCTGGCCCGAGCCCGAACGGACCTTCGGCAAAACATCGCTCTCCAAGCATTGCAAATGCTCCAAATGCTCTGACACCGGATTGAGAATCAGCAATTTTGCCCCCGCCGCAACGAGCTCCCCGAGTTTGTCGACGCATTCCTGCTCGCCGCCGTAGATCGCCGCAGAGCTCGCGATATCGCCTACTCCATAGACTTGATTGAACCATTCATTCAGCTTTCGCTCCGCCCGCGCCGTGTCCTTATCGACCGCGATGTAAACGCGTTTGCCGATCATGAAGGTCGCCGGATCCCGCTTGAATTCTTCGAGAGCCTGCCGCACGCCCGCCACCTGGGCGCGGAATTTGTCGGTGGATGTGCGTCCGCCCAACCAGCCGTCACCGAGCCTCACTGCCCGGCGCAAAGCGTTTGGGTGACTGCCGCCGAACCACAGCGGTGGATGAGGTTTTTGCACAGGCTTCGGCTCCACGCGTTCGTCGTTAAGCTTCCAAAACTCGTTCTCACGGCGCACCCGTTCTTCGGTCCAAAGCAACTTCATCAACTCGATTCCTTCGACGAAGCGCCGCAGCCGTTTGTCGGTCGAGATGCCGTAGCCGGGATAAACGCTTGTGTTGCTCCCGAGACCAACGCCGATGATCAACCGGCCGCGACTCAACTGATCGAGGCTAGAGAGCGTCTTGGCCGTTTGCAGCGGACTACGCAAAGTCGTCAGCAGGATCGCGCTGCCCAAGCGGATGCGCTGAGTCAGCGCCGCCGCATAGGTGAGCAGGCTTATGGGTTCGAGCAACGCGGCATCGATGACCTCTTGCACCCAAAGACTATGATAGCAAAGGGTATCGGCCTGCTTGACGAACTTCTCGATAAGCCCCGTCTCCACCGGCTCTTTGCCGAATGCCTGAGGAATAGCGATGCCGAATTGTACTGCTTCCCGCATTTTGCGTAATCTTGGTGACGCGCCCCGCGAATCACCCGTCGTCCCGACCGTCTCTATTTGAGCGATGCAGCAGCGCGATCCAGGTAAGTCAAATCCACCCACTTGTCCAAGGGCGGCACGGCGCTCATGCCGCTGCCGAATTTGACCGAAATCTGCAGCAGGTTCTCGATGCCCTTGGGATTAGGCCTGCCGTCAGTGCTGAGCATCTTTTCACGAATCAGCATATCGTGGATCTTTTCCAGCCACTCGGTCTTGAAGGGGATGTAGCGCGCGTGAATCTTCAGTGCTTCATCCCGATTGGCGGGATTGTGCAGCCAATTGAGTGAGCGCAAAACCGCGCGCATGAACGCGACGGCCGTGCCGCTGTTCTCCTTTGCCCATTTGTCATTCGTGACGTAGCCGTTGTATTCACAGTCTTTCAAAAAATCACCGACGAATCCCATGGAACGAAAACCTTCCTCGAGCAAGCCGAAATCCGCCGGCTGAATCAAAAGAGTCGCTTGCACCCGGCCGGCCTTGAGCGCATTGGAACGGTCGCTGTCGAGACCCATGCTCAAGATATCGTAGTCTCCCTTTTTTAGACCGTGCGCATCCAACATCGCCGCGGCTAGCGCGTGGGTCAGCCCGCCGGGCGCCCCGGCGGCGACGAATTTGCCGCGCAAACCGTTCCAATCCTTGATCTCTTTGCCGACGAGCAGGCGAAAGGTCGGCTTTTGCTGCGCCGAGCCGACAAACCTCAAGGGCGCGCCCGCCGTGAACGCACGCGCCGTGGAATCCACCGAGCTATGATTGAACTGGAGATCGCCGGCGATCAGCGCCTGCACCTGAATAGTCGCGTTGCGCATGGCGATGAGCTCGACGCTCAAACCTTCTTGGGCAAAAAAGCCACGCTCCGCGGCGACGTAAAGAGGCCAATTGGACGACAACCGCCCCGGCAACCCAACCCGCAGATTGGTTAGCTTGGTTGCGCTCAAGGCAGGAATCACGTTCGCCGAAAGCAGCAGCCAACCGAGAAAAGCGAAGAACCAGCGTGCCTTCATTCCATCCTCACTTCATCGTCCAATTCAGATTCTGTGTTCCAGCGCTTCGCCGCAGAAGAAGGTCATCCTGAGGCAAAGCCGAAGGATCTGCTTTTCTCCGGCGCCGAATCCCATCACAGCTCCAATGTACTCCCGGCAAACAACTCGTCGATCCTCAACTTTCGCGCCGTGAGTCCCTGTTCGTAGGACGCATCGATCATCGCCTCGATCATGCTCCGATTGCCCGCCACACCGTAGACAAACGGATCGTTGCCCACGATCTCGCGGCTTTTCGCCAGAAACTGCGGGCCGAAAAACAATCCTGAAGGAATGTTTTCTGCAAGTGTTTGCCGGGCGTGCTCTTTCGCCTCCACGAAGGCTTTGAGGAGACTGAAGGCGACCCACGGATACTTTTCATGAACGTCGCCGCGTAGAATGTATGTATGGCTAGCCGGCACGTAGCCGTGCCGCTTCACGAACCTTGCGCCCTCGGCGAAGATGTCCGGAAACAAGGGCTTGATCTTGCTCCAATCGCCGCCGCTGGCGCGGTTGTGGGTGGAGCGATCGATGATGTTCGTGCCTTTCTGCAAGGCGCGGTGCACTGGCGCGGCATCGAGCTCGTGGCTGAGCAGCATGGAAGCCAGACTCTTGTCGGGCGGGATGCGTTGGAAGGAAATCCCTTTCGGCGGCGTGAAACCCGTGGCGCCGCCGTGGCTCAACTCTTCCGAGCGCTCCATGTACCAGTGGACTTTGTACTGAGACACGCCGAAGTCGTGCTCCAGAACCCGCCGGGTCCAAAGCCACGCCGTCTGCTGATATTCGCCGACGCCGATTTTCTTGCCGATCAGATCGCCGGGTTCTTTGACTCCGGAATCGGCGTGCACGAAGAGTTGGGTGTGCATGAAACGGCGCGCGGGAAAGACCGGGATGGCGATCATCGAGGCGCCCTGCGACTTGGCGATCATGTAGGACGAAAAAGACAGCGCCGAAATATCGAATTCATTGAACTTCAGCTGGCGCCAGAAAATTTCCGAGGGATCGCCGACGATGGGCACGAGCTCGATGCCCTCCGGCTGGATCGTGCCGTCGATCAGGGGCTGGGTTCTCTCGCTTCGCTCGACGGCGAAGCTTAAACGAAGTTTAGCCATCGTCAGTAATCCTTGCTCGGTTACCGCAGCTTGGCGTAGAACCCTTCGCTTTCGAGCTCTTTGATCAGCGAGATGTCGATGAAATCGCCGGGACTTTTGTTCTTGAAGCCGGGTCGCGTCGCGGAAAGGATCTCGATATCGGTCTTAATCGCCTCGGTAAGCGGATACGGAACCAGCGGCGCCGCCTCGGCGACGTATTCCTTGTACATCAAATCGAGCAGTTTCGGATCTTCCGCCTTCAGATACTTGCGATAGGCGCGCAGCGCGACTTCCTTGTTTTTCTTTGCCAGTCCGATCGCTTCGCTGAAACCCATCATGAATGACTTTACCGCAGCGCGGCGATTTTTGAGAAAATCCCGCATGATCGAAAGATCGCTGTAGCTGCTCTGCACACCGAGATCGCGCAATTCCGCCAGCACTCTCACCTTATGACCCATCGCTTCAATGGCATAGATCTCATCATCGCTAGCCAAAGTCGCGTCGATTTTTCCTTGAAACATGAGCAGCATGCGCTGCACCGGCTGGCTCAATCCGGTGGGAATGATGTTCACGTCCTTCACGGTCAAGCCGAGCTTCGGCAGCGCGCGACGCACGGAATAATCGATGATGGTTCCCAAATTGCTGACGCCGATCGTCTTGCCGCGCAGGTCTTCGGCCGACTGAATCCGCGGCGGCACCACCAGTTTGCGCGACGCCGGCCCGAACGTCCCGATAATGACCACCGGCAGGCCCGCTTCGGTCGCGAGCATGGAGGTCGAAGCGGGACCGCCGAGAACGTCGATGTCTCCGGTGACAAGAGCGCTCACCGCGGTGTTGCCCGAGCGAATGACGACCAAATTAACGTCGAGCCCGTACTTCTCGAAAATCTTTGCGTCTTTGCCGATCCACAAGGCAACGCGGGTCTTCGTCAATGAAGGATATGAAAAGTTGATTCGCTGCAGCCGCTCCTGCGCCTCGGCTGTCGCCGCAAAGATAGCTACGAAAAGAAAAACTGCCGCGCCCAATGGTCCGATCATAATACGAGTCCTTCCACGCCGTTGTGTCGATGGCCTCGGATGGCCAATTGTGCGCGAAGTATTTCGCTCGAACGCTAGCTTGTCAATCACGTTTTTTTGATATTAGTATCGATTTAATCGATGGACCTTTCGACCGATAGTTTGCGCGCTTTTGTCACTCTCGCGACGTGCAGAAGCTTCAGCATCGCGAGCGGCAAGCTGCATCGGTCGCAATCGGCCACCAGCACCCAGATCGCCAAGATCGAGGAACAAGCCGGCATCAAGTTAATCGATCGATCCCAGCGTCCCCTTAAGCTCACAGAAGCGGGCGAGATATTCTTTACCTATGCGAACGAGATCATCACCAGGGTTGATGCCCTATCCCACTCGCTCAGAGATCTCAGCAGCGGCAATCTCGGCGAGGTGAAGATTGGCGCCACGCGGGCGGTAGGGACATTCTTACTGCCGAAAGTTGTTCAAAGCATCCTCAGTGATTTATCAAAACTGAAAATTCTCCTGATCACGCATCCTCGGGCGCTGATTTATCAACTCTTGCAGCAGGGCTCTCTAGATTTCGCCGTCGTGCTCTCGGATCTGCCCCCAAAAGGTTTTAAGGTGACGCCGCTCAGGCCGGAACCTTTGTGTTTAGTCGTATCGTCCAGGCACGCGCTGGCGAAACAGAGGAGGATCTCAGTGCGACAACTCGAGACGTCTCGTTTCATTGTCGGCATACGCGACAATGGCAACTCCGAAATGCTCGACCAGTTGAGCGGCCAAAGCGGGCTGCCGGAGCCGGCCACAACCCTGCAAATCAGCACGCTTCAAGGCCGCACCGAAGCCGCTAAGGCGGGGCTCGGCGTCGCTGTCCTGCCGCAATTCGTCGTTCACGGCGATATAAGAACTGGCAGCCTTAAAAAACTTAGCCTCAAGAATCTCCAATTGTCGAAAGCCCACATCATGCTCGTCGAACGCTCGCGCGCGACGCCGAGAGCGAACGTCGAACTCGTAAAGAGATTGATAGTCGACAAACTTCGGGAATAAATAGGTAGCCCGCAGCCACCTACAGCGACTTGCCGCGCATTCAAACTTCCGCTCAGACACCGCGCGCATTGTTCGAGTCAACGTAATGCGGCCTATTGAGGTTCCCGCTCCTTTGCACATCTATTGGCAACCGCCCTGCCTGTGGAATAACGCTCGCTTCGTTGCGACATAACAAACATCCATCATAATACTGAGGAATTTAAAGACACCAACAAGTAAACTTTGCGCGAAGCGAAGAGATCTGATGGCTATCGGTCCAAGCATCCGCAATTCATGCACCATCCGGATCTTGAAAATATCGCGAAATCGGACAAGGAGCGAAAGCTGATGGCCATGCATCGCGCATTTCGCCTTGGGAGCGCCGTTTTTTCTTCCTCCAGGAACTCCCGTTGAGAGGGTAAAAATTCTGTGCGAAGCGTTTAATAAGACGTTCGACGATCCCGAGTTTCACGTAACTCACAAAAAACTTGTCGGTAATGAGGCGGCTCCTTTGACAGGCGAAATGCAGGAAAGGGCCATCGGCGAACTTCCGCGCGATCCGGAGGTTGTCGAGCTGATGAAAGTCATAGTCGGAGCGGCACCGCTTCCGCCCCGTTAGAAAATTGGCTTCAGATAGCCGCTTTGTCGCTGGTCCTAAAACGTGATCCCATTTAACCGATCACAATTTCTGCAGCAGTGCCGGGGCCACACCCAGCCAACAGGCTGCTACGGAAGGTCCGCCTGCATCAACACAAGCGGGGCGTCGCGTTCAGGACCGGAACCTTCACTCTTCAGTACTGGCGGAGGCAAAAGCCCGGCGGCAGTTGGGCGCGCGGGCATGATAATGAACGCGTCGCCTCTGCCCAGCTTCGGCGCCAAGGCCTCAAGGGGCTCGGCTAACCTTTCAATCGCGCCGCCGCGATAAAACACCACTGTGTCGTCGTTGAAATCGCCGTGGATATAAAGCTTCTCTTCGGGCTTGACCCGCCGATTTACTTCGCTCATGAAGTCCCGATAACTTTTTCCTTGCGCGATGACGGGCATGACCAGGGAGAAGCCGATCGTGACGTGAATGAGCGTGATCGCCACAAGATGATGCGCGACGGCGCGCATCCGTCCGTGCCAGAGAAATCGGACCATGGAGAGCCACAGCGCCGCCGCGCACAGCGACAGCAGGGTGAATATCCAACCGAAATTATCCAGATGGTTTCTCACCGCCATGACGTTGGCGCGGTCCTTGGGCCTGAGGAACCCTTCAATGGGCGCGAAGAACCATCCGGGATCGTGGCTCCAGAGCGCTCCTAATGTAATGACCAGCAGAAGGCCGCCCGTCAGCGCGGCAAAGGCGCCGAAACACCGATAGATCGCAAGCCGGCCCCTGCCCGGGTTTGACGGCGCATAGAACCACGCGGCCAGCAGCAAAGCCACCGCGGGATAGAGCGGCAGCAAATAGACCGGACGTTTTCCGACCGAGACCGAAAAAAACACGAACATCGCCAGCAACCAGAGCTTCAAAAAAAGCGCGTCGCCGCCTTCATGAAAGCCCTTGCGGAACAGGTCCCAGAGCAGGAGCGGCAGGAAAAACCCCCACGGCAAAGTCTTCGCGAATAAATAAGGAACGTAATAATAAACCGGACGACTGTGCCCGGAGCCGCCGACGAACCGACTGAGATTTTCCTCCAGGATCTGGCGGTCGAAAAATCCTTCGCCGCCGCGCGTGACAGCGATCACGTACCAGGCGCTCGCCAATACGATCATCATAATGACCCCGGGATGAAAGCTGAATTTGCGGATCAGACCCCACCGTCGTTCGACGAGCGCGAACGTCCCGGCGACCAAACCGGTAAGGATGACGCTCAACGGTCCTTTCGCCAAGGTGCCGATGCCCACCACGGCGTAGAATACATAGAACCACAGCGGATTTTTCAGATGGCCGCGGTAGAGAGAATAAAAAAGCGCCAGGCTCAACGTGACGAAAAAACAGAGCGTCATGTCGACGCGCGCGCTGAGCGCCTGGTCCTGATAGGTCATCATCGTCGCCAGGATCGCCGCGCCGAGGAGCCCGGTTCTCGCGTCGTAGATCTTGCGGCCGAGCCAGTAGACCAGCAAGAGACCAAGAGTCGCGTACAAGGCAGACGGGAAGCGGATCGTCGCCTCGGTCATTGCCCCGGTAAGCTGCGTAACCAAAGCGGCGGACCAGTGAAACAACGGCGGCTTGGATGGAATGGTGGCGCGCTTCAGCGGCACGAGCCATTCGCCCCGTTGGACGATGTCCTGCACGGCGAGCGCTTCGCGCACTTCGCCTTTGTCAAAAAAGGGAATGGAGCCGAGATAGGGAAAATAAAGCGCGCCGCAGAGCGCGCCGAGCAGCAGCATGTGTAAAAGCGGATTGTTTTCCGGGTTGCTGGATCGAAAGAGCAGATTGCGCATGGACGATGACATCGATGCTGGTGGTTGGATGCGCAGGCCGCTTATCGGCTCTGTCGCGGGACTCTCCAATAAGACAGTAGCCCACCGCGAGCGCCCGCAACGAGCGAAACATTGTCGATTTAGTGTCGGATAATAGGTCTGAGTCGCGCTCCCGTGTTAACGGTAAAGATTTCCTGATGGCTTAGCCGTTGTCAAGTTTACGGTGGGGAAAACTTCCTTCGGATGGCAGCCACAGCGACCGCTCGGAGAACCCGAAGAGCCGATAGGAAGAGCGACAAGATCGAAAAATAGATCGGCTTGTCGAGTTGCGGCACGAAGTCGGGATGCGTCGTCACCCAATTTTCGAGCAGCAATATTTTTCCCGCAATTTTTGCATTTCTCCCTTTGTCCGGTTAGAAAACACAAAACCTCAGCGCAGAAAGAAATCAAAACCACGCCTCAAAACGCTCCGAGCGTCTTGGATCTGACTAATGATGGCGGATATGCGCTCACGGCTGTCATGATGAACTTCGGCGCAGCTTGTCTTTTGGATCGTCGGAGCACGCGGGAAGACTGCCCAACGAGCGGATCTTTTGTGAAAACTCGCGCAATTCCTCGCGGCAAGCCTCGAGAACGGCGTCCACGGATGCATCCTCGCCGCTGACGATGCGTCCGAGCTGAGCAGGCGGCCCCCACCGATTGGCATCCGATGCGAAAAAAATGGCTACGGTTCGAACGCGAAGCGCGCAAGCGAGATGCACCGGACCGCCGTCGCAGGCCACGAAGAGATTGCAGTTGGCGACGAGCGACGCGAATTTTCGCACGTCCGGTTCGAAGATCGTCGGCGTAACGCCAGCCGATTCTCTCTGAAAATAGGCAAGCCAGTCTCGCTCTTCCGGTCCGATGAAAATAAGCGGTTGCGTCCCCGCGCCACCGAGCCGGCGGGCGAGTTCGGCGAAATTTTCTTTGCGCCAGCGCTTTCCCCGCGCTTTTCTTCCCCCGACGAAAACGCCGACGATCGGCGCCTCGGCGCGCCGCACAAGACTCTGAATTCGGCTTCTGCCCTCCTTGATCTCCGCTGGGGCCAAGAGCAGCTTCGGGTATATTCTCCGGCTTTCCAATCCCAAGGAACCGATCAGTTCGGGAACAGTGTAATACTTGTTCAATGTCGCTGGCCGCTGGAGGCGAACGTTGAACCAGCGGTCCCACCTTCCGCTCAATCCGACGCGCAGCCGCGCGCCGGAAAAACCGATGATGAACGCGCCCAACGCAGCGCTCGATCCGCTGGCGTCAAAAGCCAGATCGTAGCTTGTGGCGCGAAGCTGCTTCAGAAGCGCGATGTAAGACCAGCCAGCGCGTGGGAAGGTTTTACAGATCGCGTAGTGACTATCGATCGGTAGATTTTCGAAGAGACGTCTGGATATTGGTGGGCCGACGAAATCGATTTGCGCTGCGGGGAAATTGTTGCGGAACAACCAAATGGCCGGTGTCGCCAGGATGGCATCTCCCATGCGAAACACACTGCGCACGATGAGAATTTTCTGGATTTTTTGCGGTTGGAGTTCGAACCTCTCGTCGCGGAGGTCGGGTGTAAGCCGCGTCATCAGCGCCATAACGAAATTGCGCACGGCTCGATCTAAGCGATAGCGAAGAGCCGTCTTCCGGTCGCGCCTGCTCACGGGCGGAAGCTCGGGGCAAAAAAGCACATGAAACAGTGTTACATCGTGGGGGTCGCGAAGTAACGAGGAAACATTGCCGGGGAGTTGCCGGGCGATTACAGTTTTGAAAGGTATTGATTAGCCGGCCTGCGAGGATGGCAGGTAGACTGAGAAGACGGAACCGCCGCGGGGATCGCTCGAAGCTTCAACGCGGCCGCGATGTGCCTCGACTACGGCCTTTACCACACTTAGTCCCAGGCCGAGCCCCCGCTGCGAACGGCTCCTGTCGCCGCGGTAAAGGCGATCCCAGATCTGAGGAATTTCTTCAGGGGGTATGCCGCTGCCATTGTCTTTGACGAGCAGAACGACGGATTGGCCATCTTGGAATGTCTCGATCTCGACGCGCCCGCCCGGCGAAGTGTATTTGACGGCGTTGTCGACAAGGTTCGCAAGCACTTGGCGCAGTCTTGAACGATCGGCGCGCAAATCGATCTTCTCCGGTGTATGGGTTGAAATCTCGATTCCCTTGTCTTCGGCGGTGTCGTGATAGAGCTCGGCGACTTCGGCAACCAGCGTCGTTACATCGATATCCTCCGGCGACAGCCTCATCGTGCCAGTTTCGGCCTCGGAAACGTCCATGAGCGTGTTGAGCATCGACATAACCCGCTCGGACTCTTCCAGGCAATCGGCCAAGGCCTCGCGCAAAGCTTCGGGGCTGGCGCCGGACCGCAGCGCCTGTTCCGCCATTCCTCTGAAGCGCGTGACCGGCGTGCGCAAGTCATGGGCAACGTTATCTAGCGACTGCGCCATGCCGTGAATTAACATTTCGATTTTCGCCAGCATCTGGTTGAAAAGCCGCACCAGCTCGTTCAACTCGTCGCTGCCGTGCGTCTCGGGGACGCGCGTGTCGAAGCGCGCGGTATTGACGATCGATCTCGCGGCAACGCTGATGTTGCGAATCGGCCTGAGGGCGCGAAACGCCAAAAACGCTCCTCCGCTGAAGCCGATGAGAACCATTGGTATCGTCGTGGCGAGCAGAGCATCGCGAAAATGCTCGAGAACATCGTTTCGCTCCCGAATGCCTTTACCAACCTGCAACAAACTTCGGTCTCGCAGGCGCGCCGACACCACTTCCAACAAATCACCGTCGCGTCTGGACGTGTAGTAATGCCATTGACCTTCGACCAGTTGATCCTGCGGTCGGGTTAGATCGAAACTCGCCCATAAACGCGGATTACTCAAGAATATCGTTTTGTTGTCGGCGTCTACGACGCGCACGAAAAATGAGGTTCGGCGGCTCGGCTTTGCCTGCTCACGCACAGCGTTTTCGATGGCCTGGACGCCACCCCGTTCCGCCAACGTGGTGTATTGAGCAAGAGCCGCTCGGATCGCCGGCCGGTTGTCGCGGAGCGAGGCGAACACGAACAAGTAAGAAACTACCGCAAGGAACAAAAAGCCGAGAATAAAGATCGCCGAGTACCAAAACGTGAGCCGGAAGGCGAGGGTTTTTTGAAAGCGCTCAAGATATTTGAAGCGCATAACCTACTCCGCGGTGCGTACGGATCAACTTCCCTTCGAAATCTCGGTCCACTTTATTGCGTAGCCGGGAGACCAGCACATCGACGATGTTGGTTAAAGGATCGAAATCGTAGCCCCACACATGCTCGATGATCATGGTCTTGGAAACTACCTGGTTGGGATTGCGCAACAGATACTGCAACAGGGCGAACTCGCGGGGTTGCAGATTGAGCTTTTTTCCGGCGCGCCTAACTTCACGCGTCAATAGGTTCATGGTAAGGTCGCCGACCTCCAACCAAGTGGGCTCCGGTTCGCGGCCTGCTCTGCGAATTAGCGCCTGCACCCGTGCCAGGAGTTCACTGAATGAGAAGGGTTTCGTCAAGTAATCATCGCCGCCCGTCTGAAGCCCCCGTACCCGGTCGTCGACGGAACGCTTCGCGCTCAAGATCAATACCGGCGTGAGAATTTTCTCGTCGCGCAATCGCTCGATCAAGCTCAGACCGTCGAGCTTGGGCAGCATCACGTCGACCACCGCGGCGTCATAAGGCTGGCGCAGGGCGTGTTGGAGGCCGGCGAAGCCGTTGTCGCTGTGATCGACGACAAATCCTGCTTCCCTCAACCCGTTGGCAACGAAGGAAGCAATCTTTTTGTCGTCCTCTACGACGAGAATACGCATGGTCGCCGCTGCAGTTTTTATTTCTTGCCGAGTGCTTCCGAATTCAGCACGTTGCTCGGCTTGCCGGCGGCGAAGCTGACGATATCGTCCACTACCACGGCGTAATAGTCCTCGTAGGTTTCCCGCGTGACGTATCCCAGATGCGGCGTGCAGGTCACGTTGTCCATCTTGAGCAACGGATGATCGGCGACGAGGCTCCTTCTCATAGACGTCCACTGCCGCGCCGCCCGGCCGTCCGGCTTTGAGCGCGTCGACCAACGCGCCGTCGGCGATCAAGCCTGCGCGGCTCGCGTTGACGATCAGCGCCGTCGGTTTCATGCGCGCCAGATCCTCGCGCGTGACGATCCCGCGCGTTTCCTTGTTGAGCGGCAGGTGGAGGCTCAGAATATCGGCTTCGGCGAAAAATTCCTCCCGGCTCTTCGCTACTTCAAAGCCGGCCGCCTTGGCGCGGCCCGTGGAACCCTCCCGTCCCCAGCACACTACCCGCGCGCCGAACGCCTTGCCGACGCCGGCAACGATGCTGCCAATCTTGCCGAATGCATAAATGCCCAGAGTCTTGCCCTTTACGCTCGTGCCCAAGGTCGATTGCCACCGACCCTGCTGCAATTGCCTGACCTCGTAGGGCAGATTTCTGAGCGCGCTGAGAATCAATCCCCAGGTCAGCTCCGCGGTCGGATTCGGGCTGCCCGCGCCGCCGGCCGATACGACGATGCCCCTCTCCGTGCAAGCTGCCAGATCGACATGAGTCGCAGCCCGTCCGGTTTGCCCGATGAGCTTCAGCTTCGGCAGCTTTTCGATGAGCGCGCGCGGGAAATTCGATCGTTGCTGGGTGAGAACCACGGCGTCGGCGTCTTTCAGCCGCTCGGCGAGCTTGCCGACATCCGTTTCCGTGTCGGTGTAAACCACGACCTCGTGGCCGCTCAATTTGGGAAAACACCTCAACGTCTTAAAAGCATCTTGATAATCGTCAATTACTGCGATCTTCATAAGCGTTCCTCGGTCGTTTAAATAAATGTGCCGAACATGACGATGGTTTTCGTCCTTACTACTATTCGCCTGTTGGGTTCGTCAACATGGCCGCTTCCACCGACTCCGGAGTTGGACTTTCCAGTTTGACAGACTCATCAGAGATGCACCATGGCACGCAGCTGATGATTGAGGTGCGCGCACTGGGACTGTAGTTTGACAGCGGAAGTTCATGTTGTCTAAGCTCAGCCTCGTGGCTTGCTCCCTAGTGAGATCTCTGCCTCGCAAAGGCGGAAAGTTTGAGGTGAAAGGATGAAAAAATGGTCGCACGACCTTGTTGTGGCGCTAGTTTCCGCCTCGGTCTTTGTCCTATTTGTTGACTGCCATGCGCAAGCGCAACCGCCAGGTAGTCAAACGTCTCGCATTGGGCGTTGTCTTTCAGGGGCCGCGCGAACCGCTGGAGCAACACTTTCGCCCACTGGTGGAATATGCAGCCCGTGAACTCTCTGCAACGCATCAAACCAAAGGAGCGGTAGTCGTCGCGCCGAGCGCCGGGCAGATGATCAAACTGCTCGAAGAGAAGCACGTGGATTTCTACATGGAGAGTCCCTATCCCACCTATCTGATCAATCGGCTGGGCGCCGCGAAGCTCCTGCTAAGATCCTGGAAAGGCGGAATGGCGGACTACCGAAGTCTCCTATTTACGAAGAAAGAGAGCGGCATCACGGAGTTCAAAGATCTGCAGGGCAAAATCATTGCCTTTGAAGACCCCGGTTCAACCTCCGGCTATTTTCTGCCCAAGCTCTTTCTGCTCAAGAAGGGCTTTTCCGTCGAGCAAAAGGCAGACCTCGGAAGCAAGGTCCCGAAGAACGAAATCGGCTACATCTTTGCCAAGAGCGCCAAAGACATTTTCAATCTCGTTACGCAACAAAAAGTGGCGGCGGGAGCTTTTAGCACCGACGATTATAGTGCGCTCGAGGATAAGAATAGAGCGGAGATTTCTACTCTCGGTGAAAGCGAACCGGTGCCGCGCCATCTTGTATCCGTGCGCAAGGACTTGCCCGAATCCACGGTAAAGCGGCTCAAAGACGTTCTTCTCCGCATGGATCAAGACAAAGAAGGGAAGGAAATCCTACGAAAAACCGACAACATCACGAAATTTGATCTGCTTCCGGGAGGCGAAGAACTGGTTAGGCGAAAGCTCGTGGAACTGTATCGCCAGCGGCGGACTCAGAAATGATCGTCTCAGTACATTCAACGAATTGACTGTGCCCGGCTACGCAAGCCGGTTGCGTTCCATTCGCTAGACCCATAATGCGCTACATCCTTTTAGAGCGGTTGCTTCTGCAACTCCGCGATGTAGTCGCGCAAGCCGGCTTCTAGTTTGTACTCCGGGTTGTATCCCAACTCCGCCCGCGCGCGCGTGATGTCCATGCGCGGCCGGGCGGGAGTGAGTTTTCCTCGGGTCATTTTCGCGTCCGGAAAGATTCTCCTCAGTGCCGCCTCGACGTTGCCGACCGTCGTGAGCATGCCGCTGCCGAGATTGTAAACCTGATGCTTGAGCGGCGTTGCATGCGCGGCAAGGGCAATGCCGTTGGCAAGATCCTTGGCGTAAACGAAATCAACGCTTTCGTAAACGTTGAGCTCCACCGGCTTGCCCGCCATCGCCGCCCAGACGGCTTGTTGGACCGCAACACCCGGCCCGCCGGCAACGGAATGATATCCGTACACTCCGGCGAACCGCAGTAGCGCCAACTCAACCCCGTGTCTCGCGGCATAGGTTCTTAGCACATGCTCGCAGCCAAGCTTGGCGGCGTTGTAGACCCGTCCCCTGCTATCGAGCGGCGAATCTTCATGGAGAAGCTCATTCGGATCCTCGCCGCGGTAAAGCGCCTGGGTGCTGGCGTGAACGATGCGGCGCACGCCCGCAAGCCGCGCGGCCTCGGCGACATTGATCGTCGCCACCAGGTTGACTTGAAAGCCGGTATAAACGTTGTCGATATTGGCTTCGCCCACGGAAGCCGCCAGGTGAATCACGCACTCGGGACGGACGCGATGAAATGCGTCCACAAGCGCGGCCAGATCGCGAATGTCGCGCGCGAATCGCACTCAAGTCCCGGCCCGTCACGCGGCGAATGTAATCCGGTTTGGGCGCGAAATCGAAAAACGTGACTTCATCGCCGCGCTCCGTTAATTCTTTGGCCGTGTGCGTGCCGATCAAGCCGGCACCGGTGATCAAAATACGCATCCTGAGTCACTATCCGTTCAAAGGTTCATCTTTAGGTTGTAAAGCCTTTGTGGGTTCTCGCACAAGATTTTCCGGCTGAGCAATTCCGGCAAGTCCTTGCGGTTGATCAAAGTATCGATGTCGCCGCTGAACTCCTCCCACGGCCGCTCGTGGGGAAAATCGGATGCCCATAGGATTTGCTCCGCTCCGATCAATTCGGCCACCGTCGCCAATGTTTTTTCTTCGCGCTCGCACGAGTAATAGAGCTTCCCGCCACGCATGATTTCGCTCGGGGACTTCTTCGTCGGGTGCGGCCAGCGCTTGATCCGGTGCTCCCAGCTCTCATCCAAACGGTCCGCCAGATACGGCACCCAACCGCAGCCCGCTTCGAGATACGCTACGCGCAGCCGGGGGAACCGTTCAAACACGCCGTGAATCATCATACTCGTGAGCTGCTGCATCTGAGCGAAGGGATGGCTCAGCGGATAGACGCCCGCGAAAGATTTTATGTGATCCAACCCCAACTCCACTGCCGGCCCGCTGTGCACGGCGATGGGAACTCCAAGCCGCTCGGCCGTTTGATAGATCGGATCGAACTCCGGCAAGCCGAGGCCGCGCATCGGGCTCATCACTGCCGGCAACATGCCCGCGACCATGCCTAGTTCACGAACAGCGCGCTCCAATTCCTTCGCTGCCTCGTTCGGCTCCTGCGGCGCGAGCAACGCGACGCCTTTGAAGCGCGGGCTTGCGCGCAGGAAATCGTGATGCAGCCAGTCGTTGTACGCGCGCGCCAAAGCGACGCCCCAGTCACCGTCGCGCTGCAGACCGATGTTCAATCCTTCGTTGGGATAAAGCACGGTCATGGCGATCTCGGTAGCGTCGAGAAAGCGCAGCCAAAGCTCGACGCTGGGGTGCTCCCGCTGCTTCGGCGACAAGGCTCCGCGCGCCCAACCATCCCACGAAAAGAGCGGATATTCGCGTTTCCCCTCCACGGCGCGAAATTGCGGCGGCATAAATTGCCGCAGCTCGCGATCGCGCTCGAGCACATGGCCGTCGGCATCGATCACAGGAAAAGATCGCTTCATTCCGCTCTCCTAGCATTCTTCTACTACCCGCCTGTTGTTTTCGTCAATATGAAGCGCAATTCGTTATTGACTAGTAGAATCGCATATAGGATGTTCAATCGCGTACTGCTTCTCCTAACCAGTACGCAGAAGGAGGAATAAACCATGGCTATTTCGATTCATCCGAAGGTCGACGGCGGCGTCAAACCAGCGGCGGCGAATTTCGCCGGCGGCACGCTGCAGTGCCGCTGCGCCGACAGGAAGGTCTCGATCGCGATTGACAGCCAGTGCGCGCACAACCACGTCTGCGGTTGCACCAAGTGCTGGAAGCCGGCGGACGCCCTCTTCTCTCAAGTCGCCGTGGTGCCGCGCGATAAGCTCCGCGTGACTGCCAACGGGGATAAGCTCTCCGTCGTGGATGCGAACGCAGTGATCAAACGTCATGCCTGCAAAGTTGCGGCGTGCACATGTACGGCCGCATCGAGAACGAAAAACATCCATTCTTTGGATTCGACTTTATCCACACCGAACTATCGCCGCAGGAAGGCTGGGCCCCGCCGGAATTCGCCGCCTTCGTCTCCTCGATTATCGAGTCCGGTGCCGACCCCGCCGACATGGGCGCGGTCCGAGCGCGGCTGAAGGAACTCAAGCTGGAGCCGTACGACTGCTTGTCTCCCGCGTTGATGGACGCGATCGCGACCCACGCCGCGAAGGCGTCCGGGGTGCTGAAGCGAGCGTAGTCATAATAAGATGCGCTGACGCAGATCATCGTGCTTGCCTCGGAGATATCGGCCGATTTTAGCAACTTCAATGTAGGTAACCGGAAACTCTCGAAGCAGGAACAATCTCATCGATCTGATGCCTGAGCTCAAACTCACCTTGTCTTGCGGCGACTACGACCGCACGCGCCCGCTCATCGACGGTGCGGTGTCGTCGCCTGGTCTGGAGCTGAAGATCATTCCGCTACCCTCCGCCGAACGCCATAGTCGCTTCGTGCGAAATTGGGAATTCGATGTTTGCGAGCTGCAGGTGGCTCAGTATCTCGGGCTGAAAAGCCGCGGCGCGCCGATCACGGCGATCCCCGTGTTTCCTCATCGCCGTTTCAATCATAGCTGTGTGATGGTTCGGCTCGACTCCGATATTTCTCGCCCACAGGATCTGCGCGGCCGGCGCGTCGGCATTCATGGGCATTTCAATCCCATCGCGCTCTGGATTCGCGGCCTGCTGCAGCATGAATTCGATTTGCCGCCGAGTGAGATCTACTGGGTTGCGGACGGGGCTGAAGAAATTGTCGGCTGGTCGCCGCCCGCATGGCTGCGCATCGAGCGCACGCCCGCGGGTCGGAAAATGCAAGACCTGCTGAAGCAAGGCGAACTGGACGCGCAGATCTTATCGGATAGCGGAACCGACGTCGCCGCGATCAACAAAGTCGTGCGCCGGCTCTGGCCCAACTACCGCGAAGTGGAGGTCGACTACTATCGCCGCACGGGAATTTTTCCGATTCGCCATCTCGTCGTCGTCAAGGATGAAGTGCTTCGGCGCGACAGCCAGATCGGAGCGCGCCTGGTACAAGTTTTCGAAGATTCCAAACAGCAAGCCTATAGATACTGGGCCGATCACCGCCGGTCATCGCTGGCATGGTTCGGCGCCGAGCAGGAAGAAGAACGAGCTTTGCTGGGAGCCGATCCCTGGCCGTATACGATGGAAGGAAATCGCACAGCTCTGGAAACGCTCCTCGATTACGCCTTCGAGCAACGACTCACCGAGCGCCGTCTCGAGATCGACGAACTTTTCACGCCTGGCACATGACACTGCTAGAGGAATGGAGTATTGGAGTACTGAAATATTGACGCGAGCAGCGCTCCATTACTCCATCACTCCAACAACTCCAGCGAGAGGACATTCATGAGCACACTCGATCAACCGCTGTTGATCGCCAACAGCAACTATCACGTCGGCCACCAGGTCGCCATCTTCGTCGCCGAGGAGCAGGGCTTTTTCCGTGAAGAAGGTCTCAAGGAATACGAATACGACGCGCGCGGTTTGATTCCCGGTCCGCTCGAGCGCGACGGGCTCGCCATGGCGATCACCAATCACGGTGTGGACATCGCCACCGCGGTCGATGTCGAAGCGGCGATCTACCAGCGCTCCCTCGACGCCGATATTTACATCGTCGGCGGCTGGCGCTATACGCCCTTCCTGCGCTGGTATGGTGCCAAGCACCTCAGCGACATGAGCAAGCTTCGCGGCGGGCGCATCGGCATGCGGGAGAAGGAGGGATTGGTTCAGGTGTTCATCACCGATGCTCTCCGCGACGCCGGCGTCGATCCGGAAAACGAAGTCCAGTGGATTTACGACCCGGTCTTCGGCTACCGCAACAACCCCGCGCACATGGAGATGCTGCGCACCGGCAAAGTCGATGCGATTACCTCACAGCCGCCGTTTTCCGACCAGCTCGAGAAAGAAGGCTATCCGATGATTCTCGATCCCAATAAAGTCTTTCCGCGCCGGCCGGGCAAGCTCACCGTCGCGACGGGACAGACGATCGAGAAGCGCGCGGACGAGCTGCGCGCCTACTTTCGCGCGATCATTCGTGCCTTCTGGTTCATGCGCGACGTGAAAAACTTCGAGTACCTGCGCGATCTCGAAAGGAAGCTAAGAAAGACCAACACGCACAACGAGGACGAGCGCGGCGTCGTGGCGATCGTGACTGGGCCCGATCGTGTCGAGAGCTGGGCCATACCGATCGATGGCGGCATTACCACCGAAGCAGTGCAAAGAATCGCTGACGAGATGGTCAAGTCCGGCAAGCTTTCCCGAGCGATGTCAGTCAAGGATATCGTTCGGGATGACGCGGTGAAAACCGCCTACCAGGAAGTAAGCCGCCGCCCCGAGTTGAAAAATCCGTTGAGCATCGCCTTAGGCGCGCAAGAGAAGTATGGATTCTAGAGGAAACAAAAGATTATGAAATCGACAATGTTATTGTGCCATCGGGCGGCAAACCAATTGTTACTGGCTTTCTTGTTGACCCTGAGCCTCGTGCCGGCTGTTCCTTCCTTCGCGCTCGACGAAGTCAATCTGCATATCTCGGCCGGCGTGAGCGGCAATGCGCTGCTTTATAGGTTTGCCAACGAGAAAGGCTTCTATCGGGAGGAAGGACTCGACGTTCGCCCGATCCAGGCCGGCATGTTGCCGGGCATTCAGGGACTGGTCGGCGGCAGTTTTCACTTCAGCCAGATTCTCGGCCAGGGCGCCGGCGCGATTCTAAGAGGCGTGCCGCTCAAGATCGTCATGGTTTTCGATACCCAACCGCTGAACTGGCTCTTCGCCCGCAAAGAAATCAAATCGCTGCAGGATCTCAAGGGCGGCAAACAGGTCGCCGTGTCGAGCTTCGGCGCCGCGCTGGATCAAATGACGCGCGATCTTTTGCCCAAGCGCGGTATCGATCCGCACAGGGACGTAGTGCTGCGCGCCATCGAGCCTACTCCCAACCGCTTGGCGGCGCTGATGACGGGAGCGGTCGATGCGGCCGTGGTCAACCAAATGGACCGCATCATCGCCAAGAAAAACGGCTTCAACGAGCTGCTCTTTTACGGCGATGATTTGGAATTCGTCACCGCCGGCGCGGTCACCACCGAAAGACTCCTGGCGCAACGGCCGGACTTGGTGCGCAAGTTTCTGCGCGGAACCCTCAAGGGATTCCATTGGCTCAAGAGCAACGAGAAAGAAGTGGTCGCGCGCATGCTGCCGATCATGAAGATTTCCGACGCTGAAGCGATCGACATTTACAGAGCCTGGGTGCGGGTCATGTCGGCCGACGGCACGATTCCGCGCAGCCTGCAGGAAAAGATGATCGCGTTTCAGCGGAAATCGCTCAAGGTCGAGCGCGAAGTCTCGCCCGAGAACGTCTATGACCTGTCGATCGTGCGCTCGCTCAACGAAGAGATGAGGAAAAGCAAATGAGCCTCTATCAAGTGGACAAACTGCTCTTCGCTTTGTTTAACG
This sequence comes from uncultured delta proteobacterium, assembly GCA_963745035.1. Classification (GTDB taxonomy): domain Bacteria; phylum Desulfobacterota; class Binatia; order UBA9968; family UBA9968; genus DP-20. The sequence goes on along the minus strand of CAVUVW010000027.1, from coordinate 251,568 downwards.
ATCTGGAACTGCAAGAAAAGTATAAGCAGAGCGCCGATGCCGTGCTCAAACGCTATGACTTGCAAGAAGCCGAGCTCAAGGCGATCCGCGAAGTCGATGCCGGCGCGCTTTACCGCATGGGCGCGCATAGTTTTCTTCTCTGGCAGTTCGCCCGGCTGATGGATCTGAAACCCGCTATTTACTTCAAACAAGTCAGGGGAGAATAGTTTATGGGCAAGATCGCTCTGGGCCTCGCCGCGCCGCACAATCCCAATATCACGTCCCGGCCGGACCGGATCTCGCCTGAGGTGCAGGCCAAGCTCGATTCCGCTTTCGGTCGATTGAAAAAAGACCTTTCGGCAGCTTCTCCCGACTGTCTTATGATTTTGACCAGCGACCATGTGACCAACTTTTTCTACAACAACGCGCCAATGTTTTGCCTCGGTGTCTCGGACACCTGCACGGGTCCGGCGCCGAAGGAAATGGCGGAGCTACGCATTCCGCGCGCGACGTTGAAAGTCGACACGGCGATGGCCAAGGGACTGCTGAATTATGGCATCGAAAGCGGCATCGACTTCAGCTACTCGCAGGAAATGATCCTGGATCACGCTTTCATGGTGCCGTTGAGCCTGCTGACGCCGCACATGGATTTGCCGATCGTGCCGCTGCACATTAACGGTATGCTGCCACCGCGGCCCACCGCGGCGCGCTGCTTTCGGCTCGGACAGCAGATAGGAGATTACATTCGCAATCACTACAACGGCAAAGTGGCGGTGCTCGCCAGCGGCAGCTTTTCCGGAGATATCGGCGGCCCCAAGATGGGCTCCATCGATACCGCGCTGGATTTGGAATTTCTTGCTTTGGTGAAGGCCGGTAAGGGACAGGACATGGTCGACAAAGCGACGCCGGAAATTTTGGATCGCGCAGGAGTGGCCAACGAGATCCTGATCTGGATCACACTCCAGGGTGTGCTCGGCAATGCCAAACCCTCGTTCACCGACTATATAGCCGGCAAAGACTGGTCCACCGCCGCAACACTGGCAGCCTGGCAACCCATTTAATTCCCGTCATGCGGTGAAAACCAGCATCCAGATTCTTGCCCGAAGCGATTTCCCTCTTTGACAAAGAGGGGCGACGGGAGATTTCCGCGCGGACCGACGGCACGACGCCTTCTACGAGCCACCGAAAAGCGCACATTAGCTGGCTCCCTCTTGCTCCACCCGCTTGAGATAGCTGTTGTCGACAAACTCCGCCAGCTTCAAATTGCGCAGAGTCGGATTGGCATCCGACAGATACGAGAGAAAAACTCTCAGATCATCGATGTTGGTGTAAGGATGAAGTGGCATCGCCTCCACGTTCTTGCGGTACAGGTGGTCCATAAATGCCGAATCCGGGCTGGGCAGATAACGATTGTAGATCCTTAGCACCTCTTGCCGATTCTTCGGCTCCTTGGCCCAACGCCGCCCTTGCACCAACGCCCTCACGGTGCGCAGCACCACGTCTTTGTTTTGATCGCGAAAGCTTCGCGTCGTGAGATAAGAGTTGCCCATCACTTTGATGCCCATCTCCGCGGCATCCGCCAAAACAAAGTAGGGGATTTTCAATTGCTCGAACCGATCCGGAGAGGTCACCACACCAGCGACCAACCCGGACTTGAACGCCGCGACCCGCTGATTTCCCCCGCCGCCGACCTGCACCAGCTCGACCTCACCGGTTTTCAAGCCCACCTTTTCGAGGATCTGCAGCGAGATATAGTAGCTTGTGCCGCCGACGCGATCGACGACGATCTTCTTTCCCCGTAGTTCTTTAACCGTCTTGACGTTGGGCTGAGTGATAAGCTTGTACTCGATGGGCTCTGCGGTAGCCAAGGCGACGAGATCGGATCCGCGCGCTGCCGCCAGCGCCGCCGAGTCCACGCCGCCGAGATAAAACTGCAGCTCGCCGGCGATGAGCGCCTGCGTTCCCTGCACGCCCGGCGTCACGATGACTTCGGCGGTCAGGCCGTTCTTCCTGAAAAAGCCCATGTCGTTTGCCACCCAAAGAGCGATGCGGCTGCTGGAAATCGACGAGTAGCCGATGCGCACTCGATCCGCCTTTTGACTCTCGGCTGAAAAGCCGTGCGATGCACTCGCGAAGACAAGAAATGCGATGAGTCCAAAAACTGCCATAGGAACCCCCGTCGTGCTGTGCTTCGCCTCCTTTATCCGCACATAGGTTTGCCGTCAAGCAATCGCGCGGTCGTCGCAAGTGGGAGCAGCTGTAAGGAAGGATTTGACCGCGGCAGAACCACGCGTTAAATGAAACATTACTCTCGCTGTGAGCTGGATGATCATTTTACGACGGAGCCATACTTCAGAAGCTCTGGCCGTCAAAACAGCAATTAAGGAGAACTTTCATGAGCACGCTGGACCAACCTATTCTGATCGCCAACGTCAACTATCATGTCGGCCACTGGGTGGCGATGTATGTCGCCGAAGAACGGGGTTTTTTCAAACAGGAGGGTCTCACCCGTTACGAATATGAGCGCAGCGGGCTTTTGCCCGGCCCTTCCGAGAGTCACACTCTCGGACTCGCGATCAAGGAACACGGCGTGGACATCGCCACCGCGGTGGACACTGAATCGGCGATCGTCCAGCGGGTGCAAGGCGCCGATGTCTACATCGTCGGCGGCTGGCGTTACACCCCGTTTCTAAAATGGTACGGCTCCAAGCACATCACCGACATAAGCAAGCTCCGCGGCGGCAAGATCGGCGTGCGGGAAAATTCGGCGGACGGCGGCGGTCTCGTCGAATTCTTCATTGAAGAAGCCTTGAGAGACGCGGGCGTCGATCCGCAAACCGAGGTCGAGCTGGTCCACGATCCGGTGTTCGGCTACCGCAACAACCCGGCGCATATCGACATGCTCCGCTCCGGCAAGGTCAACGCGATCACCTCGTCGCCGCCCTTCTCCGATGAATTGGAAAAAGAAGGCTACCCGGTCATCCTCGATCCCAACAAAGTTTTTCCGCGCCGCCCCGGCAAGGTCACGGTGGCGCCGCGCGCAACCATCGAACATCGCGGCGAAGAACTGAAGGCGTATTTTCGCGCCATCACGCGCACCTTCTGGTTCATGCGCGATGTGAATAATTTTCAGTACCTTTATGACCTCGAAAAGCGGCTACGAAAGCTTACTCACAATGAAGACGAACAGCGCCTGTTCATAGCTTCGGCGCCGGATCGCGTCGATAGCTGGGCGTTGCCGATGGACGGCGGTATCGAGCCTCACGCGCTCGAACGCATCATTCAGGAGATGGTCAAGAGAGGCAGGCTGGAGCGGCCGATTCCCGTCAGCGACGTTTTCAAAGACGACGCCGTGCGCGCCGCATACGAAGACGTCAGCACGCGGGCCGAGCTCAAGCCGGCGTTCAACGCTGCGATGGCCGTGCTTGAGAGATATGGCTTCTAGTTCAATAACAGAGTCTTCACCGCAGAGACGCAGAGTACGCCGAGGTAAGAGTTCATCATTAACAAATATTCCGAACTCTGCGATCTCCGTGTCTCTGCGGTAAAAAATTTCCTTATTTCACTTTACCCCGCTCGCTCAAAATCGAGTGCAATAGATTGAAACTAAAAACCCGCTGCGCCGGAACATCCTTGTCGATCTTCACTTCGTTCTTGTGAAAATTGATAATGCGCTCCTGCACGGCCGGCGATAGCGTGCCGTCTTCGGTGTACGCCTTCACCGATGCACGATACACGGCCAGAGCATCCTCTTCCGGCACTTTGCTAAAGCGCGCGAACATCTTCACCGCCTCTTTCTCGTTCCTTCTGTACCATTGCAAGGTTTGCAGCGTGGCGGCCAAAAACCGCCGCACGAAGTCCGGCCGCTCCGCGAGCATTTTGTCCGTGAGGGCAACGCCGCCGCTCGAATACTCGAAATGGTCGCCATAGGATGCCAGCTCGTTGAATCCCATCCTGTTTGCTCGCGTGCGCTCCGGCGCGTTGACCACCGTGGCGGCAACCCCGCCGCTGCCCAAGGCGGCCAGCCGGCCTTCCAAAGGTATGACCTGAATCGTCACGTCGCGCTGCGGATCGATGCCGCTCTTGCTGAGCAGCTCGCGAGTCATCTGTCCGCTGGCGCCGCCGATGGTTTGAATCGCCACGGTCTTTCCCCGAACGTCTTGCAAGGTCTTGATCTCCGGCGCGCCGTAAAGCCAAAACTGCGGCTTGCTGTCGAACACCATCACGATCTTGAGGCCGACGCCGCGCATGATCGCGGTCGTGCTCGCGCCCAGGATCTGACTGAAGTCGAAGCTCCCGCCGATGAGTCCCTGCACGCCCACCTGCGGCTGCGCCATGATCGTCAGGGTCTCGAGACCCTGGTCCTTGTAGAATCCCTTGTCGATTCCCGCGACGAACATGAACGCATTGGGACTACCGATGCCGGTTCGGTGCACCTTCGCAATGTCGGCGGCGCGTGCAACCGACAGGAGACCAGCGCAGAACAAAATGAAAGACAGCGCAAAATTAATAAAAGATGCTTTCATACTCACCTTGACAAGCGAACCAAATTTCGAAATCCGAAGCTCGAAATCCGAAACAAACGAAGCCAAATCACAAATCCGAAAGCTCAAAACTCCATTTGCCCCTAATCTTTGCATTGTTTGAAAATTCGAATTTGTTTCGGATTTCGAAATTCGAATTTCGGATTTTCTTCTTTTTACGCTGTTTCAAAATCCGCGCTTCGACAGCGTCTTCCACTGCTTCGTCGGCTGCGACTCCGCAAGCGCCCGCAGCTCGCGCTCCCAAATTTTTCGGAAAAGTATCACGACGGCGTCGTTGCGGCCCAGGTGGAAATTGCTGGCATCCGCCATCGCGCCCTGCCCTACCTGAGCGACGTAGTCTTCGATCCGGGTCAGCTCGTAATTGTCGGCGCCATTCATATTCCTGATCTTGGCCTTGCCTTGCAGAACCTTTTCCCCTAACTCCACATGGCTTGGACCCTCCCCTTCCGATTCGGCGGAAAACTGTAGAAACTTTTTTCTCGCTTCCTCGCTTTTGAGATGCACGACATCGACGCCCAGCCCCAAGACAGCGGTCGTTCTCGATGGGCACGCGCCACAAGAATCGGTCCACCGATCCTTCGCCGAGTTCTTTTGCCATCGGTCCTTTGATGCGCAGCGGATGTCTCAGATGATTCATATTCGGCATGAGGATGTAGCGCGCCTCGGTCTTCCCGCCGCCCAACTTCCGGGTCAATTTGATGCCGACGTCGTTTTCCTCTGCGATCAGCGCGTCGGGCACCACCACGTCGATGCCGATCCTGCTGCGCGATTCTCTATGGGTAAACGGCACATGGACCGGATCGCCCAGGTTGTCGAGCCGATTGAAATAATTGCACGGCCACTCTTCGCTGAGCAGCACGTCGACGATGCCGCCGTCCAGGTCGGAGTAACGCGGGAACGGCGGCGCGACGCCTTCGCCCAGGAATACAAAGATGAGCCCGAGGTACTCTTTGGTGGGGTAGCTGCGAATCTTGATCTTCGCCTTGAACGACGCGTCCTCGCCCGGTTGCTCGACACATTGACCCGCCGCGTCATATTTCCAGCCGTGATAAAAACAGCGAATACAATCACCTTCCACCCAGCCGGCCGAGAGTTGGGTGCCGCGATGCGCGCAGCGAAACGCGACGACGTGCGGCGTGCCGGTTTCTCCGCGGTAAAGCGTAAAGTCCTCGCTCATGATCCGCAGCGGCACGGCTTCGCCCACAGGCAAATCCTTGGCGCGGCAAACCGGCTGCCAAAATGATCGCAGATAGCGCCCAGCGAGAGTGCCGGGCTCGGTGCGATAGAGGTCTATCGACTGGTCAGTGCCCATCTTTTCTTCCCCTGTGCCTTTTTGCTGCGTCATAGCGCCACCGCGACAGCTCCTCCACGGATGAAACAATATTTCACCGCAGAGGCTCAGAGTTCGCAGAGTTCGGAATACTTCTCAACAACAAATTCTTTATCTCGGCGCACTCCGCGCCTCTGCGGTGAGTCCTCTTCCAAATCGTCCTTCTCCGAGCTGCAAATCAGCGCGACGACGACTCCGGCAACAGAGCCAGCGCATCGATCTCAACTAGGCAGCGCGGCGAAAGCTCCTGCACTTCCATCGTCAGTCCCGCTGGCATCGTGGAAGAACGCAGATAGCGAGCGAAGAAACTCTCGATAGGCATTGAGCAAACCGCGAGCGGTCCTGACCGGCGATGAGATAAACCGTGGTTTTCACCACGTCGTCCAGGCTGCCGCCGGCTTCTTCGACGATGTCTTTCAAATGGCGCAGGGTCGCCTCGATCTGGCCTTCAAAGCTGTTCTCGTTCTCCACTTCGCGGCTGAATCCCACCGCATCTTGCCCGGCAATCCAAAGCCAGTCACCCGTCCGCATCGATTGGGAGAAGGAGCCGGGAGCCTTTCTTACTTTCGGACTGGCGATAATTTTCTTTTCACCGCGATAGGCAATGCCGACAGACCGTAGCAAAATATCTCGGCCCAAGCTCGGAATGTAAATGCCGGAATTGGGCGGAAACTCATCTTCTGAAAAAATTCCGTGGTAAACCTTCTTGCGCGCTTCTCCGTACCCCGGCCGGTGAATCGTGCCGGGCATGAACATGAACGTGCGGCAGAGATCGCCAAGGGAAAGATTTTGGCTGTTCAACAGCTTGTCGATCCTCGCAAGTATTTCGGTGGTCTGGGATTGAATCGTCACAGGCGAGGCAACGCTTCCCTGCCCATCCGCCGCATCGATGCCGGACAAGAACACAAAATTCCCGACTCGAACGCCATGGCACAGGCTGCCCTGCGCGAGTGCTAGTTCGCGCAAGCGGAAAGACTCACGATCTCGGCTGGAAGTGGCAATCGCATCCATGCGGACCGCGCACCCACCGTCGAGGCCGGCTACGCCGACCAGCGTGATTGCGGGAAGATTGTTGGCATCCCCACCAAAAGCAGCAGCAAGCACGTTGGCGATTTCACTGGCACCTTCGTAGTGCGGCAAATACACCATCAAGCTCACGGTAGCACCCAGATCCAGCCCGCCTGACTTTAAGCCTGCATCGAGATTGACCAGTGTCTGGCGTGCCTGCGCTTCCGCGCTCGAATCGATCAATTTTCCGTTTGCGGACCGGCCGTCTTGAGCCAGGAAAGCAAACTCCCCGGCAGCAGCGCCAGAAGCAAACAGACCTTCTTCGGAAAAGAGCTGCGACGATTTTATCGGTGAAAACATGTACGCCTCCAATCCGCACCGTTCGATTCGGTTATAGTCGTGGGGTGGCGGTTTTTCAATTCAGCCGCCGAAGTCGGTGGCGCGTAAGCTGCGGTTCGTTTGACTGCGCCAAACCCAGCGGCTATCAATGAACTCTATTTTTTTACGTGGAGTCAAAATGAACTCGTTGAAGTCCATTGCTCTGACCGTATTTCTGTTGCTAAGCCTCCTGCCGGAAGCAAGCTCTGCCGCCGTCGAGTCCGATGTCAAAGACGTTATTGCCGCCGCCAACAAGGAAGGCGTGCTGGAATTCTATGCGCCCACCCAGGTGGAAGAACGCGGCGCGCGACGGCTCAATGCCGCATTCAATCGCAAACACGGTATTTCAGTGACATTCAAATTCTCGCCTTCGGCCAACATGGACAAAGATCTCGCCGGTATCATCACGCAGATGGCCACCGGCGGAGCCACTGACTTCGACGTCGCCGTCTTTCCGGACACCTATCATGCGACGTTGTGGCTGAGAAAGGTTCACGTGCCTTTCGACTATCGCATTCTGGGCGTTGATCCCAAGGTGATCAATTTCGACAGCGGCACCGTTTCCTTCGCCAACCAGTTCACGCTTCCGGCCTACAACAAGAAGCTTCTGCCGGCGGCCGATGTGCCACGGAGCTGGCACGACCTGCTCGACCCGAAATGGAAAGGCGGAAAACTGGGCGTGACGAACGCGACTCCGGCGCACCTCGCCATGCTCGCCGCAGCGTGGGGTGAAGAGGAGACCACCAAATACATCAAGGCACTTTCCCAGCAGGCTCCGGCCATCGGCCGGCTCGGAGAAACTTACAGCAGGCTTTTACTGGGAGAATTATCGTTGGCGGTCACGTTGACGAACAGCTTTATCTTCACGGCCGAGAAAACCGGAGCGCCCATCGTCTTCGCCGACATCCAGCCCGTGGTTTCGCCCGCCTATCACGTCGGCGTGCTCAAGGGCGCGCGCCACCCAATGGCGGCCCATCTCTTTGCGGCGTTTCTAACGACATCCGAGGCGCAGAAAATTTGGGAAGAGTTCGTCGGCCACACTTCAGCCTTCATTTCCGGCACCCGCGCGAACAAGTACGTTCAGGGCAAAAAGGTGCTCTACATGGCGCAAAACCAATCGGAGATGATCGACCGCCTGACACGCGAGTACACGAAGATTCTGGGAATGAAGTAATGCGACAAGAGATAATCGGCCAAAACCCCAAACCGATTCAAGAACCACCCTACTCTACAGGCTTGAACCGATCAGGCGGGATGACCGCCATCGCTTCGATTTCGACCATGAGGTCGGGATGAGCGAGACGCTTCACACCAATGAGCGAGCCGGTCGGGTAGTCTGATTGAAAGTATTCGTAACGGACCTCATTCGCATTGCGGAACTCATCAACGTCGGTAGTGAAAATCGTCGTCTTTACGATGTCGGAGAATTCGCCGCCAACCGACCGCAAAGCCCGGGCGAGGTTCTCGCAAATTTGACGAACCTGTGCGCGCATGTCGCCGGCGTGGACGGGCGCCGCGTCTTTTTCGCTTCTCGAAGTCATGCCGGCGATGAAAACGAGCACTCCGCCGGTCACGGTTACGACTTGAGAATGCGTCGCCCGCTTGGGTAGGTCTTTTGGTTGAACTATTTTCTTGTTGGCGTTAGCCATATCTCCCTCTCCCCTCTTGAACTCCCGTTACGCTATATAAAGCGAAATAAAAAGCCAAACATCTTTCGTTAACTCAAGCAAAGCGCGCAACCATCGATCTCGATTGACAGGCAGTCGGGCATGGCATAAGTCAGTAGCCACGTTCTTCACACCAAATTATTGGGTCCGTTGCAGAGCCATTGCGAGGAGAATTTGAAGATGAGAACGTTGGCATTTTTTTCGCTTCTGTTTGTTTCACCTCTTTTCTTTCCCAGCTTGAAATTGAACGCAGCGACCGTAGAACAGGTCATTGCCGCAGCCAAAAAGGAAGGCCCGCTCGAATTCTACGCGCCCGGCACGTTGACCGCGCAAGGGACAAAGCAGCTCGAGGAGGCGTTCAACAAAAGGTTCAGCACCGATATCAGAGTCAACTATTCCCCATCGGGCAGTATGACGGCGGATGTCAGTAAATACATCAGCGAAGCCGCCGCGGGGAACCCTCCGCAGTGGGATGTTATGGTTCTCATTGACGCGCTTCACGGATCGATTTGGAAGCGCAAACTTCACGTCCCATTCGATTACAGACGCCTGGGAGTGAGCGAAAAGGCGATTCACTACAACAACGGCACGGTTTCTTTCGCGAATCAGGTCGTTTTGCCGGCCTACAACTCGAAGAACATGGATCCGAAAGACATTCCGAAACGATGGGAGGATCTCCTCGATCCCAAGTGGAAGGGAAAGCTCGGCATGGTCACGGGCGTGGGACACATCGACTATCTCGCGATTCGATGGGGCGAGAAAAAGTTTCTCGACTTCGGGCGGGCATTAGCGAAGCAAAATCCGGTGCCGGGAAAATTGGGTGAGCTCTATACCCGGCTGCAGATCGGTGAAATTGCGTTGACCACAACCTTGACGAACAGCTTCATCATTCGCGCGCAGAAAGAAGGCGCTCCTTTGGAACACGCCCAGGTCCAACCCGTGGTCGCGCCCGCCTATCACGTAGGCGTACTTAAAGGCTCGCGCCGGACGAATGCGGCGCATCTCTTCGCATCTTTTCTGCTTACACCCGACGCTCAATCGATATGGGAGCGCCACAACGGTCAGAGTTCAGCTTTCGTCCCGGGAACGAAAATGTATGACTACGTGCAAGGGAAAGACGTGATTTATCTCAGTCAAAACGACGTTGATCTGGTCAACAGAGCCGTCATCGAGGTCAACAAAATATTGGGTTTCAATCCGTAAGAATGCCGGGGAAAAGCGTATGGCCAATTCAAAAAGAATCGTTCAACCGAAAGACCTGCCCGTTCGAAAATCCCATTCGCAAGTCGTCGCTGTCACAGGAGGCACGTTGGTGTTTATTGCCGGCATGACCTCCCGCAGCGAAGTAGATGCCCAGCCGGTTCATCGCGGCGATATGCGAGCGCAACTGAGACAGTGCTGCGAGAATATTGGCCGTGCCCTACGCGCAGTTGGCGGCGACTACGCCGACGTGGTCAAGACGACAACGTTTACGACCGATGTAGAAGAGTATCATCGGGTGAGCGACGAACGCGCTAAGTTTTTCAAGTCGGATCTTCCGACCAGCGCACTCATCGGTGTCGTCCGTTTAGCGCACCCCGATCTGATGGTGGAACTCGAAGTCATGGCAGTAGTTCCCACAGAGCGCTTCAAGCCTCAAGAATAAGGTTTGTTGCCTTTTCTTGGTATCCAGCAGCAATTACATCAACAGCGAATTGAAAAGAAATCACATGAAGCAGAGCACGGAGAGAATTCTCACCACTCATGTGGGCAGCTTGGCCCGGTCCGATTCCTTGACGGCGCTTCTTCGCCTGCGCGAGGAAGGGAAGCCCCACGACCGCGACGAACTCGCAAGGGTTGTGCGCGAGTCCGTTGAGCAGGTTGTCCGGAAACAAGTCGAAGCGGGCATCGATATCGTCACCGACGGCGAGCAGGGCAAATCGGGCTTTTTCAGTTACATTATCGAGCGCTTCACCGGCTTCGAGCGCAAGCCTATCGCTCCTGGGACAGTGCGACCGCGAGCGGCCGGCCGGGAATATCTCTCTTTTCCCGACTATTACGCTTGGTCAGAGCGCATCGCCGAGCCGTTTGGCGGCCGCAGCGGCGGGCGCGCAAACAGTGTTGACACGTGCACGGGGCCGGTCAGCTATCGAGGCCACGAGGCCGTGCAGACGGACATTGCCAATCTGAAGGCGGCAGTAAAGGGTCGCGCCCACGAAGACGTCTTCATGCCTGCGATCGCGTCTTCCTATGTCGCCGCCACGTTTGCCAACGAATACTACCGCACCCACGAAGAGTACGAGCAAGCCGTATCCGACGCGATGCGCGAAGAGTACAAGGCGATTGTCGAAGCCGGATTTATTCTCCAGATCGATGATCCGCGCCTGGTCACCTATTACATGATGCACCCGGAGCTCAGCGTCGCAGACTGCAGAAAGTGGGCGTCCGAGCGCGTCGAGGCGATCAATGATTCGCTCCGCGGCATCCCGCCCGAAAAAGTCCGCTTCCATACCTGCTACAGCATCGACGTCGGCCCGCGCATCCACGAAATGGATCTCAAGGACATCATCGATATCATGCTGAAGATCAACGCCGGCGCCTACTCGTTCGAAGCGGCGAACCCGCGCCACGAACACGAATACCATGTCTTCGAACGCGTGAAGCTCCCCGACGGTAAAATCCTCATACCGGGCGTCATCAGCCACACCACCAACCTGGTAGAACATCCGGAATTGATCGCCGAACGTATCGTGCGCTTCGCCAAGCTCGTCGGCCGCGAGAACGTCATCGCCGGCGCCGACTGCGGCTTTGCCGCTTCCGCCCTGCGGTTCAACGACACTCATCCGAGCGTGGCTTACCTCAAGTTCGCCGCCTTGGCGGAAGGCGCCCGATTGGCGACCCGCGAGCTGTGGCGTTGATCAGGGAGAGACCGCCGAGGAGAAATTTACATTGAAGCGCAGTACCGAGCGCATTCTCACCACCCACACCGGCAGCCTGCCGTTGCCGGAGTTGGTTCGCCGCGGTCTTGCGGCAAAGCGCCGCGGTGAAACCTATGATCAGGCAGCGCATGACGCGGCACTGACGAGCGGCATCGACGCAGTAGTGCGGCAGCAAATTGAAGTCGGCGTCGATATTGTCGACGACGGCGAGCTCAGTAAAACTTCGTGGAATGACTATGTCGTGCACCGCGTTGGCGGTCTCGAAAAGATAGCTCGCTCCCGGGCACACGGCGCCGCGCCCTGGAGCGTCGATCGAGGAATCGTTCGTCCGCGCGAAACCGGGTTAGCGAGGAGCGATATCGAAGGCGCGCCACGGCACTTCCGGACCGACATCGCCGAGTTTCATGACCTTGCCCGCAGCCAGAGCGACGCTCACGACAACAGCGGCGTGGCTTACGTCTGCGCCGGCCCGCTGAACTGGTGCGACTTCGCCGCCGTGGAAATCGACATCGCCCGGCTCGCGGCGGCGGCTGCGACGGCGCATCCGCACGACGTTTTCATGTCGGCCTTGTCACCCGGTTGTTTCGCGCGTTTTTTCAGGAACGAATACTATGCCGATGAAGAAACTTATTTGCAGGCAGTCGCTGATGTCATGCGCCGGGAATATCAAGCGATCGTCGCGGCGGGTTTCGTCTTGCAACTCGATTGCCCGGACCTCGCTTCCGGCGCCAACACGGACTACGCCGACCTAAACGTCAAACAATTTCGCAAGGTCATCGAGCAGCATGTCGAATGTCTCAATTACGCGCTCAAGACGATTCCACCCGAGCAAGTACGCATCCATATTTGCTGGGGCAACTACGAAGGACCGCACCACCGGGACATCGCGCTGAGCGACATCATCGACATCGTGCTTAAGGCCCAAGCCACGGGCATCACCATCGAGTCGGCCAATCCGCGCCATGCTCACGAGTGGAAGATCTGGGAGGCACGAAAACTGCCGGAGGGAAAAATTCTCTTTCCCGGAGTGATCGACGACACAACCTATTTTATCGAACATCCGGAGCTGGTGGCCGAACGCATCGTCCGCTTTGCCAAACTCATCGGCAAAGAAAACGTCATCGCCTGCACCGATTGCGGCTTGCGCCACTTTCCCGATGCGAATCTGGCCCTTGCCAAACTTTACGCTTTGAGCGAGGGAGCAAAATTAGCGAGCCGAGAACTGTGGCGCTAGGCCGCAGAAGATTGTGTCCTCGGTTCCGCCCACATCGAGACCATAGAACCAGCGCTGGTCTCTGAAACTCCGCGCCTATTTCTTGAACGGTTTTAACCGAGCGCAGCGGATGAACGGCGGAACGGCTGACCAGCCCAGCCAGCCCGCTCGCGCCGGCTTCTACGCGTTCATATTGACGAGATTCGCCGCGCAGGGCGCGGTCTCGAGAAAATCCCAACTCTTCATCCAGTCGTAGGTGCGTTGCAGCTCATCGGCCGGTATCGGTGCCGGGTCGACCAGATAGAGGCGGCTCTCGCGCAGATCGTCGATGGTGAGCTGACTGATCTGCGGATCGCGATCGCGGTAATAGTCGATGAAGTAGTGCAGATAGGCGCGCTTGTTCGCCATGATGCGCCGCACGGCTTCGCGGATCGCGCGGTTGAAGGCGGCGTAAGTTTCGGCATCGACACGGGCCGAAGCCACGTCGGTGCCGTGATGGAAAGCCGAGATGACGACGCGACAACCCATTTTCTCGGCTAACGAAATATACGGTTCGGTCAGAGTCGTCGCTTCGATCGTCTTATCCATGAGCATCTTGAAGCGATAATTGGAGCCATTCGGCACGCGGCCGATCTTGATCAGCTCGCGCGGCACGAAGCCTTCCAGCATCTGCAAACACAGATAGTGTGTGCCGCTGTAAAAAGGAACGCCGATCTGCACGTTGGCGAATTGCTGAGGCACCTGCACCGGCGAATCTGCTCGGACCACGATCCCAGCGAAATTCACCATGGAGCGACGGCCCATCTGCCGACTGCCGACGTCGGTGGTTTCAACGCGCGAGAAATTGCCCCATTCGCAAGCGTTGTAGAGGTCGGCCTGGCCCTGCTCCATCATTTTGCCGTGGCTCGTGTAGCGCGAGGCTTCCTTGTGATCCGTGATGTTCAGCTGCGGGCTCTTGTCGACGCCCTTCTCGCGGTCCATCCACTCGATCTGGATGCCTTCCTTCTCGAACAGGCCCTCGTCATAGGCCACAAGCTCAGCCAAGCCTTGGAACGGCGCAGTGGTTTCCAATCGCAGTGTCTTCATAGCTTCCTCTCCCGGGGCGTAAGTTATCCCCTATAAAATGGCTAACATTCTGACTTCTGTCAAACGCCCTTGCGGATAGCGTGGTCGGTTCATTGGTGAGCAGTCGTAGCGGGTCGAGTCCACTGCAAATATCATTGCAAAAGACTTGGTCAGTGCTTTTCCGCGACCCGCCGTAGAGTCACTCGCCATTCCATGGCATGCTACCACGCAAGCACCATGTTTATCATTTTCATGGGCGTAGCCGGCGTGGGAAAAACCACGGTCGGCAAGCTTCTGGCACAAGAGCTCGGCTGGCGGTTCTACGAAGGGGATGAATTCCATCCTGCAGGCAATATTGAAAAGATGCGTCGAGGCCAGCCATTGACGGATACGGATCGGCGATCATGGCTTGACGCATTGCGCGCTGTTATTCAGGCGGCTTTGGAGAATAATGAGAACGGCATTCTGGCTTGTTCTGCTTTAAAGCGGCACTATCGCGCGCGCTTGCGTGTGAACGAGGACGTCGTCTTTGTTCAGTTAGCGGCAACGCCAGACGTGATACGGCGCCGGCTGGAACACCGCAAGGGTCATTTCATGAACCCGTCACTGCTCGAAAATCAGCTTGCCACACTAGAAACACCACAAAGCGCGCTCAGTCTGGACGCTTCATTGCCGCCCGCAGTGTTGGTCCAGCAGGTTAGACAGGCGCTACATATCTAATGCTTATACGGTTGTTTCAGCAAAACCCAACATATAGTGTGCGGGCATGGCACGGCCCGCGTTTCCCCGTAGTGTGCGAGAATTCCAGCGGCAGTTCGCTAGCGAAGAGGCCTGTCAGGAGTATCTGGCTATGTGCCGTTGGCCAGACGGATTTAAGTGTCCACGGTGCGGGAACCAGCGCGCGTATGTCCTGAGGCGACTCTGGCAGTGTGCCGCGTGTCGACATCAGGTGTCTCTGACCTCGGGGACTATTCTCCACAACACCAAAATATCGTTGGTCTTGTGGTTTTGGGCGACGTACCTGATGACGACTGATAAGCGTGGGATTTCTGCGCTTTTGCTCCAGCGTCAACTGGAACTGAAGCGTTACGAAACGGCCTGGATGATGCTTCACAAGCTGCGCCGAGCGATGGTCAACTTGGCCCGCGAGCCTCTGCATGGAGAGGTAGAGATTGATGAAGCTTGGATCGGCGGTCCCCAGGTGGGATTGCGTGGTAGTCGTCAACTTAAAGGGCGTCGAGCCGCTCTTGTCCTGGTGGCCGTTGAGAAACGCGGCAAGGCGTCGGGGCGAGTGCGAATGGGTGTGATCCCAGACTTTAAAGCAACCACGCTTAGTGGATTTATCCACAAGCACATTGCTCCTGGCTCGACCCTCTACACCGATGCTCTGAAGAGTTTCACGGGTTTGGACCAAAGCGGGTATCGGCACATCGCGCGGGTGCAACCGAAGACAAACGAATTGCGCAAGGGAGCCAAATCGGTGGTGCCCTTGGCTGACCGCGCTATGGGCAACCTCCAGCAATGGTTGATCGGCACCTACCACGGTGTCAGCCGCGGGCAACTCCAGGTTTACCTCGATGAGTTTGTTTTTCGCCACAATCGGCGTCACCAACCCATGGCCGCTTTCCAGACCTTGCTCGGTCTGGGAACTCAACAGCGGCCTACAGCTTACGGCCGCATTCGAGGCGCTCAGGATTTGGCCAAAACTTTCAATCATGGATAAACACACAACCTATTGGGGCTTGCTGAAACAACCGTATAAGCATTACATATCTAGTTTGCTCGTCCACAGAATTGACTTTCGAAGGATGAGACGAGACAGTCCTGAATGTTTTCCGATACGCGTGCATAAGAAGGGCTTGTCTTGAAGTCTGGAGGTACTCAATGGAGAAAGCTCAACAAATCAGTCGCCGAACGTGGTTGGCACAGGTCGCCGTCGGCAGTTTCGCCGTATGGAACGAGCTCAATTTCGGTTTCGGGCGCAGCGGATGGAGTATCGCCATCGGCGACCGCAATCTCGCAACCGGGATCGCCCACGCGCAGAATCTGGGACCAGCCCAAGCCCTTCAGGTCAACCTGGGTTTCGTTAACGCCTACGTTCTTGTACGCGGGAAGGAGGCGGCGGTCGTCGACACGGGCACGGCCGGCAACGCGTCGAAGATCGCGGACGTCGTTCGCACCGCGGGCCTGAGTTGGGACGCGGTTCACCACGTCATCCTGACTCACTATCATCCCGATCACATTGGCAGCGTAGGAGAAGTGCTAGGCGCGGCCGCCAAGGCGACGGCATACGCCGGCGCTGCGGACATCCCGCAAATCAAGTCGCCGCGCCCGCTCAAGGCTGTCGCTGACAACGACGAAGTGTTCGGCCTACGCGTGATCGCGACGCCCGGCCATACACTGGGTCACGTATGTGTGTTCGATCCGGCGGGGTCGCTGCTCATCCTGGGCGACGCCATGAACAACACCGGCAACAAACTCGCCGGTCCTAATCCCCAGTACACCGCCGACATGGCCCAGGCGCACCAGAGTGTGAAGAAGCTCGCGAAGCTCACGTTCCAGCGCGCCGTTTTCGGCCACGGCGATCCCATCGACAAGGGGCGTCGCAGGCGATCGGCAAACTGGCCGCCATCCTCTGAGGCATCCGCCGCTATCCCGCTGCCTGACGAGATAGCGGCGCCTCGGTGAAGAAACGATATGCTTGCAAGGAGTCGGCGTAGTTCATGTGCGCGCGGCGCGCTGAACACATTTAAAGCATTGGATCAGCACTTGCATGTTGAATCGTTGCCACGCGCCGTCACGTGATAGAGCGAGCCCTTCATGAACTCGTGGGTGACGCGGCAATCGTCCCTCCTGTCTTCGGCAAGTCCGCGATCCGAAATCGATACCCTATCGATGGCACCGATCGGGTTTAAATTGGCGCCGATATCCGATAGGAATATTCCGGTAGAGCGTTTGTCGAGGCTGCTTTTCATACGCTGTGTTTTTGACGCGGAGTTGATCTGATGGCTGTCGCGAGTCATCCTTTGGCTATGGAGCGCGACCTCCGGCTTGATTTCTTCCGCGGTCTCGCCCTCTTCTGCATCTTTCTCGATCATCTCCCGAACAACATCCTGGCGGCGTTTACACTTCAATCGGTGATGTTCGCCGATGCTGCCGAGGTCTTCATCCTGATCTCCGGCTATACCGCCGGCATGGTGTACGGTCGCGCCCTGGAGCGTCAGGGTTTCCTTGCCGCCGGCGTTCGCGTATACCACCGGGTTTGGCAGCTCTACGTCGCCCACATATTTCTGTTCATGGTATTCCTGGCGGTGGTGGCCTACACCGAGGGTACCCTCAACAAATCGCTTTATAGCGAGGAGTTTGGCGCCACCAATTTTCTGAACGAGCCCGGCTTGGCGCTGGTCCAGGCGTTGATACTGCAGTTCCAACCCGCCTTCATGGACATCCTGCCGCTCTACATTGTGCTGCTGGCGGTTCTCCCCGTCGTGCTGAGTCGGGTTCCGATCCTGGCCGGCGGTGATATGCTTGGTCTCGTTCGCGCTGTGGCTGGCGGTGCAGTTCGACAATCGAATCGCGCTGTCGGCGTATCCCGGCCCGGATCGGGTATGGTTCTTAAATCCGTTCGCCTGGCAGGCGCTCTTTCATGCTGGGCGCATGGTTTGGCTGGCGCAACCTTCGTGGTGGGGTTTCCTGGCTCGGCAGTCGCTGGCTGTTCTGGCTGGCCGCAGCGCTCTCACTGGCGGGGTTCGTGATTCGGTTCAACTGGACACTGCACGGCTTCTATGATCCGCTTCCAGTCTTGGTCAGCGCAAACCGTTATGGTCGTTCTTGAGCAAAACGGATCTGGGACTTCTTCGCCTAGTGAACGTGCTCGCGGTCGCGCTGCTCGCCGCGAGCCTGATCCGCCAGCAGGCGCGGTTTTTGACCAGCTCGGCCGCATGGCCTTTCCTCGTCTGCGGGCGCAACTCCCTCTATATCTTCTGCCTCGGCATCCTGCTCTCGGTCTTGGGCCACCTGGTGCTCAATGAATTCTTCGGCGGTCTTGCCATGCAGTTTGCCGTATCGATGCGGCAGGCGTCGTCATCATGATCGCCGTCGCCGCGCTGCTGGAGTGGTTTGTCGCCGCACAGGGCACGCCGCAGCGGCGGCGCCCTTGGGGCGCCGACGGCGAGCAAAGGAGCACGAGGATGATCCCTGTCTTTCCCCGCAACTCGCATGGTCCCGATAGCGGCTATGGCCGTTGGGCTTCTATGCACGGTCGCAGGCGCATCTCGCCCAGGAGCGGGAGTGCCCTGTGCCCGAGCGCTTCTACGCGTTTGCGCCGCCCTTGGCAAAGACAGCCAAAGCGCTCGCCGGCCGCCGAGAAGTCGTCATCGTCGCGCTCGGCGGAGCCTCTACCATGGGAGTCGCGGCAGGCGGGCCCGAACTCGCATGGCCCGCGCGTATGGCCGCGGCGCTCTCCGAAAATTTTCCGTCTAAGCGGATCAAGGTGATCAACCTCGCAGTAGGGCGGCAGACGGCGAAGCAGGGAGCCGAGCGCCTGGATCGTGACGTACTACCCTTGAAGCCGACGCTTGTGATCTGGGAGACCGGCACGATGGAAGCCGTTCGCGGGACCGACATTGACGAGTTCCGGGAAACGGTGCAGACCGGAATCGACAAAGTTCGCGCCGCCGGGGCCGAAATAGTATTGATGAGCATGCAGTTTTCGCGCGCGACCGACGCAGTGATCCACTTCGAGCCCTATCGCGCCACGCTGCGAGAGCTAGCGGATGTCAACGACGTGCCGCTGTTCCGCCGCCATGGCATCATGCGTCATTGGGCCGAGAGCGGTGCGCTGGATCTGCGGGCTGGGGAGGGTGAGAAAAGCCGCGAGGTTGCTGCCAAGCTGTATGACTGCATCGGCCGAGCGACGGCCGACTTCGTGACGCGTGGTATCCCCGCCGCGAAACGCCCATCCATCCCCGGCGCCGAGCGATGAGTAGGCTTCTATGGACGACGTCCTCGCTCGTCTCGCTCCTGCTTCTCGCGGCCTCCGCCGGAGCCGCGCACAAGGCATTGGCTTGCAGCGCGCCCCAGGAGATGACGCGCTTCAAAGTGAAGCTGCCCAACACCGCCCGCGCGGTGCGCTCGCGCCAACCCCTCGCCATTGTCGCCATCGGTTCTTCCTCGACGGCCGGGATAGGCGCCTCCGACCCGGCGCGCGCCTATCCCGCTGTGCTCGCCGAAGAATTGCGCCATCGTTGGCCGCAGCTCGCGGTGACCGTGATCAACAAAGGCGTCGCCGGCGAGCTAGCGTCGCAGATGCTGGCTCGTTTTGAGCGCGACGTGCTTCCCTACCATCCGCAGCTCGTCGTCTGGCAGACGGGCAGCAATCAGTTGCTGCTAAGCGAGAACATCGAGGGCTATGGCGAAACAATCCGCCAGGGGATCAGCCGTCTCAAGGCGGCAGCGGCGGACGTCGTGTTGATGGACCCGCAGTTCGCGCCGCGCGTGCTCGCGCGACGCATGCACCTGCCGGTCGTGGATTCCATCGCTGCGGTAGCCAACGACACCAACGTGGCCGTGTTCCACCGCTTTGCGGTGATGCGGCACTGGATATCGAGCGGCCAATACAAGACGGAGGACATCATTTCGAGCGACGGCCTCCATATGAACGACGTGAGCTATAACTGTATCGCCCGCCTGCTTGCCGATAGTTTGGTGGCGGCAGTGGAGTCCGGCGCCGAAAACCGGCCGATCGATAGAGCGAAAGATGCGCGCCGATGATGAGAGAGTCGCGGATGGAGGACAACCGTTGCTGCCGCGTTGTGCAGGCTCGCTCTAGGGTTCGTTTTTGATCTTGAATTTGTCGGCGCTGAGGGTGTCGTAGATCCGCTGGATATGCTCGGCGCCGGCGGTTTCCAGGATCAGCTCGACTTCGGTCTCGCCGATCGCCATCTTTCCGAAGCCGCGGCTATGGCTGATCTGTAAAATATTGGCGCCCAAGTCCGCGACCCGCTGCGACAACCGCGCCAGGCTGCCCGGCCGGTCGGAGATCACCACGGCGAATCTGCCGAGGCGTCCGTCCTGGATCAATCCGCTCTCGATAATGCGCGAAATCAGGTTCATATCGATGTTGCCGCCCGTGACAACAATCCCGACGTTCTTTCCCGCCAGCGAAGTTTTCTTGTTGAGCAATGCCGCCAGCGGCACGGCAGCGGCACCCTCGGCGACCGTCTTTTCCACCTCGAGCAAAGTTAGCACCGCGTTGGCGATCTGGCCCTCGCTCACCGTGACGATATCGTCGACGTAGTGTTTCACCAACTCGAGGGGCGTTGCTCCGACGGCGCGCACGGCGATGCCGTCGGCGATGGTCGTTGCCGCCGGCAGCTTTGCCGGCGCGCCTTTTTCCAGCGCTGCTTTCATCGACGGCACCGCTTCGCTTTGCACGCCGATGATGCGCAACTTGGGTATCAAGGTTTTTAACGCGAGCGCGACGCCGGCAATCAAGCCGCCGCCGCCCACCGGCACGACCGCCGCGTCGAGCTCGGGATTCTGTTCGTAGAGCTCGAGGCCGATGGTGCCCTGGCCGGCGACGATCCACGGATCATCGAAGGCCGAGATGAAAGTGAGACCCTGTTCCGCGCTGAGGCGCTTCGCTTCGGCGTAGGCGCCGTCGTAATCGCTGCCGTGGAGCAGGCACTGGGCGCCATACTGGCGCACGCGGGTGACTTTGATGAGCGGCGCCGATCGCGGCATGACGATGGTCGAAGCGATACCCAGACGCCGGCTGTGATAAGCCACGGCCATGCCGTGGTTGCCGGCGCTCGCGGCAATCACGCCGCGCTGTGCATCCTGCGACGTGAGCGTCAGCAGCCGGTTGAGCGCGCCGCGTTCCTTGAACGAGCCCGTGAGCTGCAAATTCTCCAGTTTGAAGAACACTTTGTTTCCGGTCATCCGGCTGATGGTTGCCGAGTGAGGAAAGGGCGACAGATAAATCTGATCCTTGATCCGCTCCCGCGCCTCTTCGACGTCGACGAAAGTAATCATTTTTTTCAGAGTAGAATGAAAGCGCCGGAACGCGCAAGGTTCTCAGCCGGAGTTGAGTATTGTGAAATGCATCGCGCTCCCACGCACCCAAAGTTAACATTCGGCCATATGCTGTGATAAATCTACCGATATCAACAACCAAGGTGTTTGGACGTAGAGGTGCGCATGATCAAGGCGTGGGACGCCGACGGGCATGTATCGGAATCCGAAGTGACGTTTTCGGACAAATACTGGGATCCGAAATTAAAAGAGCGCAAGCCGAGTATCATCGAGACCGGTCCGGACGGGCCGCTCTACTGGATGATCGATACCCGCTCTTTTCCCGTGCGGAGCGGGCCTTATCAGCAAGCCGGTTTTCCTCTCAGCAAAAACGAGCGTGCCGGCGAAAGTCACGCCGGGCATCAGTCCTCACGACCCCGTCGAAAGCGCGGAGATGCGCTCGGTCAAAGCTCGGATCGAACAGTTGGACCGCGAGAATACAGAAGTTCAAGTGATCTATCCGACTATGTTTCTCTCCTATCCGATCACTTACGATCGGGCGTTGGCAGTGGCGATGATGCGCGCGTACAACAGTTGGGTCGCCGACCTTACCAGTCAATATCCCGATCGCTTAAAGTGGGTCACGATCATCGATCCCGTCGATCCGCAGGCGTCGGTTCGGGAAATCGAGCGGGGCAAGGAGAGAGGAGCGGTGGCCGTGATGTTGCTCGGCGTCACCGGCGACGTGAGAATCGACGACCCGCCCATGGAACCGATCTGGGCTGCGGCCAACGAAACCGGGCTTCCCGTGGCTGTGCATACCGGACACAGCTTTCGCGCGCTTGGCCAAGTGAACGACACGCACCACGACAAGACGGCGATATCGTTTTGGCTCACCGTGCAATTCGCCTTTCACCGCGTAATCTCGAAAGGCATCGCCGATCGCTATCCGAACTTGAAAATTGCGTTTCTCGAAGCCGGCTGCTCCTGGGTGCCCGCGTTGGTGGAGCGAATCGAAGAATACAGCGGCTTTCCCGGCGCGCGCGCGGGAGTGGATTTTCACAGAGGCTACACGGGCAAGCATCCGCCCAAGGAATACATCGAGCGCGGACAGATTTACTTCGGCTTCGAGGTCGACGAGAAACTGCTGCCGTTCGCCATCGAAGAGTTCGGCGACGAGTGCTGGGTTTACGGCTCGGACATCCCGCACGGTGACCGGCTCTACGGCGCGGTCGATGTCTTCCTCAAGCGAAGTGATATCGGCGAGGCGAGCAAGCGAAGCTGCTCGTCGATAACACCGCGCGCTTTTACGGGTTCACTAAATAGAGAACGGCGTTCAAAACGTTCAAGCAGTTCAACCGCTGCGCTCCGTTCAAAACGTCAAGAATAAATTTAGCAAGATCGATTGCTTAAATTTGGGACGAAAAGACAGCGCAGCGCAGCTGGACTGATCGGACACTGCCCTCACGTTCGCGTTTGAGGAACTTCACGTCGACACCGCGAGATCGTGCGGCCGCTTTCCCAATCTTTGGCCGCCTTTAGCGGTGATCAACACGGTGTCGCCCCATGTGCAAAGCGAGCCGTCCCTCGCTTTCGCGGAAGGCTTGAAAATAAAGACCATGTTCTCGCGTAAAGCGACCGAGAGCTGGCGCGGGCTGCGAGCGTGGGAGGTGATAATCGGCCCATCGTCGCCCGCGCCGCGTCCGTGCATGGTGAGCTGCGCGGTAGCTCCAGCCGCCGGACCGGACGTCGGCGCCGCTCGTTCCGCGCAGGTTGCCGCCAGCTCGGCTAATTCCTTCACCGTCACTCCGGGTTTGAGATTTTCCATCATGCGATTGAAGATTTCTCTTTGGACTTTGATCAGCTCCAGGAACACCGGGTCGGCCACTCCGACGAAGACCGGCTGAACCCCTTGGGAGCGGTAGCCGATCCAGGAGGACTCGACTTCGTTGATGATCAGATCGCCGCGCTCGAGAATGCGCATGCTCGGACGGGTGAGAGTGCGCTCGGGTTTTTTCCCCGAGACCCAGTTGCAATGCACCGGCATCTCCGAGCCGTTGCGCATGAGGGCGCATTGCGTTTCCGCCCACACGTCCCAGTCCTTCACCCCGGGTTTGGCCGCGTTGATCTCCGCCTCATAAGCGAGCTCGATGATCTCCATGGACTTTGTCAGCGCCGCGATTTCCTCGACGCTTTTCACATAGCGCACTTCGGCCAGAACCTCGGTCGCATCGACCAGCTCGGCTTGGGGAAACGACTCGCGAATCTGCTTCCAGGTGCCGTAAAGGATGGTTCCTTCAGGCGTGCGCGTTCCCTCGACCTCACCGAGACCGGTGATGCCGATGCGCCCGCGCTCGACCTTTAGTTCCTTCAGCCGCTCGACGATCACCCGCCCATAGTTGCGCCGGGCCTCGCGCACATCCTGGGTCCAGTCCTGAACCGGCGGCCAGCGCGGCTCCGCGCTGGTCGCGATGGCGGTCACCTCTCCTTCCAACGGAAAAACCGCCGCGATATCGGCATCGCCGCCGCCGCCGCAATGAGTGAGGTAGCGAGTGTTCGACTGAAAGTCCATCGAGTGGCCGGTGTTGTTCGGCGTAACGATGACATCGAGCCGGTGCTGACGCATCAGGTCTCGCACGGCCTTCCAGCGGCGGTCTCTTTCGGTCAGGGAAAAGCGCGGGTAGGGGTAGAGTTCAGCCATGGTACCTCCGACGAGAAGTTTGAGGATCGAGGATCGATGAGATCGACGGCAGAATGTTGGAGAAGCACGAGTGCCATTTTTGACTTAGCGGATTTCAATTCAATTGTCCAAAGTTCCAACGGTTCCAAAGGTTCCAGAGGTTCAACGTGCAATTTAAATGATTTTGCGATCTTCCATCCTCGACCGGTTCCGCTACCGCGACTCGTTTCACCGCGGGACGCAGATCTCCAGAAAATTTCCGCCCGGGTCTCTGACGTAGAGGGAAGCCGCGATCGGCGCCGGCTCGGCATGTTCCACCGGCCCCTGGATCGGCGTCCGCGTCGTCGCGAGCAGCTGCGCCGTTTGATCCAGGACTCGGCGGCTGGCGCGAAAAGCGACTCTCGGCGTGCCGACGATTTGTTCCTCGGGCGGCTCTTGGCGATGTTGGGTGGCGAGATAGATGCCCAGCACCTGATCGCCGACGCGCACAAAAAAATGCGTGTTGGGACGCGGCAGCCGCCGCTTCTGCTCCATGACCGTGTAGCGTTGGTCCCAACGGCGCGTGCCGGGCGCCATGTTCTCTTTGCCTTCGCCCCAGAGCTTGGCGCGCACATAGTCGTCGGTGCGCCAGCCGACTCGATGATCCACGGTCAAGCCAAGCCGCTTTACGTAGAAATCTTCCGCCCATTCGAGGTCGTGACACTCGATCGCCGCGTGGTCGATGCCGAGAATCTTGCGGGGTGCGTCGGCAGTCGCCGCCGCGATCAACTGAATGCGATTGCCGTCCGGATCGTAAAAATAAAAATTGTCACCCTTTTCGCTCGGCCGGTCTTCCTCATAGTTGTGCACGGGCACGTCGTAATCCGCCAATTGCTTAGCGACGGCGTCGCGGTTCGATGGGCTGATCCGATAGGCCTCATGCACGCCGGTTTCGGGAAGCGAACGAGGCTGCGGAGTTTCCGAGAGGATAACGACTTGACCCGAAGCGGCTCGGAACAACGCGTTGCGACCGCACTCCGGCATGCAATCGTCGCCGGCGAATTCGAAGCCGAGCAGGCGATAAAAATCCTTGGCTCGCTCGAGATCGGCGACTTCGATGACAATGTGATTGATGCCGTCCATGAGCATGCGTGAAAAAGTACGTTCGCTGCTTATCCGACACCGGTAACGTAGGGTTTGTCGTAGCTCACGTGCTCGTCCCGCCGCCAGAGGATTTCGAGAAAGTTTCCGCTCGGGTCTTTGAAGTAGATCGACTCGCCAAAAGGACTTTGCTCGGGGTGCTCCACCGGGCCTTCGAACAGAATCTGACGCCGCTTGAGCTCGCCGGTGATTTCGTCGAAGCGAGCGCGCGTCACGCGAAAGGCGTGGCGAAAGCCGTGCGCGCCGCGGTGTTGTTCCGCCGGAGGCATCGGCATAAAGTCGCGCGGCACCATCAAGGCCAGAAGGTAGTCTTCCAGGATGACCGAGCCATGCACCGATCTACCTCGGACGGCGTCGTCGGTCTTGAAGTTGACGCGGGTTCCGAGGCGGGCGCCAAGGACATTGCAGTAGAAGTCTTCCGCTTCGCGGAGGTCATGAACGCAAATGGCGCTGTGGCTGAGGCCCTCGATATCGGCCATGATCTCCTCCTTGTTCACTCGGCCTGAAACTTCTCGCTAAACTCGCTCCACGTCAGCGGCACAGAACCGCGCGCCGCAAGCGGCGTTGACAACTTGATCCGGACTATGATCTTTGCGCACGAGAACTTCGGCGGTGTCAACGATCACGCTCCCGTCTTCTGCGATCGTGACGGGGTGCAGTCTGAGCGGACCGACATTTTCCAGGTGACCGGTGAACTCGCCCCTGCGATTGTACGTGGCGCTATGAAACGGGCAGTAGAAACGCCAATGCTCCTTTTCCCACTTGATCTTGCCGTTTCGGTGCGTGCACCAACTCGAAAGCGCCAAGAAACCTTCATTGAGGCGCACCAGGAAAAACATTTCCTTGCTGAACGGCGTAACGGAGCCCGCGTCGAAGTCGTCCATCTTGCCGCAGTTCACCTTGCCGGCGCTCGGCCGGATGATCTTGGTCGCTTCGGGACCGTGGGCCTGGATCTGATAACGGTGACCGTCCGGATCGTAGATATCCATGCTTCTTTCGCCCATCGCCCGGAACTCTTCGCGGCTGTCCTCGATGCTATAACCGAAGGCCTGCAATCTTTCCTGCGCGAGCCTGTACTGTTCGACCGTCAAGAGCCAGGCATGATGGATGCTGTTGCTATTGGGACGGAACGGCTCGACTTCGGCGACTTGGATCAGGAGAACCATCTGGCCGGTATTCGTCTTGAGAAGCGCGTTGGGCCCGTCCTCGTTCACGAGATTCCTTCCGACCACGTCCAGTCCCAGGACTTCCTGGTAAAACTTTTCCGACCGGTCGAGATCGGTTACCTGAACCACAAGGTGGCTGAAGCCATCGACGAGCGCCATCTCTGTTCTCCCCGCCAAGAGCGCAGGCTCCGGCATTTCTTAAAAGGCCTCAAATCCTGCTGGGAAACGTATCGAAGCCGGGTTTTCTTTTCAACCGAAAATAAAGTCGATGCCGACCTAGTTGACCGCGCCGGCTGCGATCGGATAACCTCCGCTCGAAAACGCCTTCTTTATTTTCACGACGCCGCACCGGGACGCCGACGGACACGGGTAACGGAGGAACGGTTATGATTCTCGAGTTGGCGAAGCGATATGTAATTTCAGTTTACCTGCTTGCGTTTGTCCTGACCGGCGTCGCGCCCGCGGCCGAACGGCCTGTCGCGGTTCAGGACTGGGAAGCGACGGTGAAACGAGCGGAGGAGGAGGGACAGGTCGCCGTCTACGCGACCGACTCGATCGGCAACGCGCAGGTGATCTGGGCCGCTTTTCAGAAGCGCTACCCGAAAATCAAATTTGCCGGCACGACCATGGGAAGAGGCAGCGATCTTTTTCCCAAGCTCTTCGGTGAGCGCAGGGCCGGGAAATTTCTCGCCGATGTTTTCCTCGGCGCTCCCTCCGCCATCTATCTCAATCTCTACAAGGCCAAAATCATCGAACCGCTCGCTCCAATACTGACTCACCCGAGCGTGAGCGACGTGTCGAAATGGTGGCAGGGAAAGCACCATTACATCGACCCGGAAGGCCAGTACATCTTCATGTACGAAGGCGCGCTTTACGGTGCGCCGATCTCGTTCAACACCAGCATGGTCAACGAGAAAGAAATCAAATCGGCCTGGGATCTGGTTCAGCCCAAGTGGAAGGGCAAGTGGGCGGCGCTGCAAATCCGTCCGGGCCAGGGCTCGAGCGCGTTGACTTACGTGTATCACCATCCCCGGCTCGGACCGAAATTTATCGAGCGCGTGCTGCGCGATATGGAACCGACGATGTTCCGCGACCTCCGTCAGGGAACCGACTGGCTGGCGCAAGGAAAATACCCGCTGTGTTTCTTGTGCCGGAGGATCGACCGCGCGGCGCTGCAGAAGCTTCCCGTCACCGAGCTCGACCCGTACCAGATCGAGGAGCAACCGGGGATCGGTTCCGGCTCCGGCGCCATGGTGCTGCTGAACCAACACCCACACCCTTACGCGGCGCGCGTTTTCATCAATTGGTATCTCTCGCCGGAAGGACAGACCGCTTTCCTGCAGGCGAACACCGATGAGCTCAGGGTCGGCTCGCTCAGAGAGGACCTGCCGCCCGAACTGGTGCCGCCTCTTGCAAGACGAAGAAAGGATAAAGAGTACATCATGATCAATCGCCCCGAGTGGATGGATTTCACGCCGATCCAGAACCTGCTTGAAGAGACGCGCAAGAATAAATGAGATAGAAGAGGCACGAGGCGCGAGCCGTGAGGCGTGAGTAAACAGAAACGGAAAACGTTACACGAACTTAGGTTCCACACATTCCAATCAACTGCTGTGACTGACCGGAATGTGGTCACCGGTCGCGTGTTGCTCGTCTCGCTTCGCGTGCTAATGTTCGGGGCGTGAGCTCGACCCGCGTAAGTCGCCGCATCAACGCGCCTCGCGCAGAACGTTTATCGCGCGCTTCTCGATGCGCGCGCGATCGCAACGTGGAAGGTGCCGACCGGTATGACCAGGCACGTGCATGCGTTTGAGCCCCGCGAAGGCGGCTCGTTCCGGATCTCACTAACGTACGACGAGCCGACCGGGACCGGTAAGACGACCGCGCCACGGCCGTTTTGTGAAGCTCGTGACGAATGTGCAGGTCGTTGAAGTGGTCGAGTTCGAGACGACAAATTCCGAAATGCGTGGCGAGATGACGATCACGATCTCGCTTGCCGATGCAGACGCCGGCGGCACTGATGTCCTCGCCGTGCACGACGGGCTGCCGCCCGGTGTGCCGCTCGCCGATAACGAGGCCGGCTGGCGCGACGCGCTAGCGAAACTCGCGGCGCTCGTCGAGGCGGACTAGAACATACGCGACCCAACAACGGGCCTGTGTTGCCATCGTAACCGCCGGCGGATTAGTGAACTGAAGAGAATTATGTCGCCGCAAAATTTGATGTATGATTTTTCTCAGATACCGCGCGAAAGATTTCACCGCACGACGACGCTCACGCGCTGTACACCGTTGTTGCCGTAGCCGCCGAAGTTCCACTCTTGAACGGCCGGCTGCACATTGCCTTCCGCATCGCTCGCGCGCACCTGCAGCAGGTAAGTTCCCGGTGTAGCATTCCAGGCGAACGTCCATGATCTCCAGGCGAAGGGTGATGGCGATTCGTCGAGGCGCGCCTCGGACCATGTCGCGCCGGCGTCGACGCTCACCTCGACGCGCGACACGACGCCAAGCCCGGCCCACGCTTTGCCGGTAAGAATCACCGGGCCGGCGTCGACCAGCCTATCGCGGGTCATGAAGTCTGGGATGCCTGGAGGAATCATCAAGGCGCGCGCCCTGATCACGTCGACCGCTTCTCCCGGCCCGTCGGCGGACTGCGCGTAACGATAGGCGCGCACCATTTGATAGCCTTCAAACGGCTCGGCAATAGCCTCGATTCGGTCGAGCCACTTTACGCTCGCCATGCCGTACCAACCGGGTTTCACGAGCCGCAGCGGATAGCCGTGCTGCGGCGGCAGCGGCTCGCCGTTCATCTCATAGACGAGCAAGACCTCTTCCTTCGTCGCTTCATCGAGAGTCAGACTGCGCTGATAGTATTGCACCTGATCGCCTTCGACGCCTCGATCCAAACCGGTAAAAACAATCTCCGCGGTGTCCGCACTGGCGCCGGCTTCCTGCAGGATGGTTCGCAGCGGCGTGCCGGTCCACTCGGCGGTGCCGATGGCTTCGAGAAGCCACGGCTGGCTTATGCGCCGCGGCGCGAATAGCGCCCGGCCGTTGCCGGCGCATTCCATGGTGACGGGGATCGTTCGGCGCGGCCGTTTTTTGATTTCCTCCAGAGAGAGCTCGAGCGGCTTGGCGACTCGTCCGCCGATTTTGAGGCGCCAGCCGTCGGCGTCCACCGTCGGTATATCGTAATGGATCAGCAGGTAGTGCAGGCCGGTCGGTGTGATCGGATAGCGCAGCGCCTCCAGCGGCATGCCGCGATTACGCAGCGCAAGCTGCAGCTCTTCCTTATAAAGTCCATCGCTTTGAGCGAGCCCGCTGCCATCGCCGACAGTCGGAAAGTATTTGTCGGTGCTTTTCTGTTCCATGGCCAATCTCTCAGAGGTGATTGAGGAAGATCATCCCGCCCCACCCGATCAGAACGACGCCTAAAGGCGCGCTCAGTTTGCGCCCCCACGGCAAGTTCTTCTCCGCGGCCATCACCGCCCCGAGCGCTAACATCCAGGCGACATTCCCGACTCCGACGGCGAACATCAAAAGCATCAACGCCCAGCAGCAACCGACGCAAAACAGGCCATGATGAATTCCCAGCAAGAATGCGTTGCGCCGCTCGCGGCGGCCGCGCCAGTACTCGGTGACGAAACTCAGGGGCGCGCGGCACTTGTCGAGACAGCGGTATTTTAAGCGACTGAACTGAAAACCGCCGGCTAAGATCAGTGTGCCCGCGCCGATCAGCCACGCATTTGCTTCGAGCCTGGAACTGCGCTCGATGATTTCGTGCAGCAACCAGTCAGCTCCGTGAGCTGCCATGCCGAATGCCAGCCATACGCCCAGATAGCCCGCGATCACCAGGGCCAGGAGATGAACCTGATC
Organism: uncultured delta proteobacterium; assembly: GCA_963745035.1. Classification (GTDB taxonomy): domain Bacteria; phylum Desulfobacterota; class Binatia; order UBA9968; family UBA9968; genus DP-20. The sequence continues at coordinate 221,593 of CAVUVW010000027.1, read as the reverse complement.
CCGACGCTGCGCGGTCAAGCGACGGAAAATTTCGAGCAGCGGCAAAGTCGTCGGCAACATCATGGCCACCGTCATCAGTGTCCAACCGATCAGGTACAAAGTGATAGGGAGCAGGAGAGAGCCGGCGCCAATCTCGCCGATTTGCCCGTGCCCCAGGTAGCGGCCATAAGGCGAGCGATCCCAGATCCATAGAGCACACCAAGCCAGCGCGACCAACGAAACCATCAAGCCAAAGAAAGCTCTGCTGCGGTCGGCCATGGATTCGTCGAATCGTTTGGCTTGCTGGACGGGAACCTAGCTCTGAAAAATAAACTTTCCCTGGATCGCGTTATGATCTTTGAGGTCGATCTTTTGCCCCAGCGCAGGGTTATTCATCTTGTATTTGGTCGCCTTGGCCACGTACGCCGGCGAACCGGGAATGGTGGTAAATATGGAATCGCGGAGCGTTGTCACCTCGCCGTTGGGGCCGCGAAAGGGCTCCATCTCACAGTCAGCCACGTTGCCGATACGCAAGGTTCCTTTGCCTTCCGAGACTTGAAACGTTATCGGGGAGCGCTCTACGGAAACCACCTCGCCGATTAGCTTCACTAGGTCGGCGACGGGACCGCCCTGTTTGCCGGTATAAACCGTGAGCAGCGCCTCTTCCTGGGTTTTCGTGGCGTGATCATCGATGTGCACAACGACGCGCCAGTTGCCTTGCAAGATGTTTCCAGGAACATGCGCGGTGAAGCCCATCGTGAGGCCTGACACATCCACGCCGTCGATGTCGCCTTTTTCGAAATGGTGCGCCAGCGCCGTATCGCAAGTTCCATTATCCGGGTCCATGCCGACCCAGCAGGGACAGAGCACGTCGCAATTGCAGACTTCGAGAAGGCTGCCTTCGAGTTTATATGCCATGACTCCTCCGTTTTCGGCGCTTCGCGCCCCTCAAGAGTGGCCGCGTGCAGAAAGCTCGTAGATGCACCCGATTTATCGAATAGGAGGAAAAAGATGTCAACCGAAATATTGCTTCGCTGAAACTCGGGTTAACGCGTTTGTCCCGGCGATTACGAACTCGCCTGATGAGCTTGTTTAGATCGTGCCGCGCCTTACCGGCAACCCCATCTGGTGCCACAAAAGCATACCGCCATGTAAATTGGCTACCCGAGAAAAGCCGGCATCGCGCAGGATGATCGTGGCTTGACCCGAGCGCATGCCCGCATGACAGACGGGGACGACGGGCTTGTCCTTCGGTACCTCCGTCAGGCGGTCTTTCAATTCGTTTAACGGGACACATTGCGCCGTGGCGATGTGGCCGAGCTTGTCCGCCACTTCTTCCGGCTGGCGCACGTCGAGCACGTGGAGTTCGGACAGGTGCTCGGCGACCCACTCTGGATCGATCTCGAGCAGCCCGGCGTAGCTCCGGCGCACCGGTCCCCAATCCGCGGGCCGCGGCACCTTTTCATCTTGCGGCTTGCCGCAACGCAGATTCGCCGGCACGGCGACGTCAATTTGCTTGGGGTGCGGAAGGTTCATGTTTTCCATGAAGCCGACAAAGTCGCGCTCATCGGCTTGACCCCCGATGCGTGGATTGTGCGCGCGCTCCTCGGCGACCGAAGACACCGTGCGGCCGCTGTAGTCGTGGCCGGGAAATATCAGGCAGTCGTTCGGCAGGCTGAAGATCTGCTCCGTGATGGAGCGATAGAGCGTGGCCGCGTTGCCTTGCTGAAAATCGCAACGGCCGGCGCCGCGGATCAGCAGACAGTCGCCGGTGAACGCCATGCGGTAGTCGTCGGTGACGTAGGTGACGCAGCCATCGGTATGTCCGGGCGTCGCGCGCACTTCCAGATAGCGTTTCCCGAAAGCGACCCGGTCGCCGTGATCAAAGCGAAGGTCCGCGCCCTGCGATAAGGCGCAGCGCCGCGAAATGCCGATCCGGCAGCCGGTCGCCTGTTGCATCAACCATGCGCCCGTCACGTGATCGGCGTGGCAGTGCGTGTCGAGCACAGCGAGCAGCTTCAAGCCGAGTTCTTCCACCAGCGCGCGATCGCGGAAGTGCTGCTCGAAGACTGTATCGATGATCACGGCCTCGCGGCTTTGCGGGTCGCTGGCGAGGTAGGTATAGGTCGACGAAGTAGCGTCGAACAGTTGGCGGAAAACAATGTTGTCGAACATGGGCAGCTCCTAAAGTGTTCGATCCGTTATACTCTGATGCCGAATGTCCGGCCGCGTTTCGCGTCTTTTATTTTCCGATCACACAAGGCTGCAAAAAGAGCCCTGATCGTAGATCGTGGCCGTGAATTTTACCAGCACGAACATGCTAACACGAACACGAATTCACGAGGCTAGATCCGCTGCTGCTCATGCGCCTAGCCAACTCAGCGGGCGAAGCCATAGCAAGCGACAGCGGCACCATGAGCGCGCTGATGACGATGAGTCCCCAGATGGCGGCGGAGTAGTTGCCGTTCACGTCGAAGACCAAGCCCATGACCAATGGGCCGACAACACCTGCCGCGATGGGGCCTCCTTGCAGCAGGCCCAAGATTCCTCCGAGCGTCCGGGTGCCGAACATGATGCTGCCCACCGTGCCGCGCATCGGAACGAGACAGCCAAAGCCAACGCCAAAACCGAACGCGAAGGGCAATGTGGCCAAAACCGTTTTGACTTCCATCACCTGAAGATAGAGCAGCGCTAGGGCCATCATCGCGGCCACGACCGCCAGGACGAGGCGATAGTCCATCCGGTCGAGTAGAAAGCCACCACCGATGCGCCCGATACCGCTGAGGATGAAGACAAAAGACATGACCACGGCCGCCCAAGACGCGCTAAGTCCGATGTCTTGCTGAAAGTAAGGGATCATGTGGCCTTGGACTGCAGAGTTTACGGCGAAGGTACCCGACAAGTAGCTCGTGAATAGCCAGAACTCCTTAGTGCGGAACACTTCGTGGAGCGTGAGCCCGGTATCCGTGCGCCGCTGTGATGGGCCGGTAGACTGTTCCATCGACGAGCTATCCTCCGGCGCGTCGCCATCGGGCCGCAAACCGTAGGGCTCCGGCCGGTCGCGCACCAGCATGCTCAGCAATGTGATACCGATCAAGATGATGGCGCCGTAGCCGAACAAGACGGCGCGCCAGCCGTACGCCTCCTCGATCTGCGTGTTCAGTATGACCAGCGGCGAGCCGAAGATGGGACCCGTTACCGCAAGCCCGGTGGCCAGACCGCGGTTGCGGCGAAACCACCGCGAGATGATCACGGGCCAGGTCACCGCGTGACTCACGCCGGATGCTCCTAGGGAAATGATCACGAAGAAGAGAAAAAAGGTGGCTATGCCGGCGGTGAAGCCGAGGCCGATGAACCCGACGCCCGAAATCACCGCGCTCCAGAAAATCAATCTGCGCGCGCTGAAGCGGTCGAGCAGGAAGCCGACGGCTGGACTGACGATGCCGGACTCCAACTGGCGCAGCGACATGGCGGCCGAAATAACCCAGCGGTCCCAGCCGAAGGCGCGTTCCATCGGAATGATGAGAACGCCGAAGCCCTGGAAATAGGCGGCGGAGAAGATCGTGTTGGTGACGACGCTCGCGGCAACCATGTACCAGCCGAAAAAGATCCGACGCTTTCCTGATTTGTCGGCGACATGGGTATCGATCATTCCGGACGTCCTGCCCGGGCACGGCGGGGCATGTTCATGTTGGTCATCGCGGCTCCGTGGAACAATCAATCTGCGGCGCGTTCGAGTCGGACCGCGCTCTGCCTAATTGTTATCTCACGGGAGATTAGGTTGACACCATATTTCAATAGGGGCTACTCTCTGCGGCAAAAAACCAGCCAAGGGCAAGTTCCCTTTTCTGGACCGAGCGACAAGGAAGGACCATGACACGCGCTTTGCGAGTAGTTTGTGCGGTTGTCGGCTTTGCATGGGCTCAGTCGGCGCTAGCCGACCCGAGCGTTAAGGATCTGGCGGCGCGAACGGAAATTACCCCATTGCAACGCTCACTCTGTCCGTCCGCCAGTTCTTGACCGGCGACCAAAACGGCAAACCGTTCACGATCGCCGGCCAGTTACGATTTCCCCAAGGTGCCGGTGGTCGGTTGCCCGCCGTTATTCCCCAACATGGCTCAGCCGGCTCCAATGCCCGCGACGAGCTTTGGGCAAAAACTCTCAATGAAATGGGGATCGCGTCATTCCTCGTCGACAGCTTCTCGGGGCGAGGGCTGAGCCGTACTTCTAGAACCTCGGGCAGCTCACCCCGTATAACTTGATTCTCGATGCCTACCGCGCCTTCGACGTGCTCGCCAACCACCCGCGCATCGATCCCACTCGGATCGCGATCATGGGATTTTCACTCGGCGGTGTTTCGTCGCTCTATTCGAGCCTAAAGCGGTTCCAGCGGATGTGGAATCCGCGCGCTGCGTTCGCGGCCCACATGCCATTTTATCCTGGGTGCGCCACAACGTTTATCGGCGACACCGACGTAGGCACGCCTATACGACAGTTCCATGGGACGGCCGACGATTACACTCCGGCGGCGCCGTGCCGCGCGTATTTCGAACGCCTGCGCGCTGCCGGACGCGATGCTGTGTTGACGGAGTACGCCGGCGCGCATCATAGTTTCGACAATCCGCTCGGCAACAAGACGCCATCGTTATCAGAGGGGGTGCAAACCTTACGCGCATGCAAGCTCAAGGAAGAGCCGCTTGGCACGATCATCAATGCCGACTCCGGTGAGCGGTTCACCTGGAAAGACCCGTGCACGCAGAGAGATGCTCACACGGGCTACAGCGAGGCGGCGGCGAATGCGACGCGTATAGCGGTAAAGGATTTCGTGCGGACGTTGTTCAAGCTCGGATCATGAAACCGTGCAGCATTGGACTTGCTCGTACAAGAACACGCGCGCTTTTACGGGCTCTAAGGTTGGAAGCATGATCGTCTAGGTTTGCAATTAGCAAAAGTTCACCGCGCTCGGATGAGGACAGCTCCAAGCATAAAGCCCGCTGTGACATTGAATTTCCGATGATGAAGATCTCCATTCTTGACGATTATCACGATACCCTGCGCACGCTCGAATGCTACAAAAAGCTGGCGGGTCACGAGGTCAGAATCTGGAACGACCACATTCAGGAAGTCGATGCGCTCGCCGAGCGATTGCAGGACACCGAGGTGCTGGTGCTGATACGCGAGCGGACCGAGATCCGCAGGCCACTGCTGCAGCGGCTGAACCGACTCAAGCTGATAAGCCAACGCAGCGTCTACCCGCACATCGATGTCGATGCCTGCACTGAGTTGGGAATCATTGTATCGTCGAGCCAGCACGCCGGCACGCCGTCTTATGCAGCCGCGGAACTTACCTGGGCGCTGGTACTTGCGGCGATGCGCCAGGTGCCCCAACAGATGTCGGCGCTCAAGGCGGGAAAGTGGCAGATCGGCGTCGGCAATGATCTGCGCGGCAAAACGCTCGGAATTTACGGCTACGGTAGGATCGGCAGCGTTGTTGCCGGTTACGGCAAAGCTTTCGGGATGAACATCCTGGTTTGGGCGCGCGAGGGCTCGCTCAACCAAGCGCGCAGCGACGGATTTGCGGCGGCGCGCAACAAGGAGCAATTTTTTTCCGAGTGTGACGTGCTCTCGCTTCACATGCGCCTGGTTGAAGCGACCCGCGGCATCGTGACGAGCCAGGACCTTGCCCGCATGAAGTCGACGGCTTTGTTGGTCAATACCAGTCGCGCTGGTCTGATCGAGCCCGGCGCATTGCTTGCGGCTCTAAAAGCCGGTCGGCCCGGTCTGGCGGCCGTCGATGTTTATGAAGAGGAGCCGGTTCTCGACGTTAATGATCCGTTATTCGCCATGGAAAACGTCGTGTGCACGCCGCACATCGGTTATGTCACACGAGACGAGTACGAGGTCCAATTTTCCGACATTTTCGATCAGATCGTCGCGTACGCCGCCGGCGCGCCGATCAATGTCGTAAATCCGCAGGTGCTGAAATCGCCGAACCTCTGATTTCCTCCTGCGCTGGTAAGATCGCCCCGCTTTCCGGTTTTGTCAGGGTCACCTCCAACGTACCCGCGAGCGAAAGATAGCTTATTCCCACGTTTTCGGAATCCGGAAAACGTGGAACCTCGCCCGGATGACGTCGATGGGGGAATTGCCGACAAGCTTCTCGATTTATTAAGGTCAATTCCTCCAAAGGATTAGTCCCTTTTTAGAGACACGCTCATCGCCCTGCGATTTCTAATCGATTTCCAAGCGATTCCGTTGTTGGTACGAGGCTTGCCAAGTACACGTGCCAAGTCTGCGCCGGGTATATGAATCGTGACCGGTCCCTCATTGCAGCGCCGATCTATTTTTGCGTCGGACGCGGAGCAAAATGGAGAATATTATGGCTACACGCATTCTGATTACCCTTCTAATCTCCCTTGCCTTGAGCGGATATGTTTCAAGCGCAGACAAGGACACCAAAGAGGCCAAGAAGATCGCAGAAAAGGTAAAGCGAAAGGCGGAAATTACCGAAAAAGCCGAAGGGCGTCAGGACTTGGTGAAAGACAAAGTTACTGTCCAACAGGGCAATGACGGCAAGCCGATCGTCGAACAGATGGGGGAAGCTTCATTCTACGGTCCCGGTTTCCATGGCAAGAAAACAGCGACTGGAGAAAAGTTCGATCAAAACGATAAAACTGCCGCACATCCGACGCTGCCGCTGGGAACGGAGGCTACTGTTACAAATCTGGAAACCGGAGCCTCGGTTGATGTCAAAATCAACGATCGCGGGCCCCTACGTCAAAGGGCGTGATATCGATCTGTCAAAAGGCGCAGCGAAAGAATTGGGCATGACCAAGGACGGTGTCGCGCCCGTGAAAATCGAGGCGAAGGTGCCTCCGCCGGAAAAAAATTCCGAGAAGAAGTAGCACATGTCGCTGCGGCTTACGGCTGATCGACTAGTAGTTATTTTCCGTCGTCGATGCTGACGACGATGATGGCGTTGGCGATCAGCCAACCGTCGTCGCCCTTTTCATTGAGCACCTGCAATCCACCTTGGACCACGTTGATGTGGCCGCCGCCGTGCGGCAGCGTCTCCAGCACGGCCTTCTTGTCTACGGCCTCGGGCTTGGGCACGCCGATGGTGACATCCACCCGCATATCGTCCGCGGTCTTGCCTACCAGCCGCGGAAATCCCAAGCTGCTGTGATGAATCGCATCGAACACCGCCCGCTTGGCGGCAGCAGTGTAGTCCAATCCGTGAACATCCACTCCCATGCCCATTTCTGTAACGCATCGTACTAAAGCCATACTTGGTCACCTCCACCTGCGAATTCCAGTCGAAACCGGTTCTTACGATACTAAACGAGTATCGTTATCTCACTTTCCGCGAAAATTCTGCTTCAGATATCCTCTCTCGCGATAAAAACGCGCTGCGCCTCGATGCAATGGGACATCGTAAGGCGACTCTTCGTCATTGGCGCAGAGTTGCGCGATATCGAGCGGCTTGTAATTATCCGTCGGAATCGTGTCCTTTCGCTTCTCGATCGTCTCACACAAGGCATAGGCCACGTCGTCACGCATGTCCGCGCGCACGATCATCGGCCAGCCGCTGAAATCAAGTGTCTGAATATCTGCCTCCATTCCCTCGAATCGCGATTTCGGCATGCGGGTCGGCCGGTACCCCAGCGCCGTCATGTGCTTCAGGATCGATCCTTCGATGGGCAGGAAGCGAAACCCGTTTTCCAGCGCGGTTCGCGCCCAGCTCTTGATTCCCTCATCGAAAACCGCGTTGACCCGTACGCTTTCGATGTCCGCCCGGCGCGTAGGAGCGCTGGGCCTGCTTGCCAGATGAATTTCTCCGCCCCACCGGCGGATATCCTCCAGCGTAAATCCGGCGGCCCGCAAGACCTCCGCCACCGTGAACATCGTCGAGTCTGTCTTTCGAGCGGCTTTATCCATCCGTCCGTATGGAAACTTTGAGCGGGAAGCGTTCCTTTTTGATCTGAGAGATGGAAGTGATTCCGGTCGATTCGTGGACCGCGAAGCCCATGACGTCGTAAGACGGAAACACGGCGATCGTTCGCACGGGAAGGCGTTTGGGAAACGGGCCTTTGCCCCGGTAGGCCATTGTCAATTGCACCGAAGGGTTCACCCAAGCGAGCGAAAACTCACCTTCGGCCACCGCTCTGATCGCGTCAAAACCGCCGGTAGTGAAGGAGAGCGCGACGCCCTTGCTATCGTTCGGTTTGGGCGTAAGCGATAGTCTGAGCGCGTTGCCGATGGGGGTATCGGTTTGCAGCACCCCCTCGGCGGCCTTCCACGACTCTGACGACAGGGAACTGTCGTACAAACCGGAGGCCAATTCCAATAGCCCCCTGGCGCGCTGAATACCCGCGTTGTATCGCTTTACGGACGTTCGACGAGCTTGCGCATCCATGATGATTTTTCACCGGCGACTGGCGTCGCCTTCAGTCGAGAAGCTTACGCGCGAATCCGGCTGCCAATCGCTTTCAAACTGAGTCTCCACCTAAAATCGAATTGTTTGACATGTAAATCCGCCATGGATAAGAAGTCAAGAAAATTGAGGGTCATTGACCGTCCTGTCTTACTGCCTGTTCTCGTGGCCGATGTCCGAGTTGAAGGGGGGAGTATTGCTCGCAGGCTGGTAAAAGAGTTTACTTGACAAGTGTTTCGACGAAAAGGATTGTTAATCCATTCGCGAGAAGATCCCTTAATGGAGACATAAGCTTGCCAATCCAGATCATGGTCGCGAGAAATGTTTTGTCTTTTGGCCTGTTTTGGCTCCTGATCTTCGCGCCTGCGGTCTACGGCCAACAAAGCAAAGCCGGGCCGTTGGAATGGGACAAGGTGATTGATGCCGCCAAGAAAGAAGGCAAGGTAACGGTATCACTGCCCGCCAGCGCCGAGTTGAAAAAACAGGTCGAGGATCAATTCAAAAAACGCTACGGCATCGAAGTCGAAACGTTTACCGCCCGCGGCAGCGCGGGGGTGCGCCGGATGGCGGATGAATTCAAAGCGGGCGTGCGCCACTTCGATCTGCACATCGGCGGTTCTTCTTCGATCATCTCAGGGATGTTGGACGAAGGGATCATCGACCCGATCGAACCGTGGATGACGCTGCCGGAAGTCAAAGAGCAAAAGCAATGGTGGGGCGGCCATCTGTGGGTCGATAAGGCAAAAAGGTTTATCTACAGTTTTCAAGCTTTCTTGCCGCAGACCATTTACTACAACGCCGACCTGGCGAAGCCTGAGGACTTTCGCTCGATGGATGATTTTCTCAATCCGAAGTGGAAAGGGAAAATCGGACTACTCGATCCGCGCAGTCTGGGCGGCGGCGACGCTAACTGGTCGTACATGTGGCATGCGAAAGGCGAAGAGTATCTCAAGAATCTGGCCGCCCAGGATTTATATCTCGGGCGCGATCAGCGCGTTCTCGCGGAGAGTTTGGCCAAGGGGCGTGTCGCCGTCATGATCGGCCTCAGTTATTATACGTTTGCGCCGTTTTTGAAGGCCGGGTTGCCGATCAGGGCGCTGCCAACGCTTAAAGAGGGAACGTACGGTACCAGCGGCAGCGGCAATCTGGCGATCATCAAGGCGCCGGCGCACCCAAACAGCACCAAAGTTTTCGTCAATTGGCTGCTGGGGCGCGAAGGGCAGGAGATAGTTTCCAAGGCGCTTGGTCAGGCGACGCGCCGCCTCGATGTCGATACCCGCTGGCTGCGAGAAATGGGCACGATCCCGGCGAAAGATGCGATCTCGGTTACTGATTTCTTGCAAGTGGAGAATCAGTCGGAAGAAAAACTTGAGAAGGTGCGCGAGCCCGCTTTCAAAGCGGCACAGGCTATTTTGAAATAGCAGCTCGGGCGAGCGCGCAGGGCAAAGCAAGGGATAGATTACCGGCGAAAGGAAGCGTGAGATGGCAAAAACGTCGGCCGCGACGGACTCCAACCTTGATGCGTTGGAATCGTATTTCAAAAAATACCCGGACGTGCCCAAGGAGACGATCCTCAAGCAACATATGCTGAGCCTCGGCCACTGGTTCAGCGACGCCGCCCTCGACGCTTCGGCAGGCGCGCTGGTCAAGTCGTATAGATTGTTTTCCTATGACCTCGTGCCGATGTCGGAGTTCAAGAGGAACGAGCACCGGCGCGTCCCCGAGCACTTTGTTCTTTTGAACGGGCCCTACGACATGCGCCCGGTGGCTATTCAAACTTCGTTGTCGCCCTACTCACCTTATCTCATCGACGTCGTTGATGGCAGGCTCGTCTTGACCGTGGACGGGCATGTAGTAGCGCACGTGCGTATCCCTAAAACGCCGGACTACTATTTCAAGAACTTGCCGGACGGCACGCCTTATCATGAGATTGTCGCCTTCGGCTCATTCATTACGATCTTTCGCAACTGCCAATACTGGGGCGCCAAGGAAGAGTGTAAATTCTGCGATATCAACGAGAACGCGCGCCAGATGAAGCTGTCGCGCGACTTCACCTTGAACGCGCCGGTAAAGTCGGTGGCCGATGTGGTCAAGGTATGCGAGCACGTCGCCGGGGACGCGCAAAAGATCGGCGCCGGGCAAAACTTCGTGCTCAGCGGCGGTACCATCACCAAGACACTGCATAGCAAGAGCGAAGTGGATTTCTACGAAGAGTACATTCGCGCCATCAAGAACATCGCATCGAAGCCGCGCATCACTTTCGAGGTCAACGCGCGGCCGCGCGAAGAAGTGCAGCGCTACAAGGATGCCGGCGCCGATCACATCCACTTCAACATGGAGGTGTGGGACAAGAAGCTCTTTCCGTGGATCAATCCCGGCAAGGCTGAGCGCGTCGGCTGGGACAACTGGGTACGCTGGATGGAAGACGCGGTCGAAGTGTTCGGCAACGGCATGGTGCAGCCGAGCTTTGTCTCCGGCGTCGAAATGGCGCGGCCGCATGGGTTCAAGACTGTTGAGGAAGCGGTCAAGTCCATGACTTCCGGATTCGAATACTTGATGTCGCGCGGCATCTTCCCGCGGCCGCAACAGTGGCGGCGCGAGCCGTCGACCGCGCTGTGCAAAGAGGCCGAGCAGCCGCCGGTGCCTTTGGACTATTACATTCTAATGACCCGCACGTGGTATGAGCTCTACCAAAAATATCGCGACAAGTTGCCGAAGTTCGGCACGCGCAAGCCGGGGCTCCTGGCCGAGCGCAACTTGCTCGGCCCGGTGCATGGCGCCTACGGCGACTTCGCGATGATAAAGGAAAATTTATTTCCACAGGACATCGAGGAGCAGATCAACCGGCGCAGCGTGCCGTTCGAGAACCTCGAGGGAGGCGCACGTGTTTCATGATATTTCCCCAGCCATGCGGCAAGTGATGCGCGAGCTGGAGGAACAGACGGAACGCGATCAGCGGTCGCTGCGCAGTGTTGCCGTGGACGTCGGGCGCTGCCTTTCGCTTCTTGCGGTGTCGGCGCCGCAGGGCGCATTTCTGGAGCTGGGGAGCAGCGCCGGCTATTCCACTCTGTGGCTGTCGCTCGCCGCTCGTGCGCGAGGCGTTACGCTCACTACAGTCGAGCTCGATGAAAAGAAAGTCGCCTTGGCCCGCGAGAATATCTCCCGCGCCGGAGCGGGAGGTTCGGTCCAAGCCGTTCATGGCGACGCCCTCGACTACGCCACCCGTTTTGACGAGATCGCGTTTTGCTTCTCCGATCTTCAACCTCCGGAGCTCAATGCCATGGTCTACGAGAAAGCGGTCCCGCGCCTCGTGTCCGGTGGATTGCTCGTCATCGATAACGTAACTTCCCCCCGCCTCCAGACGGAGCTTCTGAACCGTGCCGAAAATGATCCGCGGGTAGACTGCGTGCTGTTGCCATTTCCAAAGGGCGATCTGATCTGCCGGAAGATTTGACTCTGGTTGAAACCAAGAACCAATTCACGGAAGATAACCTTTCGAGAAGGAGCAGGTATGCTGACAGCGGAAGACAATGAAATATTGACGCGCGTTGGTCCTGGAACGCCGGCGGGAGAATTGCTGCGCCGCTACTGGCATCCGATCGCCATTGCGGCGGAGTTACCGGAAGACAACCCGGTGAAGTTTGTCAGGATCCTCTGCGAAGATCTGGTGTTATTTCAAACCAAAAAGGGAGAAGCCGGTCTCCTGCACGATCGCTGTTCGCATCGCGGCGCGTCGCTATCTTATGGCAGAGTCGAGGAACGCGGCATTGCCTGCGCCTATCATGGCTGGCTCTACGATATTCAGGGTAATTGCGTTGAAACCCCCGCCGAGCCGGCAGATAGCAATTTTTGCCGCACTGTGAAGCACAAAGCTTATCCGGTCCAAAAGTTGGCGGGCCTTTATTGGGCCTACCTCGGGCCTCCGCCGGCGCCGGAGATTCCAAAGTACGATGTCTGGGCGCGCACCGATGGCTGGCACTGGTTGCGCGCGTTGCCGCAACTGGACTGCAACTGGCTTCAGGCGATGGAAAACTCCGTCGACACGGCCCACTTGCATATACTGCATCAAGAGCTTGTCACCGACGGCTTTAAAGTTGAGAGCACGACCCGCGGCACCATCGACAACCTGACAAAGTTTGAGGTCGAGGAATTCGATCGCGGCATAGTCAAGCGACGGTTTTTCAAGGATGGCAAAGTGGAAGAGCATCCGCTGCTGTTTCCAACCGTTTTGCGACAAGCCAATCGCACACAGATTCGCGTGCCCATCGACGACACCCACACTTGGATCGTTTACGTCCATTTCGTGCCGGACTCGACGGAGCCGCGGGCGAACAAAGACGATGTGCCGGTGAGCTACCGCAAGCCTTTCAAGAATCCGCTCAACGTTCGCCATCCGTTCACCAAGTTTCGTCTCGATGACGTCGACGCCCAAGATTTCATGGCGTGGGAAACCCAGGGGCCGATACTCGACCGTACTCGTGAACGGCTTGCGGCTTCGGACCGCGGGGTTGTGTTGTATCGGGATTTGCTGCGGCGCGAGATTAAGAAAGTGGAGCAGGGCTTGGACCCGATGAATGTTTTTCGCGATCCAAACCACGCGATCATCGATACCAAATTGGATGAATCCCTGCGCGTGGGAAAAGCGGGCTCGGTTGCCTATCACCTGCCGCCAAAGCAGTGATCGGCAACGCGCCAACCTTTGTCTCCACACGTCTTGCGACTACTTTGAGTACCGGAATAAGTCCCTGGCTAAACCTTTTCCTGATTCGGACGCGAACTTCCACGATTTTAGCCTCAGCCTGCGGGGGTCCTCTCAGGCTGCCGCCCATTCGTCAAAAAAGTTTCTCGACGCGTAGGCCGATCAGACGGAATGCTTTTCCGCGCGGATTCTCGCGGGCGTCAAAGAAAGGCAGGATAAGCGACAACGCCGCTTCTTTGAGCCGGCGCAAGGCATCGTCATCGATGCGGATGCCCTCCTTCAGACTACGGGAGCGATTGCTCGTCTGAAAGTCACCGAAGCGAACGGTTAAGGTCACCGCGCGAAAGCCTTTGAACTCCTTGGCCGTCAGCTTGCTGATGATCCGTTCCGCCATACCATCGAGACGCTCGCTGACGATGGACTGATCGCGCGTATCCTCCTCAAAAGTTTCCTGCTCGCCGAGGGATTTTCGCGTCCATTCGTTGGACACTTCAGAGTCATCGACGCCGCGGACTTTTTCGAATAGGCGCTTTCCCCATTTGCCAAACCACTCCACCAGAGCGGACTCCGGAACCCGGCGCAGATCCTCGACGGTGCGAAGATGGTTCTCGTGAAGCAACTGTTCGCTCTTGGGCCCGATTCCTGGAATCACTCGAATAGGAAGCGGATTGAGAAAATCGGCGACCTGCTCGGGCTCGACGAGGGTCAGACCATCCGGTTTTTGCCGGTCCGAGGCGATCTTCGCGATCAGCTTGTTCGGAGCGATGCCGACTGAGCAGCCGAGCCCCTCGCGGTCGCGGATCTCGCCCTTGAGCCTCGTCACCCGGCTCCGCGCGGCGGCGAAATTCTCCGATGACGAGACATCGAGATAAGCTTCGTCGATGCTTGCCTCCTCGAAGGCGTCGGCGTAGCGCTGCACGATTTGCATAATGCGGCCGGAGACCTCGCGATAGAGAGGCATATTCGGCTGAATAAAAACGGTTGCGGGTTCGCCGCGTCGGCGCGCCGTTTCAGCAAAGCGCCACGCGCGCGAGATCGGCAGAGCCGAGCGGATGCCGAACTTTCGCGCCCTATAGTTGGCCGTGGTGACGACGCCTCTGCCTTTACCTTCCTTCGGGTCGGCGCCGACGACAACGGGAAGATTTCGCAGCGCGGGATTGAGGCGCTCCTCGACCGCCGCATAGAACGCGTCCATATCGACGTGCACGATGATGCGCATGGGCTGCGGATTGTTTCATAATCGGGGCCGCTTTGCGACGCCGGGAAATTGTTTTGTCCGGAAATGGCGACAACCAAGGAAAAACTTTCGCGCTGCGGATTTTTTCATTGCCGGTGTCAATGCGATCGTGCTAAGCCGCGTATATACGAATTGCATCAATCGTTTTGTGGATCGCTTCGCACGCGAGATCGAGAGCGACGCGTCACGATGTTTCAGCTCATCAATGGAACCATAGAGTGCGGTCAATGCCGGCACGACATTCGCCACGGCGACGAATTCAACTGTACTACTTGCGGCGCCAGTTTGTGCGAGAGTTGCCTGCTTGATCACGAGGACGAATGCGGGATGTCAGTTCGGGAAGATTAAAACCAACTAGAGAATTTAATCGAACCTCCTCATGACATTCCCTAAACGCTGAGCGCAAGTGGATAAGTGAATTAGTGAATTGGTTGCATTGTGTGCTCCCGCGTTGCGGGCAGAGCAATGTCCATCTGAATTGTTTCTGCGCCGACCGCCGTAGGGGAACCGATGGTCGGACAACGACGGACCGCTGTTTAATGAGGCAAAACGGTCCCGGTTTGCGCCACCGGGCGAGGACCGCGGGCTGGTCGAGCTCCGATGTCGAAGACCTGCGAAGATGATTCTTTGAGCAAAGCCTCTTTCGCGGAGCGCGCAAGCTCCGCATAACGCTCACAAGCTGCGGCACGTATATCCGAGCCACAGCTCGCGAAGGCAAGAAAGTTTACCGGTAGATAAAGGTCGTCATAAGAAGTGGCGACGAACGCGCTCACGAGAGTGGGAAGAAGCGCTGCCGGTGGCGGCTGTGTAAAGCGGCTCCGTATAACCGTCCGGTCCGATGCCAACAAGTGGAAGACTGTCTGATAGCCGTCGGCACCGGTTCGAACGCCGGAGTAATCCTTGAAACCCGCCTCCGCGGCAGTCCCTCCCGGTACGGAATAGACCCCCTTGGTGAAGGACCACGGTTGATGGTCGCCATAGACCAGTAGGACAAAAGGTCTCCCCGTCCGGATCTCGATCTGCCTTAACTGATTGAGCACGAGCTCGAACGCGTCGGATGTGGATGCGGCTCGTTTCAGGTATTCATTAAGCTCGCAGTTTTGTTCAAAGGGCACCTTTCCTGCAAACGTCGTCAGAAATTGCTGTTCACTCGCAAAAGAGCGGCAATGGTGGGGGCCGTGATTCTCAGAGGTACTGACAAAGTAAAAGAATGGACCGGAGCTCTCGAAAGCGCCATGCTCGATGACTGCCCGGATGATGTCGCGATCGACGAGACTTCCCCAGTCCGTCGGCAAACGTAGGACCCGACCATCGACAAATTTCCTGAAGCCATAGGACCTGAATGCTTTCTCCGTATTGTAGAAACTGCCTTCGACAGGATAGAACGCCGCCGTCTTGTATCCCTTCCTGACCAGATACTCTACGAAAGAGTTCTTCACCTTCGGCGCGATATCGAAATGAGTGTAAAAACCCTGATACCCGAAAATTCTAGAGTCGACTCCGGTGACTACCTCGAATTCCGTAACCCAGCTTCCCCCGCCAATGACGTTCACGCGCAGCGGACCGAGCGCCCTTGTCTCGCGTTGTTTGGACCATAAAGGCAATTCGACAGGCGCGGAAAGCCTGAAAGCGATGGCGGGATCGAAGGTCGATTCCGCATGAAAAAATACGATATTGGGCAAGAGCGTCTTCGGCTGATGCACTGACCTGTTGACGAACTGGGCAGCGGCAAGCCGCAATTCCTTGACGGTCGGGCCGAGCCCATGCTCGAGAGAGACATCGGCCGCGTCGTTGGTCGCGAATGAGAATGCCATATATTCCATAACGCCCAGCTCCCGCGACAGCGTAACCTGGCTCGACGGCAGCCAAAGCTCCAGCCCTAGATTCGTTGCGTTTGTGGTAACGCGGGCATGCACGAATCTGCCGTACCTGACTAGGCAATCCTGGGCGACGGTTAAGACGACGACAAACGTAACAACATGCACAATCAAGGAAAAAGATCGCGTTCCGGTTTGGCCGCGTGCTCGCGAAAGCTTGAGGTGATCAAGAGACGAATAACCCCGAAGCTTGTAGAAAGCGGCGGCAAGGAGCGCAAAAGCGAGCACGCCGAAAGCGATGGATACGAATCTGTCGAGCTCAGCGCGTATGCCGAGAGCGTTCACAAGAACCGCCGGGTCGGCGACGGCCGTTCTCACGTCGACGAAAGTTATCGGTAAGGAAAGTGCGGAAATCTTGAGTTGGTTGATGCGGTCAAGTGCGTCTAAAGCCCCCAGCGCGAGCGGGATGCTCAGAACAAAAAGTCTTCCGGGCAATACCAGCGCAAACAGCATGACGAGAAAGGAAAATGAGTATATCGAAGCGAACTGACTGAGAAACATGAGCATGGATTCGCTGTAGCTCGACGCCGCGAGCGTGCAGCACGCCGCGAGGATACTCAGCGGCTTCGCCTGCGCACGCCACAGATCGAAGTACCGGGCACCGCCCACGCCGTGGGGAGAAGTGTCGGTCGAAGCTGATTCGTCTTGCATGGGTCTTGCCTATGGTTTTCAGTTGCTTCTATACACCTGCGCATGCGCCTGACGGATCCGCATGCTGCTGAGTCCATCTTTCAATGTAACAGTAGCGGGAGCTGAGAGAAACGGCTATAGAGTTCCCGACCCGGGTATGATTCTTCGAATCGGTGGCCTTTGGAGGGCAGGATGAAAAAATTACTGTTGGCGCTGGTCGCTTGTTTGCTTTGGCAATCCGATCTTGCGGCCCAGACACCTTTCTACCAGGGCCAGACTGTAACAATCCGCGTCGGGTTCACCGCGGGCGGGGCGTTCGACGTGTGGGCGCGGATCATCGCTCAGTATCTGGGTAAATACGTTGCGGGCAATCCGACCTTCGTGGTGCAAAACATGACAGGCGGCGGTTCGATGATCGCGGCAAACTATATCTACAGCGTCGCCAAGCCGGACGGCTTGACCCTTGGCGTGGTGAGCCCCGGGCTCTACATCCAGCAGCTCTCTGGCCAACCCGAAATCAAGTTCGAGTGGTTCAAGTACAGTTGGATCGGCTCCCCGGAGAAGACCGATCGAATTTTCTATATCCGGGCCGACACTCCTTACAAAACTTTGCTGGACCTGCGCAATGCCGTTGAGCCCCCCAAGTGCGCCGCAACGGGGCTGGGCACGGCGGCCTACTATTTCCCCAGGCTTCTCCAGGAAGCCTTTGGCCTTAAATTGACCATGGTGCCGGGCTATCAAGGCGCAGCCGATGCCAATCTGGCGATCGAGCGTGGCGAGATGCAGTGTTGGTGCGGCTCGGTGCAGGCCTATTTCGGCAGCGAGCCGGGCCGCACTTGGGCCAAGACAGGTTTTGTCCGCGTGCTCACTCAGGGCGGACAGAAGCGTCATGCCAATCTGCCCAATGTGCCCACCGTGTGGGAGTGGATGGACAAGCAAAAAGTCAGCGACCTGCACCGGCGGATCGCGAAAATTTTCGTGCTCCCCGACGAAATGGGCCGGCCGTTTTTCGGCCCTCCGGGAATGCCCGCCGATCGCCTCAAAGCGCTGCGCGACGGATTTAATAAAATGATCAAGGATCCTGATGTCATCGCCGATGCCAAGAGCAAAGGGCTCGAGCCCAGTTTAATGACTGGCGAGGAGGTCGAGGCTCTGGGACGGGAGATCGGCACTGTGCCGGCAGAACTGCTCGAGCGGATGAAACCGCTCTTGGAGAAGTAGCGCGGCCGCAGGAGGAGTGGAGGAAAGGAGCGAGGAGCAAACATTTGCTGAACGGTTGCATTCAAGCCGTTCACAGCTTCGCCCCGTTCGAGACGTTCAAAAAATCAAAGCGCTTTGAAAACTATACTTCTGTCCAGATTTGGTAGACACCATGACGACCACGTCGCAATCATCAAATTGCCTGCATCGGCTTCGCCTCGACCGGCAATCCGGCTGCTTGCCAGGCTTCCCAGCCGCCGACCAGCGCGCGCGCTTTGCTCCATCCGGCTTTTTTAAGCTCTCGCGCCACACGGGCGCTTGTCGCTTCGTCGGGTCAAGCACAAAAGGCGAAGAGCCAGGTCTGGCGCGGTACGTCGAGCTCTTTGAGACGCTCGACCGGGCGATCTGGCGGAACTCTGACCGCCCCCTGCGCGAGCAGGTCGCTGGCGGCGAGACTGCGTTCGGCGCGCACATCGAGAACGAGATTCGGCGCGCCGGATTGCTGGATAGCGCGCATCTCCGGGATCGTGATGAGATCGACGCCTTGGTTGGTGCCCGTTGTTGAAGTTGAATCCGCCGGCAGATCTGGCGTGGCGTTGCCGGCAAGATTGGTCGCGGCGGTCGCCGGCACTCTGGCTCGAGATCCATTGCGTTTAAGGAACATCAGCGAACCGCCGTGCAGGGCGATGGAAAGCAGGACGAAAAAGCAGCAGATGAAAAACAAAGGCTCGGTGCCGGGAACGGCGGCGAACACGGGCACGAGGATCAAGAGCAGCGAGCTGAGACCGCGGGGTCCAAACCAGGCGATCAACATGCGACTGCGGAAGTCCAACCGGGTGCCGGCGAGGGAGATGAAAAATGCCACCGGACGGATCAGCAGCGCGACCAGGGCGAAGAGAGCAACCGGCCAGCTCAACACGGTAAATCCACCCCAGATCAGTGAGGCGCCGAAGAGCACGAAGGTAAAAAGCAGCGCCATCTCGGCAGTGGTTTGGCCGTATTCGAGAAAACAATCACAAAGCTCGACGTCGAGGGCCGCGATGGTCAACCCGGCCGCGAACGCGGCGAGAAAGCCGCTGCCGTGAACCGCTTCCGCGGCGGCGTAAGCCGTGAAGGCTATGCCCAGTGAATAAATCGATTCATAATCGCGCAGGACTCCAGTCTTACGCCTGATCATTTCCAGCGCGGAGGTTCCGAGCAGCCCCACTGCGATTCCGGCGCCGGGTCCCAAAAGAAACAGGTCGAGACCGACGCGCGCCCACTCGGTGGGTGTGGGAAACGCTTCCCGACCGAGAAATGACATCGCTACCAGAATGACGGGCAGAAGAACCACGTCGTTAAGGCCGCTTTCGAGCCGCAGCGCCAGGCGCACTGGTTCCGGAAGACCCGGTCGTCGAAGCAAACCGCGCAGCATCACCGGGTCGGTCGAAGCGAGCGCTGCGCCCAGGATCGCCGCTGCCGGAAGAGGAAGCTCGAGCAGCTTCCATCCCGCCAGGGACACCAGTGCTGCGGAAAGAAGTGTCCCGGGACCCAAGACACGAAAGGCGAGCGCGCCATGGCGGCTCATTTCCGCGATGGTCAGGCTGACGGCATCCGTGAACAAGACCAGAACCAGACTCAAGGTAGCCACGACGCGAAGGATCGGCGAATCCAGAGTCACGTCGAGCAGTCCCAAGCCGGCCGGGCCGAGCATCGCGCCGAGCGCTAAAAAAACGCCGACTTGCGGGAGGTCGCTGCTATCGATGAGGCCGGAGAGTAGCGCCGCGATGATGATTACAACGCCCACCAGGGCGAGGGTCAGCACAAAGAATTCAGCGTCAAAAATTTCCATACGGAATCTACTCGCGTCCAACTGCTGAAACAGCGAGCTGTTGAAGCGAGACGGTGAACTCCAAACATAGCAGTTCGGAGTCCAAGGCAACAAGCGTAGTCCGGGAGGCACCTCATTATGCCTCGTTTTGCGTTCAAAATTGCTGACGCATACGCTGAGCACCGCAAGACCAAGGTCATGAGCGGATGTTCGGCCGCGGGCCATTATAGTTTTTAGAAATCGTAACAACGTTACTTCACACTGCGGTCTATGGCAGGTAGCATGAGCGAATAGAAACGGTATAGAGTCCCTGACGAAAGGTTTGGCTCTTGCGATCGATGGTTTTTGGGAGGCAAAAGTTGAAACAAATTTCTGCTGTGCTGTTCGCTTGTTTGCTTTGGCAACGCGGCCAGGACCCTGAGCCCCTCGGCCCATCGCTGAGCTAGCGCGATGGCTCTTTTTCCGGTCTCATCGCACAAAGAGAGCCTGCTGCTGGAGCGCATGCGCGCAATGGGCATTCGCGAGCAGGACATCGACGAGCAATTCATCCGCTCGTCGGGAGCTGGCGGTCAGAACGTCAACAAAGTGTCGAGCTGCGTCGTGCTGCACCATCGACCCACGGGGCTGCGCGTACGCTGCCAGAAAGAACGCTCCCAGGGCCTCAATCGTTTCATCGCCCGCCGGCTCTTGCTGGACAAAATCGAGGCGTCGATCAAAGGCGTCGCCAGTGAAGAAGCCCGGCGCATCGCCAAAATTCGCCGGCAAAAGAGGCAGCGCTCACGCCGCGCCAAGCTCCGCCTGCTTGCCGACAAACGCCATCAAAGCGATAAAAAATCCATGCGCGGTCCGGTACGCGGCAGCGAAGACACTTGACGGCCTCGGTCTTCACCACGGAGAATCAGCGCCGTCCCATCAGGGTCTGAAGGGCTAGGCGACGAAGCTCTGTTAAGGTGAGGCGCTACTTGGAATCGAGCCGCGCCGCCAGAAAATCTTCCACCTGCGCAGCAAGTTTCTCCAAAGACGCTTCGGTGCAGAGTTCGAGCCGAGAGTCCGCGGGAATTTCATCCATCTCCTCGTACGCTGCTTTCTGAGCCAGATAAATTTCCCAGCGTCCGTCCGAAGTGTGCTCTCCGGCCGCGGCCCTGCGTTGAAGCCGCTCCGCGCTCGCATCCTCCGATGCTCGGCAATGAATCACCAGCAAGGGAATCTTGCACTGCTGTGCCAGCAGGATAAATTTTTCCCGTTGCGTGCGCGCCACGAAAGTTCCGTCCAAAATCATGCCCCGCCCGGCGCGAACTTCTCTTTCCGCTTCCAGCGCCATCGTTTCGTAAGTTTTCTCGGTCATCGCCGGGCTATAGATGCCCGTGTTCACCGGCACAATTTCGCTTCCCTGCTTCCCAGCAATACGCTTGCGCGTTTCATCGGAATTGATCACCACCATGCCGAGCCGCGCGCCCAGCGCGCGCGCGAGAGTCGACTTACCGCTACCGGTGAATCCGCTTACGAGCACGAGAAAAGGTTGAAATCGGTTCCATTTGAAGCGCTTGGCGAAATCGAAGTAGCGCGTTGATTCCTTTCCCCAGGTGCCCAGCCGGAGCGCATGGACCTTGGCCCGCACCAAAGCGCGGTAGCATTCGTAAAAAGGCAGCAAGACTGGATATCCGGATCGTCGATCTTTCCGAGATAGCGCTCGACAAACGGCCGAATGAGCGGCTCGCCGCCCCGAACGGAAACATCCATCGATAGAAATGCGATCTCGGAAGCTAGATCGCAACGGCGCAGCTCGTCGCTGAACTCGATGCAATCGAAAATCTGGATGCCCTCCGGCGCAAAACAGATATGCTCAGCGTGAAGATCGCCGTGCACATCTCGCACCCAGCCATCCGCCGCCCGTCGCGCGATGAGCGCCGCATGGCTCCGAAGAAAATGATCCCCCGCTGTCGCGATGCCATCGAGATCGCCTTCATTGCCATTTGCCAGAAGCGGCCGCAACTCCGCAACATTCTTGTGCCACTCGTGCGCAATCGCCGGCAGGTGATCGACCGAGACCCCTCTCTTCACCCGTTCCGCGCCAAGGTGGAACGCCGCCAAGCGGTCCGCCAACTGCTCCATCATCGCGGCGCTCGTTTGCTTGGTTTCCAGCAAATAGTCGAGCATGCGCTTTTCCGGCAAGCGGCGCATGAGCAGCGCATATTCGATCGGCTCGTCGCCCCCATCGAGGCGCCAGCCTCCATGATCTTGAAAAATCGGCACCACGCCAAGATAGACCGCCGGCGCCAGCCGGCGGTTGAGTCGCAGTTCTGCATCGAGAAAGTGACGTCGCTTCGCCGCCGTCGAAAAATCTAAGAACGGAAAGCGCACCGGCTTTTTGATTTTGTAAACGAGAGCGCCCACCAGAAAAATATGTGAGATGTGAGTTTCCTTGTGGAGAATTTCCTCCGGATGATTCGGGTAAAATGCCGGATCGAGCATAGCGGAAACTAAGGTTTCCTGAGCAGCACCGCGGGTTTGTGAGTGTGTAGCCTGATCTCGCTTCATATCTGCAATTTGCCGCAATATGGATGCCAGCTTCACATCACAAAAATATTTGGTATTTGACGCGTGCTTGAAATTTCATTGACCACAAACACGCAGGGCTCGCTTTTCGCGAGCCCTGATCCCACTCGGGAGAATGCGCTGATCTCAGCCCAGATAGAACCGCAAGTACGGGATACCGATCGCCAGGGATCGCCGCGAGGTAAATCGCTCCGAAGATCAGACCCAAGGTCCAGAACTCTTTCCGGGTCACGTACCCGCTGCCGTAATAGATCGGGCCGGGGCCGGTCGCGTACGGAGAGATGATCCCCATCAAGCCGAGCGTGTAGCAGAACAGCAAGGAAATCAGCTTCACGGGCATCTCGGGGACCGCAATCGCCGCGGTGAGTAGCACCGGCAGCAACGCGGTGGTATGCGCGGTCAGGCTCGCAAACATGTAGTGCACGACGAAGTACACCACCGTCAGCGCCACGAGGATGGTCATTACCGAGTAGCCGCCCAGGGCGCTGGCCGCGCCGCCGGCAAACCATTTGAGAAAACCGACCTTGTTCAAACCGTCTGCCATCGTCACCAGAGTGGCAAACCACACGAGCACGTTCCACGCCTGTTTGTGCGCGAGCACGTCGTCCCATTCGACGATGCGGGTTACCACCATCAACGACAACACCAGCAGCGCCACTGTGGTCGCATTGATGAAGTCGCCGCCGAAGATCCAAAGCCCAAGAGCGAGCATTGCGAGTAGCGCCATGCCGATCTCTTTGAGCTTGATGCGGCCCATCTTGCCGAGCTCGGCTGCCGCCCACACCGGCACGTCGGGGCTGCTCTTGAGCTCCGGCGGATAGATCTTGTAGACGAGCAGCGGCAGTATCGAGAAACAGCCCGATTCCCACTGGCGCCATCCCCATGAACCATTCCGTCCAGGTGATGTCGACCTTTGCGGTGCTCTTCACCAACGACAACGCCAAAAGATTCGGCGCCAGACCAGTGAGAAACATCGCGCTGGTCAGACAGGTCGTGGCGAACGCGGTCCACATGATGTACGCACCGATCTTGCGCGCTGTCGGAGTATTAGGCTCCGAGCCATAGAGCGGTGGAATATTCTTGATCACCGGAAAGATCGTGCCACCGCTGCGCGCGGTGTTCGACGGCGTAAACGGCGCGAGGGCGAGATCCGCCAACGCCACGGCATAGCCGAGGCCAAGTGTCTTCTTGCCGAGCCATTTCACCAGATTCAGCGCCACGCGCCGACCCAGACCGGTCTTCTCGTAGCCCAGCGCAAACATGAAAGCGACGAAGATCAACCAAACAGTGCCGTCCTGAAATCCTGAGAGGGCCCACTTGATGGCGTCGGCCGGCTTGGGTGTCACCAGGAGTCCCACTGTAGCGGCCGTCACACCGATCAATCCCACTGCCGCGGCGGGAATCGGCTCAAGAATCAAGGCGATGATCACCGCCACGAACAGCGCGAAGTAATACCAGGCGTTGGGCGTGAGCCCTTCGGGAATCGGCAAGAACAACAACGCCACTCCCTACGACAATCGGCACTAAAGCCTTCCAATAATTGCTCCAGCGGGTGCGCCGCTTTTTCTGAGCGGCTCAACGCGCCGGAACCCATCTCGCCTGTTGTCATTATCTTGCTCATAACAACCTCCCTTCCCATCCGACTGACAACGCAACCGATATGCCGCGGTCAATAGCCGAATCTGCAGATGTTTTTCCACGCGCAGAAATTGAATTTCGCATCTTTGCAAAACGCATCGAGCCGGCTATCGCGTTTAGGAATGCTGCCGCGCGAGTAACTGCTCAGCGAGCAAAAAGAATGACGCTGTAACAGATCGGGGTCGGAGCAAAAACACCGGTAGGTCAGCTGAATTACTTAAAGTCCTGCGCGGCCATTTTCCGTCTGAGGAAAGCGATCTCCGTGGAGAGCGGGAGGTTCTTGGGACAGAGGTCGCGGCAGGCGAGCAGCGACATGCAGCCGAATACGCCGTCATCGTCACCGATCAATTCGTACAAAACGCTCTCGGCCGTAGCCATCCAGGGGCGGCTGTTAAGTATGCGGTGTTGTGACAAGCTTGGTCATAGAAACAAGCTTGTCATGGGCTACGAACAGAGAATTCCTCCGATCGGCCGTTTGCATAAGTATCAAGCGGCTGCGCGGTAATCTCCGGGATGTGCGGACGACACTGCCTTTTTCTCTTCTTCAGCCGGACACATCGCGATCAGGGCGAAAAGCAAGCCACCGGAGATCAGTCCAGCGCCGATCCCGAGCACGACCGTGGCGAGAATCGTCAGGGCGCCTTCGGATAACGACTGATAAAACGCGCCCCACAGAATCGACATTCCGTAGATCGCGCCGACGACGATGCCGACCTTCGTTCTTCTTTTCATACTCCACCTCCCGAAAACAGTTACCCGAGTGGCTCCTGGTGACCCGCAAACTTCTAGTTCAACCACTCCTCCACCTTACCTGCCATGATGACGTCGAGAATCTCTTTACAGTCCGTGATAGCTGCATCGACTAACGCGGGATCCTTCGCATGCGATACGCCCTGCTTCACGGCGCCGTGTAGCGCGCGCACCACTTCAAGGAGATGCGTATCGAGCTGTTCGGTATTCATTGCTGGTTCCGTCATTGGACACTCCTTTCGGTACCTGCTGTTTAGAGATAGCGTCGCCCCTTGAGAGGATCAGGAATTCTAAGGCCCATACTCAACAGAATCGGATTGACTTCGTTGATGTAGTCCTCGCGTGCTTGCTCATTGCTACGCCGCTTGAGTCCCCAATGACGATAACGCTCGGCACGCTTCGATCCGCTGCGGCCGAACATATCCAATCCGCGCACGTACCAGTAATCGACCGCTTTCTGCACCCGCTCTTTCTGCTCGTCACCCTTCATGAGCAGCTCGCGAGTTTTGTTGTAGCCGTAGTCGATGTGGCCCAATTCCTCGGTCACGATGTCTGGAAGGATGCGCTGCAGCGGCAGGTAGCTGCAATCGTAAAACTCCTCAAGCTGGTAGCGCCCAACCCGGTCGATCAGAAACCCGAACACGGCGTTGTCTTCCCAGGTCGTGATCAAGCCGCGGAAGGAGTCAACGAAGCGTTTTTCGTTGGGCTGGCTGAGCACAAAAGAAACGTCAACTCCCATGTCTCCGGCGACCCGTGCCACTTTGCGAAAGTGATCGATCTCCTCGGCGGCGGTGCGCGCTACAATCAGCTGATCGAGCTTGGTGGGCGCCGCAGGGAGCATTTGTTCCACGTAAAGATGCGGCCCGCCGATTTCACAATCCGCCTGTATTGTCAGCACACGCCCCAGCAGATCTCGATACTCCGCGTCCATTTTGTCCAGATCTTTGAGCTCGATCTTGTCAGTAAACATGATTCCCCCTTGCAAACTAAATGAACTCCGTTGAAACAATGACTTTCGTAGGAGCAACAGAAATGCCAAACGAAGCCGCAGTTTTTCGAGTCTTTAACGAAGATATTTCTCATATTTCGGAGAATCCGCGCGTTTCATTGCCACCAGTAAGAACTGCGTCGCAGCCAATCTGGCACCGCAGCCATAGGACCTTGATAGGCGTTCCGCTATTGTTCCCCATTGATTTGCATGGAAATCGCGGACTATGAATGAGGAAAGGCGGAGGTACGATCTTATGGCAAGGGAACCCATGCCGATTTCGTCTCTTTGGTTTCAAGGAGCGATGCTGACTTACCTCTTCGGTTTTACCGTGCTCGGCATCCTCGCCTATCTGGTCTACCGTGACCAACCGCCGATCCCCGCCAAAGTCGTTGCAGGAGACGAAGATCCTGTTTAGCCGCGACGATATTGTCAGCGGCATGAATGTTTTCCAGCGCTATGGGTTGATGGAGTATGGCTCGGTTTATGGCCATGGCGCTTATCTCGGCCCCGATTTTACCGCCGAGTACCTGCACAAAAGCGCCGAGTTTCTCATCGAGGCTTATGCGGGCGTGCCCGCCGGCGGATCTCTCAGCGCGCGAGCGGGTTGCCGCCGAGCTGCACGAAAACACTTACAACCCGGCGGAGGATTCGCTTGGCTGGAGCGCGCCGAGAGCGGCGGCGCACAAAATGATGGAGGAGCACTACCGCTCGATGTTTTTTGCAAAACAAACGCGCGGCGGAGCACAGGCCGAGTGGATTACCAATCCCGAAGATATTCGCAAACTCACCGCTTTCTTTGCGTGGACGGCCTGGACCGCGACGGCGAATCGTCCCGGACAATCCTACTCGTACACCAATAACTGGCCGCCGGAGCCGCTGGCGGGTAATTTCATTACCGCCGATGCCATTATCTGGAGCGTGATTTCCATCATCGGCCTGTTAGGCGGAACCGGTCTCATCCTGTATTTTTTTGGCCGCTACGACTGGCTGGGCTGGAGCGACGCGGAAACCAAACCGGTTCAATTCCGTTCCATCGAGCAAGTGGCGGTTACGCCCGGCGCAGAGAGCCATCGTATGGTTTCTCTTCGTGTCTTCGTTGCTCTTTGTCTTGCAAACTTTGACCGGCGGCCTGATCGCGCACTATCGCGCCGAACCGGAAGGATTTTTCGGCATCGACTTCTCGGCGATCCTACCTTTTAACATCATGCGCACCTGGCACGTTCAGCTGGCGATATTCTGGGTATCGGCCTCTTACCTCGCAACCGGTATTTTCATTGTGCCGCTGATCGCTGGGCGGGAGCGCCGCGGCCAGGGCGCGCTTACCATTGTGCTTCTCATCGCCGTTGCCATCGTCGTCTTCGGCAGTCTCGCGGGCGAGTACGCCGGCGCGCGCGGCTGGTTGGGCGAGGGGCTCTGGTTTTGGCTGGGTCATCAGGGCTGGGAATATCTCGATCTCGGCAGGCTCTGGCAGATCCTGCTCGTCGTCGGTCTTTTTCTTTGGGTCTTCATATTGTTTCGCGGCCTGCGCGGAACCCTGCGCGAGCAACACTTCGGCAACATGCCGTGGTTGCTCTTCTACGCCGCCCTCGCCATTCCCGCCTTCTACGCCGTCGGTTTGCTTGCGAGCCCTCGTGAAAGCTTTGTGGTCAATGACTTCTGGCGCTTTTGGGTGGTGCATCTCTGGGTGGAAGATTTTCTCGAACTGTTTACCACCGTGGTCGTTGCCTACATGTTCGTCTTGTTGGGAGTCGTGCGCCAGAGCACCGCCCTGCGCGTTATCTATTTAGATATCATCCTCTACTCCCTCGGCGGCGTCATCGGCACGATGCACCACCTCTATTTTAGCGGCACGCCGGTGGCGCATCTCGCTCTCGGCGCGACTTTCTCCGCTATGGAGGTGATCCCATTGTTGCTGCTGTCCCTCGAGGCCTGGTCGTTTATCAAATCGGGGGAACAGAAGACTGCCGAACGCTATCATTTGCACCGCTGGGCCGTCTGGTTTCTGGTCTCGGTAGGGGTGTGGAATTTTCTCGGCGCCGGAGTATTTGGATTCTTAATCAATCTGCCGGTCGTAAGCTATTATGAAATCGGCACCGCGCTCACCGCCAATCACGCCCACACCGCGATGATGGGAGTATACGGCATGCTGGCCGCCGGGCTTCTGCTGTTCTGTTTGCGTTACTTGACTGCGTGCCGAACGGTGGAGCGATCGCGCGGCCAAGATTTCTTTCTGGTCTCTGAATATCGGCTTGGCGTGGATGGCGTTCGTCAATCTTTTCCCGCTCGGCATCGTCCAGCTCTATTACGCCGTGGACATTGGCTACTGGTACGCGCGGAGTTTGGCGTTTATCGATTTGCCCTGGGTCAATGTTCTCGAATGGTTGCGCCTGCCGGGCGACGCTCTATTCATCATCGGCGGAGCTTTCCCTCTGGTCTGGCTCTGCTGGCAGGCCTTGCGCTATCCGAACCCGCGCCGGATCGAAGCCGAGACTGAGCTACCAAGCACGCTCTACACATTCGAGCCGAAACGCGAGCGAGTTTGAGACAGCAAGTCGCGCAGTCAGCGGCCACGCTCCTTGTTGCGATCTTATTCCCGGCGCAGCGTGACGCGAACGATTACTTCGCCAAAGCCTCAATTGCAGTGTGTTCTGGTAGGGTTACTCGCGGCAGCGCGCACTGGTCAATAGCGCGGAACTCACACCTTCAAGTTGTAGCCCGCTCTTGCCAGCGCTCGGCGCGCAGCCTCCATGACAAACTGGCTGTCGACATGCGGCAGCACTTTCACATCAGGAAAATTGCGCATCTCGAGCAAAATCCGATCGATCTCGGCGCCGGTCAACTCTTCGCACTGTTCGTAGGCACCTCCGGCGTCCTCTTCAATGGTGTTATGGGCCCTGAGAATCGCGCGAATCGCCGCAACAATCGGCGGCGTCGGTAACGGCACGAGCAGTGCCGTCAACGCACCGTGGTCGAGGCGCAGCTTGGCCGCCAGTGGAAGAGCTTCGCCGCCACGCTGCTTTCGTGCCGCCGGGAAAAGCACCTTCTCTTCGATGCCAATGTGCTTGAGCAAACCGGCGCGAAATTCGGCGTAGGCCGCGGCGTCGATATTTTCCGGATCCGACATGGCGCGCTCGAGTAAGGTATCGAGACGCTCGTGATCGCCGGCAAGATAGCGGTGAATTGCTCCGGGCATAAAGAAGTATCCTTCGTCGGGCCTCTGCCCATAGCTGCGCTGAGGCTATCTAGATCGCCAGCTTGAGTTTAAGATATTCGCCGACCAGTATGGCGGCCGGATAGAGAACGTCTTCTTCTGTTTTCGCGTGCAGCCTCAACTTTTCCGCAAAGCGCGCGTGTTCCGGCAATTTTTCTTCCTCCGCCGCCGCGGCTAGTCTTTCTAGCGCCGCCACGACGGCTTCATGTTCCCGAAACATATCCGGCAGCTCAGCCTTGAGCCGATCGGTCATCACCAAAACACCGCGCATTCGTTCGTCGACTTCGCCGCGCGCCAGCGCAGCCAACAAACTGATCGGCGGCAGCGCGAATTCTTCCTCCTTTACGAAATGATCATGGAGAACTTTCGCCACATCTTTCGCCGCCTCGCCCGTCTTGCCGCCGGCTTTGGTCGCCCGGACGAGATCTGCGTGCAGCTCGTCATGCTCCAATTTCAAAGATTCGAGAATTTTCGGATTCATATCGCATCTTTTTACCCGGACTTCCGGGTTACGAGCAGCCATTCGCTGCGCCGTTCGAATGATCCCTCTTAACTGAATCTGCCTCCAGCCGTGTTCATCTTCACGACTTGGGTGCCACAGCGTCAAACCAAGCGCCGAGCGGACCTCGGCTGATTTTGCGCACGATCGCTTCGAGCTCGCCCTTGTCCAACCAGATCCCGCCGCATTCGCGGCATCGATCAAGGCTGAAACCTTCGAACGAATGAGTCTCCAGCTTTCCGGTACACTTCGGGCATTGAGACCGCGGCTCGGCAGTATCGACCTTGCGCAATTGGCTGCGCAGTTTTTCTAAGATTTCCCGGTCGCGCTCGGCAAAGTAAATGTCTTCCTTAGCCCTCTCCACAAGTCGCATGGTATCGCCAAATCGATCCTTTTCGTTTTCCATGAATTTCACCTCCCGAAACCGTTCCGGCCGCTCTTTAAGCGGCCTTCGCCGCCCCGATCTCGCGGCCGCGCCGGGGAACAACCACCACCGCGCACGGCGCGTGCGCTACTACCTTCTCTGCTATGCTGCCCCACATGAACCGATCGATGCCGGTGCGGCCGTGAGTTGACATGACGATCATATCGACGCCCTCTTCCGCGGCTTTCCGGACGATATTTCTGTACGGCTCCCCAAACTCCACTGCCTGGCGCACTTCGACCAGATCGATGCAATCGGCAAAATGCTGGACGAGAAATCTGTCCAGCACCCGCCCGCCGTTTTCCAACATATCGCGATACGGTCCAGGTCGCATACGTTTGTCTTGAAAAGGATCGCCGAGGTCGATGACGTGATAAACCAAAACTTCGGCGCTGGCATCTCGAGCGGTCTCCAATGCGTAACCAATCCCGGCTATGGATGTGTCGGTCAAATCCGTCGGCGCCAAGATCTTTTTTACCTTGTGCATAAATTCCCCCTCGCTCCGAACTTTTCTCACCAACAGATAGCGCAAAAGACATGCCGCCAAAACCCGCATGACGCAATGCAAATTCACCGGCATTTTTCTCATTGCTGCGCAAAGATTTGCCGGGTTTCGCAGGAGTGCGAAAAAGCATTGCCGGAAGCGAATACGCGAGCGAATTCGTTAAAAATTCTCGCCACAGGGTTGGCATAACGCGTGCTGTTAAAATCTCCTGCGTGAATCAAGTTAGGACGATGATCAAGGAGAGGAGTAGGCCAATGGGACTGTACGACGGGATGAAAGTTGTCGATGTCATGACCAAGCATCCTTTGGTGATGACGCCGTCTGAAACGATCGGCGAGGCGGACCAAGTGATGACGGAGAATAGAATTCGCCAGCTGCCCGTTGTCGAAGGCAGCGCGCTCCTCGGGATCATCACCGACCGGGACATCCGCTCTTTTTTTGCTGATTCACCGGTGCTGGATTCCGACAGGCGCGAAAAGGCGCTGGGGACGGAAGTCAAAGAAGTCATGACCGCTCATCCATTGACCTTATCGCCCGACGACACGCTGCGCGACGCGGTGGAGCTGTTGGTTGAAGATAAGATCGGCGGAATTCCCGTCGTCGATGAGGCGGAAGGACTCGTGGGCATTGTCACCTACGTCGATGTTTTGCGTTGCTTTCTCAATCGCCTGGACGAGGAAACGCCGTGACCGGAGCAATTAGTGCGCGATCGTGGGGCAACGGTATCGCCGTAAAAAGTAGGGAGGAAATATGGGAGGTTTTCTCGGCGCTAGCGACGTGCTTACTCGCGAACGGGTCAAACAAATATTTCGGGACAAACAATACTCTTATTTCGAACAGAAGGTCTCGCTTCTCGAAACCCGGGACGACTCGGTGTTGCTAAAGATCTCATTCCTGCTCCAGTACAAGAACCGAATGATCGTGATCGAGGAAAAAGAGCCGATCGTGGTCCCGCTGGCGGACTTCAAAATAGAGGACTGGGGTGACGGAGTCAGAAAAGTGGCGGATATAGTCTAGAGCTTGACCGATCTTTTAGCGCCGCGTCGATCGGTGTCCAGGAGTCTTTGTAGAGTGGGGCATAGCATACGATCTCTGGATTCCGGTTTTGGCCGAGCATAACAGCACCTGCTAAGGGAGCCGCAGTCGCAAAAAATCGTTCGCACCTCCCGACCAATTCGTCGAACGCTACCTTGCTCAGCGCCTATGCTTTCGCCGGACGGATCGACAATACCGGACAGCTCGCGCGCGCCACTACTTTGGCGGTAACGCTGCCCAGCATGAGCTGCTCGATTCCCGTGCGGCCATGCGTCGACATGACAATCAGATCGGCGTTTTCCTCTTCAGCTTTCTTGACGATCAATAAATGAGATATGCCGGCTTCAACCGATTCAGTGATCCTCACTTTCCCGATCATATCGGCGAAGTTTTCCTTGACGAACTCGCTCAACCGCTCCTTTTGCCGTGGCAAAATCGCGGTGGCCGGATTCAAAGGATCGTTCTTTCCGAACCATTCGCCGTCCTCGCCGATAACGTTATAGATAATGACTTCCGCATTTTGCTCCAATGCCATCTCGAGCGCGTAACGAACCGCAGCGAGCGACAGTTTGGAGAGATCTGTCGGCGCGAGAATTTTCTTTGGTCTAATCACGGCATCTCCTTTGCGACGCATTTCCCAGGGCTAGAGGCTCAAAAAGCTTTTCTGCTTTTCCAACACGTTGAGTTTGATTTCAAGCCTCTCATCTCCTCACGATCGCGAGCTACCCCTGAACGGAACGCATCTTTGTCTCTAACACCACGGCCCGTATATTGTTGGCCAGGAAAAGCACGATTGCAGCGGCGTTCAGCAGTCCGGCCCAGCGTTGCAGCGGCAGCAAGAGCAAGATGTCACCGGCAATTCGCCCAACCAGCGAAAGATGCAATAAGCCGGCGTGGAGATAAAAACCTTTCCGAAACGGCAATGCGAGTCCGGTAATGGTCGGCAATATGATTGGCGCGTGGGCAAAGATCATCGAAAAAACAAAACCCAAAAAGATCGAGTGCAACATTGCGTCGTAACGCGGTCCGGCCGAGAAATATCGGGCGAACCCCATCCAAAGGATTCCTCCCACCGCAAGCCACAAATATCCCGCGATGAGAGAGAGCGCCATGAAACGCGGCAGACCCGCTTGCTTCGTACTCTTCCAGGCGAGGTCGTAGCGAAGCAGCCACAGTGCAAGGGCGAAAAAGCCGAGCCCGCAAATGCGGACGGCTGTAGGAAGGTCGAATAACGAACACGCAAGACCGGCGAGAATCACCGCAACACATGCGTGGAAGGCGCGGCGAACCGACACCGGCGGTTGCCTGAGTCGAGAGAGCTCTAACCGTTCGCCGGCAATCATGAGAACGAGATATCCGACCCACCAGGGAACCAAGGCAAAGATCGCGGCCTCGGCAAACCACAAGACATTGCCCACGGCCCACGTTAGAGCGCTTAGCGCCATGATGACGAAGTGCTCGGTGGGAGAATGGCGATAAAGCGTAATAAACACGGCGACAAGAAATATGGCGGCCAACACCGCCAGGGATGCGCTGATCGGCAGTGGCGCGCCCACCAGCGCCAATAGGGTGCTGAGTCCGGCACAGACCGGAATGGCGTACGCCCACCGGCGCTCTAATGCGACGGCCCGTTCAAGTCCGATCAGCACACCGAGAAAACCCACCACCATCAAAGGGCCATGCAGCACGACCCATCGCTCGTTCGGCAACGGCAGCACCCATCCCATTCGAGCAACGCCGACCCATATGCCCGTGAGAAGTGAAATTCCGGCAAAAGCAATAAGGATGAACCTGCGCCGATCGGAGTTGATATCCATAGTTCACCGGTGGAAGAATTCCGAGTCGGCCGTGCGGTGGCCCAATCGGGTCTGCTGCTAGAAACCAGACGTCGGTGACAGTTTCGACCTTACCGTCTTCCCGGCCGGATTTTTACTATTGTGCTTCCGTCGGAACCACCAGCACCGGACAGGGCGCCGTACGCACGAGCCTACCCGTGACGCTGCCGACCAGCATGGGCGACAATCCGCTCCGGCCGTGGGACGACATGACGATCAGGTCGACGCCTTCTTTCTCCGCGCAATCGACAATGGCGCCACAGGGCTGCCCGCATCGACGAGCTGGCGCATTCTCAATCCAGCGCCCGCATCGCCGAGCTTCTCCGCGACAAATTCCCCGAGTGTCTTTTTGTGCTGTTCGAGCTCACGCTTCAATGTCGATGTATTGGACGAAAGCAACCGCGTCAACAAGAGATAATGATCTCCGCGCCCAGATCGGGTCGATCACTCCTGAGTGGTGAAACGAGAATTTTTCTTTCCATGCGGACCGGACCCCGTCATCAGCTCGCGCGAATAATCAATACCGGGTTCTCAGCATGGCGCGCGATCTTTTCCGCGACGCTGCCGAGCACCCAGCGCTTGAACCCCGAGCAGCCGTGGGTGCACATCACGATCAAACTGCCTTTCGTGCCTCGCGCCAAGTCAATGATTCCCTCGGCGGCCGGTCCTTCGAGAACCTCTGCGCGAATTTGTACAGGCACACTCGCGCTGATCTCTTTCACCTTGGCATCAAGATACTCTCGCGTTTCGCGGCCCATCTCCTCCGCCAACTCGCGGTAACTCGGAATGAATGCCGCGGCACTGGGCGGATAATCGTCAGCACGGTAATAGGCGGTTGTTGGAAATTCGAAACTCCTCGCCAGAACGGCTTCGACGTTCAGGCGCCGGGCGATTTCGAGACCCGGCGCAAGCGCGCGTTCGCTCAGCTCGGAGCCATCGAGCGCAATTACGACCGATCCCAGAGCGGCCGACCTCTCCGTAGCGTCGCCGGCGGATGCACGAACCAGAATCAAAGGATTACTCGTACCGCGCAGGACCTTCTCGGCTACGCTGCCGAGGAGCCAGCGCTGGATACCGGAACGGCCGTGGCTCGCCATCACAATCAAGGTTTCACTACTTTCAGCCGCTGCACCGATAATCCTCTCCGCCGCCAGCCCCTGTTCGATCCGGCATTGCGGCCGACTACCTGAAAACCCCTCGGCAACCTGTGATAAGTATCGTTCAAAACGAGCCGTGTGGTAGCACACAACTTCAGTCAATGCATCCGGGTCAGCAATACTGCGCTCGATTTCGCCGCGATCGATCACTGCCAGCAGTTCAACGTCGGCGTCGAGCGTCTCCGCCAAAAGCCGCGCATAGGGCAAGGCGCTCTCGGCCGTCTTTGAACCGTCCAACGGTATTAGAATTTTGCTGAACATGGCTTTAATCCCTCGGCAAAAGGTCAGTGGGTCGCGCCACCAGCACCGGCGCGCCCAAATGGCGCACCACAGTTTCCGTCACGCTTCCCAATACCCAGCGCTTGCACGCCGGAACGCCCATGCGTGCACATGGCGACCAGACAGTCGGGGTTTCGCTGTGCTGAAGCAATGATTGCATCGGCAGCGCGTCCTTCCTCAGCCACAGACGATACTTTGCTGAAACCCGCTTTCTTCAGTTCCTCCGCTTTGAGCGCAAGGTATTCCATGCTCTCTGCGCGAAGCGTGGCGAGAATTGTCTGCAGCTGGGCCGCGTTATAAAAGCCGTCACCGTCCGTGCCCAGAGTAAACGGGTTGCTATAGACACTGAGCAGTACGATCTCGAGATCCAGGTCGCGCGCCAAGGCCTGCGCCACTGGCAGGATGGATTCCGACAACTTCGAGCCGTCCAGCGGAACGAGTACCCGCTTGAGCGCACCCATGTGCCAACCGGGGCTGTTTTCCTCACTGGCCCGAACTATCAGCATCGGATTTGCGGCGGCTCGCAAGACTTTCTCCGTCACACTGCCGAGCAGCCAGCGATCGACGCCGGAACGGCCGTGAGTGGCCATGGCGATGAGGGTTTGCCGGTCCGCCGCGGCGGATTCGATGATCACCTCTGCCGCGTTCCCGTGTCGGACCGTGCATTCCACTTTTCCAGTTGGAAAGTTCTTTGCGATTCGCTGCAAATATTCGTCTAACCTGCGGGCGCTGTCATCGACCAAGCTGCGGATCATCGCGCCTTGATCGGCACTGATGTGGCGAGCCATTTCGCCGATATCCACGACCCCTAGCAATTCCACCGGAATCTGCAGACCGCGAGCAAAACAACGGACGAAGGGCAGGACTTTTTCCGCGGTTCCGGAACCGTCCAATGGCACGAGAATTTTTGAGAACATCGTGATCTCCTGTGCTGTCAGACCGACCGAATAATCAAGACCGGGTCGCCCGAATGCCGTACCACGGTTTCGGCCACGCGCCCTGCGGCCAAAAAACTCCTCCAAATACCTGTCCATGTCTCCCTCCCCAGCGCTAAGCCCACGAATGGGTGCCATGAACCACCGACTGGATATCTTTCGCTTTGGTGTTTTTTGCCATGGATCAATACCTCCTTGTATTGAATTGATTTGGCTAAAATGTGATTCCGCAATCGCTATGCCACCAAACCGGCGTCATAATTCCGGGACTTTGCACCGCAGTTTTCGCAATTTTAAAAAAGGAACTGCAATGTTTCCCATTTATGCAATCACATCTTGAACCGCGCCTACAGGCAAGAGAAGTTTGCCTATGAAACGTAATGTGCGGCGATTGCATAAGAATTGACTGGCTCGATGAACACGAAAATCTATGCTGGCATTCGTCTTGCCCATCTATTAGCCCAGGGCAACTTCTTGAGAGGGGAATCATGGTAACGGAAAACGTATTTTTCCATCTCGTGCTGCTCACGCTTTTGATCATGCTCCTCAATGTCCTAGCCGTGCGGTCGCAGCGGCGACATGATGAGCATTCGCATGCTTGATCAGCCTGGCAACGAATGGTTTCGGAGGTTGAGATGGCAAATGAATATGAACTCGCTTATCTGGTTATTTCCATTATCCTCCTGCTGATCGTTAGTTTTGTTCTCACCAAGAACGATTCGCGGCGGCGCGCCCCCGAAATGTCAGGCTCTTTTCGAGCTGAATAACCCAACTCCGCACCGCCCGCGCTTTCGGATTACAAGAATCATCTTCTTACGCCTGAGAAAATCGGGTTAGTGTGGCAGGAAATGCTAAGGCAAATGCATCGCGCCGCATGGCACGCTCGTTGCGTTTGCTATTTTCCAAAGAGTTTTAAGTGCTGCTCCCGCATCTGCGGAAATCATGAGGGACAAAAACACGGACCCAATATTGAGTTAGAGTCCCATAAAGCCCAGCGACAAGCCTTGAGCCGAGCATCTGTCGCGCCGGAAGCATGACTCGGGAGGTACGTTATGATCGCAATCAGAATCGAACCGTATTACGGAAAGCTAAGACAACGCCGCGGCGTAATCGTCAAGACCCTCGAACATGTGCAACAAGAGCAGCGCGAGATCGATGAAAACAAAGAGTGGATCGATAAAGCGGCCTATGCAAGCAGAACTCATCTGCTCAATAATCTCGCTGAATGGTACCTGAATGAGAGTGACCGTATCGATGGCGCCTTGATTCGGATAGCCGAAGGAAACTACGGGGTCTGCCTCGCCTGCCACGAAACGATTGCGCCGGAGCGCCTCGCGGCGATCCCGGAAACGGCCCTTTGCGCCCAATGCCAGGAGGCGAGAGAAGCACTGAACCTTAGTTAAACAGTATCGAAACTAGTCGATATCCAGCTCTTCGATCTTCCGGTAAAGCGACGATAGACTGATATCCAGGAGCTTGGCGGCTTCCTTTCGGTCGTGTTTCGCCTGTTCGAGAGCGCGCAAGATGTGCTGTTTTTCAAATTCCCGCAGCGCGTCTTTGAGGTTGAAGGTGAAGGCGGGATGGGCCTGACTGCTGGCACATGATCGAGCTCGGCAGATCCTTCAAGGTGATGCGCTCTCCTTCGGCGAGAATCATAGTGTGCTCGATGATATTATCGAGTTCGCGCACGTTGCCCTTCCACGGAAGCGACATCAGGACGCGCACGGCGTCCTCCTCGATGCCCTGAAAGTTTCTTTTGAGTTCCGGGTTGTGCCGCTTGATGAAATGATCGACCAGCAGCGGAATGTCTTCCGGACGCTCGCTTAGGGGCGGAATATGAATCTCCATGATGTTGAGACGGTAGTACAGATCTTCGCGAAATCGTCCGGCTTCTACTTCGTTTTTTAGATTTCGGTTGGTCGCCGCCAACACCCGGACATCGATCCGGCGCGGCGTCGTGCTGCCGATCGGGAGAATCTCCTTTGCCTCCAAAGCTCTGAGCAATTTGACCTGCAGATGCTGCGGAATTTCTCCGATCTCGTCGAGAAAAATAGTACCTGCCTTGGCTCTTTCGAACAAGCCTTCCTGATTCGCGAAGGCGCCGGTGAAAGAACCTTTCATATGCCCGAAGAGGAGGCTTTCGAGCAGGGTTTCCGGAAGTGCGCCGCAGTTGACCGGCAGGAAAACCTTATCGCGGCGATCGCTGAGCGCGTGGAGCGCCAGGGCGATCAATTCCTTGCCCGTGCCGCTGCCCCCGGTGATCAGAACGGTCGCTTGGGTATTGGCGACCTTCTTGACCAGATCTAAAACGTCGCGGATCACCTTGCTCTTACCGATGATGTTGTTCAGGTGAAATTCCATGTTTCGCCGGCTCAACCGGGGTGTATCGCACTGCGCTTCGCTGAAGTACCTCACCAAGGCAATCGGCAAGATAGAAGCGCGTGGTGAATGTGTCAAGACGATCGAACTGGAGAATTGCGGCTCAGAACAGCTCGGCGGCCCGCAGCAGTTCCGGATCGGAACAAAAGCGGCGCAGCGCGGCCTTGAGTTTTTGCCTCTGTACAGCTGCGGGAACGCCCAGGTTTTCCATCGTCTTGCCGATCTGCGGGCCGCCCAGCTGCAGCAACTTGCCGTATATGACGTCGATCTCGGAACACTCGATGTCGAGCGCAATTTTG
Source organism: uncultured delta proteobacterium (assembly GCA_963745035.1). Taxonomy (GTDB): domain Bacteria; phylum Desulfobacterota; class Binatia; order UBA9968; family UBA9968; genus DP-20. The sequence goes on along the minus strand of CAVUVW010000027.1, from coordinate 183,234 downwards.
AAGGCCTCCTCGATACCGAGCGCCGGCGTACCGCGGCTAAGAAACGATTGAAGCCTCTCGGTAAGATTGTCGGCGTTCTCGCTGCTGATCATGGGATCGAGAGATTCGTCTTGGTAATTGACGATAAGCTCCCGGCATGCGCCCAGAATGCTGGCGTGCTGCTCCTCTTCCCGCGCCATCTCCCACCAAAAATCGCGCAGCTCGGGACGGGAGAGAAAGAGATGCGAAAAGCGATAGTAGATTTTCGCGACCAGCCGCTCGATCTCAGCGAAGCGCAGCAGCGGATCGAACGGCGCTGGGGTACTCATGTATTTTTTATGTTTTCCTTCAAAAACTCGAGCATCTGCACGTGCTTTTCGGAATCCCTAATCATCCCGTCGAGCAAGATTTTGAAAAGACCGTGGTAGTAGCCGCTACTCTCTTTGGCGAGGCTCTTGTATTCACTTATGCCCGCCTTTTCAAGGTCGATCAACTCTTCGGTTACCTGGCGGATCTTGCCGTTCAAGCTGGCCAGATCCGCCATGCCCTCAAGGCTGCCCGCCGGCTTCGTCCAAGTCAGGCTGCCTTTGAGAGTCGCGGCCATCGCATGGATCACCGCCCGGTGCTTTTCTTCATCGGAAATTATCAGCTGCAGCAGAAATCGGCTGGCTGAATTGGGCAGATGCGAAAGCGCCTGTTTGTAGAACTCGAGAGCGCGGTCTTCCTGGGCCTCATGCGCCTCAAAATCGTTGAGCAGTTTTTCTACCGGGGAGATTCCCTCTTCATACGGAGGAAAGCCCAACACGGCATTTACATCAGCGAAATCTTCCATAACCTATCTCCTTTCCGAGGTGTTCTCCAAAAAACGCGGGAGCACTCACCTTGCTCCGCCATGCTCTTGATGCGACGTCATACGACACTCACGGTTCGATTTGGTCGATTCGTGCGTGATAATCGACCCCGCGTCCAGGGCGTTCCCAGGGCCGGCAAGAGCCAACGATCGAGACCGATCCAGCCGGCGTTGCGCCAGGCCAACACAAGCCAGGTTGCGATGGCAAACAACATACCGTTGGTCGATGCCGACCCGGCCATGATGAAGCTCCAGTTCATCAGGCCGCCGAAAAAGGCCGCGATGCCGACGAAGGCGCCGAGAATCAAACCTGCGGCCACCAATAACTCGCCGTAGATGATGACCTTGGAAAACCATGTGTGTGCTTCGGCGTTGACGAGATACTCGATGAACCCGCGGTACCAATCGTAGGAGATTGTCGGCTTGGGCGTCATCTTGAGACCGCGCTTCCAATAATCAAGTAAGGCTTCACCGGTCCCCATCCATCTCGGGTCAGTGAACTTGTGCCAGCCGGCCTCAAACCACATGTAGCCAAGGTACAACCTCAGGGGCAGCCACAGCCAGCCAAAGCGCGCATCGCTGAAGAGCAGCTTTGCCACCTTTGGTTCTTCGATCGTTCCAGTTGCTTCATGCATCTTCGTCTCTCCTTTTCCGCTCACCGTGCTAAGGCGCAACCCTTGTGCCAGCAAAATGCATTGAAACCAGAACTGAAACCAGCCATTCTTCTTAAATCTAAGAAGGCGCTGGAAAGTTTTCTCAAGGTTGAGAAGGCGCGGCGCGAGAGCTAGAGTTTTCAAATGATCTTCTGTCCGGCATGAATATGGCGTCAGATAAAGTCGTCTCATTACGTTCAGATCCAACTTCAAAGGAACTTCCATGGCAACGAGAATTGCAATCAACGGGTTTGGGCGCATCGGCCGCTTGACCTTGAGAACCATGCACGAGCGCCACCGCGACGATTTGACGGTGGTCGCCGTCAATGACATGGCCGACCTGCACACCAACGCGCATCTGTTTCGCTACGACACGAACTACGGAGTTTTTCCGGGCAAGGTCGCCGTCGGCGAAGGCGTGCTGCAAATCGACGGCAACAACGTCGCCGTTCTCAACCAAAAAGATCCGACCCGCTTGCCATGGAAAGATCTGGGCGTCGATATCGTCATCGAGTCGACCGGCGTGTTCACCGACGGCGCACAGGTACGGGCGCACCTCGAAGCCGGCGCCAAAAAGGCGATCATTACCGCGCCGGCCACCAACGAAGACATCACGGTGGTGCTCGGCGTCAATGACGCCGACTACCATCCGCGCAAGCACCACATCGTTTCCAACGCTTCTTGCACCACCAACTGCCTGGCGCCCGTCGCAAAGGTTCTGCAAGATCATTTCGGCATCGAGCGCGGCCTGATGACCACCACCCACGCCTACACCAACGATCAAAGAATCCTCGACCTGATGCACAAAGATCTGCGCCGCGCGCGCGCCGCGGCGATGAATATCGTGCCGACGAGCACCGGCGCCGCCAAAGCCATCGGGCTGGTGATGCCCGAGCTTAAAGGCAGGCTCCACGGCATTTCCCTGCGCGTGCCGACGTCGACGGTTTCGGTCGTCGATCTGGTGGCCGATCTCAAACAATCCGCCAGTGCCGAAGAGATCAACGCCGCGCTCAAGGAAAGCGCCGAGGGCAAGATGCGCGGCGTGCTCGGCTACTCCGACGAACCCTTGGTTTCCACCGATTTTCGTGGTAATTCAGCGTCCTCGATCGTCGACGGCTTGTCGACCGTCGTGCTCGAAGGCAAGATGGCCAAAGTTCTTTCCTGGTACGACAACGAATGGGGTTATAGCTGTCGCGTCGGCGACCTGGCGAAATTGATGGCCGACAAGGGACTTTAGAACACATGCGGAGGTAGAGACCATGCAGGCGAAAGACATCATGACCCGTGACATCATTACCGTTCCTCCCACCATGACCATCCGAAATTTAGCGACCACGCTGATCAAGAATCAGATCAGCGGCGCGCCGGTCGCGGGAAAAAACGGCAAGATTCTAGGCGTAGTCTCCGAAGCCGATATCGTCGCGAAGAAAGGCAAAGACGTAAAAGCGATCATGAGCAAGAAAATCATCAGCGTCGGCGAAGACACCGCGGTCGAGGAAATCGCTCGCCTGATGACCATGCAGAAGATCAAGCGCGTTCCGGTGATGCGCGGCGAGCGCGTCGTCGGCATCGTCAGCCGCGCCGATATCGTCAGCGCCATCGCCCGCGGCGAGCACGTTGCCATCCACACGCCGGTCTACGATCTCTAGCCCTCTGCCAAATTTCGCAGGACGAAGTAAGTTGAACGCCGATGGTTTCTCCGTTGCCGTGGTCGTGAGCGCGCATGAAGATCCGGCGTTCAACTCAACCCACAAGTCTCCATTCGATAAACCCGTTTCGTCGCTGAACTGATCCCGAACGTCTAGGGGCGTGCCGAGAGTTTCCGTGGCGCTATGCCGCGGAATCGCCGCCGCGCTTGCCGCCCGGAAACATCGATTCCAGGTATTCGCCGAACACGCGGCAGACGTCCATGGCGGAGAGAATTCCCGCCAGCTTGCCCTCGCGCTGCACGAGCACAGAGCCGATGCGCCGCCGCGACATTTCGAAAACCACTTCGTTGAGCGGCGCGCGAAATGGCACGATGTAAGGATCGGGAATCATGATCTGCCGGGCGAGAATTTTATCCTTTTCCGTTTTGGGCGCTTCGCGCTTGACATGGTGGTGCAGATCGCGCTCCGAGACGATACCCACGACCGCGCCCTTGTCCTGCACCGGCAGATGACGAATGGCGTGCTCATCCATCATGCGCTCCATATTCGTCGCGGTTTCCTCGACGTCGACAAAATAGGGAAAAGAAGTCATCACCGCGCCGACGATCGGCATTCTCTTGCGCTTTTTTAGCGTCGCCATTGCACGCCCGCCTCGATCCCGTTAGTCGGCTCGATTCTCCGCCGCGGCGGCATCGAGAAACTCGCTCGGCAGCGCGACTTCCTGCACCGAGCCGTGCGCGGCGCGCATGCTGTAGGCCCGAGCGCCGCGCTTGGAGCTCACGACCTTATGGATTTCCGCGCCCTTGAAGTGAACGCCGGTCCAGTCTTCGATGGCGACGCCCGCGGCGATTGCGCCGGAGCCGAGCAGTCCGTGATAGGACGGCCGACGCTGCGGCTCGCCGTCGTAGTGCGGGCAGCAGCTCCCCGGTAAAAAGCCCAGGCAGTCGAGCGGGCAAAGGCCGTCGGCAAACGAATCCGTCACCCCCTGCGCAAACCAGCAGATCGCCCCCGCGCTCACGCCGGTGAGCACGATGCCGGACTCCCACGCCTCGCGCAGAATCTTATCCACGCCCCAATCGCGCCACACGGCGAGAAGACTCTTGGTGTTGCCGCCGCCGACGTAGATCACATCCTGGTTCAGCAAAAATGAGCGCAGATCGGGGGTACGCTTGAAAAACGTCAGCACCGACGGCCGGCAGCCGAGCTTCAGAAACGCCGCGTAGAAGCTCGCGACGTAATGGTCCGGCTCGCCGCTCGCCGTCGGCACGAAGGCGACGCGCGCATTTTGCGCGCCGGTCTGGGCAATCACATATTTTTCCAGCGCGAGGTTCTCCGGGTCGCGATAAAACCCGCCGCCGCCGATGGGAATGATCTGTTTCGCTTTTTCTGACATCGCCACGTTCTATGATCCGCGACCATAAAGGAGCGTCGCTGCCGACGCAACCGTGCGGCGCTGTCGCGGCTACCGTCGCCGTCGCCTTGCCCGCCGCCGGGGAGCCGCCGGCTCGGGCAGGGTCTCCCGCGCCGTTTCCACTCGCGCCGGCGGCGTCGGATCCTCGCAGCTTCCCGGCTGGATTCGTTCGGCGAGCCGGCGCAGGCGATGCGCCGCCGCGCCGTGGGCTCTGCTGCGCGCGGCCTGTGTGCCGGTCGCGCTTTTCGCTTCGAAAAACAGCGCCAGCAGACAGAGCTGTAAAGTCACCGCGTCGAGGTCCTTCGGCGCAAAGCGGACGTTGGCAAAGGCATCGCGGTAGCGCCGCCAAACTTCCTCGAGAGCTTGATCGCCCGCGTCGCGCGGTCGGCCCAGGCTGCCGTCGCATAGCGTTTGGACCAGATAGGCTTCGGCGGCCATCACGGCATTCCAAACATTGGCGGCGCGCATGAACTTTTCGGTGGCCTTCTTGCCGCACAGCACGCAAACGGCGACACCTTGGTCGTAGGCGCCGTCGAGCGCCCGGAGCGCGAGCCAGTTGAGCGCCGGATACGGATCGAAACGCGCCTCGTTCTCGGCTCCCGAGGCATTTCTGTAGGCCTCGATGCTCTGTCCGATCGCCTCTTCGAACTTTTTGATCGACTCCTGCCGATCCGGCGTACGCGGATCGAGAATCTGGCGCGCGAAGATGGCGGCTTTTCTCTTGTAAGCGCTGCCAGCGAGCGACTGGCGCTCGATGTTGGCCTTCGATGCGGCTGCTTCGATGCGCCGGCCGGAGCCGTAATCGACGGTCCCGGCGACGACTTTGTCCAGATCATAAAGCCGCTCGATGGCACGGTCGATCAAATCCGGCGCGCCCATCTCTTCGCCGAGCTTTGATTCAATATTGGCGAGCTGCTCGATGGCGGTGATGGGCACGCGGTGCGCCCTGTCCTCGGCGGCGATCGCGACGTTGTACAGTTTGCAGGCCTCCTCGAAAAATTCCGCGCCGAGCGACGCGTAGGTTTCCGCCAGTTCGAAGCTGACCGCCGGATCGTCGAGCCAGTTCTTTGGACCGCGGCGCAATAGCACTTGGAGCTGCGCTGCGGTGCTGCGCGCCGCCGGCTTGGTCAGGGCCTCGCGCCGTTGGAAGATGCCGGTGCGAATTCCCCTCATGCCGTCGATCAATTCCTCCGGCGAAACAAAGTCGGCGCTGCCGCGCCCCCGGCGCCCCGAGCCTTCGCGCGGGTCGATGCGCCAACCGGCGTCGCCGTAGGCTTGATAGGCTCCCCAGGTGACGCTGCCGCCGTGCTTGCGATAGGTTTCCCTGCGCGCGGCGAACACGGCGTCGCCGAACTGGAGTTTTTCGTGGAGAATTCCTTGGTAGAACACGTCGGCGAACGTGTAGGCGGCATCGTCGTCCACCGCCCACCCGGCAGCGACCACGCAGCGCACGCCGATCTCGATCAGTTCCCGCGAGATGCTGTAGGCCAGGCGGTTGTAGGCGACCGGCTGGGCGTCCACCTTGGCGAGGTGGCAGCAGTTGAGAAACACCAGATCGGGCACGATCTCCATCTGGCCGATCTCCGCGGCGGTCAGCAGCAGCCCGTCGGCGAGCACCACGCCGCTGCGGCTCTTGCCGTCCGCCGCGCGCTCGTCGAAGACGCCGTGCGCGGCGATGTGCACGATGCGATAAGGTTTTTGATACAGCGGGTTGATGACTTTGAGCGCATCATATTCCGCGCCGATCGACTGCTCCACCTCGTAGCCGTAGCGGCGCAAGGATTCGACCACCACTTCGGCCTCCTCCTGGGCGCCGGCGAGCGAAACCAATCCTTCGGACGGCCTGCGGTCCGGCGAAGGAAAGCTTCGATAAAAGTTCGCGGTCGAGGGATTGCCGATCACGTAGGCGAGCGGCTGCAGCGATTGGCGCACCTGCCGGCGAAACTTGCTCGACACCAGCTGGCGGATCATCGGCGAGCGCACCGCGAGCGGTTCGTCCTCGGCCAGCATCAGCTCCCAAGGCAAATTCGCAGTGTATCCGTCCACCACCAGCACGATGCGATCGAGCTGGCGCGAGGCGTCTTTGAATTCATGGGGCACCATCAATTGAAACAACGTCCGGCTGAAATCCGGGCGATAGTTTTTTTCCAGAATCTGTTGGGCAATGAGCTTTTCCACCAATCCGGGTTGGCGCTGCTGCACGATGGTCTCGGCGCGCGCGCGCTGGCCGACGTGGACGAATTTCAAGCGCTCGGCGAGCGCGGTTCGCCGCCGCAGCCGCGCCGGCGTTTTGGTTTCGCCGCCCGCGTTTTCATCCTCGCGCTCACCCTCGTCGTAGCTCTCAGGCGGGAAAAGGCGCTCATAGCACTCCGGCGGGCATTCTTCTTCATTACGGTCCGCGTCGGTGATGATCATGCGCGGCCAATGGCCGACCGCGCGGCTATCGTCCAATCTCGGCCGCACGCTCCGGTCTTGTTCCAGTTCCTCGGGAATCTCCAAGCGAACGCCCAGGCCGCGCGCCTCGCCGTTGGACTTCTCGGCGAAAGCGCGCAAGTAGCGCATCGCCGAGATCGCGGTATCGAGATAAAGCTCGATGATCTCCAGCGAGCCGATGTGCAGAGTCTGCCGGGTGGCGTCGGCAAACTTGCGATTGGCCTCCACCACGCCGCGCACCAGCGCCTCGACGGAAGCTTGAATGGTCAGATTGGCGCTGGAATTGTAGCCCAGCAGCAGGGTGCTGAGGCCGATCTCTCCAGAGCCCACGCCGCTGCAATCGAAATACTGGAGCAGGTAGCGCAGCGCGCCGGTGCGCACCGCCTCGGTGAGCCGGTTGGCCGCCAGTGTGCCGTCGTAGGTGCCCAGGCCGGTCACCACCGCGCCGTAGGAGCTGCCGCGCAGTCGCTCCGCTTCGTTGGGCAGACGCAGCACGACCACCGCGGTGCCGACCGGACCGGCGTAAAGTCCCAGGTTGTAGCGCTCGCTCAGCGCGTTATCGACCAGCTCGCGGTCGATGATCGACTCGGCGCCCGAGATTGCGTCCTGTTCGTAGTGGCCGACCATGATCGGCTGGTTGACGAAGCGCAGATCCATCGCCTTCACCGCGACCTTCAAGGTCGGCACCGCGCGCTCGGCGAGACGCTTGCGCTTGGGCACGCCGGTCAGCGCGTGTGCCGCTTCTTCGGGCATGGGGTAGCGCGGCGGTCCTGCTTCATACGCTCGCGGTTCTGCCGCCTCGGCGTCGCGCGTTTCCGGCGGTCGATCCATCAACGCGCCGGTGGCGCCGGTGCGCAGCAGTTCGTCCAAGGCGGTGAAATACTCCTCGGCGGCGGCGAGATCGCCGTGCACCGCGGGCATGTAATAGCGCCGGCCGATGCCGTCTATCGCGCCCGACTTCCAGGTGACCGTGCCGTCGCCTTCGAACGGTGCCGACCATTTTCCAGCGGCCGTCGATTTTCTTGATGCCGCAGGCGGTCGTCGGCGCGCAGCCGTGGACGTAGATGGTCTTGTCTTTATGGCGCTCCGGCAGCGCCGGCGGCAGCACGCCGTCGCGCTCCCACAGCCATTTGGCTTGGCTGAGCGCGGCGGCGGTCGGCACCGCCGCGACCTTGTCGCCGAACCAGAAATCCTTCATCTCTTCTTTGAACGCGCTCCAGCGCGCCAGCGGTGAAATAATCGTCGAACTGGGCGTCGCCGACGTCGGCAAATCCGGGCTTCGGCAGGAGCTGCAGCGCGCCGCGGAATTCACCGATGATGTCGAGAATGCTCTGCAGGTCGTTTCTCACGTCGATGCGGGCGAGACTGCGCAGCGTATCCGACTTGCCGATCAGCGCCTCGACCATCGAGTGCGCACCCTGGTTGGGCGTGCCGAGCATGATAAAGCGCGCGCCGTCGCGGCCCATGAGATCGTCCCACAGATTGTCTTGGCGCTGGGCGAGCTTGTGAATCAGCGCGCGCGCCACCAGGCCGCCCATGCTGTGAGCGAGGATGCGAATGGGCCGCTGCGGATTTTTGGTTTCCTCGAAGAGCCGCCGCAAAAATCTCTCCAGGCGATCGGCGAGGATGTCGAGCGGCAAGCGCCAATCGTAAGGAAAGCGTTCGACACGGTGGGTTTCCATGAGATGATCGCACAGGTCGCCGTAGGAATCGTCGAAAAGCTTTTCCGCCGTGATCCCGTCGCCGCTCTCGCTGCCCGTGCGCTCGCCCCATGCGAGATTTCTGAGGCCGCCGACCACCAAGCCGGCAACGCGGTACCACACCCGCTCGCTTTCGTTGCGCCAGAGATGGGAGCCCATGATGCCCGGGAGGACGACCGCCACGGGCAAGATCGCCTCGGCTGCTTCGCCGCCGCGGCTGCGCCGCAACTCGGCCGCATGGGCCTTTTCTTCCGCTAAGCTGCGCTCGGGACGCGCACCAGGAAGAACTTTGAACGTGGCCAACTGCTCGACGCCGTCGGCGATCAGCCAATCGCGCAGCGCCGCGCGCGTGTCGTCGTTTTGAAAATAACTGAAGTGCGACGTGGTCGGGCCCTGGTCGAAAAGCGCGCGCCCGCCGGCCTTCCGTGCGATCCCGGCGTACATGGCGTCGGTATCGACGACCAGGTCATTGTCGACGCCGTTGAAAAAGGCGTAGTCGGTGAAGAGCACGCCCAAGCGCTTGAGCAGGCCGCCGCCTTCGATATCGCCGGCGATGACCGCGATCCGGGTTGATTCCTGCGGCGCAGCCTCGGCGAGAAAACGCGCCATCGGAGACTCGGGCAGCATCGCTTCGATGCCGGGCACGAGCTTGGCATTGGTGCGGTTTTTGACGATCTCGAGCACGATGCGCTTGACCGCGTAGTAAATCGGATTGCCGTAAAGGTAAGGCACCCGGCCGATCACGGTCAGCAGCGCGGAAAGAAAAATATCGAAATTGCCCGAAGCCAGGAGCGTGCCGCGCGCCGGGCAGGCAACGCGGACGTAGCGTTGGACGGCGAGCTGCTTTCGTTGCAGCAGCGCGCGCAGCTCGCGGAGCTGTCCTTGCTGTTCGGCGTGGGCGTTCTCGGTTTCTTTCTTGATGCGCTCGCGCTCCTCTTCCAAGACCTCGCCCGGCTCCGGTAAATCGGACCGGAAGTTTTCGATCAGCTCATCGGCCGGGCTGCGCAGGCAGAGCAGATCGCCGATCAAGCCGCCGCGCGAGTGGGTCACCAGGTTCACCTGCGCGCCCGCGGGCAGCGCGGCCGCGAGCTCGATGGCGTTCTCGATCGGGCTTTGCGAGAACGTAAGATGCTCGAAGGCGTAGATGCGGTCGCCGAACTTCCGTTCGAGCGCCTGCCAGTCTTCGTGGCCGACTTTCTGCAAATCGCCGAAGCTGCCCGTACTCGACGATGCGGTGCCGTGAATAAAAATCAGCAGCGGCCCTTCCCTGGCGTCCGCCGCCAGCGCGTCGGCGTCGACGTTCAACAGGTCTACCGCCTCGCCCATGCCGCGCGGCCAGCGATACAGTCCGGGCTTGCGGTCCAGCCGGCTCTCGATCGCCCACATGAGCGCCTTGGTGCCGAGCCAGGTGACACCGAGCTCGGAATAGGCCTGGATCTTCTCCTCGGCCTTCTCGCCCAGCCATTCGGCGGCCTTGCGTTTCGCCGCATCGATAATCGGATCGGCGCTATCGCCGACGGTCACCGTGAATACCCGCGATACCAGATCGCCGACGGTGTCGCTGATGATGCCGCGGCTGGCCTCGCCGCGCTCGCGCAGGGCGGCTAATCTTGCCGTGCCGTCGGCTTCGATGGCGGCGGGATCGATGCGCCGCAGCGACTCTTGTAATTTTTTTGCGCTGGTGATGACGGTGACGCCGTCGGCCATCTCAAGGACGACGACCTGGTTGTCTCCAGCCTGGATCGTTTTCTCCACGGCGCCGCCGGGAGTGGACCGAGCGCGCGCGCTAAGATCGAAAGCCGCATCGACCTTCAGATAGCCCGGCGGCAGGAATTCGCTCGCCTTGGCGGCGCCGCGCGTCGCCGCGCGCAGCGCGGCCGGCAACCCGGGATCGGCAATCGGAGTGCCTTGAAGCTTGAGCGGAATGTTGTTTGCCATGATCAGTTCCTCGGTTGCCTCCCGGCGGATCGATAACGATCCTCCGATGGTGTCGTTGAAAATGACAATTTAGAGAGTTGGCCGACCTTACGGAGCCGCGGCTATTATAGGCCATAGGCAGACAATCGGGTACAAAAATCCCGCTCGGATCGCCCGCCTGCGCGGTGATCACGAAGATTTCACACGGACGGGAAGGGTCGAGAAACTTAGAAAGCCCGGCAAGTCCAGGCGCCGCCACCCCAGTTGTCCACGCCGCCGATGATCATATCGCGCGCGTCAAGCGTGAGAGCGGAGAGCGCCGGAGCGGACGGCGCGCCCGGATAGCTGAGGACGCGGATGGCGTCGTACGGCCCGACGACTTTTTCTGGCGCGGCGAGATCGATCCAGCGGTCGCGGCTGCCGGTGCTGACCACCGCGCTCGCTTCTTCGGCATAGAAGAGCAGCGGCGAATCGACGCCGTCCTTGCCGCCGTACTCGTAGGTGACGAGTACGGTTTTGATGCCCAACCGCTCGCAGGCGCGAATCGTCAGCATCACCTCGACGAACGCATTGCCGGAGCCGGTCCAGGTGATCAGCGCCGCGTCGGCGGCGAGGCTGCGCGCCAACTGCGCCGCGTTGTGCGCCACCACTTCCTTGGCCTGATGGGTTTCGTAGGAGATGCGCTCCAGAATCACGCCGCCGAAGCTCAGCCGGCCGGCGGCGTGCTCGCGGTAGAGCCCCAGCGCCAGCGGATGATTCTGCCAGTCCCAACTGGTCGGATAATAGCCGATGCCTCGGGTGGTGTTCGGCGTGACTGCACCGTCGAGCAACTCGTTGGGATGGATCGCCGTCGGCAGCGACTCGCGGATGGGCATGCCATAGTAACCGATGCCGGAATGGGGCTGCTGCGCCTGGGTGATACAGCCTTGAATCAGCACCACGCGGGGACGCCGCTCGGCGCCGTCGCTCAGGTCGTAGAGGACCGTTCGCGCCGGTTCAAGGCCCGCCGTCGTTTCAGCGAGCTTTCGCGCGACCTCGAACTCGGCGGTTTGAATCGCGCTGTGCGCTTCGAGCTCACCGAGACCTTCGTTTATCTCAAGAATCAGCACAAGGTGAATGAGCGAGCTGAAGCGCGACGCTTCTGCGCCGCGCCCCCACATGTCGAGAATTGCACTGCGCTGCACGCCCGTGCCGGCGCGCACCGTTCCCTCGTACGAAGCCGTCGCGAGCACCGCCATGCCGGAGAGACGATGGGTCAACCCGCCGCCGACCGCCGCCACCGGACCGAGCACACCGGGAAACACCTGCGCCGCTCCGCCGAGCTTGACCCGCGGCTCGACCACATCGCGAATCCCGGTAACGCGCACGGACTCGCCCGGCGTCACGACGTCGAATTTGGCCATCCGGATACGCGGATCTTCCAATACCCGCCGGACAAGATCGTCGCCGTCAATTTCCAGAATGCCGTCTTGATAACGGTACGCGCCGCCGAGTCGAATTCGGCGCACCGGAAATTCTGCCATCTCGAGTCGCATGAATAGTGAGTTAATTTCGCGGAAGTTCCAGGCCGCCTCGACAACCGAGTCCGAAAACGATTTGAACTACTTGAACGTTTTGAACGGTTTGAACGCCTTCGTAAGTTGAACGCGTTGTTAAACTAAAAGATTCCTTCTTTCTCCAATTTCCTGACGATGCCGTCATCGACCAGGTCCGCGCCTTTGAGCTGGCGGATTTTTTCGTTGCTGAGGCCGAGCAGGCGGATCGCGTTGTTGATGCCTTCGATGTTGGGAAACACGCGGCGGTCGTAGACGTTTTTCATCACTTCGTAGCCCTCTTCGGCATCCTCGGGCCGCACGATCTGCAGATTCTTCGTCAACGTCGCCACCACCGAGGGCTTGTTGGCCGGCCGCTGAATGAACGTGATCGCGTCCACCAGCGCGCGCACCACCTTCTCCGCGGTCGCGGGCGAGGTTTTCAGATAGCTCCGGCGCGCGAGGATCGCCGTGCTCTGGAACGGCACGCCGAGCTTGGTCAGATCGGCGAGGATGTTGAACCCCTGCTTCTTGAGCATGGTGGCATAGGAATACCCGGCGTAGGTCGCATCGATGTTGCCCGAGACCAACGCCTGGACCATGACCGATTCATCGCCGACGATGCGCAGATTGATGCCGTCGCGCTTGGGATCGAGGCCCCAGTGCTCGAGGACCAATTGGGTGATCATCCAGATACCGCCGCCGATACTCTGGATGCCGATGTTTTTACGCTTGAGATCGGCGGGCGCGCGGATCGACGGCGCGGCGACCATCGTGCCGTTCAGTTGATTGGCCAAGCCGGCGACGAAAACCAAGTCGAGCCCGCCGGCCATGGCACCGAGCGACGAGCCGTTGGCCGAGCCGGAATAAAAATGCGCTTCTCCGGAAGACAACGCCGAAAGCGCTACCGCGCCGCTGCGCATGAGAATCAAATTGACATCGAGATCGTACTTGCGAAAAAATCCTTGATCGCGCGCCACGAGCAGCGCTCCCGTGCCGCGCTCGTTCAGCACCGAATAGGCAATCACGACCTTGTTCGCCGGCGCCGCGGCCATCGCGCTCGCCGCGGACAAAGCCAGCGCCAACAAATTGAATACCAAAAATCGTCGCACCATCTAATGACAATCCTCCATCAAATATTTTTACCCGCCTACGCTAGCTGGAATCGGAAACACCTTGAGCGGCCTGAATGAGCTCTGAACTAATCTTCTTAATAGGCGGCGCACGTCCAATTGCCTCTGCCCCAATAATCCACCCCGCCGAGAATCATGTCGCGCGCATCGAGAGTAAAACGCCCGCGCGCCGGCGTCAGCGGCGCACCGGGATAGCTGAGCACTTTGATCTCTTCGTAGGGGCCGACGATTCTCTCGGCCTCCGGCAGGTCGATCCAGCGATCGCGGCTGCCGGTGCTGGTGATCGCGTCCGCTTCCCCGGTATAAAACAGCAGCGGCGAGTCCACTCCATCTTTGCCGCCGTACTCGTAAGTGACCAAGTTGGTCTTGATGCCGCGCTGCTCACAGGCGCGCAATGTCAGCATCACGTCGACGAAAGCGTTTCCGGAACCGAGCCACGAAATCAGCGCCGCCTCCGCGCCGAGCTGCGTGGCAAGCTGCGCGGTGTTGTGCGCGATGACTTCCTTGCCGTGAAACGTGTCGTAGCGAATCCGCTCCAGAATGACTCCGAGGAAATTCACCTGGCGCCGATGGGCGCGGTACAGGCCGAGCAGAAGCGGATGATTCTGCCAATCCCAAGTGACCGGAAAATACGCGATGCACCGGGTGGCGTACATCGCAAAAGCGCCGTCGAGAAATTCGTTGGGATGAATCACCGTCGCCAGTGAATCGCGGATCGGCAAGCCGAAGTAGCTCACGCCGGAGTGCGGATTAGGGCTGTCGGTGAGGCAACCCTGAATCAGCAGCACCTTGGGCAGTTCCGGCGCTGCGCCGCCGAGTTCGAAGACCTCCGTCTTCGCGGGAGTCAGGCCGACAGTCGTTTCCGCCAATTTTTTTGCCGTCTCGAAAGCGGCGCGCTGGATGATCGCGTGGGCGGTCAATTCGGAAAGGCCCGGCGCCAATCGTAAGTTGAGCACCACGCCGCGCAAGGCGCTGAACGGTGAAGCAGCCGCGCCCTCGCCCCACATGTCGAGGATAGCGCTCCGCTGCACGCCGAGACCGGCGCGTACCGTGCCCTCGTATTCCGCCGTGACGAACACCGCCATGCCGGAGAGCCGGTGCGTGCAGCCTTCGCCAACCGCCTCGACTGGTCCGAGCACGCCGGGGAATACTTGTCCGCCGCCGCGCACTTTCACGCGCGGCTCGACGACGTCGCGAATGCCGGTGATCCTGACTCGATCGCCGGGCGCGACCACTTCGAGCCACGCCGCTTCGATGCGCTTTTCTGCCAAGACTGCCTGCTCGATGGCGGCGCGGTCCACCGTCAGCTCAGCGGAATCATAATGAAACCGCTCGCCGATCGAGATGCTCGTAACGGGAAACTCCGCTAACTCAAGGCGCATGGTATTTCCTAGCGGTAAAATTTAAGCGCGCGGAGCCTTGCCGTTTGTTTCGGAACACGAATCACGCCTACGATCGCGTTCAGCACCTATGCGCTCGCGGCGATCTTCGGCGCGAAGACGGTGGACGTATCCACCTTTTGTTCGAGAGCTTTGAGAGCCGTCGCGACGATTTCGCGGCGTAATTGGCCGTCGAGGTCCGCGGGTAGACTCGGATCACCGCACGGATGAGGAATGGCAACTGCTTTGACGATGCGGCTCGCGCCGACCTGCTCCGCCACCGGATACATGGCGCTGATCATCGCTACTGGAAGTCCTGCTCGATCGAGTTCCTTGCTAATCACAGCGCCGCTGCGACTGCAGGTTCCTCACGTGGCGACGAGCAGTACGCCGTCGATCCCCTCTTTCTTCAAGTCGGCGCCGATCTCCTGGCCGACGCGGCGCATGACTGCGGGTGAGCCTTGATTGCCCGGGATGACGTAGTAGGCGGGATACAATTTGCCGGCGCCGATCTTGCCTTCGCTTTCCAGCGAACGCAGCGCGTCGAGCGGCATGCCGTAATGCGGATTCTGATTCATGAAGGCGACGTTGTAGCCGCCGTGCACCGCTTCCCACTTGCCCGACGTCGAGCGATTTCAGCTCGGCGAAATTGTATTTGCGCCAGAAGGTGTTGCGGTAGGTTTTGAACCCGTCCGGATTGCCCCACGGCACCACGCCGCCTGTGCAGATGACTGCGAGATTGGCGGCAGCCGCATCGGGCAGCGGCGCAGCGGGCGCGACCTTGTCCCAGACTTCCATCGGCACTTCAGTTTGGAACGGCTCGCCCGCAACCTTGGCGAGCAGCATGTCGATGGCGCGATCGACCGCCGGTCGATCCACTTGGGTCAGGCGGCGAATGCCGCGCGCTACATAACCTTCGGCGTCCGCTGTACCGATCTTTTCACCGAGGGCAACACGGCAGGCAAACGGCGTAACAACTTTCAAAGCACTGGCCATTCCCGCCGTCGTCTCGGCGGTTGGAAACAGGAACACTTTCTCGTTGTGGGCATCTCGATACAGACTAACGGCGGGATTCTCCGGCTCCATACCCGTCACGCATGCTAGGCCGAGGCGTTCGCTGATACCCTGGCAAATCTCCACGCAAGCCAGCCCGTAGCGTCCGGCATTGAAGGCCGGACCGACAACGACCACGTCCGCTTTTTGCTTTTCCACTTCGGCGAGTATCGCCGCCAGCGCCTCTTGCTTTTGCTCGTGAAAGTAATTGTCACCGAAATGGATGGTCGCGATGACTTGGCCACGGCCGCCAAGCTGCGCTTCGAGCCCGCGCGCTGCGCCTGCGGCCCCGGCGGTCACACCAACCCCTACCCCGGCCTTGTCTTCACCACCGATACCGGCGAAAAACTGGTTGACGATGTGAACGATCCGAATCATCGCTTCCCTCCTGCCCGCGGTAGGGCAACAAGCACACTCGCGAGTCATGTGTTTTAATAGCCTGGTAAACTCTACGATTGCAATGACAAAGCGCGCCGCAGCGCCGAGGGCAGATCGTTACTCTTTCGCCTTTGCTCAAGCACCAGCCGTGATGCCAGCGATATCGAGCTGATCTCGGTCTTGCGAGCGAAGCCCGCGCGGACCGCCATCTCTTCAAAGTCCTTTTGGCTTTCCGGAAAATCGTTCGCCCGGATGTGAGCGAAAACATGCTTTAATGTGTCCGCTGACAGAGATTCGCAGCGTGAGCCGAGCCAGGCGCAATATCGATCGAGGTAAGTCGCGCGGTCCTCGCCGTCATCGCGCATCGTGTCGATCACCAGACAGATTCCATCGGGATTGAGCCGCCGATAAGAGGCAGCTAGAAAATCCGCTTTTTGCGCAGCGGAAAGGTGGTGCAGCGCGAAGCTGCTGAAGACGAGATCCCAACTCTCGCCGAATTCTTAACCCCATCCAGCAAGTCCCCGTGCCGCAAATCGACCGGGCAATCGAGAAAACTGAGATTCTTTTGAGCGTGCTGGAGCGCCTCGTCCGAAAGATCGTATCCCAGCATAACCGCTGACCGAGCGGCCTTCCAGAGCGCGCGCCAAGTGACGTGCGCTGCCGCAGCCGAGATCTATGATACTGAATCGCTCGTCAGCATAACGATCGGCGAGAAATTGCCTCACGTCCTCGAAGATATCATCGTGGTACATGTAGTTATGGGTCAGGATTTGGTCGTAAATCGACCATTCGTCGAAGAAGTCGCCGGCACTGGTTCTGGCTATTGTTGTCATGTCGACATACGTTGCTATTGCATAATGGCCCATGCCAAAAGGCGATAGGACAGAACAAGCGTGACCGTGGCAAGCATCCCTGCCGTTCCATACATGGTCAGTCCGAATCCCATTGCTCTTCCGCCGGCGCCTTTGCTGTATCCGCGGGCAAAGAGCACACGCCCGCCGATGAAGAGCATCGCCGCCACCGGAATGACTCTCAGCCACCGGTGCGGCATCGCCGCTGCCCAAATCAGATAGGTCCCAACCGCCAATACTGTTTGCTCCAGTGTATTTTGCAGCACGGCCCGAAGAATCTGGATTTGCGGCGATGCGTTCGTCAGACCGCTCCCATCGATATCCTGAGGCGAAGAGAAGCGGAAATTTCCAACCCGCGCTATGGCGATGACCAGCGCGAGAACCGGAATGAGAGACCATCGCAAAGCCCAGGCAAGCCTCGCGCCTGCCTCGTCCGCCGGCAGCACGTCCATCGGAATCAAAAGCGAGACACCGCACAGCCCCGCCAGTGTGATGATCGCCGCCGGCACGACACCACGAACCACACCCTTCTGTTTAACGGTGAAATTCACTTCATTTCACGCCTCGGGCAACCATCTCGTCCAGTTGTTTCATCTCCTGTTCCGCATCGGCGATGTTCTTGGTTCCGGTGCAAATACCGGTCTGGAGGTCGCTGGGTTCCGTCACCACATAGACGAGATACTCTTTGTTCAGCTCGAAGGGAAACCCGCAAGCCTCGCCGGTTAGGCGCGTGAAAACTTCTGCACTTTTCGCCGCCGCGCCCTTCCATTGCTTGGCGACTTCGAATCCAACCCAGTACCCTCCGCTATTTTTTAGTCCGACACGGTCCAGAAACGGCCGGCTGATTGTGCTCACCCTTCCTGTGAATACCGCGGTCGATCGCTTGAGTCCCTCGGCCGGCCCTATAGGGGCAAGGCAGGTGCAGGCAAGAGCCTCGCTGCCGTAGATGCTAAACGCCACAAAGATTGGAAGAACCGCGAGATAATTCATGGACTGACGTCGTGTGAGTGGCCCATTGGCAATTCTCATGGCAATCCGCCGATCTGTCAACTATCCGGGAGAACCCTCGGGTTCGAAACGGCCCGGCGGGTGGTGACTTCGCAGGCGTTTTTGAGTAGAGTCCTCAGCATGGAAACCGCGGCGCGTGAGTTTCAGATCATGGTCAAGACGATCGGGGCGATTTGCAACCTCGATTGCCACTATTGCTATTATCTCGACAAAGAGAATCTCTATCCCAAGGGCACCAACTTCCGCCTCGACGATGAAACCCTCGAGCGCTACATCATCCAGCATATCCAGGCGACGCCCGGAGAAACCGTCAGCTTTTCCTGGCACGGCGGCGAGCCGACCTTGCTCGGCGTCGATTTTTTCCGCAAGGCGGTCGCGCTGCAGAAAAAGCATCTGCCGCCGGACAAAAAAATCATCAACGGCATTCAGACCAACGGCACAACCATCGACGACGAATGGTGCGAGTTTCTCGCCAAGGAAAATTTTTATATCGGCCTCAGCCTCGACGGACCGCGCGAGCTGCACGACCACTACCGCGTCACCAAGGGGCAGAAGCCGACCCACAAGCAAGTCGTCCAGGCTTTTCACATGCTCCGGCGCGCCAAGGTGCACGTCGATCTGCTTACCGTCGTCCACGACGTCAACGTCAAATATCCGACCCAAGTCTATCGCTACTTGAAGGAGATCGGCGGGCAGTATTTGCAATTCCTGCCGCTGGTCGAAAAAACCGGCGACCCGGCCAATCCCGTCCACAAGCGCTCGGTGCCGGCCGCGGCCTATGGAAAATTTCTGAACACGATTTTCGACGAATGGGTGCGCCACGATATCGGCAAGATTTTCATCCAACTCTTCGACGAATCGGTGCGGCCGTTTCTCGGCATGGAGCACGCGCTGTGCATTTACCGCGAAACCTGCGGCGACGTGCCGGTGGTCGAGCACAACGGCGACTTCTATTCCTGCGATCATTACGTGACGCCCGAGTACAAAATCGGCAACATCCACGATCGCCCGCTCGCGGACATGGTCGAAGATCCGAAGCAGCGCGAGTTCGGCCAGGCCAAGTGGACCAGCCTGCCGAAGTATTGCCGCGAGTGCGAAGTGTTGAGCATGTGCAACGGCGGCTGCCCCAAGGACCGGATCATCAAGACGCCGTCCGGCGAAGACGGGCTCAACTATCTTTGCGCCGGCCTCAAGTCATTCTTCGGCCACAGCAAGCCGTATTTTCAAAAATTCGCCGAGCTGGTCGAGGCCGGCGAGCCGATCGAAAAGTTGATGGAGATCGTTCGCGCCGCGGACGCAAAAGCTTCCGTCCGCCAAGCCGGACGAAACGATCCCTGCCCTTGCGGCAGCGGCAAGAAGTATAAACGCTGCTGCGGCGGCGCCCGCTCCGAGCGTCTGACAATCGTGTCGTGACGAGTACACGTGTAACAACAAGAGTCAGGAGTAAGGTGATTCTCCGACGCTCTTTGCTCCTAACTTCTACTCCTCACTTCTCACCTGCTTTGAGCGGCAACATGACTCTTTACGACGACATGATGCAAGGCGCGATCGATGTCCACTGCCATATCGACTTCGAATTTTCCGCCAAAGAGCGCAAGCGTGAGCCGGAGTTTCTCTGGCTGCCCAAAGCCGAGGCGATGGGCATGCGCGGCGTCGTGCTGAAATCGCACTGGTGGCCGACGGTCAACGTCGTGCCGTACATTCTTTCATCGGTGGAAACCAAAGTCGCGCTATGGTCGAGCGTCGCGCTCAACAGCACTGCGGGCGGGCCGAATCCCTGCATCATCGAAGCCTGTGCCGAACTCGGCGGCAAAATGGTTTTTTTGCCGACTTGGAGCGCGCGCAACGACGTCGAGCGCAAAGGCTTCAGCGCCCGCATCAAGTCGTACTATAAAAGCCACGCCAAACTGGAGAATCCCAATTACTATTTCCTCGACGACAAAGGAAAGCTCATCCCGCGCGGCTACGAAATCATCGAAGCCTGCAAAGCGAACGATATCACTCTCGGCATGGGCCACGTGTCGTGGCAGGAATCTTTGGAATTCATCAAAGCCGCGCGCGACATGGGCTACAGCCACCGGATCGTCGTCAATCACGTGCAGAGCCACATCATCGCGATGCCCGTGGACGCGATGAAGCGCGCCGCCGAGATGGGCGCATTCCTCGAAGCCTGTTGGAACGCTCTGGCCCCGGGCCGGATGGACTCGCCGGAGCTCGTCAAACAATTCCGCGAAGTCGGCCTGCGGCAAATCATCGCCAGCACCGACTACTTTCGCCCGTACAGCCCAAACCCAGCAGAACTCTTCCGCATGTACCTCGGCATGCTGCACGAGGGGGGCTTGAGCCAGGGCGAGGTGAATCAAGTCGCCGCAATCAATCCAGCGCGGCTAATGGGATTGGCATAAATTCAAGCGGCTGGAGTGGTGGAGTACTGGAGTCTTGGAATGCGGGTTCCGGAAAGAAACATCGATTTGAGCAGTGCGTTTCACGCACTCGAAAGAAAGAGCAACGGCTTACAACTTCTCATCCTCAGGAATCACATCCGTCACCAGGTCTCGAATCAGCGGCCGCTTCGGTAACGGCTCAACCGTGACGACGCCGGGCGCCAGCTTGGCGATGCACGTATACTCGACTTCGCCGTTGACCAGCGCCATGCAGGTCTTGCAGGCGTTGGCGTTGATGCAGCTGTAGCGAATCGCCAGGCTGCTATCGCGATGAGTGCGAATCCAGCGCAGCGCGTCGAGCACGGACATGCCGTCTTCGTACGGCACCTCGAATTCGATCGTAATGCCTTTCTTCGCCAGGCGCGCCGCGGCTGACACGAAGATGGGCTGTCTTGTTCATTTGGTTAGCCATGAGCTATCTGTGCTCCGATCGATCCGAACCGGCGCAATCCAGCGAGTTTGTAATTCGCCTTCTCGCAGCTCCACCACTTGATTTTTGAGACAGCGGTTATCGGTATTCGGAAAATCTTCGCGCTGATGGGCGCCACGGCTTTCGGGGCGCGCGAACGCGGAACGAACGACCGCCTCGGCAGTCAGCAGCATCGCGCGCAGCTCGAATGCGTCGTGCAAATCGAGATTGAACTGCCGCGCACGCCAACGCGATTCGAAGCATGCGGCAAATCTTTCCGCTGCATCTCTTCGATGCGCGACAAGCGCGGCCGCCAGCTTCTCGCCGGTGCGAAACGGCCCCGCTTGCTCCCACATGAGCTTTTGCAGTTCGGTTTGCAGCGCGATCGGCGGGACACCGTCTACTTGCGAGATTGCTGCGCAAAAGCTTTCAACCGCTCCAGCGCCTCGCTCGGCGAGGCTCTCATCCCATTCAGCTCGCGTCCGCTTTGCCTCGTTCTGCTGCGGTCTCACCCGGCGCGCGCGCCAAACACGAATGCCTCGGTGATCGCGTTTCCGGACAAGACGATTGGCGCCGTTGGCGCCGCCGACGGCCTCGCCGGCAGCGTAGAGCCCTTCGACCCGCGTCCGCATGTTCACATCGACGCGAATCCCGCCCATGTGGTAGTGCGCCATCGGCCCGACTTCGACCGGCGTTCGCGTGAGATCGATGCCGTTAGCGAGCAGGCGATCGATCACCGGGCCGAAAGCGTCGCGAAGGTCCGATTCCGCAATGTGGCGGAAATCGAGATAAGCGCCGCCATGCGCCGTGCCGCGACCGGCTTCGACTTCTTTGAGGATCGCGTAGGCCGCGACGTCGCGGGTGGCGTTGTACTTGCCGAAGTCCGTGCTGCCGTAGCGGTCGATGAATTCTTCGAACTTCCCGTTGAGCAGCTTGCCGCCGAGCTTGTAGCGAAACGGATCCCACATGATCGGGTCCATGCCGACGAGACGCGGCGCCAGATGGCCGATGGGAAAAAACTGCACGAACTCCATATCGACGAGCTCGGCGCCCGCCCACAGCGCCAACGCATACGCTTCACCGCCCATGTTCGCCGATGCGCTGTTGCGTTCGTAAAGTTTCGTCAGCCCACCGGCGGCAAGAATCACCGCCTTGGCTTGAATCGTAATCAAGTCGCCGTCGATCAGATTGAGTGCGATCGCGCCGAGCGCCCGTCCGTTCGCGGACGAGAATTTCGACCACGGCGAGATTGCTGATGCGGCGAATTTTTTCGGGATCTCGCCGACTTTGCGTCGCAAAGTCGCGGCGACGGCGGGGCCGGTGTTGAGAAAGTCGACGTAACAACAACGCTTGACGCTGTGGCCCGGCGCCATTTCCTGCTTGATGTGGCCGTCTTCCCGCGCCCAGCGTGTCCCCCACTCTTCCATTTCCCGAATGCGCTTCGGGCCATCCTCACAAAGTAATGCCGACAGTTCTTCGTTGCACAGCCCGCGCCCGGCTTTCAGCGTGTCGTCCAGATGAAGTGCAACGGAATCGGGCTCCTGCTCGCCTAACGCTACGGCCACGGTCATCTGCGCCATGATGGTCGCGCCGCCGCGTCCCACCTGGCCTTTGTCGAGCAAGAGAACGGACGCGCCGTTCTGCGCCGCCGCGATCGCCGCGTACATGCCGGCGCCGCCTGCGCCGATGACAAGCACGTCTGTGGTGAGATGGGGCATGTCGAAGTTTACCCCGTGGAGGATCGATCGAAGTCAGTCGCGCGCGTCTTGCGCGCCGCTCTTCTGCAGTTCTTTCAGCGCCTTTTTGGCCGCTTGTTGCTCAGCTTGCTTCTTGCTTCGGCCTTCGCCCTTGCCCAGAATTTTGCCGCCGACGGAGATTTCGCTGACGAAGAATTTATCGTGATCCGGCCCGCTCTCCGCAACCACCCGATAGGCCGGCGGCGCGCGAAAAAGCATCTGACTGATTTCCTGAAGGCGCGTCTTGTAATCGTGCTGGCCCAGTTTCTTGGCCGTTACGTCCGTGCCGAAATAGCGCTCGACCACTCGATGGGCAGCCTCGTAGCCGCCGTCGCGATAAACGCCGCCGAGCAGCGCTTCAAACGCGCCGGCGAGTATCGACTCCTTGGCGCGTCCGCCGCTCAGCTCTTCGCCCTTGCCGATGCGCAGCAGCGCGCCGAGCTGGAGGCCCGCCGCTTTGTCCGCCAGCACGGCAGCATTGACCAGCGCCGCCCGCATCTTCGACAGAACGCCTTCCGGCTTGTCCGGATTGCCGCGGATCAGAAGATCGCTGACGACGAGATAGAGCACCGCGTCGCCGAGAAACTCGAGAACTTCGTTGTGGCCGTCGCTCTTTTGCCGTTCGTAGGAAACGTGGGTGAGGCTGCGCACGAGCAGGGCGGGATCTTTGAAATGATATCCCAGCTCGTCCTGCAAGCGTTTCAAGTTATCGTTTTTCAACACGGTCCCAGGAACGGCGCGCCGGCGGCAAGGCATTTGATTCACCGGGCGCGATCGCGCCGCTCAACCAGCCGCCGCTGTAGCGCTCGAGATAGACGCCGATTTCTCGATTGACGTCTGCCGCTTCGACGGCGACGGGCAAATAATTCTGGGTGAACCCACGACGCAGCCCGCTTCGCTTCTCGACTTTCTCCTCGACCAATACCGCGACGCGCCGGCCGATAAAACTTTCGCAAAATTCGTCTTTTTTGCGCGCGCCCAGCGCCCGCATGCGCCGCGCCCGCTCCTTTTTTACGCGCGGCGGCACCGGGTCGGCGAGTGCCGCCGCGACGGTGCCGCGCCGGGAGGAATACGGAAACACGTGAAAATAGGTGAGCGGCAAGGACGCGAAATATTCGAGCGAGCTCTCGAACTGCGCATCGGTCTCGCCGGGAAACCCGACGATCACGTCGCTGCCCAGCGCAGCCTCCGGCAAGCGCGCGCGCACGCGCTCGAGCAGCTCGCGATAAAAGGCGGTGCCGTAGTTGCGCCGCATGCCCTTGAGGATCTCGTCGTCGCCGGCCTGAGCGCAGATATGGAGGTGCGGGCAGACGACGTCGGAGCGCGCGATCAGGTCGAGCAGCCGATCGGGCGCCTCGCGCGGATCGAGAGAGCTCAAGCGCAGCCGGGCGATCAAGCCGCTCGCCGCGATCATTTCCACCAGCGCCGTCAGATCGATCTTCGGCTGTAAATCATGGCCGTAGCCGCCGAGATGGATGCCGGTGAGAACGATCTCCTTGTACCCGCCTTCGGCGAGCTGTCGCACCTGCTCCAGCACCGCGCGCGGCGCCACGCTGCGGCTGAGCCCGCGCGCTGTTGGAATAATGCAGTACGTGCAACTGTAGTTGCACCCTTCCTGGATTTTCAGAAAAGCACGCGTGTGGCCGGGCAACGCGCGCGTGCCGAGCACGGCCACGCCGCGCTCCCGTTTCACGTCGCTCACCGCGATCGCCGGCGCACTTCGCCCGGGCGCTTCGACGAAGCGCAGCAGATCGTCGAGCCGGTTGAGGCCGACGACGAAATCGACTCCGGGAACCGCGGCGACTTCCTCCGCGACTCACCTGGGCGTAGCAGCCGGTCACCAGCACCTTGGCCGCGGGATTCAAGCGCCGGGCGCGGCGCACGAGCTGGCGCGCCTCCCAGTCGGCGCGATCGGTCACCGTACAGGTGTTGATCAGGTAGCAATCCGCCTCGGCGTCGAACGGCACGAACGAATGCTTTTCTTCCAAGCGGCTCTGAATCACCGCCGAATCGTATTGATTGATCTTGCAGCCGAGCGTGGTAATGGCGATTCGCATATCGTCGCTTCGCTCAGAATCTCAAATTGCAAATGCCAAATCTCACAGTATGTTTCGAGCCTCCAAATCTGCGATTTGAAATTTGAGATTTGCCATCGCGCGCCGCGCTAGTGCAGCGCGCGCTCGATCCATCCCCCGCCGATAATCTGCTCGCCGCGATAGAAAACCGCGGCCTGCCCCGGCGTCACCGCCGCAACCGGCTCGTCGAATCGAACCTCGCAGGCATCCTCGTCAATCCGGCGGATGACGCAGGCAATCGCCGGGGCGCGGTAACGGATCTGCACTTCCGCCGCCAATTCGCCCCCGCTCGGAGCCCCGAGCCAATTGACCGAACGCGCGATCAGCCCGGTGGATGCCAATTCGCTTTTCTTGCCTACGACCACGCGCTTGGTTTCATCCTCGATCTCGACGACGTAGAGCGGCTCGGCGCCGGATATCCCCAAGCCGCGCCTCTGACCGACCGTCACGCCGTGAATGCCGGAGTGGCGCCCGAGCAGTTTGCCGGCGCGATCGACGACGTCGCCGCCGAGATCGCCTGCGCGGGCATAAGACGCCACCAGCGCCTTGTAGTCGCCGAAGCAGATATCCTGACTCTCTGGCCGCTCGGCGGCGGGCAAGCCCAGCCTTCGCGCCTGGTCGCGTACATCCGCTTTGCGCATCTCGCCCAGCGGAAACAGCGTGCGGACAAGCTGCTCGGGCGACAAGGCGAAGAGGAAATAAGACTGGTCTTTGCCGCGATCGGCGCCCCGGAAGAGCGCCGCCGCGCCGGAGGACTCATCGCGCTCGATTCGCGCGTAGTGCCCGGTGGCAACAAATTCCGCCCCGTGCTCGCGCGCCCACGCGAGCAATGTTCCGAGCTTGAAGTCGCGATTGCATGCGACGCAAGGATTGGGCGTGCGGCCGCGCAGATAATCGCCTGCGAAGGGCTGCACCACGGTCTGGGCAAATTGCGCGCGCAGATCGAGCAGCGCGTGCGAGATGCCAAGTTGAGCCGCGACTTCCGCGGCGCCGCGATGATCCGAGCACACCCGCGGCCCATGGTTCTCTTCCCACATGCGCAAGGACACGCCCTGAACGTCATAGCCCTGCTCCACGCAGCAGCGCCGCCGCCACCGAGCTGTCGACGCCGCCGCTCATGGCGACGACGATCTTCTTCCTCTGCGCCTTCATTGTTCTTCTAGACGACTTGAACGTTTTGAACGGCTTGATCGCTTTGAACGTGTTCTATTTCTTCTAGCTTCCCGTATTCTTGAGCAGCTCTTTTACTTTGTTCAACACTTCGCTTTCTTCGGCGGTCTTCTCTTCCAAGCCGCCTTGGCGCGTGGTCAGCTCGTCGACCTTTTTTTCGAGCTTCTCGACATAATCGGCGAGCGCGCCGAAGGCCCGGGCAATGGGATCGGGCAGATCGGCGGAGTTGAGGTCGATGATCGCTTTGCCGGCAGGCGTATGGCGCGCTTCGAGCTGCACCACGCGCCCTGGGATGCCGACGACCGTTGAATGCTGCGGCACCGAGCTCACCAGCACCGATCCGGCGCCGATCCGGCTGTGCCGGCCGACCGTCACCGGACCGAGCACCGCCGCGCCGCTGAAGATCGTCACCGAATCTTCGATCGTAGGGTGGCGCTTGACGGGCGCCGTCGAAGTGCCGCCGAGGGTCACTCCCTGATAAATCGTCACATCGTCGCCGATCTCGGCGGTCTCGCCGATCACCACGCCCATGCCGTGATCGATGAAGCAGCGCCTGCCGATCTTCGCTCCGGGATGAATCTCGATGCCCGTGAGAAACCGGCCGAGATGGCTGACGAATCGGGCCGTCGTCACAAACTGGCGCTGCCACAGCCAGTGCGCCAGACGGTGAACCAGGATCGCGTGAAAACCCGGATACGCAATCGCCACCTCCCACGTCGAGCGCGCCGCCGGATCGCGCTCGAAGACCGCCTGAATATCTTCTTTAAGCGTTTGCCACATGCAAATCAGGCACTAGACAACAGTCACTAGGCAATAGTCACAAAGATCCTTTCCGAACTATTGCCTGTTGCCTAATGCCTATTGCCTCCTATCAGTTCCGGCGCCGCGAATCCTTATACAGCTTGTAATCGATGCTGTCCGCCAGCGCCAGCCAGCTTGCTTCGATGACGTTGTGCGATACGCCGACAGTGCCCCACTTGTCTTTTCCGTCGCCCGATTCGATCAACACGCGCACCATCGCGGCGGTGCCTTCGCCGGACGAGAGCACGCGTACTTTATAATCGAGCAGCTCCACCTGCTTGAGCGACGGGTAAAACTTGGTCAGGGCGCGGCGCAGCGCCTGGTCGAGGGCGTTCACCGGGCCGTTGCCCATCGCCGCCGCATGCTCCATTTCGCCGTCGACTTGGACCATGATGGTCGCTTCGGAAATCGCGCCCTCGCCTTCATTACGCTTTTCGTCGATGACTCGAAACCCGATGAGATTGAAATTCTTGCGCTTCTTGCCGAGCGCTTCCTGAATCAGCAGCTCGAAGGACGCCTCCGCGGCTTGGAATTCATAGCCCTGGCCTTCGAGCTCCTTGGTCCGTTTTAGGATGTCGCGCACGGCCTCGTTCTGGTCGTTCATGTCGATGCCGTACTCTTTGCCTTTGTAGACGACGTTGCTGCGCCCCGAGAGATCCGAAACCAGGACGCGCTGGCGATTGCCGACCAGCTCGGGATCGATATGCTCGTAGGTCTCGCGATTTTTGAGCACGCCGGACACGTGCAGCCCGCCCTTGTGCGCAAACGCGCTGTCGCCGACGTAGGCCTGGCGCTTGTTCGGCTGGATATTCGCGAGCTCGTAGAAAAGCTGCGACACGTCGCGCAGTTTTTTGAGCTGTGCCGGCGCCACGCACTTCTTGCCCATCTTGAGCTGCAGGTTGGCGATCACCGAGATCAAATTCACGTTGCCGCAGCGCTCGCCGAAGCCGTTGATCGTTCCCTGCACCTGTGTGGCCCCCATCTCCACGCCCGCGAGCGTGTTGGCCACCGCCAGCTCGCCGTCGTTGTGGCAGTGAATGCCGAGCGGCGTCTTGATCACCTGGTTGACGTGGTTAAGCGCGTCGCGGACCTCGCCCGGCAGTCGCCCGCCGTTGGTCTCGCACAGCACGATCCAGTCCGCACCGCCGTCCTGCGCCGCCTTGAGGCATTCCAGCGCATACTCCGGATTGGCGCGAAAGCCGTCGAAAAAATGCTCGGCGTCGAACATCACTTCATCGACGCGCTTTTTCATGAACGCGACGGAATCGGCGATCAGCTCTAAATTGGCTTTTTGGCTGATGCGCAGATCGTCGCGCACGTGGAGATCCCAGGTTTTGCCGACCAGAGTCACCACCGGCGTCTCGGCACCGAGCAGAACTTTAAGATTGATGTCCTGGGACGGCTTGGCGCCGAATTTTCTGGTCGTGCCGAATGCCGCCACCTTGGCGTTTTTCAGCTTGCGCTTCTTTACGCGTTGGAAGAAATCCGCGTCGCGCGGGTTGGAGCCCGGATAGCCGCCTTCGATGTAGTCGATGCCCATTTCATCGAGTTTTTCCGCGATGCGCAGTTTGTCTTCGAGCGTAAAAGAAACATCCTCCGCCTGGCAGCCGTCGCGCAGTGTCGTGTCGTAGAGCAAAACGTCCTTCATACCGTCCCCTGGTTGCCGATAAACGCCTCGTGCAGCACCCGCACGGCAAGCTCGGTGTACTTCGCTTCGATGACCACGGAAATCTTAATTTCCGAAGTGGAAATCATCTCGATGTTGATTCCCTCGCGGGCGAGCACCTCAAACATCTTCGCCGCCACGCCGGCGTGGGTGCGCATGCCGACGCCGACCACGGAAATCTTCGCCATGTCGGTGTCGACTCTGACTCCTTTGGCGTTGACCAACGCGGCGGTTCGCTCGACGATGCCCAGCGCTTTTTTATGATCGGCCTTGGGCACGGTGAAAGTCAAATCGGTGGTGCCGTCTTCGCTGACGTTCTGGATAATCATGTCGACGACGATGTGCGCCGCGGCGATGGGGCCGAAAATCTGCGCCGCCAGCCCCGGCCGATCGGGCACCCGGAGCAGTGTAATCTTGGCTTCGTTTCTGTCGTAAGCCACGCCTGACACCAACACATCGTTCATGCTCTCCTCCTCGTTGACCAGCCACGTTCCCTCGACTTCGCTGAAGGTCGAGCGGACGTGCACCGGCACGGAGAATTTCTTGGCAAACTCCACCGAGCGGATCTCCAGCACCTTGGCGCCGGTGCTCGCCAGCTCGATCATCTCGTCGTAGGCGATGCGCGCCAGCTTGCGCGCGTCTGGACAAATGCCGGGATCCGTCGTGTACACGCCCTCCACGTCGGTGTAGATCTCGCACGCCTTTGCATTCAAAAAAGCCGCCAGCGCCACCGCGCTCGTGTCCGAGCCGCCGCGGCCGAGAGTGGTGATGTTGTCGTCGTCGTCCACGCCCTGAAAACCGGCGACGACCACCACTTCGTCCGCTTTCAACGCATGCAAGATCTTGGTCGAATCGATGCTCAGGATGCGCGCTTTGCCGTAGGCGTTGTCGGTCGCGATGCGCACCTGATGGCCGAGAAAAGAGCGCGCCGGCTGGCCCGCCTCGTGGAGCGCCAGGGTCAAGAGCGCGACCGAAACCTGTTCTCCCGAGGCGAGCAGCACGTCCCTTTCGCGCTCGTTGGGAATTTCGGAAAGCTCGTGGGCGAGCGCGATCAAGCGATTGGTTTCCCCGGCCATCGCCGAAACCACGACCACCAAATCATGTCCGGCGCGCTTCGCCGCGGCGATCTTCGCCGCCACGCGCTTGATCTTGTCGATCGAAGCGACGGACGTGCCGCCGTATTTTTGCACCAGTAAAGCCACTCACCGCTCCACGAAATCCAATTTTAGATTTTCGACTTTGGATTCTAGATTGCCGTCAGGAAATTCTAAAATTCCATTCAACTGTTCACACCGTCGCGCAGCTTCTCGAGCAACTTTTCATGGCGTTCGCCGCGCGCGGCGAACGCCAGCTCGCGCGTTGTCGGGCCGGCGTGGGTCATGCGGATCTCGAGAAACTCATCGGCCTCTGCCGCCGGCAGATAATCGAACCACTCGATCAGGCTCGCGCCGTCCGAGTAGAGATACTCGCGCAAATTGAGCGCGTCCACTTCCGCCGATTTGCCGATGCGATAGAGATCGATGTGATAAACCGGCAAGCGCCCCTGATACTCGTTGATCAGAGTGAACGTGGGGCTGCGCACCCAGACATCCTTGCCGACCCCCGCGCCGGCGGCGAAGCCGCGCACGAAGGAAGTCTTGCCGGTCCCCAGCTCGCCGACGAGTCCAATGATTTCACCGCCTTGCACCAGCTTTCCCAGCTTGCGCCCCCAACTCATCGTCTGGCGGGCAGAACGGGAAATAACCGACCACGACCCCATCGTCAGACTCCCCAGTATAACTAGTATATTCCTATGAAGAATTCGAGACTGAGGGACCGCCCGCGGGCAAAGCGACAAGCGCGGCGAGAATGCCGGCCGATGGAGCCGTTCAGCGCGAGGGCGGCCGGGGTGAGAGCGAAAGCTCGCGCAGACCCGCGGGCAGTCCGGCGATGACATCCGAAGCGATCATGCCGACCTCGCCTTGAGCTTGCGCAACGCGATCGCCGACCAGGCCATGCAGATAAACGCCAAGCTTCATGGCATCTTCCGCGGCGAGTCCTTGACCGAGCAGCGCCGCGAGCATGCCGGCGAGCACATCGCCCATGCCGGCGCTCGCCATGCCGGGATTGCCGGTCGGATTGATCGCAACTCTCCCGTCGGCGGTCGCGATCACGGTGCGCGCGCCCTTGAGGACTAGGTGACAGCGGTGTTCCACGGCAAAAGAGCGGGCGAGTTCCACGCGATCGGCGTTGACCTCGGCGGTGCTCTTTTTGATCAAACGGGCCATCTCGCCGGGATGGGGCGTCAGCACTGGCGGAACCTTGGCGTGGCGTAAACGGTCGAGCTCCAGCGCGAGATTGTTGAGTCCGTCGGCGTCGATCACCCAGGGCAGCGCCAGATTTCTGAGAAGCCAGCGCAGATTATTTTGCGTGGCCGCGCCCACGCCGACGCCCGGGCCAAAAAGCACGGCGTCTTTTCGCTCCAGAATGCGGCGCCAATCGTCGTCGGTCAAAGACTCGAGTTCCCCTGCGCCGTTGTCGCGCAGCGGCTCGGTCATCACCTCGACGAGGGCGCCGGCAAAAATTTGGTTGAGCGAACGGGGCCCGGCCAGCGTAACCAACCCGGCGCCGCAGCGCATGGCGGCGCGGCAGGAAAGAATCGCCGCACCGGTCTTGCCGCGCGAGCCGGCGAGGACAAGGAGATGGCCGTAAGTGCCCTTATGGGTGTCGGGCTCGCGCCGCGGGACTAGCCGGCCAACGGTTTCATCCAAAAGCTCGGTGCGCGGCGCGACTTCTTCGACGGCGCGTTCATCGATGCCGATGTCGCCGACGACCAACTCGCCGGCGTAGGAGATGCCCGGATAAATCACTTCACCGAGCTTCGGAAACGCCAGCGCCACGGTCACCTTGGCGCGCACGGCGGCGCCGAGCGGCAAGCCTTTGTCGGTGTCGAGCCCGGAGGGAATATCGATTGCGACGATCGGCAAGCCGGCCCCATTGAGCAGCGTGATCGCATCGGCGAGAAAACCGCGAACTTCGTTCTTAATGCCCGTGCCGAGGATCGCATCGACGATCAGCGCGTTTTTGCTGACGCGCCCGCTCAAAAGATCCAGACCGGCGGATGTGATTTCCGTAACTTTGCCTTTGAGCTTCACGAAGGCGCGCAGGTTACGCGCTGCGTCCGGCGAAAGCTCGTCGCGCCGCGCCAGAAGGGCGACCTCGCAAGGAATGCGCTTTTTTCTCAGCAGGCGGGCAACCACCAAGCCGTCGCCGCCGTTATTGCCTTTGCCGGCGACGACCAGCACGCCTTTCTTGGCGGCGCGCGCAAAGCGCTCGACGATCGCCTGCGCCGCCGCCGCGCCGGCGCGCTCCATGAGGGTCAAACTCGGCACGCCGTACTTTTCGATGGTCAGCCGATCCATTTCGCGCATCTGCGCGGCGGTGACAACGATCATGGTTCAAGCAGTTCAAACCGTTCAGGCCTCCACCTCTTTCCTCCGACGCGGGGAGGATCAAGGAGGGGGTTCGACGGTTTGAACGAAGCGCAGCGGTTGAACGGAGCGAGCATAGCGAGCGATTGAACGATTTGAACTCTTAACTTCCTGCCTTTACCAGCAGCTCCTTCATCTCCCGCACCGCCTGCTCGATACCGACCATGACGGCGCGCGCGACGATGCTGTGGCCGATGTTGAGCTCGACGATCTCGGCGATCGCCGCGATCGGCAGGACGTTTTCATAATCGAGACCGTGCCCGCCGTGGACTTCAAGCCCCAGGCTTTGCGCCAGAGAGGCCGCTTCGGCGATGGCGCGGCGCTCGGTTTCGCGCGCCGCGCCCGCGGCGTTGCAGTAGCCGCCGGTGTGAATTTCGATGCCGTGAGCGCCGCTTTCGCGCGCCGCCTCGATCTGCGCCTTGTCGGGATCGATGAACAGGCTTACGCGCATGCCGCGCTCTTGCAAACGCGTCACCGCGTCTTTGACCTGCGCGCGCCGCCCGGCCACGTCGAGGCCGCCCTCGGTCGTGAGCTCCTCGCGCTTCTCCGGCACAAAGCAGGCGTCGTCCGGACGAAGCTCCTCCGCGTAGGCGACCATCGCCGGCGTCACGGCCATTTCCAAATTGAGCTTGGTGGCGATCCGTTCGCGCAGCCACTCGACGTCGCGCTCTTGAATATGCCGGCGGTCCTCGCGCAGGTGCACGGTGATGCCGTCGGCGCCGGCCCGCTCCGCCAAGAGCGCGGCTTCAAGCGGATCGGGCGCCGCGGCGCGGCGCGCCTGGCGCAGCGTCGCGACATGATCGATATTGACGCCCAAACGGATCATCTTACTCTTACTTGCCGATCTCCCGGCGGATTTCCGCGGCAATGTCCTCCGCCATGGCACGGATCTTTTTTTCCTCCTCGCCTTCCAGCATGATGCGCGCGAGCAGCTCGGTGCCCGAGTAGCGCACGAGCAGGCGACCGCGCCCGCCCAGCGCGCGTTCCACCTCGGACATTTTTTGCGCCACTTTCGGCATCTCGGAGAAATCGCGCTTCTCTTTGACGATGACGTTGAGCAGCACCTGCGGCAGGCGCGTCATGACGGTTTTGAGCTCGCTCATTCGCTTGCGCTGCTCGACCATCAAACTGAGCATCTGCAAGCAGGTAATCGCCCCGTCGCCGGTCGTGTTGTGATCCAAGAACAGGATGTGCCCTGACTGCTCGCCGCCGAGATTGTAGCTGTCGGCGAGCATCTTCTCGACCACGTAGCGGTCGCCGACCTGGGTGCGCGCAACCTCCAGACCGGCCTTGCGCATGGCCAACTCCAGTCCCAAATTGCTCATTACCGTGGCGACCAGGCCCGGACCTTTGAGGGTTCCCTTGCGCTGCATGTCCAGCGCGCTGATCGCGAGCACCTGATCGCCGTCGAGGATCTCGCCGGTGTCATCGATAAACACCGCGCGATCGGCGTCGCCGTCCAGCGCCACCGCGAAGTCCGCGCCCTCGTGCAGCAGCACCTCACGGGCGGTCTCCGGATGGAGCGCGCCGCAGCGCCGGTTGATATTCTCGCCGTCCGGCTGCACGCCGATCGGCATCACTTCGGCCCCCAACTCCGACAACACTTCGGGCACTACTCGGTAGGCCGCGCCGTGGCCGCAGTCGACGACGATTTTCAACCCTTCCAAGGTCAAATGGCGCGGGAAGCAGTTTTTCAAAAAAACATTGTACCTGCCCACGGCGTCGGAAATGCGGAAGGCTTTACCGATCTCGGAAGCGGTCGGCCGCGACTCATCGGTCGCGCCGCTGAAGATCATCTCCTCCATGCGCGCCTCGACTTCATCGGGCAGCTTGAAGCCGTCGGAGGAAAAAAATTTGATGCCGTTGTCCTGATACGGATTGTGCGAGGCGGAAATGACCACACCGGCGTCCGCGCGCATGCTGCGCGTCAAAAACGCCACGCCGGGAGTCGGTAGCGGACCGACCAGCAACACGTCCGCGCCCATCGATACGATGCCGGACGCCAGCGCGGTCTCCAGCATGTAGCCCGACAGCCGTGTGTCCTTGCCGATCAAAATCTTGTAGCGGTGTTTGCCGTTCTCGTTGTTCTTGCGCCCGAACGTCGAGTTCGCCGTCCGGCCCGTCGAGTCCGGGTTTTTCGTGTCAGGCAGAACTTTTGCGATGGCGCGGCCGAGCTTCAGCGCCATTTCAGAAGTCATCGGCTCTTGGTTGGCGACGCCGCGCACGCCGTCTGTGCCAAACAGGTTGCGCGCGAGGATTTTTTTCATTTTCGGCGGACTCATCGTGGAGCGCTCCTTTTGACGCAAGAACTACTCGGCCGGCTTGGTGATGCGCACCCGAAAACGCTGCGGCCTTTGTTCCAGCACCTTGACTTCGGCCGGCAGATCCAATTCGAGCGGCACGTTATGTTCTCCGACTGAGAGCCCCTTCAGGTTCAAATAGACTTGGTCCGAAGTCAACTTCAACTTTTCCACAGCCATCTTCGGGCCGGCGATGCGCAGGCTCACCGACGGCGGCACGACCTGGTACACGCCGCCGAAATCCTTGGCGTAAACTTCGATCCGCTCAAAAGTGCGGATGGCCTGCTCCTGTTCGATGGCGACCGTTACTTCCACCTGATCCGGGCTGATCGACAACGGTTTACCGTCGTTGGACAACCGCACTCGGCGCTTGAAGGCGCCGCGCATCTCTTCGACGTCGACCGCCACCGTCTCGATGACGGCGAGGCGGCGCACTTCTTCGGCCGGTCCCTGCACCGAGACGTTGGCGGGCAGCGGTGTTGCCTGCGCGACGCGGTATCCGGCCGTGGGCTTGCCCGAAAGCCGCACCGAGACCGGCAGCGTGCGCTTGCTGACCGGCTCGAGCCGCAGATGAATCACCGGCGGCGTGATGCGCGCGATCGTCACGCCGCGCGGAATGTTGAATTCATCGGCGTCCAAAGGATAGCTTATGGAGCCGGATTTTGCGCCGTCGAGATCCAGCGACAGCTTTATTTTGTCCGCGTCCAAGGTCGAGACCAGCGTGCGCGGCCCCATCAGGCGCAAGACCACGTAATCGACGCGGTTGTCCATCACCATCAAATCCGGCGGGAGGTTGCGAAATTCGATCGGCGCCTCGATGGCGCGCTCGGTGTCCCGATGGCCCGCCGCCCAAAGTCCGATGGCGATGATCAGCGCCAGAATCTTCAGGGCCACATTGCTGCCGCCCAGCACGGCGAATCTTTCCCAGATCCGTTTCATCCCTTGAGCAACTCGCGCAGCGCCGAGCGCAGCCGCGCGCCGTCGATGTTTTCGGTCACATTGCCGCCAACGACCAATGCGGCGTTGCCCTCCTGCTCGGAGACCACCACCGCCACGGCATCGGTCTCCTCGGTCACGCCGAGGGCGGCGCGGTGGCGCGTGCCCCAGGTTTTCCGCAGATTGGGATTGGTGCTGAGCGGCAGAAGGCAGCGCACCGCCGTGACCCGCCCCTTCTGGATCACCAGCGCGCCGTCGTGGATCGGCGAATGCGGCAGGAATACGCTCTCGACGAGCTCGCGGCTGACTCTGGCGTCGAGCCGCGTGCCGATCTCCATGTATTCATTGAGCCCGACCTCGCGCTCGATCACGATCAGCGCGCCGACGTTCTTTTCCGCCAGCGCGGTCGCGGCCTGGCCGACTTCGTCGATGACATCATCGCTGGGCTGGACCATGCGCTCCGCCGCGGCAAACAACGGCGCGCTGCCGACCTGGGTGAGCGCGCGGCGGATGTCGCTTTGAAAGATCACGACGATCACCAGGATGATCGAAGCGAGAAAATTATCGAGGATCCAGCTCAAGGTGAGCAGACCGAGCGCGCGCGACGCCCCGTAGGCGACCAGGATCACCGTCAGGCCGATAATCATCTGCATGGCGCGGCTGCCGCGCACGATCTGCAACGAGCGATAGACGAGGAAGGTGATGATGCCGATGTCGAGGAAGTCCTGCCAACGAATCGGTTGGATCAGCTCGAGCATGGCGGCTCGCTTGTCATCGGCACAGGCCGAAGCGGATGGCATCGGCCACCCGCACCGCCTTGCAGGTTTCGCTCACGTCATGGACGCGCACGATATTGGCGCCGGCCAAGACCGCGGCCACGGCCGCCGCCAGGCTTCCTTCGAGGCGCCCATCGGGGTCGAGTTCCAAAATCTTGCCGATAAAGGCCTTGCGCGAGACGCCGACCAACAGTGCTTGCCCCAACGCGGCGAGGGCGGGCAGGCCGCGCAGCAGTTGGAGATTGTGCTCGATGGTCTTGCCGAAGCCGATGCCCGGATCGAGAATAATCGATTCCTGCGGCACGCCCGCGTCCATCGCCTCGTAAAGCTGCGCGGCGAGAAACTCCCTCACCTCGCGGGTGACGTCGTCGTAGCGCGGCTCCGCTTGCATGGTGCGCGGCGTTCCCTGCATGTGCATCAGCACCACCGGCACCTTCTCCGCGGCTAGGAGAGAGCTCATCGCGCCGTCGAAGCGCAGCGCGCTGACGTCGTTGACGATATCGGCGCCGGCTTCCAGCGCGGCGCGCGCGACGCCGGATTTATACGTGTCCACGGAAATCGGCACGTTGACCTCGCGGCGCAAGCCGCGCACGACCGGCAGAACTCTGGCGAGTTCCTCTTCTTCCGAAACCGGAATGGCGCCGGGACGGCTCGACTCGCCGCCGACGTCGATGATGTCCGCGCCGCTCGCCGCCATCGCTACGCCGTCGGCGATCGCCTTGACCGGATCGGGACGCCGGCTGGCGCCGTAAAATGAATCCGGAGTAACGTTGAGAATCCCCATGACGAGCGTGCGGCGCGAAAAATCCAGGCGGCCGTGGCGGGTTTGCAAAAACCCGCGCTCTCCGGCCGCCGGCGGTGCTACCAGCGGCGTCAGCGCGACGCTTGGTTCCTGGAGTTTTCTGTCCGCCATCGGGTATCCGCAATCCGTCGAAACACTCACATGGGCCGCGAATGGTCCTACTATTTTCGCGATGAACCTCGCCCGAGCCGCACAAGGCGGCCTTCGGAGCGAGGACAATCATCGGATTGGGAACGCAGATATTCGGGAACCGACGCTCCGGCAAGAATCGCTTAGGCGACGGCCGCGGCGGCGGAGGGCGTAAGCGGAGCTCCGCCGTTGCCGCCAAACTCCCTGACGATGGCGTCGATCTCGGAGCCGTCCAGCACTTCCTTCTCCAAAAGCGACTCGGCAACCTTATGGAGAAGTCTGAGATTGGTCTTCAGCAGGTCCTTCGCCTTGTAATAGCTGTCCTGAATGATGCGTCTGACTTCGGCGTCGATCTCGATCGCGGTGCTCTCGGAATAATCGACTTTCTGGGTAAAATCTCTCCCGAGAAAGATCTCTTCCTCTTTTTTGCCGAAGGTCATGGGACCGAGCTTCTCGCTCATGCCCCACTCGCATACCATGCGGCGGGCCAGATCTGTGGCTTTTTCGATGTCGTTGCCGGCGCCGGTGGTCATGTGGTTGAGCACCAACTCCTCCGCAACGCGCCCGCCGAAGAGAATCACCAAGTTATTGAGCAGATAATCCTTGTTGTAGGTGTGCTTTTCATCCATCGGCAGCTGCTGGGTCAAGCCGAGCGCCATGCCGCGCGGAATGATCGTGACTTTGTGGATCGGATCCGCGCCCGGCAGAAGCTTGGCGACCAGCGCGTGCCCGGCCTCGTGATAAGCCGTGTTGCGCTTCTCTTCATCGCTGATGATCATGCTGCGCCGCTCGGCGCCCATCATGACTTTGTCCTTGGCGAGCTCGAAGTCGTGCATATCGACTTTTTCTTTGTTATTGCGCGCCGCCAGAAGCGCCGCCTCATTGACCAAGTTCTCCAGATCCGCGCCGGCGAACCCCGGCGTAGCGCGCGCCAGCACGGCGATATCCACGTCCGGCCCGACCGGAACTTTGCGCGTATGCACCTGCAAAATTCCTTCGCGACCCTTTACGTCGGGGCGCGGCACGACGACGCGGCGATCGAAGCGTCCTGGTCGCAAGTAGCGCGGGATCCAAAACATCCGGACGGTTGGTCGCGGCGATCAGAATGACGCCCTCATTGGCTTCGAAGCCGTCCATCTCGACGAGCAATTGATTAAGAGTTTGCTCGCGCTCGTCATGGCCGCCGCCAAGACCGGCGCCGCGATGGCGCCCCACGGCGTCGATTTCATCGATGAAGATGATGCAAGGAGCGTTCTTTTTCCCTTGAACGAAAAGGTCGCGCACGCGCGAGGCGCCGACGCCGACGAACATTTCGACGAAGTCCGATCCGCTGATGCTGAAAAACGGCACGCCGGCCTCGCCGGCGATGGCCCGCGCCAACAAAGTCTTGCCCGTCCCCGGAGGCCCGACCAGCAAGCAACCCTTGGGAATGCGGCCGCCGAGCTTGGTAAACTTCTTAGGATCTTTTAGAAATGCGATGATTTCCTGCAGATCGTCTTTCGCTTCCTCCACGCCCGCGACGTCGGAAAATGTGATGCGATGCTGGTTTTCGGTCAGCAACTTCGCCCGGCTCTTGCCGAAGGACATCGCCTTGCCGCCACCGACCTGCATCTGGCGCATGAAAAAGATCCAGACGCCGATGAGCAAAAGCATCGGAAACCAATTCAGCAGCAAAACCATGTACCACGGTGAATCTTCTTCTGGCTTCGCGGCGATCTTAACCTTCTTTTCGCGCAAGCGATTTCACCAGTTCGGGGTCGTTGGGCGCAAAAGTTCTGAAGCGCTCGCCGTTCTTGTATTCACCCTGGATGTTATGACCTTGAATCGTCACCTTCTGCACGTCGCCGCGGTCCACCGCGGTCATGAACTCGCTGAAAACGATCTCCGGTTCGCGGCCATGCTGCTTATTGAAGACGCTGAATACGGCGAGAATAATCAACGCCAGAACCAACCACAGGGCGATATGTTTTGATGATTGACTCAACCGATCCTCCAAAAGTTAGGAACGCGAAAAGCTTAACATACGTGACCACTTGTAGCAATAATGCTGCGCCATCATTTAACCTTGAACGGACCGCGCCTCAAGGCGCAATACCGCGGTCGTGGCTTTGCGTACTGGAGCGGTGGCGCTCCGGCCGTAGCCGGGAATCCACAGAACCTCATCGCCGGCCGTGAGCAGCGGCCAACGCGCTCTCATCGACAACGGCACCCGCTTCTCGATGAACAAGTCCTTGATTTTTTTGCGCCCTTTCATGCCCAGCGGCTGAAACCGGTCGCCCCGGCGAAAATTACGCACCGCCAACGCGCCGTTTACATGATTCCAGTCAAAAACCGCCTCCATGAGATTCTTGGGCCATCGATCCGGCGCCGCGATGCGCTCGCTATAAAGCTCCAGGCCCGCTTCGACAATTGGCAGTATCGTTCCGATTTTTAACGGATAATCATAGCAGACTGAACGCCGGCTTCGAACTTGTTTCTCGATTTTGAGTCGATCATATTCGCGCGCCAACTCCCAGCCGCCGGGAATCGCCACGCGGCCTTGCGGCGCCTCTCCAGCGATTAGACGCAAACCATCCTCGATGTGAATAAACTCGAGAGCGCGCAAATGTCCGCGCGCCTGCTCGATCCAAAGACGCAAAATCCTGCGCTGCAGGGCACGCGGTCGAGCGAGCAGCGCGAGACGATCAATGCTGCCCGCCGCGCGCATCGCGGCGAAGCAGTCGCGCGCCAAGCGATCGAGCAGAGCATCTTCATCGCGGAAAATCTCCGCTTGTTGGGCCAAGCGCGCCGGCGCCCGGGCATCCAGCCGCTGCTGGATGCTTGGCAAGAGCTCGAGGCGGAACCAGTTCCGCAGCAACCTGGAATCTCGATTAGTGGCGTCCACGCGAAACTCCAGGCCTCGATCTTTCAAATATTCCAGAATCTCCGCTTTGGAAACTTCGAGAAACGGTCGGATCACCGCCACCGGGTGCCCAGCGGAGCCGGTAATTCGCGAAAGCGGCGCCATGCCACCCACGCCCTTCGAACCCGCGCCGCGCAAAAACCACATCAGCGCGGTTTCCGCCTGATCGTCCAACGTGTGCCCGGTGGCGATCTTTCGGAGATTTTTTTCCACCGCCAAGTCGGCGAAAAACCGGTAACGCGCTTGGCGCGCCAACTCTTCGAGATTGCCCGCGCCGGCCGACAGCTTCATCCCCGGCAGATCGATCTCTTTTAGGTGGAAAGGAAGCTCCAGCTTTGCTGCCAAACGCTGAACAAACCGCGCGTCCTCCTTGGCTTCTTCACCGCGCATGCCGTGCTGCAGATGCGCCACTTCCAAGTGCAATGAAAGCTCCTCGCGTAGTTCATTGAGCAAATGCAGCAAAGCCACGGAATCCGGCCCGCCGGATACAGCGATGAGTATACGATCGCCTGGTAGAATCAGGTCGAATCGCTTGACCGTCGCTTTTACGTTCTCGCTCACCATAAGTGTCGATGAAAGGAGTTTCCGTATTTATTCCAGCAAAATCAATGACGGAGTACCCCGTTTTTACCGCTGTGAGATCGCGCCGCAGGAACAAGACAAATTGTCAAACTACTTGTAAATCTAAATCCCGCTCGCAGGTACGAGACACATCGTGTAATACATCCGTTCTGCTCGCATTGCGAGGCGACGAACCCAGGGGCGGACCGAGTCGAAACGCTTCTTTCTCAGGCGGAAAGAACCAATGCCGGCTCCTGGCTTCTTTCATGAGCCGGATGGAGGTTCTCTATATCGTTTGGCGCGAAGAAGGAGAAGAGGAGGCTCGTCACGCCCTACGATTGATGAATTCTTTCACCATAGAATGGATATCGTGCGAGCCCAATATTCTCGAAATAGCGGCTCGCCTAGGGACATTCCGTAATACAAACTTGGTTAGTATCACACTGCCGAGCGCTTCCTGTAAAAAACGACACGATCGCTCAGAGCGTCAGCTTCCCTGCATATCCGGTCATTTCAACATATCCGTTTCCGCCAATCGGTTTCCCTTGAAAGTTACCACGGACTTGCACCGCGCCTTCCCAGTACGTCACCCGGGTGCTGCGGTTGGTGATCAGCTCCTGATCGGGAAATGCCGGTAGAATCTCTAGCTCGATGTCCTGAACAGGAATAAACACTTTCCACTTCATCGGATAATTGGCGCCGCTCTTGGGACTCTTCCAACGATCCAACACTTGGATGCGAAAATCTTTGAGGGTGAGATGCTTGGTCGCGCCGTTGGCACTCACGAGCGTGCCGCTGGAATGCAGATCGACCGAGCCGTCCTTTCGGCGCATGAGGTAGAGCATCAGTTCGTTTTGATTGTCGAGCTGAATGCTGAACCAGTCCCAACCGATTTGATTGTCGGCGAGCTGATTGCTGCCGAATTCGTGGTCCATCCAGCTCTGACCGCGCACTTTTTCCTTCCTGCCGCCGATGGTCAGCTCGCCTTCGGTTTGCATGCGCGTCAGCGAATAGTAATACGATGCCCTTCCCTCGCCCTCGCCCTTTTGGCTGTGCCCATTGTCGCCGTGCAGCACTGGCGGCTTGAGCGATCGGAGCGAAAGCTTCAAAGTCGTGCCCCGGTCGCTGACCACGATTCGATGATCCTTCTCGCCGCCTTCGACCTTCCAGTCTTCGTTCCAAACGAGATAACGGTCGGTGGCTGCCCCCGCCTTGTCGCCATAGCCGCGATTGAGGCGCTCGCGATAGAGAAATTTCTTGGCGGCAATATCGGAAAGCGCGAAATGCGCCATGTAGAGCTCCGTGAACAGCGGCTCTTCTTTCAAGTCTTTCTGTCGATCACGCACGCCGAAACGAAAGAAAGTAACCTGATAGCCGTAGCGTTTGCCGCTCTCCGTTTCTAAATGGCCGGTGTAGTACCACCATTCGGTTTTGAAATCGGGATGGGAATAATGATCCGCCGGAAAAGAGAGCTTACGTCCGGGAAGCGCGAGCTGGTAGGTAAAACCCAATGCAAGTCGCTGGCCCTCACCCTCCCCTCTCCCAGGACGGGAGAGGGTAAGAGTCTGACAAAAGGAAACGAATGCACAAAGTAAAATGATCTTGAGCTTACGATTGGATCGCATTATTGCAGTGCCATTTTGACTAATGCTATAGGGACGCTATGGAAAAACAATACGCGCGCGAAACTCTCCTCATAACGGTCACCGAGCTGCAGAGCAAACTCGGACTCGCCGAATCTTTGCATCATCGACGTCAGGCCCGCCGAAGATTATGCGCGCGGCCATATTCCCGGCGCCACACACTTCGATCTCTTCGGCCTGAGCCTTGTCGATACTAGCGAAGCGCCGCTCAAAGCATTCATGTTCATGATTCATCACGTGCTCGAGCTGCGCGGCGTGAGCGAAAGTAAAGAAGTCGTTTTCTACGAAGAGAACTCAGGCATGCGGGCGGCTCGTGGCCTGTGGTTTTTGGAATACTACGGCCATCCTGACGTCAAGATGCTCGACGGCGGCTTCAAAGCTTGGCAGGCTGCCGGCGCGCCGGTGACTCGTGAAGCCACCGCGCCCAAATCTTCCACTTTCAAAGTCAACGAACGCCGTGAGGTCTTGGCAACCGCCGGCGACGTGCTTCGCTCACTCAATAAAAACGACATCGCGATCCTCGACACGCGCAGCGCGGGCGAATACTACGGCACCCAAGTGCGGGCCGCGCGGGGCGGCGCGATACCAGGCGCGGTGCACATCGAATGGACCGACAATCTCGACGCCGAGGGAAAGTTCAAGAGCAAAGCCGATCTAAAGTCGATGTACGACAAGGCCGGCATCACGCCGGACAAGGAAGTCGTCTCCTACTGCCAAGGCGGCTACCGCGCCGCGCATAGCTACGTCGCCCTGCGCCTGCTCGGTTTTCCTAAAGTGCGCAATTACATCGGATCGTGGAAGGAATGGGGCGACCGGACGGATCTGCCGATTGAGCACCCGAAATTAGCCCAATGATATCGCCGGTCCGGCAATTTCTCCTTCAGCTTTCATTGCTTTTCCTCGCGTCTCTCGGAGCACAGGCCGCCGCCGGTCCCGAACCGCGAAAAGTGACGCTGTCCTATTCGGCCGTTAGCATGACCTGGTTTCCCGTCAAAGTCGCGGTGGAGAAAGGCTTCTTCCGCAGCGAGGGCCTGGAGCCCCAGCTCATTCAGATGAACGGCAACGTCGCCACTGTGGCGCTGGCGAACGGTCATATCGACTTTTCACTCAACATTTCCCCTGTGCTCAACGGCGCCATGCAAGGCCTCGGTACAAAGCTGGTCGCCGCGTTGAATTCTCGCCCCCTGTTCGCCCTGGTTGTGCGCCCGGAGATTACCTCGGCGTCCGAGTTGAAGGGTAAAGTTTTCGCCGTCGCGTCTTTCGGCAACACTCAAGCGATTCTCACCGAAAAGCATTTACAGCATCTTGGTCTGAAGAAAGGCGACTATCAGTTGTTGGCGCTGGGCCCCACGCCGGCGCGCATCGCCGCGCTGGACAAGAACATCGCCCAGGGCAGTCTGATGCCTCTGCCGACCAACGTTCAACTGGAGAATAAGGGCTATCGGCTACTCGGCAACACGGCGGAGATCGTCGTCAACCCCATTGCCGGCCTCGGGGTCCGCGAAGAGAGGATCAGGAAAGATCCCGATCTGATCAAACGCGCGCTTCGCGCGATGCTGCGCAGCCTGCAACTATTGCAGACAAATCCTAAAGACACGGTCAAGATTCTGATGGCCTGGACGAGGGCGACGGAGAAAGACGCGCTCCGGTCATTGGAATTGGCGAATCCCGGTTTCAGCAAGAACGGTATGCTCAGCGACGATGATCTCAGCATCGAATGGAGCTTTATCCAGCAGCAAACGAAAAAAACCAATGTGCCGGTGTCCGTCGCCCATGACATGAGTTTGCTGCGCGAAGCGCAGCGCGAGTTGGGAATGTGACGGACATTAGCACTTCAAAACATGCTGGTCATTGCTATTGTTCGGACAGCTTGAACGGAGCATAGCGATTGAACGATTTGAACGTCTTGAACCACTAGACCAAAAGGAGAAAAGTCATGCGAACACTGGATCTTCTCGCCAGCGATTCTTCCCACCTGCCGTTTCTCTATGTCTTCAAGGAATCCAAAGTCATGGAGAAGTACGGCTATGAGATCGATTTGCATATCGTCGGCGGCGCCAAGGCCCCGACCATGGCCCATCGCGCCAAGCTGGCGCTCGCCGGCGAGATCGATTTTCTCAGCGGTCTGCACCATGAAACCTACCGCGAGCGCGCCAAGGGCGAAAAGCGCCTGACTTACCTTGCCCAGGCGCAGAA
Source organism: uncultured delta proteobacterium (assembly GCA_963745035.1). Taxonomy (GTDB): domain Bacteria; phylum Desulfobacterota; class Binatia; order UBA9968; family UBA9968; genus DP-20. Next base: position 139,292 of record CAVUVW010000027.1, on the reverse strand, counting down.
TAACTGGGACGACCGCCTGGTCGCATCTGCTGAAATCAAAACGATCGAAGACTTAAAAGGCAAAAAGATCGTCTGCCACTCCAAGGCTCCGTGCGTTTCGGGGAATCTGCGCGCTGTGCTGCAGGATTGCGGGCTCAAACCGGACGAGATCAACATGGAAGTTATTAATGACACCTCCGGTAAGTTTCTAGAATTCGTCGACGAGATTACTTCCGGCAAGGCGGTCGCCGCGCTGGTCGACATGCCTTTCGATCTTTACGGCGTGAAAAAGGGGCTGCACGTGGTCGATCTTCCCGACAGGCCGGTGATTCACAATACCACGTTGCTCGCGACCAGTGATTACATCAAGGCCAACGAAGAGACCGTTTACGCGTTTATCAAGGGATTTATCGAGGCGCTGCATTTCTTCAAAACGCAACCCGACAAAGTGGTGCCGATCTTGAAGAAGAATCTGGCCAAGCGCTACGGCCTGGAAGAGGACGAATATTACGTGCACCTGCAGCGCGAGTGGGCCAAGCTGCTTTCAAAAAAACCGTACCCGCTTCCGGCCGCCATTCAAAACGTCTACGACCTCGACGTCGGCAAGGATCCCAAGATGCGCCACATCGGCCCGATGGAGCCTTGGGATCTGCATTATCTCCGCAAGATCGACGACACCGGCTTCATCGATCAACTTTATAGCGCCTAAAAAGGTGGGTGATAATCGAATTTATCGAACGTCGATAATCAGCGGACCGGCGCGGCTCGGATGCGGCTGAAGCATCGGCTCGGAGCCTCGGCTTGCCAGCGCCGGCGCGGTAATCTCCCAAAGATACAATGAATGCGCGTTGCCGTTTCCGTCGCGGTAAGACTCCGCGATCTTCGGCGGCCAATCGCCCATGTCGAAGGTGTAGGAAACTACGCGCGCTCCCGGGCGAAGCTGCCGACGGAGCTGCTCCCGCACGGCAAGGTTACCGTCATAGGACAAGTAGAGCGTCACCACTGATGCCGGGGAGAGATCCGCCGAGAGAAAATCCTGCTGGCGAATCTCCACGCGTTTTTCGACTCCGGCGCTGCGCGCGTTTTCACGGGCCAGCTTGACCAGTCCCGGATCGGTTTCGAATCCGACCCCACGCGCGCCGTATTTTTTGGCCGCCGCGATGAGAATCCGTCCGTCGCCCGCGCCCAGATCATAAATCACGTCGCCTTTCTGAGCTCCGGCGAGCGCAAGCATGCGTTCGACAATCTCCTGAGGCGTGGGATCGAACGGCGCCAGACTTTCGGGACCACGCCCGGAAATTTCCGGCCCGGGCTCCTCGGCGTAACGCCGTTCCTGGCGCACTACACCAGGCGCGACCTGCGTGATCACAGTGGTGCCGGCAATCTCCGGCACGCCAAAAATCACAACTCCGGCGTGTCTATGAAAATGCTGACGCTGATGAGGGTGATGAGGATGCCGCGGCCGGTCTCGCCAGCTTGACTGCGGCGCCCAGACTCTTCCCACCGGCGGCAAGGTCGAAGTTGCGCCAGGAGGCACCGGAGCCGTCACTCCCGGTGCGGGATGCACCCAGCTCGGATTATGCCAACTCGGGTGATGCTGAAAGGACGGGCCTGCGCGGGGCGCTTGTGCCGAACTTGCCGGTAAACGCTGCGGCGCCTGAAGACCTTGCCTGCCGGAAGCTGCAGCGGGCGCCGAAGCTCCTCCGCTCCGCGCGCCCCCGCTCCCACCGCTGCGGAATCCCTGGCTGTAAACGGCTTGACTCCCGAACAGCAACAATACAAAGGCGGAAAATAGTGTGACCGATGTCATATAGCCTCTCGCGCGACGGACGATCATAGAAAGCCCGGCCGGGGCAAGTCAACCGATGGGGAGAGGACTTTTCAGTGAATGTTCAGGCGGAACGGCGAATCAGGAGACGACGCCCGCGCCACGCGCACGTCGGCAAATAGAACCCCGGGCGCGCCAGGCAGCGTCTCAGTTGGCCCGGCTCACAAACATTGCGTCGTCAGCGCGGATGAATCCCGGCGGCTTGCCATGCCGCGAGCGAATCTCGAGCCAACCATCACCCGAGCCCACCACCGTGATCTGCGTCCCTTTGGTGAGCTGCGCGACTACTCGCGCCGAACTAGCCGGCTCCTCATAGACCTGAGTGGAGCGAACAGCCTCGTAGGTGCGCGGCTCCCTACCGGCGTTCGAAGGCGCCGTAGACCGCTGCGGCGGCGGATCGGCGCGCCGCGATGCCGGCCGGACCGCGGGCGCGACTCGGCTGGAAGACAGTCGCTCGATTTCTTTGTTCGCGCTCGCCAACTTGCGCTGCGCGGCGGCGAGGTTCTCTTGGCTTTTGTCCAGTCGCGCCTTGATTTGCTCGGTTTCCTGGGCGCCTCCCTGGCTCTTCTGACGCAGCTCGGCCAGTTGCGCTTCCAAACTTTGAATCTTTTGGTCTCTTTCCCGAAGCGTTTTTCGCTGTTCCGCCAGCACATTGTCCAGATCGTGTCGTTCGACGTTGCCGCCGACGAGATAAACTCCCAACGCGAACACGAGCAAGCCGAGCGCCAAGATCGCCTTCGATTTGACTGTGAGCTTTTGCTTCTCCGGCGCAGAGATGGGCGGGTCGATCTCGCCGCGCGCCGGCCACTCGGGCTCGCCTACCATCAGGTCGGCCTTGCAGTAAGGACAGGTGAGCGCGTCCGCGCCGATGCTGTTGGCACAATGCGGACAAAGACGGGTTTGGATTTTTGCTTGTGTCATCGGGCAATCGCCTCTACTCCGGGCACGCAAGGCCGAGCCCGCCCGAAGTCGGAGCCTATTATGGAATGCATTCAAAGATACCGTCAAGTCCTTGAGACCCCTCCGAATCAAAAACAGGAATGCCTTGCCCGGGATCTTTCCCATGCGCTATAGAACGCTTGGAGGATTGTTGACCATGGCAGTGATCATCAGCGAACCGCAAACCAGGAAGCTCATCGAAATGCCCCAAGCCGTCGCGCTGCTCGACAAAATGTTCCGCGACCGGGCGGCCGGCAAGATGCGCAGCGTGCCACGCCGCCGCCTGAAAGGCAGTGAGAAGCAGCTCAATATGATGGCCGCGTGGCATAAAGATATGGACTTGATCTGCCTGCGCTCGTATGCCGCCGAGGCGAATACCATCACCCTCTATAACGGCCGCACCGGCGCGATTCAGGCGATCGTAAACATGGGACTGCTGAGCAGCCTGCGCACCGGTGCCGCCACAGGAGTCGCGGCCAAGTACCTCGCGCCGGCAGACAGCAAAGTCCTCGGCATTATCGGTCCCGGCTGGCAGGCCACGTTCCAGGTCGAAGCCGTCGCCGAGGCTTGTTCCATCGAGCAAGTCGTCGTCTACGGCCGCACGCCTAAACGGCGCAAGGAATTCATCAAGCAAATGAGCAAAGTCGTCGAGGCGGACTGGAAAGAGGTCGATAGCGTGGACGAGGCCGAAGCCGCGGCCGATATTCTTGTCGTCTCCACGGACTCGACGACGCCGGTGGCAACGGGGACAGCACTCAAAGAGGAAGTCCTGGTCGCTTCCATCGGCGCCAACGCCACTGTCAAGCACGAAGTCTCCAACAGTCTCATCCGCCGGATGGATTTGATCGCGGTCGATGATCTCGCCGCCGCCAAAGCCGACAGCGGCGATCTGGTCGAGGCCTGCCAGACGCGCATCGCCCGCTGGGAAGACATCGTGCCGCTTGAAAAATTTGTCGCGGCGGGGGCGCCGCAGCCGCGCCCCAAAAGGATCTTCTTTCAATCAAACGGCATCGCCGACGAAGATCTTGCAGTCGGAAAATTTGTTCTCGATCAGGCGAAGCGAAAGAAAATAAAGCTGCGGAGGGTAACGGAGATCTAGCGGATGGATTAAACCATAGGAGCCACCGGCCGGTCGCACCTACACAAATTCTACAAACGGATATTCTCGCCCGTCGTTTATCAATCGCCTAAAACTACGGCTTCACGAACTTCAGCACGAATCGATCGCTGCGGTCGCGCAACTTCGTCACGCTGAAATCTCGGGTATCGTCGGCTCGCGCGAGCATGTTTCCCTCTTCGGCCAAGCGAAAGCCGGCGGCTGTGGCGTCTTTGATCACCAGCGCCTTCTCGATGCGGTGAAACGTCTTGGCGTCCTCGTCGCCGCGGCCGGCCGCCGCCGAATGGTCGACGACACCGTAAGATCCGCCCTTCTTGAGCGCGGCGAAAACCCGGCGGTTCATCGCCGCGCGCGTGTCCGCCGCCAGCTCGTGATAGTCGAGATGGATAAAAACAAAGTCGAGCGAACCGTCTTGCGGCAAAGCGACTTTATCGAAGGGGCCGTCGATCACGCGTACATTGGCCATGCTCGGATGTTTGACCCGCTCGTGTAATTCCGGACGGGGCGCGCCATTGGCCGCGTAAACGACGCCTTCCGGGCCGACGAGCTGGGAAAGAATCGCCGTGTAGTAGCCACGCGCGGCGAAGAGATCGGCGACCTTATCGCCCCGCTTGGCGCCGTAAAAAGCCATGACCTCCTGCGGCTTGCGTACGGGATCCAGTTTGCGCTCGGCATCCGGCCGGTCCGGGTTCGTCAGGACGGCCTGGTAATCGGCTGACCCCGCCACGCAGCCCACCACGAAAAGCGCCAGCATGCATATCGACAGCGATTGAGTTATCAGCCTCACAGAATGCACCATGACTTGTTCCTCCGATCGGCTATTGCCGATTCCGAACATAGATTTTTTTTCGCTGAATGCAAGCGCAATCAGCGAGAAGGTCAGACAAAGCCGCCCGTCACTTCCAGCGCAGCACTTGCAGAATATTGGAGTAATTGTCCGTCCAGAGAGTGTCATTGACATCGCCGGCGAGCGGCTTCCAGCGCCCATCGGCGCCCAACGGCGCCAACACACTCTCCTGCCGAGCCATGATCACCCAGTTCGACGGTTGTTTGCCTTCGGCAATCTCGACATCGGAAAGCTTCACATCTTGCTGCACCAGCGCGGTGAGTTTCAGCTTGGCGGCGATTCGCTCCAAGACCCTCGTTAAATCCATATAACGGTTGGAAATATGGAACAGCAGCACTCCATCCGGTACGAGCTTAGCAAGATAAACCTCGATCGCTTCCAGCGTCAGCAGATGAATCGGTATCGAATCACCGCTGAACGCATCGAGTACGAACATGCCGTGCAATCCGTTGGGTGCCCGCGCAAGGGTCACGCGGGCATCGCCGATGATTACCGATGTTTGGGGAGGACAATCTTTCAAGTATGTGAACAAATTTGCATTCCGGGCGATGCGTTCCACCAAAGGATCAATTTCGTAAAAGGTAAAAACCTGCCCAGGGTTGCCGTGGCAGGCGAGCGCGCCGGCGCCCAAGCCGACGACGGCGACCGGCTTATCAAAACCATTTGCCGATAAACTCGTGAATACCTGCCCAGCGGGGCCCGTTCGATGGTAATAAGAGGTCGACCGCAGCCGGCTGCTCGGTTCGAGACTCTGGACGCCGTGCAAAGTGGTGCCGTGAAAAATGAAATGAAATTTGTTTCCAGCATCGCGCGTCACTCGATACACCCCGAAAAAACTTCTGGCCCTAAAGAGAAGATCTCCGAAGGGACCGTGATAACCGATCGTCGCCAACATGATCGCGCCAATACCTAAGCCGAAACGCAACGGCCGGCGAGCGAAGCTCAAACCGATCAACGCCGAGACGCCAAAAATCAAGAGGTGCGCGACGTAGGTTGATGAGAGCTGAAAACGGCGAGTCCACCAGACGATCGAGAAGACAATCCAAAAGAAGAGCACAGACCAAAGCACATCATGAAAGACCTTATCCGAGCTTTGAGATGAGGGCTCCAGTCGCGGCCGGACCAAAGCGGCCGCGATCATCGCCAGCGGATATTCCAGAACAGATGAAAAGATCACCGGAGCCAGAAAGCCGTTAAAAAAGCCTCCCAGCAGCCCGCCAAACGAAATCCACAGATAATATTCGGTGAGATATTTTGTTTCGGGCCGGTCTTTCGCCAACTCTGTATGGCAAACGAGACAGGTAACAAAGAAAGCGAACAAATGAAGCGGCAAGAGGATCACGGCGGGATCGGTCGCTTTCGCAAAGAAGGTTATGGCCGCAGCCAACAGGAGAAAGGCTTGCCGTTTCACAAGAAAAGGACTCGACCCCCATGAATTGCGCCGGTAGGCGACAATGAACGAAACCAGATAGAGAGAAAGTGGCAACACCCAAAGCAGCGGAACCGACGCCAAATCGGTCGTGACGTAGGTCGTAACGCCGAGCAGCAGGCTGGATGGCGCAAACGAAAGCACGATCCAGCGAACGCGGCGGCCCAGTGTTGGTTTCCGCGATTCGATAGTAACATCCGGTTCATCGTTCACGGGCAATCGGTTCTTACCGGACGCTGTAAAAGCACGCAGCGCCAATCCGCAGGCGAAGGTAACCGCCAAGAAGCCGAGATAAATATAGAGCCATAACCGGCTTTGTTCGGTCAGGGTCAGCCGCGACTCCAGGAGCACCGGGTAAGCAATCAAGCCAAGCAAGCTTCCGGCATTGCTGGCCGCATAAAGGAAGTACGGATCGTGCGCGTCGGCATGGCCGCTGCTGGAAAACCATTTTTGCAGGAGCGGGGCGCTGGCGGAAAGAACCAAAAATGGGAATCCAACAGAAACCAATAGTACCCAGAGCACTAAAGTGACGGGACTATAATGAGAACTTTCAAGCCAAAGAGACGGAATCGTCACCGGCAGGAAGTATATCGCCGCGGCAATAATGACAAAATGCAAAATCATCTGCCGCTTCAATCCCAGCCATGAGCTGCCGAAATGCGCGTAGAGATATCCCAACAAGAGAACCGTTTGAAAGAAGAACAGGCAAGTATTCCACACCGCCGGCGATCCGCCCAGAAAGGGCAGGATCATCTTGGCCACCATCGGTTGGACGGAAAACAGTAACGCCGCGCTTAAAAACAGCGCCGCGGCGTAGAGATAAACTAGGGAGCGCTCGAGAAGTTTAGACAACGGTGCCTATCCGGCCGGCCCAACCGTCAGCTACGCGGAATTTTTGGAAGAGTTTATCGAATCTGCCGGCGCGACTCGCCTTCTCTGACATCATGTTGTTTTGCACTGGGTTCTGGTTGATGCGGAGTTCAAGAAGGAGGGTTCACGCGCATCGCCGCATCGACTTCGTAGCGCAGCAAGTTCCCAAATTTTTTCCATGCACCTGCCGAAATCCGGCTCTCTCATACTCTTCATCGTGCGCGGCCGAGGAATATCGACCCTCACGACTTCTTTGATGAGCCCCGGGCGCGAACTCATGACCGCGATGCGATCGCAGAGCATAACCGCTTCTTCCAGATTATGGGTCACCAGGATGACGGTCTTCTTGTCGCGCTCCCAGATGCGCAGCAGCTCATCACGCATTATCAAACGGGTTTGCGCATCCAGGCTGGCAAAGGGCTCGTCCATGAGAATGACTTGAGGATCGTTGGCGAGCGCGCGGGCAAGCGCTGCCTTCTGTTTCATGCCGCCGGAGAGCTCATGAGGCTGTGCACCCGCGAAGTCCAGGAGTTTGACGACCTCCAGAAAAAAACGGCTCACTTTCTTGTAGACCGACGGCTCCTCCTGGCGAAACTCCGGCCCCAGAGGAACATTTTCTTCCACGGTGCGCCACGGCATCAGTGCCGCTTCCTGAAATACCATCGAAACAACCGATTTCGAATGCCGCTCGCCGACGAATTCGACCGTCCCTGTGGACTGTTTTTCCAAGCCCGCGATAATATGGAGCAAGGTCGTCTTGCCGCACCCGGTCGGACCGATGATACCGAAAAACTCGCGGTCGCGCACTTCGAGTGAAACGCCGCCCAAGGCACGGACGCTTCCCTGGCCGCCGGTAAACTCTTTGGTCACGCCGTGAACGACGACTTTCATTGCAACAAGTCTTTACTTTTTCACCAACCTGAAACCAGAAACTCGAAACGGCGCGTGCGCTACCGTCCGCCGAAAATCTCGTGAAACATTTTGCCGTAGCGCTCGAAGTTCTCGAGCACTTCGGTCGGCGCGAACGCCGGCTTGACGCCTTCGGTCCAGCGCGTGTCTAATGTTACATCGATTCGATCGGGGATGCGATTCATGCCGCGAATCACCTCCTGGCCTCGCTTGGACAGCATGAAGTCGACGAACAAACGTCCGGCGTTGGGATTGGACGCCTTGGCCGCCACCGCAGTCGGATGAATGTTGGCAAAGACCGGATTCAAATAGACCCAGTCCACCGGCGCGCCCGACGGCTTCAACGCTTCAAACGTCTGCGAGTACGCAGCGAGAGCGCCTTTGAACTCTCCGGCCGCGACGAGTTGCGCCAGCAAGGTTCGCCCCGTGCGCAGTTGCACCTGCTTGGCGAGCTCGCGCATGTACGCCAAACCTTTTTCATCGCCCATCGCCTTGACCATCGTGCCGAACCACTCATAAGGCCGGCCTTCCAGACCGATGTGCCCTTTCCACTCGGGCTTTAATAAATCATTGAAGGATTTCGGCACGCTCGACTTCGGCACAGTCCGAACGTTGTACCCAAACGCGGCATAGTTCGTGTACGTAGACGTCCACATCGCCTGCGGATCTTTGTAGCCGTCACGGTAAAATTTCCGCTCAGGTGAATCGTAGCTCGCCAGCAACCCGCGCTTTTTTAGATTGTGGCCGTAGAAACTCGTCGTCACCACCACGTCCCAAAGATTCTGACCGGCCCGATTCTCCGTCAGAATTCTTTCCATGAGCGCCGAATCCGTGCTGCGATACGAGGCCGCTTCGATTTTCGGATAGGCTTGTTTGAAAGCATCGAGCAGGGTCTTCAAATCGGCGGCATTGAAGGTGGCGTAGAACATGAGCTTGCCTTCGGCTTCCGCCTTTTCTTTCAAACCCTGCGCGTTCGCTGGAAACGCAGCGAGCCATGTGCAAACGCTCATCGCAAAAAGCACCGTTGCAACGGTTCGAACTCTTCGCATCACTCACATTACCCCAATCTTCACGGCATCTCCGCGAGCAGCCGGCCGTATCCCGTCACCGGCTCGTTCAAGTGAAGAATTTTTTTCGTCGCCCAAACTTGCGCCGGTATGCTGGAAAGCACCGTGGTCTTCAAATCCTTCTCTAACATCTCGATCACCGGCAGGTTGTGCCAGCCGGCGCCAAGCATGTAGATGCCGTCAGCCGGTCCGTGCTCGATGAAGACTTTCTTGGCGAAATTGTAGATCGCCTCGGGCGCAAGCTTGCCGGCATCCTTGAAGGGCACGTCGATGCCCTTCATCGCCCTGACTTCGAACCCGTCGTCTTGCAGAAACTTGGCAAAGCGCTGATTCATCTCTTCCGGAAAATAGGTGATGCCCACCAGCTTTTTCATGCCCAGCGCGCGAAACGCATCGACCTGAGCGATCGTCGCCACGGTAACGGGAATTTTGTATTTCTTCGTCAGCGAATCGGCGATCTCCCGATCCGCGCCGTGCCCGCGCACCATGGTCGGCGGCGCGCCCATGATCATCACCACGTCGGCGCCCAACTCGGCCAAGCGCGCAACTTTTCTTTCCGCAACCGTCAGAGCTTCCTGCAATTCCTTTTCATTCCCCGCCCGAATGCCGGCATGAGTCGGAATAAAGCCGACACCCTCCGGCATGAGCTTGATAAAGCTCTCCATCGACCCAGGACGATAAGTCGGCTTGACCAATCCAACGATTCCTCGCGCACCGTAATACATAATTTTTCTGCTCGCTTTCTGATCGACTTTTAACGCTCGAATATCCTAGTCGCACCAGCTTATCAAGCGGCGAGCGCGGAAAAGCGGATCATAGATAGCGAAATCAGAACGACAGCCTCAGCAGACTGTTCAAACCTATCCAGGTCATATGCAGCTCTGGTAACCGACTTGCATTTTAGCAAGAACGCCATAAGCATGTCTATATAGCTTCAACAGAATCCCGCAAGCTGTTCAGTAAAGTTCGTCGTCACGCTCATCCCGTGGCCCCGAGAGCCTCCCTGATCAACACATCTTTCACTGTGTTTAACCTCACGCAACACTATTGGCAGTCTTGCGAGCAGTGGCGTGCATAAAGCCATTGCCTACCCACCCACTGTCGAGAGCTCATAGAATCGTTAACAGTCAAAGGAGAAATAGTGGATCCCGTAAAATCAGAGGAGGCAAGTCCATGGCAAAGATCCTGGAATGTGCTAAGGTCGACCCGTCGAGCGGATGTAAGCACGTCATGCGAGGTGAGACAATAGAGGAAGTAATTCAAAAAGCGGCGGAGCACGCCAAGGAACACGGCATTCGCCAAGTAACGCCGGAACTCCTCGAGCGCGTCAAAGCAAACATCCGCGACGCTTAGCTCGTAGCTACTCCTACTTGATGCATAAAGCCACTCGAACCGTCTCGCGCGTCCCATCGCTGGCCTCAAGTCGTGACTTATTCCTGTTGAGCACCCTCAGGTTACACGCGAGTATCTTATGTCCGTCTCACTTTATTCCAAGGGAATCCCAAAGTTAGAAGGATGGGCCGAAAGTAACTTCGTTTCAGCGAAACGTTGCAGCCGCGGACGCGGCCGGATCGAAGCAGCACAGAAGCAGTTCGCTCTCGGAGTTCCGAGGTTGATTAGCGCGCGGGCGAGTTGAGCGCCTCATCAACGTTCCAATATTTCCCACTTTCTCGAGCCTCAGAACCCAATCTACACTACGCTCGATGTCCTCGGGGCGCAGCTGATTGCGCCCGCAGTCGCGATACTTGGCGAGTAACTCATCGTCGGTCAGCGGCAGAGCGGGATCGCCGCGCGGGATATCTACCCGCGCGCTGTAGCTTTGTCCATCGGTCATCTTGATCGTCACAGGATTGCCGACGAACTCGGTATCCGGGCCGACGTCCGCGAGGCCAGGCCAGATGGGGACATCTGGGAAGGAAAGGTGAACTTTTTTCCTGGTCTCGGCGATGTTGCGATCTTCGAACTTGTGAGCCGTGAAAGTTTCGAGGGACACTTGGTGATCCACCACAGCGGCGGCAATGCAGTAAGGCATGCTGTATTTGGCTTGATAGGGCGTTGCCGGATCGGAGAAGGCGAGCACGCGCATCGCCCGCTCGGAAGTGCCCACGTCGACTTCGGCGATGGCCTTGTGGTTGAGGCGGTGCTCACCTAACAACTGGAAACACTCCGTCCAGCGCTCGATGGGTGTGATAGCAGCTTGGGTATTTCTTTAGCCCGATGCCCGGAGACTCGATATAGAAAGGTTTGCCGAGAGCCTCCGCCATGCGCTCGGCGTCGTAGTGGCCTGCCCCCACGAGCGTGTCGTAAAAACCGTTCTTCACTTCGATGATGTCGGGGTTGGCCGTGATTCCGCCTTCCGCCATGAGCGCAGCAACCACGCCGTTACGGCAAGCGTTGCCCGCCGCCATCGCGCCGGCCATGCTGCCGTGATTGGCCGACAGGCCGCACGCAAAGTTTGCAGCGATGCCCAGTGCCATTCTGGTCTTGGCTACATCCAACTTAAAAAGCTTGGCGCAGGCGGCAGCCGCGCCGATGGAACCGTACCAGGTCTGGTGATTCAGGCGGGCCTGCATGAGCTTGAAGTCGGCGTGGAGCGCAAGCTTGCCTTCGACTTCCAGCCCCAAGATGTAAGCAGTCAGTATATCTTTGCCCGACGCGCCAAATGCTCGCCAAGGCTAAGCACCGCCGGAGAACTAAGACGCTGGGATGGCCGATCTTTACGCCGCAGTCGTCGTAGTCGAGAGCGTGGGAGATGCAGCCATTCGCCAAGGCAGCGTCTGCAACCGAAACTTTGAGACCCGCGCCAAACACGGATGCCTGGGCGGCCCCCCGAGCTTCTTACATAATCTGTGATGGTTTGGCTGACCGGCTCGACAACGCCGGCCAGCGCGGCTCCCACGCAGTCGAGCGCCGTTCGCTTGGCTTTCTCCACGGCACCGCCAGGTATGTCTCCGTAGTCGGTGTCTACTATGAACTGGGCAATTTTCTCAGTGGCGCCCATAATTCATCCTTAACTTCCGTTCCAATCGTTCAAGCGCGTTCAACCCGCTTACGCTAATTTTTTTTCCCCCTCCTCTTCCTCACGCCGCGATTACGGGGGCAGGCAATCGCGCCAAAAGTCACGAGTTTGCGACTTAATCCGCTTAACTATTCGTGAATTCGTGAACTTCGTTGAACCAATTCCTCCCGAATCGGTTGCGCCATTTTTGAGCCTTTGCGGGCGCTATTCTGCGTTCCTACGCCGCCACCTGCAGCCCATGGCCGTTGCCGCCGCCGAGCACGGCTCCGGGCAGCGCACCGGTGTGGTTGTCCTTTTCCACCAGCACTTCGCCGTTGACGATGGTCATTTCGATGCCATTGGCTTTTTGGATAAAGCGTTTCTCATTGCCGGGCAGGTCCTGGACCATTTCCGGATCACATTCGCGGATCGTCGCCGGGTCGAAGACGCACAGGTCGGCCGCCATACCGGACCGCAGCAGGCCGCGATTCGGCAGACCGAAGATCGACGCAACCATGAAGGTCAGTTTGCGCACGGCTTCTTCCACAGTCATGATCTGCTTCTCGCGCACCCAGTAGCCGAGCAAGCGCGTGGCATAGCCGAAGCCGGCGTCGTAGATCAGATGGGCGCCGGCGTCGGACTGGCCGACGAGCACGTAGGGGCTGCGGATGATTTCCGCCACCGCTTCCTCGTCGCCGTTCGTGCTCGAAGTTTGAAACTCGGTGTCCAAGCCCTCTTCGAGAGAAAGATCGAGGAAGGCATCGATCACGTCCTGGCCGCGGATCTTGGCGATCTCCGCCACGCTCTTCTTCTCCAGGTGTTTGTTCTCCGGCTTGACGGCGTTGATCAAGTACACCAGGTCCCAACGCCGTGAGAATCGCGACGACTTCTTTTCTTCCACTGCCTCGTAGCGCATCTTCTTGCGCGTCTCCGGATCTTTGATCGCCGCGATGCGCGCTTCGAGCGGCAGGAAGAGAATCGTCTTCCAGGTCGGCAGATCGTCGAAGACTTGAGCGTTTTTCATCGTCAGCCGGTTGTTGAACAAGCGCGCGTTGCACAGCGGATAAGACTGCACGCCCCGGTCTATAGATTCTTTCGCCAGGTCCAATAATTGGCGCCATTCGTTGGGCTTGTCCCAACGGTGCGTGATGCTCTGCCAGATCACCGGCCGGCCCGACCGGCTCGAGATCTCGTCGAACAGTTGCACGCTCTCGCGCATAGGAACCGATACGCCGAGAGAACCGCGCGAAATCTGTATCGCGCCTTGATTGATTTCGCCGAGCGCGCAGGCGAGTTCGACGATCTCTTCGTCGGTGGCGAAGCGGCTCTGAATCGGCGTGCCGTCGGCGTACATATGCACGGGGTTTTGATTGGTCGAGAAGCCCGCCGCACCGGCGCGCACGCTGGCTTTGAGCACTTCCTTCATCTGATGGATTTCCGCCGGCGTCGCGGCGCGCTCGATGGACGCATCACCCATGACGAACTGGCGCAGCGCGCAGTGGCCCACCAGCGAAGCGACGTTGACACCGAGTTTGCCGCGCAGGGCGTCAAGATACTGCCCGAACGTCGTGAAGCTCCACTTCACGCCCGCCTTCAATGCCGGCAAGGTGATCGCCTCGACGCGCTCAAAGCTCTTGAGGATCGTCTCGCGGTCCGGTTCTTTACACGGCGCCAACGACAACCCGCAGTTGCCGGGGATAACCGTCGTCACGCCGTGGTAGCAGGAAGAGGTCGCCAGCGGATCCCAGAGAAGTTGCGCGTCGAGATGGGTGTGAAAATCGATGAAGCCCGGCGACACCGCGAGCCCGTCGGCGTTGACGACGCGCGCCGCGCTACCATTGATGCGCCCGGTCTCGACGATCCGTCCGTCCTTGACCGCGACATCACCGAGATAAGAAGGCAACCCACTGCCGTCGTAAATCCGCCCGCCTTTGATGAGAATGTCGTAAGCCATGCGAAATCCTCCCTAGGTTGTCGACTGATGAAAGAGATTACAGAGACTGATAGGCAACTGTCAACCAATGGACTCCACCTGAAACTGGTCCGTCTTGTCATTTCGAGCCCTTCGGCAAGGCTCAGGGTAAACTCCGCGAGAAATCTTTCCCCACTTCCTTTTCGTCGCCGGACCGAATCTTTACGACAGCAGCAACTCCAAGTCTTCCCGCGTCAAATTATGCAGCAGACTATTGTCCGCGCTGATGATTGCGTCGGCAAGATCGCGCTTGGAGCGCTGCAGCTCGAGGACTTTTTCTTCCACGGTTTGACGCGCGATCAACCGGTAAGCAAAGACCTGACGCGTCTGGCCAATGCGGTGCGCGCGATCGATGGCTTGCGTTTCGACCGCCGGGTTCCACCACGGGTCGAGCAGGTAAACATATTCCGCGGCGTGCAGGTTGAGACCGAGACCGCCCGCCTTCAAGCTGATCAGAAACAGCTTCATCGCCGGATCGTTTTGAAACTGCTCCACCCGCGCCTGACGATCGCGCGTGCGTCCGTCGAGGTAAACGTAAGGAATCTTGCCCCGATCCAGCCGCGTCCGGACGATGGCAAGCAGGCTGGTGAATTGCGAAAAGACTAGGACCTTGTGCTCTTCTTCGAGGACCTGATCAAGCTGCGCCAGCAAAGTATCGATCTTTGCGCTCGACTCCTCGACTCTTCGCTTGTCGACCAATCCCGGATGGCACGCCGCTTGGCGCAGGCGCAGCAATGCTTCGAGCACCTGAAACTTGAACCGGCCCGTCGCAACGTCATCCGCATTGGGCTTGAGCAGTCGAGCGCGATAATAGTCGCGCAACTCGTCATAATTTTTTCGCTCGCGTGGCTCGAGGTCGCAATAAATAGTCTGCTCGGTTTTGGCGGGCAGCTCTTTGGCAACCTGTTCTTTGGTTCGACGCAGGATAAACGGCCGCAACGCCCGGGCCAAAAGTGCGCGTGTTCCTGCATCCGGATTGCGTCCGATGGCGCCAAACACGGTCGCGCCGCCGAGCATGCCGGGGTTGAGAAACTCGAAGAGGCTCCAGAGCTCGCCCAAGTGATTTTGCACGGGCGTGCCGCTGAGCGCCAATCGTTGCTCGGCATGGATGAGGCGGGCAGCCTTCGCCGAGAGCGTGCCCGCGTTCTTGATCGCTTGCGCTTCGTCGAGAATGCAGTAGTCAAAAGCAACGTCTTTGAAGCGCAAAGCGTCGCGCGCCAAGGTCCCATACGTCGTGATGACCACATCATACTCGCCGAAGTGCTCGCCGGGATGGCGACGTCCGACTCCAAAGTGTTCCAAAATTCGCAGCTCCGGAGCGAAGCGCGCCGCTTCTTCGCGCCAGTGAAACACCAGAGAACGCGGCACGACCACGAGGGACGTGCGCGGTCTCGGTCTGGAATCGCTCGCCGCTTCGCTGCGCTGCGAATCCAATAGCGCCAGCACCTGGATCGTCTTACCCAAGCCCATGTCATCTGCCAGACAACCGCCGAATCCGAAGCGCTGCAGAAATTGGAGCCAACCCAGCCCTTCGCGTTGGTAGTCGCGCAGGGTGCCGCCAAAGCTCGGAGACGGGTCCGCCGCTCGGACCCCTGCGAATCCTTTGAGCTCATTACGCACCCGCTCAAAGAGCGGATCGAACCGCACCTCCGGCTCGCCCGCAAGCAAAACATCGAGCAATCCAGCCTGCGGCCGAGTGAAGCGCAGGTGATCCCGGTCGAGATCGCCCAGCCCGGCGAGGAGTCGATATTTGGCGAGCCATTCCTCCGGGATGATGCCCAACGAGCCGTCGTCCAGCCGCACGGTATTTTCGCCGTGCTTGATGGCGCGCAGCAATTTGGGCAGCGCCACCTCGACATCGCCAAACTTCGCAGTGCCTTGCAGATCGAACCAATCGACTCCCGAGCTGATCTCCAAGCGCAGAGCGCCCGCGTTCCGGTAGAGTTTTCCTTCCGCCTCCACCCGCCAGCCTTCTTGAGCGAGGGTGCGCACGACCCGAGGCACGCGCTCGGCAGCGAGCTCCAGCGAACCGTCTATCGAGCGCCGGGAGATGCGAAACCCGAGCTGAGCCAACCGGTTTTTTGCCGCGTTCTCGGCTGCTGTATCGCGTTCGATAACGCGCCGCTCGGCCTTTTGATACACGTTAGCTGTCGCCGGCTCCGCCGCCACATGACTGCCGGCGTACTCAAACATCAACTCGCCGATGACGAAGTCGCGCCCCCATGTATCAGGTTTTCCCGGTTTGATGACTAGATTGGGTTTGGGGTCCGCAGTAATTCGCTCGAAGTGCAGCTCCTCGGGCAGATCGAGAGGCGTCTGCCGAGGCAAGCGCACGAGCTGGTCGATGAATTCGTCCGCATCGGCTTTGGGAAACAAGATTGTCTCACGCGAGCGCAACAGAGAAATCCAGGGAAACGCGCCGTAGTCGTTCATCCGGGCGATTCGGCCGTCGTGGAAAACAAGACCACCAGGAACGAGTAGCGCAGCCTGGGTCAAGGGCATCTCCACCGGATCGCGTCTCAGGAAGCCGTTCAAGCGATAGTATTTTTTCCCGTTCGCGAGCGTGACGCGCAGGCGAAACTCCCAGGCGGCACCGTCATCCCATTGCAGCGACGAATCTGTTTTGCTCGCGCCGGAAGGATCGCGCAAAAAGCAACGGCCGGTGGCGCAGATGCGCGACAGCGCGATCTCCCATAGCGCCGGGGCGATTTCAAAGCTGTTCGCAGCCGAGCCATAGGATAAATAAGACGAGTACCCGTAATCTGCCTGGGCGAGCGCTCCAAGCAGCATGGCGAGTATGTGCCGATCGTCGCTGTCGCTGAGTAAGCCGATATCCTGCCGGTTCAGTCTCCTGAACTTGAGCTTGCCCCAATCGCCATCGGTCTTGCGCTCGGCAAGTCCAACTTGGAGTGCCAATGCGCCTCTGCCGGTCGTCTCCCCGGCATCGATGAAATAATTCAAGACGCGCTCTGCTCCGCCGCGGTGACTCCTGCCGCGGCCGTCGCCTTCGAGTTGAGTGCGCAGGCTGAGCAGTTGGTGCCGCCAGCTCGCCTCCCGCAAATTTTTCGCGTTGCCGCGCGATGCCGCCATCTTTTTTGAAGCCGGTTTGGGCGCCACGCCTCGCAAATGCGGCGCAGGAATGGCTTCCAAAGCCGCGAGAAAGCCGCTCTGTTCCGCGGCGAGCAGCGCCGCCCAAATATGCTTACAAGGATCGAGCTCCCGCTCGAAGAAAGGGCACGTGCACGAGGCGTCGATGACGCGCTTGTCGATCGAGATGTCGACGTCGTACAGACGTGTCCCTTGCACACCGGCATGGATGGACGTGTTGCTGCCCTCGATGAAACTCACCGCGCCGCGTAGAAAATAACGGCGGCCGCGCTCCTGTGAAAGTCGATCGACTTGATTGAAGAAGCGGGCTGTCAAGGAACCGCTCATCGTGTCAGCTTAGCGTAGCTCAGGTAGAAACTCTAACCGGCGATCCTAGGAAGCTCGCGATGGCGGCACTCCACTTCGTTGACAGCGATTACGCTCCATGCGAGAAAATCAACGCAAACGACGGAGGCAATCTTGAAGAACGGAAAAGCGAAAGCGCGCATCATCGACGCCGACGGCCACGTGCGCGAAACCGACGAAGAGATTATCGAGTACATGTCCGCCGGCTATCGCGCGCGCCGCGATGCGTTGCTTTACTTTCCCTTGACGCCGCATCATGGTTGGCACCGTTCGATCCCCGCGAACGATTTTCGCCAACAGGACTTCCGCGTGCCGGATTGGCGCGAATGGGCGGGCAAGCTCGATGAAGGCGGCTTCGAGCTGACTGTCCTTTACCCCACAAGATTCATGCACATCGGCCAGATCGGCAATCCACCCTATGCCGTCGAGCTATGCCGCGCCTATAACGATTACCTGCACGATCGTTTTTTAAAGCACGATGGCCGCTTCCGCGGCATGGCACTGCTGCCGCTCCAAGATCCACAAGGCGCTGTGAAGGAACTCCGCCGGGCGGTGAACAAATATGGAATGGTCGGCGGCATCTTGCCCGCCGACGGGCTGCAACTGCCCTTGGGTCATCGGCAGTTTTGGCCTATCTATCAAGAAGCCGACAAGCTGGGCTGCGCGCTATCGATCCACTCGTGCAATTCGCTTCGCGATAACGACCGCTATCTGGTGCCCAACGAAGCGGCGGCGCTCACGCACGTGATCCCGCAGATGCGCCAGTTCACCAATATCATGTTCTCCGGCGTGATGAACAAGTTGAAAAAGTTGCGGCTCGGCTTTCTCGAAGCCGGCTGCGGCTGGACGGCGTTTCTGATGAGCAAGATCGAAGAGCGCCAGGAGCGGGTCGCGCCCGCCGAGCGCCCGGTGCTGCCGCGCGAATTGCTCGCGCGCAAGCAGCTGTACTTTCAGTGCGGCGAGGAGATCACTACCAAACGAGATGTCGAGCTGCTCGGCGACGATTGCTTGCTGTGGGCATCCGACTTCCCCCACGAAGCTACCCGCACCGACATGCGCAAGCTCGTCAAAGAGTACTTCGACCGAAAGGATCTGTCTCGCGAAGCCAAAAAGAAAATCATCTACGACAATGCCAAGCGCTTTTACCGGCTCTAAGGATTAGTTGTTCAAGCAGCTCAATCGCTTCGCTCCGTTCAACCGCTGCGCTCAGTTCAAGCCCCCTCCTTACATCCTCCCCCGCGCCCCCGGGGAGGAACGAGGTGGGGGTTGAACGATTTGAACGACTTGAACCTTTTGAACGCTTATTTGTTATTGTAGCGTTTTGATGAATCCGCTCTGCTCGAGCTCGCGCACGATTTTACCGTCGGCGTGGTCTTCCGGTTTGGCGCTCTTCGCTTTCGGATTTGTTTTATCCAGCCCTTGGATAAGGCTCGCAATTCCGGCTATCGACGGATGCGGCGGGATAGCGAAGTTTGTCTTGATGATCATGTCGTAAGTTTCGTCCAACAACTCGCGATCATCGGTGCGAAAGATTCTGGTCATGGCTTTAAGCGCGAATGGTTTGTCTTTCTGAGCTCGCGCCGCGCCTTCGATATAAGCGCGCATAAAGCGCCGCACGGTATCTTCGTTGCTCTTGAGAAATCTCCGGGTGGTGACCACGCCGTTGATGTGATACTCGGCATCGAGCTTGGACATGTCCAACAATTCCTTAAGCTTGGTCTTCTTGGCTTGCAGAGTAGCGGGCGGAGTCAACGCCGCCGCATGGACCTTCCCCGTCATCATGGCGCTCACCGTCTCCGCCGGCCCGCCGGTCTGAATCATCGTGATATCGCGCTCGGGATCGATGCCGTGAAGCCGCAGCGCGAAGCGCGAAGCAAGATCGGAGAGTGTGCCGAAGCGGGTCGTGCCGAACACTTTGCCTTTGAGATCTTCCATCTTGCCGATTTCCGGCCGTCCATAGATCCAAAATAGAAACTTGCGCACGATTGTCGCGATAATCACGGTATCCGCGCCGCCGAGATTTGCCTGGATCGAAGCGGCGCCGCCGAGTTGTATGATCGGCAGCTCGCCGGCGAGCATCGCTTGAATAGCGAGCGAGCTGCCGGGGATGCTGATCGCCTCGACGTTGAGACCATGCTTTTCGTAAAAGTTTCCTTCTTTAGCGAGCCACATCGAAAGCTGCGTTCCCGATGCCGATCCACCGCCGACACGGAGCCTTTCAAGTTTTTTCTCCTGGCTTAACACGGCCGCAGCAAGAACACCAAAAAATACCGTGCCAATGACAGAAGCGCATACGGCCCTTCTCATCGATCCCCCTCCTTCGTGCCGATCTCGTAAAATCCCGACTCACTTGCCTTTTGCGCCACTGAGCCTTTCCACCAACGCCGCCATGGAAACGGAAAAGAAACAGTTAGGCACCAGTTTGTCGCACCTGATTGGTGTTGAGACAACAATTTTTCATAGAGTTTGATCAACTGCTTCGGCGAATGCTGAACTGAACATGCCACGAGTTGTTCTGAATACTTGTTTAGAATCACTTGCCGGGGAAGCTCGATTTCCGAATTGTTCATGGAGCCATCCGCTGCCAAGGTGAATACCCAGCCGAAAGCGCGCTCCACAGTTTGACCATCGACGATACGAACGCGGTCGCCTCCATAACGAGCTCCGAGTCTTGCAAGAACGATCTCCTCAGCTTCGCTTTGGTTCAGCATCGATATACGCGCGCTTGGCGTCGGCCTCATCATCACTCATTATGTTTCACCGGATACGAACGAGAATGCTAGGCCAACCTGACATAATCGCCGATCAAACCGTTGACTCGTTCGGCATGATCCCAGTGGACCCAATGAGCAGCTTGGTCGAAGATGTGCAGTTCTGCCCGGGGAATCTTTTCAAACATCAACCAGGCCTGCTCGACTGAGGTGCCGTGATCGTTTTTACCCCAGATAATGAGGGTCTTGCATGTGAGATTGCCGAGTTGCTCTGTCAACGATTTTGACTTTGGCGCATCGTAGCGTTTCAACTGGGCTTCATAGTTCTTGCCCGTGCTCATCTCGTAGCGCTCCTGGACGAGCTCCCGAGTGACTAGCTCCTGGTGATAGAGCGTGCCTTGAGTCATTTTGAGCATATTCTCAAAACTCGGCGTGTACGCGCGCAATTCCTCGGCGTGTTTCGTCGACTTCGCTTGCGACGCCGGCGACCCTTTCGGGGCCAAAGTGTTGCTGGAGATCAAAATCAATCGGTCCGCCCGCGGATCCTCCAACGCCAAGCGCGCCGCCAAGTATGCCCCCATGGAATTACCCGCGACATGATAACGCTCGATTCCCATCGCATCAATGAACGCCCTGGCGTGCTGATAGCGAAAATCGAGCGAGTAATCCACGGGATTGTCCGTTAAACCGAAGCCCGGCTGGTCAAAGGCCAAAACCTCGAAGCCGGCGGCCGCGAGCGGCTCGATGTTGAGCTTCCAATTGACCGAAGAGCAGGTGCCCGGCGAACCGCCGTGGCAAAGCACGATCGGATGGCCTGCGCCGGCCTTGATGTAAAAAGTCTTGAGACCTAGAACATCCAGGTAATCATGACTTTGATGGGGCTTCGGCATACCTCAACACCTTGGCGCCCTTCGGCGCACGTGTCGGACCGTAGGGCGTGTTGCTCTCGATGAAAATGCATGCGCCCGCGGCGTAAACGGCGTCGCCGATTTCCACTTCGCCTTCGAGCACGTAAAACATTTCGTGATAGGGATGGCTATGCACGGGAATGTCGGTGTCCGACCCCCAGTGACGAATCATCACCTCCGGTCCCGTCTCAGCCTTGGCGACGTGCAGCCATTTGGTAAAACCGCGGCCGCTCTTGGCCATCGGCACATCCTTTTCATTCACCGCGTGAATCGCCATAAATACTCCCGATCGAAAACTTTCTTGTACCCTTTGCGTTCAAATATTCTGGCATTTCCGGTTTGCTGTAAAAGAATATTCACCGCAGAGACACGGAGTTCGCAGAGTTCAGAGCATTTTCTTATGCAAAACTCTTTAACTCCGCGCCCTCAGCGTCTCTGCGTGAGTCATACTGAAAGGAAGCGCCAATTTTCTTATCCCACCGCCGCCGTCTTGCCTAAATTACGCTCGCTCTCCGGCACCCATTTTTCATAGGCAGGGATCACGATCATCTTGTTTTTCTCCGGGTCGCGCACGATGCACCTGGGATCTTCGCCGCGCTTCACCTTGTCGATCTCGCGCAGATACATCTGGCGCAGCTTGATGATGCCGTCGTCGATTGCCGGCCCCAAATGTTCGTTCTCTCGATCCGCAATCGGCGGCATGCTGTCGACGACCATGCCGTCCTCGATGAAGTGCAACGGCGGAATTTCGTAGCCCAAGACCGGATTGTCCGAGTCGCGATATTCTTTGTACGGCTCGATGAAATTCTCGGGCGGCTTCCAGCGCCGGCTGAATGGATCGCCATCGTATTTGCCGGGATTGTCCGACGGCTTGAAGCGCACGCGCATGAGCAAAGTGTGCGTGTCATCGATAGGCACGCTCCAACGCGCGGCGGAAACGGGAGTGCCGGCTTGCTCGCCTGACAAATAACGCCCACCGCTGCCGCCGCAGCTGATACCCGGCATCAACAGATGATGCTCGCGGTAGTTGAGCATGCCGGGCTCTTTGGTCTTTCGATAAGCTTTGTAAACCATACCCCACTCGGTCTCATGGAAACCAAGCGCCGGCTCGGTGCTCATGATGTCCGGCCAGGCGCCGCCATGTGTAAAGCTTGGATGCACGGGGTCCATGCCGTTCTCGACGCACTGAAGCCAATTGCAGTTCTGAAATCCTTGGATCGTAATATAAACCTCACCCGCACCGACGAGAAAATTGTAGCGCGGCACCAGCGGCGCGGGCTGCGGGCCAAAATAGGCGAAGATCAGGCCGCCCAATTCTTCGACGGGATAGGATGGCAGGCGAATGTTTTCTTTCTTCAGCAGGCTGTCGGCTGGCTCGCCGGGAATCTGTACGACCTTGCCGCCGGTGTCATAAAGCCAGCCGTGGTAGCGGCAGCGCACGCCGTCGCGTTCGATATCGCCGAGACACAAGTTTGCGCGTCGGTGCGCGCAGAACGCGCCGATCACTCCGACTTTGCCGGTGGCGTCGCGGAAAAGCACGAGATCCTCGCCGAACACCCGGATGAAAGTCGGTTTCGACTGCAAATGCGCCGAGATCCCGATGGGCCACCAATAACGCCGCAAGAACTCGCCCATCGGCGTGCCGCGCCCCGTACGCGTCAGAATTTCATTTTCTTCTTTGGTGGTTTTGTACATGCTTCATCCTCAGAGGCAATTCACCACGAAGGATACGAAGTTCACGAAGAAAGCTTCTATCGTCGCCTTCGTGCTCTTCGTGACCTTCGTGGTTGCATAATTTTACTGCGCCAGGACTTTTTTCATGCGTTCGACGACGTCCGGCGGTTGTACTACGACTTTCTTGGCGATCGCTTCCAGTTCCTGTCCGGTCACCGGTTCCACGTCCCAACCGCGCTTTTGCGCTTCGGCTCTGAACTCCGGATCGCTGAGTCCCTTTATCATTGCTTCGCGCAGCATCGCCAGCCGGTCCGCAGGCAGACCCGGCGGCGCGATCAGGGGGCGGCCGATCGAATCCGGTGCCATAAGCACGACGGCCAGCCGGCGCGTCACATCCGGCGCTTTCCGTTTGTCCAAGATTTCATTGACTGTCGGCGCCTCCGGAAGGCGCGAGTCGCGTTTCGGACTGCCGTGCACCAGCACGCGGGTGAAACCGCTCTTGTACCAACCGCGCGTGGGCTCGCTACCGAAGTAGCCTTCCAGGCTGCCGGCGCGGCACTGCACCTCGCCCCTTTCCATGGCGAGATCGATTTCCGCCGCTCCCGGATAGCCGGTCACGATGCTGAATTTCACTCCGGCAACTTCTTCGATCAGCCGTGGAAAATAATGTCCTACTGTGCCGAGCGCCGTCGCGCCGCAGCGCGGCTGCTCGGGAGTGCTGCGAATATCTTCGAGCGACTTGAACGGCGTGTCCGTGCGGCTGTAGATGATGCGCACGGTCCGCTCCGGCGAGCCGATCCAGCTGAATTTCGCCCAGTCGAACTTCACTTCCTTCATTTCCGTAAGCTGATTGAAGTAGAGACCCGGCGTGACAAATCCGATCGTCAAGCCGTCGGGCTTGGCGACGCTGAAAATGTAATTCGCCGCGGTCAGCGAACCGGCGCCGGGCATGTTCTGCAGGATGATATTCGGCTTGCCGGGAATGTGCGGCGTCATGGCCCGGCCGAGCGCGCGCGCCCACAGATCGCTGATGCCACCGGGAGAAAACCCCAGCACCAACCGAATCGTTTTGTCTTCGAAGAACGATGACTGCGCGCGCACTCCCTCGGCGGCCGCGAAAAGGACCGTGAGAGAAATTGCTGTAGCCGTCGCGAAAATTCTTCTTCCGCGCACTAAAGTTCTCCTCACTTTTGCCCTTTGCCTTTTTCCTTTTGCCATCTATGGCTTAAAATCCATGCGCGGATCCCACGTGCGCAGCATATCCAGTTCGTCGAGAACTTCCTTGAGGTATTTGAAGTTGTAGTAATCGCTCACCGGCTTTTTCGGCAGGTTCCACTCCTGGGTATAGAAATCCACCTTGCGCTGGTAAGCGTCGAGATCGAGCACCGGTCCCCATTCCTTGTGCACCTCCTCGTAGGCCAGACTAGCCAGCTCGCGGTTGATGAAATGGTTGTGGCGCAGAATCGAGTCGAGCGTTTCTTCCTTGCTGTACTTGGCGACCATCGTGCCGCGGAGGATCGCCCGCACCATGCCTTTGACCACGACCGGCTTCTCTGCGATGACCGCGGGCGACGTCGAAAAGCCAGCCTCGGGAATCGAAAACAGATCGCGGCACGACTGCAGCGCGTGACCGCCCATCTGCACCGCGATGTTCCAGTGCGGCGGATCACAGCAGACCGCATCCACTTCGCCTTTTTCGAACAGTGCCAAGCGGAAGCGTTCCGTATTGGGCGGCTTGCCGCGGCTATCGATCCACGTAACGTCTTTTTCCGGATCGACCCCGAAGTGGCGCATCACCATCTTGGCGTCCATGCTCGAGCCGCCTTTGAGATCGCCGGCGATCTTCTTGCCTTTGAGATCCGCAACATCCTTGACATAGGGCTTCGCGACGAATACATGCGCCGTCCGGTTGGCGATCGACACCACGTTGACTTCCCCATCGATGTGATCGCGATTTTCCAACACGGAACGAAACGGCGGCGAGCCGCCGGGCGACTGAAAGATGATCGCGCCGTCCTTGCGCCACTGATGCCGCGGGTGCTGGCTATCGGGAATGCCTTGCACCGGCCGCAGATCGACGTCCAACCCTTCCTCTTTGAAAAATCCCTTGTCGTAAGCCACCCACATGGGCGCCAAATTGAGCGGCAGCGCCGGTCCGAATACGACAATCTTCTCGTTGGAGCTCATCCTGTCTCCTTTCCAAATAAGCGGCTATGAAAGTTTGGTCTGGCCAAAGAAACGTCTTTTTGATATACAGCAGCCAATTTTGGGCTGTCAAGGAGATATTGGCCAGACCAATGATCGAAGTTAACAGCCGCGTCGACAGAATCGCCAAAGATCTGCAGGAGCAAATCTCTCACGGCAAATTCAAGCCCGGCGAGCGACTTCCATCGGAAAGATCCCTTTGTTCACTCTTCGGCGTCGGCCGCACCACGATTCGTGAGGCGCTAAAATCGCTCGCCGTGCGCGGACTGGTGGCGCGCTCAGCCCGTGGCGCGATCGTCACCGACGCCGAGTCGTTGCATATCCCCGGCGATCTTCCGGCGCTCGCGGCGCAAACTTCGATCAGACAACTTTTCGAAGTGCGCAAGCTGATGGAGGTCCGAGTCGCCGGCTGGGCCGCCCTGCGCGCGACCGCCGAGGATATCGACGCCATGCGCTCCGCGATCGAGGCCGACGTGGCGCGAAACACCGAGCGCGGCAATCCCAATCGCTTGTTTCATGACGCGTTGGCAACGGCCGCGCACAATCCCGCCTTGGTTCAAGTCTATGAAGCCGGGCGTCGTCTGTTTTTTCGCCTGCCGTTTTATTGGAAGCTCTTTGACGACGCGCAGGTTCGCATGACCAGGACCGAGCGGCACGCGATGGCCAGACGCTGGCACGAGCAGATCTTCAGGGCGATCTTGGAGCGCGACGCAGCGGAGGCCGAGGGCGCCATGTTCCAGCACCTCGACATCATGGAAAAGGATCTGCTCCATCGCTTGCAAAAGGCCGACGCGGACCATCAGAATAAAAAACTCTACCCGCATCCGTTGCTCGCAGACCTCGACGCGGAAAAGAAGAAAACCTCGGAAGGGACTCGTTAGAATCATGCGCGACGACGGCCCGCGTAAAACGAGAATCACAAAACTTCTATTCGCTCTGTTGATCGGATCGGCCTGCTTGGTCGCATCGACGCCGCAAGCCGCCGAAAAGCCGCGCGAGATGCTCAAGCTGCGCTTGGGCCTTGGCTCGGCGCCGGCGCCGCCGCTGCCCAACTCGGTGCTTTGGCTCGCCAAGGATTTGGGATTTTACGCGCGCGAAGGACTCGACGTCGAGCTGAACGAATTCCAGGGAACTCCGCTGGCGATCGCGGCGATGATCTCCGGCGATGTCGACGTGGCCAATGTTTCAACGTCCGAGGTCATTCGGATGACCGCGATGAAAAATCAGCCCATGCGCGCCATCCATTCGCCCGATGCCAGACTTTACTTTCTCATCGCTGCCAAAGACGAATTCAAGTCGGTCAGCGCCCTGCAAGGCAAAACTTTCGCCGTTTCGCGCCTCGGCAGCGTCGACCACTCGCTCTCGACGATCGCGTTGAAAGCCCTCGGCCTCAACCCGGCCAGCCTGACCATGGTCGCCATGGGCGTGCCTTCCACCCGTGCCCAAGCGCTGGTGGCCGGACGCGTCGACGCCACGTCGCTTTCCGTTGGAACCTGGATTACGATTCAAAAAGAAGCGGGCGTGCGCGTGTTGGTCGATCACAACACCTTTTTCGACAATGCGTCCGTGATCGAAAAAGTGAATGCGGTCACCACCAAAGTGATGGAGGACAAGCCGGAGCACCTGCGGCGCTTCACCGCCGCGATCATGAAGGCCAGCCGGCACTTTGCCGAAAACCAGGAGGCCTGGGTCGCCGCCATCACCAAGCGCCGTCCCGACGTCGACCGCAACGACGTGGCGAATCTTGTGGAACGGTTTTAAAACGGCTTGGGCGGTAAATGGTTTGATGAATCTGGAAGCGTACAAGAAAAGCGCCGACTTTTTATACCAGGCCGGCATCTTGGACAAAGTGCCGAAAATCGAAGTTGCCGAATGGGCCGATACCCGCTTCGTCGACGGCGTGCTGCGCGAAATCGGCGTCAGCGCCAAGGCGGATCCGACTGGGCGGGCGGCACGCTGACCATCAAGGGATGAACGAGCGAAACGAGATCGACGTTCAGACGAAGAACGTGATAGAAACGTTTCTAGGAGGATAAATCATGGCGATCGAATTGTCCCACGGCGGCACGACCATTTATGCCTCTCACTTGCCTTCCAATGAAATCCTGGTCGGAACACGAGAAGGCGCGATCACGATTGTCCGCGACGGCTCCGGATCCGAATGGAAGATCGCGCATCGGACGATACCGGACAAGCACATCAGCGCGCTCATCGCGGAGCCCGAAAGCGGCCTGATCTTCGCGGGCGCATTTCACGGCGGGGTGCATGTGAGCGCCGACGGCGGCAAAAGCTGGGAGCAGCGGAGCAACGGCATGACGCAAAATAACGTTTACTCGCTCGCCGCCCGCCGGGTGGACGGGCGGGTGCGCGTGTTCGCCGGCACCGAGCCGGCGCACCTTTTCGCGAGCGACGATCTCGGCCTCAACTGGCAAGAAATACCGTCACTACGCTCGGTGCCGAGCGTTCCCAAATGGAATTTTCCCGCGCCGCCGCACATCGGCCACGTGAAACACATCAACTTCGATCCTGCCGCTCCTACGACGATCTACGCGTCCATCGAAGTCGGCGGCCTGCTCAAGAGCACGGACGCCGGCAAAAGCTGGCAGGAGTTTCCGGATTTGTACGAAGACGTACACCGCATCATGATCCATCCGAGCGATGCGAATTTTCTCTACGCGGTGACCGGCCGCGGCCTTTACGTCAGTCCCGATGGCGGCGCCACTTGGGAGCAATGGACGCGCAGAGAAGATGAAATCGGCGGCTATCCCGATGGCTTCGTGTTTCGCCCGTCGGATCCCAAGTTGATTTTCATGACCGCCGCGCATGACGCGCCCGGTACCTGGCGCACGACGCATTTCGCCGGCGCGCGCATCTCGCGCAGCCAAGACGGCGGCCGCACCTGGGAGATCCTGCGCAACGGTTTGCCGGATCGCCTGCAAGCGAGCATCGAAGCGTTCTGCCTCGAAGAATCGGGACAATCGACGGCGATCTTCGCAGCGACGACGTCAGGGGAGGTTTTCTCCTCGGAGGATCTGGGCGAGAGCTGGAAAAAGATCATTACCGGCTTGCCGCCGATATCGAAGGCAGGTCACTACCGCAATCTGGTTGCGGCCTAGAATCGTTGTCCACGGCCGGAGTTCTTTTTTAGTTCGGCTCGTTGCCGCACCAAATAGGCTTTTGGCGTTGTCCTCCTCTGATTATCGTGAAGAAGAATGCCCACCCCCAAACCTGGATTCCGGCTCACCGGCCGGAATGACGGACGGTTGAGTCGATGTAGCGAGACAACTAAACGCGCATCGCCCGGTCGAGCTGACTGCTAAAAACGACGATAAGACGTCCACGAATTTGTCTGCGCCAGAAAGACGCTGACTATGCCGGTGCGCAAGCGCACCCTACGAAAGCCTTCGTGTGCTTCGCGCCCGCCTCCGAAAAATTGGCTGTATCGCTGCATTGATCCCTCCCTGTCATTCTGAGGCCCTTCGTCAGTCTCAGGCTAAACTCCGCCGAAGAATCTGCTTTTTCTCCGTTCGAAAAGCAGATGCTTCACTGGCACTCAGCATGACATGTGTGGGCTTGCAGCGTGATCGTGTGTTCAACACCTGTGGGCGAGCATAAGCCCACGGAGCCTCCGTGGTGAACTGTTCCTATTTGGTTGCAGCGAGGGCTGCGCTGCAACGCGCTCTGAATTGAAGCTCCGCAAGTTTAGTGATAGACGAAAAAACCATGTCCAAGTACCGAGTTACGGTCGACACCGGCGGGACGTTCTCCGACTTTGTCTTCTTCAACGAAGATTCCGGAGAGATCACGATCACCAAAGTTCCCTCGACGCCGAAGGAACCTTTCCAGGCCGTACTCAATGGGGTCAAAGAGCTGGTCGATCAGGGTGTGCCCGCCAAGGATGTTTCTTTTTTTTGCCACGGCACGACGGTCGGCACCAACACGCTGCTCGAAGAGAAAGGCTCCAAGACGGGCCTCCTGGTCACCCAGGGCTTTCGCGGCATCTACGAAGTCATGGAGCAAACCCGGGGCTACGGCCCGGCGACCTACGATCTTTTTTTTGAAAAGCCGCGCTTGCTCGCGCCGCCTTACTATACCGAGGAAATTCCCGAGCGCGTCGATTTTCGCGGCAACGCCCTTAAAACGATCGACGTCGAAGCGTCGCGCGAAGCCATCAAACGGCTCAAGAAAAAAGGCGTGAATTCAGTCGCCGTCTGTTTCCTGTTCTCGTTTTTGAATCCCGATCACGAGCTCAAGATCAAGGATCTCTTTGCCGAAGAATTCCCCGAAGCGCGGCTTTCGCTTTCCTACGAAGTGCTGCCGCAGATCCGCGAGTTCTACCGGCTCAGCACCACGGTGATCAATGCCTACATCCAACCTGTGATGGCGAGCTACTTGAGCCGGCTGGAAAGTCGGATGCGCGAGATGGGCGTGACGACGCCGAAGCTCTATATCATGCAATCCAACGGCGGCGTATCGACCTTCAAAGGTTCCGCCGAGAAACCTGTCGCGACCGTGCTTTCCGGGCCAGCCGGAGGCGTCATCGCGTCCATGGGCACCTGCGAGCGGGTCGGCATCAACAACATCATCACCTTCGATATGGGCGGCACGAGCTGCGACGTGGCGCTCATCCATCAAGGCAATCCCGTGATCACGACCCAAGGAAAAATCAACATGCGGCCAATCGCCTTGCCGATGCTCGACATCCACACCGTCAGCGCCGGCGGCGGCACCATCGCACGCATCGACGCCGTCGGCGGCTTGCAGGTCGGACCCGACAGCGCCGGCGCCGATCCCGGTCCGGTGAGTTACGACCGCGGCGGCGAAAATATCACGATCACGGACGCCAATATCGTCACCGGAGTGCTGGACCCCGATCATTTTCTCGGCGGCCGCATGAAGCTCAACAAAGCCAAGACGGAAAAGATACTCGAGGAAAAGATCGCCAAGCCGTTGAAGCTCGGCTTACTCGAAGCGGCCGACGGCGTGCTCAAGATCATCAACGTGAAGATGGAAGAAGCGATCAAGGCCGTTTCCTCCGCGCGCGGCTATGACATCCGCGATTTCACCCTAGTTGCGTTTGGCGGCGGCGGCCCCATGCACGCCGGGCGCATGGCATTGGATCTGGGCATTCCCACACTACTCGTGCCGCTGACCCCAGGGGTTCATTCTGCCTTGGGTTTACTTATGTCCGACGTGAAGCACGACTACGTGCGTTCCAAGCTCGTCGGCCTGGAGGACCTCGATCTCGCCGAGATCAACCAGCTATTCAACCAGTTGATCGAGCAAGCCAAAAAAGATTTGCGCGGCGAAGGATTCGCAGAGGAAGAAATCAAAATCGAGCCTTACCTCGATCTGCGCTACGCGGGCCAAGGCTACGAGCTGACGGTTCCCTGCATCATGCCGCCGCTCAAAAAGGAAGATCTCGCCGAGATGCGCCGGCGCTTCGATACTCTGCACGAGCAGAATTCCGGCCACAAAGCGGAAACCGAGCCGGTCGAGCTGGTGAGTCTTAGGTTGATCTCGCTCGGCCTAGTGCCGCAGGCCAAACTTTCGCCAGGAAAAGTCACGGGCCGCAAAATCGAAGAAGCAAAAACCGGCGAGCGCAAAGTTTTCTTCGGCACCGAGCACGGCACGCTAACAACGCAGATTTACAATCGCGAAAGCCTCGAACCTGGACACCGAATTTCCGGCCCGGCCATCGTCGAACAACTCGACACCACCACGGTGATTCATCCGGAGCAGGAAGCGACGGTGGATGAATATCGGAATATCATCATAAAGGAGAAGGAGACATGAGGCAACAGGCAGCAGGCAACAGCAAGAAGCAAAATTCCGATCCGAAACTGTTGTCTGTTGCCTATTGCCTGTTGCCTATCTTATGAAGGTTGATCCAGTAACGTTGCAAGTCATCCAGGCGCGCCTGGCCGGCATCGTCCAGGAGATGCAGAACTCGCTCTTCCGCACCGGCTACTCGACGATTATCCGCGAGTCGCAGGACGCGAGCTGCGCGATCTTGAATCGCCAGGGCGAAGTCGTCGCGCAGCATGTCGTGCTGCCGCTGCACATGGGCGCCTTTCCCGCTTGCGCCGCGGGGATTCTAAAAAGCTACAGCGCCGATGAGGTGCACGAAGGCGACGCCTTCATCACCAATCATCCCTATCTGGGCGGCAGCCCGCACGCGCCGGACATGGCTGTGCTCTCGCCGATTTTTTATCATGGCGAATGGGTCGGCTTCGCGGCCAACTTGGCGCACAAGAGCGATATCGGCGGTCCGGTGCCGGGGAGTTGCTGGAGCCAGGCGCGTGAAATCTATCAGGAGGGCCTGCACGTGCCGCCGATCAAATACGTGCAAGCCTACAAGACCAGCAAGGACATCGAAGCGCTGCTCGGCTGCAACAGCCGCACGCCGGAATTGGTGGTCGGCGATCTGCGCGGCCAGGTCGGCGCCGCGCGCTTGGGCGAAAGGCGCTTCCAGGAAATGATGGAGCGCTACGGCAAGGAAACGATTCTCGACTCGTTCGAGGAATTGTTCGCCTTGACCGAAGCCAAGGTGCGCACTGAGATCGCCTCCTGGCCCGACGCCGTAGGCGAAGGCGAGCGCTTCGTCGACAGCGACGGCGTGGATCTCGACAAGCCGGTGCGCCTGCACGTGCGCATCGAAAAGAAGGGCGATCGCCTGCTCTTCGATCTCACCGGGTCGGCGGATCAAACCAAAGGACCGGCGAATATTCGCCCGACCATCGTGCGCGCGGCGTGCTGCTATCTGCTCACCTGCCTGGTCGACCCGGCTCTCGCCATCAACTACGGGCTCGCCAAGTGCATCGAGATCAAAGTGCGCGAAGGCAGCGTCGTCAATCCGCGCTTCCCGGCGCCGGTCAACACCTACAACCCGACGGTGCACGCGCTGGTGGAATCGCTGCTCGAAGCATCGAGCCAGATCACGCCGAACAAAAAGGTCGGCGACGGCTGCAGCAGCCGCTCGATCATCATCGGCGGGCGCAGCAACAAAACCGGCAAAGGCTATGTGCAGTATGAAATCTTCGGCGGCGGCTCCGGCGGCCGCAGCGGCAAAGACGGCGTCTCCGGCACCAACGTCAACCAGTCCAACGCCAAGATTGCGCCCATCGAAATCATCGAGGCGGAGTTTGCCACCCGGGTGAGGCGCTTCGAATTGATCGCCGACTCCGGCGGACCCGGCCAGTTTCGCGGCGGCTTGGGCTTCGTGCGCGAGTATGAAGTACTCGACAACGACGCGCGTTTCTCACTGCGCTCGACCAAGCACACCGTGGCGCCCAAGGGCATCGACGGCGGCCTGGACGGCAAAACCGGCTTGTGCACGCTCAATCCCGGCAAGCCCGAGGAACGAGTTATCCCATCGCGCTACTCCGATCACGTGCTCCATCCCGGCGAAGTCTTCAGCCTGGAAACACCCGGCGGCGGTGGCATAGGTAATCCGCTCGAACGCGATCCGCAAAAGGTGCTGAACGACGTGCGCAACGGCTACGTCACCCCCAGGCGCGCGCGTGAAATCTACCGTGTATCCATTGAACCGGTCGACGGCGATTTTGTGCTGAATGAGGGGCAGACGCGCGAGCTGCGCGCGCAGGCAACAGGCAAGGAAGTATGAGTCGACCTGACACTGCCAAAACGGTTACGATCGTTACCCAACAGGCGAATCATCCTTGGTGGGTCATTGGGGCCGAAATCGCGCGCGTTCTTAGTAGTTACGGCAGTGGTCCGCTACGTGGCTACTCGGTGGGTGTGTTCACGCCGCGATTCGGCTTGGGCGCTTTGCGTAACCCCATAGTCGTCGCCAACGGAGAATTTGACTTGGGAATTACCACGCCCACCGCCTCGGCGTGGCTGGCCATGAAAGGCACGGGGCCGTTTAAGGCGCCGCACCCTAATCTCAGAGCGATCGCCAACTATCCGCACCGTGATTGCGTGCTGTTCGCGTTATCCAAAGCCTCGGGAATATCCTCTCTAGATGAGCTTGTCGAACGTCGCTACCCTTTGCGTCTCGCCACGGGACGAAAGAGTAACAACCAGTTGGATATGGTTTCGTTCGTCGTCGATGAAGTGCTAAAGCAGTATGGCGGTAGCTTGGAGATGCTCCAGGATTGGGGCGGCCAGGTGACCTTCGCCGGCAAGACCACGCAAGGCATTCCGCTCATGATTTCGGGTCAAGTCGAGGCAGTGTTCAATGAAGCTCAAATGATGCCGGATTGGGACCAACTGATCGCAAAGACCGATGTCGATTTTCTGTCTATCGACGAGGGTATCATCCATCGTCTCGACCAAGAGCTCGGCTTGGGCAAATTTGTCATCGGGACCGAACGATTTCCAAGCTTGGCCAGCGACATTCGTACGGTAGGCTTTAGTGGCTGGTTGCTCTTCGGTAGCACCGAGCTGCCCGACGAGATCGCCTACAAAGTCACCCAGGCGGCTGTCGAGACGGCCCGACTATCGAAAAGAAATATGGCGGCGAGAAATTCGCCTCCCTGGCAGAGATTCGGCCGGAAGCGATGTGCCGCGATTGCTTGATTCCATTGCATCCGGGCGCTGAGGCTTATTATCGCGAGTCTGGTTATCTTTAAACTAACGATGCGTCAGATCGGTCAAAGAGGAGGAGCTAATGATTACGCACGAGGAAAATGAAATTCTGACCCGCGTTGGTCCGGGCACGCCGATGGGAGAATTGATGCGTCGGTATTGGATCCCTGCATTCCTCTCGGAGGAACTCCCAGGCCCTGATTGTCCCCCTGTGCAGACCAGACTTCTCGGCGAAGACCTGGTCGGCTTTCGGGACTCCCAAGGGCAGGTCGGCCTCCTAGGCGCGTACTGCGCGCATCGGCAGGCACCCCTGTTCTATGGACGCAATGAGGAGTCCGGGTTGCGGTGCGTCTACCACTGCTGGAAGTATGACGTGAACGGCAACGTAATTGAAACCCCCGGTGAACCGCCTGGGAGCCAGTTCTGCCTTGGCATGCGGCATACGGCCTACCCATGCATCGAGGTCAACCGCCTCATCTATACGTATATGAGCCCGTCTCAAAAAAAACCCCTACTACCAGCCGTCCATTGGCTCACGTTGCCCGCTGAGCAGGTGTGCGTAGGTGTAAATTCTTCTTGGAGTGTAATTGGCTCCAGTCCCTTGAAGGTGACATCGACCGCATTCACACTCACTACCTTCATACTCGCGGGCTTAATAATCAGCAGATGTATATGAGCGAAGGTCCTGCGCTGCCGACTGGTACTCGCGCAGATATACACTGAGGAAAAAGCGAAAGGCGGATAGCCCGCCATAACACAAAGGTGGAAACCGAATACTCCCCTACGGCGTGCAGGAGCCCATTTTTTTCCTACTGACGACCGCGAGTACGTGCATGTCATAGCAGACACTTTCTACATGCCGTGCAACGCGATGTTGCGCGGAGGCCGACACATCATCTATCAAGTGCCCGCCGACTACTACACCTGCTACCGCTATGATCTGATACTCAGTCTGGACTATCCCATCTGTGACTGCTACACGTTGAATTATCGAAACGAGTCATGGCCACGATCTGGCATCCTGGGTGGCAAAAGAAAATGAATCGGGAAAATCACTACCTCATCGACCGCGACAAACAGAAGACCTTCGAAACCTACTGTGGCATAGACGCTCGCAACCACACCCAAGACGCTATGATAACCGAGAACATGGGGCCTCGTACTCGCTGGGGAAACATCGTTGATCGGACAAAGAATCACTACACCGTCACCGACGGCCTCATTATTGCCGCGCACCGCATGTTACTCAAGTCAGCCCGAGAGGTGCAGGAAGGTCTTGACCCGCCAGGAGTGGCCTTCAAACCCGAGGATAACAAGTATCCGCGGAATCTCGGAGGGTCGTTTGACATGCGGCTCGGCGAAAACTGGAGGCACTTCATCAAGGAGCTTAATCCGGTGTCTGGAAAGGTGATCGCAGCCTGAGGCTTCACCTTGTCTCCGATTTGAGCCCTCGGAAATGATCCTGGCGAATGTCCAACAGCCTGGCCCATTGCCGGCGTGTGTCGGTGTAGTTGCGGGCTCTTCACTGCAGCCGCAAGTCCATGTGGCCGAGAACACGGGTCGAACTCTTGACTGAGTATTATGTCATTCGTGATGAATGGAGTGTGTCCGAGGTTTTTCAAGCCAACCGTGCGGTTAACGATCTGCCCGTGGAGGAATGCCCTAATCGGCGCCACTAACTCAGTCACGTGATCCATGCACTGTTGCGGCTCTGGCTCTGCGAGTGAAAAACGAAGGGCAAGGGTTCCACCGGCCAATCACTGTAGAGGAACGGAGGGTTAGAATGATCACTGCTAGCGGAGGTAGCCCGGTCTGATCGACGCCCCGAAGCTGGAGGAACTATCACTCACAAGGAGGTTTTGCTTATGGGAAAGCTGATCGCCGGAATGGCATCATCTCACGCTGCGACGCTGGTGGATCCCTCGAGCTGGGGTGATCACCGCACGCGCAACCGCCAGCGCTATGCTTCTCGCTACGGAAGTATTCCGCCAGAGCAGCCTGAGGTTGCGCTGGAAACGATCGAGGATCTCCAGTGTCGCTATACGCATATCCGTGATGGCCTGGAGAGTTTGAGACATAAGCTCGAACAGGTAGCGCCAGATGCGCTCATTATCATAGGCGACGATCAGAACGAAAATTTCACAGAAGCCAATCTGCCGCAGATCGCCCTTTATGTAGGGGAGGGATTTCTTGTTAATTCCTCGCACGCCGGTGCGGAGCCGCTCCGCTATCCTTCTAATCCGGCGCTAGCTGAAGCAATACTTTCGCAGTGTGTCGACGCAGGAATCGACATAGCTTCGGTGCGCTCGCTGCCTAACGACCTGCTAAAGGCCCATGCCTTTGGACCTATCCTCCGAACAGTCGACCCAGAGGCCCGGATTCCGGTGGTTCCCATCTTCGTGAATGCCATTCATGTGCCAGCACCTTCACCGCGGCGCTGTTACTTCTATGGGCAAACTATCCGGCGCGCAATCGAAAGCTACGCCGGCATCGGACCAGTTGCCATTTATGCGAGCGGAGGAATGTCACACTTCACAGCCGGTTATCCATGGCGGAACTACCAAGGATCGTATACCCACGGGTCGATCAGCGAGGATTTTGATCGCTGGCTTATGGAACGATGAGAGCTGGCGAGGGACACACACTTGCAGAGCTGACCAACGACCAGATCATTGGCAACGGTGAGATAGAGCTTCGAAGTTGGATCAGTGCGCTGGGCGCGATGGGTAATCGAAAACCAGAGTTCCTGATATACGAATCCTTTTACTCCGCCATTATGGGTATGGCGGTCGCTTATTGGGACCTCGGCACGTAGCAATGAAGACGAAGAATCCCTCTCAGTGCAAGAGATGAGAATGATCCTCTTAGTGATTGAGGGAAGCCAATGGCCGAAGAACTCGAAATCCAGATCCCGTGGATGCGCTACGACCTCACCCTGCCTCTTATCGAGGGGCGGGTGCGCATCGAAGGCGTAAAGCTCGTTCCCAATCGCTCTGCGCCTGCCGGTACCGTCTTCGGTCCAGACAGCCTCTTGAGAACAGGGGATTTCGGCCTCGTGGACCTGAACATGGCGAACTGGCTGCCTGCGATCGAGAGTGACTGGGGGCTGGTGGGGTTGCCGGTCTTCTCCAAGCGAAAGCACATCTATACCTACCTGTTTTGCCGCGCGGGCGCAGGCATCAATACTTGCAAAGACCTGGAAGGCAAACGCGTCCTAAGCACGATCAGCGGCAGCGCTGTCGCGATTTGGCTCAAGGGGCTCCTCCAGCACCGCCATGGAGTCGATGTAGAGAGCATCACCTGGGTATCACCCAGAGAACAATGGCCACTGCACAATCCTCGGTGGAAGCTCGAGCGACTTGAGCGGCCCAAGGATGTAGCCGAGGCGTTGCTAGAGGGGGACGTTGATGCCACTGCG
This sequence comes from uncultured delta proteobacterium, assembly GCA_963745035.1. GTDB lineage: Bacteria > Desulfobacterota > Binatia > UBA9968 > UBA9968 > DP-20. Next base: position 102,415 of record CAVUVW010000027.1, on the reverse strand, counting down.
GTGGATGTCTCAGATCGCCGGCTTTTCCAAATTCTCGAGAATAACCCGAAGATCAAGCGTCTGTTCCCCGACTACCTCCTGGATGCCAAGCGGCTTTACCAGGAGACAGGCATCTATCCACCCGTGCACATGATTGTCATGAGCAAGAAGCTTGACCGACAGCATCCCGACCTCGCCGGAAGCTGTATGCGGCCTTCGAAGCGGCGAAGCGACTCGCGGACGAAGACATCCTCAGTGACCGAGCCGGGTTTTCGGTGGTCGACCTCCGAGAACGGGTACTGGAGCAAAGCCGGAAATGGACCGACCTATACCCGCATGGCATCACGGCCAACAAGACTGCCATTGACACGTTCGCGTCGTACTGCCACGAGCACGGAATTGTGAAGGCTACCTGCACTTACGAGCGGATGTTTGCCGCGAGCACGCTGGATACATAGGGCGGTGACTGATCGAGGTTCCTTAGGCGGGAAATTAGACTTCGTACACCCACGTTCACGGACCGTGAGTAAAGAAGGCAGCGTAGGGAACGGAGGTCAAAGATCATGATGAAAAGCTTGTCTCAGATATTTCAAAAGACCGTTTTGGCGATGGGTTTTCTTCTTTTCTGGGTGAACGATGGCGCAGTCGCCGCGCAGGCGAAACCGACCTGGGAACAACAATGGGAAAAGACGCTGGAAGCTGCCAAAAAAGAGGGGCAGGTAACGGTCTACATGGCCGGCTATGAAGCGGTACTGTCGGATTTCGAAAAAGATTATCCGGATATCAAGCTGATAGCGGTCGCCGCCCGGGGCTCCGATCTCGCGCAACGCTTCGCCGCAGAGCGACGCGCCGAAAAATATCTGGCCGATGTCTATAGTGCAGGCGGAGGATCCCTTTATCAACTACTATATCAAGGAAAGATGATCGATCCGATCAAGCCGGCGCTGATCTTGCCCGAGGTCACCGACCAAACTAAATGGTATCAGCAAAAGCATCACTACTCCGATCCGGAGGAGCAGTATGTCTTCAACTATGTCGGTTCGGCATCTTACGGCGGGATTTCCTATAACACCACGCTCGTCGACCCAAAGCAGTTCAAATCCTACTGGGATCTGCTCGATCCTAAATGGAAGGGGAAAATCCTCGCACGCGACATTCGCACCGCCGGACCGGGTTCGGGCAGTGCCAGGTTCTTCTTTCATCATCCGGAACTCGGGGCGCCGTTTATTCGTAAGCTGTTCGGCGATATGGACGTGACGTTGTTCCGCGACTATCGCCAAGGTCCAGACTGGCTCGCGGTGGGGAAGTACTCCCTCTGTTTTTCTTGTGACGTGGATATCTTGAAAGATCAGGGACTGCCGCTGGCCACCATCGGGCCGAAGGTTTTCAAAGAAGGCGGTGCCATGGTGCAGCAATTTGGCTCCGTGACGCTGGTGAACAAGGCGCCTCATCCCAACGCAGCAAAAGTCTTTATCAACTGGCTGCTGTCACGCCGCGGTCAGATCACCCTGCAAAAGCGCTTAGCCAATGGGGAGAGTCCGGCCGATTCGTTGCGCATCGATATACCAAAGGACGACGTGCCGATGCTCGTTCGACGCGTGGAAGGCGTCAGGTATCTCGACGCGAGCAATCCCGAATGGCTGGACATGAAGCCGATCCTGAAGGTTATGAACGAAGCGCTGAAGTCTGCGGAGAAGCGGTAGCTGACCAGGTATCTCGAGAAGTTTTTTTACGTGCAGTCCGCGCTATCAGTACTGAATGAAATCCAAACGTGCGAGCTGCGCGCGCAGGCGTTAGCACTAGCCAACAGACAAACACAACCTCATGTCGCCGTTCCTACCTACTGTTGCCTGTTGCCTGTTGCCTGTTGCCTGATGCCTATTGCCTATGCCTTCCCATGACCGATCCCATCACTCTCCAAGTTCTTCAAGCGCGCCTGGCGGGCATCGTCCAGGAGATGCAGAACTCGCTGTTTCGCACCGGCTACTCGACCATTATCCGCGAGTCGCAGGACGCGAGCTGCGCGATCTTGAACACTCGGGGCGAAGTGGTCGCGCAGCACGTCGTGCTGCCGCTCCACATGGGCGCGTTTCCCGCATGCGCCGCGGCAATATTAAAAAACTTCCCGCCGGAGGAAATCGACGACGGCGACGCCTTCATCATCAATCATCCTTATCTCGGCGGCAGCCCGCACGCGCCGGACATGGGCGTGCTCACACCGATCTATCATCGCGGCGAATGGGTCGGCTTTGCCGCCAACATGGCGCACAAGAGCGACATCGGCGGCACGGTGCCCGGCAGCGGTTCGGGCACTGCCCGGGAAATTTACCAGGAAGGACTGCACCTGCCCCCGGTAAAATACATGGCGCGCCGCCAGCCCGTGAAAGAGATCGAGGCGATTATCGCCGCAAACAGCAGGACCGCTGCGGTGGTCATCGGCGACCTGCGCGGCCAAGTCGGCGCGGCGCGACTGGGCGAGCGGCGCATTGACGAGCTGATGGAGCGCTACGGCAAGGCGACGGTCGTCGAATGCACCGAGCTACTTTCGGACTACACGGAAAATCGCGTGCGCCAAACCATCGCCTCTTGGCCCGACGGCGAATCCGAGGGCGAAAGCTTCGTCGACCACGACGGCATCGATCTCCAACGGCCTATTCGCATCCACGTCAAAGTCGTAAAGCGCGGTGACAAGCTGCAATTCGACTTCAGCGGCAGCAGCGATCAAACTCAGGGGCCGGCCAATATCCGCCCGCCGCTGGTGCGCGCCGCCTGCGTTTATTGCGTGGTCGCGTTGGTCGACCGTTTTCTGCCGATTAACCAAGGGCTGGCGCGCGTGATCGATGCGACGTTTCGTCCGGGTAGCGTGGTCGATCCGCGCTTCCCGGCGGCGGTAAATACTTACATGCCCACTGCGCTCACCGCGGCGGAAGCGGTGCTTAAGGCGTTCGCTCCGCTGGTGCCTGACAGGCGGATCGCCGGCGGGTCAGGAAGCGCGGCTCTGGTGCTCGGCGGCCGTGACCCGCAGAGCAACCGCGCCTTTGTGCATTACGAGATTTTCAGCGGCGGCACCGGTGCCCGCGCAGGCAAAGACGGCGTCTCTGCCACTGCGTTTCACCTAAGCAACTGCAAAACCGCGCCTATCGAGATCATCGAGTCGGAGTTTCCCGCCCGCGTCGAGCGCTTCGAGATGATTGCCGACTCAGGCGGCCCCGGTCGATGGCGCGGCGGTTTGGGCTTCGCGCGGGATTATCGCATCCTTACCGACGACGTGCGCTTTTCCATGCGCACCGACAAGCATGCGATCGCCCCATTCGGCATCGACCGTGGGCTTGCCGGCGGTAAGGGCGCCTGCATCGTCAACCGCGAAGGCGGCGAGGCCAAGCGCCTGCCCTCGCGCTTCGGCGACCAGCCGCTCACGGCCAATGACGTCGTCCGGGTGGAGCGCCCCGGCGGCGGCGGGCTCGGCGATCCGCTGAGCCGCCCCACGGGCGAGGTGGTCGAGGACGTGCGCCAGGGCTACGTCTCGGCAGAGCGGGCGCGCAGCGACTATGGCGTGGCGCTCAGCTTCGCCGACGGCGAGCCGGTGCTCGACGAGGAAAATACCCGCTCTCTCCGGGGGAAGTAAGAAAAAAAGGTTGGCATTGAAACACCGCCTCTGCTATACAGGTAGAAAAATTTTTCACCCCTGAAGGAGGGAAACGAATGGCAGCAACAAAAAAGAAGAGGAAACCGAACGCGGCGTTCATGAAACCCGTGCAGCCGGATGCCATGTTGAGCGCGGTGGTCGGCAATAAGGCGATTCCGCGCACCGAGGTCACCAAGAAGCTCTGGGCCTACATCAAAAAGAACGGGCTCCAGGACAAGAAAAAGAGAACCAACATTAACGCCGACGACAAGCTCAAGGCCGTATTCGGCGGCAAGAAGACCGTCACCATGTTTGAGATGACCAAGCTGGTTAGCAGGCATGTGAAGTAAAGTCTCATTCTCGCCGACGTTTGAAGGCCAAGGGTATTCGCGCCGCGCCAGTACTCTTGGCCTTTGTGTTTCGTGCGCCTCGCTGCCGTCAGCAGCCGCCATTGACACGCCAGCGCGCCTTACATTACGTTCGTGTTCTGAAGCCGTGTGTTTTTCACCGAGGACAAGAACCATGAACGAAAATGCGTACAAAGGCTTTCGCCAAGACGAGCTCGAGTATCAGTACAACCCGCGCGTTTCCGTGCCGGAGTATCCGGAGCTCGCCAAAATTCGCGCGGCGCAGGCGCGCAAAGTTCGGGAGCGCGCGAAGTCGTGGCTGAATGTTGCTTACGGCAGCGCGCCGCGCGAGACGCTGGATATCTATGCCGCCGAAAGGCCCGCCGGGCCAGTGCTCGTCTACATTCACGGCGGCTACTGGAGGAGCGGCAGCAAAGAAGACAATTGCAATTTTGCGCCGACGTTTACCGAGCAGGGCGTTACGGTCGCGTTGGTGGAATACGATCTTTGCCCGCAAGTCACGGTCACCGACATCGTTCGGCAAACGCGCACGAGCATCGCCTGGGTCTACCGAAACATCGGGCGTTACGGTGCAGATCCGTCGAAGCTGTTCGTCTCCGGCCATTCGGCCGGCGGACATCTGACAGCCATGGCCCTCGCTCATGATTGGACGAAGGAAGGCCTTCCACAAGATCTCATCAAGGGCGCTGTGGCAACTTCGGGTGTGTACGATCTCGAGATGGTCATGAAAATCAGCGTGCAGGAACAAGTGCGCATGACGCCGGAAGACGCGAGGCGAAACAGCCCCCTGCTCAATCCGCCACGCGTCAAATGTCCGCTCGTTGTCGCCGTCGGCGGGGACGAACCCAAAGGTTGGCAGCAAATGTCGGAAGATTACTTTCAATACTGTAAACAGCACGGCATGCAGGTCGAGTATCTCGTCGAACCCGCCGCCAACCATTACACCATGTCGGAGCACCTGCTCGACGACTACCTTCCGCTAACCCGGGCGATGATCAAACAACTCGGAATCTAGGCCGAAATTCGGTTCCAGTGGTTCGAGAAGTTCCAGTCGCTCGAGGTATCATAGCCGATCACGACCGAGCTCGGGTCATGAAACGCGATGCTCATGCATCGCGAACCATTTGAACGGAGCGTAGCGGTTGAACGGCTTGAACGTTTTGAACGAATCCGCCCAGGAAGAATCGATCCATGCCAAATGTAAACCTGCCTACCGGCGTCAATCTTCACTATGAAACCCACGGCTCGGGAGAGCCGCTCGTGCTCATTCCTTCGACGGCGTTTTCCGGCGAGGTGTGGAAGCCCCATCAAGTTCCCGGCTTGTCGCCCTTCCTGCAACTCATTCTTCATGACCCGCGCGGCACGCCCCGCTCACGGGCGAGCCAAGAGGTCTACACCATCCATCAGATGTCCAATGACATCATCGCCCTTTTGGATCATTTGAAAATTCCCGCGGCGCACGTGCTCGGCCACTCCATGGGCGGGCGCATCGCGCTCGAGATGGCGCTCAATTTTCCCGGACGGGTGAAAAGCCTCATCATGGCCGCCAGCGGCTCCGGCCAGGTGCCGCGGCCCGGAGCGGATTGTGTTCCGGGCCTGCCTCACTGGCTGGTGATCGGATTGGTGGAAAAAGGCTTCGAAAAATTTTTGCGCGAAGAATATTGCGAGTCGGATACTTTTTTCACCGATGATTTTCGTGCGCAGCATCCCGAAAAGGTCGAAGAGTTCTTCAAGCTCGCCCGCGCGACTCACGCGGATTTATCTGAATACATCCATTTGAGCATCGGCCGGCACAACTGGGAGGCGACCCATCGGCTGGGCGACATGAAATGCTCGACTCTGGTGCTGATCGGCACCAGCGACCGCGCCCGCGGCAATCACCTCGTCCAGGCAGAAGCGCTGAAGAATCGAATTCCCGGCGCCGAGCTCAAAGTCCTCGACGGCCAGTCGCACGGCTTTTTCTGGCAGGCGCCCGAGGAAACCAACCGAATCATTCTCGACTGGGTGAAGCGCCACAGCGCCGCAATGTGAGAAGCAGGGATTTCAAACCCAAATTTCGAAATTCGAAAGAAGTTTCGAATGTCCAAAATCGAAGGCCTAAACAGCCCTGTTTGGAGCTTTATTCGAGTTTGGGATTTCTGTTCTGTTTGTTTCGGATTTCGTGTTTCGGATTTCGGATTTTGATCCGCGGCTGACCCACGCTTGGCGCAGCCCATTTTTCTAAACGACCGATGCCCCGTAGCCGGCCTCGCCTTTCTGCTCCGGCGGAAACAGATTCCACGATTCGATCCATTGCCGGGTCCGTTCGAATGCTGCTTGCGGATAGAGCTCGAAGACGATGCGCTCACCTGGACCGAATTGCCGGATGTCCACCAGCTCGTGATAGCGCTTCGGCAATTCCCGCAGGAAATAATGCTTGTACGCTTCGGGCTCCAGGTCGATGTCGTGCTGCGCGCGGCGCAGCGCTTCAAAGTAGCGCTCGACCTGTTCGAGATCCGCGTGCTCCGTAACCAGATGGCCGATCATGAAAGTGGTATCGACGATCTTCTTGAAGCCCAGCTGTTCGGCGACGTAGAACGGTGCTCCGAAGAGACTTGCCGCGGGAACCTGCCGATCGGCGAGCAGCGCCAACCGGTCGAGCAGTAGACCGCCGAAGTGCAGTTTGATTTCGCCGCGCGGTAGAAACTGCTCGAGCCCTTGCAAAGTCGAATAGTGACTGCCGGAGTGGTAGCCGACGGTGACCGGCACGTTGGCGAGTTCTTCGGGCTTTCGGATCGGCGAGTCGGGCGCCACGAAGATTCCCGACGGCGAAACCGAATAGGCCCGGCCCCACATCTTGCCGTGACCCGCGGAGGCGGCCATGTTCACCGTCCAATGGCAGGCCGCGCTCAAATTGCAACCGCGCCCGTCTTCGATCGATTCGAAAGCGCCGCGCGGGATATCTTCCGGCGCCGACTCGACGGTCTCGACGTCCGCCGTCCAGGTGACGATCGGCTTGACGAGAAACTCGTACTCCAATCCCTGGTCCTTGAAATATCCTTTCTCTTCCGCAACCCACTCCTGCAAACGGCCGTGTGATTGTATTCGGAACTTAGCCATCGCGCGCTCCTTCGGCGAATCTACCTCGTCTCCGAAACCGCTTTTACTCCCGCTCGCCCGGACAATCAAGGCGTCTCCAACGCTTCGTCGTCGTTGGACAGCGCCTTCTCACTAGGCTAAAAGATTGCCTGGAGCAAATCAGCGATGCCCTATTGCTACCCGCCGGATCCCAACACGCGGAAGCCCAAGTTCATCCCGCCGGCGAATTCCTGCGACACCCATTTTCACGTCTTCGGCCCGCCGGAACAATTTCCGTTTGTCTCGACTCACGAATATACACCGCCGGCCGCTCCCCTGGAGCATTATCTCAAGATGATCGCTGTCGTCAGCATCACGCGGGCCGTCGTCGTGCAGCCAAGCGTGCACGGCCTGGATAATTCGGCAACGCTCGACGCGATCAAACAGTCCGGCGGCAGGTTTCGCGGCGTCGGCCGCATCGCTGACAAAACCTCGAAGGAGGAGTTGCAACGTCTCCACGACGGCGGTATCCGCGGCGTGCGTTTCAACCTGCTCGACCGGCCGCGCGGCAACGTGGCGCTCGACATGCTCGATCGCTGCGTCGAGAATATTGCCTGGCTCGGCTGGTCGGTCGATCTGCACATCGACCTGAAAAATCTCATCGAGCAGGAGCGGCGCATCCGCAAGATGCCGATTCCGGTGGTGATCGACCACATCGCTCGCGTGAAGCCGGCCGAAGGATTGAGCCAGCCGGGATTTCAACTGCTGCTTGACTTGGCCGCGCTCAACCATGTCTGGGTCAAAGTCAGCGGCGCGGACAAGATTTGCAACACGAAAGTGCATTCGTATTTCGGCCTGCCGTTCGTGGAAGTGGTTCCATACGCCCGCGCCGTGATCGCCGCCGCACCGGATCGGATCATCTGGGGCACCGACTGGCCGCACTCGAATAATTTCGCGCCCGGCCATACGCCGAACGACGGCGATCTCGTCGATCTTCTCGCCGAGTTCGCCCCCGATCCGGGCTTGCAAAAAAAAATCCTGGTGGACAATCCGGCGGCGTTGTACGGCTTTAAATAATCAGGATACAAGCTCAAACCTTGCACCAAGGAGGACGCAACATGATCAAGATCACCGACGATATGAAACAGCGCGTCGACAAAGCGCTGGAAGAGAAAAAGTACTGCGTATGGGCGACCACGTCGGAGGAGGGCTATCCTGATCTGAGCTTTCGCGGCAGCACCTTCGTCTACGACGAGGAGCATATCGCCTTCTGGGACCGCTCGCTCGGCCAAAGCACCACGAATTTGGAAAAGAACCCCAACGTCTGCATGCTGTACTACGACCAGCCGGGAAGCATCGGCTGGCGCTTCTACGGCCGAGCGACGGTCCACAAAGACGGCGAGATGCGCCTGAATATTCTCAAGCGCACGATCAAAGCCGAGTTGGACAAAGATCCGGAGCGCAAAGGCTACGGCGTGCTCGTGCGCGTCGACAAGATCCGCGGCTACAGCGGTTTTAACGTCGTCCAGGAACGGTAGTCGGTGAGGTCGGCCGATCGAACCATGAAGACAACGAAGCTATGCATTCGTAGGCGGGTTTGAAACCCGCGGCTACATCGAAACCGTTCGTGTCCTTCGGTTTCTTCGAAAATTGCAGATCGCTGATCTACATATGAAGGCTCCCAATGCCGATACTTACCGCCGCCTTCCGTCATACCCGCGATTCGAAAGCATGCCCTCGCGAAAGCGGGGGCGGGTATCCAGGCTAATTGTGCGGAGAAAACATGCGGAGGGACCTCTCCATTTTCATTACGTGCGGGCGACTGTAACGTCATGAATCAGTTCGTGGTGACCCAACGATTCCGTTTTGACCGCGATTCGCATTAAGACTCATGCGTACCATTCTCATAATTTTGACGATGCTCCTGCTCGCCGTCCAGGCCGAGGCCGCGGATCGCATTCGCATCGCTGTGTCCAATCCCAACATGCCCAACTTGACGGCTGCGATGGCGCAAAAGGTAGGATTTTTCAAAGACGAGAACCTTGACGCCGAGATCATCCGGATGAACCCCAACGTTTCGATTACCGCCCTTTCGACCGGCGACGTCGACTACTGCCAGCTCTTCGGCGCCGTGGTCGGCGGCGCCATCGCCGGGCTGCCGGTGCGAGTCGTCGCCGGCTATCTCGACAACTGGCCGATGACCTTGATCTCGCAGCCGGAGCTTAAAACGCTCAAGGATCTCAAAGGCAAAACCCTCGGCATCAGCAGCTTCGGCGCCACTCCCGACGTCGCGGCGCGCTTGATGATCAAGCAGGCCGGCATCGATCCGGAGAAAGAAATCAAGGTCCTCGCCCTCGGCTCGGATGCCGCGCGCTTGACGGCGCTCAAACAGCGCGTCGTCGATGTCGTCGTCATTTCGCCTCCGGCCGATGCGCAGATGGAGCGGCAGGGCTTTCGCATTCTCGCCCGCGCCTATGAATTATTCAGCTTCCCTTATCTCGGCCTCGGCACGCATATGCGCAAGATCAAGGAAAAGCCCGACGAGATCCGCCGCGTCATCAAAGCGACGATTCGCGCCAACCGTTTCATCCGCGACAACCGCGACGAAGCCGTGCGCACCTTGATGGCCTGGGGCAAAGTCGAGCGCGAATTCGCCTACGCGTCATACGATGCCCTGCGAAACTTGTTCAACGCCGACGGCGCCGTACCCGAAGACGGCCTAAAGCTCGTCATCGAGCAAACTCGGCGCAGCAACAAAGTGACGCGCGAAGTCGCGCCGAGCGAAGTTGTCGACCTAAGCTTTCTCCGCGAGGCGCAGGCGGAGCTGGGGATAAAACCGCGGTAAATGATGAGCTAGAGTAGGGGTGATCGTCTTACTTCGAAGTATTACCCCCATCTTAATCTTCTCCGTCGAGGGGGAAGAGAAAAGTCTCGGATGCAGAATTGAAATGCACTAGCGCATCATAAAGGAGGATTCCATGATCATCGACTGGCACGCCCATGTCTATCCTCCCGAGCTGGCCAGAGAGCGCCGCTGGGGCGGCATCACGCCGTTCACGATTGAAAACCTGCTGGAGGCGCACGAGACGGCCGGCATCGAGCGCTGCGTCGTCAGCAACACGATCCACTATCTCAAAGAAAAAACCGACGAGGAGTCGCTCGCGTTCCTGCGACGCTGGAATGAATACGCCGCCGAGATTCAGCAGAAATACAAAGACCGCGTCATTGTTTTCACCAGCGCCCTGCCCTGCGGCGGCGCGCCGTTCGTGAAGGAATTGGAGCGCGCGGTTGTCGAATATGGGCTTCGGGGCGTGCTGATCAATTCGAGCCACCAGCACGCCTATCCCGACGACGACGCGGCGAAACCGTTTTTCGAATTGGTGAGCGCGCTGCGCATCCCGGTGATGATGCATGCGCCATCGGTGGGCTACGGCGAGGAGCGTATGCGCGACTATCGGCTCGCTTCCAGCGTCGGTCGGCCCTTCGATGAATGCCTGAGCATCGCCCGGCTCATCGTGCGCGGTGTGTTCGAGCGCCATCCCGGGGTTAAATTCGTCGGCTGCCATCTCGGCGGCGGCATCTGCGACGTCATCGGCCGCATGGATTACGCCTATGAGCTGGGCGACCGGGCCTCCGGGCTCGGCTCCTACGAGCCCATGCTCATCAGCAAGCGCCCGAGCGAGTACTTAAAAACTTTGTACATGGACACCGTCGCCTATCATCCTCCGGCGATCATGTGCGCATATCAAACCGTCGGCGCCAAACATCTCGTCTTCGGCAGCGATGCGCCGCCGCTCTTGCCGTTGCTGCCCCGGGCAAAAAAGATCATCGAAGAGCTGCCGATCGGCGCCACCGAGCGCGAAGATATTTTCGCGAACAACGCGCTCCGTTTGATCCGGCGAGATTAGCGGCTCTTCAGCGGCGGAGGGCGAACGGTGCGACAATGAAGAACCCCCATTGCAAGTAGCGCGGTATCAATCCGGCGACGTGCCATCTCTCGAAGGTGTCACCCCGAATGTCTTGATCGGGGGGTCAGATCCGGATTCGCCTGGATTCCCGCTTAAAGCATGCGGGAATAACGGACTTCGGATCGGCGCTACTTGAGGCAGCAAACTGCGGTGATGCACCGCACGCGAGCAATCCTAACCCGAGACACTCCACGCATCAGCGTCCTAGGCCGCTTCAGAGGCCGCGTTGCTTTTCGCTTCGCCGCCGGCCCTTACCGTGAACGTCAACACGCCGCGCGCGTCGTCGCGATCGACCATCACCGTTTGGCCGTCGGTGGCTTCACCTTTGAGCAGGAGCCGGCCGAGAGGAGTTTCGAGCTCTTTTTGGATCGCCCGCTTGAGCGGCCGGGCTCCATAGTTGGGATCGTAGCCGACGGCGGCCAGATGCTCGCGCGCCGCCTCGGTGAGCTCGAGGGTGATGTGCCGCTCCGCCAGCCGCGCGCGCAGCCGCTCGAGCTGAATCTCGACGATGCTTTTCAGTTGCTCGCGGGAAAGACTATGAAAGACGACGATTTCATCTACCCGGTTCAGAAATTCCGGCCGGAATTGCCGGCGCAGCGCCTCGAGCACCTCGGCCTTCATCTCTTCGAAGGCCGCCGCATCGGCGCCGCCGCGGTAGCCGAGAATGAGCTGGCTGCCGACGTTGGAGGTCATGATCACCACCGTGTTCTTGAAATCCACCACGCGTCCCTGCCCGTCGGTAAGCCGGCCGTCGTCGAGGACTTGCAACAGGACGTTGAATACGTCGGCGTGGGCTTTCTCGATCTCATCGAAGAGCACCACCGAGTACGGCCGGCGGCGCACCGCCTCCGTGAGTTGTCCTCCTTCTTCGAAGCCGACGTACCCCGGCGGCGCGCCGATCAAACGCGCGACCGTATGCCGCTCCTGATATTCCGACATGTCGAGGCGCACCATGTTCTGCTCGTTGTCGAACAGGAACTCCGCGAGCGCCCGCGCCAGCTCGGTCTTGCCGACTCCGGTCGGTCCGAGAAAAATAAACGAGCCGATCGGCCGGTTGGGGTCGCGCAGTCCGGCGCGCGCCCGCACCACGGCGTCGGCCACCGCCTCCACCGCTTCATCCTGACCGATCACGCGGAGGTGCAGGTGCTCGGCCAGCCGCAGTAGTTTTTCTTTCTCGCCTTCGAGCAGCTTGGTCACGGGAATGCCCGTCCAGCGCGCGACCACCGCGGCGATATCATCCTCGTCCACCTCTTCTTTGACCAGTCGCGTCCGGCCCTGCTCTTGAAGGCGCTTTTCCTCCTCTGCCAGCTCGCGCTCGAGCTGCGCGAGCTTGCCATACTTGAGCTCGGCGGCGCGGTTGAGATCGTACTCGCGCTGCGCCTGATCGATCGCGAGGCGGGTCTTTTCGATTTCTTCTTTCACGGCGCGCAAGCGGCCGATGGCCTGTTTTTCGACATCCCAACGCGCCTGGAGCCGCGCCTGCTCGGCGCGGAGATCGGATACTTCCTTTTCCAATTTCGCCAGGCGCTCGCGCGATACCGCGTCGGACTCTTTGCGCAGCGCCTCGCGCTCGATCTCGAGCTGCATGACCCGTCGCGACGCCTCGTCGAGCTCGGCGGGCAGGGATTCGATTTCGGTGCGCAGCTTGGCCGCCGCCTCATCGACCAGGTCGATGGCCTTGTCCGGCAGGAAGCGGCCTGTGATGTAGCGGTGCGACAGCACGGCGGCGCTCACCAGCGCGGCGTCCTTGATGCGCACGCCGTGATGCACCTCGTAGCGCTCGCGCAGCCCGCGCAGGATCGAGATCGTGTCCTCGACGGTCGGCTGATCGACGAGAATGGGCTGGAAGCGCCGCTCCAGGGCCCGGTCCTTCTCGACGTGCTTGCGATACTCGTCGAGGGTGGTGGCGCCGATGCAGCGCAGCTCGCCGCGCGCGAGCAGCGGCTTTAACAGATTGGAGGCGTCCATGGAGCCCTCGGCCGCGCCCGCGCCAACCACGGTGTGCAGCTCGTCGATGAACAGAATAATTTCGCCCGCGGACTGCTGCACTTCCTTGAGCACGGCCTTCAGGCGCTCTTCGAACTCGCCGCGATACTTGGCCCCGGCGATGAGCGCGCCCATGTCGAGCACGACGAGCCGTTTGTTCTTGAGGCTTTCCGGCACGTCGCCGCGCACCATGCGCTGCGCCAAGCCCTCGACGATAGCGGTCTTGCCGACGCCCGGGTCGCCGATCAGCACTGGATTATTCTTGGTGCGCCGCGACAGCACTTGAATCAGCCGGCGAATTTCTTCGTCGCGGCCGATGACCGGATCGAGCTTGCCCTGAGAAGCGAGCTCGGTGAGATCGCGGCCATAGCGCGTGAGCGCTTCATAGGTCGCTTCCGGGTTCTGCGAGGTGACGCGCTGGTTGCCGCGAATGGTTTTGAGCGCCGCCGCCAGCCGTTCACGCGTCAGGCCGACTTCGCGCAGAAGCCTGCCCGCGGCGCCGCTCTCCTCGACCATCGCGAGCAGCAAATGCTCGACCGAGACGTAGTCGTCCTTGAGCTTTTTCGCTTCCCCTTCGGCGTCGCCGAGCAGCCGGTTTAGCCGCGCCGCGAGATAAATCTGATCGGCCGCGGCCCCGCCGCCCGACACCCGCGGCATGCGCTCGATCTCCTGATCGACGCGCCGTTTGACGGCGCCGGCTTCGATTTCGGCCTTGGCGAGGATCGATCCCGCCAGGCCGCCCTCCTGCTCAAGCAGCGCGGCGAGCAAGTGCTCGACGTCGACTTGCGGATGGCCGAAGCGCGCCGCGCGCGTGTGCGCCGCGCCAAGCGCTTCCTGCGCCTTCTGGGTCAATCGGTTGATGTCCATCGCGTTCCTCCGTTAGCCGCCGCCGAGCGAAGATTTTCACCGATCATGCCGCGAGCGCGCGCCGCTCAGCGTCCGCGCCGCCGGCTTTCGTTTTCCCGTTGGAGCGCGTCGATGCGCTCGAGCAGATCCAGAATCACCGCGATGCCGGCGACGTTGATGCCGAGATGGTCGCGCAGCCGTCCGATCATCCGCAGCCGCGGCACCGCTCCGGTATCGAAAAATACGGCGTCGCCTTCGCGCGCGCTCGGCTCGATCAACCCGCAGTCGACATAGCGCTCGACCAGCGCGGGATGCATGCCGGCGTGCGCGGCAAGCGCATCGAGGGTCAGATACCGGCTCTCGCGCCGGCGAATCACCAGCTCGTAACGATGTATCGTCGTCATCGGTTGGGCATCAACTCCCGCGCATTGAAGCGCGACTCGGCGCCGAGCTTCTCGAACATTTCCTTTTCCTGCGGCGTAAGCTGCGGCGGAACGACGATCTTCAACTTGGCGTATTGATCGCCTCGGCCGCCGCCGCGGCGATTGAGGCCTTGGCCGCGGAGCCGCAGCCGCTGGCCGCCCTGAGTTCCGGCGGGAATGGTCATCTCCACCGGCCCTTCCAAAGTCGGCACCATGACTCTTGCTCCCAGCGCGACCTCCCACGGCGCCACCGGCAGCTCGACCTGAACGTCGTCCGCGCCGCTCGGCTCGAAGAGCCGGTGCGGTTGGATGCGCGCGCGCAGAAAAAGATCGCCCGCCTGCGCGCCGCTCATGCCGGGCTCCCCCTGTCCGGCCAGGCGAATCACCGAACCTTCGCGCAGCCCCTGAGGAATCGTCACTTCGAGAGACTTGGGCCGGCGCACCGCGCCGCCGCCCCGGCACGTCGGACAGGCAGTCTTCCCGTCCTTGGAGCCCGTGCCGCGGCAATCGGGACAGGTTTCGGTCGCCTGCAGGGTCACGCTGCGCACCCCGCCACGATGCGCCTCCTCGAGAGTGAGCGCGATCTCCGCTTCGATATCGCGCCCGCGCATCGCAAACCCGGCGCCGGCGCGCGCACCGCGACGGCCGCCGAACAAAGACTCGAAGAAATCGCTGAATCCGCTCGCCCCGCCACCGAACATGTCGCCCATGTCGCCGGTGTATTCCCGCTCCCAGCCGGGCGGCGGGCGAAATTCTTCCCCCGCCTTCCAGTTGGGGCCGAGCTGATCGTAGCGTTTGCGCTTCTCCGCATCGGAAAGCACTTCATAAGCTTCGTTGATTTCCTTGAACTTCTCTTCGGCGGATTTGTCGCCCGGATTAACGTCGGGGTGATACTTGCGCGCTTGCTTGCGAAACGCCGACTTGATATCGGCATCGGACGCGCTCTTGTTTACGCCGAGGACTTCGTAGTAATCGCGAAATTGGACCGCCATTGAGTTTACGCCGGTTGCGCCTGGAGTTTGTGGCGCGCGCGGCGCTTGCGCGAATCGCGCACCGCCGCTTTATTCCGCCACCCGCACCCGCGCCGGTCTGAGCACTTCATCATTCCAACGATAACCACGCTGGAGAGTTTCGGCAACTTTTCCCGTTGGAATACTCTCGCTGGCGACCGTGCCCAACGCCTCGTGGACGCGCGGATCGAAGTCCTCGCCGACGCTGTCGAAGCGGTCGATCCCCTGGGCGGCGAGCAAGCCGAGGAGCTTGCGGTGCAGCGCCTGCACGCCCGTAGCAATCGCCGGCGGCGCATCGCGCAAGTGCTCCAGCGCGCGGTCAAAATCGTCGAGCACCTCCAACAGCGGCAGGATCACCTCGCGCTTGCCGCGCCGGACGGCGCTTCCCTGCTCGCGCTCCATACGGCGCCGATAATTGTCGAAATCGGCGAGCGCGCGCAGCACCGCGTCGTGCTCGCGCCGCAACTCCTCCCGCAACCGCTCGAGCTCCGCCGCTCGGGGTTCCGCGTTCTTCGGTTCTTCCGGCGCTTCCATAAAGAAAAAAAGAAAAACTCTGTCGTCTATTGCCTAGTGGCCTGTTGCCAATTGCTTATTTTTACGTTCGCTTGAACTCCGCGTCGATCACATCGTCATCCCCGCCGCTCCGCGGCCCTCCGCCTTCCCCATCGCCTCGGGTATCCGCCGAGCCCGACAGTCCGTGCGCCACTTGCTGCAAGTCGCTGCTCAACTGGCGCAGGCGCGCCACGTCGCCTGAGTTGCTTTTCACCAACTCGCGGATCTCGCCGATCAATTGCTCGGCGCGCGCCTTGTCGTTGAGCGCCACGCGCTCGCCGAGATCGCGCAGCTGGCGCTCCACCTGATAGGCGAGCGAGTCGGCGCTGTTGCGCGCTTCGACCTCTTCGCGTCGCCGGCGGTCTTCGCCCGAGTGCGCCTGCGCGTCGGCGACCATGCGGTCGATCTCTTCCTTGGCGAGCTGGGTCGAACCGCTGATCGTGATCTGCTGCTCCTTGCCGCTTTCCTTGTCCTTCGCCGTGACCGTGAGAATGCCGTTGGCGTCGATATCGAAAGACACCTCGATCTGCGCCATGCCGCGAGGGGCCGGGCGGATGCCTTCGAGCCGAAAATTTCCCAAGGTGCGATTGTCGCGCGCCAGCTCGCGCTCGCCCTGCAGGACGTGGATATCGACTGCCGCCTGGTTGTCGTCGGCGGTGGAAAAGATCTCCGCTTTGCGCACCGGGATGGTGGTGTTGCGCTCGATCAGCTTGGTCATGACGCCGCCCAGGGTCTCGACGCCGAGCGACAAGGGCGTCACGTCGAGTAGCAGGACGTTTTTCACTTCGCCGGCGAGTACGCCGGCTTGTATCGCCGCGCCGACCGCGACGACTTCGTCGGGATTGACCGATTGATTGGCCTCCTTGCCGCCGGTCAGGCGCCGGACCAGCGCCTGGACGGCCGGAATGCGGGTCGAGCCGCCGACGAGGATCACTTCGTCGATGTCGCGGTCGGTGATCTTGGCGTCGGCGATCGCCCGTTTGACCGGCTCGACGCAACGCTCGACGAGATCGGCGGTCAACTGCTCGAACTTCGCCCGGGTAAGCTTCATCTCGAGGTGCTTGGGGCCGGCGGCGTCGGCGGTCACGAACGGCAAGCTGATGGTGGTTTCCACCGCGCTCGAAAGCTCGATCTTGGCCTTTTCCGCGGCTTCGGTCAGGCGCTGGAGCGCCTGGCGGTCTTTGCGCAAATCGATGCCCTGGTCGCGCTGAAACTCCTCGGCGAGCCAATCGACCAGGCGCTTGTCGAAATCGTCGCCGCCCAGGTGCGTGTCGCCCGCCGTCGAGTGGACTTCGAAGACGCCGTCGCCCACGTCGAGGATCGAGACGTCGAAGGTGCCGCCGCCGAGATCGAAAACCAGGATGGTCTCGTTCTTCTTTTTGTCCAAACCGTAGGCGAGCGCCGCCGCGGTCGGCTCGTTGATGATGCGCAACACATTGAGGCCGGCGATCTTGCCGGCATCTTTGGTCGCCTGGCGCTGGGCGTCGTTGAAATAGGCCGGCACGGTGATCACCGCGTCGGTCACCTTCTCGCCGAGATACTTGGCGGCGTCGTCGGCGAGCTTGCGCAGCACCAGCGCGGAGATTTCCTCCGGCGCATATTGCTTCCCGGCAATGTCGAAGCGCACCGCGTCATTCTGGCCGCTGCTGACTTTGTAGGGGACATTCTTGAATTTCGGATTGCACTTCCGAGTAGCGCCGGCCGATAAAGCGCTTGGCCGAATAGATCGTGTTTTCCGAATTGAGCACGGCCTGCCGCTTGGCGATCTGGCCGACCAGCCGCTCGCCGGCTTTGGTAAAGGCCACCACCGACGGTGTCACCCGGCTGCCCTCGCTGTTGATGATGACGGTCGGCTTGCCGCCTTCCATGACCGCGACCACTGAATTCGTCGTTCCGAGATCGATCCCGATTGCCTTGGCCATAACGATCCTCCTGATCGGAAAGCTGGTTCATCACGCGCGCGGCGCCTTAAGACGCCACACGCACGCACACGCACAGATAGAAATGATGCGGCCCGAGGCCGCGCAGCGGCGCCTCGATGAGCGTGCCGTCGCCGACGTTGGGGGGAATCGTCACGCGCACGCTCTCCTCCTCTTCGCGCAAGCCTTCGCCGTCGCATAGATCGCACGGGAAAACTCCCTGCGCGCCGGAGCCGCCGCAGCGCTCGCAAGGCGCGCAGCTCGGCACTAACAGACCGAGAGTCCCGCCGCGCAACGCTTCGAGTTGCGAGAGCACGATCTGCACTGAAAGGCGCTGCGCTGAGGCCGGCGGCGCCGGAGCTCGCGGCGGTCAGGTTCCTGCTGGCTTGGGCCAACGCCGCTTCGAAGAGCGCATCTTTGACCCAGAACGAACCGCAATACCGGCGCCACTTGAGGCAATCTGCCGGATGGGTCGTCGCTCCTTGGATCGAGCGATTCGCCGAGTCCGACGGCACCATCATGCTTGGCAAGCGAGACCGCAGGGACCGCGGCGGCGCCACCCTCGGCGTGAGACAAGCCGCGATCGTATGCGCGCCGCCGCTCGGGGCTGGACAGCGTGTGATAAGCCTCGACGATTTCCTGAAAAAACCGCGCTCGCGCCGAACCCACGCGATCGGGATGATAACGCTTCACGTGTTCGCGAAACGCCCGGCGGATTCCACCGGCGCTCTCGTTTTGAGGAATACCCAGAGTCAAATAATGACTTTTCGCCAGCATCACGCAGACCTGAGCGCTGCTTGGTGAAAGCGGTCGGCGGAGACGGGAAGCTTACGCGTCGCGGACCGGCCGGTGAAGCTTTGCGTGCGGGGCCTCGCACCGCAGCAGACTCACCTCGTCCGCGGCGCAACTCTTATGCCAGATTCTTGGAAGGGCAAACTTTCCGAGTGGTGTTACCCGCTGCAAAACCGACCTGCATAAACAGGCGGCTTCAAACGCGTAAAAAATAACGAGAACGATTCCCGCGGGACTGAAAACTTCGGCAGCGATTACGGCTGATCAAAACGATGAGCCACCGGCGCGATCGGCCCACGGGCATTCGACTGACAAAGACCCCATAGGATTTTTCCTGTCGCGCGAGGAAGATTCATTCCTCGCGGCCTGCCATGACCCGAACCATTCACAGGAAATTGCCGCCGGCATCTGTCGCAATCTTGCGACAGGTCGAGCCGGGCGCCACCGCGGTTGGGACGGCATATGCCCCGTCCGAATATCGCCTGAAATTACCCTGGCGTGCGCGTCAGTCGTCGCGCGCGAGGTTGATGCTCTGTTCGATGTAAGGGGCGGCTGGGGGGTAGACCAGCGTTGCGAAATCAAGCAGAAATTTCGCCCGCTGCGCCTCGCAAAGAATTTCCACCGTCGGCGCCGCCGAGCTTTCTTCCCGGTCGCGGCGGACGACGCCGTTTTTGAGGATCAAATACTCGCGGCTCAACTTCGAGCATTTCTGCAGCAGGCCGTCGTAAACTTCAACGGGCATCGATACGAGTAGCGCCATATCAGGTTTATTCCCTGAACCAGTGTCGTGCGATCGAAGGAAAAGAGTATCGTATGTGAATCGGCAAATCGAGTCCCGTGCGGCCCGCTCCGCACCCGGCTATCGTCCCTACTTCGTCGAGGGCTCCGAGCCCGAAGCGATGCACGAGTCGATGGCCGCCACCCTGGATGCCATCGTCGAGGAAATTTAAGCGATCAAGCGGTTAAGTAAGTAATATCGCAAAAAAGTGATTCCGCTCGTGATGAGCGCCGTCGGACCATAAGCGGAGTTTTCACACAGTCTGACGAACGAGAGAAATCTTTCTTAGATCCCTCGCATTCGTCGTTCGGGATGACAGCCTTTGCCGTCCCTTGGCGACTTTGCGCCTTGGCGGGAGGAATTTCTGAATCCGGGCGCCACCTCAAGCGCGCCGGCTCTGGGCGGCGTCGCCCAGGCGCCGCGACACTCGCTTGTAGCGTTTATAGTTCCAATAATATTGCTCGGGATAGCGGCGCACCAGGTTTTCGATCGCCAGGTTCAATTTTTCTTCGTTGAAGTCGCGCTCCGGCAGCGGCTCGAAATGCAGCCGAAAGCCCCGGCCTCCCGGCAGACGTTCGCCGAACGTGATCATGAACGCGGCGCCGCTCGCGCGCTGGAGCTTGCGCGGCAGGGTCATGGTAAACGCCGGCTTGCCGAAAAAATTCGCCCACACCCCCTCTCCAAGACCGGGCGCATGATCGGGCAATAAGCCGATGGAGTCGCCGCGCCGAAGCGCCTTGGAAAGCATGCGCACGCCTTTGAAATTGGTGGGCGCCAGCTCGAGCTGCTTGTTGGTCCGGCCGCTCTCCATTAAAGCATCGAGCCATGCCGCCCGCGGCGGGCGGTACATGACCGTGAGCGGGAAATGGCCGGCGACGTAGCGCGCGGCGATTTCGAAGCAGCCCATGTGCGGCGAGAGAAAAATAATGCTCCGACCCTGGCGGCGCAGGGAGTCGATCCGCTCCCAGCCCCGACATTCCGCCACCAGCCGCGCCGCCGCTTGATCGTCCCGAAACCATACCACCGGCAGCTCCATCAGCGCTTTGCCGTTGTGCGCGACCGCCGCGCGCAGCAAGCGCCGATAACTTGACGGGTCCCGTGGGATTCCGCTGGTCGTCAGATTCGCCTTCATGCGTTTGGCGTATCCTGAAGAAGACCAATAGACGCACCAGCCGACGAGAAATCCCGCGGCATGCAGCCAGCGCAACGGCACGCGGCTCAAGCCGCGAACTAACAGCGGCAAAACCAAGCGCGCGCTCCTGCCTCCAGGCGATCGTCCACACAAAACGCGGATAAACAAACCTGGCTAAACATGCCGAATAAGCTAGCCGACAGTCACAAACTATGTCAAGGCAGGCGGCGCCAAAAAGATTTCACGCCTGAATCGGCGCGAAGAAAGCGCGGAGCGCCCTTTCTCACAAGATCGATCTGATCGCACAATGAGATCGACCTTCTATCCTCTGTCCTCGACCGCTGTGCCGGACACACTAGCACCACCAGTAATTTTCCTGGCCATAGTGTTGGTGCAGCCGGGCCTCGTACTCGCGGTCGATTTTATCGGGGTCGAAGTCCGGCGCGTCTTTGATCGCGTGGCGCGGCAGATTGACGTAGAGATTTGAATTTTTCCAGTCGACGCGGGAAATCCACGCCGGCGCGATCAGCACCTTCTTGCCGGGCCACCAGTTGCCGGTATCGACGACGACGTAGCGAATCACCCAAGGCTCGTCGTCGATGATGAAGTCGTTGACGCGGCCGATATCGCCATCGGTCGCCTGGATCGTGTAACCGTTCACGTCCTTCATGCTGCGCAAATGGGATTCATTGGCCTGCTGCGTGAGCTCGATTGTGCGCTCGACTTCTTTGTCGAGCAGATCCTGGGGTACGGTCACGGGCCCCCACATGCCGGCGCCCACCCAGTAATAGGGCCAACCGTAATGGTCGTAATATTTGACTTCGTCTTGCGCCGAGAGCTCTTCGTCCATGCGAATGTCCGGACTATTCTTCACCTGTTCGCGCGTCAGAAGCACGGGCAGGCGCTTTTGCTCCCATTCCGCCTGACCGGTGATGATCGGCGAAATCAGCACCTTGCCGCCGGGCAGCCAAGGATTGGTATCGACGACGAGATAGCGCACCGTCCAGTTCTTGTCGTCGAAAATAAAATCGCTCGCTGCGCCGACGTCGCCGTCTTTCGCGCCGATTGCAAAGCCTTTGAGATCCTTCATCCTTCGTAGCATGGACCGCTCCTTCCCCTTCGTCGTCCATGACGATCCGCGATCGCGCGAATCGTCATGTCCCTGTTGGCGCGTAAGAGCACATCCAGTGCCACGCCAGTAAACGCAAACGAAGACCGTCTTTTCGCCGGTTTATCGCGCGGTAGCGTGCGATGGAAATAGCATCGCGGAGCACTTCTCCTTGCATCCGCTGAGAGGTTGGAAGAATTTATCTGACAAAAGACGCCGGCGACGAGAAAGGATACTCGAGAAACTCGCAGTGAGTGGCCTTCGATGATGAAAATCTCGTCGCAGCGCTGCGGGAGCGCGGCGCTGCGGTTCAAGCTTCTTCCGTGATCTCAGGCTGGCTTGATCGCTTGGCTGCGTTCTCCCGGAATCGTGCAGATCGCGTCCGGCGCTTCGATCTTCAGCAGCAGCGACTCGCTGATGGCAAAGTGTTCGTGTGCCGCGTCGGTGGCGAGATAGGAAATCTGCAAGTCTTGCCCTAGCACGATCGAGCCCACGTCGCGCGCCACCAGCACGCAACCTTCGATCGCCGCTTTCACGATGCCGCGGGTGCACAAGCGCTTGAGATGCTCGATTTGCAGTAAATCCGATCCCGGATAACGCCGAAAAAGATTGTTGTAAAGCTCCGGCGCTAAAGCCAGTGCGTACGGGCCGCGATAACCCTTGCTGTCCAGAACATTGACGGCATTGATCACGTCGGCCAACACTTCATCGACATTATCCCAGTTGCCGGCCTTGACCGTCTGCCGCCCCGGCGCCGTGAGCAGGCC
Source organism: uncultured delta proteobacterium (assembly GCA_963745035.1). GTDB lineage: Bacteria > Desulfobacterota > Binatia > UBA9968 > UBA9968 > DP-20. Next base: position 80,106 of record CAVUVW010000027.1, on the reverse strand, counting down.
ACTAAGGTTAAAATCGGGCTGGCCGAAATAGATGAATTCTTCCTCACGAGCGGCGACCGCTTGCGCTGCGTCTTCGGCGACTTTCAGATTGAGCGGCTGTCCCATTTCTCGGAACGCGGCGATGCGCCGCTTGGAAATCGCAAACCGGCGGTAGATCATCGGCACCGACCGCGCATGGCTCACGACCGCGCTCGCTTCCAGCGGTCCCGGCTCGCGGCATTTGTCGTCGTTGCCGACTTCCACTGTGGTCAAGCCCACGCCGTAAGGCCCTTCGACGTCGATAATGCGCCGGCCGCTGAGCACGTCACGCGCGGCCGAGACCGCGGCATTTTCGATTTGCTGCATCAGCTCGGCGGTGATGACTTCTGAATTTTTTTCTTCGCTCATTGCCTAGCTTCCCTTCATCTCCCCGACGGTGCGGCGCAGCGGCTTGGTCTTCCGTTCGGCTGTCCCTTGACCGCCTTCCGTCTTCCCCTCGATCTTCTCCTCGATGGCGGTGATGTCTCCAGTGGTAAACAGATAGAGCTTCAGCGTCTCGTCGAATTTCGCCATGTGGCGCCGGATCCATTCGAGCGTCATCGTAGCATGCTCGATTTCTTCGTCCCGGTTATGCTTGAGAATCGCCTGCAGCTGCGGGTCCTGGGCCGCTTCCGCGCGCTGATTGTACCAATCCACCGCTTCCAGCTCTTCGATCAGCGAAACCACGGCGCGATGCATGTCGATGGTCCGCGCCGATAATGCGTCGGACGGCTCATGTAATGTAGTTGACGCTGGCATGTTTCCCTCTCTATTTTTTCGATTTCTACTATACTAAAGCCAAAGTGAGTAAGTAGCAAGCCAACGCCGCACTGACGTGGCGATATCTGCTTGCACATTGTCCTGCCCGCTGCGCGCAAGCGATTGTCGCGTGCGCCGTCACACAAGAGACACAAGAGATTTAACTATTTCGTCGTCAGGGAACTAAAAAGCTCGAAGCCAAACCTGTGGCGGGAGGTCCCGGTTGCTCGACGTGAAGCGAGCAACCGAGACCCGGGGCAGGCAAGTCAACGAGGCTGGTTCCCTGTGTCGTTATCGAGACATCAAAGAGATGACTGTGTTGTTCCCACGTTAAACCGGTGGTCTTCGACCCATCACCAGACCCACGATAAACAAAATCAAGAAGACCACGAAAAGGATCCAGGCGATCTGCGTGGCTGCGCCGGCGATTCCGCTCAAGCCGAGCAGACCGGCGATCAGCGCGATCACCAGAAAAGTTATAGCCCAGTTCAACATTGGTCCGTCCTCCTTTCCACGGGCGCGCACGCATGCCCGTTCTGTTATGTCACATTCGAACAAGTCCCAATATTCCCGTGATAATCAAATAGAGCGCCACGATGTAGTTCAATAAGCGCGGTATTAGCAGAATCAAAATTCCGGCGATCAAAGCAACCACGGGCTGCAACGCGACATAGACCTGCATTTTTTCACATCCCTCGTCACCGTCACCGCGATTTAGCGACCCGGCGCATGCGGAGGCTTAGCTCGAGCCGTCCGGCTCTGCGCCGCTCGCATCGAGCGCATCGACGCGCACCCGAACAACGCCGTTCTCAATCATGCCGAGCGCATGCGCTGCGGCCTTGGATAGATCAATGATTCGATTGCCGGCATACGGGCCGCGATCGTTGATTTCGACTTTCACACTCCGACCATTGCTCAGATTGGTGACTTTCGCTTTGCTGCCGAGCGGCAAGGTCTTGTGCGCTGCGGTGAGCTTGCTGTCATCGAAGATAGCCCCGCTCGCGGTTTTCTTGCCGATGAAACCGGGTCCGTACCACGACGCGTGGCCCACGTTAACCGGGCCGAGCGTCGGCGCCGATGGTTTTCCGGCAGCCGGCGCCGAGCGACGCGTAACCATTTCATCGCGTTGAATAAGATTGGGAGAGAGCGCCGAACAGCCCTGAGCTAGCGTCAAAGCGATGGCCAGTAGCAACCAGAGCCTGAAGTTCAAAGTTGCTAGGTCTTGTGAGCGCACACATGTCGGCGACCCGCCGGGGTCGTTTTCAAGGCGTCGCGCGCCTGCTCGAAGCTGGAATGTGCAGCGCGCCGCGATGTTTGCCCAGTCTTTCATAACGCAGGCTTGCTCGCCGCTCCATTTACATCCTTTTTATTACATCCTTTTTATTACATCCTTTTTATTACATCCTTGCTCGCAAGGCCGAACGCCTGCGTAGCCGCACGCGCTTGGCGACGAGCAGATCATTTACAATATATGAGACCAGAGCGTCGGTATTGGCTTGGCTCCCGGCCAGCGGCATCACTTCGTCGGTTACCGCCGCGATCAATTCTCCCAGCGTCGTATTAACAGATCTCTTGGTGCGCATACTTCGCAGCCTCCCTTTTTAAAAACTCCGTCACGCTTGCCGCGTTATACAGCAACGCTTATGCCACGATGTCGGCGCGCAAGCTTCCTCTTTGAAGAAAACTCTTCTCCGCGCTCCATCGCACGGTTTAGGGCTGCGGCGGAAATGCGGAGCTTTTTCTACAAAATGTCAGGAGTTAGGCTGCGACGGCGGCCGTCCGTGTGAGCGAAAAAAAATCGCGCCTTTGCCGCGGCGCACTTTGCTCCCATAGAGAAATGACGTTGGTTGCAGGGTAGAGACGTTGGCGGCCGTCGGTCTTTTTCCTCCTAGAGGCACCGCCAAAGTCAGACAAAACTCTCATTCGATTGCTCTAGTCTCGCCTAAACTATGAAAAGCACAGCGTTCTTAGCTTGGTTGTCCCTTGGCACATGCTTTGAACTCTCCCACTTCGAACGCATCGCGTCGCACATGCAAGCAGTAAGAGGAGCCTATAATTCCGAGGAGCCTATATGGGAACAATACTACTCATCGTGCTGATACTCCTGTTGATCGGCGCACTGCCGTCCTGGCCATACAGTTCCGGTTGGGGATATTACCCGAGCGGCGGACTCGGTTTAGTGCTCGTCGTGATTATTGTGCTGTTGTTAATGGGACGAATTTGACGGGGCGCGCAGCTCGGCGCTGCAAGCCCAACGACGGGTCAAAAAATTGATTCGTCACATTTAGAATTTAGAAAGGAGCATAGGTCATGAACAAGATTCTTGCGCTATTGTTACTGGCAGGCACCACTCAGTGGGGCTGTGAGTTTCTGGGTGGCGCGGCGGTCGGCGGTCTCGCCACCGGCGCCGGCTATGAGATCAACGCTTACCGGCAAATGGATAAGCTCGAAGACGATTACAGGCGCGAGCGGATTTCTCGCCGCGAGTATGAGGAACGCAAGCGTCAGATCGAGCGCGGCTCGATCGTTTACTAGAGAATAGGAATAGGACGGATGCAAGGAGACCCTATGAAATTTTCAACTCTGAAGCCGATTTTGCTGGGTGTCGCGTTGAGCCTGATCTTGTCCGTCAATGGCTGCACGTCGCTGACGGGACAAAGCGCGGGACAGAATGTTGACGACACAACGATCAGCGCTTCGGTGAAAACGAAGCTGGTCGGCGAGCGGGCGGCGAATCTGACGCGGGTCGATGTCGACACCACGAACCGGGTCGTGGCGCTTAATGGCGTGGTCGAATCTGCCGAGCAAAAACGGCGGGCGGAAGAGCTCGCGAGGCAGGTAGACGGCGTGCGTCGCGTCCAGAACAACTTGCAGGTTCAGCGGCGCAACTGACGTGCACCGGCGCAAGGGAGGATTGGATGAAAACGAACCATGAAAGCGTTACCTACCTTGTGATCGGCCTTGGTTTAGGCTTGCTGGCGGGGCTCCTTTGGGCGCCCCGCCGCGGCCATGAGATGCGCGAGGAGCTACGCCGCGGCGCGGGCAGTGGCCTAGGTTACCTGAACGAGGAAGCCGATAAACTGCGGGCGGAAGCGGGTCATTGGCTCACGAAGTTTCGAAATCGCTTTCGCCGAGCCGATGCCGCCGCCGAGTTTAGGGAGTAGAGCGCGCAAGTATCGCACCGTTTTAGCGTCGCGAGGAACCCTATGAAACCACTGGTTATCGTCGGCATCCTTTTGATTCTTCTGGGGATTGTCGCGCTCTCTTATCAGCGCATTACCTATACGAGCGAGGAAAAAATCGCCGAGATCGGGCCGCTCAAGGCGACCGCAGAACGAGAGAAATCCATCCCGCTGCCGCCGGTCCTCGGCGGCTTGGCGCTGCTCGTCGGCGCCGGCATGGTGGTGGTGGGTTATAGAAAATAGGCAGCCGGGCATTTTAAAATTGACAGACTCGTTGATTTTTGGCACGAGTAAACGAGCAAAAGGCGTGTGGGACGCAAGAGAATAACTGTGATGGATAGATCGGTCCTGGTTGTCGATGACGAGGAAAACCTTTTGGTTCTGCTCGAGCGCATCCTTTCCAAGGAAGGATATTCCGTCCGAACCGCGAACAACGCGTATCAAGCCCTGGACTTGGTCGATAAAGAAAACTTCGATCTCGCCATTCTCGACATCAAAATGTTCCCGGTCGATGGTGTAGTCCTGCTGTCCGAAATCAAGAAGCGCTCGCCGTCAACCAACGTCGTCATGATCACGGCCTACCCGACCATCGATACCCGCAATGAATGCCTGAAAATCGGCGCCTCAACCTATTTGACCAAGCCGATCGATATTCAGGAGCTGAAAACCGTAGTGCAGAGTCTCTCCGGCACTTAGTAGCGATTAGAAGCATCTTCTCGGGCAATCGACCAGCGTGCTTCGCGGTCCCATCTTTATTTCGTATCACATCCGCGGCGCCGACCTGTGAATTCGCTGCGCGATCCCTGATACAAACACGGCGTGCCAGTCTCCAACCGCGCGCAGACAACCAACGAGGCAAGATTTTTTTACGGCTGGGTGATCGTCGCCGTCGGTTTTCTCGCCCACATCGCCTCGGCCTTTTCGATCTCGAGCACTCTCGCCGTCTTCCTCAAGCCGCTTTCGCAAGATCTGGGTCTCTCCCGCGGCACCTTCTCCTTGATTCGCTCCGGCGAAATTCTCATCGGCGCGGCTACCGCTCCGGTGATCGGCACTTTGCTTGACCGCCACGGCGGCAAGTGGCTCATGGCTGCCGGCGGTTTGATCTCCGGCGTCGGTTTTCTCCTGCTCGGTCAGGTTCGCGATTTTTGGCAATTCGCGATTGTTCGCTGGCTGTTGGTGAGTCCCGGCGACATGCTTATGGGCTCCATGGTCGTGAACGTTTCCATCTCACAATGGTTCGTGCGCATGCGCGGGCGCGCGCTCGCTCTCGCCGGCATGGGCCACGGTTTGGCAAAGGTTTGCATGCCCGTGGCGGCCGCCTCGCTGATTCTCTATGCCGGATGGCGCGGCGCATGGTTCGTCTTCGGCATTGTGACACTCGCCCTGGTCGTCGGCCCTTCTCTGCTCTTCATGCGCCGCCGCCCCGAGGACATGGGACTTCTGCCGGACGGCGGCGCGGTCGAGGCGACGTATGCGAGCAACACCGGCGAACCCAAAGCGCCAGCGCGCCGCGTGAGCGACGTCGACTGGAGCCGGCGCGAGGCGCTCGGCACTTCGGCCTTCTGGCTCATCGTCATCACCTTCGGCGTGTCCCACGTCGGCGTGACCGGACTCAATCTTCATGTTTTTTCTTTCGTGAGCGATCAGGGCCACGCCGCGATGGTCGCGGCGCTGGTGATGAGCATCATCGCCGTCATGCAGTTCAGCACGCCGATGGTCTGGGGTCTGCTCGCCGAGCGCGGCAACATCGCCCGGCTCATCATGGCGAAATTTCTTGTCCAGGCGGCGGGCATCTTGCTCGCGCTGGCGAACCCCGGGCTCGCTTCGCTTTACGCCGGCTTCTTTTCTGTACGGCATCGGCATGGGCGGCACCGCGATCCTCGCGGAAATGATCTGGGCCAACTATTTCGGCCGCATCTCCCTCGGCAAAATCCGCGGCATGGGCTCGCTGATCACCAGCACGTTCTCCGCCTGTGGCCCGCCCTTTTTCGGCCTGCTTTTCGACGCCACCCAAAGCTACCAGCTTTCGTTCAGCATCTTTATCGGCATGCTGTTCGCCTCGGCCGTCTTAAGTCTGTTCCTTCGACCGCCGAAAAAACCGCGCGCCGGCACCGGCTTGTGAAGGCGGGTTTTTCAGCTTATGTTTCTTGCTCGAACCGCGAACGATCTCCATGGACTCAACGATTTCCACCTGTGCCCAGCCGGCCGATCCTCTCGATCGTCACATCTGATTCGCGGGCATCAACTTCAATCGCTGGTACATGGTCGCCAAAGCATCGGAGATTTACGAACAGCCGGTCGGGCGAGAGCTGTGGCGCCGGCCGCTGATGGTTTTTAGGACCGCGATGGCGAACTGCATGCCTTTTCCTCGACCGTGCGCTGCTCCATAGCAAGCTCTACAGCGCGATCTGTTACTGCGCCGTTTCTGCGCGTCAATTCCGTTCTGACCGCGTGCCCGCTTTCGGACATCTGATTCCGGTCGAAGATTTTTTTTACAACTACGCCATGCTGTCCTTTTATCTCCTTGTTTACCGGATGCGCAGAAAACCCTAGCCCCGGCGCAAATTGACCGCGGCGCGCGCCACGCCGAGTTTAAGCTTCCTTGCCTCCGACGCGATTGCGCCCTGCGCGGCAAACATGCGCAGCGGATTTCTGGGCTGAGTGGCTGGCAGGCCGATACCGTCAAACGATCAACCTTGTCGGTAAAACGCCTACTGATGTCGCGCACCTGTCACGAAATCTAGGGCTTTTTTCTTGGCCCCTTGGTTGCTCCTTCCATGAAACGCGGAAAAATTGCCTGAAGCCGCAGCATGGGCTTGGTTGGCAGTTTTTATCGTCCCTCAGAACCGTCTTAATGGCACGCACGAGGCGATCTGATCGGCCGAGCGCCGCAATGTCTTCGAGCCGCTTAGCTCCGTAGACGATATGCTCTCTGCTATTTTCAAAAGACCAAAGAGCCGCCCTGCGTCGGTTCCAGAAACGGGTTCCGATTCTTCAAAGCAGACGGTCGGGACACGAGCCCTTGATCTCAATCACGACAATCTGCCCGGTTGGATTTTTTTTCCCTCAGCGATCTTGGTTATCGCCATTCTTTACTGGGCGCAGGAAGTGCTTGTTCCGATCGCGATCGCGATCCTGCTGACATTTGTTCTAAGCCCGATTGTGCGCGCGCTCGAGCGGCTCGGACTAGGCCGCATCCTCGCCGTTGCCATCGGCACGATATTAGCGCTGGCGATTTTATTCGGAGCCGGTTGGTTCGTTGCGCGCCAGATTGGCGACCTCGCCAACGAGTTGCCGCAGTACCGTCGAAATATTCGCGCTAAAATCGCCGACCTGCGCAATTTCAAGAAAGGCGGCGCCTTGGAAAAGGTCGAAGAGACCGTCGAAGACGTTAAGAGCGAATTGAACAAATCCAAACCGACTCAAGGCGAACCTCCGCGGGAAGTCGTGGTCTCCGCTGAGGAGGAGTCGGCTTTCTGGCCGATTCCTCTCGCCACCGGTCCGATGGTGGAACGCCTGGCCGCCGTCGGCCTCGCCCTCGTGCTCGTCGTTTTCATGCTCATCCAAAGGGAGGAGTTGCGCAATCGGCTCATTCGCGTTCTCGGCTACAGCCGATTGACGGTGACGACCAAAGCCTTGGAAGAAGCCGGCTACAGGATAAGCCGCTATTTGCTGGCGCAGCTTTTACTCAACAGTGGTTTCGGCATTGCGGTGGCGGCCGTCCTTTCCTTGATCGGCGTGCCGTACGCGGTCTTGTGGGGTTTCATGGCGATCGTGCTGCGCTTCATCCCCTATGTCGGCCCTTGGCTGGCGGCGATCATGCCGACGGCGTTGAGCTTGGCGCATTTTCCGGGGTGGACTATCCCGCTCCTGGTCATCGGCGCGTTTATCGTCCTTGAGCTGACGACCAATCTTCTGTTGGAGCCGCTGTTGTACGGTGAAAGCGCCGGCGTTTCTGAAATTGCTATTTTGGTCATGGCCGCTTTCTGGACCTGGCTTTGGGGACCGATGGGTTTGGTGCTGGCGACGCCTCTCACGGTCTGCCTGGTAGTGTTCGCCAAATACGTCCCCGAAATGACCTTCGTCACCGTGCTGCTGAGCGATCTACCTGCTTTGGAGCCGCACGTGAACTACTACCAGCGCATGCTGGCCGAAGATCAGGACGAAGGCGAAGAGATCGTCGAAGATTACCTCGAGAACCATCCTGAGGCGGAGCTCTACGACAACGTCTTGATTCCCGCGCTGAGCCAGGCCAAAGCCGATCGGCGCCGCGGCCACCTTTCAGAACGAGACGAGCAGGCCGTTTACCGAGGCACCCGCGCGATCCTCGAAGAGCTGGACGAGCGGCGCGGGGAAACGACGTCGTCCGACCGGGAGGACGGCCCGCGCGGACCCGAGCATCATCCGTCCGAGCGTATCGTCAGCGTCCTCGGCCTTCCCGCCGACGGCAAGGGCGATGAGGTGGCGCTGCTGGCGCTCGAACGAATTCTCGACTCGGCACGCTGTAAAATCGAGGTCGTTGCCGCCGACAGACTCGCTTCCGAGATGGTCTCTCTGGTCGAGGAAAGACAGCCCGGTTTGGTTTGCATCGGCGCCGTCGCCCCCGGCGGGCTCGCGCACACACGGTATCTTTGCAAACGCATCCGCGCGCGTTTTCCCGACGTGAAGATTCTGGTCGGCCGATGGGGACCGTACGGAGATCTCGAGCAGAGCCGCGCGTCACTCGAGTCGGCGGGAGCCGACCGCATCGCGGGCACGTTGCAGGAAGCTCGTGATCAACTCCTGCCGCTGATTTCCTTGGAGCCGACCGAGGACCGTCCGCCGATAGCGCGGCGCGCCGCTCCGTGACGAAGCTCCGGCTGTTCGGCCCTTGCGCGTGTTCTCGTTCATTCGATCTTGCCAAACCGCCATCTTGGAAATAGAGTGCCTCCGAAGCGCAGCAGGCAGTGCCTTGGGAAACGGAGGCATCTCGTGAGAGCGATGAATTTTCTTGGTTCCTTGATCGCGGCTGTTTTGGCGCTGGTACTCTGGCATCCCGCGGCGTACGGCGCGCCCATCGATGATCTGATCGCCGGAGCAAAAAAAGAAGGGGTGCTCGAGCTCTACGCCCCCTCGACGTTGACTCCGGAAGGCGCGCAGCGGCTCGGCGAAGCGTTTAACAAAAAATACGGTCTCAACATCAAAGTTAATTTCACTCCCGCCGGAGCCATGACCCGGGACGTCGGGAAAATCGTCAGCATCGCCGCCACCGGCCAGCCGCAAGAATGGGACGTCATGCTGATCCACGACGGCGGACACGCCACGCTCTGGTTAAAAAAACTGCACAAGACCTATGACTACGCCAAAGTCGGCGTCGCGCCACAGGCGATCCAATACGACAGCGGCACTGTGATATTGGCCAATCAGTTCGCCTTGCCCGCCTATAACAAGCAGTTCGTTGCCGCCAAGGATGTGCCCAAAAGCTGGCAGGATCTGCTCGATCCCAAGTGGAAGGGCGGCAAGCTCGGCATGTCCACCGCGACCCATCATCTCGCCCGATTGGCGACGCTCTGGGGCGAAGCTAAGGCGACTGAATATGTGAAAGGCCTGGCCGCGCAGCAGCCTATTTTGGGACCGCTCGGCACAATCTACAGTCGCATGCAGTTAGGCGAAGTCCTGGTGGCGATCACGTTGACCGACAGCTTCGTGCATCAGGCGAAAGTAGCCGGCTCGCCGATCGTCCACGCCGAAGAAGTCACGCCGGTGATCTCGCCGGCGTACAACGCCGGCGTCATCAAAGGGGCGCCGCATCCCAACGCCGGGCATCTCTTTTCGGCTTTTCTGCCAACCCCGCCCGCTCAGGAAATTCTTGAGAAGTTCGGCGGCCACACCTCGGCCTTCGTTCCGGGAACGCCGGCCTATAAATTCGTCCAAGGCAAGAAAGCGATTTACATGAAGCAGGAGCACGCCGAGATGGTCGACCGACTCACCGGCGTGTACGGCAAGATCTTCGGTTTGCAGTAAGCTGACGAAAGGAGCGGAAGATGGCGGATCGCTTCAAAATCGATTGCAGAAAGTATCCCAGCGACCAAGGCTGCACGGTCGTGATCTCGGGTGCTTTAGAAGAAGTCGTCGAGCTCGGCTGGCTGCACGCAAAGATGCACCACGCGCACAAAGACGAAGAAGAAAAAGATCTGAAGCAGTGGATCCGCAGCAACGCTGAAAGGTCGAACGATTAAAAACCCGCAGCATGCCGGAAAATGTCAAAATTGAATAGTGACGTTGTCTAGATCGTCGCCCCCGAATGTTTTTATCGGGGGCCCAGTCCGGACTCGCCTGGATTCCCGCTTAAAACATGCGGGAATGACGGATCCGGATGAGCGCTTACGTTACCGCGGCAAAACATCCTCTGTGCCTGAGTACCCTGACATCGTCATAGCCCACGTGATTCAGCTCGCCGTGGCGCCGGTGTTTCTGCTCACCGGCATCGGCGCCATCCTGGCCGTCATGACCAATCGGCTCGGCAGGATTATCGATCGCGCCCGCCTCTTGGAAGAGCGACTCGAGCGCGCCGCTCCGGAGCTGGTCGGCGCATTGCGCGCCGATCTCGACATCCTGTCGCGCCGCGCGCAGTTGATCTACCGCGCCATTACCTTTTGTACCACTACCGCGCTGCTCATCTGCACCGTCATTGCGGTACTGTTCCTGAGCGCTTCCCTGCATTTCAATGCGACGATTTCGGTGACGATCTTGTTCGTCGCCGCCATGGCGACGTTTTTTGTCGGGCTGGTCTGGTTTCTCAGGGAAATCTATCTCGGCACGGTAAACCTGCGCATCGGCCCGCGTTGAGGACATGAGCACTGCAAAGAGAGAGCGGCTAGGTTACCGCTCACTCCGAATTGGTAAGACATCGTCCTTCGAAGCTCAGCATGCACGGAAATTTCTTACTGATTTTAATCTTATTTCCGTTCGTCCTGAGTTTGTCGAAGGAGTCCAAGAGAGCTTTAGCGTCGTCTTAGTGGTCTGCGTCTCATCCGCTCGCACAGTCATGCCCTTCATTTCTTTTTCACCATGTCCGCACGCTGATCCGGTCCACTTTCGGCGTAGCCGGGCTCGATCACCGAATCGATGAAATAGCGTCCGCCTTTGGCGACGATGTCCGCGCCCTTCTTGAGCGCCTTTGCGAGCGCTTCGGCGGTCGTTACCGGCGCTTCGGCGTCGAATCCCTGGGCGCGCGCCATGGCGACGAGATCCACCCGCGGATCGTCGATGCGCTGGCCGATCCAGCGATTCTGCGGCGGACGGTCGCGCATTTGCGCGACCCTCTCCTGATGCATTTCGTCGTTGAAGTACGAGCGATTGTCCGCCGCCACGATCATCAGAGGAATGTCCATGTGCGCCGCCGTCCACAGCGCCTGCACGCCCATCAGATAATCGCCGTCGCCGATAATGCCGACGGGAATCCGGCCGCTGCCCTTGAGCGCCAGCGCCGTACCGACGCAGTGTCCGGGCCCGGTGCCGACTCCACCGCCGCCGTCGTTGCCCATAAAAGACAGCGGGCCGTCGAACACATCGGCTTCACCGGGCCAGCCGAGCGATAGACGCGCGAACGTGACCGGCCGCTTCTGGGCGAACTCGCGGACGGTCATCGCCATATCCCAAAGGGTCATCGATTTGCCGTTCGCGGCTTTTGCATTGGCGCCGAGAGCGTCGTTCCAATGCACGATGTTTTTCAGCTCGGGCCGGGTTTTTAGCTTGGGAGCTTTCTTCGCCTCCAATTCTTCGAGCATCTGGGCGATGAATGTATCGGGCTCGGCCTGGATCGGTATATCGGCTGCTGCCAACGCTTGATGATCCATGCTCCAGCCGTTGGTCCGGTAATTGTCCATGGAACAATGGATGATCGTCTTGTCGGCAGGTTGCTGCGTCTGCGAGGAGCCGAGCGCCAGGCGCAAAACGCCGCCCAGGTCGAGCCAGTCCATGCTGATGATCAGATCGGCTTTCTCGATCAGCGCGGTGGCCGCCTTGCTCGGACGCAGACACGGCGCGGCAAGATGCAGCGGATGCATCGTCGGAAACGAAGATGGATCGTTGGTGCTGGTCAGCACCGCAGCCCCGATCGTTTCCGCGAAGCGCACGCGGCGGTCCCAATCGGCTTGCTTGCGCGAGACGCGCCCCATGAGAATCAACGGGAACTTTGCCTTGTCGATCGCCTTCAAAGCCGCGAGGACGGAAGCGCGCGGCACGGCGGGCGACGGCGCGGGCGCGAAACGCGCCGGATCGGGAATCGAGACATTCTCTTTAAGCGGCTCCTCCTGCAAGCCGACGTCGAGGCAGACGTAGACCGGCCCCGTGGGCGCGCTGCGGGTAATCTGATTGGCGCGCAGCACCGACTCCACCGCCGCCTGCGGCGAGGCCGGTTGATCGTCCCACTTGGTGTAATGGCGGATCATCGACGCCTGATCCTTCGACGTGTGGATCCAGTCGATCCACGGACGGCGCTTGTGCGCGTCCACCGGACCGGTGGCGCCGAAGATGATCATCGGCGTGCGATCGCACCAGGCGTTGAAGATCGTCATGGTCGCGTGCATGAGACCGACGTTGGAGTGCAGCGCCACCGCCATCGGTTGCTCGGTCACCTTGCCGTAGCCGTCGGCGATGGATACCGCATGCTCTTCGTGCAGGCAGATCACCATCTGCGGATTCTTGTTGCCGAGATAATTGACGATGCTGTCGTGAAAGCCGCGATAGCTGGCGCCGGGCACGAGGGCGATGTATTTCAAATCGAGGCGCCGGGTGACTTCGGCGACGACATCGCTGCCCCAGTTCATTTTCGGTTTGCCGAGATTTTGCGGCCGGTCGATGCTGACCCGGTTCGATTGCCGATCTTTTGTCTCGCTTGGTTTTCTGGCCGTCGCTGTTTTCACGCTTTCTCCTCCCGTGGAATCCAATTTTTCTGCGCTCCCGCTTCCGGCGTCAAACTCCGCCAAACCTAACAGATCAGCCGACACCCGCAACCGGGCACGGCCCGGCTTCTACAGTCCGTAGAACGCCTGGGAGTTGGTCTCTAGGATTTTGCGCGCCTGGGCTTTGCTGATCCGCCCCTCCTCCGCCCAGCTCCGCACTTCGTCAAGCGCGCTCAGGTTGGCGGAGATGTCGGTATGGCTGTAGTCGGTGCCGATCATCAGGCTGTCTTCCGTTCCGAACCGCAGCAACGACTCCACGTCATCGATCGGATCGAGGGTAACGAACAACCGGTTGGCGCGGAAAATTTCCGGTTCGAGCTCGAACAGCCGGGGCAGTCGAGTCCCCTGGCCGCGCAAGGTTACGCGCTTTTGCGCGCCCAACTGGGAAATCGTGTAGGGAATCCACGATGCTCCCGATTCGATGAGACCGAAACGCAGCTTGGGAAATTTTTTCGCGATGCCGGAGCTCACCAGTGCCGTAAACGAATACATGATCGGAAATCCCCGGTCCCACTCGCTGCCCGGAAGCGGATGGCCGGTGTGGATGCACAGCGGCAGCTCCAGCGCGCTCGCTTCCTCGTAAATGGGAAAAAAGTGCGCGTCGGTTACCTTGCGGTCGAGGTCGAATCCGCGCTTGAAGATGCCGCAGGCGCCGTGCTCCTTCGCCCAGCGCAGCTCCTCGACCGCTTTGTCGGGCTGCAGCAGTGGCAGCACCGCCGCCCAACGCAGGCGCCCTTTGGTATTCGCGCACTTTTCGGCAAGCCAGCGGTTGTAGGTTGTGGTCAGCGCCCATTCCGCTTCCGCGTTCATCGTGTTGTAGCGGATAAAGAAGGTCGGAAAAATAACCTGAACGTCCACGCCCATCTCGTCCATGTGCGCGAGCCGGCCGGGCACGTCGTCGAGCTCGCGCCGCACCCGCGGCGGATGATTCACTTCGTCGCGGAGGGCGCGGTTTTGCAGCCGGCCTTCGACGACCCAGCAGCGGCTGGTTGTGGCGTTGTAGCCGGCGCGCTCGGCCTCATCGGGCGGCATGGAAACGGTCACCGGTATATATTTCTCGTAGGGAGTGTTCTGCAACTTCGCCCACGTAGCTTCGGATTCGTCGACGTGGGTGTCGGCATCGATCACTGGCATGAAAAAAACCTCCTGTCCTTTCTATCGCTGAAATCTTATCGCTGAAATCGCTCGACCGGCGCGCTGGCCCTCGCCGTCTGCGAGTTGGCCGGCGAGTCGACGGCTTAGAAATAACTAGCCACAACTGCTTGCCAAATAACAGTCCCGACCGGCTCCCGCAGTGGTAATGATCGTAACAAGATCGAATTCAGCCATTGTTTCCCAATGGCTATGGCGTTCAGCGGGCGCGGGGACTCAACGTGGCATGGTCCATTCTCTGCCGAATACGGATTCCCTGGAGCGTATCCCGACGTCGTGGAAGTCGCGGTATTTGTGTCCCTTTTGTACTCCCTTGGACGATTTGTTCGCCAAGTCACTTGAGGGCCACGAGCGTGTTGCCGGTTTCATCCGAAAGACTGGCGATGATTTCGGCGGGAACCGCTTGGGCTTTGATGGCGCCGGTTCGCTCCGGGTGCGGACCGGCCCAGACACGCTTCTCGAAGCCGTCGAGCGCAAGCTCGCCTTCTCGAAGAATGCGATGGCGCACGGTGAAACTGCTTTTACCCCACTCGCCCACTTCGCTCTCGACAACTATTTCCTCGTCGAAGCGGCAAGGCTGGACAAAGCGCGCGCCCACTTCGACGATCGGCATGCCGACGATGCCGTATTTCTTCCGCATTGCCGACGGCGACAAACCGGTGCGCTCGAATAGCCAGCCGGTGCTGGTATCGAAGATGATCAGATACTGCGGATAGAAGACGATTCCCGCGGGATCGCACTGCCCCCATTCGATACGCAGCGTGCGGCGGTTAACTAACATGAAAGATTTCGCTTCGCGCGAGAAAACTTAGCCGTAGAAGGGCGCAACAAAGATGCGGACAAAAACAGGCTTGCGCTCGATCCAAGCGCAAGCCTGTCCCTGCGTTCGTCTGGTTCTTTAACTAATATCCGCCGTCGCTGTTGCGCCTCACTTCGCCAGTGGATTCGGGTCGTATTTGGAAGTGCACAGCCATCGGCTTACCGCCCTTGCCGCGCTCCATCAACCATGGTGCGCGATCACCGCTAGAACTCCACAATCCGCGGCCTTTCCAACCCGCCTTCAAGTCGTCGATGCGGCCGTCAAAGCCCTTCGCATAGAAACCAAGCGGATACGGTACGGCTAATAGGATCATCTTGCCGTCTTTCAACGCGATCTAAGCCACCGTGCAAGTTAGCCGTTGACATGGGCACGTCCTCACCAAGGCCAAAAGTGTTGTGCTGATCAACCCAGCTATAGTAGCTCGACTCCGCGCTGTTTTCACCGATGCCTTTGAAGCCCGGACCCGGATATTGATGGAACGACCAGCCCTCCGGGCAGTGATCACCCGTCGCCTTCGGACCATTAAGAGGACCTTTACATTTGCGCCGGTCGAAGCTTCCGAGATGTCCACTCGCAAGCGATACCCACACGACGCCCTTACGGTCGATGTCACCGCCGCGAATTCCAAATCCGGGCATCGGGACTTTGTAAATTTCTGCAAGCGCCGTCTCCGACGGATTCGACCCCGGCGCGATACGAACGACAGCCCCCGGGAAAGCCCTCGTGGTACCCCAGACCGAACCATCAACCGGGCTCGGCATCACGGCGTAGAAGCCTGCTGATATTCTCTTGTCTTTGGTCGGATCTACCGGCTGGTCGGGCTCGACGTACTCGTCGCGCTTCCCGTTGCCGTTAGTATCCAGAATCATCGGCGTCCAACCCTGGGACTTGGCAAGATCGCCTGTCTCATCCAACATTTTAGTGTTAACCCACCCGATCACCTGCCCACCGCCGCTGGTCCACAGACGTTTCATTAGCATCGTACCCAAATTGCAGGTGATGTGTACCGAAGCAAGTGTCTATAAACGTGTATTGACCAGTCGTGGGATCAAGCATCGTCAGCTGGCGATTTGTTCGCTCAAGTGGAAACCTCTTGGCAGAGGGATGGTCCGAACCCTTCTTGCAAAAGTCGGGATTGTTGGGTGCGCGGACGGTAGCCGCAAACCAGACCCGGCCTTTTCGGTCAAACATCCCGTTGTGGTTATTGGCTTCTGCTCGTCCAAATCCGTTCAGTGCCCCAGTAAGGCGACGGTTGCATAATTTTATCGCTAGCCGCATAACCGGCCCCGATCGCCATCAGGCGTATTGGCATCCCGGACCGGGGCAACGATGTTGACGGCGTTATGTTTCTTGGGGTCGAGAACCGGCATGAAGTCCGTGCTGTGCTCCGTAGAGCCATAAAGCGGTCCGTAGGCATTTACCGTTGGATAGCGCCGGTCCGAAGCGATCAGGTCGTGCAGATAATGCTTATCGTCAAGCCAGTCCCAAGTCGTGACGACTATGTTACGTTCGACTCCTTGCGGTCGCGGCGGCTTGGCGTGAGGCAACTCGCCTTTGGCGATGCGGTCGGTCCAATCGGCAAAATAGCGCAATGGAGCTGCACCAAGTTCGTTGACGGCAAGATTAAACATTGTTTCGCCGCCCTGGCCGGACTGGATTCGGCGAAACCAGGCTTCCTCAGAAGTCTTGAAATCGTTAAGCGGATGCGGAACGTTTTTCGGGAAAGTACGCGTGGCGAGCTGTCCCAAGCTGATGGCAGTTGACGCAGCCATTGTCTTTCATCGAATCCACCCATTCGATTCTGCGTTATCTTCGCGGGAATTTTTCCCTTGCCGCCGAACTCGCTCCCGTCGGGAATCTTCAGCATCGAATACCAATAGATCGCCGGATAGTAGTGCGCCGCGGCGGCATCGTTCGGCGCGACCACCGCTTTCAAATTGAGGTTCTTGCCGGGCGTCGCTTTGACCTTCGGCGAATCGACCAGTCCGTAGCCGCGCACCCATACGCTGTAACTGGCTTTCGGCAAATCCGGCAGCACGTAGCGGCCCCGATCATCGGTAACCACCATCCTCGCGAACCGGGTCGGCAAATCGCTGGTCTCGGCGATAACCCAGACCCCCGCCTCCGGCCCTTTGGCGCTGCTCACCACGCCACCGATGTCGTCGTTGTCGATGTTCACCGTCGCGCCCTGTTGGCTGCTCAACGGGGCTGACGATACCAAGAGCAATGTCGCGGCGGCGAAGGCCGCCGTCGCCAGAAAGAAACCTTGGGACTTTTTCATGTTTGCCTCCGTTTGAGCGCCAGGCTGCTCATGAGCGATGACGCGACGGAGATTATCGAATGCCACGCGGGTGTGTCAACGGGCTACCTGGGACGGGATATACAAATTTGTCAGGTTCTGGGTCGAAAATGTCGGCCGAAGAGCGGGAGCGCACCGCCGCCGGCTTGGGCGAAAGAAATAAAACTCCGATTATCGCCAACTTAGAAAAACCACTCTATGACTTGCAGGCAACTTCGTTGGCATGTTGGTTGCTCAAAGGGATTGCACCGTAAGATCGTCATCGAATATGAGGCTCAAGTATCTCAAAAACCGCCAATGTCCCAAGTGCCGCGCCAGAATGGTGACCATGTTTCTGAAATACAGCCCGACAATGAGCGCGATCAACGCTATCTGCCGCAAATGCGACCACTCGTTGAAGTGGCTCATCCTCCGGGGCAATGCTTCGGCGGCGACGAACTCTAAACTGGGCAGCATGGCTGTCGGTGCGCTGGAACTCGAAAACGATCAAGCCGCGAAATCGAGGTAATCAGATTATGATGAACGAACCGGAACAAACTCTGTGGATGTCGGTGCTCAGCTTGGCGATGCAGGATCTCTCCGGACCGGACCATCTCGCCAAGCCGGCGCGCGCCTGGCTATGCTCGAAAAACAATGCTCTCGGCAGCCTCATCTGGATTTGCGATCAGATCGGATTGAATCCGGATGCCGTGCGCCAAAACGTTCTGCGGCGGCGGGCCGCGGCAATGGCACCGAAAGAGGGCGCCGGTGCCGTGAGTCAAGCAGCGTAATTCCATCACCGATCCAAACGTTTTTGCCGGCAACTCGGTGGCGCAACAAACGCACGGGCCCATTGCCCAAGCGTCGCCCTCGCACGAATCATCCGGGCTAGAACCCAGTCTGATTTCTTTCCATACGCAGCAGCAAACCATCTTTGCGGATGTATACGCGGCTGCAGTCGCGGCGAGCGGCGAGGGCCGCGATCAGCCGGACAAGCGGCTGGCGCGCGTTCAGGTATTCGCGCGGCGCGCCGGCGGCGAGCATCGCCTGCACCGCCGCCTCGCCGGCAATCACCCGCAAAACCAGCTCTTCATCGGAGACGCCGGCGCCGCCGAATTTTTGCCGCACTTCCGCGAGTGACAGATCGGGCGGCGACCAACGCTGCCAATCCTTCGCTCGCGGCCGAGCGAGGATCTTGTCGCGGACGCCGGCGTCCATCACCAGCGGCGCTTCTTTGCCCCAGTGTCCGAGCGCGTACTGGATCGATTGATCGGTCACTTCCTTGTAGCGCTCGCCGGTGATGACGTTGATCGCCGCCTGGCTGCCGACAAACTGGGCCAGCGGCGTCACCATGATCGGGTAGCCGAATTCGGCGCGTACCCGTCCCGCTTCCTCCAGCGTCTCCGACAAACGATTTTCCATGCCCATGGTCCGAAGCTGATAACGCAGATTTGAAATCATGCCGCCGGGGACTTGGTGCAGGTACTGCCCGTGGTCGTACTCGCGCGGCGCGCCGATCGGGTGGCCCTCCTGCTTGGCGATGTAAGTAAAATGTTTTTCCACCGGCTTGATCGCGTCCAGATCGACGAGGGGCGTAAATCCCAGCGCCCGAGCGTTGGACGCAATATTGAATATCGACGGCTGCGAGGAGCCGTTGGCAAGCGGCGGAATCGCCGTATGGAGAATATTCACGCCGAGCTTGATCGCCTCCAGATAATTGAACGGCGCTAAGCCGTTGTTGCAGTGGCCGTGAAACTCGAGGGGAATGGCGCCGATGTTCTGTCGGATCAGCGGAATAAGAGCGCGCGCACGATCGGGCGTCAGCAACCCGCCCACGTCTTTAAAGCAGATACGATAGGGCTTGATCGCCGCCGCCTGGCGCGCCCGCTCCGCATAGTAAGCGTCGGTGTGGCGCGGCGAAACCGAATAGATGATGTTGATGACGACGTCCATGCCGAGCTTTTTGAGCGCGTCGATTTCCACGGCGGCGGCTTCGTAGTCGTTCCACGGATCGGAGGAGCGCGTGAGGGTGATGCCATGAGCGACCACCCGCTCGATCATCAGCAGGCGCAGCGAACGAGGAATTTTCTCAAAGCCGGTGGCGAGCCCGCCGTGATAGCGCAGCCGGGTGCGGTGAAATTTCTTCGCCCCCATGGCCATCCAGTCCCATGGATTTTCCTTGTGCTCGCGAACCATCTTGATGTAGCCGGCAAAGCCGAAAAATTCCATGGATTCAAAACCGCATTGGTCCATCTGCTCGGCGATCGCCAGCATCGCGCCGGTCCTCATCCCCAAAGCCCAGAGGCTCAATTGCCCGTCGCGGAGCGTGGTATCGACAATGTGAATGTCGTTCATGGTCTTGCTTTCTCCTGCCGGAGTTCCGCGGCAACCTCCGCGCCGCCGCCGAGCTCGACATAACGGATCACGGTGATTGCGAGCGCGATGGTTGCGGCGTCGGTGTGATCGTCGAGAAGAAAATGGTCGCGGCCGATTTCAGCGAGAGTCGCCGCCGCCGGATAAATCAGATCGGGCAGCAACGACAGGCCGTCGTTGGGTCCGTGCACGCGAAGCTGCGCATAGCCGCCGCGGCCGAGCCAGGAAACGCTGGCGGCGAGCGGAACGCCGATGTAGTTCAACACCAGCACGTGCCGCGGCACGTGAAAGCTGGCGAAACGCTGCCGGCTCCGCGCCGTGCTCAGGCTTGTTAGCCCGGCGATATCGACTTGGCCGATGACGTCCTCCCATTGCGAGATACTTTCGTCCGCCAGCGGGCTGCCCTGCAAGGCGCCGGCGATATTGACCCATGCGGCGACTTTGCTTGCCCCGCCGGCGCCCAGACGCGTCAACGCCGCAGCGACCTCGGGTCCTGACTTGCTCACGCTCACCAGGATCAGTCGGCGGCCGTCCGTGCGCGCGCGGACGGCGGCGGCGATAATTTCGGCGTTCGCCTCGATGGCTCCATCTTCACTGGTTTCGATGAATCCCGGCGCGAGGCCGGCTTTCCGGAGCGCGGCACGCGGCGCGGCGAGATCGGCGCCGGTGACGCGATGGCGCTTGTAGAGATAGCCAGGCACGAACACGATCTCATAGTCGGTGGCAATGGCCGCCAGGAGCGCGCCGGATCGGCGCAGATCATTTTGCGCCAGCGCGCGCGCCCGATCATAGGCCAGACGCAGCCGGCGATTGTCGGAAAACCGCGCGAGCCGATCGGCGAAATAGAGCGCGGCAAAGTCCGGCGAAAACTCATCGCTCAAGCGCTTGAGCTCAGCGCGATCCGGGAGCACGCCGGAGCTGTTTCGATAGAGTCCATCGATGCGCTCATCGAGCTCGGGCGCGCTTCTCTTACCGCCGAGATAGCTCGCCAAAAAATAGCGCGCGATTTCAGAATCGACCCGGGTTTCGATCGCCTGCCCGTCCAAGCTGCCGCGCGCCGGCAGCCCCGCGCATGCCGGCAGCCAAAGCAGCGTCAGCAGCAAACCGTGATACGGAAGAGAACGCACCGCGGAGGCGCAGAGTACGCCGAGATAAGAGTTTGTCATTAGCAACTATTCCGAACTCTGCGAGCTCTGTGTCTCTGCGGTGAAATCATCCTTTTCACTTCTTGCTTGCGGCTCTGCCCCACTAGTACTCGTCGCCGTCCAAGACTCCGTTAAGATCGCGATCGAGGGCGCTGCGCCGCCCGTCTCCGGGCGGGACGCAGGTAAAGGTGATCGGTTCTCCGCTCTCACGATAACGGCCGAGTAAAGCGTCCGTCTCGATCGGCTTTTCGTCGCGCCGGTCGCCGTAATACGCATACTCGCGATACAACCAACCGCGCTGCGCTCTCCCTTCCCAGACGCGCGCCGTCAAATCACATTCCTCTGCCGCCGATCGAATCTCCAAAAGATGGAGCAGTTGGCGCTCGCCGGCACTCGGCTCACCGGTGAAGGTGAGCTGCCAGCCTACCGCCGGCGCCATGCCGGTATCGAAGGCCATGATGTAATGGTGCAGTTGGCGGCGGATCAGGTCCTTCTCTTCTTCGGTCTTGCCGGGAAAAACAAATCCGTCCATGCGCAGGAAGTTCGCCACTGTGTCGAAGGTACCGTCGTGAATCAAACCAAAACCGGAGACCTGCGGCCCCGGCACATTGAACCGTCCGATCTTATCGTAGACGTTGCGCAGATGGGCGGTCTTCATGTCGCGCCCCACTTGAGTATGCTCAAAATTGACCAGTTGATTGGTTCCAGTCGGCAGGCTGTGGCATCCGACGCAGTTCTCCGCACCCGACGCGGAAAGAAACGGTCCGGCGAAAAATTCAAAACCCGCCTTCTGCTCGGCGTCCATGAGCCGGTCGAGCCTTTGATGGGGATTCGGCGGGTAGCGGATCGTCAGCGCGAAACGCGCGAAAGCTTCCATCGCGCCGTCGGCGATGGGTTGCGCGCGTCCGAGCAGATCGACGAACGCGTGATTAAAATCCTTGAAGCTCGCGATGTCCTCTCCCGGCGCGTAGGCAGCGCCGAAGCGGTCGCCGCGCCAGTGGAAAGGCGCGGCGTTGGCGAGGCCGCGCAGGCTCTGGGTCACCATCGGTCCTTTGAGCGGGTGAAGCGATTGGCGCGGCTCAAGCAGTCCGGAGTTTTTGAGTTTCACGGGATAGTCGATGCGCGGACCGGCCGGGTCGCCGAGATCCCAGGCCAAGCCGTCGGCGTCGCCGAACACATGGCAGCTCGCGCAGGAAAGATCGCCGTGTCTGGAGCTGATCGCGGCGTCGTAAAGAAACGGACGGCCGGCTTTGACGAACCCGGGGGTGGGATCGTGGCGCAGCCGCGCGGTGGCGAAGGCTTGGCGCGTCCGCAAGTCGACGAGCGAGATCGTCGCGTCGAGATGATTCAAAACGTAGAGCCGCTCGCGCCGCCCATCGAGCGCCAAGCCGCCGGGTCCGAAGCCCACCGCGATGCGGTCGATGACTTTTCCCACGCCATCGAGCACGCCGACCTTGCGCGAGCCGAAAGCTGCGACGTAGGCCCGGCTGCCGTCGGGATGAAACACAAGATCCAGCGGCTGCGCCAGGCTCAGCTCGCGCGCCGTCGGCAAACCGGC
The DNA here is from genome assembly GCA_963745035.1 of uncultured delta proteobacterium. Classification (GTDB taxonomy): domain Bacteria; phylum Desulfobacterota; class Binatia; order UBA9968; family UBA9968; genus DP-20. Next base: position 57,876 of record CAVUVW010000027.1, on the reverse strand, counting down.
GGCGGCGCTACGATCGATGTGCGGGTTCAAATCGACCGCGCGGACTTTTTCAGCAAAACTAGTTTCCGGATTCTTCCCACCCACCCCGTCGGGAAGAATCCGGGTCACCCGATTTTGCGCGAAATTTGCCCGGAGGCGCGGCTCATGGGGAATAAAATTTAAAGCTTCAGTGTTCGACACCCAGACTTCGCCACTGCCGGGCTGCACCGCCATGTTGAACAGCACCGTGCCGACCCCGCCGATCGACTCGACAACAGTGGGGTTCTCCACGGCCGCGTCGATCCCGAACACGTCGTAGTCGGGCAGATCGAAAGGGATGGCGGCGCTCCAGTCGCGCTGCGCATCGTCGCGCCAGCGGCCATCGACCCGGCGCACGATCGGTCCCTGTTTGGGAACTGCGCCGTAGGGAACGTTGTCGAGATACAACTGCGCGGCGCGGCCCAAGCGCGCCGCGTCTTCGCCCGAGACCGTCGTTGTGCCGTTGCCCGAGAGATATACGGCGGCGTAAACCTTGCGTCCGTCGTCGGAGGCGGCCAGCGCCCGCGGCTTGCTGCCGAATAGAGTCAGCACCTTCGGCGCCGCGTCGAGCCGTGCCGCCTCGAAAATCCACACCTGCGCGCGGCCGATGCCGGGCGTAAGGGTTTCGCCGCGATACGCGCTGGCGACGAATACCCGATCGCGGCCCGGCCCCGCCACCACGATGCCGCGCGGCTCATCGCCCACTTGCAGGGTGCGCACGACGCGCGGCCGGCTCGGCTCGCTGACATCGATCACGCTGACCGAATCGGAGAGATGATTGACCACCCACGCCTGATTGCCGCGCAGGGCAATCGCCACCGGCCGTAGGCCGACTGCGGTTTCGCCGATCGAGCGCAGTTCCGCGCCGCGCGTATCGAAGATTTCCAAGCGGTCGTCGGCCGTGTTGAGGGCGTAAAGGAAATGACCGTCCGGCGAGAGGGCCAACGGCCGCACCGGCTCGGTTTCGAAGTTGGTAAACCCGTCCGAGGCCACCGAGGCGATCAACCGAATATATCGCGAGCTGGTGCGCGCGGAGCTGCACGACGAGAACAAGACCACGGCAAGAAGCGCGCAAAGGTAAAAATGACGGCTCGTGCAAGCGATCATCTTCCTGCTGGTTATCATACAATTCCGCTTCCAGTCGAGGAGCAAAGAGCCCGCGAGCGGCCGGACAGCAGAGCACGAGAAAATTCGAACGCTTGGCTAGCGATGGATCGTCTCCTTGACGACGGCGGCGATCTTTTCGACGTACGCGAGAGGCACCCCGGGCTCGCACGGTAACTCGACGAGATCGTTCCAGATCCGATCGGCATGCGGCAGACGGTCCCAGACGCACATGAAAAAGTTGTGCAGCAGGTGAATCGGCACGTAGCTGCCCTGGATTTCATAGCCGCGCCGGCCGAGCGCCGCGATCACTTCGGCGGCCGCATCGCGCCCGCCGGCGGGAGGTAGACAGCGGATGACTTGTGTCAAGCAAGCCGAGCCGGGCCGGTGCGGGATCAATTCGACGCCGGCCGTGCCCGCCAAGAATCGCCGATAGGCGTCCGCGCGCGTCCGGCGCGCCGCGATATTTTCGGCCAGGGTTTCCATCAAGCTGCACGCGATCGCCGCCTGCAAATTGGCCATGCCTTGGCTTTGATAGCCGCGCGGCGGTGCCGCGGGGTCTCGGCCGCGCTTGCGCGCAATCACGGTTTGCAGCGGCACCGTGAAGCGCCGCCAGCGGCGCCAGAACAGGGTTGACGCAAAGACGCCGAGCGCGGCAGCAGCTCGCGGCCGCTGCAACGCCGGTTGAGCGCGCACCTGCGAAAAATCTTCGCGCCGCGAAACCACCGCGCCCCCGCCCACGCCGAAGCAGACCTTCTCGGCGCCGAAGCTCAAAATCCCGATATCGCCGAAGCTACCGAGCGGCTGTCCATGAAGATTGGCGCCGAGCGCCTGGGCCGCGTCGTCGATGAGGCGGATATTTTTGTCTCGGATGAGGCCGGCAATCGCGGCGATTTCGGCGGGATTGCCGAACAGATGGGGCACGATGACGGCGCGGGTGCGCCGCGTGAGCGCCGCGCCGACTGTGTCAGCGGTAAGATTAAGCTCTTCGCCTACGTCGGCCAAGACCGGCTGGGCGCCGACTGCAAGGATCGGCGGGACCACCGTGCTGCAACAAAACGTTGGGATCACCACCTCGTCGCCCGTCCCTACGCCGCACCAGCGCAGCGCCAGCTCGAGCGCCAGGCTTCCCGACGAGCAGAGAATCGCGTCCCGGACGCCGAGCGTCTCGACGATGCGAGATCGCAGATCATCGAGGTCGATGCCTTCGACCACGCTTCCCGATCGAAGCGCTTGGAGAACGCGTTGATACGTGGCGCCGCTCCAATAAGGCACGGCGAGAGGCACGCGATAGAAATACATGGTAATGTCCGACGGCCGCGTTACTCGATGGCACGAAAACACCCGCTTGGCGCATGTCCGCTTCCATCTTGTACTTGGCTTTGAGAGTTATACAATTTTGGCAGCGGCAAATCGCGCAGAGAGTCCCGAGCGAGGGAAAAATCATGAGAAAAATCTTCGATCCGAAACGTAGCGGGATGCGGCGCCCCGCGCTCGCGCGGGCGGCGACCGCTGCCTGTTTGTTCTTGATGGTCGCCTTCCTCGCCGGCGGCTGCGCCACCGCCAAACCGCCGACCGACATTTTGGCGCGGGCGGAGGTCCAGTTGCGCACGGCTGCCGAGGCGCGGGCCGACGAGTTGGCGCCCATGGACCTTCAGCGCGCGCGCGAAAAGCTGGAAAGCTCGAAGAAAGCCATGGCCGCGGGCAGATACGACGAAGCCCGCCGGCTGGCGGAAACGGCGGAAGTGGAAGCCGAGCTGGCGGAAGCCAAAGCCGACGCGGAGATTACGTACCAAGCCGCGGATCGCCTGCGGCGAACGATCGACGCGCTGCGACAGGAAATGGAGCGCAGCCCGACCAGGACCACTGCCAAGGAGTGACCCATGAGGTTGGATACCTTGCCGGATCGCTGCCGAGCGAGCCTTGCGTCCCTCGCGCTACTGGCATTTTTTTTCGTCGGATGCGTAACGGCGCGAAATCCGGCTTTGGACCGCGCGCGCAACGCCTATGAACGCGCCCGACAGGATCCCAATGTTGTCGGGCGCGCAGCGGTGGCTCTGGACCAGACTAGATTGACTATGGAAAAGGCCGAGCGTCTATGGGCGACGGAAAAAGACGTCGCCGAGGTCGAGCATCTGGTTTATCTCACCGAGAAAAGGGCGGAGATAGCACGCGCCACCGCGAAACGCAGGCTTGCGGCAGACGAGATCTATAAACTTATGCCTCAACGCGAGTGATCCCCTGCAATGGTTTCCCGGCTGACCGGCGGGCTCACTTACCGCGCGCACAGCGCTGTTCGTCTTTCATGATCGCGCACCCTCTTTAAGAGTAGCGTTGCCCGACTTGCCGGCGCTCTCACTTACATTCCCACCATTATTGACAGCTTCCTGAATACGCCGCCATTGGTCGCGATAGCCGTCGGTGTGGCCGCGAAAATGTGGCATCACATAGCGCGCGAATAGTTCATAGGATCGGCGCAGCTTATCGGTTGAAGTCCATTCGTGCGTGGTCACCATCAAGCCACCGAAACCGCCGGTTTCCGCCTGCATGCGCTCGATCTGAGCAATAGCGTCGTCGGGCGTGCCGATGATCCAATCGCGGCGGTCGGCGCCCGAACGCGCCGTGATTTCATGCGCCGGCTGCCCCGGATAAGCTTCGTAAGGCGCCTTCAAGCCGATGGAAAAAAAATACTCCTTGTCGCGATCGATGCTCGCTTCGACGTCGCGCCACGCTTCTTCCCGGCTCTCGGCGAGGTACACGCAAGTAGCGATGCGCCAGTTGTCGCGAGAAGTTTGCATGCCGTGCTTTGCGGCGGTCGCTTCGACCGCCTTCCACTGCTCGGCTTTGGATTGATTGTTCCGTATATTTTTCCCCGCCGGCGACAAGAACAGCATGCCGTACTTCCCGGCGAGTTCGATGCTGACCCGATTTCCCGATGACGCGATGGCGAGTGGCATGCGCGGCTGCTGGTAGGAGCGCAGTTGCAGGCGCATTTGTTTAATTTTCCAGAATTGCCCGTCGTAATCGACCGGCTCCGGCGACTCGAGCAGGCGCACGATGATGTCCACGGATTCGGCCATCATCGGGTATAGCTTTTCGGTCGCCAATCCGAAGAGATTCTTATCCGTAACCAAAGCGCAAGGACCGACGCCGAGAATGGCTCGACCATGCGTCAGGTGGTCCAGAAATGCCATACGCTCGGCGACGTGAAACGGATGGTGAAACGGCACGCTGATGACGGAAGTGCCGAGGCGAATGCGATGCGCCCGCGCCGAGGCTTTGGCCAGCGCCATCTCCGGCGCCGGCATGGTTTCCCAGCCGCCGGAGTGGTGCTCGCCGATAAAAAACTCGTCAAAGCCCAACTCCTCGGCGTAATGAATCAACTCGATGTCGCGATCGAAACGCCAACGACGGGTTCTCCGTCGGATGATGCAGCGGCATCATGAAGATCGAGAATTTCATAATCGTCCCTCGTCCCCTATCTTTCTTTACGACGGAACCTTCCTGCCGGGCAAGGGCGTAAAGCTCAATACTTAGAGGGCCCCAATGTCATCCTGAGGCGATGCCGAAGGATCTACTTGTCGACGCAGGCAAACAACCCGCCGCTCCGGTCTGCTTTTTTCGGTAATGCTGACCTTGACAGGATGGGGTAGCGGATGGATATTGCAGCAAATTTTAGATTGTACTGTCAGCCGCCGCCGGAGATAAGCCGACCCGCATTTTCGGCGCCTACAGCGCCTCACTTAATAGTTAGGCATACATGAACGAGCCAATGAAAGCCCCCAGGGTCCTGCTCACCGGGATGTCTGCGACCGGCAAATCGAGTGTCGTCGAAGAGCTTCGGAAAAGGGGCTTTCGTGCCATTGACATGGACGATCCGGCGCATTCCTATCGGGACTCAGCTGGGAACCAGGTTTGGTGTGAGGATTTAGTTGAGAAAGCCTTGAGCAATGCCGGAGCACTCCCGCTATTCATCAGCGGATGTGCCGAAAATCAGGTCAAATTCTACTCCCAACTTACAGATGTTGTCCTCCTGAGTGCACCTCGGGACGTCATTCTTAACCGATTATCCACCCGGACCAATAATCCTTATGGTAAGACCGCTGCGGAGCGCGAAGAAGTGATTCGGAATATGGACGAGGTCGAGCCACTGTTACGTCGTGGTGCATCGTATGAGATAGACACATCGGCGCCGCTAAAGGAAGTTGTAGAGCAAATTCTGGAGCGCGTATGCCTAACATAAAGTTGAAGCTGACCAAGGAACCGATTGGCGGCTTAACTTGCTGTTATGCAGAAATTTGAGGGCCGACCCCGTCGGAGGCACCGAGTTTTTTGCGCTTCTATGCGGTGATGACGATTTCTGCGCACAAATCGGACGTGCGATGTTGGCTGCAGGTAGGCTTGAACCAGCACGGAAGCGATATCTAAAGACCAGACGCCCGAACTCAAGATCTAGCATGAAAGTCTAGGCGTACTTCTGCGACGACTTAAAAAACACTCTCTCCTCGTAAAGATGCAGCCGGCGCACCTTCTGCGCGCAAACCGACATGTCATTGTGATAAAGCTCGATCATCGCTGAATCTCCCGAGCCACCGGCTCCAAAATCCGCATTTCCGCATGTTTCGCGGGAATCCAGTCCTTCGACAGTCTCAGGACGAGCGGAGGGGATTGGATGTTATTGGTGATGTTCCGTTCATGCTGACTCGTCGAAGCATTCTTTGCCTTTTGAGCGCGCTGAAGTTCAACCCGCCAGAAAATCATGCCCTTTGATTCCGGTCGCGTCCGCCATCCGGTCGTTAAAATTGTACAGGCAGATCACGTAGACGATATCTAGAATATCCCGGTCGTCGAAGCCGTGGGAGCGCAAGTTTTTGATGTCGCTTTCATCGACGCTCGACGGCGCCGCCGTCAGTTTTACGGCGTAATCCAACATCGCCCGCTCGGCCGCCGGCAAATTCAACTGGGTGTAATCCCGCTTGATGCCTTCGACCAGAGGATCGTCGTTCGATTCAGTACGGAGAGCCTCCCCGTGCGCCGTCATTCAATAACTACAGTGATTGGCTGCTGATACCACCGTGGCGATCATCTCGCGCTGGCGACGCGTGATCCGCGACCGGCCATGCATGATCTCAGCGCCGAGGGCGCTCCAGGCCGCAAGAGCGTCAGGATTCAAGCTCTGTACCTGGCGAATCATCGCCACCTTTCCGCGCGCCGCCGACGGCCCGCTGCTGGCGCTGTAAACCTCTTTGAGCTTGCCGGTCGCCTCTGCAGGCGGGATGGTTTTGATGTAAGCCATCGCTACTCCTTAATCGGGCGGTAAGCTCTCTCGGTTTTCCTTGGGTTGTTCAGTCGATCACTAGGACAGTCACGTCGCCGATAATCCGCGCGACGCAAGCCAGCCTGTCGTCCGGCTCTGCGTTCATCATTTCGAGGGTCAATTCCTCGTTCTCATCCTTTTCGCTCAGCTGTTCTTTACCGGACAGGATCTTCACCCGGTCCGTGCCGCAAATCGCTTCGGTGCAGTCGTGGCGCAGCTGTAAGCCGTTCTGGATCGCCGAAACCAGGATCGTCGTGCCCGCCGCCACTTCAAAGGACTGTCCGGCCGGCATGAAAGTCACTTTCGGCATAGCTCAGGCCGCCATGCTTTTGATGCGCTCGATTGCCTCATTGATCATCCATTCGGGAGTCTCGTTGGCGCCGATGATGCCCACCTTCTCTTTTCCCCGCAGCCAATCGAGCTGGAGATCGTCGACTTTTTCAATTTTGTGCACATGAGCATTGAAAGCCCGCGCAACTTCGACCATTCGGGTTGTCATTCCTTCGGTCCAGCCGAAAATAATGATCGCATCGACTTGTTTGGCAAGCTTCTCGACTTCTGGAAGACGCTGCAGCGAGTCGATGCAAGCTGTGTTGCGAATCTGCACGTTGGCGAAGCGCTCGAGTATGCGCCCGATAATTTTCTTGTAAGTTTCCAACCAGAAGGTCGTCTGCACAATCACGCCGATGGGCTCGAAACGAGTGAGACGAATCGAATGGACTTCTTCTTCGCGTTCGACGATAAAGACCTCTTTGCCTTTCGCTTGCGCAATCCCCTGGAGCCTTGGGATGCCGTGATGCGTGCGGCTGCTGAGAACGACCAGGTGACAGCCGGCGTTCAGCAGCTCGATTTCCGCCTCTTCCTGCTGAGTCACGAAAGGACAGGTCGCGTCGGCCAGCAGCGTGAGGCCTTTTTCGCGCGCTTTTTCTCTCACCTCGGGCGGCGCCCCGCGCACGCCGTATATCAGTTTTTCATCCGCGTCTATTGATTCCATGTCGCTAGTCGAGCGAATTCCCTGTTCCCCCAACCCTTCCTTTTTGAAAGCGATGAAATCAAGATCGGGTCTGAGCGACCAGACCGCAAGACCTTCGCCGTGCTTCGCGACCATCTTCTGGTGCACGGCGCCCGCCCGATGAACACCGACGCAGAGCCCGCTCGGAGGGATTCCTTTGACGTTACTCAAGTCGCCTTTGAGAATTTGCATGACTATTCCTCCTCCGAAGCTAAAGCCGGATCAGTACGCTGCTCAATGCTTCGAGGTGCTGCCGACCGTCGTCACCGTGATGTGCGACATCGGAGTTTCCGCTGTCGCGCCGTGCCAGTGGCGCTCGCCGGCTTTGATATGCACGATATCGCCGACGGCGATGTCGCGCTCTTCGCCTTCAGTTGCAACCTTGCCCTTCCCCGCCGTAACGACGAGAATCTGGTCGCAATCATGCACATGCCACCCCGTGGTCGCCCCGACGCGAAAGTTGACGACGTTGCAGCGAAAATTTTCCGACTGCCCGTCGCCGATCACCGCTTGCCGCGTCCGGCTCACCTCTCCACCAGTCCACCCGGCGATCGGCGTCGCGGTATCCATCGGTTTTTCCTGCAGCTCACCAATTTTAAGTACGCGCATCTTACCTCCTAGTCTTGAATGGTCGCCCAATGATTCTTTGTAAAGGCGTATTGCATACGCCGCCCGTCCTTGCTTCGCCACAACTACACCCCGCGCTTGGAACAGGTCAAGTAGATTGCGACGGAGTAAGGATCGACTCTAGAATCGCTCCTAATCCAAGTCGCATCCTGAGAACCTCTGATCGCGCGTGCTCTCTACTGACCAGCTGTGTTGAAGGTTCGCCAGCGACCCACGATTGACAATATGTCGATCAAGAAGGTAAATCGCGAATAACGATGACTCGACCTTGGAAGTATCGGGCATAGCGGACGTTCCACGCGGGATGTTTGAACGATTCGCCTCAACGCAGATAGAACAATGGGCCAGCAACCTTATTTACATGCTAGGCAATGACAGGTGACAAACGGCGAGTCAACAATTCGAACTGTTCTACTCTCCGAGGTCCGGCAGTTTGTCGAGCATGCTCGATTTTTTCCAGGTGTTCGTCGCATCGCGCTCATCGGTTCGCTGACAACAGGCAAAACCGATCCGAAGGATGCCGACGTGCTGGTCACTGTCGATGATGACGCCGATCTCACTCACCTAGCAGCCGCGGGTCGAAGACTGAAAGGACACGCTCAGAGCCAAAATAGAGGTGCTGACATCTTTCTGGCCGATCCGTCCGGTAACTACATCGGCCGCATCTGCCATTGGCGCGAGTGCCGTCCGGGGATCCGCGCCTCGTGCGATGCCCGTCATTGCGGCCAGCGCCCTTTTTTGCACGACGATCTTGATGATGTCGCGCTCGATGCGTCATTGATCAAAGCACCGCCGCTTGAGCTATGGCCAAAGATTGTGCGCCGTGCTGAAATACCCGACGATGTCGAGACGCAGCTTATTCAGCCGATCGACAATCTGCGGCCCGAGTCTAACGACAACCGGCGGTAGCGGTTAACCTGGTCAGCAGGCTCATGGAGAGTCGAGAATCGAAATTCAAATGGTGGCAGCTGGCACTCATCATTTCTTTCGCTCCGGTAATAATCATCCTTATAACGGTCGCGCTTCTGTTCTTTGTCGTATCAACGGTTTGTCTACACATCGCCATTTGGATGTGGTGGTGCTTGCGCGGGCGTGACATCCTCTTCGTCTACTCCGAAAGCCCCATTTGGCGCGAATATATCGATCAACACATTCTTCCGTACATCGGCGAACGGGCCGTTGTTCTCAATTGGTCGCAGCGTAAGCGCTGGCGCATTTCACTAGCTCGGCTAGCGTTCCATCATTTCGGCGGCTACCGGCGATTCAATCCGCTCGCCGTCGTTTTTCGCCCCTTCCGCCGTACACGAATATTTCGGTTTTGGCAGCCCTTCAGAGACTTCAAGCACGGCAACGCTGAGGCGCTTCATCACATGGAGACAGAGTTCTTTGCGCTGATTGGAGTCCAAAAAAGATGACCAACCGCCTTACAACGCGTCTAAGTCATTGTAGGTCGGGAAGCAGTTCGTGCTGGCGGTTATAAACTTCGTAAAGCGTCGAGCCGTTCGGAGGTTCATTATGACGGGAATCCGCTTTGGCCTGCTCCTAGCCGTCTTCTTCGGCGTTTTCGATGCTTACGCCGCGGAAAAAATCCGCATCTCGGTCTCCGGCGGCTACAACATGATTTTTCTACCCGCCGGAGTTGCGCAGCGTAAGGGATTTTTCAAGGACGAAGGACTCGACGCCGACATTGTCGTCATGGGCGCCGCGCCGTCGATCGCTGCGCTCTCGAACGGTGACATCGATTTCACTCTGTTGACCGGTACCGTGATTCGGGCGGCGATTCGCGGATTGCCGGTTCGCTTAGTGGCCGGTTTGATGACCAGCTCTCCGCACGTCTTGCTCGCGCGCGCGGATATCAAATCGATTAAAGATCTGAGCGGCAAAAAAATCGGTCTCGCCGGCTTCGGCGACGCCACGCAAGTCCTGGCAAGAATTATCCTGGCGCGCAACGGCGTCGATCCCGACAAGGAAGTTCAATTCGTGCCGCTCGGCCCGGATTCTGGCCGGTTTGCGGGATTGCAACAAAAACTCGCCGACGCCGTGGTCACCTCACCGCCATGGGACTTCGAGGGCAAGAAGTCGGGATTCAACGTTCTGGCGCGCGCCTATGAATATCTGAATTATCCGCTGTCCGGTGTCGGATTGAACGCGAAATCGATTCAGCAAAACCGCGACCAGGTTAAACGGACGACCAAAGCCTTGATCAAGGCAAGCCGTTTCATTCGCGACAATCGGGAGGAAGCCGCAAAAATTTTAATGGAGTGGGGAAAGGCCAAGCCGGAACACGCCTACGCGTCCTATGATGCGACGGTAAAAGTCATCAGCGCCGACGGCGGCATCCCTGAGGATGGATTGAAGCTGCTGATCGATCAGGCCAAGCGCGACGCAAAAATCACTCGCGAAGTGCCACTCGGCGAGATCGCCGATTTCAGTATTCTACGAGAAATTCAGAAGGAGTTGGGTCTACGGTAGATGTGGGGGCGACCGGCCGGTCGCCCCCACTATGAGGTTTGCGGATCAGTTCGCCCAACCACTTTGCGAGACTGCCACCTGATTGCCTTCCGGATCGGTCAACCGAATCTCCTGCGACCCTTCTCGGATCTCCACACCACCATCCCGCAAGCGCTTCTTAACGCCTGCGAGATCGTCAACCTGAATGCCGAAGTATTGCACGCCGCTCTTCGGCCGCACTTGTGACTTGGTAAGCAAGAGCGTCACGGTGCCGTCGCTCAGGCGAATTGTCCCGTCATCGGTCCAGCCGACGACCTTGAGATTGAACTGCTGTTGGTAAAATTCACAGGCCGCGGCCAAATCGGGAACATGCACGGCGAGCAATCGCACTCCCGGAAGTTTATTCTCTTCTCTGCCTAAAAATCCTCGCGAGGATAGATCGACGTTGTTGCCCCACGGATCGACAAAGCGCATCTCCGCCGGTCGCGCACCTTCGGCGCCGCCGACTCCGGCTGACACTTGCGGACTTGCGCCGCGATTGAGCGAGGCGGGCAGCTTGGCCACGGCTTCATCCAAATTATCGACAAGAAAACCGTAGTGATGAATTCCAGGTTGGCGCTCGACTTCGGCGCCGTCCGCCCGGTGCGTGCCGACAACGGCCCCTGCTTGGTCGCCTCGGCTCTGCAGAAATGCCAGATTGAACAGCGGATCGATCACCATTCTCGATCCGCTCGGGAAGACCTTGCACTCCTCGAAGCCGAAATACTTCTGATAAAAATCGCTCAGCTTCTTCGGCTCCGCCGAAATAAACGCGATATGCCTGAGCTTGCCCATGTTCACCTCCACGGATTACAATCTGCTGGCTGCTTCTTATTCCTGAGTTTCTTTCATGTCAATGTTATTCTCAATGAAGAATGAATGCTACTGATCACGAATCTTCGGCGCTACTTCTTCCATGAATCGTCGCATCGACACGCGCGCCTGCGCATCGGTCAATCCACCCAAGGCGAAGTTTCCCGCCACATCGGTGAGATAAAGCCGCTCGCGAACATATTCCAATTTTTCGCGCACTTGTTCCGCCGTACCGACAAGCACTCGACCCTGATCGACCAATTCGTCGAACGTGAGCGCTTTCATCTGCTCGCGGTGCTTTTCATGACTACGATAAGACGCAGGATCGGCCATGCCCGGTGTCAGGCTGTGAGCCTCTCTCGCCGCCGAGTTGTATTCGGCGAGTCCTCGCGCGCCAGCCGAGCGTGCTTCCGCGGCAGTTTCGCCGACATAGGCATGATATGCGCCCAGCACGCGCGCCGTTGAGGGATCAAACCCCGCCGCTTGGCGCGCCTCGAAATAAGCTTGCATCTTGCGACGAAGCTCTTCGACTTCATTCAGAAACGGGATGAGCATCATGTGAAACCCACAGCGTCCCGATAGCTCGAAGGATTCAACCGAAGTGGTCGCCGCCATCCAGACGGCCGGATAGGGCTCCTGCAACGGCCGCGGCCAGACCTGTACGCCGCTATAGTCGTAGAACCGGCCTTTGTAATCGAGCTTGGGCTCGCTCCATGCTTTGAGCACCACCTCGATATTTTCCTTGAAACGAACACGCAAGTCGTCGAGCGGGATGCCGAATGTCAGCGCTTCCCATTTCACGAATCCGTGGCCGATGCCGAATTCGAGCCTGCCGTTGCTCAAACAATCGAGGGTCGCGTAATCTTCCGCGACACGAAGCGGATTGTGATACGGCAAGAGCAGGACCGCCGTGCCGATACGCATCCTTTTCGTTCTCTCGGCAATCGCCGCGCCGATCACAGTGGGCGCCGAAAACATCCCCGCGAACGCATGAAAATGGTGCTCGGCGAGCCAAACGGAATCGAAGCCGATCTCCTCGCCGTAGACAACCTGATCGATGATGGTGCGGAACCGCTCCGCACCTTCGGCGCGTGTCGCCGGCAGCGACGACGGCAAATAGAAAAGCCCGTAGCGCATGGCCGGAGAAATATGTCAGTTTGCGCGGAATGACAAGGATGCTGCTGGAAGTCGCGCACGCAATGAGATTGCAATGCTCCAGCGATAGAACTAGATTAGCGGCGATTTCACTTCGCGGAAATCGGCACACCGCCCCTTCGCGATTCACTCACCGAGTGTCATTTCCGCAGAAATAATTAGCGAACCTGCAAAGGAATGGAGGTAGACAATGGCACGCATTCGGCACATTGCGATCGGCACACGTGATCCCGAGGCGACGGCGCGATTTTACATCGAAGGCCTCGGCTTGCAGCAAGTCGGCAAGGTCAACACCCCTACTTCCGAGGGCTATTATCTGAGCGACGGCCATGTGAATCTCGCGATCTTAAAGTTCAAGTACGACGATCCGGCCACCACCGAAGGCGCGCCCAAGTACACGGGCTTGCATCATTTCGGTTTCGAAGTCGAGAGTATGGCCGAGGGACGTGCCCGGATCGAGAAGGCGGGCGCCGTGCATCGTCCCTATCCCGGAACCGATGAAATGGCGAAGCGCGGCAATGTCGAGGTCAAGTTCATCGTGCCGGACGGCGTCACGGTCGACCTTTCGGAGCATGGCTGGCTGGGAACCAAGTAACTCCCGGTCAGCATTTTTATAAAATCCTTGGAACTCGACCTAAAAAAAGACGGTAGTCACACGCCGACGCGAATCTCTCCGAGCGCGCCGCTGTCAGTGCTGCTCGCTCGGCGGTACGCACGAAAGGAGAAACGCCATGAAAAAACATTGCTGTGTTTTGACGTTGGGTTTGCTCATTCTTAGTACCACGGTTTTACCGACCGCATCCGCGGCCGAGCTCAAGTTTATGACCGGGCCGCAGGGCGGCGCTTGGGTGCCGCTTGGCGGCCAACTCAAGGACTTGTGGGAAAAGGCCATTGCCAACACATCGGTGCAAGCGCTGCCGGGCGCCGGCATCGCCAACGTGCGCGGCATCGAAGAAGGCAAGACCGATATCGGCATCGGCAACTCGATTTCTACGGTCGATGCAGTCGCCGGCAAAGCGCCGTTCAATAAGCCGCACGGCAACGTCTGCAACGTCGCGACGCTCTACCCGCAATATTTCCAGGTGGTCGTACGCGCTGATGCAGGGGTCAACTCGATCAAGGATTTCAAAGGCAAGGCGATTGCCGCGCAACCGCGCGGCAACACCGCCGAGGAGATCACCAAGCAGCTCTTGCAGGTCAACGGGTTGACCTACAACGACGTAAAGATGAGCTTTGTGTCCTACACCGATGCCGTGACCCAGGTGCAGGATGGCCACGCCGTCGCCTTCACGGCCGGCACGACGATTCCCTCCAGCGCGGTGATGGACATCGCGACTTCGCGCGAGATCAAGCTGCTCGATCTTGGCAACCAGATCGAGGCGATGAAGAAGCTCAATCCCGGCTACACGCTGAATACGATCCCCAAGGGCACCTATCCGAAACAGGACAAGGATGTGCAGGTGATCGGCTATGCTACCCACATCGTCGCTTCCTGCAAGCTCACGGAAGACTTGGTCTACGCTATGACGAAGACCATCGCGCAAAACACCCAGCAACTGTCAGCCATCGTGAAGGACATCAAGACGCTGAGCCCGAAAGGGATGGCCGAAGACATCGGCGTGCCGTTCCATCCCGGCGCGGCCAAGTTCTACAAAGAAGCCGGCGTCACGGTGAAAGTGAGATAGCCGAACCGGCGGCGACGCGCTTGTCGGCACACCGATGAGCTGCGATTTTCGCCTGCGCACGATAAGAGAGCGCCGGAAGCTCGGGTGAAAGAGATCCACTTCAGTTACGCCGCCCTGACCCGTCTTGCGGTGACGGTGACCGCCGTCGCCATGGGCCTCTATCACATGTGGGTGATTCTGGCCGGCCAGCCGGAAGCGATCATTTTTCGCGGCACGCACCTGCTGTTCGCGCTAGTTCTAGCCTTCCTGATTTACGGCGCCAAGGCAGGCACCCAAAGGCCGATCCCAACCGCCATCGATTACGCGTGGCTGGCGCTCGCCGCAGCGTCGCTCCTCTACCTGTTCATCAATTACGAGTACGTCGTTACGCGCATCTATTACATCGACGCGCTGACGGCTTCGGACATGATCTGCGCCACGATCCTGCTCGTGGTGGTGACCGAAGCGACCCGCCGTTGTGTCGATGTGTCGCTGCCCGTCATCTCGATTATTTTCATCCTGTACGGGCTGTTCATTGCCAAGCTCGAGCCGATGCGCATGCTCGATCAGCTCTACATGACGACGGAGGGTATTTTCGGCCAGGCGCTCGGAGTGTCGGCGTCGTTCGTGATCATTTTCGTGCTGTTCGGCAGCTTCATGGAGCGGACGGGCATCGGCCAATTGTTCATGGACTTTGCCATGGCGCTGACCGGTTACAGCGCCGGTGGTCCCGGCAAAGTCTCGGTCATCAGCTCCGGCCTGTTCGGCACGATCTCCGGCAGCGCGGTCGCCAACGTCATGGTCGACGGACCGATCTCGATCCCGCTGATGAAGCGCTCGGGATTTCCGCCGCATTTCGCCGCCGGCGTCGAAGCGACCGCGTCGACCGGCGGCCAGCTCATGCCGCCGATCATGGGCGCCGCTGCTTTCGTGATGGCTGAGTTCCTTGCCGTTCCTTACAGGCAAGTGGTGATCTGGGCGATCATCCCCGCCATTCTCTACTACGTCGCTTGCTTCGGCGCGGTCCACTTCGAGGCCAAACGCCGCGGCATCGTCGGCGTGCCCCGCTCGGAGCTGCCAAAGCTCGGCGTGGTCGTGGCAGAGCGCGGACACCTCTTCTTGCCGATCATCATACTTTTAGCCGTCATGTATTCGGGCTACAGCGCGCCGCTCGCCGCGCTTGCCGGAACGCTCGCCTGCTTCCCGGCGGCCGCTCTGCGCAAGTCGACGCGCGATCACTGTCACGCTCTCCAACGTCATCGAGGCGATGGTGGACGGCGCAAAGAATTCGCTCCCGGTAGCGCTCGCCTGCGCTTCCGCCGGCATCATGATCGGCGTGGTTACTCTGTCGGGGCTGGGTATCGTCTTTACCCAATGGGTCGTCGCGCTGGCGCAGAACACCCTTTTTATCGCGCTGTTCATGACGATGCTTGCGGCCATCGTGCTCGGTACCGGCCTCCCTACCACCCCCTCTTACATCGTCCTCACCGCGTTGCTCATCCCGGCGCATCATGAAGCTCGGCGTCATCGAGCCGGCGGCGCATATGTTCGCCTTTTATTACGCGATTCTCTCGGCGATCACGCCGCCCGTGGCGCTCGCGGTATTCGCCGCCGCCGGCCTGGCAAAAGCGGACATGTGGGACAGCGGCTGGGCCGCCATGAAAATCGGCGCCGCCGGTTTCATCATCCCCTTCATGTTCGTCTATCAGCCCGCGTTATTGATGATCGGCGACTGGCCGACCATCGTATGGAGCTTTGCGACGGCCACGGTCGGCATCGCGCTGTTCGCCGGCGGACTGCACGGCTATTTCCTCACCGCCGCTTCCTACTGGCAGCGAGCATTGCTCATCGGTGGTGGAATATGCCTCGTTTTTCCTGGAATTTGGACCGACCTGGCAGGGGGCGGCCTCGGGGCCATGGTAATCGTGACCCAACTCATCAAGCGCCGCGCCGCAAGCGGCGCAGGTCGCAGCGCAACCACAATGACTCAGACGAAAACTGCAAGCAGCCGGCCACGAGGTCGAAGTCTGTAAAATCGCAGCGAGAGATCTGCGACCGCTTCTCTGCGCCACAACGAAGAAATTTGAAATAGTCCTCGATTCGCTGCGCCCGCATGGCCAAAAAAAATGGCGACCGTCTAGCACGGCCGCCATTCTATTATCTGAATTCGAAGTCTCGACTATCCTTCGATAACCTTCTTCCACTTGTTGTAGATCTTCTCCTTCAGCTCAGGCGAAGACTCGGCGACCGGCGGGAAATCTTTCATCCACTCGAACGGACGGCAAGCATCGATCACCGCGCGGGAGTTGAAGCCCTTCTTGCCGGGTTGAATGCGCGGATCGAGCGGGCCGCTCCAGCAGCGGCGGAGAATTTCGATCGACTCCACCGGATCGGAACGGCTGGCCAACGCCCAGATCACGTCGAAGGTGTTGGTCGGATCGATGTCCTCGTCGACGACGATCACGTAACGCCCGAGATACGCGCCGGCATGGACTTGGGAAGCGACCAACATGGCCTGGCGCGCATGGCCGGGATAGCGCTGCTTGATCGAGATGATGTTGAACAGGCGGCCGCCGCCGGCCTCGTGGCACCATACGCCTCTGACATCGGGAACGCCGGCTTTTTCGACCTGCTCCCAGATCAACGCCGCCTTCACCATGCATTTGGCGATGGAATAATCCGACGGCGGACGGCCCGGACGAGCGCAGCAGAGAATCGGATCGTTTCTGTAATAAACGTTTTCGACGCGGATCACCGGTTCCGGACGGCTCGAGCTGGCATAATAACCGGTCCATTCGCCGAACGGACCTTCGGTCTTTCGGTCGGTCGGATCCATCCAACCTTCGATGACGATTTCCGCTTGCGCCGCGAACGGCAAGCCGGTGGATTTGCCTTCGATGACTTCGATGGGAGCGCCCTTGAGACCGCCGGCATAATCGAATTCTGACACGCCGTAGTCGATCTCGTTACCGGAAACCATGAACAACACCGGATCCTGGCCGACCGAAACGACGACCGGGCAAGGCTTGCCGCGTTCGAAATACTTGTTGCGCTGAATGCTGCCGTGCTTGCCGGGAGAGATGTAGAGGCCCATGCTATTTTTGTCATGCACCATGCCGCGGTAAGCGCCGAAATTTACCCAGCCTTCATCGGGGTCGCGAGTGGTCACCAAGCAAGCGGTGCCGATGAAGCGGCCGCCATCCAATTCGTGCATGAAAGGAACCGGGAATTTGAGCAGGTCGACCTTGTCGCCGGAATCGACGTTTTCAAGAATCGGCCCTTTGGTGACGACCTTGTGCTTGATCGGCTCGTGAGTCACGAGCTTTTGGCGGAAGGCGCGCACCAAATCGAGACTGGAAAGGTTCATGTCCAGGCCCAAATTCAACGCCATGCGTTTGAACGAAGCGTTTTGGGCGAACAGAGTGCGGAAACCTTTTGGATAACCGGGGACGTTGTCGAATAGAACCGCCGGCACGGAGCCGCTTTTGGTTTCGCGGGATAATAGCTCGGCCAGGGTACCCATTTCGAGGTTCCAATCGGCGCCATCGATCTTTTTCAGTTCGCCGACGCTGTCGACGATCTCCAACCATTCACGCAGGTCGGTGTACTTCGGGGTTTTCCCGGCTTTCATTTCGTCTTCGGCTAGTTTCCTAGCCTCTAGTGCGGTCATTTCAATAAGTCTCCTTTCAATCTCGGCTTGGGCGCATTCTAGTCCCCCAACATCGATTCATCAACACCCTCTTTATCGTCCGCCGGCAAGCCGTTGCAACTCGCGGGATCCAATTGCAAATAAACTTTGTCTCCAGGGCTTACGGAGTTGAAAGGATGAGTATGCACGGCCAGGAGATCATCTCCCACCGCGACTTTACACTGATAAGAGTCGCCCATGAAAACCGCTTCCTTGACCGTGCCTTCCAGAACGTTTTCCGAAATCGCGCGGTTTCTCCTTGTATAGGGGAATGTTCTCCGGCCGGATCGATATCACCGCCGCTTGATCTTTCTTCAGTCCCGGCGCCGGGATGAACGAGAGCAGCCCTTTTTTGGTTTGGATCTTTCCCGGCTTGCCATCGCCGTCGAGCTCGACGATCTTGCCGTCGATCAAGTTGGTGAGACCTAAGAATGTCGCGGTGAAGCGGCGAGTTGGCCGAGAGTAAAGCTGATGCGGCGCGCCGACTTCGATCAACACCCCGCCGTGCATGACCGCAATCTGGTCCGAGATGGCCAACGCCTCCGCCTGGTCGTGGGTGACGAAGATGGTCGTAATATTGGTTCTGCGCTGCAGCGCCTTGATCTCGGATCTCATCTGCACGCGCAATTTGGCGTCGAGATTGCTCAACGGCTCGTCGAGCAGCATGACTTTCGGCTCGTTGATCAGAGCGCGCGCAAAGGCAACCCGTTGCTGCTGCCCGCCGGACAGTTTAGGCGCCGGACGATCTTCCAAACCGTCTAGCCCGACGATTTTCAAAACATCGCCGACTCTGCGTTTGATCACGTCCTTGGATTTCCGCTGGATGGTCAGCGGATAGGCGACGTTTTCCGCCACCGTCATGTGCGGCCAGATGGCGTAGGATTGGAACACCATCCCGATCGGCCGCTTGTTGGTCGGCACGTAGACCCGTTCGCCCGAAGCATAAACGGTCTGCCCGCCGATGCTGATCTTGCCGCCGTCCGGACGCTCCAAACCGGCCACGCAGCGGAGCGTTGTGGTCTTGCCGCAGCCGCTCGGGCCAAGAAACGTGTAAAGCGATCCCTCGGGAATGTTCAGCGTCACTCCCTTAAGAACATGGACGCGTTCCTTGTCTTCGCCGAAGATATTTCTCCAGCGCGCCGATTTGCACCATGTCTCTTTTTTCTGCCATTTCTCCTCCAGATGACCCCGCAGCCGCAACGAGAGCGGCGACCGGTCAGACTCAGAACCGAGTATCTTATTCCGCGATACCGATTTTGGCGCCGAGCTTGCGCGCGACGGCAGCCATGCTGACCAGCAGCAAGACCATCAACACGCCCAGAGCGCAGACATAGGTGTACTGGCCGCCTTCCCAAAGATCAAACGCCATGATCGATAAAACGGTGCTGTTGTATGAATAGAGCAAAATCGACGTGGACAATTCGCGCAATGCAATGATGCTGATATAGATCCAACCGGCTGTAAAGCCGGGCATCAACAACGGCAGAATGATTTTCCGAAAAGTCTGAAACCATGTTCCACCGGCGGTGAACGAGGCCTCTTCCAGCTCTTTATTGATCTGAATCATCGAGGCCGAGGCGGCGCGAATGCCGTAGGGAATGTATTTCGTCATATAGGCCAAGCAGCAAGACCCAAATCGTTCCATAGATCGGAATGGGCAAAGTGAGATAAACCCAGATCAAGCTCACGCCCAAGACAATCCCGGGCATGGCGATCGGGATAAAAGTCATCGTGTCAAGGAAGCCTCTTCCCGGCAACTTGGTCTTCACGGTGATCCAAGCGATCACCGATGTCAGCAGCATGACCAATGTCGCGGAGCCCACGGACAGATAGAAGCTATTTTTAAACGCGGTCCACGCCAACGGATAATTGATGATGTAGTGATAGTTGGCAAAGGTCATCTTCTGCATCAGTTCCATGGAAGGCACGCCATAGTAAGGAATGAACGATGACCAGAGTAAAACGAATACGGGCATGATGACGGCCAGAAAAAAATATCAAGAAGGAAATTCCCAGAGTGACGTACTTCCAGCTCCCGAGATCGATCACCCGCGGCCGATAACCTTTACCGGTCACCGTTGCGTAGCGTTCTTCCCGGCGCGTGATCTTTCCATAAATCAGCACCCCGACCGTGCTGATCACCAAAAGCGTCACCGCATAGGCGCCGGCGAGCCCGAAGTCGGACGGAAACTGATGAATAGCGAGAAAAATCTTGGTGGTGAAAACCGAAATTTTGGCCGGCACGCCGATCAGCGCCGGCACTTCGAAAGCCTCGATGCCACGGATGAAATTGATCAACAACACGCTGAACATCGCCGGGCGCATGAGCGGCAGCGTCACCTTCCGAAAAGTTTGCCAGGTGCTCGACCCGGCGGTGAGGGCCGCCTCTTCCAAAGAGGTATCCATGTTGCGGAAAGCCGCCGACATCAAGAGAAACACCAGCGGATAGAGATGAATCGACTCCGCCCAGATCATTCCCCACATCGAGTAGACGTTGAACGGCGCCGCCTCGAGTCCGAAGGCTTCCTTAATGACAATATTGATCAAGCCGATTTTCGGGCTGAGCAAAAGTATCCACGAAATCGTG
The DNA here is from genome assembly GCA_963745035.1 of uncultured delta proteobacterium. GTDB lineage: Bacteria > Desulfobacterota > Binatia > UBA9968 > UBA9968 > DP-20. The sequence goes on along the minus strand of CAVUVW010000027.1, from coordinate 37,401 downwards.
CTCAAGATCCCGGGAATAATGAACGGGATCAAGGACATGACGATGAACAGTTTTTTGAACGGCGTGTTCGTCCGCTCGCTCACCCAGGCGAGAAACGTCCCGATGAGAAACGTGAGGGTGCAAGTGCCGAGGGCGTAATAGACCGAATTGAGAAGAAGGAGATAGAACTCCTTATCGAAGTACGCCTTGATGTAATTCTGAATCGTGTAAGTCGCGCCCGGCTCGCCAATGGGTGCGCTTCTGATGCTGCCGTAAAGCAGCATCAGAAGCGGAATCCCCGCAAGATATAGGACGAAAGCTGTACAGCCGATTAGAATCAGGGATTGGGAATTGAACGACTCCCCATGTGCTAACTCCTGATCCGACACTGCTAGTTGTTGATGTTGTGCACGATCTGGTCTTGCGACCATGGTCTTCTTGACCTCTTCTTCGATCAAGTTCCAAAGCTGTCTTCATATTGCAAGAACATGGGATCGCGCTTGATCGACAGTTCGCGCGGCCGCGGCAGGTCGATTTTGATCATTTCTTTGACTTTTCCTGGGCGCGCGCCGAACACGATCACTCGATCAGCCAGATAGATCGCTTCGTTGATCTGGTGAGTGATGAAAAGCATCGTTTTCCTGGCCTCGCTCCAAATACGCAGCAACTCCGCCTGCATGATTTCGCGCGTTTGCGCATCGAGAGCGGCGAACGGCTCGTCCATGATCAGGATCTTGGGATCGACCGTGAGAGCGCGCGCCAGATTGCAGCGCTGCTGCATACCGCCGGAAAGTTCGTGCGGGTAGTGTTCTTCGAATCCTTGCAAACCGACCAGCTTGATGAACTTGTTGGCGCGCGCCTGCCCTTCGCCGTTATCGAGTTTTTGGCACTCGAGACCAAAGATCACGTTCTTGAACACCGTGCGCCAGGGCATCAGGCAGGAATCCTGAAACACCATGCCGCGGTCAGTTCCCGGGCCCGTAATCTGCTTGCCGTCGATCATGATCTTTCCGGCGGTGGGTTTGAGCAAGCCGTCGCAGAGATTGATAAAGGTTGTCTTGCCGCAACCGCTGGGCCCGACGATGGTCACGAACTCGCCGTCTTCGACCTGCAGATTGATGTTGTCCAGCGCCAAAAGTCTGCCGCCCGTTCGCGGCTGGTAGTACTCGTGCCGCAATCCAATCGCCTGTAATTTAGTCTGTGCCACAATCCCTCCTTAAATAAATTCCCGAAATAAATTCCCGACAAATAAGTCCTCGACGCTCCATTCTCGACGTTCGACGCTGAAAATTCTTCCTTAGCGCAACAATCGCGTAGCCTTCGGACCATCAGGTCGGAAGCTTCTTATCATTTTAATTTGATTTTTCAAGCGGAAAGTAACCTTCGTTGACAACACAGATTGGATCAGATAGGTTTCGCGACATTGCATAAACTTTTGCATGCAAAAAACCAGCTGATGCCTTACCCGCTGAAGAGAGCCAAAACCAAAACGCGCGCCGTCGAAAACCTTTCAGCCCGCGTTTACAATCAAATTAAGAATCTGATTCTGTGCAACGAGATTATGCCGGGACAAAAATTGCATCACCAACAGCTCAGTGAACGTCTCGGCGTGAGTCGGACGCCTATTCGCGAAGCATTGACTCGGCTTGTCCAGGAAGGATACGTTTCCTTTCTACCGAATCGCGGTTTTACCTGCAAAGAAATTAGAATGCAAGAGGCGGAAGAGCTCTATGAGCTCCGTGAAGCCTTGGAAGCTTTCGCAGTGGAGAAAGCCATCGCAAACCGTCTCCGATGCGGCGCTTCGCGAGCTGCGGGAGAAGATGAACGTTTACGGCCTGGACGTGCAAAACCGATTCACGCGCGAGCGCTTAATTTATGATCAGGACGTCCATCTTGCGATCGCCGAGCTTACCGGTAACGAGACGCTCAAAAACACTTTGAGCCACGTGTTCGAGCGCATCGTGCTCAAGCGCCGGACCGACGGTTTGTATGATCCGGCGCGCGGGATGTCGGCGCATCAGGAGCATTTATGTCTGCTCGAAGCCATGGAGCGGCGCGATGCGGGGCAGGCGGTGGCGATCCTGCGCAATCACATTCAAGCGGGCAAGAAAAATGTCATGGCTGATCTTGAGCAGCGGCAAGCGATGCGCGGGCTGCGGGCTGTGGCCAGCGACGGTTAGATATTGGAAATCAAAGAAGGAGGAAAGAAAGACAATGGCAGCAGATTTGGTTATTAAAAATGGTTGGGTGGTGACACCCGACGCGACGTTCAAAGGCGGTGTCGCCATCAGCGGCGAAAAGATCGTCGCCATCGGCGCGGACGATTCACTGCCTCAGGGCAAAGAAGAAATCGACGTCAAAGGCAAGCATATCCTGCCGGGCCTCTTCGACGGCCACGTTCATTTCCGCGAACCCGGCATGACCCACAAGGAAGATTTCACCACCGGATCGACCGCGGCGGTCTGCGGCGGCATCACCACGGTCGTCGACATGCCGAATACGGTGCCGCCGACGTCCGACGCCGAGCAGGTGAAGGTCAAGAAGGAACTGGGCGAAGCCAAATCGCTGGTCGATTTCGGCATCACCGGCGTCGTCGTGCAAACGAACACCAAAGACATTCTCCCCATGGCCGCCGCCGGCGCCATCGGCTACAAGATCTTCTTCGGCGAAACCATCGGCAATCTTCCCTTCCCCGACGACGGCATGTGCATGGAAGCCTTCGACTACATCGCGCAGTCGAAGCTGCCGCTCGGCATCCATGCCGAGAATCGCCAGATCATGGCCTACTGCACCAACAAACTGAAACAGGAAAACAAGAACGAGGCGCGCTACTGGGAAGCCTCCCGGCCGGATATCTGCGAGGCGGAATCGGTGCACCACGCGCTCTTCTTCGCCGAAACTTTCGGCACCAAGCTGCACGTCTTCCATATGAGCTCGAAGCAGGCGGCGTACATGGTGCGCGACGCCAAGGCGCGCGGCTTGAGAGTCACGGCCGAAACCGGCCCGCACTATCTCCTGCGCGAACCGAACGACATGGACAAAGTCGGCTCGCTGCTCAAGATGAATCCGCCGGTCCGCACCCAGGACCATGCGGAAGTTCTTTGGCAAGGTCTGCGCGAAGGTTACGTCGATACACTTGCAACCGATCATTCGCCGCACACCTTGGATGAGAAAGGCTCCGACATTTACGGCAAGCTCACGAAGCCGGCGATCTGGGATTGCATCTCCGGATTCTGCGGGGTTGAAACCGGCGTGCCGTTGATCTTGACTGAAGTGAACAAGGGCCGCTTGACCCTCAACCAGTATGTGAAAGTCGCCTCCGAGAACCCGGCGAAAGTTTGGCAGGTCTATCCGAAGAAGGGCGCAATTCGGCTCGGCTCGGACGGCGACATCACGGTCGTCGACATGGACAAGGAAGGCACCATCGACGTCAACAAACTCCACAGCAAGAACAAACCGTCGCCGTGGCATGGCTGGAAAGTCAAAGGCATGCCGGTGTTGACCGTCGTGCGCGGCCACGTCCAGATGCGAGACGGCGAGCCCTGCGGCAAGGCGATCGGCAAAGCGCTCAAGCCGCTTATTTAACGGCCGGCAACAACAGGAGTGATTATTTGTAGGGGCGACCGGCCGGTCGCCCCTACAGTCTTTTTGTTTATGAAACGCACAGAGCCATTTGATTTTTACCAACCGGCGACTCTTGCAGAGGCCAGCCGGCTGCTCAAAGAAAACGGCCCCGGCGGCCGCTTTCTTGCCGGCGGCACCGACTTGGTCATCGCGATGAAAGAAAAAGGCTTGCTGCCGAAATACATCGTCGATCTCAAACGCGTGCCGGGACTGAGCGGCATTCGCGAGAACAACGACGGCAGCATCGCCATCGGCGCGCTGACGACCATGTACGCGATCGAGACCTCGCCCGTGATCACAAAGAAGTATCCTTTTCTCGCTCAAAGTGCCGCCGAAGTCGGCTCGATCCAGATTCGCAACCGCGCCACCATTGGCGGCAACATGGCCAACGCTACGCCGTCTGCCGACGTGGCGCCGACCCTGATCGCGCTCAACGCGACGGCGAAGATCGCCGGCACCGCCGGTGAACGAACCATGTCCCTGGAAGAGTTTTTCCGCGGCCCGGGACAAAACGCCATGAGCGCCGACGAAATCCTGACCGAAATTACAATCCCCAAAACCGGCGCGCAATTGGTCGGCGAATACATCAAATTTTCGCCGCGCGACATGATGGACCTCGCCTACATCGGCGTGGCGGTCGCCTACAATCTTGGCAGTGACAAGAAGTGTACCGGGGTCAGGATCGTGCTCGGCGCGGTGGCCCCGACGCCGATCCGAGCCAAGAATTCCGAAGCGTTGCTTGAAGGTAAAGCTCTTGACCGAAGAGCTTGCCACCCAAGTAGGCGACGAAGCAGCGCGAGAAAGCAAACCCATCAGCGACGTGCGCTCCTCCGCCGATTACCGCCGCGCCATGGTAGGAGTCATGACCAAGCGGGCGCTTCTCAACGCCGCCGTTGGACCAGCGAAGTCGTGGGTCGAGCGGCGCGAAAGAAGATACTAGAAGAATGGAGTAATGGAAGTATTGGAGTGTTGGGCAAGAGAATCCGAGACCCATCACTCCAATACTCCAGTACTCCAGTGAATTTGAGGTTACCATGAAGAAGCAGATTCAATTTACCTTGAACGGCACGCGCGTCAGCCGTGAGGTCCCGAACCATCGTCTCTTGCTTGATCTCTTGCGCGATGAGATCGGCGCAACGGGCACGAAGGAAGGCTGCGGCACCGGCGACTGCGGCGCTTGCACGGTTTTTTTGAACGGCAAGCCGGTGAATTCCTGTTTGGTTCTCTCGGCCGAGCTCGAAGGCGCCGACATCGTCACCATCGAAGGCCTCAAGATCGGTCCCGAGCTGCACCCGATCCAGAAGGCATTCATTCAAGACGGCGGGGCGCAGTGCGGCTACTGCACGCCCGGCATGTTGATGATGTCCAAGGCGCTGCTCGATGAAAACCAAAATCCCAGCGAAGAAGAGATTCGCTACGCGCTCTCCGGCAACCTCTGTCGCTGCACCGGCTACGCAAAGATCATTCAAGCGGTGCAAGACGCGGCGGCGATGATGCGAAACAAACACGTTCAATAAGTTCAAGCCGTTCAACCGCTTCGCTCCGTTCAAATCGTTGAATCCTTCGAGCGGTTTTAAGGAATGTAGCCTCCGCACCACAGCTTGAATGCCTTGAACGGCTTGAACAACTCGTAGAGGAGTTAAGAATGTCTGAACTCACCGTCGTCGGAAAACCCGTCACCCGAGTCGATGCCGACGAAAAAGTTACCGGGCAAATCGTCTATGGCTACGACCTCGTGCTGCCCAACATGCTCTACGGCAAGACGCTATTCAGCCCCAAGGCCCACGCCAAGATCAAAAAGATCAACACGGAAAAAGCCAAGCAGCTCCCCGGCGTCGTTGCGGTGGTGACCGGCGAAGATGCGCCGTGGACCCACGGCGAGTCGATCAAAGACAAGCCGTTTCTCGCTCAAGGCAAAGTCCGCTATATCGGCGAGCCGGTCGCGGCGGTGGCGGCGGAAGACGAAGACACGGCGCAAGCCGCGGTGAAGCTCATCGAAGTCGAATACGAAGACCTCCCCGTCTACACCGACCCGGAAGAAGCCTGCAAGCCGGGCGCGATCGCGATTCACGAGGACTTTCCCAATTACCGCAAAGTCAATTTCATCGTCCCTGGGACCCACGCCAACATTGCCGAGCACTTCAAGCTGCGCACCGGTAATGTCGAGCAAGGCTTCAAGGAATCCGACCTCGTCGTCGAAGAAAAATATTTCGTGCCGATGATCCAGCACGCGGCCATGGAGCCGCATTCGGCACATGCGCAGTTCGACAAAGAGAGCGGTCGTTTGACGCTTTGGGTCGCCAACGACGCGCCGTTCCGCGCCCTGCACGAGATCACCGAAGCGCTGAATATGCCCAAGGAAAAAATCCGCTTCATCAACCCCGCCCAAGGTGGCGGCTTCGGCTCCAAAGGCGGACTCAAAGTCGAGCCCATCGCGGTCGCGCTCGCCTTTCATACCAACGGCCGGCCGGTGCGCGTGAAATTCAATCGCGAAGAAACTTTCATCTCGACCCTCACCCGCCACGAAGCGGTGGTCTATTCGAAGACCGGCGTGAAAAAAGACGGCACCTTGGTGGCGCGCGAGATGACGATTTACTGGGGCGCCGGCGCCTATGCCGAAAAGAGCCCGACGGTTTGCATCCGCGGCAGCCTGCCGGCGCCGGGACCCTATCAGAATTCCCCACGTGAAAGTCGACGGCTACGCGGTTTACACGAACAAGCCGGTGGCGGGTTCCTATCGCGGCTACGGCATTCCCCAAGGCGCTTGGGCGGGCGAGCAGCAGATGGATGAGATCGCCAAAAAGCTCGGCATGGATGCGCTCGCTATTCGCATGAAAAACATCTTCGTCGACGGCGACATGTCCTATTGGGGCGAGCAGCTGCACGCGGTCGGACTCAAAGAAACGCTCGTTAAAGCCACCGAAGCGATCGATTGGGGCAAACCGGCTCAGCCGACGAAACCGGGCGTGAAGATCGGCAAAGGCTTCGCCTGCATCCAGAAGCCCACCCGCTCGCCGACGACGTCGAACGCGGGCGTCACCGTAAACGCGCAGGGCGAAGTGACCGTGTTCGCGGGAACGGTGGAGATCGGCCAAGGCTGCAACACGATTCTCTCGCAAGTCGCGGCCGAAGAGCTCAAGGTGCCGATGGACAAAGTTCGCATGCACCAGCTCGACACTGACGTGATCCCCTACGACGCCTCGACGACTTCGAGCCGCAGCACCTACCACATGGGGAATGCGGTGCGCGGCGCGGCGATCCACGCGCGTGAGCAGATCATGGAAGCGGCAAGCCCGATGCTCGAAGCCAAGGTGCAAGATCTCGACTGCGGCGACGGCAAAGTATTTCTCAAAGACCAGCCCCAGCAGGCGTTGCCCATCGGCGAAGTCGTGAAGCGCAAGCTCGGCATCAACGGCATCGTGCGCGGCGACGCCTCGTACACCTATGAGATCGGCAAGGATTTGGATCTCGAGACCGGCCACAGCGACCACGCCTCGGCGTTTTATATGTACGCGACTCAAGCCGCCGAAGTCATGGTCGATGAAGAGAGCGGCCGGGTGCGCCTGCTGCGCATGTCGGCGGCGCACGATGTCGGCAAAGCGATCAATCCGCTCAATTGTGTCGCGCAAATCGAGGGCGGCGTCGCCATGGGCATCGGCTCGGCGCTGCACGAAGAGATGATCATCGACAACACCGGCAAGGTACGTAACCCGTCCTTCCTCGATTATCACCTGGTCACGTCGCTCGACGTGCCGAAGATGATTCCGATCATTGTCGAATGCCCCGAGCCCGAAGGTCCCTACGGCGCGAAAGGCTTGGGCGAACCCGGACTCGCGCCGACGCCGGCCGCGATCGGCAATGCGGTAGCCGACGCCATCGGCGTGCGCGTCTACGATCTGCCGCTCAAGCCCGAGAACGTTTTCTGGGCGCTGCAGAAAAGCAAGAAAAAGAGCGCCGCGTAGCAAAATTTCTCGAATTCCCGCTATTTTTCGTCTAACATACGCACACCGGTGAGCAAATTTCGGCTCGCCATGTGCGCATTGTTGTTGGAGGTCGTCTTCATGCGGGATCTGCGAAGTTTTGCTATCGCGTTCGTGCTCTTCACGATTTCCCCGTTCATTCTCACTCTAGCCTCCTACGCCGCGGAACCCGCCGTGCGCGCTATTCAGACCATTCCCGGCATGCCGCCGGTGATCGATCCGAACAATCTCTACAGCGAGACGCGCTCCGACAAACTTAGTCCCGTCGTCGCCAATCATCTGTCGCGCGTTTATGTACCCAATCGCAGTTCCAACGATGTCTGGGTGATCGATCCCGCCACGCTCAAAGTCATCGACAAATTCAAAGTCGGCATTCATCCTCAGCACGTCGTGCCTTCGTGGGATTTGAAGACGCTCTGGGTCAATAACAACGCAGAGGGCCGCCATGACGGTAGCGTCACGCCCATCGACCCGCTCACCGGCAAGCCCGGAAAAAATATTCCGGTCGACGATCCTTACAACATGTACTTCACTCCCGATGGCTCGGCGGCGATCATCGTCGCCGAAGCGCGTAAGCGGCTTGACTTTCGCGATCCGCAGACCATGGCGATGAAGTATTCGATCGACACGCCGAGCTGTCCGGGCATCAACCACGCCGATTTTTCCATCGATGGCCGATACGCGATTTTTACCTGTGAATACGGCGGCGCCTTGGCCAAAGTCGATCTCGTCAACAGAAAAGTGCTCGGCTATTTGAAGCTATCCAAAGGCGGCATGCCTCAGGATGTCCGCGTCTCGCCCGACGGCAAAGTATTTTACATCGCAGATATGAAGGCCGAAGGCGTGTTCGTCGTCGACGGTGATAAATTCGTCGAGCTCGCCCACATCAAGACCGGCCTCGGCACCCACGGGCTTTACCCCAGCCGCGACGGCACCAAGCTCTACGTCGCGAACCGCGGCGTCGCGCGAGTGTATGGTCCGCCCAAAGGCAAAGGGAGCGTCTCAATCATCGACTTTGCCACGCGCAAAGTAATCGAAACGTGGCCCATCCCCGGGGGCGGCAGTCCCGATATGGGTAACGTCACGATCGACGGCAAACAGCTCTGGCTATCGGGACGCTACGACAACGAGGTCTACGTCTTCGACACGACTTCCGGCAGCGTCAAGAAAATCCCGGTGAAAAGCGAGCCTCACGGCCTCACCGTCTGGCCGCAGCCGGGAAGATACTCGTTGGGTCACACCGGGAATCTGCGGTAGGCGAACCACCCGCGCAACGCAATCCGTCTGCTTACCAACCGGCGGATAATTTCGAGAAGTTTGCCTTCGGCACGTGAAATCCAGTAAGTAAGGACCTGCAAAATCCAGCCAAACGTCGTAGAGGGGAAAGCCATGCTCAAGATCGCCGGCCTGTTGGCCTTGTCGCTGCTCATCGCTGCGCCTCGTTCGGCGCGCGCCGCCGCGGCTGACCAGGATTTCTACCGCGGCAAAACGATTCGCGTCGTCGTTGGTTTCGCCGCAGGCGGTGGATTCGATGCTTATGCGCGCGCCATCGCCCGCCACATGAGCCGGCATGTGCCCGGCAATCCCACGATCATCGTCGAAAACATGACGGGCGCCGGCAGCCGGGTATCGGCAAACTTTCTTTTCAAAGCTCAGCCCGACGGTTTGGTCATCGGCAATTTTATTGGCTCGCTCATCCTTCAACAGATCATGGGCGACAAGGGGATCGAATTTGACGGCGCGAAGTTCGAATGGCTCGGTGCGCCGGTTCAGGACGAGAGCGTTTGCGCGCTGACCAAAGCGAGCGGCGTCAATTCGCTCGATGACTGGTTCGCCGCCAAGAAGCCCGTAAAACTCGGCGGCGAGGCGCCCGGCGCCAACGATTCCGACATCCCGCGCGTGTTAAGAGCGGCGCTGAATCTGCCGATACAACTCATCGAAGGATTCAAAGGCACGTCGAATATCCGCGTCGCCGCCGAAGCCGGGGAGGTCGACGGCGGCTGCTGGACCTGGGCGTCGATTCGCACCACGTGGGCGAACGGGTTGGAAACGGGCATGGCAAAAGCCATCATCCAGGTCAACGCGAAAAAAGCCGCCGACATCCCCAACGTGCCCAACGCGATCGAGTACGCGAAGACGCCTGACGCCCGCGTGCTGATCGAATCCGGCATCCACGCTCCGTCCGCAATTCTACGCGCCTATGCCCTGCCGCCCGGCACGCCGAAAAACCGCGTCGAGGTTTTGCGCAGCGCCTTCAACGCGACGATGAAAGATGCGGAATTCCTCGCCGAGATGAAAAAATCGAAGCTCGAGATCAATGCGCTGACAGGCGCCGAAGTCGACGGGATCGTGAAGAAGCTATTTCAAATGGACGCCAAAAACGTCGCCAAGATCCGCGACGTCTTGGTGCCGAAAAACTAGCGGCAAGCGAGGACCCCATGGTACCGGAGATCACCCTCGAAGCCTTGCGGATCATGGCACAAGGAGTCGGACTGAACCTCGGCGACGAAGAACTGCGGCGCCTCCTCCCCGGAGTCAATCGCGCAAGAAAACAAGCCGGCGAGCTGCGCGAGATCATCGGCGCGCCGGATGAGCCAGCGGTAGCCTTCCATCCGGTCCGAGCGGTGGAGAAATAATGATCGCGGCAGACGACCTCTTTTATTCCACCATCGGCGAAATTGCCGCCGCGCTTCGCCGCAAGGAAGTATCATCCATTGAAATCACCGATGCGCTCCTCGAGCGGATCGAAGCGCTCGACGGCAAGCTGCACAGCTTTATCACTGTGACCGCCGGTCTCGCGCGCCACCAAGCGCGCCAAGCGGAACAAGAACTGCGATCCGGCGCTAACCGCGGGCCGCTGCACGGCATTCCCATCGCGCTCAAAGATCTTTACATGACCAAGGACATCCGCACGACTTGTCATTCCGCCGTGCTGGAAACTTGGGTGCCCGAATACGACGCGACGACCGTCGTCAAACTTCGCGACGCCGGCACCATCCTGCTAGGCAAGCTCGGCATGCATGAGTTCGCCTTCGGCGGGCCGTCCGTCGACGCGCCGTTTCCGGCCGTGAGGAATCCGTGGAATACCGACCATGTTCCGGGTGGCTCGAGCAGCGGCTCGGGCGCGGCGCTCGCCGCGGGATTTTGTTACGGCGCGCTCGGCTCGGACACCGGCGGATCGATTCGCACGCCGTCGTCGCATTGCGGCGTCGTCGGCATCAAGCCGACTTACGGCCGGGTTAGCCGCTACGGCGTCGTGCCGCTCAGCTGGTCTCTTGATCACGCCGGTCCGATGGCGCGCAGGGTCGAAGACTGCGCGATCTTGCTGCAGGCGATCGCCGGCTATGATCCGAAAGACCCGGCATCGGCCGACGTTCCCATGGCAGATTTTCAATCGCACTTAAAGGACGGCATCCGTGGACTTCGGGTCGGCGTCCCGCGCGCCGGCTGGTTCGACGAAAATTTAGGAATCGATCCGCAAACCGAAGCGGTCTTCGATCAAGCGCTCGACGTGCTGAAAGGCCTGGGCGCGATCGTCAGCGACATCGACGGCAAGCCGTTCTCTCTTGCCCGTAAGGCGAATCAAACGATTCTAGTCTGCGAAGGATACGCCTATCACGAGAAAACTTTTCAGGAGACGCCGACGAAATTCGGCAGCACGGTTAGAAGACGCATGCTCGAGGGCGCTTTCCTGAGCGCGGCGGATTACCTCAGCGCGCAGCGTGCACGCTCGGTCCTGAACCAGCAAATCCGCGCGCATTTCTCCCACGTCGATGTTTTTGCCGTGCCCGGCGCGCCGCGCCCGCCGGAAGCGTTCGCGACGATGGATCCCAACGAGCAGAATCTCCGCCCGAGCTTTACCAATCCGTTCAACCTGACCGGCCTGCCGGCGATTTCGATGCCTTGCGGTTTTACTGAAGGGAATCTCCCCGCAGGATTGCAAATCATCGCTCCGCCGTTCGACGAAGCAACCTGTCTTCGTGTCGCGTACACCTACGAACAGGCGACGGAATGGCAGCAACGCAGGCCCGAGCTGTCGCGCTGAATGCGGCAATCCGCAGGCGACATGCTTGACCCCTTCGTTCGTTTTGGGCTATAGACTGCGAAAACTCGACGAGGAAGCTCAGCTATGCATCGGATCCTCTTAGTGGCCGGAACGATTATCGCATCGACGATCGGCTTTGCCTTGGCCGGCTTGGTCTTGAGTGAAGCGACTCAACCCCCTCGCCGGCACTCGCGATCTAGAAATTCCTACGGCCCGGCCTTCACCGACCCAACGAGTATCTTCGATTTACGTTCTTGGGACATCGCCGTTCGGGGATACGACAGCCCTGAGCTTCGCCGGGACGATGGTCGCGCGCGCATGAGACATTCGGGAAGCAATCGCGGCGTTCAATAGATTCGCGAGGACCACCGCGCTTCACCGTTATCGTCCGAACATGCGAAAGTACATTTCCGCCAGGCTCGGCTCCATCATTTTCGCCGCGGCCAGCTCTTTTTGCAGCGACGGTTCGAGCCGCCGGCGCGCCTGTTCGGCGCGCCGGAGCACTTCGTCCTCATCGACCTTCGTTAGCCGTCCGCTTTCGACAACGATTTCGCCGTTGACGAAGACGCTATCGACGTCGCTGCCGTTCTCGCAAAATACCAGTTGCGCGACGACATCGTTGAGCGGCGTGAACGCCGGCCGGTCGCGGCGCAGCAGCACCAGGTCCGCGAGTTTTCCGGGCGCAAGGACGCCGGCTTCCAGGCCGAATGCGCGCGCGCCGTTGCGCGTGGCCATGGCCAGCGCTTGCGACGGAGTTACCCAATCATTGAAATCTGTTCCGGCCTGATTGTGGATCAGCGCCGCCAGCCGCAGGGCATCGAACATGTTCTGCCCGTCGTTGGAAGCCGCGCCGTCGGTTCCCAACCCAACGGCGACGCCGGCGGCGAGAAATTCCCTGACTTTCGCAAGCCCGCTGCCGATGCGCAGATTGCTTGCCGGATTGTGCACCGGCGTTGCGCCTCGCCGCGCGAACAATTCGACATCGTCGTCTTCAAGCCAGATTGAATGCGCCAACGAGAGATTGGCATCCAATACACCGATTGAGTCCAAGTGCTTGAGCAGCGACGTGCCATAAATCTGCCGCCCCATCACCGCCTGCGCCTTGGTTTCGGCGAGATGAATGTGCATCGGCACTTTTCTGCGCCGCGCCAGTTCGGCGGTGCCCGATCAGCAGCTCGTCTGTGCAGCGTTGCACGGCGGAGGGGCCGAGGCACGCCGTCGTCAGCGTCTCCGGCGCATGGAAGGCCTCGATGAAGGCTTCGCATTCCTCGAGCCAGGAATGCGCCGACTTCGCTTCATTCGCGCTCATCCGTTTAATTTCATCCGTGAGATCCGCATTCGTTTTGCCGAGCGGGATAGTGTCTTCGTAGTTCTTGTCTGTAATCGTCAGCGCGACGACGTGGCGCAAGCCGAGGTCGCGCATCGCCTGGATGGCCGCGCCCGCGCCCATGAACCGGCACGCTTGATTGCCGGCGAAATGATCGAGCACGGTGGTCGCGCCGTTTTTGAGCATCTCCATCCCGCCCAACAGCGCGCTCGCGTAAAAATCATCGTCGCGCATATCGCGCAAGGACGCTCGATAGTAGGCGCGCCAAATCTCGAGCGGCTTGCTCGGCATCATGCCGCGCACGAGGTTTGCCGGGGAATGACAATGGGCGTTGATCATCCCGGGCATCGCGATTAAGCGGCCGGCCTCGATGGTCTTGTCGAAAGGTCCAGTGGGCGTCCACTCTTGCGGCCCGACATAGGAAATGCGATTGCCATCGAGAACGATTGCGCCGTTTTCAATCACGTCGCGCTGATCATTCATCGTCACGATCAAAGCGTTACGAATCAGCGTTTTCATAGCGGTCTCAAGTTCAAGCGGGGAAATACCGACAACAAAGCCTCGCCGAGAAGTAGCCGCCGGGTGCTCCGGCGGCTTGAACGATTTGAACTATTTGAACCGCCGGTTTGCGGCGCAAACCACGCCCTTACACGAACCCCATCTTGCGACCCCAGTTTTCTGGTTCTTTTAGGAAATCAAGAATTTGCCGGCTCGATTCTTCGCTGAAATAACTTTTGCTCAAGCCGGTGTCTAAAACGTCATCCCAGTTCGCCAGTACGTGGAGAGCGATGCCGTTCTTTGCCAAATTGGTTTTTCCTTCGTGCAGATTTAAGCGATCCGACGCGTAGTCAAAGACGCACAGGCAGTGAGTCATCTTCGCGCCGGCGCCGCGAATACCGATGTTGAAACGCATTTTGCTCAAACCGTCGGTAATCAGATCCTCGACCATCAACACTCTCTGGCCGGCTTCCAGGATACCTTCTATCTGCTTGGTGCCGCCGTAGCCTTTGGGCTGCTTGCGGATATAGATCATCGGTTTCTTGATGATATGCGACACGAACGAAGCGTATGGAATGCCCGCCGTCTCGCCGCCCGCGACGACATCGATATTGTTCAAACCGATATCCGTCTCCGCCATCTTCGCCAGCGCCGTAACGATGTACTCGCGCTCGGCGGCAAAGGACAAGAGCTTGCGGCAGTCGATATACACCGGCGAGATGCGACCCGATACGAACACGAACGGCTTGTCTTGATAAACTGTGATCGACTCCGTCGACAGCAGCATCTCTGCAATTTTCTTGGAAACTTCGCTCATCGGAAAAGACCTCTCAAATTTCTGGAATAGGCTGGTCATAACACAGCGACGTGGGCTTGCCAACGAAACCGTCCATTTCAGGAAGCGGTTTTTCAGCGCATGCCTAAGCTGATAAGATGCGCGCTTGATGAAGCGCACTCCCCAACGGACAACGACGTCGCCGGCGGTCAACGAACGGCGGCTGATGCGCGATTTGAACGCCATCGGCCGCATCGGCATCGGCGACCACGGAGCGGTCACGCGGCTGGTATTTTCGATCAAGGAGCTGCGCAGCCGCCAGGTGCTGCTCCATCTCATGCGCCAAGCGGGGTTGGATATCCGCATTGACGCCATCGGCAACATCTTTGGCCGGTTCGAAGGCGGCGATCGCCGCGCGCCCGCCGTTCTGGCCGGCTCGCATCTCGATACCGTGATTCACGGCGGCAAGTACGACGGTCCGGTGGGTGTCATCGGCGCGCTCGAGGCGGTCCGCACGATCAGCGAGAACAAGATTCCGGTTCGCTCCTCCCTAGAAGTCGTCTGCTTCGTCGGCGAGGAGTCGAGCCGTTTCGGTTTCTCCACTCTCGGTAGCAGCCTCGCCGCCGGCGAGGTGCATCCAGACGACTTGACCAACGCCGTGGACCCGCAAGGAACCAAGCTCGAAAGCGTGCTTGCCGGTCTCGGCATCACGCGCCGCAACTTGAAATCCATCAAGCGTGACCCCAAGGGTCTCAAAGCCTATTTGGAACTGCACATCGAGCAGGGGCCAATTCTCGAGGCGATCGGCAAAAGGATCGGCCTGGTGACTTCGATCGCGGCGCCGAGCCGCTTCAGGGTGATCTTTCACGGCCGCGCAGATCACTCGGGAACGACGCCCATGGACATGCGCAAAGACGCGCTGGTCGCCTCGGCGCTCTTGATCGAATACATCGAGAAGATCTGCCGGAAATATGCTTCGATGGCGAAAGGCAGAGTCGTCGGGACCGTGGGCGCCCTGAAGATCGAGCCGGGCGTGATCAACGCCGTCCCCGGACGAGCGGAGCTCGCCGTCGACATCCGCGGCGCCTCGGCGCGGTCGAAAAACCATGTGGCGCGGCTCGTGAAACAGCAAGCCCGCGCCATTGCCAAACGGCGCGGCATCGGCCTCGAAGTTCTGACCATCCGCGAAGAAGACCCCGTGCCGCTCGACAAGCGCTTGTTGCGGGTCAGCCAACAGCTATGCGAGAAAAAGGGCATCGATTATGAGATCATGCCGTCGGGCGCGGGCCACGACGCCATGCAGATGGCCAAGGTCACGCCGGCAGGAATGATTTTCGTGCCGAGCAAGCGCGGCATCAGCCACAACCCACTCGAGTGGACCGATCCGGCCGATATCGCGCTTGGCGCCCAGCTGCTCATGGAAACCATGGTTCGAGTCGCCAATGAAAAACTCTAACCGGAAAAAGAAGCAGATTCTCGGCGCGACGCAAGTCAAAGCCATCTTCGAGCGCTTTGCCCGAGAGATGGCGAAAGAATACGGCAATCTCGATCAGGTCGTCTTTATTGGCGTGCGCACGCGCGGCCCGTACGTAGCAAAGCGGCTCGCCGAGATCATCAGGAAACGCCACGGCAAAGACATCCCCGTCGGCGAGATGGATATCACTCTTTACCGCGACGATCTAAACGCGCTTTTGCCCGGCGGCACCATCGATCACACGCGCATTCCGTTCGATATCGCCAATAAGATCGTCGTGCTTTTCGACGACGTGTTATTTACCGGCCGCACCGCGCGGGCGGCAGTGGATCACCTGATCGATCTCGGCCGGCCGCGGATGATCCATCTCGCGGTGATGATCGATCGCGGCGGCCGCGAGCTGCCCATCGCCGCCAACTACGTTGGAAAGAAGATCCGTTTGGGCGGGGGCGGCAATGTTCAGGTGAAGCTGAAAGAAGTCGACAAGAGCGACGAAGTGTTAGTCGAGTGAGACAAGTTGACACCTCCCGCCCTGCGTCCCGCGCAAGGAGTGATCACGCAACGGGGAACGCCACATCAGAAAAAAGAGGCGTCATCTCCGAATGTTTTCTCCGGGACCGGTTCCGGATTCGCCAAAGAGGAAGCTAACGCAGTCCGACGAGTACTCGGCGGACTGCCAAACGCGCAATAAGAAAGTTAGCGCCGGTAGAAAGCGTAGGTCTGGGGGGCGGAATGCTCGGGTATTTTTTCGACCGTCACGGGGCGCCGCTTGACCACCGCCATGACATCGTCGCTGTGGCACCAAATATGAGCGATCGTCAGCCATATTTTCGTTGGGCAGTTGCCAACAGAGCAGCCGCGCTCGTTTGCGAAGGAAAATTTATGCTCACGCGCGTGCCGACGCCGGGTTTGCTCGCCACCGCCAGCTTACCGCCAATCAACTCCGCCATACGGCGCGCAACCGTCAGGCCGATTCCCAGCCCCGAGAACGGCCGCTGCATCGAATTATCGGCTTGATGGAATGGCTCGAAGATTGAATCGACCTTGCTTTGTTCGATGCCGACTCCCGTATCACGGATTTCCAACTCGACGCCGTTGTGCTGTGGCGACGGCTGCACTTTGACGGCGATCTCGCCCTCGGCCGTAAATTTCACCGCGTTGTTGAACACGTTCTGGAACACGCGTTCGAACTTTGTCCGATCGCTGACCAGTGAGGTATCGCCGTCGCCCAATTGGATATTCAGGCGCAGGCCCTTTTCCCGGATAGTCTTTTCGTAGCGCTTCATCGTCTCGTTCACGACGTCCCGAGCATCGAACCGTTCGAGGGTAGCGCTGGCGTCGCCGGCGTTGAGCGAGGTCATCCACAGCACGTTGTCGATCAGCTCGAGCAACTCTTCGGAATTGCGGTACACCGTCTCGAGGACCTTTTGCTGTTCTTCGGTGAGCTTGCCGATCACTTGATTGAGCAAGAGATAGACGAATCCGACAACGACGCTGAGCGGCGTTCTCAACTCGTGTGAAATGTTGGATAGGAAATCCGATTTGACTTGGCGAAGCTGCGATTTGGCGTTGCGCCGCTCCAAACCCCGGCGAACCAGGGCGAGGATATGGTTGACGTCGAAGGGTTTGGAAATGTAGTCGAACGCTCCCAGACGCAGGCCCTCGATCGCGGTATCGAGCGAACCGTATCCGGTGATAATGATCGCTTCAATGTCCGGATCGTGCTGCTTCACTTTTTCCAAGACGTTGATGCCGCTGAAACCGGGCATCTTGAGATCCAAAGTGACCAGATCCACCGGATGTTGCTTCAGCATATCCACCGCTTGGGTTCCCCGATCAGCCGTGTAAACGTTGTAATGCGGGTTGAGAATCATCTTAAGGGATTCCCGCGGGCCCATTTCATCGTCAACGACCAAAATATTGGCCTTGGTGGCATTCATGGAAAGCATATTCGAGCAAGGAATATGCCACCAAAAAACCAGGCCTAAACAGCTATTTTAGCAGCAAAAAACAGCGAGAGGGGATGTTCGGCAACTCTCTTTACTCACCAAAAAGGGAATTGCGGAACAAATTTGTCCGTTTATGTCGAAAGCTTCACTTCCGAGTCGGATTCGTCGGGGTCGTTTATCTTAAGCTTTTCAATGCGATATTTGAGAATTCGCCGGCTGGTTCCGAGCAAGGATGCGGCCTTGGTTTGGTTAAAGCCGGTGCGCTGCAAGGCCTTGACGATCAGCTCCCGCTCGAATTCGTCCACCGCATCGCTGAGCGGCCGCGACCCGCTCAACACATCCTCCTTGAGCGTGGCGGTTTGATCGGCGGAGCGCATGCCGGTGGGAAGATCGCGCAACATCACGGTTTCGTGCGGGGTCAAAATGGTGAGTCGTTCGATGAGATTCTCGAGCTCGCGGATATTACCCGGCCAAGGATAGGACACGAAAAAATCCACGACTTCGGGAGAAAGAGTCTTGCAGGTGATCGAATGCTCCCGCGCTTTGAGGCGGAGGAAATGATCGAGCAGCACCGCGATATCTTCGCGGCGCTCCCGTAGCGGCGGCAAAAACAACGAGACGACATTGAGGCGATAAAACAAGTCGGGGCGAAACTCCGCGTTTTTGGCCATCTGCTCCAGGTCACGATTGCTCGCCGCCACCACGCGCACGTCTACTTTGATCTCGTCCGTGCCTCCCAAGCGGGTGAAGGTTTCTTGCTCGATGGCCCGCAAAAATTTTGCCTGGGTACCGAGATTGAGCTCGCCGATCTCGTCCAGGAAGAGCGTGCCGCCATGCGCCAGCTCGAAACGTCCGACTTTCTTTTGCGAAGCGTTGGTGAACGCGCCTCTTTCATAGCCGAAGAGCTCGCTCTCGATCAGCGTGTCCGGCAAGGCGGCGCAGTTGACTACGACGAACGGCTTCGCGCGCCGGTCGCTGTTATAGTGAATCGCCCGCGCGATCAGCTCCTTGCCGGTGCCGCTTTCTCCGGTGATCAAGACCGTGCTTTTCTTCCCCGCCACCATGCTCACGGCTTTGAAGACGTCGATGATCTGCTTGGATCTGCCGATGATCTGCTCGACGCCGTACTTCCGACCGACCTCCTCCTTTAAACGCTCCAATTCGCGCGACAGCTGGATCTTTTCCAGCGCGTGCTCCACGCGCAGGCGCAGCTCCTCCACGTCGAAGGGCTTGGTCACATAATCGAAGGCGCCCGTGCCCTTGGCGACAAACGCCGTGCGCGCCGTGTTGAGGCCGGTCAGCATGATGACCTGGCAGTCCGGATGAACCGATTTGATCTGCTTTAGGACGCCGAGGCCGTCGGTCCCCGGCATCATGATGTCCAGCAGAATCACGTCGGGCTTTTCACTCGAAGTCTTCTCGATGGCTTCGTCCGCGGAGCTCGCTTCCAAGATATTGTAGGATTTGTTGAAGACCAGCTGCAGAGACTGCCGGACTCCCGCCTCGTCATCCACGACCAGCAGCAGCGGCTGGCTCCTGTCAGTCTTCATTTCGGTGCTCTGCAAGCGGAAACTCCAGTCTCAACGTTTCTTTCTCGCCTTCGGCGGGATCGACCGCGAACCGACCGCCGTTTCTTTCCAGCAAGTGCTTCGCTAACAAGACGCGCAGGGGAAGAACGCTCTCGTCGGCCCGCCGGCTTTGCTCATCCAAATAGCGAGAGATCGACGCCACCCGTCCACCTTCACGCTGGTAGCTGACCGCCAGCATGCCGTGCGCCGACAGATCGAGCTCAATCTCGCTGCCCAGGCGCGCCTCCGAAAGAGTCACGATCAACACATTTTTCAGAATGTACTCGAGTTGCGATTCGTCCGCGCGGATTTCGCCCGCGCCGCCGCTCCCCTTCCACTCGAAGCGGGCTTGGCGCTTGGCGCACTCGCCGTGAATCTTGGTGAGCACCGCGCGCACCTTCTCGGACAGTGACACTCGGCTGAACCGCGGTCCGGCAAAGTCGGCAAACTCGATCATCATTTCCAGAAGATCGTCCATGCGCTCGATGTCGCTGCCGACGACTTCTTGAAAGCGGCTGCGAAAGTCTTCGTCTTGGTAACGCTCGCCGAGCAGCTGCGCGAAGGTTTTGATGGTGACCATCGGATTCTTGAGCTCGTGGGCAAGCTCGTGAATCACGACGTGCAAGTCGGCCATCGTTGCATGCCCGTTGGCAGAGCCCGCCGGGGTGGGAGCGCTGCCATAAAGCTCGAATTTGGGCTCGGGCGCTTCCGTGTCCTCACGGCGTTCGACGAATCCCGCCGACTGGAAATCCACGTGCAGCAGCGGCGCTGGCTCGCGGCTGAAATCGAAAATCAGATCGCCGTCGTCGATGCGCGGCTTACGATGGCACGCGAGCGTGCGCGCGACGACGGTCTCCAGCTCGCACACGTTGCCGAACCAGAGATAGGTGCTCAAGCGCCGCCTCGCCTCCGGGGAAAACTCCGGGTCCCCCATCTGGAGTTTTCGCGCATAGGCGCGGGCAAGCCACTCCACCAAGGCCGGAATCTCGTCGCGCCGTTCGCGCAACGGCGGCAAGCGTAGCGTCAAGGTCGCAAGCCTGTAATACAGAGCTTCGAGAAACTCGCCGCGATAGACTTGCTCCAACAGGTCGGCATGGGCCGTCGTGAGATATCGGACGCCGTCCCGTCTGCACGCCGCCTCTTCCAAAAAATCCAGCATCAGCGCTTGCGCCGCGCGCGAGCTCTTGTCGAGGTTCTGGATCACGAGAGTGACCGGCATCGATCCGAAGTCTTCCTGCATAGACAGTCGCAGGCGGAGCTCGGCAAGAACCTCCTCACTGGCTTCCGCCGCGTTCATGGAGAGCCGCAAACCGGGAACTTTATCGAGGCCGCAAATCGCGGCGGCGACGCGCTCTTGGCCACAGCCCGTCTCTCCCGACAGCAACAACGGCAACCGCGCCGCGGCAAACCTGCTCACGAGGCTGGCGGCGCTCCGGCTGAGAAACGGGAAGTTCAAATAGCCGGACAGATCCAGCGCGGCGGGTTCCCGGCCGAGATAGGCGCTTGCGGGAAAGTTCGGCCGCCGCGCGAGAAGCTGCCCGACCTTCTCGTGCAGCTCGTAGGGATTGAAAGGCTTGGCGAGACAGCCGACCTCCGCCTCGCTCTCGATGCTGCGCGCAATCGACTTGGAGTCGACCAGAAAAAGCACCGCGAACGGGAGCTGCGCGGCCAAGCGCAGCAGCGCGGCGACTTGGGAACCCAATTGCGGCGTCACACCTAAAATTAAAAGGTCGACATCCTCGCGCGCGTCCGCGAGGCTTCCGCCTCGTGAAGCCAGGGGCCGCTTTACAACGGCAAACTCTCTTCCGAGAATAAGAGCCAGTGTTTCTCGGACGACTTCCGATTCGTCAATGACTAAGATTCGCTTCATTCACGTGAGCGCGCGGATTGGGCGCCGGACGAATCGGCTTGCCGACGGGGACATGGACGAAAAACGCCGTACCCTTTCCCACGGTACTCTCGACGGTGACAAAACCGCCGTGTTCCTGCACGATTTGGTGGGAGACCGCTAGACCCAACCCGCTGCCTTCATCCTTGCTGGTAAAGAAAGGATCGAAAATGTGCTGCAAATTTTCCTCGGGGATACCGATACCCGTGTCTCGAACTTCCACCTGGACAAACTCACCGGAAGGCTCCGCTCCGTTTCGCTGCACCGCGCGGGTCGCGATGCTGATCGACCCGCCCTCTCTCATTGCCTGGATCGCGTTCAAAATTAGGTTCATAAATACCTGCTTCATCTGCTCCCTGTCAATCCAGACCTTCGGTAGATTGTCATTGAATTCGCGCGAAATTGCCATTCCTTTCTCTTTTGCTTGCGTCTCCAAGATGCGCGCGATGTTATCGACGACGTCATTGACGTTTTCTGGCGCGACATTGGGTTTGGAAGGTCGTGCAAAGCTCAAAAGGTCGTTAATAAGCCCGCAAATCCGATCAACTTCCTTGAGCGCGAGCCCCTGGAATCCCTCGCGGAACTCCGCATCGTCATACCGCTCGGGCAAAAGCTGGGTGAAGGTGCGAATCGCCACCAGCGGATTCCGGATCTCGTGCGCCAAACCGGCAGTAAGCAACCCCAAAGACGACAGTCGATCCGCGCGCCGGAGCGTATCTTGGGACTGTTTGAGGTTTTCGTAGAGGCGGGCGTTTTCGATGGCGATCGCCGCCTGGTTCGCCAAAGTGGAGAGCAGTTCGAGATCTTCGTTGGAGTAAAGCGTCTTGTCTTCCTTATGCCCCAAGTTGAGAATACCGATGAGTTTTTCCTTGGATATGATGGGCAAACTTATCTCTGCCCCGAGTTTGCCATCGTCGCGATGGTTTGCGGAGTTCCCGGGCCGACCGGAACCCATTCCAACTCTTCTCGCACAATTGGTTCCTGTCTACGTTGAAGCAACTGAATCAGAGGTCCTTCTCGTGGCAAGACTACACGCTCAGATTGCTCTACTTTCAAACCTACACTTGCCCGCAGATAATAATCCCCGGCATTCTCTTCCGCCAAAAGCAGCGACACCGCTCGGATGTCTAGTGACTCTTTGATCGCGCATACAAGCTTGTCGGACAAAGCGTTTATCTCCACAATGGAGACCATATCCCGACTCGACCGCAGAAGTACGTTTCTACTATCTATGCGCTTGTTAAAGAGAACGCGTTCCAAGGCCTCCTCTGTTCTGAAACGTAACTTTGGAAAATAGAATCCGACGACTATCAACAGCGCGAGCGTTCCGACTGAAAAATCGTAACTCACAACCCCAAAGGCGATCTTTTGACCTAAAATGACGACGACATAGCATGGCAACAGCAAACACAGAAGTAGTATTGCATAAATTACGCTCTTCTTGATTACCACATCGATATCCAACAGCCGATATCGTGCGACGGCGTACGCAATAGGGAGAGTATAGAAGTAGACTAGAGGTGCTCCGAGCGGTGGAATCGCAACGCTCACAAAAGGAAAAAATGAAGTGATACCTGACAAGAAGCCAATGAGACTAGAATAGATGACGTATCGCAGTTGGTTGCTTTTTACCGCACTGTCAGTACGGCCAATTTCACGAATTAACTGGAGGACGGCGAAACCCGGTACGAGTGTGTAACTGAAGAAATACAACCAGAACATCCTGCCGGGAACTTCATAAAATCCTAAACCTTCATAATTTCTAACTCCATCAATTAAATGACCAGAGGTCAGTAGCAGGAGCTCCACCCCCGCAAAACCATAACAACCGATTAGAAAAACACTTCGTCGTTTTTCCTGTGTCAGCAGCGCCAAAATAAAATGCAAATACGCGGGTGGAATCAGTATCGCTGCCACATAAATTAGTGTTGCTGCCTGAGCGGCAATTAATTCGGAATCCGAGAGGACGATCCAAAACTTGCCCGCATGCCACAGTGTGACGAAGACGCACAGAGAAAACCACGTTCGGCGGACTAATTGTCGCGACTCTCCGCGATAGAGCACGAATAGCCCGACGACAAATGGGAAAAGTATCCCTAAGCCGTAGTTTACGGTGTACCAATACATCCAAATTAAATGTTTTATCAGTGAGAACTTGAGTTAGCGTTCATGGCTTCAGCCTAGCCACCGTTGCGAATTATTGACCTGTCACAACTCTGGTTTTTGGCGACCACTTAAATTTGACAATCACCGGCAGTGGCCATTTTCGCGAGCTCAATCAACGTTGAACCATTTAAGTTCGTTCCATGAGACAGCTCAATGTGCACATCCCCTAGATACTCATCGCCCGATATGATGCTCGATGCTAACACCTCTAACTTTCCGGACAGCGAGAAAACCGCCGCCTGCGGTGTGGAACAAGAAACAGGCGGATTTAGTTGGCCGTGCATATGGTACCCCTTCGGCAATGCGTGAATAGCCGGATATCCATGCCAATGCGCGATCGCGAATCCATCTTGCTCCAGCGAACGAACAAGACTTGATTGACGACGAACTCGATAAAGAATGCTGGCAGCTATCGCGTTTCCTACCGCATGGGAAAGGATTGTCAGGGTATCAAAGGAAGGTTGACAATCACTCTCCGACATTAGCCCTACGGGAGACCTCAATTGCACCTGTCCATTGCTCAAAATGAGTTGTACCAAATCTGTGGAAGGATCAAGCCGAATTTTCTCACAACCAGATCTAGTACATAAGACCGCGACCTCCGGAACGCGAACGACAAACCGTTGTTTTCCGACCATGGGCGCAACTATGACCCCGCCATCAAGCTCCATGAAGTCCTGTTCGTCCCAATCGACTTTTTGCAGCATCGAATCGGTCTCATCCAATTGCATCGCTGGCCAAACCTTGCCCGGTAGTTGCCGAGCAAGAAACCCGTAGCTCATGCCGGTTCGTTCGTTCAAAAAGGCCAAGGCGATCCTGCGGTATCTATGGTTGCGAAAACCAAGCGTTTCAAGTTTCGTCTGCGATGGCAGTAGCCCACTTCGGCCCCAAATTTCTGCGCCCCTGAGCAAATCGTGAACACTGAGTTCATACACAGGATCCGCCGGATTAAACGGTTCGTCACGGAATCTGAAATCTTCTTTTTTTGGAGGCTGGATGGGTGCAGCTAGCTTTGGAATTAATGAGTCAACAACTCGGTCTCCCATGCTTTCCATACCAAATGTATCGATTCCTCCATTCATAGTGCAGACGGTCCATGACAATTCGTCAACATAGATCACCACATGCGCCATATGCCAGACCAGTGCACCAACGAGCGCATCGATCCTTTTTTGAAACACCCCCCCTCTAATATTTGGCAAAGTGCCGTCCAAAACGGCTATTACGGTGTTGTTTCGGAGATTGGACACATGATCGATGGCCAAATTACCAGATTCTCCCTCTCCAGTCGCAATCAAAACAATTCCCTCGCCTATCCGATCATCAGCCCCCTCGGCCAACGCTTGCTGGTAATCCAGCACTTCACTACCCGCACGTAGAAGAGCGTCTTTCAGACCGTTAAGAAAATACGTTAACCTTTCACTTGCTGTAGCGGAGGGATAGAACGCGACTCGAAGGGATCTCGCCATCTCAGCAGGAGTCATCGGTATACTACGCGTAATCCCGATTATTCTTTTCAGTGCTTTGCTACTCAGAACAGTTGGTTTCTCGGCGGCAAGGCTCGGAATCTTAGGCTGACAAATTGGATCCCATCCATGGACGCAACTATCGCTGGTATTGAGTGTCATAGAACGCCCTATTATCTGGGGAAAGGAATTTTGTTGATTGAAGCAATACCGAATATTCCCCACCGATCATGGCGGCAATTGAAATTTTCTTGCATATGTTAAATCGTTATGGCACGATTTGGCGATATTTATCATCCCTATATTTGAGTTACGTCTATTAGTCAATCGTTTCGGAGCATGAATGAAAGTTAAACTTCTGCTTTTAAATATCGGACTTGCCTCCTGTATCGGCTCACTACATCTGAGCGGTACGGTGCTCCAGGCGGGTGGTTTTGCAATCGCGGAACAAACTGCGTTCGGTGTAGGGCTGGCGAATGCGATTACCGCAGGAGTTGCAGATCCCTCAGCGACATACATAAACCCGGCAGCCCTTATAAACGTTCCCGGTAATCAGCTGATGGCGGGGGTTAATTACGTAAACACCATCAGCCGAGTAAAAAATAATGGCCGAAGTTCCAAAAACGCCCACGACGATGATCTGCTTCCGACATTCTTCGCGAATTACCATGTTCCTGGCACGGAACTAACCCTCGGACTCGGGAGCTACACACCATTCGGATTGGCAACGTCGTATGATGAAGCAAGCTTCACACGTTTTGCTGCTATTCGTTCCCAGCTCAAGACTCTCTATGTCACCCCCTCGATCGCATGGAATCCGACACCTTACCTTTCCATTGGCGGAGGCATAAGCTTTGTCCATTCGTCGGCGCTATTGTCGCGGCGGCTTTTCTTAGGGGTCGAGGGGATCGGGGAAGGGCGACTACGCATCACGGGTACGGACGACGCCTATGGTTACAACATTGGTATACTCGTTAAACCCCACGAGAAAATAAAATTGGGTTTTACCTACCGTAGCCGAGTAGCTCTGGAGTTTGACGGTTCTGATGTTAAATTCTCGGACGCCCTCGCGACGGGCGGGGCCTCAACGGTTACAAGAGCCAGCGGCATTAATGTTCCGATACCGCCAGTGATCAATGCTGGGATTCAGTGGCAGATTACGCCAAGCTGGAAACTGGAAGTAGATTACAACTTTACCCGTTGGAGTGAGTTCAATCATCTCAAGGCAAGGTTTAACTCACCCCTGCCTGCATTGGGGGGAGCCGTCTTGATCCCTGGCTTCTTGCTGCCACAGGATTGGAAAGATACAAGCACAATACGAGCAGGAACTGCTTACGCATTGACAGACGCCCTTGAACTACGAACGGGTTTTTCCTTGGATCAAACCCCAATCCCTGATCGAACACTCAATCCTACAATACCCGGTGCCAACATATTAACACTGAACGGCGGTATTGGTTATCGCTGGAATAGCGTTCATCTAGATATAAGTTATATGGCTATATTTTATGAGGATAGGCGGGTGCGAAATAATGCACTAGAAACAGGTAATAATCCTGCCGCCCTACCCTATCCAGGGGTGCCGGGCCGCGACAAATACGAGATCTTCCAGAATTTCGTAGCTATGAATCTTCGCTATCAGTTTTAATATATCCTCGGAGTTGCCGCTTTCGCGGGTAGAAGCACGCGCTGCAACTACCGGCTAACCAATCCGTGCCCCATATTCGACGCGAAACGAGGCAAGTGAATCAAGATGCGAATCCTTGCGCAAAGCACTGCCGTTCTTACAGGTGCGTCAGGAGGAATTGGACCGTTTACTTGCCGTGCATTGGCTGATCAAAAAATGAATTTGGTTCTTGCGGGGTTATCAACACACGCCCTCGACGAACTTGCTCACAGACTTTCGCCACTTACAAAAGTCGTCGTCCTTCGGGCAGACGTCTCACGTCTTGAAGATTTGGAGCGTTTGCACCGGTTAGCGAGGTCGAGCTTTGGCGCAGTCGATGTCCTGATAAATAACGCGGGAATCGAGATGTTTTCTCACTATCATACACTTCCCATCAACGACATTGAGCGCAGTATAAACATCAACCTAACGAGCGCTATGGTCCTGACACGCATTGTTCTTCCAGAAATGTTAGACCGCCGGCGAGGACACATCGTCAACATGTCCTCCCTCTCGGCGAAGGCTGGACCGCCCTGCGCCGAACCCTATACCGCTACCAAAGCTGGACTTATCGCATTTACTGAGGCATTGCGCGCGGAATACCGAGGGACAGGCGTTAGCGCATCAGTTATTTGTCCCGGCTTTGTTACCGCCGGAATCTATCAGCGTATAGTAGACGAGACGGGGTTGACAGCTCCCTGGCTCTTGGGAACATCTTCGGCTGAATCGGTGGCTCAGGCGATCGTCCGCGCCATCAAGAAAGATATCCCCGAAATCGTAATCAACCCTGGTCCCACACGACTACTGTCCGCACTTGGCGAACTCTCTCCGTCTCTAGGTGAATGGATCATGCGCCGTATTGGCGCTGTTGATTGGTTTAATAACGTTTCTCGTATTCGCGACGAAGCAAGGAAACGAAGCCCTCGAGAAAAATTGCTTGATTAGTTTTCCAATAGGAACGTTTCTTCTTCAAGACCTTACAGTCGAGCTACTGCCTTTGGAACCTTTTTCCATTCTCGCCCACGTATCCCGCAACGTCACTGACCGATTGAAGACGAATTTTTCGCGCGCCGAATCTGCTGAATCCACGCAAAAATAACCCAGCCGCTCAAACTGGTAACGCTCACCTGGCTTTGCATTGGCGAGATGGGGTTCAATGCGACAGGACGTTAGCCGTTCGAGTGAATTTGGATTAATATTCGCGAGCCAATCATTTCCTTCGGGGACATCGTCCGGGTCCTCTTTCGTGAACAAATGGTCGTACAGTCGCACTTCCGCTTCGAGGGCATGAGCCGCCGATACCCAATGAATGGTCGCTTTGACTTTGCGGCCGCTTTGCGACGATCCGCTTTTTGTTTCCGGATCATAGGTGCAGCGCAATTCGCGGATCTCTCCGGTGGCCGGATCTTTATCCACACCGACGCATTTGATGATGTAACCGTAGCGCAGCCGCACCTCTTTGCCCGGGGATAAGCGGAAAAATCCTTTCGGCGGCTCTTCGCGAAAATCGTCCTTCTCGATGTAAAGAGCCCGGGAAAAAGGCACCTTGCGCGTGCCCATCGCCGGGTCTTCCGGATTGTTGACGGCGATCAACTCCTCGACCTGACCTTCCGGGTAATTTTCCAGAACGATCTTGATCGGCCGCAGCACCGCCATCACCCGCGGCGCGCGCTTGTTCAAGTCCTCGCGCAGGCAATGCTCCAGCATCGCGATATCGACGATGCTGTTTCTTTTGGCCACGCCGATGCGTTCACAGAAATTGCGGATCGCCTCGGGAGTGTAACCCCGGCGGCGCATGCCCGCGAGCGTCGGCATTCGCGGATCGTCCCAACCCGCTGACGTATTTCTGCTGCACGAGCTGCAAGAGCTTGCGCTTACTCATCACCGTATGGGTGAGGTTGAGACGCGCGAACTCGATCTGCTGAGGATGGTGAACTTTCAGCTGATCGAGAAACCAATCGTAGAGCGGCCGGTGGTCCTCAAACTCCAGGGTGCAGATGGAATGGGTGATGCCCTCGATGGAATCCGACTGGCCGTGCGCGAAGTCATAGGTCGGATAGATGCACCAGGTATCGCCGGTCCGATGATGGGTCGCCCGCAGCACGCGGTACATGACCGGGTCGCGCAAGATTGATATTCGGCGAGGCCATGTCGATTTTCGCGCGCAGCGTGCGGCTGCCGTCGGCGAATTCCCCGGCGCGCATCCGCTCCAAGAGATCGAGGTTTTCTTCGACCGAGCGGTCGCGAAACGGGCTGTTCCTGCCCGGCTCGGTCAGTGTTCCGCGGTATTCGCGCATCTGATCCGCGCTGAGATCGCAAACGAAAGCCTTGCCGTCCCGTACCAGCCGGAGCGCAAACTGATAGAGCTGCTCGAAATAGTCAGATGCGTAGAATTCCCGATCTCCCCAGTCAAAGCCCAGCCAGCGCACGTCCTCTTTGATCGACTCGACGTACTCGACGTCTTCTTTGCTCGGATTGGTGTCGTCGAAGCGAAGGTTGCATGAGGCCGTTAAACTCCGCGGCGAGGCCGAAATTGAGGCAAATGGACTTGGCGTGGCCGATATGAAGATAGCCGTTGGGCTCCGGCGGAAAACGGGTATGCACCCGTCCACCGTTTTTGCCCTGTCTCAGATCTTCGGCGACGATATTGCGAATAAAATGGGACGGCGCGGGGTCGGCGCCGTCCGCGGACGCCTTAGCGCCGGCGCCCGTCGGCTTCATTTCCACAGGCCCTTCTCCTTGTAATCGTGGATCATAACACAACCCATGCGCATTTTAACGCGGCGTTGACGCTTTTTCCCTCCCCTGTTAGCTTACCCGGATGGCGCAAATCCGAACCCGCTTCGCTCCCAGCCCTACCGGTTATTTGCACATCGGCGGCGCGCGCACGGCGCTGTTCAATTTTCTGTTTGCCCGTCGCCACGGCGGCAAATTTATTCTTCGCATCGAAGATACCGACCGCGAGCGCTCCACCCCGGAAGCGATTCAAGCCATTCTCGACGCGATGCAGTGGCTCGAGCTCGACTACGACGAAGGGCCGTTTTATCAAACCGAGCGTTTTCCGCTCTACAAGGAAAAAATAAGGGAATTGCTCGCGAGCGGCAACGCCTACCCGTGCGTCTGTACGCCGGCGGAGCTCGACGCCAAACGAGCACTGGCGCAAAAAGAAAAACGCAAGCCCGCCTACGACGGCACCTGCCGTCCGGCCGAAGGGATCATCGTCCCGCTGCCGCAGGACAAACCGTATACCGTGCGCTTCCGCTCGCCGCGCGAGGGCGCCACCGTGGTCAAGGATCTGATCAAGGGCGACGTCGTTTTCGATAACCGCGAGCTCGACGACTTGATCATCGCCCGCTCGGACGGCACGCCGACCTACAATTTTTGCGTGGTCGTCGACGACATCGCGATGGAGATCACCCACATCATTCGCGGCGACGACCACCTGTCGAATACGCCGCGCCAAATTCAGCTCTATCAGGCCTTCGAGCGGGAGCTGCCGCAATTTGCCCATGTGCCGCTCATCCTCGGCACCGACAAGGCGCGCCTCAGCAAGCGCCACGGCGCGACCTCGGTTACGGCTTATCGAGACATGGGTTACTTTCCCGAAGCGGTGGTCAATTATCTGGTCCGCCTCGCATGGTCCTACGGCGACCAGGAGATCTTTTCCCGCGCCGAGCTGATCGAGAAATTTACCCTCGAAAACGTCGGCAAATCGGCCGGCGTGTTCAATCCAGAAAAGTTTCTCTGGGTAAATTTTCAGTATTTGAAGTCCAAACCCCTGGCCGAGCTGGCAGACGAGATCCTCCCGTTCATTCGGGCAAAGGCGTATCCGGTTCCGTCAGACCGGTCATGGCTTGAAAAGATGATCGCCACCTTGCGCGAGCGTGCAAAAACGTTGACCGAGCTGGTCGAAGCCGCGCACTATTATCTTTCCGACGATCTCGTCTTCGATGCCAAAGCGGCAAAGAAGTTCTTGACGAAAGAGGCGGCCGCGCCGATGCGCGGTCTGATCGAGAAACTTTCGGCGCTCGATACTTTCAACGAGACAACCATCGAGCAGGCCTTCGCAAACACATTGGAAGAGCATGGGCTGCAGATGGGCGCGCTTGCCCAGCCCGTGCGCGTCGCGCTCACCGGCGGCACGGTCAGTCCCGGCATTCACGATGTCATCGCGGTGCTCGGAAGAGAGCGCACGATTCGGCGTCTTCAGAGCGCGCTCGAATACATCACTCAACTTGACTCCATCCGGTAATTCTTTTAGTTTTTATCATTCGCGTAATTGAGGAGTCGGCTAATTGGTAAGCCACCTGACTCTGGATCAGGCGATTGAAGGTTCGAGTCCTTCCTCCTCAGCCACGGTCCCATCGTCTAGCGGTTAGGACACCGGCCTCTCACGTCGGGAACACGGGTTCGATTCCCGTTGGGACCACCAATGTTCTCAATCACTTGCGAACTCCGCGCTTTCTGACTGTCCGGTTTTTGACAGGTTGCTCGCTCTCTCGGGTGTCTTCCAGTGCATCCCTAAGCTGTTCAACACGATCATCGACTTTGGCCAAAACCTCGTGAACGTGGATTAAGTTCTCTTGTACAAACATCAATGCTTCGATCATTTTACGTTTAGTCATCGCGATTAGCTCCCCATCCGTTCAACGGTCTTTTTCATCTGCTCTTCGTCGGCGTGGAGATAGCGCTGGGTGGTCTTCAAATCTGAATGACCGAGCAGCTTCTGCAGGTCTTTGAGATTGCCACCGGCATCAAGATATCGCGTCGCGAACGTGTGCCGTAAAGTGTGTAGCCCGCCGGATCCCAGACCGGCGAGCTTGAATGCCCGGCACATGAGCAGACCGAGACCGCGGCCGTACTTTCGCCCATCTTGCCGGCAGAAAATATACTTCCCCATCACCACCCGCCGGAGCTTGTGCTCGCGCAAGCTGACGCGGCCGTTCGGTTCAACGGGATTTCCCTTTCTTCGTAATCCTTCGGCTTCCAGTCGGGTTTTTCGGTAACCGCCACCGTTGGTCTATCAAAGTCGGCATCAGACCAGCAAAGATTGGTAAGCTCGGCGGCGCGGAGCCCTGAATTGGCGGTGACGGTTTTGACGGTTATCAATTCTTGTCTCGCCTCAAGCGAAATCCCTTTTGGCTTCGTGCCGTCCGCCTTCTTTTGATCCTCGCGCTCGCCGCGGAGCCATGCGTCCAAGATCGCCTCATCGAGCCGGGAAAGTGATTTAGGTTTTTTGTTCCTGACTATCTTTTTCTTTTGGATCCCGGTTACCGGGTTTTCCTTGAAAACTTTTTCCTTGATCAGATAATTGAAAAAGTTGTTGAGTATTTGCCGTTCGCTATTGAATCGCTCCGTCGAAATTTCCGCTTTCGACAGATGGCTGACACGTGAGTCAAGATAACCCTGGATTGTTTTGGCGTTTATTTCTCGAAGCCATGGATCGCCGGCCTGCTCTTTGAAATAGCCAAGCGTCCGTGCTTTATCGTCGACTGTGCTGGCCTTGTTGTACCGCTTGCAGTACTCCAGATACGGCTCAAAAAAGCGCGAAACCCGCTTGTGCGGGACGCGGTAAATGCCGAGCCGCTTAGCCTGATACTCTTCCAGCAGCTGCTAGCGCGTACGCCTTGCGCGTGGTCTTGAGGCTGATTAACGTATCTCCCTGCCTCAAATACCAGTTCGGACTGCCTTTACGTTTATATATTTTCATCAGGCCTCCCTTATTATTTGAGCCGCAGGCACGTTAAGGACTTTGCATATCCGGCTAACGGACGAAACGCGAACCATCTCCCCCTTCAACATTTTGGCCAGTGTTTGATGACCGACTCCGGCCTTAATACAAATTTCAACTTGGCCGAGACCAGCATCTATAAGGGCAGCCGCGAGTCTTATTGGATCGATGACAATCATTGTCGTAGGAAGAATGGCTCATGGGCCAAATCCGGCAAATATCGAGCCCACTATTCCTTCTCTGTTTAGTGCTACCGGCGTTTCCTGTTTCCGAGGTTTCGTCGCTATTCCCGGCTTCAATTTCCTGTACATACTTTTCGACCAGCTTGTCGTATCTGCTTTTTTGCGTTGGAAGGTTTTCAAGACCCTCTTCGGATTGTTCAAATGGATGAGTAACTTCCAAACCGGCCGCCAACTCATCCAATGCTGTCGATAGCAGATCGTTGATAATCTGAGTCTTCGTTCTTTGCGGGAACATTTCGCAGAGCGCAGAGATTTTCGCCGCCACATGCATTGAGAGCCGCATTGAGGTTTGGTTGCGCATAAGACGCGAGTTGTCCGGTCCAGTCCAGGTCTTAAGCAAATCTTTTGGGTCCATTGAAACGCTCCTAAGTGATTAACACTTGTATAGTTTTATATAACATTAAATCAGTTTTTGCAAACACTTTACGGCCGATGTGCTCCTGACCCATCCTTAAAATTTTGGAGAGCTGCCCCGGGCTGCTCTAAGTAGTTGAACCGCAAGCTCGAGATCGCGTCCTGACAAGCCATAAGCGAGGTCCCGGAGTAAACGATATCCAAATACGCCATTCAGTCCGTATCTAGGAAGAGGATAGGCCAGCGCGGATCCAAGACCCTATCTCTGAAATTGCCGCGGAACAAAATCATATCGAGAAGAAAGGGTGCCGACGCGATGATGGCGGCTTGGGATGACTTTGCGGCTACAGCCAGAAAATATGCAGATCGACGCTATCGGTTTTATCTTGCAAGGTTGTTTTTGGTTTGACCAATCAGCGTGAAACCATACTTTGGCGTACGTACGCTTCAAAAAATGGCGGCTGCCCAGGCAGGCAGGTCAGGCTCCCATTCTGGCAAGATGGACGTGACGATTGATTGCACACCAACGAGCCAGGGTGTCACACTTCACAGTAGAGAAGGATTGAAGAAGATCGTTTAAAAGCCAGTGATAGCGCGGATGTTTAGAGCGAAAGGAGCAATGCGCTCACGGCACCCGACAGCAAGGACATGCGTTCATCCGAGAGGGCTGATGAATTTTCTGCAGATTATCGGATCCTGTCTTTACTCATGCTCAATCCACCGAATCGATCCTTCGGCGGTGAACAACAAGCCACAACGCAGACGGCGATCTTTCAGGATGCCGGCGGCTTCAAGTAGCTTTCCATAGATCCGCACTTGGGCGGCATATTTGGGATAGGCCTGCTCCACGGGGCCGGCCGGCGGCATATCGGTTTTGAAATCGATAAGGTCTACGCGACCGTCTTGAACGGAAACCAAATCGATATAGCCGCTTGCGAGCTGGCCGTCGGTCCATGGGCCGGCGACGGGATATTCGAGCTGTAAATCAGAGCCCGGTGATCGTGCGAAGCCGGCGGCTTTCAAAGCTTCCAGTCCTCGCGTCACGTCAGCAGCCGCTTCTTCGAGATGCTCCGTTAGACCGTAAAGCTTGGCGGCGCGTTGCACAGCTTCTCCAGCACTCGTTCCGCTGCTTCGGAGCATCAGTCCGATCGCGTGGTGAACCGTGCTGCCGAAAAGACCTCCGTACCTGCCTTCGCGGTCTTTCAGCGGGAGCGCTTCAATCGCATCTTCGGCCTCTTCACGCGGCGAAACTCGCGCGAGCGCGGACACGCTTACAGGACGGAAACGAGGGCGTGCGGCTTCCACCGAAGCTTTTCCCCATTCTCCCTCGACCCGTTTTTCCAGTTCGGTTCCGTCACCGGGTGCTTTGCGCTCGATCGCTTTCAGCTGCCGCGACCATGCCGGCTCTGCACCCGGAACATAGGCGTCAATCGTCTGTACCAGACGCCGAGGCACATCGGCCAAAAAGTCGCCGCAGATAAATTTTCCGGGGGGAACACTGCCCGCCTTAGGTATGATAAGCAGATCCCGCGCTCGCGTCGCCGCAACATAGGCGACGCGCCTCCGTTCGGCATCCAGATATTGCTGCTCGGCTGCTCGAATGCCAAGCGCGGCTGGTTCTTCCCACGTGAGTTTGTCCAGGTTGATCATCCAACCACGGCCATCTCGCTCCATGCGCCAGGGACTCGCCTGCAAGCGCGCATTCCACTGTCCCTTTCCGTCCCAGATCGCAACGACCGGAAACTCCAGTCCTTTCGCTTGGTGTACTGTCAGTACCTGGACAGCTTCCGCTCCCACCGGATGTGGTGGATCGAGCTGAACGGGATTATCAATCCAGTCTCGGACCTGAGCGCTGGCGGCATCGTAGTCGAGCCTTTCGTCCGCCGCGATTTTTTCAAAAATGTGACAGAGCTCGCGCAAACGGGCCAAGCGCTGCGCACCGTTCGGGCCGAGCGCCACTGCGCGGGCGAAGGCAGTTCGGTCCAGAAGTTCCCGGGCGGTCGTTCCCGGTGATCTATCGAACCGCCGTTGGCGGAGTTCGCGCACAAGCTCGCGAGCCGCTCGCGCTCGATTCACTCGTTCATCTTCGCTATGGCTTCCATTGTTCCTTGAAGCCTTCTCCCGCAGCAGATCGGCGATATCCACCGCAAAAAACGGCGGGCGCAGTAGTGCTGCCTCCCCTACCCCATCGTCCCGATCGGCCAGTGCTCTTAATCCAAGCAGAAATTGCCGATGCAGCGGATCCTCCAAAAACATCCTTCCGCCGCGCGATGCATAAGGAATTCCCTCAGCATCGAGTCTTGGAAACAGTAGCGACAGTTGCCATGTGGAAACGGCGAGGATGGCAATATCCCCATAATGAATGCGCCGCGTGCGCCCGTCCACCGCATCGATGATGCTAAATCCGCCCTCCTCCACCAGCCAACGGAGATAGCGCGCGAGCACGCGCCCTTCCAACTCCCGATATTCGTCGACGTTGTGCTTGTCGCCCTCGCCGAAGTCGAACTGCAAAATGCGCACGCTCGGCTCTGTCCCACCCTTCCGCCCCTGCGTCAGCGCTTGATGGAATACTTTGCCGGTCGCTGGATCGAACGGATTGCCGTCCGGAGACGTTCCCAGGATGCGCGGGAAACGGTCGTTGAACCAATCGATGAGCGGCGGCACGCTGCGGAAGTTTGTCGATAGCGTCACCTCTAGGTGCTTTTGTCGTGCGACGATCGCGCGCACTCGCTCATACATCGCAATGTCGGCCCGGCGAAATCGATAAATCGACTGCTTGGGGTCACCGACCAGAGTCAACTTGCCCTCCGATAGAACAACGTCCTCCCAGCGGTCGGCGCGCGGCTCGCGCTCGCAGAGATAGAGGACGATCTCGGCTTGAAGCGGATCGGTGTCCTGGAATTCATCGACGAAAATATGGTCGAAGCGGTTCTGGTACTCGGCCCTTGCTTCTTTGTCTTTGGCCAGCAGATTTCGCAGCTTCAAAAGAAGATCGAGCTGATCCAACTGCCGCCGGCGCGTTTTTACCTTCTCGTACAGAACGATGACGACCGGAAACAGACGCGCGAGCCGTGTTGCCATCCAGCGATCGAGCGGAGCGCACAGCTCATCCTTGAGCGATCGCTGCCGCTGCTTATCCTGCCCATTAAAGGCTTTCCATAGAGTCCAGGCATCATCATCGCCAGCGAAGGTATCTCTTTTGGTTACCGGGTTCCGTGGTGCGTGCTCGAGCTGCAGGCGGGTTTCACGAAAGATCTCTACCGGATCGTCGAGCTCCCGCAGCTTCTTTAAAACACCTGCCGTGCGAACGATCCAATCGGCGCCAAGGGACCCGTTTTTGACCGATCTCGCCATGGTTACAAATTCATCGGCCGCTGCCCGAAACACGGCGGCATCGAACGGAGCGGGCGGCAAGTTAGGCGGTGGGATATCTCGGTAGCGGATAAAGTCGGCGACCAGCTCATCGAGCCCGTAACGCACAATAAATTCCAAATCGAGCGAGTCCGCGCGCAAACCGGCGTCGAGAGCATCGAGAATGGTCTGCGTGACCTCCGCGGCAGTTCCAGCAACAGCGCTGCCTTCGAGTTCCGAGGCCAGTGTTCCGCTCTGGACTGCCTGCAACAGAACGTCGAAAGTTTCGCGGATCAAAGCCTGGTCATCTTCCGCGATCTCGTACGAGGGGCTGAGTTCCGCCTCTACGGGTCTGAGTCGGAGCAACCGGTCGGCAAAACTGTGAATCGTGCCGACATAGGCGGTATCGAGATCCGCAATCGCATCGCGAAGCTGCCCTTCCCGTTCGGTACCCGGCTTGACTTTCGAGAGCTCTCCGAGCAATCGCTCTCGAATACGCAAGCGGAGCTCGCCTGCCGCCTTTCGCGTAAACGTGATCGCAGCGATCCGTGACATCGGGATGGCGCGGCTTCTCGAAAGGGCGCCACCAGTTCGACGAGGCGCTCGACGAGTATCGTGGTCTTGCCGGTCCCTGCGCCGGCATCGACAAGCACGTTGCGCTGCCGCTCCCTAATAGCTGCGTCGCGTTGTTCCTGATCGGGAGGCGCCTTTTCCTTGGGCTGTGCCATGCGTTAGGAGTCCTTCACTGGGCCAATTTCAAAGCGGCAAACTTTGCGACGGCGCCGCTCCCTTCGTTGAGTAAAAGCGTCGCGCGGCTGTAAACTTCATCGCCGCAAACCGGCTGGAGGTGACAGTAGCGACAGTCGTCTTTGTTCGGAGTCCGCGGAAACTGCCGCTCGCTGAGCAGATCGGCTGCGGTCTCCAGCCATTTACTCGCGGCCGGCTTCAGAGCCGTGTGAAAGTCTGCGCCGAAGAAGCGCTCGCCGCTCGGCCGGCCAACATAGGCATAGCCAGCTTCGATTTGTTGCGGCAGCTGCCATTCTCGAGCCAGCAACTCCGCAATGAGGCCATACACCGCGATCTGCACGTCGAGTGCCGGACTCGCTTCCGTTTCCTTGCCGGTTCTCGGATGAGCGCGCGCCGTTTTAAATCTCGAATAATCGCCTTGTTTCCGGCAATTTCGATGCGGTCGATGCGCCCGTGCACATAGAGCACCTTCGTGCCGACCCGGAGCGCGGCTGGAGTCGGATATCCGAAGCTGGTTTCGGTAATCACGCGCATACCTTTCAATCGGCTCCAGTCCGCGGCGAGCAGATCC
>CAVUVW010000026.1:0-178788 GCA_963745035.1 uncultured delta proteobacterium | reverse complement strand
TAATCCTGGGGCCGTGAGTTCGAGTCTCGCCGGGGGCATTTACTTCTCCACGCACTTACCCGCCGAATTTAAATCTTCCCTTAGGGCAATGTCTCCAAAATGTCTCCAGGCTCCCATCGGGTGAGCCTAGAGCAGTAGCAGCAAAGCGGCGGCGGTCACACACGACGCCGAGGGGCATACGTGCGTTCTCGGTGAGCCAACTAGCTCATCCTGCTTTATCGTGGGTTAAGCCAGACCGGGTTAGGTGTGCCAAAAATTCGCGGCCTTTGACGGTGATTCGCAAGCGCCCACTGTCTTCGCGCAAGAGGAATTGGTCTTTAAGAAATCCCACCACGACTCAAAGCTGTAATGAGCATACGTATCGGAATATTGAGTCGCTGCCAGCGTGTTAAAACGGCCTGACTGCTTCGGCGGGCTGACCGTCCGGCTGGGTGTTCAGGTACGTCAAGAGACTCAGTTGGCTACCCCATATCGCACGGTAGATCTGCTCAAAGCCGAGAATAATCGACATGGATGCGAGATACCTTATCAGCACCGGAACACCCTCGGCTCCGAGCAAATTGCGCTCGCGGAATTGATTCGTGATGTGCTCTTCTATTTCCCGAATCAGTGTACTATCGAGAGCCCTCATCATTGCTTCGGCTTCGCTGCGAGGGTCCCGGTCTGGAGCGCCTTCTTGTTGCCGAGCAGGGTCGGTCGTGATTCCGGTCCTGCTAATCGACCGAATCCTACCAATCAATCCGATTATCGGCTGGCGAAAAACGAAAAAGAACGCGAGGCCAAGGATGACTATGGCTACGGCAACGTAAAGCGCGGTGTCCATTGGAATGTGCGTAATTTATCACAAGGCCGGGGAAATGGGGGACAAACAAACGGCAGGAATTGAGGCGATGCGAAAGCCCTGTTTGCGCGGCTGAGTTCGAGCAGACCGGATTGGCGATGGAGCCGAGGCGCTTCTGCAAACCGAGTTGCCGCATAATGCGTGGATAGTGAAGCGAGCAGCGGGAGTGCTCAAGGACGTTCCGGATGAGCGGGCGCTTGCCATCCTCCGAGGAGTAAAGCCGTGAGCGCTTAGAGTGGGATTTCAAACTTTGGATGCCAGTTATCCACCCTATCTGTGGATAAATTTGTTGATGACTGCGCTTTTGTAGGAGGAAATCCGCCTCAGAAGCGGAGTCCAGCGAATCGCCTAAATACGCAGCAATGAAAATCGAATAATAACTGGCCTTTATCGCACTTCCTTCATTGTCCCTCTTATGGGACAGTGCTGCCCACTCTCGCAGGCAAACAGCATACACGATGTCGCGATCTCAGAGGAGGTTCTTGGAGTTATCCCCAGCCGAAATCGTAGGAACGTCAAACGATACTGGCCACAATCCCGATATCCCAGTGAGCGCGCGCTAAAACTCCGAGACCATCGTGCGGCTGATGAGTACGGGAATAGGGGGTAGTCTGCTGCGTCGCGGCCCACTGCGGATCACCGCCGCGGATCTGAGCGAGTTCCTATTACCGGTTGCCTAGGGGCGACGGGCCGAGCTACGGGTTTGCCTTCCGCCGGCCCTCCTGATATCTGCGCGGCGTGCCCTACACCATCAAGCTTTACGCCTACTTCTTTTGGGCCAACATGCCTGCCGTAGTCGTCGCCAACCGCTGGATGAGCGGCTTCGCACTAACGCTGCTGCTGATCGCGCTCACGCTTGTGTACTCTTACGCCGTCATTCGCTTCGGCCGCTGGCTCTTCGGTCGAAAGAATTTGTGATCGGCGCACTGCTCCGGACTTTCTCAACCACGCGCCGGAGCCAGTCGATCTTGTGTTTGTTCTTGCGGTAGCGCGCAGCGAGCTCGTTCATTTCCGCGACGATTTGTTCCACGCAGGCGCGCTCGATCTGCGCGCCATGAGGCCGAGCCTTCTGCGCTTTCGTTTTCCGTCGCCCTCCAGAGTGCGCCGATAGCGGCGCACCAGCCACGCGCGGTCATCGAGGCGTTCTATCCGACGGACGAGGACAGAGGACGGAAGCCGCTTCAAATATTTTTATGACCACCTTACTAGACCCGAGTATTTGTGATCTACTCGGAGTCAGTGGAACTCCGCGATCACCCGCCTCTCATAGATGATGCCGCGTTTTGTCGGCAGCTCTACGTTGCGCTGCACCACCATACGAACCTCTCAATTGAAGAGATCGGCTCTTTAGACATGGCCTATACCCTCTAGCAGATTTTCTGGGCTACGCTTACAAACTATGTCTATTCGGGTTGTGCAGCTCCGTGACCACCCGCTAATGACCCGCAAAAGCGGTGTCCCGACATGGCCGCCAATCTGGACAACGACGCGCTTAGACAGCGACAAGCCGACCGGCGAAATCGGATTCCTTGAACGTGCGATGATGCACGAACTCTTTGATAACAAAATTTTCCTGTTCGTCGAACATCAAGGCTCTCGATATATGGGTTCGATGCACTTCGACGATCGCCGGTTCTGCTCACAAGTTTTTACTATCCTCCAAGCAAACGTTGGCCGCTTCATCAAAGACATCGGCGACTTGGATTTGTCGCATACGTTTTGATTTCCAGGAAAACACACTATTACCCCACCACCCGGAGCTTGGGCAGCTAAAAAATCAACCGGCCCGACGCGCAGAGCTTGTCCAGCAGATCAGCGACCTCAGCCGGTTGTGCCGAGCAATAAAGACTGGCGAATACTCATCGTTTGAAAATCGTTAATCACGCCGACAGCCAGGTCACTGGCAAGCTCTAGCTCGTACTCATAAGCGCCTTCCAAAACGGCCTGAAGTCTCGCCGCGCTGAAGGCGCCTTCACCTTGCTTGCCGTCGCTTTGCTTTCCATTGGAAGACCGTGTATAGCAGCGGCGCTTTCGTTTTGGGCAACAGGAGAGCGCGGCATGAGAATATTCTGCACAGTTGTGGAATGCGTACTCGCAGCAACACGCATTCGCGGGCTTGAATCTCAAAAAATACTCGAAATTGTCCGATTTCTCAGGCTGATGGCTTCAAAGTCTTCTCGTGGAACCGTTCACGCACTTTACGACGGGACAATTTAACTCGTTAAAATCAGTTTAAATTGTAATTAAGTTTAAAAACTGGACTCTGCTGGTGCAGCGCACCGTGATAAAAATAAGGCGCAACGCAGTGGAGGTCCGATGATATTTACTAGACTCGTATTATTCGCCTTAGCTTGGGAAGTATACACCCTCGTTCGGGAGGCGGATTCTTTTTTCGAGCAGATTGGAGCTGTGATAACCGCAGCATGTAGCTCCTATGTGGCAAGCGATTTCTTGGAGTGGATGACGAAGGATTGAGCGCCATGCCCCGCCGCTTCCATTGTAAGCTCATCACCGCCGCCGCGGATCTCCCCACGTCCCTGACATTACCATTTGCCGCGCACCAAAATTGGAGTTGGTCGTTATTGGCGGCAGGTTTTTAAAGCTCTCAAAACCAGGCGGCCGGCCGTTGCGGACGGCGCCCAAGATCGCAAAGATCAGCGCGGACCAGCAATAAAATATCGCGTCAGAATATCGGCTCCGCCAGCTCGTTTATTTGTTGCTCGGTGCACTGGGGCTTACAGAGCTCGCCCGTACTGTTGCCCGTGGAGTGTCTCGATTCGAAGTGTTTGCAGCCAACGAGAAGGAGAACAAGCAGCAGCATATAGGTTTTCATTGTTCACCTCGGCTTTAGTGCCGTTGTTCGTTTATGAAAGTGCGACCGCAGAGTCAACCCCCTTGTTCTTGTCGATGAAGTGGTCGGGTGAATCAGTTTGCTCATATGCCGATCAACTCGACGGCGCTTACGGTGGATTGGCTTCTACCTTCATCATAGCTGATACCTCTTATTTTATTTACATCGCTTTGTAATATTGCACGGAGGTCATAAATAGTCTTACGTTCGCATCATGCCATCAATATTCACTCATGCGGCTGTGCCAATCGCCCTACGCTCTGTACTTCCCAGAAACAGCATAGCCTCACCCGTCGCGCTGATAGCTACCATATGCTCCGTGGCACCAGACTTGGACGTTGTTGGTTTCGCTTTTGGCATCCAATATGCCGATATGTTCGGCCATAGGGGATTAACGCATTCTATAGCGTTTGCCGTTATCATTGCCGCTTTGCTCGCGACCCTCATACCTTGGAGTCGCAATTATAAACGACTACCTATTTTTCTATTCTTGTTCGCTTCGACGGCCTCGCATGGAATATTAGATTCAATGACAAACGGCGGGTTGGGTGTGGCGTTCTTGGCGCCGTTCAACAGTGCGCGATATTTCTTTAGATGGCGACTACTAGAGGTGTCGCCGCTTTGGATAGACTTCTTCTCTGCAACAGGCGCCAAGGCCATTTTCAGTGAGTTAAAATGGATCTGGTGTCCTTATGCGATCGTAATCACAATAGTTCGACTTGGGAGAAACCGGGCTTTTCATAATTCGTCCAGCAGTTCGTGAAACCGGATGATGCCAACGCGGTTGAGCAGCACCTTGGCCCGCCTGAGCGCGTAGCCGTCCATGCGACATGGTGCCGAACAATAGCGCTCATGCTTACCGCGCGGCGACTTGATGTTGAACGGTGCCTTGCAGAACGGATTCGCGCAACTCTGAACTGCCTGTTTAACTGCGTTAACGCAGTCGTGGCGCATGCGGTGGGGGCGGCATGGGTCGATGCCTCAGTGTCTTCGCTGGTAGCAAATAACGCAGTCACTGACGGCGCGCTCCCCGCGTGACTTGCACTTGTTGCGCTTCTGTCATAGAAATGCCCTTTCTGTCATGGTCCGGCCATTCGATTGCTCGCTTTCGACGGGTACAGCCATAACTGGAGGGCATAAAATGAGAAGCGCATGCCCGAGTAAATGTGAAAACGGAAGGCAGAGGCCACTGGAACCGAGTGAAATGTCTCGACTCTCCGCTCATGCCCGGTCGGCCCTTGTGTTGCTCAGCAAGCAAGGCTCGATCTGCAATGCCTGCGGACTTGTATATGTGAGTTGCCCGTCTGGGACGATCTACTTGGAAAAGCTCTCCCTT
Source organism: uncultured delta proteobacterium (assembly GCA_963745035.1). GTDB lineage: Bacteria > Desulfobacterota > Binatia > UBA9968 > UBA9968 > DP-20. The sequence continues at coordinate 173,760 of CAVUVW010000026.1, read as the reverse complement.
TTGCCACATGTAAACGTTCCTTACAGCCCCCGCCCAAGTGCGCCCCGGATGCGTTTTTCCCGTTAACGCGGTCATTGGCGAGTGTCGCTTTCCGGCTGCTCGGTATCGCCGTTGTCGCTATCTCGATGAGGCGACAGAAGACGCGGGCGGCGACGACATTTCAACTGGCGCGCGGGTGCGCCATGCCCATCTTGATGGAAGTGAAAGAGAAGGGCTTCACGACGGCAAGGCGAAACGTGGGCCTTCACACGAGCCGCAAGCAAAAAACTATCTCTGATCTTCTCAACGGCGACTGAGCAGCCCCAAGCCGATACCCGTCAATGACTGCGTTAACGGCTAGGGCGGATGGCGGGCTTTGTAATGCGCGGAGCGACTATTACTGCATTCTCTATCGCTGGCAGTTTGTCCAAATAGATAGTTCCGCTCGGGCACCTCACGTACACCGCCTGGCAGGTTACACACACGAGCGCTCTTTTCCGGAGAAATATGAGTGCTCCTCGGGTTTGGGTGGAAAGTCGAGAATATTCCGAGCTTTCAAGCGGCCTTTGGATTCCGTCTTTACAATTGCTCGGGCATCTACTTTTCATATCGGCCTCCCAGTTTTGTCCACTCGTACTTTCTCCGCAATCGCAGGGGCAATCCCTTCTCATAAAGCCGGTGGCGAATCAAGCCCACGTTGGAGCACACACGAATGACCGCGTTAACGGCTAGCAGCGCTGAAACTGAAGCATTTTGACCATGCTGAGCCGATAGCATGCGAGAATAAGCCGTTAACGACTAGCCAGAAGCATCCTGAGCGGTGCGCTAATCCATTCTGTGCTGAACCGATCACGATCAAATCACAGCGCGGCAAACTCTATTGCTGCGACCACTGCCGGATGGACGGCTACGTGCTCAAGCGGACAAAGGCGTTGCTCAACCGCGTAACCAAATCACATGGGAAAGCTGCGGCTTCCTTTTTTAATCCCCTCAATGTTCAGACAACAGCGCTAACGCACTGAAATAAGTCGCCTCGGCGATGCGCGATCAAGTTAGGTCGGGGCCAAGCAGGGCCGCTAGCGTTCGCTACGATGCCGAGTAGACGGCTATGCATTCAGCCCAGGCCCTGGCGGTACGCAACGAAGTGGCGATTCTAAAGTTCCAATATGAGCGAGTTATCGCCACATCAGAAGGTAAACGACAGCGGCGGCAATGGCGATCACGAGTATCGTGAGAGGCTCGAAGTCCATTTAGAAAGGGTCATTAGCACAACCTACGAAACGACGCCACATCAAAATCAACGCCATCGACTTGATCGCGGCTGGCCAGCGGGCGACAAAAGCAGTAAACGTGTAACTCTCCGACTACAAGTCGCGGCGTTGGCTCAAAAATCGCACGGCTCAAACGGACGTCGCGTCTCAGTGGCTGACACGGCTTGGATAAGACGGGATGACCTTGGAGTAAATGGCGCAGAATTCAGTGATCGATTCGGAGGCGTGCCGCGTGAAGCCGCGCCGCGGGTATGCGCACAGGAGCAAGAGTGTTTGCATGCGGCAGAAATCGTTCCACAGGTGCTCCAAACGAACGGTGGCAGCCTGATCCCCGCGCTCCCAAAGTAAGGCGACCATTTCTCCGAATGCCCGCACGTTCTCCCTCCGCCGCCGGCCCTCGTGACAAGCTCGCCGACGGCGCGCGTGAAACGCTCTCCGTCCGGCCAGCCACTCACCATGAAGCGCGCAAGCAGCTCTTCGGCGTCCACGGCGATGTAGCGATCTTGGGAGCGGAGCGCGCCCAGCTCGACTCCGTGCTCCGCCAGCCGCACCTCGATCGCATGGAGATGGACGGGGGTGACGATGGCGATCACGCCGTCGCCGGCTTGAAGTCCGCTTTGGATGAATCCTTGCAGGATGTCCAGGAACGCTCCATCGTTCTCGTAAATGTGAACTACGTGCTCGGGAAGAACCATCTCACGCCAGAAGTCAAAGGCACTGGGCTCATCAATAGGCATTTGCCGAGAAGGTCGTTGTAGACTTCCACTGGAAGAGTAAGAATTGTCTTCATAGAAAACGTTGCGCTGTATCGCCATCCTCCTACCGGAAACCGGTCGAATCAAGTACCCTTCGTTCCGCCGCGAAAAATGTTGTCGTTGCCGCCGGCCTAATAATATGGAAGTCTCCGCATGCGTTGCGAACAGAGTTGGGCTATGTAAACTTGATTTTCCGGCGGACTACGATGTAGGGTGAAACTTCTTCCGTGAGAATCGAAAATATTTTGGCACATGCGTCGTCGCATCATGCCAAAGCGCGAGCGAGGCAAGGAGCCGGGTTCATGGGTGTTTCGAGCAAGGACTTCGTTAAAGAAATTCAGCAGATGGTGCGGGCAAAGCACTCGAAAAATCATCCGATCATCGGTTTGATCGAAGAGGGAAAGCTGGCGCGGAATCAGTTGAAAGGGTTCGTCGGCCAGTTCTATCTGTTTTTTCCGAAACCGTTTCCCAAACCGATTGCCGCGATGCTCAGCCGCTGTCCGGACGATCCGGAGCTGGAAAAAATGTGGATCGAAAATGTGGTGGAAGAAGGCACCGGCGAGATCACCGGTACGGATAGCCACAAGGGATTATTCATCCGTTTTGCCCAGGCCTGCGGCTTTACCAGGACAGAGCTGGATGGCGTGCAGCCGCTGCCGGAAACTCAAGCGTTTCTCGACTGGCGCGAGCTCTTGATGTATCAGAGAAGCTGGCTTGAGCTTTATGCCTGCCAGGGTTTTTGTCTTGAAGGAACCGCCAACGAGCGCATGACCCGGATCGTAAACGGTCTGACGAAGCACTACGGCTTTCAGCGCGATTCCGACGATATTCGCTACTGGACTCTGCACATGGGCGTCGACGAGGAGCACATGAAAGTCGGGCCGCTGGCGGTGGAGCGCTATGCCGTGACCGAGCCGCAGCAGGCGCTCGTGCGCAGCTCGGTGCAAAAAACCCTCGATCAGTTTTGGCTCGCCTTCGACGGCATCAAGCGGGCGTTTGTGGACGAAGATCCACTCTACGCAGGCTGGCGGAAAGGAATGTGAAGATATGGAAATGGTCGATCTCTCGCGCCTGATTTACGACGGCATGCCGAAGATTCCGGTGCTGCCGGACGTGCACGTGCAAAAATTCTTGAGCCTCGACAAGGGCCACCCGCTGAACGTCACCGAACTGTCGCTGCCGTGCCACGCCGGCACGCACGTGGACGCGCCGATCCACATCGTCCCCAATGGCAAATCGATCGAGCAACTGCCGCTCGACGCCTTCGTCGGACCGGGCGCGGTGATCGCGGTCAAGAAACAAGGCGGCGAAGAGGTGACGGCCAAGGACCTCGAGGCTTCGGGTGTCGGCGTGAACCGCGGCGATATTCTGATGCTCTATACCGGCTGGGACGAAAAGTTCGACAGCCCGGACTACAATCTGCACCCGTATTTGAGCGTGGACGCGGCCGAATGGATGGTGAAAAAGGGCATCAAAATGTTCGGCATCGACTGCATCACGGTCGATTTGCCGACGCCGCTGCGCCCCAAAGGGTTCGACTTTCCCGTGCACAGGACTTTGCTCGGCAACGACGTCTTGATTGCGGAGAACGTCGCCAACTTGGGCAGCATCGTCGGCAAGCGCACGCGCATCATGGCGCTGCCGCTGCGCGTGAAGGGGAGCGACGCTGGGCACGCCCGGGTGGTCGCGGAAATTTTGAACTAATCCATGACGGTCACCAAACACATCAACGGCATCATCGGCGCGTGTCTGACGCCGTTCGATTCCGACGACCGGGTCGATTACAAGGCCCTCGAAAAAGAGATCGAGTTCTTGGTCACAGACTGCGACGCGATCACGGTGGCCGCGGTCGAGGCGGCCGAATACACCATGCTCTCGCGCGACGAGCGCAAAGATCTTTTGCGCGTCGCCACCGAGATGATCGACAAGCGCGTGCCGGTGATTCTCGGCTGCTCCAGTCCGGCGCCGCGAGAAGTCATCGAGCTGGCCGAGTACGCGGCGAAAGTGGGTGGGGATTTTATCCAGGTATTGATGCCGCTGCGCCCCTGGGGCGGACAGCCGACCATCGCCGAGCTGATGGAATTCTACACTCAAGTGGCGTCGGCGAGCGCGCTGCCGGTCACCTGCTACCACAATCCCGGACCGGGCGCCGATCCGCCGCAGGACGCGTTCGTCAAAATCAGCGAGATCGATAACATCAGGTATTTTAAGGAAAGCTCCCGAGATATCACGAAGATTTCACGATTGATCGAGCAGATCGAGCTGGCGGGAAGGGGACATTACTTCACGACCATGCAGCCGCTCTTGGTGACTCTCATGCTCGGCGGCTCGGGGGCGACCATGCCGCCGCCAGGCACGCGCATCGGCGCCCAGATCGTCAGGGCCTTTCGCGCCGGCGATCTCGAGACCGCGCGTTTCTGGGCGCGCTGCTATGCCTTGTTTCCCGGAAAATGGGCCGCGTACGGATTGCCGCCGGTGATGAAATCGGCGATGAAGCATTTTGGCGTCGATATCGGCAATCCATGCCGGCCGTACGCTCCTGTCAGCCCGCGCGATCACGAACAGATCGGCCAGTTCCTGCGCCAGGTAGGACTCATCGGCGAAGCCGGACCGACGCCGCAGGGATTGCTGCAAGCGAGCGAGAAGCTTCGCCAGGAGGATACCTTCCTTCGCTAAACGCGGAAAACTCAAAATCGAGTCTCATCACGGAGAATCGAGAGCAGCGTAGCCGCAACCAAAGAAGAAACAAACAGTTCACTAAAAGGACGCGAGGCGCATGAGGTAGGGTGCGCTTGCGCACCGATTGTAGCCCCGATGTAATCTCAGCGGAATCCGCGTTCTTTTACACGCTACGTTTTTATGGAATGGCTCAAAGATCTCTCAGATAAATTGATCCTTAAGTTTCTTCACGTAACTTCCCGTTTCGGGAACGAGCTTACTGTCCAGGGGCGCCGCGAGCAGGAGCAATGGCGCGACCAGAGATTAAGAAATTTAAAAGCTTTGTCGATCCGTTCAGAGCAGCGGCGTATCGGCACGAAACAGTAGACGTCGAAACACATCAACGATGGCGAGAAACGGCCGGCGAAAGCGGATCGTAATTTTAGGCGGCGGCAGTGGTGGGGTGGTTGCGGCGGTCAATCTAGGCAGCAGGTTGGGTGCCGAGCACGACGTGATCCTGGTCGACAAGCGCGCCGACCACTTGTTCATGCCGGCGTTTCTATTCGTCATGGTCGGCGAGCGCCAGAGCCACGAGATCAGTCGCAGCTTGGGCCTGCTGGGAAAGCGCAACGTCAAGTTCATTCAATCCGAAGTTTTGGGCATCGATCCCGACCGCCAGCAAGTCGAGCTGCAAAACCAGAAGCTTGACTACGACTATCTAATCGTTTCCCTGGGCATGCAGGTGAGACCGGACCTTGTGCCGGGGTTTGCCGAAGCATCCATGCATCCCTGGGAGCTCGACGGCGCGGTGCGGCTGCGCGAGAAGCTTGAATCGTTTCATCAAGGCCGTATCGTCGTCGGCGTGCCGCTGGGACCGTACCGCTGCCCGCCGGCACCTTATGAGGCGCAGTGGATGCTCGACAGCTACTTTAAGAAGCGCGGCATTCGCGACCGGGTGCAAATCGAATATTTTACCCGCGATCCCGAGCCTGCCGGCGAGTATCGCAGCCCGGTGGTCTGGATGGACGTCGAAAGCCGGCGCCGCAACATCAAACAGCATTACGAGTTCGTCGTTCGATCCATCGATCCGGAGAAAAAAGAGGTTTCCGGCCTATACGGCTACAAGATTCCTTATGACTTGTTAGTCATGGTGCCGCCGCATAGACCGGCGCAGGCGCTTTTCGACTGCGGGCTGGCGGAGACGGAAACCGGCGTTCGGGTCGATTACGAAACGCTACGAACCAAGTGGGACAACGTCTACGCGATCGGCGACTGCGCCGATATGCCGGCGTCAAAATCCGGCGGCGTGGCGCATCAGGAAGCGGATGTCCTTGCTCACAATCTAGCCGTGGAGATCACCGGCAAAGGCCGCCCGGTCGATCTCTGGCTGCACACGATATGACTGCTGGCGTTCGGCGCTGGACGCGCCGCCGCAAACCGAACGATTTATCCATCAGGCTGGCCGCCATTCGGCGCCACCGAAGCCCGCACGTGGGGTCCGTCGAGGCTCATCTACTGGGCCAAGATCGGTTTCGAAAAATGGTGGCTCTGGCGCTATTTCTAGCGCGCGGTCGCTTCAGAAAAAACAAAGCGGCTCTCTCAGTGTGTGAAAAAGGGAAGAGGGGCGTGAAAGGGAAGAGTTCAGAGCTTGAGATGCGTGCCAGGCGGGCTTTCCATCGAAGTTGACATAATATTTCTTATCAGACGTTCTACGTCTACCCAAAAAGCAAGTCTACTTTCCGGCCGGCATCGTAGCAGCTGGGCTTTTGGCCTCGAGTTCCGCGAGCTTCACCGCCAGCGGTGAGCCGGGATTGTCTTTCAAATAGTCCTTGTAAGCCGTAATGGCGGCGGCGGTATCGCCCAGCGCTTCCGAACAACGAGCTTTGCCGAGCATGGCGCGGCCTTGGAGAGCGCCGGCGATGTTTTGCGCATCGGTGTAGCGCTGCACGGCGGTTTTGCAGTCTTTCTTCTGCTCTTCGGTGGTCGCCAGCGTGACCAGGGCGATCTGGCGATAAAAACTATTCGGCCGGGTTCCGGCCAGAGAACGTTGCGCTTCATTCGCCGCTTTGTCCAAGTCATTCGTCGCCAGGTAACTGTTGGCGAGATAAATGTGCGCCAGGACCGCGTAGCGCGACCAGCGATAGCCGGCGACGGATTCCAGGACCGGAATCGCCTCGCGATATTTTTCCGCCTGGTAAAGCGTCATCGCTCTGGCGAATTCCTGGGATGCCGCGATATTCTGCCGTTCCTTGAAGAGCTGCCAACCCCAGACGATGCCGGCAATCACCAACACCCCCGCCAACGCCGCGAATACCAGGGCCTTGTGATGATCGAAGTATTCCAGCGCCCTTTCGGAACTCGTCTGAAACCAATCGGGCCGGCGCAGATCTTTTCGGCTTATTTTTCTGGATGCCGTAGCCATGGATCGTTCTGACGGCCGACGGATCAGCCGGCAGGTAGTGCTTTTTTTTTAAAGTTATGAACGGAAGGGATTTGTTCGGTTACTGTTTGTACTTGAAATCGTCCGGGCCCATTTTTTCGAGGATCTCGGCCCATTTTTCTTTGGAGACGTTGGACACGTTTTCCACCGGGCGTTCGTTGCTCTCCTCGCCTTGCTGCAACATGCTGGAGGCTTCGAGCACGGCTTTGGCGACGTAAATCGGACTTTTGGTGCGCAGCGCGAGCGCGATGGCGTCGCTTGGACGGGAATCGACCATCATCTGACGTCCGGCCACCGTTAAGTTGACCGAGGCGTAGTAGGTGTTTTCCTTGAGATCCGTGATCTCGACGGATTCCACCGAACAACCCACTTCACCCAAAATCGTCTTGAGAAGATCATGGGTCATCGGCCGCGCCATTTTGATTCCTTCGATCTCCGTGGCCATGGCGGTGGCCTCGAGCAGCCCGATCCAAATCGGCAGATTCAGCTTATTCTCGGTATCCTTGAGGATCACGATGGGTGTTTTGGTCACCGGGTCCAAGGTCAGACCGCCTACCGACATTTGGATCGTATCTTCCTTCTTGTTCATGCCCTGTCCCTTTCTTGGGAATTCCTGTCAGCCTTATCCGTCAAAACTTCGCCGATCAACGAGTTTGCAGTCGCGCCGGTAATTTGTACCGGAACGAGCCGCTCGGCGAGACTTTCCGGACCCGCCACGTTGACGATGCGATTGCCGCGCGTGCGCCCCATCAACTGCCCGTTCTTGAGTCGCGACGGCCCATCCACCAGGATTTCTTCGACATTGCCGATGCACCTGCGATTCTTGTTCAGCGAGATCTCCCTCTGCAACGTTTGCACTTCTGCGAGACGCGCTTTTTTTATTTGCTGGGGAACATCGTCTGCATAAAGTTTCGCTGAGACGGTTTGCGGACGCGGTGAATACGCGAATGAGAAGACTTCATCATACTCCAGCTCCGCCAGCAATTCTAGCGTTTGCGCAAATTCCGCGTCGGTTTCGCCCGGAAAGCCGACGATGATATCGCTGCTGAGCGCGACGTCCGGACAGCGCTCGCGCAGGCGCTGAATGCGCTCGAAGTATTCCGCGCGCGTATAGCCGCGGCGCATGCGCGCCAGCACGGTATCGGAGCCCGACTGCACCGGCAGATGAAGATGTTCGCACAGCTTCCCCAGCGCGGCGAAAGCCTCGGTAAGCTCCGGCGATAGATCCTGCGGATGAGAGGTGGTAAAGCGAATTCGTTCGAGACCGTCGATCGCGTCGATTCGGCCAAGCAGCTCGGCGAAGCTCGATTCCCCCGGCGTGAGCTTGCCGTAGGAGTTGACGTTCTGGCCCAGCAGCATGATCTCGATCACGCCTTTCTCCACCAACGACTTCACTTCCGCGATGATCTTGGCGCTCGGACGGCTGAGCTCCCGGCCCCGGACATGGGGCACGATGCAGAAGCTGCAAACCTTGTTGCAGCCTTGCATGACCGTCACAAACGCCTTGACGCCGCGCACCCGCGCCGCGCCATCGGGATCTTCCATGTAGGCGGGATCGCGATAGAAGGCGATTTCCACTGGGCGTAGTTGTGCGGCTTCCACCTGCTCGACCATTTCCGGCAGCCGGTGAATATTGTGGGTGCCGAAAACCAGGTCGAGATGCGGCACCCGCTTTAAAAGTTTTTCGCCCTCCTGCTGCGCCACGCAGCCGCCCACGCCGATGATGACGCCTTCCCGGAATTCTTTGAATTCTTTCCAGCCGCCGAGCGCGCTGTAGACTTTCTGTTCGGCTTTATCGCGCACGGTGCACGTGTTGAGCAAGATCAGGTCTGCGGCATCGATGCGGTCGGTCTGATCGTATCCCCGGCGCGCCATGACCTGAGCGATGCGATCCGAATCGTATTGATTCATCTGACAGCCGTAGGTTTGGATATACAGCTTCTTGCTCATGGCACGATCAAATCGACGATCTTGTAGAGTTGGGTGATGCTGCGGCACTCCTCGGCGATGTCGCAGTGCGGCGCGTAGCGCGGCATTTCGCTGTCGCCGATGCCCCACGTGATGCGGCTTTCGGGATTGAGCCAAATGAGCTGCTTGGCTTTTCGCTGAATTTCGCGCAGCACCCAGTCGTTGGGACGGTTGTAGTTATTGCGGCCGTCGCCGATGATCAGCACCGTGGTCTTGCCGGTCACCGAGGGAAAAAAGCTTCGATGAAACTGCTCGAAGGCCCGACCGAAGTTGGAATGCGAAAACACGTCGACGACGTCGCCCTTGAGCGCCGCCTCCACGGCGGTCTGGATGTCGTGCTCTTCGAACAGCTTGGTGACCTCGCCGATCTCCGCGACGAAGACAAAGCTGCGCACCTTGGAATAAAGATCCTGGATCGAGTAGACGAACTGGAGCATGAAGCGCGAGGCGTTGAGCACCGAATCGGAGATGTCGCACAGCACCATCACCTGCGGCTTGGTCTTCCTGCGCCGGTCGAGCTGGATGCGAAACGGCACGCCGCCGTACTGGAGATTCTTGCGCAGGGTCTTTTTCACGTCGAAGCGGCCGCGGGCGGCCTTCTTGCGCCGCACCGACAGGCGATTTTTAAGCCGCTGCGCCAGGCGCGCCACCGCCTCGTTCATGCGCCGGATGTCGTCTTCGGTGTAGAACGCGAAACTCTTGTCGGCGAGCGACCCGCGCTGCGAGAAATCGCGCGGCTCCAGCCCCTCTTTGCGCTGTTGCTGCTGGATGATCTCGCGCAGCAGACGGTTCAAGTCGCGCATGCGCTCGTCGAGGTAGCGCATGACGTTACGCAGATCCTCGCCGTTTTCGCCGAGCATTTGCAGCATGCCTTTGAAGCGCTCGATCTCGCTCTGCACGTGGTCGAGATGGAGGCGCGCGGCCATGCGCGTGTACGGCGTCAGGCGAAAACCGTCCCGCGTCCCCTGCTCCATTTCCCGCTGCATGGCGTCGCGCAGCAGGCGCTCGATCTCGCCGCGATTGTTGTTCAAAAGCGCGCGGCTGAGCTCGGATAAATCCCCTTCCATCTTTTGGACCAGCCGCTGCATCTGCTCGAGCATTTCTTGAAACTGCTCGGGAGTGAGGCCGAGCTCGCTCATGATGCGCCGGTCGATAGCGTCGAGGGCCTGGCCGATGCCGAGAAAGAAGTAATCGAACAATTCCTCGAACGGTTTCACATCGCCGGCGCGTTTGACCAGGGTAGTACGCAGCGCGTTGCGGAAAAGCAGCGGATCGCCGACGCCGAGCAGCTCGAGGGCGCGAAAGCTGTCCATGCTTTCGGCCAGCGATACCCGGATGCCGTTGCGCCGCAAGACCGTGGCAAATTCGACGATGCGTTCTTCCATCGAGAAAGACTAGTGCAGGTGGTCTTTGTCGTCGCCGCTCGGGGAGCCAGGCCGCTGCGCCTGTTTCTCGGCGAGAAAAGCCTTGAGCTCGTTATGCGCTTTGCGTATATCCGCCTCGTATTTCATCAGGGTGGAAAGCGTTTCTTCCACCAGCGCGTGGTCGAGCTGCTTGATATTGAGCAAAGTGAGAGCGCGGACCCAATCGAGGGTTTCACTGATGCTCGGCGTCTTCTTGAGGTCCAGTTTGCGCAAGCGATGGAGCAGCCGGACGACTTCCTCGGCGAGCTGGCCGCCGACCCCCGGAACTTTGAGCTTGATGATCTCCATCTCGCGCTCGGACTCCGGGAAGTCGATATACAGGTGCAGGCAGCGGCGCTTGAGCGCGTCGGACATTTCGCGGCTGTTGTTGCTGGTCAAAATCACCAGCGGCACATGCTTCGCTTGGATCGTGCCGATCTCCGGCACGGAAATCTGGAAATCGCTCAGGATTTCCAGCAGGAAAGCTTCGAATTCCGCGTCGGCCTTGTCGATCTCGTCGATCAGCAGGACGCAGTGCCGTTCGGAAAGCAGTGCGCGCAGCAGCGGACGCGGCAGCAAGAAACGGTCGGAAAAGAACACCCCGTCGTGATTGGCGACGCAGTCAACGGCCTCCTGCAACGTGCGCGTGCCTTGGAGAATATCGCCGATCTTTTCCTTCAAGATCTGCGTGTAGAGCAGCTGCTTGGCGTACTCCCACTCGTAGAGCGCTTTGGCTTCATCGAGCCCCTCGTAGCACTGCAGACGGATGAGCTCCATGCCGAGCGCATCGGCCAGCACTTTGCCCAATTCGGTCTTGCCGACCCCGGCCGGCCCTTCGACCAGAATCGGCTTTTGCATCGTGGCGCCGAGATAGACCACCGTTGCCAGGCTCTTGTTACAGAGGTAGCGCTGCGCCCCGAAGCCCGTGATTACGTCGTCCACTGATTGAAACATGATCGCCCTTTCCAATTTTTCGAGGCTAACATAATCGCTTTGCGACAACAATCAAGCGCGCGCCAACGTTGCAGAAGCGCAAAGCATTTTGTAAGTCTGGAGCGGTGTGCACGCTGGCGATTTACTTCCGCATGCTGCCGGACTATCCGCTTGTGGTCGCCGCCAACCGCGACGAACAGTACGATCGTCCGTCGGCGCCGCCGCAGCGCCTCGACACGGTGCCGACGATCATCGCCGGGCGCGACCTGCGCGCCGGCGGCACCTGGCTCGGCATCAACCGCCACGGCCTGCTCGCCGCCATGCTCAATAGACGAATCAGCGGCGGCCACGTGGCGGCGCCGGACGCGCGCTCGCGCGGCCTGCTGTGCATGGATCTGCTGGCGCGCCGATCCGTAGCCGATGCCGATTCCTGGCTCGGCAATCATCACGCGTTTTACAATCCGTTTACTGCTTTGGTGGCCGATCGCAGTGAGGCGAGCGTGTCCTACAATGCCGGGAAGAAGATCGTGACGGAAAGGCTCAAGCCGGGCCTGCACGTTTTCAGCAGCGCCGCGGATTTCGACCTGCGCTCGAGCAAAGCCGATCGCGCCTACTCGCTGTTTGGCGCGCTCGCGAGCGCCTTCGGCGCAATCCGAGCGCCCAGCGCGACACCATCGCGGCCTTGCGCTCGGCGCTCGGCGATCATTCTTTGCCGGTCGGCTCTGCAGACCGCGGCGATGCCATCTGCGTGCATCGGGAAAGCTCCGGCACGGTGTCTTCGAGCATCGTCTTTCTATCTTCGGCCGGTTCAGGCTTTGAGCTTTTTCATTGTTCGGGCGCGCCCTGCGAAAATGATTTCGCCGAGAGCCTCGATCTCAAAATCCAATGAACGGGCAGGCGAGACCGCGGCAAGCCGCCACGGTGATCTTGCTCCGGCGCATCGAGCCGAAAGGGTTTGAAGTATTTCTCACCCGGCGCCCCGAGGGCATGCCCTTTCTCGGCGGCATGTATTGCTTTCCCGGCGGCGCGGTCATCCGCGAGGACTGCGCGCCGCGCATGATCGAACGTTGCCGCGGGCTTGACGCTGCGCGGGCGCGCGCGACCTTCGGCGCGCAGGTTAGCCCACGCCAAGCCCAGGGCTTTTGGATTGCCGCGCTTCGCGAGCTGTTCGAGGAAACCGGCGTGCTGCTGGCGGTCACGGCGTCCGGCGCGCGCCCCTCCCCGGAAAATATCGCCCGGACCCACCGGGCGTTGGCCGCGGGATCATGCAGTTTCCGCGTTCTGCTGGAGCAGGAAGATCTTTATTGCGATCTCTCGAGCCTCGGCTATTTTTCCCACTGGCAAACACCGGCGGACAATCCGGTGCGTTTCGATACCCGCTTTTTCGTTGCCCTTCTGCCGCGCGAACAGAGCCCGCTCGCGACCTCCGAAGAGGTGATGCACAGCGTCTGGATTACTCCGGAGCTCGCCATGCTGCGCTGCGGGCGCGGCGAGCTGCCGATGATTTTTCCGACGTTCGCATCGCTGCGGACGCTGGCTGATTTTGAAAGCGTCGAGAGCGTCGTGAACGAGTTGAGGGGGCGATTCAGGTGAAAATCCGCCGGCGTTCAGGCCGTCCAGGTGCGGCTTGGACTCGAAAAGGCGACTGTGACGGTCAAATCCAAAGTTGAAACTCCGCGAGGCGCAATCCTTCCGTCGCGGCCGCATTCTCCGACTCCAGGATCACGCCCTGCGGAGCTGAGCTAAGCGCGACTGCGGAATCCCGGGTTCAAGCCGTCCACAAGTCGCGGTAGCGAACTGCGACGACGTCTTCGTAGCGAACGAGGCGCGAGAGATGGCCGACGGATTGGGCGAAGCGGTTCATTTTCTCGATCGCCGCTTCGCCGATCGCCGGATCGTAAAACTCGACGTCGCGCGCGACGACGTTGCCGATGAGCTCGGCCGCGTCGGCCGGAAATTTTCGTCGCCCGACGGCGCGCGCCAACGACGGGTCCGCGCGCAGCGCCTTTTGCGCTTTCACGATGGCGCGCACAGCGGCGCCGACCGCGTCGGGCTCGCGCGCGATAAAACTGTCGGTGGTCGCCATGCCGGCGAAGGTAAAGAACCGCACTTCGGCGGGATCGTCGCCGCGCCGCACGTCGATCAAGATCTTCCCTACCCCTCGGCTGACGGCGGTCTCCGCTCCCATCGCGTTGGCCCAAAAGCCGTCGATTTGTCCCGCTTCGAGCGCGCGCGCGGCGAACACGCCGAACGAAACGTCGCGCAATCTTGCGCCCGGAAGCTCGACGATCTGAACGTCGCGGCACGGATCGATGCCGGCGCCGCCGAGCATCTTTTTCAGCGCCAAGTCCGGGCCATCGGCGGCGGTGAGGCGGAGACCGCGTACGGCATTGAGCTCCCCACGCCGGGCTGGAAGATCCGCTCTCACGGTCAGGAGCCACGGCGTTCCCTGCGACAGCGCCACCGCGATCTTCACGCCTTTCCAATCAGGAAACTCGGTGAGCACGTCGTGTACCGAGCCAGCGATCATGGCGTCCGCATCGCCGGCGCGAAGCGCCTTGGTTGCGCCGAGCATGGCCGCGAGCTCGATACGCGCATCCAGGCCTTCGGCCTTGAAAAACCCAAGCTCGTCGGCGGCCAGCGCCGGAAAGCAAGTGTTGCTGACCAAATCCACGGCTGCGATGCGAAGTTTCACGAGATCCTCCAGTGCAATATGGCCGACTATGCGGGATTGGATATCTCAGTTCAAGCTAGAACACACGGCGAGATCGGGTGGACGATTTCACCTGACCACGAAGTCACGAAGAGCGCGAGCTCGGAGTTGCGACTATTCGAATTTCTTCGTGTCCTTCGTGTCTCTGTGGTGAACGGATGTGTTTCCCTTGCGGTTGGCGGCAGATTCATGCTTCGTGCTATAGCCCGTTTGGAGGTTTTGTCATGACTCACCCGCAATCTGTTCGCATCGGCGTGTTGTCTCCGGCAACGCCCAATCGTCCTCACTTTAAGTCGCTCGACAATATCTTGCCCGAAGGCGTCTCGATTGCGCACGAAGGCCTTGGCTTGCTCGGGGAATCCTATCAAGATCTAGCCGGCAAGACCGAGCGTGTGGTTGAACTTGCAAAGAATTTTGTCGAGCGGCATTCCGTCCGCGGTTTGATGATCACCGGTGGGTTTGTGACTTTGTTCAATCCGGGACTGGAAAGGAAAGTTGCGGACGCGGTCGGCTTGCCGGTAGTGAGCGCGGTCTCCTCCGCCGTCGCCGCGCTCAAAATATTCCAAGCCAAGTCTGTTTTGCTTATGACGCCGTTCGACGCGGCTTCGGATGCCGTTATCAAGACGCATCTGAACAGTCTGGACTTTACCGTTTATCTCGGACCGGCTTTCGAAAACCGCAAGGCCGGCTCCGCCGTGAATTTGAGCGGTGACGAGCTGTTTAGCCTCGTGGAGAAAACTTTCAGGGTCAACCCTCGGACGGACGCGATTTATTTTCAGGGCGCGACGATGGACCCGCTGCCGATCCTGCAGCGGCTGGAAAATGCCCTGTCGGTTCCGGTGATCACCAGCAATTCGGCGATGCTCTGGAATCTGCTGTCGAAGCTCGGCTGCTCCTTTTCCGTCCTGGGTTACGGCAGACTGCTGGCGGATTGGCCCGCGATCAGGAATTAGCGCGGGGCGCCCCCTTCACGCGCGGTTGCAGCGATGAGTGATGCGTTCTGGAAATTCGCGCAGTCCGGCGGCGCTGAAGTCAGTTCTTTCTGTAGCGGGCGGCAAGATCGTGAGGCTTGGTGATTCTATGGCGATTTACGGACCGCGCGATTCCAACTCCTGCCAGCGCTCGTAGCTCGCCTCGAGCTCGCTCTTGATCGACTGCAAGCGCTCGATCGTCGCGCTGATGGCTTCGCCGCGCTGGCGATAAAAGTCGCCCTCCGCCATGCGCGCGTGCAGACCGGACTGCTCGGCCTCCAAAGCTTCGATTTTCGCGGGAAGGGTTTCCAACTCGCGCTGCTCCTTGTAGCTGAGCTTGCGCGGCCGATCCTCGCGCCTTGCGTCGGGTGCAGTTTGGCTCGCCGGAACGGCGCGCTTCACCGGCGTCGCCGGCGCTTCGGGAATTTGCCGCTGGTACCTTTCCCAGTCGTCATAACCGCCGGCGTATTCCCTGAAATTGCCGTCGCCCTCGAACACCAAAGTGCTGGTGACGACGTTGTCGAGAAAGGTTCGGTCGTGGCTTACGAGTAACAAGGTTCCCTCGTACTCCGCCAAGAGCTCCTCCAAAAGCTCCAGCGTGTCCACATCCAGATCGTTGGTCGGCTCGTCGAGCACCATCATGTTTGCCGACTGGGTAAAGATCTTGGCCAGCAGCAAGCGATTGCGCTCGCCGCCGGAGAGAGCGTTGACCGGCGAATCGATGCGTTGAGCAGGAAACAGAAAGTCTTTTAAGTATCCGATGACGTGGCGCGAACGGCCGCGAACCGTCACGTAATCGGAGTCGCTCATGTTCTCACGCACGGTTTTCCCGGTATCGAGCATGCGACGGTGTTGATCGAAGTAGGCGACCTGAAGACGGGTGCCCAGGACAACCTCGCCGCTCGACGGCGCGAGCTCGCCGAGAATGAGCTTCAGCAAGGTACTTTTTCCCGAACCGTTGGGACCGATAATGCCGATGCGGTCGCCGCGCAGGATGCGCGTCGAGAGATCACGAATGATCGTGGTTTCGCCGTAGCGAAAATTCACCCGGCGCACGTCGGCGACCAGCTTGCCGGACATTGCGCCCGCATCGATGGCGAAGCGGGCCTTTCCCTGGGCCTCCAGGCGCAGCGCTTTTTCCCGTCGCAACGCCTGGAGCGCGCGTACCCGCCCTTCGTTGCGCGTGCGTCGCGCTTTGATTCCCCGGCGGATCCACGCCTCCTCTTCGGCGAGCTTCTTGTCAAATTTGGCGCTCGCCCGCTCTTCGATTTCCAAAAGCTCGTCCTTCTTTGCGAGGTAGCCGTCGAAGTCACCGGGAAAGGACGTGAGTCTGCCTCGATCAAGCTCGACGATGCGGGTCGCCAGGCGGCGCACCAAGGTCCGATCGTGGGTGATAAACATGATCGCGCCGTTGAAATGGACCAGATATTTTTCCAGCCACGTGATGGCGTCGATATCGAGATGGTTGGTCGGCTCGTCGAGCAGCAACAGATCCGGCTCGCTAACCAAAGAGCGTGCTAGCATCACCTGGCGCCGAGTACCGCCCGAACAGTCCGCGAGCGGCTTATCCTCGGGCAGGCTCAATCGAGTGAGGACGACTTCGACTTTCCGGCTGATATTCCAGCCGCCGCGGCCCTCGATGCGCGACTGTAGCTCGGCTAGCCGCTGCAAAGCGCCGCGCTCGCCGGCTTGCCGGCTGACTTGATGGTACTGGCCGAGAAGCGCGCCAAGCTCTCCCAGGCCGCCGGCGACGACCTCGAATATTGTCTGATCGGTGTCGGGCGGAACTTCTTGCTCGAGGTGCGCGATGCGGAGCGTATCCGCGCGCCAGATCTCACCTTCATCCGGCGCCGCCGCGCGCGCGATCACCCGAAACAGCGTGCTCTTGCCAGCGCCGTTTCGGCCGACCAGACAGACCCGCTCACCGGCGTCTACTTGAAAATCAACACCCGCGAGCAGAGGAACGTGGCCGTAGGCCAGTGAGACATTGTCCAGGCGAAGGAGCGGCATGCGCGGCTAACGAGCGGGCGGACGATTCATTAGGTGGAGAAAAAGAACTTACGAGAGCATGGCCACGGCCGGAGTCATGGTCGCAACCGTAGCGCTGGTTTAATCCCAGGACCATCGCGAACGGCGTTGCCACCGGGCGCCATGCTGCTTCAGTTTACGTGTATCATGGTGAGTTTCGCAGGGCCAGCAGCGTGACGAGCAAGCCATACGCAGGCACAATCCGGCATTTTTTTCGCCGCGACGAACTCGCCGCCGGAAATACCTGCACGGGATTGAGACGCGCTTCTTCGATGATCTTTCAGCTTGGGCTTAGCCGATCTGATTGCCGCGCGCTCCTCGCGTCGGAGCTTCCGGCATCGAGCTCACAATCAAATTCAGTTGCATTTCCTGCCGCTCTCTTTGGACTTTGATGGAGACGCTCTTATCGATCGGCGTGCGCGCGATCCACAGTGGCAAGTCCATCGCGTCGACGACTTTTTTGCCGTCGAACTCGACGATCACGTCGCCCACTTTTATGCCGCCGCGTTCCGCGGGTCCGCCGTGAACGACGCCGGCCACGAGCGCGCCGTCGGGCTTCGTCATCCCCAGTGAATCGGCCAGGCCCGGCGTGATTTCCTGAATCGCCAAACCGGCCCAGCCGCGCGTCACTTTGCCGTCGGCGCGAAGCTGCGGCAGAATCTCTTTGATCAAATTGATGGGGGTGGCAAAGCTGATGCCGATATTGCCGCCGCCCTGACTTACGATCGCTTTGCTGACGCCGACGACTTGCCCGTTGAGATTCACCAACGGTCCGCCCGAGCTTCCAGGATTGAGACTAGCGTCGGTTTGGATTAGACGATCGTAAGCCTGACCGAGGTGGCGTCCCTTGCCGCTGACGATCCCCGAGCTCACGCTGCTATCAAGGCCGAACGGATTACCGACCGCCATCACCCACTCACCCACTTGCAAGTTATCCGAGTCTCCCAACGTCAATATCGGCAGCCGCTCTTTGGCGGCAATCTTGATCACCGCAACGTCGATATGCGGATCTTTCCCCACCACGTTGGCTTCAAACTCGCTTTTATCAACCAAGCGGACGATGATCTTTTTTGCGCCTTCGACCACGTGAGCGTTGGTTAAGATCAAGCCGTCGGCGGCGATGATGAAGCCCGAGCCCTGGCTTCGCTCCGCCGGATTCTCCGGCGATGGAAGGCCGAATAGGTTTTCTTCCGGAGGGCCTGGCCGCTGCGGATTCGGCGCACCCTTCTCGGCCGGCGACAACATCGCTGAGACATTGACCACCGCGGGCTGTAATCCTTTCGCCAGCGAAACGAAATCCGGCCCTTTTGTCGACCCACCGCCGGACAACACGGCGCCCTTGCCGCTCACGTCCGCGTCGCTGTGGGCGCAGGCGGAAACGACAATACAAAAGCAACTGACAATCAGTCGATCTCGGAGCTGGTGCATGTTAGGATTTTTCCTTTCCGGCGAGAAAGTAAAAAACCACCAGTACAAACTCTAGCGTTCGCACGGCGGTAGGGATACGCGATCGGTTATTTAGACGCGCAAGCCTTATGCCAGAAAGCGTGTTTGATTTCGTTTACTGTTTCGCCGACATACGATAGCGCGGTAGCGCTTCGGAAGTCGCTGGAGGAATATTTCTGACGCGAGCGAGGAGAAAGCATACAACTGGAGAATCGGCGCGCCTTTCCGGCACAAGTACAAGTAGTGAGTCGCGGTAGAGCCGCCAAGTTTTCTTGTAACCTTTTGGCTGGCTAACCGTCGAAGCACATGGAAGGAGGATTCTCATGACGAAGACAAAACAATGGATTTCCGGAGCGGTGCTCCTCATGGGCCTCGGTCTTTTGGTTCCGGCGACCCCGGCGCTGGCGGACCGATGGGACCGAAATGATCGCCGCGCATATCGCGAATATCGGGAAGATCGAAGCGATTTGCGTGAAGCGCGACAAGAGTACCGTCGCGATCGGCGCAATGGCGCGAGCCGTGAGGAGCTCCGCAGCGATCGTGAGGCGATACAGCGAGAGCGGCGTGAGCTGGCGCAGCATCGGCGCGATTGGAACGACCGTGACCGCTGGCGGAGAAGTAACAACGACTATTACGGCGACTACAACCGGGGCTCTTACCGGCGCGGCTGGTGGGATCGGAATGGAGGATGGTGGCGCTAGCTTCAGGAAGATAGCCGCATTCCGATAAGCATCTTCAGTGAAGTCCTCGCGCCGGCTTGGCTGGCGCGAGGACTCCCCTCCTTTTCAAACCCCTTGTTTTCGCCTTTGGAAGCGATCACAATCGCCCCAGGTGGAAGATTTCTCGGGTTTTCGCACACAACGGCTGATTTAGCTCTTCGCGCGTGCCGCTCCACTGAGAGGAGTCAAGTCTATGTGGTGCCGATCCTATCGCGATCACGCGATCATGGCGTTCCCCAGTTTCGATACGGCGTCCGGTTTATGGGCATCCCAGGCAAACATCACCTGGGTAGCCGGCTCGGAGCGCGAGTCGGCGTTTGTCCGATTTCCCAAACGCGCCGTCACGGAAGCCGAGGCGGTGGCATGGGCGTTAAGCGCGGCGCAGGCCTGGATAGACAAACGGGTGAAGACGCCGCCGATCTTTTCAGCGCGTGGGAGCGAGAACGACCGCTTTCCGCGGCTCGCCAAATCCTCGAGACCCTCCGGGCGAACTCTGACCTTCGACCAATTCAAATCGCTGATGGGAGAATCGGGGCACAAGGAGAGCGAGCAATCGTTGCAACAGAGTTATGCCGCGCTCCTGCAATTGCGCAAGCGGGGCCATCGCTCGTGGGCGCAAATCAAACTCAAGATACGACGTCCGCGGGAAACGGCGCTGCACTCGGAGGCGTTCAAGGTAAAGATATCGCGGCTACCGCTGACAACGAAGGAATGGCGGCGTATCATCTGAGTCGACATTAAAAAAATTGAACGGTATATTCCTTGCCCGTTGCGCCTTTGCATCTGCCGAGACCGCGGGCGCTGTGCGCCGAACCGATGAGAAAGCAATGCATGAGAGTCCGCCGGTCGCCTTGCAGATTTGCCGTCCAATAGAACAGCGGGCCGACCACCGTTTGCCCGCCCACCGCGTCGAAGCTGTCACCGTAAACCACATCCGTCAGCGCATTGGAAGTTCCCGGCAACATCCAAAACCCGTGGCCGTATGCGGATAGATCCGGAGTCTCGGCCGCGATCGCTCCCCGGCCGAATACGGATTGATAGCTTTCAAAGAACGCGCGGCGCGCGACCGGCGTGAGCATACCGACCAGGACCTCGCCGTCGGAGCCAAAGACCTGCATGAGAGCGCTCCCTTCGCGGGCAAAGCGCCACCTGCCGTCGAGCTTCTCCCCGTCCCGCGCATGCATGGTCAATTTGTGCGCGCAGGCCGAAAGCAGCACGGTCGCGGCGAGCATCACGATCAAATAAGAATTTCTCTGGGCAATCACGTGAACATCCATAATGTATCACCACACCGGTTTAAGCCACAACGCGCAGGCGCCGGCACTGCGGCGGGGGCCGCAGAAGATCGAGACGGGAAAGAAGCGCTTTGCTTGTCGCTTAGCGGCGCCGTGCCCGTCGAAACCGCGAGCGCACGGTGAGCTCGCGCAACTTGTCCACGGATAAAATTTCACGCGCGATCTGTCCGTCCGGCAGCTCGTAATCGACCACCACTTTTTCACTCGTCCACTGAATGCTGAACGCATGGGGCTCGAATCTGTCGAGATGTTTTCCCACCGTGCGCAAGAGCTGGGAGACCTTCATCGTGCCGGTGGCCTGAGCTGAGAGGCGCCGCCGGCGCTTTTTTCGGCCTTGCGCGTCCAGCCAAGAAACGTAAGGCGGGTCGTAGCGCAACGATCCTTCCGTATCGAGCAGGCGCGTGTGCCGGGAGCCCGCGCCAACGGCATCCCAGACCTTCTCGGTAAGATCCTTTTTGAGGTCGAGCTGTGAAACGTCGGGAAGAGAGTCGCTGCGGACGATATACGTACGCCCGCTTTTCTCCATGACGAACGCGATCACGCCGAGAGATTCCAGTGATTGCCCGATGGCACGTAGGGATTTGGCGTGCGGCAATAGATGTCCTTTGCGGCGCTAAATCGGGCTTCATTGTAAGCGGGTAGACCTTTCCGTTCAACCGCGCCAAGCTCTCGACAACCCGCGATAAAACGACAGGACGACGCAGCGGCGGACCGGCGGCATCTAATCGCGGCACGGCTATGGTCCAATGATCGGCTCTCGGGCCGGGGAACCGAATGTGGATTCCCGCCGCGTGCGCCAGCGGCGGTGCATCCAAACCCACTGTTCGGGAGCGGCGCGAATAACGTTTTCCAGGCGTGCCGTAAGCATTGCGGTGAGCGCTAGGACATCGCGCTGGTGGTCGCCGCTGCGTTCGTAGGTGAGCCGCTCGATGGTGATCTGGTGGCGTTTGCCGCGGCGATGGTGCCAGCAAAATATCACCGGCGCGCCGGTGCGAAGCGCCAACGCCGCCGGGGTGGTCGGCGTAAAAGCCGGCCGCTCGAAGAACGGCACGTAGTCGCCTGCGGTCTTGGTGTCCTGATCGATGAGAAACGCCATCAAGTGGTTTTGCCGCAGGACCCGTAAGATCGCCTTGCCGCTGTTGCCCTCGCGCCAGAGGATCTTTAGCCCCCGCTGGGTGCGCCATTCGTTCATCCATTTGGTCATGCGGGGATCGTAAAAGGGCGTAGCGATGGTTGTCAGAGGATAGCCGGCGCCGGCAATCGTCTGGCCAAGGATCTCCCAGTTGCCGACGTGCCCGGAAATGACGATCGCTCCCTTGCCTTCCGCCAACGCTTCGTCCAAAACACGGCGTGCGGCAGGCTCGAGCTCCGGCACCCAGCGGCGCAGTTGGCATAACTCCCAGATCGACTCCGCGAAGTGGACGAACATGCGCCGGGTGGTTTTACGCGCATCCAGATGCGGCAAAGTTTCGCCCAGATGCTCTTCGGCACGGCGCGCTGTACGACGAAAAATAAACGGCGCCAAACAGCCGACCAGGCGAACGACGCCGCGCAGCGGCAACCGTTCCAGAGCAAACGCGCCGGCGCGCATGAGCGCGTACAATAGAGTATTCCTCATGTTCTGCGAGCCGCGCCAGCGACTCAGCCGCAAAAAATGTCCACGCGCGTTCATGCGCGCCGATCAGCCCTTCAATAGCCGCAGAATCAAAGCTGCGACCCATGCCGTGGAAACTAATCCTAATCCCACCCCCCGGGCAACAATCGAGAGGCGTTTAAGGAGCTTCAAGTCGCTATTTTCCACTTGGCGCAAGTGGAAGGCCAGCGCGGCGCGGTTTGAGATAGAGAGACGCCGATGATTGCGCGCTATCCGCTATCCAATTCATTGCGCGTCGTCGGGCAACTGCTCGAGCAGCAGCGACTCGACTTGTTTGACCTGCAATAGTCCGACGACGCGATTTCCGTTCTGTGCGGCGGACCCACGCCACCGTATTTGGACTTGGTCGCGCTCAACTATTCCCTGGCGCAGATCAAGGCGCTGAACGATCAATTCAAGGCGCGGCCCAGCCACTCCTTAGCTCTGGTCAGCTTTGACGGGCTGCCGGAGACGTTGCGGGCGATCGGCCGCCGCATCGACGAAGAAGAAGGGCAATTGTTGCGCGTCTGCAACTCCTCGTTTCCTTCGCTTAACGAAACGATCACGATCGAATATCGCAGCCGCGAGCGTTTGCGCCGCGAATTGGAAATCCCTGTCGCGGAGATCCGCGATCACGCCGTGCGCATGTACAAGAAGCGTTCCTCGATCCGCGGCGGCGAACGCCCTACGGGAGAAACCGCCACTCGCTGAAGGTTGCCGCCTGGCCGTACCGCGTGCCGTTTTCATGCAGCACATTCCATACGGTTGCCCGCTCGATTAAAAACCTGCGGCCGCTCTTCGTGATTCGCACGCCGCGATAATCGTCGATGAATCCCCGCTCGGACACCCGCGCCAGCAGTCGCGCTCTTTCGGCTTGCGCCGGAGCCTGAGCGGTCAAACGCGACGGCATGGCGATCAGCTCATCCCAAGTGAGATCGAACAGCCGCAAGGCGGTCTGATTCGCATAATTCAAAATCGGCTCCGCCGCGGTATCGTGCGACAGAACCGCAAAAGGTGCGTAAAACAACTCCCGCGCCTAGATCTCCGCTGACGGACCGGGCGCGATGAGATCTTTTCCGACCCAATGCCGAAAACTGCTCAATAACCGAGCCACATGTGCTGCGAGATACCGGTTTTGCGTGCTCGGTTCACCGAAATTATTTTCCTTGTTTCCCACGAACCTCGATCTGTGCGCTCATGAACTCAAGGCGAGAAGCCTTCGGTGATTCTCATCGATCGGGGCCGACCAAAGGCTGCGCGCTTTGAAAAATTGGATCGCCGCCGGATGAAAGGGAATCGTCACGTCGGGGTCGACCGCCCGCTGCCGGGTCCAGTCCTTGAAATTGGGATGAAGCGGCAGCAGCTTGTCGGTATTGTCCCAAATGTTCTTGAGAACGGTCTCCACCACCCGGTCCGCCGCCCCTTTATGGCTCGTCAGATAGATATCGTACGCGTTGACGCAGGTATCCTCCACGATCGCCGTGGCATGCCCGCGCTTGAGCCAATGCGGATAATAGCCCGGCACCGCCTTCCGAAGCCGCTTCTCCCCTTCCGCGGAACAGTCCAAGGAGATGTGGCGGACGCCGACTGCGGCATCCGCCTCCTTCACCTTCGCCGAATCGATTGCCGACAAGCTTACGTCGGCGCGGCCTTGAACCAGCGCGTCGATGCCTTCGTTGACCGCGGGCACCGGCACGATCTTTACGTCTTCCCATTTCATGCCGGCGCCCGTAAGAAATCCGAAGAGATTGTACCAATTGGCGAGTTGCGCCGGGTACTCTCCGGTCAACCTCTTGCCGCGGATGTCGTGGATGGTTTTGATCGGCGCATCTTTGCGGACGAGGAGCGCGGTCATCAGCACTGAGCCGCGCATGATCAAGCGGACATTCGGCGTGTGCTGGAAAGGATTGCGGCCGCCGATCTTGAGCCGTTCGGGTCCCTGATACGACAGCGCCATATCGACGGCATTGTTGACGCCGAAGTCGATCTCACCGGTGTTGAGCAATGGTAAGAACGTGCTCGTGCCTGAGTAGGGCTGGACGACCAGTTGGAACGGCGCGCCTTCGCTGGCAAATTTAGCGAGCCCGCTGGCCAGCGCGTAGAAAACAGTACCCGGTGGATTGGAAGCGACCGTGAGAGTGCGCGGTTGGGATTGAGCCTCGACCGTTGCAGCTAAAAAAATCGAAACAACGGACAAGATACCGATTGTCTGCCAACGCCCGCATGGATTGAATCGCATGGCATTACCTCCTTTGTGGCAACAACTGTTTCGGTCTTCTCTTCCGTGACTACCGCGCCCCGTCAGAAAATACTCCAGCTCATGCTCCCCGCTTACCACGGCGATAATTCGAAACGCAACGCTGTTGTTGGAAAACTGCAATGATCTTACGTTCTGTTATATCGTCGGCGCGAGAGGGAGCTGTTTACGCGGAATCTTATTTGACTCGCTGCAATGCTCTCAGCTATCAGTGGCATACGCGGTGTTTGTAAGGAGGCAAACGATGAAACAATGGCTGATCGTTGGATTCTTCGCTATCGGGTTATTCTACATAAGCTCGCTCACCGAGGCCGCCGAAGTTTCATCGCTGCGAAAAATTCGCGTCGCGGTCACATCGATCTCCGGCACGATGGCGCCACCATGGGCAGCTCATGAAGCGGGGATCTTCAAAAAACATGGTTTGCAGGTCGAAGTCATCGCAACGCCGAGCGGGATTCAGGGGACCAACGCTCTGATTGCCGGTGAAGTTTCGTTTCTGCAGATCGCCGGCGGCACGACCACCGGGGCGGCGGTGGGCGGCGCCGATCTGAAGATCGTCGCAACCACCGTCGGAACCTTGGTGCAGAATCTCGTGGTTCGCCCCGAGATCGACAAAGCCGAGCAACTGCGCGGGAAGAGCATCGGTATCAGCCGCTTCGGCACTTCACTTCACACCGGCGCACGTCTGGCAGCAAAGCATCTCGGACTCGAACCGGGGAAAGACGTTCACATCGTCGAGATCGGCGCCGGCGAGTGGATCGTCGGCGCGATGCAAGGAAATCGCGTGCAAGCAGGCGTTTTCGGGTATCCGGCGACGAGCCGCGCAGTGAAACTAGGCAATCGCGTGCTGCTGCACATTCCCACGCTCAACATTCCGTATGCATCGACAGGGGTGTCGACGCGCGGCGATCTAATCCGCGACGACCCGGATCTGGTCCGACGTTATCTCACCGCGCAAGTCGAAGGCATCGCCCTGATGAAAAAAGACCGGGCATTCACAATGAAAGTCCTATCGAAGTATCTACGCACCACGGATAACGATTTGCTTACGGAATCCTACGACGTGCAGATCGCCAAATACATGATGAAGACGCCGCTCACGACCGCCGAGGGTGTTCGTTCGGTCTTGGAAGAGCTGTCAGACAGAAATCCCAAAGCGAAGGATCTCGATCCGCATAAGTTTTTTGACGACCGATTTATCCGACAGTTGCAGTCCAGCGATTTTATCGAGGCGCTGTATCGCTAAATGAAAGGGCGCGTCCCGACGGCGCCCTTTTCTGCCGAATCCGCAATCGCATCTTATCTAATCGCGCTTCAGCTCTGCGGCCGCATTCATGCCGGCAATGAATCCTTGCGTCGTGCAGCGGCCGAGGCCGTGTTGGTTGAAGCCGCCGGCGGATTCGCCGGCGCAGTAAAGTCCGGGAATCACTTCGGCGTTCAGGTCCATCACTTGGCACTTGGCGTTGATGCGCAAGCCCGAACGGGTGTCGTGCACGTTGGGCGTCGCCCATGCGGCGTAGAAAGGCGGTGTCTGGATTTTGAACTTTGGCGCCGGCTTAGCGAAATCGGCGTCCTCGCCGGCGTCGACAAACGAGTTGTACTTATCGACAGTCATCTGCAAGATTTCGCCTTTCATCGGCTTGGCTTGATACTCGTTCTTAATCGCGCTGGCGAGTTCCGCTAGCGTATTGCCACTGAAAAAATATCCATCAGGATCGACGTAAGGCGGCGTCACCTTCCAGCCTTCCCTCTTTACCGCATCGGCGTCGAAGATCGCCCAGATCGGCCCGGCGGAATAATCGGGCGGCTCCGAATATTCATTCATCGCGACGGCTGCATTAAAGAAATTGTACTTGTTCGGATGATATTCGATTCTTTCATTGTTGCGGTAGTCATTGGGCGTGTAGGGGTTGAAGTCGTTGTACACGTTGCCGTGCGGGTAGTCGCCTTTGGTCTCGTCGTAAAATCGCTTGCCCACCTGGTTGACCAAAATCAAATCATGCCAGTCCTTGACGTTGAGACCGGTGGATTTAACCAGCGGGAAGATCGGACTCTCGAGCTCCCAGGTCATGTAATTCCACTTCGTGGCGAGAGCCCGCTGCGTGCGGATGTTGTCGCCGTTCTCCAAGGTCTGGTTGACCAAGCCCCAAAGCGAGGCGCCAATGGCCATCGCGGCAAGCTCGCCGCTCGCGTCTTGATAAGTGTAAGGCTCTCCCGCAACCGTCAGCACGTCGGTTAACCGTGGATCGAACATGCGGCGAAAGTTCAAATTACTGGTCATGCCGCCGGTGGCGACGATCACGGCTTTCTTGGCGCGAATGCTCAACGTCGCTTCCGTGCGATCGATATTGCCGTCGGAACAAAAGCTCTTTAGAGGAGCTGATTGGCCGGGCATGATGCGCGGGGTGTGCTTGGCGGTTATGCCGATGACGCGCCCGGCGCTCGGGCTTTCCCGGACGAGACTAGTCATTTTGTAATTCAGTAAAAACTTGACGCCTTTCGCGCGCGCGCTGTTCTCCAACGGTCTGATCACACCGGTCCCGGCTCTATTGTTGGGGCTTTCATAGCCGGGGCCTTTGGTCCAGAAGGCATGATTCTCTCTCGGCGCGGAATTCCCGAGGTTATGCCCGCCCTGATTGTCCGGCGCAATTTCTTTGAATTTGACTCCGTTTTCGAGCAGAAATTCGAACGTCGGCGCGCAGTGATCGGCGAAGGCGCGCATGACCGCGCGATCGTTGTAGCGATAATCCGGCCAGCCGTTGTTCTGCACGATGGTCCAGTCGGTGAGATCCGAGAACACCATATCCGGCGAGTCGTTGATGCCGTATTTCTTTTGCGCGCTGGTGCCGCCGCCGAGGGGTACGTTACCGCCGCTGATAATGGCATGACCGCCGATGTCGTAGTTGGTCTCCACAACGACCACCGACGCGCCGCCATCGGCTGCCTTGATGGCCGCCGGGAGCCCAGCCGCGCCGGATCCGATAACGACAACATCCGCTTCCAAGTCCCACTTTTGACCGTTCGTCGATGCTTGTGCCATCCGCTATCTCCTCCCTGCTGGATGTGAATTCTAGAATCGATTACAGCCGCGGCCGGAAAAATACAAGCTGAACGAGCGCTGGCCGGTCGTGACGCCGTGATTTTTCTTGAGGTTGAACCGATTGCCGCCTCTGTTCTCTTGAATCATCGGGGCGCTTTGCTATGTGATGGCACACACGTCCTCAAGAAAGGATAAACCATGACTCGCCTACCCGAGATCGATGCGGAACGACTTACTCTCGAGCAAAGAGAGATCTACGAACGGATCAAGAGCGTGCGCGGACAGGTACGCGGCCCGTTCGCAGTCTGGCTGCGAAATGCCGAGCTCGCCCGGCACACACTCGAGCTTCAGGACTTGTTCGCTTCGCGGGTCAAACTGGATCGCCGTCTCGTGCAGTTGATGATTCTGATTGCCGCTCGGCAGGCTTCGGCACAGTTCGCCTGGTTTGTGCACGAGCCGCATGCGCGCGACCATGGTATTACGCCGGAGATCATCGAGGCGATTCGCGAAAGGCGCAGCCCGGTTTTTACGCGGGAAGACGAGCGCTTTGTTTACGACATCACCATCGAGCTCAACACCACGATGACGATCGGTGAGACGACGTTCCGTCGCGGTCTTGATCTATTCGGCGAGGAGAAGCTGGTCGAGTTGGTGAGCGCAATCGGGTTCTACGCGATGGTGGCGATGACGCTCAACGCTTTTGATGTGCCGGTTCCAGGTGAAAAAAAGCCGCTTCCCTAAAAGGAAGGCGGCGACATCAAACGAAAGATTTGGAAAAGAAAAGATGGGCGTTGCGGAGACGCAGAAATCGACCGACGCGCTCGGTTGGCGCTCAGTCGACTTTCAGATCGTCTTTGGTGGCGCCCGACGGAACAGTAACCTGCCCGGCTCTGGAAGAGCCTGTTAGCGTCTTGCGACGCTCTTCGTTTTCCCGAGCTTTGATGGCGTTAAGACGCTCGCGGAACCAGGTCTTTTCCGGCCAAGTCCAGTTCTGATCGTGGTTCAAATCGCGGTTTAGGGGTTTCATGGTGTTTTCGCTTGCCTGTTACAGCAAGCGTCGTACCATTTCTTAACGGCTGAATTTTTCAGTGTTATTCTTGCAGTAGCGATCCGTTTTTCTGAACAAATTCTGTCGCTTGCCGCCTAAATTGTCCGTTGTGACGAGCCACGCGTCGTTCTTCGGCTCTTTGGAGGATGCAGCAAAGAGAGCTCCCAAAGCTCATTTGCCGCGATCCGCACCAGCCCCGGCTGAATAAACTGACGCCTGCCAAGTTGCATGACATGAGTTATGCGAAAGCATGCCAATTGGGGAAACGCTTCTCGCGATACAGCTCCTCGACGTCACACGGCACTCCAATGCCACGGCCTTCAAGGTAGTGAGCGATCAGCTTGAGGGGAAGTCCCACCGCAGCCAGGTAGTCGCCCTGGATCGATTCGATCAAATTCCGGCCTTTTCCTTGAATCGAATAGGCGGCGGCCTTGTCCAGCGATTCACCCGTCGTCACATAGTCTCGGATCTCCTCAGGGGTGAAACGCCGCATCTGAACCTCTACGGTGGCGACTGTGTGGAGCCCCGGTCCGCCGCTGCGGTCAACGATGGCGACGCTTGTATAAATCGTATGCTTCTTTCCGGAAAGCAGCCCTAGGATGTGCCGGGCGTCGGCTTCATCGGCAGGTTTACCGATTTTACGCCCATCGTAAAGTATCATCGTGTCGCTGCCGATAACGATGCTATTCGGGTGGTCTCGCGCCACCGAGTTCGCTTTACCGACCGCGAACTGAAGTACCTCATCGCGAATGGACAGATGATCTGAAACCTGCTCTTCGAATGCCGGCGTAATAATCTCGAACGGTAGGCCGAGAAGCGTCAAAACTTCGCGGCGGCGCGGAGACGTCGAGGCCAAAATCAGTCTCATGCAATACTTGTCACGACGACAGCAAAACTTCGGCGGTACGATCATTGCGCTGTATAAATGCGCCATGCGTCATATCGGCGCATGGCGGACGCGCCATGAAGGCCGCCAGGCAGCGACGTACATCCTCGGCGCTGTTGGCCCGAGTCATGTTGGCGCGCATCTCAGCGGCGCCGCGGAAATTGCGGCAATACCAGGTCAAGTGTTTGCGCATGGCCATGAATCGCGCGGGGCCACACAGGCTCTCGAAATGCTCGCTGTGTTCAGCGACGACTTGGAATCGTTCTTCCAAATCGATGAGACTTGAGACCAAGCGCACCTCCGAGCCGCACTGAAGCGCTTCCTTGACGGCGTCTTTCTCACGAAATAGCCAGGGATCTCCCTGGGCGCTTCGCCCGATCAGCACGCCAGCGACGCCGGTTTGACGCACGCGGCGGCAGACGTCCGGCAAGTCGCGCACATCGCCGTTGCCGAGAATCAACGTGCCCGATCCCCTGGCTATCTCGACGGCGCGCGCGATCGCCTTCCAATCCGCTTCGCCCTTGTATCCTTGTTCGAGGGTGCGCCCATGAAGCGAAACAGCCGCGGGCGTTTCGGTCAAAAGCGTTGCGAGCCAATCATCGATAACCACCCGGTCGTAGCCGAGACGGGTCTTGACCGAAAGGGGAATGAGCCGGCGCTCCAACGGCGCGTTTCCGCCGCTGCGCCGGCGATTCGCTGCAGCTATCTGTTCGATCGTGTCATCGTCGAATTCCACCTGCCGGAGCGTCTGGCCGCCTTGCCAATCGCTGATGCCGCTCCGTACTGCACTGGATGATCTCGCGCGCCAAATCGGGTGTCCGGATGAGCGCCGCGCCGCAACCTGATGCGGCGACTTTTTTTGCCGGGCAGCCCATGTTGATATCGACGCCGTCGAAACCCAACTCGCAGACCACGTGCGCGACTTTGTAAAAAAGCTCGGGCGTCTTGCCGTAAATCTGTGCGACGATCGGCCGCTCGATCTCCGAGTAGGTAAAATCCTTGAGCAAGGTATGGGGCGAATAGAGAGCAGATTGAATGTTGACGAACTCGGTTAGTGTAACATCCGGCCGGCCGTACTTTGCCGTGATGTAGCGGAACGAAGCGTCCGTCACCCCGTCCATGGGGGAGAGACCGATGATGGGCCCTGGAATGTCACGCCAAAAACTCATTGCGATTGATGCTCAGGTTATCATCGGCTGGGATGCCATCCAAGCCGGGTGTCTGTTTGCTTCGCGCTGCTCAACTTCTGCGCTTGAGTATGTCTTCGAGTTTCTGACGATCTTCCTCGAAGATCTTCTCTTGAGGCGGTTCCGACGCCGGGCGTTCGCGCCGCTCGTTTCTTTCCATCTGAGGTGCGGGCTTCGGAATCATGCGACCCGGTTCGTCCCGGCCAAACATGTGGCTCAGGTCGTGCCAGTAGAACCAAAGCAAAAAAGCCATCAACCAAATCGCGAAAGGAATGACGAAAAACAGCACGAGCATGCGTACCCAGCTTTTCTTGCGCTGCTTCTTGCGCGCCATGGGCACCCACAGAAGCCTCCGTTCTCCCGCGAGCACGGTCGATGGCGCGAGATAAAAACTGCCTGGAAATTAACTCGCTCAATAGGAAGGCTTATGCTCGAAATAGTGAGAAGCGTTGATGATGCGGACGGTTTTTGTCTTGGACCGCATCACCACCGACTGCGTGGTCGCGCCGCCGGCGAAGAAATGCACACCCTGGAGATAGTCGCCGTCCGTGACACCCGTGGCGGCGAACATCACGTCGCCCGCCGCAAGCTCGTCGATCATGAACTTCTTCTTGATGTCCGTGACGCCCATTTTTTTTGCCCGTTCGATTTCTTCGTCGTTGCGCGGCGCCAGGCGGCCCTGAAATTCTCCGCCGACGCAACGCAACGCCGCAGCGGCGAGCACGCCTTCCGGCGCGCCGCCGATGCCGAGCAGCAAGTCGATGCCGGTTTCCGGCTTGGTGGTGGCGATTGCCGCAGACACATCGCCGTCGCCGATCAGACGGATGCGCGCGCCGGCCTTGCGCACTTCTTGGATGATTGCCTCGTGACGCGGCCGGGAAAGAATAATTACCGTCAGATCTTCGACCTTACAGCGCTTGGCTTCCGCCAACCTATGCAAATTCTCGGTCGGCGACTTGTCGAGATCGACGACCCCCCTGCCGACCGGGCCCGCGGCAATTTTCGCCATGTACGTGTCCGGGCAATGCAGCAGATTGCCGCCGTCGGCCATCGCGATGACCGCGAGCGCGTTGGGCGCGCCGGTGGCACAGATCGTCGTGCCTTCGAGGGGATCGAGAGCGATATCGACCTTAGGTCCGCCGGAGCCGACTTTTTCGCCGATGTAGAGCATCGGCGCCTCGTCGCGCTCGCCTTCGCCGATGACGACCGTGCCGTCGATGGCTAGCGCATCGAAAGCCTTGCGCATGGCATCGACCGCCGCCTGATCGGCTGCCTTCTCGTCGCCGCGGCCGGTCCAACGGGCGCAGTTGAGCGCCGCCGCTTCAGTCACACGAACGGCTTCCAAAGCTAAGTTTCGGTCCATGTCGGCCTCCCTTCGATCAGCGCGTCCATCAAACGATAGGCTTTTTTGGCGACGATGCCGGTCGTCCTCGCATCCTTTTCATTGTAACCGACGGTGCCGTTGTTTTGCGGCGTCTCGGCGGAAAACAAAACGAAGGGAACGGGGTCGGAGACGTGGGTCTTGAGCGCGATCGCGGTTGGATGATCCGGCATCAAAAGAATTCGATAATCCCTGCGATGTGCCATCCCCTTGAGCACCGTGCCGACGACTTTCTCGTCGAAGTCTTCCAAAGCCTGAATTTTCTTTTCGACATCCCCCATGTGTCCGGCTTCGTCCGTCGCTTCCACATGTATAAAGACCAGATCATTTTTTTCCAGCGAGCGCACCCCATACTCGCCCTTGCCAATGTAGTTGGTGTCGAGAAAGCCGGTGATGCCCGGCACGTCGATGCGCTCGAGACCGGCGTAGACGCCTAAACCGTGGATGATATCGACCGCGGAAATGACGCCGCCCTTGATGCCGAAACGCTCCGTCAGCGGCGGCAGCTGCGGCGCTCTCCCCTGCCCCCAGAGCCAGATGCTCGTGGCGCGCCGTTGACCTGCCGCTTGGCGTTTCTTGTTTACCGGATGGGCCGCCAGCAGCGGCTGCGAGGCGTTCATCAATTTGAGCAGGCGCTCCGCGCCGTCGCCTTTGGGCATGTAGCCGGCGGTCTTTTGATCGGTGATATCGTGCGGCGGCGTGGTTTCCATTTTTTCTTTGCCGCCGCGCCAGACCATCAAGTGGCGATAGCTCACGCCCGGGAAAAATTCGATGCCGTCGCCGACGAGCTTCCGGGCGAGGTCGCGAATGATCTCACCCGCTTCTTCGGTGGAAATATGCCCGCTCGTGAAATCTTCCATGAAAGTTTCATCGCCGCTGCCGCCGAGGGTCACCAGGTTGCAGCGAAACGCGATATCGTTCGGGCCGAGGGCGACGCCCATGCTTGCCGCTTCCAGCGGTGATCGTCCGGTGTGATAAACCGCCGGATCGTAGCCCATGATGCTCATGTTGCCGACGTCGCTGCCGGGAGGAAAACCTTCGGGGATCACGTGGGCGATGCCGTACACGCCGTGCACGGCGAGCCAGTCCATGTTCGGCGTGCGTGCCGCTTCGAGCGGTGTTTTTCCGCCCAATACCTCGAGCGGGTAATCCGCCATGCCGTCGCCTTGAAGAATGATGTATTTCACGAAACCTTCGCTCCGTTTAACAACGCGAAACTCAAAACATGGGAGCGCGTGTCACGTGCCCCAGATCGGGAACCAAACCGGATCGACTAAGATATAATCTCGTTTACGGATGGAATCTAGAGCCCTGCGGACTTGGCGAAGGGTGGCGCGGTCCAACGTGATGACGAACGGCAATATGCCATTCGATCTGTGCTTGAGCCGGTAGCTGTCGGTCAGACTACGCAGCTCCTCTTCCACATGCCTGAGCTGCCAGATTTCCGAAATGTTGACGCCGATGCGGCCGAAAGTCCTGCCGATATCACCAACGATGCCGGCGCGGTCCTTAACCACGAATCGGATATAGAAGGGCAAATCGATCTCGTCCTCCGGTTGGAGTTGCAGTCTTCCTAAAGGAACTAGGCTCGGGATACCGCTGAACTTGCGTTCGCCGCGCGCCAACTCGTAAACATCACCGAGCACGGCCACTGCGGTCGGTCCGCCGCCGGCACCTGGTCCGACCAAAACATAATCGCAGTCCCTTTCGCCGCGACTCGCACTGCTGCTCCTGCCCGCAAAGCAGACCGCGTTGGTGGCACCATCCACACTGGCAAGAAAATTTTCCCCCGAAATCAAAGCTGGCGCGACGAAAACCTGAACCACTGAACCACGGCGCCGTGCCACCGCGAGCTGCTTGATCGTGCTCGAGCCGATCCGCCGAGCGTAGCGAAAGTCGACGGCTTGAATCTCCTCAATTCCCTTGCGCCAGATCCTGCCAGGGTGAATCTGGAGACCGAACGCAACCGCGCTCAGAAGCAGCAACTTGGCTTCGGCGTCGCTGCCGCTCACATCCGCCGCCGGATTGGTTTCGGCGTAGCCCTTCTGCTGCGCCTCTTTGAGCGCTTCCGCGTACGGCTTACCGCTCTTTTCCATCTGCGACAGAATATAATTACAGGTGCCGTTGACGATTCCGAAGACCGCTTCCGGCTGCTCGACGGCGAAGCTTTCGCTCAGCGAACGGATCACCGGAATCCCGCCGCCGACACAGGCTTCGAAGCGGAGCTGCCGGCCGCTCTTCTTGGCTGCTGCCCAGATTTCCTTTCCGTAGCGCGCCAACACGGCCTTGTCCGAGGTGACCACGGACTTCCCGTTGCGGAAAGCGCGCAGAAAATAATCTCTGAACTGCGGCAGGTGAGATGGATGTTGAAAACCCAGCGCTTCGATCAGAATATCCACGCCGGGATCGTCGATGACCTCTTCGGCTTTTGCAGTAAAAAGCTCGGGCCGTTTTCTAAACCATTTTTTTTCTTTGGGATTGCGCGTGTAGATTTTTCGAACGTCCAGCTCGACATCCCCTTCAAGTTGCCGTTTGAGATTCTGAAAGAGAATGTCCTGAATCGCTTCGCCCACCACACCTGAACCGAGCAGGCCAATGCCGACTTTTCGTCGTTTGTTCGCCGCTGCCATAAATGTCCGGAGAAAATAGCTTGGAAACGCGCGCTAGTCGAGCAGTTTTCCCAGCGCCCGCTTGATCTTTCGAACAGCTTGCTTCGTCCGATGCTCGTTTTCGATCAGCGCAAACCGCACGTGCTCATCGCCGTACTGGCCGAAGCCGATGCCCGGCGACACCGCTACTTGAGCTTCCTGAAGCAAATATTTGCAAAACTCGACGGAGCCCAGCTTTTTCGCCGGCTCAGGGATCTCCGCCCAGACGAACATCGTGCCCTTGGGTTTGGGAATCTTCCAGCCGGCGCGATCGAGCCCGTCGATCAAAGAATCGCGCCGTCTCTCGTACATGAGACGGATTTCTTCGACGCAGTCCTGCGGTCCGTTCAGCGCCTGAATCGCGGCGATCTGGATCGGTTGAAAAATACCGTAGTCGAGATAGCTTTTGATGCGCGCCAAGGCGTGGATGACTTCCTTGTTGCCGACGCAAAAGCCGACTCGCCAGCCGGGCATGTTGTAGCTTTTCGACAGCGAGAAAAATTCGACGCCGACGTCCTTCGCGCCCGGCACCTGAAGGAAGCTCGGCGCCTCGTAGCCGTCGAAGGTCAGATCCGCATAAGCGAGATCGTGAATGACGAGGAAGCCGTGTTCCTTGGCGCTCTTCACCACTCGCTCGAAGAACCCCACATCGACCACTTCGGTGGTCGGATTGTGCGGAAAGCTGATGATCAGCATCTTCGGCTTGGGCCAGGTCTGGCGAATCGCTTCTTCGAGGTTCCCGAAGAAAGCCTCGCTCGTCGTCAGCGGAATGCAGCGTAGATCGCCGCCGGCGAGCACGACGGCGAACTGATGGATCGGATAAGTGGGGCTGGGACAGAGCACGACATCGCCCGGATCGATAGTCGCCCAGGCGAGATGCGATATGCCCTCCTTGGCGCCGATGGTGACGATGGCTTCGCTGTCGGCATCGAGCTCGACGTTGTATCGGCGTTTGTACCAGGCGACGATCGCCAGGCGCAGTTTGTAGATGCCGCGCGATACCGAATAGCGGTGATTCTGCGGCTTGCTGGCGGCTTCGACCAGCTTGGCGACCACGTGCGGCGGCGTAGGCAGATCGGGATTGCCCATGCCGAAATCGACGATGTCCTCGCCCCTATGGCGGGCTTCCATCTTCATGCCGTCGATGATGCTGAAGACGTAGGGCGGCAGCCGCTTGATGCGCTGGAATTCCACCTTGGTTACCTAAATCCTTTCCAAAAAACGGATAACCTCATTTTATAAGCTATCGCCCTATTGGGTGCAAGAAAAAGGCTCCATCCAGGCTTCAAACACAGTTCCTTCGACGATATGGCGGTACAGTTGTCATTTCCCAGCAACTGAGAATGTCTCCTAAGCTCGTGACGACCGCCTCAGCCCACCAAGCCCAACTGTAACGTCGTTCCCCAGCGATGCCGCAGGATCTCTCGCATGCCTGCGGAAGCTTTGCCGCGAAGTTTCGGGTCGTGCTCCAACCATGCCAGGGCCTCCCGGCGCGCCTCGGCCAGCAAACGCGCATCACGCGCTAAATTGGCAAAGCGAAAATCCATCAAGCCGGACTGGCGCGCGCCGAGCAGCTCGCCCGGGCCACGGATCTTGAGATCGGCCTCGGCGATCTTGAAGCCGTCATGTTCCTTTTCCATGGCGCGCAGACGCTCGGCCGCCAGGACGCTGCCAGTGCCGCGATTGACCAAGAGGCAATATCCGCCGGCCGTCCCGCGCCCGACTCGCCCGCGCAGTTGATGGAGCTGCGACAAGCCGAAGCGCTCGGCATGCTCAACGACCATCACCGTGGCATTGGGAATGTCGATGCCGACTTCGATCACGGTGGTGGCGACGAGAATGCCGAGCTTACCATCGCGAAAAGAACGCATGATTCGGTCCCGTTCCTCGGCCTTGAGCCGGCCGTGGACGAGACCCACGCCGTAATCTTTAAATAGTGTCTCGCGCATCTTCTCCGCCATCTGTGTCGCGTCGCGCACTTGCTGGAGCTGTTCGGAAGGCTCCACGAGTGGCAACACGACGAAAGCCTGATGACCGCGTTTCAACTCGTCGAGGACAAGGGCGTAGACTCGATTGCGCTCCCGCTCGTTAAACACCCTGGTTTGAATCGGGATTCGTCCGGGCGGCATCTCATCGACGAAAGAAACTTCCATATCGCCGTAGAGCACCATTGCGAGGCTGCGCGGAATCGGCGTTGCGCTCATGAGCAGCATATGCGGCTCTAGAGCGGACCTAGTATTCTCGCCGTTGACCAAACGGCGGAGGGAAAGCCGCTGCATCACGCCGAAACGGTGCTGCTCATCGATCACGCCCAGGGCCATCAGCGGCGCGCGGACTTCCTCCTGAATCAGCGCGTGGGTGCCGACGACGAATAAAGTATCGCCAACCGCGATTCGCTCGAGAACCACCCTTTTCTCTCTGGCAGGGGTTGATGCGGTGAGCAAGGCCGAGGAAATTCCCAGAGCGCCGGCGAACTTTTGCAAGTTGCGATAATGCTGCTCGGCGAGAATTTCCGTGGGCGCCATCCAGAGCGCTTGACGGCCCTGCTCGATGGCGCGCAGGGAGGCAAGCCAGGCGACCATCGTCTTTCCCGATCCAACGTCACCCTGCACGAGCCGCTGCATGGGCTGCCCGCCCGCCATGTCTGTTTCGATTTCGCCGAGCACGCGCTCCTGCGCCGCGGTTAGCTTGAAAGGCAACAGCGCGCGCATGCGCTCGCACAGGGAAACACGCGGTGTAGCGAAATCCACCGCGGCGCTTTGTGCCCGCGATTTTTTGCGCAGACCGAGACCGAGCTGCAAGTAAAAAAGCTCATCGAAGATAATCGTCCGGTGCGCGGTCGAAGTAGAGCTGTTTAGGACATCGAGAGATGCATCGAGCGGTGGATCATGAAGATATGCGAGAGCTGCGCCGGGAGTAATGAGTTTTTGTCGTTCGATGATCTCTTGAGGCAAACTCTCGAGCAGATAGTCGTCGTAATCTTTCAGTGCTTGCGCCATCCAGCCGCGCAATCGAGAAAGCGACAGGCCCGCGGGGTGGACATAAACCGGCAGTATCCGTTGCAGCCGGGGATCGTCGTGATTCTCGATGATTTCAAAATCTGGATGAACCAGGCGCAGGCGCCCATGCATGCTCGGCTCGAGTTTACCGTGAACGAGCAAGGTTTGATCTTTCGCGAGACCTGAGATCAAGAATTTCGGCGCGCGATACCAAACGAGATCCATGCTGCTGCCCATGTCGTCCAGCAAGATGCCGAGCAGCATTTGGCTGCGCCGGCGTGGAATATATTTGCTCTGCAGCCCAATCAGCCGGCCGATAAAGCTCGCCTCCTCACCCTGGACCGCGGCAGAGATTTTCTTGATTTGTCGCCGGTCTTCATAGCGAAACGGCAAGTGTTGCAGCAAGTCGCCGACGGTCTTGATGCCGACGGAGGCGAGCTGAGAGGCGCGTTTGGGTCCGACGCCGCTCAGGAATTGAATCGGTGTGTCGAGCGCGCGCAGAGCCGATCTCACGCCGGCGGCTCGATCTTGGCTTTTGTTGCGGCTATCGGGAGCAGATCCGGTGGGCTTCACGCTGCTCTAGGGCAAGGGTGGCGCTTCGTAATCTTGCAGCGCATGAACGTCGAACTCGCGCTGCTCTAGATATTCGATGCCTTCTGCGGCAGCTTCCGCGCCGGCCATCGTGGTGAAGTACGGCACCTGATAGTCCAGGGCATAGCGCCTGATCAGATAAGAATCCGCGTGGGAATGCGCGTCCTGCGGCGTGTTGATGACAATCGCCACTTCGCCCTTCTTGATCTGATCGCCGATATGCGGGCTGCCGTCTTGGATCTTCTTGACGACCTCTGCCGGTATGCCGCGCGCTTCGAAAAAAGCGGCGGTGCCGCGCGTCGCGACTATAGAAAAACCCACCTTGTGGAGCTTTTGCGCGATAGCGGCGGCGCTTGCCTTGTCTTCGTCACGCACGCTGATGAAGACCCGTCCGCTTTTCGGCAAACGCATGCCGCCGCCGAGTTGGGCTTTGGCAAAGGCGATGCCGAATGACGTGTCGATGCCCATGACTTCACCGGTGGATTTCATCTCCGGGCCGAGCAACGTGTCGACGCCGGGAAATTTGTTGAACGGAAACACTGCTTCTTTCACGGAAATATGCTTGGGCTGAATTTCCCGGGTAAAACCCAAGTCCTTGAGCTTTCGGCCGGTCATGAGCCGCGCTGCGATCTTCGCCAGCGGTACACCGATGGCCTTGCTGACGAAGGGCACCGTCCGCGATGCGCGCGGGTTGACTTCGAGCACATAGACGTCGCTGCGCTGCACGGCGAATTGGACGTTCATCAAGCCGCGCACGTTGAGGGCCTTTGCAAGCGAAATAGTATGGCGGCGAATCTCGTCCTGGACCTCCGGTCCGATCGATTTCGGCGGCAGGCTGCACGCGCTGTCGCCGGAATGCACGCCGGCGCGCTCGATGTGCTCCATGATCCCGCCGATGACGTAGTCCTCGCCGTCGCCCAGCGCGTCCACGTCGATCTCGATGGCGTCGTCGAGAAACTTATCGATGAGCACCGGGTGCTCGGGCGAAGCCGATACCGCATTCGTCATGTAGTTCTGGAGCGCCGCGCCGTCGTAAACGATTTGCATCGCCCGCCCGCCGAGCACGTAGGACGGCCGAACTAGAACGGGATAACTCAATCCCTCGGCAATACGAAATGCTTCATCATACGAACGCGCGATGCCGTTATCGGGTTGCTTGATGCCGAGCCGCTTGATCAACTCGGAGAATCGCTCACGGTCTTCAGCCAGGTCGATGCTGTCGGGCGTCGTGCCGATGATCGGCACCCCAACTCTCTCCAGCGGCAAGGCGAGCTTGAGCGGAGTTTGCCCGCCGAACTGGACGATCACGCCGTCGGGCTTTTCCCGGTCGACGATATTCATTACTTCTTCGAAGGTTAGTGGCTCAAAGTAAAGCTTGTCGGAAGTATCGTAATCGGTGCTCACGGTCTCCGGGTTGCAGTTGACCATGATGGTTTCGTAGCCCTCTTCGCGCAGGGCAAACGCCGCATGCACGCAGCAGTAGTCGAACTCAATGCCTTGACCGATGCGATTAGGGCCGCCGCCGAGAATCAAGATCTTCTTTCGCGCCGTCGGCTTCGACTCGTCTTCGCCTTCGTAGGTCGAATAGAGATACGGCGTGAACGCTTGGAATTCGGCGCCGCAGGTATCGACGGAATTGAAAACGGCTTCGACTCCCTTCTCTTTCCGCGCGCGGCGCATCTCGTTTTCGCCGCTTCCAATCAGCTTGGCGATGCGCGCATCCGCGAAGCCCATTTGCTTCCAAGCCCGGAGGGTCCCTTCGTCGAACTGCGCATTGCCAGCATGGCTCGCGATCTGCACATCTGTTGCGACAATGTCGCGGATCTTTTCGAGAAACCACGGATCGATGGCCGAGAGCTGGTGAATCTCGTCGATGGACAAGCCGAGGCGAAACGCATCGCCCAAATACCAAAGCCGCTGGGCATTGGGCTGTTTGAGTTTCTGCCGAACAACTGCCAACGACGAATCGCGCTTGTCAGCGGCCAGATCGATCTTGGGTTCGAAACCGAAAGAGCCCGTTTCCAGCGAGCGCATGGCTTTTTGAAGCGACTCATTGAATGTCCGCCCGATCGCCATTGCCTCCCCCACCGATTTCATCTGCGGCGTTAAAATATCCTGGGCTTGGGGGAACTTTTCGAAGGTAAAGCGTGGGATTTTTACGACGACATAATCGATGGTCGGTTCGAAGCACGCGGGAGTCTCGCGCGTGATGTCGTTACGGATTTCGTCGAGGGTGTAGCCGACCGCGAGCTTGGCGGCGATCTTGGCGATCGGAAAGCCGGTCGCCTTGCTGGCCAGTGCCGAACTGCGTGAAACCCGCGGGTTCATTTCGATCACGACCATGCGGCCGTCTTTCGGGTTCACCGCGAATTGAATGTTCGAGCCGCCGGTGTCGACGCCGATCTCGCGGATGACGCGCAGCGCCGCGTCGCGCATGATCTGATATTCCTTGTCGGTGAGCGTTTGCGCCGGGGCGACGGTAATCGAATCGCCGGTGTGAACCCCCATCGGGTCGAAGTTCTCGATGGAGCAGATGATCACCACGTTGTCTTTGTGGTCGCGCATCACCTCGAGCTCGAACTCTTTCCAGCCGAGCACCGACTCTTCGATCAAAACTTCGTGCACCGGCGAGATGCTCAAGCCGGCTTGCACGACCTCTTTGAACTCCTCCGGCGTGTAGGCGAAGTTTCCGCCGCTGCCGCCGAGGGTGCGCGAAGCGCGAATGATGACCGGAAAGTTAAGCCGCTTTTGGATGCGCATGGCGTCGCGCATGCTGCGCGCATAGCCGCTGCGCGGCAGATCCAGACCGATGCGGCGCATGGCCTCTTTGAACAGATCGCGGTCCTCGGCCTTCTTGATCGAATCGATCTTGGCGCCGATCATCTCGACGCCGTAGCGCTCGAGGATTCCCTTTTCGGCGAGATCGATGGCGAGGTTGAGCGCGGTCTGCCCGCCGAGGGTCGGCAGAATCGCGTCGGGGCGCTCCTTGGCGATAATTTTCTCGACCACGTCCGTGGTGATCGGTTCGACGTAGGTGCGCGCGGCGAAACCGGGATCGGTCATGATCGTCGCCGGATTGGAGTTGACCAGGATGACCCGATAGCCCTCTTCTTTGAGCGCTTTCAACGCTTGGGTGCCGGAGTAGTCGAACTCGCATGCCTGGCCGATGATGATCGGCCCGGCGCCGATGAGAAGAATGGACTGGATGTCGTTCCGCTTCGGCATGGGTCGCTACTTGCCTCGATGTTTCGCCATCATGTCGATGAAACGCTTGAAAAGATAGCTCGCATCATGCGGTCCGGGCGAGGACTCCGGATGATACTGCACGGAGAAGATCGGCAGCTCACGATGCGCCAAACCTTCGACGGTATTGTCGTTCAGGTTCAAATGGGTCACTTCAGCCGCGCCCTTGAGCGAATCGGCATCCACCGCGAACCCGTGATTCTGCGAGGTGATCTCGACTTTGCGCGTGGTCAAATCCATCACCGGCTGATTGCCGCCATGGTGCCCGAACTTGAGCTTGTAGGTTTTGCCGCCGAGCGCGAGCCCCATGATCTGATGGCCGAGACAAATCCCGAAGATCGGTTTCTTGCCGATGAGCTTGCGCACGTTTTCTTTGGCATAGGGCACGGCGTCGGGATCGCCGGGACCGTTCGAGAGAAAAATCCCGTCGGAATTGAGCGCCAAAACATCTTCTGCTGAAGTCGCCGCAGGCACGACCTTCACCCGGCATCCGGCTTCGGCGAGATTGCGCAAAATGTTGTATTTGATGCCGTAGTCGTACGCGACCACGAAAAAATTAGGCGAGCCGAAGGTTCCCCTGCCCTTGCGCTTCGGCGCGGCTTTCGCGCCATCCCGAGTCTTGTAGCCCGTGCCGATGTCCCACATCCCTTGATTCCAATCGAACGACTCGTCGCAGGTGACTTCTTGCACCAGATCTTTGCCAACCATGCCGGGGGATCTCTTGGCTTTAGCAATCAGCTCATCGACGTTCTCCGTGACCGTCGAGATAATGCCTTCTTGCGAACCCTGATCGCGCAGGTAGCGCACCAGCGAGCGGGTATCGATGCCTTGAATGCCGACGATGCCGTGCGCCTTCATGTATTCGTGCAACGATTGGGCGGCGCGCCAATTGCTCGGCTGCGCCGTGTAATTCTTGACGATGAAGCCGTTGACGAACGGTTTGCGCGATTCCACGTCTTCCGGATTGACCCCGACGTTGCCGATCTCCGGATAAGTCATCGCGACGAGCTGCCCTTCGTAGGACGGATCGGTGAGAATCTCCTGATATCCCGTCATGCTGGTGTTGAACACCACTTCGCCGATCGCCTCGCCTTCGGCGCCGAATGACGCTCCTTCGAAAACTCGCCCGTCGGCCAGTGCTAGGATCGCTTTCATCTCGCTACTTGCTTGTCATTTCCACGCTGCGCGCGGGCCTACTCGCTTGCTCGCCTGGATTCATGATCGTATAGATCACTGCCTGATCGGGCCCTCCGGGTTCGATCTCGCGAAGCTTGACCCGCACCCGGTCCGATTCCGAGCTTGGAATATGTTTACCCACGTAATTCGGTTTTACCGGAACTTCCCGATGCCCGCGGTCGATCAAGACCGCCAACCGCACCGATTGCGGCCGGGCCGAGCGAAAGATGATGCTCAATGCGCTCTTGACCGTCCTACCGCTGAATATGACGTCGTCGACCAGAATGACTTCGCGGTTCCTCAGGTTCAATGGTCCGGCATCAGGGTCGTCTGCGGAAAGTCTTCTCAGATCATCTCCCGAGCCATAAATTTCGATCTCGCCGACTTCGGGCTTCAGCTTCGCTTGTTGTGCGATCTCGTTAGCCAATCTCTGCGCGAGCTGGGAACCTGCGCCGCGCACGCCCAAAATCAGCAAACGGCTCGGTTCCTGGAAATCGCCCAGGATCTGACCGGCCATATTCACCAGCGCAGCATGAATATCGCTTTCGCTCATGAGCACTCTCTGGGGGCCGCTTTTGAACGGCTCGTAACCCAAGTCTTCCGCTACTTTGATCGAATCAAAGAGCGCAAGCTCGTCCTTCTTGAGCCAGGCACGAAACGTCGACATGAGCGAGCTATCGAATGCGTAATATTTCTTGGATTTTACATTGCCGACAATTTGTACCTTGAAGCGATGGTCGCAATAGGCGCAGGCCAAAATCAACGTTGTGGCTTTTCCGGGCGACACAATCTCAAAGCGCCTACTGCTCGAAATCGGCTCTCTCACCGTCACGCAATTGGGATTACGGCATTGCGGCGCGATCGGCTCGGGACTTTGATATAAGACGGTAGCGTCCTTTGACGCGTTGTGCTTTTCGGCGCGCCGGTCGAGGAGGAACTTGAGTAACGCCATGCGCACCGGTACGCCGTAGGCGGCTTGCTTGAAGTAAATGCCGCGCCGGTCCTTATCGACCTCCGGTGAAAGCTCATCGACACGCGGCAGCGGATGCATCACCACGGTATCTTGAAAACGCTGCTCGCGCAGAAAATTGGCGCCGATGGTCGGATAGCTCACGTCCGTGGTGCCTTCCTTCATGCGCTCCTTTTGTTTTCGCGTCATATAGAAGGCGTCGTAACGCAGCCCGGTGGCCATGGTGTTGAGGCGCGCTTGAATGACCTGGTCGACTTGCGTGTAAAGCGCCAGCTGATGCGGCTGCTTCGGCGTGAGATATAAGGCATCAGTTTCAGTGACGACGGCGTTTAGATCATCCGATCCCACCGGAGCGAGGGCATAATCGTATTCGCGCTCCAAGCGGTCGATC
This sequence comes from uncultured delta proteobacterium, assembly GCA_963745035.1. Taxonomy (GTDB): domain Bacteria; phylum Desulfobacterota; class Binatia; order UBA9968; family UBA9968; genus DP-20. Next base: position 129,731 of record CAVUVW010000026.1, on the reverse strand, counting down.
ACATACTGCGGCAAGGCCATGCCGTTGGCGGCCAACGTCACCACGTTGGCGCCGAACCGCGCCAGCGCGTAAACCAGGGAGTGAATCGTGCGGCCGTTCTTCAAATCGCCGCACACCACGACGGTCAATCCTTTGATTTCGCCCTTCTCCTTGCGCAAGGTGTAGAGATCGCAAAGCGTTTGCGTCGGATGCTCGTGGCTGCCGTCGCCGGCGTTGATCACAGGCACGTCGGCGTGCTCCGCCATCGCTTGCACGGCCCCATCCCAGTTGTGGCGTACGACCAAGACATCCGCGTAGCTCGAAACGACCCGCGCGGTATCCGCGACAGTTTCGCCTTTGACCGTCGATGATGACTTCATGTCCGAGCAACTGATCACCGAGCCCCCAAGCCGTTGCATCGCCGATTCGAATGATAATCGCGTCCGCGTGCTCGGCTCATAAAACAGCGTCGCCATGATCTCGCCGCTCGCGCGTCTCTCCGCGCGCAATTCGTCGGCGCCATCGGCCAGAGAAAAGATTTCCTCGATCTCTTCGTTGGTCAAATCGCCGATGGAAATCAGATTACGCATGTCTTTTTATTTTTCGCTAAACAGCGCGACGATCACGCCAATCGACCAAAAACACCTGATCGATCCCATCGGCCTCCACCAGCCGAACGTTGACCCGTTGACCTTCCGCGACGTCGATATTTTTTCCGACGATATCGGCGCGTATTGGCAACTCGCGTGAACCGCGATCGATCAAGGCCGCCACGAGAATTCGTTTCGGTTGGCCGAGACGCTCGACCGCCTCCATCGCGGCTCGAATCGTGCGACCGCGATAAATCACGTCATCGATCAGGACGATGGTCTTGTCCTCGACTACGGGTTCAGTTTCGAAGACGCCGCCAGATAAATTTTCCTGCGTTACGGCCCGATCGTCGCGAAACGCCGACACGTCGATCGCCGTGACCAGAGGACTAGACTTCCCGATTTCCTCAATCGTTCGCGCCAGCCGGCGAGCAAGATAGGCACCGCGCGAACGGATGCCGATCAAGACCAGCTCCGTCGGGTCGGCGCACTTTTCCAAGATCTCGTGCGCCATCCGCCGGATAGCCTTGCCAAGATCCGCCTGTTCCAGGACGACTTGCTGCTTGTCAGCCATAGATAAAAAAAGACCCTCCGGAATCACCGAGAGGGTCTTTGAGCGCTAATAATTTCCGAAATCAGCTTCATAACTCCTTTTCCGACCTCACAGGATCGGATTAAAAGGTTACTGCTATTTTTGTATCGCGCGGCTAAATCAATGTCAAGAAAGTTTCGATTTAAACTTCCAGATTGAATATATTTGCGCGGATTTTGCCACCATCGATTCGAAGCCGGCCCACCGCAATCGGCAGTTTGAAGCGTCTCGGACCGGCGCTACCCGGATTGATAAAAAGGACGCCGTCTTTGGTGATCACATTCGGTTTATGCGAATGGCCGCTGATCACAGCGTGAAAAGCGCCCCTGGAGTCCGGCTTCCATTCATTGACATTGTGGATCACATAGATCTTGATCCCGTTGATCTTCAACTCCAAAAAATCCGGAATCTCTTTTGCCCAAAAGTCGCGATCGTTGTTGCCGCGAATCGCGATGACCGGCGCAATTTCTTTGAGCGCAGTGAGCACTTCCGGATTGCCGATATCACCGGCGTGAATAATAAGCTCGCTCCCTTTCAACGCGGCGAGCGCCTCGGGCCTAACCAAGCCGTGCGTGTCGGAAATCAAGCCGATGCGGCCGGATTTCAACTTCATTCGTTTGCGTGCCGACACCATGGCTAGTTTTAGCCTTGATTCCCCGCCGGAGGCAATTCTATAGTGTTTCCATCCGATGGAGGTCTTATGCTGCCACATCTGAAAGGCTTCAGTCTCCAGAAATGGATCGACGAGAATCGCGGCAATTGGGGCCAGCGAAGGGTCATCTGGCAGGACTCCGATTTCATCGCATTTGTCACGCGCGGGCCGAACAAGCGCAAAGACTATCACATCAATCCCGGCGATGAGATTTTCTACCAGCTCGAAGGCGAGCTGAATCTTCATTATCTGAAAGACGACAAACACGATGTCGCCGTGCTGGGCGCCGGCGATTTATTTCTTTTGCCGGCCAGCATTCCGCATTCGCCGCGCCGAGCGGACGGCTCATGGACTTTCGTCGTCGAGCGCCGCCGCAGCCCGCAGGAAATCGATCGCTTCATCTGGCCGTGCGAAAACTGCGGCAATAATCTGTACGAAGCCCGGGTTCGCTTCGACGATCCGGGCGGCGCCGTCAATGAGGCAACCAACGCATTGAAGAGCAATGCGGCGTTGGCGACGTGCAAAAAATGCGGGCAGGTTTTGGAGGTTTAGTCTCTCGCATGAGGCAGGATCTAGTTTGACCCGATTCTAATTTCGATGCCGCTTTCACAGCCCTGACGAGCCGAGCCGAGATCGGCGTAACTCCGCGCATCCGATATAAACAATAACTTTAAGATATCAAAAGCGATAGCGGAGCTATTGTTTTCGTTGCAACGCCTGCCAGATCTTCGGCGGGGTGAGCGGCAATTCCTGAATGCGCACGCCGACCGCGCGCGCAACCGCGTTGGCGACCGCGGAGGCGACCGGCAACAGGCCTCCCTCGCCGATGCCTTTGGAGCCGAACGGACCTGGACCATTGCCGTTCTCGATGAGAATCGTGTGGAGATGTTCCGGCGCATCGTCGAATCTTGGGACGCGATAGTCGACCAGATTGCCGTTCAAAAGCTGGCCGTCCTCGTAAACCATTTCTTCCATTAAAGTGTGGCCGATGCCGAATAAGACGGCGCCTTCGTCTTGGCCGATGCACTGCTCCGGATTGATCGCCTTGCCGGTATCGCAAGCAGAAACGTAATTCAGAACCCGAACCATACCCGTGTCTGGATCGACTTCGATCTCGACACCACCCCACCCCACCTCCCAGAATGTCGTTGTCGACCCCAATACGGCCTTGGGGTTCTTTTTATCTTGGTAAAGTCCTTTACCGATAATTTCTCCGGCCTTGCTGCCGAAGAAATCAACGATCACTTTGCTAAAGGAAATAGGCGCGCTCTCGCCAAAGACGACGTGACCGTTGTGAAGTTTCAGGTTTTCAACTTTTTGTTTCAGCACCTTGGAGGCGCACTGCAGCAACTGCTTGCGCGCGTCTTGCGCCGCTCGCAGCACCGCAGTCCCCATGACCACCATCGAACTGCTGGCGCTGGTGGAGATGTCGTAGGGCGTCACGTCGGTATCGAGTTGGGCAACGGTGATTTGCTCCATGCCTACTGTGAGTTCTTCCGAAACGACTTGGCTCAATGCCGTGCGCGGTCCCTGACCGATTTCAACCGTGCCGGTGAGCAAGACGATGCTGCCATCGGATGACATTTTGACCGTGGCCCCCGCAACTTTGTAAGTTCCGCCGGCGTCCTTGATGCAGCAGCTGATGCCTTTGGCGCGATTGGGCTTGCTGGAATTTTCCTTCCACTTGATCGCGTCGGCGACTTTCAACAGTCCCTCTTCCAGATCGCAATCCACGGGGGTGTCACCCTTCGTGTAGATGTCGCCCTTCTTGAGTAGATTCTTGATGCGGAATTCCAGCGGATCGATGCCGAGCCGATCGGCGATCATGTCCATCTGTGATTCGTAAGCCCAAGTGACTTGCAGCGCGCCGAAACCGCGAAAAGCACCCGCCGGGACGGTGTTGCTGTAAACACCGTAAGCTTCGACTTTAGCGTACGGAATCCTATAAGGGCCTAGAGCTCGATAAGCCGCTTTCTGCGTCACGCGCGGACCGGCGTCCGCGTAAGCGCCGGTGTCCATGTAGACCTGGCACTCGCGCGCGATCAGCCTGCCGTCCTTCGTGACCCCGGTTTTCACCGTGACGCGCGCCGGATGGCGCGTGACGGTCTTGAAGCTTTCGTTGATCGATAGCTGAAGCTTTACCGGCCTGCGTGTCATCCACGACAGCGCCGCCGAAATTGGCTCCGCTTTGACGTAGAGCTTGCCGCCGTAGCCGCCGCCGACGTACGGGACGATAACTCTTATGCGGCTGAGCGGCAGACGAAATATGCCGGAGAGATGATCGCGCAGAGTGAACGGGTCCTGGCAGGACGCCCAGACTGTGAGCTTCTCGCCGTCGTAGTAGGCGATATTGTTGTGCGCTTCGAGCGAATAGTGCTGAACTTTTTGAAAGCGGAACGTGTCTTCAAAAATCTGATCGGCCTTGGCAAAGCCTTTTTCCACATCCTCGCGCCCGAAGGTGAGGTAATAGCAAATGTTGGTACCGTTGAATCGCTCCGGCGCGCCGTAAACCGAGCCGCGCAGCTCGGCGCGCGCCACGCCCGCTTCGTGAACGAGAACGGCTCCCGGCGCGGTAGCCTCTTCGATGTTGGTTACTTTCGGCCAGTTCTTCGTACTCGACTTCGATCAACTCCAGAGCCTGTTCCGCCGTGGCGGATCATCGGCCAGTACCGCGGCCACCGGATCGCCGACGTAGCGGACCTTATCGACTGCAACGATCGACTGATCTTTATATGTCGCGCCGTACTTGTAATTGAACACTTGGATATCATCGCGCGTCAGGGTCGCGATAACGCCCGGAAGCTCCTTCGCCTTTGTCGCGTCGACTTTAACGATTTTCGCGTGAGCGACGGGGCTGCGCAGTATACGCGCATGCGCCATCCCCGGAAGCTGGATATCGCCCGTATAGATCGCTTTGCCGGTTACTTTTTCGACGCCGTCGACCCTGGGCGCATTGGTTCCCGCAATCGAATAACTGTGCTTCTCGTTCATGGATGAAGTAGAAAAGGCCACGGCGAAAGAATCGCCGTGGCCGGCGTGAAACTATTTGCGGATTTTCGGGCTGTCTTTTTCCGGAAAATAAAGATCGCAGAATGGACAATGAAAGTTCATGCCCGACCCGAGCATGTGCGGATTCACCACGAAAACCTTTTTACAGCTTGGACAAGTTATCTCTACAGCCTGGCCCATCGTTCCTCCTGAATATAGCCAAATGGGTAATTAAACTCTTACGCCCAGTATGTCGTGCGATCCATCGGAATATGTTGCAGAACTTCACCGGGCACATACTCCTCCAACTTGATCCGCTCCATCGCCTCATCCGGACATTTCGAAACCGGCGAAAACGGCCGGTCGAGCGGCTTGGTGGCGTCGACGATCATGCCGGAGGTTTTGATCTCGTCGACCAACGACGGATCCAGGAAATTGCCGCGGAAAAGCGGCTGCAAGATCGACACCTGGCGATGCGGTTGTACGCGGGTGGCAAAGGCCCAAAGAATATCCGTCGGATTGAACACGTCGATATCGTCGTCGAAAACGAAAACGTTCTTGGTGTGATCGAAGGTCAACGCAGCAGCGGCGGCTCGGCCTGGATCGCCTTCCGACATTTTTTTCATAGAGATAAATACGTTGTAATGCGCGTGCCGGCCCTGCTTGCAGACCGCGGTTACGCCTGGAACCGCTTCGCGGCAGCGGCGCAGATACGCGCCTTCGCGCGGCAGATCCATCCACGGCTTGTCGCCTTCCGGCGTGATGACCGATTGATACATGGCGCCGTTGCGATAGTTGATGGCGCGCACTTCATAGTGAACGCAGGTCGTATACCGCTGCGGGCCGAGATAACCGGGGGCTTCGCCGAACGGTCCTTCGACGACGCGGCCGCCCGGCTTGAGCACGCCTTCGATGACGACTTCAGCATCAGCCGGGATCAGTAAATCATCGCCAAAAGTTTCCGAAGCGACCAGTCGCAACGGTTCGCCGAGGTATCCACCGATGACATCATACTCGCTGACTTCGAACGGCCCGCTGTAGCAAGCGCCCATATGAAACGCCGGGTGATGGCCCAGCACCGTGGCGACCGGCATCTCCATATTGTTTTCTTCGTAGTCCTTGAAAATCTTCCAGAGATGGCGTGGCGAGGCATACAGCGCCGTCGAATTTTTCGATTTCACCTCCATGCGATGATACGAGAGATTGTAGATGCCCGACTTACGGTCCTTGGTGATCGTCGACAAGACGATATACGGGCCGCCGTCCATCTCGTGGTGGCGCATGATGGGGATCTGATAGAGATCCACGTCCTTGCCGACCATGGTGTTTTCCTTGATCGGCGCGTCCTTTTTGCTGACGATCGTCGGCGGAACCCGATGCTCTTCCATCTCAAGGCACTTTTCCGCCATCTGCGGACGCGTCGCGTTTTTCGGCATGCCTAGAGCGATCTGCGTCTTCCCTTGAGAGATCTCACAGTTCATCGTCAGCTTGATCGGGCCGACTTTGCCGTTCAAATTCTTAGGATTGTCGAAGATGATGATGGGAAACTTCTTCTGCGCGCCGAGATGCTTGATGATCGCCGTGACGTCGTAATTCGCCGGATTGACTTCCTTGGTGATGTGGATCACCTCGCCCGGCAGTTGACGCTCGCAGTCCGATATAAAGGTCCTGAGATCCTTAGCCATGATTTCTCTCCTAACAATGTTATGAAAAAGTTTATGCAAAAAGATTTATCCAATGCTCCGAAAGTTGTCAATCGAACTCCCTCGATGAACCCGAAGTTCGACCGGGTTTCAGTCGACTGTGGGCGTGACTATAGCTTTCGATTCAGCGCTGCCGTGTGGCGATCAAGGGCAGGATAGGATGATTAAGCTTACTGCCGGGGCGGACATCAGTCGGGCGAAACCCGGCCATAGACTGGCCGGGGTTTCGCGTCGGCAACCAAGAGTAATCAAGCAGCCCACCTGTCGATGAGCTTGACCGGAAACCGTTCGTTCTTTTCTGTCCTGACTTCGGCTGATGGCTGCATCGAGAGGACCGGGCACGGAGCATGTCGAACAATGCGCTCGGTGACGCTTCCGCCAAACAGTCGTCGCAGATTCCCTGCTTGTTTCGTCATCACGATGAGATCGGATTTCTCCTCTTTAGCCGCAGCAATAATCTCCTCAACGACCTTTCCAGGTCTGACGAGCGCCCTGAACTTTGTCGTCTTGCGAAGATCGGCTCCTATATTGTGATCGAGAAAACCAAGCAGAATTTCCTTCTTGGGCGCGTAGATGGCTTCCACATCGTGCTGCAGCCGACCAGCCGGCTGATTACCCAGCGCAAACCCAACCCCTTCGGCATAGCTATCAGTGAAATGCCCCTTATTCGCTTCCATCGGAACGACGTGCAGCAGGGCAACTTCTGCGTCATGAGCCTTCCCTAGGAACGCAGCATACGCGATAGCGGGCACCGAGGCGGCAGAAAGATCCGTAGGCACGAGAATCGTTCTTATAGTAATCATGATTTACACCTCCTTTCACCTTTATGAATAAGGCAACCACGGTGCCAAACGGCGTGTTAGAGACACTCCACCCTTTTGCCGACACTTTTCTGACGGATCTTTCCGATGTAGTGATTTTCCGGAGGAAGTTTCCTTCAAACTGCGGAATTGTCAGGATTCTGTGGTGCAGTCATCCGCTTCAATTTGCCTCGGAGGATATGCCAACTGTATTGCCGCCGTTGCCATGCAACCCGAACATTCTCATCGCGTTGCCGCCGAGGACCTTTTCCTTGTCGACATCGGAGAGGGTTTTCATCTTTTTGATAACGTCCACGGTGCGCGGCCAAGTAGCGACGGCGTCGCCGTGATCGAAATCGCTGCCGATGATGATGTTATGGTTCGGCCAGCCGTTTACCGTGTCAGCGAGGTAGGATTCCCACGAGACCGCGGCGATGTAGAATTGATCGAAATACTGGCTGGGCGATTTCTTGATGCCCTTCTTGCCTTCAAAAAACTGCTGCACGGAGATCGGAGACCGTCGCTTCATTGGGCATATGGGCATCCAGCGTGTGCATGAGCCATGGCACCCAGCCGATGCCGCCTTCGAAAAAACCGAACTTCAAGGTGGGAAAGCGATCGAGCACGCCGCCGAAGATCAAGCGCGCCGCGCTGACCATGTAGGTCAAAGGAAATCCCAGCGCCGTCGGAAAATGTTGAAAGCCCTGATAGCGCTCGGCGCCGACCAGCCAGGGATGGCTATGCTGCAGTTCGAACACTCGCGCGGCCGGGTGAAGCAGAATCGGAATATCGAGATCGGCGATCTCTTCGTAAAGCGGCAACAGCACTTCATTGTCGAGATCGCCGTCGCCCCAGCCGCCGTTGAACTTGACCGCCTTCAATCCCAGCTCCTTCACCGCGCGGCGAAGCTCCTTCACGGCTTCCTTGATGTCGGGCAAATAGATCCAAGCGACGCCGATGAACCGCTCGTCGCCCTGGATATCCTCGGCGACCGTGTCGTTGTACGCGCGGGCCAACTGGCGGCCGAGCTCGGCTCGCATTCGTAGATCAATGGCCGGTTATCCGGAATCAGTACCTGCACATCGAAGCCGTCTTTCTTCATGAACTCGGCGCGCAGCGATAAACTCCAGCGCCCTTCCTTGAAGGAATGGATCTTTTTGCCGTCGCGATAATAGGTGGCCACCTTCCCCGGCACGACTTCCCCGTAGCGCACCATGTCGCCCTTGTCCTCGACGACTTCGAGATGCCCTTTCCCCGGGTGCTTTACCTTGTCAAGGAAGCGCAGCGGCCAGTAGTGTGTATCGCCGTCGATGTACATTTCCTTTGCTCCTTATATCGGATCTCTAAGCGTCAGCTAAAATGATTGCGGGCTGGTCAAAACGTTCCAGATGCGAGGCGCGCTCAGAATCGGCGCGCGGAGGCGTACTCTGCAGTACATTGGAGCGAGACGATCAAGCGCAACGAAGCATATGGACGTTTTCACCAGCCCGGCTATTTCACTCCGTACTTTGCCAACACCTCATCGATAAAACCGCTCTGATCGATTTTTTTCAAAATGCGATCGTCGATCAGCGTTTCCGGTTTAACGTTTTCAACTTTCGGATTGCCTCGCTTCATCAGGCGAACGACGTTCGTAACGCCCGCGGCCGCGGCATAAGGCTTCTTGTCCGTCCCAATCACCAGGTCGCGATAACCTTCTTCCGCGTCCTTTTCGGTAACTCGAAGATATTTTTGCAAGATCTTCAACGTTGTGGGTTTTTGTGATTGCGAAAGCGAAAACACCGCACCTTCGATAACGGCTTTCATCAGGTTCTCCGCGAGCTGCGGATTCTTTTGAATGTTGGGCTCTCTCATGACGAAGCCGGAGCTCAGGATCGGCAAATTTGCCTTGTTCAAATCCGCAAGCGTCGCAAATCCCAGCGCGCTCAAGCGGCGGCTTTGCACGCCGTCGAGCACGGTCGCATCGATGGTCCCCGCTTCCAGCGCTTGAGCTAATACGTTTTGGTCGCCGACTGCGATAATATTGATCTTGTCGCGATCTGCGTCGAGCTTCAGATGCTCCAGAGCAAGAATGGCGCCCATCCATACGGTGCCGCCAATGCTTTGAATGCCGAATATTTTGCCGCGCAAATCCTCCGGCCGTTTAATGCCAGGCTTGACCATCAGGTCGTAGGTCACGCGATTGGTGAACGCGGAGAGGACTTTCAGATCGGCGCCGTTGGCGACTGCTCCGACGACGGCCGTTCCGCCCGTGTAGCCAACGTCGATCTCATTGGACTGCATGGCGGCGACCAGCGTCGGCGCCCCGCGCACGAAGATCGTGTCAGCGTTCACTCCATACTTAGCAAAAAACCCGCGGTCGCGCGCCACCCATAGCGGCGCCACCCGGGCGTTCATCGCCGCATGCGCGATGACTACGGTGCGGCCGGCGCTGGCGGCGTGAGAAGTGCTGGAGTGCGCAAGCAAACTCACAACCGCAAGAGCAGCCGCTAGTAACCAACTCATAACGTCTCCTCTCATTGGAGCCGAAATACGATACGCTTCCGAGCGAAGCTTTCCTTGTCGCTGAAATCTCACAAACCCAAGCCCAAAAGATTGATCGCGTTCTCGCCGAGCACCTTCCGCTTATTTTCCTGCGAAATTTTCGTGCTCTGCGAGATCGGTCCGGTCACTTGCCCCGGCTGAGAGGAATCCCAATGCGGCGAATCGGTCGCCAGCACGAGCCGGTCGCCGCCCAAATATTCCACCGCCCATTCGAACAGGCCGTCTTCGAATGGCTCGCAGCCGACGTACACGCTTTCGTTGAAAATATCCGATGGCTTGCGCTTCTGCCAGGGAACCAGATGCGGCAGCTTTTCCCAGTGCTCGTCCATGCGCGACAGCCACCAGGGCATTTGCGATGCGCCGGTCTCGAGGCAGATGATTTTCAAATTCGGGTGCTTTTCCATCACGCCGCCGCAAAGGTAAACCATCAGGCAAACCATGCTCTCGATGGTGCGCCCGACCATGTGCGAGAAGAAAAAATTATCGGCGAAACGCTCATGTCCCATGGAGCCGGTCTTGGTGTCGTGAAAAATGATCGGCGTCTTGGTTTTCTCGAGCTCATCGAAGATCGGATCGAAGTGCGGGTCCCACCATTCCTTTCCCGGGATCGGCGTCGCCTTCACATTGAGCGCTTTGCTGCCGAGCTCGCGCGATCGGTGCAGCTCTTTGATCGCTTCCTTTGGGTCTTGCAGCGGAATCACGCCCGCCCACATGAGGCGGCCGGGCTGCTGCGAGGAGTACCAATTCATGTAATTGTTTTGCGCCCGCGCGTAGGCCGCGCCGAGCTCCGCATCGTCCGCGAACCAGAGTATATCGAGCGCCGGCGAGTTGGGCGACAAGCACCGCGACGTCGATGCCATCGAGATTCATATTGCGCACCCGCCCCTGCGGCGTGAGGTCGGCTTCGGTGACCCACTCCTTCTTTTCCGCCTTTTGCCGGCCAAGCTCGGAACCGACCATGATCTGATTGCCGACCAGAGTCTTGCGCCGCTCGTTATCCTTGGTCGGCAGCTTGCGCGGCAAAAATCCTTGTACTTCGCTTCGACCGTTTGATGCCAACTCTCCAAATCGCCCACCAGATGACTGTCCAGATCGATCACTTTCATGCCGTCGATGGCCATAGCGCCTCCTCCTTTTCAGCGAACGGTGGTTTTGCCGCTCATCGCCTGTTCAAGAAATCCACTCTTTTCCAACTCTCGCAAAATACTTTCGTCGATCATCCGTTCCAGATTGATATCGCCGATCTTTGGATTGCGCAGTTTCATGAAGCGCTGAATATTTTTCAGTCCGTCGACGACGACAAAGCCTTTCTTGTCGGTGCGCCGCACGTAATCGTCATAACCATCGTTAGCGGCCACCGGATCGGTAATGCCGAGTTTCTTGCTTACGACTTCGATCACCGTCGCCTTGTTCGCCGGATTCAACACAAACCCGTGGCCTTCCATGAGCGCTCGAACAGCGCCGCGCACGATGGGTTGATGGCTGGCCAGATACTCGGACTTCACGACCAGGCTGGTGCCGACCAGCGGAATCTTTTCCAGATCGCCCAAGAAATTGAAGCCGGCCCTTTTCAACTTTCGACTGAAGATTCCGGAAATCGAAGCGCCTTGGATCGTTCCCGATTCCAGAGCCTGGCTAATGACTCTTTGATCGCCGAAAGCGGCAATCGAGATTTTGTCGCGCTCCGGATTCAAACCGATCTGCTCCAGGCCCAACATTGCCGACATCCAGCCAGTTCCTCCGATACTGGTAACGCCGATGCGCTTTCCTTTGAGATCCGCCGCGGTTTTGATGTCCGGCCGAACCACCAAATCGGTTTGAACGAAATTACCGAAGGACGCGACGATTTTCAGATCGAGTCCGCCGACCGCGGCTCCCAGTGTTGCCGTGCCGCCGGTGTAACCTAAATGCACGTCGCCGGTGTTAAGCGTGGCAATCAACGTCGGCGACCCCGGAATAAATATAGACTGCACGTCCAGGCCGTTTTTGGCAAAGAAGCCTTTCTCCTGCGCTATCCAGAGCGTGGTCACCACCGAGCTCATCGAGGCGTAACCGATAACGATTTTTGACCTGGGCTGAGCTTCAGCGTTGAGAGAAAAAAGCGCTATGCCGAGGAAAAGGAAAACAGCTAACACACTATGGTGACTCATATTCGTTGAAGGCTCCCGTTGCGCGACAAGAATTCTATCCTTTGATCGGATAACAAAGCACCCCACCTGCCGTCAATCAGATTCCACCCCTGGGTACCTCTGGGACTTGTTCCGTTAACGGCTTGAACGTTTTGAACGATTTGAACGGCTTGAACCAATCTCTACAATCCGAGTTCCTTCTGCGCCTGCTTGACGTAACTCTGATCGGCGTATTTTTCCGGCGCCGGCAGCGGTTCCTTCAGGATACCGTCGCGAAATTGGACTTCGATGTTGACCTTGAGTCCATCGAGGGTCACCGCGCCATCGACGGGAAAAATCTTGTTCTTCGTAAAGTAGTCGATGCCCTTGCGCGCATAGGGAGGCTTGACGCCCATCTCCGCGGTAAAAAATTCCGCGGCCTGCTGCGGTTGCTCATGGATCCAGCGCAGCGAGCGGATGTGCGCCTTGAGAAACTTGACGACTGTCGCGCGATTCTTCTCCGCCCACGCCGGATTCACGGTGATGCCGTTGAACTGATAGGTCGAGATCACTTCCATGGTGTCGCCCAGCTTGTTGAAGCCCTGATCGATAGCGATGTCCGAATATGGAATGCCGAGTATGCCTGCCGCGATCGCGCCGCTCTCGAGCGCCGTCAGCCGCGCCGCAGTGCCGCCGGAAATAACCGTGAAAGTATAGTCCCGCGGATAGTGCAGGCCCCTGCTCTTCAGATAATCCGTCAAAATGGAAGTCGCGCCCCCGCGCAATCCGGACACGCCCAAGCGCGCGCCTTTGAGATCCTCGATCTTTTTGTATGCTTTGCCGCCGACCAAAATATACGGAGCGGCGTTGTCGACGCCGGCGATGACCTTGAGATTGGCGCCTTTCTCGTTGACCAGGATCACACCGTCGGCGTTGAGCGTGCCGAAATCGATCTCGCCCGCGATCAACGCCTGAAGCTGAACGTCGCTCCGGCCGATGAGAATCAACTCCGTCTTCAAGTTTTCCGCCGCGTAGAAGCCTTTCTTGAGCCCGACGTAGAACGGCAGGTAAAAGAGCGTCTTCGAAGTCATGCCGACTTTGAGCGATTGCGCCGCCGCCGGCGGCGCCGACAAGAAGATGACACTCAGCAGAAATACCAAACTGTATAAGGTTGGAACCATCACGAAACACCGCCTTTCAGATCGACGGCAGCACCGCGTGCGAAATTGTTCCGCTATTTGTTTTTCCCACGGCGCCACTCTAGTACAGCCTCTCCGAGGTTGACAACTCAGAACCAACGGTTGTATCGCAGGCGCGGAAGGGGGAACGAATTATGAGACGCTTTGTTTCCACCCTGTTGGCATGCGCGGCCGTCACGGTGTCGTGGCCGGTGTACGCCAACCCATATTTGTCGAAACCGGGAGAAGCGGTCGCGACCGTCCGCGCGGCGACCTGCGCCATAACTGGGGGCTTCATTCACCTCTACGCCGCTCTCGACTCCAATCTGTTCGATAAGTACGGCGTCAAGGTTGAATTCGTCTCGATCCGCGGCAGCGGCGTCGCGCTCGCGGCTTTGGCTGCCGACGAGATTCAATATCTCTACTGCGCGGCGGATGCGACGATTCCGGGTATGGCTTCCGGCAGCGACGCTAAATTGATCGCTTCGCCGCTCGTCGGCCTGCCCTGGGTCATGCTGGCGCGCAAGGATATCAAAAGGCCTGAAGAGCTTAAGGGAAAGAGCATTGCCGTCACGCGCGCCGGCGATCTGACGTTTCGTCTTGCGCGTGCGTTGCTCAGGAAATTCAACTTGACCGAAAGCGACGTCAAGATTCTCACTGTCGGGGGTACGGGCCAGGTCGAGCCGTTCAACGCCATGCGCGCGGGCCTGGCCGAAGCGGCCTTGGTCACCCCGCCGCTCGATGTGCGCGGCCGGCGCGACGGCTTCAACCTCGTTTACCGACTTAACGACCTCGGCTTGCCGGCGCTTTACAGTTCGCTTCATGCCAACGCGAAGTCGTTGAAAGAGCGTCCAGCCGTGACACAAAAGTTTGTCGCGGCACTGGCGGAGTCGATCCAATTCGTCGAGAAAAATCCGGAGAAAGGCAAAGCAGCGGTGAGCAAAGCGCTCAAGCTCAACGACGCGGATGCGCTCCAATCGGCTTACGACGCCTACGCGAAATTGCTGGTCAACCGCCGATTGCTCGTGCCCGAGAGTACCGTGGCCGGCGCCATCGAAGTTGTTCGCGAGCAGGGCACCAACGTGCGGCGCAAGCCCGGAGATATCATTGACAACCGATTCGCTGAGGATCTAGAGAAGAGTGGCTTTCTGAAAGAGATTTGGGGCGCGGAAGTTTCGCGCTAAAGGAGAACTTCATGATTCGTAGTTTACTGGCTCTATCGACAGGCTTGTGCTTCTCTTCCCGCCTCAGTCGCTCCGCGCTCAAGCTTATCCAAAACAACCCATCAATCTCATCATTCCCACTGGCGCCCGGCGATGCCACGGACGTGGCTGGTCGTACCATCGGCGAAGGCCTCTCCAAACTGCTCAAAGTACCGGTTGTCGCGGTTAACAGACCCGGCGCGGGCGGAACCATCGGCACCGACAGCGCGGTGAAAGCGCCCAAGGACGGCTATACGATCCTGATCGCGAATAATGCGTCGCTGATATTCAATCGCATTCTCACGCCTGACGCCGTTCCTTACGATCCGTTCAAGGACCTGACTCCGATTGGCATGGCGGTGCGCACACCGATCCTGCTTGCGGTCCATAGCAACGTACCGTTCAAAAATTTCGCCGAGATGGTCGAGTACGGCAAGAAAAATCCCGGCAGCTTGCGCGTCGGCACCGTAGGGCCGGGATCCGTCGGCCACTTTACCGTCGAGATCATAAACTCCCTTACCGGCGCGGATATCACCATGGTGCCGTTCAAAGGCGCTGGACCGGGAGTGACCGCGGCCTTAGGCGGTCACATCGAGGGAGCGGCCGCCGCTCAGGGCGTCGTCGCCGAACATTTAAAAGCAGGCACGATGAGAGGAATCGTGGCATCGACGAAGATGCCGGAGTTTCCTCAGATCCCAACCTTGCCTCAGTTAGGCTACAAGCAAAACCTTTTGGGTGTCTGGTCCGCGTTTTTCGCGCCCGGCCGGCGTGCCCGCGGAAGTGTCGAAAAGTCTGATCGCCGCGCTTGGAGAAAGTTATGAAGGACCCGGCAGTGGCTTCGAAGCTCGGCAACCTCGGCCTGGTCGCCGACTACGCTCCCCCCGACAAGCTCCTCGCTGAAATTCGCGAAGAACACCGGCAGGTCGAGCAGATCGCAAAGAAAGCCGGGCTGGTTAAGTAGGCATGTTAGGCTGAGTTGACGACGGGATTATCGCGCATCAGAAAGCTCTGTTGTTTTTCCGAAAAAGCGTTCTGCGCTGCTTTACGACAAGTTCTCGCCCTAACACTCCGTCATTCCCGCATGCTTTTAGCGGGAATCCAGGCGAGACTCCGACTGGACCCCCGATAAAAACGTTCGGGGGTGACGCCATAAAGAGTTCTATCCTCGCGTTGAATTGGCGCGCGCAGTTACAGATTCAACAGCTTGGCCGCGTTCTCTCCGAGAATCTTATCCTTCTGCTTGGCGCTTAAATCCGTGCGCTCGCGAATGCCCGATACCGTGTGCGGAAACTCCGAATCGAAGTGCGGGTAGTCGGTCGCCATCAGAAAATGATCCTCTCCGACTTCTTTGAGCGATTGGCTCATGTCGCCTTCGTCGGCCTCGCAGGTGAAATAGCAGTTGCGCTTGACATACTCCGATGGCGCCATCTTGAGATCACCGGATACTTGGGGAAAGTCTTTGGCCCACTCCCAGTCGTCGTCCATGCGGTGCATCCAGTAGAGCGGCCACTCGGCGCTGCATTCGAAGAACGCGACTTTGAGCTTGGGAAATTTCTCGAACACGCCGCCGAGCACCAGCGCCACCAGAGCCGGCGTGCAGTTCATCACCCGGCCGAGCACGTGCGTTTTAAAAAAATTATCGAAGCGGTCGGTCAATTCGCCATTGCTGTTCGGATGGCAAAAGAGCGGCACGCCCAACTCCTCAGCCGCCTGATAGTACGGATAAAACGTCGGATGGTCGAGGTTGCGCCGTCCGATGTACGGCACAAGATGGCTCGCCTTGAAGCCCAGCTCCTTGACGCAGCGCCGCAGCTCATTCGCCATCTCTTCCGGACAGCCGGCGGGCGCCATGGCGACCGGTAAAAACATGTCTTCATGACCACGGATCAGCTTTCGCACCCAGTTGTTGTAAGACTGGGCGCACGCCAGGCCCAAGCCACCGACGTTTTCCGTGGCGACGTTGATGCCGGTGGGAAACAGCACCTGCTTATCAAGGCCTTCTCTTTTGATGTCGTTGAAGCGAAACTCCATATCATGCCCGGCGATCTGGCGCGCCGCGATCTCGCCGTTGCGCCAGTTCACTTTAGGATCGTAGATGTAGGGATGGCGATGCGCCGCGCGCCCCTGCGGATCGCCCGGATCCAGAGAATGAACCCACTTGGTATTGTGATTTCTGCCTTCGCCGGCTTTCTGCGGCGTAAAGCGCGCGTAGGGCTCCGGCAGGTTGTAAACTTCGTCCATGAAATAACCTTCACGCAAATGAGAATCTAGATCGATAATCATAGCGCCCTCCTTCTTGGACTCGGAATGAATTACTTTCCCCCTAACATTTTGATGAACGAGCGGTCAATCATTTCTTCGAGGGTAATCTTCCTTTTGATTCTGCCGGCTTGGAACTCTTCTTCGATCACGACCGGAATGGCTTTTTCGGCGATTTGTCCGTTCATCGGAAACGAGTCGCGATACTCGTCGTAACCGGCGGGAGCATAGGCCTGATCTATCTTCACATACTTGCCCATGATCCGCACCGCGTCGGCCTTGTTCTCATGGGTGTACTTGATGCCGCGCTGGTAAGCCCGGAGAAACTTCGTGACCTGATCTCTTTCCTTGCTGAGATACGACTCCTTCGCGGCGAATGTTTCATACGGCCATTCTGGAAACACTTCCTTGAGGTCGAGCAGCTTGTTGTACCCCTGCGCTTTGGCGATCTCCGTCACCGGAAACCACACCAGGGATGCGTCAACGCCCTTTGCTGATAGCGCGGCGAAGCGCGCCGGCGTGCTGCCGATCTGGAGAATCGTCACGTCCTTGGCGTCCACGCCGAAGTGGCGCAAACTCGATCGCGTTAAGAAGTCCGTAAGCGACCCGAACCGGCTGATCGCAAAGCGCTTGCCTTTGGCCTGCTTCATCGATTTAAAATCCGGCTGCGAATAAAGCTGGAACGGCATGATATTGGAGATACCCCAAAAATTCCTGATATCCATCCCGGCGGCGCGTCCGCCGATGGTTTCCACGAAGGCGCTGCCCATGATGTGAACGTCGCCGCCGACGAGCGCCTGCAAGTTGGTCGCGCCGGCGTTGAACAGGACCAACAACACGTCGAGTCCCTCGTCTTTGAAGAAACCTTTCGCCTCGGTCACGTAGACCGGCAGGAAAGCGACGTTTACCGAGGACAGGCCGACGATGATCTTTGCCGCGCTCCTGGATGGAGCCATGCCGAGCAAGCAGAGCATTACCGCGAGCGAGACGACAATTCGTTTCATTACCATCCTCCTTTGCAATATGCGCCTAAAGTTTCTGGATCACCTTCTCGCCGAACAGCCGCATTGAAGCGAGAATTTCGCTTTGAGGCAAGCCCGGCGTCCAGTCGAAGCGGGGCAGCATGTACGATATCCCCAACCGTTCCTTATACTCCTGAATCTGATCGATGCATTCCGACGGCGAACCCAGGATGAAACGGCCCTTGGCCAATTTGTCGAATGCCCAGGCCAATTCGTTGGGATCGTTCATCGCCTCGTTTTGTTTCCACTTGATGTATACCGCGCGATACAGATGCTCCAGACAGGGACGCGCCTTCTCCACCGCCTCCTTCCTATCGCCGGCGACGAACGTTTCGCGAATGATCGGCGTCTCCGGCACTCCCTCCTTGCCCGCGCCCTTCCACGCTGTGCGGCATAGCTCGACCTGACGCTCCAACTCATCGATGGCCGAGTGCGGTCCGATCATCCAGCCGTCGCCCAGCTTCGCCGCGCGCTCCACCGCGGCGTCGGTATTGGCGGCGATCCAGATCGGCGGGCGCGGCTTCTGCAACGGCTTGGGATCAACTGTGACATCGGTGAGAGTGAACGCTTCGCCGCTGAAACTCACATGGTCTTCGGTCCAGAGCCGTTTGATGATCTCGACGCCCTCGGCGAAGCGCTGGAAGCGCTGCTTCTTGGTAAGGTTGAACGCTTTCAGCTCTTCGTCGCGGTAGCCTAGGCCAAAGGCTGCAAATGATCGGCCCTCGTTCAAGACATCGAGGCTCGCGAGCTCGCTGGCCACTGTTACCGGATGGCGCAAGCCAAGCAGTGTCACGGCAGTGCCCACGGCACAGTGCTTTGTCTCCGCGCACAGCCGCGCCAGCGCGGGAACCTGATTGAGCCTCTGCAGACCGGGAATATTGTAATGGTCACCCATCGAGAAGGCGTCGAAGCCGACTGCATCGGCGACACGCACCTGCTCGATCAACGTGGGCATCAACGATTCGCCGGGTTTGTCGATCGAGACCTGAGGATTGAGTTGCAGGCAGAACTTCATTGCTATAATTATTTTCGCTTCCTCATTTTTCGTGAATACCGCAGAGTTTCATTGCGGTGAGCGCATAAACTTTGGTCGCGTCGATCAGGTCAGCGATCTTCATGGCGCGATTCCCGGCCCCGCTCAGCGGCTCGCGTTGGCGCGGCGGTCCGTAACACACCGAGGGAATGCCCACTTCGTTGAAAACATTCAAATCGCGCCACATGCTGGTTTCGGCGGATGGCGGCGCCGGCGGTTCGGATTTGAATATGTAACGGTGCGCTTCGGCGATCGCATCGATGAGCGGCTCGGCATTCTTGGCGATGTAACCGCGCGAATACTGGAACAGCGATACCGCGCAATCGATCCGCAGCGGCGCGAGCGCCGCCTCGATTTCTTTTTTGATGTCGTTGGGATTTTTCCCCGGCACGATGCGCACGTCGATAAAAATATCGCAGAACGGACTGGCCCGGTCGACCCGCCCGCCGCCGCGGACTTCTACGATCTGCGCCTTGGGAATGATCGTGCCGCCGGCAAATTTCATGGTCTCGCGTTTTTCGTAGTCGACCGCCCATGCTTCGATGGCCGAGATAATTGGGACGGCTTTGACGAAAGCGTTGGGATTTTCCTGGACGGAAGTTCCCCGCTCGAGACGCGGCGTGTAAACTTCTCTGCCCTTCACCCGCACCTTATACCAGCCCGCGCCGCACTCCGCTTGCACGATGCCGAAACCCGAGGTCTCGCCGACCAGCGCGTAATCGGCGACCACACCGCGATCGACGACCCACTTGGTGCCGAACCCCTCGCCGGGAAAATTGATGCCTTGCTGTTGATCCACCGACGGAGCGCCGGTTTCGAATGCCACGGCGGTCAGGGTGAGATCGCCCTTCAATTCGATAGCGCATTGCTTGATGGCTCGCATGGCGATCATGAAGGCGCAGAGCTGCGCCTTGTCGTTGATCATCCCTTTGCCGAACAGCATGTCGCCGTCGATCCAGGCTGTCTCCAATTTCCTGTCGTCGTCTGTCGCATCAGGCCCAAGCTCCGGCCCGGTGTCCATGTGCGCGTTCCAAATCAAACTCTTGCCTCCGCCGCTGCCTCTAAGGGTGGCCACCGCATTGACGCTCTCGCTGGTAATGAACTGCAGCTCGCCTTCTATTCCCGCGGCGCCGAGCCATTGCAACACCGCTTCGCCGAGCTTGCGCTCCTGAGCGTGAAAGCTCGGGGTATTGCCCAGCTGCAAGCATAAGTCGACCAGGTCGTTCTTCTGCTCGGCTATGGCTTTGATCACTTTTTCGTAGTGCGAATTTGTTTCCATATCATTCCGCCCGCTTGGAATCTTTGAGAGCCCGCCAAACCCGCTCCGGCGTCAAAGGCAGTTCACGAATTCGAACGCCCGTCGCGCGATAAAGCGCATTGCCGATTGCCGGAGCCACGGAAACGATGCCGGACTCGCCCATGCCTTTGGCGCCGTAGGGCCCCGGCCCGTCGTGATTTTCGATCAGTGCGGACTCGAAATGATCCGGCAGATCGGTGAATCGCGGCACCCGGTAGTCGACCAGATTGGCGTTGAGCGGCTGACCTTGCTCGTAAACCAGCGCCTCGAACAACGCCGGGCCGAATCCCTGAACGGCCGCGCCTTCATCCTGCCCTTCCGCCTGCTGCGGATTGATCGCCGTGCCCACGTCCGCCACGGTCATGTACTTTTCCAAGCGAATTTCGCCGGTCTCGCCGTCGACCTTGATTTCAGCGCCGCCCATGCCTGTTTCCCAAAATAATGGAAACGTCGACCCCAAGCCGGCGCCCGGACGCATGTAGCCGCGGCCGATCAATTCACCGCCCGGCATGCCGAAGTAAGCGCTGACGATTTTGCCGTACGGCAAGTGCTTGTCCGCCGAATGAGCTTCGCCGTCTTTCAACTTGATCGTCGTTGCACTTGCGTTGAAACTTTCCGCGGCGGCATCGATCAACTGGCGGCGCAAATCTTCAGCCGCGGCTTTGACGGCGCTGCCCATGACCGTCGTCGATCGGCTCGCGCCGGTGGAGCGGTCGAAAGGCGTCCACTTCGTATCCGTGCCGCTCATGGTCACCTGCTCGACAGGCAGAGATAATTCCTGCGCGACGATCTGGCTGAGAATCGTGCGCGCGCCTTGACCCACTTCGGTTGTCCCCGCGCTCAAGATCACGCTGCCGTCGGCGAGCAGGCGCACCAACGCAACCGAAACCGGCATCGCTTCGGAATCGGAAACTCCGACAGCGACACCTGCGCCCTTGCCTTTGCCGTCTTTTGCCGCGTTCCATTCAAGTGGTCTGACGGCCGCCTTTGCTCCCTGACACAGATCGGCATCCACCGGTGTCGCGCCCGGCTTTAAGATTTCCCCGCGGCGCAAGAGACTGCGCATGCGAAATTCCAGCGGATCGAGATCGAGCCGCGCCGCGATGGTGTCCATGTGCGATTCCAGCGCCCAGATCGTCTGCGGCCCGCCGATGGAGCGCATGGAACCGGCGGGAACCGTGTTCGTATAGAACGCCAGCACCTCGACTTTGCAGTGATCGAGCTTGTAAGGACCGAGCATGCGGCTGATCGCGCGCTTGGCGACGCGCGGGCCGTTATCCGCATAAGCGCCGGTATCCATCAGAACTTCGGCTTCGCGCGCGACCAACGTGCCGTCGCGTTTCACGCCGGTCTTCATGCGCACGCGCGCCGAGTGGCGCCGCGTCGTCAACATCGCCTCGGTGAGGCTCTGCGCCACGCGCACCGGCCGGCCGCCGGTCTTGCGCGCCATGGCGACGGCGAGCGGCTCGATTTTGAAATAGGACTTGCTGCCGTAGGCGCCGCCGACGAAGGGCACGATCACTTCGACCTTGGCGTGCGGCAAACCAAACATATGCGCAAGCTCCGAGCGAACCAGGAAAGGATGCGCCGAAGTGCTCCACAAGGTGATGCCGTCGACGGTCACGCGCGCGACGGCCGTGTGCGGCTCCATGGCGTACTGATAGACCATCGGAAACTCGAAGCACTCTTCGACGATCTCGTCGGCCTGCGCGAACGCGGAAGCCGGGTCGCCCTTTACGAAATGTTCACGGTGGCAGATATTCCCGCCGAACCGCTCACCCACTCCGGCGACGTCGTGAAACTCGCCCGCTCCCGCCGCATCTTGATGCAGCAACGGCGCGCCTTCCGCGCGTGCGGCGTCGATGTCCGCCACGCAAGGCAGCTCTTTGTAGCGAACGTCGATCAGTGCCAGCGCCTCCTCGGCGATCAGCGCGTCTTCAGCGGCGACAACGGCGACCGGCTCGCCGACAAAACGCACCCGGTCCATGGCGACGATCGCCCGGTCGCGCAGACAATTGCCGTAAAAAGGATCGATGTCCTTGAGATCGTCGCGCGTCAGCACCGCGACAACGCCCGCCAGTGCTTCGGCTTTGCGGATGTCGATCGCTTCGATCGCCGCATGCGGCAAGGGGCTGCGGAGGACTCTTGCCTCGAGCAGGCCGGGAAGCGCGATATCGCCGGTGAACTTGGCCGCGCCCGTTACCTTTTCGATGCCGTCGATGCGCGGGGTGGAAACGCCTATGGTCATAATGAGGATAAATCCGGCGTATGCAGCCGTGGAGATTCAGACCGTGCGGTAAGAGAAAAGATGTTTTCTGTTAGGTACCTTCCCCCTCGACGGGGGAAGGTCAGGATGGGGGTGAGCCTTCGAAGCAACAACTCATCACCCCTACTCTAACTCTCCCCCGTCAAGGGGGAGAGAATCGGATTAAAAGAGGAAGAGTGCTTCACCATGCTCCTATACCCAAAAAAAGAATCAGATCACCGACTGCTCCGGCAAGATCGTCTTCAACACTCGCAAATAGTTGCCACCGAGAATCAAACTGATCTCCTCATCCTTGTAGCCGTGTTTCTGCAGACCATCGATCAAGTTCGGCAGATCCTCGATTTCCTCGAAGCCTTTGATCAGTGGATCTTTGTGCAGCGGATGGTGGCGGTCTTTGAGAGTGCGCGGGCCGTCGTACTTGACGAAATCCATGCCCAAAGCGAGATGCTCGATGCCGACGAGCTTGATCATGTAATCCATGTGCCGGAGCATGTCTTCGATAGCGACTTCGCCTTTGCCGACCCGCTCGGGTAGAGCGAGAATGCCGACCAGCCCGCCTTGATTGGCGATCGCCTTGATCTGGTCGTCCGCGAGATTGCGCGGATTGTCGAGCATGCCGCAGGCATTGGCGTGGCTGACCAAGAGCGGCGCCGTGGCGACGTCCAACGTCTGGAAAAAGCCTTCGCGATTCATGTGCGATAGATCGACCACCATCCCCAGCCGATTGGCTTCTTTGATCACCTCGACACCGAAGTTCGTCAGCCCGCCGCCGGTGCGGTTCTCCCAAACGCCGTCGCCCAGCTCGTTGCGGAAATTCCACACGGGCTGCAGCGAGCGCAGGCCGAGCCGGTAAAAATTTCGCAAATTATGAATGCTGCCGCGGAGCGGCATGCAGCCTTCGAAGTGAAGCAGAAACTTGACCGTTCCCGGCTCGACTTTCTCGGGCAGATCGCCGCGAGTCTTGACCATCTGAATCATGCCTTCGGAGCGCGGCGCCTCCTCCAGAAACTGATCGATTTGATCGAGCGTGGTTTCGAGGTAGCGCCCGGTATTCTGCGAGTGCGAGTAGGAATCGCCGCTGATCGCGTAGACCGTCATATTGATGCCGTCGCGGATCAAGCGCGGCGCGACACCGTCGCGGATCGGCGCTTTTTCGCCTATCGAGGTCCGATAGAGCTGCTCGTAAACGTCACGATGACCCTCGATGACCAAGCTCGTCATCACCAGTTCTTTTGCGTCCATAAGTGCGCGGCCGCCTTTCTTGAAGGAACGAAAGTATTGCGCTAGTAATACCGGCTAAACCTCTTTCAGGCAAGATGAACAAACCTTGTTGAATGCCGTAAAACTTCCCTGGCTGCTCACCCTGGCGATAGCGTCGCTCCTGGCGCTCGCAGGCGGATGCAAATCCACGCCGCAGGGCAGCGACAAACATTTTCGCGTCAATCTCGGCACCGAACCGCCCAGCCTGGACTGGTCGCTCGCCACCGACCACGTTTCCTTCAACGTCATCTCGAACTTGATGGTCGGCTTGACCGAGTTCGACAAAGATTTGAAGCCCGCGCCGGTCATTGCCAAATCGTGGGAGTTGCAGGAGGGCGGAAAAAAAATCGTCTTTCATCTGCGCGACGACGTAAAGTGGAGCGACGGCAAAACGGTTCGTGCTCAGGACTTCGAATATTCCTGGAAGCGCCTGCTCGACCCAAAAACCGCGTCGCAATACGCCTATATTCTTGTTCGACCTGGCAAACGCCCAGGAATACAACGAAGGCAAACTAAAAGATCCGGCGGCGGTAGGTGTGCGAGCCGAGAACGATCAAACTCTCGTGGTCACTTTGCGCCATCCAGCCTCTTATTTTCTCGCGATCACCACGTTTGAAGTCACCTACCCTCAACGGCGGGACATCATTGAAAAGTTCGACAGCCGCTGGACCGAACCCGGGAACATCGTCACCAACGGGCCATTTCGCATGACGTCGTGGAAGCACGAGAACCAGATCGAGCTCAGCGCCAACCCGGATTTTTTTCGCGGCAAGCCCACGCTCGAAAAAGTGACCATGTACATGGTCAATGAAAGAACCACGGCGGTGGCCATGTACGAGCAGGGAAATTTAGATTTCATGGACGAATCGCACAGCATTCCGCCGCTGGAAAAGCCGCGCTTGTCGAAACTCCCGGGCTTCAAGGTCGTGCCGCAGCTGCGCGGCGAGTACTACAGCTTCGCCGTCGATCGTAAGCCCTTCGACAATCCGTTGGTGAGAAAAGCGTTCGCCATGGCCATCGACCGCGACGTGCTGCCCAAGATTCTCCAGGGCGGCCCCACTCCGGCGACTTCGTGGATCCCGCCGGGCATGCTCGCGCACAATCCCGAGATCGGCCTCAAGTTCAATCCGGACGAAGCGCGCAAGCTCCTCAAGGATGCGGGCTATCCGGACGGCAAAGGGCTGCCGCCCATCGTGCTCGGCTACAACACCGACGAAGAAAAGAAGCTGATCGCCGAGGCGATCCAGAGCATGTGGCAGAAGCATCTCGGCGTAGTGGTCAGCATTGAAAACCAGGAATGGAAAGTATTTCTCAAGAAGCTTCAGACCGACCCGTTCCCGGTCTTTCGCTCCGGCTGGGGCGCCGATTACCCCGACCCGGATAATTTCATGAAGTTGTTCACCTCCAACAGCGGCAACAATCACGGGCGTTGGAAAAATTCTCGGTATGATCAACTTCTCGAGCTCGCAGCGCGCGAACTGGACGCGAAAAAACGCGCGCAGATCTACGACCAAGCGCAAAGACTGCTCACCGAAATCGACGCCGCCATCGTGCCGCTTTATTGGAAAGCCGAAGCAACGGTCCTCAATCCTAAATTCACCGGCTTGGAGTACAATGCCATGGCGCGCATGGACCTGCGCAACGTAAGAGCCGCGACTTCGGCGCAGAAATGAACCGCCGGAATTTGCCAAGCGCGCGGAAATCACATAAGAAATAAAACCAATCAACTCCGAGGAAGGCGAGGCTAATGGAACTCAGCGAAGATGATGTCCTGCACATCTTGAAATTGATCGACGAATCGAAATTCGACTACTTTCAGCTCGAAGTCGGCGAATTAAAGATCACCGTCAGCAAGGGCGATCCTATTCCGCTGGCGGGCGCAGCTCCGCAGCCGGCCGCCGTCAACGCCGCGCCAACTCCAGCTCCCGCCGTAGCCGCAAAGCCGGCCGCTGCGCCGGCGGCGCCAGCAGCCAAACCTGCCGTAATTCCGGAAGGCATGCTGCCGATCACCGCGCCGCTTCTCGGAACTTTTTATGTCGCCCCGGAACCGGGCGCACCGCCCTTCGTCAAAGTCGGCCAGCAGATCACCGAAGACACGACCGTCGGTTTGATCGAGGTGATGAAAGTCTTCAACAGCGTGCGCGCCACCGTCAAAGGCACGATCGTCGAAGTGGTGGCGCAAAACGGTCAGTTTGTCGAGTTCGGCCAGCCACTGTTTATCGTCAAGCCGTAACGCGGTCTGCGATCTCTGGAAATTTTATCGATGGATTTTCGTAGGGGCGGATTTAAATCCGCCCCTACTCTTTTCAGGAGTTCCCATGAGCGTCACACGAGTCCTGGTCGCCAACCGCGGCGAGATCGCCGTGCGAATTATTCGGGCGTGCCAGAGTTTGGGGATCGAGACGGTCGCGGCGGTCTCCGACGCCGATCGCGAGAGCATGGCGGCGCAGATGGCCGACCGTTCCGTTTGCATCGGCCCGCCGCGCTCCACCGACAGCTATCTCAAGGTCGAAAACCTCATCGCTGCGGCCCATGGCACGGGCTGTGACGCGCTCCATCCCGGCTACGGCTTCCTTTCCGAGCGCGCCGCTCTTGCCCAAGCGTGCGCGGACAACAAAATTACGTTTGTCGGGCCGAGCGCCGAAAACATCACCATGATGGGCGACAAGCTCGAGGCGCGCAAGATCGCGCGCAGCGCGGGAGTGCCGCTGGTGCCGGGATCGGATCAAGCAAAAAATCCGCAGGAAGCGGCGCGCCTCGCCGAGCAGATCGGCTACCCGCTCCTGCTGAAAGCATCGGCGGGCGGGGGCGGCCGGGGTATCAAGCTTGTGAACCATCGCGGCGAGATCGAAGACACGTTCCGCACGGCCGCCGCCGAGGCGCGGTCCGCATTCGGCAACGACACGCTCTACATGGAACGCTATGTCGGCAACGCGCGGCATATCGAGGTACAGATTCTCGGCGACCGGCACGGCAATGTAATTCACCTCGGCGAGCGCGACTGCTCGTTGCAGCGCCGCCATCAAAAGATCGTCGAAGAGGCGCCCGCGTACGCCGTACCCCAGGACATTCGCGCCAAGATCTGCAACGCCGCGGCGACGTTGGCGCGGAGCATCGGCTACCAAAGCGCCGGGACCATCGAGTTCATCTATGACAACGACTCGGCGGATTTTTATTTTCTCGAGATGAACACGCGCATCCAGGTTGAGCACCCGGTCACCGAAATGATCACGGGCGTCGATCTGGTGCAGCAGCAGCTCCACGTTGCGCGCGGCGAGGCGCTGCCGTTCAAGCAATCGCACATCACGTTCTCCGGCCATGCCATTGAATGCCGCATCACCGCGGAATCGCCACAGCACGGTTTTCGTCCCTGTCCGGGGCGAATCATCGAATGGCAAGCACCCCAGGGTACCGGCATCCGGCTCGATACCCACTGTTATCCCGGCTACTTCGTGCCGCCTTATTACGATTCTCTGCTCGCTAAGTTGATCGTGCACGCCGCCACGCGAGAAACCGCGGCGGATGCGGCGGCGCGCGCGCTCGACAATTTTCACGTGACCGGCATCGACACTTTAATTCCTTTTCTGAAGGCCGTTATCGCCGATCCCGAGTACCGCGCCGGCGCCGTCAACACCCGCTGGTTGGAAAAGAAGCTTGAAGAGTATTGATGGAGCCGTGCATGACAGCCACGCCCCGGTCTTCGACTGAGGACCGGGTGGTGGGCGCGGCACAGTACCAGCTTCGTTCTCTTCGAAAATACGTGACGGGATGCTAACCCCTAGGGCAGCGCGGTTTGATTCCGTCATACCGGCGAAGGCCGGTATCCAGGCTAATTTGGCGAGAACAAACCTGGATTCCCCGCCTGCGCGGGAATGACGATGGCGGGAAAATCGTGCCGTGGGAACTCCCTGTTTTCAGCATCTGTGAATGAGCGAAGATCATGAATCACTTCGTGGTGAGTTCTGAAACACTCGGGCCAGCGAGAATGACAACACCTGAGCGAAGCGCTACAGTTCCAACAGCTCAATGATCGCGATCCTGCTGAAGCGCACAGTCCATGGTCTGATCGTTCTCTGGACCGTCGCCACATTTACGTTTTTGCTTCTTCGCCTCGCCCCCGGCGGCCCGTTCGATAGCGAGCGCAAGCTGCCGCCCGAAGTGCTCGCCAATCTCGAGGCCAAGTATCATCTCAACGAGCCCATTCTCATGCAGTACGCCCGCTATCTCGGCGGTATCGCGCGCGGCGATCTCGGCCCGTCGTACAAATATCTCGACCGAAGCGTGAGTCAGATTATCCGGGAAACCTTGCCGACTTCCGCGCTGCTCGGCGCGCTTGCGCTGCTATTCACGCTCTTTACGGCCTTTCCGATGGGCTTGTTGACCGCGTATTACCACGGCTCGTTCATCGACCGTTGGGGTCTTTTGCTGACGACCCTCGGCATCTCCTTGCCGAACTTCATCCTCGGCGCGCTGCTGATCTGGCTCGTGGCGCTGGAGTTCGGCTGGCTGCAAGCGGGACGGTGGGACGACTGGCGCAGCGTGATCCTGCCGACGATCACCCTCGGCGCCGCTCCCGCCGCCTATCTTTCCGCTCTGCTGCGCTCGACTCTCATCGAAAGCTTGGGTGAGGATTTCGTTCGCACCGCCCGCGCCAAAGGCCTGAGGGAATCCGTGGTCGTTGTAAAGCATGCGCTCGCGCACTCACTGATCCCGGTATTGACGGTCATGGGCCCGCTCGCCGCCGCTCTCCTCACCGGTTCTTTCGTGGTCGAGTATGTGTTCGCGATTCCCGGCATGGGGCGATTTTTTATCACCGCGGTTACCGATCGCGATTATACGTTGATCATGGGCGTGACCTTGGTGTATGCGGCGTTGTTGGTTCTCGCGAATTTTCTCGTGGATATTTTATACGGCTACGTCGATCCGCGCATCCGGGCGTGATCCACATGAGGATGATTTGAACCGCGCCGCGACGGCAACCAATCCTTGGCTTGTCACCAGCGGCGTCGTCGTCTCGGTAGTGATCGCGCTGGGATTTCTCGCTCCCTGGATCGCCCCGTACGCCGCCGGCGGCCTGGAAGCGAAGCGCCTCTTGGAGCCACCGAGCACGGCGCACTGGATGGGCACGGACGGCCTCGGCCGGGACCTTTTGACGCGAGTGCTGTACGGCGCGCGTGTCTCGATCACGGTCGGTGTCGGAACGGCCTTGATCGCGCTGGTGATCGGCACGGGCTACGGAATGATTGCCGGCTTTAAAGGCGGCCGCTGGGATCACTTCATGATGCGCACCGTGGACGTCTTCTACGGCCTGCCTGATCTATTGATCTTTATCTTGCTGTCGCTTGTGCTAGGAAGGAACGTCGGCGGCCTTCTCATCGCCCTCGGTCTCGTGACCTGGGTGCGTTTCGCGCGCATTGCGCGCGGCCAGGTGCTGCAAGCCAAAGAGCTGCTGTTCGTGGAAAGCGCCGCCGCTCTCGGCTCGCCGCGAAGCAGGATCTTGCTGCGGCACATTCTGCCCAACATCATCGGTCCAATCATCGTCACCCTCACGTTCAGCATTCCGTCCGCGATCCTCGCCGAATCGACCTTGAGCTTCATCGGCCTCGGCATCAACGATCCGTACAGCGCGTGGGGCACGAGCTGGGGCACCTTGGCGCAAGACGGCTACCGCGCGATGCGCAGCTATCCGCACGTCATCGCCTTTCCCGCCGCGGCGATCTTCGTCACGATCCTTGCGTTCAATATACTGGGCAACGGATTGCGCGATCTGCTCGATCCCAAGCAGCGATGACGCGGCAGTGTTGTGAAAAATTCTTGCAAGAATGTTCGCGGTCACTAAAAAGGCCTCGACGTTTGCCATTAAAACCAGTCGGCTCATCGGGGCGCAAGTCCGCACAGAGCGAATAAAGTCAAAATTATCCATCCGCTTCTTGAAACCCCTTGAACGTGCCTCCGCGATGAGCCTACTCTGGGCTATCTGGATAACAGTTTGAGCTTATCCACCCGGCCCGCAGGACCGAAAGCCCGAACGCTAACGCCGTGGGAAGGAGTCCGGAATGGAACTCCGAAATCACCCGCTAATGCGATATTACGACATGCCGACCTGGCCTCCAAGATGGAGTCCGACAGAAGAGCCTAGAAATAAAATCCTGACGGGTGAACTAGGGACACTAAGGCGGGTTTCCTACTCGTCAATGGAAGGCTATACCTGCCATTTGTACACCGAATACGAAGGCCGGAACTACTTGGGTACGATTCTCATCGATGATGCGGCCTTTTGTCGCCATCTCTTCTTTGTGCTGCAACATCATGTGAACCTCGCGATTGAAGACATCGGCTCTTTGGACATCTCCTATACGCTTTAGCGTAACTGTCGCCATCGGTGAAGTGAACCGCGCGGCGCCTTGAACTTAATTGTCGCCTTTCTGACATTGTACTATTTCGTTGACTCTTCCCAGTGAGTCCTGTCTAATTGCGGGCATGCGGTTTCGTGATCACCCGCTAATGACCCGCAAGAGCGGCATTCCAAGTTGGCCGCCAACCTGGACAACGACACGCCTGGACGCTAACGACAGACCGACCGGGGAAATCGGGACTCTCGAACGCGCGATGATGCACGCACTGTTCGATAACAAAATTTTTATGTTCATCCAGTATCAAGCTTTCGATATATGGGCTCGATCCACTTGGATGATCGCCAATTCTGCCACCAAATTTATACGATCTTGCAGGCAAACGTCGGTCGGTCCATCAAAGAGATCGGAGACTTAAATTTGTCGCATATGCTGTAAAATCTACCCAGCTAGAAACTAATAATCGTTTGAGCTTATCCACCGGGGCCACAGGACCGGAAGCCCGAACCCTCACCAGGGGAAAGGAGTCCTGCGCATGGCCCGATCTGACGTAACCGTAGACTACAGTAGAAAATTGTGTGAGGAGTCCCGTGTTCTGCGCGACGAGTCCAAGACTGCTGTGGAACAAACCAAGGCAGCGGTCGCCCGCTCGCGTCGAATCCGAGCACAAATCCAAGAGCAGCAAAAACTCAAAAAGCCCTAACAATCATTAATACCGCCAACGCCCGTTTTACGACCTGCGCCATTCGGTACATCGGCACCGCGTTGACTTTGGGCAGTAATCAAAAGTGGATCGCGGAGCAGACCGGAACAAGCATCGTCATGATTCAAGAGCACTACAGGAAGTATATTCGCGATGATCGCGACGCGCTGTTACGCGCTTTACGTTGCGCAGAAAACCGGAACCTTTTCCGGTCAATTTCCTAAGTCTTGGAATAGAGTGGCGTCCCCGACGGGATTTGAACCCAAACTCGCCGTGTAAAACACAAGAAAGAAAAAAGTGAATAAAGCCATGCATGTCTATGGATATGCGCGGCTTTTTTGTTTCCGGCTGATCTTGGGATATTGCCCGATAATTCCCGATTTCAGCCCGATTCATCCCCAAGACGGAAATGAATTTCCGTCCATTTCCGTTTTGAGCCGAGAGCAGTCTACAGGGCAACCGGCTGACCACAGTTGAAGCCACCTTACGCGGAACTCTTCACATAACGGTCACACCGAGGCACCCTTCGTTGAGAGTGCCTCGGTGTGGATTTATTTATGATGTCGGTTACACAGCTGCGGGAAAACAAAAATCCGAAAATAGGTTATTTTGCCGTTCTTGATTCTTCCCAGCGTGGAGACCTTTAACACGGAGCTGAACTGCAAGAGGAGACAACGGTCCTGTTCCGAAATCGTGAATCAAAGCGTTCAGTGGAATCATCAAGTCGGACTGAGAAATTGGAAACCCATCCATCCGGTCTCCGGTGCCGAAATCCCAATCCTTGCTGGTGTCGTCCGTCGTATCTCCGGGAATGCCGGTATCGTAACTCACTACGACATTTACTGAGTATTTCGTAGCCTCGGCTAAGTCATCCCAATTCACTTGAATGACGTTGTTGACGATCGGACAAAGTACAGTCGTCGGGGCTAATAGATGGTGTGCATTTACAGATGTTGAAGCAGCGAATAAAACCACTGCAGCCATTACGCTTACCTTTGAGAGTTTCTTGTTCACTCGTTTTCCTCCTATTCAAGGTCATCAGTATGTTTGTGCCGGCCGGCACACAGCGTTGAGCAGATTGTAGGCCAGTCAATAGTGACCGACCAATTGGTTGCAAATGATGACTGAGGAAGACATCGCCGATCAGAAAACAACGAGCGCAGCGCAGCTGGCGCACTACGCGTGGATTAATCGGTACAACCTTGAGCAGTGGCCAAAATTGGCACTTATGCATTCGCCTTCGGTTTTTGAAGCTCTACAAACTTTTCAATACATTTCGTTGCATTCTCTCCACATCGACAGCAGGCGAGTGTAGAAGGCGACACCGTACGACAGTCACGACAACTTGTGTGTCCGCATAGCAAGCATGGCACTGCAAAGAGAGGCCACTCTGGCTGTTTGCTCATTTCACCCGTAGTTGCTTTCCAACAGCTTTTGTCCTGAGAGCGGATCGGGGGAGAGCAAGTGCGAGACCGGATTATTTCTGTCAGCTGAAGTGCAAGGATCGAAATGATTGAGCGTGGTTGTCTCTGTTCTTTGACAGGTTGGAAGGGTGATTAAGTCGTTCCGGGTGCGTAACTTCTACTCAAGTTCAATCCTAGCATCACAGAAGACCCTATGCCCGCTGATTAAGAGTCAATTCAAGCGCAGACCAGAGCATCAACAAGAAAAGCCAATAATTCTAACGCTCGTCTCCAGGGCGTTAGGCAATGGGATATGATGTTCTGCTCTGGTTCTGGCACAGAACAGGCACAGCTTAGAATCGGCCTTTACCTTGCCGGCGGCCTTTGGCGATATTAATATCCGCAAAAGCTATCAGTATGTTGGTAGTTAGACGTCAGTCCCGGTCAACACGGTTACGGAGGCGACTATGGAACCCAACCTGCACACGGATGCTGATAAGTATCAGGCCGGAATGGCAAGCAGGAGTAAAACCCTTGCTCCTCTCTTCATCAAATTTATAGACGGTATTAAAGAAGGGGATCGGGTATTAGACGTAGGCTGTGGTACGGGTTCACTGACATTCACTATCGCTGATACAACAAAAGCCTCAACTGTTGTCGGCATTGACCCTTCAGTTGGCTACTTAGAATATGCTCGTGCGCAGAATTCACATCCGCATGTTGCTTTTGAAATCGGAGATGCTCAGAAACTTCCCTTGACGATTTCTGGAGTCTCTTGTCAAATACCCAGGGACCGCCTAAACCTTATATCAGTAGTCTCTCCGACGATCGCCGACAGGTATTGAAGGAGCGACTACGCACAGACAGTCTTGGTAATCGCCCTGATGGGTCGATTAAACTTCGTGCAAAGGCTTGGGCAGTGCGCGGAGTAGTACCGGCAGGATAAAAATTTTCTCCGGACTGCTTTTACGGAAAATGGCGATAGGTGTGATCATCCTAATTAGGTGAGAGGCGCCGCTAAAACCGCCTCGCTTCGCACGCTACATCGAATGGAAATATTCCGCTGACTGAATATCAGCGTCCCCGCGGCCCATGCCTTTGACAGTATTCGTCAAAGGGGAACCCAAATTTCGTCGCTTCAATGTGATCTCACGCCAGATTGCGTTGATGGAGAATTCAGTTCAATCCTAGCGTTAACGTGAAGGCTGAGAAGCGCGAAGCGCCTTTCTCAAGCCGGAGGTTAGGCAAATCTGTCAATAACAGCTCTCAACTTCTTCCCCGGGTATTACGCAATTCGATTCAAGGCACGAGACCACGCACCGCCCACGCTTTCGCTTGAAGTGTAAACGGCCCATCGGCATTGCCGTGCAGAACATCTTGCCGCAACTGTTGTCTTAACGCCTGGCGGCGATCCTCTGTCAGACTGAGCACGTAAGCGCTCCCAGCGCTCTCGCCAGTCAGACTACGTTGCCACAGCTCATCAAACGAAGAGAACTAGCACGGCATCATCAAGTCTGTAACTTCGATGTCTGTAAGACTGGCGCTTTTCCAGAGATCTGAAAGCGCTTCCGCAGAACCGTACGACCGTCCCGTCTCAGTAGGCCGTTTCACAGTCGGATCGATCGCAACGGCGGCCTTCCACAAGCAGGCATTGAGTTCGTTAGCACGGCGGTCCCACATCGTCGTTGCAACTATACCTCCTGACCGCGTCACTCTGCGCATCTCTTTCGCCGCCTTTGGAGCATCGGGGATAAAGTTGACGATGAGTAATGCCATGGATCGGTCGAATGACTCGTCGGAGTAAGGCAAGGCCTGCGCGTCGCCGACCTCGAAGGTCACACGCGGATCGGCATTTTGCGTCCGGGCGTATTCGACAAAACCGCTGGAAGGATCGATACCAACAATCTTCGAAGCTCCAGTGACTCTGGCCAAAGTCATTGATAGCGAGCCCGTGCCACATCCTACGTCGAGCACACTCTCACCATCCCGGACACCGACAAAGGCCACAAACAACGGCGCCAACTGCCGGCTCCACCGCCCCATCATTACTTCATATGCCTCTGCGACTTCGAACATACGTGCTCCCTTGGTGTATCCAGATATCAGGCTGCGGTGTATCCAGGCAAACCAATCCCAGATATCTTTAGGATTGACCTGTACGACGCTTTAGTTGGATTGCTGCGAATATCGGATTGATGGAGAATCCGACCGCGGCTTTTAGTACGTGAAACCGATCCAGTAGTAATTAGTTCTCACTGAAAAAGTACAAATTGTCTTGGGTCTGAGCAGTAGTATCGTGTAAAGAGTAAATCATGCGCAGACCCATATCCCAGCAAATGAGTTTTGGCGATGGTTTTGTCGATGCCTCGCTCTACGAGTTGGATGAAGAGCTTAAAAAGGTCGATGAGCTTTTGTCCAATGCGCCTTTGCTCAGACCCTTTGAGGAGGTTTTCGATCCGAGTCTGGGCCGTCCCGGCACGGCGGTGGGGATCTATCTGCGGATGATGTACCTGAAATTTCGCTGGGGCTTGAGCTACGAAGAAGTGGAGCGGGAAGTTCGAGAGAGGCTGCCGTGGCGGTATTTTTGCCATCTTTCCCTGATGGACCCCGTCCCCGACGCTACGACTTTGATCAAGCTCAATCAAAGATTTGGCCAAGATCGGATCAGCGGTCTCAATAAGCATTTGGTCAAGCAGTTGATCAAGAGTCGATCGATTAAGCCGCGCCGGATTCGCATCGACTCCACCACCCTGGAGGCTCACATCAGCTATCCCAACGATGTTGGAGTGATGCACCAGGCGATCAAAACGCTTACCCGTACGGCGCGCTCTTTGGGTCAAAAGATCACCAGCCACGTACGGGCCACCAAGCGGGCGCTTTTCAGTTGGAGTCAGTCGGCCAAGGGCAAGCCCAAAGAGCGTCAAAGGAAGGGAAGAAAAATCCTCAAGAAAGTGGCCAAGCTTGTCCAACACACCGTTCGACAGAGCCGCCGGGCGTTTCCATCGGTGTCGGATCAGTGTGCAAAGCTCAAGGGAAAGTTTTTGGATCAAATCGAGCGGGCTCAAACTATTCTGAGCCAGACCGAGCAAAAGCTTGCGGGACAAAAATCAATCCCGCAGCGGATCGTTTCCTTCCACGACCCTGAGGTGCGGCCGATTCGCAAAGGGAAACTTAATAAGGCGGTGGAGTTTGGGCGTACGCTGCAGCTGGTGCAGGACAGTTGTGGAGTCATCGTTCACTACGAGGTTCACAGAGGCAACCCCAGCGATAGGACCGAACTGCTTTCGGTACTGCGACAGGCAAAAACCGCTGTGGGGATAAAACCTACGGAACTGGCCGCGGATCGAGGTTACTACAGTCGCGATAACGTGCTGAAACTCAGCCAGGCCGGGATTGAGAAAGTCGGCATCCCGAAAGTGGGCCGCTTGAGCAGCCGTGAAAGGACTCATCAAAGAAAGAAGTGGTTCAGACAATTGCAACGGTTTCGCTGCGGCATAGAAGCCTCCATCAGTATGCTGAAACGCAAGTTCGGCTTGGGTCGAGTGCTGGCCAAGGGCTCTGCAGGAACGGCTATCTGGACAGGATGGGCGATCTTCTCTTACAACCTGTGGCAAAGAACCTGAGTGATGATCAACTCTAAAGATTGTTCCCATTTGAAAAACCGATTCAGTCGCTGATGATCTCCAATCCGGTCTCAACCCTACTTTTTCAGTGAGAACTAGTTAGAAACGTGCACAGTCTAGCTCTCATACTCATCATCACACCCAGCGTATCTTTTTGTATCCTTCCAGGTATCGTCACCTTGATTCGTAGTTGGAAAACTCGTGACATACACGAGGCGAGACCCCGCGATATCGACGCGAAGGCTTGGAGTTTTGATCGCGACTTGAAGTTGGAAGCGGGAGACGATTGGGTGTTGGGCTAAAAATACAGAGGTGGAATAACCAAGGAGCGGACGATCTTAGTAATCTTAAAAGTAATTGGGGGGCTATTCACCCATGAACATCTGCTGATCGCCGGTGAACAGTTTGGTGTTCACCAGTGAACGGCATCTACTGTCTAGCAGGACCACGAGCATTCTTAGGGTGATGATTCTTCCCATCCCACCAGCGCTGAAGCTCCCGTATTGCACGCAATCATCACCCATCCCCAGAGTACCGGCGCTGATGACCCCGCATTAGCTGTTGCTTAAGTCGTTAGAAAAGCCAACGGATCGGTGATCGTATCGCGTAGTCCGTCGCCGGGCATCTCGGATCTCCTCCACAGAAACTGTAAAGCCACCATATGAGCGCAAGAGCCAGTAGAAGCCCAATCACCTTTCCGCTCATAAGTTTGTCTCCTAGTTTTTAATGACTATACACCGTCTCAATCAGACCGGATTCCGGCATGGACTTTCCACAATTCAGCGCCGACGCAGCGAGGCTGATCTAACTGCTGATGAGCAGGATGTCCGGTCAGAGCAGATTACGCGTCAAGTTCATCGGCGACGGCTCGAATCTGCGCAGGCGCGCAATCTGCTCTGAAATGTCTTCTCCTGTCGAGATGCTATTGAGAAATATGGGCGCGTTCGCGGGCCGACAGGTAACGCAATCGGAAGCACAGCTTTCTGACGAGTGTGATCTTTTTTCGTGATTACAATTCTGACGTTGTTCCATTTTTCATTACTCAAAAATACAGATCGGACTGTCGGTCATGGGCCTATTTAGAATGACCTTTTCCATTTCCCCCACTATTACCGTGACCGCCTCCCGATGCGCCATATTGATGCCCGTTGCCCCCGCCCGTAACGATGCCGCTCGTATGACCTATGGATCGACCGGACCCGCTCACAATGCCACGCCCGCCGTGACTTACGGAACCAGAGGATGTACCGGAGGTTCGGCCCGAGGCGCTGACGATTCCGCTTTCCTGAGATTCACTTCCTGAAAAGGCTTTGCCATTCCCTTTACCCGTGAAGGTTGTCGACGACTTTCCGTTGCCGGTAGTGATACCTTTGCTGGTCGTACTAGTACTCGTCGTGCTGGTCGTTGTTGTCGAGGCGGGCTGCTTGCCACTCATGAGCTGACCGAGTTTGACGTCATACTTTTGGGCAATTTGTCCCCAACCCATTCCATCGGCGCGCATCTGGAGAATGCCATTGGTCGTGGTCGTGGGGTCGCCCGGAACCATTTGCCCGCCCACCATGGCCGTGTGAAGCTGCTCAGTTGTGGGCTGTAGGATGCCTTGCTGCCTTAGGCTCTCCTGGGCTAGACCCAAGGAAATCTTCACATTGCCGAATCCCATCTTCCCGGTTGGAAGAGCCTCGGTGGTAGTAGTTGTCGCATTTGTCTTAGGGTCTGTAACAGTGGTGGTCCACTGCCCGTTTCTAAGGTCGTTTACGACTTGCTGTGAGTTGACGTTTTTAAGAAAGTAACTGTAGTCATTGCTGATGTTGGTAGCTGGCGTGCTACTCGCAGAAGTTGTCTGAGCAAAGTTCTGCGCCGGAGCCGCCGCCAAGATTAATAGCGAAACACCGATAAAGAACACGTACGGTACTTTCTTCATAAATAACCCCCCTTGTGGTTACGCTTTGCCAAGAATTCTTTCGGTCTGTAAAATGATTTCCGTAGCGGTCGCCCGGTCCTTGAAAAACACCCCGTCCTTGGCAACCGTGCGGATTCGGGTTGCCTTCGAGCTTATTGCCTGCAATTCTATCTCGATCCGACGGTCGACTCCCTTGGCTTTGATTGCTTTCCCGTTGTCAGTTTTCTCTGCGCTCTCGACTTCCATTCCCATATCATTTAGCGCTGTCAGCGTGGCCCGCTCGACCTGTGGAAGCGGCGCTGTAAAGGTTCGGTAGGCAATCCCGTCCATCGTGTATGAGACTGCTGTACCCGTCGTTACGCCGGCACCTACGCCAAGAAGAGTCAGAGCCAACGGAGCAGCGCAGCCATTCAAAAAGACGAAAATGACTCCGGACAAAAGGAATGTTCTCATTGAGTTTTGCCTCACGATCACCGCTCCGATAACCAAATGTTCTCTCTGCCGTTTCGGTCCTTCAATCGCTCCAGCGAACCGAGTCGGCCGAGTTTTGCCAATGTTGTCGCTTGTTGTGCAGATTACGGACTGATTACCGAGAAAGAGTCAGCAGGCTGCGGGGAGGCAAAAAAAGCGATCGCGACCGTTGGCGGTTTCACCATTTGCTCCCTGACACCCATGGTGACCATCTGGGGTGGTCAGTTCGTAGCATCAACGTCGACTCGGTAAATAGGCAACAACTGTACCAGGGCAATGAAAGGCAGCCGCTTGATGCCTGGGGTGTAATCTTGTCGGCTTTGGAAATCGTGGCCGAGAAGAAACTGCGTGACAGGAAAAAACTTCTGACATAGTTGTCGCGTGGGGATCAAGATGATTTTTCAGATTAGTTCTTTAACCCCGTGAAATAGATTTTCTTCATCAGTTAACCCGGTACCGAGTTGGAGCGCCACAGTCAGACTAAAGCCGCACTCCCCGTATTCGAGGCCCGTCAACTTCTTTCCTTGTGGAGCAGTCACGAGGAGAACGGCTACAGAGAGAAATTTTTCATTATCACCTCCGCTACGAGATTTACTGAGTCCGTAGCGCTCCTCAAACATGGAGGTGCAAGGGGCAATGAGGAAAGAGTTCAACGAGAACCGCTCGCCTGCTGCCGTTTATCGCTACGAGGGCAAGCCGAAATTCAAATTTCTCTATTCCCGCTCTGTAGTGAATCGAAGAACGGGTTAAACCATTAGCCAAACCGGACCCGAATGTACGCGCCACAAGTGAAACCAGGCGACACGCCGGGAGTCCATCTCGAAAAAGCCGGGGAGCACAGACCGTGGCGCTGCGATCCGAGAATTACTCTGGCCCAACGATCATGCTGAGTTGATAAACTACAGCAGAACGCTCGATCAGGGCTCCTTAGCGCCCCTCGATTATCAGACCAGCACCTGGGCGATACGTGAATGTAGGCGTTGAGGAAGACTTCCGATCTTCTTCCTG
Source organism: uncultured delta proteobacterium (assembly GCA_963745035.1). Classification (GTDB taxonomy): domain Bacteria; phylum Desulfobacterota; class Binatia; order UBA9968; family UBA9968; genus DP-20. Next base: position 90,797 of record CAVUVW010000026.1, on the reverse strand, counting down.
CTTGGGTCGGCTTGCCTCCAGTTGCTTCGGGCGCTCCACGACCTGCGCGCTGCAACCGATGCACGGGGTGAAAAGAAGAATCACGCTTACCGCCGTGAAACGTATCATTTTATCTCCATGTGAGAGAGCACGGTGTGAATCCGACCGCCGCACTCCACTTTGGCTCTCATCCTCGCCGAAGTTCTCGATTGTGCTTAACTCGCCTCCGCCACGAAAAATTCCTGCACTACCCAGAGCGATCAAGCACCGGTGGTATACTTTGTCCCACACGGATTCATTTTTCGACGTATGAGGTAGCCGTGATTTCGGAGCTTCTCACTGACCTTAGGTCGTACAAAGAAAATACTCTCGATCCTCATCCGATCTTCACGCGACTCGCCGCCGGCGATTTCACCCGCTTCCACTATCTGGCGTACCTACGAGAAACCTATTACCTTGTAAAGCATACGCCCAGGTATTTGACGGCTGCGGCAGATCAACTCGCAACCAGGGATGAACGGTTTCCGGGTATTTTCTTTCCGGGTATTTTCGGCGGTTCTGTGCAGAGGAGACCGGGCACGAGTTGTTGTGCATCGATATTGATGCCCTTGGCAAGAATGTGGACCGTATATTATCCGGCGAAATGAATCCCGACGTATGGGGGATGGTAACCCAGTGCTACTACCTTAGCGTCAGAGGTAGCGCAGAACATTGTGCCAGTCGCACGTCATTGTGCCGTCAACAGGCACAGACAACATTGTTCAAATACCTTCAATCCGACACGCTACATGACATGAATGCGAGGCATCGAGCTTGCTCTCAGATGATCCGCTCGCGGGAACTGATGGTTATCGAGCGGTGATGCCAAAAATGATCAAACATGCCGAGTGGCCTCTTTTTGAAGTAACGTGCGCACTATGCGGCCACCGCAGTTGTCGTGAATGTCGCGAAATCTCGACTTCTACAGTTGCTTGCTGTCGGTGTAGAGAGCGAGCAATCAAAAAGATAGGTGAGTTGCCAAAAACTCCCGAGAGTTGCCCAGAGATCACACCGAGCAAACTGTAGCAGCTGCGTGCGCCGCACATGATCCCGCCTGCCTGAATTTGGGCGCAATGGCCTTGCACGAAATCTGCCGGGCAAGCGAAAGAACCCTTCCTTCTACTCGCTTGCGACGGAGTAGATGTGGCACTCCCGTTGGCTGAAGCTGCTCCTCGTTGCGCAGATCGCGTTCACCCTGGTCAGGGCGCCAACGCTCGAGCTCTTACTACTCTTTAACCGCGCGTTACATGGTTCGGATCCTGTGTAGAGAGGGATGAACGGGTGCCATTTGCCTCGGGTTCCCGAAGTGAAGTAGAACCGCGAGACATGCGGGTCTGCCAGTTCACCACGTCAAATCTGTTCTGCTGCTGGGCAGATCGTCCTAGGTGCCTTCCTCCCAGGCTCGCAGTAATCCGCAGAAACTCCGAGCACGATCTTTGCTGAGTCGGGCTCCGTCTACCGGACGGCAACCATTTACATTGTGGCTTTTTTGCGAAGTAGGGAGGTAACAAATGGAAGCTTTCACGATCACATCAATAATCGTAGTTGCAATGTCAGGATTTGTTATCGGATGGTGTACCGCGGAGTTCAGGGAACGCAGAAAGTTGCAATTGTCAGGAACGCTTAGAGCCTGAGCCGTGTTGCTTTTGTATTCCATTACAAGGTCTTTCGCCCAAACAATCACCTCCAACGAAAACCATGGCAACGCCATAGGCCACACCAAACGCTCCGACCTTGTAAGCATTGAAAGCTCCAGCCATCGACCGGCGACGACGGTCAAAATCCGTACCAGAGCCCGAGGTAAAGATAAAGCTTGGATGGATAGCTCATAAACCGTTACCATCACAAGCCTATGAAAATTTCGATAGCCCTTCTTCTCGTATCCTTTTTATCCGCACCAGCAAATTCGTTCGGGACCAGTTGGATACTAATCGCTCCAGAGTTCACCATCACCGAGGAACTCCCAGCCACGAACAAATGGATGCCGCTTGAGTCATTCGCAACTGCCCGGCAGTGTAACGATCGTCGATCGTCGTTAATACAGCAGTTGGACAAGGAACGACGTGAACTTAGGGGCGAGGATCACAGCGCACCGGTAGAAACGGCGCGAGAACTCACACTGCTATTACGCCTTTACACAAATTCCAAGTGCGTCTCCTCTGCGAGATTGGGCGAGTTTTACAAAACCTAAGCGTGATCTTCGAAAAACGGAAGAACGAGAGGCAGAGTGCCGGGTTTAACAATTGAGTGCTCCGACAACAATATCAGCTCTCACGAACGAGGTGCGAAATGTACCAGACATCTCTCGCAGTGGCTCAATCCGTGACGAGCCGGGACCCAGCACCAGGTATCAAGTTTGGTCATATTGGGCCAGTTGTGTAAACACTGTTGGTCTGCCACGACACAATCCGTGTAGAACAATACAATTTATAGCCCTTTCCATTTTGGCATTTTGATTGTTCTAAGGGTTAAAGCGAGGAGGGAGTGATGTTCTTCGACCTAAAACAATCGCCTGGCCTACCATTGGTTGCCTTTTTTTTCTGTCGATCACGGCCTGTAGCGCTACGCGTACGTTGGAAACTCGCTCGGGCTCCACGGTGCGTGACGCCATGATTGTCGAGGAGCCAATCGCCTTAAGTCCATCCGTGAACGCACGTGTTACGAAAGTCCAGTTTTTCGAAGGTGAACGATCTAAAGTAGCATTTGTGCATCGACAATATGAAACCAGGTTTGCAATGAAGATAGGCAGGACCGTTTATACCGACATTAGTCTTGACTATCCTCGAACCAAAACCAGTATCCATTTTCCCATTAGACTTGATTTTCGCCGTAACGGAAGGACCGTCCGCATTGAAGAAGTCGACAACCGAATTGGACCAGATTGGACTTCGTCTAGCCATGTTGTCAACGCTGGAAGTTTCGACCCGGGAAAATGGGCTATTGGCAATTATGAGGTAGACGTTTATATCAACGCCAAAAAAGCAGCTATAGGTTTTGGCGAAATCTATTAGGTGATTTAAAGCGTCGGAAGTGCCGAAGCAATGACAAAGCGCTCCCGGCGATTTTTCTGCCAGCAGGATTCCGTGTGTTCCGTGCACATTGGAGTTTCCTCGCCGTAACTTACTGTGGATAATCGAGGCCCACTATTCCCACCGATACTAAGTAATCCCTGGCCGCCTGTGCTCGCTTGGCGGCCAATCCCAAATTGTATTCGCTTGTACCACGCTCATCGCAGTGTCCCTCGATCTCCACCCGGACCGAAGGATTCTCCTTAAGCCATTTCGCATTCGCATCGAGAGTTTCGCGAGCATCCACTCGAAGGTCGTATCGATCAAATGCAAAATAAATGTCTGTAAGGGGACTCGATGGCGGTGTCGAAGTGCTTTCTCCTCTTCGCAGCGCCTCAAGACTAGACGGGCTAAGAACTCTGGATACCGCGTTCGATCCTTCTGAGACGCCTGTAGACACGAGTGGGTTTTCTGCCGTCCAGTTCAGCGCTGTCGACTTTGGAGTCCTAATTTCAGGTGCGCAACCCGTCACTAGTAGGAGAGCGAGAAATGTCCGACAAGGCAATAAGGTATGGTATGGCAGTGGCATCCCCTCTTCCTTTCCGAGCCAATGACAATGCCGATGAGCAACATCGATGATAACGCAAAAAAATGCCGCAAGCCACAGACGAACGTGCGAGCGCTTTAGGATTTGACCGCTGTCAAAGGTTGTCAAAACCAACGAAGCCAGTTTCGGAAAGTAGAACTCCAAACCGGTAAAATTGTTCACCGGGTGTAAAAGCGACCGCGCGCTAACCACGAAATCCCAACACCACTTCAAATCTTTTTTCAAGTGAGAAAGTTGAACAGTAGTAGGTGTGTCTGTCCGCTTTTCTTCTCCCGTTCGCGTCCCTCGTCGCGCCGTGCCTTGTCGATCTCTTCGTTAAACTCCCTATCGATGTGCTCACCTGCCATGATCAGCTGTGCATCATCCAAGCTGGCGGCAAGTAATTTTCTAAAGTCACTTCGCGAGATGTTAACACATGATCCGGTACGCGGACGTGTCGGCCAGTCGTTGTTCTAGTCATTTCAATTCTCCTCTCCATAGGGTTTTGGAGGCCAAAATACGATAGAAGCAGACACTACTACCATACCGGGGAGAATTGAATTCGATCTTCGAGCCCTGGCTTTTGTCAATTTGCCAAGCATATCCCCCACGACTGGCGAGACATAGTAGAAAAGCTTTCCATCTAGAGCTACTTCCGTACAAGACATGACGACTTTACGCGGCATCATCTTTGCGGTAAAGGCGATCCATTGTTGGCGGAGTGCTTTGATGAAATCTTTTAGAGAGAAAAATAGCGGTCCCACTGGTATTTGGCTGACCCATGAGCAATTAGGAGGAGAAATTCCGATGAGGTCCTCCGATTTGAAACCCCATGTTATTAGAAAAGCCAAAGAAATCGCTACAGCTAAAGCAGGTCTATCAGAAGAGATTAAGAGAGCACATCCCGAATTCATTACAACCCAAATCCTACCCGAGGCAAAAGAAACAGCGCGGCCCTCAAGTCGGCGGCGTAAATTTCGGGTCTACCTCCCGCGATGACCGCTCAACCTCAACGACAATGAAACCAAAGAGAGCCGGATCAGGAATGAGCAAGCGACCAGAGTGGCCACTTTTAAAGTGAAATGTTTACTCTGTGGCCACTTAAATTGTTCGGACTGTTGAGAGGTATCGGTCTCTATAATGGCATGTTGTAAATGCCGAGCCAGAGCAGTGCTTAGAGGATCTCCAGAAGCTGCAAGACAAAACACATGGAGGGGAATGACAATTCCCTAATTCGCGCCGGAAATAGTCAAGAAGGGTGGCAGTGCGTTACCCGTATTCTCGGAGTTTTTATAATGGCCCATGTTATCCGGAGACAATTTCGCGGAGATGGGACGTTGAATTTTGTAAGCTTCGATATCCCGTGGGTAGCTTGTACAGACTTATTAACGCGTCCAGCTCCCTGATGTCGTTCTCCAACTTCTGCTTTCTAGCAGAGAGAGCGCTCTTTTCATATTATTCCAGCGGTGCAAGGGCCCCAGCTCAGCGCCCGCTTCTCAGTGGTCTCGACGTCAATAACTTTGAATCGCGCGCCGCTCTTTATCGAACCTAATCCCGGCAAAAGTGGCGTTTCTCAATGCCGAGAGGGGATTTCCTATAGGAAGTACACAATGCAGAATCAGTCGAACGTTAAAAATCATCCCCCGGTGGCAGAAACCCTCTCGTATGCACAATCGCTTAGGGCCATTGGTCAGGCATTGGACGCGCTTCGGCTCAATTCCTTCGAATTACGCAAAAACAGCGCGGATTACATTCTAATACCGACACGCAGCGCATTCGCAAGAAAGCGAAAGGCCATCACTGAAAAACTCTGGGGCCGTGTAGACCAATCCATGCGACATGCTTTGGATCTAAAAGGGATTCTTATAACAAGCTCCGATATTGATCGCTTAGACACTGAGGGACGTTCCCGACGCGGCAGCGCTTCAGGTAGGCTGTCGCGTACTGCCAATTTCTCGTTGTCTTTGCGCATGATCGGTGACTTCTTAGATGAAAAACAGGCCGTCACGTTTTCCATTACGTGGTCACCCGATTTGGTGATGGTTCAATACCAGACTCCCAACGGAATTCACAGGGTTCAAGATTTCACGACACAAAACCTATACGACCGCGACGTGCACGAGCGTGCAGATGTATCTGCGGAGGTCTGACTGGAGCGGAAGTTCGCGCCGAAGCTAGTCCGCCAAATCAGGTTCGGCGCATAGACGCTCGACTATCCCCTGCCTATCGATGGGCACGAACTAGCGAAACCAATACCACCCGACACGAGGACTATGGATTCTCGTAGCACCTCTAACCAGCAGAGAACAAAGAGGAATTTCTTGGCTTTGCCATTACTTTGTCGGTCAGAAATCCCATCTAGAATCGAATAGAATCTCGTCTGACAGATCGAATCGCGCTATTCACAGGCAAAATAGCGCTGTCTCCGCTATCCTGTGCTCATGGCAGGCATATGCGGGAAATCCGGCCCACCAGGCAACCAGAACGCTTTCAGACACGGTCCAGCGGGGGGTTGCACAACGCCGGGTAAACGGCGCCCTCACACCAGCAGAGCAGTCCATCCGGGAAGAACTCCTTAACGGCTTAATCACCGACAAGGGCGGCGAGTCTCAGATCAGCACGGCCATGCGCGTGCTCCCCGAGGTCATCGCCAGTGACGCGGCTTGGTTGGCTGCCGTGAACCGAGCAATTGACGGCGTGATGGAATCAAAACCAAAGGCGCGGAACAATCCGAAGGCGCTGCACACGCTGGACGGGTGTAAACGCGGCGTGGTGAATAGCTTGGCTGGTAATCTTCAGCGGTTTGGGTTCGAGAAGGCGGGGAAAACCGAATCGCTTCAGGAAATCATCGCCGAAATGGGCGATGATACGGCGCTCAACCGGAGCAGCTAAAGCATGGCTATCTCGTACATCACCACGGACCTGCAATGCGACTCAGAACGCAATCTTTCGGCGCTAGCGGCTGAGTTCGGCAACAGCATTATCATTCATCTCAACGACTGGGTTGGCGACGTCTATCGTGTGTCGGTAGGTCTTGCCGACACCGACACAACGGCAGCTGATGCCGTATCGTTTTACTGCTCATTGCTTGAGAAGCTAACGGGTGAATCGAAGGCACTCTGGGAGGGATGCACTCGACGTGTGGTGGATCTAGCCTTCGAGGGCGGAACGGAACCAGAGTCTCAGACCTTCCAGCTTCCTGAAGCGGTGCTCCGACAGGCGGCAACATTGGGGTTGAGTATTGCTATCACGATCTATCGTGTTGGAGCGTATTCGGAATCCCAGCCGTGACGACCAAGGCAGAACGTTCTCAGTGGACCACGAATCGTCGCGGACACCATTAGTATTTATCTAAATAATAATTCTCTTAGTAATCTTAATAGTAATTGGGGGGCTATCCACTCGTGAACATCTGCTGATCGCTGGTGAACAGTTCGGTGTTCGTCAGTGAATGACATCGGTGGACCACGAGCATTCTAAACGTGATGATTCTTTCCATTGCACCAGCGCTGATTTTAAGCTGAGCGGCAGCGCTCTGCGGGAAATAGATATCGTGTCCCGGATACTGCTGCTGCCATTCAATCTGCTTGTCCAAGAGCTGGGTCGATCAGCGATAGATAACCTATTCGATGGATTTTCTTAGGCTGTTGCGCCTCGGCGACGACCGCAACAGTAAGCAGTACCACCGCACTCAAAGTTGATGGAGAATTCAGTTCAATCCTAGCATCCAGAACACCCCCGGACCCGCTGATTAAGAGTCAAGTCGGGGCCAAACCAGAGCGGAACATCAACGAAAAAATCCAATTATTTAATGTTCACCTCCCGGGTGTTAGACAATGGGAGGTGTTTGTTCTGCTCTGGTTGGCACAGAACCAGAGCAGACGGGTTTCGGACCCATCGTTGAGTCGAAAAGCGCCGTTGTGCCCGAAGCGATGACGATCTTTCGAGACACAGATCGGCGCGTATTCATAACCCTGGAGATTACGAGATGCGAGACGACTTAATCTATGACGTTGGAATGCATACAGGAGAAGACACGGAGTTCTATCTCAGAAAAGGATTTCGGGTCGTCGGAATCGAGGCGAATGCCCAACTCTGCGAGGAGTGCGCACACAAATTCTCGGCAGCGATCGGCTCTGGCCAATTACAGATCATCAACAAGGCAATCAGTCATACCGTCGGAACCATCGATTTTTTTGTCAACGAGCAAGTCAGCATATGGGGGACAGCAAACCCCGAGTGGGTCAAAAGAAACGATGCGCGAGGATTCAAGAGTCATCCGGTTAAGGTCGAGGCGACTACGATCAAGGACGTCATCCTAAAATTCGGTGTGCCGTACTACATGAAAGTAGATATCGAGGGAATGGATTCCGTATGCCTCGAAGGTCTGCTCAGCGTAGAGAAGAAGCCGAAGTATATTTCGGTGGAGGCAAGCGCGACGTCGATCAAGGACACGTTCACGCAACTGCAGCTGCTCGATCAGCTGGGATACACGAGATTCAAGATTGTCCCACAACTCACTATTACTGAGCAACGATGCCCCAACCCGGCAAGAGAGGGCATTTTCGTCGACCATCGGTTTGAAGGCGGCTCAAGCGGGCTGTTCGGCGAGGAGGCCCCCGGCGAATGGCGACCGCTTGACCGTGTCAAATGGGATTACCGGCGGATTCATTTGGATTACCGCATGGTAGGGCCGAACAATGGGATCTTTCGCAATCTTCCAAGTCGGAAAATAAGGCGATTGCTCGAAATAGTGTTTTGGAACGGACTCGGATGGCAGGACACGCATGCAACCTTCTGATGGGTGGCCCCCTGACGACCTGCGGCGATCAAGCAAGCCGTTTATGAGAGGGCGAGCGGACATCGAACTGAGAAGCACGCTGACTGAATATCAGACGTCCCCGCGGCCCATACCTTTGACAGTATTCGTCAAGGGGAACCCAAATTTCCGTCGCTTCAATGTGATCTCACGCGAGACTGCGTTGATGGAGAATTCAGTTCAATCGTAGGTTAACGACCCAAGCTCAGCGACCCGGCCCACGAGGGCGTCCGGTGCAACCGGAGCGCGATGGCCGGGTTCGCTTGCAGCGCATGGTTAGGCCACACGGTGTTTATCAAACTCGTCGTGAATACATCTTTCGCCGACTCGGCAAATGCGATTCGATCCTCTCGAATGTTACTTGCCTTTGAGCCCATCACGAAAGGCAATCGCTTCTAGCTCCACCCGGACAGCGTCCATAACGGGAACCACTGGCCGTGCTTCGAATACAAAAGAAGGAAGGGTCGAGCAGAACTTGTGAACGGTCAACGGATCATCGCAGTCCACCATCATATACCCGCCCCAATCGCCTACCCGCACCACGAATAACTCGATATTGAAATTGGCGGGCGCCTTCCATTGGGTGAAAACCTCCAGTATTCGCTTCTGGGCATTCTCGTATTCCGTAGGCGATCCTTGCGGACGTTCGAACCAGCTGATCATGTATTTCATCGGTATTCTCCTTTATTGAGTTGCTGTCATCGGAACGGTAGTCGTTTAAGTGGTCTAACGATAGGCGTGGGCGGCGCGGGCACCAACGACAGTGTGGTCGCCAACCATCAGCGCGACCGCTCAACGCCGTTGTTAGCGCGCATGGAACCGGAGCGCTTACTCGATGCCTCCGTGAGAACGAATCAAGTCTGCCGCCCGCTGCCACTCCTCGACAGTCGCGTTGGAGAAGTGTTTCCATCTCCCCTGCGTCCCGCCCACCGCACAGGCAAGCGGTGTCAAACCATGCTTGTTGCGTTGGCTGGGTTCCGATCCTACTTCCAGAAGGACCGCGACAACCTCTGGCCGGCCGAAGAACGCTGCCCACCCCAGGGCGATGGCATAATTCTCCGCATCGAGCAGCGACACGTCCGCTCCAAAGCCCAGGAGGATGCGCGCAGCCTCGGCTTGACCGAACTCGGCCGCCACATGGAGGGGATACGTGCCTCGCGCGTCTGTCGTGGTCACGGCGTTCGTGAGAGCACGGTCTTCGTCAAGGAGCGCCTTCACCAGAGCCAAATCCCCACGCTTCACCGCATCGTGTAACTCCTTGACCTTCGCCATAGTTCGCCTCTGCACGCTAACTATTAAGTGAGCCGCCGTAGCGACCGACAATTACTGGTCGGTTTATCTCGGCAGTGGCTCCGACAATAAAATCCAAATAGATGCAATATCCGCCAGCTCCGTAGTTTGTCAACGTTTCGTTTCCGACAAAACCTGCCAGGGCGGCGGGTTATCTTCCTAACGAATGGCGGCTTATTTCGGCCAGACCATTGCAAAGTTCCCCGCAGGATTGAACTGAACGACGCATCGGTTCGATCACCCGGGGTTTGATGCGGGGAGCAAGCTACTCCCGCACAATATGTCGGGGGGCTTTATCGTTGCGCAGACCCGCAAAGCTCGAGTCCCGGAGGTGCCCGTCGGGCGTCCACTCGGCAAACGCAATTTGCACCGACGAGCTCGGACTTTTTCAAGAATCGGCACCGCGGGCCGATCGATGCCGATCAGATCTTTCGTTTCCAGTCGCAGGTGGACGCAGCGCGGAAGAATGTCGAAAATTTCGAGAGTCTCACGAAACGCTAGGGCGAAGGCTGACGCGATATCTGAAGGGGGATTCCCGAGTGCCTAACACAAGAAGCCCTTCTGACCCAGTAAAAAACACGGGGCCAGATAAGCCGGCTGGGCCGCCAACTTGTTGACCATCTACCCATGAACCCAGGGTACTACCTCGGTCCACGACCCCTACGCAGCCTTCGTGTGCGATGAAAGCAAGATGATGCCGAGAGACTTGCATCGGCACAGAGTCGGGAAGCATCAGATCATTGTAGACAAGCGGATCCGGACTCTCTCTGCCAATACGAAAGGGGAATTGTGTGATCTGAAAAGGCGTCACCGGTAGAGCGGTGTCAGCTCGCGCGGTTACCCCTTCCAGCGTAATCGTGGGCTCTCCCGGAGGCGGGACTGCGGCCAACGATTCCTTCGGGACCAGCGCGTGCTGGGGGTCCGATTTTTGGAGCTGCAAAATCATGGAATCCGCCAAACGCAAACGCTCAAAGAGAACTTTTAAGAGTTGGAGCGCTACTTTGGGGTCTGTCTGAAAGCTGTTGAAAAAGTCGTCCCGCCGGATCTCATTTACCAAAATCTCGGTAACGGCTGTTACGGTTGCACTGCGTGGCCTCTCATCAATCATGCTCATTTCGCCAAAGATTTCTCCGGCCCCAAGGTAAGCCAAATGGACATTTTGCCCATGTAGTCCCTTAGTTACTTCAACCTGCCCTTGTGCGATGACGTAAGCCGTTTCGCCAAAGTCGTTTTCTTGAACAATAACTTCTCCAGCCTTATACTGGCTCAGCGTAATCATAATGCATCCTCCATTTGAACTATCATTGTACGTTTGTGGCGACGTTTCTAGTTGATGCATTTCCTCCACCCCAACCCGAGTAAGTTCAAAGTCAAGCGGGCGGGGCGCGCCATGTGATGAGATTGGCGCTGTGACTGCGTACATACAGCGCGGCTCGTGGAGATGTCAATATATAGCAAAATCGGAACTGAGAATTTGATTCGGCCTACAGAGGTGTTCGAAGACTCCGATTTCCCGTGAGAGCCGAGCTCGATTGCACCACAAAAACACCGATGCCGCCTTTTCGCCTTTTGTCTCCGTTCCTTCCGCTGCGGTGACTGTAACATCAAATTCGACAACCTGTGCCGGTGTGCCTGTGGCATCGCATCGAAAACCGGTCTGTGTTGCTGCCGCACCCGCGAAAGAAAGGCCGGACGCCACCCGACCGCCTTTTTCGCTATAGTAACGCTGCGCCTCGCATGCTTGTCCTCTCTCGTGCTCGACTTTTATCTCACTCTAGATCCGCGCTTGGCGTCATATGAAATCGGCTGCGAACTCGACCATGAGCACGCTCATGAGCCGACCCGTCTGGCTCTCGCCGTACCGTTCCCACGAAAGCGGACGCGCGGAAAAAAGCGCGGGAAGGATCGTGAAATATATCGGCATTGTTTTCGAGGACATCCGCTAAGGTGTGGGAATTGCCCTCAGTGTCTCCCCTCCTGCCGGTACAGGTCGCGATAGTAATCGAGAATCGCGCGCACCTCTAAAATATTATCGCCCTCATTCACGACCTTCAGCGCATTGAGCATGCCCGCTCCTTCGAAGTGCCTCTTAACGGTTGCGCATCCTTCCTAGAGCGAAAATAACCAAGACAGCCGCGGCGAGCAGAACTTACTGTTTTTCATTTTTTCTCCCCCGTATGATCGATGAAGCAATGACAAACTTACAAGTCTGCTCCGACTTCAAGTTTATCGCCGCTTGTCTACTCTTTGGCTGATTGGTATATACGGCAAACTAGGGAGGGGTGAACATGAACATGAACCAAATCATGAGTGATCTCACCTACTGGTTTGATTACACTATGCGTATGGTGCTCCATCACCCTCTCACGTCCCTGACCGCAGTCGCCGGCGCCTTTCTTTTCTATCAAGCTCTAGGCGCGATGAAGCTCATTACCAGCGTAATCACCTTCGCTCTAGCTGCGCTTACGGCTCTTTTGTTAGATTGGCTCATGTTCTGACCAGCCCACAGCGGTACTTGCTTCGGTACGCAAGCGACTCTGGCTCGAATATTCACCCGTCGACGCTGTGAAGGCTTAGCCGGTTTAGACAGCTAAGGGGGCACTGCAGCCGCTTCAGCACGGCGAGAGAGTTCGCCCCTTCCGCGCTGCCACGCGCTTTGGACTCCGCATCCGTGATGATGCCCTTGGCGATCAGCAGCTTTGCGACGCATCCGTCATCGCGAGAGTGCTTACCATGGGCTGTTCGAGACTCACCTTTTGGTCTTTAGCTTCGTCGGCCATTTAATGCTTCCTTCCGCTTTGCCATTGATTACGATCCAAGCAAACCAATAACCGCACGACAGGCATTGCCCGTTGGCGGCCTTGGATTCGTTATAACTTTATTCATCTGGGGTATTTATATTCAGATCAGCACGTTAAATTCCTATCTTCACGAGATCCTGAAAGAGATCCAGAATCGGCCTTAGCAGAGGACATGAAGCACACGGTACTCGAATCCGAATACGAGGCAGTATTTGTAGACCAAACCGGCTACCCAGCAAATACGATCTTACAACTTCGAGGCCTAGCGGCAGCAATCCAGGATAGCCATCCCAAATGGCGACCCAACTTTTCGGAATTGGCAGATATTCTGCAAAGGATGGACAACTACAAGCGTCTTGTATCAGCAGGTGCGTCTTACGGAGCGGCAAAGCAAATCATGGAAGTGTATTTGGGCCCTGCTCTCCTCCTCTTCGGTGCTGCGCTCAACGCCGTCGGCATCATGCCTAACGACAATCTTTCAGTAGCGCTCTACTGCACAAGACACACGTTCATCAGCTTGGCGCTTACCGCCGGCGAGAACATCAAGGCGATCGCAGAACAGTGCGGCAGCTCGGCGCAGATGATCGAGCAGCACTACGGTCGCTACATGAGCAGCGACTTCGGCGCGCGGATGATGGCCGAGCTCGAGCAAAAAAACGGAAATGGAAACGGAAATTTCAGAGGGTGATTTTGCAACGCGGAAAATGACGAGAGAATTTGGCGTCCCCGACGGGATTTGAACCCGTTCAACAATCTTCCAACAATCTCCAACATCTTCTAACTATCCGAGATTATTACAAACTCAGGGAGCGCAAAGTTGGCTAAGTTTCGACTTTGTGCATCATCTATCGTGAAGTTTTCGAGAAGTGATCCTGAATAGCCCGACTTTATGGAACCCACGAAACCTTGTGGCATAGGCGATGGCGGCACCCCGATTTACCCGGCACCAAAAAGAAACCGCTACGCCGAAAAGCACGGCTTCCACACGCTTAAAAGAGCAGTCTTAGTACTTGGTAAGCGCGCCATCGACGGCCGCTCTGCCGTGGCTAAGGCGCTTAAGCGGTGGCGGCTGGAATTAATCGCCGATCTTGGCGGCCAAGAGAATCTCTCAACCCAGCAGCACGCCATCATCGATTTAGCCTGCAAGTCCAAGTTTCTGCTCGATAGTATAGACGGTTGGCTGCTCACCCAAGACACGCTGATCGTCGGACGCAGGAAGGCAAAAACCATCATGCCTGTGGTCATTCAGCGCCAACAGCTAGCCGATGGACTCGCCAAGTATCTCAACATGCTCGGCCTTGAGCGCCGGCACAAAGTGAAAACCGTTACCGACCTTCTCAACGGCGATACCGAGCAGCCCCAAGCCGACACCCGCCAATGACCGCGCTAACCCGTCGGAGTCGCTTTGATCAGCGCATGCGAGCTAGAGACGCTAAGAAACTTTCGTCCCTGTGCGGCGCGCGAGGGTCGCTCCGGCACCAGAGAAACATCATTGCGGATGCGACAAGAAGCAGTAGTACCGAATCCAGAACATTTTTCGTGCTCACGGCCCACCTCGCGGTAATCCGTTTAGGACTGTCCGGCTACTGGCAACCGTTCCAAGCAAACTGTCTCATCGCCGCAATCCCCATAGACACAACCGCACGATTCACACAGCACCGCAGTTTTTTTGAGAAGCGCAATTTCCGCCCGTGCTTTGGAAGAGATCTGGGTAAACTCGCGAGAATCGAGTGCCCTTTGGTTTCCGATAGCGCACTGTCTGGGACATTTGAGTCGCCCATAGCCATGTCTCTCAGAGTCACGCTACTAGGAGGTAGCAACTGAAAGACCAATGAAGGCGTTAACAACTCGCACCTTTGAGAGTGAAGGCTCACCCCTACCGAGCCCGGAGAATGCGAGAATGAGCCGTTAACGGCTACCAATAACGCCAATCCTGAACGCTGCGCGAACCCGTTGTGCGCTAAGCCCATCACGATCAAATCACAGCGCGGCAAACGCTATTGCTCTGATCACTGCCGGATGGACGGTTACGCTTTGAAGAGGGCAAAGGCACTGCTCGCCAAGGTGGGCATCATCAGGTTTCATGCCTTGCTGGATGAAGTATGAATTTCATCGAATTATCCAACTCATCCAACAAAGGGTTCGCACCCGCGACCATAACCATGTACCGCAACAAGCTCCCACAGCGTCGAGGGCGACATCGCTCATTTTAGCGTCCCGATTTGGGACGAACGACTGATGCCACTCATCGGTCACTGCATAAACAGCAGCGACGATCACGCTTAAAACGATGTGGCGTTTGAATATGAGCTTATCGGAGTTCGCGCTGAGAGCGCGCATTAACAGGAATCCAAGTATGAAGTATTCGGTCCAATGAGCAACTTTGCGAACCAAAAATTGATCGAAGCCCAATTCCATGAGCTCCTTTGGGATAGGGGTTCGTGCCGAAGAAAAATGTTCCGTCGAAAGAACGAAAATAACAGCCATCCACAAGAGAACTGAGAACCAGCGCATGAACCGCAACCAAAGAAGATGAAGAAAGCCACGTCCCCAAATGCCGTTTGGACTTACCCAATAGCGGGAGTTGCAATCACGGCAGCTAAACAGGCGTGCATTTATGGGGGTGCTCAACAAACGTTCCCAGCGGCTGCGATGAGAGCGCTCGAAGCTATGACTGCCGCAATGCAGGCAAGAATCAAACACAGTGACCACTGATTATATCACAGGATCGAAGGGCCATGACCAAACTGATTCACCCGATGACATTTATCGACAAGCTGGTTAAGAAAAACGAGCTTGGCCAGCCCTTCGGGCTCAGCGATCACCAGCGGGAGGTTCTCCGTCTCGCCTTCGCCTTCGATCAGGACGGCCGCCTACCGTGGGATACGATTCTTTATTCCTGCATCAAGAAGAGCGGCAAAACCACGCTGAATGGCGCCATAACGCTTGGCTGGGGATTCACTCAGGAAGCGCCGAACGAAATACTAATCCTGGCAAATGACCTTGAGCAAACACTGGCGCGCGTCTATCGCACGATGGAAGGCATCATTCAGCACCATCCCGAATTGCGCCGCGAGGCCGAGGTCCAGAGCAAGACGATTTATCTGGCCAACGGTACGACAGTGACGGCGATCAGCGGCGACTATGCCGGCGCCGCGGGCTCGAATCATGGCTTTGTGAGTTATGACGAGCTTTGGGCCTATGTCTCTGAATCCAGCCGGCGGCTATGGGAAGAGTTAACCCCGGTGCCGACCCGCAGAAATTCCATCCGGTTCATCACGGACCTATGCCGGCTTTGAGGGCGAGAGCGAGCTCCTCATGGATCTTTACAAGCAGGTGGTGAGCCCCGATGAGCACCCGGAGGGACAAGGCGAGCGGCTTCATCCCGATTTGCCGATCTATGCCAATCGCGAAGCCCGGCTGTTTGCCTACTGGGACCATGAGCCGCGCATGCCGTGGCAGACTGAAGCTTACTACGCGAGCCAGAAGCGCGTTCTCCGCCCCGGTACGTATCTCCGTCTTCACGAAAACAAGTGGGCGAGCGCGGAAGAGATTTTTATTTCCGCCAGTCTTTGGGATCCGTGCATCGTTCGTACCCCGCTGCCGGCCTTTACGGGCCCCGTGCAGCAGATTGTGGCCGACCCCTATCAGCTGCACAGATCGATCACGACGCTCAAGAACGCCAGCATCCCGATCAAGGAATTTCCCCAGACGCAAGCGAACTGCACGCTCATGGGGCAAACTCTCTTCGACTTGCTGCTATGTGGATGTCAAGTCGCTACACCGCGAATGCTCTTAGTTTATCCCTTCTTCTTTCCCGGCCAAGAGAGACTTGCTGCTATGCGTGGCACGGCACCCGGCCGTCACACTGACTTAAAATGCGCCCCTCTCTAAGGCACAAAGCCCCGGGATCTCTGTCTCAAGGATCGAACCGTCAGGAGTTTGTTTCTCCCGGTTCTCAAAGTCGTCGAGCCGTTCCCTGGGGCGATGTCTCCTCTTGGGTCAAAGGAGCTGAATGAACTTTTTGTCTCATCACATAGGGCCGTTGTTCCATCAACACCGCAGCAATCCGGGTGCTGAGCTTGCGCGCCACGGCGACGATGGCGACTCGCGGACCCATATGCCGCGGGTGTCTGCGGCATACCGAACTGTAAAACTCCCGAAGTTCACCATCTTGGCGAATCGCCGACCAGGCCGCTTGGATGAGTTTACTCCTCAGGCGGCCATGTCCCGTGCGGGTGATCGAGCCTCGATCGGTTTTCTCTCCCGTAGAGTCCTCACTCGGAACCAGCCCCAAAAACCCTGCCAGCTGACGCACGTTTTTAAGTTCCCGCCAATCACCGATACGAGCCAGGAGCTGACTGGCCACAATCCAGCCGATGCCACAAACGCTCATCATATACTTCATGCACTGCGCCAGTTCAGGATCGTTCTGACAGAGCTTGCGAATCTCTTTGGTCACTTTCACGACCTGCTTCTCAGAAAACTCCACGTTGTCGAGCAACTGATCGAGTTTAAAGCGCATGCTCTTAGAGCACTGAAGTTTCCTCAGTTGGCTCTTCACTTTCAAAGACCAGCGGCTCCCAGCGGGAGCCGCTGGGAAAGCGATCCCCTCAAACAGCAACAGCGATTGAATCCGCTGCTTCATCCCCGCCACTTCACTGACCAAGGTGTCGCGCAGCTGAGTGAGATGGCGAAGCTCTCGATAAATGGGCGAAGGCACGTGAATGCTCTTCAACTGTCCAC
The DNA here is from genome assembly GCA_963745035.1 of uncultured delta proteobacterium. Classification (GTDB taxonomy): domain Bacteria; phylum Desulfobacterota; class Binatia; order UBA9968; family UBA9968; genus DP-20. The sequence goes on along the minus strand of CAVUVW010000026.1, from coordinate 73,529 downwards.
CGCGCAAGCTCTCCGACAACCCTCGGCTATCGAGGCGATTGGTTTTGACTCTTTGCCCGGGAGCTCGAGGGATCATCGAAGGTGCCGCCACCAAGCAGTTATACCCCTGGGCCGAAAGCCCATCATACAATCCATACCCCGTCGGTCCAGCTTCATAGACAAACGCAACCTTCTGATCGGGATAATGCTTGCGTACGTGCTTGAGCAAGTGCTCCACGCTGTACGGCATGTGCAACGATCGGACAAATCCTTGCTGATGGTTGCTAAAGGTCACCGAGATGCTTCTTTTATCTACGTCCAAGCCCGCAAACACATCGTACTCTTGTGGTATAAACGCTTTGTGTCCCATGCTGAGTGCCTCCTTGCACAATGCCTTTGGCGTTTCGGGCATTGTAGCAGAGCACTCCCGGTTCAGAGCCGACATCCATCATACAAGTCTCAACGGTCGCAATCTGGTGATGTATCCGGCCGATGATCTACGGAGCCAGGCGCTAAGCACGATTGCCGTCGAGCATCCCCGCGGCTGGAGGATCGCGAAGGAAAAGGCATCGAAGAAAATTGACGCCATTGTTGCGCTGGCGATGGCGTGCTGTGCCGCAATCGAGCGCGGCAAGACAACCGGGCTTTTCGTCGGCGTGGATGCCGGCATCAAGCATGACTGCGCAGCCGTGGTTGCCGTGGCGTGGGATAAAGAGGCGGATAAGTTGTGGCTGGTGAGCCATAAAATCTGGAAGCCGACGCCGGAGAACCCGCTGGATATTGAGAACACAATCGAGTGGTATCTCCGCCAGCTCTACACCCAACACCATCACGGGCTTAGCGGTGTCGGGAAAGTCCAAACCGACTACGACCCGTTTGAAAGAGCCAAGGAGCAAGAGCGGAGACTCAATGGCTGAGTGCAAAGCCGAGAAGTGCCCGATGGGCAGAGTAGTTAACCGTCGCGTTGGGATGGACCCGTACTGCTTTTGGGTGTGCGGTTTACGGCCGCCTGAGCCAGCAAAAATCGTGGCTTTTACCCGGGTGCGGGAATTGGAAAACGTTGTCAGCGAATACGACCCGTATCGCGAAGGGTGGTGATTGCATAGCTAAGTATCAAACCGAAGCGACCGCCTATTAACCCACAACCAAAGAGGGAAAAATGATCTTCGACAAACAAAATAGCTTCGATGAAAACGCGGCAATCACCGTGACGCGGGACTCTACCAACGTGATCGACCTCGGTGTCGTCGCACCGAATATTCGCGGGTCCGCGGTCGATATACTAGATGTTGTGGTCATCGTGACCGAGAGCTTCACCGCCGACGGTGCGGCAACACTCCAGATAGCCACAGCGACGGCCGATAATGAGTCTCTGGATACGCCGACGCTTCTGGCTCGGGTGACGCTCACTCTCGCCGATTTAGCCGTAGGCCGAACGCCAATCGTGCTTCAAGTTCCAGAGCGTACGATCCAGCGCTATCTCGGGTTGGTTTACACGGTGACTACCGGTCCGATGACCGCCGGAAAGGTCTCGGCGAGGATCGCGGCTGATACGCAGCTATCACACACTTACCCGAAAAATTTCGTGGCTATGTGACCGATTACTAACCCACAACCAAGAAGGAGAAAACGAAACATGGATCAATCAGAAATCTACCGGGAGCAGCACAAGCGTGACGATGAAATTATTGCGGGCGTGCAGCCGCGAACGCAGCCACCGGAGGGTTGCAAGCATAAGGACGATTGTCTGATGACGAGGTTCAGGAGCCAAGGCTCGTCGACTTTTCCGTCATTCTGTTACTCGAATTGCGCGCTGCCGAACGCGATAAACGATCCGGCGAGGAGGTAGGCATGGAAACATCAGAACGAAGCGCGGCGGATGTACTGTATCCGTCGCAGACCACGGAGAGCGCGCCGGCAAGCAAGTCAGGCAGCGCAGAGCGGCCTTTAGCGGAAGTGCTGTACGGGAAGGAACCGGCCAAGGAAAACACGAAGGAAGCGCCGAAGGCTGAGCCGAGCGACAAGGCCGACGGCAAAAATTACCTTAATAAGCTGGCCGAGGATGCCGCCGCCGCGGATCTCTACGATTTGAAGCTTCCCGACGGCGCCATTGTCGACGACGGTTTGATGCGCGACTTCACCAAGCTTGGCCGTGAGCACGGTTTCACGGCTGAGCAGATGCAGCGCTTTGCCGATCTGCATTTGCGCGCCATTGGAGACTCTGCCCGGCAGGTTGCCGAATACCAAGAGATCGGCGAGAAGCGTTACGACGAAGTGATGAGCTGGAAACAGGAATTTCAAAACGATCCGGAGTTCGGCGGCGCGAACAGTGATGAGACGCTATCCCAGGCGCGCGAGGTGCTCGAATCATTCGGCACACCCGAAGAAGTCGCGCGGCTAACAAAAGAGCTTGAGCGCACCGGGCTCGGGAATCATCCGATTCTCATCAAGGGATTGGCAAAGTTAGCCCAGTATCTTTGAGAGCATCGGCGACGGCCGCTCCGTCAGGGCGGCCCGCATCTTCGTCACGCCGACGGCTTCGGCTCGCTCGAGAAAGCCCGTAAGCTGGCGGTGACGTAGCGTGCCGCAAAGCTCATTTTAGTGGATTAACTGGAGACCGTGCGGCTTTGATCGTCGGAGTCGAGTATGCAACGAGAGCTGCCGAAGCTTCTCTTGGGTGAATGTTATTTTTTCAAGCATTAAGTCATTGGTAGGTAGGATCGAAACTCTTGCGTCCTCCGGCGTCCAAGAAAGACGAAATGCACCAACTGCATTCCGGTCTAGGTGTTCGCCCACGGTACGCAGTAATTGAGGAAGCTTGTTGCCCTGGGTATGGGATGATGACGCGCTGTGCCTACGTTTACTGGCCTTATGATCCAGACGAATTATATCGGACCGGCTGAAACACAAAGAGCAGTTTGCCTTGTCCTGCCGAGCGCCTGCGGCACAACAATCCGCAGTGAGCGCCAAGTCAGAAATCCACTTTTCTGTATTTGCCAGCGAATCGCTCCAGACGACATAGTATTGGCCGTGTTTCTCAAGTTCGAAAGCACAAACGTCGGCCACTTCTAATGCCTGACCGATAACTCTTAGTGAGCTGGCGTGTACCATAATGCCTCACAATGAGGCGGACTACCGATAGCAACGCAGTATACGTGCCACTGGGAAGGCGAAGGCCAGCTAATAAAATCTCTAAATTTTTCCCATGTACCTCTGAAATTTGGGATTGATAGCGGGGCGCTGTTTCAAAGGTGAGACAGGTTCGACTACACTGATGGAGGCGTTAGCGGGCGCAACCTCAAGGATGCCGCCCGGCTTTAAGCCCGCGGATGTGAGTGGCTGTGCGTGCTCTTCATGATGTGGCAGGCAGGCCAATATCTCCCTTCAAGACAACCTTGGCAGCGTATCGAACTCGGCTTACCTTGATGTTATTGGCCTGCACATCGCTGTTACTGACGTCAATTTTTAGAACAACTTGGCCGGTCTCATTTGTGAACTGTTGAAGCAGGGTTTCGATGTCCTGCTGAAGCCCTTCCAATTTTTTATCCATCATCAGCTTCTATCCCAGCGTCCGGAGAAAAACCAGTCAAACCCGCGCGTGTGTTTTGCCGTGCCTGTTTTTCACGTTCCGGATTTCGACTCGCCGGCTCTCGTGGAAAAAAACTTTGAACCGATCTTCAAGCGGGATAAGATGAAAAGATGATCGTCGTTTACCGCAAGCGCAAAGACGGCTCCCGCTGGCACTTCCATACTGCATGTCCGGGTTGGCCGGAGACTAATTATATTCAGGTCCAGTCTGGACAGCTCACCGCCGGCGAGCGCGTTTGTGAAGAATGCGTCAGGCTTGAATCCCAAATGTTCCCGGGGAAAAAATGACTTCAAGGGCATTAACCCCGGCTACGATGTGCGGCAGGTGCGGTGACCGTGAGTCAAAATACCAGATCCTCGATACTTTGCATTGAACTTCCGGTGTAGTCGGAAAGGAGATCCATAAGCTGTAGATTTGCGGGTGCATTCAAATTCCCACTAGCGATCCGGCCGCTAACATCCATGCCCTTGTAATTAACCCGGATCATGAGATCGCTCGGAAATAGGTCGCAGTCTACAAAAATGCCGTCTTTTCTGATCTCCTCGGCCGGAATATTTTCGTACATTGGTGGCCTTCTCCATTTTCTCGGCCACCAAGGTTGCTCGCCAAGTTTCATCGTCTTTTACCTTTCACGCGGTCCGCCAGATAAGCGGAAGCGCTTCATGGCTTGATTCAAGTGGATTCGGTTCTAAGTATTTTTGAAAGTGGTGATATGGTGCCAAGGCACGGTTTCACCGTCTGGCTTATTCTGGCAGTGTGGGCAAGCTGCTTCTCTGGCGTATTGGATGATTCTTTCGCCGGGCTTCAATTCAACCTCGAACGTCTCCCGGCACTTCTGGCATCTCAATGTCCATATCCCCCGGTCCATAGCTTTATTGTCCCTTCCGCGCGTAAGAGACTTGGCTGACCAAACCCGAGATAGTATCATGTCCGAATGCCGAAGGAAGTAAAGAAACTGTTAAAAAGTAGTCGCAGGCTGTTAGAGCAGTCCAAAAAGCTTTCAGAGAAACAGGAAAAAGTAATCCTCGAAATCCAGAAGGTTCTCGAAACAGTCAGCAAACCAAAACCGCGGGACGGCGAGTAGCCGGTTCGTACCCATTCACAACGATTCAAAACGCCAGCGGTGCCGAGTCCAGGGCGGACATGACGCTCATCGCAATCGTTGTTGAATAAAAACACAGCAGAAATGTAAGGCCGGCTAGGACAGCTTTGCAGAAGATTTTCATGGTGCGCCCTCCCGTTGTCGGTTTCCATACGGCAATGCTCGCGCTGGCCTGAATCAGATTACATCCAAGTGCGATTTATAGTTCTCGCTGAAGATGAGCGCATCTGCGACGAATGCGCAAAGCTCGACGCGGCCATGTTCCCGAAAAGTTAGAGATCCGTACTGACGCTATTGCCCGTGGGTGAGGTTTGCTGTGGGTATGTCGGCTAGGAGTAGAGATAAACCGCCCACAGAACGACGGCTAGCACCGCGATGATGATCCAGCGGAGCGCTTGCCGGAAACTCACACGATTACTCTACACCGCTGAGGACACCGCATCTTTGTTTTCCAAAAAAACAAGAAGCGCTGCCCGTATGATCTTTGTAGAGTTTGGCAAGGCGGTTTGCTTCTTCGACTGTCGCCATATCCGCGCTTCTATCTCAACATAAAGCGTTAACGCAACAGTGCTAGTGAAAAAGGGTTCACTATTGGACAGAATCTGTAAGAGCTCCGGATTATAGAAAAAGAATGGAAGAAGTTTACAAACAATATCTAATCCGGGCGACTGCTGCAGCACTTCGGAACGCCATCGGATTTAAACCCATTGCGCAAGTTAACTGGAACGAGGACGGCAAGGAACGCGTTAGGCTTTGGATGGGATGGCACTTCGCTGAAAACTTTGGCACTTACGAGGAAGCGGAAAAAGAAGCTCTGCGGTTTGCCATAAATTGGGTTGACGGGCGGAGATAACGCCAGTTAAGCATCTAAGATGCGTGTTGCTGTGCGTGCTCTTCACCCTTCCGGATTCTACTCGCCGGCTCCTCGCGACCCGTGGAAAAAAACTTTGCACCGGTCTTCAGTCGAGATAAAATTAAAAGATGATCGTAGTTTACCGTAAGCGCAAAGACGGTTCCCGCTGGCACTTCCATACTAAATGTCCGGGTTGGCCGGAGACAAATTATATTCAGGTCCAGTTTGGACAGCTCCCCGCCGGCGAGCGCGTTTGCGAAGAATGCGTTAGGCTCGAATCCCAAATGTTCCCAGGAAAAAAATGAGTTCAAGGGCATTAACACTGGCTACGATGTGCGGCGGGTGCGGTGATTCGCGCCCGCTTTGGTAATTATAAAAAATTGCGAAGGATATCCCTAATAGTCTTCCAAGGGTGAAGTATTGGCGAGATCCAACCCATGATTTTGTTAGCGAGCAAAAACGCCTGCGGATTTTCCAGGCCAAAATGATATGTAGCGATGATGCGGCGTTGCTCTTCCGCTGACATTTCGTCGAGCACTTTGCCAGCGTCGTGATGCTTCGGATCCTCGCTGCTCTCCATAAATAATTTCAGCGCGCCGAGATAGCGCTTCTCCTGTTCTGTGAGTGGTTTCTCCTCTGTCATGACCGCCCCTAAATAGCAGAACCGGGCGCCGATCGCACCGCGCGCCCGTATAGGATAATCACTTTCTTTTTTCGGGCATTTAAACTCCGGCGTTACCGCCAATCTTTGGCGCCAGTGGTAGTCGTGGCCCACTTCAGGGTGCTGGCGTATTCGTTGCAAATCTTCTTCAGCGGTTAAGGCATTGGAAACCGTGTGTTTAGTATCCAGTGGATGAAAAGAAAGTTAGATGATCGCCCCGGTCCACCTCAAAGATAAAGAGGACGAAGCTGTCAAGCTGGTCGATAGCATGTCCAAATTTATGAAACTCACGGTCTACGAGATCTTAAACCGCGGCCACGGCTGCACAATGGTAAACATCGAGTTCGAGCGCAGGAAGGCTTGGAAAGACGAGCAGAAAAAGCAGAGCTAGTTCACCTTTTTTGCTACTGGCCATCGTTTGACCCTCCAAGATGCGCTTCTATCGCATTCGCGATTTAAAACAATCCCTATGCCCGCGGATGACTGTTTGAATGCGCGCTTTCCACCTTTACGGCAAGAGATCCTCGCCTGAGTTTCCTCTGCCTGTTACCACGCCGGGCATAAATGCCGCCGCTCCTGCGAATACTTCGTTTCCATAGATTCTCGTAGTTCCTCCAAAACGCCCCGGCATAATCCGTGCTCTACAGCGCGTCCGGCTGGAGGTTATTTGAATGGCTAACTGGACATACAAAAGCTCAACCCCTGCATGATTGTAGGGCAAGACACCCGGCTCGAACACATGCAGTGGCTGAAACAGTATATTCGAAACGATCCCCGGTTACTCCGATGGGCTCGGACAACTCGCGCCATGATAATGTTCGGCCCACTGCAGAGACCTCTACTTGGTTTTTATCGAACATTAAGTAGGTCTAAGCCACTGCAAGCGGAGACACATCCAGAGTTTGCCCAAATCGACATAGACCAGATCGTTGCCGAGATCGAGAAAAACGGCGCGGCAAAGATCGGGTGCCTCCCAGCCCAGTACACCGACCAAATCCTCGCCTACTGTGCGGAGCACAATCGAATTTCTTACTGGAATCCACACCTCACTTGTGGCGTCATCGATCGCCTCTCGCGAAACAAAACTTTCCTGGCAATCGCGCGAAAATACATTGGGGCCGAGCCGCAGTTGGGCACGACGCAACTACGGTGGACATTTAGCCGGGAGGATATTCGGAACAGCAATCGGGAACTCAGGCGCAGGATGGTCGGCTACAACTATCACGATTTCCATTATGACAGCCATGACTTCAAATCTCTGACGATTTTCATATACCTCACCGACGTTAACTTAGATTCAGGACCCCATTTGTTTATACGAGGAACACACAAGCGCAAGTCGCTCAAGGAGATCAGCAACTTGTGGCTCAGCGATGATGTTGCGAGCCAACTGTACGGCAACAGGATGGAGACCATTCTGGGCAGAAGGGGAACTATTTTCGCTGAGGAACCGAGCTGTTATCACAAGGCAGCCGAGTGTGAAAACACCAATCGACTGATAGCGTCTTTCGATTACACTATAAGAAAAAAGTCACCGGGAATCCCATTCGAAGCGTAAGAGTTGGACTGACCCGCAGGTTCGTCTCGTGAATCTCGCCGCAGGCGCTTACCGCACGTCATGGAAGGTTTGCAAGAGCCGGCCGCTTTAATTTCGGCCTGTCATTTGTTCTTCGGTTTCAATCCTTGCAGCGCCATGATGGCAATGTGCGGAACTTTCCGCTGACCATTTTCCCAGCGGGAAATAGTTCGCACGGTCACCTTGAGAAGCCGCGCCAGCTCCGCTTGCGAATAGCCGCGGCGCTCACGTAGCAACTTAAATTCTTTTGCGCTCACTGAGCAGTGATATAGACCAATGGTCGGGATAGGTCAAGGCCCGATCTTTCGCCCGAACTCCGATCCTTATTCTTCAATCACCGCATCTAGCAAGCGCTGGAGGTTAGGATCACAGTTGGCTCTAAATGCCTCAACGGTCTTAGCCGATTCAAAGAGTGTGATGAGCTGGGCTTGTCTGGTGTGTTTTTGATTTGGGCCACCGGGCAACCGGTTTAAAAAGGCGAGCGACTTTAACTTGGAAAGGAGCTTGTCCTTGCTCTCCTGTCGTTGCTTCGCAAGCCGCTTCGCAGCTTCGGCCCTCTTCTTTGTTGCCCGATTGTCAGCTTTTCTGAACGCTGAAGTGTAGTTGCTGTATTTGGTGCGGCACTTCTCGCCGCAGTAAACTTGCCAGTGGCGCTCCAAAACAAAAAACCGCCGGCAAACATGGCAGCACCCTAGTTTTGAAAGCTCGTTCTGCTCCAAAACCCGTGCGAGCCAGTGAAGGACCGTCCCTGGGCCGCCGTACGGGTTTCTTTTCAGTGACCAGCGCTTGTCCCGGATGGAGAGATTCCAGGCCGTTGCTGGCGGCGATTCTTCAGCTATCCACTGCGCGCGGCGCTCTGCCTCATTAATTCTTTCGATAAGCGGGTGAAGGAAATGGCCGGGATCGGCTTTAAAATTGGCGACCATCTGCGCGTTTTGGGCCTTGAAGTTCGTCGAAAAATCATCGATAGGGACCTTTCCCCTACGTTTGAACTTTCGCCGCCGCGGATAAGATTTTACCAAGACCTCGGGCTGAAGAGCGGCTTTCAGAAAAAACGCAATCTCCCGTTGGGTCTCAACCAGCTCGGGCAGTGGATCGCCATTGGTACGGATAAAGTCGCCGTAGGTCCGCATGAACTTGATAGCTCGGTCGGTTGGCCCAGATACCACATCAAAGTTTTGGGTAAGCCTCAGATTCAAAAAATTAGCAAGGTTGGTCAGCTCTTCGCTGTTTGTATGGTGCATTTCTTGAAAAATCCCTCCTATGCTCTGTCCCAAGCATTTATAGACAATACGCGGGACATATGAGAAATACAATAGCAGAATTGTTGTTGACCCAAGAGAGGTAGAGCCAAATGAACGTGGAACTGAAGATGGCTTTGATTCGTCGGTTTGGTTCTCAGATCCGCGCGGCTAAGCCGCTACGCATCGAGGAATCAAAATTGAGTCGAATAGTGCAGGGCCATCGCGACCCGACGCCAGAAGAGCGGGAGCGGTTGAAGCTGACCTTGGGTGTGGACTGTTTTGTAAACGACTCGGAAGGACCGCACGCGGCGTAAAAATTAGGGGCCGGTGGCGAAACCTGGGCAGGATACGCCAGCGCGACTCCGAAAGGATTTAACTGATGCAAGCTAATAGCGCTTTTCAATTTCCCCCGCAAGACCAAGAGTATCGTGAAATAGCCCGCGAGCAGGAAGCCCAACACCTGCGCGAACTCCGCAAGCTCGACGACATAGCCTTTATCTTTCTCTACGCGGCCGGTGGCGATCCCATGCAGGCCGAGAAACTCCTCGATGACGCCATTGGACTACTCTTCGAGGGCGGCGTGTTGTCGACCTGGCGGTATCGAATCGTCCTCACAGCCGTGCGCGCTGGTTTGTGATGATCCTCGACGAGGCCCTTGCATATCGCCGTAAAGGCTTCTCCGTCATCCCCATCAAGCCCAAGGACAAAAAGCCTTTGATCAGCTGGGAGTCCTACCAAAAAGAGCCGCCGGCAGAAGCGATGATCCGGCACTGGTTTGAAAGTTGGCCAACTGCGAATGTCGGCATAGTTACCGGCGCCGTTTCGGATGCCGTTGTGATCGACCTTGATAGCGCGGAAGCCAAAGAAAAAATCAAGGCTTTAGTCCCGAACTATGACCTTGGAGCGGTCCCGAGAGTGAGAACGGGCCGCGGCGGCTATCATCTGTTTTTCAAGCATCCAGGCGGGAGTATTCAAACCCGCGCGGGAATCCTGCCCAAGACCGACGTGCGTGCCGATGGCGGCTATGTTGTTACGGCGCCATCCGTTCACGAGACCGGGAAAAGCTACGTATGGGAAGTGCCGATCAGCGCCGGGCTTCCCAATTTACCGCCAGAGCTGTTCAATCTGGTTTCCTCGCCGTCTCCGTCGATCAATAGCAACGGCTTTCGCGAACACTTCAACACCGCCCAAGCGCTCCAGGGTGTAGCCGAGGGCGAGCGGGATGACACCCTTTTCAGACTCGCCTGCAAGCTCCGCTCGTGCCGATGTGCCGCGCGACATGGCCGAGTCGTTAATCCTCGAGGCCGCCAAAAATTGCGAACCGCCATTTCCGGAGCGAAACGCCTTGGAGAAAGTCGAAAGCGCTTTCCGGCGATATGAGCCGAAGCAGCCATCACCATCACAACAGAAACAGGCTGAGATTTGGCCGGAGTTTCAGTCAGCCGAGCAGATTCTTGACGAACTAGACGACCCAATGGCGTGGCGGTGGAATGAATGCTTACCCGTAGCCGGTTCGTCAGTCCTGGTAGCGCCGCCGAAAATAGGGAAAACGACTTTTGCCGCGAATCTTGCACTGGCAATTGCGCGCGGGCTGCCGTTCCTCGACCGTCCTACCCAGCAATGCGCCGTTGCCTACGCCTATCTTGACGGACCGCCGCGGGAGATCAAAGACGCCTTCAAGGCGCTCGGGCTCAAAAGAACCGATCCCGCTTTTATCTGCACCGGACCGGCGCCGAGCAATTACGTTGGATAATGGCGCAAGTCGAAGTGCATAGAATCAAGTTCATTGTGCTCGATACCTTCCAGAAATTTTTCAAAATTCAGAACATTAACGATTACTCCGAAGTGGTGAACAAAAGCGCGCCAATGCTCGACGCTGCTTCGGCGAAAGACGTTCATCTGCTCTTTTTGCACGCCGGCAAGGGAGACCGCGGCGACCTGGATTCCGCCATCGGCTCAACAGCCATTCGTGGGCAGGCGCAAAGCTATCTTCGCCTGAAGCTTTTACCAGGATCGACGCGGCGCATCTTCCGAACCGATCAGCGACACGGCAAAGGCAACTTCCCGGAACTGGCGATTGGCTTTGACCGGTTCGGATGGCTCGAAATTAAAAGCAACCGCGAAGATGCTGAAATCGAGGACACCAAACCACAGCTACGCGAACTGCTCGAAAGCGAAGAGGGAGAGTTAACCGAAAAGCAGATCCGCGCAGCCATTCCGGTGAAGGCCATCGTTGTTAGCAAGGTGCTTCGGCAGATGCACAAAGCGGGTGAAGTTGAGCGCTACGGAGAAGGAAAAAAGAATCGACCATTCCGCTACGGATTGGCCAGTGAACTGTCCTTCCCAAATGGCCATTCAGAGCATTCTAGTCCCAGGGGGAGAGTATGAGAGGGGGAATCGTGGGACACGAATCAAAAAATGCATCGCAAGCGACGAAAAAACAACAGGAAAATTCTAGTCCCAAGCGTTCGGGACTAGAACGGGACACGAATGGACCTGAATCGTTTTTTGAAGGTACTGGGACACGAATCCGGGACGCCAAAAAAGAGTGGGAGTTTTTGCCGTGAATGATGATCTGTATTTGGAAGTCCGAAAGTTTCCGGATGGCCGTGCACAAGCTCGCCGGCGCGATGGCCGTCCATTGACCGACGAGGACCGCTGCCGGGCTCGCCAGTTGGCCGACGCAATACCAGGAATCACGCCGGCCGATGTGCTCCGCGTCTTTGGCGGTGGTCGGATCCTCACACCGGAAGAGGCAAAGGCATTGATGGCCGCCGATGGCCTACCGCAATGAACGCGATCATCAACATCGGCTTGGTGCTGCAGAAAATCCGTGAGAAGGGTTGTCACGGCTTTAACGATGCCAGCGCTATTTGCCGAACGTCGCCGAAGAACTTCGCCAAGCTCGCCAGAGGCGAACTGCCGAGGCTCGATGCCTTGCAGCGGATCTGCCGGGGACTCGGTATAAGCGAGCAGGAGTTGATTGTCGGAATGCCGAAGTCAAAGCCAGCAGAATCGGCGGAAGTGATCGACATAAAAAAGGCATTGTAAGCGCAAGCGGCTTGTGATACCTGTTATGGCATGGATAAAAAGATCCGTGAGTACATGGCCAAGATTGGGAGCAAGGGCGGCAAGAAGGCAACGCACACCTTGACGCCTGAGCAGGCGCGGGCGATGGTCGAGGCGAGGGAGAGGAAGCGGCGACGGAGGAAGAAGTAACATGCCAGCACACATCAAGCCGAACGAGTACGGCGTTTATTATCTCATTGACGGCTATTACAAGAAGTCGCTCAAGACTAAAACGAAGCGCGAGGCCGAGGCCCGCCTCCGGCAGTACAACGAAGGCAAGTTCGACATGAGGCCGACTCCCACGGTCGAAAAGTTCTATGATGAATGGATTGAAAAGAAAGTTCCGCCGCTGGTGCGTCACTCCCAGGTGAGAGATTACAAGCAAGCGTTCCGCGCCTATATTCTGCCGCGCTTCAAAAACGCATCGCCTGTCCAATATCGGCACCAAGGAGCTGACCGCATTCCAGGCCGACCTGCTCAAGAAGGGGCTCGCGATTAAGACTTGCCGCAACATCATCGACGGGAGCTTCCGGGCCATGTTTCGTGACGCCCGGGTGGAGATCGGCGGCGATCTGGAAGGCAAGGACCCGTTCATCGACGTGCGCTGGCCGAAGGTGAAGCACGAGCCGCCCTACCCTTTGACAGCCGAAGAGAAGGAGCAAATCCTGGAGGCGTTCCTGGAGCACGAGCCGTTTTATTACCCGTTCGTGCGCTTCCAGTTCGACACCGGCGCTCGGCCGTCCGAGTCCGTGGCGCTTACATGGGCGGACATCAACGTCGAGACGAGAACGGCGCGCATAAATAAATCTCGTTACATGGGCGAGGACAGCGACCATCCCAAGACCACCAAGAGCGGGCGCACCCTAACGATTAGCCGCGCATTGATGGACGTAATCGAAACGCTGCGCCACCCGTGGTCGAGCGATGCCGACAAAGTTTTCCTCAACAAACACGGCGAGCCGCTCAACGCTGCATTTTTCAGATTGGATTACTGGGACCGGATCTTGACCGCGCTAGAAATTCCCAAACGGAAATTTTACGCCACGCGCCACACGTTCATCACGGAGATGGTGAGAAGGGGCATCAACCTGAAAGAGATCGGCGACTATGTCGGAACGTCGGTTGCAATGATCGAGCAACATTACTCGGCGAAGCTCGAACTGGACCCGGACAAGAACGAAGCTCGCCAAGTGTTCGCCAAGTCGCCCGCTAAGCCGTTGAATAGTTTGGCGTCCCCGACGGGATTTGAACCCGTGTTATCGGCGTGAAAGGCAACTGAGCGGCTTTTCCGCAAGTCACTGAAAAGCGGGAGTTTCTTCGGAGGCTCCCGTTTTTTCTACTTTTTTAGCTCACAGTTTGATAGGACAAGCGGGACGCTCGGGACATTCGGGACACCGAAAATTGCTCCCGAGCTGCTCCCAAGGAAATGTCCAGGACGAAACAACCGGAGGGCTTAAAAACATGAGTCTGGCAATTGACGTTGACCGCGTGACGCAGGTGTTGCTCGCCGACGGCTGGCACGAAGTGGAGTTCAGCGGCAGTACTAGCTCTTTCAGTTTGGATGCCTACGAGTTTATTCAAGGGCACGAAGGCAAGGCCGACGATGTACTACACGGCGGCGGCCAAGGTGGAATCTGCGCCACTGGGGCAACCTGGCAGGAAAAAGGCGCGACGTTCTTCTGTCCGCTGACGGCGATCCTGGCGGTTTGCTATTGACACCATTCAAACAGAGAAAGCTGGTAGACCGAAAATTGGTAGAGGGACACCTACTAATTTTCGAAACGAAACAGCAATTGCCGGGCGCGCTTTCTGCCTACGTAATCGCTTTTGTTCTTTTCTTCGGTGTTTTTTTTGCCGCCGCCGCAGGTGTGAGCCGTGCCCAAGAGAACATTATAAGCAAGAAAGAAGTAGATTATGTCTTCAGCCTGACCAAGCCACAGTGGGAGACGGTGTCTAAACAATTTTTTGCTCCCGGCTGGACAACAAAATCGCACAAGTTTGACACCGGAAGCATGGTTTTTGGCTTGGACACTTCGACGGGGTTTGGCCTTTCAATCAAACCATTCTATCAGAACGATCGTGACCCGCCGGACGGCGTGATGGTCGGTAATTATTATCCGCTTGGCGCGTTGCCCCCGATGACGGATGAGCTCAAGAAGGACATGGAGGCTGCAACACAGAAAGACTTAGGCCCTACCTATGTATGTCCGTCTGACTCACACAAAGGTAGAAAAGACTGACGTAATAGAAATTTTCTTAAGCCGAAGGAAGTGAACCGCGCTTAGGCTTGCAGGCAAAAGTAGGCATAGCGCCCCGTTGAGAACGCCCGCTCTGGCGTCTTTTATGCAATTTAAAGCGACGCTCTCGGCTCGCCGGTGTGGACTCGACCGATTGAATAAATGCGTTTGGAATGTTTTTCGCTGAGAGCCTTCCGCACGGCGCCGCAATTCAGGCCGAGCATATCGGCGCACCACGCAAAAGAGCCGGGGTGCGTTTGATTTGAGCGGAGCCAGCGCCGCGCCGCATCCTTCACTTTCTCGTTGATGGAGTTTTGATCCATGAGCGCCTGCTCGATAACGGCACTCCACAATGCGCGCTCGGGAGATTCCAGACGGGCATCTTCAAACGCGGCCGCGAGGCGTGTTTTCATTTTTCGTTGTTATGCAACAAGAACTTCTGCCGGGAGGGTGGCGGGGCACACCCTTGCGGGAAAAATCGTGAATGCTCGCCGGCCGTAAACTGGGGTAGGCTACGAAGCTACACCTATTCCCGCACAACGGTGGGCGGGTCTTTGTCTTCGCGCACACCGACAAAACTTGAGTGACGGAGATGCCCGTCGGGCGTCCATTCGTTGAACTCGATCTGGGCGACGAGCTCGGGGCGCACCCAGCAACAGTTTTTCATTTCTTCAGCGGTAAGTGACCACGCTGTGCGCCGCTTCTCGGGCAGGTTCACGAAGGGGCACGTCTCGATCACGAGGGGCTTCATCAACGCGTGGAGATCGGCGCGCATGCGGCCGACAAAGCCGGCGCGTACCTTCTCCACGAACTTGAGCGCGCCGCCCTCGTAGACTCCGCCGATGAGCGCGTCGAAGGGATGACCGTGGGTATACCCGCCGATGACAAACTCCTGGCTTTTATTGATCTTGTACTTGAGCCATGCGCCGCTGCGCCGGCCCGGCTCATAGAGCGATCCTTTGCGCTTGGCGACAACGCCCTCCATGCCGAGCTGGTGCGCCGCGCGGATGAGATCGGCGGGCTTGGCGTCGAACGGACTCGACTGGATCACAGGGTATTCGACCTTGGCGAGCGCGGCCTCTAGCCGTTCCCGGCGTTTCTCCAGCGGCAGCCGTAGAGTGCTTTCACCGCGGTCAACCAAAAGATCGAAAACATAGAATTGCAGGTGCGCTCCGCTTTGGCTGTGCTGCAGCGCATTGAACGACACCTTGCCGTCGGCGCCGATCGCGACGACTTCGCCGTCAATCAGCGTTTCTTCCGATGAGGCAAGAGAGATTGAATATCAACTCGCCGACATGATTTTCATGGCACCTGGCCAAAGCCTAAATGATCAACTGTTGACGGTGTGCGGCCCGTCTGAATTTGACAAATGTCCGACTGACGAAGTCAGTGAGCACGGCTTGGATTTTAGCTCCGTCTCGTAGGTTCGCCGGCCGATCGTAGCTCCCCGCTCCGCCCACCAGCTAACGCCGCCGTACATCGTAGCCATTGAATGCAGGAATGTAAGGGTGGCTAGGACGGCTTTGCAAAAGGTTTCCATGACGCGCGCCCTCCTGTTGTCGTTGTCGATATAAACTAGAAGCGGCGCTGCTATACGCGATGTCAGGTTTGACTCTTTACGAAAACATTATGTTCGCGACAATTTCGCGATAGTCTTTCAACAATTCTCTGGTTCCCCGCCAAATTCTTTAGCTACCTATTGTCGGGTTTGTGATAATTTCCGCATCTCTTGACACCCGCGCGTGATTTTTGCTAATCGGCGCGTAATGAAACTACGAAAACACCCTGGACTACGCGCGTGGCCGCCTATCTGGCTCTCAATGTCGGGATCACATGAGAAAAAAGCACTCCCAGATTCTGCCACGCTGATAGAAATCGAGCTCTCTCGGCTTAATCCAATCATGATTTGTTATCTTATGGTTCAAATCGGTGATGAAACCTACATGGGCACCCTGTTGTGCAAAAATCCCAATGTTTGCCGGACAATTTATGCCGTGCTTCAAAAGAACATTGGTAAGCCTATAGGTGAGATCGGCGAGCTTGACTTGCCTGATGACCCTAGCATTAGCAATACGCTGATAGCATGAGAACGTGGGCTTTCCGATGGAACATGGTAGACGTTTTGGATTTTCAGTCTCTGAGAGTTGCGAGCTTTCAAGGGCCATTTATTTGAAATCCGCGTTTAGCGGCCACATCTGTGAAGCTAAAGCACCGAGTAGGATTTTGGCCGCCATACGCGGTCCCAAGCTCAGCCCGCGACAGTGACGTACAGCCGGGGTTAAGCGACATCGTTATCAGCGCCAAACGAGAGCACGGCGCCATAGAGTGCATCGTAATTACCCTGAAGAAGACCGGTGGGTCGGAGTGTCGTTCCTTGCTGGACATCGGTCCGCACCTTTTAGATCAAGCAATACGGATGATCGAACAAAAACCGAAGATGACCCTGCATGAACTAGGTAATCTGGACATTTAACCCGCGATCCACTCTCCGGCCTCGAACGATAGCCCTGGGTTGTGCGTGAGTCTTCAAAACAATGGCAACGGACCGATGCTGAGCCATGCTCCTGAGACAAGGCGTCACCCCAGGTGTTCTGAGTTCATTTCAGGCGTGAAGACCATTTAGCTTTGCCATTACTTGTCGGTCAAAAATCCCGCTTAAAAATCGAATAGATTTTATCTCTGACAGATCGAATCGCGCTTGTTTCGGTCTTTATCAAAGGCTAGAGTCGCAAAGAAGGGAGAGAGAATATGAACAGCGCGAGACTCGGCGTATCTGCTGGTGTGTTGTTACTGCTGTTGAATGGGTCTGCCATGGCGCAGGACATCCCGGCCCTACAAGATTTAGGCAAGCGTGTTTTCTTCGACAATATTTCTAATCCGCCGCGCCAGTCGTGTTCAACCTGTCACGTACCGGACAATGGCTGGACTGGCGGAGTCGCCGCCATCAACAAGAAAGGTGTGGCCATACCGGGCGCCAACCCTCACACCGTCGGCGGACGTAAGCCGCCCAGCAATGCGTACGCAAGCTTCAGTCCGCCGTTTGGCACCCGGCCTGCGACCAACCCGAATGTCCCCGACCCCGTCGACTCTTGTAGGCAAGGTTTAGGATTTGCGTGTTTTGGCGGCGTTTTTTGGGACGGTCGCGCCGAAGGCAACGCGACTGCCTTGATTGCTCTCCCGAACGTCACGGGAACAGGAGCAACGGCGCATGTCGGTGTTGACATCTTCGATACCGAGGCACAAAAGTCGGCCTACGGTGGTTTCATCGGGCCGGTCGCGGACCAAGCGCTAGGGCCGTTTCCTAACGATGTCGAGCAGAATGTTCCTGACGGAAACGATGGTGGACTGCCCGGGGCCGGAGCTGTCTGTCGGCATGTCCAGTCGGCGAAGTACGCCGAGCTTTTTACAAAAGCTTGGGGCGAGGCGATCGACTGTGGCGCAGCCAATGTGGCCATCAGCTTTAAGCGCATCGCTCTGGCGATTGCAGCCTGGCAGCATTCCGATGAAGTCAACTCGTTCAGCTCCAAACGCGATCAGGGAATCAGGAAAGGCGGAGTTTTCCCTCTCCCCAACTTAACCAACCTGGAGAATCTAGGACGTGACCTATTTCACGGCAAGAATGATTCAAAGCTGAACAGACTTGTCGACAATGGTCAGGGTGCCCTCGTCCCAAAGAATGCAGGCTGCGCCGCCTGCCACAACAGCCATGGCGCCGCTTCCGTTGGTAATGAACTAAATCAGATTTATTCCGATTTTGCGTATCACCACATCGGGTTGCCGGCCAATTTCGAAATAGAAAACTTCGATCGGAACGATCCGGACACCGGATTGCTCGGCCATACGGATCCTGATGCTGTATTCAATTCTGCTAACCCTAACGCGACCCCATTTGCTGGGCATGTCAAAACTCCGACGCTGCGCAATGTAGACAAGCGCCGCGGCAACGTGTTTCCGAAGTCCTATATGCACAACGGCTACTTCAAGTCACTGGAGCAAGTCGTGCATTTCTACAATACGGCAACGTTGTTACGGGATCCCTTGGCTTGCCCAGCGGGTACGTCGGCAGCCCAGGCAATGTCGCGAAACTGCTGGCCGGCTCCAGAGTTTGATACCCCTAATCAAGCTGGGAATTTCGGCCTGCTGGGAAACCTTGGGCTCACTGCAAACGAAGAGGCAGCGCTCGTGTCATACTTAAAGACGCTGACCGATACGGTGACGCCAAAGCAGCCTCCGCTTTAGCAGGCGGCTAAATAACGCGGCCTAGACAGAATCTTTTGGCGGGAGTCGCGACGTACACAAGCGATTTTTCTCCAGAACAACATCGCACGCTGGGCACCACCCGCTGACCTGTGTCGGGTTCTTTGCAGGAATGACGAAATAAACCCGCAAGACGTGGTTATGGTCTGTCGAGAAGAGATCGCATTGGCTGGCGCTCAAGCGGAAGCTCCGGCGTAGGCGTTGGCTTGATTCCCGACGCATCGGAATGTACTTGATTCCGAATCAAGTTGCCCACTAGCACTGACATTGCGCGTGCACTCGCAATAAATTTGTTTCATTGCTTTGAACTGAACGACGCGTCAGTTCAACGATACGTCGAACAGCAGGCAAGACTAGCACCTCTAGGGAGAAGCCGTTTCACTCAATCAACGAAACCTCCCGAACAGGCACGCTGAACACGCGCCGATAGAGATTATACAAACCCCGATCCTCAGTGCAGAACTCTTGAGTATGCACTTCACAAGATCGGCTGGGCTGTTTAAGATCGAGATTGTCACGGCGGGCGATCTCTTCTGTTCTGCAGTTTATCGCTGCAATAACACGCTTACGAGTCTCTTCGGCAAATCTATCGAGGGCTTTCATATAATACCTCCCATCTAGTTTAGTCCGTGCTCGGAAATTTGCTCCGCTGCGCAGTTTGCGATCGGTATTCGTCCTCTTCGATAACCTCGTGCATTCCGTTGTCTTTGAGCCATTGCTGATATTCCGCCTCGCCCTCGAATACTTTTGGCGGCGGCATTGTGGTCTTGAGCGCTTCCAGAACTTCGAGGGCCTCATCCGGCAATGCGGCTGGTGGGAGCATTATCGAGCGGGATTGGATTTTCAGTTCTCTTAATGGCTTGTCTGAGACTCGGTAAAGAGTGTTCCTTGTTATTTGTGACAGCGCGTACCCAAACGCGTAGGACCTACGGCATACAGGTATGGCTTCCTCAACTGCGGCATTGTGGGCCTCACGGCCGACAGCACTATTGACCGACAGAATGGCGGTGTCAGCTTGGGCTTTGAACTCCTTGAGCAACGCCTCGGCTCTCGCGAGCGGGTCGGCTTCGACTGGTTGCGCCTTCGGTTTGTTTTTTTTCATCATCCTCCTTATACCTCCTATGATTTTTGTCGTACTCGACTATCATGGTGATTGTAAAATCGTTCATCGCCTCCTCACTCTTTCTCGGTGTAAAAATTAAATCCGTACAGCCAAGCCCCTCCTTTGCCGGGTCGCTCTTCGTCCGGAGCGGGACCGAAGTGGAGCCTCCGGGAACGGTTGCGTCAACGTTGAGCCGAACGCCCGGCGTATAGTCGTGACCAATGCCGCGACCGACGCCGATCGGTTGCGCGTTCGGGTTTGCTACCGGCTTGGAATTCTGCAAAGCGCCGACGCAGGCCATTGAGAGAGCAACGCACAAGTCAATTTTCCGGCTCGCCGTTTCCTTCGACAGCCGAAAGCCTCTCGCGCTCTCGACGCCTACCGCTGCCGTCACGTGGCTTCTCAAGTCCGGGTCCGGATAGCTCGACCAAGTTGCGCGAGCGGATGAGGTCGTAGAGCGTCTCGCCGCACGCGGTCAAATTCCCGACACTCTGCGGGAACTCCCCGATAGCATCGCCGAAGACGTGCTTGAGCCGCTCAATCAAGCCGAGTGCCTGCCACGGGTCGCAGAGAATTTTCCTCACGCGAAACTTCTCTCTCAACTCCAGCAAGTCCGCCTCTACATCGGCAAGAGAAACGCTGTGGCCCCTTCCCGGCCTCCAGAGCCGATGAGAGACGATGACAACTTTGTTCGCCGCCCGGTCGTAAGCGACGCAAACCCGCCCGGTGCTATCGTGCTTGATGCCAAGATCCAGGCCGACAAAAACATCAAGGCGCTTGTCGGCAGAGAACAGGCGTTCGGTCGGGGTCAACGCAAGCGCTCCATGCTTCATCGGTGATGAATCTATCCTCGCTGCTCACCCAACGATTTTCATGCAGGCGGAGATACGTTCCGGGGCGGAGAATTTTCTTCTGCTCTTCGTAGTAGCGCGCCCCTCGGCTCCGAGTTGCCACGGCATGCGGGGCTTGTGGCTCCAGAATATGAACAGGCCTTGCGCCCGGTAGCACTCGAGCGACTTGTGAACGCGTCTGCCCTTGAGTCCGCGCTTGTAAAGATTTTCCAGCAATTCACCTTCGCCAGTGAATCCGGCATAGGAGACAATCAGCATGTAAGCGCCTTCTTCCGTTGGAGGCGGTGTCATTTCCTCGAAGAGCCGCGTTGCACGCTCCGAATCGTAAGCCCAAAGTTCGTCAAAAATCGTGAGCCGCTGCCGGCCTCCCGCTTGGCCCTTGTAATCGCTGCTCACAGCTTTAATCACAGAGCCGTTCGTGAACTTGATTTGCGTTGCCAGCACCGTTGCCGACGCCGCGAGCTCGGGGTTGTGCCTTATGAGCGCGCAGACGGTTGCGAAAACCCGGCTCACCGCCTGCTCTTCATCGTTGGCGCAGCACACTACCTCGCTGTCCGGATTCGTGACCGCCTCCCAGATCGCAATGACAGCGGCGAGAAAAGTCTTTCCCGACTTTTTGTTTCGCTCCAAGCCGGATGGAGTAGTGCCGCGCGTACATGCGGGCAAGCACCGTGCGCTGATGCTGGCTCAACGTTCCACGGCTTGCCGCGCTCGTTCGACGGCATGTTCTCATCGGCGAACTGAATGACGCTCATGGTGCTCCTTCAAGAGTTCCAGGTGATAGCGGAACAACTCGACCTCCTCGAACAGCCGAATGAACAGCACCGCCAGCCTCACGGCCTTCTCCGCGCCGATGCTCCGGACTCTCGGCCAGCAGCGCCGACGCGAGCACATAAACGCGCTCGGCTTCCGTCACGGCTTCACGTTTCATCGCGCCCTCTCAAAAGCTCAAGGCCCACTTTGGTGGAACGTCCTTTGCTTTTTGGCACCTCAGCATTGCTTCATCCCATCAGGAGCCCGACAGATGGAAAGTGACTGCCCGTCAAAATGCAGAGTTGCAGCGCAAAGATCGCTGGATTATCTCGAATATGCGCAGCTTCCAAGCAAAGTACGGACTGACATCGTTCTTCAAAAAGCGACAGCCATGCTGTGCAAATCTTGCGGAGCCGTCTATCTGAAGGGCAGCGCTGGGACAGTTTTCGTTCATCGAATTCCGACTCCGGGACATTGAATTTCGTTACGGCATTTTCCATCTCGTTCTCGTAAGGCTTTCAGTGCTTCATCGTCCGGCAGCTTCGCCAGCAGTCTTGCCGCTCTGCGAATGATTGACGCTTCAATCGCGCACCGCTGACAGCAGAACTGCTTCGGCCTCACCTTCGGCCCGCTCGGCTCGAAGCTGACAGAGCAAACCGGGGACGCGCACTGTTGAGAATGCCCTTCTTCCATGTTGCAACACGGCTAAAACGAACGCTGCGGCTCAGTTGGACCTGGACCCTTCACCGTTCCGCTAATCCCGTTTAAATCAATCCCGGTGCGCTTGTGGCTCACCTTTGGCCTCGCCTGCGGTCGTAACGCTTCCAGCTCTCACTACGCTGCTTGCCGCTGCGGTTTCTCTCTTCGTCGCGCGCGACTTGCCGCTCCGCGCAGGTCTCGCAAATCCGGGAGCCGTGCCGCGCCTTCCTGCCGCATGACCTCGCGCATCTCATCGCTCAACTCCCGCCGGTAGTGTCACGGTCGCGTTACGGCGTTACGTTACGGCAGCGGCGAATTTCAACTTCAAATCGATTTGAACTTGAAATCTGCAAGTCATTCAGTGCTCCCGTCTAAACCAGTATTGATCGTCAATACTGGTTCTTTTGCCGCTGCACTGGTGAGCGCCCCGCCCCCGTTGCCCCATCGCTCGTACTTGTAGCGCAGAGAGCGCCCGCCGATTCGCAACGTCACGATCTCCGTGACGTTAACGCTCTCCGCCATGACGGCTGCTCGGTCCTGCGGCTTGCCGTGCATTTCGTAAGTGCTCACGCTCTGGCGCGGCTGGCTTGGCTCGTTGTCACGCCGTAGCCGCGCCGGACGTCAATCTGATAAACTTCTTATCGCTTGCCCCCTTCGGCCATGTAGCGCCGCGCCAGGTCCAAGCCGCTTGTCCAGTTCGAGTTCATCGTTGATCCGCTGCCACTGGCTCATCAGCGAATCGTGCTGCTCGTTTATCGCGGGAAGCTTCGCCCTCCTGCGATTCAGCGGAGTGCCGCGCTTCTTTGCAGTCCGCGATGATGTAGTCCCGTCAGCTCCAGCGCTCGCCAAAGCAGAACGCGGCGCTTTCGATTTTTTCTCTCAAGTGAACGGGACATTGCCTTCGCCCGCCTTTCCGCTCGAACGCATACCGCCGCCAATCGCTTGCCGCCTTGCCCGGTCGCGTTCGTGCGTCTATCGCGTTGAAGCCGTGCTTCCGAACTTTCTTCTGCCGGGCAACATCACCGTGCTTTCGATACTCTCGCCGGTGCTTTTGCTTCGTTGCTGCGGCGCTCATGCGCGTTGCGTTTTTGCTCCCGGACTGCTCCCCAAAATTCTCAGTCTCAGTTTTCATCTGCTCTCACGCGAACTTCGGCTTGTGCTCACTCGCCCGAAGGGCCGATGAGTGCTCGACGGAATCGCCGCTCTCGGTCCCTTCGTCGGCGAGGGTGCGCGGGCGTCTCTGTTTGCGCGCACCGCGTCGAAGCAGTTTGTCCAGCGCTTCCTCAGACACCCGCTTTTTTCCGTTCGGAAACACCACTGCCGGAAGCTCACCACGGTCGATCATCCTGTGCACGGACTTCGGCGACATGTCGTAAAGCTCAGCGATCGTGCCTGGGGATAACCACTTCATGACTCGACCTTGTTATATGGCATCCCGGCGTCCGCACTGTTGGCTGCGGGTGACACGGTGACACAGGGTGACGCTGTTTTTCATATTTTCTCACGCGAGCGCGTATATAGAAAAAAACCCCAAAACCGTGTCACCTGTGTCACCTGTGTCACCCTTTGCCCTTAGTCCAGCAGGGTCACTCCGACCCAAAACCGCTCCCGTTTGCTGCGCGTTTCGGTGAACCCGCGCTTCCAGCATCGCTGTCCCGAAGTCGTTCTTGCTGACTGTCCGCTCTCCCGCTTCGTGCGCCCACTCCGCATAAGCTTTGTAGAGCGCCGCTTTGTTGACCTCCGCCTCCGCGTCGGTGTCGCAGCAGTCCTCAAGAAAATTGCCGATAACGTCCATCTCGCTCCGGTAGGCCCGCGTCGCCGCCTTGACCGCGTCCGGCTCTTTGAGTCCTTCGCGTCGCCATCGTTGCAGTCCCTCAAGCGCCCAATTGAGAATCCCCGGCAGCTCCGCCTTGAGTTTTTCGGCAAGGTCCGGGTCTTTCTCCGCGTCCGAGATAGTCACCTCGAACGGAATCAGGCGCACTCGCCGCCAGATGGCATTGTCGGTGCCGACAATCTTCGGCTTGTGATTCACCGCGAGCCAAAGCTTGAACGCCGGGTCGAACTCGAAAAATTCATGATGCAAAAATCTCGCGGTCATTTTGTCGCCGCCGGTGAGCTGCTTGACGAGACTCTCCGCGAGCCTTCGACCGCCTTCGGTCTCGACCGCCGAGACGAAGCGCAGACCGGCGAGCCGCGCAACGTCGTTGCGGATAGCATCGCCGCGCTTGATGAGCAGGCTTTCCATCGGCGTTGCGCCCGCATAGTCGCCGAGCATGGTGCTGATTGTCTTGATGTAAGTCGATTTGCCGTTTGACCCTGTGCCGTAGAGGAGAAAGAAACATTGGTCGCGGGTGCTGCCGATGAGGGAGTAGCCGGTCGCCTTTTGCAGGAAGCGGAACAGCTCCAGATTTTCCCCGGTAATCTCAAGCACGAATTTTTCCCACATGGGGCAGAGGCTGCTAGTCGTCAAATGCGACGGGCATCATCTTTGTGAGATAGTCGCCGCGCTGATGGTCCCGCAGCTTCCAGGCTTTGACGTCAAACGTTCCATTGGCGAGATTGATGAGCCACTCGTGCCTGTCGAATATGTCGGCATTGACTGCGATTCCCGGCTCTGATTCCGCCAGCGTCAGCATGGCGCTGATTTTCTGGACCGATTCACACTTCGCCGCCCACTCTGCGAGGGATTGCCGGGCGTCCTTATCCGGGCAGTCCGCTGCTTCCCGATAGATGCCGCGCACCGTCTCACGCGCCAGCCGCTCGATTTCCTGCGTCGTATCCCTCGCCCATCGCTTGCCGTTCCAGATGAGCCAGCCGAGTTGCGTTGAATGGCGGACGTTAGCTCCATGCATCAGGCGGAACCGTTGCGCGCTTCCAAGGTCCGTGTTGTGCGGAGGCTCTTCGATTTTTGTCGCGGATCCGTTTGGACGGAACACAGCAAGCGCGCGCTCTGCCTTTTCGATGGCGCGCTTCGCGGTTTGGGGGCTCATCGGACCTCCGGGTATGGGAGCGAACGCAGGAAAGCCCGGTACTCAGGCGTCAGCGGCGGGAAATCTGGCCAAGGTTCAACGACACCTTCTGCTAAGACACTCTCGACGGCCTCGCGGCTCTCGTACATCTCGACGGCGTGCGCTTCGTGTTGCAGGTCCTCGGCGATAGTTTCGAGCACACTCCACTCGCGCTCGAACGAGTCGAGCACGGCAGCATCTCCGCATTGCTGCGCGAGATAATTTTCTGGCCAAGTTTGCGGAGCAGGTATTCGGCCCTCGCCGTCTGTTCGTTCACCCAGCCTGCGAGTTCTCGCGCCTTTGCATCGAGCGCCATCGAGCACGGCGGCCTCTTCCCTCCGTCGATTCCGAGAATCGCCAGCGCCTCCTTGAACATGACGCCATGAAATTTTTCGATAAAGCGAATGGGTCGCCGCCCTCAGAGCAGGCGTGGCAGAACCAAACCTGCTTGTCGGGATTGACGGCGAAGCTGGGATGTTTGTCCGCATGGAACGGACACAGGCCGGTAAATTCCTTGCCCTGCCGACGGAGCGCAACGCCAGCGGCCTGAACGATTTCCACGAGGTCTGGATTCATGCTGCGGGTGCCCGCAAAGTTTTCGCCGTGAGCACGCTTTGCGCACGCTCTTCGACGGCTCGGCGCATGAAGTCGCTCTGACTGATTTCCTGAGCCGCTGCCGCCGCTCTCACCAAGTCCCGCAACCCTCGCGGCATTCGGATGGCCATATGCGTCATGCGACGCCTTCGTTAATGCTCGCTTGTGTTTCATAATGTATTGACACTAGTCCAATGTTTCGGGTAAAGTCTAGGACGGATGCGAAGCAAATTCCGGATTGTTAACAATGACGAAAGCGCGCACGAACCGAGAAACAAAACTAGGCGCCCTAAATACCGTCGTCGATTTTATGAACGCCGACTTTGCCAGCAAGTCCGGCTCACAAGGGCGACGGGTAGACTTTTACTTGAATTATTTGAGCCGAAAGCGAGCGGGAGAAATTCAAAAGCTGATTCTCGACGCGCACGCTCAGGGCAAAATCACTGGCGCGCTCGCCGAGTTCGTCGAGAAGCACGCGAACGTGGTGGAGTGGACTCCCGCTTCTGAGCGCCGCTCGTTCGAGATGCTTTACAACACCTCGCGACCGGAAAGCGGAGTTGCTGTCTCGCTCATCAACGCCATCAACCGCGACCAGTTTTGGCGCTTGAGGCGCTGTAAGCAGTGTGCGCGGTTCTTTTTTCCTCGCCAGCAAAAAAGGCGCTACTGCGGCGATGTTTGTCTTCGGGAACACGACAGCACGCAAGCACAGAAGCGAGTCGAGCAAGCGCGGGCGAATAGGCGCTGGAACGAAGTCAAAGGCAAGCTGCTTCTGCTTCAAACACTAGGGCGACGGTTGCCGTTCTCAGAGATTGTGGCACGGCTCCCCGGATTCGACGCGAAGCTGTTGGCGGAGATAGTCGAAGAAAAGCGCGACCGAAGAGAGCTAGCGAAGGAAATCAAATACGCCAACCGAAAAATTTTGTTGGCGGCAACGTTGAAGTGAGTAGGTAGGGGCAGCAAGACAGGCGTGCTCAACGGAAAGGGGCAAAGCGATGAAGGAGAAGGCGGAACGGATTCGTTTCGACGGGGACGAGAATATCGTCCCGCGTTTGTTTCGACGCAGCTACGTGGCGTCAGGAAAGCCGAGAACGCGCTATTACGGCCAATTCACGGACTGGCAACACGTTCAGCCGGAAGTTCGCGCTCGGGAAGAATGAGAAGCAGCCTATTCAGAAGGTCTATCGACATTGACAAGAAAAATTCCCATGAAGTCGATTTCGATGAGATAAAGCAAAAGCGCACCGCCAGGGGGATGACGTTCTCGAAGTTCGTTGCGCAATGCCCGGAGTCAATGAAATCAGTTTCGACGTGGCACCTAAAGCCGCTGGAAAAGCTTTTCGGCTCAAAGCTAATCGCGCAAATCTGTGACGATGATGTTATCGGCTATCGGGAAAAGCGAACAAAGCAAAAAATCATCAAGCACGGCGAAGAGTCCGAGAAAGTGGTTTCACAAACGACCATCAACAAAGAAGTCGGAACGCTGCGAAAGTTTCTGCGCTTCGCCCTGACAAAGGGATTCGTCCACAAGGTGACGAAGTTCGAGATGCACAAAGAGAGCGACCGGAACCGGATGCTCACCGACAAAGAGTTTCGCGACCTTGCTGGAAAAATGCCCGACGTGGCTCGAAGACGCCATTGTCTCGCATGGGAAACCGCGTTGTCCCGCTCGGATTTGTTCCGTCTGACCTGGAGCGAAATCGATTTGCGCGAGGGAATCATTGAACTACAAAACGGCCGCGGAAAAACCGGGACGCCGCAAGCAGTCCCGGTCTTCACGCCCGAACTGAAAGCGCTGATTGCGGAGTTGCAGGCAGAGCGCCGCAGAGCTCCCGAATGTCGGCGATCTCGGTTCTAACGATGGACGGTCAGCCGATGGACAAGTTGAAGTTTGAATATCACTTCCGCAAAGCGTGCAGGGAAGCAAAAATCAAAGACTTCATTTTCCACGATCTGCGCCATTGCCGCATTTCTCGCTGGGCAACCGCTGGCATGCCGACCGCTGCCGCGATGTTAGCTGCGGGTCATTCAAGCGTAGCGTCATCACAAAAAATATCAGAATCTCACCAAGGCGGACCTGAAAGCGGCTTTGCAAAGTTTCTCCGCGACACTGCTCCCAAGAAAAAACCGAGAGTGAAGAATCAGCGGCAAGTGCTTGATTGTTTGGCGTCCCCGACGGGATTTGAACCCGTGTTATCGGCGTGAAAGGCCGGTGTCCTGGGCCGAGCTAGACGACGGGGACGTGCTGGTGAGCCGTGCCGGATTCGAACCGGCGACCCTCTGCTTAAAAGGCAGATGCTCTACCGACTGAGCTAACGGCTCGCGGCGGAACCATAATTTAATAACGAGATTGCTCGGTCAAGTCAAACAATTGGTCGAAGTGAGAACCGGCCGAATGCGACTCTTGCGAGCGAACACGCCTGGTCACGCTCGCTGAATCCAATGACAAAAAGGCGGCGCACCGCCGAGGCTTTTTCCGTCGTAGACATTCCATTTCGACTGCGTTAGACGTTAGCCCATGAAGCCGGAGAAGTTTATCGACGAGCTTTGGGGCTATGCGGCCGAGGTGCCGATGGAGCAGCATCCCTGGTTCGACGGCATCATCAAGCATCGCTGGAGCCGCGAGCAGATTATTCTCGGCGAAGTGCAGCATTACTTGAGAGTGCGCACCAACCCGATCTTCTTCGGATATATGGCGGTCAATGCCGTCTCCGCGAAAGAGTACGCGGTCATGGACACGGTGCTGGAAAACTTCATGGAAGAGCTGGGCGGCAAACGAACGCACATGGACATCATGTTCCAGTTTCTCGAAGAAGGCGGCATCTCGCGCGAGGATGCCGACAACGCCGAGCCGGCGCCGGGAACACTCGCGGCCATCGAAATGATCATCGGCTGCTGCCAGCGCCGCTCAGCCCTCGAAGGCGTGGCCATGCTCGCTTTCGTCGAGAGCCAGCTCGGCGGCGCCGGGAAAATTTCCGAAAAAGTCTATCGCGAGCTTACCGGCCACTACGGCTTTTCGCCGCGCGCCGCGGAAACTTACCAGCTCCATGCCGAGGAGGACGAAGGCCACGGCAGCAGGCAGATCGACGCGATTCGGCAACTGGCTATCGATGATGCGACGCAAGACAAAGTACGCGCCGCGGTGAAGCTCGGCCTGACCGCGTTCACGTTGGAATGGGACGGCCACGTTCAGGCGATGACGGGTAAGAGGGAATTCTGGGGCGGCGTGAAGGATCTGAATCTGCGGCAGCCGAAAGTGAAGCTTTCCGCTACCTAAGCGCGGTTTGCAAAACGGCTTCCCTATCAAAAGCAGATTCTTCGGCTCCGCCTCAGAATGACATTCTGCGCTTAATTGGGGGAAGCTGTTGTGCCCAGCCGAACTGACTACGTCCCTCCGGCAACTGACCACCAAGGCTTAAATCGGCCACTCCTTCGGTAGATCTTTCCGCAGCTTCTTGTATTCCGGATCGTCGCTGTGCTCTGCGCGCAGGCGCTTGAGCGCCGCGATCACTTCTTTCTCGCTCATCTTCACCGCATTGGAGACCATACCCGTGGTCTCTTCGAAGCCGACGCCTCAATTGTTGTGTCAGCCGCGCATGCGCTGAAGGATGTAAAGGTCTTTTTCTTTGTCAGCCATTTTGATCCCCGATGTCACCGAACATTCACTTTGGATTTCATCAAAGCTCGCCTGGATTCCCGCTAAAGCATGCGGGAATGACGTGGCTAACGGCGCTGTGAGTGCAGCAAGTCGTGTAATAAGCGATATGTTTCTACTACGAGCTTACTCCCGAGAACCCGACTTTCTGCGTGGTAATAGATTCGGTTGCCGCCTTCGGCATGCCGCCGCCATCAACTTCAACGCGCAGGCGCGCGAAAATGCGCCATGATTCGCCGGACCAAATCACATGGAAGATGACGAACGCGTTCTCGGTCACCAGTCCGCGCGGCTCATTGCAGCGCACCGATGTTTGAAATCGTTGGTGCGCGCGGGGCGCTAGATCGAGCGGCGGCTCAAAGCGCGTCTCTTCCGCCTTGAATTGCCCGTGCGGTAAACGCGCCGCCAAGATCTTGAGCGGCTGCTTTCCCGTATTCTCCACTTGCCAGCCAACAGTCCAGTACTCCAGCGCTCCAGCTCGGACCGCTCCAACCTGCCGTAGCGCAATTTGCGGGGCCGGCGCCGCGAAAGCGCGTTCCTCGCCCATGCTTACTTGATCCGTCCCTCGGCTCGCAGCTCCTGCTGTGCGATCTTGAGAATGCGGTCGTTGATCACCCGGTCCAGGGTGAAGTTCTTGTCCAGCAGGCCGGCGCGAATATCTTCGTCGAGCATCTGCTGCAGGCCGGCGGTGGCGATCGAGAGGTCGGAAGTGAGGCCCGGCGCGTACAGGTCCCAGGCCGCGCTGACGATGTCCGGTTCGCCCTGGAGACCGGACTCGTAGCCCGCCTTGATCGCCTCCTTCTTGTTGAACTTCGCCAAATTGATTCCTTGGATGTAGGCCTTGAGCACGCGCTTGGTAGTCTCGGGATATTTTTCCAAGACTTCGTTCCGGGAGACGAGAATATTCTGCGGGATGCCCAATGATTCGCTGAGGTTGCTGATGACCGAATAGCCGGCCTTGATCAGCCGCACTCCGTCTTCAGGCGAGAACGGCGCCGCCGCGATGATTCCCTTCTCGATGGCCGCGGCGCGCAGCACGGTGCCGCCGATGGCGCGCAGAACGACGTCTTTTTCGGGATTGATATTGGATTTCTTGAGAAAGGCCTTCATGGCGAATTCGGAATAGGTTCCGGCGCCGGTGATGCCGATGGTCTTGCCTTTGAGGTCTTCTATCGTGCGCGTCTGCTTGTTGCCGAGAAGAATGTAGTTGGTCGTGCTCGACGTGCAGCCGATGATCGACAAATCCAAACCGCGGGCGCGGCTGCGAAAGACCGCCTGGGCTCCGCCGATGGCGGCATAATCGACCTCGCCCGAAACCAACGCCGCGATCGCGGCCGGCCCGCCGCGGATCAGAATCGGTTCGACCTGCAGCCCCTGCTGCTTGAAAAAACCGCGCGCCAGCGCCACGCGAAAAGGAATTTCGCTGTTCCAGGCAAGACTCACGAACACCATGCGCAGATTTTTCTTTTCCTGGGCAAAAATTGATGGGACAGTCAGAGCCAGGAGGACCACGCCGGCGATCATTGCAACCAGTTTTCTCATACATCCATCACTCCAATGCACGAGGACTCTTCTCTTATCTCTTTGCGTAAACCGTCGCGCGCCCGCTTTTGTCGAACGCGAAAACGTCATACGGCTCCGGTTTTCCGCCTTCCATGCCCGGCGAGCCGATGGGCATTCCCGGGACCGCCAAGCCAACAATCTGCGGCTTGTCCTTTAGCAGTTTGTAGATCAGATCAGCAGGCACATGCCCTTCGATCACATAGCCGCCAACCAAGGCGGTATGACAGGAGCGCAGCTGCTCGGGGACTCCAAGTTGGTGCTTGATGTCGGCAAGCTTCTTGCCGAACACATCCTTCTTGTCGATCTTAAATCCGCTGGCTCGCAGGTGACCCACCCACGCGGAGCAACAGCCTCAGGTGGGCGTCTGATAAACTGTAATCGCCGGAGCGACGGCTTGGCCGTGAACGAACACGGCGAACAGCAGAACGCTTGCGTACAACACGGCCGCCAGATAGCGCGCTTGACCCACTGTGCTTCTCACTCTCTTCAAATTGGATGAAGCCAACTCTAGCAAATCGTTGAATTCCTCGTAAGACGCCCGGCCGGCGGCAAGAGCCATGCTCCCGCGATATTCGACGGTTTGCCCTTAAGCGATCTTTTTCGGCGGCGCATAAAGCTGGAGCAGATTGCCTTCCGAGTCGAAAAAATAAAAACCGCTGCCGCTTGGCCGGTCGACGCTCGCCACCGAATGAATCTTGACGCCGGCTTGCTTCATCTTCACCTTGGCAAGCTCGAAGTCTTCGCGGCTGACGCTGAACGCCTGGTGAGTGGCCCCTTCTCGCTCGATGAAATCGCCTTCGAGCGGCTTGGGCCGCTGAAATAAGACGACCATGCCTTCGCCGCAGCGCAGATCGGCGCGATCGAGCCCCTTGCCCATATCATCGTGGTTGAGCTTGGCGATCGTCATGCCCAAGATCTCGGTATAGAACTTGACAGCCCGACCGACGTCGTTGCAGGGAATGCCCATATGATAAATGCCGGTGGTCTTGATCATAAAGCCTCCTGAGACCTCGCTGGCTTTTCCATAGCGCAAAGCCATTGGCCCGGTAAAGGGGTGGAAGAATGGAGTGTTGGGGTAGCAGTTAAAATCCTCGCCATTCCAATATTGCAATACTCCATTACTTCATACTTTCATTGCTTGACAGGACGACCCATTCCCTTATTAAGTAGGACCTCAATCGCCTGGATTTCACCCATGGAAACGGCAACGCCTGGAAGAAAACTGAAGCTGGGCATCGTCGGCATCGGCGTCGGCGCCTCGGAGATCTTGCCGGCGATGGAGCAGATGCCGGAGTTTGACTTGGTCGCCGCCGCTGACGTCAATCCGCGAGTGCTGGAGACTTTTCGGGAACGCTATGGCGCCAAGACTTATGACAGCGTCGAGAAGCTCTGCGCCGACCCCGACGTGGAAGCGGTCTGGGTGTCTACGCCCAATCGATTTCACGCGCCGCACACGATCATAGCCGCGAACTCCGGCAAACACGTCGTCGTCGAAAAGCCCATGGCGATTTCGCTGCGCGAAGCCGAGCAGATGATCGAGGCGTCGATTAAAAACAAAATCAAGCTTCTCTGCGGCCACACCCAGAGCTTCGGCCCGCATATCCGCACCATGCGCAAGCTCATCCGCTCCGGCGAGTTGGGCCCGCTCTGCGCGCTTCACGTCTGGGCATATACCGATTGGATGCTGCGGCCGCGCACGGCCGAGGAATTGGACGTCAACCAGGGCGGCGGTGTGCCCTACCGCCAGGGGCCGCATCAGATCGATACCCTGCGCCTGCTCGGCGGCGGTCTCGTGCGCAGCGTCCGGGGTGCCACGGGCAAATGGTTCAAGGGCCGCCCGATCCCAGGCTACTACTCCGGCTTTATGGAATTCGAAGACGGCACGCCGGCGACTTTGATGCACAACGGCTATGGCTACTTTCTCGCCTCGGAGCTTGTCCCCTGGGGCGGGCAGAACAGCCGCTACAGCGAAGCCGAGCGCGCGGCGATCCGCAAAGTCGCTCCTGGACGGCACGCGCAACGAAAACGCCGACAAGGATGCAATGCGCATCGGCGGCGCGCACGAGCGCGAGGTCCGCGACCGCAGCAAAGCCAAACCCTGGCTGCCCAATGATCTCGGCATCCTCGTCGCGACCTGCGAGAAAGGCGACATCCGCCAGTCGCAGTACGGTCTATTCGTCCACAGCGACGAGGGCACGAAGGACGTGCCGCTGATCGGCGGCGGCGGACCGTCGCGGCGCGGCGAGCTGATGGAGCTTTACAATGCCGTCGTGCTCGACAAACCGATCCGCCATACCGGCCCGTGGGGCATGGCGACCTTGGAGGTCTGTCTCGCGCTCATGCAATCGGCGCAGGAACGAAAGGAAATTTATCTAAAGCATCAAGTGGCGGCGCCGGAGGAAGATTAGTTGAGAACGGCGAATAACGACCGACCTGTCATTTCGAACGAAGTGAGAAATCTTTCTTAGAAACCGATTAAAAGAATGGAGAAAGATCTCTCGCTGCGCTCGACATGACACAATTTGAACACTCGGACAAATTGAGAATTACCACAGTAAGGAGGCACCATGTACAACGGATACAAAGTCGTCGACGTGCACGGTCACATGACCACGCCTGCGCCGTTTCGCCAGTTCCTCGCCGAAACGGTCGCGCAGAACACGCCCGGCCGCAAGCTCGATATGACCGATGAGCAGCTGGATAATGCCCAGCAGCGCCATTTGAAATTCATGGACGACCGCGACATCGATATTCAGCTCATCGGCCCGCGGCCTATCGCCATGTGGCACTGGATGCGGCCGTTTCTGCAAGACTTCTGGTGCCGCACGGTCAATGACGTGATTGCGCGCATCGTCAAGCTCCATCCTGATCGCTTTCGCGGCATGGCGCAGTTACCGCAGTCGAAGGAGAAAGACACGCGCAACTGCGTCGGTGAGTTGGAACGATGCGTGAAGGAGCTGGGCTTCGTCGGCGCGTACCTCAATCCCGATCCCGCCGGCGACAAGCAGACGCCCGGCGTGCACGAGGAGTACTGGTATCCGCTCTATGAAAAAGCCGTCCAGCTCGACGTGCCGCTGATGATCCATCCATCGATTACGTACGACAAGCGCCTGGAAATCATTCCGGCGAATTATCAGATGAATAATTATCTCGAAGAGTTCGTCGCCATGCAGCTCTATTCGCACAGCAAGGTCTTCGAAGCGTTTCCCAAGTTGAAAATCGTCATCTGCCACTGCGGCGGCGGCTTGAACCGCTTCATCCCCACCGATCACCACGTTGGCAAGGCTGGTCTTAACGGCAATCTCTTTTATGACGCGTGCTGCTACGACGAACACTATCTCGAAGCCGCCATCAAGCAGCGCGGCGTCGATCAGATGCTCTTCGGCACCGAATCGCCCGGCTCGGGCGGCGCGATCCGGCCCGACAACGGCAAGGCGTCCGATGATATGATTCCGGTGATCGACGGCCTCGCTTTTTTGAGCGCTGAGGACAAGCGGAAGATTTTTCAGACGAACCCGTTGAAAGTGTTTACGAAGGTCAAGATTTAAACGGGTTGATGATCGAGGATAGACGATCGTTGGCCGCCGATCCTCCATCCTCTATCCTCGACCCTAATCCGAGACCTTCACGGCGACGCTAACATCAACAGCCAAGTGACGGAGTATCAATGGCCTACAAAAGCGTAAACAGAGCAGTGCCGCGCATCGAGGGCGCGGACAAAGTTTCCGGCAATATGCGCTACGCCGCCGACCTGCCCTTTCCCGCCGCGCTCTCGGCGAAGATGCTGCGCGCCTCACTGCCTCACGCGCGCATACTCGGCATTGACACGAGCAAGGCCGCCAGGCTGCCGGGCGTGCGCGGGATCATTACCGGCGCCGACGTGGCGGGCGTGATGGTCGGCTTGCGAATGAAGGACATGCCTCTTTTGGCGCAGGAGCGCGTGCGCTACGCCGGCGAACCCGTCGCCGCGGTGGCGGCGGACAGCGATGATATCGCCGAGGAGGCGTTGGGCCTCATCGATGTGCAGTACCAAGAGCTTCCTTTCGTCACCGATCCGCTGGAAGCGATTCGTCCCGGAACGCCGCTTCTGCATGAGAATCCCGCCGGCTACAAAAACGCGCCGGAGCGAGAGATCGAGCTGCCCAACGTGCAGTCCTACGGCAAGTGGTCCAATGGCGACCTCGAAGCCGGTTTTCAAAAGGCCGCGCGAATCTTCGAGCATATTTTTCGCACGCCGCTAGGCTTTCACGGCTATATCGAGCCGCACGCCTGCACGGTGCAGATCAACGCCGACGGCCGGGTAGAAATCTGGGCGTCGAACAAAGCGCCGTTTACGCTGCGCAGCCGCTTCGCGCGCGATCTCGGCCTCGAAGAGGAGAACGTCAAAGTCCATATTCTTCCGGTGGGCGGCGACTTCGGCGGCAAAACCTCGGTCACCGAAGCGCCGATTTGCTATTTTCTCGCCAAGAAGACCGGCAAGCCGGTGCGCATGGTTCTCGAATACACCGAGGAGCTCACCGCCGTCTCGCATCGCCATCCCGCGGTCATCACGCTGCGCACCGGCGTCGACGGCGACGGCAGGCTTTGCGCCATGCAGGTGCGCGCGGTCTTTAGCGGCGGCGGCTACGCGGCGCTCAAAGCCAACGCCGAAGTGACGGTACAGGGACCGCGCCGCGCGGCGAGCTATTACCGCATCCCGGCGATCCAGGTCGAGACCCTTTGCGCCTACACCAATCAGGTTCCGTGCACGCAGACGCGCACGCCGGGGAGCCCGCAGACAACCTTTGCCGTCGAATCGCACATGGATATCATCGCCGGGGAGCTGGGCATGGATCCGGTGGCGTTCCGCATGAAAAATTTACTCGACGACGGCGAGCCGACGCCGTTCGGGCAAAAGCTCAAAGGCATCGTCGTCAAGGAGACTCTCAAGAAAGCTCTCGACACCGCCGGCTGGATCAAACCCAAGGGGAAAAATATCGGCCGCGGCGTGGCCGTCTACGAGCGCCCTTCGGGCGCGGGCAAGTCCGGCGCGGCGATCACGATCGAAGCCGGTGGCGATGTGAATGTGGATTTGGGTGTGCCCGACGTCGGACCCGGCATTCACACCGTCGTCCAGCAGATCGTCAGCGAGGTACTCGATGTCCCGATGGCGCGCGTGCACGTTCGCGTCGCCGATACCGACACCTCACCATTCGACTCCGGCACCGGCGGCAGCAAGTCGACCAACAGCGTCGGCACCGCCGCCTATCAGGCGGTTACGGAGATCAAGAGCAAGATCATCGCTCTTGCCGCAGCGAGCCTGGGCTGCAACGCCGAAGATATAAAGTCCGCAAACGGCCGCTATGCGGCTCCCGAACGAAAGGCGATGCCGTTCACGGAGCTGATGCGCCTCGCCGTCGAGCAAAATGGCGGCGTGCTCACGCACTTGAGTGTCTACGAGCCCTCGCGCGCTCCGATCACCTCGTTTGCGGCGCAGGTCGCGGAAGTCGAAGTCGATCCCGGCACCGGCCAAGCCAGAGTGAAAAAGTTGACCACGGTGCACGACTCCGGCACCGTCTTGAACCATCTGAGCTATACCGGACAGATCGACGGCGGCGTGATCACCGGTCTCGGCTTCGCCTTAATGGAAGACAATTCCCTGGTAGACGGGAAAATGCCCACCGCCAATCTCGGCGAGTTCAAAATGGCCACCATCGCCGACGTGCCCAAGCTCACGACCGTCCTGATGGAGGACGCCGTAGGGCCTACGCCGTATCAGGGCAAAGCGATCGCGGAAATTCCAAATGTTCCGACAGCGGCGGCTATCGCCAACGCTATCCAGGACGCCGTCGGCGTCCGCTTGCTCGATCTGCCGCTTACGTCGGAAAAGATTTATGGAGCCCTGAACAAATCGTAGATCCGACTTGCACCCGTGTAGGGGCAGGTTTGAAACCTGCCCCTACATTCATCGAAATTCCTCGCTAAAGAGTCTAATCTCCCCTGCAAATAGTCAGAACCGTAGGACTCGCGCCACAGCGAGCATTCGTCATGCCGGTGGAAACCGGCATCCAGGTGGCGGATAGCGCCCCGGCATACCGTTGAAAAACGGTATCCAGATTAAAGAGATTGGGGATGGACCCCGGTTTTCACCGGGGTGACGATAAGGCCCGGCGTGCACCGGAATGACGGAAACACGAGTCGCGACAGATCAGAACTCTTTGGCTGGCGCCGGAGGTCCTTCATAGCTCTACTTCCGCAGACCGTAGTCGATTAAGGAACTGGTAGGAACCCGCGGCGAGATAGGTGCTCGGCACATGATTCTAAGTGGCGGATTTGATCGCTGGTCGCGAAGCGCAGCACGAGGGTACGCGCTCCCGCCTCTATGTAATCCTGCATGTGATCCAGCACTTGCTCCCAGCTTCCCATAACACAAACCATCGCTTTGGCGACGGATTCGTAGGGCGGTTGTAGTATTGGGATAAGAATTTCTGCCCTTCGCAATCGCCTGCTGGCCGCCCGCGGCAAGAGTGAAATAGAGTCCCGGCTCGATCGCTTCCGGGTCGCGACCTGCCTCGGCGGCGTAAGCTCGAATCTTTCCGAGACACTCTTTGTAGACTCTCGGATCGGTGATGTTGTTGAGCCATCCGTCGCCCATGCGCGCAACCCGTTTCAGACCAGGCTCGACGTTGTTCGAAGCGAGCCAGATCGGCACGCCGCCCGGCTGGATCGGCTTGGGCTCTACCGTGATGTGCTCGAATTTGGAAAAACTGCCCGCGTAAGTCACGTCGTTTTCGCGCCACAGCTTGCGAATAATGTGGACCAGTTCCTCGCTCATCTTGATCCGTTTGGAGGGATCGTGGCCGAGAACTCTATATTCGTGCTCCTGCACGGGATCGTTAGGGCGGGCGTAGCCGATGCCGAGATCGACGCGGCCGCGGCTCAGCCAATCGACGGTACCGACCATGTGGGCGACCAGCACGGGATTTCTGAGCGCCGCGAGGTAGACCGCCGTACCGAGGCGGATGCGCCGGGTACGCGCGCCGACGGCGGCAAGGGTCGTGAGCGCGTCGAGACGCGGCCTGGCGACCACACTGTCGCCGACCCAAACGGAATGGAATCCGAGCGTCTCGGCGCGGTCTGCGAGATCGTAGATGCTGCTCGGATCGGCCCTACCCGAGAGAACTACCTCGCGGGTAGGCAGAAGAATACCGAATTTTGTCATAACGAAGTTAGGAGTCAGGAGTGAGCAGTGAGGAGTTAGCCCTCTGAGTCCGCGCTCCTAACTACTGACGAGTCACTCCTTACTTGGTTTTCCCCGAATCAGCCGTGCCACGTCGTATTCCATTATCGTTTCGCCGCGCTGGTTCTTGACCCACTGGCGATAGCGCACGATGCCGCCCCCGCGCGCCGGAATGGGTTTGGTATCAAGCACTTCGATCTCGACGTTGATCGTGTCGTTTACTTTGACGGGACCGAACAGGCGCATCTTGTCGAGGCCCGCGAACGCCAGGCCTGTGCCGTGAATGAGCCCGGTCTGCACGGTCAAGCCTTCAGCCATGCCAAAGGTCAGGCTGCCCGGCGCGATGCGCTCGCCATAAAGGCTTTCGTTGCGGATATACTCCATGTCCTGAAACAACGGCTCTGTGAGTCCGACGAGGGTGACGAACTGCAAAATATCGTGCTCCGTGATCGTCCGCCGCCCCGTGCTGTAGCGATCGCCGGCATGAAATTCCTCGAAAGTTTTACCCGTCATATGATCTTATCTCTCTTGAGCTCGTCGATCTTCGTTGCGCTCATGCCGAGCCAATCTTTGAGAACGGCTTCGTTGTGCTCGCCGAGCAAGGGTGGCGGTCGTCGAACCGACCCCGGTGTCTCGGAGAATTTTACCGGGATCCCTGCCATGCGCACTTTGCCTGCCGTGGGATGATCGACTTCCAACAGCATGTCGCGATGCAAGACCTGCGGAGCTTGAAAAACTTGCTCGATGCTTTGCACCGGCGCGCATGGAACCTCAGCTCCAGTCAATAATTTAAACCAAGTTTCATTATCGCGTTGTATAAACATTTCCGACAGCAGCGCGATCAGTTCGGCGCGATGTTCGACCCGCTGGGAATTGTTTTGGAAGCGCGGATCCTCGGCCAATGCCTCTCGCCCGACTGCGGCACAGAAGCGCTTCCAGATCACCTCGCTGGCGACGCCGATGACCAGATAGCCGTCGGCCGTCTTGAAATTTTGATAGGGCACGATGTTCGGATGCGCATTGCCCCAGCGGGTCGGGATCTTGCCCCCGACGAGATAATTGCTGCCGGCGTTGATCAGTGAAGCGACTTCGGCTTCGAGCAAGGAAGTATCGATGCGCTGGCCGACACCGATTTTCTCGCGCGCGAAGAGCGCTGCGGTAATCGCCTTGCCGAGCATCAGTCCCGCGACGAGATCGATGATCGCCACGCCGACCTTCACCGGCTCGCCATCAGGAGTGCCGGTGATGCTCATGAGTCCGCCCCACGCCTGCACGATCAAGTCATAACCGGGCCAGTCGCTCATCGGCCCATCGGCGCCGAAACCGGTGAGTGACGCATAGATCAGCCGCGGATTGAGCGCGCGCAGTTCCTTCTCGCCGAGACCGAGGCGCTCCATGGTGCCGGGGCGAAAGTTTTCAATGAGCACGTCAGCCGCTTTCGCCAATTCACGCAGCAACTCGACCCCGCGCGGAGACTTCAAATCGAGCGTTACGCTCTGTTTATTGCGGTTGATGCAAAGATAGTAAGCGCTTTCACCGCCCGTGAACGGCGGTCCCCAACCGCGCGTATCGTCCCCGGAACCCGGCTGCTCGACTTTGACGACATCGGCGCCGAGATCGCCCAAGAACATCGAACAGTAAGGGCCCGCGACTACGCGCGTCAGATCGAGAACACGCACGCCGTCGAGAGGACCGTGTTTAAGGTCAGTCATCGTTCAAGCCGTTCAACCGCTTTGCTGCAAGAAAATTCAAAACGGCTTGGGCTTACCTCATCTCTCGTTGGGAGGGGATTGAACATCGACCGCATCAAAGCCTATGTCTGCGGCATCGGCGTGTCATCCAACTTGCCGTGCAAGGCGTACCAGTAGATGCTGTTCATATAGCGCCAGCGGCGGACGGTTGCTTCTTCGACTTGTTTTAGCGCGAGTTCCTTTAGCTCAGGAGTGTCGCAGTATTTCTCCACGATCGCGAATCCTTTGGATCCGTGAATTTCATCCGCGTAGACATGCTCTTCGAAAAAGCGAGTTTCGCGCGCGTGCGGCTTGTAGCCGTAGTGCTTGTGCAAGGCGGGTACGATTTTCTTGCAGATGTCCAGGAACTGCGATTCCAAACCGATGAACATGCCGGCCACGGCCGCTTGCCACGGTTGCTGGTAAACCATGCGCCAGCCCCAGTTCTGCAACTGATCCGTGCCCGGCAAAACCACCGACGTTTCCACGCCGTCGCGATCCATGCCGCTCGCCGCGACATAGTCTTTCAACATGTCGAGGTGGCGATCGTCGGGATTTTCTTCGTCGCCGAGGTTCTCGAACAAGTAGGCTTTGACGTCGCGCTTGGGAATTTGCGACGCCTCGTAAGCGAGCCAGTTCAGATATTCGCCGACGTAATGGAAATGTTGCGTGCAATAAAAGGCGGTTTGCTCTTTGGTCAGTTTACCCGCCGCCCATAAATTGAAGAAAGGATGGTCCTTACTGTGGTTTTTGTCGCGCGTCGCGACCAATCGATCATGGAAGCTGCCACCCATGGGAACTCCGCGAATTGGTCCTTCCGATGCACGAAACTAAAAAGCCGGGCCGAAGCCCGGCTTTTTGATCCGCAGCATCAAGACTTTATCCTTCGCCTCGCTCGACGATGTCTTCGACCGGTTTCAACCGAATATCGAGCAGCGCCGATTGTCCGCCGGCAACTGCACGCAGGCCGCGCTCTATCGCCTTGCGTACTTCGCCCGGCTCTTCGACCTTCTCGCCGTAACCGTCGAAGGCCTTCATAATCTGCGCGTATTCCGGACAAGGCGCGATGTGCAGGCCGGAGAAATTCTTCGACTTGACTGCCCAACCATCCGGATAATATTTTGGAATACCTGATTTTTGGGATAGATAGCCTTGATTATTGAACATTACCGTGAGGAACGGCAGGTTGTGCTCCTGCGCCGCACCGTATACCGCCGGCACCGGGTCGTAATTGAAAGAGCCGTCGCCGATCAGGCAGACCACCGGCCGCTTCGGATTGGCCGACTTTACGCCGAGCGCGGTCGAAAGGCCGGTGCCCAAACCGCCGACGCAGCCGGCGAAATAGGATCCCGGCTTCACGCCGTCGAGATAGCGGTGCACCGCCAGACGATGGGTGATCGTCTCTTCGACGACCATCGCGTCGGCCGGCAAGACCTGGCTCAGCTCGTGGGCCACCCAGCGGGTGTCCATCGGCTTTTGGCTGCCGAGCGCCTGTGCCTCATCGCGCCACGCCTTTCTCTGCGCGTTGTTCTTCTTGCCGATTTCTTCCGCACGCTGCTTGCGCGATGCGTCACTGGCGGAGACTTTCTTTTTGAGTGCGGCAAGCAACGCCTCGAGCGAACTTTCGATCTCACCCGTCAAGCAGAGATCCGCCTGGTAGCCGTAGTAGGGCATATCGTGGCGCAGTGGATTCTCATCGAGAATCGCCACCGTTGCGCCGGGCGACGGCGTGGCCGAAGCGGGATGCCACGGCGCGATCACCGCAAGCAAGAGAATCGCATCCGCGCCCGCTAGAGCCCTGCGCGGGTCGTAGCCGCTGTGCAGCGGATGGTTGCGCGGAAAGTTGAGCGCGCCCGTGCTGCGAGTTTCGACGACCGCGCAGCCCAGTAGCTCGGCGATTTCGACTAGACAATGCACCGATTTCTCCGTGCGGCCTGAATCTTCTGTGACGATCACCGGGTTCTTCGCGCCGGCCAACAGATTCGCGAGCTCGTCGATGCCTTTCGCATCGGCGGTCGCGCCGGGCGCGAATCCAAGATCCCCGGGGACGTCCTTGATCATCTTATCGAACAGGTGCTCCATCGAGAGCGAAACAAAGGTCGGGCCTTTGGGTGCCGCCATGGCGAGCTGGCAGGCGCGCTGGATGGTCGCCGGCAAAATCGCTTTGTTATTGACACCGAAACTCCATTTAACCGTTTGCTCGACCAGCTTCGCGGGACCACCGATATTGGAGAGATGCCCCAGCCACTGAGCTCCTGGATCGGGTCCTTCGTCTTCGCCATAGCCGATCGATTCGCCGCTGAAAACGACCATCGGCACCTGCTCCCGGATCGCGCCGCGCATGCCCATGGTCGCATGCAGCGAGCCGACGGTCGTGTGAATCATCACCGCCGGCAGCTTGCCCGTCGATTTGGCGTAGCCGCTCGCCATGCCGACGGCGACTTCCTCATGGCGCGTGCTCAGGTACTGTGGCATGCCTTCGACACCGGGCTCGGCGAGCGCCTCCCACACCGGCGACCACTCCGAGCCGGGCGACGCAAAGATTTTCTCCACGCCCATTTTCGCGAGCACGCGCAGCATGGTTTGCGCTCCGGTCAATCCTTTGGTTTGAATCATTTTAACTCCCTCTTTTTCCCCGGTTAGAATCGAACTTTGGAAACTTTTTGCCAACTCCTGGCTGTCATTCTGAGGAGCACAGCGACGAAGAATCTGCTTTATCCGTTTTCACACGGCGATCGCAATAGAGTCGCTCAAACAAAGCAGATCCTTCGCTTCGCTCAGGATGACGCAACATTAAACGGTTTACTCAAGCGGTGAAATCAGCATCCTGACCGTCGCTAGGACAAATTGTAAAACCGCTTCGCGTTGTTGAGCAGGATGTCCTTTTTGGCATCCAGCGACAGATCCTCGCGCGCCCAGAGAATGCTGCCGGACTCCGGCCAGCTCATGTCCCAGTGCGGATAATCCGAAGCGTACATGAGCGTCTTGGAGCCGATCTCGCCGACGACGAAGCTGATCATTTTTTCTTCCGGCTCGCAGCCGTAATAGCTGTTTTCGCTGAACAGATATTCGCTCGGCTTTTTCTTGCAGAGCGGCGCTTCGACCTTGCCGCGCTTCTCCCATTCTTCATCCATGCGCTCGGCCCAGTACGGCAGCCAGCCGCAGCCGACTTCGAGATAGCCCACTCTCAGCTTGGGAAACATTTCGGGAATACCGCCGAAGACCATCGCAGTGAGCTGGCGCAGCACCGGGAACGGATGACCGGTGGTGTGCAGGCAGATGAATTGATCGAACACCTCGCTCCCCGGCTCGTCGCCGCCGAAGGCGTGGATCGTCACCGGCGTGTTGAGGCGCTGCGCTTCTTCGTAGAGCGGATAAAATTCCGGGCTGCCGAGATTCTTTCGATGCGCCTGCGCCGCCAGCATGCCGCCGCAAAGGCCCAATTTGGTCACCGCGCGATTGAGCTCCTTGGCGCATTCGGCCGGGATTGTTGACCGGCAAATTCGCCACCGCCTTCAAGCGCGGCGACGCCTTGCAATAATCCGAAATGAAATCGTTGTAGGCGCGGCAAAGCGCGGTTTGAAAATTCGCATCGCGCACCCGGCCGATGCCCAATCCGCTGGTCGGAAACATGACCGCCATATCGATTTGCTGGGTGTCCATCGCCGCCAATCGCTCTTCTACTTTGGCGCCCGACTTCCCTAATGTGCCGCCAAGATTGCGATCGTAGTGTTCGCTCGGAATAAAGGATGCCTTCTGGCTGCGATAAGGCTCGGGCAGATAGGGACGAATTTCGTTGTCGAGATCGCGCGCATGCGCGTCCGAGTCCAGAACCTTGATAGCTTCGCGTAGTTCCATAGATCTGACCTCCGTATTCGATAATCGGCGCGCGGAGTCTACGCCGCAGCCGCCTTCGGCAAAGACGCGGGCGCATTCAGTTTGTACAATTTGCGCACGTTCGTGTTCAACAATTTGTCGCGGTCCGCGGCCGAAAGATGCGCCATATCGCGCTCGATCACCGCCCGCGAATTGGGCCAGGTGGAATTCTGGTGCGGGTAGTCGTTGGACCACATGCAGTTGTCCACGCCCCACCACGAGAAGAGCTGGCCACCGACGCGATCGTTAAAAAATGTCGCGTAAATCTGCTCGGCGAAGTATTCGCTCGGCAGTTTGCTCATGGGCACCTTCTCCGCATGGCGGTGCCGCTTGTAGCCCTTGTCGCATTTCTCCAGCCAAAAGGGCATCCAGCCGATCTCATTTTCCACCGAAACTACTTTGAGCTTGGGATAGCGCTCGAGCACGCCGGAAAACATTATATCGAACAACGCGTCTTCAATTTCATGGGTCTGCTGAACACCGATCCGGTAGCGGTTGATGCCATGGCTCGACTGTCGGTTCATGCTGTCGCCGAAGCCGGTCAAAATATGCAGATGCACAGGCAAGTCGAGAGCCTGGGACGCCGCCCAGAATCTTTCATAATGATCGGAAGTGAACGGCAGGTTGGCGTCCGGCACCTGCCAGATCATCGTGCCAACGAT
Source organism: uncultured delta proteobacterium (assembly GCA_963745035.1). Lineage (GTDB taxonomy): Bacteria > Desulfobacterota > Binatia > UBA9968 > UBA9968 > DP-20. The sequence continues at coordinate 29,253 of CAVUVW010000026.1, read as the reverse complement.
GCCCCCCGCCTTCTTGCAGCGTTCCATCTCGGCGATCGCATGATCTACGTCGTACATCGAAATCAGCGCGATACCGTACAGCCGATCCGGCACTTTGCTGCAATAATCGATAATCCAGTCGTTGTAGGTTCTGAATAGCGATTCCTGTAAGGCGGCGTCTTTGACGCAGAACAGGCCGAGGCCGAGGCTCGGGTAGAGCACTTCGGCCGCCACGCCGTCGGTGACCATGTCGTCCTGGCGCACGATCGGGTCCCAGCCGCCGGGACGCGCTACGGCGAATCCCGCCTTGCGAAACTTTTCGACGTTCTCAGGCTGCTGGCCGGCCATAAACAGTCCGCCCACCGCCTGAATTTGCACTTCCGGCGAGCCGAACATCCAGGCGTCGCGCTTTTCGTCGAAGAACATCTTCGGCGCGCGTTCTCTGAACGACGCAGGCACGCCTTTTTCCCAGAGGTCCGGTACTTCGATGACGTGAGAGTCCGACGAGATTATCGATTGTTCCATAGCGATCTCCCTCCCAATTACTTTTTAGCCCAAAGTTGATCGAAAAAGCCACTCTTTTCCATTTCGTCCAGATATCGATTGTCGATCATTTCCTGCGGTTTGATTTTTTTCGCGCCCGGGTCGGTTGCCGAAAGCTCGTCGAGAATCGCTTGCAGGGCTTCCGCCTTGATCACCAGGCGGGGCTCGAGCACTTTGATCTCGGCGTTATACGCCGAATCGAGCACGTTGCGATCGGTGACGCGCAGATATTTACCGAGCACTTTGTAAACGAAACCCCGGTCCGTGTGCATGAGCTTGGCGGTCTCGGCCATGGCGCGCATGAAGTTGGCCATGACCTGCGGCCGTTTGGCCATCACCGAGCGCTTGGTCACAAACGCCGTGGCGGCGTAAGGTATTTTAAGATCGGGGCCGTAAATAACGTAGTGATACCCTTTCGCGATCGCCACAGCGTCCGTCGGCGGCGTCAGGTTGGCTACGTCGATTTGCCCGCTGACGAACGCCGCGAACGTTTCGGGATCGCCGCCGGTCTGAATAAACTGCACATCGCGGTTCGCATCCATGCCATAACGGCGCAGCGCCTGAATGGTAAAGTAATGCGAATTGCCGCCGATCCGGCTGACGCCGATCTTCTTGCCTTTCAGGTCTTCCGGTTTCTTGATATTGCCGCCCGCCACGAGAGTTTGGGTCATGGTGTTTTTGATGCCGCCGATAAAAACCAGGTCGGTCGAGCCGCGGCTGTAGGCCGCGACGTTGCCCACGCCGCCCGTGACGGTCATCTCGGCATCGCCGCCGAGCAACGCCGCGGTGACGATGCCCGAGGAAGAAATAAACACCAAACTGAAATCGAGATTGTGTTTCTTGAACAGCCCCGCCTCCTGCGCCATCCAGGGCATAGACTGCGACATGACGCGGGCGGAATGAATCCCGACTAATTTTTCCGGCGCCGCCGCGCCCCGAACCGTTGTCGCAGAGGCACTGATCACCAAAGTGAAAACCAAACCGCTTAGAACGTAGCTGCGTTTGCTCATGCGGCAACTTCCCTTCCTTCAATGCTCACGCGAGTGCTATGGCGAGCCGTAAAGTTCCTTAACGAATCCTGTATCTTCTAACTCCTTTAGGAATCTATTGTCAAAGAACTCCCTGGGCTCGGCGCTGCCCGCCTTGGGATGATCCGTGACCGAGAGAACGGATCGAATATGCTCCTCGGTGAAATACGGCACCTTGGGAAACACGCCGCGAAAAGTATTGTACGCTTCATCGATGACCGGGCCGTCGTTGGTGGCCAGATAGCGCGCCAGCGCACGCTTGCTGATCTCGGGATTCTCATTGCTGATCTTGATGCTGGCGACGTATGCCTTGAGAAAGCCGCGCAGGCGCTCCGGCTGCTGGCGCGGCAGGCTCCGCCGCGTCACGAGGCCGCTGTGCACGTAAGGCAGCTTCAGATCGGCGATGTTGACGACTTCTTTCAGGCCGAGACGGCGGGCCAGTAAAGTCGTCGGCGCCGACAGCACACCCGCGGAAACGATGCCCCGCTCCAGCGCCGCCAGAACTTCGCGCACTCCGCCCAGGTAGAGAAACTTCACATCCTGACCCGGCTGCAAGTTGTTGCGCTTGAGCAGCGCCACAGCGGCGTGATCCGACGACGCGCCCTTAGTCATCACGCCCAGCACTTTGCCTTTGAGCGCGGAGACATCCTTGATGTCGGGACGTGCATAAACCGAAAAAGCGTAGGTAGGAATGCTCGCGGCGATGCAGACTAGATCGGCGCCGCTGAGAATCGCATTCACGACAGCGCCGCCCGAGCTGCCGACGTCGACGTCGCCGGAAACCAAGGTCTGGGTCAGCCGCGCGCCGCCCGAGATGTAAATGTTTTGCAGCTCGAAGCCATATTTTTGATCGAGCTTGGCCTCGGTCATTACCCAGATCGGCAGCATGGCGCCGCTCGGCTGCGGATAGCCCATGCGCATGGCTAGCGGGGCTGCAGCGGCGAAGGCAGAAGGAGAAAATGCCAATGCAACTAGAAATGCACAAAACCCCGAGATTGAACCGCGTTTCATAGGGATCGTAGCGGATGGGTACGGAGCCATTGTCAACAACACATCGACTGACAAATTCCGATTACGGCCAAAAGCGTTCCTTCCAGCGTTCGATCGCCAATGGATTGACGACTGTGTCGGGCACGTTGCCGTCGAGAATCGCCAGCATGCTCTGCGCGGCCATCTTCTGCCCTGCCTCAGCCGAGCCTGGATTGGCGCCGATATTGTGCGGCGTCAGAATCAATCGCATGGGATCGACCTGACGCAGAGGATTTTCCATCGGCAGTGGTTCCTGCTCGAAGACATCCAGCGCCGCGCCGGCGATGATTTTTTCGTTCAATGCCTGCACCAGCTCGGCTTCTTTCAGCGCCGGACCGCGCGAGGTGTTGACGATGAACGCCGTCGGCTTCATGATTTTGAATTCGCGCATGCCCAGCATGCCTCGTGTCTCTCGCGTCAAGTACCACATGCACCGTGATCACGATCGGATTGCCGCAAGAGCTCCTCCAATGAAACCATTTTGATGCCTAGATCGGCGACGGTCTCCTGCTTGACGTAAGGATCGTAGCCGAGACACTTTGACTCCCCATGAGCCGAGCCGTCTCGCGACGTTTTGGCCGATGCGGCCGACGCCAATAACGCCGATGGTTTTTCCCAGCATCAAGGTGCCGCGGTTTTGCAATTCCTTCCAACCGCCGTTGCGAATGAACGTCTCGTTGAACTTCAGCCGCTTGAAGAGCGCTACGATCAACCCCATGGTCGCTTCCGCGACGCCGAGATAGTTTTCCGGCGTCGGACTGTTGCAGCAGAGAATTCCCAAATCCGTCGCTGCATCGACATCGACGGTCTCGATGCCGATGCTCGACTTCACCACAGCTTGAAGATCCGGACAGGAATCGAGAATGTCGGCGCCGATCATGTCCCGGCCCGAGGGATACACAATCGAGCAGTCGCCGATCAGATTGATAAGGTCCTTGCGCTCGTAGCGGAAGGTTCGGAAATCGTCCTGGGGCTTTCCCATGACGAGCTCGCAGCCCGCGCCGCGCAACGTGTCTTCGACGATCTTGATGCGCATCGGCCCGGTGAGACAAATCTTACGCTTGATGGCCATGGGTCGCTCTATTGAAGGTTGTAGAGCCGCTTGGCGGACTCGGCGAACAGCCACTTCTTCGCCTCGTCATTCAAGTCCTTGCGCCGGCCCAGGTGTTCGATGTTTTCCGGAAACTCGGTATCCCAGTGCGGATAATCCGAAGCGTAATAGATCACCTTGTGGGTGAGCACCTCGGTGATCGCACCGATCTGCGGCTCATAATCCTCGGCGTGAAAATAGATGCGGCCGTCTTTCAAATACTCGGTCGGCTTCTTTGTGCACATGGGCGCTTCGACCTCGCCGCGCTTCTCCCATTCCTCGTTCATGCGTCCGAACCAGTACGGCGCCCAACTGCACCCCGCTTCCATAAAGGCCACGCGCAGTTTCGGAAAGCGGTCGAAAACACCCCGGAACATGAAACTGCAGCATTGCAGCATCTGCGCGAATGAGTGCGACAACGTATGCACCTCGATAAACTGATCGAACATGTCGCCGGCGAAATAGTGCGGGCCGCGCACGGTGGCGTGCGCGCCGACCATACAGTCGAGTTTTTCGGCCTCTTCGTAGATCGGCCAGAAACTCTCGTGGCCGAGCGGCAACCGCAGTCCGACAGCCGGCAGCATCAAGCCGACGAGCTTAAGCTCTTTGACTGCGCGACGCAGCTCTTTCACGGCCTCGGGAACGTCCTGAAACGGCACCAGCGCGACACACTTTAGGCGCGGGCTGACCTTCTGAAACTCTTCCGAACAGAAATCATTCCAGGCTCGGCAATACTGCACGGCAACGTCCGGCTCGCGTATCCAGCCGACGCTCAGGCCATTAGTCGGATAAAGCACCGCCGTGGAAACGCCGCCCTTGTCCATGGCATCGAGCCAGCTCTTGGCGTTCCCCGCCCGCGTACCCAATCGGCCGCTCAACGAGCGGTCCCAACTGTCGCGCGGCGTCAGAGTCGCTACTCGCTTCACGTACTTTTCGGGCATGTATTTTTTGAGCTGCCCGTCCTCTTCCGTGATGTGTCCATCCGCATCGATCACTTCAAACTGGTTCGCCATTTGAGAATACCTCCTTCGCGCCGGTCATTGGACACTCGTACGCCTCACGGGAGCACTGTGTCAAGAGAACCAGGCTTCGGATGTCCGGACGAAAACAGTTGAGAAACGAAGGTAAAACGTGTAACGACTTCACTACTTGGAGGCGGAACGGGCGGAAGGCGAAGGAATGGCGCAATCCGTTCGTCCAAGGAGAGTAAACCGCAAAGAGAAAGCGAACGCTTATGAACAAATGCGCAGTGTTTTTGGCGATCGCATGGACGCTCTGGATCCGCACTCAAGGTCCGACGTCTGATAGCTGGAACGCCGCCCCCGGCTTGCCCACCGAGCAGCGCTGCGCCGCCAGCGTCAAAGAAAAACTCGACGTCTGGCGCCAGTTCAAAGACGCGACGTTCACCGGCAATAGCGTAACCTTCACCAGCAACAACACGACCATGAGCTACTACTGCCTGCCGGAGGAGGAAGACCCGCGGAAAACCCCACCCAAACCGGTGAGGCCGCAAAAATAACAGGCGGCGGTCGCCGCGCGCCCGGGTGCGTCAACAACTTAGCACAGTGAAATGCCCCTCCTCGCCAAACTCCTAGGTCGTTTAGTTTTTTCTCTCGGGCTAATGATTACTGTCGTAGGGTGCGTGATAGGATCGATGATCGGATCGAGCGCCGGAACGACGATGTTTGGCTTGAGTCTGATGATAGTTGGCGCAACGCTCTACTGGATTGGCTCGACGAAGGTTTGTCCCCAATGCTCCAAACGAATCAAGCACGCCGCGTTGGAATGCAAACACTGTGGTTGCGCACAAGGTTAACACGACGTATGTTCAACCGCAGATTGCGTCGAGCAGTATGTTGAACACTCAAGGCGGATTGAAACTGAACCACTATGCGGGTGGTTAGTTCTTGACTATAAGACCGACAATCGAATAGGTTTCACCCTTGGCATAGTCTTTCCCAAGCGACGTAAGAAATTTTTTCCGACTAAGCGGCGACGGTTTAAGACGATGAAAGGTTTTTGAGCCGTCTAAACCGTTTCAGAGTATTCACTCGAATAGAAAAAAAGGAGCCTGGCATGGCGAAGCTAGTCTTTTCGTCTTTCCTCTCCGTGGTGTTCCTCCTGGCGTTGACTAACACCTTTGCGATCGCTCAAGCGCGGCCCGAGACCGATCCGCGATTTGAGAAATTGGCCAAAGAGCTCTATCCCAAGGCAAAACAGGAAGGCGCGCTGGTCGTCTACACAGTTTGGGATGTCGACCATATTCGCGCGCTGTCGAATGCCTTTAGCAAGCGCTTCCCGGGTATCAACACCTCCTATTGGCAGGCGACGAGGTCGGAAGTCACCACCCGGACGTTGACCGAACATCAGGGAAACCAGCCGAGCGTCGACGTGATTCTTACCGAAGCGCCGCTGGTTCTCCATGCCGCCGGGGCCTCGCAACCTTACGCCACCGTGCAGGCGAATTCATTGATCGTGCACGACGCGATCGCTCCCGTGGTCAGCCTGCAGATTCAGGCGCTCGCTTACAACACCAGAAAACTCAAAGCGCAAGAGGCGCCGAAGAGTTGGGAAGACGTGACCAATCCGAAATACAAAGGGATCGTGGCTCTGGACGACCCCATGAGAGCCGGCCCGCTAAGCTCCATGCTGGCCGCCTTCAAGGATGAGTGGAAGGACGACGCGCGCTGGGCCAATTTCATCAAGGGCCTCAAGGCCTTGAATGTCTCGATTCACAAAAGCACCAGCGCGATGATCCGCCTCGCCGTCGCGGGCGAATACTCCATCGCCATGCCGGCGCTCTTCCACGACGTCGTGCGCGAAAAGGACATCGGCAGCCCGCTCGATTTCGTCAAAGGCGCGCCACCGGTGGTCTCACCCCAGCAGGCGGCGATCTATGCCAAAGCGCCTCACCCCGCCGCCGCCAAGCTGTTTGCCGAATGGCTGACCTCGCCCGAAGGCCAAGGCGCCATCGACGCCGTCGGTAGAGCGAGCTCCCGCAAAGGATTCAAGTCCAAGACTTCCATCGAAAACGGCTGGGGCCCCAACACCAAACCCGTCGTGGTTGCGAATAAGGCTTATATCGAGGACGCGCGCAAGTGGCTCGACACAGCGGTCAAACCTGTGTGGGAGAACTAGCTCCGAAGATTTCAACGTGCATTGATATTATGAAAGCGGCCTTGTAGCGAAGCGACCTTCGTCCCGGCAAATTCTTTAATCAGGAATCTTGATTCTTAATTCGTTGCCTCACGGATGGCATCCGCGTTTGTAAGCCAATGCCTGTGCGCCGTCATTGGGCTGGCAACGTTACCTGTATTATCCGGTCGGATCGCCGGTTTGCCGGCGTCCTGGGACCTCGACAACGTAGCGCCAAGCATCGGGCTGCGAGCCGTCGAGATCGGTGAAACCATACACCTTTGCGAGCTGGCCGCTCGACAGTGACTGACCGCTCCAGCGCGCCACATCGGGATCTCCGGCAAGGCAAGCGACGGCGCGACCGACATACCGCGGCGTTGCCATCAGGCGCAGCCGCATGTTTGGGCGGCTTAAGAGAGCCCGAGGATCGCTTTGATCCGCGCCTGCGCGTCGGTGCCCTTGTCACGCATCAGCACCGCGTAGGATTCGTTGGGCCAGTCGTCGAACGCCGCCTTATATCCTGATTGCTCGCCGATCTTGTCGAACCAGGCGGCGATGCGCGGCCGCTTGTCCCACAGGAACTGAAGCTGGAGATCCTCCAGGCGTAGAATATACGGTGCGTAGCCAATGTCGGCCAAAGAAAATGTGCCTCCCGCCAGCCATGGCGCCGCGCGTAGCGCCGCTTCCATGTCCGACAGCAGTTTATCGAGGCGCTGCGCGGCGTCGGCGAAATAAGAGGAGTCGATGCCTTTGTGGATATTTTCCCAGCTCTCCGCGCGTTTCTTGGGATCGGGGATTTTGTTGTGCAATGCGGTCAACGCCGCCGTGCCGAGCGCGAGCTTTTGGTGACGAAAGGCGATCGCATTGCTGATGGTTCGAGTCGCGGCATGCACGCTTTCGTCGAGCTGCTTGGTCCACAGCCGCACCCGCGCCCGCTCGACGGGATCGCGCGGACGCAGAGACGGTTCGGGATAGGCGTCGTCGAGGTACTCGTTGATTACCGTGGATTCGATGATCACGTTGCCGCGGTCCACCAACGTCGGCACTACCGCGTTGGGATTGAGCTTGATGTAATCGGGCTTCTGCTGGTCGCCGGCGCGCAAATTCAAGTGGCGACTTTCCCACGGAAGAGCTTTTTCGCCGAGCGCGAAGCGCACTTTTTGCGCACACACGGACATATCGTTGTGATAAAGCTCGATCATGCAATGATCCTATCCTTTATTTTGTTGCTGCCAAACTCGATTCGCTTAAGATGCCCGAGCGGCGCAGTTCGCGCCGTCGATGTTGATCGATAGGCTGAAATACGTCCGCGGCTTGCCGCCGACGTGCGGCAGCGGCACCCACCAGAGCCACCAGTCTCCATGGCTCTTGCGCAAAGTTGCCGGCACGCTCTCATATCGCAGCCCGCAAACTTCACGTCCGCTAACTGAATCTTTTCCGCCCAACCGATCAACCACTGCGACAAGATTTGAAAACAGTTTTGCCCATTGCTGCCGGGCCGCCGGCGAGGACGACGCGTTCTTCTCCGCGGCGGAGCAACCGCCCGCCTCGGGGTGGATCAGCCTGACCACGCCAAATTTGTCGTCCGACTTGGCGCTCGCGAGCAGCTTGCCTTCGCTGTCGAGCAAGCGAAGCTCGGCATTGCGAATGTTCGCTGCATGCGGCTTTGCCGAAGTATCCATCAAGCTGACCTACAGCCAGCCGTGGCTCGCGGCGTAATAGTAGCCGTAGCCGAGGACAAGGCGCCGATGATGGGTAGAACGAGCAGTATGCGCATGGCGTCGGCAGCAATTAGTCCGAACGCCGCCAATGCGTTACCGGACTTCGCCTCAAATGACGCGGCCTGACGAACGAACAGATCCTAAATGTTTGGAAACACTTCGTTCGCCATCCACTCCATTCGCTCCAGCGTTTCGTTGATGCTGGGTCGGCGCACGTCGAAGATCATCGTATCGACCCCCGCGGCACCGTAATCGCGGATGTCGCCGGCGATTTCCTCGGCGGTGCCCATGAAGCGTCGGCGGCGGCCGTCGATTTTTTTCTCTTTATCGAAGAGCGAACCTTTCAGCGCGACGCGAATGGACTTCGGGTCGCGGCCGGCCTTTTGCGCGTAGCCCGCAAGCAGCGCGAAATCCTTTTTCACGTCTTCGGGCTCGAGCGGAATCGTCGGCACGCCGCCGATCGGATGCCAACCGTCGCCGAGTTCCCCGGCGCGGCGTAAAGCCTGCTTGCTGTGGCCGCCGATCCAGATGGGAATTCCCGGCTTTTGGACCGGCTTGGGCAGAAAGACGATGTTGGAAAATTGACAGTGCTTGCCGCTGAACTTGGGATTATCACTCGACCAAAGCTCGCGGAATGCTCTGATGTATTCGTCGGTGACTTTGCCGCGCTCTTCGTAGGCCGGCGCATTTAAATTCTCGAATTCCTCCTTCATCCAACCGACGCCGAGTCCGACGATGACTCTGCCGTTGGAGAGCACGTCGAGACTGGCAAGCATCTTCGCTGTCACGATCGGATTGCGGTACGGCGCGATCATCACGCTCGTTGCGAAGCGGATGCGGTTCGTCGAGCCGGCGAGAAAGCCCATCGTCATCAGGGTCTCGAGATGATAGCCGGTGCCGGGATATTTGCCGTCCACCGTGTAGGGATACGGCACGGAAATATCGCGCGGTACGATCACGTGGTCGGCGACCGTCAGACAGTAAAAGCCCAACGCCTCGGCTTGCTGGGCAAAGCGAACGAGATCTTGGGCTTTCACCGTTGCCGTTGATGCCGGGAGATGCAGACCAAAATCCATCGTCGTCTGGTATTTTCACCGCAGAGACGCTGAGTTCGCGGAGTCGGAAGTAAATAAGACTCTCCCTCAGCGTTCTCCGCGTCTCTGCGGTGAATCTTCTTTGTGACTTATGTTAGGCGGTTGCCCTCTCCGCGGCCGGTTCGAGCGCGATCTTGTCGCCGACCCGGATCACACCGTCGCTCAGAATCGCGGCCTTCAAGCCGCTGCGATGATCGAGCGCTTTGAAGATACCTGGCAGCTTGGAAACTTTGACCAGATGGCCGCAGGGCTCGAACAAGCGAATGCCGCGCATGCGCACGCCGCCAACGGTAAATTCCCGATGGAGCAGCTCGACCAGCGGCACGCCCCGGGTGACGATATTGCGGCGGCTCTTCTGGGCGATCGATGCGACGCCGAGCTCCTGCGCGGCGAGTTGCAGAACTTCGTCTTCGATGAGGCTCACCGCCTTATCCGAGCGATTGACGGCATTCCACGAATCGCGCAGGAAACGGTCGCCTTGCAGCCCGCGGTCGGCAAATGCCTGGACCTCGGGAAGCGGCACCATCTCAGCGGCGGATTCCGGTGCGACGAAAATCTCGACGACGCTTCCCCGCCACGCCGCGCTCGCCGGCTTGAAGCCGCGCCACAACTCGACCGGCATTTCTTCGGGCATGGGCCGAATAGCTTGGGTCATATCGCCTCCCAAAACGACACCGGCCACTGAAAGGTCAGTGGCCGGTGATATGAATGCTGTTCAATACGGTTTCGACACTATCCGGCCGAGTCCGCGAAAAATCTCGTGTCCTCGATCGGGTCCACGGTCTTGTTCTCCGCCGAGTACGCCGGCAACGGCTTGCCGTCCGGGCGAACGCGCATCTCTTCGCCGCCCTGCTTCTGGCCTTTGACGCCGGCGCCGACGCGGATCACGACTAAGTTTTCCTTGCCGGTGTTGTGGTAGCGATAGTAGGCGCCCTTGGGAATCATGACGCCTTGATGTTTTTCCACCTTGATCTCGCCGCCGTTTTCGTCGAAGACGCTCATCTGCCCTTCGAGCACGATGAACGAATGGTCTTCATCGAGATGACAGTGAATCTCGTTCTCGCCGCCTTCGTAGTTGATCTTGGTGTGAATCCACATGTTGTCGGTTTCCGCGACCAACTGAGTGATCCGGCCCTGCTTCATGTAAGGGGTCCGGAGCGAAAACTTTTGCGTCTTGGGTTTTTCCGTAGGTTCCAATTTTCTCGCTGTTTGCATGAGTGCTCCTTTCAAGCTGTTTAAAATTTAGTTGTTCACACCATCGACTTTTAGATGATAGAGATCGATCACGTTGTGGCGCACGACTTTGTCGATGACGGGTTTCGGCAGATGGCCGAGCTCGTCGGCGATGACTTGGCGCGAGTGCGGCCAGGTCGACGCCGCGTGCGGATAATCGCTCGACCACATGAAATTGTTTTCGCCGAACCAGTCCATCATGCGCCCGCCGCACGGGTCGCTGAAGAAGGTCGCGAACACCTGCTCCTGCACGTACTCGCTCGGCAGCTTTTGCATGTACGGCAGCGGCGCTTTGGGGCCGTGGCGCACGAAGTACTTGTCCCACTCGTGGCAGTAAAACGGGATCCAACCCACTTCGTTCTCCACGTAGACGAGTTTTAGTTTCGGGTGCTTTGCCAACGCCCCGCCGAAGACGAAATCAAATAGCGTATTCGCCGCGTCGGTGAGCTTCTGATTGACGGTCATCCGATAGGTATCCAGGCCCTTGCGGTCGAAGCGGCTATAGTTGAACCCGGTCAGGATGTGCACGTTCACCGGCATGTCGAGATCCGATGCCGCTTCCCAGAATGGATTGTAGTAGTCGCTGGTAAACGGCAGATGGTCGGGCGGTACCTGCCAGATCATGCAGCCGATCATGCCCTGCTTCTTGCAACGTTCTAGCTCTTTGATGGCGTTCGGGATATTGTACATGGAGATCATCGGGATGCCGAACAGCCGCCCCGGCGCCGATTTGCAGTAATCGATCATCCAATCGTTGGCGATCTGGAAGCAGGTTTCCTGAAGCTCCGCGTCTTCCAATGCGTAGAGGCGCAAGCCGTGGGTGGCGTATAGAACTTCGGCGCTGACGCCGTCGACGGCCATCTCATCCAAGCGCGCCTTCGGGTCGTGGCCTCCCGGCTTCTCGCCCGCGGTGTTGCGCGGCGGAAACTTCGGGAATTTTGTCTTGAGACTAGGCGTCAGGTTAGCTTCCCAAAGATCCGGCGGCTCCATGATATGGGAGTCCGACGAAATGATTTTATCTTTTCCCAGTACTTGTTCCGCGGTGCGCTTGACCGCAGCGGCTGTGCTCATATCTTTCCTCCTCTTTACGGCGCTGATTTCTTTCATCATTATTCTTTTTCGCGGTTCTTGTCCAGGGCGAGTAAAGCTGCCGCGCGCGTAGACTTTACCCGGACCATCGGCTAAACCAATAACTACCCATGAAACTCAAACGGACCATTGGAATCGTCTGGCTACTGGCGCTGGCCCCGACAGCGGCGTTGGACGCCGCTGAGAAACCGAATCCGTTTCACGAGGGCGTCAAATACCATCGCGCCGGTAAATACAAGGAAGCGATCTCCGCCTATGATCGCGCCATCAAAGCCGACCCGCGCGGCGCGGAAGCCTACGTCGGGCGTGGCAGCGCGCTGGCGAAAATCGGCATGCACGAGCGCGCTTTGAAAGACTACGACGAAGCGCTGCGCCTCGACCCCGGCTTGGCGGACGTCTACTATCTCCGCGGCAATGCGCACAGCGAGCTGAAACAGTATCCCGCGGCGGTCAAAGACTACGACGAGGCTTTACGCCACAATCCGAAATTGGCCGAGGCCTATTTCAATCGCGGCATGGCCTTTTATGGCCAAAGCCAATGGGAGCGATCGATCCAGGACTTCAATCAGGCGTTGAAGCTCAATCCCAAGGACCCGGAAATCTACGCTCAGCGCGGTATCGCGCAGCGCCGCCTGGGCAGCCACGAGCAGGCCGTGTCGGACTATACCGAAGCGATCAAGCTCAATCCCAAGGACGCCGAGATCTATAATAACCGCGCCAATGCCTATTCGCTGCTCGGCAAATATGAGGAGGCCGTCAAAGACTACGACGAAGCCATCAAGTTGGACGCGAAAAACGCGCGCATGTACGCCAATCGCGGCGCAATCAAGCTTCGCCAGCGAAAAATCGACGAGGCGCGGAAGGACTTCACCAGGGCGATGGACTTGGATCCGGGCCTCAAAGCCAAGCTCGAGCCGCTCATGACCCTGGACACCACGCCCAACCAACGGGTAGCCCCATGATTCTCAAAACTCTGTTGTTGGCCGTCATCACGGCATTCAACGCGTCTGCCTGGGCCGCCGGGGTTCAGGAGCCGCTCAAAGTCGCGATCGAGCTGCACGAAGCGGGCAAACTGGCAGAAGCGATTACCGAGTACGACAAAGTCATCAAAGCCCACCCGAAAATGGCCGAAGCCTATTTTAACCGCGGCAACGCCTACTACGATCTTGGCTTGGATCAGCAAGCAATCAAGGATTACAGCCAGGTATTGCGCCTGAACCCGAAGGACGCCGAAGCCTACTACAACCGTGGCAACGCCCACCGGCGCTCGAAGCAACTGCCGGCGGCGCTCAGCGATTACAACGCCGCCATCAAGTTGGCTCCCGACGATGCGCGCAGCTACGTCAACCGCGGCAGCCTACACTTTGACGCCCAGCGCTACGAGCCGGCGGCGCAGGATTTCTCCGAAGCGATCCGCATCGACGCCAAGGACGCGCAGAACTACTACAATCGCGGCAATGCCTATCTCGCTTTGGGCAAGAAGGAGGAGGCGATCCGCGATTACGATAGCGCCGTGAGCCGCGATCCCAAGCTCAGCGAAGCATTTTACAACCGCGGTATCGCCCACGCCGATCTCAAACAATATTCCGAAGCCATCCGCGACTTCGACGAGACCCTGCGCGTGAATCCCAAATCCGCCGAAGCGTTCTATAATCGCGGCCTGGCGAAGACGCGGCTGGGCAAATTTGAAGATGCCATCGACGATTACAGCGAAGCGTTGCGCATCAATGCGAAAGATCCCGAAGCGACCTTCAATCGCGGCCTCGCCTATCTGCGCGCCGGCAAGCACGACTACGCCGCCCGGGACTTCGGCGAAGTGATCGCGCTGCAGCCGAAGAACGCCGACGCCTACGTGTATCGTGGCATCATGCGCGTCTATCAAGGCAAAGAAAAAGACGCGGACGCGGATTTCCAAAGAGCCTTCCAACTCAATCCGGGGCTCAAAAATAAAATCCAGCCGATCATCGACGAAGCCAAAGATAAGAACCGCGGCGTTAAGAATTAGCGGAACCGGCAGGGCCGTTTATCCTGGATTCCGCAGTCGTAAACTGCTCGGCGCTTGCTGGAAACCGAAAAATTATTTTGCCGCCTTGACTTCCACGGCAGCGGTGCCATTAGCTGGCCTATAGAATTTCTTCCTGACGAGGAGGTAAATTATGGGACAGATAATCACGTTCAAACGGCCCGATGGAGGCGAATGCAAAGGTTATCTGAGCGGACCTGCCGGCAATGACAAAGCGCCCGGCGTCGTCGTCATTCAGGAGTGGTGGGGGTTGAACGACCAGATCAAGGGTGTAGCGGACCGCCTGGCCGGTCTCGGCTATCGAGCTTTGGTGCCTGACCTTTACAAGGGCAAGGTGACCCTGGATGCCGCCGAAGCCAATCATCTGATGACGAGTTTGAATTTCGGCGACGCGGCAACGCAGGACGTCCGCGGCGCGACGCAGCATCTAAAACAGACAAGCGCCAAGGTTGGTGTGGTCGGTTTTTGCATGGGCGGCGCGCTCACCGTCCTCGCCGCCATGTATGTGAAGGAAGCCGATGCCTGTTCGTCCTGGTACGGCTTTCCACCGGACCAAGCCGGAGACGTAAGAAAGATTACGACTCCGTTGCAACTTCACCTTGCCGAGGACGACGCGGCATTCGCCCCGGACAATGCCAGAGCTCTGGAAGCCAAGCTGCGCGAGGGCAAAGTGCCTTTCGAATCTTACTGGTACAAGGCCGGCCATGCGTTCGGCAACGAGACCGGGCAAAATTATAACGCCGAATGCGCCAAGCTGGCGTGGGAGCGCACGACCACTTTCTTCGCCAAGCACTTGAAGTAACTTCGAGTGGCGCTGGAGAAAGCTTCACATGGGTGAGACCCGCGTAGACTTACTTCACCTGCTGGAAGATTTGCGGGATGCGTATCCCGGTTCCCTCGAGGAGACCATCCTCACCGAGATCATGGCCAACGCCCTCGACTCGGGCGCATCGCTGATCTCTTTTGAGGCCGACGCGGCGCAAAGCACATTGACGGCCGTGGACAACGGCTCGGGCATGCAGCGCCGCGAACTCGCGCGCTTTCACGATATCGCCGCAAGCAGCAAAGTGCGTGGCCAAGGCATCGGCTTCGCGGGGGTCGGCATCAAGCTCGGGCTGCTGATATGCGAGGAGGTGCTGGCGGAAACGCGCCGCGGCAAGAATCATGTCGCGACCTCATGGCACATGGCCTCGCGGCACCGGGCGCCGTGGAAATGGACGGCCCCTCCCGGCTTGGTGGCCGAACGCGGCACCGCGGTGCGGTTAAAATTGCGCAATCCCCTTTCGCCCCTGCTCGATCCAGGATTTCTCGAGGAAACACTCCGGCGTCATTTTCAACCATTACTCGATCCGATGTTCGATGAGTTTCTCGCCGCCCACTACCACAAAGCCATCGCCGTCGATGTCAACGGCTGCCGTTTGCCTAGGCAGCACTCGGATGCGTCGCTGCAAGCGCCGCTGGAAATTCGCATGATGCGCAAGCGCAAACCTTCGGCGTTGGGTTATCTGATTCGCCAAGATCACACGCTTGCGGAAGAGCAGCGCGGTCTCGCGATCAGCACCTACGGCAAAGTGATTCGCCGCGGCTGGGATTGGTTGGGCATGACGCCGGCCGCGCCCGAACGCATCGCTGGTTTGATCGAAGTGCCGGAATTGGCCGCCTGCCTGACGTTGAATAAGGGAGACTTCATCAGAACGGGCGCTCGTGGCGCCGACCTATCTGACGTTTCGCAAGGCCATCCAACAGGCGGTTGCCCGACAACTCTCCGAATGGGGCGACGCCCCGGCGGCGAGCGACCAAGCGCCGCCGCGCGAAGTGCGCCCGCTGCAACGCGATCTCGCGCATCTGCTCGAAGATCTGGCCGATGATTTTCCGCTGCTTGCCAGTCTGGTGGAACAGCGCGCGGGCGGACAAAAGCGTCTGGCATTCGGATCGCCAGGCGCTAACGGGGAAGCGCGCGCCTTCGTCGCTGCCTCTTTGCGCGGATCGGGGGAGCGGAGCGAGGATTACCCGAACGAAACCGGCCCGAGCCGGGAAAACGGCTCGTCGGAAAATCCGACGGTGAATGAGCCGGGTGCCGGCTTAACCACGCCTGGTGATGTGCTTCAGTTGCCAGGCAAGGCGGGTGGACGCCGACCGGCACACTATGGCCTCGATATTCAATTCGAAGATCGTTCCGAGGACGTGAAGCTCGGACGGTTGGTCGAATCGACGGTGTGGGTCAATCGCGCCCATCCGGCCTACTGCCGCGCGCTGGCATCGCGCTCGATCGGCTATCATATCGCTCTCGCGGTCGCCATGGCGCTGGCACCACTGGCCGTCGAACCGGCAAAAAAAGTGAATTCCTGCTGACGTTTCTCACCCGCTGGGGCGAAGCGATCGACAAATCGGTTGTGTCCAAGCGTGCGAGCGGGCGCTAAGGCTGTCGCGCCGGGCTCCAGCGAACGACCTTAATCTCTCACAACGCTTCCAGCGCTGGTGCGAACGCAAGACGCTTTCGCCGGATCGCGGAGAATTCCTTTGGGGTCTTCGCCTTGCGCCACCCCCTGAATTGCTTTCCTGAGAATTTTTCGGAACAGCATCACGCCTTTGTCCGACGTTACCAAATGCTCGAGACCGTGCAGCGCGATCGGTCCCTGCCCTTCCACGGCTTCCTTATCGTCGGGGTGGCGCTGGGTGTATTCGTAACTCGAGTTTTTGCGCCCGCCGGGAGCAAGTTGTTCGCGGCCTGAAGGCGTTTCGTTTTCACCGTCCGCCAGCCAGCGAATGCTCGCGCCGAGTTGATGCGCATCGTCGACCGGCACGCAATAAGTCACAGCGCGCACTCGTTCGGTCTTCGGCTCGTCGGTATAAACCAGATGCACGTTGAGCGGCATGATCATTTCCCAGATAAGCTCCCACCATTTGCCGTTTTCGAGCTTTCGCCTCAGCACGAAGCGCATGCCCATATCCGTTTCTTCGTAAAGCAAGTCGTCTGGATCGACGCCATAAACTTGCGATGGAAACTGCGCGCCGCTGTGCCGGGTGTGGAGCCAGAACGTATGCAACGCATCCATGAGATTTTCTTCGGCCTGCAGCCAGTTGCAATTCAACGGCCCGCCGACCCGAGGTCCCATGCGCGCCTTGAGCATGCCGCCGCTTTTTTGCCACACGTCGTAAAGCGGAAACTCCGGCATTTTGTCGAGCGGGCCCATGTACGCGAATACCAGACCGCCGAACTCTCGCACCGGATAGCACGGGTGTTGGATCTGCTTGAGAAACGGATTACCTGGTCGGCTCGAGCGGCATCTCCAGCACGTTGCCTTCGACATCGTAAAGCCAGCCGTGATAACAACAGCGCAGGCCTCGCTCCTCGACGCGACCGTATTCGAGCGAAGTGCCGCGGTGGCTGCAGCGGAAAAAGAAAAGTCCCGCCCTCCCCGCGCCGTCGCGAAACGCGACCAGGTCTTCGCCGAGGATCTTGACCGCCTTCGGCAGATCCTTGAGATCTTCGGACAAACACACCGGTTGCCAGTAACGGCGCATCAATTCGCCGCACGGCGTGCCCGATCCGACGCGAGTGAGAGTGGGATCGGGTTCCGGAATCTTGAGACCGTAGGCGCTTTTCATCAGATCGCCTCCCTTGGTCATTCCAGCAAACTTCGTATTCATATGTTATCGAGAATGAAGTAGAGTCAAGACAATTCCGTCTTGACAGTGCCGCCACGGCAAAATACGGTCAAACCATTGCTGCGAATGTGAGGAGGTGCCGCCATGGCCAATTCGCTTCCTATCATCGACGCCGACGCCCACGTCATCGAAACCGAGCGCACCTGGGATTATCTCGACCCGTCCGAACAGAGGTTCCGACCCAAGCTCTACTCCGCCCCGGCGGATCCGACACGGCAGTACTGGGTGATCGACGACAAGATCGCCGGCTTTCGCTTCCTTACTTTGACCGAACGCGAGCTCCATGAATTCGCGGAGCGAGCCGGAAGAAACTTCGAAACGCCCCAAGCGGCGCGGGAGCTCGACGACGTCGATCTGCGCCTCAAGCACATGGACGAATTAGGCATCGATGTGCAGGTGCTGCACAACACTTTCTGGATCGAGCGCATTACCACCCGGCCCGATGCCGAGGCGGCGCTCTGCCGCAGTTGGAACCGGTGGCTGGCCGATATCTCCAAGAAAAGTAATGGACGATTATTCTATTCTTGCGTCGTGCCGGCGATGAGCATCGATGCAGCGATCGAAGAGATCAAGTTTGCCAGGGAGAACGGCGCAGCTGCCGTGTGCATGCGGCCGCTCGAAGGCGAGCGCCATTTGTCCGATCCCTATTTCTATCCGCTCTATCAGATCGCCGCCGACCTCGACCTGGCGATCGCCGTCCATATCGCCAACGGCAATCCGGAGAACGCCGATCTTTATCGTTTAGCGCCGGCGGGCCGCTTCGCGCAGTTCCGCGTGCCCACGGTGACCGCCTGTTTCGACGTGATCATGAGCGAGCTGCACGAAGTGTTCCCCAAGCTCCGCTGGGGATTTGTCGAAGCATCGGCTCAGTGGGTGCCGTGGATTTATCGCGAAGCGGCGATCCGCTACCGCGCCGGCGGCCGGAGTTTTCCCAGGAACGTATTCGAGGAATACAATATCTTCGTCACCTGCCAGACCAACGACGACGTGCCGTATATCGTCCGCTGTTGCGGCGAAGACCGGTTGGTGATCGGCACCGACTACGGCCACACCGATCCGTCCAGCGCGGTCACCGCGTTGAACGAGTTTCAGCGCATGGAAGGCATCGACGCCGCGGTGAAGGAAAAAATCCTGTCGCACAACGCGAAGGCTTTGTACGGCCTCTAGCCGACGTTTGCAACTTTGTTGCATTAGCCGCCCTACCACTCCAGAAATCTCCCCTTCCCCTCTTTCCCAAGAGGGGTGAGGAGCTCGGAGAAAGTCTTCTTTTAGAGTCAGAGTGATCCTCGCAGTAGCCGGTCGCGCTACTAAGCAATCCGCCGAGTCATCTCGCAATCGCCCAATGAAGGATCGTTGGCGTGGGGTGTTATCTTTCCTGTCATCGCGAACCCGAGACGTTCGTAGAACTTGATCGCGGCTCCATTGTTCGAGGTCACCAGCAAGGCCAATTCAGGGATATTTTTAAGCCGAGCCCAATCGAAAATTCTCTGCACCAGCGCTCCGCCGATCCCAAGCCGGCGGTGACTCGTCGCCACCCACATCGAGACCAGATGAGCCAGTCAGCATTTTCGTGATCGAGATATGCGGCGGCGATTCCGTAAGGAACGCCGTTGTCTTTCGCCAAATAAGTGATCGACCGGTCGCCGGACCACTGAGCGGCCCGCTCGGCCCAGTCCGCGTCGCTCAACTCGGATTCCTTTTCGTAGGTCGAGCTGAAGGCACTGGGCGCATCGCGTAAAGCGCGCAGCCGGATGTCCTTAAGCAGCATGGCATCGCATTGTGTGACAGGTTCGATAGTGGTCACATACGTTGTCTCGACTGCTCACTCCGTCTGAAATGCGGCGATTAAGTGCCACCTTAGGTAATACCGTAGAGCCTGCGCGGATTATCGCATAGGATCTTTTCCACGACTTTGGGCGCCACGTCCTCGCGGCTGCGCATGTTCCTCACGAACTCCGGTTCCTTGGAGGGATCGTTGTGGCCGTAGTCGGAGCCGATAACCAAATGGTCTTCGCCGATGTAATTGAGTAGGTGCGGCAATTCTTCGTCGGCTTCGCAGGCGACCCAGAATCGATATTGGCGGAAAAGCTCCCGCGGATCGGTATTCTTCAAATCCGAGCGCACCGAACGTCTGAGCACGTGCCAGATATACGGCACCCAACTTGCCGCGGCCTCGATGAAGCCGAAGCGCAGCTTGGGGAACTGCTCGGGAATGCGATTGGCCACCAGATCGCGAAATGCGACCACCGGCAGCACGCGATTGTGCGCGAAGGTGTGATTGCGCTCGACGTCGAAGAGCTGCATCAGATGCCGGCTGCCCGAACCGGTATGAATGCAGATCGTGAGGTCGAGTTTCTCCGCCTGGGCGTAGATCGGCGCGAAGCAGGGATTGTCAAGGGTAAGATTCCCTTCCATGCCGCGGAAGAAAATTCCCACCGCTCCGTGCTCCTTGATCCATTTCATTTCCGCGAGTGAAGCTCCGATATCGCGGAGAGGCAAGATGCCGACCCACTTGAGACGTTCCGGAGCCTTGCCGCAAGCGTCTGCAACGAACCGATTGTAGGCCCTGCACAGAGCGACTTCCAACTGCGCATCATCGGTCAAGTAGACCAAGAACAGCGTTGGATAAATGACCTGCATCTCGACGCCGATCTTGTCCATGTCTTTGAGGCGCGCCAGGGGATCGGTCAGTTCGCGCACCGCAAGATGGATGTCGCCCCGGCCTGACTCGCGCTTCTGCGCCGACGGCGTGATCAGGCTGAAGCTCCCCTTGCCGGCGGGCTTGGGAAAAATCTCGCCGTCGATCAGCCAGAAAGCGTTCCGGTCTTTATACCAGGTGTCCTCGGGGATTTTGGCTAGTACCGGCCGGCGCGGGTACATTTCTTTGTCGATGTAGCTCCACATGGCCTCGGACTCGGCAATATGGGTATCAGCGTCTAAAACTTCCGACATTTCTTTAACTCCTTCGGCTAAGACATTCCAATTGTTCAAGCTTTTCAAGGCGCGCGGCGCGGTGACGCACTTCGGTCATTCGAAGGCGGACCACGATCGGTCTCCTGAGGTCATCCCTTCCTCCGATGGGGGAAGTTAGGATGAAGTTAGGATAAGGTGATACGGCGCATACCTTGTAGGGATCAACCGCGCAGCTAGCGCTTGAACTTCTCGATAAAGCCGCTCTTCCTGATCTCGTCGAGCACGCTGGAGTCCAACAAGCGCAAGCTTTCCGGGGTCTGCCCTTTCGCCTTCGGCGTCGTCGGCGCGAGTTGCGATAGAATAAACTCCAGACCCTTGCGGTCGGGCATGACCATCACCCCATCGCCGTACTTTGCCAGATAATAATCGTAGCTGATGTTGGCGTCCTCTCCCTCAACGCGGATATATTTCTTGATGAGCTGTAAGCCGAGCGCCCGATCGTTCTTCACCATGAAATAGCCCTCGATGATCGCCTTCATGGCATTGACGATCTTGGACCGGTTCGCCGCAAGATAACTGCGCCTCACGATGAAGCAGTTTTGCGGAAACGGCACGCCGCTTTCCGCCAGATCGATCAAGGAGTTCATTTTGTGATCACGGATGCCCATGGTGGTCAGGGGCTCGGCCAAAAGCGTGCCATGAATCGTCCCGTTCATCAGCGCGGCGAAGCGGGTCAGGTTGCCGCCAACTTGCACGATGGTGACGTCTTTGGGACTGACACCGATTTTTTCCAAAGCGACTTGAGTGGCGTAATCCGACGCGGAGCCGAAGCGGCTGATGGCGATCCGTTTGCCCTTTAAATCCTCGGCGCGCTTGACCTCGGGCCGCACCAGCAGCTTGTTGGGAATGAAATTGATCCCGCCGGCGACGATCGTCGTATCGGCACCCTGGAGATTCGCCGTGATCGCGAGCGCGCCGGTGGTGAAAACGACATGCAACTCGTTGGCGAGCAGCGCCTGCATGGCCGGCGTGCCGCTTTCCAAGGCGAGATACTCGCCGTCGAGACCGTACTTCTGGAAGATTTTTTTCTCGTACGCCGCCCAGGCAACGGCGTGGATGGCGGTCGAGAAGCCGCCGCTCGCGACGCGGAACTTTTCCTGGGCAAAGCCGCCGCGCGCATTCAGCGCGACAAAACATGCGGCGATAATGAGAACCGACAACCGCTTCACGATATCTCCTTGTAGTGTTCTCGACGATTAGATTTTTAGGCCTGGCGGTGATTCAATCGGTTGCGTGATATCACTCGATAATGGAGGATCGAGCATGGGAAACCATCATCGATTTTCCATCCTCGCCTTTGCTCCCAGGGCTATAAAGTCTTCGGCACGTTGCCGACGACGCGCTCTTCAGGGTCGCGCCGCAGCATGACTTGTCGTTCGTCTCGCAGGTGCTGGAAACGTTGCAAATCTTCCTTGGCCAACTGTTGGTTCTTGGGAATGCGCAGGGCGAGAAAGTTTATCTTTGTCCCGCCGCGCAGGAACTCGAAGTGCAGATGCGGCCCGGTGGCGTGTCCGGTCTGCCCGACGTAGCCGATAACCTGGCCGGCCTCAACCGCCTGCCCCCTGCGCAATTTTCCCGCAAACTTCGAGAAATGGGCGTATCGCGACACATAGTTACTCGCGTGGCGGATATCGACGACGTTGCCGTAACCGCCGCGCCATCCGGCAAACTCGACGCGTCCCCTCCCGATCGCTACCACGGGACTGCCCGCCGGAGCGGCGTAGTCGATCGCCAGATGCGGCCGTACGGTCCGAAAAATCGGATGCCGCCGATTTCTACTGTACGGTGACGATATCCGAACAAAGCTCAATGGAGCGCGCAGAAATGCCCGGTGCAGCGCTTCGCCCTTATGGTTGTAGTACTCGTTGCTGCCTTCCTTACCGGCGAAATGGAACGCGTCGAAAACATCGCTATCAGCTTCCAGCTCAGCGGCGAGGACTCGGCCCGGCACTCGGCGCCCATCCGTGTAGCGAAGGTCCTCTACCATGACCTTGAACGAGTCCCGCGGCTGGAAATCGGAAAAGAAATCGATGTCGTACTCGAAGATCTTCGCCAGATCGACAATCTGCTGGGGCGAGAGTCCCGCCTCCGTGCCGCTTTCATAAAGGCTTCCCTTGATCGTGCCTCGAACAACTCGAGTCTCGCGCACGAAAGGGATCTCTTGACGCTCGGCCAACCAGCCGTCACTTGTCGCCTTAACGCGAACCATGTTGTTATCGACAACGAACTCCAAAGCTTCGACGGTTTGATCGCCGGCATTCAGCAATACATGAATGTTGTCACCCGGCTGAATCTTTCGCGGATTGACGAACGGTCTGACTTTGGCAATCAGCGCATGCGCCGACGGCAGCCCGATGCCGTAGCGCTTCAAAACCGCCATCAACGTGTCTCCGTGCCGCAGCTTGACGGCGACGCGCGATTCGACCGCTTCGGGCGGATTCGCCGGCGGGGGTGGCAATACTTCTTCGTGCCGGGTCGTATTCACAAACGGGGCGGATAAGAGCAGAACTGCGGTCGCGATCGCGACCGCGGAGCACTTGCGCGCCGCGGCGCGGATCTTCGTGGCGATGGATTGGCGCGTGATCAGTGGAGATCGAATCATCAACGGAGAGCCCTCATTTCCATCTACTTATTTCTGCCTAATTTACAGAATTGTTGCGATGCGATCAAAGACAAAGATCAATTTTTTCTAAACTGGCGAAACTCTTCGCTGTCAAAAATCAGCCCGGCGGCAGGCTTGCTGCCGGGTTTACAGAGAAATCCGTCCGGGCTATACCAAACCTGTCCACGATTTCCTTTTGCGGTCTAAACACTCCAGGAGAGCCCAAGCAATGATCTTCTTGACCAACGAGCATGTCCAACAGGTTCTCGACATGAAAACCTGCATCGATGCCATGGAAGATGCCTATCGCGAGCTGAACGAAGCGCGCGCCGGCTATCGGCCGCGCATCGATTTCTACGTGCCGCAGGAGCCGCATTATTACCGCTGGGGCACGATGGAGGGAGCTTCGCGCAAGCTCGGCGTGTTTGCCATCCGCATGAAATCCGACATGCTCGCCTGGGAAAACCAGGACGGCTTCATGGTCGAGGACAAATATTGCATCGAGCGCGGCCGCTATTGCGGTTTGATCTTCGTGCTGAGCACGCGGAACGCCGAGCCGCTCGCGCTGATCAACGACGGCTACTTGCAGCACATGCGGGTGGGGGCATGCGCCGGGCTGGGCACTAAATACTTGTCGCGCCAAAACTCCAAAGTGCTCGCGATGATCGGCTCCGGCGGCATGGCGCGAACTTACGCCGAAGCGATCAAGCATGTCCGTCCGATCGAGAGCATGCGGGTTTTCAGCCCGACCAGGAAGAATCGCGAAGCTTTCGCCGCCGAGATGACCGAGATGCTCGATATCGAGGTCGTCGCCGTCGACTCTCCCGAAAAAGCGCTCAAGGGCGCGGACATCGTGTCCCTGACGACGGACTCGTTGGTGCCGGTGATCAAGGCGGACTGGCTCGAACCGGGCATGCACGTCAACAACGTGCGCAATAACGAAGCAGGTTCCGACGTACTGGCGCGGGCCGATGTGAGAGCGCGCCTAGGCACGTCCACCCTTTTTGCCGACCGCAACGCGCCCGAGGTCGTCACCGGCAGCGACGGTATGTTCGGGTTTATCGCCGGCAACGCCGACGAGAAAAAGAAAATTCCCGCGTCGCCGCACCATGAAATCGATAATCCGAATATCGGCACGGTGCCGGACATCATGGCCGGCCGCTGGGCCGGTAGAACAAGCGACGAGCAGATCACTTTTCTCAATAATCAAGGCACCCAGGGATTGCAGTTCGCGGCGGTCGGTGGAACGGCGTACAACCTCGCCAAGGCGAAAGGCCTCGGCCACCCGCTGCCGCTGGAATGGTTCACACAGAATATAAGAGACTGAGGATTTGGAGTACTGGAATATTGGAGTGCTGGAGTGATGGGGGCCTCGGAATTCGGGCCGGCCCAATACTCCAGTACTCCATCACTCCATTACTCCAATCCGTGAGGAGTTTTCATGGCCACACTGCGCTACGTTGCCTATCTCGCCGATGAGCCGGAAAAGCTCGCAGACTTTTATCGCCGCTTTCTCGGAACGGAGGAGCTAGGTCGATCCCCCGAGGGTGATGTCTCCGTCACGGACGGATTTTATAATCTGACTTTTTTTAAAAGACGACCCGAGCTTGGCGAGATGAAGATGGATCTTGGCCTTCACCACGTCGGCCTGGAGGTCGACGATCTCGAAGCGGTGAAGGGGAAGTTTCTCGCGCTCAATCCACGCGGCATGATTCTTCAGGAACCGAACGACGTGCACCACGGTGAGATCAGAATACACGATCCGGAATGTCTGCCGGTGAGCGTGTCGACCAAAGGCTTCGGCGTCCCGGCAAACAAACAGAAGGCGTTTCCACGCGTCCGTCACATCGCCTATAACGCCCTCGACCCCGAAATGATGCTGCGCTTCTACACGCAGGTTTTCGGCTTGCGCGAAGTGCCGTCGAGCTATCTCCGACGGCAGCAAGGCCGCGGCAATCGCTTCTGCGCCGACGGCCAAACCAATCTCGCCATTCATCCTTTTTACAACCCGATCGAAGGACACGAGCCCAGATTCGGCATCAACCACATCGGTTTTTTGAGCGATCGAATGCAGGCGACGATGGCCGAGCTGAGCAGCGTGCTCAAGATCGCGCCGCGTCCCTCGACCCGTCCCTACTCCGAGTTTCGCTTCCGCGATCCGGAAGGCAACGCGCTGGATCTATCGCAAACCAAAGGCTGGGAAGTCGACGTCGATAAGTGGGAAAAAGCTTCCTGATCAATTTCTTAGCCGACGAAATGAAAACCGCCGTCGACGTTGAGCAACTGACCGGTCATAAAATCGCTCTCGGATGACGAGAGGTATAAAACCGTCCCGACCAAATCGTTTTCCACCTGGGATCGTTTGAGGCTGCGCTGCTGGGCACGGATCTTTTCGTATTCCGGATCGACCTGACGGCCTTCGGTAACGACGAAGCCGGGGCTGACGGTGTTGACGCATATATTCCAGTCTCCGACTTCGCGCGCCATCGCCCGCGTCATGGCGATGAGCGCGCCTTTGGAAGTAACGTAATGAATGTAGTTGGGATTGCCGGTGAGCGCGACGTTGGAAGAAATATTGATGATCTTGCCCTTTTGCTGCTTTTGCATGTGCGGCACCACTGCCTTGGCGCACAACCACGAGCCCGCGCACGTTGACGGCCATTGCTTTGTCGAATTCCTCCACGGTCATTTCCCAGAACGGCCCCTTCCATACCGTCATGAAGTACGCCGCGTTGTTGATCAGAATATCGACACCGCCGAACTGCTTCACCGTCTCCTCGACCATCGCTCTGACGCTCTTTTCGTTCGAGACATCGCAGGCCGTGCTGATCGCATTCCCGCCCATGTCCTTAATCGCGTTGACGATGTGATCGGCGCTCGCGATGTCAGGGAGAGATAATTTCGCTCCCTCTTTTGCGAACGCCGTGGCGTAGGCCTTGGCGATCTTGCCGCCTCCCCCGGTGATGATGACCGACTTGTCTTTGAAGCGCATTGGAACTCCTGAAGCGGGTAGTAGAGAGTGAGGAGTTGCAGGAATTGCATCCTCACCTTTAACTTCTGCCACCTTGCTTCTTACACCTCACTCCTTACTTCTCTTAGCCGACAAAATGGGCGCCGCCGTCGACGTTCAGCAATTGGCCGGTCATGAAGTCGCTCTCCGAGGAAGCCAGAAACATGACGGTGCCGACCAAGTCGTTCTCGACCTGGACGCGTTTCAATGCTCGATTCGCGACGCGGCTCGCGTTGAACGCGGGGTCCACCGACCGTCCCTCGGTCACGACGAAGCCCGGAGCGACGGTATTCACACAGATATTATGATCGCCGACTTCTTTCGCCATCGCCCGCGTCATGGCGATGAGCGCGCCTTTCGAGGTCACGTAGTGGATGTAGTTTTGCCCGCCGTTGAGCGCCGTGCCGGAAGAGATATTGATGATCTTGCCTTTTCCCTGTCGCTTCATGTGCGGAAACGCCGCTTTGGCGCAGAGCCACGAGCCGCGCACGTTGACCGCCATCGCCTTGTCGAATTCATCGACTTCCATTTCCCAGAACGGACTTTTCTTGACCGTCATGAAATAGGCGGCGTTGTTGACCAGCACATCGACGCCGCCGAACTGCCCGGCGACTTCATCGACCATGGACTTGACGCTCTTTTCGTCTGACACGTCGCAGGCCATGCTGATCGCCGTACCGCCCATGTCGCGAATCGCTTTCACCACGTGATCGGCACTCGCGATGTCCGGCAATGCGACTTTGGCTCCTTCTTTGGCGAAGCCGATCGCATAAGCTTTGCCTATTTTCCCGCCGCCGCCGGTAATGATCACGGACTTATTTTCGAAGCGCATGGCATCTCCTCCAATGGGCGTTTACCGGTCACTTAACATCGCCGTCCCGAGAGTGTCAACGAAGGATAGACGCGCCCGCGCGGAAGGCGATCCGGACCGCGGCCGAAGGACGCGTTGACAGCGAATGCCGAGGCTTTTATGATCGAAACGAGGAAATTCCCGCATGGCCAAACTCAAGCTCACCATCGCATTCGACAAGTACGACTATCTCCAGCCTTTGCTCAATGGCGACGTCCAAGCCGAGGGCATCGACCTCAACATCCTCACGGTGGAAAGCGGCATCCGCCACGAGCGCATGTTTCACTACGGCGAGTACGACGCCTGCGAGTTTTCCATGTCCTCGTATCTCGTCGCTCGCGGCCAGGATGTTGACTGGCTGCAGGCGATACCCTTTTTTCCACGGCGCATGTGGGGCCACAAGTTCTGCTTCGTTCGCTCCGGCTCGGGCATTCAGAAGCCGGCCGACTTGAAAGGCGGCAGGATTGGCCTGCGCAGCTATGAAAACACCCTGGCGCTGGTGACCAAAGGCATGCTGATGAACAGCTACGACTTGGGCGTGAGCGACGTGACTTGGGTGATCGTCAACAAGGAAACCGTCGGCCCCAAGCTGCCGTCCCACATCAAAGTCGAGTTCGTCGAAGGCAAGCGCAAGCTCGAGGACTTGCTCGTCGAAGGAAAAGTAGACGCGGAGGTCGAGCCCGACCTGCCGCGGCGCTGGCTCCGCGGCGAAGGAACGGTCGAGCGGCTCTTCCCGAATTTCGAGACGGAAGAGAAGTCCTATTACCAGCGCACGAAAATTTATCCGATTATGCACCCGGTGGTGATCCAAAAAGACATTCTCGATCGCGACCCGTGGGTGGCGACGAGCCTGTATGAAGCGCTCCTCGCTTCGCGCAATGCCTACAACGAATTCATGGAGCAGCCGCACCGTTTGAGTTTCGCCTGGGGCCGCTCTTACTTGGAAGAGGAGAGAAAGTTCTTCGGCAAGGACCCTTTTTATCAAGGCTTCAGGGAAAACTATAACGACGTGCAGAACCTGATCAAGTTCGCCGGCCAGCAAGGCATGCTGGGCCGCGATTTGACCGTCGAGGAGTTGTTCGCCGAGAACACTAGGAATACATGAGAGAGGATCGAGAATGGAGGATCGATGATCGCGCCGCCATCCTCCATCTAATCCGATCCTCGACTAAACCGTGCGCGGCCCCCGCGCACTTCCACACAGGAGGTAGACATGGCTGACTACCGCATCATCGACGCCGACGGGCACGTGATGGAGCTCGACAGCGAATTGCGCGAGTTTATCGGCGCGCCCTATAAAGATCTCGAATGGCATCAGAGCTACTCCTTCTGGCCGGGACTCACGATGGACGGTTTTCTGCGCTCGCTGCGCAAGCCGGGCGGCTGGGCCGGCGGCGGCACCGGCCCGCACGCCAAGGACTGGCTGAATTTTCTCGATATCAATAAGATCGAGCTGACGGTTCTCTATCCCACTCAGGGATTGACCCACGGCGCGATCCAAGACAAAGACTGGGCGATCTGCATGGCGCGCGCCTACAACGACTGGCTCTACCACAAGTTCATGAAAGTGAGCCGGCGCCTGGTCGGCGTCGCCTTGCTGCCGATCCAAGACATCTCCGAAGCGGTCAAAGAATTGCGACGCACAGTGAACGAGTTGGGCATGGTCGGCGCCGTGTTGCCGGCGGTCGCTCCCGGCGGAAGACTCTACAGTGGCGCCGAATTTTATCCCCTTTGGGAGGAAGCGCAGAAACTTGACGTGCCGATTTCGACTCACGGCGGCTTGAGCATGCCCGCCCTCGGTCTCGACAGCGTGAACAATTTCACCATCGGCCACACGCTCGAACATCCGTTTGCGCAGATCCGCCAATTCACCGCCATGATGTTCGAAGGCGTCTTCGAGCTGTTTCCGAATTTCAGATTCGGCTGCATCGAGTGCGGCGTCGGCTGGGTGCCGTACATGATGGACCGCATGGACGAGGAGCAGGAGCGCAAAGGCCACTACTCGCCGCGCTGCAAGCTCAAACCGAGCGAGTACGTCAAAAAGGGCAACATCTTTTTCGCCGTGGAAGTCGAAGAGTCGGCGCTGCCGCTCGCCGCCCAGGTCGCCAACGACAACGCCCTCATCTGGGCGTCGGACTATCCGCACGAGCGCGACCAGCGCGACTTCAGCCACGACATCCCGAAC
>CAVUVW010000025.1:0-195645 GCA_963745035.1 uncultured delta proteobacterium | reverse complement strand
AAGGGCTGAAGCATTACAGCGAGCGGGCGATGACGTTCCGGTTCGTTTCCAACGTTGATGCCACCGACTTCGCCGAGACGGTTCAGGATTTGGATCCTGCGGAGACTCTTTTCATCATTTCCTCGAAAACGTTCACGACGCTCGAGACGATGACCAATGCGCAGACGGCGCGACGATGGTCGCTGGCAGCTTTCGACGGCGATGAAAAGTCGGTAGCGAAGCATTTTGTCGCGGTATCGACCAATACCGAGGAAGTGGCGAAGTTCGGCATCGATACCGCCAACATGTTTGGATTCTGGGACTGGGTGGGCGGCCGTTACTCGATGGATTCGGCCATCGGCCTTTCAACGATGATTGCCATCGGGCCGGATAACTTCCGCGCGATGCTCGACGGTTTTCATCAGATGGACGAGCACTTTCGCACTACTCCATTCGAGCGCAATCTGCCGGTGCTCCTGGGGTTGCTCGCTATATGGTACAGCGACTTTTTCGGCGCACAGACGGTCGCGGTTCTCCCCTATGAAGAATACCTGAAGCGATTTCCGGCCTATCTGCAGCAGTTAACGATGGAGAGCAACGGCAAACACGTGACTCTAGATGGCACAAGAGTCAATTACGACACGGCCGCAATCTACTGGGGCGAGCCGGGAACCAATGGCCAGCATTCGTTTTACCAGTTGATTCATCAGGGGACGAGATTGATTCCGTGCGATTTTATCGCGTTCAGCAAAACACTCAATCCGCTCGGCCGCCACCACGATATCCTGATCGCCAACGTGTTTGCTCAAACCGAAGCGCTGGCCTTCGGGAAAACCGCCGAGGAAGTCAAAGCTGAAGGCACCCCGGATTGGCTCGTGTCCCATCGCGTTTTCCAAGGCAACCGTCCATCGAACACGATCCTCGCCGACCGACTCACGCCCGAGAGTCTCGGCAAGCTCGTGGCTCTCTACGAACACTCAGTGTTTACGCAAGGCGTCATTTGGAACATCGACTCTTTTGACCAGTGGGGCGTCGAGCTGGGAAAAGTCTTGGCTCAGCGCATTATCTCGGAGCTCGAGAGCACGGGTGAGCCGGCTCGGAACCACGACAGTTCGACAAATAATCTGATTCGGCGTTACCGAAGATCGAAGGAGGCGTTATGAACTATCGCGAGTTGAATGAATCACAACTTCAAAAAGTAAAGACACAGCCGGGCTTCATCGCCGCTCTGGATCAAAGCGGAGGCAGCACGCCAGGCGCGCTGAAAGCTTACGGGCTCAAAGAGAATGCGTGGTCCAACGAAGAAGAGATGTTTGCGCTGGTCCATCAGATGCGGATGCGCATCATCAGCAGCCCGGCCTTTACTGGGGAGCGGATTATTGGCGCGATTCTTTTCGAGAACACGATGGATAGAGACATCGAAGGGCAGCCCACGGCGGATTATCTCTGGAAGGTCAAACGCGTTGTGCCCTTCCTCAAGATAGACAAAGGACTGGCAGCGGAGAAAGACGGCGTTCAGCTGATGAAGCCGATGACAGGTCTTGCCGCGCTGCTCGACAAGGCCAAAGCGAAACGCATCTTTGGAACCAAGATGCGATCGGTCATCAAACAATGCAACGGATTCGGTATCAAGGACATAGTGAGCCAGCAGTTCGAAGTCGCGCGCGAGATCATCGACGCCGGCCTCGTGCCGATCATCGAGCCGGAAGTGGATATTCATTGCCCGCTGAAAGGCAAGGCGGAAGAATTATTACACGCGGAGATGGTTAAGAACCTCAACGAACTCCCGGCCGGTGCGTGGGTCATGCTTAAGATCACGCTGCCGGATCAGGACGACTTTTACGCAGATTGCATTAAACACCCCAATGTCTTGAGGGTCGTTGCTCTGTCGGGCGGTTACACGCGGGAACAAGCCAACGAAAAGCTGCGGCGGAATCATGGAATCGTGGCGAGCTTTTCCCGCGCTCTGGTCGAAGGACTTTCGGCGCGGCAATCGGATGCCGAGTTCGACGCGGAGCTCGATCGCTCCGTTCAAAGTATCTACGACGCCTCGAACACCTGAGCAAAAGTACTAATTGCCGCGGGAGGTTCAGTTCGCCCAAGCCGTACCGAAAGTGATTTGCATCGCATCAGGCAGGTGAAGTTGACGTATCCCTCGAAGCGCACGAGAAACCCAGCGCGGAGGACATTCGATCACGCATTACATCGATGCTGGAAGAAAACACAAAAGCCCGGAGTTCTCCGTTAGGCGCGACCGTTTCTCGTGAAGGAGTAAACTTCAGCGTCTACTCGAAGCACGCGACCGGAATCGATCTGCTGTTTTTTGATCGCGTCGATGATGCTCGCCCCGCGCGTGTCATTCGCATCGATCCGGCGACGAACCGCACCTATCACTATTGGCACGTGTTTGTGCCGGGCGTGAAGGCTGGGCAGATCTACGGGTATCGAGTTCAGGGCCGTTCGATCCCGCGAACGGAATGCGGTTCGATCGCGCCAAAGCTTCTTCTCGATCCTTACGGGCTCGCTGCCGTTGTGCCGCAAAATTACAGCCGCGAGGCTGCGCGACAGAAAGGCGACAATACCGCAACGGCCATGAAAAGCGTGGTGGCGGATCCGGCTGCGTACGATTGGGAAGGCGACGCGCCGCTACACCGGCCGTCCTCCCGGACGATCATTTACGAGATGCACGTGCGCGGTTTTACGCGTCATCCCAGTTCCGGTGTCGCCGAAGAGAAGCGAGGCACGTATGCAGGTCTAATCGAGAAAATTCCATATCTGCGTGAGCTCGGCGTGACGGCCGTCGAACTGATGCCCGTGTTTCAGTTCGATGCCCAGGATGCTCCGCCCGGGCTGGTCAATTACTGGGGTTACGCGCCGGTCTCGTTCTTTGCGCCGCACCAGGCCTACAGCTCGCGACCGAACCCGCTCGGCCCGCTGGACGAGTTCCGCGACATGGTCAAGGCACTGCATCGCGCCGGCATCGAGGTCATTCTCGACGTGGTCTTCAACCATACAGCGGAAGGCGACCATGGCGGGCCAACGCTGAGTTTCCGCGGCCTCGATAACAGCACGTATTATATTCTTGAACGGGATCGCTCCCGTTACGCCGACTACAGCGGCACGGGAAACACGCTCAACGCCAACCATCCGATCGTTCGCCGGATGATCATCGACAGCCTCCGCTACTGGGTCGAACAGATGCACGTGGATGGATTCCGCTTCGATCTCGCTGCGATCCTCCAGCGCGACGATGCGGGCCAACCGATAAGAAACCCGCCCGTGTTGTGGGACATCGAATCGGATCCGGCATTCGCCGGTACCAAGCTCATCGCCGAAGCCTGGGACGCGGCGGGGCTCTACCAGGTCGGCAGCTTTCTGGGCGACAGTTGGAAAGAGTGGAACGGACGATTCCGAGACGACGTACGGAGTTTCTTACGTGGCGATGAGGGCTTCGTAGGATACTTTGCTGACCGCTTGCTGGGCAGCCCGGCGATTTACGCCCATGAGGAACGCGAGGTCGAGCAGAGCGTCAACTACGTCACATGCCACGACGGATTTACCCTGAACGACCTCGTCTCCTACACCCACAAACACAACGATGGGAACGGGGAGAACAACCGCGACGGCACAGACGATAACCGAAGCTGGAATTGCGGCATCGAAGGTCCGAGCGATGATCGCGCGGTCGAAAAAATCAGAAAACGCCAAGTAAAAAACTTTTTAACCGTCACGATGCTATCTGCGGGGATCCCGATGATTCTCATGGGCGATGAGGTGCGGCGGACGCAGTACGGAAACAACAATGCCTACTGCCAGGATAATGAACTCAGCTGGTTCGATTGGCGACTGGTTGAGAAGCATACAGATGTCCACCGGTTCGTTACGCTGCTCAACGCGCGGCGCCGTTTGCGGAGTACGATGATCGAACGCCAGCGCATAAGCCTCAACCGGCTTCTTCGCGGGGCCAACTTGACATGGCATGGAGTCAAAGTTGGCCAGCCCGAGTGGGCCACATCTTCGCACAGTATCGCGCTCACCGTGGAAATGCGCGACGAGAGATTAAGGATTCACCTGATCGTGAACGCCTACTGGGAAGCTCTCGAGTTCGAGCTGCCGCAGGTCGACCGTCGAGAAAACGCATGGCGACGCTGGATCAACACTGCGCTCGACGCGCCGCAGGACATCGTTCATTGGGAAGCTGCTCTACCGGTATCTTCATCCGCCGTACGGGCGGAACCCCGGTCGGTGATCGTCCTCTTCGCAGAGATTTAAGGAAGCCCCGGAGAGTCCGTACCCGTCGCGGCGTCGGCTGGGCGCGTGAGTCGCGTACGCGAAGAATTGCCGGGTGCGACCGGAACTCCGGCTTATCCATGCAAACCGATCTGTGCGTTTTCCCTGCTCGATGGCTGCAGACACGAACTTTGATACTGTTGCGTCGTCTGGGCGGACCAGAAAAGAACAGAACCCGCAATCACCCCTCCATCTGAATCTCCCTCCTGAGCCCGCAAGCAATTCCCGTCTGTCAATCCCATCGACCTTCAGTGCGAACTGCCGATCTCGAATCGACTAGATCCGATCGGCGGTACCGGACTGCCAGAGCCTGACCTTTAACCCTTTTTATTTGGCGTTCCCCACGGCGAGTTGGCCTTTGCGTGACGCATCGATCGACTCGCCGAGAATGCGCGCGGCTTCCTGGGGGCGCGTGAAAGCCGGTGGAGTTCTTCGCTTCGACGAAGTCGAAATAGAACTGCGCCTTGCGCTGCAAGTTGCGCGCGGCGTCGAGCTGTTTGTCGTAACTTGCCGGCGGCTTTCGCCTTCTTCAAAGCGTCGATCAGGGGCGACCGGCGCTCCATCGTCAGGTCGCGGCCGCGCCTCTCAGAACTGTCACAAGGTTCCCGAGCAGGAGCTCAGAGCCCGCCTTGAAACGATACAGGGGAATGATGTTTCTATTGATGCAGCAGGCGCTGCTGATTACACTTTGCCGTTTCTGTGCAGTCGCCCGACGATTGATTTGATTCGCGGTACGCGTTCCCATGTCCAGCATAGTCTGAAGTTGTCCAACTAAAGCCAATACACATTATGGGAAACTTTGGGGGCATGCGGCATTTCGCAACGATAAACATCAATCATCACGTTTAGTTACACCCAGAGTACGGTTGCCCCGCCGCTTCAGACCAACGAAAAAGACACCTCTAAAAGCGGTTCTTTACACTGTCCCACTGCCTCCACCATTTTAGAAAAGGCGGGTGATTCACCCGCCTTTTGTTTTTTCGGCGCCCCTTTGCCGTGGATCAGTGCTTGGCGGTCGCTTTTTCTTCCTTGATATTTTCGTGGATCAGGCGCGGCACGCCGCCGCAGGTAAAGCAGCGCGGCGGCTCGTATTTCGCTTCGCCTTCCGGATAGCGCATAAAACGGCGGTAAAACGGCTTCTCCGTGCCGACAAAGTCGTCGTAGTAAAACGCCAGCTTGCCGCACTCGCTGCATTGTAGATATTTCGCCATCTATGTCCTTTCCTCCCGCGCAGACGGATTTTACGTGGCGGCCATTACGGTCGCAAAAAACAATACTTGCCAACGGCGACAAGGTCAACTCTTCAACGCGTGAATAGGGTTGAGAAATGAGCGAATTTGTTGCATTGGTAACAGATGTCAGGAGCTTGCGATCTCATAGGAGGGGCTAATCCATGGCCGTGAAACTCTTTCAATCCCAAACCTCGATGTTTTGCGAGAAGGTGCGGATCGTCTTTGCGCTGAAAAAAGTTCCCTACGAAATCGTCGACGTGCGCAAAGACGAACGCAAATCGCTGCTCGAGTATACCAACCAGCGAAAAGTGCCGACAATGAACTACAACGGCGAATGCGTGATCGACTCGACGATCATTTCGGCCCGTCTGGAGAAAGATCACCCGAGCAACAGTATCTATCCCGAGGGCGCGGCCAACAAGGGTCTTTGCTTGGCATTGGAAGATTGGTCGGACGAAGTGTTAATTCACGCCAACCATGCCATGCGTCGCGCCGATACTCCGGAAGCGCGCAAGAAGGCAGAGGAGCAGTGGGATGCCCATTTCAACACGCTCGACCAAATCTATTCCGGCAAGAAATTCATTTTCGACCGCATGACCATCGCCGACATGGCGATCTTTTCCCAGCTCCACTATCTCTACACGACGATCAAGTACGAAATCCCCGCGAAGTACAAAAACGTCAACGCGTTTATGGAGAACATGCGCCAAACCCTGAAGCTCAAGTCGCTTGCGGATAGTTTCGAAGCGCAATCGCTCTGACGCATTCATGAAAAAAACCGTGATCATTCCCAGGCTGGGATCCAGCGATGAAAGCGACGAGGTGCGCATTCTCCGCTGGCTAAAGGCCGAGGGCGCCCAAGTGCAGAAGGGCGAGGCGCTGCTCGAGGTGGAAACCGATAAAGTGAACGTGGAGATCGAGTCGCCTGACGAGGGCGAGCTTCAGGAGGTCATGCGCGCGGAGGGTGACTTCGTCAAGTTCGGCGCGGCAGTCGCCGTGGTCGAAAAGCCGGACTGACCGGTTCCAGACTCGTCCATGTCTTACTCGCGAATCTTGCCCGTAAATCGCAGTTAGAGCCCGATTACGCGCGCTCTAACTGGAAAGTCTCACGTTGATCTCAGAGTCTTCATCTCTTTGGTGCTTGCGCTCTCGTGAGGCCATCGAACTTGCGGTAGCCTCTACCTGTAGCGCCATTCATCCCGTGTTCCTCCGTAAAGCATGATGGAAGACCGGTTTACCCCGCTCTTGTATCGCACGGGTTGGGTGGGCTGTCTTTTGGGATTTGCCGCGACGATTTACTTTCTGTTCGGGCTGGCCGGATACGTTCACAATGCAGTGCTGAATTTTAGCGTTGCCGCCGTGCTCCTGGCGAGCGCGGTTTTCCTTCTGGTAAGTTTTTTCGCGCTCCCGGCGCAGACAAACCGGTTGGGCCGCATCCTTTGGTTCGCAATCCTCATTTATCTAGTCACCGAAGTCGTGCTCGGCTTCCTGCCGCCGATCAGCCGCGACGAGCTCACGCACCACCTGGCTATTCCGAAGCTCTACGCCAAGGCCGGACGGATCATTGAAGTGCCGATTGCTCCTTATGCCTACTATCCCATGCTGCTCGATATGCTCTATACGCCCTGGGTGTACTGGGGCTATGACTTTGTGCCGAAGCTGATCCACGCCTTGTACGGCTACTTGACCGGTTTATTGCTCTTCGCCTATCTCGGGCGCCGCATGAATGCGGTCTATGGGCTCCTGGGTTTTTTTCTTTTCGTTTCGACTCCAGCGATCGCGCGCTTGAGCCATTGGGGCTATATCGATCTCGGCATCACGTTTTACACGACCGCGGCGCTGCTCGCCTTGCTGCTCTGGCGCGAAGAAAGAGGCGACCTTCGCTGGCTAAGTGTTGCCGCGTTGTCGCTGGGGTTTGCCCTTGCCACGAAACCGAACGGCCTGGTCGTGGCACTCCTGGTTGGTTTTCTTTTTTTGCTCGTTATTGTCGCGCCGCCAAGAAAGAGCCTAGGCCGGATTGGCCGCGAGACGTTTTGGTTCGGCGCTCTGATGCTGCTGCCGTTTTTGCCCTGGCTGATCAAGAACTGGCTTTATACCGGCAACCCCTTTTTTCCCCTGCTCGGCAGCCTATTCGCGTCATCGCCGGAGCACGGAGGAGGCGGTGGAGGCGGGCTTGGTATTTTCGCCAGACGAGAGCTCCTCTACGGCGAAAACGTATGGCAGATCGTCGGATTGCCCCTGCGCATCTTCTTCTCTGGTCGGGATGACAATCCTCAATTCTTCGACGGCGTGCTGACGCCGATACTGGCGATCCTGTTGCCGTGGGCTTTTAAAGGAAAATGGCTGGACGACAAGAAATTTCTCGCCGCCTTTGCGGTGCTGTTCCTGCTCTACGCCTTATTTCTCGTCGATATGCGGATTCGCTATGTTCTTCCAATTGTTCCCCCGCTGGTCATCCTGGCGGTCTACGGCGTGTTCAACATGTACCTCCGGATCCGGCGGCCGGTCTTGATCTTTGCCGGTCTGGTTTTTTTTGCCGCTTGGCACGGCGGGTATCTTTGGCGCTATGTCCAGGATGCAAGCCCGCTAGGGTATCTAACCGGGGCGGAAAGCCAAGCGGCCTATCTGTCCCGCAAGCTGTCTGAGTACACGTCATTGCAGTACATCAATCAGCGCACCGGCTCTGCCGCGAAAATTTATCTTCTCTTTATCGGCCGGAGAGCGTATTATTGCGACCGGGAATACTTTCATGATGGCGGCGAGCTGCCCGAGTACCTTGTTGCCGCGATCCGCGGCGCGAAAAGCCCCGAGGAAATTGCGCGGGCGCTCCGCCGCAGGCAAATCACCCACCTCTTGGCTCGCGAGGATCTTCTGGTCCGATATTTGTTGCACACGTTGACCACGGCCCAAGTGGCGATGTGGAACCAATTCGTTCAGAGCGCGCTCGAAGTCAAATTTCGCGACCGCGGTCATGCCGTCTATCAACTCCATGACTAGTCGCATTGAGACCTCGATCGTCATTCCGGTCTACAACGAAGCTGAAAACCTGAAGGCGCTGCTCGGCCGGATCGAAGCGCTCGAGCTGCCGCGGGCGGAAATTATCGTGATCGATGACGGCTCGACCGACGGCAGCGCTGAGGTTGCGCTGGCCGCCGGCGCCAACGTGGTTCGGCATCCGTACAATATCGGCAACGGGGCGGCGGTGAAGAGCGGAATTAGAGCAGCGCAAGGCCGATTGATCGTCCTGATGGATGGCGACGGTCAACACAAACCCGAGGATATTCCGCAACTGTTGGCAAAAGCCGGCAAGTATCATATGGTAGTCGGGTCGCGCGCCAAAGGCTCGAAGCTGCGGTTCCATCGCAACGTCGCCAACTCGGTTTATAACCTGTTCGCTTCCTACGTAACGAAATTCAAAGTGTCGGATCTCACCTCCGGCTTTCGTGTCCTGTCGAGGCGCGATGCGCTGCGATTCATCGATTTGTTACCCAATACATTCTCCTACCCGACCACGCTCACGCTCGCGTTCCTGCGCTCGGGACTTACGGTCAAATACGTCCCGATTCAAACGCTCTACCGTTCCGGACAAAGTAAAATCACCCTGGTGACCGATGGGGTGCGGTTTTTTCTGATCATCGCCAAGATCGCCACGTTGTTTTCACCCTTCCGAGTGTTCCTGCCGGTGAGCATCATGTTTTTTCTCGCGGGTATGGCCAATTACGCCTATACCTTATTACACGGAGCATCGCTTCACCAATATGTCGGCGCTTATGTTCACGGCCGCGGTGATTATGTTCATGCTCGGGTTGATTTCCGAACAGATCGCGCTGCTGCGCATGGAACGGCAACAAAGTGGTCGCAGGCACGACGACGGATAGGCAGTCCTAGAGGAAATCTCCTTTAGTGGCGGCGCTGAGCTATTTCTCCGATAAAGCTTTGCAAATGCGGCGCGCCACGTTGGGCCAGCCATATTGTTCGCTACACATCAGCAAAAGCGATTTTCGCAAGCTGTTGGCGAAGGGCGGGCAGCTCTAGTAGCTGTTTCGATGGCGCTGGCAGCGCTCTCGGATTGGCGGGTTCGACGAGCACTCCCGTAACATGATCTCGCACCATTGAGGGGATGCCGCCGATCGCAGTTGCTACTACGCAAGCACGAGCGGCGAACGCCTCCAAAACGACCACTGCTTGCCCTCTGTTTCACCGGAGAACCGACCTTGGACGGTATGGCACCAAATCAGCGGCCGCATAGAACTCCGGCAGGCGCTGCTGGTTCACAGTGCCGAAGAATCGCACTTTTTTGCCAACGCTTAGAGCCTGGGCGGCGCGCTCCAGTTGTTCCCTCTGCTCGCCGTCGCCGACGAT
Organism: uncultured delta proteobacterium; assembly: GCA_963745035.1. Classification (GTDB taxonomy): domain Bacteria; phylum Desulfobacterota; class Binatia; order UBA9968; family UBA9968; genus DP-20. The sequence continues at coordinate 185,782 of CAVUVW010000025.1, read as the reverse complement.
ACAGAGCGTGGTACGGGCTCGGGTTTTGGCAGGTAAAAGAGCGACCGCCTGTAGCAAGTCGTCGCAGCCTTTGTTCTCGATCAGTCTGCCGACATACAGCACAAGATTCTCGCCTTCGGAAAGCTCGCGGCGTAGCGCGGCGGGATCGCCGCTCGAGAAGAGCGCGATATCGACCCCCATCGGAATGATGCGCGCTTGAGGCCGGCGAGAGTCGCGCGTGACCGCTGCGGCCGTGCTCGCTGTATTCGCCGTCCAAGCAATGCTGCGGCTGAGGGTTAGATCTTTTAGAGTCTGGGCAAATCGTCCGCGCAGTGCGAAAGCGTCCGTGCCGTGGACGCTGACAATAAGCGGCACACTAAAAAGTCCGGCCGCCGCGCAGTCCGACCATGCCTTGAGGCAGGATCCAGTGAGCGTGGATCATGTCGAAGCGTTGCGTGGTTAGCAGACGCAGAAGCGAGTACGTCATCGCTATTAAATAGAATGGCACTTGCAGCCAGAGCCCTCGCGCGCGCTTGAGATTCGGCAGCATTCCTGAACCGTAAGCCAAGCCCTGCAGCGTTGCGGGAAAATATTGAAACCGATGGACCGTGACTTTGCCCTCACACGGTCTCGCCTTCCCAGCCGCTGGGGCGGCCACATGCACGTCAACGCGCAGTCGGCCAAGTGTTCGGCCAGATAGCGTAAGAATACCGAAGCTGTGTCTTCTTCGACGCGGGGTAGCTCGAAGCTAGAAAGAGAACTTTTGATGGCCCACTGGCTCATGCGGGGTTGTGCTGGATGTTTGGAAGAATGCTTCAAGCTGCGCGGCCAAATCCGACCAAGCAGGAACCTTGGCATCGATTTCGTCGGCTGCGCCAATTGTCATGCGAATGGCGGCTGCCAGGCTGTCCGGATCATCGGGTATAAATAAACATTGGCGATGGTCGCGCAAGATGTCTTTCATGGCGCCAACGTCAGCAGCAACCAGCGCGGTATGGCAGGCAATGAGCTCTCGCGCTTTTTGCGGAAAATTGTAGCGGCCAAACGACGAATCGCGATTACAGACTACTGCCACATCGAGGGCGTTGAAAAAAAACGATACCTGGTCTACCGACAGGACGCCGAAATCGTGCATGCATTCGCCCTGCGGGATCCCGCTGACGATCCGCCTTGGTCCCGCGAGCGCAAGATGAAATTTGGGATTCCGGCGGCGAGGTCTGAAATGCGCGATAGAGCGTATCGATCCCTCGGCTGGGAAACAATGCGCCTGCCGTGCCGATGATTTTTGCGTCTGAGGCAACCGCAATCGCCTACGACATGCTTGACGTTTCATGGGATGAAAAAGATCCGCTCGAATCGCATTTTCCAAGACCAAAGCCGGCGCAGCGACTTCGATAGTTACCCCGCATGTAGTGTTCCAGCTGCGAACTCACGAAAGTAATGCCGTGGGCAGCTTTCAATGCGCGTTTAAACAGAAATCGCACCCCGGGAATCTTCGTCGCGGGGTAGCTTTCGAAATTATCGTAGAGATCGACGACCAATTTTATCCCGGAGCGTTTTGCCAACCGATGGCCGAAGATTGCATGAAAGGCATCGGAGCAAGCCCATATGATATCCGGCCGAAACGTCGCGCGATCTTCGCCGCCAAACGAAGATAATTGCGCGGGCTCGGCCAGGGTCCCCGTAAAAGATTGACTCCATGCCAGTCGAGGCTTCCCGGTTTGACATCCGTCCGGGGAGTGAACTTGCCTTCCGCTCTCGCTCGATAGCTCAGAGCGATTCCCTGAAGCTCATGACCGCGGCGGGCCAATTCCAGCGGCAACTCCCAGAATCGTCCGAAGCAGTCATCCAGGAGGTCTTTGCCCATGTACTGGCGCTTGGCCAGAACGAGAATTTTCATCCGCTAGCCTTTGAGGAAATGCCCCAGTATACCCGAATGAAGCTTTCTTTGTTGATCTGAACCACAGATGGGCAAGCCGCAGCGGTGAAGTGAGCGCCTTCGGGTTCGATTTTGACAAAAAATAGCAATGACAATCGCCGCGCAGTATAATAGGTGACGTTTTTATTGAACCTGGCGGAAACCGGAATGGACGAAAACGTTCTGTCGCATGAGGCGGCGAGCGCTCCTGAGTATAGAAGTGCACCGCCACACCGTGGACGTTGTGTACACGCCGCAGGGCGTGCGGCGCGGCGGCGCCGGCGGCTGGACCATCATGTTTCTGGAGCTGGTGGAGAGCCGTCGACTCATTTGGCTGCTTATATTGCGTGATCTATCCATACGCTATCGTCAATCGATTCTCGGATACGTCTGGGCGGTTGTGCCGCCAAACCGCCACGGTGGCGGTGTTTGCTTTTCTTCACGCCTCTCGAGTCCTCCCGATCGGCGAAACCAAGATTCCTTACATTGCGTATTCTCTCTGGGGGATCAGTATCTGGCAGTTCTTCGCGGGATGTCTCACGAACTGCGCCAACAGTTTGACGGCCTCGGGTTCGCTGGTAACGAAAATCAATTTTCCGCGCGAAGCTTTGGTGATCGCGGCTTTGGGCCAGCCGGCCTTCGATTTCGTCATTCGTTTGATCCCGATTGTCGCCGTGTTCATCTGGTGCAGCGTCCTGCCATCCCGGGAAAGCATGTTCATGCCTCTGCTGCTTGTGCCGGTCGTGCTCTTGGCGCTTGGCTTGGGGTTTGTGTTGTCGATCGCTAACCTGGTTATTCGCGACACGGCCAACGCGCTCGGAACCGCGCTGACCATCGGCATGTTTCTCACGCCTGTACTCTACCCGCCGCCAGTCCGCTGGCCATTTTATTTGATCAATCTCTGCAATCCACTGAGCCCGCTATTGGCCGCGAGCCAGGATCTGGTCGCCGAGGGTTTTTTGACCCGACCTAATATGTTTGCCGCAGCCTGTGTTTTCTCCGTGATCTTGTTTCTTGCCGGCTGGCGCGCGTTTCGAATCACCATCGTACGCGTGCTCGGGTACGCTTGAAGTTGGACCGAGTCATGACCGCCGATGTCGTCGTTCGCATGGAAGGAGTGAGCAAGAAGTTTTGCCGCTCACTGAAACGCACGATGCTTTACGGCGTCAGGGACGTCGCCTGCGACATGTTGGGCCTGACGGGGCATTTGACCAGTTTGCGCCGGGATGAATTTTGGGCCGTGAACGGCGTTTCTTTGAAGTCAAACGGGGCGAATGCGTTGGTCTGATTGGGCCGAACGGCGCCGGCAAGAGTACGTTGTTGAAACTAATGAATGGCGTCACGCTGCCCGATCAGGGATCTGTTCGAATGAGCGGACGCATCGGCGCTCTGCTGGAGTTGGGCGCTGGCTTTCATCCGATGCTCACCGGCCGAGAAAATATTCATTTGAGCGGGGCGATCCTGGGGCTGAGCAAAGAGGAGATGGCGAACAAGTTTGATTCCATCGTGGAATTTTCCGGGCTCGAAGAATTTATCGATACACCGGTGAAGCAATACTCTTCGGGAATGTATGTGCGGCTCGGCTTCGCGGTCGCGGTAAGCATCGACCCGGATATACTGATCATTGATGAATCCATGGCAGTGGGAGACGCGACGTTCAGAAAGCGCTGCCTGGATCAAATCCAAGCTTTTCTCCAGGCCGGCAAAACGATCATTGTCGTGACTCATAATCTGCAGGAAATCGAGAAAATTGCTCGGCGGATGCTTTTTCTTGATCACGGTATCGTTCGCGCCGACGGCCGGCCGGATGAAGTCATCGGGAGCTACATGAACCTGCTGAATAGCAAAATTTTGCGGCGGGAAGAATTCGGTGCAGCGACAGGTGAACCTGCGATCGAAGTCACAGCCGTTGAGTTATGCGGCGGCGACGGCGTCCGAAAAATGTTTTCGAAGCCACGACGAAATGTGGGTGATGATCGGGTTCAAAGCCCATCGGCCGATCTTGAACCCGGTAGTTAGAGTCCAAATCTTTCGAAGCGACGGATTGTTCTGCCACGGCATGAACACGGAACGCCACGGCATCGAATGCGGTGAGGTTCTCGGGAACGGAAAAATCATGTTGCGCTACCCCGACCTCTGCCTGCTTGGCGGCGACTATTGGGTGCGCGTTGCGGTGCTGGACTCCCAATACGACGAATTGCCGATTCATCAAATGACTACTGCGATCGGTATTCATTTGGAAAGCGAGATGATCGACGGAGCGGGAGTCTTCACCATGCCGTGCGAGTGGATCACAGCTGTCTAGTTCCCGCGGGCTTGCTCGAGAAACTGAAAGAGCTCTTGATAGACCGCGCGCTTGTTCAGGTAAGCGTTCGCAAAAGCCAGGGCCGACCGCGATAGAGCCTGTCGTGATTCGCCATCGGTCATAAGCCGGATAATGGCTCGGGCAAAGCTCTCGTCGTCCTCCACGATTGATGCGCTTTGCGCGGCTGCCTGAGGCAGGCCATCGATCCCTTTGGGTGTCGTGACCAGTGGCTTGCCGCGATTTAGCGCCTCGATTGTTTTGATTTTCAATCCGGTGCCGATCCAAGCCGGATTGATCACCACCACGGCCTCGGCGTATTCCTCATGGAGACTTTCCTTGTGTCCGAGAAAGGTGACGTTCTCGAATCGCTGCCCAGTAAACGCTCGCTGAATGTGGCCGCAGACATGCAAATGTGCGCCCGGAATCTGCCGGAGCACCTTCGGCCATGCGCCATGTAGAAAGCGGCGGAGTCCGTCGATATTCGCGCCGTTGTAGCCGCCGATGTAAAGCAGGCGCCCGTCTACGGGATGCATCGATGCGCAGGCCGGAAAATATCCCGACGAACCGACCGTCAGCACCCGCGTGCGCGGGGACATTTCTCTCATGATGCTCGCTTCGGCGGCTTGAATGGCGATCACCGCGTCGAACCGATCGAAGATTCGCCGCTCTTCGTCCCGGGTAATTTCCAAGGGAAACACCATGCCGCGGGAGGCGAACTCCTCGACTCGCTTGTACTGAATGTCGTGTGTGTCGAGGAGCCGAACGGTTCCGTTCTTCAGTTTATCGATGGACCGGTGCAGCCAGATGTACTCGACTATGATCGCGTTCCAAGCAAAACTCATTTGCAGCTCCGCGACGAACTCGCTCAGGCCCTGGGGATAGCGCTGCCAATAGTTAATCATGAGCGGAGCAATGGGACGACCGAGCAGGCGGCCGGCTATGGTTTCCATCGGCGCTAGACCGAAGACTTTGCCGGCTCGATCGAGCCATCTAACCACACGGCGCAGCCCGTTTCGGAGCCGAGTCTTCATGCCCGCGCCGCTGTAGATATGCAGGGCATCGACGTGGGAACGGCAAAGTTTTTTGAACCTGCGCTCCACCAGACCGCACAACACCAAGTGTACGTACCAGCCTTGTTCCCGCAACACGCTGATCAGCTCGGCGATGCGCTGATTGTCGCCGGACCGCGGTGGATACGGAACCGTATCGCAGATGATTGCGATTTGTCGGCCGGATCGAACAGCGCAAGGGGGAGAGGTCATAACCCCCTCAGAGTCTGCTGGGGATTTTCGCGTTTCCGCGCAGCGAGCATAGACTTACTTCGAGGTGTGTTGACGTTGAGGCCTAGCTGAGAATCTCGGAAAATCTCCCGCGGTTATGCTATGATTCGCATGAACTCGAACGTTGTCTCATATAACACAATCGGCCCGTATCGTGAAATTCAATAAGACTGACTATTCCGAAGAACGAGGCTTGAGCCTTAACACCCTTAAGCCGTTGAATTGTTCCCTAATCCATGAATCCTTCTGAGCTGCGGCAAAGGGTCGAAAGCGCCGTGCTCGAGCCGGACTATAATTCTCCGTGCTACGTGAGCAATTATCTGAAAGTTCACATGAGCCGTTTTACCGAGACCATCAGATTGCTCCAGCCCATCGTTCGGCCAGGCATGCGCATTATCGACCTTGGGTCTTACGGCAGTCTCGTGCCCGCGCTTCGGGATATTCTCGGCGCAAACGCGATTACATTGACGGAGCCTTTGCACGAGCAAAAACCGGAAAGCGAAGACAGCTTCCTGCAAAATGCCGGAAATGGAGCGCGGTATCCGGTTCACGTTGACCGCTTCGACATTGAAGGGCCGTTTCCGTACGAGGATGGGCGTTTCGACATCGTTATCTTCACCGAAGTTCTGGAGCATCTTAGCCGCGATCCGTCGCAGACCATGTCGGAGATCAACCGAATTACGAAGACCGGGGGGTATCTACTGTTATCGACGCCCAATTGCGCCTCGGTTCGATCCGTCCTAAGGATTCTCCGCGGCGGCAACCCGAACATCTATCCAGTTTATCAACGCCGGCCCTCTACCGATCGTCACAACCATGAATACGTCCCATGGGAAGTTAGAGAGCTACTCGCGCTTTCCGGCTTTACCAGCAGCGAGTTCGAAACGGTCGATGTTTATCACGATCAACAGTTCGGCCGTCTATTGACGCTGCAGATGAAAACTTTGCTCAAACTTGGAAGCTTTCTCAGCCTGGGTTTTTTAAAGGGGAGCGAACGCGGGGATACAATTTTTGCGCTCGCGCGAAAAACCGGAGGAGTGCAGGAAAGATATCCCGGATTTCTCTATGCGCCGGCCGATAGGCCGGTCCGGTGAGTTTGCGTCGATGTTATAGTCGATCAGCGATGGAGTACACGGGCAAGAATATAGTGTTTCTTGTCGGCTGCCCGCGCAGCGGCACGACATGGCTTCAAAAGCTTTTGGCCAGTCATCCAAAAGTTCGCTCCGGGGAAGAGTCGCACTTTTTCAGCTTATATGTCGGGCCTCAGCTCCGTTCGTGGAACGACCAGAAGACGCGACACTTCAATGGCGGAATGGGTCATGCGGCGGGTCCGCCGGCCTATTTCCGCGAGGAAGAATTTCTCGCCATTCTGAAAAACTACCTAGCGGCTTTGCTCAAACCCGCAATCAATGATTTACAGCCGGACGAATGGTTTCTGGAGAAGACCCCATCACACGCATTATACATTCCAGAGATTAAGCAACTGTTGCCCGACAGCCGGTTCATTCACCTGGTACGCGATTGTCGAGACGTGGTCGCATCGCTGATGACTGCTTCGCAAGGTTGGGGCGCGAGCTGGGCGCCGAGCAGCGTGGAACTTGCTGCGGCCATGTGGGCGCAGCACGTGGACGCAGCTAAGGTTGCGGCAAAAAACCTATCTCCTCAAGAATTTCGCGAGATCCGCTATGAAGATCTTTGGAAATCTCCACTCGACACGCTGAACGGCCTGGCGAAATTCCTCGACCTCTCGTGGAGCGACGATGCCATAAATGTTGCAATCGAGAATAACAAGGCCGTGGTAATGGAAAGTGGCGGCACCCCGATACCGGTATACGGCGAGGTCAGGGCATGCATGGGACAAGTGGCGAAGCTGCCTCGCGGTTTCATTGGCAGAGCCAGACCCGAGGTCTGGAAGTCGGACTTGTCGATTTATGAGAAGTACAAAGTCTGGCGGAGTACCCGAAAGTTCATGAAGGAGGCTGGTTATTCCTGGCGGCTCGGAGATTGGTTGTAGCTATCACAATGAGAATTGATCCTGCATTAGAGTCCCGCGATAGCATACGTGTGCTTCAGTTTCATCAATCCAGCTGCATGGTTGGTTAGATCACGATAAAATGGAGTTAGCCAATTTTTCCATCGGTTTGCGCGTGCGCCGTCAGGCGAATGAGGGCGTACGCGTTGAAAACGTCTTGTAGGCTGTTGGATGTGATCGCGAGGATTTCTCGCTCCGCGATCGCTTTTCGAAGGTCAGGAAAAATCTTTTGAACGCTTCCTGTTGCAAAGATTGGCGAGTGGTCGTGTAGTGTGCGAGATTCCTCAATATTCGTCGCGGTTAGTAAAAAACTTACGACAATAACATGCTCCTCCCATTTGTAATTTTTATCCTCGGCGCCATCGTCGGCAGTTTTCTCAACGTCTGCATCGGCAGGATCCCCAATGACGAGTCGGTTGTTCATCCGCCGTCTCATTGTCCGAAATGCAAGGCTGGCGATTCCTTTTTACTGTAACATACCGCTGCTCAGCTATGTCTTTCTGCGCGGCCGTTGCCGTACTTGCTCGCAGCCGATTTCGCCGCGCTATTTTCTTGTCGAGTTGCTCATGGGAGTGATGGCGCTCGCGTTGTATTATCAGTTTGGGCTTGGTTTTGAGTTTTTCGTTGGCTTTGTGTTCATCGCTGCGCTGATTGTGATTTCATTTATTGATCTCGACGTGCGTATCGTTCCGGACGTGATCAGCTTGCCCGGAATCATCTGCGGACTGGTGCTGTCGGTGGCGGGCTATTTCGTCATCGGCGGCGAGGGTGATTTGCTTCCGTCCCCTTTGAGTTCACTCATTGGCATGATCGCGGGCGGCGGCTTTCTACTTACGACGGCATGGCTTTACGAGAAAATTACAGGCGTCGATGGCATGGGTGGTGGTGATATCAAGCTGCTGGCCATGATCGGAGCGTTTCTGGGCTGGCCGTCGGTCCCCTTCACTTTGTTCATTGCTTCTTTGATCGGTTCGGTTGTCGGGCTGACTTGTATGCTTCTCACCGGCGCGGGCCGACGGCTGGCCTTACCCTTTGCCCCATTCCTGTGCTCAGGCGCCGTATTGTTCATCTTTTTTGGCGACGCGCTCATTCAATTTTACTTGCGGGCGGTTTGACACCAGTTCCACAAAATTTACATTTTTCGTCACCCTGTCACATATTGACTGTATTGTGCGTGAGAACTTCTGGTAAGTTCTTGCCCCTGCCCATACATATTCTTCGCAGGCAATAGCCCTTTGCCGTGCGCCTTGCATGGTGCGCGAATTGCACTTTAACCGGTCGTCCTTGGCAGGTTCCGAGTTTCAGGCACGTGTTTAAACCAATTTCGATACGTTTTGGTGGTCACGTTATGTTTGATTGCATGTATCGACGTCGTCTTGTGAGCCAACGTGGATTTAGTCTCGCCGAGGTTTTGGTCGCTGTCGTGATTTTCGGGTTGCTTTCAGCTGTCGCGGTTCCGCAGTTCGTTGCGTTCCGTCCAAAAAACCGACTCAACGGCGCCGCCCGCCAGATTTACAGTGAACTCATGTGGGCAAGATCGAAAGCCGTTAACGAGAACAGCGCATACGTAGTCACATTCCCCACTAATCAAACCATGCAGATCGCGGGTTCTACGACCAAGACAGTCAACATTCAGACAGAGTACTCTGACGTCACGCTCACATCGACGGCCACAACAATAACGTTTTCCTCGCGAGGAACCGCTAGTGTTGCTCCAACAATTACTTTAAGCAATCCAGCCGGAAGCAAAACTGTCACGGTGAGAATTACCGGCTCAGCGAGTATCAGCTGATGATGAACTCGTCAAAGATTCTCGTTGGAAGCATCAACGGAGAGGAGAGCGGATTTACTTTCATAGAGATGCTCACGGCTCTCGTTTTGTTAACGATTGGCTTACTTGGTACGGCTGTGTTAACGACGGGGGTCGTGCGTGGCAACGTAGCCGCTAGGAACGTTACGACCGCGACGGCGATCGCGCAGTCGTGTTTTGAGGAAAATCGTCGGGTGGGTTACTCAAGTGCAGGATCTGTTCCATCGGGCGGCGCTAATAATTGTATTACAGGAAACGCAACAGTGGTTTCCGGTGGAGTTACGTTTACGCGGAATCTCGCCATCGACACATCCGTAACAAACATTAAGACTCTTACGGTCATTCTCACTTGGTCCGAAGGTGCAGTGGGAACAAAATCCGTTACGCTGAAAACTATAATGGCGGCATCATGAGTCAATTGTCATCGAGAATGGTCGAAGAAAGCAAGGGTTTTACGCTTATCGAGCTGATGGTCTCGATGACCATCAGTTTGGTAATTCTTGCAGCAATCGCCGGCTCGTTTACTCTTCAGAACCGGCAGAACAATGCTGAAGAACAAATTGGCCAGATGCAACAAAATGTCCGCGCTGCTTTGGATCTGATGATCCGTGAAATCCAGATGGCAGGTTACAAGCCAGCGGGTGGCTCCTTCAACGGCATACACACATCAACAGCGACGACGTTACGGATAAAGATTGATCTTGATTCGTCCGGCGTCGAAACGGATGGAACGAATGACGACATTTCGTACGTTTTTGACAACTCTACGGGTGTCATAACCAGAACTCTGAATAATTCAGCGTCAAGTGCCACCCTTGCAGACAATATTACAGCATTCGCATTTACGTATTTGGATGCCAACGGCGCGTCAACTACGACGAACACTGCAGTGAGAAGGGTAACTATCAACATGACCGCGCGGACAGCAAATCCAGACCCCAGTTACCCAACCAATAACGGCTATAGAACGTATCAGATAACTGCTGACGTAACTCCGCCAAATCTGTCTCTGTAGCGAGGAGTTTTAGGTGAAGAACTTTCCGCGAAACGATCAAGGCCGCACGGGCGACATGCTTAAGAATAGTGAGTCGGGCGTCATTCTAATCGCTGCTCTGACTCTTCTGGCGGCGCTGACCCTTGTAGGGGCCACGGCTTTCATCGTGGCATCGACCGACGTGAAAATCGGCGCTAACTTCCAAACGAATCAAAAAGCACTGCAGGTGGCGATGGCCGGCGCGGAGCAGGCCCGTCAAACGCTTAGAGCTGCTAATGTGTCGAGCACAAACTCAGCCAATTTCAGCGAGGAGCTCGCCGCACAGGTAGGCGCCAACGGCGTGCTCAACGGCTACACATCGTCGACTGATGATTCGGCGCTCACCTCTTCAAGTACCTTCGTCCCTGGATACATTTACACGGCCTATTTGACAAACGATGCAAGCGAGGGTTCGTCGAGTACCACCGACAACAACGGCAAAGTAATGATTACATCGGTGGCAACGGGTCCCGGGAACACCAAGGCAATCGTGCAAACCACCGTGCAACTCTATTCATTTTCGACGAGCAGTCCCGCAGTCATTTACTCAAAGGACAACGTTACTCTTAGTGGTACTTCGATCAGTGTCAACGGCAATGACGGTAGCTCGTGCGCTGGTGGAAACTTAGCATCGGTCTACACCAAAGATCCGGCCACAACCACGACAAACGGTAGCCCCAGTCTGTCCGGCAATCCGGCCGCGCCGCAGAATGGAACTATTGATATCGATCTGCAAGGGTATGTGGACATGCTTAAAGGAAGCGCGAACCATACGCTTACATCGGATTCATCGAATTCCACTTTCGGGAGCGCAACCAATTTTGTGACGGTATATGCTGATGCCGCCGGTACTCAAGCCGACGGGGAGCTGAAGCTCAATAACGTGAATGGTTACGGAATTCTTCTGGTCAAGGGAAATTTGGAACTCGCCGGCGATACAAACTGGAACGGGATTATCATCGTGACCGGAATTCTTAAGTCCTCCGGCGGAGGTTCAAATGCCAAAAATATCCAGGGTCAAATCTACAGCGGCAGCTCCGCGCTGGGAGACACGGCGATTAGCGGCAGCATTACCATTGGGTACAATAGCTGTAATGTAAAGAAAGCTTTATCGAGCCAGCCGCTTAAGGTTGTGAATTGGAAGCAAGACTACTGAGTGCGCGATCGCAACGCAGATTCCACAGTGTCTCCGATTTCATGGGCGCCATTGAATTCTCGTCCGTACTCTATAAATAGCTTGCTGTCGCGCGAAAGCTTGTTCTTAAAAGCTGTAATTTCTTTTAAAAGCTCGCGGATCTCACTTGTCAACAGCCCGTTGACTTCTCTTGCTCTATCCCTCAATCGATTGTATTCGCTCACAACTGGATCATTAGGATCGCGCTTTTTTTCAGCCTTCGGTTTAGATCCAGGCGTAGGATCGGCGGAATCCTTATTCTGAATCTCTGCGTTAGTCCGAGCGCCAACTGGATCTTTGGCGGAAGCGATTCGACTGGTTTGAAGGGATTTCTCAATTTTGGCGATGAACGTTTTGTCGACACCAAATATTCCGCCGTATGTATTGAATAGTACCTGGCTACCTTCCTGCCAGTAACTTTCCGTTAAATATTCATTGCCGTTTTTGAGCTTAATGATATACGCGGCATCGGTCACCTCCAGGCCGGTGGTGATCCACAGGAATAATACCGCTACCATTTTTCGCATCGTGACTCCGTCTAATAAAATCGCATTTTATCACCGAATCTCGCTGGGTCAAATTTAGTTTTTATCGATGAAAGAGGCGACAGTTCTTGACAGGCCCTGAACTGCACCATGCCTTTAACCCGCAGCCGGTCCGAACCTGCAGCATAATCATGTCGCCACGGTAAACGACCTAAAATAAGCGGCAATATTGGCATGGCCGGCCAAGAAGGCGCGATCCTGGTTCATCAGCAGATCGGCGTGAGCGGCAATCCCTACTTCCACGGACTTATCCAGATCGGCAATGGCAGCCCGACCTGGACCGGCGATCCGTTTCCGAGCGCCACCAGCGGTAAGAACTACTTTGACCTCTCATCATTTTCAGGAAATTCCAAAATAACCTACGGCTGCTCGGTCAACTGTACTCATGTGGCTTGCGACATGTCGACCGCGAAGATGGTGCCGGGGAGCTGGCGGGACGTCTTCTAAGGCTTCGTGAAAAACAAAGCCGACGGGGTTCTGCGCGCATGCTTGACGACTTTGCCATGTACTAGGTGTGTCAAAAAATACTGCGGCGGCAGGATGAGGTGATCGACGGAGGTTTCGGCGAGGAAAAGACGATCCACGCGGCGACGGCGGGATCGTCGCTCCGTAAGATGCTCTCTTTCACCGTATCGAGAACCGAATGGCACGGCATACAGAGCGTCACATGCCCACCGCAAACCAACTCTTCGAATCGTTGTGCACGCTTTCCGCGCTGCCCCCGAGTCGGTAGCCCTTGTAAAGCCGCTCGATCGTCGGGTCGTGGACGTACATTCAATCTTTTTGCTCGCCCTTGCCGCTTTTTCTTCACCGCCTCGATGATGCCCACACCGACGATCGCCACCGTCGCGATCAGGAGCGCGATCTCCCCTTCGATCTTATGCACGACAGAGTCCTCCAACCGGAAAGTGTTAAACGCGAAAGCAACGCAGATACCGGCTCATAGGAGCAACATCACTGAGATGATATATACAGGCTCCGTAGCCTCCGCTACGCGCACCAGCTCAAGCGCCGCAGGGCCTATGAGTCCCTCGATGAGCGCGTACAGAGCTAGTCGAGCGGGAAAATTCGATAAACAAGTACAGCACCGAGCTGATCACCGGCACTTACCCACTGATTGCATTCAAGATTGCTGCGCTGGCTGCGTACACCACTGTACCCCCAATAACCAGCCACACCAGCAACTTTAGCCAAATGGGGAAATCTTCCACGATGGTTTCTCCATTGAGTCCGGGGCAAAGCCAAACTCATTCTCGCGTAATAAAATAGGAATGCACGGCATAGGTTAATGCCGGCACCGGAAAGAAATATGCAGGAACCGCTTTCTAGATCAGAAAAACGTGAAAAAGTTTATGAAGGGAGTGTTTGCGAAACTCGGCAGGACGCAGATAGTAAAAAATGATCGGTGAAAAGGTGACCGCCTCAATCGTAGGCGCTTTGGTTCGGCTCGCCGACTCGATGGTGTTGTTCGGAAGCGGTTCCGAAAGCTGACTTTGGCCAGGTACTTCGTCCAGGTCTTCAACAACGTCGAAACCTGAAAGGCTGATCCAGCCGAGAAGGATCAGTGCGGCAAGCACTCTTTTCCACATGCCGCGAATCATCGTACGCCCGATACTAGCTTGTCAAGGCAATCGTTTTGCTGGAATGGTCGCACAATCCAGCAGCACAAGGCAGCGGAGTGTCTGGTAGTGGGGTAACAGCGTGTTGCCAGAGGCGCACGCGGCATTTATCGCCGAAGCATTCCGCGATTTCTCATACAATCCGCGACTCTTAACGAACCAAGCAGCTTCCCGGTAGATATCCAAAAAAGTAGACATTGTCGCCCCAAGATTCCATAATAACCGCCTGCGAGGAGCTAGTTTGCACCAAGTCCTAGTCCTATGACCGTCAAAACCCTAACGATCCTTGTTATCGTAATCCTGGGGTATGTATCGTCGACGTGGCTGTTCTTTGGCGCGGTGCACCCGTGCGAAATCTTGATCGTCAGACAAAAAGATCATCATAACCGATTGGCGGAAAAGCATCACCAAGCCGACGTGGAGTTGTTGAAAGAAGTAGCCCATAAAACGTTCCCGGCAAAGGATTACGACCGCTTTGTGAAGAACCTCGAAGAATACTCAAACGTGTCGCTACGCGAGGAAAATCAGAAGCAATTGGTCCTGATAGAGCTTCGACAGAAGATCAGGGAAATGACACCGGCGCAGTGTGCGTGGCAAGCCGTCATCTCGCAGCCACCGTTTCAAGCTCATTAACAATGATAGTTACAGGGTACGCTTCCGGATCGACGGTTAGATTCCTTTCACATTGGCCCAGTGGCTCTTTCCGGCTAAAAAACGTTTGCCTTTAATCACGATCCACGCCAGCCGATAACTGCAATCCACAACGCATGGCGAAAAACGCGGGCGTTGAGTTCAATCAACTGCCACGCCCACTCGCGTGCCATTTTTCGCAGGTGTCCGCTAGTGGCGCGAATAAGGGTCGGCGAATCTTGTACATGTCAGTGAGAATTTTGACTTCAACGCGCTTGCCTAGGTAGGGTGGCTTGGCCCTGTTGTCCTCCTTTGAACCACCAACGTATTACCGTTGCGCCGCCGATTCCCGCGCCTGGCTTGAGCACTACAATGGCGCTCCATCGTTGCTACGACCGTGGCCGGCAGAGCAGATGCAAGCGCATGATGTATCGAACTTCGTGAATGCGCCCGAGAACGACTCTCCGGCATGTATCAAGCCGCTCCCGCCGGGCTACTGCCGGCCGGGACAATTGCCGCTCGTTTAGGTCCTGCCGTGGTCAATATTAGTCGAACACCGCGCACCGACACTGGCTCCCATATTGTCCATGTGGGGGCAAAAACGTCCTAAACCCGCCAGGCGATCCCCTTCATCGCGCGCACGGACCGATGGATCACGGCGGGCATCATTCGTGCGTACTAGAAACGCCATGGCTGCCACAAAGAGGATTCTCGTGGTCGAAGATGACCGTGACTCCCGCAATTTGCTGGCGCTTATTCTCAGGCGTTCGGGGTACGAGATTGCCGAAGCGGCCACCGGTCTCGATGCTATAGAACAAGTCCATGCGAAGCGTCCCGACCTCATTTTTATGGATCTCGGGTTACCGGGAATGACAGGAGATGAAGCAACGGCGCGGCTTAAAGCAGACGAATCCACGAGACACATCCCGGTGGTCGTCAATACCGCCTTTTCCCATGGGGCAGTGCAGGTGGAGCGTGCTATCGCAGCCGGAGCTTCGGAGATATTACACAAGCCCACTCCCTTGAAAACGTTTCAAGAGGTAGCGCGCCGATATCTATCACTGAACTATGCTGGCGAGGCGATGACCCGCTAGCTAGACTCTCCGCTCCGCAATGAGCTTCGCCCTAGCCGCGTACCCACGAGTCAGAAAATTCTCTCCATACCAACGGTGACATCAGCGGAAATCCCGGGGCGCAGCTCCGGAACCATGGATGTTGTTTCCGGTAACCCTGGCGTCGGCCATGCGAGTTGCGCCACCGAATCACATCCATCGCCGTACGGGTACGACTCCAACGGTGAGAGGAACGCCTACGAGGCCGCCAATCAGAACCAACCCAATAGGCCGGTACCCGCGATCAACCCGGCCGACTTCGCCCAGCGTAATCGCTAAACTGGGCTTGGCCAACAAAGGATACATCCTGAATAGTGACGGCAAAGTTACCGTTGGTGCGACGTGTGGAACCAAACTTGCACGCGAACGGAAGTGACCAAACCCGCAGGCTGGGAGTGGGATGGGACTAGCTGGAAGGTATCCGGCAATAGCGCAGCAGACGGGATATTCTATGCTGAAACACACGTAACCATCAGCGGCAATCCAGGAACGACCAGTACGCCTTGGCAATCGACCATCCATCGCCCGGGACTCGGTTGAGTGGAGCGGCAATCCATCGGTAAACCCTTCAACCCAGCAAGCGATCCGGACCTGCAACTATTATTCCATGTCGTCATCGGGCAATGATCTTAAATAAGCGGCAACATCGGCATGGTCGGTCACGAGGGCGCGATTCTGGTCCATCAGCAGATCGGCGTGAGCGGCAATCCCAATCTCAACGGATTTATCCAGATCGGCAACGGCAGTCCCACCTGGACCGGCGATCCGTTCTCCGAACGCCACCAGCGGTAATAACCACTTTGACCTCTCATCATTTTCAGGAAATTCCAAAATAACGTACGGCTGCTCGGTCAACTGTACTCATGCGGCTTGCGGCACGTCGACCGCGAAGATGGTGCCGGAAAGCTGGCGAGATATCTTCTAACCTTGAGTGACAGATACAATATGCGCCGCGCGAAAATCGGCGTTAAACGTCGTGTCGACGACGGCGCGGCGGCGCCAGTAAAGACGGGTATGAACTTACATACCCGATGTCCTTTTCATAACCCACCCTCATTGCGGATCTAATTTCGCTACAGCCTGCATATCTTCTTTTCGCGAGTGTCCAGAAGTAGTTTCCGGTGTCTCGGACTTCCCCCATGGGGATAGTCCCCGATCCGCCCGCCTGAGGCCGATCGCAGACTGGGCGGTGTCCCACATGGCAGGACTGAAAACCCGCCTCTGCATTCTGCTATTGACAATCTTTAACGGACGAGTATTGTCCGCCCCCGGAGGAGCTATGGGCTACACGGACCAGCACGGATTTTCTCTGCTCGAAGTACTCGGCGCCTTGGCGCTGATGGCAATTATCGCGGCGATCGCATTTCCCGGCTGGAGCAAGCTTTTACCTTCCGTTCACCTGGACAGCGCCGTGCGTCAGGTACAATCCGAACTCCACAATATCAAGATGCGCGCCGCCGCCGAGAAAGTAGGATTCCAGCTCGCGTACACGGCGGGGGCGAACAGTTACACGATTCAGAGAGATTCTCAGACTCTGGTCACCAAGCCTTTATCGGGCAAAACCATCATTACCAAAGAAGGCACGATATTGCTCTCGCCACGCGGCACGGCGAGCGGAAACAGGGTGCGGCTGCGCAGCGAGATGGGAGCGTGTAAGCAAGTCGTCGTAAGCTCAACGGGGAGGATCAGGATCTGTACGCCGACAAGTTGCGCGGAGGACTGCTGACGCAAAGGACGAGATCGTATATGCGCCATGGCGGAGACGACGGTTTCACTTTCAATGAACTTCTAGTGACCATAGGCCTCGTGACGTTTGTTGTCGTGAGTACTTCTGTGACCAGCCTTCATCTCATTCGCCGCCAGGTCGTGAGCGATAATGCAACGGTGGCAATTAACCTGGCCCAAGACAAAATGGAGGAGTTGCAGGCGCACCGGCCATTGGCGGATGTCAATCTTTGCCCTGATGGCGGCGATCGAGGTCTCTCGGCAAAAAGGGGCGTTGCCGGAGTCTTCAATCGCTGCTGGAGAATCGCGCCTTCAAATCTCGCAGCGGGCCTGAAGCAGATCGACGTTACAGTTGCTTGGCGGGATCACGAAGTCCATGAAACGACGCTCACCACCCTCACTTTCGTTGGGGAATAGCAGGGAAATGATCCGGTACATCGTTTGCCCACGTGGAGTCACATTCATTGAGCAAATAGCGGCGTTGCTGATCGGGTCGATCATGATGATTTCCCTCTACGGCTTTTTCCGTTCGGAGCTCTACAACACGCTCATCCTGGAAGCGAAGACCAGTGTTCTCGAAGACGCGCGCGGCGCTTTAGACATCATGATTCGCGATTTGAAGAACGCGGGTTCGTGGGGCGACGGCGGCGGAAGCGCGCCACCCGAGGTTGGCGGCGCCGACGATCCGAGCAATGACGCCGATGCGGTCTGCAATCGGGTCTATGCCGCCGGCACCGGAATGATTCACGTTCAGATGGACCTAAACGGCAACGGCAACTGCAATGACGCTGACCCCCGCGAGAGTATTCGTTACGAGCTGACCGGACCCACGTCCACGTGCCCGGGCCCTTATATCATACGACGTAACGGCGACTGTTTAGTGGCCAGTGTCGTACCTGCGAGCGGCGGCAAAATTTTCACTTTTTTCGATGCTCATGGAGCCGATCTCGGCAGCGTGCCGGGACGGGAAGCCATCAGGCGAGTGCGAATCGAGTTTGCGGTTCAAACAAGGAGCCCCGATCCCAAGCTCAACGACCAATTGACCTCCCTGCTCTCGAGCAGCGTCGAATTTCGTAACTAACTCTCGATCATGAAACACCGCGGTGGATTTCTCTACGGTCGACAAGGCATGGTTCTGGTGAACTCCCTGACGCTCTTGTCCGTGCTCATGGCCGCGGGCATCGGTGCGGGAGTAATGTTGCAAAATGATTTTCGCGTATTGAGCAACCTTCGGGGCGGAACGGAGGCGTTCTATATTTCCGTCGCCGGAGTCGAATGGGCCAAGAGCGAGATCGCCGGCGCGACTAGCTTTCCGCCGGCGCCGTCGAATCAGTCCAAGCCGTTTTCGACCGGCCAATTCGCCGTGTCGTTTCTGCCTTCAACGATGACCGGCCCACTAACCGCTCGGATGATCGTTCACTCCACCGGCACAAGCCACGGCACGCAGAACGTCGTTCACGCCCAATTGACCAAATCCTACGATCTGGCCGATGCCGCCTTGGCTCTTCGGGGCAATGCCGCCCAGATCAGCCTTAACGCCGATGCCATTTTCATTTCCGGAGCCGATCACGATCCTGCCACCGGCAGCGCGACTGGTGCAAAGTCGCTCAGCTCGGTCTCCGCCGCAGCCGACGCAATGCGCGAGCTTGTCTTGGGGGCGCTCGGAACCCCGCCGCGGCATGGAATCCTTCACGGGACTGCCGACATGCCTGCGACAGCAACAAGCGGCTATCTTCCCGCCGACCTAATCACCCAATTAGCCACTGATCTTTGCGGCTCGGCCACGGCCTCGGTGCATGCCATATCGAGCGGTGGCTTGACGATCGAGAACCAAAGCTGGGGCACTCCGGCCGCGCCCCAATTGCATTGCATGGAGGGGATATCCGGCCCAGGGGATGCTGCGACAATGGCAGGGAACGTCACCGGCGCAGGAATCCTGGTGATCAAGAATGCCGATTTGGTTCTCAGCGGCGCATTCCGCTGGTTAGGGCTTGTCCTGGTGACGGGAAACGACGTGAGTTTGAAGACGATTGGATTAGATACCAAGGAACTTTTAGGGGCCGCGGTCGTGCACGAAGCGGGCATCCCGGTAGCGGGCCGGAAGATTGTGGAATTTGAAGGCACTATTCGTATCCTCTTTAGCCGTCGGGCACTGAGTCAGGCAAGTCATCTCGTTCCTTCCGCAACGGCTAATATTGCTTATGAATCGCTACCTTCGGGAATTTCACAAGATTACTGGCGGAGCATTACACAATAGCCCGAGCGACATGAAAACTGTAATTTACAAGACGGCCGCAAGATGCTAAATTCCCAATCTACAAAGCTTTGGAAACCCAAATAGTCCCGTGACGGTTCTGCTAACTTGGTCATGACGGCGCGCTCGTTTCTAAGGCTAGTTAGATGACAATGAACACGGATCAGGCGTTAGAGGGAGCAAGCATGGATACAAAGAAGACCATAATGGTGGTTGACGATAACCCCGATATTATCACGATCGTCAAGACCATTTTGGAGGGCCGCGGCTATACTGTTTTCAGTGCCGCCAGCGGTCCGGAACTGTTGAACCTGCTGCCTACCCAGAGGCCGGATCTGATCATTTTGGACATCATGATGCCGGAAATGGATGGCCTGGAGGTTTTAACCCGGCTTAAAGGGAAAAATGAAACGGCCACCATCCCCGTCATTCTCCTCACCGCCAAGGTGCAATACGAAGACGTTCTGGGCGGCTACAAGCTCGGCGCCGATTACTACATCACCAAGCCATTCACCAGCACCCAGTTGGTGAACGGCATCAATCTGCTTTTGGGCGAAGGCAAAGCCTGAACCCTGCCCGTCTGCTCGACTGCTTCCAGCCATTTTCGCATCGAGATCTCGTTTTTCGTGATTTGCATCTTCTGCCGGTTTTCTTCATTGTTTTACTGAATGAGCCAATTTATTTCGTTCGAAGGCGGGGACGGGACCGGCAAAACCACGCAAGTTAACGCCGCTGAAAACTACTTGCGCCAACGCAGCAAATCGTGTTTGACGACGCGCGAACCGGGTGGCACCGCGCTCGGCAAGCTCATCCGTAAGGTCTTATTAGAAGTGGGCGAAAGCGAGATCGCGGCTTCCACAGAGCTTTTCTTGTACCTGGCCGACCGGGCCCAGCATGTGAAACAAGTCGTCGCTCCAGCACTGGCCGAGGGTAGGATCGTGCTTTGCGATCGGTTTACCGATTCAACCCTGGCCTATCAGGGATATGGTCGTGGCATCGACCTCGTGTGGCTGCGGCGACTGAACGACACTGCCAGCGGCGGATTGCGCCCGCACTTGACCCTTCTATTGGACTGTCCGGTGGAAACGGGCTTGGCGCGCGCGGCCGGGCGGCGCGATCAAACCGGCCAGACGTGCGAAGATCGATTCGAGCGCGAGGAGTTGGAGTTTCATCAAAGAGTCCGAAGCGGCTTTCTCGAAATGGCTCGCGCCGAGCCCGAACGTTTTCGCGTGATCGACGCATCGCGCTCGGCGATCGAGACAGCCGAACAGATCCGAGAAATACTGAGTAGGGAGCTTGCCTGAATGGGCTTTGGCGAAATTATTGGTCATTCCCGGCAACTGGAGCCGCTGCGCGCGGCGCTGACGAGCCGGCGGCTGCACCATGCCTATCTTTTCGTTGGCCCCTCAGGAATCGGCAAACGCACGATCGCCATGGCGCTCGCGCAGGCGGTCCACTGTGCGGAGGCAACGGGCGACGGCTGCGGCCGCTGCGCCGAGTGCGCGCGCGTTAAAGACGGCAATCACCCCGATGTCCGAGTTGTTCATCCTCTCGAAGGCAAGAAGGAGATCAGCATCCAGCAAGTGCGCGAAATCGAGCGCGAGCTGCGCTACCGCTCGTTCGGCGGACGGCGCAAGATCGCGATCGTGGACGCGGCGGGAGCAATGAATGCGCCGGCGCAAAACGCTCTGCTCAAAACCTTGGAAGAGCCGCCGGAAAACTCCCTGATCATCCTCATTGCGTTCAATGCGGGCGAGCTCCTGCCGACCTTGCGCTCGCGTTGTCTGCGGCTTTCCTTCGCGCCGCTTTCCCGAGCCCAAGTGGCGACCTTTTTACGGGCGAGACGGAACGTGGAGAGCGGCGACGCGGAGCTTTTGGGGGCGATGAGCATGGGCAGCATCGGTGCGGCGCTCGCTCTCGATCAATCGTTGGTCGAAAAGCGCCGGTTTTGGAGCGGGATGTTGGCCGATTTGAAACGCGGCGATTATCAAGGCGCCGTAGCAGCCGCGGAGCCGCTCGCCGCAGACCGCGAAGGAGCCTTGGAGTTTCTCCGCTGGGCGGAAAGTTGGTATCGAGACTTGCTGGTGCACGGCGTGACCGGCGAGCGCGATGATTTGGTGAACCTCGACATGCTGGCGCAAATTGAGCAACAGAGCCCGCGTTCGGGCGGCGTTCGCGCCCTTCCGGCGCTCGCGCAGGCCGGCGCGGCAATGGCCGCCATCCAACGCAACTTGAATCGCCGCATGGTCCTGGAGAAATTTCTGTTCGCGGTGGTCGAGGGCCGTTGATGGAAAAAGTCTACATTACGACGCCACTCTATTACGTCAACGCCGAGCCGCACCTGGGGCACACCTACACGACCGTGGTGGCCGATACGCTGAAGCGCTACTGGCGTTCCGTCGGCCGTGAAGCCTTTTTACTCACGGGCACCGATGAGCACGGCGACAAGATCGCCCGGGCGGCCGCCGCCAACGAGACAACTCCGCAGGAGTACGCCGACCGGATCAGCGCTCTGTTTCGCTCGACTTGGCAGGCCTGCGGCATCGACTACGATCATTTCATTCGCACCACCGACGAGTATCACCGAAATTACGTGCGGAAGATCCTGCAAAAAATCTACGACGCGGGGGACATCTACTTCGGCGAGTACGGCGGCTTTTACTGCTATGGCTGCGAGCGCTTCTATACCGAGAAGGAGCTGATCGACGGAAAATGCCCCGACCATCAGGTGGTGCCCGACTACATCAGCGAAAAGAATTATTTCTTCCGCATGAGCCGGTACCAGGAACGATTGATTGCGGCGATCCAGTCCAAACCCGATTGGATTCGCCCGGAGCGCTACCGGACCGAAGTCTTGGCGTTTCTCCGCGAACCGCTCGAAGATCTCTGCATTTCCCGTCCGATGAGCCGGTTGCAGTGGGGCATTCCGCTGCCTTTCGACGCCAACTACGTCACCTACGTGTGGTTCGATGCCTTGCTCAACTACGTGAGCGCCTTGGAGCACCGCGGCGGAGACTTTGTCGCGTCGTTTTGGCCGACGGCGCAGCACCTGATCGCCAAGGACATTCTGAAGCCGCATGCGATTTACTGGCCGACGATGCTGATGGCCGCCGGCCTGCCGCTCTACGATCATCTGCGCGTGCATGGCTATTGGGTGATGGATTCGGGCAAGATGTCGAAGAGCTTGGGCAACGTCATTCGCCCGCTGGACATGAAGGCGCGCTTCGGCATGGATGCGTTTCGCTATTTTTTGCTGCGCGAGATGGCGTTCGGACAGGACGCCAAATTTTCCGAAGAGGCGCTGGTCACCCGGATCAACGCCGATCTCGCCAACAATCTTGGCAATCTGGTGAGCCGCGTATTGGCCATGCAGGAGAAATATTTCGGCAGGGTGGTGCAGCCGTTGAACGGCGCCTGGGCCGCGGAAGACACCGATTTGCACGACCGCTTTGCGCAAGCGGAAAGCGATATTCGGAACTCCATGATCGAGCTGCAGTTTCACCGCGCGCTGGAATCGCTCTGGTCGGCGCTCGATTACGCCAACCGCTACATCGTCCAGACCGCGCCGTTCACGTTGATCAAAGACCCAGCGAAGCAAGCGCGCGTCGGCGCAGTGCTGCATCATCTGTTGGAAGTCGTCCGGACGCTGGCCCGTCTGCTTACGCCGTTCATGCCGGACACGGCGCGCGCGTTGCGCGATCTCCTGGCATTGAACGACGACGCTTTGCGCGCGCCTTGGGGCCAGGGTTTTGCCGCCGGTCACAAGGTCCAGCCACCCAAAGTTTTGTTCCCACGCATCGAAACCGGCGACAAGAAATGAGGGCGCCCGCATGCTGATCGACAGCCACGCGCACATCCAAGGCAAGGAGTACGCCGGCGAGGCTGCGGCGGTCATCGAACGCGCGCGCGCCGCCGGAGTGAAAAAGATCATCGCCGTCGGCGGCGCCGGGGATATGTCGAGCAACACCGAGGCGGTGGCGTTGGCGGATTCATTTCCCGCAGTCTTCGCCACGGTAGGCATGCATCCGCACGATGCCAAAGACGTCGGCGCCGACGAGTTGGACACACTTAAAAACCTGGCGGCGCACGCGAAAGTGGTCGCCGTGGGGGAATCCGGGCTCGACTACTACTACAATCACTCCGCCCGTGACGTGCAGCGCCGAGTGTTCGCGCAATTCATTCACATGGCGCTCGAGACCGCTCTGCCGCTCGTCGTTCATGAACGCGACGCCGCGCGCGAGGCCGCCGAGTTGCTGCGCGACGAAGGCGCTGGCAAGCTGCGCGGCGTGATCCACTGTTTCACCGGCAGCTATGAAGCCGCTTGCGCCTACCTGGACCTGGGTTTTTACATTTCCTTTACCGGCATCATCACGTTCAAAAACGCCGCGGCACTGCGGGAAGTGGTTCGTAAAGCGCCGCTCGATCGCATGCTCGTCGAAACAGATTCGCCCTATCTCACGCCGGTGCCGCATCGCGGCCGGCGCAACGAGCCGGCCTACGTCCGCTTTGTTGCCGAGACCATCGCTGCCGTGAAAAATGTGCCCGTCGATGACGTGGCGCGAAGCACGAGCGCGAACGTCGAGACTCTCTTCGGGATTTGAAGCGCGGATCGTGGGTCACGTCTCCTATCAAGAAACGCACCGGCCCAACCTGGCGCGATTGCGCGCGCTTATAATCCGCCGCGGAGCTGGCTTACCACCGGCTCGAACTGCTTTTTGAATTGGTCCGCGGAAATCGGCTTCTCCGGGTTCGAAGCCGCGCGCGCTAATTTTTCCAGCAGCGCGGGTGTCGCAAAATCTTCTTTTTCCAATCGGATCATATATTCGCGCGCGACTTTGTACGAAGGCTTGGCGAGATCGACGGTGCGCACCGAGGTCTTCTTGGTTTTAGGATCCAACAGGTCGGTGAATTTCAAATATTGCAACTCGGCGTTGACGATACACACGAGAGCGCCATCGATTTTCGCGCTCTGTTCGTTCGGGTTGAGCAAAAACTCCACGGCGCCGTAGCCGAGATTTTTGACGTAATCGCAGTCGAACGCGACCGGTGGCGCGCAGCGCAGTTCATAGCCCACCGTCTTGTGCACGATAGTAAAGCTCTCGCCGCGTGCGGTGAAGCGGCGTTCCACCAAATTCTTCAAAATGTAGGCGAGGTCGAGCTCGGCCAATCGCAGGTGACCGTAGCTGTCGTGTTGAATTTGCACGCCCTCGATGGCGGTCAATTCCTCGACGGGCATGCGTTCAAGCAGACCTTCGGCGATCAATGCGACGCCGTCGTTGCGCTCCCAAAGCGCGCGGCGCTTGAGGATCGCTCCTTCCAAGATGTCACCGATGGTTTCCAGATGCGCGGGGCCGGGAAACTCTTCCGGTATTACGGCCAAGGTCGCGCCCGCGGATTTGCCGACGCCGAGCGTCAGGTGTCCCGCGGTTCGCCCCATCACCACGACGAAGTACCATCGCCCCGTCGTGCGCGAATCTTCCATCAGATTACGCACGATTTCGAAACCGACCTGACGCGCCGTCTCGAAGCCGAAAGTCGGCGTTTCACCCGGCAGCGGCAGATCATTGTCGATCGTCTTGGGCACATGACATACGCGAATCTGCCCGGAGGAAGCGGCGCTCACCTGGCTGGCGGCATACATGGTATCGTCGCCGCCTATCGTAACCAGATAGCGAATGCCCAAAGCTTTAAGACTCCGGAGCACGTTTTTCAGATGCTCGGGATTCTTAGTAGGATTGGCGCGCGACGTGGCGAGAATCGATCCGCCTTGGAAATGAATGCGCGAAACATCGTCGCGCTGAAGGATGTTGATCCGATCGGCTCGACCTTCCATCAAATGCGCGAAGCCGTCGTAAATACCGACAACCTCATGACCGCGATTCCCTGCCTCGAGGGTCACCGCGCCGATGGTGCCGTTGATGCCGGGGGCGGGACCTCCGCCGACGAGTATTCCCACGCGATTGTTCTCAAGTGATCCATTCGTCATGGCTGTTCTCCTATCGGCGACCTGTTAACGAAGTTTCCCGTCGAATTATATGATGGCAGGAAGGAGCCGAACCGGCAATGGATTTCCAAGTTGGCGCCGCTATTCTCGAGGTGCGCCAGCGTGATAAAGTCGAACTATGAAAGACGAGCTGCGACGCTTCGGCAACGGCCGGTTCCGTGCATTAATCTTGGATAACGAGGTGACGGTGGGAGAATTCGTCACGACGCCTCCGCTTCCCTGGACGCGCTTCATCCAGAGCAACGGAATCTTTCAAGTCGCGGACGGATATCCCGCCGTATTGACGGCTGAGCAAGCCAAGTTCGAGATGAGAAATTGGGATGAAGTTTCCTGGCCGGCAATTGCGCGGGGTTTGGCCGAGCTGGACGGCGCGGTCGATTACGTGCTTTTCGGCAACAATGCGGGCCAGGGCCTGCCGCTGGCGCGAAGTTTAGCCGCGAATCTGATCGGCGATCACGCGGCGATCATCTACGCGCGAAACCTGCCCGAGAAAAGCGCCTACGAGAGCTTGGGCTATCGAACGGTTTTTCCTAGAAGCGAAGCGGTCGCTCGCCTGCTCAATTTGGCGAAGATCGCCGGACGGCCGCTCGCGCTATTTTTCGTAAACACGATCCAGCACAACGAGACTAATTATCACGATCCTTAGTCGCCGCTTCGAGAGCAGGGCACCTTACCGATTGCGAGGCAGCACTCGGCCGGTTGCAAATTCCGACCGAGGCGCTTGAATTGCAGGTCAAATCAGCCTTCGATGCTTCAACGCCGGCAGCTCGGCGCGCACTTTCTCCAGGTAATCCAAATCAATTTCGGCAGTGACGATCCCGGCACCGTCGGCCAGCTCAGCGAGAATTTTTCCCCACGGATCGACGATCATCGTGTGGCCGTGGGTTTCGAAGCTGGCGCGGCTCTGACCAAACTGGGCCGGCGCGACGACATAAACTTGATTTTCGATCGCGCGGGCGCGCAGCAATGGGCGCCAATGTGCCGCTCCGGTAAACGCGGTGAACGCCGCGGGCACGAAAATAAGCTCCGCTCCTTCTCTCGCCAAGTCGCGATAAAGCTCGGGAAAACGGAGATCGTAGCAGACGCTCAGCCCCATCGCGCAAAGCTCGCTTCGCGCCACGGCGACGGCTTCGCCATGGGCGCGCGTGGCGGATTCGCGCAGCGACAAGCCGTTGGCGAGATCGACATCGAAAAGATGGATCTTCCGGTAGGCGGCGACGATCTTGCCGGACCGATCGAAGAGTAGGCTCGTGTTGAAAGACTTTTCGCTCCCGGGAATCGCTTCAAGAATCGATCCGGCGAGGAGATAGATTTTTAACTCGGCGGCGAGCGCCGCCATGGCGTCCGACGTCGGGCCGGCAATCGCTTCGGCGTTTTCCCTCTCCGACTTTTTGCCGCCGCGCCAGATGAAAACTTCCGGCAGCGCAACGAGGCTGGCTCCTTGGCCTGCGGCTCGGCGCACCCAGCGCTCGGCTTCTTTCAGATTGGCCGCCTTGTCATCGGAGGCGACCATCTGAACGGCGGCAGCAAGAAATTTCACGGTGTTTGGAACCTTGAATTATCGATTGAGAAACACCGGGCACGGAGCGTTGCGCAGCACGTACTCGGTCGTGCTGCCGAGAACCATTTCGATGATCCGCCGGTGACCGTAGGCGCCGATGAAAAGCAGGTCATGACGGTGGTTTACGAGATGCTCAATGATTTTTTGCTCCGGATAGCCCTGCACGCTTTCATAACTGGTTTCGATCGCGTAACTGGACAGATACGAGCGTGCCTGCTGGAGATTATTGCGCGCGATGGCGTCGTCCTTGGCGACCGTGAGCACGGTGAGCGGCAGACCGAGTCTCGCGCAGAATTCGGCGGCCGACTCCATCGCCGAGCTGGCGCGCTGGCTGCCGTCGTAAGCCAGCAGCGGGTTTTCAATGGAGGTGAATTGCTTGGTCGAAACGAAAATCGGCCGCGGGCATTTTCGGGTGATGGTTTCCGCGGTCGTGCCGAGCAGGCCGGTCGAGAATTCCTCGTTGACGCCGCGGTGGCCGATCACCACCAGATCGGCGACCTTGGCGCGCTCGCAGATTTCGTTGGCGATCAGACCCATGTCGAGAAAAGTCGTGTAGCGAACTTTTTGCTTCTCGCAGCGGGCGGCGAAGTCGTCGAGGATGGTCTTGCCGCGCTCGTCGAGGATTTCGCGCATCTTGCTGGAGAAATCCAGATAAGGCTCGAACCCGAGAGAACCGGAGATGTCGTGAAAAAACGTCCCTTCGAGGGAGATGGTGTCGACAATATGCTGGCCGAACAGCGTGCCGTCGAATTTTTGCGTGATCCAAAGCGCGTAGTCGACCGCCGCCTGCGAATGTTCCGAACCGTCCACCGGCACCAGGACGTTCTTAAACATATCTACCTCCGATTAGGCGACCGAGTGACGACACGATCCCGCTCAATAAACGGACGACTCCGCGCGTGTACGATAACAGGGAACGTCCTTTTTGCAAGGAAAAACCCTCGAGACAGTTTACAAAAGAGGAGAATTTGTAGATAATCCGCTGAGCGATTTATCCATCGATGGCCCCGCCAAAAAACAAACAGGAAGCCCGTCTGCAGGACCTCATTCTCAGCGCCCGGCGGCGCAATATCCAGGTGCGCACCGAGAAGCTTCTGCGCGAGTCGGGGTATCGCGCCAGGAGTGGCAGCTGCCGGTTCAAAGGGCAGGACGTGATCTTGATCGACCGCGACGCGCGCATCGGCGATCAAATCGAATTTCTCACCGGTGAATTGGCCGAACGGGAAACCGGCGCAGAGTCGGTCTCGCAAGCGGCGCAAGTTATTCCGGACGATTCTTAAAAAATTAACGCCAAGGTTCGCGTTCAATGGACGCGGATTTTCTTGGCCGCCTCAATCCCCAACGAAAACTGATCGCCGTCTACCTTCAAGGTCATCATGCCGAGTGAGGGCGCAACATCGACTACATGAACTTTCGCGCCCGGCCGCAGTCCATGATCCTGCAGATAGCTTAAGAGCCGCACATCTCGCTCTCCTCCCTCGGTAATATAATCGAGCTCGACATGCTGTCCATCGACGGCTTCATTGAGCGGCATGGTCTTCGGAGCCGGGGTCTTGCTTGCTCCGGGGATCGGATTGCCGTGCGGACAGGTGGTCGGGTGGCTGAGCAATTTTGCCAGGCGCTCCTCCACTTCTTGAGAGATCGCATGTTCGAGGCGATGCGCTTCCTGGTGCGCCTTGACCCAATCGAGCCCCAGCAAGTCGGTAAGAAACCGCTCGGTCAGAAAATGGCGCCGGACAATGTTCTCCGCGACCCGTTTGCCGTCGTTGGTCAAGTGAATTTCCTTGCGTCGGTTGATGGTCACATAGCCTTCTTTGGCCAGACGGCGCAAAGTGGCGAAAATCGTCGACGCGGACACGCCTGTCTCCGCGGCGATCCGCGCGGCGATCACCGGACGCGCTTCCTCTGAAAGCTGGTAGATCGCCTTCAGATAATCCTCCAGCGCGTGCGTTACTTTATGCGGTTCCATTAGCGTGACAATTCCTCAGCGAAAAACGCGGCTTGGGTTTTTGCTGTCGAATCCTCTTCGAACAACGACGGCATGTTATTGCAGGAATATGTGAAGTTCAAGTTAGCCTGGGCGAACACGCGGATTTCTTCTTCACCGTGCGAAAGGGGAGCGAAGCGCGAACGGTCATCTGGAACTGTCCACCTGTTTCAGGTATTTATCCCGGACGGGGCACCCATGGCGGTCATCGAAGTCCATCGCGTCAGCAAGCGTTACGACCAAACCGTCGCGGTAAAAAATTGCGACTTGCAGGTTGCCTCTGGCGAAATCCTCGCTCTCCTGGGCCCGTCCGGTTCGGGCAAGACGACGCTGCTCAGGCTGATTGCCGGATTCGAGCGTCCGGACGAGGGACGAGTCGTTATTAACGACCGCGCAATGGTCGACGTCGCCGCCGCCGTTTGGGTGCCCGCTGAAGAACGCGGCGTCGGCATGGTTTTCCAAGACTACGCCCTCTTCCCGCACTTGACCGTGGCGCAAAACGTGCGCTTCGGCCTGCGCAACGGCAGTAAAAGCGCTCGTCAAAGTCGGGTCGAAGAGCTGCTGCGGTTGACTGAGCTGTTTCCCTACGGCGAGCGCTATCCGCACGAGTTGTCCGGTGGTCAACAGCAGCGCGTCGCTTTGGCGCGGGCGCTCGCCCCGCGCCCCGGTGTGGTTCTTCTGGATGAGCCCTTTAACGGTTTGGATCCCGATCTGCGGCCGCAGATGCGCCGGGAAGTCGCGCGAATCTTGCGCCATTTGGGTACGGCAGCGGTGCTTGTCACCCACGACCAGGAAGAAGCCCTCGGGATGGCCGACCAGGTCGCCGTGATCCGAAACGGTGAAGTCCAGCAAGTCGGCACGCCGGAGGACATTTACTATTCACCGACCACGCCCTTCGTCGCCAACTTTGTCGGCCATGCGGATTTCATTCCGGGAGTGATTTTGGGGAGCGAGGTCCGTACCGAGATAGGCGTTTTTCCTTCGCCGCCTGATTTCCCCGCCGGACCTGTGAAAGTGATGATTCGGCACGAGTCGGTGAATACCAAAGCTGGCGGCATCCTGGCCACCGTGGAGGAGCGTGAGTTTCTCGGCGGTGAGATTCTTTACCGGCTGCGTCTTCCTTCCGGATCGACCGTCCATTTGGAGCAGCGCCGGCCCGTTCACTGGCCGGTGGGGCACCAAGTCCCCGTAGAAGTCCATCTGCCCAACGTCGTCGTCTTCCCTGTCCCGTCCACTGAGAACGGCAACTAAGCAAGGTAATTACGCGCAAGGGATAGCGTCCGTGGCGCCGAGCGTCAGTTCGCCTTAGCGACGATTCTCCTCAAGCCGTCGGCTCACCTCTATTCATTTCATATTAATGAGAAACTTCGCCGCAGGCAGCGGTCCTGGAGATGAGATCACATCGCTCTGTGGCAGCTATTGGCACGGTACGACCTTGGCGGAACGCACGTTAGCAGAACTTTGGTCGGTCTTGACAAAGATATATTATTTCACTATTCGAATATCGAGTTTTGGGTGATACAAAAGTGAACCAGTGCCATCGTCTTACAATTGATATTGTCCGCTCCTAAACATTTTTCGGAGCATTGGCTCAGGAGGATCTAGCAATGCAATTTTTAACGGAACCGGGTCAAGCGCGCGCGAAGACTTTGTTCGCCGCAATGTTCGTCTTCGCCGCCTTCTTTGCCGGTGAATCGGCCGCCCAAGAAAAAGTGCTCAACCTTTATACCGCGCGGCACTACTCGACCGACGAGGCGTTTTACACCGGCTATACCAAAGCGACCGGCATCAAGATCAACCGTATCGAAGGCGGCGAGGACGCGCTTTTCGAGCGCATCAAAGCGGAAGGTGCCAATAGCCCGGCGGACGTCTTTTTGACCGTGGACGCCGCCCGCCTCTGGCGCGCCGAGCAAGCCGGCATCTTCGCGCCGCTGAAATCAGAGACGATCGACAAGCGCATACCGGCCGCGTCGCGCGGCGCCGACAACAAGTGGTTCGGCTTCTCCGCGCGCGCGCGTGTGATCGCTTACGACAAAAGCAAAATCAAGCCGGCCGAACTGGCGCGTTACGAGGATCTGGCCAACGCCAAGTGGAAAGGTCAGATTTGCGTTCGTCCCAGCAGCCATCCTTATAATCTTTCGCTGATATCCAGCCTGATCAGCCATCTTGGCGAAGAGAAAGCCACGGACTGGGCGCGTGGCGTCACGGCGAATCTCGCCCGGCCGCCGCGGGGAGGCGATACCGACCAACTCAAAGGGGTTGAGGTCGGCGAGTGCTCCATCGCGATCTCCAATCATTACTATTATCTCCGTATGATGCGCTCGGAGAAACCAGAAGAGCGGGCCCTGGTCGAAAAAGTGGGCATCATTTGGCCCAACCAGGCGGACCGCGGCACCCACATCAATATCTCCGGCGGCGGCCTGCTGCAGAGTGCGCCGAATCGGGACGCCGGGGTCAAATTCCTCGAATACCTGGCGAGCGACTCGGCGCAGACCCTGTTCGCCAACGGGAACAACGAGTGGCCAATCGTCAAAGGCGCCAAGCTGAATAACCCGGCTCTCGAATCGCTAGGTCAATTCAAAACCGATTCGCTGCCGCTGGCGAACCTCGGCAAATCCCAAGCCGCCGCTCAGCGCATCGCCGACAAAGTCGGCTGGAAATAGCCAAGGCATATCCATGCCGGCTTGGACTCACCGCGAACGATGACCGGCGCCGTCGCTGTCCTTGACCGGATCTCCAACGGTCTCACCGTCGCCCGGCTCGGCTGGCTGGGTCGGGTGTC
Source organism: uncultured delta proteobacterium (assembly GCA_963745035.1). Taxonomy (GTDB): domain Bacteria; phylum Desulfobacterota; class Binatia; order UBA9968; family UBA9968; genus DP-20. The sequence goes on along the minus strand of CAVUVW010000025.1, from coordinate 154,032 downwards.
GGTGCTCACCGCAGTACTCGTGCTCGCGCCCATCGCCGCGGTCGTGTTCAACGTCTTTCTACCGAGCGAAGCCACCTGGCCCCATCTTCTATCCACCGTTCTACCCGAGTACATCTGGAACACACTGCTGTTGATTTCTCTGGTGGCGGTGGGGGTGATCTTTTTTGGAGTGAGCGCGGCCTGGCTAGTCACCGCCTATCGCTTTCCCGGCCAACGGTTTCTTGAGTGGGCGCTGCTCCTGCCGCTGGCGATGCCGGCCTACGTCATGGCTTACGCTTATACAGACTGGCTGCAGGCGGCCGGACCGGTGCAGGCACTGCTGCGCGATCTCACCGGCTGGAAAGTGCGCGAGTATTGGTTTCCGGAGATCCGCTCCCTGCCCGGCGCTGCGGCTATGTTGTCGTTCGCGCTTTACCCCTACGTCTATCTACTGGCGCGTAACGCCTTTCTCGAACAGTCGCGCACGACCATGGAAGCGGCGCGGCTCGCCGGCTACGGTGCCTGGGGCAGATTCTGGCGAGTGGCACTGCCGCTGGCGCGCACCGGCATCGTCGCCGGCACCGCCTTGGCGCTCATGGAGGCGCTCGCCGACTTCGGCACGGTGTCCTACTTCGCCGTAAATACGTTCACCGCCGGCATCTATCGCGCCTGGTTGTCGCTCGGCGACCCGGTTGCGGCGGGTCAACTCGCCACCTGCCTTTTGGTATTCGTCCTTCTGATGCTTTCTTTGGAGCGGCGGCATCGGGGCGGTGCCCGCTATGCAGCCAAGCGCACGCCGATGCCGCCTCAACCGCTGCGCGGCGGCGCCGCCGCGGCCGCTTGGATCACCTGCGCTGTCCCCGTCACCTTCGGGTTTCTCGTGCCCGCCGCGGTCCTGATCAAGCTTGCCGCCGCCGACCCTCTCGCGCGCTTCAGCGCGCGGATCTACGGATTGGTAATGAACACCTTCACCTTGGCCGGAGTCGCCGCCCTGGCCGCCGTGATCGTGGCCTTGCTGCTCGCCTATGCCGCGCGGACCGTCAAGCATCCGCTGGTCCACGGCGCCAACCGGCTCGCCGTGCTCGGCTATGCTCTCCCCGGCGCGGTCATCGCCGTCGGCATTCTCTTACCACTGGGAAAATTCGATAATCTCCTCGCCGCCTGGACGCAAGAGCAATTCGGTATCAAGACCGGCCTGCTGCTCACCGGTTCGATGACCGCGCTGGTCTACGCCTACGTCGTGCGCTTTCTCGCCGTCGCGTTTCAAACCGTCGAGGCCGGGCTCACGCGGGTGACGCTGTCGATGGACGACGCCGCGCGCAGCCTCGGCCTCTCGCCGGCGCGCACCCTGGCGCGCGTGCACGTGCCGATCGTGTGGGGCAGTCTCGCCACCGCGGCGCTGCTCGTGTTCGTCGACGTCATGAAAGAACTGCCCGCCACCTTCGCTATGCGGCCGTTCAACTTCGATACCTTGGCGGTCGAAGCCTATAATCTCGCCAAAGACGAGCGCATTGCCGAAGCCGCCGTGCCGTCGCTGGTGATGGTGGGCATCGCTTTGCTGCCGCTCATCCTGCTCTCGCGCCAGATCGCCCGCTCGAGTCTCAATAAGTCGTCCTAGCCCCCGTTCCAGTTCTTTGCGGTGAGCAGCATGATCCCTCAACCCGCGGAAGCGTCCGGGTTACTTCTGAAAATTTTCTAAAGCCCGCCTCGCAGTTATTTTGCTTGGATTTACGAGCATCCCGATAGCCGAAGCTAAGCGCCAAAAAGAGTGCCGGTTGTGAAGCGTCGGATGATTTGACAAACTTTTTTCATTTGCATATACGAATGCCGTGACTTCCATGGTGCCAACTATTTGTTCCCGCAGCAGGAAAGCGCTCCTCGGCGCCTTGCTGATGCTCTTGGCGCACAGCCCCGCTTTGTGGGCGGCCGACGAGGCGAAAAGGGTCGTCGCTTTGATCGACTATATCGGCGGCGATTATCGGAACGCCGTGCAAGACGGCAAAGTCGTCAACGCGGACGAGTATACGGAGATGACCGAGTTTTCCGCGCGCAGCCTGGAGCTGTTCAAGCAGCTCAAATCCGCCGAAGGCGACAAGGCGGGCATCGAAAAAGATCTACACGCGCTCGCCGCGCACATAAAAAACAAGACCGGCGACGACGCGGTGCCGCAGTTGGCGCAGCAGATCAAAGAGCGCTTGATCAAGACCTACTCCATCGCGACTTACCCCAATGCGCTGCCCAACTTCGCGGGCGCGAAACCAGTTTACATGCAGAATTGCGCGCAGTGCCACGGCGACAGCGGCAAAGGCGACGGTCCCGGCCGCGAGTCGATGAATCCAAAGACCCCGCCGCCGGCCAATTTCACCGACGCGGATTTCATGGCGGGGCTCTCGCCTTTCAAAGTCTATAACACCACCACGTTCGGCATCGACAACACGGCGATGGCGTCTTTCGCGGCGCTGCCGGACGACCAGCGCTGGCAAGTCGCCTTCTACGTGATGGCGCTGCGATTTCCCGCCGATGCGGCCAATACGGGGGAGGCATGGCTGAAGGGCAAAACCCCGCCGGCCGATCTTACGAGCATTGCGACCTTGGCGACCTCGTCCGATGATGAGCTCACCGAGAAAATCAAGAAAAGTCTCCCGGGTGCGCCGGTAAATGAAATGCTCGCCTATCTCAGGCGCGGCCTTTTGGAGAAGAAATCCACCGATCCGCTGCTGATCGCCCGTACCCTGCTCGGCGAAGCCGCGACGATCTACAGCCAAGGCGACAAAGAGAAAGCCTATCAGAAAGCGATAGAGGCCTACCTCGACGGCTTCGAAATGGCCGAGCCGGCGCTCTTCGCCAAGGACGCATCTCTGGGACGATCTCTCGAAGCCCAGTTCACGCAGTTTCGCAATTCGATCCGCCAGGGAGTTTCGAAGGACGAGATTCACAAGCAGCGCCTGGAGATCGAGACCGGACTAGACCGGGCGGCGCAGATGCTGGGCGAGACCAGTGATTTCGCCGGCTACTATGCGTTTCTCAATTCGGCGCTGATCATTTTGCGCGAAGGTCTCGAGGCGGCGCTGATTCTCGCCGCCATCATCGCCATGCTTCGAGTCATGGGCGCGACGCACGCCGTTCGCTACATCCACTTCGGCTGGATCCTCGCGCTCTTGGCCGGGGTCGTCACCTGGCTCGCCGCCCAGACGGTGCTCACGTTCAGCGGCCAGCATCGCGAAAGCATGGAGGGCTTCATCTCGATCTTCGCCGCGGCGGCGCTCTTCTACGTCGGCTACTGGCTGCACACGCGCAGCGAAGCCAGGCGCTGGCAGGCGTTCATCCAGGACAAAGTCCAAAACGTGCTTTCGAGCAAGAGCATTCTTGGCTTGGTCGGCATCTCTTTCTTCGCCGTGTATCGCGAAGCCTTCGAGGTGGTGCTTTTCTATCAGGCGCTCTGGCTGCAAAACCAGAACAGCCACAATGCCATCCTCTTCGGCTTCGCCGCGGGTCTCATTGCCATGCTCGCGGCGACCTTTGCGATCTTCAAACTCGGCCTGCGCATGCCGCTCAAATACTTCTTCGCCGGCACCGGTACTCTGCTCTACATCATGGCTTTTATCTTCGCCGGCACCGGCATCAATCAGTTGCAGGCGGCCGGCTGGGTTCCGGCGACGCCGCTCGATTTTCCACCTGCCGTGCCGGTGCTCGGCATCTATCCGACGATGGAGACCCTGGCGGCGCAGGCGCTGTTGCTCTGCGTGTTTATCGCCAGCTCGCTATGGATGGCGCTCGAACGCCGGAAGGCGGTGGCGTAGATGCGCGCGCGAGACAAGGCGAGCGGCAGTCGAGAGACGGCGATGCGCGAAAATGATGCGCTGCGCTGCCATTGCGGCAGCCTGCTGGCGCGCGTGGTGCCGGACGGGGTCGAGATCAAATGCCGCCGCTGCAAGCGCACGCGTGGTGATTCCGCTCCGCCCCAGTGATGCAGAGAAATATAGATAACTAATATTGATCAACAACTTATAGATTAGATTTAGCTGTAGCTAATAATTATTCATTAGGCTTGACAAATAATTTATATTTCGATAAACGAACCACGTAGCGGCCAGCGATCGAGAATCCAGAGCCCGGGGTTTCGCTGAAACATTTTCAGCGGGTGTTCCGGGCTTTTTTATTTTGCGGAGGTCACCATGCATGGAATCAAATCACCCGAAGGCAGATGGTCGGTTTCGCTTTGCAACTGCAGCGAGGATACCGCTCACTTTCATTACGGCAACGTCATTCTGCATATCTCGCGCGAGGATCTCCGCGATCTCGGCATCGCCATGCAGAGCGTGGCGGAGGGCGCCGAGCGCGCGCTAATCGATCATCATCCCGCTCTCAAGAAAGGTCTGGTCCAATAGCAATGTCCGAAGTCGTTTCCATCATCGTCAAAGGCGGCATCGTAATGATTCCGCTGCTCGCCTGCTCGCTCATCTCACTCGCGCTCACCATCGAGCGCCTGTTCTTCTGGGCCAGAATCAAATCGCAACGGACCGTTGCAAAGCATGCTCGGCCTGGTCGAGGCCGGTGAATTTGACAAAGCCATGAAGCTCGGCAAGGAGTCGCCGCATCCGATCGCGCGCGTGCTTGTCGCCGGACTGGCGCATCGCAACCCCGCGCCCGCCAAGGCCATGGAAGCCGCCGCGCAGGCACAGGTCCCCGCGCTCAAGAGCCGGCTCGGCACGTTGGACACGATCGTCACCTTGGCGCCGCTGCTCGGCCTGCTCGGCACCGTCGTCGGCATGATCGGTTCTTTCGATATCATGTCGGAGGCCGGCATGGGGCAGCCGCACGCCGTCACCGGCGGCGTTGCCGAGGCGCTTATCGCCACGGCTACAGGCCTTCTGATCGCGATCTTGACTCTGATTCCTTACAACTACTTCAGCGTCCGAGTGGAGAAAGAAATGGACGCCATGGAGCACTACAGCTCGTCCCTCGAGCTGCTGTTACACGAGCACGCGGGGAAACACTGATGCGCCTGCAACGCCGCAGCATCAAGAAAGCGCGCATCGAGATCATTCCGATGATCGACACGATCTTCTTTCTGCTGGTCTTTTTCATGATCTCGACCCTGTCGATGACTCAGTTCAAGGGCATGCCGGTCAATCTGCCCAAGGCCGCCTCGGGTCAGCAAGCGCCTGCTGAAAGCGCGGCAATCACGATCGACAAGGACGGGCGGCTGTTTCTCAACCAGCAGGCTATCGACAGGGCTGCGCTCAGCGATGCCTTGAAACAGCAGCTCGCGAAGAATGCCGACATGCTGGTCGTTATCAACGCCGACGACGGCGTGGCGCATGGTCAAGTGGTCGAGGTCATGGATATCGCGCGCGCCGCCAACGTCGCCAAGATGGCGATCGCGGTGAAACCCAAGGAGCAGAAAAAATGAACGAGCGCTGGCTGATTCCATCCTTCACAGCGTCGTCGTTGATTCATTTGGGGCTGATTCCCATCGCCGCGCTGATCATTCACGCCAAACCGATCAAGCCGGTCACCGTGCCCATCGAGTTGATCGACGTACCGCGGGTCGAGCAACCAAAGAAAATTGAAGTCGCGCCGCCCCCTCCACCGCCGGCGCCGAAACCAAAACCCAAGCCGCAAAACATCACGGCGCCAAAGTTGTTATCGAAGCCGGTTTTCGAAACCAGCTCCGCTGCCGCCGACCGGCAATACGAAGGAAGAGATCAAAGAGAAGCCGGTCGAAGAGCCCCAGCCGCTTGCGTCGCTGCTGGAAAACGCTCGGCACTGCCATGGCCGGCTTGAATACCGGCTCCAAAGCGGCCGAGGCCGAAGGCAGCGCGGCCGGCGCCGGCAATCTCTTTGACCGGGGCGATGTCGGAGTGGCCGGCGGCGGGGGCGGAAAAGGCAAGGCAGGTTTGGGACGGGGCGCCAAGGGCGACGGCACCGGCGGCGGTTCGGGTTCGGGAGAGGCGCTTTCAGGGTTGGCTCGACCCCTTGGCGGCTACCAGGTGAAGCCGCGCTATCCGGAGTCCGCGAGAAGAGCGGGCGCTCAAGGCGTGACGACACTGCGCGTGCGCGTGCTGGAAAACGGCAGGGTCGGCGAGGTGCTTGTCGAACAGTCGGCCGGCTTTCGCGATCTCGATCTGGCGGCGACGGAAGCGGTCAAGAAATGGCTGTTCGAGCCGGCGAAGCGCGGCAAAGATCCGGTATCGGTCTGGGTCATGCTACCGGTGAAATTCGAGCTGCATTGAGGAATTCGATGGCAGAAAGCCGAATGAATTTCGCGTCGGAGGCGCCTGCCGGTGCGGCGACCTCGACCGCGGCCGGAAGAAAGCCGCGCATCGAGAGCCAGCGGCTTTTTCAGGGCAACAGCGAAATCGTAATCGTGCATCATGACGAAGAATACAACTTGCGCATCACCAAAAACGGCAAGCTGATTTTGACAAAGTGAAGTATTAACCAGCCAGCCAGCATATGAGACGACTCATGCCAGCCAGCGAAAAACACAACCTGGAGGAATCATGAGTCGACAAGAAAAACGCGCCAACGATAGAAGACAGTGCGAGAAGGCGCTCCGCAAAATCAGCCTTGCGGCTGGGGAAGGAGTCGGGCGAGCGGTGGCTTTCAGTTTCGCGTTGGCGAGCAACGCGATTGCCGCGGAGCCGAAGAAAGAAGAAACGTTCACTTTGCCGCAGGTGGTGGTGCAAGACCAGACCAACCCGTATGTGCCGCCGACATCTTCGCTGTCGCGTATACCAGTGCCGCTCCAAGACGTGCCGCAATCGATCACCATCGTTCCGCGCAAGCTGATCGAAGAACAGGCCGGCTGGAGTCTCAAGGACGCTCTTCGAAACGTGTCGGGCATCGGCATTGCAGCCGGGCGAAGGTGGCGGCGCGCAAGGTGACAGTTTTACCTTGCGCGGTTTCAGCACCCGCAACGACATGTATCTTGACGGCGTGCATGATCAGGGTTCCTACATTCGCGACGTGTTTAATCTCGAAGCGGTGGAAGTTCTGAAGGGCCCCTCATCCTTCTATTTCGGGCGCGGCTCCACCGGCGGCATCATCAACCAAGTGAGCAAAACGCCGCTTCTCGACCCTGCCTATAGCGGCACCTTCGGGATGGGGAGCGGTCTTTATGTCCGAGGGACCATCGATGTCAACCAGCCGGTGGGCGATTCCATGGCCTTCCGTCTCAACGGCATGGCTCAAAGACTGGATGTAGTGGAGCGCGACGACATTGAAGGCATGCGGTTTGGATTTGCCCCTTCGTTCGCTTTCGGTTTGGGTAGACCCACTCAGGTCATCATCAGCTATCTCGGCCAATACGAGGACAATGTTCCCGACTACGGACATCCTTACATTTTTGGCGAGCCGCCGAAAATCGACCGGGACACTTTCTTTGGCTTTCCCAAGGTCGATCATGAGCGCACCTTTACCAATGTCGGTAATGTGAGATTCGATCATCGTTTCAATGATCAATTGAGTTTGCGCAATAATATGCGGTTTACGCTCGTCAATCGCGATGCCGGTGTCACCCCACCGCGCATCGCGGGAACGCCTGTTCCCCCTTCCCTTGTGGGAGTAAACGTCAATCGTAACCGACCAAATCGAGAGACGCAGGAAACTATTTTGACCAACCAGACCGACCTCATCGCCAAATTCGATACGTGGAGCTTCAAACATACTCTCAATAGCGGCATTGAAGTTTCCCACGAAACAAACGACGCGAAGCGCTGGAACAAGAACGCGGCTGGGCCGACTCCGATACTCGACCCGGACAACAATGCGCCGCTGCTACCGGCCACGGCGCCTAACTTCAATTCGGATGTCACGGCGACCGGCTTCGGCATTTATGCCGCCGATCAGATCAAGCTCAACGAATACTTTGAAGTCGTCGGCGGCGTGCGCTGGGATTATTTCGGCGCGGACGTAGACGATAAACTAGCGACCAACGCGGACCGCAGCCAGATCGACAAGGAGTTCAGCTATCGCGGCGGCTTGATCTTCCACCCATGGGCTAATCAGAGCATCTATTTTTCCTATGCCACTTCGTTTAATCCGTCGGCGGAGGCTCTCACTGTCACAAATACGACTGACGGCGTTCCGCCCGAAGAAAATGAAATGTTCGAATTCGGTACGAAGTTGCAGTTCTTTCAGGGAGCGCTCAACGTTCAAGCAGCGGTATTCCGGATCAACAAGGATAACGCCCGCGTGCCGAATCCCATCGATCCCACCTTGCCGAACGTTACGGACGGCAAACAGCGCTCCCAAGGCTTCGAACTGAGCGTCGCCGGCCGGGTTTTTACCGGATTAAATGTTTTCGCCAGCTACACTTACCTGGACACCGAACAGGTCAAATCGACGACTCCATCCAACGTCGGCAAAGAACTCGCAAACGTGCCGCAGCATAGTGCGACTTTCTGGACCACCTATGACTTCCTCGAGAAGTTTCAGATTGGCGGCGGTCCGACTTACGTTGGCAGTCGATATGCGAACGCCGATAACACGAACCGCGCGCCTGGCTATGTCAGATGGGACTCGACTATCGCGTACAACATAACACCGAAAATCCAGTTGCGTCTCAACGCACTCAACTTCACCAATGACCATCATTACGAGAACACACATCCGGCTCACGTACTTCCTGCCGCCGGACGCACGTTCATCGGCACCGCGAGTTTCAGGTTTTAGGGAGCTTCTAGGAAAGATGATCGTCCAAGTACCCCATGTCCTCAACTCCGAGCAGGTCGCGCGCTGCCGCGAAGTGATGAACCGCGCGAGCTGGGTCGACGGCCGGGTGACGGCGGGGCATCAATCGTCTCAGGTCAAAGACAACCGCCAGCTTCCGGAGAACAGTACGGAAGCGCGCGAGTTGGGCGACATGATTGTGGGAGCCCTGGAGCGCAACCCGCTGTTCATTACGGCGACCTTGCCGCTGCGGGTGTTCCCGCCGCTTTTCAATCGCTACGAAGGCGGCGAATCGTTCGGCGCTCATCTGGACAACTCGATCCGGCAAATTCCCGGCACGCCGCTGCGCGTGCGCACGGATATCTCCGCAACGCTGTTTTTGAGCGCACCGGAAGACTACGACGGCGGCGAGTTGGTGATCGACGATGTGTACGGCGCGCACGCGGTCAAGCTTCCCGCCGGCGACATGGTGGTCTATCCGGCGAGCAGCCTGCACCACGTCAAGCCCGTGACGCGCGGCATCCGGCTCGCGTCCTTTTTCTGGGTACAAAGCATGGTGCGCGACGACGGCAATCGTACCCTGCTCTTCGATCTCGACATGGCCATCAACAAGGTGAATCAAGCGGTACCCAATCACGGCGCTGTCGTCGAGCTGACCAACTGCTATCACAATTTGCTGCGGCGCTTCGCGGAGGTTTGAGAGTATGAGAACCATTTTGCTCAGTTGGTTTTTGACGGCGATGATTGTGGCGGCAGGCGCGCCGGCCGTAGCGTCGGAGCCGGAGACTCCCGCCCGAGTTTCGGTCGTCTTCGTCAAGCCGGACGGGTTCACTGATGCCGGTTACGCGAAGACCGAGAGGAGCTCGCCCGCGATCCTGCTGCAACTGCAACGCTTCATTGCGGCTACCGGTACGCGGTATCTGCCCGAGCCCATGCGCCTCGAGATCAAGATCACCGATATCGATCTGGCTGGTGATTTCGAGCTCTTCCGCGGCCCCCAGTTCGAGCACGTGCGCGTGAACAAGAGCATTTATCCGCCGCGCATCGCATTCGAGTTCCGCGTCGTCGATGCCGGCGACCAAATCATCAAGGAAGGTCAACGCCAACTGACGGATCTCGACTATCAACTGCGCGTCGACTATCCGCGTGAGGACCCGTTGCGCTACGAGAAGGAAATTTTGCGCGACTGGCTGCGTAGCGAGCTGGGGGTTTTGCAGGCGGGCAAGGCCGACTAGCTCCGGGAGAGGCATGAAGCTGCTGCATAAAATCCTTTTCTGGTCTCATCTGATCGCTGGCGTGGTCGCCGGGGCGGTGATTTTCCTCATGTCGGCCACCGGCGTGATTCTCATGTACGAGCACCAAATGGTCGAGTACGCCGAGCGTGACGTGCGTGAAGTGGTGCCGCCGGCCGGCGCGGCGAAGCTGAGCCTGGATCAAATCGTAGCCGCCGCCCGCGCGCAAAATCCCGAATGCCCGCCCCACGGGCGTAGTCCTGCGCAACGAGCCGACAGCCGCCGTCGCCGTCGGCTTCGGCCGCGAGGGTGCGATCTACGTCAACCCCTATAGCGGCGCAGTCCTGGGCAAGGGCTCTAAGCTGCACGACTGGTTTCACGACGTGATCGATTGGCACCGCTGGCTCGGCATGGAAGGCGAAGGGCGCGCCACCGGGCGCGCCATCACCGGTGCCTGCAATCTTGCTTTCTTTTGGCTTGCCATCACCGGAGTTTATCTCTGGTGGCCGCGCAGTTGGCACTGGCGAGGATTGAAATCCAGCCTCCTTTTCAATCCTCGCCTGCGCGGCAAAGCACGCGATTGGAATTGGCACAACGTTATCGGTTTCTGGTCATCCGGCGTGCTGGTGGTGCTGACCCTCACCGCTGCGGTCATGTCTTATCCGTGGGCCAACGATCTCCTTTATACGTTGACCGGCAGCGAGCCGCCGCCGCAGAGCGGCGAGTGGTCCTATGGCTCAAGCGCAGCAGCGGCGCGGCGAAGGCGAGGCGCGCGAGCGCAAACCGCTGGCAAGCTTCGATGCCTTTCTCGCCCGCGCCGAGCAGCAAGCTCCGGGTTGGGTCATGATGATGCTGCGCCTGCCGCCAGGCGGCGACGGGCCAATCAATGTCTTGATCCAGGAACCGAGCGCGCCGCACATCTTCGCGCGCTCGCAGCTCACGCTGAATCAAGCCAGTGCCGAAATCGTGAAGTGGGAACCCTACGCCGCCGCCAGCACCGGCCGCAAACTCCGCGTCTGGGTGCGCGGCCTTCACACCGGTGAAGCGCTCGGGTTTATCGGTCAGACCGTCGCCGGTCTAGCGTCGCTCGGTGGCTGCTTCCTGGTATGGACCGGCGTGGCGATGGCATGGCGGCGCTTCCGCTACCGAAAACGCGATGCCGAAGATGCGCCCACCGTTCCTTACGAAACCGCACCTGTCGAAATTCAGTCCATTCCTTCATCAGCCGTGCCGCAAATTTCTGAGACAGCAAAGGAGCTCACGACCGCCGCCATGGAACAAGCAACCAGCTTCACCAACGGACATGCCCAGAACGGACACGAAGAGGCTCGCACTGACTGGAGCGCGCCGTTCAACGACGATGCGCCGCTGATTCTCTACGGCACGGTGACCGGCAACGCCGAGCGGTTGGCAAACCGGCTCGCCGCAAAACTGCGCGGCCAAGGCATAGTCGCGCGTGTGCGCGACATGGCGCATTGTCAGCCCGATGTCCTGAGCCAAGCAAGCTGCGTGCTGTTCATCATGAGCACTTATGGCGACGGCGAGCCGCCCGATGATGCCGCGCCCTTTTGGGAAGCAGTGGTGCGCGGCAATGGTCTCGATCTGCGTGGCGTCAAGTTTTCCGTGCTCGCGCTCGGCAACACGACTTACGATCAGTTCTGCAAGTGCGGCCGAGATCTCGACGCGGCGTTGGAACGGCACGGCGGCATTCGACTTTACCCGCGGGTTGATTGCGACGCTGAATACGACGTGCCGTCCAAGCATTGGTTCGACGGCGTGGCCGCAACACTGCAGCAGCAAGAGCGCGCTGCCTTGACGGCCTAAATTCGCAGGAGGAACGCTCATGGCGAAGTGGTTTACGCTGCTCATTTTGTTTGCCGCCTCTTTGATGAGTACTCAGGCGCGCGCTCACTACGTCTGGCTCGAGCGCGACGGCGACGGACCGGCGCGCGCGTACCTCGGAGAGTGGATCGATGACATCCGCGAAAAAAGCGGGGGAATGCTCGATCGCATCAAAGCACCGCGCGTCTTCCTCGCCGGCGGCGAGCCGCTGCCGATCAAAAGGAACGAAAATCATCTGGAGATTCAACTCAAAGGGAGCGGCGATGTGCGCCTGGTCGAGAGCAGCATGCCGGCGCGCGAGGACAAAGAGAAAGGCGGCGCAACGAAAACCATCTATTACGCCAAAGCGGGCCGAACGCGAGACCGCAGCGAAGCTCGACTTGGAGTTGGTACCCACCGCTGCCAACGGCAATACGATGACGCTTTTCTTTCTCGGCGCGCCGCTGTCAAAAGCCGAAGTGACCATCGTCGGACCCGCCAAATGGCAGAAACCGTTGACCACCGATGCCAAGGGTCAGGTGACGCTGCCGACCCCATGGGCGGGGCGGTACGTGTTGGAGGTCACCCACTTCGAAGAAAAGCCCGGCGGCAACGGCAGCGAAAAATTCAATCGCACGCGGCATATTTCGTCGCTGTCGTTCGTGCAACAGGACGGCCTCCGCTGGAACGAGAAATGATTCCGCAGATCGGCAGGTGAGCGATGGATCTTCTAGTAAAGAAAGCTTGGGATTTATATCGACATACGGAGCGTTTCCCGGTGGAGACGATTCATACGGCGACCATTTGGCTCGAAGAGAAGCACGCGAAGACGCCGGGTGAAAAGATCGCCATGGCGATTGCGCTGCACTATCTGATTCTTGCGCTCCGCTACGACCCGAGTATGGAATCGGCGATCGCGCAGGAATACTGCGGGCGTGCGGTCCGCTGGCAGATCAAGGCCTGCGAGTCGAGCGCGGTTCCTCTGCCGGCAAAGGTAACGGAGGACCAATAACATTCGCGCGTCAGTCGAAGCGTTGGAAGAAAAATTTTACAGCCAGCCATCTCCGCCTTTTCAGGTCTTCAGACAGCCAGCTACTTTTGTCGATCACCACTGATCGAGAGACATTGCTATCGGTTTTAAATCGGTGACCGAGTCCGCCGCCAAACATGTGGAGAGGGCCGATTTGATTCGAAAATGCGCCAGTGAAGGAACGAAACAATGGATGACAGCCATTCAGGAAAAAAGTGGGAAGTCAGTCTTGGACCCGAATCGTTAGTACATGTGCACTATACGACGGCATCGACGGAAGTGATCAGCGACGGGTTCCAAGGTTTGGCGCGCGAGCTTCGTGAAGTTGCCGATCAAATCGAGGCACTCGCGCGAAACCATAAAGACGAGCTCTAATCGATTCGGATTCCCTGTTCAGTGTGTGCCTCCTGTGCAGGACGTCGGGATAGGGGCACGGCGTCCCGCCGGGCGCCGTGCCCCGCAAAAAGCTTCTCACCCAGTCGTGACACAGTAGCGCCTTACTGCTACCTTAACGTTTAGATCGCACAACACCGTCCTGATCCATTTCGTGCTGCATGAAATTTAGGCGGCAGGCTTAATTTCTGAGCAGCCTCTATGAAGTTCCGCAAAGCCCGCCTCGTCACCATCGTAAAGAATCTGTAAAGAATTCACCGACTAGGGTCACTCTGGGTGGGTTCGAGTAGTTTGTGGCACCGCCGTTGCTCTAAGCGACAGAGGGGTGCAAAGAGTCCATCGTTCGTTCTCAGGAAGAGTCGCAGGCAGAGGAGTTTTTATGAAAATGGTCGAAGCGATCGTGAAGCCGTTCAAGTTGGATGAGGTGAAAGAGGCGCTGACCAAGGCGGGGATTCAAGGCATGACCGTGGAAGAGGTTAAAGGTTTTGGCCGCCAGAAGGGACACACGGAGCTTTACCGCGGCGCCGAGTACTCGGTGGATTTTTTGCCGAAAGTGCGGATTCAGATTCTCGTGCCGGACGACAAAGCCGCCACGGTGGTCGGGGTGATCACGGACAGCGCCAAGACCGGCAAGATCGGCGATGGCAAAATATTTGTCACGCCGGTGGAAGAAGTCATTCGCATCCGCACCGGGGAAAAAGGCGAGGACGCCGTTTAAGAAATCAGCTCAAAACTCCGAGGAGGGAGAAAACAATGAAGCAGGCAAAGAAATATTTAGCGTTCGCGTCGTTGACGGCCTTGTTGGGAATATTCCTCGTCACGAGCGTTGCGCGCGCGCAGGAGCCGCCGCCGAGTGAGCCGTCCAAAGTGGAAGCGCCCGCCGCAGCGCCGGCGGCTGAAGCGAAGAAAGAAGATCCGGGTGCGGCGCCGGCGCAGTTCACACAAGGACTATTGGAGCAGATCGGCGGCGCCAAGGTAGCGATGGACACCATGTGGACGCTTGATCGCGGGCATGTTGGTCTTCTTCATGAACCTAGGCTTCGCGACGGTCGAGTCCGGCCTTTGTCGAGCGAAAAACGCCGTCACAATTTTGGCCAAGAACTTTATCGTCTTCGCGGCTTCTTCTCTGGCTTTTTTGGCGCTCGGCTGGGGACTGATGTTCGGCGACGGCAATGCGTTCATGGGAACTCAGGGGCTTTGGTTTGTCGGCGGAGCCGACAATAGTCCCGCCATGGGCGATGCCTACAAGGGAGTGTACTCCGCGCTTAACTGGACGGGCGTGCCGCTGTGGACGAAGTTTTTCTTCCAGCTGGTTTTCGCCGGCACGGCGGCGACCATCGTCTCCGGCGCCGTCGCCGAGCGCATCAAATTCGGCTCCTTCTACATTTTCACCTTTTTGATGGTCGGCATCATCTATCCGATCACCGGCCACTGGATCTGGGGCGGTGGTTGGGTGGCCAAGCTCGGCATGTTCGACTTCGCCGGTTCGACGGTGGTGCATTCGGTGGGCGGCTGGGCCGCGTTGGCGGGCATTATCGTGCTCGGCCCGCGCATCGGCAAGTACAGCAAAGATGGTAAAGCCTTGCCGCTTCCCGGCCACAGCATGGCTTTGGCGACTCTCGGTGTGTTCGTTCTCTGGTTCGGCTGGTTTGGTTTCAATCCAGGCAGCACCATGGCTGCGGATGCCGGCGCTATCGGACGCATCGCCGTGGCGACCAACACCGCCGGAGCGGCGGCAGCCATTTCCGCTTCGCTCACCGCATGGTTGCTCTTGGGCAAGCCTGATCTCAGCATGATTCTCAACGGCGCTCTGGCGGGGCTTGTCGCGATCACCGCCGGCTGCGCCTTCGTAAGCATTCCCAGCTCGCTCATCATCGGCTTGATCGCCGGATTTTTGGTTGTTGTCTCGGTGCTGTTTTTCGACAAGATCAAGATCGACGATCCGGTCGGCGCCACTTCGGTGCACCTGGTCTGCGGTATCTTCGGCACGTTGTGCGTGGGATTGTTCGCGCAGGATCATTTCACGCCCAACACCACCGGCAACGGTTTGTTCTTCGGCGGCGGCGCGGCGCTGCTGATGAAGCAGCTTGTCGGCGTCGTGGGTGTAGGCGCATTTGTCTTCACCGTATCGCTGATTTTCTGGAAAATCATCGCGGCGACCGTCGGCATCCGCGTGCCGGCGGACGAAGAGATCGAAGGCCTCGATATCGGCGAGCACGGCAACGTCGCCTATCCTGATTTCGTGACGGTGGCCGCGCGCGGTTCCGCTCTGGTTGACCCATCGGGGAAAATGGCGGGATCAACCGCGCCTTACGGCGCGGCGGAGCTTTCCAAGGGAACTGTCTAATATTTCGGTTGAGCCGCGTGGTCTCCTGGGCGGTGCTGCGGTGACCTCCACCGCAGCACCGCCATTGCGCAAGGTACAAGCAGCGGAGAAGTAGGACTGAGGACTGAGCGGTAAAGGGCTGAGGTGAGAAATTGCGACGCAACCTCAGTCCTCAGCACTTATTACTCGGCACGATCCATGTCAGAGGTCCTGGTTTTTCAGCACGATCCGCTCGAGGATCTCGGCTTTTTCGCCGAGGTACTGGAAAAGCAAGGAACGGATTTTCGAATTTTTCGCTTGTTCCACGGCGAGTTGCCGGCGGGGGAATTGGAAAATGTCAGTGCCGTAATCGTTCTCGGCGGCTCCATGAGCGTGGATGACGAAGCCGACTTTCCATTTCTGCGCTGGGAAAAACGCATCATTCGCGCGGCGATCGACGAAGCGGTGCCGATCCTCGGCGTTTGTTTCGGCGCGCATCTCCTGGCTGAGGCTCTTGGAACACAAGTTTTTCACGGCGCGGTCAGGGAAATCGGCTGGAGTCCGATATCCATCACGCCGCACGGGCAGATGGACTCGCTGCTCGGCTATCTGCCGGAAAACGCCACCGTGTTCCAATGGCACGCCGATGGCTTCGATTTGCCGGCCGGCGCAATTCGTCTGGCTTCTTCGGCGCACTACAGCACCCAGGCTTTTCGCGTCGGCAAGAGCATCTACGGCTTGCAGTTCCACCTCGAAGTGACGCCGCGCATGATTGAGCGGTGGATCAACGAGCGCTCCAAGGATCTAGCCGCGGCTCCCTACGTGCTTCCCGACAAGATCATCGCCGACACGCAGAGCTATGCGCCCAATTTGAAATACTACGGCGAGAGATTCCTCTCAGAATTTGTTCGACGCAACTGCCGGTCGCGTAACCGCAAGGGAGACGGAGGCCAAGCGGACCCATGAGAAGGGTCGTGGTCATAGATGATCATCCACCCTCGCGCCGGCATCTTTTTTCGATCCTAAATAGCGGCGGATACGAGATCGCGGGCGAGGGCGCAAGCGGCAAAACTGCGCTGGCGCTGGCGCGCAGGGCGGTTCCCGACGTTATTTTAATGGCCGTGGGACTGTCCGACGTTGACGGCATCGAAGCTTCTCACGACGTCATGCGGTCGCATCCCGTGCCGATCGTTCTCATCACCAGCCACTGTGACGAGGCGACGGTCGAGCGCGCCAAACGCGCCGGAGTGATGGGTTATCTCGTCAAGCCGCTGAGGGCCGAACAGCTCAGCCCTGCGGTCGAGCTGGCGATCATACGTTTTCAGGATTTCCTCGCGCTGCGCGCGGAAAACTCCAGTCTGAAAGAAACCTTGGAAGCGCGAAAAGTCATCGAGCGCGCCAAGGGATTGATCATGCAGCAGCGCCATCTGTCGGAAGATCAAGCGTACACCTTGATCAAGAAAGCCAGCATGAATATGCGCAAACCGATGGTTGAAGTCGCCCAGGCAATTATCTTGGCCGGTGGATTTATGAAGGGAGACAAAAATTGAGTGACTGCCGCTTATCTAAGCAGCGCCTGACTTCGCCGCAGGCAGTGAGATACGCCGCAGGCGCGAAAGGGCAGAATCACGTCGGTTTATTTCCATTTGTCCATGGCATAACGATTGCTCATTCATAACAGCGAACGCGACGACGCATTCGCTGAGCAAAGGCGCTCATCGGTTATCCGATGGAGCGCCTTTTTATTTTTGCAAGGAGCCGTAAATGGCAAAAGCGCGGGCAAAAAGAACAAGCGGAAAGATTTTCGAGAACATTCTTTTCCTGGCGGAAGTGTTCGGCGATCAGGCCGATCGGGACATCCCCAAGCTGCCCGTGCTGGAGATGGCGCGCTGCTTCGATCTGGAAGTTTCCAGGCCAAACCGCGCCGGCCGGCTCCGCAGCAAATCCTGGCCGCTATGGAAATAGCCATCGTATGTCGAACGCATTGTGGTTTGAACCGGCGCTCGCGAGATCATGAATAAGATCGAAGAATACAAAAAAGAAAAGGATGGGCTGGAAATCCTCGGCGATGTGCCGCGGTACGCGGCCGAGGGATGGCAGGCGATCACCGAAGGCGACAAGGAGCGCCTCAAGTGGGCCGGCGTGTTTTTCCGGCGGCAAACCCCCGGCCATTTCATGATGCGCCTGCGCATTCCCAACGGCATCCTGAGCGCGACGCAGCTCCGCGCCATCGGGCAAATCAGCGGCCAATACGGCAAGGGCTTCGCCGACATCACCACCCGCCAGCAGATTCAACTGCGCTGGTTCACGATTGCCGACGTGCCGGAAATCTGGGAGCGGCTCGCGGCTGTCGAGCTGATCTCGCTGCAGACCGGCATGGATAATATCCGCGGCGTGATCGGCTGCCCCGTCGCCGGTCTCACGCCCAACGAGCTGTTCGACGCCTCGGGCGTGGTGCGCGAGTTCACGCAAATCTTCGTCGGCAACAAAGCGTTCACCAATCTGCCGCGCAAGTTCAACGTCACGATCACCGCGTGCAAAGAGGTTTGCACCCACGCGGAGTCGCAGGATCTGGCTTTGACGCCTGCGACCAAGGAAATCAGCGGGATCGAGCTGTGCGGGTTCAACATCGCGGTGGGCGGCAAGCTCGGCTCGGGCGGCTTTCGCATGGCCTCACCGCTCAACCTCTTCGTGACGCCGGAGGAGGCCGCTGTGCTGTGCAGCCACATCGTCATGATCTTTCGCGACCACGGCGCGCCGCGAGCTGCGCACCAAGGCGCGTTTGGCGTTCTTGATCGAGAACTGGGGTATCGAAAAGTTTCGCGCCGAATTGGAGCGCCGCGTCGACCGCCCGCTCACAGCAGCGGGAAAGGATGAACGCGCGCAGAAGCACACCGATCACGTCGGGGTGTTGCGCCAGAAGCAGCAGGGACTCAACTACGTCGGTCTCGCCGTGCCGGTCGGACGCATAACCTCGGAGCAGATGCTGCGCATCGCAGACTTGGCAGAAAACTACGGCAGTGGCCAGCTTCGGCTCACGGTCGGCCAGAACATCATTATTCCGAACGTGCCGGATTCCAGGATCGGCGCGCTCACGGAAGAGCCCGTGCTTGAGGAGCTGCGCTACGATCCCTCGGAGGTCATGCGCGGTCTGGTGAGCTGCACGGGGATGGATTACTGCCATTTCGCCTTGATCGACACCAAGGGATGGGCGCTCAAGACTGCGCGCCATCTGGAAGCCAAACTCGGCAAGACCCAGCCGCTGCGCATGCACTGGTCGGGCTGCCCGGCGAGCTGCGGCAACCACACCGTTTCGGACATCGGTCTCCTCGGAAAGAACGTCAAGATCAACGGCGAAGTGGTCGAAGCGGTGGACGTCTTCGCCGCCGGCGCCGCGGGCATCGAAGCCAACTTTCCAATCAAGATTCTCGAAGACGTGCCGTGTGAGGACTTGCCCGACGCCATCGCCGGGCTGGCGAAGCACGGCGCTTTCAAAGCGATGCGACAACAGTTGCGCAAAATTTCCCAGCCACCCGCGCTGGGTACGCAGCCACCTCCTGCGGATACCAAAGCGGCAAAGACATCGTTTCGCGGCGATGAGATCGCCGAAGGCGCGGCGAAACTGGTGCGCGTGAAAGGAGAAGAGATGGCGGTCTTCAAAAACGACGGAAAACTCTACGGCATTCAAAACATTTGCCCGCACGAAGGGGGCCAATTGTGCAAGGGCTGGATCGAGGGCGGCGAGGTCGTCTGTCCGCTGCACGGCTATAAATTCGACTTGAAAACCGGCGCTTGTTCGACGGATCCGAGCTTGAAGGTGAAAGTCTTTCGGCTGGTGGCGCAGGGTGAACAAGTTACGGTGGAGGGATGAGGATCGTGGCTAGAAAAAACCAATTCGTCAAAACTGGAAAAATAAACCGGCGGAATTTTCTCAAGATCTCCGGGGGTGCGGTGGGCGCCTTCCTCGTCGGCATGCCGAAGGGATGGGTGGGCGGTGTGTACGCCGCGGATGCGCCGGAGACGACCAAAGTTCGCTTCGGCATCATCGCGCTTACGGATTGCTCTTCCATCGTCATGGCGCACGAGCTCGGCCTGTTCAAGAAATACGGCATCGAGTCGACCATTTCGAAGGAAGCGTCCTGGGCCGTCATTCGCGACCGGCTCACGTTGGGAGAAAATCAGGCGACGCATATGCTCATCGGCATGCCTTACGCGTCGACTATGGGACTGCTCGGCTCGCCGCAAAAACCGATGATCATTCCCTTTTATCTCAATCGCAACGGGCAGGCGATCACGTTGGACAAAGAGTTGCTGGCCAAGGGCGCCAAGACGCCGCAGGCGATCAAGCCGTTGGCCGAGCAAGCCAAGAAGGCGGGCAGCCCGATGACTTTCGCCATGACTTTCCCTCCCGGAACTCACGCCATGTGGATGCGCTATTGGCTCGGCTCCGGCGGCATCAATCCGGACAAGGACGTGACGCTCATCACCATACCGCCGGCGCAGATGGTCGCGAACATGAAGGTGGGCAAGATGGACGGGTTCTGCGTCGGCGAGCCATGGAACGCCCGGGCGATCGCCGACGGCATCGGCTTCACCGCGATCACCACACAGCAGTTGTGGAAAGACCATCCGGAAAAGGTTCTCGCGTTCACCGAGGAGTTCGCCGACAAGAATCCCAAGACGGTCAAAGCGATCCTACGCGCGATGCTCGAATCGAGCCAGCACATCGATAAGCTGGAAAACCGCGCGCACATGGCCGAGGTAGTGTCGAAGCCGCAGTACATCAACACGCAAAAGGAAATCATTCTCGGCCGCATGCTCGGCGACTATGACTACGGCGATGGACGCAAAGAAAAGGATCCCAACTACATGACGTTCTTCGTGCGCAACACCAATTTTCCGCTAAAGTCTCACGGCGTTTGGTGGCTGTCGCAGTTCCGCCGTTGGGGCATGGTGAAGGGAGCGCCCGATTACAAGGGGGTTGTCGACAAAGTTCATCGTCCGGACATCTTTCGCGAGGTCGCGAAGGAGATGAGCATCTCGGTACCCAAGGAAGACATGAAGAGAGAGACGCTCTTCGACGGCATCGAGTTCGACCCGGCCAAGCCGGAAGAGTACGCGAAAAAATTCGCCGTCCATAATCTCGTCTGAAAGGACAAAACATGGCCAAACGACTCGATCTCGCTACTCTGTTTCTTCCTTTCCTAGGGATCGGCTTTACGCTGCTCCTCTGGACAATGATCAGCACAACCGTGGCGCTGGATCTGCCGTCGCCGCTGAAAACCTGGGAAGAGAGCAAGCAGTATATCCTCAACCCGTTTTTCAAAGACGGCGAAATGAACCAGGGCATCGGACGTTTCGCGTTTCTGAGTCTCATGCGCGTCGCCAAGGGCTTCTTGCTGGCGATTGCGATTGGCACGCCCATCGGCTTTCTCCTGGGATTGTCGACGTTCTTTTACAAATCGTTCGATCCAGTGATCCAAATCCTGCGGCCGATCTCGCCCTTGGCCTGGCTGCCGCTGGGCTTGGTTATCTTCCGGCAGTCGGAGCCCGCGGCGATCTTCACGATCGCGCTTTGTGCCATGTGGCCGACCGTGATCAACACGGCCGTAGGCGTACGCAGCATCAACCCGGAATATCTGAACGTTGGGCGGGTGCTCAAACTCTCCTGGCTGAAAACCTTGCGGCGCATCATCATTCCGGGATCGCTGCCTTATGTGTTTACCGGCTATCGTCTGTCCCTCGGTTTGGCGTGGCTGGTCATCGTCGCTTCGGAAATGCTCACCGGTGCTCCTGGCGTCGGCGGTTTTCTCTGGCAGGAATACAACAGCCTGGTCTATTCGCACATTCTCTTGTCGATCATCACCATTGGCCTGATCGGCTTCGCGCTGGACCGGTTAATGGGCGTGGTCGAGCGCCGGTTCAAAACCGCCTGAGGAATGCGCATGGCTTTTCTGGAAATTTGCGGCGTGAGCAAGGGATTCCACGGCAGAGGCAAAGCCCAATCGGCGAACGTGCTGCCCGTGCTGCGCGACATCAACCTCGCCATCGAAGAACGGGAGTTCGTTTGTATCGTCGGCCGCTCCGGCGCCGGCAAGACGACTTTGATCTCGCTGATCGCCGGTTTGATGGAACCGGATCACGGCGAGATCTTGCTCGAAGGCAAAGCGATTCAAGGTCCGGGCCCGGAGCGCGGCATCGTTTTTCAAAACTATTCACTGCTGCCCTGGATGACGGTCTACGAAAACATCCATCTCGCCGTCGATGCGGTGGCGCCGCATCTGGCGGAAAAAGACAAACGTGAGCGCACGGAGCATTACATCAAGCTGGTGAATCTCAGCAACGCCTCCGGCAAGCGGCCGCGCGAGCTTTCCGGCGGCATGCGCCAGCGAGTGGCGGTGGCCCGCGGCCTGGCGATGGACCCTAAGGTGCTGCTGATGGACGAACCATTCAGCGCCCTCGACGCGCTGACCCGCGGTACGTTGCAGGAAGAGCTGGCGCGCATCTGGATGGAAACCCAAAAGACGGTGGTGATGATCACCAACGATATCGATGAGGCGATCTTGCTTGCCGATACGATTTACACGCTGACTTCGAGTCCTGGCGCGACCCTCGGACCGCCGGTGCGCATCGCGACGCCGCACCCGCGCTCGCGCGCCGAAGTTGGCCGCGGCGCGGATTATCAAAAGGCGCGGCGCGAGACTGTGGGCATTCTCGTCGCGGGACAAAAAGGTTCGAACCAAAGACCTGCCCGGCGCAAGCGCGCAACTCAATTAGCGCTGGAAGGAATTTCGCAATGATGCCATTTCTCGAACTCACTCAGTTGGGCAAGAGCTACGATACCGAGCAGGGGCGCTCGGTGATCGTCAAGGATTTCAACTTGCGGGTGACCGAAGGAGAGTTTGTCTGCATCATCGGCCATTCGGGCTGCGGCAAGTCTACCGTGCTGTCGATCACCATGGGCCTGAACGAAGCGAGCGAAGGCGGTGTGATCATCGCGGGCAAGGAAGTTGTCGGTCCCGGGCTCGATCGCGGCGTGGTGTTTCAGTCGCCGGCATTGCTGCCGTGGTTGACCGCCAGAGAAAACGTGCTGCTTGCGGTTGAGCAAGTCAATGAAAGATCGAGCCGAAGGAACCGCAGCGAAATCGCCGACAAGTACCTCGCCTTGGTGGGCCTCAACGACATCGCGAACTGCTACCCGGAAGAACTCTCCGCGGGCATGCGACAGCGGGTCGGCATCGCCCGAGCCTTCGCTCTGGAGCCCAAAGTGCTGCTCCTCGACGAGCCGTTTAGCTTGCTCGACGTCATCACGCGCATGGAGTTGCAGGACGAGCTGATGCGGTTGTGGGAAAGCGAGCGCAAAACCGTACTCATGGTCACCCACGACGTCGATGAGGCGCTGCTGCTGGCCGACCGCATCGTGCTCATGACCAACGGGCCGGCGGCGACCGTCGGGGAAATCGTCACGGTTCCCTTCGTCCGGCCGCGGGAGCGACTGAGCATCGTCGATGCTCCGCGCTACCAGGCCGCGCGTGGACACCTGCTCACGTTTCTCGAAGAGCGCGCCGGCCACGGCCGGACGCCGGGCGTTGACCCGGTAGCGCGACAGGCGGCAACGCCAGACGAATTGTTCGTCATCGAAAAATACACCGGTTTCAATCGCTTCCGGCGCAAGTACCGTGCGCCGCAGGCGCCAATTACCTTCGACGATGATTGGCACAAAGCAACTCCACCTTCTTTCGATATCGCTCCCTAAACAGGTCGAGTGGCGAGCCAAATTTCGTGGAAAGCAACGTCAGCACGCATTGGGAAAAGTCATATTGCCCGTATTGCGGTGTCGGCTGCGGTCTTCTGGCGAAAGTTCAAGCAGGCGCGGTAACGCGCATCAAGGGTGATCTGGATCATCCATCAAGCCGGGGCGATCTCTGTCTCAAAGCGGTCTATCTGCCGGAAACTTTGAAAACCAGCGACCGCTTGCTCTATCCGCACATACGAGCCTGCCAGGACGGTGACTTCAAGCGCGCGAGCTGGGGACAAACGATGAACTATCTCGCCCGGCGTTTTCGCGCCATCATCGACGAGCATGGTCCGGAAGCCGTCGCGTTTTACGGCTCCGGGCAGTTGACGACCGAGGAGTATTACGTCGCCAACAAGCTCGCCAAAGGGTTTCTCGGCACGAACAACTTCGACACCAACTCGCGGCTGTGCATGGCGTCGGCGGCCTTCGGCTACAAAGTCTCTTTCGGCTCGGACGGGCCGCCGGCATCGTACGCCGACATCGATTGCGCCGATTGCTTCCTGCTGATCGGCACCAATGCCGCCGACTGTCATCCGGTGATTTTTAAGCGCATCAAGCAACGCAAGCTGGCTGAGCCCAAGAAAGTCACCATCATTGCCGTCGACCCCCGGCGCACGGAGACCGCCGATTTCGCCGATCTACATCTGCCGATCCGGCCGGGAAGCGACATCGCGCTGCTGAACGCCATGCTCGCGGTCTTGATCGAGCAAAACTTGACCGATGGCGAGTTCATCGCCGGCCACACCCGCGGCTTTCGCGAGCTCAAGGAAACCGTCAAGCAATACCCGCCCCACCGGGCCGCCGAGATCTGCGGCGTCGCCGAATGTCTGATCGTCGAGGCGGCATTGATCTTCGCCATGTCGAAAAGCGCGCTGTCGCTCTGGAGCATGGGGATCAATCAAAGCTCGGTGGGCGTGCGCAAGAACAACGCGATTCACAATCTCCACCTCGCCACGGGCAAGATCGGCAAGCCCGGCTCGGGGCCGTTTTCGCTCACCGGCCAGCCCAATGCGATGGGCGGGCGGGAAGTCGGCGGCCTCTCGCACTTACTGCCGGGTTACCGCAGCGTGGCCGATGCGCGCGACCGCGAAATGGTTGAACACTTTTGGCGTGTGCCGCGCGGCAGCATCGCGCCGGAGCCGGGGCTTGCCGCGCTCGAACAGTTCGAAGCGCTCGCGCAAGGCAAACTCAAGGCGATCTGGATTCTCTGCACCAATCCCGCGGTTTCCGTGCCGGACACCGACCTCATCGAGAAGGCGCTCAGGCAAGCAGAATTGGTGGTCGTTCAAGACGCCTACCATCCGACCGCGACCAGCCGCTTCGCGCACGCGATCTTGCCGGCGGCGCAGTGGAGCGAAAAAGAGGGCGTGATGACCAACTCCGAGCGGCGCATCACCTACATGCCGAAGCTGGTCGAGCCGCCTGGCAAGGCTTTGCCCGATTGGAAGATCATTGCGCTCTTCGCCACGGCGCTGGGAGTTGGCGCGGCGTTCGACTACTCCGGCGCCGAGGAAATCTTCGACGAGTTTGCCGCGCTGACGGCGAATAGTTTTTGCGATTACTCGGGCGTCAATTACCGCCGGCTGAAAAATGAAGGGCCGCTGCAGTGGCCGTGCCCGAGCGGCCGGGCGGCCGGCGCGGCGCGGTTGTACGAGGACATGAAGTTCCCGACGCCCGACGGCAAAGCGTGCTTTGTCGCCGTCGAGCATGCCGAGCCGGTCGAAGCGCCGGATGCCGAGTATCCGCTGTGGCTGACCACCGGCCGCTCCAAATATCACTGGCACACCATGACCCGCACGGGAAAAAACCCCGCGCTGCGCAGGTACGCGCCCGACCCGATCCTCGAGATCAACCGCGGCGATGCCCGAGCGCACGGCATCCAAGACGCCGATTTCGTCGAGATTTTTTCGCGCCGGGGCAAAGTCGTGGCGCAGTGCCGGGTCACCGAGGAGATCGTCAGCGGGACGTGTTTTCTGCCGTTTCATTGGGGGCGCGACGGCGGCTTTTTTAAGGCCGCGAACAATCTGACGATCGCCGCGCGCGATCCGCTGTCGCGCCAACCGGAACTCAAAGCCTGCGCCGTGCGCGTGCGCAAAATCTGGGATTTTCCCCTCGAAGACAATTGACCGAGGCGCGAATTCACAGCCGTGCCGGTTTATGCGAGCTGGAAAAGCCGCTGGAGTGTCGCGCGGCATCGGAGCGCCTAGAAATTAGACAGGGATGATTAACTTCTAGGCGACAGCGATATTTTAGCCGCCGAGCTCGAAGAGAATAATTTTTAGTTTCAAGCTTGTTACGACGCGCCGAGGGATCGTCGTCTCATGGCATTTTTATTGCTGTGTAAAATCGAGGTTTTTGGGTTTGCGGTGTCGCTCAATGCGGCTTAGTATCTCAGCTAACTTTGAGGAGGTTCACTCGATGAAGCGACAGATGGCAAGGATCTTTCTATCCCTCGCGCTGGTTTTCCTGACGACCGGAGCGGTGCGCGCGCAGGACGATAAGCCGCTCGGCCCCGGCTGGTTGAGCCTGGACGGCAGCGTCGGCCTGCTGGACAAACAAATCGCCGAAAGCAAAGGGGCGCTGGAGAAGGCCGTGGGGCTCAGCATGGGCGGCTTCCTGGATACCAGCTACCAATGGAGCTTTAACGAGCCGAAAAGCCCGAACGATATCAGCGGCAGGTACTTCGACAAGGACCACAACAGAGTGGTTTTCAACTATCTTCATCTGTACGTGGAAAAGCCCGAGAAAGACTGGGGCGTGGGGTTCCGCCTTTCCGGCGACTTCGGCCGGAGTGGCGAGCTCCTGCGCGAAGCGACCCTGTGGGGCAAATCGCTGACCAGCGAGCCGTCGGCCGAGGTGCGTGAGGCCTATTTAACGACAACTATTCCCGTTGGCGAGGGGATTGGCGTGAAGGGCGGCCTCTTCGTGACAACTCTGGGGACCGAAATTCTCCCCAATCCGGGCGCCTATAACGATAATTTTTCCCGATCGTTCCTTTTCAACTTTGCCATACCGATTCGCCATCTCGGTATGCTTTTCACGTATCCGGTGCTTAAGACGCTGTCGATCAACGCCGGCGTAGTGACCGGCTGGGACAATCCCAGAGACAACAATAGACAGCCTTCCGGCATGTGGGGATTTAACTTTACGCCGATCGATCAGTTCTGCGTTGGCCAGTAACTTCATCTTCGGACCCGAGCAGCGCAGCAACACGGGCGATCAGCGTTTTGTCATGAGCCATGTGGCGACCATCAAGCCGTTCGACCCGCTCGCGATCATTCTTGAGTATAGCTACGGTAAGGAAGAAGACGCGTCTTTGGGTGGCACTCGCGATGCGATGTGGCATGGATTGGCCGGAATCGTTTCCTATGGCTGGACTGATCGTTTCACCACGGCGTTGCGCGGGGAGTTCTTCAAAGACCGTGACGGCGCGCGTTTGGGCGGAAATTTCTCGGGTACCCATGCGCAACAGACGTTAGCCGAAATCACTCTGACGGGTTCCTATAAATTCACCAAGATGCTCCTCGGCCGGATGGAAGTTCGCCAGGACTGGGCGGACGAGGCCTTCTTCAAAAAGGGATCGAGCCGGGCCGACAAAAATCAGACGACCTTGGCGGCGCAGCTGATCTACGCGTTCTAAGCGCTTTGACTGTTCGTCCGAACGGGGAGCGGTGAGATGCCGTTCCCCGTTTTTTTTGGTTGGGGCCAGGTCTGGCTCACCTGGACGACATCTCTGTACGGCTAAAATCCTGGCAAAAACACCGCGCCGCTGCTAAGGATGATTAACACCAGCGTCGCGGTTCTTCGGATTGAATCTTCACAGGTATTATCCCGCAAGCGTGTTCTGCTTTGCGCTGCTGCTCTTTTTCCCCGGGCTCGGCGCGCGCGATCTCTGGGCGCCGGTGGAGCCGCGCTATGCCGAGATCGTGCGCGTGATGTTCGCCAAAGGTGAATGGGTCGTGCCCACGATCAACGGCGCGCTCTATACGGACAAACCAATTCTATACTTCTGGATGGCGCTGCTCGCCGCCAAGCTATCGGGCGGAGTGAGCGAGTGGGCGGTGCGCTTGCCCGCCGCTCTGGGTGGGGTCGGTTTTGTCTTGACGACATACTTCATCGGCCGCGATTTTTATTCCGCGCGCGTCGGCGCGCTCGCGGCGCTGGTAATCGCCACTTCGTTTCGCGTGATCTGGGAAGCGCGCTGGGCGCACGTGGACCTGCTCTTTAGCTGGTTCTTTTTGCTGACGATCTATTTCGGCGCGCGCGCGCTTTTGCGCCGGGGCGGGCCCAATGAAATCCTGCCGGCCTATGTCTTCATGGCGCTGGCGACCTTGACGAAGGGGCTGATCGGCATCGTCTTGCCGGCTCTGCTGTTGATCGCGTTCATGATCGCGCGCCGCGACTGGAGCCTCCTACGAGCGGCCAAGCTGCCGCTGGGCATCCCGCTCTTCGCCGCGGTGGCGGGACCGTGGTTTTACCTGGCGAGCCGCGCCAGTGAAGGCAAGTGGGTCATCGATTTCCTCTACGTTCATCATCTCCAGCGCTACGTCGTTGGAACGGGGCACCATCAGCCTTTTTACTATTATTTGACCACTTTCCCCGCGGATTTTCTTCCCTGGACGGCGTTCTTGATCCCGGCCACCGCGGGTCGCAGCTATCGGCTGTCGTGGAACCATCCCCAAGCGCAGTTTTTTTTCCTGTGGTTCGCCGTGGTCTTAACATTTTTTTTGCTCTCGGCCACCAAACGGGATCTTTATTTACTGCCACTATTCCCGCCGCTGGCGCTGCTGGTGGCGAATTATCTAAATGATCTGGCGGCGCAAGACTGGGCCGGCGGCGGCCTTAAACTCTGGTTCGCGGTGATCTTCTTCGGCTCGGTCGCGCTCGCCGGCCTGGCGCTTCCGATAGCAGTATGGACTCTGCGCCCGGAGTTTTTCTGGCTGCTTTTACCCTCAACCATCGTCGCGGCGTCCGGCGGTTTGGCGGCTACTGCGCTCATCTTGCGGCGACGCCCGGAGCCGGTCGCTATCTCCCTCGGCGCGATGATGCTGTTGTTGACCGTCACCGCTGCCTTTTGGGTGTTTCCCCGTCTGGAACCGTTCAAATCGCACCGGCAGTTCGCCGCGGAGATCAACCGGCGGGTGCCCGCGGCGGCGCCGCTCTACGTCTACGAGGACACGACCAACGACTTCAACTACTACGCGCGGCGGGAAAAAATTCCGGTGCTCGATGCGCCCGCGGAAATCGCCAGACTTCGCGATGCCGGCGAAAAGAGTTATGTTTTAGTAAAGGAGCGCGCGCTGCGGAAGTTGCCGGCGATGGCGGCCGAGTCGATCATCGCACGCAACACGCTGGGGGACACGACCTGGCATTTGCTCGTTTTGGGAGAGTAATGTTCTCGTCTCCGCTTTCAGAGCGGGACGCGTAATCGATGAAAAACAAGACTCTTGTGTGGTTGGCCGGCGGAGTTGCCGTCGGGCTGCTCGTTTGGTGGGTGTTGCCGGCCTATTTGAGCACCCCAAGAGACCCTCGTTCAGCGGAGTATTTGAACAAGATCGCCGCCGAGATCAATCGCTCGGTGCCGGTGATGATCGACGCCGAAACCGAGCTGCTGCCGTCCACGGCCGGATACGCGATGCTGGTGTATAACTATCGCCTGGTGAAATATTCCGTCGGCCAACTGGATCATCAAAAATTTGCCGCCGGGGCCAAGCAGAAAATCGTTCAGGGAGCCTGCAACCGGCCGGAAACGCGCGACGGCTTTCTCAAGGAAGGCGTCACTTTGCGCTATTCCTATTTCGACAAAGAAAAGCGGCATATCGCCACCATCGAGGTTGCGCCCGCCGATTGCGGGTTTTGATTCGCCCGCCGGCGCGAAGCGCCGCCGCTTGCCATTCACAGGCGGGGCAAGGAGCGCCGTTTCCGGCCGGCGCGATCTTTTGTTCACCAGTGGGTCGTGATATCTAAGCCCGATGAAAGATGATCCCGTCGCCGTGCTGCGCCGGTCCTTGAGCGATTTTTTGCGCTTGGAGCTCGACGATGCGGCGCTTGAGCGGCTGCCGTGGCGCGATTTCGGCAATGGCCTTTCGATGTCGCGCCTGGCGCGCGAAGGGCCGCGCGAGCTGGTGCTCTATCGGATCGCCGCCGGCGCGACCGACGCATTCGTAAAGCACGAGCATCTCGGCGGCGAGTTCTATCTGGTTCTCAAAGGCCGCATTGCTGACGAGACCGGCGAGTACAGCCAAGGCGAGATCGTTTTTCTCGACGCCCATTCGGTGCACACGCCGCGCGCGGTGGGCGAGACGGTGGTCTTGGTGCTCTGGCCGGCGGGCGTACGCATCGTAGACAAATAGGCAACACATTTTCTTTTGCGGAGGCAAAAAATGAAGACTCTTGGATTTATCGGCACCGGCGGCATGGGCAGCGGCATGGCGGGAAATCTGCTCAAGGCGGGCAACAAGCTCGTCGTCAACGACCTCCGCCGCGAACAGGCCACGGGGCTGGAAAGCCGAGGCGCTGTCTTCAAAGAATCGCCGAAGGCGGTCGCGGAATCCTGCGAGATCGTGTTTTCCATGCTTCCATACAACGAAGCGGTGCGCGCGGTGGGGCTCGGCCCCGGCGGATTGCACGAGGCGGCGAGCGGCGCCAAGCTCTGGATCGATTTCAGCAGCATCGACAAGAAGACCATTGTCGGGGTCAATGCCGAGCTGGTAAAAAAGGGCTGGACCATACTCGACGGCTCGGCGGGCGGCGTCGAAGAAGCGGCCGCCGCCGGCACTCTGTCGCTTTGGCTTTCCGGCTCCAAGGCAGTCTTCGATGAACACCAGGCGGTGTTCCAAGCGATGGGCAACAAGATTCTCTATGTCGGCGAGCTCGGCAACGCCAAGCTCGTGAAGAACGCCATGGCGATGTTCGCCGCGGTGACCCACCTGACCCTGGCCGAGATCTGCGCGTGGCTGAAAAAAGGCGGGCTCAGCGAAGACACTTTTCGCACGATTCTCAAAAACTCGGCGCAGGATTCGGTCGCCATCGACCGCATCATGGAGATCGTCGTCAGCCGCAAGTATAAACCGCGCAAGTCGTGGATGCCGAAAGACGTCGGTTTCGGCTTGGACATGGCGCGCGAGATGGAAGTGCCGATGCCGTTCGTCGCGCTGGCGTATCAGATGTTTTCGATCGCGCAGGCGACCGGCATGGACGACTACGAAGCCACCGGTATCGCCTGCAACGTATACGACGTGATCACCGGACAAAAGCGGGGTGTTTGATCCATGGCCGGTTTACCACCGGAGCGCATTTCGCGGTTTCTCACCTATCTTTTGCGCCACCGGCCCAAAGAGTATCCGCTGGTGTTCGACAAGCGCGGCTTCGTCGACTGGGGCGACGTGGTCGAGCTACTGCAGGAGCGCTATTACGACGTCACCGAAGAGCAGATCGAGGCGGTGATCAGCGGCGCGGAGAAAAAACGCTTTGAGCTTGTCGATGGCAAGGTGCGGGCGACCTACGGCCACTCGTTTTCGGTGGAGCTCGGCGAGGCGGCCGAGCACGCGCCGGCGAAACTCTACTACGGCGCGGCGCGCGATCTGGCGCAGTCGATGCTGCGTGGCGGCCTCAAGCCGCGCGATCGCCAATATGTTCATCTAAGCGTCAGCGCCGAAGAGGCCGAATCCGTGGCGCGTCGCCACGATCCGGCGCCGTCGATCATCGAGATCGACGTCGCGGTGGCGCAGCGCGAAGGCGTGCGCTTTTATCTGTCCGGGCCGCTCTATCTCGCCGAGTTCATCCCAGCGAAATTTCTGTCGCTGCGCTGATGCCCGCTTGGCAATGGGCATCAAAGCTGCGCGCGGCGTCCATTGGCCACCAGCGCTGCGCTCACTCCGTCGGCGCTTTTGGCGCTCTCTCACCGGGCTCCCGCCGTGGCGGCCCCCCATTCGATTTGCTGCCGCGCAGCGTGAAAGCGGCGGCAAGGCAGCGCAGAGAGCGATTTGCACGGATGAAACCATTGCGTTAAATTGGCGTCGGTAGCGGCGGCCATTCCTTAAACTCTCAATGATAGCGGCACATCCGTTAGTTTTTACCGCGCGGCGGCGGCAGCGATGATTAGATGATTAAAGGACGCCATGCAAAGTCACCTTAGGGATCTTTTGACCCGAGCGATCGAGAAGGTCTCCAAGGAGGGAGAGCTGACTTTGCCAGAGCTCCCCCCTTTGCTTCTCGAAGCGCCGAAGCAGCGCGAGTTCGGCGACTTGGCGACCAACGTCGCGATGCTTTGGGCGAAGAGCGCGAAAAAACCGCCGCGCATGATCGCCGAGACCATTCTCAGGAACCTCGAGGACCCCGAATCCATTCTCGCGCGCGCGGAGATCGCCGGACCGGGATTTTTGAATTTTACCTTCGCGCCGAAGTTTTATTTTGAAAGACTGCGCGAGATCGCCGCCGGGGCCCATGCGCGTATCGATCTCGGCCACGGCGAGAAAGTTCAGGTCGAGTTCGCCAGCGTCAATCCCACCGGGCCGCTGCACGTCGGCCACGGGAGAGTCGCCGTCATCGGCGATGTGCTGGCGCGGCTGCACCAAGCCACCGGCTTCCAAGTCGAGCGCGAGTATTATGTCAACGACGCCGGCAACCAGATGGAGAATCTCGCGCTCTCGATCGAGGCACGCTATCGCGAGTTGTTCGGCGAATCGGTGCCGCTTCCCGAGGGCGGTTACCCGGGCGACTACGTCAAGGACGTGGCCGCCGCGATCCGGCGGAAACAGGGCGACAAATACTTGCGTCAGGATCACGAAGCGGCCCGGGTGTTTTTCCGCGAGTACGGCGGCCGGGCGCTGCTCGATACGATTCGCGACCAGCTGCGCGGCTTCGGCATCGTCTTTGATACGTTTTTCAGCGAAAAAGCCATGCGCGAGCGTGGCGAAGTCGCGCAAGCCATGGAGGAAATGCGCGCGCGGGGCCTGCTCTATTCGCAGGACGGCGCCGAATGGTATCGATCGACGCAGTTCGGCGACGACAAGGATCGGACGGTGGTCAAAAGCGACGGCGAGCTCACCTATTTCGCCAGCGACATCGCCTATCATCGCAACAAGTTTGCGCGGAACTACCGCAAGCTGATCAACGTCTGGGGCGCCGATCACCACGGCTACGTGCCGCGGCTCAAAGCCGCGATGCAGGGGTTGGGCTACGATCCGGAGATTTTGCGGGTGGTGTTGGTGCAGATGGTTCAGCTTAGCCGGGGCGGCGAGCCGGTACGCATGGGCAAGCGCACCGGCGAGTTCGTGTCTCTCGAAGAAGTGATCGAGGAAGTCGGAAGCGACGCCGCGCGGTTTTTCTTTTTGATGCGCAAAGCGGACAGCCATCTCGACTTCGACCTGGATCTCGCCAAGAAGCAGTCGAGCGAGAACCCGGTTTTTTACGTGCAGTACGCGCACGCCCGGGTGGCGAGCATCTTGGAGCAAGCGCGCAAGAGCGGCGCGGCCACGGGCGAGCCGAGGACGGCGGCGGTGGAGCGTCTGGATCTCGCCGAAGAAATCGAGCTCATCCGCAAGATGATTCAGTTCAACGATGTCCTGGAAGATAGCGTGCGAGAGCTCGAACCCCATCGCCTGGTGTTTCATCTTTTGGATCTCGCCGGCGAATTTCATCGCTACTACAACCGGCAGCGGGTCATTTCCGAAGATATCGAGCTCACCGGAGCGCGCTTGCTACTGGTTGAAAACGTGCAGAAGACGGTGCGCCGCGGGCTCGAAATTCTCGGCATCGACGCGCCGATGAAAATGGCGGCGCGCCCGGAAGCGGACGATTAGAAAAGCTCCAGAGAAGGGCGAGGGAACATTCATGGCGGAAAATCGCAGAGGCAAAGACGGCCGCTTTTACTTCAGCCGCAGCCAGATGATCTTGCTGGGCGCGGCATTTACCGCGGCTTCGCTGATCATCTTCGTGCTCGGCGTGTTTGTCGGCAAAGGGATCGAGGGAAGAAGGCTCCTGAAAAAAGAAGAGCCGCTGGTCAAGATTCCCATCAAGCCCAGCGCCGCCGAGTCCAGCGCCGCGCCGGCTCCGCCGTCGAAAACCGAGTTCACGTTCAACGAGTCGCTGCCTACCCAGCCTGTGGCCGCGACAGCGCCCAATGAACCGCCGGCGGCGCCGAAGCTCGCCGAGAAAGCTTCCAAGACCGGGACGAAGAATGGCGCCGGCGCGAAAAACGAAAGCCAGGCCGGCGCAAAAATCGCCGAGAAAAAAACCGAGAGGGCCGCTCCGGCGGCGGAAACAGTCAAGAAAACGGGGGCGGCGGAAACCGCCGATGCCAATCAGAAGAAGAGCTGGCGCACCCAGGTGAACGCGTTTCCCGACGAGAGCGCGGCTAAGCAGATCGTTGATCGCCTGAAAAATAAGGGCTACAACGCGTATGTCACGGAGGTCCAGAATCAGGGCAAAAGCTGGTATCGAGTCAACGTCGGCAGGTACAACTCACGCGATGAAGCCGACAAGATGGCCGAGTTGCTGCGGACCAAGGAAAACTATCCTAAAGCTTTTGCCGCCAGCCGCTGAGCCGCAAAATCCGCATGGAAATTCGCCAGGCCATCGATAAGCTCGTCAACCGCATCGATCTCTCCGAAGCGGAAACAGTCGAGGTCATGAACCAGATCATGACCGGCGAGGCAACGCCGCTGCAGGTGGCGGCTTTCCTGACCGCTCTCCGTATGAAAGGCGAGACGGTCGACGAGATCACCGGCGCGGCGCGCGTGATGCGCGAAAAGGCGCACCGGGTAAACGTCAGCGCCAGGACCGTTCTCGACACCTGCGGCACGGGCGGCGATCAGAAGGGCACGTTCAACATCTCGACGACCTCGGCTTTCGTTTTGGCGGGCGCCGGGGTGCACGTCGCCAAGCACGGCAATCGCTCGGTTTCAAGCCAGTCCGGCAGCGCCGACGTGCTCGGCGCCTTGGGCGTGAAAGTCGACGCGCCCAGAGAAAAGGTCGAGCGCTGCATCGCCGAAATCGGCATCGGCTTTCTGTTCGCGCCGCTGCTGCACGAGGCGATGAAGTATGCGGTGCAGCCGCGCCGCGATATCGGCATCCGGACGATCTTCAACATTCTCGGCCCGCTGACCAACCCGGCCATGGCCAGCCACCAGCTTCTCGGCATCTACAGCGGCGAGCTGGTCGCCGTGATCGCCCGGGTGCTCAAGAATTTGGGCAGCGCCCGCGCCATGGTAGTACATGGCCTGGAAGGGCTGGACGAAATTTCTCTCTGCGGCCCGACCAAAGTCGCCGAGCTGCGCGACGGCGAAGTGAAAGAGTACACCGTGGAGCCGGAGCAGTTCGGTTTCAAGCGCTGCCGGCTGGAAGACTTGCACGGCGGCAACGCCGAACAGAGCGCGCTGATCGTGCGCGGCGTTCTCGACGGTAAAAAGGGGCCGGCGCGGGACGTGGTGCTACTCAACAGCGGCGCCGCGCTTTACATCAGCGGCCGCGCCGCGACCATGCAGGACGGCGTCTGTTTGGCGGCGGAAGCCATTGACGGCGCCAAAGCCCGCCGGAAACTCGAGCAATTGGTCGAGCTGACCAACGCCGCTTGATCTGCCGGCATGTCTGAGATTCTCGCCACCATCGCCGATCACGTGCGCGGCGTTATCGAGCGCCGCCGGCGCGAGGCACCGGTCGAGGCGTTGCGCGACCGGCCGTTGTTCCACGCCGCGACGCGGGGCTTCGCCCGCAGCTTGGGTGGGAGCCGGCGGCGGATCATCGCCGAGGTGAAGAAGGCTTCACCGTCCAAGGGACTGATCCGCGCCGATTTTGATCCGGTGGCGATCGCCCGGGAGTACGAGGCGCACGGCGCCAGCGCGATCTCGGTGTTGACCGAGGAGCGGTTTTTTCAGGGCAGCCTGGATGACCTGGCCGAGATTCGCGGCGCAGTCCAGGCGCCGCTTTTACGCAAGGATTTTACCCTCGATCCGTACCAGTTGATCGAGGCCAAGAGCTACGGCGCGGACGCGGTGCTGCTGATTGCAGCGATGCTCGAAGCGTCTCTGATGCGCGAGCTCGGCGCCCAGGCGCGCGCGCTCGGCTTGGATGTGCTCGTCGAAGTTCATACGGAGCAGGAATTGGCCGCGGCCCGCGATGCCGGCGCTCAGGTGATCGGCATCAACAATCGCGATCTCAAGACCTTCGCCGTCGATTTGGCGGTGACCGAGCGCCTGGCGCCGCTGCTGCCGCCGGACATACCGGCGATATGCGAAAGCGGCATCGATAGCCTGGAGCAAATCCGCCGGGTCGAAAAATGCGGCATTCACGTTTTTCTCATCGGCGAATCGCTGATGCGCGCGCCGGCGCCGGGGGAAAAGCTCAAAGAGCTTTTGGAGGACTGAGGTAAAAAGTGCTGAGTGCTGAGTCAAAATCCTTTCTCGGCACTCAGCACTGGACTCTGAACTGCATTTGCCATGGCTGTTAAAATCAAAGTTTGCGGGATCACGACCATGGAGGACGCGGAGAAGGCGCTGGAGTTCGGTGCCGACATGCTCGGGTTTAATTTCTATGCGCCGAGCCCGCGGGCAATCGCGCCGGAGCAGGCGCGGCAGATTATCGAGCGCTTGCCCGCCGAGTCGTTCAACGTTGCCTTGTTCGTCAACGAAAGCCGAGAAAATGTCGCCGACGTGATCGGCTCGGCAAAGCTTGTTGACGGGCGCCAGGCGTACCGTGGCTTGCAGTTCCATGGCGAGGAGAGCGCGGAGTATTGCCGCGGCTGGAATATGAAAATCATCAAGGCCTTCCGTCTGAAAGGGCGGGATGGGCTCGCCGGCATGAACGATTTCCCGGCGGATTTTTATCTGCTCGATTCCTGGACGGCGGGCTACGGCGGCTCGGGAGACGACGTTTCCCTGGGAATGGGTCGAGGGCTGCGATGCCGCCAAGCTTATTCTCTCCGGCGGGCTGCGGGTGGAAAATGTCGGCGCTGCGATCCGGCGAGTTCGTCCCTTCGGTGTCGACGTTTGCAGCGGCGTGGAGTCCCGCCCGGGTATGAAGGATCATGCAAAACTCAAAGACTTTATCGATGCTGCCAAGAGTGCCTGATCGGCGCGGCCATTTCGGCGTCTACGGCGGGCGCTACGTCGCCGAGACCTTGATGCCCGCGCTCACTGAACTGGAGCGCGCCTACGACAAAGCGCGGCGCGATCGGGCGTTTCGGAAAGAGTTTCAGTCTTACCTGCGCGAATATGCCGGGCGCGAAACGCCGCTCTACTTCGCCGAGCGGCTGACCGAAAAACTGGGCGGCGCCAAGATCTATCTCAAACGGGAAGATCTCTGCCACACCGGCGCGCACAAGATCAACAACACCATCGGCCAGATCCTTCTCGCGCGGCGCATGGGCAAGCGGCGCATCATCGCCGAGACCGGCGCCGGCCAGCACGGCGTGGCGACGGCGACGGTGGCGGCGCGCTTCGGCCTGGAGTGCGAAATTTTCATGGGCAAGGAAGACGTGCGGCGCCAGTCGCTGAACGTCTTTCGCATGAAGCTCCTTGGCGCCAAGGTCCGGGTGGTCGAAGCCGGCAGCCGAACGCTCAAAGACGCCATGAACGAGGCGCTGCGCGATTGGGTGACTTACGTGCGCAGCACGTATTATTTGATCGGTTCGGTGGCCGGGCCCCATCCCTACCCGATGATGGTGCGCGACTTTCAGTCCGTCATCGGCCGCGAGGCGCGCCGGCAGATTCTACAGAAAGAAGGGCGGCTGCCGGATTACTTGGTGGCGTGCGTCGGCGGCGGCAGCAATTCGATGGGTCTTTTCTATCCGTTTGTGCGCGATCGCAAGGTAAAAATGCTCGGCGTCGAAGCCGCCGGCCACGGCCTGCGCAGCGGCAAACATGCCGCTTCCATTCAAGGCGGCGCGGTGGGAGTGTTGCACGGCAGCAAGAGCTACGTGCTGCAGAACGAGCGCGGGCAGATTACCGAAACCCACTCGATCGCCGCCGGTTTGGACTATCCGGGAGTCGGCCCGGAGCTGAGCTATCTGCGCGACTGCGGTCGCGCCGCGTTCGCTGCCGCCACCGACCGCGAAGCGATCGCCGCCATCAAACTGCTCGCCGAAGTCGAAGGGATCATTCCCGCGCTGGAAAGCGCTCACGCCATCGCCGCGGTGGCGCGGCTGGCGCCGAAGCTGAAAAGAAATCAAATCGTCGTCGTCAACCTTTCCGGCCGCGGCGACAAGGACATGCTGACCGTGGGCGATTATCTGGGAGTGGAGCTCTAAATTGTCCGTTCAAGGTTTAACGGTTCAACAGTTCAAGGGACGCTAATTTTACTCAGGAGCCTGCATTGAAATGTCGAAACCTTGAACGGTTTAACCGTTGAACGATTACCATGAGCCGGATTGGAAAAATTTTTGCCGATGCGAAAGCGCGCGGCGAAGCGGCGCTGATTCCTTTTATCACCGCCGGTGATCCCGATCTCGCGACCACGCTCAAGATCATGCGCGCCCTGGAACGGAGCGGCGCCGACTGCATCGAGCTGGGCATTCCGTTTTCCGATCCGACCGCCGACGGCCCGACGATCCAGCGCGCGTCGGAGCGCGCGCTCAAAAACGGTCCGATTTCCTTGCCCGCGATCTTTCGCCTGGTGCGCGAGTTTCGCGCCGGCTCCAACGTGCCGGTGGTGCTGTTCGGTTACTTCAATCCGATTTTTCGCTTCGGCGTGAAGGCATTCGCCCGCCAGGCCGCCGCCGCCGGCGCCGACGGCGTGCTCTGCGTCGATCTGCCGCCGGAAGAGAGCGGCGAGCTGCAATGCTGGACCGACGCCGCCGGACTCGACTTGATCTTTCTGTTGTCGCCGACCAGCGGCGCGGAACGTCTCCGTCTGGTGGCGCGCAAGGGGCGCGGCTTTATTTACTACGTTTCGGTCACCGGCGTCACCGGCGCGCGCCGCTCTTTGGAGAACGGCCTGCGCGCGCAGGTGGAGCGGGTGCGCAAAGTTTCGGCGCTGCCGGTGGGGGTCGGTTTCGGCATCTCGACGCCGAAGCAGGCCGCGTGGATCGCCGGCTTCGCCGACGCCGCCGTCGTTGGCAGCGCCCTGGTCGAAAGAATCGAAAAGGCCAAAGGGGGCAACGCGAAGGCAAGAGAGGCGGGAGCTTTTATCGGGCAGCTTAAGACGGCGATCCGGCGCGCTCGGCGCGGCGGACGCCGTCCGCCATCGCCGTGAACTCCTGGGCTCCGAGCCGGCGCGGCTTGCAGGCGGCGCTCCGCCTGCCTCGAATTCCGCTTGATCAATCTCCCGCGGGGAGGCCATGGACAGCTACGCGGAGACGCTTCAAAGAATCTATAATTTGCGCGGCGGGATGATCGATCTGCGCCTCGATCGCATGCAGCGCGCGCTCACGCTCTTCGACCAACCGGAAAACGCCTGTCCATCGATCCATATCGCCGGCACCAACGGCAAAGGATCGACCGCCGCGATGCTGCACGGCATTTTATCGCGCGCCGGCTATCGGACGGCGCTCTACACATCGCCCCATTTGGTTTCCTTCACCGAGCGCATCCGGATCGACGGCGATGAGATCACGCAGGACGAGGTGGTCGCGATCGCCGAAGAGATCCGGCGCGCGACCGCCGCTGCCGATGTGCCGCTCACATTTTTTGAGTTCGTCACCGTCATGGCCTTTATTTATTTTGCCCGACGCCGCGCCGAAGTCGCGGTCGTCGAAGTCGGTTTGGGCGGCCGCCTCGACGCCACCAACGTGATCACACCGATCGTCTCGGCGATCACCACGATCTCCAAGGATCACGAGGCGTATCTCGGTCCGGACGAGATCTCCATCGCGCGCGAAAAGGGCGGCATCATCAAGCCGGAAATTCCGGCCGTGATCGGCAAGGTCTCTGTGGAAGTTTCCGAGTTGTTACGAAACCTCGCCGCCGGACAGCGCGCGCCGGCATACTCGCTGGGGAGCGATTTCAAATTTTCCTTGAAAGATGACCGACTCTTCGATTATACAGGCATAAAACAGCATTTTTTGAATTTGGAACTTGGCCTGCGCGGGCGTCATCAAAGGGCCAATGCGTCGGTGGCACTGGCGGCCCTGGAACTGATCGCCGGGCAATTTCCGGTGAGCGAGAGCACGCTGCGCGAGGCGTTGAAGCAAGTGCGCTGGCCGGGCCGCTTGGACGTCATGCTCGAACGGCCGACGGTGATTCTTGACGGCGCCCATAATCCCGAGGGCGTAAAAGCGCTGGTCGACGAATTGACCGCCTTCCGTCAGGGCCGATGCGTCCGGCTGCTGTTTGCGACCATGGCCGACAAGGAGTGGGAATTGATGCTCCGTTCGCTCGTGCCGGTGGTGGACGAAGTGATTTTCACGAAGGTCGATATGGAACGAAGCGCCGATCCCCTACAGTTGGCGGAAAAGCTCGGCGCAGCGATTCCTCATCGGGTGATTTTCGACTCCCGGGCGGCGTTGCGCGCGCTAGTGGATGAAGCCCAACGAGGAGGATGTGATCGTCGTCGCCGGATCGTTGTACTTGTTGGGCGAAGTCCGTCCCATGGTCGAAGAAATCGCCACGCGCCCGAACGGCGCCCAGTTTCTACCGCGCTCTGCGCAGCCCCTGAACCCATCCAAATGAATCTGAAGATCGGTTTCCTGATCGCAGCGCTTGCCGTGGGCGGCTTGACCGTCGCTTGCCCGCTGCGAGCGGCGCAATTCGGCATCGGCGGCGCGCGCTCGCCGGACAGCGAAATCAATCTCAAGGCGGATCGATTGTCGACCACCGGCGCGAATGAAATCGAAGCCGGCGGCAACGTGGAGATCAAGCGCGAGGGCACGACTCTCAGGGCCGACGAGGTCCGCTTCAACAACGCGACGCAGGAGGTCGAAGCCAAAGGCAATGTGAGCGTCGATGATCCGGAGTGGAAGGTCAAGTCGGCCGACTCGATGCGGTTTAACCTAGGGCAGGAAACCGGCGTGATCGAGAACGGCGACCTGTTTCTCGAGCAGGGACATATCAGCATGTCGGGACGGCGCTTCGAAAAATTCGGCGGCCAGACCTATCACGTCGACGACGGATTTTTCACGACCTGCTTCTGCGAATCCGGACGGCCTTCGTGGAAATTTTTCGCCGAGCAGTTGGATCTCGCGCTCGACGGCGTCGGCACGGTCAAGAACAGCTACTTCTATGTTTTCGATGTGCCGGTCTTCTATCTTCCGTACGGCTACTTTCCGCTCAATACCGAACGCCAGACCGGCTTTCTGTTTCCCCGCTTCGGGCACTCCTCGGAAGACGGATTTCGCTTCCAGCAGCCGTTTTTCTGGGCGATTTCGAAAAGCTCCGATGCCACCGTCGAGTTCGATATCGAAACCCGGACGCGTTTCGGTTTCATGGGCGAGTATCGCACGATCTTCGATCGCGAATCGGACTTTCAAATCCACGCGTCCTATTTCAACGAGCACATGCGCCAGAACGAGCAAAGCGATGTGGTCAATCGCACGATCGCCGATCAAACAATACCCCAAGACCGCTGGAGCATCATCGGGTCGCATCGCTACACGACGCCTTCCGATTGGCTGACCTTCAGCGACTTTGCGGCCTATGGGGACGATCTCTTTACGCGCGAGCTGATGGATCGCTTCGACGTTTCCGGTCGCCGGGAATCGGACATCCGGCGCAGCCGCTTCAGCGAATCGCGCTTCGGCACGTTCAAGAGCTGGGGCGATACGTTTTTCAAAGGCGAGTGGAATTTCTATCAGGACTTCATTCAGCCCGACGCCGGCACCCTGCAGCGCACGCCGCAGCTCGCGTTCTGGGGACGCCGCTTCCTCAGCGGTTTTCCTCTCGAGTTCCGCTGGCGGGCGGAGGGGGTCAATTATATTCGGCGCGAAGGGGGCGACGGCGTACGCTTGGATTTGAGGCCGGAGTTCTTGGTGCCGTTTCGCCTGGGGTCGCGTTTTTTTGGAGCGCTCAGCGCTGCCCCCCGCGGGACCATCTATCACCTGTATTCACCAGTCAAGTCATCGGATCGGAATATTTCCCGCGAGTTGATCGAGCTGCGAGGCAACGTCGGCACATCCCTCAGCCGGATATTTAATTTCAATAAGCTCGGACTGAGCCGCGTGAAGCACGTGATCGAGCCCGAGCTGAGTTATCTGTTCGTGCCGTCTGTCACCCAGAACAATATCCCGATCATGGACGACG
Source organism: uncultured delta proteobacterium (assembly GCA_963745035.1). Classification (GTDB taxonomy): domain Bacteria; phylum Desulfobacterota; class Binatia; order UBA9968; family UBA9968; genus DP-20. The sequence continues at coordinate 112,628 of CAVUVW010000025.1, read as the reverse complement.
TCGATCGCATCAGGCGGCGCAACGTCCTGACGTTCGCGCTCACCAACCGGCTGTGGGGCAAGACTTCCACCGGACTCTCGGCGCCGTCCTCGACGGAGGGCGACGCGGAACTTTTGAGTTCGGGGGTGATCGGCGATGTGCTACGTATGGGATCGCTTCGAGTAGCGCTGAGTTACGATATTGATAAGGAAAGAAACGGCGGCGATAGTCTATCAGACCTCGACATCAATTTGCGCTCTACGCCGCTGCCCTACATCAACGTGGCCTTTGACGGCGGCGTCGACCCGGGAGCCTGGCAAATCACCCAAGCCCGACTGACCTTCAGTATCCTTGATCCGCGGCCGATGCTGCGCCGCACCCTCGATCCCGATTTTAACCGGCCTAACTCGCTCAGTCTGAGTTATCACTACTTGCGCCGCGGCCCCAACAGTTTTCTCGCCGACGACGCCAACATCGACCTCGACCAACCCGCCGACTGTGTGGTTCACCCCCTCGACCCGCGCTGTCCGGTAACCGGTTTCGACAGAAATACGGTCGGCAACATCGGTGGCTCCATGTTCTATCACCTGACCGACAATCTGCTCATGCAGTTGAACAGCACGTATGATGCGCGCGATTCGCGCTTCATCGGCTTTCGCGTCGTTACCAAGTTCCTGTCGTTCTGCGAGTGTTGGACTGCGACCTTCGGCGTCCAACGCGACGTCAATCCGGCGAAGACGAGCTTTAACTTCGCTTTTAGCCTGTTGGGCCTGGGAAATACCAGAAGCTCGCTCAATCGCTAGGGCGGGATGCAGGCCGCTGCCGCTTTCCGCCGTCTATCGGCGGTGGTTGTGCATCGCCTGCATCATGCCGATGTAGTGATAGATGCGTCCCTTGCTCCGATAGCGGTTGCGCTCCGTCCCCATTGCGCTGTAGTAGGCGTATTGGGCGGTGGCGCGCGCGAGATCGAACGCGATCGCCGCGGCGCCGCGCCGGCGCATCACGAAACGGCTGACGCCTTGGCGCTTGTGGCTTTGTTTGAAATATTCTTCCGTCAGACGATCGCGGTCGACGCGGTGATACACGATCGCCTCGGGCGCGTAGCCGATGGTGACGTTGGCGCGCGCCAGGCGGCGCGCAAAATCGACGTCTTCCGATGTGCCCGAGGCGCCCGGTCCGAGGCGCTCGTCAAAGCCGCCGACCCGCTCGAACACCTCGCGCGTCACAAAGAAATTCGCGCCGTTCAACGAATGCACGGTTTTTAGATCGGGCTCGTAATCGAGTTTCGGAATCGTGCGGTAGCGCTCGACCAGCTTGAGGATTTCCGGATCGTCCTTCGCCGGCGCCTGTAGCCCGATCAACCCCTGCGCCGCTTGATACTCGCCGCAGCGAAAAAAACCGCTCACCGCCACGAGCCAAGTCTTGTCGACGATCACGTCGTCGTCCAGGAACGCGATCAAGTCGCCCGTTGCCGACTTGACCGCGCCGTTGAGCGCCGCCGACTTTCCAGGCGTTGCGACTCCCAATACCCGCAGCTCAGTCGCAAAACTCTCGGCCGCCGAGGCGACGACATCGCGCGTGTCGTCATCCGAGTTATTGTCGGCGACGATGACCTCCGGGCAAAGTTCTTCGATCTCCTCCGTCCTGGTGATGCTCTCCAACAGCTCGGACAGAATCCAGGCGCGGTTTTTTGTCGGGATAATGATCGATAGCCGCAGTGATCGTGGGCGCATATCTTGGCCTAAACGTCTATGATATATGGTCTACTATTTTTCAATATACGAAAGATAGTGCTTGTGGTAACAATCCCGTGAAAATCTCGATGGAAAGTCCTGGCAAGCGGTCATGGTCAGAAATAAGTATTGGGTGATGCGGCGCGCAATTTGACGTCACCGGCGACCGCCGGATCCAATTCAACATATTTTCCTCCGTCGGAAAACCGCGGAAGCCGATGAACTTTACTGCCGTCAAAGGTTGCTCATGACATTGTGGCTGCCGCTTTTTGTAGCGTTAGTGATTCCTTGGGCCGGAGGCTGCGCATCTACCGCATCAACAGAGTCCCGCTCCGCTCAAGCTAAAGGCGATCGCGCGTCGAAAATAGCGCCGGAATTGATCGCTCTGCACGACGAGTATTCTGCGCATTTGGCGTCCAAAGGCAAAAACGCCTTTCGCTCCAGCAATACGCTCCTCCAAATCGTTGATGGTCGGGTCATTATAGACGCCGTGGCGGCCGGCGAAGCGAGCGCCCTGCAGGCCGATCTTGTTGCTTTTGGCATGCAAAACTCGGTAACCTTCGGTCGCATGGTGTCCGGCCAGTTGCCGATCTCTTCTATTCCCAAGTTGACAAGCCTATCCAGTCTAAATTTCGCCAGACCTGCGGTCGGTTTAACGCAGAAAAGCCGACCTCGTACGATTTTGCCGAGGGGACCCGGGTCGTGGAACTTCTAAGAGAAAGAGGTTTTGCATGACACGTTGGCTCCTTATCGGTTTGCTCGTATTTTTTACCGGCGGCGCCAACGCGCAGATGCGCAAGCCCGTGAACAAGCTGAGCCCCAGCCTGGCGCGTCTCAACGAGCGGTATGCGTCATATTTGGCGCAACGAAGCACGCGTCCTTTCACCTCGCAAGATCCTTTAGTCCCGCTTGTCGATAACAATCGGGTGGCAATCGACGCGACTGCGGCCGACGACGTCAACGAGCTCAGGTCTGAGTTAATGAGACTGGGCATGGTGGATGCCGTAGCGTTCGGTCGCATTGTCTCGGGTCACCTGCCGGTATCCAGTATTGCCAATCTGGCGACGTTAAGGAGTTTGCAATTTGCCCGGCCGCCGCTGGCGATCACCAACGTGGGCAGCGTGACCAGCCAAGGCGACGCAGCGCAGCGCTCCAGCGTGGCGCGCACAACGTTTGGGGTCACCGGGTCCGGCGTCATGGTCGGAGTGCTGTCGGATAGTTTCAACTGCCTGGGTGGCGCCGGGGCGGACATGACGAGCGGCGATCTCCCGCCTGTAACCGTGCTTCAGGAAGAGCCGGGCTGTAGCTCGTCCGGCACTGATGAGGGTCGGGCGATGCTGCAGATCGTTCACGACGTCGCTCCCGGAGCTTCCCTCGCATTTGCGACCGCTTTCGCGAGGACAGGCAAACTTCGCGAACAATATCGTCGCGCTCAAAAACAGCGGCGCGAAAGTCATCGTCGATGATGTCATCTATCCGGCTGAGCCGATGTTCCAGGACGGAATCATCGCCCAGGCCGTCGACAGTGTGGTCGCCGCGGGGGTGTCTTACTTTTCATCGGCGGGTAACAATGGCCGCAACGCCTACGTGAGCGCCTTTCGACCGGGGCCCGTGTTCAAATCCGGAGAGTTCGGATCTCCGTTTTTTTTTGGCGGCATCGCGCACAACTTCAGCGATAACGGGACGGACGTCTTCCAGCGGATTACCTTACCCAACAACGCGGGGTTTCTCATGATCTTTCAGTGGGACTCTCCGTCTTTCTCCGTGAGCGGCGCTCCAGGATCGCCGAACGATATTGACGTTTACATACTGAACGCGACCGCGACTCAAGTGTTGGCCCAGAGCGCCCTCGGAAACGTTGCCGCCTCGGGCGGCACGGGCGACCCGAGTGAGTTTTTGTCGTTTGTGAATACCACGGGCGCCACTGCCGATTTCAATATCATGATCACGAATTTCGAGGGACCAAACCCGGCGCTCATGAAGTATGTCCTGTTCGGATTCGACGGGACAATCCAAGAGTTCGCGACCAATAGCGGCACGCTCTACGGTCATGCCAATGCCGCGGGCGCGGAAGCCGTCGGAGCAGCCGCGTACGTAAATACCCCCGCGTTTGGCGTGTCTCCGCCCGTTTTGAATTCCTTTTCATCCGCAGGAACGACGCCCATCCTGTTCGGTCCGACAGGTAATCGCCTTGCTCCGCCCGACTTACGCGCGGGTAAGCCCGAGATCGTCGCGCCGGACGGCGCGGACACGACGTTCTTTGGGACCGATACTGATGGAACTTTATTTCCTAATTTCTTTGGCACGTCCGCAGCGGCGCCGCACGCGGCCGGGGTTGCCGCGCTACTGCTTGAAAATCAGCCGAGCCTGACACCGTTTGAGGTCTATGCCAAGCTGGAAAACGCCGCGATCAACATGGGCGCGCCGGGATTCGATAACGACAACGGATTCGGGCTTATCCAGGCTGACGCCGCTTTTCTGCCAAGCCTTACAATTTCCGACGTGACTGTGACGGAGGGCAATTCAGGTACGGTGAATGCGGTGTTTACGGTCACGTTTTCCACGGCTACTGCGCAGACAATAACAGTGAATTTCGCGACCGCCAATGGCACGGCGACAGCCGGGAACGACTATGTAAGCAACTCGGGGCTTCTAACATTCAATCCTGGGGAAACGTCCAAGAACATTACGGTCGTCGTTAACGGGGACACGGCAATTGAGGCGAATGAAACCTTCTTTGTGAATCTCACCAGCTCGAGCAATGCTTCAATTGCCGATGGCCAGGGAATGGGAACCATCGCCAATGATGATGCTGCGGTTGTGGCATTGAGCAACCTCTCTACACGGGTCCGCGTACTGACGGGCGACAGCGTGATGATCGGCGGTTTTATTATAGAAGGGCTCGCGCCCAAGTCGGTTTTGATACGGGCGCGTGGACCTTCGATGGGCGGCGCCCCATTTTTTATTCCCGGAACGTTAGCGAATCCGTTTTTACGGCTATTTTCCGGCTCAACCGTCATAGCCCAGAACGATGATTGGCAAACTAGCGACCCACTATGCGCGAATACGGGATTCGCCTGTGGCGGACCTGCGGACATTGCCGCCACGGCTTTGGGTCCTTGCGAACCTAATCCGGGGCAATCGGCGGCTCCCCCTGGATGCACCCAGGAGTCGGCGATCTTGATCACCCTGCCGCCGGGAGCCTATACGGCAATTCAAAGCGGGTTCGGTGGCGCAACCGGAATCGGGTTGATTGAAGTGTTTGAAGCTGATGGGGGTGTGAGCCCATCCGAATTGATCAATATCTCTACGCGTGGGCGAGTTGAGACCGGCGATAACGTATTGATAGGTGGTTTTGTCATTGAAGGGAGCAGTGTTAAAACCGTCGGATTGCGAGCGCGCGGGCCGTCGATGGCGGGTGCGCCGTTCTTCGTACCCGGCACTTTGCCGAATCCTTTTCTGCGACTATTTTCCGGCTCGACCGTGATCGCGTCCAACGATAACTGGCAAGATCTTCAGCCGGCAGAAATTATCGCCGCCGGTTTGAATCCCTGCGAGCCCAACCCGGGTCAAGCGACCCCGCCGGACAATTGCGCGCAAGAGTCGGCCATGGTGGTGAGCTTGCCTCCGGGAGCCTACACCGCGATCGTTACCGACGTGGCAGGCGGAACGGGAATTGGGATGGTGGAGGTATTCGAGATCGATTGATTTTTCCGGCCAGTCACAAGCGGAGAAAGATGCGTCTTACCGGACCGCTATCGGCGGCACGGTGATGGAGATGACTAAAATCGTTGGGTAGAAGTTCTGGAAATTCGTGTGCAAGCTTAGCAAAATTTGCGAAAGAACTTCTTCAGCGGTGAAATCTCTGCCCAGAGATTAAGGACTTCGCCACGCACGGAGTCCTGTTTCAAGACCTCGCTTTTCGCGCCCCGCCTCATTTACAAGATTGTTCAACCGCACAAGGATTGCTCGGCAGGCGGCTTTTTGGGATTTTGTAAGTTTGCTCGCTAAGAGCAAACCGCCGCAGTTTCAGACCGTTCAGGGCTTCGAATAGAATGCAATCGGCTGGTATGAGGATTGCGGTAGCAGGCTCAAAGAAAATTCAAAGCTAGAAAAGGGCAAACCACTCGAAAGGGTGGGACGCAAAGCCACTGGCCTAAGTTCCTTCGGGAATACGGTAGCAGGGTTGCCTGGCGACCTCAGTAACCTCAAGGCTGCGGATCGCGAAGGCGCAGGAGGGTTACTGAGATGATCCGTATCAATTCTCTATGTCGAACTGTTGTCACCACTGCCGCGCTGCTGACCGCCGGTGTGATGCTCGCCGATGGAGCCGAGGCGGCGAGCCTTCGCCTTGCCTGGCAAGATAATTCGCACAACGAAAGTGGGTTCACAGTCGAGCGTAAGGCTGCCGACGGAGGCTTCGGCCAGCTTGCGAGCGTCGGCGCGAATGTTACGTCATTCACCGACTCCGGGGTAACCGCCGGCCGGACGTACTGTTATACGGTGCGAGCGTTTAATTCCGCAGGCACTTCGGATCCGACCAACGTGAGTTGCGCATCGGTTCCAACGTCGCCAACAACGCCCACCACGCCGACGACGCCGACAACGCCAACAACACCCACCACGCCCACCACACCGACGACGCCAACAACGCCAACTGGCGGGGGCGGCTCAGGCGGGACGTCCGGCTTCAACACGGTATCTACACTTTCCAGCGACTCCGACTCTGGTTCTACGCGCGGGTCGGTCATGAAAGGCGACCAGATGATGATCGGCGGATTTGTCATCGAGGGCAATGAACCGGCGGTCGTCCTGGTCCGCGGTCGTGGCCCGTCGATGGGGGAGAAGCCGTTTCTTGTCCCGGGAACGTTATCAAATCCTCATTTGGAGCTGTTTTCCGGTTCGACCCGGATCGCAAAGAACGACAATTGGCAGGATAGCCCGCAGTGTGATTCCCGCTTTGTCTGCGGCGCTTCGGCGCAGATTACCGCGACAAGGCTGGACCCCTGCCAACCCAATCCAGGCCAAACGGCGGCACCCGGCGGGTGTAGCTTAGAATCAGCGATTCTGATGATCTTACCTCCGGGCGCCTATACCGCGGCCCTGAGCGGGGTAAACGGCGGGACGGGAGTAGGCTTGGTCGAGGTCTTTGAAATCGGCGTCGGCGCCAAGCCGTCCAAACTGGTGAATATTTCGACCCGTGCGATCATACGATCGGCGGATGATGTCATGATCGGCGGCGTTATTCTTGCCGGCTCCGCGCCGAAAACCGTGCTTATCCGAGGTCGCGGACCTTCGATGGCTGGCGCGCCGTTTTTTGTCGGCAACGTTTTATCGAATCCTTGGCTGCAGCTTTTTTCCGGCTCCAGGGTGATCGCTGAAAACGATAACTGGCAGGATAGGCCCGATTGTGATGCGCGCTTTTCCTGTGGCGGTTCCGCACAAATCAAAGCCGTCGCCATGGATCCTTGTCAGCCCAATCCGGGTCAAACATCGGCACCCGCAGGCTGCCGGCAGGAGGCGGCGCTCCTGGTGACTTTGCCGCCGGGCGCGTATACCGCGATTCTTCGCGGAGTAGGGGGCGGAACCGGCGTGGGATTGGTCGAGATTTTCGACATAGATTGAGTTATCGAGCAGTCTTGTTGGCCTCATGAAGGACAGGCAAGACAAAGCTGCGCCTCAAAGCGCGGCGTTCTTGGTTTAGCTGAACGTTCGGATCTTTTGTCTGGTACGTTCCCGCACACGACGGCCTCTCCTTTAGGTCGGCGAAGCCAGTTGCCATTTTCTAATTTCTCCCGCTTAATTTAAACGCGAAACCCACTGATATCGCGGTCTCCGCTTGACCACGGCGTATCGGGTGACGATTCACAGGCCAGAGATTGCCCCGGCAGTCTTGCAGCCGGGCGCTCCTACGTGCTTGAATCGCCCTAGCCGCAGTCGAGTTGAGTCCAAAGCGCGTGTTGATCGTCTTCATCTGACGTATTGGATCGGACCTGCGCGCGCGTCTCGATTGAATAATGTTTGGGATTGTTACGAGCTTTACACTCATTTGACCGTGGTTTGCCTGTGATGCGAACGTTTCAGAGAAATCGGCAATTTGGGAAAATATCGTATCGTCAGTGTTGATATGCTGGATAACGAATTGCAACCGAATAACAGCGAAAAAGCGGCGTGCGAGCTGAGAAAAAAAATCCAGGTATTAGAACGTTCCTTGCAACAGGAGCTGTCCACGAGGAGCGCAATAGAGTTTGAACTCTACGAGATCAAAAACAGCTTGGGCTGGACGCTGCTGGGCAAGTGCCGAAGCGCGCGCAACAAGCTGCTTGCGGAGGGAACGCTGCGTCTGAGGTTCTATGAGCTCATAAGGGATCTGTTCAAGATTGTCGTGCTGCGAACAAGTCGCGCGTCGGGATTGAGCGGCCGCACGTTCCTGCGGTCGGCGGCCAAGGCGTTTCGAATCCTGCGTACAGAGGGGCTGGCCGGCTTGAGGCGGAAACTCAAAAGCGAAATCGAAGTCAATTACGAGTATGCCGATTGGGTAGCGACATACGATACTTTGACGGACGCAGATCGCGACGAGATCAGGCGGCATATTGCGCAATTGTCCTACAAACCCATGATCTCTTTAATTATGCCTGTCTATAACACCTCAGAACGATGGCTGCGTCTGGCGATCGAGTCGGCCCAACGCCAGCTCTATCCCGACTGGGAGCTCTGCATCGCCGACGACGCGTCGTTTGATCCAGTTGTGAAAGAAATTTTGCAAGAGTATGCGTCAAAGGATTCGCGCATTAAAGTCGCGTTTCGCCACGACAATGGGCATATCTCCGCCGCTTCCAATACCGCCATCGAGATCGCCACGGGAGAATTTATTGCGTTTCTCGACCATGACGACGAACTCTCCGAGCATGCGTTGTATATGGTAGCGGTCGAGCTCAATACGTTTAGGGACACCGATCTGATCTATAGCGACGAAGACAAAATCGATGAAAAGGGGCGGCGCTACAATCCCTATTTCAAACCCGACTGGAACCCCGCGCTTTTTTCAGCGCAGAACTTTATCTGCCACCTGGCGGTCTATCGCGCGCGCATCGTCCGGGAGCTTGGCGGGTTGCGCGTCGGCTACGAAGGCGCACAGGACTGGGATCTTGCGATGAGAGTCACAGAAGAAATCCCCGCGGCGCGTATTCGCCACATCCCGCATTTGCTCTATCATTGGCGGGCCATCGAGGGGTCTACCGCCGTGAGCGATGAGCAAAAGCGTTACGCGCGAGCAGCGCAGCAGCAGACGCTTATTTCCCACTTCGAGCGGATCGGGAAAAAAGTCAAAGTGCTGCCCGTGGCGGACCACTACTGGCGCATTAAGTATTCTCTCCCCGAGTCGCCGCCAAAGGTCACGCTGATCATTCCTACCCGCAACGGCTTCGCGCTGCTATGGCGCTGCGTCGAGAGTATTTATACAAAAACCACCTATCGAAATTTCGAGCTCATTATCGTCGACAATCAGTCGGATGATCCGAAGCTGCTGGAATATTTAGCCCAGCTTGAGAGCGAGCGAAAAGTCCGAGTATTGCGCTATGACGCTCCTTTTAACTATGCGGCGATCAATAATCTGGCCGTCCAAAGCGCAAGCGGAGACATTATCGGATTGCTCAACAATGATCTCGAAGTTATCGCCCCCGACTGGCTCGACGAAATGGTCAGTTATGCGGTTCAGCCCGAGATCGGCGCGGTCGGGGCGATGCTTTACTATCCGAACGACACGATTCAGCACGCGGGGGTTGTCTTGGGTATTGGATTTCCGCCTCCCGGCGTGGCCGGTCATGCTTATAAGAACTTTCGGCGCGGATACCACGGACAGGGATCCCGAGCATTGCTCTGTCAGAATCTATCCGGCGTCACCGCGGCCTGCCTAGTCGTACGCCGGCAGGTCTTTGAGGAGGTGGGCGGGCTCGACGAAAACAATTTGCCTATTGCATTTAATGACGTCGATTTTTGCTTGCGCCTTGCGGAGAAACATTACAGAAACGTCTGGACGCCCTATGCGGAGTTGTATCACCACGAATCTGCGAGTCGGGGTTACGAAGATACTCCGGAGAAGCGGGATCGCTTCGACGCCGAAAGCCGCTATATGAAACGGCGTTGGCAGGAGCTGCTGGTGAACGATCCGGCTTATAACTTGAATTTGGCGCTTGGCCGAGAGCCGTTCATGCTTTCGTTTCCTCCACGAGCCACTAAGCCGTGGCGTTCCTCTGAAACACGTCAGACCCAAGTGATTTCGACGGCACCCTCCCATCAGACCCGGCCTTTTGGCATTAACTTGGCCGGTTACTTTGAGTCAGAGAAAGGTGTGGGCGAAGCTGCGCGTGCTACGGTGCGGGCATTGGAAGCAGTGTCTGTCCCATACGTGATGAATAATGTGCATGATGCCGGTGCAGTGAACGTTGATTCGATTTCTGGGGGTTTTTCAGATGAAAACCCATATAACATCAATCTAGTTCATATCAATGCTGACCAACTTCCAACGTTTGGCGTGCGCAAGGGAAGGGAGTACTTCGCACAACGATTTAATGTGGGTTACTGGTTCTGGGAGCTCGCAAGCTTCCCTAGTGACTACTATGGAAGTTTTGAATGCTTTGACGAGCTCTGGACCGCTAGCAAATTCACTCAGGCGGCTCTCGCTCATGCGTCGCCAATTCCAGTTGTTAGAATCCCTCCTGCTTTGAACCCAGCTCCTATGATGGTGGACAAAGAGACCGGGTGTGACCGATTTGGGCTGCCATGCGACCGCTTTCTTTTCCTTGTAATGTTCGATTTCCACAGTTCGATTGAGAGGAAGAATCCCGTAGCAGCGGTGGAAGCATTCAAACAAGCTTTTGGAAAAGCCGAGGACGTTATGCTTGTGGTCAAAAGCTCTCACTTGAGCAACGATAAAGCTCCACTCCGGTCAATATTAGAGTCAGCTCAAAATCAAAACAATATTCGGGTTATAGACGGGGTTTTTAGTCGCTGGGAGATCGATCACCTGCTGGTTGCTTGTGACTGTTTCGTGTCTTTGCATCGTTCGGAAGGTTTTGGCCTCCCAATCGCCGAGGCTATGAAGTTTAGAAAGCCTGTTCTAGCGACTGCCTATTCCGGCAATATGGACTTTACGACACCCACGAACAGCTTTCTCGTGAGATACGGTCTTGTGGAGCTCGATCGAGACTACGGACCATACCGGCTAGGTTCGGTCTGGGCGGAGCCCGACGTTAGCCATGCCGCGGATCTTATGCGGTATGTTTATGAAAAACGGGAAGAGGCGGCAAAAATCGGCGCGAAAGCGGAGCAAGACATTATGCGACTTTTTAGTCCGCCTGTGATCGGTCAGCAGATACGAGAACGTCTCACGAGATTAGCTTCGTTGGGTAGATTCAGTGTAGATAAGCATAACTAAACAAAGGGTTAATGCCTTTTTGGCGTTTTTCCAGCCGCCGTTCTAGCATTCGGCCGTTCTAATCCCCGCCGCACGATTTGTCCGATCAGCCAGATGGCTCGGCAGATAGCTCGTACATTGTATGAAATGGTTTGTTGCTTTAAACGAGCTATGTCCGACATTTTTGCCCTATGCGGATATGGTCAAAGTCGCGGTTCATACTGCGCTCAAACACACGTCACTTGTTCCACATTTGTTGTACGACGGCAGAGACAATGCGCTCACAGATTGGTTGCGGAAGCAGAAGGTAGTCATCATCCCTTGCCGGACTCCGCTTTTTGATCAACTCCGCGAGGTTTCACAAAAAAAACAAGATCCGCAGATCCTCGCCATTGGCGCAGGCGCTTTTTTGCGCGTCGAGTTGCCTAAGATTACCCATGAGTTGGGCATGGATGATACTTATGTTCTCTACACGGATTGTGACGTGATGTTTATGAAAGAGGTGGCTGGGGACTTGAAGAAGATAGGGTGCCGCTACTTTGCCGTTGCGCCTGAGTTTAATCCAAAAGATTATCAGCACATGAATACGGGTGTTATGCTGATGAATCTCGAAAATCTCGTTCAGGTGGATGAAAGATTCAGGGACTTTGTGATTTCAAATCTGGAGAAGTTTCCGTGCTGGGACCAATCGGCGTATCAATGGTTTTACAAAAGTCCGAGAAAAAAGTTTTTCGGTAGACATGGATGGGATCGTCTGCCGATCGAGTTTAACTGGAAGCCTTACTGGGGAGATTACGCGAGCGCGAAAATAGTACATTTCCATGGCCCGAAGCCGTTTCAAAGAGAACTTGTGAAGTCGGCTGGATCGCCCAAGGTGCTTCAGGATTTGGCCATCGGATCTTATTGGGAAGTGTGTGCTCTGTGGGACAAAATGCGTGAAGAGACCGAGGCACGTTGAACTCGGGGAGAAATGTTAATTGGGCGGCAATGGAGGACCGTCGAAAATTGCGCGAAAACTAAAAATACGGTCTTGCGGTTGGCTACTGATCTGGTTCTGGAGTTTTGGTTCGGTTGTTTCCGCTCAGACTTTAACCGATCCCAACCTGCGGGTTAGCGAACTCGTCGGCGGGTTGAGCCAGCCGACCGCGATGGCATTCATCGGCCCCAACGATTTGCTGGTTTTGCAAAAAAGCGATGGGCGGGTTCGGCGAGTGATCAACGGCACGGTCCAACCCGGCGAGGTGCTCAATCTGAATGTGGATCATGCGTCCGAGCGCGGTCTTTTGGGTATCGCGCTACATCCGAATTTTACATCGAATGGATTCGTTTATCTCTACCATACGCAGAGTAGCAGCGCTGGGGACACCCAAGGTTCGGCACTGGACAACCGTGTTTTCCGCTATACATGGGACGGCAGCAAGTTAATCAACCCCACGCAGATCATCGTTTTGCCGGTCTTGCCTGGAGCGAACCACAACGGAGGCACGATACTCTTCGGTCCTGATGGCAAGCTGTATATCGTTATCGGAGATCTAAATCGAAACGGTCAGCTGCAAAACTTTTCGGGAGGCGATGCTCCGGATGATACCGGTGTAATCTTGCGGCTCAACGACGACGGTACGATTCCTATCGACAATCCGTTTTTCGCTCAGGGCGGTAATCTTGCCAAATATTATGCCTACGGCATTCGCAACGGTTTCGGCTTCGCGTTTGATCCACTCAGCGGCGAGCTGTGGGATACTGAGAACGGTCCCAATGCTTATGATGAAATAAACTTGGTCCTGCCAGGTTTTAATAGCGGCTGGGAACAAATTATGGGGCCTGATTCACGTGATCCTCAAGGGGTAGGGAATTTGGTCAGTTTCCCTGGCTCTCATTATTCTGACCCCAAATTTTCGTGGTTCAATTCCGTAGGACCGACCGCCATTGTGTTTTTAAATTCCGGCCAGTTGGGCGCAGAGTATCAGAATGATGTTTTCGTCGGAGACATCAACAATGGCAATCTTTACCGCTTCAAGCCCAATCCCACCCGCACTGGATTTTTGTTTTTCGACCCGGCGCTCGCGGATCTGGTGGCGGACGATGCAGGCGAACTAGAAGAAGTTATTTTGGGTACGAATTTCGGGGGGATCACGGACCTCAAAGTAGGACCGGACGGCTTGCTTTACGTTCTTTCTTTCCAAGGGAAGATCTTCGTCATTTCTCGAGCGGCTCCGTTCGTGCCGAGTGCCACAACACTAGTGAACATCTCAACCAGAAGCCTTGCGCAGACCGGCAGTAACGTGGTGATTGGCGGGTTCGTGATTGATGGGAATGGGCCCAAAACCGTTCTGGTTCGCGGCCGCGGTCCTTCGATGTCAGGAGCGCCTTTTTTTGTTCCCGCTGTGCTGGCCAATCCGTCCTTGCGGCTTTTTTCCGGCCAGACTGTAATTGCCCAGAACGATAACTGGCAGGATGCTCCCTCCTGCGCCGGTTTCATTTGTGGCAGTGCAGCGCAAATTACCGCCACCGGTTTAGACCCTTGCCAACCGAATCCGGGGCAGCGGTGGCTCCGCCAAGGTTGCGCTCTGGAATCGGCGATCCTGATCACGCTCAGCCCGGGCGCCTATACAGTTCACCTGAGCGGGGCCGATGGTGGTACCGGAATCGGGTTGGTCGAAGTGTTCGATGCCGATGATGATGCTACGAACTCACAGCTGGTGAACATCTCGACGAGAGGTCCTGTTCAGACCGGGGCCAACGTGATGATCGGCGGCTTTGTCATAGACGGAAGCGCGCCGAAGACCGTGATGGTGCGCGGCCGCGGACCCTCGATGGTAGCCGCGCCTTTTCTCGTCCCCGGAGCGCTCGCAAATCCTTTGTTGCGTCTTTTTTCGGGGCAAGCTGTCATAGCTGAGAACGATAACTGGCAGGATTCACCTTCCTGCGCTGGCTGTGGCGGGGCTGCGCAAATAATTGCTACAGGCCTTGACCCTTGCCGTCCGAACCCGGGACAATCTTCGGCGCCGCCGGGATGCACTTCGGAGTCGGCAATTCTCATCACCTTAAACCCGGGCGCCTACACGGTTCACCTCACCGGCATCGGCGGAACCGGAGTTGGGCTGGTTGAAGTATTTCAACTTCAAGATTAGCGTTGCTGCAAGCCGGTTGCTCACAATCGCCGGACTGTGAAAGGCGCGACCTCATGCAACCATGACTAGCAAGATTAAGAACGCGGGTTGCAGGCTGCTCAAAAAGACCTCAGAGCCGAGGCGCGCGAAGAACCGGCGAGCGGAGGCGTACTTAGCTAGTACGTTGTAGAGAGACGATCGAGCGCAACGAAGGATATGAGTCTTTTTCAGCAGTCTGCGAGGCAAGCGGAAAAGAAGGTCAGTATCATCGTTGTTAACTGGAATGGCCAGCGATTTCTCGAGGATTGTCTGAGCTCGCTTACTCGACAGACGTATGCGAACCGGGAGATCATATTCGTCGATAACGGCTCGACGGATTCGTCCGTAAACTACGTCAAAGAAAAATTTCCCGAGGTCAAAATCGTTGAGCTCCGGGAAAACACCGGTTTTACCGGCGGCAATGCGGCAGGACTGAAGGCATCAGACGGGGACTTCGTCGCGCTCGTCAATAACGATACTCGTGCGGACGATCGCTGGTTGGAAAATCTGCTCAAGCCGATGCTCCGGGACAGGAGAATAGGAATCTCTGCTTCCAAGCTCATCATCGCGGGTACCGAATGTATTGACAGTGCAGGGGACGGGATGACATCCGCTGGGGTGGGTTTCAACCGAGGCCACGGCGCCGACCTGAATACTCACAGCTCCTTGGAACCGGTCTTTGCGGCTTGCGCCGCGGGCGCGCTGCACCGGCGCAAGATGATTGACGAAATTGGTTTCCTGGACGAGGATTTCTTTTTGTATGACGAAGACGTCGACTTGAGTTTTCGGTCCCAGCTTGCTGGCTGGAAATGCGTGTTTGTGCCGGATGCGATTGTGCACCATAAAGGCAATGCGACCTCGGTACGACTCAGCGATACGCACGTCTATTATCACACCCGAAATCTGGAGTTCGTGTGGATTAAGAATATGCCGGCTCTTCTGATGCTCCGATTCGCTCATCACAAGCTAATGCAAGAGATCGGCTCGTTTTGTTACCTATGCTTGCGGCACGGGAAATGGGTGCCATATTTTAGAGGTAAAATCGACGCGTTGAGAATGCTGCCGCGGATGTGGAAAAAAAGGCGGGTCGTTCAGGCGCGACGGCGAGTCTCATCCTCGTATATTCGATCACTCATGACGTCGATGTTCACATACGAGTTTGCCCTGGCAAAAAATCCGCCAAATGATCAAAGGCTGAGTCGGGTGCTGTGGCGATTGGGAACGATTAACCAATCTTACCGTCGTCCATACAAAGAACTTATAGAGCTGCTCTGCCAGGTCGTATTAAAGCTTTTATGTTTTTTAGATTTGCCGGAGGTAATGACTTTGGCACAGTTTGACCGGACAGAGTTCGTGGAGGAATGTACGCGAACGTATTGCTGCGCCTTTCAACACAGCCGAATTCGATCTTTGGGTTCGTCGTTATAGAAGGTCGTTAACACGAGTTCCGGCGAGATTCGTCCTGATGCTGCAAACTTTTTCGTGGTCGAAGCACTCAATTTAGGTCTATCGCTTTCTTCGGCAGTGGAGGTGTTTGTAGCGTCCCTGAATATCAAACTGGATTCGAATCGGAAGTCGCTTGAGATTCGCCATACACCAAAACCCTCCAGCCCGGGCGCCGCAGTCCTCTTTTCTGGCAGACTTTATTGATGAGCTTCCGCATCAGCGTTTCCCATGGAACCCGACTCGTCGCTCTTCTCTTTATAACACGCTAACACGCTTACACTCTCGGGACCCGTCACGGTCACTTGTTCGTAAATATACCACAGACTCCGTCGGCTGATACCTTCGTCGCTAACGAGCATCGCGTGATCACATCGTTGACTTGACTCTTGTCAATCTGCCGGTTTATATAAATTCTTATTCATGGCACGTGATCAGCTCAGATCGATTGGGATGCGGATCCTCTGCATTATCAGGTTTGAGCTTTTGTCTGTCGCAAACGAACACACGCTAACAGACCCATTGTTGCGAGTCACCGAGGTCGTGGCCGGATTGAGCCAGCCGGAGGCGATGGCGTTTGTAAAGGCATCCAATTCGGAGAACGCCGTTGGTCACCTAGCGAACCCTGCCGTCCCTTTTTTCAGAACGAGGATTTCGTTCGATCCTATCCCAATTCACGGCTACGCATCGTATGGCGATCAACACTGGTTGTTTTGCAAGAGTAAATCCAAAGAAAGAGCATGAGGCAAGAGTACGGATCGTAAGCTCAAATCTACATAATGAATTGAGCCCCGATTCACTCTATGTCTTCGAGAACGATGCTCTCTGGACAGTTTATTTCAAGAATCCAAAGTCCCCCGCCGACTTAGGTTTAGGCGGTGACAACCGGCGCCTGGGCTAGGAATCGTGTCCATGAGAGTTGAAGCCGGCTGACTAAGCACCGGGCGGACCGTTACGGATCGTTTGTGCGGCAAACGACGATCTTCAAGGCGTCTTGATAACTCCGGAAACAAAGGAAGTGGCAATAATGGTGCAAGCTACCTTAGCGTATATCAGAGCTCAACGGCAGCTCGCATCAAGAATTAAAGCGATTCTCGAATACGCTTCTGGTCTGAAAGCACGAATAGTTTCGCTTCCTCGCCGCACTAGCGTACCGACGATTAGAAGCTCCATGCAAGACGATCATGCAAATGTACAAGATGTCCCGTCAAGCAGTCCTTTTTTTCATTATAACACGATGTTCGACGCTCAAGCCGTCATACGCCGTCATGCAGTCAGTGATTTAAAGCCCCGTGAAGGATATCTGACTAACTTCCTTGGCGTCGTGATCGATCCGAAGTTTTTCCCGACAATCCTGGCTGACCGCGCCGGTCAAGTTGAGGGCATTCCTATACCGGCAAATTGGCACGCGGATATTGCCGAATGGGCGACGGCTCTTCGAGCTGTCGAACTTGCACGTCACACGTTCACCATCATCGAACTTGGGTGCGGTTGGGGATGTTGGATGAATAATGCCGGCGTTGCGGCACGACGCGCAGGCCTCGATGTGCACATCATAGGCATTGAGGGTGACGAAGGCCATGTCGCCTTCGCCTACGAGGCTGCCCAGGAGAACGGGTTCAAAGCTTCGGAATACATAGTGCATCGCGGGATCGCAGCTCCGACCGCAGGGACCGCGCTCTTTCCTCGGCAAGAGCGCGCCGGAGTCGAATGGGGATTGGAGCCTGTCTTCAACGCCACCGAAGAGCAACGCCGGTTGGCCTTGCAATCAGGCTCCCATGACGAGTTGGCCATGATTCCACTTGGGGATGTAATGGCCCCCCATTGCCGCATCGATCTCTTGCACATCGATATTCAAGGCGGTGAAGCTGACTTGGTTGATGCCTGTCTACCGCTGCTTTCTGAAAAGGTCGCCTACATGCTGATTGGCACGCATTCTCGTCAGATCGAGGGTCGTTTGTTCGGTGCGCTCCTAAGTGCTGGCTGGCTGCTCGAAATGGAGCGCCCCGCTATCCTGCAGATAACGGAAGGGATTCCACAGGTGACCGTAGACGGTGTTCAAGGATGGCGGAACGGAAAGCTGCTTCCTTTGTGAACAGGTGATGCGCACCTATCCCAGAAAGGCTGCACTCCGAGTGATTCGTGCCCTTTGACTTACTCCTGGATGAGTTGTTGGAACCAACGTTTCCGCGTTAATAGACGCCAGCGAGATTATCCGACAGTTTTGCTTGATTGTAGACTTGCGGCATCAGACTGCTTTGCAGTCATAGACGAAATGCTGATCCGGGCAAATTCACTCTGTGGCTCGGAACGTCAATTCGGAGTGCCGCTCACATCCGTGATCGAGGCAGATTCCTAATTCCCAGGAATGCTATTCGTGTGTCTAGACGTCCGAGCCTCGATGATAAGCATGGATGCTGGACGTGGAGGGTAAGAAATGGATATTGTGAGCAGGAGTCATGTCGCCTAATGACTCAGCTATTTTTTGACGAAATTAGTCAGGGAATCTCCCAATGTTAGGAATGTTGTCTGCAGCATGGCAATACCGTTATTTCATTCTCTCGTCCATAAAAACGGACCTTCGGGTCAGGTTTGTTCGGAGCCGATTGGGTGGGCTGTGGATGATTTTGAACCCCCTGTCCCACGTGGTGATATTTGCGTTTGTGCTCTCGGCGGTACTCTCCGCAAGACTGCCGGGGAGCGAGAACCGATATGCGTATCCGATTTACCTTATGGCCGGGATTTTAGGCTGGTCGCTATTTATAGAAATCGTCAACCGCTGTCTGACCCTTTTCATTGATAACGGCAATATTCTGAAGAAGTTGGTTTTCCCGAGAATCGCCTTGCCCCTCATTGCGACAGGTGGCGCTCTCGTCAACAACATATTGCTCTTTTCTTCCATCCTAGTGATTTTTGGGCTACTTGGGCATACGCCTGGTGCGGCTCTAATCTGGCTTCCCGCACCGATGCTGATCAATATCGCTTTGGCGCTCGGGTTTGGCTTGGCTTTGGGCGTGCTCAACGTCTTTATGCGCGACATTGGGCAGATTGTGCCGGTGGTTATGCAGTTTCTCTTCTGGCTAACCCCGATCGTTTATATGGCCGACATCATTCCAAGCCAATACCGGGCATGGTTGCTTCTAAACCCGCTGATTCCGATCATTACGGGCTACCAAAACGCGTTGTTGTACAACCGCCCGCCAGATTGGGCCGGTTTAAGTGTGGTCGCCTTAATGGCCGCTACCCTGCTGGGTTTTGCTCTGGTGCTATTCCGTAGGGCCAGCCCCGAAATGGTCGACCAGCTATGAGCGGCGAATTGCACGTAAAAGGACTCGGCAAGTCTTACCGTGGGTGGGGCAGCGAATGGCGGCGCATCGGTTCCTGGTTTTGGCCGTCAATAGCACCGAGGGAGGAGCATTGGGTTCTCAAAGACGTGAGTTTTTCAATCCGAGGCGGCGAATCTGTCGGTGTTATTGGTCAGAACGGTGCCGGCAAAAGCACGCTGCTCAAGCTGATCGTCGGCACGACTCGTCCAACAGAGGGCGTTGTCCAATTAAGTGGCCGGGTCTCCGCGATTCTGGAGCTAGGTATGGGCTTCAATCCCGAGCTGACCGGCCGGGAAAATGCGTACCACTCCGCAGGGCTCATGGGCCACAGCCAAACGGAAATCAAACGGGCCATGCCTGAAATCGAAGCTTTCGCCGAAATAGCAGAGTATTTCGACCAGCCCATACGTACCTACTCCAGCGGCATGCAAATGCGAGTGGCGTTCAGTGTTGCCACCGCGTTCAAACCTGATTTGCTGATCGTCGACGAAGCGCTATCGGTGGGCGACAGCTATTTTCAGCACAAGAGTTTTGACCGGATACGTCAATTCAGAGACGAAGGCGTCTCAATCATGCTGGTTACCCATGGCCTCAGTGATGTGCGGACGCTGTGTGACCGTGTCATTTTATTGGATAAGGGTCGGGTGCTCAGGGATGGTTCTCCGGATGCAGTCATTGACTACTACAACGCACTCATCGCAGAAAAGGAGAACGTGAAACTTAGTGTTGAGCAGCGTCGCCAGAAAAATGGTTGGTTGCTCACTCGAAGCGGCACGGGTGAGGCGCGCGCGAAATCGCTGGGATTATTGGATGCGCTCTCCGGAGAGGAATTGGCCATTGCGAGAGTCGGTCAAAGGGTAGAACTCCGGCTGGAAGCGTCTGTTCACGCTGACTTACCTCGGCTCGTGCTCGGCTACATGATCCGCGACAAACAAGGCCACGTGGTGTGGGGCACCAACACTTGGCACACGCGCCAAATTCAGGAAGACGTCAAAGCTGGTGAAACGGTTGTTTTCAAACTGCCATTCACCTGCACGCTGGGACCGGGCTCGTATTCAGTTTCCCCCGCTTTGGTTAGCTCGGAGACACATTTAATCAACAACTACGAATGGATCGATAACCTGCTTGTGTTTGAAGTGATCAATGTGGAGCGAGACATCTTCATAGGAACCAATTGGCTCGATGCGCAGTTTTCTATTATTCGGAAGCGTGAAAGAAGTATCCAATGAGTTTTGTTTCGTACGCTCAGAATTTTGAAGATGTCATGCTTTGGCGGGCGCTCAAGCATATCGAAAAGGGGTTTTATGTCGATGTTGGCGCCCAACACCCAGTCAATGAGTCCGTTAGCAAAGCTTTTTACGAGCGCGGTTGGCGGGGCATTCACATTGAGCCTGTGCCTCAATTTGCCGAGCTACTGCGTAAGGACAGACCCGACGAGACGGTTTTACAGGTCGCATTGGGTGATGCCGACGGCACGCTCGATCTGAACGTCATTCCGGACACCGGCTTAAGCACTTTCGTGGACGCTTATGCACAGCGCTACAACGTGGAGGAGGGGTATAAGCACGAGCGCATTCAAGTTCCGGTTTTAACCCTAAAGTCTGCGTTATCTTCTTTGGCTGGTAAAGAAGTCCACTGGCTGAAAATCGATGTTGAAGGGTTCGAAGAAAAGGTGCTGAAAGGGTGGGACAGCAAAACTTTTCGTCCCTGGGTCATGGTGGTTGAGGCGACCATCCCCCTCTCGCCCGAGACTGACTACACAACTTGGGACCCTATCCTTACGGCCGCGAAATATCAATTTGTGTACTTCGACGGGCTCAACCGCTTCTACGTATCGAAAGAACATGCGGACCTTGCGGAAGCATTTTCGTGCCCTCCGAATTTTTTTGATAATGTAGTGCTCAGCTCAAGTTCCTATCTTTGTCGGGAGCTCATAACGTCACATCAGGCAAGGGAAAAAGAGTTAGTCATGCGAGCCGAAAACCTTGCCGCCGAGCACACTACCCGTCTGCAACTCCACGCCCAGTGGCTGCAAAACGAATGGGACGCGGAGCGTCAGCGCACGGTGCAACTTGGTGCAGACCTGCAGGGAGCGCGGAAGCATGAGAGCCAGTTGCAAGCCCATGCCCAGTGGCTGCAAAACGAATGGGACGCGGCCAAGCATCGGTTAGAAGAGTTAAGTCGTCGTAACGGCAGGCTGGAAGGTGATCTTGAGTCGGAGCGCCAGCGCACGGTGCAACTTGGTGCAGACCTGCAGGGAGCGCGGAAGCATGAGAGCCAGTTGCAAGCCCATGCCCAATGGCTGCAAAACGAATGGGACGCGGCCAAAGTCAAAATTGATGAGCTCGATCAGTCGTCACATCATTGGTGGACAGTCGCTGACCAGCTCAGCCTAGAATTACAGGGAGTTTATGCTAGCAAATCCTGGCGGATCACTTGGCCGCTCCGCAAAACCATGCAAGGGATCAAGTGCTTGTTGGCGCTGGCGATGCGCACGGTACACAAGGCACTTCGCCTGCCCAAGCATATCGCCAAATCACTAATCGTATGGGCCATCAGCCAGACCCTTTCCAATCCTCATCTAAAATCGCGTGCGTTGGAGGTCCTTGCCAAGCATCCTTGGCTCAAACATCGGCTGCGCCAGCTCGCCATCCGAGCAGGATTGATCACTAGCTGGGAAGCAGCGACGCCAACTAGTCACGAGCTTAGACGCGGCTCAGAACCAGAAACGACTGACGCGATACCCTACTCGCCGAACACGCCGGAAGAATCAATCCAAAACCTCTCTCCCCGCGCTGCTCGCATTTACGCTGATTTAAAGCGTGCCGTCGAAGCAAGTGAACGGTAATGCGCATTGTTATTGACATGCAAGGTGCGCAGTCCACGGGCTCGCGCAATCGGGGCATTGGACGCTACACATTATCTTTGACGCAGGCTATCGTCCGTAATGCTGGCGGCCATGAGGTGTTTCTTGCAGTCAATGGTCTTTTTCCAGAGACTATTGAATCTATCCGTGCCGCTTTCGACACCTTAATCCCACAGAGACAGATCGTGATGTGGCAGTCGCCTGGAGCGGTGTCGGAAGCGACGTTAGAAAACCGCTGGAGGCGGCAAGCGGCTGAACGCTTGCGGGAGGCTTCTCTCGCGAATCTAAAGCCCGATGTGGTTCACGTTTCGAGTCTTTTTGAGGGTCTGGGGGACGACATCGTGACGTCGATTGGTACGCTCAAAAGCACATCGACGACGGCGATCACTCTGTATGATCTGATCCCGCTCATTTATCGTTATCTCTACCTCGTGGATCCAGTAATAGAGTCCTGGTACGAGCGGAAGCTGGGCAGCTTACGGCGCGCACAACTTTGGCTATCGATTTCCGAGTGTTCCAGACGTGACGCGATAGCCTTACTAAATTTGCCGGAGGAGTGGGTAGTAAATGTATCAACAGCGGCAGATGCAATTTTTCACCCGATATACCTTACGAATGCTCAGGAAGATATTATTAGACACCGTTATGATTTGACCCGGCCGTTTGTCATGTACACAGGTGGCATTGATCATCGGAAAAATACCGACCGGTTGATTAAAGCATACGCAAATTTACCTTCTTCAGTACGGTCACGCTATCAACTGGCAATTGTCTGCTCGGCGAGTGTGGAGCAAACCGGTGAAATCACTCGGTGGGCAGCCAAATGTGGCCTTGCACCGGATGAGCTTATCTTGACTGGCTTCGTCCCAGATGCGGATTTGGTGGCACTATACAATCTATGTACCGCATTTGTTTTTCCCTCTCTATACGAAGGGTTCGGCCTGCCCGTACTAGAAGCTATGAGCTGTGGCGCCCCAGTGATTGGATCCGATACCTCCAGTCTCCCGGAACTGATAGGCCGAGATGATGCTTTGTTCGATCCGCACGGTGAAGATAAAATTGCCGCCAAGCTTCACCATGTCGTAACAAATGACAACTTCCGAGAGCATCTGAAACGCCATGGATTGAAACAGGCGACAAAGTTTTCTTGGGATCGTAGCGGGCGCCGAGCAGTGGAAGCATTCGAACATTTGCATGCGTATAGCCGTTTGGCGGGCACTCCTCGCAGTTGGCTTGCTAGTACGCACCGCGCTCAGCTAGCCTATGTGTCACCGTTACCACCAGAAAAGAGCGGCATAGCTGACTATAGCGCCGAACTCTTGCCAGAGCTTGCGCGCCATTACGATATAGACGTGGTTATCAATCCAGTAGAGATGACTAATCCATGGATCAAAGCGAACTGTTGCATTCGTAGTCCGGAATGGTTCGACCAAAATGCCCACCGCTACGATCGGATCATTTATCACTTCGGCAATTCGGTATTTCATCAGCACATGTTCTCGTTGTTAGAACGGCACCCAGGCACGGTAGTGTTGCACGATTTTTTTCTTAGCGGAGTCCTGGCCCATATGGAAATGAGCGGCTATGCGCCAGTTGCCTGGAGTGTGGCACTGTACGCCTCTCACGGCTATTGTGCTATCAAGGAACGGTTGGCGGGCAGCGATGTGGACGCCATAGCTTGGAAATATCCAGTGAATCTTCAGACTCTGCAGAACGCTAGCGGAGTTATTGTACACTCTGAACTGTCGCGCGCACTCGCCGAGCATTGGTACGGCGAGGGCAAGTCAGATGATTGGTCTGTTATTCCTCTTCTGCGTGCCCCGCCGTATGGTATTGATCGTACTGAAGCGCGACGGGTGCTGAATCTGGGCACTGATGATTTCGTCGTTTGCAGCTTTGGCGTGTTAGGTCGACACAAACTAAGCCATCGTTTGCTGAGTGCGTGGCTAGCCTCGGCTTTGGTAACTAAACCTAATTGTGTGCTGATTTTCGTTGGTGAGAATCAAAGCGACTCATACGGGGCAGAACTCGCCAACACGATTCATCACAGCAGCAAGCGAATTACCATCACCGGATGGGTAGACACTCCCACCTATCAACGGTACCTTGCGGCGGCTGATGTGGGAGTCCAATTGCGAGCATTGTCACGAGGGGAAACGTCGGCAGCCGTGCTAGACTGTATGAATTATGGCCTTGCGACTATAGTTAATGCGGAAGGCAGCATGGCAGAGTTACCGGACGATGGGGTATGGAAATTAGAGGCTGACTTCGGCGAGAATCAGTTAGTGAGCGCCCTTGAAAGTCTCTGGAGTGATCCGACGCGTCGCCAACAATTAGGCAAGACGGCGCAGGAGATCGTCCGCACGCGTCATGCTCCGCGAGCATGTGCCGACGCATATGCAGCGGCTATTGAGGGAAACTATCGGAAGGGCCTTACTGGTATTTCTGCTTTGACCCAAGCGATGGCTAGGCTTGTACCATCGCCTACAGAAACACAAACGTGGATCTCATTGTCGGAGTCAATAGCACTTTCGATTTCGCCTCCCATCGCTCCGCGGCAACTGTTCATCGACATTTCGGAACTTGTACAGCACGATGCAGGAAGTGGTATTCAGCGTGCCGTGCGTAGCATCTTGCAAGAATTGCTCAATCACGGGCCGGAAGGTTTCAGGGTTGAGCCCGTTTATGCGACGACAGATCGGATCTACCGGTATGCACGGCGTTTTACTCTGCGATTTCTTGGTTGTCCAGATTCACTCCTCTCAGATGATGCCATCGAATTCCGTGTTGGTGACGTTTTTCTCGGGTTAGACTTGCAGCCCGAGGTAGTATCGGCACATCAACCTTTTTATCAGAAGTTGCGCAACTGCGGGTTAGGTGTCTACTTCGTTGTATACGATATTTTGCCGATTATCCTTCCTAACGCTTTTCCTCCAGGATTGGCAGACTATTACGAGTCTTGGTTAAGGATAGTGACTCAGTGTGACGGAGCATTTTGTATTTCAAAGGTCGTGGCCGCCCAACTTGAAGAATGGCTCAAGCAAAACGGTCCGGTCCGTCAACGGCCCTTCAGGATTGAGTGGTTTCCTTTGGGGGCAGACATTGCTGCTTCCTCTCCATCGAAAGGTTTACCAGGCGGCGCGAAGGAACTGCTAAATGCTTTCGCTGACCGTCCAACCTTTTTGATGGTCGGCACACTTGAACCACGTAAAGGACACCGTCAGGCGCTCGCCGCGTTCGAACAACTTTGGGTGAGCGGGATTGAGGCCGATTTGGTAATTGTGGGCAAGCAAGGCTGGATGGTTGAGGATTTAGTTCAGAAGCTTCGTGGCCATCCAAATTTCGGTAAACACCTACATTGGTTTGAAGGTATAAGCGACGAGTTTTTGGTAATGGTGTATGAAGCATCGTCTGCGTTGCTGGCTGCTTCAGAGGCTGAAGGATTCGGCTTGCCGTTGATCGAGGCAGCGCAGCATAAACTACCAATTATTGCCCGTGATATTCCGGTCTTTCGCGATGCAGCTGGTGAGCATGCATTTTACTTTAGTGGTAAAGAGCCCGAAAATCTGGCCACCGCAATCAAGGAATGGCTCGCATTGGCTGCTAGCGGTAACGCTCCTTGTTCGGATAACATACCCTGGGTTACATGGCGGCAGAGTGCGCAGCAGTTAGTGAATCTCGTTCTATAGGCAGTAATTAGTTAACTAACTAGCAGACTATTCGGGTTAGTGTTCCCTCCCGGGGTGGTCGAAAGGCCTCGTCCTCCAGGCGAAGAGAAGGTTCTCGCAATGTGGTTGCGTGCGGCGGTGAAGATATGGAGCGCACCTCAAGCTCCACTTCGCCTGGATAACGAAATATCGCAAAAAAGTACTTGTGGGCACGGTAGTAATTCGTGTGCACGACCTGATTCGACAAATCGAAATGGAGCAAGAGTTGAGGATTTTGTTCCAGTAAGGTGGCACGCGAGTCAATTTCCAATTGGCAATCCGTGAACCCACCGCCTTCTAGGGTGCCTTTTCACTGCCTGCCTCGCTGGACGACAATGCCTATAGAGGTTGCCACATAATTCATCAGCGATAGCTTGAGGTGGGGATTATGTGAATAGGGTGGAAAATCGACGTGCTTGTCTATAGCCGATGAGGCATAAGGGATCGTGATCGAGCGCACGCTATGGCCAGCTTTTTCTAGACGCGCACGGATCATGTCGATATCGCTTCTGCGATATAGAACCGTCGGCCCGTATTCGGCTGTCTCGGTGTCAGAGCTCACATTAAACTCCGTGGTGTGGATAGCTAGACCGCCGACTTTGAGCGTTTTCAGACTATTTTCGATGAATTTTATTCCAGCCTCGAGACTTCCTAAATGCTCAAGTGCACATGCCGACCAGCAGAAGTCGAAATCCCTAAGATGTGGGGAGATATTTTTCATGTCGCACTCTTCAAATGACACAAGCGAATCAAACGAATTTCTGTCAATGATAAAGTCGCAGAAAAGCTCTGTTGTGTCACGACTGTATTGACCTGTCTGTCTCCATTCTTGTCCTATGTTATTGGGTCCATCCGTGGCGACGACTATGCAGCCGCGAGACGCAAATATCGCAGGAAGCTTTTCAACACCAACCCCAAAACCGAGCGCCTTCATCCCTGTACCGAGCTTTCCTTCCCGTTCTGCATGATAAAGAATAAACGCCCACTCCCAAAGTTTTCTATGGAACTGGGGCGGGTGTCTAATAATTTTCAAGAATTCGAAAAATTCGTCCGCTATGAAATCCGTCGCAATCGGAATAGAAGTGGTCATGTAGTGCATCGCATAATCTCCCGAATAACCACACATAAAATAGAACGTTAGACGCGCGCAAGTACCCGTTTTTATTTTATTTCTTCCGTCCTTGTGGAATTAAGCGACCGTAAAATCCACTCAGATTGTGCGGGAAGTCTTTTGTTATGCTGTTGTCATCGGTCTGCGGGAAATCAACGTCATCGACTTCAACGCGATGCTCAGTCTGTGGGCTAGCGCTTTGACTTGGCATCGCCATTCGGGCTCATTGCTAAAGAGAAACATGACTGGCTAAGTTGTGTTGTCTACATGAGAACTCGTGTGTGCGAGCAAGTAGTTGAATCTGAACTCGAAAACAAGGATCTAGAATTGCGAAAATATGAGCTTGAGCTGGCGCGCAATCTTTTGTTTGTGCTATGGAAAGTAACATATCAAAAGAACAATACGCGCGAATGAGACAAATTCACAACCATGCCGGGGAGGATAAAGGCAGATGAAAAAAGCGCTTGTAACAGGCATCACGGGGCAGGATGGCGCTTATCTTGCCAAAGTATTGTTGGACAAAGGATACGAGGTTCATGGAACGTTTCGACGAACCTCGGAGATGCATATCGAGAGGCTCAAATTCATCGGCATCGCAGAGCAGATCAAGTTCGTTCCTCTCGAACTATTGGAATTCACCAACCTATACAGTGCGATCGAGCGGATTCAGCCCGACGAGATCTACAATCTCGGCGCCCAAAGTTTCGTCGGCATGTCATTCGACGTACCGGTGTTCACGGCTGATGTCACCGGCTTGGGGCCGTTACGCCTCCTCGAGGCCGTAAAGGCCGTCAATCCAAAAATCAAATTCTATCAAGCGTCTTCGAGTGAAATGTTCGGCAAAGTTCAGGCGATGCCACAGAATGAAAAAACCCCCTTTTACCCTCGAAGTCCGTATGCCGCCGCCAAACTGTTCGCCCACTGGGCGGCGGTCAATTATCGGGAGTCTTATGGCATGTTTGTCTGTTCGGGAATTCTGTTTAATCATGAATCGCCCTTGAGAGGGCGTGAGTTCGTCACCAGAAAGATTACTAATGGCGTGGCGAAAATAAAGCTCGGCCTCCAACAGGAACTGGCTCTTGGCAATTTGGATGCGAGCCGTGACTGGGGATACGCCCTGGAATATGTCAAAGCGATGCAGCTCATGCTGCAGCAGCCCGAGCCGGATGACTATGTGATTGCCAGTGGAGAATCACACAGCGTGAGGGAATTCGCGGAACTGGCGTTTAAAAAAATCGGCGTGGACCTCGAGTGGTACGGAAGTGGAGTAGACGAGGTGGGAAAGGACAGTTCGAACGGCATCGTCAGATTACGGATTGACCGACAATTTTTTAGGCCCGCGGAAGTCGATCATCTGGTTGGTGACTATTCAAAAGCCAGGGCGCGACTCGGCTGGTCGCCTCAAACCAGTTTTGCAGAGTTGGTCGGACTCATGGTCGAGCATGATATGGCGACCTTGTAGCACACCATTCTACGTAAAGAGCCACAGGTCGGCACCATTTTTACTCCCTCTGTCCCGGCGTGCGTTCCAATCAGTACGAGAGATTAAAACTTTCAGGACGCGGGTACTTCTAAATCCGTACTGCTTGTTGAAATCGTGAGTGGCACAGCATGGGGGGTATTACTGGCTTACAATGGTCGGAACTCTTGACGACACGTCGGGTCGCATTCTATGATCCCTCGGTCTTGCTCGTTCCGGTGAGGTCATTTCTCTCGGTCAGTGCGTTCTTTCCGTGCTTCAACGACGGTGTCACGATCGCTAGTCTCGTCATTCTCGCGAATGAGACGCTGCAGGAAATCACGACCGATTACGAGATTATCGTCGTGGATGATGGCAGCACCGATCATAGCGTTACCGTTCTGGAAGAGCTCTTGAGATCCCGTTCGGTGCCGTTACGCGTTGTGCGCCATCCACGGAATTTGGGTTACGGGGGGGCGCTCCGG
The DNA here is from genome assembly GCA_963745035.1 of uncultured delta proteobacterium. Classification (GTDB taxonomy): domain Bacteria; phylum Desulfobacterota; class Binatia; order UBA9968; family UBA9968; genus DP-20. Next base: position 83,955 of record CAVUVW010000025.1, on the reverse strand, counting down.
ACCGGTTTTTCAGAGGCCAGCAAAGATTGGGTTTTCTACACCGACGGCGACGCGCAGTACGATGTAACCGAGCTTCGCGGGTTGTTGGCGCTCGTCGATGACGGCATCGATGTGGTGCAGGGCTACAAACTCACGCGTCAGGATGCGTGGCACAGGGTGCTGATCGGAGCAGTTTACCGGGAAGTGGCAAGGATCATGTTCTGCTTGAAGATACGCGACGTCGACTGTGATTTCCGCCTCATTCGACGCTCTGTGCTGCAGAAGATCGCGCTGGAGCATAACTCCGGCATCATTTGTCTGGAGCTCGTCCGCAAGCTGCAGGATGCCGGTGCCCGGTTCGTCGAGGTTCCTGTTCATCACTATCGCCGACCGTATGGACGCTCCCAGTTCTTCACTGCGTCGCGCATAGCGGAGGTAGTTTTTGACATGGTGCGCTTATGGTGGCGACTCACCGTTCGGCGGGCGGCCAGGCGGAGCCCGTGATGCTCTTTCCGAAAACCGCTTTCGCCGGTGTACCTGTTCTGGTTACTGGTGGTTACGGATTCATCGGTGGCAATCTTGTCCGCCGCTTGGTGGAACTCGGGGCGGAGGTGACGGTTGTCGATCCCTTAGTGCCGAACACTGGAGCGAACTGTTTCAACCTCGCACACGTTGAGGGGCGTATCACGGTGTATATCGTCAACATGGCCGACGAGGATGCGATGAGAGAGCCGGTGCGGGGAAAGACGCTTGTCTTCAACCTGGCCGGGCAGGTCAGTCACGTCGACAGCATGCGCGATCCCTATTCGGACCTGATGATGAACTGTCAGGCCCAGTTAGGGCTGCTCGAGGCCTGCCGGAAGCATGCGCCGGGCGCGAAGATCGTCTTCACGGGCACGCGTCAGCAGTATGGGCGGCCAGAATATCTGCCGGTCGACGAGCGCCACCCACTACGTCCGGTCGACATCAACGGAATCCACAAGGTTGCGGGCGAGGCCTACCACCTGCTCTACGGACGACTCTATGGCCTCCGGACGACATCGCTTCGGCTTACCAATACTTACGGGCCCGGTCAGCTCATGCGCCACGGCCGGCAGGCGTTCGTCGGCTGGTTGATCCGCCGCGCGGTCGATGGCAATCAGATTGAGCTCTTTGGTGACGGTCGGCAGATGCGAGACTTCACATATGTCGACGATGTAGTCGACGCGCTGCTCGTCGTGGCGCATCGGCCTGAAGCCGACGGGGAGGTTTTCAACTTGAGCGGTGAACGACCGTACTCGCTTCGGGAATTTGCGGACATCCTTTTGGCTGTCGTCGGCGGAGGATCCTATGCATGCGTTCCGTTCCCCGAAGAACGGTGTCAAATCGACATTGGGAGCTACTATGCCGATTCGTCGAAGATCAAGGCCATGTTGGGCTGGGAGCCCGCGGTGCCGTTAGACGAAGGCCTGCTGCGGACAGTCGAGTATTACCGACGTTATAGGAGCTACTACTGGTGAGAACGGTCGTTCCGTTCGTGGATCTGCGCACGCAGTATCACCAGCTCAAGACTGAAATTGACCGGGCGATTCAGGACGTTCTTGACAGCGGCGTCTTCCTCTTCGGCGGCCAAGTCGGAGTCTTCGAGAAGGAGTTCGCCGCATATCTCGGCGCCCCCCATGCGGTGGCAGTAAGTTCCGGTACCGAGGCATTGCGCCTAGCACTGCTCACCGCGGGTGTGGGGCCGGGAGATGAGGTCCTCACGAGTGCCATGACCGCAGTGGCGACAGTAGTTGCCATCGAGGGCGTAGGCGCGCGAGCGGTCCTTGTTGACATCGATCCGGCCACCTACACGTTGGATGTGTTGCAAGTGGAGGCTCGACTGACGCGTCAAACCAAGGCAATCATCCCTATCCACCTCTACGGCCATCCAACTGATCTCAAGCCTTTGCTTGATATTGCAAGCTCGCGCGGGCTCGAGATTATCGAGGATGCCTGCCAGGGTCATGGTGCAACGTACTACAACAAGAAGGTGGGTAGCTTCGGGCTGTTCGGCTGCTTCAGCTTCTATCCGACCAAGAACCTCGGCGGCTACGGCGACGGCGGCATGATCGTCACACGTTCAGCCGATCATGCGGAGCATGTTCGGCTGCTGCGGAACTACGGAGAGCGAGAGCGCTTCATGCACTATCTTAGAGGCTTTAACTGCCGTATGGACGAGCTGCAGGCGGCCATTCTGCGCGTCAAGCTCCGGCATCTCGACGCCTCGAACGCACAGCGTCGCTTCCTGGCCCGCGCATATGATACCCACCTCAAGGGAACCAGTGTGAAGGTTCCGGTCGAACGGCCAGAGACCACACACGTCTACTGTTCCTATGTCATCCGGCATCCGTCACGAGATCGCTTACGGGAATGGCTGGCGGATCGCGGCATTGATACCCGCGTTCAGTATCCGCGGCCGATCCACCTCCAACCCGCATACTCGGATCTCGGGGCGGGGCCCGGAAGCTTCCCAGCGGCCGAGGAGGCGGCATCAGAGATCTTGTCTCTCCCGATCTTCCCCGACCTGGATGAGTCGCAAGTCGCGCTGGTCTGTGATGCGATTCGGGCGTTTGTCGCCTAGCTGGAGGGCTCTGTGCGACCGACTGAATACGATGCGATGTTCCAGTTGGAAGATCGCTACTGGTGGTTCGAGGGCTCGATGCAGTTCATCCTGTCGGCGCTCTCAGACGTTCCGATCCGTCAGACGGGGCGTATCCTGGATGCCGGCTGTGGCACCGGTGGTTTGCTCAAGCGTCTCGCGAACAGGAAAGCCTGGGGCATCGAGATCGCTAGCGAGGGCATAGGTTTATGCCGACGGCGTGGACTCAACAACGTCCTTCAGGCGTCGACCACCGCGCTTCCATTTCGATCGGAGAGTTTCGATGCGGTCCTATCCATTGATGTACTCGTCCACCAGTGGGTGCCAGACGACGTCGGCGCACTTCGGGAGATCTATCGGGTCCTGGTCCCTGGTGGGTTCGTCCTGCTCCAGGTCGCGGCATACCGTTTCCTCTGGTCCGCTCACGATGTCGCCACTCTCACACGCCACCGATATACGCGCGACGAACTGGCCGAGAAGATACAAAGATCCGGTTTCGAGCTAGTTCGGATCACCTACCGGAATACTCTGCTGTCACCATTGGCCGTGCTCTTAAAGCTCCTGCGGCGAGCGCGAGCGAACACCGCAACCAAGGGTGACCTGGTCGCGCTACCCCGCCCCGTCGACCGAACCCTCTTTCGGCTTCTCGCACTTGAGAACTATGTGGCGCGACGCGTGAGGTTGCCCTTCGGGGTGTCCGTCTTCTGCATTGCGCGAAAGAAGCTGCCACAAAACCAATCTGAGGCCCCGGTGTCTCAACCGTGACACCTGTCCTCCGCTGCGCGTCGAAAGCTGGCCAAGCGCTCATTGTTGCGCTGGTCATACTTCCCGTCGGTTTTACCGCTCTCTTTATCGCTACGTACAGTGTCGACGTGCCATACACTGACCACTGGGGGACCGCTGAGCTGTTTGTAAAACTGGCAGATGGTTCGCTCTCATTTGTTCACCTGTTTGACCAGCATAACGAGTTCCGGCAGCTGTTTCCTCACCTGCTCTTCCTCGCCCTTGGCACAATCACGCGCTGGAACGTGCGCTATGAGATGCTGGTGAGCTTTCTGCTCGCCTGCCTTGTCTCCTTCAATATTTATCGGATCAGTCGGGTCACGATCACCGATACTCAAAAGCGACTCTGGCTGCTCGCCGGAGCCAATCTCCTCATCTTCTCGCCTGTCCAGTACGAGAACTGGCTTTTCGGCATTCAGGTGATCTACCTCGTACCGATCGCATGCCTGACAACTTGCTTGAGCGTTGCCTATTCCGGTCTCAGCCCCAACGCCAAGTTGACGATCGGAGTGCTCTTGTCGATCGTCAGCACGTTCTCCTCGGCGAACGGCATCCTGTGCTGGATGCTCGTGCTTCCCGTGCTTCTGGTCGTGTGCGACTGGCGGAAACGCTTCGTCCCCTTTGTGATCGCCGGTTGGACGGCGTTGTGCCTGCTGAGCTTGAGCTTCTACATGTATGGCTATCGCACTCCGGAGTGGCACCCAAGCCTGACCGAAGCCCTGGACCATCCTGCTCGCGCTCTCGCGTATCTCGCTGCGTTTCTAGGGGCTCCCCTGGCGCCAGGGGCTGGGGTTCGGCGGCTGGCGGCGGCGATACCTATTGGAGCCATCACTTCGATTCTCTTTTTAGGGGCCTGCGCGTACCTCTGGGCGCGCTTCGGCGACCGATCGTTGCGCAAGCGAATGATCGTCTTCATCGCGCTCGGGGCGTATTCGCTTGGGACGGGGCTCATGGTAATGCCCGCTCGGTTAGGGTTTGGGATTCCGCAGGCTCTGGAGTCGCGCTATTCGACCTTCTCGCTCTACCTTGTCGTTTCCCTGATCTACCTCGCTGCGATTGTGCTTGAGCACGCCAGAGCAAACGGATATCTGCCGAATCGAGCGCGGCGGGTTCGACTTGCCTCTGCTGGAATCGGAGTCTTACTGCTGCTCGTCCATGCGCTCACCGCGGCGAGCGGCGTGCTTCAGGCTCGCGTGTACCGCTCGAAGGCTCTCTACTTCAAGGCATGCCTCCTGTTCGTCAATGTTCTGCGGTCTCCCGCACCAGCTATCTTGATAGAGTCGAGCCACCGGGATCTGACGGCACTCGCAAATGCGCTGAATCGCCTCGGCTACCTGCGGCCGAGCTTGATCGATGGGAAAAACGTGGAAGAGATCGCGAAGGGCAGTCAGGAGACGTGGTCAGCTGGAGCGTTTGAAAACCTCGTTATGACGCCGGACGGCCGCTTCATCGCGCAAGGAAGGGCGGTGCTACGGGGCGGACGAGAGCCGGCTCATGCCGTGCTCCTCACCTATCGAGACGCGACGCAAATGCCCAGGGTGTTTGCGATCGCACAGATGGAGCTCATTCCGGAGGGGTTGATAGGCGTCCTGCGCCAGCCGGTCGAGAAGCGGAACCGCTGGCAACACACGTTCGCTCGAGCGGATATGCCCACCAGTGCCTCGACTCATATCGATGCCTGGGCCTTTGACACTGAATCGGGAAAGGCCTTCAAATTGACGGGCAGCCATGTAGTGGCGCCGCTTCGCTGACGAAACTTTTTCTTGGGCGGCAGCACACTTTTTCTGTCGACGTGGATACGCGAACAAATATCGCCGTCATTGAGGCAACATGGAGACGGAGTCTACATTGCCGGTTGGGCATTGATGAAACAAGGAACAAAGAAAGGGCGGGAAATTTGCGTTGAGGTTGATCAGCAGCTCCTTATCCCAACGCTATATGGTTTTGGACTGTCTGGATGCAGCTGCACACTTTCGCAATGAGTGGTACAGATCTCGGGTTTTTCAGTTGCTCCATCGGCGCTTGAGAAAAACCTCTATCTTGTCGTTGTAGGACACATGGTCTTCCGAGAGGAGGCGCCTCGCCATTCCCACGCGCCTGCGCCATGCCCAACCGCCATCCAGGCAACAAAGACTCCGGAACCCATTCTCAGATGGAGATCCTGCTTATGAGCAAAGTTTTTTGATGACGAGATACCTCTTCAAGCTTTCGCTCTCAGCTTGCCGGCTGGAGGTGCGCCTATGTGCCGGCAGCCATCCTTCGCACAAAGGTAACGCGACGTCGATCAAGCTGAGCGACGTTCACGTCTACTATCACAGGCGCAATTTGGAATTCGTCTGGCTCAAGAACATGCCGTTTGGATTGATGCTGCGATTTGCCCACTACAAGCTCCTTCAAGAGATCGGCTCGTTTGGCTATCTCTGCCTGCGGCATCGGCAGTGGCGCCCGTTTTTCAGGGCCAAGCGGGATGCGCTGAAAATGCTGCCGTCGATATGGAAAAAACGCCGCGCCATTCAGTCGCGGCGGCGAGTTTCCAACGCGTACATTCGCTCCCTGATGACCTCCATGTTCACGCTGGATTTTGCCTGGCAAAAAATGCGACAACTGATCAAAGGTTAGCCATGCCCGGAAACAGGGCGTCGTTTTTTGCAGCGCGCCGGCGATCGATACAACGAACTTTCCTGCCCGGTAAAGGCCGCCCAAGTTTCCATCCCCGATGTCTCACTCATGAAAATAGCCCTGGTTCACGATTGGCTCACCGGCATGAGGGGCGGCGAAAAGTGCCTGGAGGCGTGTTGCGAAATTTTTCCCGAGGCCGATTTGTACACGCTGGTTTATGACCCGCGCGCTATTTCACCGAAAATTCAACGAATGAAGATCCAAACTTCCTGGATCGATCGCTTGCCGGGAGCCAAAAACTATTTTCGCTACCTTCTGCCGTTTTTTCCCCAGGCCGTAGAGACTTTCGAGCTCGGCGACTATGACCTCATTCTTTCGAGCAGCCATTGCGTCGCCAAGGGTATATTCCCGCATCGCGTCGCGCATATCGCCTACGTGCATGCTCCGATGCGTTATATCTGGGACCAGCACGATGCTTATTTCGGTGCCGGCGCTTCTCCGATACCGAAGGCGGCGATGGCTCTGTGGCGAGGCTATCTCCAGCGCTGGGATCTGCGTTCTTCCGAGCGCGTGAGTTTCTTTATTGCCAACTCAAAAAACGTCGCGGCCAAGATCAAGACGCTTTATGGACGCGAGGCGGCGGTGATCCATCCGCCGGTCGATGTAGAGCGGTTTGACCTCGCCGAGCGCCCGGAGCCGTACTATTTGATCGTTTCCGCGCTGGTGCCTTACAAGCGCATCGATCTTGCCGTCGATGCCTTCAATGAGCTACAACTGCCGTTGAAGATTGCCGGCGACGGGCCGCTGCAAAGATTCCTGCGGCGGCGGGCAAAGTCCAATATCGAGTTTCTCGGCTGGGTCGGCGACGCAAAGCTGGCGGAACTCTATTCCAGGTGCCAAGCGGTAATTTTCCCGGGGGAAGAAGATTTCGGCATCGTGCCGCTGGAGGCGCAGGCGAGCGGCAGGCCGGTGATCGCTTACGATCGGGGAGGGGCGCGAGAAACGGTGATCGGCGTCGACGATAGGGGCCGCGACGCGGCCAGGCCGCCGACCGGAATTTTTTTTTCTCAAGCCGCGCCGGCGAGCTTGATCGAAGCGGTGGAAAGGTATCGGGACGTAAAGCATATGTTTGATCCCGCGGCGCTGCGCCGGCACGCCTCAGGATTCTCGCGCGCCCGCTTCAAGTCGGAGATGAAGCAGATTGTATCGGCTTATCTGCGGGATCGCATGACTCCAGCGTAAGATGTTGCGACGGCATAACGAATTTTTTAAGATGCTCATGCGCTTGAACGATCTCGCGGTCGTGAGCTGCGCATGGTGGTTCGCCTACGGCCTGCGATTCCATACCGCGCTGTTCAGCGAGCCCGAGGATTATGTATTTCGCCACTACGTTCTCGCCTGGCTTATTGTCCTCGTGGTCTGGGCGGGCGTTTTCGAGCTTGTCGATTTCTACCGGCCGCGCCGGCTCTCGACTCACCGCCGCGAAGTGATCGATCTCATCAAGGGCTCCGCCCTGGCGCTGCTCATCTTTCTCGGCATCGTGTTTTTAGTTCGGGAAATCGTGCTGTCGCGCATCGTCGTGCTGGTCTTCTGGTTTAGCGCGCTTATTCTGCTCAACATCAGCCATCTTGCCATTCGCGAAGGACTCCGTTTTTTTCGCCGCCGGGGCTATAACATGCGCCATATGGTGGTGGTCGGGACACCCGACCAGTGCAGGCGGCTGCTGCGGCAGTTGCAGGCCTACCGCCATCTCGGCCACAAGATTATCGGTATCTTTCTGCTGCGCGAAGGCGCGGAAAAGTTTCCCGGCAGAGTGCAATTGATCGAGAACGTCGCGGAGCTATTGTCCCTGATCAGATCGGGGGCGGTGGACGGCGTTTTTGTCACCCTGCCGCTGGAGCAATCATCGCGCTTGCGCGAAGTTCAAACGTGGCTGGCCGACGAGCCCGTGGACCTGTACTTCATTCCGGACCTGGGCAACCTCGCCAAGCTGCGCGGCAACGTGGAAGAACTCGACGGCTTGCAGATCATCAGCTTGCAGACGTCGCCCTTGCATGGCTGGAACGCCGCTTTTAAAAGAGCGATGGATTTGGTCGTCGGCGTGCTTGCCCTGATGATTTTTTCGCCGGTCATGGCCGCGATCGCTCTGATCGTCAAGCTGACGTCACCCGGTCCGGTGCTTTACCGCCAGGAGCGCATGGGTCTCGACGGCGAACGATTCTGGATGCTCAAGTTTCGCACTATGGTCGACGATGCGGAAAGTCTCACCGGGCCGGTGTGGTCCGCGGACGACGATCCGCGGGTGACCGCCGTCGGCCGCTGGCTGCGTTGGACCAGCCTCGATGAGCTGCCCCAGTTGGTCAACGTGTTACGCGGAGAGATGAGCCTGGTAGGACCGCGTCCCGAGAGACCGCCGCTGATCGAAGAGTTTCGCCGCTCGATGCCCAAATACATGCTGCGCCACAAAGTGAAGGCCGGCATGACCGGCTGGGCTCAAGTCAACGGTTGGCGGGGAAACACGTCCTTGGAACGGCGCGTCGAGCACGATTTGGACTACATCGAAAACTGGTCGTTGTGGCGCGACATAAAAATCCTCGCGCTTACTCTGTTCGGCGGCTTTCGCGGCAGTCGGGCGCTGCATCCGTAAAGCACGTCTCCAGCATGGGAGTGGAGCGATGATTCGTACGCGCGCGCTCCGGAGTAGGAATGTGTCTTTCCGACTCTGGGATCGTGCCGCGCGGATGCCGGCTCAAGTCACGACCGCGGAACCCGGGTTTAAGGAAACATGCGATACCTCCTGGAGTGGGGCGAGCGTTATTTGACCTATGCTCTTGTCCTTTCGATTGCCTTTCTCGGCATCGGCCGGCTGGAGTTCTTTGGCGGCGGCGGCAGCATCAGCGCCTGGAGCGTGTCGCGGACGACGTTTTTTTTCTGGCTGGCGTTCAAGGCGTTGTTGTGGGCTCGCGGCGGTTGGTCCGCTACCGGATTGTCGCGACTGCGCGCGCTTTCGCCGCTGTGGGTCTTCTTTGCCGTGGTCACGTTGTCGCTGCTGCCGGACTTTCACGTGGCCGGCGATTACCGCTATTTTCTTTTCGGCTGCGCTCACGCGGTCATGGTCGCGGATCTCTTCGCGAGCCCGTCGCATAGGCGCTGGCTGCCCTTGTTGTGCGGAGTCCTGCCGCTGGTGCTCGTCGCCCGCGGCTTGGCGCAGGATCCTGCGGTTTTCCGTCTCGAGCTCGGCCACCGCTTTTATTTTCCCCTGGACCATCCCAACACCGCGGGCTACCTTTTCGCCATGAGCATCCCGCTGTGTGCGGCCGTGGCGCTTACCGGTGCGCTCGGCTGGCGCGGCTTGAGCGCGGTGTCGTGCGCCTCTCAGATCGGCGCGCTGCTCTTGACCTATTCGCGCGGCGCATGGCTCGGCTCGGCGGCGGCGCTGGTTTATTTCATGGCCAGCGCAAAAAGATGGAAATATTTGGCAGCCATGGGAGTGCTGGCGGCGGCATGCGCGCTGGCCTTTCCATCGATTCTGGATCGGCTCAGCTCGGTCAGCCGCCCGAGCGACGATGAGTCGCTGCGCGAGCGACAGCATTTACTGACGGGCGCGTTGAGCGTCGGTCTGGATCACCCCGTGCTCGGCGTCGGCTACGGCCGGCGCCGGTTAAGGGAGGCGCTCCGGCCGCGGGTGCAAGACACCCCATTTAAAGATCGACCGATCATGCATAGCCACAACGTCTACGTCGAACTCTTCGCCGGAACCGGGCTGTTGGGGCTGCTGGCGTTTGTCTGGTTGATGGGAATTTCGCTGCTGCGGATAGCGGCGACGGCGCGACGGCGCGACGGCGGCCCCCAGCAGCTTTTGGGCTTTGCCCTTGCCGCCGCGTGGATCGCCGTAATCGTCGCGGGACTCGGCGACGTCCCCTTTTATCATCACGAAACGCGGATCTTTTTTTTCACCCTGGTCGCTGCCGCGCATATCTATCATTCCTCCGGCGGCGATAATCCGGCTTTGTGAGCCGCGCCCATTTCCTTTAATTATTTCCAGGCCGGCGGGAATCTGTTATCATCGGAGGCAGTATGGCTTTGATGGAGACCGATAACGGCAAAATCGTCGAGAAGCCCTGGGGCCATGAGCTCATCTGGGCGCACACCGACCGCTATGTCGGCAAGATTCTCCACATCAACAAAGGCGAATCGCTGAGCTATCAGTATCACGTGGTGAAGGACGAGACGATTCGGCTCTTGACCGGCGTTTTGGAAATGGACATCGAGCGCGACGGCGAACGGCGGAAATTGCGCTTGGCGCCGGGAGAATGTTTGCACATCGCTCCCGGCATGAAACATCGCATGAGCGCGGTCGAAGACTGCGACGTTCTCGAAGTATCGACGCCCGAGCTTGACGACGTGGTCCGTCTGGAAGATCGCTACGGCAGGGTGGGCCCGGGGGACAAGAAGTAAGTTCGGCAAAAATCGTATGGACGCGTCCATGAGTCTTTCCGAGCGCCTGGTCGCGCGCCGGCTGCTTTCCGGCGACGAGCTCGAGCGCGTCGTCAAGCTCCAGGCCGAGCAGCAATCGCCCTTGAGCCGGCTGGTGGTCGAGTTGGGACTTTTGTCCGAAGAGGACTTGCTGCCGGTATTGCGCGAGCACTTCGATATTCCCGTGCTATCGCTCCGCGATATTCCCGCCGCGCTGCCGCCCATCGAGCTGCCGCCGGGAATCGGAGATTTTTTCAAGCTGGCGCGCATGGTGCCCGTGGCGGTCGAGGGGGCCGAGCTGGTGGTCGCCACCACCGACCCGCTCGACGTCTCCCACCTTCATGCCTTGGAACTGGCGGCGGGCTTGCGCGTGAGACCCGTGCTGGCGCGGGAGAAGGAGATCACCGCGCGCATCGAAGCGCTGTACGGCGCCAGCTATGCTCCGGCGGGAAGCGCCGAACCGCAGGCGCATCAGATCGAAGGCATCGGCGACGAGGAAGACGTCGCGCACTTGCGCGACATGGCGTCCGAAGTCCCGGTGATCCGGCTGGTCAACCAGATGCTGGTGCGCGCCCTCGAAAGCCGCGCCTCCGACGTGCACATCGAGCCCTTCGAAAACCAGCTCAAGGTGCGCTACCGGATCGACGGTATTCTCCACGAGGCCGAGTCGCCGCCGCGCCAGCTCAAGGCGGCGGTGATCTCCCGGCTCAAAATCCTCGCGCAGCTCAATATCGCCGAACGCCGGCTGCCCCAGGACGGCCGCATCAAGACGCGTCTCGCGGGCAAAGACATCGACCTTCGTATCGCCACCGTGCCGACCCTGTACGGCGAGAGCGTGGTCATCCGGCTGCTCGAGCGCGGACAGATTTTCACCGAGCTCGACGCCCTCGGGTTTCCGCCCCGACCGCTGGCCCACTTTTATGAAATGATTTTGAAGCCCCACGGCATGATCCTGGTGACCGGACCCACCGGCAGCGGCAAGACCACCACTCTCTACGGCGCGCTGCAAAAGATCAACGATCCGGGCAAAAAGATCATCACGATCGAAGACCCGGTGGAGTATCAGTTGGGCGGCGTCAACCAGATCCACGTCAAGCCGCAGATCGGCTTGACCTTCGCCAACGGCCTGCGCTCGATCGTGCGCCAGGATCCCGATGTGATCATGGTCGGCGAGATCCGCGACGCCGAGACCGCCGAGATCGCCGTGCAGGCGGCTCTCACTGGCCATCTGGTTTTTTCGACATTGCATACCAACGATGCGGCGGGGGCGATCTCGCGCCTGCTCGAGATGAACGTGCAGGACTATCTGCTCTCCTCATCGCTGCTCGGCGTGCTCGCCCAACGGCTGGTGCGCCGGCTCTGTCCCAACTGTCGCAAAGAAGTTCCCTTTGCCGGGGCGGAAGGGATGACCGAGGAGTTGCAGGTGCGCGCCGGCGACGATCTGCGGGCGGTATGGGAGGCGGTCGGCTGCAACGCCTGCAGCGGAACCGGCTATCTTGGCCGGGTCGGCATTTTTGAGCTGCTGCCGGTGACCTCGGAAATCTGCAAAGTGATCGTGCAGCGCGCGGATGCCGGCGCGATCCGCAGCCTGGCCGTGCAGCAGGGCATGCGCCTGCTCAGGGAGGACGGCTGGGACAAGGTCCGCCAGGGCGTCACGACCTTGGCGGAGGTGCTCCGCGTCACGCGCGAAGAAGCGTAACGATTTTCGATTTTCGATTGGGGAGAGAGACGGAGACAGAGCGCACAGCAGAAACCAGCCGGCGATTCCGTTCGGCAATCGAAAATCCAAAAACTAAAAGCCAAAATAGTTGAGTCCCGTAGGGACGGGGAATAGATGGCGATTTTTCAATATCGCGCCGCGGATCAGGCGGGCAAAGTCGTCGAAGGCGTGATGGAGGCCGACGCCGAGCGCAGCGTGGTTTTGCGCTTGCGCGACATGGGCTGGGTGCCGTTGCGCATCGCGTTGCCGAGCGAGCGGGCGCTGGGCGCGCGCCAGCCGCTGCCGCTCTTTGCCAAGCGCAAGGTGAGCCAGCAACAGCTCCTGCAGTTTACCCGCGAGCTCGGCGCACTGCTTGCCGCCGGTCTGCCGCTCGATCGCAGTCTCTCGATCCTCGGCGGGCTGGTCGAGGGCGGGGAGTTCAGCCAGGTGGTGCGCGCGCTGGTCGAAGCGGTGCGCGCGGGCAAATCTCTCGCCGCCTCCATGGGCGAGCATGCCGACGTGTTTCCCAAGATATACGTCAACATGATCCGTGCCGGGGAAGCCGGCGGCATTCTCGAAGGCGTCCTGCGCTATTTGACCGAATACATGGAAGGCACGCTGGCGCTCAAAGAGGACGTCAAATCCGCGCTCATTTACCCGGTCATTCTTGCCGGCGCCGCCGGCCTTTCGCTGATCGTGCTGTTTGTATTTGTAATTCCGAAGTTTGCCGCAATTTTTCGCGATAACGGCAATGCCCTTCCATGGATTACCAAAGTCGTCATCGGCTTTAGCGAGTTTTTAGCCGGCTACGGCTGGGTCGTGCTGCTGGTGATGTGCGCGGCCGGCGCCGGCGCGGCGTTCTACGTCCGGAGTCCTGAGGGGCGCAGCGAATGGGACCGCTTGAGCTTGCGGATCTGGCTAGTGGGCGAGTTGCTGCGCAAGTTCGAAACCGCACGCTTCTCGCGTACTTTGGCGGCGCTGCTCAAGGGCGGCGTGCCGCTATTGGAAGCCTTGGGCACGGTGCAGGGCGTGGTCGGCAATCGTTTACTCGCGCGCGCCATCAGCCAGGTGCAGATGCGCGTGCGTGAGGGAAAAGGCATGGCGCGACCGCTGAACGATAGCGGGATGTTTCCCGCTCTCGCGCTCAATATGATTGCAGTCGGGGAGGAAACCGGTAAATTGGAGCCCATGTTGACCGAAGTTGCCAACTATTACGATCAGGAAGTGAAGCGCAGCACCAAACGGCTGACGGCGCTGCTCGAGCCGGCGCTGATTCTGGCGATGGGCTTGATCATCGGCGTGGTGGTCATTTCCATGCTGCTCGCGATCTTCAGCATCAATGACTTGCCTTTCTAAAAAATTTCCGGCCAACGCGGCGGGCTTCACGCTCATCGAACTGATCGTGGTCGTCGCCATCATCGGCCTGCTGGCCGGCCTGGTCGTGCCGCAATTCATCAAGCAGGAAGAAAAGGCCACCGCGAAGGCGGTCAAGGCGCAGATCGAGCTGCTCGGTACCGCCCTCGATACCTTTCGCCTTGACGTCGGGCGCTATCCGACCTCCCAGGAGGGCTTGCAGGCGCTCAATCAGCGGCCGGGCGGCGTGGATCGGTGGGATGGGCCGTATCTAAAAAAGGAGCTGCCGAGCGATCCTTGGGGCAAGCCCTATATCTACAAGAGCCCGGGCGACCACGGCCCCTACGATATTCTTTCCTATGGAGCCGACGGCGTGCCGGGCGGCCAAGACAATAATCGTGACATCAGCAGTTGGGAAAAGTAGTCAGGGTTTTTCGCTCTTCGAGCTGATTCTTGTGCTGGTGCTTCTCGGCGTCGGCCTGGCGATCGTCTTGCCGAGTCTAGACCGCGGTCTGCAGGATCGCGAAGTGCGGCGCACGGCCCTGGGACTGGCGGCGGCGGCGCGCGAGTTGAGAAGCCGGGCGCTGCTCGACGGCGTGCCGCAGCGGCTGGCTCTGGACTTGCCGCGCAACAGCTACGTCGTCGCACGTTCCGACGAAGTCCGTCTGCCGCCCGAGATCACGTTTGCTTCCGTCAACGGCGGCGAGAGCGTCGGCCGCGATCAAAGAAACTTTTACTTTTTCCCCAACGGCAGCATTCTCGGCGGCCAGATCGTCATCGCCGACGATGCCAAAGCGATCTCCTATTCGATTCGTCTGGAAGCGCTCACCGGAAAAGTCGAGGTAGCGCGCGGGAGCCGATCATGAGCGGCCGGCGCGGAAAATCGTCCGACGGATTCACCCTGCTCGAAGTCCTGGTCGCGATGGCCATCGTCGGGCTGGGAGTCGTCACGTTATTGCAGGTCTTTTCCTTGGGGTTGCGGCTGCAGGCGCGCAGCATGAGCCGCAACGAAGCGATCGTCCAGGGCAGCCGGGTGATGGATGAACTGTTGGCGCGGAAAAGAGTGGAGAGCGCCGCCGGCCGGCTCGGCGACGGCGGCCGCTGGACGGCGCAGGTTCGGACCGTGCCCGATGCGCCGACCTCGCTCGGGCTTTCCGGGAACTGGGAGCTCAAAGAAGTGGCTTTGGAAATGGCCGTGCGTGACGGCGGGAGAGAACGCCAGGTCGAGCTCAAGACCTTTCGCCTCGCCAGAAAAGCCGATTCATGAACGGCGCCCGTCAAACGCACGACCCGCTTCGCGGGCAGGGCGTTGGTCCGGCCGGCTTCACGCTCATCGAGGTCGTGCTGGCGATGACGCTTTTCGCGCTGCTCGGCACGATTCTCTACGGCGCGTTCGCGCTCAGCCACAGCGCGCTCGCCAAGTCGCAAACCGGCGCTGCGCGCAGCCAAACCATGCGCTCGACCGCCGATCTCCTCGGCAATTACATTCGCTCCGCCCATCCGTATCGCCGCTCGCCGCAGGAACAGGCGGTGTTCTTCGAGGGGGAAAGCGACCGCCTGGCTTTGATCTCAGCCTATTCCCATGGCATGGGCGGGCGCGGCATGGCCGAGGTGCGGATGGCCGTCGTCGAAGAAGGGGCCGGCGGCCGCGCGCTGCTCAGCCTCGAAGAGACCACGCCGGTGCGCGTCGGTGAAGAGGAAACCAGCGCCGGACAGGTCCATCGGGTGGTGCTGCGCGAGGGCATTCGAAATTTTCGCTTGGCTTACTTGGATCCGCAGCTCGATGAAGAGAGATGGGAAGAGCGCTGGGACGGCGAGGAACGGCGCATGCTGCCGCGCGCCGTGCGCTTGAGCTTCGTCGACGACGGCGGCCAAGAGGTGCGCTGGATTTTCCCGCTGATGATGGTCGTGCTCACGCCATGAAACGCAAGATCGCTTACGACTCAAATTTGCCGCGGCTCGGCGGCGAGCGCGGCGTCGCGCTGATCGTGGTGCTGTGGATTTTCATATTTCTTTTCGTGGTCGCTTTCGAATTCAGCACGGCGGCGCGCGAAGAGGCGAGCGCCGCCCATCGTTTCAACGAGGAAACCACCGGGTACTATCTCGCGCTCGCCGGCTTCGAGCGCGGTCTGTATGATTTCTTGAACCGGCAAGACGGCGCTCCGGCCCAGTCCCAAGGACAAAAAGACGACCTGTTCGACGGCGCTTGGCGCGAGGAAAGTCTCGGCGGCGGCGTGCTGCGCGTGCGCCTCGTCGATGAGGGCGGCAAGATCAATATCAACCGGGCCAATGAAGAGACCCTGCGCCGGGTCTTTACCAACCTGGGACTCGATAACGCGAGCCGGGAGGTGCTCGTGGATTCGATTCTAGACTGGCGCGATCAAGACGATCTCCACCGCGCCAACGGCGCCGAAAACCAATACTACGGCGCGCTCGCGCCGCCGTACACGGCGCGCAACGGCGCCCTCGATACCGTGGCGGACCTGTTGTGGATCCGCGGCGTCACCCGGGAGCTCTTCTTCGGGTATTCGGAGGCCGACTCCGCACCGGAGGAGCGGTCGCGCCGGATCGCGCTGCGCGATATTTTCACGGTCGACAGCCCCATTGATCGGGTAAACCTGCGCACGGCGAGCGCCGCGGTCATTCATGCGCTGACCGGCATCGCGCCGGAACGGTGCCGCGCCTTTGTCGAAGAGCGGCGCAAGCTGTCGGACAAAACAATGAACGATCTGCTGCCGCTTCTCGGCATCGGCGAAGGCGACGCAGCGTTGCAGGCGTTTATCTTCACCAACCCGTCGGTGGTTGCGGTGGAGGCAGAAGGTCGCTCCGCCGATTCGCGCGCGCCCCGCCGCGTCGCCGGCATCGTTCGACTGGGCGGCGGGCGCGGTTTTGAGCTCCTGCGCTGGCTCGATCGCGACACGGCACTACCGTCGAGCTAGATCATGGGCTACAATGCCCGGGGCTTGAAGATCGTGTCCGGATTTTCCTCGCGAGCGCAAGAATCATGTTGAATCAACTGAAAAATCTGTCGCGCGCCGATTTTCTTTCCAGCGTCGGGCTGTATATCTTGAGCGACCGGCTGCTCATGGTGCGCTTGCGGAAGAGCTTTCTCGCCGTATCCATGCTCGGTTGCGAAGATCGTGAGTTGCCCGAAGGCGACAACCGCCAGGCAATCTCGGAGCTCACCGGCTGGGTCGCCGAAGATGTCCGCGAAATCGCGCTCCGCGCCGAAGGTGATTCACGCGAGCGCGCGCTCCGGCAGGCGTTGGTTTCGCTGCTGCCGCATATTCATGCCGGACGCGATCGGGTCTATGTTTGCGTGCCGCAGGAGCAGGCCATCGTTCAACAAATCCTGCTGCCGCTGGCGGCCCAGGAAAATCTCCAGCACGTGCTCGACTACGAGATCGAGCGCCAACTGCCGTTCAAACGCGAGGACGTCTACTACGACTTTCTGCCTGCCGGCAAGCGCGGGGAAAAGCTCTGCGTTTACGTTTTCGCCATGCCGAAAAGAGCCCTCGATTCGACCATCGCTTTGCTGGAGTCGGTGGGAATCAAGCCCAGCGGAGTCGAGACGACCGTAACGGCGCTCGCCAACTATTTGCTTTTTGCCGGGCAGATGGGCAGCGGCGCGGCTTTGGTGGCGGCCCACGACGACGGTTGGGAGATGATCGGCGTCGAAGCCAGGGCCAACGGCTGGCAGCCCGCCGCCGAGCTCCTGTTCAGCCATCGCTTTCCCAAGGCCGACTGGGCGCACGGCGCCGGCAAGGAACTTTTGCTCGAGTGTTCGCGCCAAGTGCCCAAGTTGTTTCGCTGCGGTGATCTCAGCGCGCTCAACGGCGTCGCCGACCGACTGGCGCAAGCCGAGGACATCGTCGAGCTCGGCAGCCCGCGGTTGAAAGGCTTCGACTCAAGCGGCGAACCCGATGTGATTCCCGCGATCGGCGCGGCGCTGCACGGTGTGCGTGAGGGCTCCTTGCGCGCCAATTTTTTGCACCATGAGAGCGACGGCGAGGGCAAGAACGTCTCTTTGCTCCACAGCGTGCTCTTGGGTGTGCTGCTGCTCGCCGTGATCGTCTGGGGCGCGAGCTTTCCGATCAAGGATGAGCTGCGGCTCAGGCAGTTGGAGAGCGAAAACCGTAAGCTCGCGCCGGCGGTGCAGGCGTTGCGACGCGAGGAGGAACAACTGGAGCGCCTGCGCAAGGAAGCGGGCTTTCTCAGTGATCTCGATCAGCGCCGCGGCGAAGTTTTGCGGGTGGTCGATGAGCTTTCACGGATTGTGCCGAATGGAGCGTACTTGTCCAACCTGCGCTATCGCGCCGGCGTCCTGGAAGTGCAGGGCAGCGCCGAGAATGCCTCGGCGTTGATTCCCGTGCTCGAGCGCTCGCCGGTTTTCCAAAACGTCGGGTTTAACGCGCCTTCCAACCGCGGCCGCGACAACCGCGAGACATTCTCCCTGAAAGCCGATATCGAAAAGCCCAAAGAGCCGGTGAAGGACCCCGCCAAAGAGCCGGTGAAGGCGCCGGTGCAGAGCGCGCCGGCCGCCGCGGCAAAGGATTCGAAGGCCAAGCCATGAAGCAATACTGGCAGAGACTTTCGCGCCGCGAGCGCGGGCTGGCGATTCTGAGCGGGGTCATTTTGCTGGTCTTTATCGGCAAGTACGTGCTGGTGACGCCGCTGCTCGAACGGCGCGCCTGGGTGACCGAGCAACTCGGGAGCCAGCCGCAGCTCCTCAGCAAGAATCTGCGCTATCTCGGGCAGAGTGAAGCGATGCTGGCGGGCCTCGAGTCGGCGCGGGGCCAAATACAGGCGCAGGATTCCAAGCTTCTGACCGGTGACACGCCTTCAGTGATCGCGTCGGACCTCCAAGAAACCGTGCAGGCGATGGCGGCGCGGGAGGGCACGCAGATTATTACCACCCGGGTGCTCAACGCCGAATCGGTTGGATCCTTTTCCAAGATCGGCATTCAACTCGAAATTGGCGGCCAAGTTCAGCAACTGGCAAATCTCATCCGCGGCATTGAGACCGCTCCTAAATTGCTCATGATCGATGAGCTCAATGTACGATCGCTTTTTCGTCCGGCCGGGTTTCCTCAGCCGCCGGGAGTGCCGCAGGCCGCGGCGCAAAGCCTGCGGATCAATTTGATGGTGTCCGGTTATGCGCGAACTGCGCCCAGTGCGCCCGCGAAAGCGGAGGGGGAGGCGAGTACCGCGAAGCCGGTCTCGGAATAAGGGCTTGGCATCGGCCAGCGCGCCTCCACGTGATGGTTACTCATCGATAATTCAAGAAATTTTTCCATTAGAGCGCCCACCGCGGTTCGGAAAGCCCGGGCTTGGACAGCTTTGGTTGGGCTGATCGCTGTTGTCCAGGGCGAGTCCGGAGGGCTGCGCAGCGGCAACTTTCAATCGGCCGCGTGGCCGAAACCGCGCCATCCTCCGCCTCGATGACGGGCGGCATGGCGTGACTGGAACGTATGGTGTCGGAAAGATCCGGAATTCTTTTGAATTTGAAATTTTTCCGCGTGATGTATAATAGCGCGAACTTTGATCCATTCCGCGGATCGGCGGCGCGGCGGCTCGCGCCGGGTTTGCGCATTGAACGGTAGCGACGATGCTCACGCGGTCTTCATTGCTGAGTATGTTTTTAGTATTGACCATCGGCCTGGTCGGATGGGACACCTACGCCTCCTGGCGCAAAGGCCCCTGGGATCTGCCGTCGCCGAGCAAGAGCAATCCACCGGCGCTTGCGACCGACAAACCGGCAGCCGCCGCGGTCAAAGTGGCGACGAGCACGGACGCCATCGTCAGCAGAAATCTTTTTGACCCGGAGCGGGGCGCGGGGGCGACCCGCGACGCCGAGGAAACATCGCGGGCTTTGCAGCGCATTCGCGGCATGGTTTTGATCGGCACCGTGATCATGGGCGACAATCGCACGGCGATTTTGCAGGAGGGAGCTGCTCCGAGTGGGAGCCCGGCACCGTCCCAACCGCCCGCCACCATGCGCTTGAAATTGGGTGACAACGTCGAGGGATACAGTTTGGCGGAGATCGGCGACAAGAAGGTTGTTTTCGCCCGGAACGCAACGCGGGTTGAGGTCATGTTGGATTACTTCCGTAAAGTGGAGATCGCCGCGCCGCGGGCGCCGGCCCCGGCTCAAACGGTGACGCCGGGCACAGTCCCGCCTCCGGGACCTCGCGTAATTCCAAATTTGCCGCGGCGCGGAAGAATTCCCACGCCCGGCAGTCCGAATCCCGAGTCATGAAGCGCAGGGGGGCATATAGATGACAGGAAAGCGCATGGCACGACTTGCGGCCGGGGTAGCTGCGGCCGGATTGGCGGTTCCGCTGATGGCGCAGCAGACGCCGGCGCCCGGCCAGCCGGCACCGGTTCCTCCCCAGGCCGCTCCTGGAGTGAATCAGCCGGCGACTCCCGCCGATCCGGCAGCAAAACCGCCGGTTATTCCGCGCCGTGTTCCGGCGCCCGCGCAGTCCCCCGGGCTGAAGCCGCCCCAGTCTGCGCCTCAAGGGCAGGAGCCTGGCACGGCCGCTCCGTCGCAGGACGTTCCCGGCCCGGGCGCAGCGCCGGCTCCCGCCGGCCCGCAGCGGCGATTCGCGCCGCCGCCCTCCGGTGGCATGATTTCATTGAATTTTAACCGCGCCGACCTGGTCGAAATCATTCACATCATCGCCCAGCAGTTACGTCTTACGTACACTATCGATCCCGAGGTGAAGGGCAGCGTCACCATCAACAGCGCCGAGCCGCTGCGCGCCGAGGACCTGCTGCCGGTGTTTCATCAGGTGCTGCGCATGAACGGCGCGGTGGCGGTGCGCACCGGCAATCTTTATCACATCATGCCGATCAAAGACGGCAAAGGCTTGGCGCGGCCCGCGGGCCAGAGCCGGGAGGACAGCTTCGCTCTGCAGGTGATCCCGGTACGGTTCTTCGCGGCCGCGGAAATGAAGCGGGTGCTCACCCCCTTTCTTCAACCCGGCGGAGAGATCATCGAAAACCCGCGCGGTAATTTTCTGATCGTCATGGATCTGCCGTCGAATATTCAAAGGCTGATGGAGATCGCCGATCTGATCGACGTGCAAGTCTTCGCCGGCACCCGCATGGAGATCTATCAGCCGAAGGTAGCGAGCGCCGAAGAGCTGGCGGCGGAAATGACCAAAGTCATGCAGTCCTTTGCCGCATCCGCGCCGCAGGCGGAGAGTTTCACGGCGCAATTTATCGCGTTGCCGCGCATCAATCAGCTTTTGGTGATCAGCCACAGCGAGGCCGCCTGGACCTACGCCAAGCGCTGGCTCGATCGGGTCGACATCATCGCCGACGGTCCGGGACGGCGCATTTTTATCTATCCGGTCGAAAACGGCAAAGCGATTGAGCTCGCCGAAGTGTTGAGCCAAGCGCTGGGACAACCGACGACCGGCCACCGCGACAGCACGCGGACGCTCCAGGACCTGCACCGCTCGACGATGGGCACGTCATCGGGGCTAACGAGGCGAGGCCCCGGCGGGTCGCCCTTCGGCTCCTCCGGCTCCTTCGGCCAACCGAGTCAGCCGTTGGGCGCATACGCCGCAGTGCCGGTTCCGGGGCAAATTCCGCCGCCGGTTGCAGCGCCGCAACCGGGAATTCAGCCACCTGGCCCGCCCAGACCCGGCGCTCAGACTCCGCAAGCGCAGCAGCAACAACAGCAGCAGCAGCAGGAACAGCTCCGGATCGTGCCGGATCCGGCGACCAACTCGCTGATTATTTACGGCACGGTTCAGGAATTTCAGAATATCAAGACCATTCTGAAGGAGCT
Source organism: uncultured delta proteobacterium (assembly GCA_963745035.1). GTDB lineage: Bacteria > Desulfobacterota > Binatia > UBA9968 > UBA9968 > DP-20. Next base: position 62,625 of record CAVUVW010000025.1, on the reverse strand, counting down.
CGACGCGGTGCCGCGCCAGGTGTTGATCGATGCCGTTATCTTGCAGGTGGATCTCAAGAACACGGAGAACTTCGGCGTCGATTACGAGATCTTGCGCCGAGCCGGCGACGTAAAGATCTTCGACCGCACGTTTGACTCACGCGGGGCGATAATCTCCGGCGCGCTCGCGGCGTTTACCAACAGCGGCGGTGTGAGAGGAGTCATCGGCACCGGCGACACGGTGCGCGCCTTCATCACCGCGCTCATGACCGACTCCCGGGTGAAGCTGCTGTCCTCGCCGAGCGTGCTTGCGGCGGACAATCGCCCGGCGCGCATCCAAGTGGGAGCCGAAGTGCCGATCCCGACCGGCTCGGTCACGTCCAACGAGTTGACGACCACGTCGACCACGATCCAGTATCGCAACACAGGACGCATATTGACGATCATTCCCCAAGTGAACGCTCAAGGATTGGTCAATCTGCAAATCAAAGCCGAAGTCAGCGCCCTGGGCGATAATATTCCCATCGGCAGAGAGGGAGAAACCTTTCCCTCGTTCAATACCCAGGACGCCGAGACCACCGCCGTCGTGCAAGACGGCGAAACTCTCGTGATCGGCGGGTTGATCGGCGAAAACAAGAGCAAGAGCCGCTCGGGAGTTCCCTATTTGATGGACTTGCCGGTCTTCGGCCGGTTCTTCGGCACGACCCTCGATAATACCGAACGCACGGAGCTGATCATGTTGATCACGCCGCGCGTCATTCGGGGCCGTGATGAGGCGCGCTATGTCACGGAAGATTTCAAGTCGAGAGTAAACGCCGTGCGCAATGAACTCGAAAGCATAGAGCGCGACCGCGCCAAGTCTCCGCCCAGGGTGGCGCCTCCGGAGATCCCGCCTCCCGTCGAGCCCAAGACGAGCGAACAACGGCCGCCGTTTGCGCCAAACCGCGTGGCTCCCGGCAAGGGAGCTTCGTTAGCGCCGGACTTCAACAACGTCATCGTGCTCTCGAATCGGGGAGCGCGGCCCCTAGCTCCCGGCCCGAACGCAGGGATGGTGCCGAGTGGAGCTCCGCCCCTTGCGGCCGATCCGGCGCTGATCGAGACGACGAATTCGGAACCGGCGATCGCCCTTGCGCCACCCGTGTCGCCGGCGCCGGCCCAACCGCCGTATTTGCTTTCGGTTGCGCGGCAGTCAAAGCCTGCGGCGCCCGCGCCTGAGCCGAAACGCGACGCCGCGCCGAAGCATCGTTGGACCGTGCAGGTTGCGTCGTCGGCGGAGCGCAAAGACGCCGAGACGATGGCCGCTGCATTGCGCAAAGACGGCTATGAGGCCTACGTCGTCACTGCGCAGCCCGCGGGCGCTATTTGGCACCGCGTGCGCGTCGGGCAGTTTGCCGATCTCGTTACGGCAAACCGTTTCAAGGAATCGATGCCCGTGCCGCAATTCAAGCACGCTTACGTCGCGGTTAACTGATCCAAGTCCCGCGCAGATTGCAGTAGGGACAAGGCGCGCCTTGTCCCTACTCATGAAGCCTTTGGCGACGGTGCCTTTGTTCCTCCAGAGTCGCGCGCCCCGGGCGATAGAGCGTTCCGATTTACCTCGAACGATAAATAATCCGAGTAACTCTCTAAGCCGCGCGCTCTCACTCTGATCCACCGGACAGCGCGCAACTCTGCCGCGCGCCTGCTCGCCTCGTGTTGCCGCCGGTTCTCCGTCAATCCTGGATTTTCCTAATCGCAATGGCTTTGTTATGATAAAGGCGTCACTTGACGCCTGATCCGTAACGTTGATCCAACCAGGGAAACGGAGTATGGTCTCGATTTTGCGGTGGCGGACGAGCGGCATCGCTTGGCGGTGCCGCCGCCCGGTAAATTTTATTCGCGAGGGTGAGAGTGGATCCAAAACAACTAACGATCGAAAAAGTACAGGAAATCTTGCTCCAAGAAAAATACGTGTGCGACCGTTCGTTAGCGACGGTTGTGTATCTTTCTCTGGTAATGGGAAAGCCGCTGCTTCTGGAAGGCGAGGCGGGCGTGGGCAAAACCGAGATCGCCAAGGTGCTCGCGAAGGTTCTCAACGCCAAGCTGATTCGGCTGCAATGCTACGAGGGGCTGGATGCGAACACGGCCTTGTACGAGTGGAATTATCCCAAACAAATGCTGCGGATCAAGCTCGAAGAGATCGAACGCGGCGATAAAGCCCAGGTCGAGACCGAGATCTTCAGCCAAGAGTACCTGATCCAGCGGCCGCTGCTCGAAGCGATTCAAACCGACGGCGCGCAGCCGCCGGTGCTGTTGATCGACGAAATCGACCGCGCCGATATGGAGTTCGAGGCCTTCTTGCTCGAGGTGTTGTCGGACTTTCAGATCACGATTCCCGAGCTCGGCACCGTGGCCGCAAAGCACCGCCCGTACGTGTTTTTGACCTCGAACCGCACGCGCGAGATCCACGACGCGCTCAAGCGCCGCTGCCTGTATCACTGGATCGAGTACCCGAGCTTCGAGAAGGAATACGAGATCATCACGACCAAATTCCCCGAGGTCGAGAACCGGATGGCGCAGCAGATCTGTGCTTTCATGCAAAAAGTTCGGGAAATGAATTTTTATAAACGGCCGGGAGTCGCCGAGACTTTGGATTGGGCGTCGGCGCTGATTGCGCTCAATCGCAAGAACCTCGATGACAAGTCGGTGGTGGAGACCATGGGCTGCGTATTCAAATATCGCGAAGACCTGCACCATTTGCGCGAGCAGGTCGAGAACCGCCAGCTCAATCTGGACGCGCTTCTGCGCGCATCGCCGGAGATGGCGAGCTAGCGTTTTATGGACGTCACTCCCGAAACAGTTTCGAGCGCCGTCAGCGGCGTGGCATCGGCGCGCGGCAAGGGAACCTTGCCGAACGTGATGGCGTTCGCGCGGGCGCTGAAACAATTGGGCATCAAAGTGAGCCTCAGCCAGGTGCTCGATGCGTCCAGCTCGGTGGAGCTCGTCGATATTGGCGAGCGCGCCGATTTCCGCGCGCTGCTGCGGGCAAACTTGATCTCGCAAAAGGAAGATTTTCCGGTCTTCGATATGGCCTTCGATTGCTTCTGGCGCGAGCAGACTTACGAGCGCATGCCGATGGAGACCATGGAAATCCAAGGCACGCCGACGGAGTCGGATGCGCCCGAGGGCGGCGATGAAGAGGGCGGTTTGGAAGAAGCGGCATCCGAGGCGATGGCGAACGAAAATTTGCAGCTCGAAAACCTCGATGAGTTTGCCGTTCCGACCTACAGCCCGCAGGAGCTCATGAACCGCAAGGACTTCAGCGAGATGGGTGTCGAAGAGAGCCGCGCCATCGCGCGCGCGATCATGCTCATCGCGACCAAGATCGCCACCCAGATCAGCCGACGCAAGAAGCTCGGCCGCAAGGGCAACACCGTCGATCCGCGCTGGACCATGCGCCGCAGCATGAAGTACGGCGGCGAAGTGATCGAGCTGGTGCACCGCAAGAGGCGCATCAAGAAGACCCGCGTCGTACTGCTCTGCGACGTCAGCGGCTCGATGGACTGTTACAGCCGCTTTCTGATTCAGTTCATGTACGGTTTGCAAAACGAGCTCTGGGGCGTGGAGACTTTTGTTTTCAGCACGTCGCTCAGCCGCATCACCCATCTGATTCGCACCAAGGATATCGTCAATGCGCTGGAAAAAATTTCCGGCAGCATCCTGGGCTGGTCGGGCGGTACCAACATCGGTCGCTCGCTGCATACGTTCAATCGCAGCTTCGCGCCGAGCATGGTGACCCATCGTACCGTGGTCGTGATCATCAGCGACGGCTGGGACCGTGGTGATGTGAGCCTGCTCGAGCGGGAAATGCAGGACCTCAAGCGGCGCGCAAAGAAAATCATCTGGCTCAATCCGCTTTTGGCCAGCGAAAATTACGAGCCGCTTTGTAAGGGCATGCAGGCGGCGCTGCCTTATCTGGATTTATTTTTGTCGGTGCACAACGTGAATAGCTTGGTGTCGTTGGGGCGGACGCTGCAGAAGATGGTGGCGTGAGCGGGGAAAAGAGGATCGAGGATTGAGGATGGAGGATCGATAAAGCAGATCGTGTTGGAGTTTGCGATCCTCTATTCTCCATTCTCCATCCTCGACCCGATTTGTTTGCTGACACGGAGGAATGATCATGGCAGGACCAGGCGCTTGTTATACGGATGCCGATTTGGAAGGCAAGAAGAAGGACTCGATTTACCATCAGGTGAGAGAGTTTCTCGATAAGGGTGAGACGCTGGCGGTGGCGACGATCGTCTCGACCAAGGGCTCGACGCCGCGCGAAGTCGGCGCCAAGATGGTGGTGACCGCCTGGGGCGAAATCCTCGGCACCATTGGCGGCGGCTGCGGCGAAGCGGACGTGAAGCGCGAAGCCGTTGAAGTCATTCGCACGCGCAAGCCGAGGACCGTGCGGGTGGATCTGCTCGACGATATCTCCTCGGACAGCCCGGCGGTTTGCGGCGGCATCATGAACGTCTTTATCGACCCCTGGTGGAAGGAACGCGATCAAGAGGCGACCGGCGGAAAATGAGCTCGCTCTCCGAAGAACTGGTTCGGATCAACGATCAAGGCGCGGCCGCGGTCCTGGCCACCGTCGTCGAGGTCGAAGGCAAAGCGAGTGTCGAACCCGGCGCGAAGTGTCTCTTGCGCGAGGACGAGGTGGTCGGCGAGACCATCGGCGATGCGCGCGTTGTCGAAGCGATCCGCCTGGAAAGCGCCGCGCGCCTTCGCGCGGAGAAGTCTCAGCTCGTCGCGCTCGACGTTCCCGAGACCGGGGCCAAGCTCGAGGTCTTTTTCGAAGTGATGCCGGCGCCGCCGAAACTGATCGTGGTCGGCGCCGGACATATCGCGGTGCCGTTGGTCAGGATGGCCAAAGTTTTGGATTTTTACGTGATCGTGATCGACGATCGTCTGCTCTACGCCAATCGTGAGCGCTTCCCCGACGCCGATGAAGTCTTGGTCGGTGACATGGCGCAGATGCTCAGGGAGATGACCCTCACGCCGTCGTGTTACATCGTGCTGATCACCCGCGGCCATGCCTACGACGAGCCTTGCCTGCGCGTGGTGCTGCCGAGCCGGGCAAAATACATCGGCATGATCGGCAGCCGGCGGCGCATCAAGGCGTGCTTTCAAAGATTTCGCGACGAGGACAAGATCTCCGAGGAGTTGATCGAAAGAGTCTATGCGCCCATCGGCCTGGACATCGGCACAGAGACTCCGGCCGAGATCGCCGCGGCGATCCTGGGCGAGGTCATAAAAGTACGGCGCGGCGGGGCGGCGGCCTCGCTTTCCGGTCATTAGAGCAGAATAGATGACGCGCATGACCGGAGTCATTTTCTCCGACTTAGGATTGGCGAGATCGTTCATGTCTCTTGATTGGGTTCAGATTGCGCTCAAACAGAGCCTTGGCTTTGCGCCGTTCCCTGCCACGCTCAATGTTCGGCCCAAAGCCGCGGAAGATGAGGAGACTTGGCGGCGCCTGCAAGGGCAATCTGCCGGCTTGCCGCTGGCATCGGAGGAGGGCGGTTTTTGCAACGCGCGCCTCTATCCGGTCGAGATACTCGGCGTCGTTGGTAAAAATCGCGGAAAAATCGCGGGAGCAATACTCGTTCCTGAAGTGAAAGATTATCCAAGCGACAAAATCGAAATTGTTGCGCCGGTGCGTTTGAAAGATCACCTCGGCGTGCGCGACGGCGATGCGATTACATTGGAGTTTCTCAGTTGACTAAACAAAAGCGATTGATCGTTGCCATTTCCGGCGCCACCGGCGCAGTTTACGGTGTGCGCATGCTCGAAATTTTATCCAAGATCGAGGACATCGAAACGCATCTGGTCTTGAGCAAAGCCGGGAAGATGACGATTCAGGTGGAAACCCCTTACTCGGTGAAGGACGTCGAAGCCATGGCCGACGTGGTGCACGACGTCAACAACGTCGGTGCGAGTATTTCCAGCGGCTCGTTTCGCACGGCAGGCATGGTGATCGCGCCGTGCTCGATGAAATCCATGGGCGGCATCGCCCACTCACTCGGCGGGGATCTGCTCGTGCGCGCCGCCGACGTAGTCTTAAAGGAACGGAAAAAACTGGTTCTCGTGGTGCGCGAGACGCCGCTTCACCTCGGTCATCTGGAAGCGATGGTATCGCTTACGAAAATGGGCGCGATGATTTTTCCGCCCGTGCCCGCTTTCTACCATCGCCCAAAGACATTGGATGACATCATCAATCAGACGGTGGCCCGCATCCTCGATCAATTCGACATCGACGTTAAACTTTTTCATCGCTGGGACGACGCGGGCATGAGCCGTCACCCCGACGCGGCCAAGGCTCCCACCGTCGCCGCGATTAAAGATCGCCAAGCCGCAAAGAAGCAGCGGTGACCGATCCGGCGCTCCGCGATCATGGCGACCCGCAGGGCCAAGAGCGCCCTCACGCAAACCCAAAAACGCAAAAAGGAGCACCTCGAGCTCTGTCTGGACACGGAGCGGGTCGCCGGTCCTTCGACCACGGGACTGGAAGCCTACCGCTTCGTGCATAATGCGCTCCCCGAGCTCGACATCGATGAGATCGATATCGGTACCGTCTTCCTCGGCAAGCGGCTCCGGGCACCGATCCTCATTTCCTCGATGACCGGCGGGTTCGATCTTGCCCGCAAAGTGAATCGCAATCTGGCGGCGGCGGCCCAGACCTTGGGCTTAGCCATGGGCGTCGGCTCGCAGCGCGTCGCCGTCGAGGAACCTTCGGCGGAAACCACGTTTCAGGTGCGCGACGTGGCGCCCGACATTTTACTTTTCGGCAATCTCGGCGCCGTACAGCTCAACTACGGCTACGGTATCGAGCAATGCCGGCGCGCCGCGGCGATGATCGGCGCCGACGGCCTGATTCTTCATCTAAACGTTCTCCAGGAAGCGGTGCAGATCGAGGGCAACCGAAACTTCAAGGGATTGACCGCGAAGATCGCGGCGGTGTGCCGTGAGCTCGATCTGCCGGTCATCGCCAAGGAAGTCGGGAACGGCATCTCGGTCGACGTCGCCGAGCGACTTGCAGCGCGCCGGGGTCGCGGCCATCGATATCGCCGGCAAAGGCGGCACCTCCTGGTCGGCGGTCGAGGCGCAGCGCGCCGCCAAGCGGGGCGGGCGCGCCGACACGGCGTTTATCGACTGGGGGATTCCCACCGAGGAGGCGCTGATCAGCGTGCGCAAAGCCCTGCCGGATATGCCGCTCATTGCCTCTGGCGGCATTCGCACAGGGGTGGATATCGCCAAGTCGGTCGCCCTCGGAGCGAATCTGGCGGCGCTCGGACAGCCCTTGTTGGAGGCGGCTTTGGAGTCTGCCGACAAGGTGGTAGAATTGCTAGCCGGTGTGATCCATGAGCTCAAAGTCAGCATGCTCTGCGTCGGCGCCAAAGACCTTGGCGAATTGAGCCGGGTTTCGCTGGCGCGGGTTGGGCGGCCTTGATCGGCCGTTAGCCGGTTTGCTCGAATGGCGGCCGCGGGGGCAACGATGTCTCGGGAACTAAAACGGCAGATTCTCGACTACCTCCAGGCGCATAACACCATGACTTTGGCGACCTGCGCCGGCGACGTGCCGTGGGCGGCGACGGTTTTCTACGCGAGCGACGATTTGCAGCTCTATTTTTTTTCCTCCCCCGACGCGCGCCACTCGGTCAACCTTTCGGCCAATTCCCGCGTCGCGGTGACGGTGCAGGAAGACTACAAGGATTGGCGCGCGATCCAGGGCATTCAGCTCGAAGGCAAAGTCATGCCGGTCGATGGCGTCATCGAGAAAGCCCAGGCGATGGCGGTCTACGCGCGCAAGTATGCCGACGTGATCCGGCTCTTCACCGATCCGTCGAGCGGCATTTTTCACAAAGCCTTTCTCAAGGTGAAGTTCTATCGGGTGGCGCCGGAGAAAGTTTTCTTCATCGACAACGCGCAGGGGTTCGGCAAAAGACAGGAGCTCGAGCTGGCGCATATAAGCGCCGTTGGACGAGCAAGAGGTCGATCATGTCGCAACTTTTGGGAAAAGAACTGACGCCGGCGCTGTTCGAGCGCTTAGCCGGCGCGCAGATCGAGACGCATGAAGGCAAAATCATTCCGGTCTTTACCCTCGATGAGGGCGGCTGGGCGCACCCGGCGCTATTGTCTTACTATGAGCTCGTCGCCAAAGATCCCGCGTCTCTCGACACCGCGGTGTGGAAGGACAGCTCGACGGCGAAGAACCTGCGGCGGGCGGGAAAGATCACGCTCATGGTAAGCGACTATCAGGTCAATTATTATCTCAAGGGCAGCGCGCGCGAGCTCGAGTATCAGATGACCGGCGCCGCCCCGGTATCGCGGTTTCGCATCGCTCTCGAAGAAGTGATCGAGGACCAGGAAGCCAACGCCGAGATCACCACCGGGCTGACATACAGGCGCCTGAGCAAGCGCGATCCGAACGACTTTGCAAGCAAAGTATTTCGCCTGCTGCGCGACACGCCATGAAGCCAAAAAAAATTCTGTTCATGATAGTGCCGCTGCTGCTCGCGGGCGGCGCCGGGGTCGCCTATTGGCGCTTGGGCGAAAGCGCGAACGAAGTTCCTTTCGTCACCGTGCCGGTGCAGCGCGGCAGCATTACCCAGGTGGTCGCTTCCACCGGCACTCTTCAGGCCGGCGTCACGGTGCAGGTGGGCAGCCAGGTTTCCGGAACCATCGAGAAGCTTTTTGCCAACTTCAATTCGAAGGTGAAAGCCGGTGAGGTGGTCGCCCAACTCAATCAGGACAAGTATCAAGGCCGCGGTGGATCAGGCGCGGGCCAATTTGATCGCCGCGCAGTCGAGCGTGGCCAAGGCCAAGGTCAGCGTCGAGGACGCCGGCCGCACGTTGGAGAGAACGCGCGAGCTGCGCAAGCGCGAGCTGACGGCGCAAAGCGATCTCGACGCGGCGCAAGTCGCCTACGACGCCGCGGTCGCGCAACTCGAAGTCAATAAAGCCCAGGTGGCGCAGGCCCAGGCCGCGATCAATCAAGTTTCGGTGGACCTTAACAATACGACCATTCGTTCTCCCGTCGACGGCATGGTGATTTCCCGCAACGTCGACGTCGGCCAAACGGTGGCGGCGTCGCTGCAGGCGCCGACCTTGTTCACGATCGCCAACGACCTCTCCAAGATGGAAGTGCATTCCAACGTGGATGAGGCCGACGTCGGCAATGTTTGGGAGGGTCAGGAAGTCACGTTCACCGTCGACGCGTTTCCGGCGCGGCGCTTCCGCGGCAACGTCTACCAGGTGCGCCACGCGCCGGTCAACGTCCAGGGCGTGGTCACGTACAACGCCGTGGCGCGAATCGACAACAAGGAATTGCTGCTCAAGCCCGGCATGACCGCCAACGTGCAGTTCCTGGTGAGCCGGCAGGAAGACATCCTGACGATCCCCAACATGGCGATGCGCTTTAAACCGCCGGACCAGAAAGACGAGGCGGAGGACATCTTGCGCCAGGAACGGAGCCGGGTGGCCAAACCCGTCGGCACGCGACGAACGAGCCGCGCCGCGGGGGCGGGCGGTGGCGCGGGCGGCGCGAGAGGCAACCGGCGTGCTACCGTTTATCTGCTGAAGGACAATAAAGCCCAGCCGGTCGAAGTTCAACTCGGCATCACCGACGGATCGCGCACCGAAGTGCGCAGCGGGCTCAACGAGAACGATCCGCTGATCATCGCGACTTCGAGCGCCGCGGCGGTCGCCAACCAGCCGGGGGTGGCCAATCCTTTCCAGCCCTCTCCGCAGCGTGGGCCCGGCTTGGGCGGCTTTCGATGAGCGAAGTCATCCGCGTCGAGGACCTGCATAAAACCTATCGCATGGGCGACGTCGATGTGCCGGCTTTGCGCGGCGTCAACCTGGCGATCGACGGCGGCGAGTTCGTCGCGATCATGGGCGCGTCGGGCTCCGGTAAATCGACCTTGATGAACATTTTGGGCTGCCTCGATCGCCCGACCCGGGGCCGCTATTTTCTCGAAGGCCAGGAGGTCGGCTCGCTGTCGCGCGATCACTGGGCACATATCCGCAATCGACGCATCGGCTTTGTCTTTCAGGGATTCAATCTTCTGACCCGCACCACCGCCTTGGAGAACGTTGAGCTGCCGACGATGTACAACGGGCTGGCGGGCGCCCAGCGCAGGGAGCGCGCGGTCGAAGTCCTCTCGCTCGTCGGGCTCGCGCAGCGTCTCGATCACATGCCGAACCAGCTTTCCGGCGGCCAGCAGCAGCGTGTCGCGATCGCCAGAGCGCTGGTCAATCGCCCGTCCTTGATTCTCGCCGATGAGCCGACCGGCAATCTCGACTCTGCGACCAGCCATGAAATCATGACCTTGTTCCAACGGCTCAACGCCGAACAGCGCATGACCGTCGTTCTGGTCACCCACGAGCACGACATCGCCGACTACGCGCAGCGCAGCGTGCTATTCAAAGACGGCCTGATCGTCTCCGACGAGCGCAAGCTTGTAAGCTGGGATCGACCGGCCGTTTGAAGTAGAGCGACCGATGATCGGCATGTGGAACCGAGATTACCGAAGCGTAAGCGCTGCCCGAGAAAGCCATTGGTTACAAACCCGAGTCCTGGGCTTGCTTTTTTACTTTTGCATTCTGGTCTTCTTATGTGGCTGATGACTCTGCGCATCGCACTGCGCGCTTTGGCGCGCAACAAGCTGCGCGCCTTTTTGACCATGCTCGGCATCATCATCGGCGTCGGCGCGGTGATCGCGATGGTGGCCATCGGCGAAGGCGCCAAAGCGACGATTCGCGCGCAGATCGCGAGCCTCGGCACCAACGTCCTGATCATCATGCCCGGCAGCACCGAATCAGGGTGGTGTGCGCGTGGGCTTCGGCAGCGTCAATACATTGGTGGACGGCGACGCGAGAGCGATTCTGAGCGAAGTTCGCGCGGTCGCCTATGCCTCGCCGGTGCTACGCCGGTCGGAGCAACTGGTCGCGGGAAATCTCAATTGGGGCACGGTCGCACAGGGAGTGGCGCCGGAGTTTCAGCACATCCGCGAGTGGCAGATCGCCTCGGGACGATTCCTCCACGACGGCGACATGGAAAGCGCCGCCAAGGTGGTGGTGCTCGGCGAAACCGTCGTGCGCAACCTGTTCGGCAACGACGATCCCATCGACGCGGTGATCCGGATACGCAATATCCCCTTTCGCGTGGTCGGCGTGCTCGCGGCGAAAGGGCAGACCGGCCAGGGTACGGACCAAGACGATACGGTGATGGTTCCGTACACGACCATGCAGAAACGGCTCATGCGCATCACCTGGCTGCAAAGCATCGTCGTCAAGGCCGTCAGCGCGGAGCGCGTGGCGGAGGCCGAAGAGCAAATCACTTCGCTCCTGCGCCAGCGCCACCGCATCGGTTCCGATCGCGACGACGATTTCAACGTGCGCAATCTGTCCGATATCGCCGAGGCGGCCACGACCAGCGCCCGCGTGATGGCGGTGCTGCTCGGCAGCGTGGCGTCGATCTCCCTGCTGGTCGGCGGCATCGGCATCATGAACATCATGCTCGTGTCCGTGACCGAGCGCACCCGCGAGATCGGTATCCGCATGGCCGTCGGCGCGCGCAGCCGCGATATCATGCTGCAATTTCTCGTCGAGGCGGTGGTGATGGCCGCCACCGGGGGTGTGATCGGCGTCCTGCTCGGTATCGGCAGCTCGGAGATCCTCAAAGATTGGGCGCAGTGGCCGACCCTCATCGATCCGTCCATCGTCGTCATCGCCTTTGTGTTCTCCGGCGCCGTGGGTATTTTCTTCGGCTTCTATCCCGCCAAAAAGGCGGCGAATCTCGATCCCATCGATGCGCTCCGATACGAGTAGGGGCTACGGGCCGATCGCCCCCCTACGATTCACGTGTTTCTCATCTTGCGCGCTCGACTTGCAGGCGGCGCTTGTCCCTAGTGGCGCGAATTTTCCGGTGATGTTCACTACCTTATTGATTTCCATCAGACCAAGTTTCCGCTGGCGGAGTGACCGATCATGCACACCTTAAGATTGACCGTCATCGGCCTCGTGCTGCTGTCGGTGTTTGTCTTTGTCGCGGCGCAGATCAACCAGCGCAAGAGCAAGGCGCGGACGGCGCCAAGATTTTTATCTGGGTGTGGCTGGCGGTTGCCGCGGTCAATTTCTTGATCGGCGTCTTTGTTGCTGGCTATTCCATCGCGACTGAAATCCTTGTCCACGTGATCGTTTTCGCCGTGCCGGCCGGAGCCGCGTGGTACCTGTCGCGCCGATTTCGCTCCCTCTGTTCGCCTGCGATCGTCAGAAGATTTCGCGCCCGGGAATCAGCGCAGCCGCGCGAAGTAGTAGGCGAGATCGAGCATCTGCTCGTCGCTCAGCGGATGCAGCACGTCCGCCATGGAGGCGTCGTAGCCGCGGCGCGTGTTGTCTTTGTATTCGCGCAGCGCTTTGACGAGATAGTCCTCGCGCTGGCCCGCCAGGCGGGAAACGTTCTGTTCTCCGGCGTAATTCCCCTGGTGACAAAAGTTGCAGCGGTGCCGTTCGATGAGCGCGCGGGCGCGCTCCATGCGCCCCGCATCGACCGGGCCAGGAACGGGCTTGGGCGGAGAAAGTTTCGTCAGATAGGCGGCCAAGCTGCGCAAGTCTTCGTCGGTGAGCCCGCGCATCGCCTGGTTCATCGGCTCGACGATACGGAGCTGGTCGCGAAACATGAGGAGTTGAACCGTGAGATAGAACTCCGGCTGGCCGCCGAGGGACGGCGTCTCGGGAATTATGGACTGACCGTCGGCGCCGTGGCAAGCGAGGCAGGGGGCAGCTTTTTCCTCGACGGTGGCGGCGTCCAGCACCGGCGCCGCCAGTAAGACCGCGGCCACTATCGACACAAACGGGCGCGCGCAGGCGCGTCCGTGGCGCCAAACGCGGCGCCGCGCTGCGAATGCCGGGTTCAACGCGCGGCGGTCTTAGCGGCGCCGTAGGTCACGCGGTAGATCGCGCCGGCGTAGTCGTCGGAAACCAGCAGCGAGCCGTCGCGCAGAACTTCGACGTCCACCGGCCGGCCGCTGTATTCGTTGTTCCGCAGCAAACCGGTGAAAAACGGCTCTTGCGACCTTACGGTTCCGTCCTTGTTCAGCTTCACCAAAATAACGTCGCCGCCGACCTTTTTGGTGCGGTTCCACGAGCCGTGGCGCGCGATGAAGATGGCGTTCCGATACTGGCTCGGGAACATTTTGCCGGTGTAAAAGCGCATGCCGAGGGCGGCGGAATGCGGGCCGATGAGCGCGACGGGCTTTTCGAACTCGTCGCAGGAGCGGCCCCAACCCATCTCGCGGTCGGTGAAGGTGCCCTGATGGCAGTAAGGAAAGCCGAAGTGCTGCCCGAGTTTGGTAACGCGGTTGAGCTCGTCTTCGGGAAGATCCTCCGACAGCCAGTCGCGCGCGTTGTCCGTGAAATAAAGCTCCTTCGTCACCGGATGCCAGTCGAAGCCGACCGAGTTACGCACGCCGCGCGCCGCAACCTCGGCGCCGCTGCCGTCGAGATTGATGCGCCGGATCTGGCCGTTGGTCTCCGGCGGTTCGCATATATTGCACGGTGCGCCGACGTTCACGTAAAGCTTGTTGTCGGGGCCAAGGCCCATGAACTTCCATCCGTGCGACTGGTGATTCAGAAAATCGCTGTAAATCACCATGGGCTTCGGCGGATTTTCCAGGTTGTCTTCGATGTTTTCCAGCTTGGAAATCTTCGTGCCTTCGGCGATGTAAAGCGTGCCTTTGTGAAAGGCAAGGCCGTTGGGCCGGTCGAGCCCCGAGGCGATGATTTTTGCCTCACGCTTGCCGCCCTTATCGACGATCGCATAGACCTTATCGAGCACGCGGTTGCTGACGAACACGGTTCCCTTGTCGCCAAGCCTGAGGGAGCGGGCGTTTGGGATGCCGCTCGCGTAGACCTCGACGTTAAACCCCCTTGGAACCTTGAGTTGTTCCAGCGGCAACTTGTCGGCCGGTGTGCCGAAGGGCAGCGGTGCCACGTTGCGCAATTGCTTGGCGACTTCGGCATTGGGAATATCCGGTCTCCCCGGTACCGCGGTGGGCTGCGGTTGCTGTATCGGCATCGGCTTTGCCGGGTCGGCTGCCGCCGGCGCCTGCTGATCTCCGGTTTGCTGCGCGATGACGGGGAGGGCGGCGGACAAGACGACGAGCGTTCCAGCCAGCAAGAGCCGAGTCGGCCTCGGTGATCGTATCATCATAAGGGATCCTCCTTGATTGAATAGATCCTTTCCCCTGTAGCTGATGGTAATCCTACTCCTATCTTCCGGCGTTCTGAACTAGCTTTTCCGGCTCTTCCTGAAACTTGATTTCGGCGTCTTGGGGCAACACCCATTTCTTGAGCGGCCGCCCCTCGGCCAACGCGCGTAGCTCTCGCTCCCAAATCTTGCGGAACAGAATAATTCCTGTGTCGGAGCGGCCGAGATGTTCTCGGGCGCGATTCGCCCGGGAGCCCTGGCCGACCTGAGCGACGTAGTCTTGGGCATGCACCAGAGAGATCTTGTCATTGAAGAAATGGTCCAACTCTTCAAAGCTCAACTTGCCCGACAAGACGGCTTCGCCCATTTGCGCGACCGAAACTTTCGGAGCGGCGGATGCAGCGGCGGCGCGCGCGCGGTAATTGTCGGCAGCATCTCCCTTGAGTGGCAGGCGGCGTAAGCGAAACTCCAACGAACACTCGTCGTTGAGCGGAACGTCCCACTGCATGCGGTCTTCCGACATACACTCGGGTTCGGGAGAAGGGTTTCGGAATGCATAGACGTTGGGCATGAAGAATTGAAAGACGTTGCGCCACCCCTGAGCAAAGCTAGCGTATCCCGTAGTCCCCCACGGACTTTCTTCCTTGGAAATATCCGGCAGCCCGCTGCGATTGTTATCCGAAGAAGCGGAATAAGCGCCGCGGTGAACGAAAGGCACATGATAAGTATCGCCGTTGTTGTCGATGCGCTGAAAAAAATTGCACGGCCAAATCTCGGTTGAAAGAACTTCGAGCACGCCGTCTTCTTCCATATGGCGATAGCGCGGAAAGGACGGTGCTTCGGCCTCACCCAAGTACGCGAAGATCAAACCGAGATATTCCCGAGTCGGATAGCTCCTTATTCGGATCTTGCCGACGAAAGATTTCTCCTCCGCCGGCTGCTCGGTGCATTGACCTTCGGCGTTGAAACACCAACCATGGTACATGCAACGGATCGAGTCGCCTTCGACCCAGCCGGCGGAAAGCTGCGTGCCACGGTGCGGACAGCGAAAATCCACGACGTGCGGCGCACCGCTTTTGCCCCGATAAAGCGTGAAGCGCTCGCTCATGATTTCTATCGGTTTGGCTTGGCCGGGACGGACATCTTCCGCCCGGTGAATAGGATGCCAAAACCGGCGCATGAACTTGCCGGCGAGAGTGCCGGGACCGGTGGAGACGAGGTCTTCGAAGCGGAGCTTCTTATGGGTCCGGCCAATTTTGCGCTTAGGAGCGGGCATGTGTTTCTCTCCGAAGTTTCTTACTAATCAAACTCGAAATCCGAATATCGAAATCCGAAACAAAACGCTGAAATTCACAATAGTCGGAAAGCGAAAGCAATCAATGAGTACCTAGAGCGTTGTCGCTTTGTCACTGTTTCGAGTTTCGGATTTCGTGCTTCGAAATTACGGTCCGATTCTCATCGGTGTTCTGACGCGTTGGAGGTTCTCTTCAAAGCGCCGGCGGATCTCGGGATCCTCGTCCTCATATTCGATCATCGTGCCGCCTCGTTTAACAGAGATATAGACTCCATCGGTTTTCTTCTTCGCCGCTTGGTGCAGCCCGATGGGATGGAGCCTGCTGCCGAACCTGAGCGCGAGCTGGCGCGCCGCTTCTTTGCCAATGTTGAAATGCTGGTGAAACCAGCCGCTCGGCGGGCTCAACACGCTACCTTCGCGCCAGCGCAGCTCGACGACCTCCTCGTTGCGGCCGGCCGCATAAGGTTGTGTGCCGCTCTCCTTCGGCCAGAGCAAGGTGTATCCCTCGGATTTCAGAATCACGATGACCGCTCCGGCTCCGTGGTAATGGGCCTTGTGATAAAGACCGGTTGGCCAGTCGGCCACATGACCGATCAGCGCATTCTTTGAACTTTCGAACTGGACCATACCGACTTCGGTGCCCTTGACGTAGAGGTCGTCTCGAACTTTGACTTCTTTGGCGTCCGGGACAAAATTGGTTTCCCAAATCGACTGCATGCCGACTGCGTAAAAGTTCTGACTGGTAGCGAAGTAGTCATCCTCGCCGCGGAACCGATCGGTAAACGTGTGAGGACAATTGAAAATGAATTCCGGATTTCGATAAAAATCCATGGCGATCGGCGCTGTGGTTACGGCCATAAGCCGCACCGGCTCTCTGCCGCCGTTGACCAGCCGGTGCCAGCTATTGAGCGGCGGGGCAAAGAGACTGAACGGTCCCCATTCGAACAGCCGCTTTTGCCCGCCGTCGTGCCAAATTTCTGTCGCTCCATGGCCGGCGAGAATGCAAATCATTTCCTCGTAAAGATGCCGCTCGGGGTTCAACGCGCCGCCGGGAGGAATTTCCGCCACGTACATGCCGGTCTGCCCCTCCATGCCATAAAGATGCACAAAAGCGCCGCTGCCGCCCATGCGCCGCCACGGACTGAGCTTCAACTCGCGCACGTCTTCGA
Source organism: uncultured delta proteobacterium (assembly GCA_963745035.1). Lineage (GTDB taxonomy): Bacteria > Desulfobacterota > Binatia > UBA9968 > UBA9968 > DP-20. Next base: position 45,944 of record CAVUVW010000025.1, on the reverse strand, counting down.
CGCTAAAGCCTTCAACGATAGGAACGCCTTCCGTTTTCATCCATTGGCAATAGCCGGTGCGGTCGAGCGAAGCCAACATTTCTTTGAGTTCGGATTCCACTCTGGATACCTCGGTGATTTCGCGCGGTCAGTTCTTTGATTATTTCTTCTTATACAGTCCGTCAATATAGCCGCTCTGATCGAGTTTGGTGATGAAGCTGGCGTCGACGAATTGCTCGACCTTGGCGTTTTTTATGGCCGGTTCAGTTATGGCGATTTCTTCGAGCACGCCGCGCACGCCGTCCGTATTCGGGTAGGGCTTGGGCGGAGTGATGCGCGAATAGTAGTCATAGGCTTCCTCCGCGATGGCATTGTCGCTGACGCGCAGAAACTCTTTGATCATTTGAACGGTTTCCGTTTTGCGCGTGCGGTAAAAGGCGATGCCTTCGACGAAAGCGCGAAGAAAGTTGAAGACGGTTTGCGGCTCCTCGCGGATGAACCGATCAGTGGTCGCGATGTTGTTGTGGGGATAGCTGAGGCCGAGCTTCGATGCGTCGGCGAGCTCGAAGAATCCCTGCTGGCGAGCGATCAGCGTGTTGGGGGCGTCGACAACGGAGCCGTCCACGGATCCGCTGAGCAACGCACTCATGCGCTCGCGTTGATTGCCGATCTGCATGATGGTGACGTCCTTTGCCGGATCGAGACCCAAACGGCTCACCATGAAACGCGCGGCGAAATCCGATGAGCTGCCGAAGCGGGAAATGGCGATCTTCGCCCCTTTGAGCCGCTTCGCATCTTGTATCTTGCCGTTGACATACAGACTGTACGGCATGGTCGGTGTGTATGTCGCGACGATCAGATTGCCTGCGCCTTTGAAGCGAGCGCGCTGCGCCGCCGTACCACCGCCGCCGCTGATGAGTTTGATCTCGTTCGACAAGAGCACTTGAAGGGCTTGGCTGCCGCCTTGCAGTAGGAGAAAATCGACGTCCAGCCCGTTGCGTTTGAAGGCACCGATTTTTTTGGTGACGTAGAGCGTCTCGATCCCGCCGCTGATGCTCGCCAATCCGATCAGCAATGTCTTCTGGCTTTGGGCCGAAAGGGACGATGGACACAAGAGAAAAAACAAAAGAGCAGCGCTCGCGTGTTTCATGAATTTCCTCCTGTGGGACATCCGCCGATTGTCACCGTCTAGGTTCGCAGATCGGTTGCCGCACAGCTTGTTGCAATCGGTCGGCCCGGGGCATTATAGATGCGGTGTCTTATATATTGCATACACATCGGTTTGTACAATGAAGCTTGATGGCAAGGTTGCGATCGTCACGGGGTCGGCGCGAGGTCTCGGCTGGGAGATCGTGCAGGCTTTTGTGCAGGAAGGCGCAAAGGTAGTGATCTGTGATCTTGCCATAGCGGAGGTAAACCAAGCCGCCGCGCGGTTGGTGGCGCCGGCGCAAAATGTTCTCGGGGTCGAAGCTGACGTTACTTCGGAGACCGATGTTGGTCAGCTGTTCGGTCGCACGCTTGAAAAATTTAGACGGGTGGACGTAGTCGTGAACAACGCCGGCTTTGCCTGGCCGCGCGGGGGTCCGCTGAATCTCGAGCTGGCGGAGACGCCATTAGAGGTCTGGCGCAAGATCCTCGATACCAACCTCAATGGCGTGTTCCTCTGCAGCAGGGAAGCTCTTAAAACGATGCGGAGGCAGGGCGGCGGAGTGATCATTAATATTTCCTCGCCGCAGGGGAAGAGGGGCAAACTTCTGCGAGGGCCATATTCTGCGGCGAAATTCGGCGTGGAAGGATTGACTCAGGTGCTCGCTCTGGAAAGTGCGGCGTACAACATCAGAGTAAACTGCCTCGATCCTGGCGGAATCGTCGCCACTGAAGCGATTAGAAACATTCCCGGCAACCGCGGCGTGAGGATGCTCAGTCCGGAAATCGTCCGGCCGTGCGCAGTCTATCTCGCAGCGGACGAGTCGCGCGGGGAAACGGGGAAGTCCATCGTCGCCACTGAGTGGAATCAGCAGAGGGGAATTGAGATTCCGTACACAGTGGCGTAGCAATCGTGAACTCTAAATGAAATCTCCCCCGGGCCTCTTTTTCAAAGAGGGAGTTGCAAGAAAAGGAGCAATGGTTTCATGATCTCAACATGGAAACTGACAACTCTCGCGTGCTTGGTTACGTTGATTTCTTCTGTTGCAAAAACCGAAGCGCGAACCGTGAACATCGCCGTGCCGACCCTCAGCATGGTTGTGATCGCCTTCACGGCTGCAAAGGAAAGGGGCTACTATCAGGACGAAGGTCTGGACGTCAATTTGGTCGTGATGCGCGACACGCTCGGTATTTCGGCCCTGATCGGCGGCAACGCGGATTTTGCCTCCATGAGCGGCGCCGGATTCACCGCTATTTTGGGCGGTATGCCGCTGCGGTTTGCTTTCAGCAGCTTCTTTCGGCCCATGTTTTGGCTCTACTCCAAGCCGGACATCCCAGACATCAAGTCTCTCAGAGGAAAAAGAGTCGGCGTGACGGGCCTCGGCAGCGGCCCGGACAATCTCTTGCGGGAGACCTTGAAGCGCAACGGTATGGAACCCGGGCGGGATGTGACCATCTTGGCCCTGGGTTTGCCCGCGACTCTCGCGGCGGCGCTGCGCGCCGGTACCGTGGATGCGGGAACGATCAGCCCGCCGTTCAATTTTGCCGTGAGGGACGCCGGCTTTCGTGAGTTGGTTTCTTTTCTAAAAGAGGATTTTGTCGAGCTGCAAGGAAGCATTCTGGCGCATGAGAGAGTCTTTCAATCCGATCCCGCGCTCGTCGAGAAATTCGTCCGCGGTACGGTGAAAGGGCTGCGCTACGCGAGAGAAAACAAGGCCGGCACAATTCCAATCCTGCTCCGCTACATGAAGCTCAAAGATGATCTTGCCGGGCAATATTATGACTTGGTACGGCCGATCATGACCTCCGACGGCACCGTCGGCTTGGACCTACAGAAAAAATATCTCGATCAGGCCCTCAAAGTCCTTGCCCCGAAAGATGCCCCGCCTGTGGAGCGTATCTATAATTATTCTCTGGCGCGCAAAATCAATGCGGAGTTGGATGCCACCGGGTGGAAGCCGGGGAAATAGCCCGTCGATGCACAAGCGCGCACTACGAAGAATAACTCCGAGCTTTGTGACCTTGCGTCTATGCTGGAGATATTCCGAGAATCGGTTGCGGCTATGCCACGCCCACAGAGAATGGAATTAACTCAAAATCAATCTCGCTGCGAAACGCGTTGATTCTTGCGACCTTCACCCGCACGTTATCGCCCAGTTTAAACTTTCGTCCGTGGCGGCGGCCTTTGATGACATACTCCTTTTCGAAGTAGTCGTAGTCGTCGTCGATCAAGGAAGAAAGTTTTACCAGGCCTTCGACAAAATAGTCATCCAATTCGACGAAGAAACCGAAGTTGGCCAAAGTCGTGATGAAGCCGGTGAATTCTTCGCCGAGCTTGTTCATCATGAACTGGGCCTTTTTGAGGCCGACCATCTCGCGCTCGGCGTCCATCGCGTGTCGCTCACGCTCGGAGGTGTGCTTGCCGGCTTCCTGAAGGTAGCGGATCAAGTCTTCGCGCTCGTTAGGCTTGAGCTTGTCGCCGTGCAGCGCTCTGTCGAACATGCGGTGCACGACAAGATCAGGATAACGCCGAATCGGCGACGTGAAATGAGCGTAGCACGCCGACGCCAAACCGAAGTGCCCGATGTTTTCCGGCTGATAGACGGCCTGCTTCATGGATCGCAGCAGCACGCGGTTGAGCACGCGCTCTTCAGGTTTGCCGCGCGCCGACTCCAAAAGTCGCTGAATTTCCAGTGGTGAAATACGCTCCTGCTTGAGGGAGAGACGGTAGCCGAGCGAGAGCAGGAACGGCGCCAGCGCTTCCAACGCTTCACGATCGGGTCCCTCATGCACGCGGTAGAGCAGGGGCAGGTTCTTTTCCGTCAACTGGCGCGCCACTGCCTCGTTCGCGGCGATCATGAATTCCTCGATGATCCGATGGGCGATGTTGCGCTCGGCGCGCACGATGTTTTCCGGCGCGCCCTGAAGGTCGAGAATGATCTCGGCTTCAGGGAGATCGAAGTCGAGATTACCACGCGCCTTGCGCTGCGCGTAGATCAGCCGCGCAAGCTCCTCCATCAGCTCGAACTCTCCGACGAGATTCTTGTAGCGTTCAAGAGCTTCAGGATCGCGGTCGACCAGGATGCGCCGCACGGTGGTGTACGTCATGCGCTCCTGGCTGCGGATGACCGAATTAAAAAACCGGCTGCGTACCACATGGCCCTTGGCGTCAAATTCGATGCAGGCGGTTTTGGTTAATCGGTCTTCGTTGGGATTCAGGCTGCAGATGCCGTTCGATAGCGCTTCGGGAAGCATCGGTATGGCGCGATCGGGAAAGTAGACGCTCGTGGCGCGGGCGTAGGCTTCCTGGTCGAGGGCGGTTCCCGGTTGAACGTAAGCGGCGACGTCGGCGATCGAAACATAAAGCTCGTAGCCGGCGCCTTGCCGACGAACGTAGACGGCATCGTCAAAATCGCGCGCGTTCTCCCCGTCGATGGTGACGATCGGCAAGCCGCGCAAGTCGGTGCGCGCGGAGATCTCTTCCGGGGCGATCGCGTAAGAACTTTTGCTTATCTCTTGATGGACTTCGGCGGGGAAACTGGTGGAGAGTCCGTAGCGAAATATGATGGACTGCGCCTGCACCTGCGGATCGTCAGGATCGCCGATGACGCTCACGACGTGCGCCTCCGGCCCCGACATGGCCGTGCCGTAACGGGAGATCTCGGCGGCGATTACCTTGCCTTCGTTCGGCTTCTTGCCGGCCGTGTTAACGCGAACGGGAGCGATTCGCGCGTCCATCGGAATCAAATAGCCTTGGCGATCGATCTCGTTGTAGGTTCCCACCAGCCGCTTCTGCGCGCGCTCCAGGACCTGCACGATGTGTGCTTCGCTGCCGCCGCGCGGCTTGCGTTCGTTTCGCGCCATGACCCGATCGCCGTGCATGACGCGGCGCATCTCGCGCCGGTTGATATAAAGATCCTCCGCATCCTTGTCGTCGGGAATCAAAAAGCCGTAGCCGTCCGGATGGGCCTGGATTCGCCCAGTCACGAGATTTTGCCGGTCCGGCAAAGCGTAATGATTTTTTTTAAGGCGCACCAAGCGGCCCTGGCGGCAAAGGCCGCGGAGCGCGTCGATGACTTGCTGCAGGTCGTTGCCGGCAAAGTCGGCGCGGCGATGAATTTCGATCGGCGTGAGCCGCGCCCGCGGCTGGCGGGCAAACAACTGAAGAATCTTTTGCTGTGCGCCGGTTGGTTTGGAAGAATCGTCGGAAGGATGCCGAACCATGATTCATCGAGCATAGCCGGAACGGGTGGCTTTGCAATCGACCCGCCGAACTTCCCTTCGCGCAAGCCGGAGCAAAACCGCGAGGGGCAATCCTTCCGACGTGAAGACAATGCTTTTCTGCCTCGGAGCGCCGCCGGAGCGAGCTTGTAAAAGCGTGACAAAACTTTGTGGCCGCACACTTGAGTGTCTTCACGACTCCAGACGCGCCCGCGCCGCTGAGCCAAGTGCGGCTGTAGAATCCGATGGGATGGTTGCTTTTTGCCGGCGCTGAAGGGCGGGAAAGACTAGTGCGTCAGCGCCGACTCCGCGATCAGCTCGGCCATAAACCAATCGTCTTTCATGGCGGCAGGTCGGGGGATTTCGCGCAACGGGATGTCGTCCCGAATGGAGTCGAGAATGGCACGCGCGGTCTCGACAAAGTCGGCCATCGCCAGCAGTACGACGATGGCCTTGCGATTGTCGATCGTGCGGATGATGCCCACTTCCTCGTAGGACTCGAAGATGAACTTTACGTAAGCGATGTGTGCGGGGGACAACTCAAGATAGATGTCGTGCAAATCCAAGTGAGATTCTCCTAACGATTGAGAAAGCGTTCGAGGGCGTCGGGGAGCCAGTTTTTCCCTTCTCTGCTGGTTTCACCGTCCTGACCATCGGCGTCCTTTGGGCCGGCGCCGGAACGCAGCGTCTGGGCGAGGGCGCGGTTCTCCAGACGGATGGAGAGGTCGGGAATCCGGCCCTCGACGCGAAACGCGATCGACAGCGATCCCCGGCGGTCAAGCAGGTAGCGAATGCCGCGGTAGTCGCGCTGAACTTCCTGCGTCAGGCGCGGCGACAAGACGAGCAGACCGTTCCATCGGGTCGAGCGATCAAAGCCCACCCAGCCGGCTCCCGTAATCGTGTAGTCGGGCGTGGTGATGACCAGGTTGTCGCTGAGAACCCGCTTTTGTTCGATTTTGAAATCCGCCTTGATCGATTCGAGCACCGTGTCGCGGTGATCGAACAGAGCCGCGAATCCGGCCGGTATGCGTGCCATCGAGTCGGCGGACGCCGAGCTCTCGCTGCCTTTGAGAAGGAGTTGGTTGGCCAGGTTGAAGTCTCGGAGCGTCCCGTTCCGGATGTGCGCCTCGCCGGAACCGATGAGCGCCTCTTTCACGCCGGCTCCGTCGGCGCCCGCGACTTCGAAGCGCGCCTGGCCGTCGAGCCGGCCCGCGAACCGGTCGCGCAGCGGCGGAAGCCAGTGGACGAGCAGAGCGCGCATGTCGAGCGCATCAATCCGCGAAGAGACCGCAAGCTGGCCTGCCTGGCCGCCGGCCGCGGGCCAAAAACCGTCGGCGCGCAAAACGCCATTGAACGCCCGCGCCTGAAAGTTCCTGAACGTCAGGCCCTCGGGCTCCAGCTCGATATCGGCGCGCACGTCGCGCAGCGGCCAATTGTTCAGATTCCCCTCGGCCGCGGTCAATGAACCGATCAGCAGCCAGTGATTGTCCTCGGAAATAATTTCCGTCTGAGCGCTCGCGTTTTTCAGCCGCACCGACGGATGTTCGTTGAATCCCGGCAAATCGGCGAGATTCAAATCATGGGCGCGAAACGTAGCTTCGAGCCGCGGCTCAATCAGCTCGGCGACAGTGCCGTCGAGGAAGAGGGTCGATTTCCCCAAGCGCAGGCGGCCGTTTTGTACCCGCGCCTTCGTGCCTTCAAGCGCGATCCGCGCCTGAAGATTGTCAAAGCTGCGGCCGCTGGCGTGATGCTTAAGCGCGGCGTTGTCGAGCTTGACCGTCCCGCGCAGGTCCCAACCGGAATCGGCGGCGCTCAAACTTTTGGTAGCCGTCACGTCGAGATCGACTTTTCCCGCCGTCGCTTGCAGCCCCGGCGCGCTCAAAAATCGATCCCAGCCCGGCACCGAACCGTTCCGGCCGTGAAACTTTATCTGGAGGCGCGGCGCGAGCCCGTTCGTGACGCCGCCGGAAAAATTCAACCTCTGCGCGCCGATGTCCAGCTCCGACGGATGAAAAATCAGACCCTGTTTGGTTTTCGAGATGCGGGCGCGAACCGCCGCAGGCGCTTCGGCGCGCTTGTGCAGCCAGCTTTTGTAACGAAGCTCGGCCTTGTCGGCGACTACCAAAGCGCCGATGCGGAGATTCTCCCAGGTTCCTTCAAAGCGGCTGGCGATTCTGACGCCGCCTTCGCTGATCAGATCGGCGGGCAGAATCGTTTCGAAAATAGCAAGACTGCGCACCCGGCCGAGCGACAGCGGGTCAATGGTCAGCTTGCCGTCGAGGCCGGCCTCTTCCCAGGAGCGCCGCTCAGTGAATTTCACCGCGCCGGTAATGACCGCGTTGTATTCGGTCGAGCCAAAGAGCGGGATCCTGAGCGTGACCTCTTCCAGGCGCGGGCGCTCCAACGTGCCGCGCGCCTGCATCCGCAGCGCCATGGGACCGGTCACGTCGAGCTCGCCGGGGATTTTGTCGCGCAGGGCGGCGATCGCACGCGCGACCACCGGCACGTGGAGCGAATCGATCTGCACGTTTAGATCGACGCCCCGCTGCATCCATGAGCGGTTCTCCGGCGACGGCGCGAGCTCGCCGCCGATGCGCACGTCTTGACCGAGGCCCTCGGTCAACGACGCGCCGAGCTCGATGCGGGTCGCTTGATCCGGCTGGAAACCGCTGAGCCGCATGGAAACGTTTCTCACGCGCAGCTCCGCAGGCTGCCGGACTGAGCGGTCGATGTAATCGATGCGCCCCTGCTTGACGGCGACTTCGTCGATGAAAAAACTTACCGGGATCGGCGTGCGGTCGGGCGCCGCCGGCCGCAAACTGGGAAATTTTCGCAACTCCGCCTTGCGCTGAATCAAAGCGCTGAGATTCATCCGGCCGGTTTCGTCGGTGATGATTTGAAACTCGGGCCGGTCAAACGTCAGCGAGGTGATCACCAGCCGACCCAGCAATAGATTCCATAAACTCACGCCGAGAACCAGCTCGCGCGCGCGCACCACCGGGGTGGCCGCGAATCGGCTGTCGTCGGCGATGCGAAACTCGGTGGCGACGAAACCCGGTCTACCCCAGAGATTGACCTCCAGGCTCTCGAAGCTCACGTCCTGGCCGAGGACCTTTTGCAGTTCCTGGTTGACCTGGTCGCGGTGTCTGGCGGCGAGGAGATTGAATGACTCGACCAGGCCGGCGGCGACCAGCACCACGACGGCGACGAGCAGCAGCAACGGTTTGCGCAGGCTTTTCATCACGCCGGCAACGGCGGCCCGGAAGCCGTACGATGAAGGGACGGCGCGGCGGCCAGCGCGCAATCCGGCTTGCAACCGGCGCCGAAGGCAGTTGGCCCCGCGGGCCGCGGGCGCCGTTTCCGGATTGCGGTTCTCAGTGTATGCGCTCGACGATGGTTGCGATGCCCTGGCCGACGCCGATGCACATGGTCGCCAGGCCGTAGCGGCTGCCGCGCCGTTTCATTTCGTGGACCAAGGTCGCCATGAGCCGCGCGCCGCTGCAGCCGAGGGGATGCCCCAGGGCGATGGCGCCGCCGTTGACGTTGAGCTTGTTCAAATCGATGCCGAGCTCGCGCGCGCAGGCGAGCACCTGTGAGGCGAACGCCTCGTTGAGCTCGACCAGATCGATCTGTTCGATCGTGAGACCGGCGCGCTTGAGCGCTTTTTCGGTCGCCGGGATCGGTCCGATGCCCATGTAATTCGGGTGAACCCCGGCGGTGGCGGAAGCGACGATGCGCGCCAGCGGTTTGAGCTTCAACTGTTCGGCTTTCTGCGGCGTGGTGACCAGCAAGGCGGCGGCGCCGTCCGACAGCGGCGAAGAGTTGCCGGCGGTCACTGTGCCGCCCTTTTTAAATGAAGGCTGCAGGCCGGCGAGGATTTCGAAAGTGGTGTCCGAGCGCGGTCCTTCGTCTTTGTCATGGACGAGCGGCGCGCCTTTGCGCTGAGGAATTTCCACCGGGATGATTTCATCTCTGAGCCGGCCGTCTTTTTGCGCCTGCACGGCTTTTTGGTGGCTCGCGAGCGCGAGCTTGTCCTGGTCTTCGCGACTGACGTGATACTTTTCTGCGACGTTCTCTGCGGTCTCGCCGTTGTTGATCAGCGAATACAACTCGCCCATGCGCTGGTTCGGAAAGCGCCAGCCGAGCGAGCTGTCGTACATCTGCACGTCACCGCGTTGAAAAGAATTGGCCGGTTTGCCCATCACCCACGGCCCGCGCGTCATGCTTTCCACGCCGCCCGCGACGAAGAGATCGCCGCAGTCGGTCTCGACGGCGCGGCCGGCCTGATTGATCGCTTCGAGGCCCGAGCCGCACAGGCGGTTCACCGTCGCGCCGGGAATCGTGTACGGCAGACCGGCGAGCAGCGAGGCGTTGCGCGCGACGTTGCGCGAGTCTTCGCCGGCCTGATTGGTGCAGCCGAAATAGACGTCTTCGATCGCGTCCTTGTCGACACCGGTCTTCTCCACCAGCTTGGCGATAATGTAAGCGCCCAAGTCGTCGGTGCGAATATCTTTCAGGATGCCGCCGTGGCGCCCCATGGGTGTGCGCACGGCCTCGACGATGACGGCTTCTCTCATGGCTTCACCTGTCCTTCGTGATACGAATAAAATCCCTTGCCGCTGGCTTCGCCGAGGAACCCCGCGATCACGAGTCTCTTCAGCAGCGGCGCCGGCCGGTAGCGGTCGTCGCCGGTCTCGCGCTCCAAGCCTTCGAGCACGGCGAGCACCTCATCGAGACCGATCCGATCGGCCCAGCGCAACGGTCCTTGCGGATAATTGACGCCGAGCCGCATGGCCACGTCGATCTCCGCGGCGCTCGCCACGCCTTCTTCCAGGCTGCGCGCGGCCTCGTTGATAATTAAGCTCAAAATACGCGGAAAAGTAAGCCCGGCGGTATCTTTGACGAAGACGCTCTCCTTGCCGAGCGCTTGGAATAGCTCTCCGGCCTGCTTGAGAAAAATCTCGCTCGTGCGCAAGCCGCCGGCCAATTCGATCAACTGCCGGTCCTTCAGCGGAAAGAATGTGGCGAAGCCGACGAGGCGCTCGGGATTTTTTAGCCATGAAGCCATGCGGGTCGTGCCGAACCTCAAGCACGAAGTGACGAGCAGCGCGGAAGCGGGCAGAGCGGCGTCGAGGCGCTGCAGCAAAGCGCGCTTGCGATCTTCCGCGCCGCTCTCCGTGTCGATCACGATACTTACTGCCGGGGCGAGCGCGGCGGCGTCGCTGACCCGATTCGCCTCCACGCCCTTTTCTTTCGCGAGGGCGAGCAGCTCTTCGGCGAGCCGATTGTCGCCGACGACGGCGAGACTACTTTTTGTCATAGCTGTAAAAACCGCGGCCGCTCTTGCGCCCCAGGTTGCCGCCCATCACCATACGCTGCTGGATCGGGCTCGGGCGAAAGCGCGGATCTTCGAAGAACGAGCGGTAGAGCGATTCGGTGGCGGCAAAATTGATGTCGTTGCCGATCAAGTCCATGAGCTCGAAGGGGCCCATGCGGAAGTTGCCGGCTTCTCTCATGATGCGGTCGATGGTTTCCACCGAAGCGCCGCCGTCGCCGAGAATGCGCAGGCCCTCGTTGTAAAACGGTCGGGCGACGCGATTGACGATGAAGCCCGGTGTATCCTTGGCACGCGCCGGAGTCTTGCCCAAAGCGCGCATCAGCTCGGTCGCTTTTTCCACGGTCGCGTCGCTGGTGCGGTCGCCTTGAATCACTTCGACCAGCGCCATCAGCGGCGGCGGATTGAAAAAGTGCAGGCCCAACACGCGCTCTTGATGGTGCGTGCTCGCGGCAATCGCCGTGACACTGAACGACGAGGTATTGCTCGCCAGCAGGGTTTCCGGCGCGCAGATCGAGTCGAGTCGCTTGAAAATATCACGCTTCAACTCGAGTTTCTCCGGCGCTGCTTCGATGACCAGCGTTGAGCCCTTGCAATCCTCCAGCTTGGTCGAGGCGGTGAAGCGGTCGAGGATTTCGTTTTCCTGCTCGGCGCTGAGCTTGCCGCGCTCACGGCTGCCTTTGAGAAAATTCTTCACGCGATTCAAGCCGGCGTCGATAAACTCCTGCTGGACGTCGTAGACGAAGGTTTGAAAACCGGCTTGCGCGGCGACCTGGGCGATGCCCGCGCCCATGGTGCCGGCGCCAAGTACGGCGATTTTTTCGGTCTTGTCAGTCATTATAATTTCCGGTCTCGGGTTGAGCGTCTCGCGTCTCGAGTGAAAGACACGAGACCCTGGGCTCTGGACAGGAGACTATTTACCGGTAAACACCGGGTTTCGTTTTTCCAAAAACGCCTTTACGCCTTCATCGTAATCCGCGCTCCGGCCGGCGATTTCCTGCAAGTGCGCTTCGTATTCGAGATCGTTCTCCAGAGACGGCAAGTTGGCGTGATTGACGGCGCGCTTGATGAGGCCGATGCCGCGCGGAGCGCGGGCGACTTGCTCGGCGATGGTTCGCGCGGAGGCGGCAAACTCCGCTGCTGGGAAAACCCGCGCGACCAGTCCGATGCGCTGCGCCTCCTTGGCGTCCACGGTATCGCCGAGCAGGAGCAGCTCCATCGCTTTGCTCACGCCGACGAGACGGGGCAGGATGAAGCTGCCGCCCGAATCCGGCGCCAAGCCGACGCGGACAAAAGACTGGATGAATTTTGCTTCTTCGGAAGCCACGCGCAGATCGCAAGCGAGAGCTAGATTGCAGCCGGCGCCGGCCGCCACGCCGTTTACCGCCGCGATGACGATTTTTTCCATCTGGCGGATCTGGCGGATCATCGGGTTGTACTTCTCGCGCAGCGACGCTCCCAAGGATCCCTTCTGCTCGGGCGTGCGGCCCTTCAAGTCTTGCCCGGCGCAAAATGCCCGTCCCGCGCCGGTGATCATCAAGCAGCGCACCTCTTTGTCGCGCTCGCCGTCGCGCAGCGCGTCGAGCACTTCCTTGTTCATCTGCGGCACGAATGCGTTCAATGCCTGCGGGCGGTTAAGCGTAATGGTCGCAACGCCGCCTTGCTTTTCGTAGAGGATGGTTTCCGGGGCCACGGGATCGTCTCGCCGGCTATTTGCCTTTGAACTCGGGTTTGCGTTTTTCCAGGAATGCCTTCATGCCTTCCGTGCGGTCCTCGGAGGCGAACAGGAGGTAAAACGCCTTGCGCTCGAATTCCAAACCTTCGTCGAGCGCGGTGTTGGCGGCCTTGAGCACGGCTTCCTTGGCTTCTTTGATCGCCAGCGCGGGCTTCGCGACGATTTTCTTGGCGATGTTTTTCGCCTCTTCCAACAGCAACTCGACCGGCACCACGCGATTGATCAAGCCGAAGCGTTCCGCGTCGACGGCGTTGATGATCTCGCCGGTCAATACCAACTCCATGGCGCGATGCTTGCCGACGAGATGGGTCAGCCTTTGCGTGCCGCCGCTGCCCGGAATGATGCCGAGGTTGACCTCGGGCTGCCCGAAGCGTGCAGTCTCCGAGGCGATAATGATATCGCAGCTCATCGCCAGCTCGCAGCCGCCGCCGAGCGCGAAACCGCTCACCGCCGCGATCACCGGCTTGGCGATCTTGTTGATCTGGTCGCGGTAGCCGAGCCGCTCGTGAATGCGCTCGTCGAACGGCCCGCGATCGGCCATTTCCTTGATGTCGGCGCCGGCGGCAAATACCTTTTCGCCGCCGGTGACGATGATGACGCGAACATCCTTATCCCGGTCCAGCTCCTGCATCGCCAGCGAAAGGTCTTTCACCAGCGCGTAAGAAAGCGCGTTCAGCGCCTGCGGGCGATTGAGGGTGACGACTCCGATGGCGCCGTCTGTTTCGACGATGACATTCTCGAAATTCATGGTGGAATCGCGCCTTTAGAGATACACCATGGTCGGGGGTGATTCAAGGAAGTTTGGCGGGCGGAAACCTTCGGAATCATTCGTGGGCTGTCTTCCGCGGCGAGAGAGTGTTGGCATAGAAGAGATCAAGATCCCACGCTTTGCTCGTTTGACAGCCTGAAACCGATTTGCAAAGATCCACTCTGCCCATGTCCAATCGCATTGAGCCGGCGACTCGCCAGTACGACGAAAAACTTCAGCGGATCCTCAAGACTTCGGCCAAAATCTTCGCTGAAAAAGGATTTCATCATACCTCGGTGCGCGACATCGCGCGCGCGACCAAGATGAGCCTTTCCGGCTTGTATTACTATTTTACGACCAAAGAGGAATTGCTCTACTTGATCCAGGAACGCTGCTTCGTGACCTTGCTCCAGCGCTGGGAGGAAGCGGTCGATCCGCAGATCGATGTGCGCGCGCGGATTCGCGCCTTCGCGGAAAATCATCTCGGCTTCTTTTTGCACAACATGCCGGAGATGAAAGTGATGGCGCACGAAGACGAGTCGTTGACCGGCGAGTATCAAGACAAGATCCTCGTGCTCAAGCGCCGTTACGTGAAAGTCATCATGGACTTGCTGGGCGAGCTGCAAAGAAAAGAGGGCGCCAAAGCGATCGATTTGCGCCTCGCGACGTTCGCGTTGTTCGGCATGATGAACTGGATTTATACCTGGTATCAGCCCAAGCGCGACCTGCCGTTCCCGCAGTTGATCGAGCAGATGCTGCGAATTTACTTCTTTGGATTGCTCCACGCGGGCAGCGTCGAGGAAAGCTGGTTTAACACGCAGTCGGCGCAGAATCACAAGGGCGGTTTTTCGCTGTGGCAGAGCAACTCTTGAAGCTTGCGGGGAGCAAAACATGAGCGCACCGCGCGTCGGTGACAGGGCGCCGGAATTCCGCGCCAAAGGCGTGTTCCAAGGCGAAGCCGGCGATTACACGCTGGTGGCGTACAAAGGCAAATGGCTCGTGCTGTTTTTTTATCCCGCGGACTTTACGTTTATCTGTCCGACTGAAGTGGTCGGTTTCAGCAAGCTCGCCCAAGAGTTCGCCAGTGAAAACGCCGCGATCCTCGGCGTGAGCGTGGATGACGTGGAAAGTCATCGCTCGTGGGCCAAAGAGCTGGGCGGGTTGCAGTACCCCCTGCTCAGCGACCCGGATCGCGCGCTCAGCCGAGCCTACGGCGTGCTCGATGAAAGAGAAAATGTTTCGCTGCGCGCCACTTTCGTGATCAATCCGGACGCGGTGATTTCCTACCAGGTCGTCAGCCATGTCAACGTCGGCCGCAGCGTGGAAGAGACCTTGCGCGTGCTCAAAGCACTCCGCACCGATCGGCTCTGCCCCTCCGATTGGAAGCCCGGCGAGCCGACCGGAGACTTGGGACTCAAGTACTGATTCAAGTCGAAAGGATCGAAGATCGAGGATGGACGATAAGCCGTCTTCCGATCCTCCATCGTCTATCTTTCGAGTTTCGATTCATGTCCCTCGACGAGATCCAGCAAAAAAAGCAAGTCATCGAGAGCCGGGCGCGTATTCGCGAGTTCATTTTCGGCATCCAGGACGGCTTGATCAGCACCGTCGGCCTGCTGGCGGGCGTTCAGGGCGCCACGGAAAACAATATCGTTGTCATCATCACCGGCCTCACCGGCGATGTTTTCGGGAGCGATCTCGATGGCCGCCGGATCGTATCTTTCCTCCGGCGCGCAGAAAGAAATCTTCGACCGTGAGATCGGTGAAGCGGAAAAACTCGCCGAGCGAGAGCCGTACATGGCGGCGGAAGGTTTGCTCAAGGCACTCGGCGAGGAAGGCCTCAGCAAGGAACAGAGCTATCAGATGGTCAAAGTGCTGATCCAGCAGCGCAATGTTTTTCTGCGCACCTTTCAGGAGAAAGTCTTCGGCCTGGGCAGCGCCGAGATCAATCGCCCGCTGCAGGCCGCGATGATTATGGGGCTGTCCTTTGTCGTGGGCGCGATTATTCCGATCGTGCCGTACATCATCATGCCGGGAATCAACGCTTTTTATGCTTCATCTTTGCTCGGCGGGGCGACGCTCTTCGGCGTCGGCGCGTTCAAAGGCATCCTTGCCGGCCAGTCGCCGTTGCGGTCGGGGATCAAATTTTTTCTGATCGCCGTCAGCGCCGCCGCCGCAGGCTATGCCATCGGACTGGTCGTTCAGTACTTCTTTCCCGGGATCGCGATCCCGGCCTGATTCCGGAACTGCGCACAAAGAAATTTTACAGATTCGATCCTACGATTGTCATCGCGCATGCGAGGGGCCTCAGAAAGATTTCTCGCTGGCGCGATTGTGTGAAACTCTAGCAGAACCCTTCGACTGGCTCAGGGTGAGCGGTTAAGTAAGTAATATCACAAGAAGTGATTCCGCTCGTGGTGAGCGCTGTCGAACCATGAGCGAGTTTTCACACAGTCTGTCGCTCGAAATGACACGGAAGGCTTCCGCTAGCTAAGGGGCTTGACGCAGGGCGTCTATGCTTCGATCAAGCCGCGCAGCAGCTCGAGATTCTCGCGGTCTTCCTTCAAGTCCGGGCCTTTCGGAGTCTCCAGACACATCGGCAAGCCCCAGAAGCGCTGGTCGTTCATCAACAGGCGAAAGGCGTCGACGCCGATGAAGCCTTTGCCGATATGCTCATGGCGGTCGACGCGCGAGTTGAATTCTTTCTTCGAATCGTTGAGGTGAAACGCGGCGAGGAGCTTGATGCCGATGATCTCGTCGAACTCGGCGAAGGTGCGCTCGTATCCGTCTCGGGTGCGCATGTCGTAGCCGGCGGCGAACGCGTGCTCGGTGTCGAAGCAGACCCGCAGGCGGTCGCTTTCTTTGGTCGCGTCGATCATGTTGGCGATCTGCTCGAAGCGGTAGCCGAGATTGGAGCCCTGCCCGGCAGTGATTTCAAGCGTAACTTTCGCGCGGTAGCCGGGGCATGCTTTGTGAATGTCATCCAGCGACTTGGCGATGGTCTTGATGCCGTCCAATTCGCCTGCGCCGACGTGCGCGCCGGGATGAGCAATCAGGTTGCTCACGCCGAGTACTTCACAGCGCTCCAGCTCGTCGACGAACGCGGCGATCGAACGCGTGCGCAGCGCCGCGTCGGGCGAGCCCATGTTGAGCAGATAGGAGTCGTGCGCCACGACCGCGCCGATGCCGGTCTCTTTGCGATTGATGTGAAACAGCTCGATCTCCTCCTTCGTGTACGGTTTGGAGGCCCATTGGCGCGAGGACTTGGTGAAAATCTGAATCGCGTCGCAGGCGACTTTTTTGCCTTCGAGAAAAGCATTGCCGACGCCGCCCGCGATGGACATGTGCGCGCCCAAAAGCGGGCCGCGCGGTGTATTCCTGGTTTTCATACGTTTTGAACGACTTGAACGATTTGAACTTTTTGAACCAAATTAGCTGCGCGGCCCATGGTTCAAGCCGTTCAAGCCGTTCAAAACGTTCAAGTTGTTTCGGATCATTCCGTGAAATGTCTGAGTTCGACCAACGGTAGCGAGATGCTGCCGGCGCTGAGGAGCTTGTCGTGAAAGTCGCGCAGGCTGAATCCATTGCCGAGCCGTTTCTGTTCCTGGTCGCGCAGGCGATTGATGATCGACCAGCCGAGCGCGTAGCCCATCGGCGCCGACGGCGACTGGCTGTACCAGTTCAAATCGCCGCAGGCTTGCGCGCGCGGAAAGTGGAGCTCGCGCACCATCAGATCGGCGGCTTCGTCGTAAGTCATTCCTGCCGTCTGAGTTTTGACGTCGATAATGATTCGGAGCGCGCGCCAGAGTCGGTCTTTGAGCATGACGAAGCGATGTTCCCGGCTTTTGAGAAATCCCTGCTCCTGCATGAGCTGTTCGCAGTAAAGCGCCCAGCCTTCGTAAAATACGGAGGACTCGTTCATCAGCCGCGGCAGGGTGGAGGCGGCGGGGAGAGAATTGGCGACCGAGAATTGCAGATGATGTCCGGGATAGCTCTCGTGCACCGAGGTGTTCTCCAGGCCGACCCAGTTATGCTCGCGCAGCAGCTCATCGTCGGCGACCGGCGTGACATAGTAGTAGCCGACCTGGTTGGGGTCTTTGGGCGACGGCGATAAATAGGCGGCGAAGGGAATCTCATGACGGCGAAACTCCGGCGTGTGCACCACGTGAAGCTCTTCTTTGGGCGGAAAAGAAACCAGTTCTTTCTCTCTCACAAATTGACGCGCAGCTTCCATGGCTTTTTGGTAAGCGGCCAGAATGCCGTCGCTCGCTGGATGATTCTCCTGGATCGATAGCGCCGCCTCTTCGATACTTTTACCCGGCGCAATCTCCGCGGTAATTTCGCTCAACTGGCGCTTGACTTCCGCGAAGAGGTCCTGGCCGAGGCGGAGCAGGCTCGCCGCGTCGTAGTGGAGGAAATGTTTTTTTCCGAGGAGGAGATTGTAATGCTCCAGGCCCACGGCGTAGACGCCGTTGCTGCGCGGCAGCACATCCCGCTCGAGAAATTCGCCGAAGTCGCCGATGGCGCTCCTGGCTCCGTCGATCGCGGCATGCAGCGCGCTCGGATCGATGGCCGCGCCGATGACTTTGGGATGATTCGGCAGGTTTTCGAGGAAATTCACTGCGCCTTTGGCGCCTTCGATCGCCATCTCGGTCCAAAGCTTCGGCGGATTGGCCTCCTTGCGGCTCAAGTTGGCGACGCCTTGGCGGATGAGAGCGGGTGTCGCATGCAAACGGCTCAACAGATTGCCGGCCAGATCGTTGGTGGCGCGCACCGTCAGAATGTAGATCGCATCGATCGGCGAATAGGTGTCGGGCCATTTCAGGCGGTAATCTTCCTTGGCGTGCTCGAAACTCTGAATCGTGAGTTTTCCTTCGAGCAGCGCGTGATCGATTTTCTGGTCCGCGTCCAGGTCATCGGCCGGAATTTTTCGGATTGCGGAGAGCGAGTCCTCGACGAAGCGTTTTTCGGCGGCGTAGGTTTCATCGGAGTAGTCGTTAAGCAAGTGATCGTAGCCTTCGATGCCGTAGTAGATCGCGTCGGTGGGATGAAGCTCGAAATATTTCTTAAAATAAACGGAACAGAATTCGGCAAATTTGGACATGAGACGTGCGGTCCTTTCGCTGCCGCTAGCTCCTGCCCGCCAGCTTGCGCCCTTGCTCCAACACTCCGAAGGAGCGCGGCGCCGAGGGCATCAAGAAGCGATAGCCGCAGGCGACCAGGCGCTCGATGTTGTGCGCGTCGGGGTGGGGATGGCCGCAGGGAACGTCGCGCTCTTTGCAGATGGCGAGAATGCGATCGATCTCCTTGGAGACAACCGGATGCTCGTAGTCTCGCGGATGGCCAAGCTCCTGGCTCAGGTCGCCTTCGCCGATCAACACCACGCCGATACCGGGCACTTCTTTGAGAATCTTCGGCAGATTGTCGATGGCGCGGGTATCTTCGCACTGGATGACTACGAGAATCTCACCCTGCGGGTCGAGCGGCCAGACGTCGGCGCGTTTGTAGTATTCCTGCTGGGTGAGGCCCCAGTAGCGCGCCGCACGCCCCGGCGCGTCGCCGCGAATGCCGGGCGGATCGTAGAGCGGCGCCGTCGGCAGGCGCGGGTAACGGCAGGCACTGACCGCGTTCCACGCCTCTTCGACGGTGCTCACGTGCGGGAAAATAATGCCGAACACGCCGATGTCGAGCACCTGCTTGGCGATCCATTGATTTTTTTCGCCGCCGTTGGGCGGCACGCGCACCATCGGCGTCACCGCGGGAGCGAGGGTCGCCCGCTCGACGATCTGCCGGCGATCGAGCATGAATTGCAGCGCCTGGCGCAAGCCGGGAAAATCGAGGGGCGCGTGCTCCATCTCGAACGCGACGCCGTCGAGCTTCGAACCGGCCATCGCGACGGCGCTTTCGACATCCACCGGCGTGAACGCGACGAACGCGGTTTGCCCCTGCTCCAGGGCTTTGATTACGCCATTCAGGCGGGGTATGTCTGGCATATCTTAAACTCCTTGAGAGTCTGTTCAAACCGTTCAAAGTGTTCAAGCCGTTCAAATCGTCAGAAATCAAGAAACGGTTTTGCCACAGAGATTTGAACACCTGTAGGAGATTGCTATAGCAAAGCGGCTTGGTGCTGACAATCACGGATATCAGGTCAAGTTCGAGCTCGAAATCCGAAACCAGTGTTTCGAAATTTTCACGGCAAATAAGTAAACGAGGTTTGAACAGAGCGTGCGGATTTCGAAATTCGGATTTCGAGTTTAATTCTGCCAGTAGGAGGTTCTCTATGATCATCGATGCCCACACCCATTTCACCACTGCGCCGGCGCAGTTGCAGGCGTATCGGGGCCAGCAGATCACCAATCTCGGCAAGCCCATTCCCGCTAAGCTGAATATCAGCGACGAAGAACTGGCGCGCTCGATGCAAGGACAGCTCAAGCGCATGGAAGAGTCCGGGATCGACCGTTTGCTTTTTTCACCGCAGGCAGGAGCGATGGGGCACCACTTCGGCTCGCCGCTGGTCAGCCGTTACTGGAGCGAGGCGTGCAACGATCTGATCGCGCGGGTCGCCAAGATGTTTCCCGACAAGATCTCGCCGGTTTGCCAGTTGCCGCAATCGCCCGGGGTCGGACCCAAGGAATGGGTGGACGAGCTCGATCGCTGCGTGAAAGACTTGGGCTTTATCGGCTGCAACGTCAATCCCGACATGGCCGGGGGAAAAGAGCCGTTGACGCCTTCGATGGGCAGCGAGTGGTGGTATCCGCTGTGGGAAAAGCTCGTCGAGCTGGATGTGCCGTGCACGGTCCACGCCAGCGCTTCGCTCAATCCGGCGATGCATCTCACCAACGCCTATTACATCGCGCATCACAATTCGGCCGCGGTCGAGCTGCTCAAGTCGCGCGTGTTTAAAGATTTTCCCAAGCTGAAAATCATCATCCCGCACGGCGGCGGCGCGATCCCCTACCAATGGAACCGCCAGCGCGGCATGCATGTGAAAGAAGGCCTCGAGCCGTTCGAGGAGGCGGCGCGCCGGGTCTATTGGGACATGGCAATCTATGACAAGGAGTCGATGGAGCTTTTGATCAAGCGGGTGGGCGCCGACAATATTCTATTCGCCACCGAGATGTTCGGCGCGGTCAACGCCATCGATCCCAAGACCGGCCGCAACTTCGAGGACCTCGTGCCGATCTTCCAGTCGATCGATTGGCTGACCGAAGAGGACCGCCGGAAGATCACCGAGGGCAACGCGAAAAAAGTTTTCTCGCGAATGGCAGGGTAGGCTTCTCGCGGCGCTACGCGTTCTGAATAGCCGATCGCCTAAAATTTCACGTAGTGACGGCTGCGGTATCTCTTCTGCGCGGCGATCTCTTCTTTGTTCTTTGGATCGTAGTCGCACGGGCCGTAGAAATCGATGACATCGCCCGTCGTCGCACTTTTGAGCTCCGGCGCATCGGATGCGAGCGTGCTCGGCCGCAGAGCCGGGATTTTTAGATGGCAGTAGCCGTCCGACGCGGAGCTCACTTTTCGCACCGTGCCTTCGGCGCCTACGTTTACGGCGGCGGCGCAGAGCACGGCCGCGACAATCGAAGCGCGCGCGCCAACCTTGTAAAAAAATCGTCGGTGCATGATGAATTGCTCCTTTCTCGAGGGCTCCTCGGTCGGCGCTGGCGCCGGCCGTGAGCCGGACCTTTTACTCGTTTCGCCAAAATCGTTTGTGCACGTTAAAAAAATATCAGATCTGCGGCGTTTCGCTATGGGCCAAATGGTCCATAACGGGGCCTGAAAATCGCCAAAGAGCCCATCGCATCAGACGAAAATACTAGATGACCGGGCGAGCCGGCGCGACCGGCTGCTTCGATCGTGGCGGACCGCTGATCGCGCGTCTTGCGGGGAGCTCTTCGGGTCGGAGCGGGAAAAAGATTTAGAGCTCGCGCGACACGAGCGGGTCATGCATCTCGTGAGTCGGCTTTTCCGAGCGCGACACGGAACGAGGCATCGTGATGCTGAAGGTCGAGCCCTTGCCGAATTGGCTTTGAACGCTGATCGACGTTGCCCTTCACTAGATAATCGCTGGCGTCATCGCTGCGCACGCGAGAGTGGAAAACATCAGGAATGCGCGCGCTGGTGCAGCGATTCAAAGACAAGACACAGCTTCTGGCGAGCGCGCGTGAGTGGGAAGAATCCGCCGGTTTAGTCGTGCTCGTCGGGATCGTTCGCCAACGTAAAAAGATCCTGCGGCCGGCCGACGCCACGCAGCGCATAGCGCCCGACCGACACCAAACGATTTCTCGAAGCACCGAGCGCGTCCGCGAAGGTGGAGGAAACCAGCAGCGGCTGGTCGACGGAACGGCACATGGACGCGATCCGACTCACCTCGTTGACGGCCGGGCCGACGATGGTGAAATCGAGCCGCTCCTCGCTGCCGATGTTGCCGTAAAACACTTCGCCGACGTGCAACCCGAGATACAGCTCCGTCGTCGGCAGTCGATTCGCGCTTCTGCGCCGGTTCACCTCGGCGATGCGGCGCGGCGCGTCTTCAGCGGCGGTGAGCGCGGCTTCACATGCCTGAGTTCGTTCGATCGCCGTGAATATCGCAAGCACGCCATCGCCCATGAGCTTCAGCACGTCGCCGCCGTAATCGTGAATCGCCGAGATGATCGCGTCGGCGTATTCGTTGAGCAGCGGAATGATCTCCGCTGGTTTTGCGGTGTCGGCGATCCGCGTATAGCCGCGCAGGTCGCTGAACCAAATGGCGGCGTCGATTTGCTCCGCGACGCCGCGCGCGATGCGGCCCTCGAGCACGCGCCGGCCGGCGTCGCGGCCGAGATAGGTTTCGACCAAGGTAGCCGCGATGCGCGAAAGCGACGCGGCTTTGAGCGTAAGCGAGAGCAACGGCGCGAGCCGGACCAGATCGACGACATCGGCATCACGAAAACCCGCCGCCGCATCGGTGGCCCACGACGAGTAAACACAATCCATGTCGCCGACGATTCCTTCCGCGGCGAAGCGGTTGATGATCGCCACGTATTCCGTCATGCCCTCGGCGCGCAGCTCGGGAAAAATCGGAAACTCCTTCTCGGTTTCTTGCGTGAGGCGCCGTCTGAGCATCGACTCGCCGACCTGCTCGAGATAGAAGTAGGGACTGTTCTCCCAGCGCTGGAGATTTACGTTGCCGCGGCCGAATTCGGTCAGCGAAGTGTTTCGAGTAGCGCGCTTCCAGACGAAGGCCCGCCCTTCATAGACCGGGTGCAGTGTGTCGATGACGACGTTGGCGCGGGCCAGTGGCACCCCGAGCTCCAGGGCGCGCTCGCAGAATCCGTCGAGGGTCGCAGTTTCAGATTGACCGGCGAGGCCGGCCTCTGTGACCCAGGCGGCGAGCTCGGCGAACTGCGTGTCGTTCATGATGCTTGTCTTTATATCATGCGCCGGCGAGTCGATACACGCTTGCGGATTCCCCGATTCTTGCCGATCGTACTTTTCCGCCGCAAATGGTCTATTGTACGCGCCCGGAGGCTTTGATATTCGGTCTGAAAGATTTAAGCGTGGAGAACGACAGCCGCTACGATAACCAGCGATAGGAGGAAAGCTTCATGGCCACCATCGATGCCGACGCTCACGTCGTCGAATCGGAGCGCACCTGGGACTACATCGACAAGGCCGACCAGAAATACCGGCCGCTGATCGTCAAGCCGCGCGGCGAAGGCGGCGGCGAATACTGGTACATCGACGGCAAGATTCGCGGTCTGGTGCGCATCGTCTTGACGGCACAACAAGTCACCGACGTTGCCACGCGCACAGGGCGCGACATGAACACGGCGCAGGAAACCCGCGAGATGGAGAACGTGCCGGCGCGGCTTAAGCACATGGACGAGCTCGGCATCGATACTCAGGTCCTTTATCCTACCATGTTCATCGAGCAGATCGCCGACAAGCCCGAGTGGGAAATTCCGATCAGCAAGGGCTACAACCGCTGGCTCGCCGACATTCACGCTCAAGGCCGGGGGCGGCTGCGCTGGATCTGCGTGCTGCCGCTGCTCGACATGAGCACGGCGCTCGAAGAGCTCAAGTTCTGCGCCAGGCACGGTGCCTGCGGCGTGTTCATGCGCGGCATCGAAGGCGAGCGCATGATCACCGATCCTTATTTCTATCCTCTGTACGAAGAGATGAACCGGCTCGATCTCGCGGTCGGCGTACACGTCGGCAATGCCAATCCGTACGTGATCGATCTGGTTTCGCAGTATAACGGCGGCGGCAGCTTCTGGAAGTTTCGCATCCCGGTCATCGGCGCCTTCCACTCCGTCGTCATGAGCGACGTGCCGCGGCTTTTTCCCAAGCTGCGCTTTCACTGGGCCGAAGCCGCCGCCCAGTGGATTCCCTACGTGGTCAAAGACTTCCAGCGCCGCTGGGGCGCGATCAACCGGGCGCTGCCGGAAAACCTTCTCAAAGAATATCGCCAGTTCGTTTCCTGCCAAACCGACGACGACGTGGACTACGTGATCAAATATTCAGGCGAAGACAACCTCGTCATCGGCACCGACTACGGCCACAATGATCAATCGACGGAGATCGAAGCGCTGCGCAATTTAAAGAGCCAAGGCGGTATTACGGCACGGCAGTATGAGAAGATTACTTACGACAACGCGAAGGAGTTGTTTGCGCTGTGA
Source organism: uncultured delta proteobacterium (assembly GCA_963745035.1). Classification (GTDB taxonomy): domain Bacteria; phylum Desulfobacterota; class Binatia; order UBA9968; family UBA9968; genus DP-20. Next base: position 22,122 of record CAVUVW010000025.1, on the reverse strand, counting down.
GGGATAGACCGTCGCGGTCTGCCCGGAGATTTCCGCTCCAGTCTACACCGGTCAGGACTTCAGTCCCTCGACAAATTTCTCTTGTTTGAGTCTCTCGATGATCGAACCGTCGACGAATTCTTTCGGGTCGCGGCGCGGGGCGTCGGGATATTCTTTGCCGAAGTTTTCCAGGATGAGCTTGATGCCGTCGAGAGTCGGCGCAATGTAGTCCGGCATCAGCGATGCGACGAAATCGAACTCGGTGGCGACGAGCTTGGGGTCGTTGATTTTCATGTATTTGGCGATGATGCGCTCGCTGTCGGCGCGGTTGCGCTTCAAGTTGACGATCGCCTCGGTGCTGCATTTGAGATAGCGATAGGCGAGCTCGCGGTTCTTGCTGAGCCAACTGTCATCGACGACCACGGATGTCCACGGAAACGGGATCGCCATCTGCTGGGCCGTGGCCAGCACGCGAAAGCCCTGGGCGCGGGCTTGATTGGTCGCGGCGGCGCCGAGAAAAGTGTATTGGATCGTGCCGGCCTTGAGCGCCCCGATCCGGCTGGCATCGCCGCCCATCTGCAGCATCTTCAAATCTTTGTCCGCGTTGAAGCCGTTTTTCCGAAATAGATAACGAAATCCCTGGTCGGTGGACGAGCCGAAGCGTGAGATGCCGGCGATCTTGCCGGGAAGGTCGGCGACGCCCTTGATGTCCGTGTGGGCGACGAGGTTGGACGCCAGCCAAGGGAGGGGATTGCCGAGGATCGTGAGCTTGACGCCGCGCAGTCGCGCTTCGATCGAGACCGGGCCGCCGCCGGCGATTTGCACGCTGCCGCCCAGGAGGGCGGCGATGTTCATCGTGCCGCTGTTGATGTAGAGCAGCTCGCCCTCGAGACCGTGCTTGGCGAATATGCCCTTGTCCTGCGCGACCCAGAGAAAGGCTTGCGTCGCGTTGACCGCGGAGTAGGAAATTCGGAGCTTATCCGCGGCGAACGTTTCACCAGCGAGACCGAAGAAGGCCGCCAATATCAGCGCTACGAGTAAGAGGCTGCGATTTGTCATGGGACTGTGGATACAGCGATTTGGGTGTGAGGGTCAAGCGACCATCGAAGGGCCACCTGTTTGTTGACAAGTTAAAAGACGGTTTGTTACGAAGGACTATTCCAGAATTTAGGAAGGTCCAATGCAACCAAACTGCCAAACGTCGGTGCGAAACATTTGTTGCCTGATCGTCCTGTGCGCGGCGAGTTTGTTCTCCATTCGCTCTGGCTATGCTCAGAGCATCGACGAGACTTACAAGCTGGCGCTGAAGGAGGGCGGCGCGCTGAACGTCTACGGCACTTTGACGCCGGACACCGCGGTAAAAGTTTTGCCGGTATTCGAAAAGCGCTTTCCCGGCATCAAGACGGTCAACACCGGCGCGAGCTCCGATAAGATCGTCGCGCGGGCGATCTCCGAGGCGCGCGGCGGCCGAACCATCGGCGACGTGTTTCACATGAACCTGGAAAACGTCATGCAAGTGCACGAGCAGGGTCTGGTGCTCGACAAGCTGCCGCCGGAGGCCGACGTGTTTGCGAGCCATCTCAAAGGCAGTTTCTGGGTCGCGACTCGCTTCAATACTTTGGTGGCGGCATGGAATACGCAATTGGTCGGTAAAGCGGACGAGCCGAAGAGCTTATGAAGATTTTGCCGAGCCGAAGTGGAAAGGCAAACTTTGGCCGAGCCGCGGGACGCCGAGTTTCTGATCGCTTTCGCGGAACAAAGATACAAGAACGCCGACAAGGCGATTGCATTTTTTAAAAGAATCGCCGCGAACAGCGTCGAGTTCCATAGCGGCCATCCGCAATTGGTCGAGCTATTGATGGCCGGACAGGGCGCGGTTTGCATTACCTGCTACACGCATCACGTGCTGCCGCGCATGCAGAAAGGCGGACCGCTCAATTACTTGCGTTCGCTTGGCGTCGGCTTGATCAGCGCGACGGCGGTATTTAAGAACGCGCCGCATCCGAACGCTGCATGGTTGTTTCATCGCTGGGCCGCTTCGGACGAAGGACAAAAGGCGTTCGGCATCGAAGGCCGCGTACCGGCAAATCCGAAGGTCCAACCCGCCGAGCCGATCGGACTCGAAACCGTCTATGGCTTGGGCGAAAAGGAATACCGGGAATTTGCCAAGTACGAAAAGATCTGGAAGCAGATCTTCAGCTTGAGATAGGGCTCGCGGCTTTCTCGCCTTTCGCTCGCGCAATCGCGCTCCTCCGCTATTACTGAGGCGGTTCCTCGCAATCGCTTCCGCTTGGCCGCTAGGCCATTTGTATTGCGGCGCGCGGGTATTTTATAAGGAAGGGCAGGAGGAGAATTGCATGGCAACTCGTTGGTTGTTCAAAACGGAACCGAGCGTCTATTCCTATCAGCAGCTGGTCAAAGACAAACAAACGATGTGGGACGGCGTGGCGAATAATCTCGCGCTCAAGAATGTTAAAGACATCCAAAAAGGCGATCAGATTTTCATCTATCATACGGGCGATGAGAAGGCCGCGGTCGGTGTGGCCAAAGCCCTTGGTGGCGCCTATCCTAACCCTGAAGAGGACGATCCCAAGCTGCTGGTCGTGGATATCGAAGCGGTGCGGGCTTTGCCGAAACCGGTGACGCTCGCCGAAGTGAAGGCGCACGCGAAACTGAAAAATTTCGACCTGGTGCGAAATTCCCGCCTGTCGATTATGAAAGTAACCGACGAGCAGTGGGAGATCATGGAAGGAATGGCGAAAAAATAGAGGCGCGAGGCAACAGGCGAGAGGCGTGAGTAAGACCTCAAAGAAGAAAAGAGACATCGAAATGGCGGAACGCAAACAAGATCACGGACACGGACATTCACACGGTCATGATGACCATCATCATGAGCACGGTCACGAAGGACACACACAAAGCCACGCTTCGGAACACGGTCACGATCACGGCCACGAAGATGGGCACGGTCACGACCATTCCGCTCATGGCCACTCACAAGGTCACGAACATGACCATGGGCATTCACATGACCGCTCGCACCAACACGGTCATGACCACGATCACGAGCACGGATCACAGCCATGACCACAAGACCCGATTCCACGATCCGGCTCATGCCGCCGACTTCGATCGGCGCGCGCTGTCCGGCATCCGCAGCTCGCTGACGGAAAAATTGATCGAGATGCTCACGCTCAAAGGCGGCGAGTTGGTGCTCGACGTGGCGACTGGCACGGGGCGCGTCGCCCGGCCGCTCGCCAAGCAAATGAAAGGCGGCAAGATCGTCGGCGTCGATCAGGCTCTGGCGATGCTCGACGTCGGCCATAAACATGAGGATCCGATTGCGCACTACGATCAGAGCGCCGGCGAGGCGGACAAACTGCCGTTCAAGACGAACACGTTCGATCGCGCTTTTGTTTCATTCAGCCTGCACCATTTCGGCAATCCGTCGGGTGTGGTCGGCGAAGTCTTGCGCGTGCTCAAGAACGGCGGGCGCTTCGTCGTGCTCGACCCGATCATCGAGGAAGCCAAGGACGCCGTCGATATCGCGCTCGAAACCAAGATCAATCAAGTGTTTCGGCGCACCCACGGCGACGAGTTTCGCTACCACACCGCGAGCAGCATCCAGCGTTTGCTGACCAAAGCCGGCTACCGCGTGCCGCGCACCAATGTCTTGTCGTACTCGTTCAATCAGGAAGGCATGGACGGCATTCCCACCGGGCGGCATTGGCTCGAAGCCGCGTTGGAATTGGAAAAGGAAGCGCCGGAGCTCGCCGAGCGCATGAAGAAAAATTATTTCACCTGGCACGCCCACGGCGACCACGCGCACGTGAAGGGAAGTTTTTCCTACGCGCTCATCACGGGAGTAAAACCAGCATAGCTGTTTGTCCCGGGTTCCGAGTTTTTACCCTCGCCATGAAGTAGGAGAGGGAAGGATGAGGGCAATTCTTCAAAGGACGGATCATGGCAATCAAGAAAGCAGATTTCAGAACTTTCTATCGCGACGCGCACGCGGTCGAGTGTCTCACCGAACGAGAGAAGATGCTCATCGGTCTCACCGTCGCCATGATGCGCCTCTGCGATCCCTGAGTGGATCGCCGCCTTGCGGACGCAAGGAAAGCGGGGATGACGGAAGAAGAACTGGACGCAGCCGTGGATGTGATCGCCGCGGTGGATGCGGGCGTGCTGCAGTCGCTGAATCAGCGGATCAAGCAGAGAAGCAAAACTGTAAATCCTCGTGGGCCACACGGGGACCAAGACGCAGGCACCCTATCCACCAGCGGCTACACGCCGCAGTGCCTAATCCTTTCTCCCCTGATGCCTGTTCTGGCTGGACGCCGCGCAGGCTTACAGCCCAACGGTTCGATAGTGGTGTATAATGCGCAACCGTGAAGCACGACAAATATCTCGACCAGTTCGCCAAGCATATGCTCGAAGTCGATGAACTGGCGCAGGTTGTTCTGAAGGGCCACCTGATTCTTGAAGAGGGCTTGACGCGAATTCTCAAACTACACGTGTGGAACGGAGAGCATGTCGATGACGCGGGTTTAGGCTTCTATAGGAAAGTTCAGCTCGCCCGAGCCTTCGCCCTGAGAAAGAGTAAGTTGGGAATGTGGGATCTTCTTCTCGCAATCAATGCCCTGCGAAATGGCCTGTCACATTCTCTCGATTCGGCGGATCGCGAAAAAAAACTAGATGCATTGAAACGCATTTATCTGAGGGAGGCCGAGGGCATGGAAAGCATAGAAGGCCACGAAACCGCCCCAGATCATGAGATAGTCTTCGCAGCGTGTGCTTTTTGTGCAGGCTTCCTCGGCACATATGAAAAAGACGCAGAATCGTATCGAGGTTTGATTGGTACGATGGATAGAATCATGAACCCCGAGAAACAAGGCGAGAAAAAGAGCTAGTCTCCCATGTTGGACCGAAGATGAGGCACCACAGGGTGTAGGAGAATCGACTGTGAGTCGGCGTGCAAAATACGAGATGGCCGGTATTGAATATTCTGGAGTGTCCGGAATAACGAAGGAGTGCCTAGATGCAGTTTTACGGTTGCTGCAGTACGGGGACCGCATAACAAAGGCGCGGATATTGTCCTCCAGTAAACAACATGGACTCTTGCTCACAACCGATGTCGGTGATCTGATTGCCGTTAAATCAGGTTTTGGTTCTGGTTATAGAGGCGAAGGCTCTCACGGATTTTCATATGTCCTAACTGTCCTTGAATCATATGGGGTGGACATCGAAGAGTATCAGGTAACTCAAGAATTTATCGAGCGTCTCGACTCCTCCGCCCTCTTCCAGTCCGACCTTGACGCACTTGATGTCGCGCGGCCGGTACGTCCAACTCGTTGGCACGAGTACATTTTTGAAGAGGACTGGGAACCGATCAGTGAAGGAACTCGCAGGCAAGAAGCCCAATCGTCTTGATGCGTACACACACATCACTAAAAATCTCTACTTGGTACTGACCCCAATCAGCAGCATCGCTTTGGAATCAAAGATAGAGGACTGCTTTGACGCAGCTATCAAGGCGACCAATTTGAGAGGAAAGACGTTCGACCCGAATAATGATTACAACACGGATACTCATTATGGAAAGGTCGACTTTGCTAACAAGGTAGTAAAGCCTAATGCTGATCAAATTGACTTCAGGGGATTCATCCCGTTACTTAACGGTCTTGTGAATGTTATAGACGCCCACTAAAGTTGGCGAGGTGGTTCTACTGCTTAGGGCGTCGCTTCGTGCCCGGTGCCACGATTTTCTTGCCTCGATTTCAACGTGACCCACCTTCAATGCGTGGCGCCGAAGCATTAAGCCGGCACACATGCGGAACCGACCGATTGCGCCATGGCGGCCCTGTCCACGTTGGGAGCAGAGATGCCGTTGTCCTTCAGACACGTTCTGAACGCGGTCAAATCGAGGCCGCCGTCCTTGGTCCGGAAAGCGTCCTTCAGTGCGACTGCCAACCAATCGCCGCACGAGTTCACGTCACCGGGTCGGCATTGACAGAGTTTGCCTCAACAGGCGATTAAGCTAAACGCTCTTCAGCCATTCCTGCCATCGTTCCATATCGCGAAATAAGGGCAGGGAGTCGGTCGTCGCTTCACTCCGCACTAGGTGAAAGCGTTTTTTGAAAAGCTGCTCGGCTTCGGACTGTGTAATCGGAAAGGGCGGCCCCGACGATCGCCTTTGTCCATACAAGAAGACGCCGATCAATCTGCCTCCGGGCAATAAAAGATCCGCCATTCTGTTCACATACTCGGGCCAGCGGGTGGGAGTCATTGAACAAAGAAATGTCCGTTCGTAAAGGAGGTCGAAGCGGCGCTGGCCGAAGTCGTAGGTAAAGAAATCTCCCAGAATCACCCGTTCAGCTAAAGACCCGAGCACCCGTTTGGCTTGGTCGACAGCAGCAGGTGAAAAATCTATTGCTGAAACGTCGTAGCCGGCGGCATGAAACGCCTGAATCTCGTAGCCGGAGCCACATCCCGGAATCAGTACTGTGCCCGGCACAGAAGATCTCTCAAGAAATGATTTCAAGGCCGATGGAACACCGCCGAAGTCCCACGGTGTTTTACCGGCCGCGTAGCGGGCGGTCCAGAAATTCGGCTGGTTACTATCAGAAGCATCGCCCATAGGATGCCTCAAACCCTAAGCAATGCGGTTTTCAAAGACAACGACTATTAATTGTCGGGATCGCTCGTCATGTGCTAGGTATGCGACTGAAGGGTTTGGGTGCTGGAGTATTGGAGTAGTGAGTGACGGCTTCGGAAATTATAGTTGCGAAAGCCCGCGGGAGAGATCCGATGGTCAATCACAAATATGGTCGGGTGATTTTGATCAGTTTGCTCGTCTTTTTGGTTTTTGCGCCCACACTTTCCGCTCAGACGCGGGCGATCGCCATTGTCGGTGGGACGTTGATCGACGGCACCGGGCGCGCCGCGATCGAAGATGCCGTAATTGTTTTTCACAACGGGCGCATTCAGGACGCTGGCAAGCGCGGCGAGGTTGCGATTCCGCGCGGCGCGGAGGTGATCGACGCCAAGGGGAAAACGGTGTTGCCGGGGCTGATCGATGGGCATTGCCATTATTGGGAGTGGATCGGCGAGCTTCATCTCGCCTATGGTGTGACCACTTGCCCCGACATCAATAACAGTCCGACCGAATGGATCATCGCGCAGAAGGAAGGTATTCAAAAAGGCAAGATTCGCGGGCCGCGCTTGTGGATCTCCGGTCACGCGCTTGACGGGCCGCGGCCGCAGGGCATGCCGGAGCAGCGCTGGCAGCGCGGCAGCGTTATCGTTCGCACCGAAGACGAGGCGCGCAAGGCTGTCCAGGAACATGTCAACAAAGGCATGGACGGTTTTAAATTTCTCGAGCGTCTCGCGCCCAACGTCGCTAAAGCCGCCGCCGAAGAGGCGCGCCGGCTAGGGAAACCGGTGATCGGCCATTCCATCAACATCTTCGACGCCGTCGACGCGGGCTACACCTCGGTCGAGCATTCCTGGGCCGTCATGTTTACGACCATTCGCGACGTTCAGAAACGCGCGGAAGTCGACATGAACCGCATGACGGGCAAAGTGGGCACGGTCGAGGCGCACATTAACATGGTGCCCGAGCAGTTCGATGAGATTATCAAGGCGATGGTTGCCAAAGACGTCCACTGGAGCCCGGCCTGGGCGACGCAGTTTCGCGCGCTGTCGCCGCGAGCGGCTGACATGAGAAAGCGCGAACTCGCCATGCTCAAAAATCCTCGCCTGATTTACCTGCCGCCTTACAACTTGGAGGCCGTTGAAGGTTATTTTGCCGGCTACGAGAAGATGACTCCGGAAAGACGCGAGACTTTCGACAAGGCCTACAAGATGGTTCAGGACTTCGCCCGCCGCTATGTCGCCGCGGGCGGTAAAATCCACTCCGGCTCGGATCCGGGAAGCTTGCTGCCGGCCTATGGCTTGCACGCGGAGCTAGAGCTTGCCATCGACGCCGGGTTGAGTCCGCTCGTGGCGATTCAGTCGGCGAGTCTCAACGTCGCCAAGACCTGGGGCAAGGACAAAGACTTCGGCAGCGTCGAAAAAGGCAAAGTCGCGGATCTGGTGATCGTGCGCGGCAACGTGATGAACGACATCACCGCGACTCAAAATGTCGAAAAAGTTTTCATGGACGGCAAAGCGGTCGATACTTCGTTCAACCCGAGCTATCGCAATCCGATCCCGCGGACGATTGCGGATCGCTACGTGACGAATCTAACTCAGCTCTCACCCGCGCTGCTGGTCGAAGGCAATACTGGATCGGTTAAACTTGCCGGTGTGAATTTTCGTCCGACGCACCAAGTGCTGATCAATGGCAAGAAAGATCGAGAGCCGGTTTGTCAGCGGCAGAGAGTTGGAGCTGAGCATCCCGTCCTTGAAAGCCGGCACTCATAGGGTCACTGTCGATCGATCCCGGCATTCCGACCTCGGAGTCGGCGCCGGTTTATCTGGTCGTCTCGTTCAAGTCGATCAGGCAGATGGGTGGCTATGAAAATTTTTCGATTGGCGTTCGAACGATTATTATCTCTGCCGCGGCGTTCATCTCAGGGTGCACGCTGGGCGCACAAAGCCGCTCCCTAGTGATCCAAGGCGCGACGTTGATCGACGGCACCGGGCGGCCGGCGGTGGCGGATTCGTCGTCATCGTTCACGACGGCAGGTTTCAGGACGTCGGCAAGCGTGGCGAAGTTTCGATTCCGCAGGGCGCGGAGGTGATCGACGCCAAAGGCAAGACGGTTTTGCCGGGGCTGATCGATGGGCACTGCCACTATCGCGATTGGATGGGCGAGATCTATCTCGCTTACGGCGTGCTTACCTGCCCGAATATTTCCAACAATCCGGTGGAATGGATTATCGCGCAGCGCGAAGGCGTGAAGAACGGCAGCGTGCGCGGGCCGCGCGTGTGGGCGTCGGCGAACATCATCGACGGGCCGCCGCCAGAAGGCACCGGAGTGCTCAGGCGCCAGCGCACGAGCATCATCGTCGATAGCGAAGACGAAGCACGACAGGCTGTGCGCGATTTGGTTGAAAAAGGAGTGGACGGTATTAAGCTCTTCGAGCGTCTCAAGCCGCAGGTCGCCAAGGCGGCGGCGGACGAAGCGCGCAAGCTCGGCCGGCCGGTGTTCGGCCACACGCTCGATATTTTTACGGCCGCGGAGAACGGCTACAACTCCGTCGAGCATTCCTGGTCGGTGGTCTACACTTCGATCCAAGACACCAAGAAGCGCCACGATCTCGATATGGCGCGCATGCGGCGCAAGATCGATACAGCGGAAATTCACGCTTACATGGAACCGGCGACATTCGATCGGCTGATCAAAGTCATGATCGACAAACGAGTGCACTGGAGCCCGACCTGGGCGACGTGGCTGCGCCCGCTTTCGATTCATGCCGGCGGCATGAAGAAGCGCGAGCTGGCGCTGCTAAGAAATCCTGGCGTTGAAATATCTGCCGGCGTACATTTTGAAAGACACGGAAAGTTTCTTTGCCAAGTACGAAAAGATGAGCGCGGAAAAGCGCAATGAGTTGATGGGCGGGTACAAAATGCTGCAGGATTTCATTCGCAGATTTGCGAAAGCCGGCGGCAAAATTCACTCGGGCTCCGACCCCAATCACGTGGTCGCGGGTTACGGACTTCATGCGGAGCTCGAGATGCTCGTCGAGGCGGGCTTGACGGCCGAGCAGGCGATTCAAACGGCGGCGCTTAACGTCGCGCAGGCGTGGCGCAAAGACAAAGAGTACGGCAGCGTAGAGAAAGGCAAGGTGGCGGACTTCGTTATCGTGCGCGGTGATCCGCTGAAAAATATTTCCGATACGCAGAACGTCGAAACCGTGTATATGGACGGCAAGAAGATGGATACTTCGTTTCACGCTGACTACAAGAACCCGATGCCGCGGCCGATCGAAGATCGGCCGGAGGGCTGAACAATGAGGCGAGTTTGCCGATTGCTCAGCAAATATTTCTCGCTCTCTGTCCAATTGCTTACGCCTCTTTTCATTCCCTCGCCCCTTGTCCCGAGAGGGAGAGGATGAGGGGTGTTTCATTGAGCGCGATCACCCCCACCATCCTCCCCCGTCAAGGGGGAGGAGGTTAGAATCCGAGCCGGCGATGCTCTTCATAGTTTTTGTCATCCTCATCTCAGGATCATGGCGGGGCAACGTCTATTGCCGCTGAAACTTCCATTACGGTTCTTTCTTATCCCGATCGGCCGGCGAAGTTGCCGCTGTGGTTGGCTCAGGATGCCGGTCTCTTCAAAAAATACGGACTGAAAGTCGAAATCAAAACACCAAAGGGCGGCGAGGATCTGGTGGAACGGATCGGCCGGGACGAAGCGCAGATTTATGCGGCGACGGCGAATTGGATCGTCTCGGGCATCGGCGACGGCAAGGATTTGGTTTTCTTCGCCAACACCGGCTACAGCGTGCTGAAGCTGCTGTCTCATCCGTCGATCACGCGGCCGAGCGAGTTGAAAGGCAAACGCGTCGGCACGGGCGAAGCGAACAGCAGCCAGGACCGGATCACGCGCCAGGCGCTGCAACGTACTCGGTCTCGATCCCGACAAGGACGTTACTCTGGTGCCCATGGGCCAGCGCAGCATCACGCGGCTGAATGCACTCGTCAAAGGCGAGATCGACGCGACGACGAGCAACGAGGACAATATTTTCGATTTGGAGCGGCGCGGCGAGATCCACAAAGTCCGCGTGCTTGCCGACAACGAGAGCTTGAAGCTGTTCATCGGCGGCGGTGTCGACTTCGCCGTTGCGCGCAGCCTGCTGGTAAATTCGCGCCACGCGGTCAAGGCTTTCGTTCAGGCGCTGGGCGAAGCGGCGGCGCTGGCGCGGCGCGAGCGCGCGCAGGCCGACCGCATTTACATGCGCTATTTGAACGTCAAAGATCCCGCGTTGCTGGAATTCATGTACCGAACGTATGTTCATGGCGCGATCCCCGAGCGACCCTTCCCGCGCCTGGAAAACGTCGCGCTCGGTATTCAGGAATTCGCCGCCAAACCCGGACTCAAAGGCAAGCGGGCCGAGGATCTCACCGATCTAACTCTTGTCCAAGAGCTTGAGCAGCAGGGCTTTTTCAAACCCTCGTCCAGACAACCTCAGGAGCATGGAAAATACGGCGAATAGCCGATTGACAGTCGCTTGGTTTTCCTAGTAGCGTCGGCGCCTATTCTCGCCCGAGAGGAGGAGCCCGTTATGAGGCCGAAGCTCGCGTTTTCTGTCGCCGCCTTCCTCGCCATTTCGTTCACCTGCGCGGCTTACGCGCAGGACCTGCCGGCCAATATCAGAAAGATCAAAGACGGCATCTATGTTTACGTCGGCAGCAACTTCAACTCCAATTGCGGCATCGTCGTGACGCAAGAGGGGGTGGTGCTGATCGACAGCGGTCACAGTCCGACCGACTCGCGCTTAATCTTCGATGCCGTGAAGAAGATCACCTCGCTGCCGATTCGCTTTCTCATCGACACCGAGCCGCATCCGGACCATACCACCGGCCATTTCGTATTCTCACCACCGGCGGTGATCATCGCGCACGACGGCGCGACGCAATCCATGATCAACCGCGAGAAAGAAACACCGGGCCGCATCGAAAAACTTGCGGGCGCCTCGCCTGCGATGCGTAAAGCAGTGGAGGGATATCGATTCGTCACGCCGCAGGTTGAGTATCGCGAGAAAATGACGTTGAAACTGGGCGAGCGCACCTTCGAGCTATTGTATCTGAAGGGTGTCCATAGCGAGGCCGACACCGCAGTGTGGCTGCCGGCGGAGCGGGTGCTGTTTTCGGCTTCAGGCATCGTCGTCGACCAGTTCAATATTCTCCGCCCGTTCGTGACGATCCCGGATATCTTGGCCGCGTCGAAGATGATGAAAGCATTGAAGCCCGAAGTCGTTGTCCCCGGGCATGGTCAGCCGGGCACGACAAAGATTTTCGATGACACGGAGAAATACTATGCCTTGCTCGTCGAGCGCGTTGGCAAATTGGCAAAAGAAGGAAAATCGCTGGAACAAATAAAGAAAGAAGTCCGCATGCCCGAATACGACCACTGGGCAACCAAAGAGCGGTTTCCGACCAACGTAGAGGCGGCGTACAAAGTCGTCACCGGCAAGTGAGCCGTGCGGCGTATTCAACCGCGATCGATATCGACAGGAAGGCGCGATGAAACTCGGAGTGACCTGCGCAGTGGTCATAGGGGTGTTTGCTTCAATCGTTCACCGCACCGGCTCCGGCACAGGAACTGGGTCCGCATTTCAAAAAGCTAAAGGAAGGCATCTTCGTCTATGCGCAAAGTCCCGCCGACTCCAACGCGACCATCATTCTAACTTCCGAGGGCGTGGTGCTGATCGATAGCGGCCATCGCCCGTCGGATTCCGTCGCGCTCGCGAGTGCGCTCAAGAAGCTCACCACTCAACCGGTTCGTTACCTCATTAATACCGAGCCCCACGCCGACCACACCACCGGCCACTGGATGTTCTCGCCGCCGGCTCTGATCGTGGCTCACGCCGGAGCTACGGAGGCAATGAAGGAAGGGCTCAATCCGGAGCGGGTGCGTAAGATCATCGCCGAATACCCCGACCTTAAAGAGATGAAAAATTTTCGTGCCATCACGCCGCACATCGAGTTTCGCGACAGGATGACCCTCCAGATGGGCGATAGGGCGTTCGAGATGCGCTTTTTAAAAAGCGTTCACAGCGAGGCGGATACGGCGATCTGGATGCCAAAAGAACGAATCGTTTTTGCGGCGGCGTCGGTGGGAGTCAAGCGCTTCAGCAATTTGCGCCCGTCCGTAAAGATCACCGACACGTTGGCCGCAATCAAGATGATGCGCACGCTCAATCCAGAGATCGTGGTACCCGGTCACGGCGCGCCCGGCACCGTGAAAATCCTCGAAGACATGGAAAAGTACTACACTCTGTTGGTCGAGCGCGTGGGCGCGATGGTGAAACAGGGCAAGTCGCTCGACGAAATCAAAAAGGACGTGCGCATGCCCGAAGCCGACGATTGGCAAGGCAAGGACCGCTTTCCGAACAATGTCGAGGCGGCCTATCGTGCGGTAACCGGCAAGTAGCCGCGTAGGTCCCGCCTAATTCTTGAAGCTCGTCATCCAAGATGCTAGAAAAGCCTTTCGTGGTCGCATAGCTCAGATGGTTAGAGCGCGCGCCTCACATGCGCGAGGTCGTAGGTTCGATTCCTACTGCGACCACCATTTAGACACTGTAAAGAACCGCCCCGTTCGGTCTATTTGGGCCAATACTTGGGGCGTCCACGGTAGCCGGTACGTTACGGTAACCTGCTTATCACGAACACGTATCTCCTTGACGATCTCAGTCAGAAATTCCCTTTTCGCGAAGATTGCTTTTTCGCGTAACCGCTTCTGGACTTCTTTGATGTAGGAGTCCATCAGAGGGGTAGGGATGGGCCGGATGTCGGTTCGGGCGCGGGCGCGCTGCTCCAGCCGGGATTGAGTTTTCAAGAGATCAGCCCTCTCCTGGCGTACCGCCTTGATTCTTTCGGCGGCGTCCTCCAAAGACAACAGGCCACGCTCGAGTGCTTCTTCCCAGCGCCGTAGTTTGGCGTCGGCCTCGGCAATGGCGGCGCGTATGGCGCTTTCCTCGGTAGTCGGCTCACGCTTGGTTTCGGCGTCCCCAAAAGCACGTAGTCGCAACTCGTCGCACGATTCCAAATTGAGCGCAGAAGTCGCGTTAAATAAAAGGCGCGAGTACATGTACGAGGGAGAAGACCTTCGGACTATCTTTGCGACGATAGATGAAAAGATCGTATGTAGCCATTTCTTCGCTACGACCTCGCTATTCCCGCAGGACGCTGAGAGCGGCTTTATCGCTACGTAATGCTGCGAAGCTCGCGTGACGCAAATGTAAGCATGGACCCAAGGAAAAAAGGCGTGAAATTTGGGGAACTGATTTTCTCTACGTTCGAGGTAACAGCTCCCGCGCAATCAGCAGAAACAGAAACATGAGCAGCAGGAGTCGCCCCAGCATTACGTCGCCGATTTATCAACACGTCGAATGGGGTCAAGTGCAACAGGACGGCGATGATAACCAAACCACCTACGAAATACGGCATTAAACGCCCTGTAGTTTACTCCTTAGAAGCTCTAAATGGACTTTTCTTTCCCTTAGCCAGACTTCTAAAAGCACTTGGGTCAGGTCGGGTCCTATATGAAACATGCGCTCCGCGACAAGTTTTTCTGGCTCGAACCCGTCTTTTTCCGCTCTCGCTAGGTGTGTATCTGCTTCTTCGAGTTTTCTCCTCGTTAATTCTGGATTCTCTTGAAGCAGTTTCTCAACTTCCTTTTCTCGCAATCGCTTCAACTCATCAGGGTTGGGAATTTCTTCTATTAATCGCCTTGAGCAGTCTAAGGTCTCTTTGAGCTCGTCGCAGCTCTCCCAACCTCGTTTACGGCATTCAGCAAGCATCAGCTCGTAATCGAACCCATCTGCTCGTCGAGGAAAGGGAAGCTCTCGGAAAATTATGTAAATGCCCAGCAGGATGGCGACGCGCTTCCACATGCCCCGGCTTTATCAACACGGGTATAGCTCGTCAAGGGATAGCTCCACGCAACTCAGCAAGTGCGTAAAAGATCCACAGGAAGCTTGCGAATTACGCCGCCTCACGAGATCGGATTTATTAAGGACGAATAACTTTCAGGTCAGGCAGCGTGGGGATCGCGCGGACGCCTGAAATAGTTCCACTCCGGCGGCATCTTTTCGAGCTCAGCCTTCAATCTCTCAATCTCAGTCTGCCGTGCCTGCTACTCCCGCTATTGGGTAATGCCGAAAGGCGTGTGGGGACGGGGACTGCTTCATCTTCTTTGGTCCCTGCTGCGACGCTCATTTTCATAGCGTAATGCTTTTTCCCCTGCACGCGCTTTGATCTGATCTACTTGGAAAGGCCTCCGTTTTGCCACATTTCGACGTTCCCTACAGCCCCCACCCCAATTGCGCGCCGGATGCATTAACGCGATCATTGGCTGGTGTCGCTTTCCGGCTGATCGCTGGCGCCGTTGAGCAGGTCGGATATGCTCACCGGCTTACTGACTCGCTTGAGGCCCAGCAGCTTGAGACCTTCCCCAGCGTTGGAGATCATCACGGGCAAATGTTTTCCACAAATAGATTAAAATTGAAGCTCGGAGTTGTTCAAATGAACAGCAATTATGGATCTCCAGACTTGATACCCGGTTTTATTCATGTGCACGCCGTCCGTATCGAACAGCTCTTTCCGAATCGCTCCCGTCTTATTCATCATTGGTGTGAAAACGTCAATGTATTTAATACGTTTGTGCTCGGTTGTGTATTGCTCAATTAATTTGTTTGAAGTCCTTATCCGATCTAAAAGCTCACTCCGATCCGGACTGGGCTTGATCGAAATAAAAGCCGTTGTGACATCCGGAACTTCCATTCGGAGCTTTTTCATAAATAAGTCAAAATCGGTAAGTACTCTCTCCGGAGACCTACCGAGTACCAGATCATTTTCACCAGCATAGACTACGATCATCTTGGGCTGGTACGGGACGATAATACGCCTAGAAAAATACGTTAGATCAGCGATTCCGCCTCCGTTAAAACCTCGACTTAGTACATAATGTGGCTCGAAATCCACAGCCAAGCTCTTCCAACGTACGATCGAGGAGCTACCGGTAAATAAAATCGCGCCTGGTTTGGGCGGATTTCGGCGATCGTTCTCCTCAAAATTCCTGACCTCTCGTTCTCGATTCCTGAAATCGTCGCCAGCGGCTATGATAACGGGCGATGCAAGAACCCATAACACAGCAAGGGTGATTTTTTTCATACCCACCATAACAAGATGCCCTTTTTCCCCACGCCCAGGCTCGGTAAAGTATACCGATTGGCAAAACGACCTGGACCATACGCGAGATCAAAAATAGTGTCAAACTCTTAAATCCGGCCAAACTCCGCCGCGGTTCTGAATGCTGGGCCTGGCTTGCGTGAGACTCGGGCGAGACCGGCGTATGGCAGAATGGCGCGAGGGGCGGTCGCTGGCTTTCTCCAAAGCATCCGGAACCGGTGCTCTTCCCTGTCGCTCGGGAGTTCATCCGGATAGCGGAAATCTCAACTGTGTTACCGGTGTGACCGATGAAATAGGGGAGGAGAGAGGCAGAGGTTGGTTACCGGCAAGAAGCGGGATTACTAAGAGAATTATTATTTAGATAAATACTAGTGGTGTCCGCGACGGTTCGTGGTCTATCTGTCTACGTTCTGCCTTGGTCGTCACGGCTGGGATTCCGAATACGCTCCAACACGATAGATCGTGATGGCAATACTCAACCCCAATGCTGCCGCCTGTCGGAGCACCGCTTCAGGAAGCTGGAAGGTCTGAGACTCTGGTTCCGTTCCGCCCTCGAAGGCTAGATCCACCACACGTCGAGTGCATCCCTCCCAGAGTGCCTTCGATTCACCCGTTAGCTTCTCAAGCAATGAGCAGTAAAACGATACGGCATCAGCTGCCGTTGTGTCGGTGTCGGCAAGACCTACCGACACACGATAGACATCACCAACCCAGTCGTTGAGATGAATGATAATGCTGTTGCCGAACTCAGCCGCTAGCGCCGAAAGATTGCGTTCTGAGTCGCATTCCAGGTCCGTGGTGATGTACGAGATAGCCATGCTTTAGCTGCTCCGGTTGGCCGCCGTATCATCGCCCATTTCGGCGATGATTTCCTGAAGCGATTCGGTTTTCCCCGCCTTCTCGAACCCAAACCGCTGAAGATTACCAGCCAAGCTATTCACCACGCCGCGTTTACACCCGTCCAGCGTGTGCAGCGCCTTCGGATTGTTCCGCGCCTTTTGGTTTGATTCCATCACGCCGTCAATTGCTCGGTTCACGGCAACCAACCAAGCCGCGTCACTGGCGATGACCTCGGCGAGCACGCGCATGGCCGTGCTGATCTGAGCCTCGCCGCCCTTGTCGGTGATTAAGCCGTTAAGGATTTCTTCCCGGATGGACTGCTCTGCTGGTGTGAGGGCGCCGTTTACCCGGCGTTGTGCAACCCCCGCTAGACCGTGTCTGAAAGCGTTCTGGTTGCCTGGTGGGCCGGATTTCCCGCGTATGCCTGCCATGAGCACAGGATAGCGGAGACAGCGCTATTTTGCCTGTGAATAGCGCGATTCGATCTGTCAGACGAGATTCTATTCGATTCTAGATGGGATTTCTGACCGACAAAGTAATGGCAAAGCCAAGAAATTCCTCTTTGTTCTCTGCTGGTTAGAGGTGCTACGAGAATTTGAAATCCTCGTGTCGTTTGGATTTGATTCTCGGCCGGTGTGTACGCACCCAGAGTGCTCAAGCGAGCGCAATAGCTAGTAGCTGCAAGGCCAGCATCCTTGCCTTTGCTCGAACAAATTGACGATCATTAAGTTAAGATTAAAACCAACATGCGGACCGTCATAAGAAAGTGATTGGTTTACCAACGGCAAATTTGTCTTCGCACGGAGGACATTTCCCCCACGGATGGTCGTGACCGTACTGGCACTCGCCGGTTTCAATTTCTTCATAGGATCGCCGGCATAGAAAACAAATATGTTTGTGAAATGTGATTGGTTTTTCGTCAATTTCCATTCGGTTTTATTCTGCTAGTTCTAGTACGCATGACCAACGCCACACTGCTCTCGTCGAGCGCCGCTTCGAAGTTGAGCCAAGGATCGCGCCGTGAATGGACAGAAAATAAATCATTGAGAGGGGCCGCGGTTAATGAATCATTTCTGAAGGCATGTCGGCCAACAGGTAAGCCTCTTGTACTATTTGCCAATCGTAAGTTACGGCACGTTTGCGGGCGAGTTCTTCCCCTACTTCTAAATATTCATCTGGATGATAGTTCCCGTGCCAGACATCCTGCATGTCGATGAACGCGAGCCGCCCGGGTTCCGCGCTAACGCAGACCTCTTTGATAATGAAGCGCGTGCCACGGTCAAGGACTGTCTCACCTGACTTGATGTTTCTTGCTTTTGCGAGCCTTTTCATTGTGCTCCTCCATACACCCCTTCACTGCCCGGCTACGCCGAGGAAGGGAGAATAAAATTGATGCGGAAAAGGTAATCCCTCAAACGCTGCTTTTCTTGACACTTGGTGACATTCAATTGACAGTTCAACCCGCCTCCCGGTTGGGTAGCAGGAAAAAGGTTGTTGCGCGGGCTGTCGGATGGGGGTGCTCTCTAGGTATGACTTGCCTTGCGGATGTTGTCGCTCGATGATCCTTTGCCTCTGATAACAATCCAAGCCATACGGTAACTACAGCGCAGGCAATGACCGTTATAAGGCATTAAGCAATGCGCGCGTGCTGCTGTTTACGTTTTGGAGCAAAAGAGCGTCGCGGGTCTGGATCAGGAACGGATGATTGTCCCTTGGTCGGGGCGTTGGAGCTAGATATGGTGAGCGGAAACTCGACCTGTGATTCCTGCCCCCAGTAAAGATTATCATTTGGTTTGCTCCTGAGTACAAAGACAAAAGCTCCAGCGATACGCGAGCGGGCTGTCCGCATCAGGCTCGACGTCGACCAAGTTGTGAAAACCAGAAAGAGTATTGGGCGGGAACATTCATCCGGGCGCTCTTCAGGCGGCGTGGTCGGTTCGGAGCACTGACACGGGCAAGGGCCATCATCAAAATCATAGATGAAAATCGGCACACAATTACTAGCTTACGGGTTGTATTCGATTCCCCCGCCGCTTCAGACCAACGAAAAAGACACTTCTAAAAGCGGTTCTTTACACTGTCCCACTGCCACCACCATGCTTTCTCCTTGCTATTTCTGCGCAATTAGCCGTTTTGCAGCCTGTTTGGTCAACATACGCTTGGGTATTTTTGCGCGGCGAATTGCCTCCAGAGTTGCCTCCAAACTTGCCTCCAGGATTTGCCCCGAGATTTTGCACGGCTTGTTTCATGCGTTCCGTAACGGTGCGAACGTATCGCGAAGTTGTGGTCAGGCTTGTGTGCGCATCGATTCCTTGACTGTGTTCGGGTCCGTCACCTGTGCTGATACCTGGGTTGCGAAATAATCCTTCAGTTCCTTGGTCGTGAGTTTCACGCCGCCAGGATAGCCTTGCTGCTTTAATGCTTTCCACGCTTTCATATGCGGCGTACCCGGGATTTTTCTCCATGTACGCCTTGAACGGGGTGGCTCGCTGATTTCTCGAACAACCGCCGCCGGCTTTAAATCTTCTTACCCTTGGTCTGCGCGGATCTACCGCAGAACAGGTAGGGCCAAGGTGGGCTTCCCGGGTCTGAGGACATGGATCATGCATCGTTTGCCGCGTGAAGTCTGTTTAAGCCAGGAAATCGTATCAGCAAAGAGTCCTCAGCAGGATGAATTAGCGAAGACATAATTCAGCGTGCGATGATTCGTTCGTAGCCAGTGGCTCGGGCTATTCGTGATAAGCCTTGCAAAGCCCGCAAAGGTTTACTTAGGAATTGTATCGGACGCGTCCCGAGGACTGAAAGCAAGTCGCGTATTGTTGCCGTTGAGACGGAATCATCGAGCTAGCGGGTCGATAGACGTCCTGTCTGTCGTACTCTTGGCTCCCCTTCCACAGCTTCCATAGGTTTATCAGATACTGATGAACTTATGGCGGCAACCGAGTTTTCGTCACATGATGCAGAGCTGTAACCAGTGCTTCGGTCCCCAATTCGTGCGCATGATCCTAACGTCGTCCGACTCACTCGGAAAACTGTTTCCGATCAGACCGAAATGTCCGAAACAACCGAGAGCTCAAAGGTTTCGTGTGTAGTTCAGCACTTGTTCAAATTTTAACGGGCCGCGGAAGACATCCTCGTCCGATTTGCCGCAAGACTTTCAACGTGTCTCACCCTATATGTCACGGTTTTTGATGAACTTATAGCGTTTTTCCCCGTGGCATTTCGATTGCTCAAGCATTGCGCTCATAATTCCCTGAAGCAAATCCGAATTGACGAATGGCGATTTCAGCCTGGTACGTTGTGTACTGCAAGCCGCAGAAGGAAACATTTGCTCAACTCCATCTTGGGCTAAGAGCGGTCGAGAATTTTTTTCCGCGCATATTGCTGCCTAAGTTCTCACGAAAACGTAAACGCATCGTTCCGCTTTTTCCCAATTACTTTTTTGTTCACATTGATCTTTCGACCCAGTATTACCACGTCCTTTGGTCTCCAGGGGTAAAGCGTTTTGTGAGTTTCAATGATACTCCCATACCACTGGACGATGGTGTCGCGGAGTATCTCATGCGGCAGGCAAATTCCGAAGGAATTATTACGGCTCGCTCCGACTTGAAGGTCGGTCAAGAGGTTCGTGTACGCGGCGGATCCTTTGACGGATTCATCGGCCTGCTTCTGGAAGAGCCTAACGCCGCAGGCCGTGTCAAGGTGCTGATGAGCTTACTAAGTCGCGACATCAAAGTGGAGCTTCCCGCTCACTTAGTTTCAAGCGCATGGGTTCCGCATACGGCCCATGGCCATGAAGGTGGAAGGGAAAGCCATTAAGATTTTTCCTTGATAACAGGATTTCGATTTTAGTTTCGCGCATGAGTTCTTAAGGCACCGGCGTTTGATTGGTTCACTGGGTGGCTGGGGGAAGCGGGGTAAATGGTAGGGTGAGCCGGCGCCTTTTTGAAAGGCTGTGGCCTTAGCTGGCGGAGCTACATCCTCAGCACGGGAACAGTCGCACGGTACTAGGGAACCTTGCGCGAAAGGCAAAGTAAACTGTCATTCTGAGCCAAACGAAGAAATCTTTCGAATTTCTCATTATCTGTTTCGTCTGCCCCGCTCATCGAGAAGGAATCGTGCGCAACGCAAGCTCCGGGAATCAATTGTCATTTTGAACCTTCTACCGATGCCGCTTAAACCGACATTGACCCCCAGAGTTTAGGCAGGCGTGCGATCGCTCCCGCGCGAGCTGATGGTCCAGCAGAGCGCTCGTTGTTGCCCGAAGGGCGCCTGACTGTAGCGATCTACGCTTGATGCCGCGCGGAACAACTCCGACAACGTTGGCCATCTTGGTCAGTTCAGCAACCGACTTCGCGCCCAATTTCTTCATCAAACTGGCACGGGGTGAACCTTCACGGTTACCTCGCTCAACTTCATTTCGGCGGCGATCTGCTTGTTCAGCGGGCCGGTGATGACCAGGGACAGGACCTCGCACTCGCGTGGGCTCAGCAAGTCGAAACGGGCCTGAAGGGCGCGCACTTTCCCGGCCTGTTCCCGTCGCACCCGATCACGTTCGAGGGCGACGCACACGGCATCGAGCAGGGTCTGCTCGGCACCGGCTTGGTGAGGAATTCGACAGCGCCCGCCTTCATCGCCCTGACGCTCATGGGAATATCGCCATGGAGCGATGACGAAAATAATCGGAATATCGGCATGTGCGCCGGTAAGCTGGCCTGAAAGTCGAGCCCGCTCATTTCCGGCAGGCGCACATCGAGCATCAGGCAACTCACCGTGTCGGTAGCCTTGCGCCTCCAGGAATTTCCGAGGTGAGGCGAAGACCTCGCACCGGAGCCCGACCGACCCTATCACCGACCTCAAGCCCTCGCGGGACATCGATGTCGTCGTCCACCACGAAGACCACGGGTTCGGTGTTGATAGCCTGCTGCTTCATGACTATCTGCCGACCTATCTCTCGTTTTGTCGCACCAGACCTCCCAATTCGGGAGTCGGCGCAGCCTGAGCCCATTCACTTGACGCGTGCGATTCCCCGCCGCCGCAGATGAAGAGCGCGTACCTTTCGATGCGGATCGTATTCTGGTCGATCTCCATGACATTACCGCTGAGGTTCGGCCGCGGTCGGGATCGGAGAACTGACCCGACCAACTTTCGCCGGGCGATTGGGCGCATGCCGCTTAGGACCTCAACACCGACGCCCGGGCGTTGTTCTTGGAGAAGCGTCAACGTCTCGAAGTGACTCGACACGGACAATGCCAACCTGATCCTCACCAAAATTGCCATCGAGCGGCTGATCCATGCCAGCGATCTAATCGCGCGGAAATTCCGTGATCCGCGTAGGCAGGTCTTTGTCAGGGACAATCCGCGGAGCGTCGCCGACGTAACTCTCGATGAGGTGGGCCTCAACACCGATAGCCCACAACGCGGCCAAGATGTGCCGGCTGC
>CAVUVW010000024.1:0-72449 GCA_963745035.1 uncultured delta proteobacterium | reverse complement strand
TTTCGAAAATCCCCCGCTGCGAGCAGTTCATCGATAATGCGTCGGTTTCCCGGTGGGTTCACCTGTGTGAAAACATCGGCATCGAGGTCGAGCTCGAGAGCGGTGTGGAGGCCCACGGTGATTCTCGGCTCTCCCCAAACTCTGCGCCAGTCGCGGCCGGCGATGATCAAACCATGAATTCCACTATCGTTGCCGATTAGATGCGCGCATGCGGGCTCGTCCCGCGGCAAAAACATATCCGGCGCTTTTACCACCGCAACCGTTTGATTCGGCTTGTCGCCGACGACGATTTCTACCTGTTCCGATGTTTGTGTTCATGCTGGGCGCCCAGCGCCGCAAGGTCTCGATCATAGCGTTCAATGGCTCGGCAGCGATGAGACAGGCTCCAATTTCGACGAGATCGTGCGATGAGACGCCGTAGAATCCGAGTGTGTTTCCAGGTCCAACCTGAAGACGAATGCGCCGGCGGTAGTGAAATTCATCGGCGGCGGGAATGATCGGACGGAGATCGTAGTCGCTGAGCTTGCCGATTCTGCGCAGCGAGTCCTCGACGTTTTGCTGCTTTGCCTTGAGCTGGAGCTCATAATTCAGGTGCTGCCAAGAGCAGCCGCCGCAGCGACCGACGTAAGGACAGGGCGGTGAGCGACGGGCGGGCGAGGGCTCGAGCACTTGAGCGAGCTCGGCGATCGAGAAGCGCTCTCTTTCTTCGACCACATTTGCGGTGATCGTGTCGCCGGGCGCGGTGTGGGGCACCATCAGAACCCGGCCATCGACGCGGCCGATCCCGTACGGTCCGTAGGAAAGGCGATCGATGTCTAGCGTGACCTCATTTTTCGCGTTAGGCTGTGACATTCGTATTCCGAGTATCGGAAAAGAATTAACCACAAAGAACCGAGCGCGGCAAAGCCGCAGCAAAAGTGGAGAAGGACATTTCACCGCAGAGACACAGAGTTCGCAGAGGTCAAAATTTGAAGAGGACAAATGTCGTCTCGGCGTACTCCGCGTCTCCGCGGTGAGTTTTCTTTCCAGCGAATATTGGAAAGAAAAAGGGCCGGAAAGCACACCTAAGCCATGGAAGCCAAAGACGATCCGCGATTTCTCAAGGGCATCGATGAATTCAACGAAGAGCTTTTCTTCGAGTGCCACGAAACGCTCGAAGAAATCTGGTTGGAGGATCACGGCGAGGACCGCAAGTTTTACCAGGGTCTGATCCAGGTCGCTGCGGGCTACTTCAAGCTCCAGCAAAACGTGCCGGCGGGCGCTCTCAAGCTCTGGCGCACCGGAATCGAAAAGCTCGAACCCTACGCCCCGATTTTCTTCGGCATCGACGTCGACGCGCTCATCGGCGCTGTGCGGAAAGATCTCGCGGAGACCTCGAGCGCGCCCCAGGAACGGCGATCAATTCCTTCACACCGCCGAAGATCAGCCGCGCCGCTTGAATCGCCGACCTACATGATCCGCTGCCTCGACGTCCGCAAAGTCTTCAAGCAGGGCGAAAACGAAATTATCGCATTGGCGGGTATCTCATTGGATATCGCCAAGGGATCCTTCGCCGTGATCATGGGGCCGAGCGGCTCGGGCAAAAGCACGCTGTTGCATTTGATCGGCGGGCCTCGACCGGCCGAGCAGCGGCGAGCTGCTGGTCGATAACCGCTTGGTCGGCCAGATGGCAGACGATCAAGTGACCTTGTTTCGCCGGAAGAAAATCGGCTTCGTGTTTCAGTTCTTCAATTTGCTGCCGAGCCTCACGGCTTTGGAAAACGTCGCCTTGCCGCTCGTGCTCGACGGTCGGGCCAGGCTCGACGCGGAAGAGCCGCGCGCGGCGCTTCTCAAAAAGGTCGGACTGGAAACACGCAAAGAGCATCTTCCCGAAGAGCTTTCCGGCGGCGAGATCCAGCGGGTGGCGATGGCGCGCGGCCTTGTCTTCGATCCGCCGATTCTTCTCGCCGATGAACCCACGGGCAATTTGGACTCCAAGAACGGCAACGCGATTCTGTCGCTGCTGCGCCAGATCAGCAAAGAAGACGGCTGCACGGTCGTCATGGTCACCCACAGCGAGGAGGCGGCCGCGCTTCGGCGATCGGCGGATCTACTTGCGCGACGGCCGGATCGAGAAGGACATCGCGTGATGCTCGGTCTTTTGCGCACGATCTCTTGGCGCCACGCAAGCCGGCACCGCCTGCGAACGACGCTGACTTTTTTCGGCATCGCGCTCGGTGTCGCGGTGATCGTCGCCATCGCCGTCGTCAACCGCTCGCTTACCAGCTCGTTTCAATCGACCATCGACCAGATCGCCGGCAAGGCCGTGCTGCAGGTGGCCAACGGCGAAAGCGGCATCGCCGAAGATCTGTTTCGAACCATTCGTGACACCCCCGGCGTCAAAGATGCCGCCGCGGCGGTGGAAGGGTTTCTGCCGGTAACGGGCGTCCCCGGCGAGCGCCTGTTCGTCTACGGCGTCGATTTCCTGACCGACTCTGCGATCCGCGAGCACCAGTTCGCCGAAGCCGATTTCGGTTTTGAGCAGGCGCTGGATTTCATCGCGCGGCCCGATTCCATCGCGTTGACCGAGTCGTTGTCGCGGCGACTCGGATTGCCGTCGGGCGCTGCGGTGACTTTGCTGACGAGCGAAGGCCGGCGCGAGTTCACGGTGCGCGCCCTGTTGAAGGAGCGGGGGACGGCGGCGGTCTTTGGCGGGAGCTTTGCCCTGATGGACCTGCCGGCGGCACAGCGGGCTTTCGGCAAAGAAGGCAAGCTCGATATCGTCGACCTGACGGTCGAGGACGGAGAGTCGGTAGACGCCGTGCGCCAGCGCCTGCGCGAACGGCTCGGCGGCGCCGCGCAGGTCGAGCGGCCGCGCAATCGCGGCGAGCAGATCGAGCAGCTCCTCACGTCGTTTCGCGTCGGGCTTTTCTTCGTGAGCCTGATCGCGCTCTTCGTCGGTTTTTTTCTGATCTACAACACGGTTTCGGTGTCGGTCATCCAGCGCCGCAAGGAAATCGGCACGCTGCGCTGTCTTGGGATCAAGCGCGGCGAGCTGCTGCGCTTGATCGTCGCCGAAGCGCTGCTGCTCGCGCTGGCGGGCGCGGCGGCCGGCGCCGCGCTCGGCTGGCTGCTGGCGCGGGCCGCGCTGGTCGCGGTCGGCGAGACCGTCGGCAATCTATTTTCGCTGATGGATTTGGCGGGCGGCGATTTAAGCGCTCGGGAGATTTTTCTCGCGCTCGGCAGCGGCACGTTGGTGGCCGTGGTCGCGGCGCTTCACCCGGCCTGGGAGGCGGTGCGCGTAAGCCCGTTGGAGAATGTCCGGCAGGCGGCGTGGCGTCCCGCGGGGCGCGCCAAGTCCTGGCCCAATCGCGTCGGCGCGCTCTGCTTCGTCGTCTCTCCGGCGCTGCTCCTGATCAGCCCGGCGGCCGGTGGCCCGGTGACGAAATTCAGCGTGGGCGTCGCCGGCATGCTGGTATTTCTCCTCGGTCTGGCGGCTTTCTGTCCGGCGTTGATTCATGTCGCGGCGCGGCTGTTCCGCAAAGCCAAGATCGGATTGCCGGGCCTCTCCTGGATCGAGCTGCGCCTCGCCTCGGACAGCCTGTTTCGCAATCCGCTGCGCTCCGGCATCACGGTGGCGACCATGGTGATCAGCCTGGCCGCGATCTTCACCATCGCCGCGTTCGTCAACAGCGTGCGCGGCTCGCTGCTCTCCTGGGTCGATCAAATGGTCACGGCGGACTTGATCGTAAGCGCCGGGGCGAGGACGGCGGGGCCGAGAAACGTTCCGCTGCGCGAGGAGCTTTTGCCCGAGCTCAAGAAAATTCCCGGAATCAAAGTCATCGATCTCTATCGCCTGGTGCGCGCGACCTACCAGGGACGGCCGGTCTTGATCGAATCGTTTTCCGCGCGCGACTCGGCGCACGTGAGAACCTTGCCGATGGCCGAGGGCGACGGCGCTCGGGCGCTGCGCGAGATGGCCGAGGGGGCGGGCGTGATCGTCAGCGAGAGCTTTCAGAGCAAATTCGGCACCAGGACCGGCGACCGGATCACATTGGCGACGCCGTCGGGGAGCGCGTCGTTCCGCGTGCTCGGCGTCTACATCGACTATTCCTCCGACTCGGGCAGCGTGCTCCTCGACCGCGCGTTGTATAAAAAATATTGGCGCGATGAGCTGCTCGACGCTTTCGATCTGTGGCTCGAACCGGGCGCCGATCAGCGACAAATCATCGAAACCATCAAGGCGCGCCACGGCGAGCGCTACCAGCTCTTTATCAGCACCCACGGCGAGTTGCGCGAGACGGTGGTGCAAATCATGGAGCAATCCTTCGTGGTGAACTACGCGGTCGAGATCGTCGCGGTGGTGGTGGCGATCTTCAGCGTGATCAACACCCTTTTGGCGTCGGTGCTCGATCGCACGCGCGAGATCGGCGTCTTGCGCGCCATCGGCGCGACCCGATCGCAGGTGCGCCGCAGCGTGGTTGCCGAGGCCGGCTGGATGGGATTATTCGGCGGCGTGCTCGGACTATTCGCCGGGACGGTGATGGCGTATCACCACGTGGTCTACAACACCAAACAGCTGACGGGCTGGACGTTTCAGTTCTATTACCCCTACGACGTCGCCTTGCTATCGATCGCCGCCGCCGTGCTGCTCTGTATTTTGGCCGGTTTCGGTCCGGCGAAGCAGGCCGGCTCCCTGCCGATCGTCTCGGCGATCGGCTATGAGTAACGCGAGGTCAGCTAGATTAGGGAGAATTCCGCGTCACCACGGAGCACACGAAGTTCACGAAGTTCGGAGTTTTTGGATTGTTATATCCAAGCCTCGTGCTTTTCGTGGCCTCCTTCGAAGTGGGTGCGGTGGGGTTCGTCATACCCGCGAAAGCGGGTATCCAGGCTAATTGTGCGGAGAACAAACCTGGATTCCCTAAATTCGCGGGAATGACGGGTGAAGCAAAATCGTGCCCTAGAAACTGCCTACTTTCATCATCACCTGTGGGCGAGCGCAAGCTATCACTTCGTGGTTTAACGAATGCGCGATGCTGATTGATATGGGACAGAGGTGAGCGCTGGCGCTGGTCTACGAGGTCGGCAATTCGGTGAACATGACGAAGCGGGCGCGGCGGTTTTTCACCCGGCAATCTTCCGTCGCTTCGAAGCAGGCCGGCGCTTCTTTGCCGTAGCTGATCGTCACGAGCCGGTCGGCATTGACACCCTGGTTTAGCAGAAAATCCCTGGCGACTTGGGCGCGTTTGGCGCCGAGGGCAAGATTGTACTCGGCCGAGCCGATGTCGTCACAATGGCCCTCAATTTCCACCCGCGTCTTGGGATTCGCTTTCATCCATTCGGCATTCTTGAAAAGAATTTCCTGCGCCTCTGCCTCCAAATTGACGCTGTCGAAGTGGTAATAGACGTCTTTCAAGGCCGCGCCCGGCGGGGTCACCGCCGCAACGCCGCGGCTGATCGCCTCCATGGCCGAAAGCGAACGCGCCGAAGCGGGCATCGCCGGATTGCTGAGCGATTCCGGGGGAGAGAAAAGTTGGGGTTTCAAAGCGTCGTCAGACGTCGAGCAGCCGGTCATAAACATCAAGCCGGCGAGAACAATGGCTCGAGAAATACCGGTTAGAAGACGGAAGCATCCGCGGAGTTGGTCGCCTATGGGGTCCAGCCAAAGCATTTGTTTCCCGATATCCTCGCGATTTGCGCCCGGATTGTCAAGATTTTTTTGCCACCGAGCGCGAACGGTTGCGCACGAACGCCCTTCAGCGGCGTCATTTGCCGCGGTTTCGCAAGCAAGAACCGGAACTCCGAAAGCCGGCCAAGAACGAGATAGGTGTTCTCGCGAGCGTCAGTTGCCGGCATCGCCGCGGCGCGGCGCCGGGCGGCGCAGCAACGCGTAAAGCCCGCCGGCGAGCAAAAACGTAGCGATGTAGGCCGCCATCAGCGGTGCATAGCTTTGGTGGCGGTCGTAAACCGCGCCGGTGATGATCGGGCCAAGGGCCGGCCCCCAAAGATAAAAGAAGCTCATGGTGCCGCGAATCTTCGCGAACGATTTGCGTCCGAAAAAATCGCCGACGGTGGCCCAGCTCACCGGAAAGATCGCCTCGACGAAGGTGATGAGCAATACGAAGATCCAGGGCGACCAGACTTCCTCGCCGTAGGCGAGAAAAGCGATAGACACCGCGCCGATGATCATGCAGAGCGCCATAAGCAGGGGCTTGCTCACGCGGTCGGCGATCCAGCCGATCAACAAATGCGCCGGCAGGCTCATGAGCGCCATCAGCGCCAGCATGGCGGCGGCCTGCTGCTCGCTGGCGCCTTTCCAAACCATGATCGGTACGAAGTGCACCGTGATCGAGTTGAAGACGCCGACCCGCGTGGTAGTGGCCAGGATCAGCATCCAGAATGCGGTGGTGCGCATGGCTTGGCGCAGGCTGAATTCCGCGTCGCCGCCGCCATGAAAGGAGCCGCTGCCGCTCGCATTTCGCTCGGCCGGTTCGCCGTCGGGCAAGAGGCCCATGCTTTCCGGCGAGCGCCGGGCGTACAACGCAATCGGCACGCCGACCAAGATGAGCCCGACGCCCGCCAGGAAGGCGCCCCAGCGCCAGCCCCAGGTCTGCACGGTGAAAGCGAGCAGCGGCGTGATGAGCACGCCGCCGATGCTGATGGAGCTGCTGACGAGCGTCATCGCGAAGGCCCTGCGCCGGATGAACCAGGAGTTGGCGAGCACCATCGGCGAATGCATGAAGCCCGCGGAAAAAGACAGCGAGATTACGCCCAAATAGACGGCGAGAAATCCCGCGTAGCTTTCGACCCCGGCGAGGAGCATGTATCCCAGACCCGACAAAATCACGCCCGCCAACATCATTGGGCGCGGTCCGAAGCGATCGATCAAATAGCCCGCCAGCGGCCCCTCGATGGCGCCTTCGGCGCGCGCCAGCGAAAACACCGCGGAAGTTGCGGCGCGGCTCAGCCCAAGCTCCTGGGTGATCGGCAGAAAAAAGATCGTGAAGCCGTACAGATGAAAACCGCCGCCGAGCATGCGGATGCCGCATCCGAGGGCGACCATCCACCAGCCGTAAAACATGCCGTTGAGGCTCTTGTTTAGCTTTTCAATCATCGTGCCGGAGGTCGAGAATGCAGGCGGTCGGTTCGCGGAGAGCGGCGGGAAGCAAATCGCGTTTTTCGGTTGCGGCCAACCTACCCGAGAGCGCTTCTCAATGTCAACGCGACGTGCCGGGAAACTGCTATTTCGCTATCCATGGTGTATAAACAAAGCGAAAGGCGCCAACCATGAAACACCAAATCACTTTGATTCCCGGCGACGGCATCGGCCCCGAAGTAACCGTGCCGACCTTGGCAATCATCAAAGCGGCCGGAGTCGACGTGCGCTGGGAGAAATATTTGGCCGGCGCCGAAGCGCTCAAAAAACACGGCACGACGATTCCCCAAGCGCTGATGGATTCGTTCGACAGAAACCGGGTGGCGCTCAAGGGACCGGTCACCACGCCGGTGGGCGAGGGTTTCGCCAGCGTCAACGTCGAGCTGCGCCAGACTTTCAATCTCTTCGCCAACCTTCGGCCGATCAAGAATCTCCCCGGGGTCAAGGCGCGCTATCAAGACATCGATCTGATCGTGGTGCGGGAAAACACCGAGGGGCTCTATTCCGGCATCGAGCACGAAGTCGTGCCGGGGGTGGTGGAAAGCCTGAAGATCATGACCGAGCAAGCGTGCACGCGCATCGCCAAGTTCGCTTTCGAGTTCGCCCGCGCCAACGGCAGAAAGAAAGTCGCCGCGGTGCACAAGGCCAATATCATGAAGCTCAGCGACGGGTTGTTTTTGGACTGCGCCAGAAAAGTGGCGCAGGGCTACAAGTCGATCGCGTTCAGCGACGTGATCGTGGACAACGCCTGTCTTCAACTCGTCATCGATCCGTGGCAATTCGACGTGCTGCTCATGGAAAATCTCTACGGCGATATTCTCTCGGATCTTGCCGCCGGGTTGGTGGGCGGGCTCGGCGTCGTGCCGGGCGCCAATCTCGGCGAACGCCACGCGCTCTTTGAAACCGTGCACGGCAGCGCCCCGGATATCAAAGGCAAAGATATCGCCAATCCGTCGGCGATGATTCAGGCGGCGGTGATGATGCTGCGGCATATCTCCGAGAAAGCCGCGGCCAATCGAATCGCCGCCGCGCTGGAGCGCGTGCTCGCGCGCGGCGAGGTGATGACCCGCGATCTCGGCGGCCATGCGACCACGAAGAAATTCGCCGAGGCGATCATCCGCGAGATGGAAAGATAACCGCTCGATCCGCGCGACAACTTCGAGATGCTCTCGGACCTCCCGCCGCAGCTCATCGCGCTGGCCGCGTCGCTATTCTACGCCGCTTCCGGGATCTCAGCGCGGCGCGGCTTGCGTTACTCGACGCCGATCACTGTGACGCTGGTGTCGCTGCTGGTGCACGCCTTCGGACTGGGAGCCGTGCTGCTGTTGAGCACGGGCGTGCCGAATGTGCCGCCACTGGTGCTGCTGTTGTTCTTCATCACGGGCACTTTGCAGCCGGTCATTCGGGTATTCACCTATGCGGGTATCTTTTACATGGGCGCTTCGCGCGGCACGACGGTGCGCGGCTGCCATCCGCTGTTCAGCACGTCGCTCGCCATCATATTTCTGGGCGAAAGCGCCAACATTTGGATTCTCGCCGGTACGGTGCTGATCGTCGGCGGCGTGGCGTTGATCTCCTGGCAGCCGGCGAGCGAGCGGGCCGCTTACCGGTGGTGGCATATCGGCTTTCCTTTGGGCGCGGCGTTGTTGGCGGGCATCAGCCATCCGATTCGCCGCTACGCGCTCGGCCTCGCCAACGAGCCGCTGTTCTACGCCGCGATGGTGGGCTGGGTCTCGTTGTTTTGGATGCTGGGTTATTTGTCAACGCCGCTGGCGCGGGAACGGCCGAAGTGGAGCAAAGAAGCGCTGGCGCCGTTTCTCATGGCCGGCATCTTCGAGACGCTGGGAATTCTTCTGGTTGTTATTGCGTTGAGCCTCGGCCCGGTCGTGATCGTCTCTCCGATCGTCGCCACCAGCCCGCTATGGATTCTCGTCGGCACCGGCGTCTTTCTCCGAGGCATCGAGAAGCTGAATCTCCCAACCGTCATCGGCGCGCTTTGCGTGGTCGGCGGCACCATCGCGATCTCGCTCGTGCGATGAGGTTGCCAATTTTGGGTTGTCATCCTCGGCACGTGACCCACTGGCGCGGATAGGCGTTGAACGTTTCGCAGCCGTTTTTCTTCACCACCAAGGTCTCGCCAAATTGCAGGCCCATCTTCTCGTCGTAGGTCATGAGGTTGGGCTGAATGACGATCACCATGTTTTCGCGAAAGACCATCTCGCGCGACTCGTGGCGCTTGCGCGTCTTGGTCTGAAAGATCGGCGGATACTGATTGACGCCATGGACCACATCGTCGTAGGTGCTGAAGCCGCGCCGGTGAATCACCTCCGCCGCCTCTTCCGCTTCGGTCGTCGTCGCGCCGTCTTTGATCACTTTCGCCAAGACCTCGAATCCTTCGATCGCCGCGTCGTGCATTTTCTGCCATTCCGATGTCGGGCCTTCGCCGATGGAGAACGTCCGATGAATCTGGCCGCTGTAGCCGGAGTAGGCGCCGCTGATCTCAGTGATCAGCGCGTCGCCTTTTTGCAGCTTGCGGCCGGAGTGGAATTGCGACGGCACCGGAAAGTCCGGCTCGCGCATGGGCATGCTGCTCATGAAGTGAATGCCCGCGTAGCCGCCGGCCTTTAGATAAACTGTCTCGATAATCGCTGGGATTTCGTCCTCGCGCATGCCGGGTCGAAGTCCTTCGGCCAAGGCCTGAATGGATTGATCGGTAAGTTTCGAGGCGAGGTGAATGCGCTCGATCTCCTCGGCGCTTCTCACCGTGCGCATCATCCGCAGCTTGCCGCTCAAGTCGACAAATGTCGCGGACGGATATTTTTCCCGCAGCTTATTGTAGACCTGATAGGAAATTGATCCGATCAAGCCGATCTTCTTCGATTCCAAACCACGCTCGCGCATGAGATCGACCAGACTATCGGTCGTGTTCGGGCCGGCCCAGCGCACGTCTTTGATCGCGGACATGACGCGTGCCATCGGATAATGATTGAAGAGCTGCATCAAAATCACCGGCTCTTTGCCGCTCTGCATGAGTAGGTAAGCTTCCCGGCTGCTCGGCCAGTCGCTCAGCCAGTAAATGTCGGAAGCGTAGCGTCCGCTGCCATAAAAGAGTGCGGCGGCGACGCCTTCCTGTTCCATCAAGCCGTAAACTGCTCTATGGCGCCGCTCGAGCTCGCCGTCGGAAAATGTCGGGTAATCGGATCTCTGCCGCATGAAAGCGCCTCCTCGGAGATTGGAGCGATTGCGAATCCTGCCGCGCGTCGCGTCGCTCCCGGTTTCTCTATCATTGAAAACGTCGGACAAGCAATTCCTTCCGGGATTTGGCGCCGCGCGACGGGCTGGACATTTTGCGGGTCGCGTGCGAACCTCCCAGGAAATTCGAAGGAACGGAGAACTTTTCATGACCGCGCTCGCCGTATCGCCTCGCTCACGCGTTGCCCTTTGCCTGCTGATCGCTTTCGTCACCGGCTGCGCGCAAGCACAGTCCGGCAAACCCGATTACCAGCCGCAGGTCGGACAGGAAGGCAAGGACGTGATCTGGGTGCCGACGCCCCAGGCGCTGGTCGACAAGATGCTCGATATCGCGAAGGTGACGCCGAACGATTACGTCATCGACCTCGGGTCGGGCGATGGCCGCACCGTCATTACCGCCGCCAAGCGCGGCGCCAAAGCGCGCGGCATCGAATACAACCCCGACATGGTCGAATTGTCGCAGCGCAACGCCGCCAAACAGGGGGTGACCGATCGAGCCAGTTTTACCAAGGCCGATCTGTTCGAAATCGATCTCTCAGAGGCCACGGTGATCACGATGTTCCTGTTGCCGGACATCAATCTCAAACTGCGGCCGAAGATTCTCAATCTCAAGCCGGGGACGCGCATCGTCTCGAATTCTTTCACCATGGGCGATTGGAAGGCGGACGACACCGTCTCGGTCAAAGACGGCTGTGCGTCGTACTGCACGGCTCATTTATGGATCGTGCCGGCGAAAGTCGATGGCACGTGGCAGGTCGGTGACGGCGAGCTGAACTTCAAGCAAACCTATCAGACGATTTCCGGCTCGCTGCGCCGCGGCGGCAACACCGTGCAGATCGCCAACGGCAAGCTCAACGGCGATCAGATCATGTTCAACGCGGGCGGCTCGCTTTACACCGGCCGGGTGGGCGGCGGCGCCATGGAAGGGACGGTCAGCTCGGGCGGGAATTGGAGCGCGAGCCGGAGCGGGAAGTAGAGTATCGTCGAGGATCGAGGATCGATTATGGTTGCCGGTAGAGTCACCCAATTCTGCCTCGCTGTTCTGCTGACGCTGATTTGTTCTGATGCTCGGGTAGAGGCCGCGCAGCCGGCGAAGAAGGCTTATGAGCCGCGGGTCGGCCAGGCGGGCAAGGATGTGGTCTGGGTGCCGACGC
Organism: uncultured delta proteobacterium; assembly: GCA_963745035.1. Lineage (GTDB taxonomy): Bacteria > Desulfobacterota > Binatia > UBA9968 > UBA9968 > DP-20. Next base: position 60,905 of record CAVUVW010000024.1, on the reverse strand, counting down.
CCGACACGCTGGTCGATAAGATGCTCGCTCTCGCGAAAGTCACGCCCGCGGACTACCTGATCGACCTCGGCTCGGGCGACGGGCGCACCGTCATCGCCGCCGCCAAGCGCGGGGTTCGCGCCCACGGCATCGAATACAATGCCGCCATGGTCGAGCTGTCGAAGCGCAACGCGGTGGCGGAAGGCGTCGGCGATAAGGCTACCTTCGCCAAGGCGGATCTCTTCGAAAGCGACTTTTCACGAGCGACCGTAATCACGATGTTTCTTTTGCCGCAGATCAATTTGAAGCTGCGGCCCAAGATCCTCGATCTCAGGCCCGGCACGCGAATCGTTTCGAATTCTTTCACGATGGGCGAGTGGGAGGCGGACGAGACCGCATCGACCAGCGACGATTGCACGGGCTGGTGCACGGCGCTGCTCTGGATTGTGCCCGCCAAGGTCGACGGAGCTTGGAAGCTCGCCGACGGCGAGCTTGTGTTGAAGCAAAACTTTCAAACACTTAGCGGAACGCTGAGGACGGGCAACCGCACTGTGCCGATCACGAGCGGCCGGCTCCGCGGCGAAGAGATTTATCTCAGGACCGATGAAGATGAATACCGCGGCCACGCGAGCGGCGATGGAATTTCTTTGACTTCAAAGAACGGCGGCGAGTGGAAAGCGCGCGCGGCGGCAAATAACAAGGAAGGAATTGTGTGAGGAGACTGTCACGTCGAGTATTGCTAATTGCGCTTTCGTCATGGCTCCTGCTTCTTTCGTCCTTATCGGCCCAGGCGGCCGAAGGCGAGTACGTGCCGCAGGTCGGACAGGCGGGAAAAGATGTCGTTTGGGTACCGAATCCGACGGTGATGGTGGAAAAGCTCCTCGACGTGGCGAGGATTACATCCAAGGATTACGTGATCGATCTCGGCTCGGGCGATGGTCGCAACGTCATTGCGGCGGCCAAGCGGGGCGCCCGTGCCCACGGCATCGAATACAATCCCGATCTGGTCGAGCTGTCGAAGCGCCACGCGGCCAAAGAAGGAGTCGGCAGCCGAGCGACCTTCGAAAAAGCCGATCTGTTCACGAGCGACTTTTCCCGCGCTACAGTGGTGATCCTTTTTCTTTTGCCGGAGATGAATCTGAAACTCAGACCGAAGCTTCTCGATCTCAGGCCAGGCACGCGGGTCGTGGCCAATACTTTTGCCATCGGCGATTGGACCGCGGATGAAACTTTGATGATAGATGGGGACTGCGGCCAGTTCTGCACGGCCCGGCTGTGGTATGTGCCGGCGAAGGTGGCGGGAACGTGGAAGCTACCCCAAGGCGATCTTCGCTTGGAGCAAGTTTATCAAACGGTTTCGGGGACTTTGGCATCTGCCGCCGGAACCACTCCCGTAACGGGCAAATTGCATGGCGATCAGATCATTTTTAGCTCGGCGGACACTCAGTTCACCGGCATAGTTGCGGGAAATACGATCGACGGATTCGCCCGAACTTCAGGGAAGGACACCAAGTTTCGCGCCACGCGCAGCCGCAATTGAACGACTTCGATTAAAGCGCACGCTCATTCGACTGAACAGACCACGACCACAAGCAAAGGGTTTTGACTCTAGCCACGAAAGCTCATTTCGTCATGCCGGCAGAGGCCGGCATCCACGGTTCAAGCACAAGAAGAGCATCTGGATTCCTGCCCCCGGATCGAGTCCGGGGCAGGCTCTACGCCGGAATGATCGGTAAGCGCCGGTCGACCGCTCAGTGCGCTTCGGGTTGATGAATTACTTGATGCGCAGTAAACGTTTCGCGTTGCCTTCCAGCATCAACAGTTTGTCACTGTCTGAAATGTCGAGCTGGTCGACTTTCTTCGCCGAATCCCAGTCGCCCAGATCGTAGGGATAGTCGGTGCCGACCATGATGTGATCGATACCGCCGAGACCGATCAGGTATTTGAGGGTGTCGAGGCGATAGATCATGTTGTCGTAGTAGATGTTTTTCAAGTACGAGCTGGGCGCGCTTTTCGCCTTGGCCGCGCGGGCGCCGGCGCGGACTTCCCATCCCTGATCGAAGCGGCCGAGATGGTAGGGAAAAAATCCGCCGCCGTGGAGGATGCAGAGTTTTAAATTGGGGAAGCGATCGAACACGCCGCTGTAGGTCATGAAGCCGAAGCAAAGCGCGCTGTCTGCGGGATTGCCGCAGATGAGCTTCAAGCCGTACGGATTCATCTTGTCGGCACCGGCGACGTCTTCGGGATGCATGACCACCATGACGTCGAGCTCCTGCGCTTTGGCCCAAAACGGATCGAATTCTTCGCTGCCGTAGTAGTTGCCGTTCACATTGGTGCCGATATAGCCGCCGCGGAAATTCAAATCACGCACGGCGCGCTCCAACACCCTCGCCGCGCGCGCGGGGTCTTGCAGCGGCACCGACGCCATGCCGACGAAGCGGTCGGGATAACGTTTGACCAAGTCCGCGATGCCGTCGTTGTAGACGTTGCACCAGTTCTCGCCTTGCTCGCCGGTGAGCCGGTAGCCCAAGGTTGCCGTGTGCGCTTCGAGCGCCGCCATGGCGAGCTCGGAGTCGGCCATCATCTTGAGTCGTTCGTCGATCGCCGGCAGCTCGGGATGGAGCACGAACGGCGGCCCCCCCGCGAAGGAGAGCGATTTGTTGCCGTCCTTTTCGACCAGCTCGACGCCTAAATGTTTCCCGTTTTTCTTGGCTTCCTCTAGCAAGCTATTCGGCACGTAGTGATGATGAACGTCGATGGCGCAGACTTTCATGGCGATGGAATCCTTCTTGGCGAATGTTTTTGCCCTCACCCCAGCCCTCTCCCTGAGGGAGAGGGTGGAGGAGGACAGACAGAACGTGAAACGAGCTTAATGCGGCGTGCAGAGCTGCTGGCGGCGGACTTTGCCGGGGAAGACATCGTTGCATTGGCCGTCTTCCACGACCGCGGCGCCGTTCACGAGCACGGCTTTCATGCCGGGCGGATGGCGGCGCACTTCGTTGGCATCCACCATATCGGGAAGCTTCTTGCTGACCAGATCGTCGATCTTGTCGGCGTCGAACACGGTTACGTCGGCCGGCATGCCTTCGCCGAGCACGCCGCGGTTGAGTCGCAGTCTCTTGGCCGCGAAGCCGGTGATTTTGTGCACCGCCTGTTCGAGGCTGAAGAGATTCTTCTCGCGTCTCCAGTAGCCGAGCACCCTGGTCGGCGCGCCGTGCCAGAAGAAGCGGTCGAGGTGCGCGCCCACGTCGGTGCCGATCAAGCTGGTGTCGGATTTGATCATTTCGGCGAGCAACTCGGGATGAGCGTTGGCGAGGCCGTGATAACAGATCGACGAGTTTAGGTTGTCTTCCAGCCAAGTGTCGAAGAAGGCATCCACCGGGGCTTTTTCCGTGAGCCGGGAGATCTCTTCGACGTTCTTGAGCTCGAGTTTTTTAAGTTCGGGTTTTTCCAGGTGCTCGAACACGACTCGATCCCAGCCGTGCCATTCGGGAAATTCGAGCTTGCCTTCGCAGGCGATGCGCTCTTGCTCGATCTTTCGGCGAATGTCTTTGTCCTGGAGCTTGCTCTTGAGGTCGCTGGAGTTTTTGATCGCTTCCCAAGTCGGCAGGCCGTTGAACAGGAAGCAATCGTCCAGGTTGAAGCGGCGAATATGCTGGTAGGGGATGACCACGCCGTACAAATCCTGGCCGCGCTTCTGCGCATCTTCCATGTACTTGATCGACTGCATGCCCATCGCTTTCGCGCCGGGGCGCACGCGAAACTCGTTGCCGATTTGCAAGGTCTTGATTTTCGTCAGCATCTCCGGGACGCCGGATTCCGGCTGAAGAATCATCTGGAAGCCGTTGAACTGAAAACAGCCGCCGTACTCGGCGGCGACGTTGGCGAGCTCGATGATTTCGTCATGCTCGGCGAACGTGCTCGGCGTGCCGGCGTGAATCGCCGGGCCGCCGCGCGGGCTGGTGGAAAAACCGATGGCGCCGAGCTCCATGCCTTCGCGCACCATTTTTTTCATCGTGTCCAGCTCTTCGGGATTGGCGGCGCGCTGGTAGGCGGCTTCGCCCATGACCGTCAGGCGCACGGGGGAGTGCGGCATGAGCGGCAGCACGTTGATCGCGACTTTGCCTTCGAGGTAGTTCAAATATTCGCCGAAGGTGTTCCAGCGCCAGTCCTTGTCGTCGACGTATTTGTCGAGGACGCGGCGCAGATACTGCACCAGCACCTGGCGCGGTTCGGGCTTGGGCGGCACCGGCGCGCAGGAGGCGCCGCAATCGCCGATGACGATGCTCGTCACGCCGTAGTTCACCACCGGGTTGCCGTTGGGGTACTGCACGACGAAAGCGTCCATGTGGGTATGGGAGTCGATGAAACCGGGCGCGACGACGTTGCCCTTGGCGTCGATTTCTTTTTTGCCCGAACCCACGCTCTTGCCGATCGCTGAAATCTTGTCGCCGTCGATCGCCACGTCAGCCTGAAATCCCGGGCTGCCCGTGCCGTCGATCACCGTTCCGTTCTTGATCACTACATCATGAGCCATAAACCGGATCTCCTTCCTCAGAGTCGTCAGTTTAAATTCTTATCCCACCGAAACGGTGAGGCTGTCAACGGGGCGGGGTAGTTTCTAGTTTCGGGTTTCTAGTATCTGAGTTTTGGGATGGGAAGTCGAAATGATAGAGCAGTCCGAAACGTCAGACTTCTCCGGAAAAAACGAAAAACGAGGAACGATAAACTAGAAACCAGAAACTGCGCGGCGGATTCATCCGCCGCGTTAGACAGCGTCTTCCGGGCGCTCGTATTTGGCTCGACCCATGCGCTCTTTGATCGTGGGGTAGGCCACCGTAAAGATGGTCAGCGCAATGAGACCGACCACCGTAGGAAACGTGAGCCATCTTGCGCCGTAGGCGGCGGTCGAGATCCACAGGTAATTTTCCGCGATCTTGCCGAGGGTGAGTCCGAGGATCAAGGGCGGGCGCGGCCAACCGAACTTGACCATGCAAAAGCCGATAAAGCCGAAGATCAACGTGCTGATGATGTCGTTGAGATCGTTGTTGGCGGTAAACGAGCCGATGAAGACCAGAAACATCAAAAATGGAATCAGTAAGGTGCCGCGGATAAACGTCAATGCCGCAAGATGATTCAGAATCAAAAAGCACAGCGCTGCAACGATCAGATTGGCGATGATCAACACCCAGACCATGGAAAACGTTACATCGAGCCGCGACTTGAGCATTTCGGGTCCGGGGTTGAGGCCGACGATCAACATCGCGCCGAGCAGCAATGCCATGGCGCCGCTGCCGGGAATACCGAAGGCGAGGGTTGGAATCAAATCGCCGCCGCGGGTTGAATTGTTGGCCGCGCCGGGGCCGAGCAGCCCCTCGATAGCGCCTTTTCCAGCGCGCGACTTGTCTTTCAAGCCTTGCACCGCGTGCGCGTAGGAGATCCATTGCGCCACGTTGGCGCCCAACACCGGAAGCACGCCGAAGTAGACGCCGATCAAGCTGCAGCGCACGACCAGCCAGAAATGGCGAAAGGTGTCTTTGACTCCTTCCATCACTCCGGTTAATTTATCCGGCTTGTGGCCCGCGATGCTGGTGCCGCGAACCGACAAGTCAACGATTTCGGGAATGGCGAATAGGCCGACGACGACTGGAATAAGGTCCAGACGGTCCCACAGATAAAGCGAGCCGAAGGTATAGCGGAGCGACCCGGTCTGAGGATCGACGCCGATGGCCGCCAACATCAAGCCGAGGCCGCCTGCCAGAAGACCCTTGATCAGGGACGCTCCGGCGAGGGTGCCAATAAACGTGATGCCCATGATCGCTATGATAAACAGCTCCGGCGAGCCGAAGAGGAGTACCAGCGGACGCATAATCGGTATCGATAAAGCCAATGATACAGCGCCGATGATTGCGCCTACAACGGAGGCCGTGATCGCGGCGCCCAATGCGCGGCCGGCTTCGCCATTTTTCGTCATGGGATAGCCGTCAAGTATCAATGCGGCTGAGGACCCCTCGCCGGGGATGCCGAAGAGTATGGAACTCAAATCGCCGGTGGTGCTGGTTACGGCAAGCATGCCGAGCAAAAAGGCGAACGCCGATATCGGGTCTTTGATGTTGTAAGAGAACGGCAGCATCAGCGCCAACGTGGCCAAACCGCCGATGCCGGGCAGAAGACCAACCCAAAAACCAATGGCGATGCCGAGAAGCATGTAGCCAAAAGCCGGCCATGCCAGTACTTGCCAAAAACCCGAGATAAATGCCTCAAGCATGACGATCTCCTACGCCCACAATTATCGGAGCATGCTCAATATCTTATATTGGCGTGACGGTCAACTCTCATTTTTGCGAAAAATGTGATAGTTTTTGGCTTGTTTCTTGCGCGAATCTTCCTGCGCTCTATGATGGTCAAGGCGAGCAGCCGAATCTTTTTCAGCGCGCGGGCTACTGACTCAAAATTCGTTTCAGTGCGCTGCTGACTTCGGGCGGCTGGTTGACGACTTCCTTGGCTAGTCCTTCCAACTCCTCACCGTTTACCGGCCTCGGCTCCCAATTTTTTTTGGTGGTCTCTTCTATGAACTCGGCATCGGTGAAGATCTTCGCATACGCTTCGCGCAAGACTTTGACTCGATCGGGCGGCGTACCCGGCGAGGCGACGATCGGCATCGAGCCAAAGCCCCACAAACCCAAATAGGTATTCACCAGTCGGCGCTTTGCATCCGGGATCTTGAACTGATCCATCAATTCAAAAATCGTCGGCACCTCGGGTATCTTTGGATTACGCTGTTTTTCGGTTTGCAGCCAGACGCGCACGAATCCTTTTTTGAGCCAGGTGATGAAAGGCTCGCGGCCCAAAAATCCGTCGATGGTAATCGCGCGGCAATGGACCTCACCCCGTTCCATCGCGAGGTCTTGATCGGCGCCGCCGGGATAGCCGCTGATCACTTTGAATTTCAGTCCCAACGCATCTTCGAGGAGACGCGGGATATCGTAGCCGGTACTGCCCACTCCGGTCGCGGAACAACGCGGCGGATCGCTGGCCTGGCGCAGTTGGTCCATGGATTTGTAGGGCGCATCGCTGCGCATGAACAGCAGATGGCCGGCGCGATACGGCGTGCCGATCCATGAGTACTTCGGCCAATCGAATTGCACTTCTTTGCGCCCGGTCAATTGCGCCATGATCAGCGCGCCGCCGAAGGAGCCCAGAGTGAGCCCGTCCGGCTTGGTCATGTTGTAGACGTGATTGGCCGCGATCATGGAGCCGGCGCCCGGCATGTTTTGAACGACGAAGTCGGGATGGCCGGGAATATACTTGCCCATGAAGCGCACGTAGGTGCGCGCCCATTGATCGTGGTTGTCGCCGGGCTGGTAGCCGACGATCACGCGAATGGTTTTGCCTTGATAGAAGGGCGTCTGTGCAGACGCCTGTTCAAGATTCAAGGGGTTCAATAGTTCAAACGTCAGAAGGGCGACGAAAGAGAGGGTCTTGAACACTTGAGCCTTGGATCTTTTGACTAGAAGAAGTCGCCGTATTTCCGAGCGGTACATCATAAAAGGACCTCGCTTTCCGGCGCTCGCATGACACTCTGTCGACTTCCTTGCCGCTGCGGTGTCTCACAACACAGACGTGGCAATCCCCGAACGCAGGCAATAATCAGTCACTGGCTCAAAACGCGTTTCAGCCCGGCCGCTACATCGGGCGGCTGATTGACGACATCTTTGGCGAGCGATTGAAGTTCTTCGCCGGCGACGAACTCCACCTCCCAATTGCGTTTTCTCAGCTCTTCTTGAAATTCCGGATCTTTGAACATTTTGTTGAAGGCATCGCGCAGGATCTGCAGACGGTCTGCCGGCACGCCGGGCGTCGCGACAATCGGCCGGGAGCCAAATCCCCAGATGCCGAGATAGGTTTCAACCAAGCGCCGCTTCGAATCGGAGACTTTGTATTGATCCATCAACTCGAAGATCGTCGGCACGTTGGGCAGCTTAGGATGGCGCTTGCGCTCGGTCTGGAGCCAGACGCGCACAAAGTTCTTCTTCATCCAGGTCGGGAACGGCTCGCGCTGAAAAAAAGATTCGATGATAAAGGCGCGGCAGTGAACTTCGCCGCGTTCCATAGCCAGATCTTGATCGGCGCCGCCGGGGTAGCCGCTGATGACGCGAAACTTGAAGCCGAGCGCCTCCTCGAGCAGTTTCGGCAAGTCGTAGCCGGTGCTGCCGACGCCAGTGGCGGAGCATTTCGGCGGATCGTTGGTTTGGCGCAGATCTTCGAAAGTCTTATACGGCGCGTCCGTGCGCATGTACAAAAGATGGCCGCCCCGGTCAGGGGTCATGATCCAGGAATACTTCGGCCAGTCGAATTGAACTTCCTTGCGCCCCGTCAATTGCGCCATGAAGAGCGCTCCACCGATGGAGCCGAGAGTGAGCCCGTCGGGCTTAGTCAAGTTGAACACGTGGTTAGCGGCGATCATCGAACCGGCGCCGGGCATATTTTGCACGACGAAATCGGGATTGCCGGGAATATGTTTGCCGAGAAAGCGGATATAGGTTCGCGCCCATAAGTCGTGACTGTCGCCGGGCTGGTAGCCGACGACGATGCGAATCGTCTTGCCTTGGTAAAAAGGCGCTTGCGCGAATGCCTGTTCAAGGTTCAAAGGGTTCAATAGTTCAACGACGGAGAAAATGAACAGTCCGAGAACGTTGAACGTTTGAACGGTTGAACGTTTGAACCAATGCGTTGAAATCATGCTCCTCCTCACCTTCAAAGCTATTTGCCCAACAATTTTTTTAGCCATTCGACGACTTCCGGCGGTTGATCGATAACTTCTTTAGCAAGGGCCTGGAGGTCTTCGCCGCTGGTGGGTCGGATTTCCCACCCGCTCTTTTTCGCTTCGCCGAGAAAGTCAGGATCCTTCATCGTTTTTGCGAAGGCTTCACGCAGGATTTTTACGCGATCCGCGGGGATGCCGGGAGTCGCCAGGATCGGCCAGGCACCGAAGCCGCCGACACCCAGATAGACAAGCATCTGGCGGCGCTTGATCTCGGGTGTCTTGTACTGCTCCATTAATTCGAAGAGCGTCGGCACATCCGGAATTCTGGGATTTCTCTGCCGCGAAGTTTGCAGCATGATGCGGACGAAGCCGTTCTTGTGCCAAGTGATAAATGGCTCGCGCGCGAAAAACGCCGCGATGGTGATGGCGCGGCATATGGCCTCGCCGCGCTCGATTGCCAGATCCATCTCGGCGCCGCCGGGGTAGCCGGTGATCAGGCGGAACTTCAAACCGACCATCTCTTCGAGCAGCTTGGGCACGTCGTGGCCGCTGGTGCCGACGCCGGTGGCGCTGCAGCGCGGCGCCTCTTTGGCATTGCGGATGTCGTCGAGGGTCTTGTAAGGGGAATCCGAGCGCATGAACAACAAATGGCCGTTGCGCTCCGGCGCGCCGATAAAATTGAACTTGGTCCAATCGAATTTGGCTTCCTTGCTGCCGACGAGCTGCGCATAGTAAAGCGCCGGAGAAGGGGAACCCAAAGTCAGGCCGTCGGGCTTGGCGACGTTGTAGACGTGATTGGCGGCGATCATGCCGCCCGCGCCGGGCATGTTCTGCACCAGGATCGCCGGATTGCCGGGAATATGCTTGCCCATGCTGCGCGAGTAAGCGCGGGCGAAAAGATCGTGGGTGTCGCCGGGCAAGTTGCCGACGACGATGCGCACGGTCTTGCCTTGATAAAAGTTCGCTTGCGCGAATGCCCGTTCAACGTTCAAAGGGTTCAACAGTTCAACGACGAACAAAAGAAGCACGCTCAATCCGTTGAACGTTTGAACGGTTGAACTTTTGAACCAGTTCATCATTTTGATCCTCTCCACCGGCCATTTACATTCCTAAAATCTTTTTCATTCTCTCGACGACTTCCGGCGGGGTAGCCAGCGCTTCTTTGACCAAGGTTTGTATTTCGTCCCATTGCGATGGAGATATCTCGAGCTTGCGCCGCTCGGCCTCGACCAAGAAAGCCGGGTCGCTCACGGTTTTGTCGAAGGCATCGCGCAATATCTTCAAACGCTCGGGAGCCACTCCCGGCGGCGCAACGATCGGCCGTCCCAAGTCACTCGCGATGAGAACCACCTTCGCGAGGTTTTTCACCGGCTCCGGCGTCTTGTAGCGCTCCATAATCTCATAGATCGTCGGCACGTCTTTGAGGCGCCCATCGCGCTTGTTGCCGGTTTGGTAGAGCACGCGCACGAAGCTTTTCTTGCGCCAGGTAAAAAAGGGCTCCCGGGAATGAAAGGTGGTAATGGTGAACGATCGACAGACCAATTCGCCGCGCTCCACCGCGAGCTCGATATCCTGTCCGCCTTGATAGCCGGCGACGATGTCGAACTTGGCGCCGATCGCTTCTTCGAGAAGCTTGGGAATGTAATATCCTGTAGACGCGATGCCACTGGCGCCGCATTTTGGCGGCTGGCCGGCGGAGCGCACGTCATCGAGTGTTTTGTAGGGAGCGTCGGCGCGCATGTACATCATGTGATTGGAGCTCACCGGACTCCCGATCAAGCCGAACTTGTTCCAGTCGTATTTGACCTCCGGTCTTTTCACGAGCTGGTCCAAGTAAAGCGCAGGGTAGATCGCGCCAAGGGTCAAGCCGTCCGGCTTGGCAATGTTGTAGACCTGATTTGCAGCGACCAGTGACGCCGCTCCGGGGACATTCTGAATGATGATGGTGGGATTGCCGGGAATGTGTTTCGGCAAAAACTCGGCCAGGAGGCGCGGGTAAAGATCATACGCGTCGCCGGCCTTGGTGCCGACGATCATGGAAATGGTCTTGCCCTGATAAAAATTCGCTTGCGCGAATGCCCGTTCAAGGTTCAAAAGTTCAAGGGTCAGAATGAAAACGATTCCGACAGCCTTGAACGTTTGAACGGTTGAACTTTTGAACGGCCCTCGCATTTGTCATTCCCGTCCGAGCACCCACTTCATGCGCTCGATGATCTCGCGCGGCTGCGCCATGACTTCTTTGGACAAGGCCTGCAGTTCCTCCCCGGTGGTTGGATCGACTTCCCAGCCTTGCCTGGCTGCTTCGGCGAGTAATTCCGGATCGGCGATGGCCTTGGCATAAGCTTCGCGCAAAATCTTCACGCGGTCGGGCGGTGTGGCTGGCGCGGTACCGATGGGCCGGCCAAGGCTCGCTGCAGTCAAAATGACTTTCGCCAGGCGCCGGCCCGCGTCGGAACTTTTGTATTGCTGCATGAGCTCGCTGAGTGTTGGAGTGTCCTTCAATCGCCCATCGCGCTTGCCGCCGGTTTGCATCAGGACGCGCACGTAGCCGGACTTGTGCCAGCGCCGGTAAGGCTCCCTGCCAAAGTACGTGGCGAGTAGCGGCGACCAGCAAAAGACCTCGCCGCGCTCGATGGCCAGCTCGATATCCGAGGCGCCTGGATAGCCGCTCACGATCTGAGTCTTGACGCCGAGGGTTTCTTCCAGAAGGCGCGGAATATAGTGGCCGGTGCTGCCCGTGCCCGTGCTGCCGCATTTGGGCGGCTCCTTTGCGTTGCGCCAATCGTCGATGGTCTTGAGCGGCTGGTCGGCGCGCATGTAGGAAACGACGTCGTTTTTTTCCGGCGAGCCGATCCAGTTGAATTTCGCCCAGTCGAATTTCACTTCGGATCTGCCCACGAGCTGGTCGAAATAAAGCGCGGGATTGACGGCGCCGAGGGTCAAGCCGTCGGGTTTGGCGACGCCGTACACGTAGTTGGCGCCGATGATGTTGCCGGCGCCGGGCATGTTCTGCACCACGATCGACGGGTTTCCCGGGATATACTTGACGATATGACGCGCCGTGAGCCGCGCCCAGAGATCGTAGCCGCCGCCGGTGGTCGAAGCGACGACCATCGTGAGGGTTTTGCCTTGGTAGAAGTTCGCCTGCGCTGAATGCCTGTTCAACGTTCAAAGGGTTCAACAGTTCAACGACAGAGAAAATCAAGAGTCCGAGAACCTTGAACGCTTGAACCTTTGAACTTTTGAACGAGTTTCGTCATTTGCGATCCCTCGCTTGCTGTTACATGCCGAGAACTTTCTTCATGCGCTCGACGACTTCCGGCGGCGTGACCATCGCTTCTTTCGCCAGGGCGTCGATTTCTTCGGCCGTGGACGGATCGATCTCGAGCCTGCGCCGCTCCGCTTCGGATAAAAATTGCGGATCGCTGACGGTCTTATTGAAGGCGTCGCGCAGAATTTTCAGATCGATCCGCCGGCACCGACGGCGGCGCGACGATCGGTCGGCCGAGGTCGCTGGCGATGAGAATGACTTTGGCAAGCTGCTTCACGTTCTCCGGCGTTTTGTACTTGTCCATCAGCTCGTGCATGGTCGGCACGTCTTTAAGGCGCGAGTCGCGCTTCTTGCCGGTTTGATAGAGCACGCGAACGAAGTTGTTCTTGCGCCAGGTGAAGTACGGTTCGCGAGCATGAAACGCCGTGATCGTGAACGAGCGGCAGACGACTTCGCCGCGCTCGACGGCGAGATCGACATCCTGACCCGCCTGGTAGCCGGTGACGATCTCGAATTTGGCGCCGATCGCTTCTTCGAGCAGCTTGGGAATGTAATAGCCGGTCGATGTCACTCCGCTGGTGCCGCATTTCGGCGGGCGAGCGGCGGCGCGCACGTCCTCGACGGTCTTGTACGGCGTGTCGGTGCGCATGTACATCATGTGATTGGAACCGACCGGACTGCCGATCCAGCCAAATTTGCTCCAATCGAACTTCGCTTCCGGCTTTTTGACGAGTTGATCGAAATAAAGAGAAGGGTAGATCGCGGCCAAGGTGAGCCCGTCGGGTTTCGCAACGTTGTAAACTTGATTCGCCGCGATCAGCGACGCCGCGCCGGGCACGTTTTGAATGATGATATTCGGATTTCCGGGAATGTACTTGGGCATGAACTCGGCAAGCAGGCGCGGATAGAGATCGTAGACGTCGCCCGCCTTGGTGCCGACGATGATGGTGAGAGTCTTGCCTTGGTAGAAATTGGCTTGGGCCAACGAAGGTTCAACGTTCAAAGGGTTCAACAGTTCAACGACGGAGAAAATCAAGAGTCCGAGAACTTTGAACGGTTGAACTTTTGAACGATTGAACGGGGAGAGGAGCGCGCGGCGCGGGCATCGCTTCACGGAGCACCTCCGTCTTTGCTCTACGAAATAGATCTTGGCAGGGTCATTTTCCAAGCACCCATTTCATTTTCTCGATCACCTCGGCCGGTTGGTGGATCACTTCCTTGGCGCGGGATTCGAGCTCTTCGCCGCTCAGGGGCTCGACGTCCCAGTTGCGCTTGTCGGCTTCGGCGAGTAACTCAGGGTCGGCCAACGCCTTGGCATACGCTTCGCGCAGGATTTTGAGCTCGGTCCGGTGGTGTTCCCGGCGGCGCGGCGATGGGGCGGCCCATGGTCACGGCGGTGAGAATCACCAGTCGCCAGACGTTTACCCGCGTCGGGAGTTTTGTATTGCTGCATCAACTCCGGAAGAGTGGGCACCTCTTTCAATCGCGGGTCGCGTTTGCTGCCGGTTTGCAGCACCACCCGGGTGAAACCGGTTTCTGCCACCGCTTGTAAGGCTCTCGGCCGAAATAAGTGGCGATCAACGGCGACCAGCAGACGACCTCGTTTCTTTCGATGGCGAGATCGATTTCGGAGCCGCCCTGATAACCGCTGACGATGTGAGTTTTGATGCCGATGACTTCTTCCAGCAGGCGCGGCATGTAATGCCCGGTGGTGCCGGTCCCCGAGCTGCCGCATTTCGGCGGCTCCTTGGCGTTGCGCAGATCGTCGATGCTTTGAACGGGGCGTCGGTGCGGATGAAATGGATGATCTCGTTCTGCTCGGGCGAGCCGATCCAGGCGATTTTGGCGCCAGTCGAATTTGACTTCGTCGCCGCTTGATGAGCTGGTCGAAGTACAGCGCGGGATTGAAGGCGCCGATGGTCAGGCCGTCGGGCTTGGCGATACCGTAAAGATAATTCGCCGCGACGATGGCCGCCGGCCCCGGGCATGTTCTGCGCGCACGATGTCGGGATTGCCGGGAATGTGCTTCGTCAGATAACGGGCCGCGGCCCGCGGCCAGAGATCGTAGCCGCCGCCGTGGAGTCGAGCCGATGATGAGGCGGATTTGCTTGCCTTGGTAGTAGGGCGTCTGGGCAGACGCCCGTTCAAGGTTCAAGGGGTTCAAAAGTTCAAAGGTCAGAACGGAGACGAGTCCGAAAACCTTGAACGCTTGAACCTTTGAACTTTTGAACGCCCATCGTCATTCCTCAGTACGTTACATGCCGATCAGTTTCTTCACGCGCTCGACGACATCCGGAGGCGCGGTCATGACTTCCTTCGCTAAGGCATCGAGTTCCTCGCCCGTAGCCGGATCGATATCGAGCCGGCGTTTTTCCGCTTCCGCCAAGCAGAGCGGGATCGTTGATCGTCTTGTTGAACGCGTCACGGATAATTTTGACCCGATCGGCGGGGACGCTCCGGGAGGGAATACCAGCGGGCGGCCGAACTCGTCCGCTGCTACCACGACTTTGGTTAATCGACGGACGTTTTCCGGCGTCTTGTACTTGTCCATCAAGTTCGTTGAACAGCGGCACGTCCTTGAGCGCGCGGATCCGCGCTTATTTCCGGTCTGATAGAGCACGCGCACGAAATTTTTCTTGCGCCAAGTGATGAACGGCTCGCGCGCGAAGATATGCATTCATCGTAAACGCCCGGCACTGAACTTCGCCGCGCTCGACGGCGAGATCGATATCCGAGCCGGCGACATAACCTGAGCACAACCTCGAACTTGGTGCCGATGGCCTCTTCCAAGAGTTTTGGCATGTAATAAGCGGATGATGTTACGCCCGTTGCGCCGCATTTCGGCGGAGTCGATGCGCTGCGGACGTCTTCGATGGTTTTATACGGCGTATCGGCGCGCATATACATGTGACTGTTGGAGCTTACCGTGCTACCGATCCAGATGAACTTGGTCCAGTCGAATTTTACTTCGGGCCGTTTGGCGAGCTGCTCGAAGTAGAGCGGCGGGTAAATCGCGCCGAAGGTTAGCCCGTCAGGTTTGGCTATATTGTAAAGCTGATTGGTACCGATCAAACCTGCCGCGCCGGCGACGTTCTGAATGATGATGTTTGGATTGCCGGGAATGTGCTTCGGCATGAACTCCGCGACCAGACGAGGGTAGAGATCGTAGACGTCGCCCGGCTTGGCGCCGCTATGATCGTGATTGTCTTGCCTTGGTAAAAAGGCGTCTGCGCCGCCGCGCTCGAAGCCCATCCGGCAAACAAAACCAGAAACCACATTACGCTTTGCTTCATACGTTCTCCCTTTGCATGGTGTTCGAATCGAGTCTATGTGCCTAATAGTTTTTTCATGCGCTCCACTACATCCGGCGGCTGGGCAATGATCTCTTTGCTCAGCGCTTCGAGCTCTTCGCCGGACACCGGATCCAATTCCAGCTTCTTCTTTTTGGCGTCATCCAGGAGTTCCGGATCCTTTACCGCCTTCATAAACGCCTCGCGAAGAATCTTTACCCGATCCGCCGGAATTCCCGGCGTGGCGACGATAGGACGTCCAATCTCGTTGGCAGCTAGAACCACCGTCGCCAGGCGCTTGCCGGAGTCGGCAGTCTTGTGCTTCTCCATGAGCTCGGGAAGGGTGGGAACGTCGGGCAGGCTGGCATCGCGCTTTTTGCCGGTCTGAACGACGACGTGAACGAATCCTTTTTTGCGCCAGGTGTGAAACGGTTCGCGCGCGAAGAAGGCGGCAATCGTAAACGCACGGCATTGCACCTCGCCGCGTTCGACGGCCAGGTCGACATCCGTGCCGGAGTTGTAGCCGGTGACGACGTTGAACTTCGCGCCGATGGTTTCTTCCAGCAGCTTCGGCAAATAGTATGCAGATGATGCAGTTCCCTCGGCGCCACACTTGGGCGGCACCGAAGCTTTGCGGATGTCTTCGATGGTCTTGTACGGCGTATCGCTGCGCATGTAGAGGAGGTGGTGCGACACGGTCGTGTTGCCGATCCAGGTAAATTTCTGCCAGTCGAACTTGGCTTCCTTGCGGCCGACCAGCTGATCGAAATAAAGGGCCGGCTGGATCGAGCCGATGGTCAGCCCGTCGGGCTTGGCGACCTCGTAGATGTAGTTGGCCGCAACCATCGAGGCCACGCCCGGCATGTTCTGCACGATGATGTTGGGCGCGCCGGGAATATGTTTAGGCATGAACTGAGCGACCATGCGCGCGTAGAGATCGTACACGCTGCCGGCCGGCGTCCCGGCGACCAGCCGGATGGTCTTGCCTTGGTAAAACGGCGCTTGGGCGTGAAGGTCAAGCGGCCAGAACAGGGCGAGGAGTAAGACCAAGATGCGTTGAGCCATAAACGGCGATGGTTTCCGACTTTTCCGAGCCGACGACGTTTGTCTCTAAGCTCGGGTTCAAAATTTTGACTGCGCTAAGCGCAGAGCGAATTATTCGCCTAGCAGCTTTCGCATGCGCGCGACGATGTCCGGCGGGGTCGCCATTACGTCTTTCGCGAGCGATTGCATTTCATCCCACTGGGTTGGATCGATCTCGAGCCGGCGCTTTTCCGCCTCCGCCAAGAAGGCTGCCTCAGTAACCGTTCTTGTCGAACGCGTCGCGCAAAATCTTCACGCGGTCGGCTGGAACTCCCGGAGCGAAAACGAGCGGGCGGCCGAAG
Organism: uncultured delta proteobacterium; assembly: GCA_963745035.1. Lineage (GTDB taxonomy): Bacteria > Desulfobacterota > Binatia > UBA9968 > UBA9968 > DP-20. The sequence continues at coordinate 44,213 of CAVUVW010000024.1, read as the reverse complement.
TCGCCCGAAGCCAGGATGACTTTGGCGAGACTGCGTCCGGCTTCGCCGACTTTGTAGCGGTCCATCGACTCGTAGATCGTCGGAGATTCCTTGAGACGCGGATCGCGTTTGGTGCCGGTTTGGATGAGAACGTTGACAAAATTCTTCTTGCGCCAGGAAATGAAAGGCTCGCGGGCGTGATACGCGGTGATGGTGAAGGCCCGGCACTGCAACTCGCCGCGCTCGACGGCGAGATCGATGTCCTGGCCGGACACGTAACCGGACACGATATCGAACTTGGTGCCGAGCACTTCCTCCATGAGCTTGGGCATGTAATATCCGGTAGAGGCGACACCGGTGGCGCCGCACTTGGGCGCCGTAGTCGCCTTGCGGATGTCGTCAACGCTCTTGTACGGCGTGTCGGCGCGCATATAAAGGAGATGATTCGATTTGACCGGGCTGCCGATCCACTGAAATTTTCCCCAGTCGTATTTTGCTTCCGGTTTTTTGATCAACTGATCGAAATAAAGCGCCGGATAAATGGCTCCGATGGTCAAGCCGTCCGGTTTGGCGACGTTATAGACTTGATTGGCGGCGATCAATGAAGCGGCGCCGGGGACGTTTTGCACGATGATGTTGGGATTGCCCGGTATATGTTTGGGCATGTATTCCGCTAGCAGGCGCGGATAGAGATCGTAGACGTCGCCGGCTTTGGTGCCGACGATGATATTGATGGTCTTGCCCTGATAGAAGGGCGTCTGCGCGAGTAGAGCCGAGCTCCACCCGAGTGTTAGCACGAGGACGAGAATCAGAATCATAAAGTTTCTCCTTCCCGCCGAAATTTGACCGGAGCATATCCCTCAAGGCTGCCGTCATGCAACAACCTCGAGGGATAGCCGGCGCTAGCTGTTTACTTTCCGCCCAACAATTTTTCCATGCGCTGCACGACGTCCGGGGTCGCCGCCATGACTTCCTTCGCCAATGCTTCAATCTCCGCGCCGCTCGCCGGATCCATTTCCAGGCGGCGTTTTTCGGCAGCCGCCAACAGCGCCGGATCGCTCACCGACTTGTCGAACGCGTCGCGCAGAATTTTCAAGCGGTCCGCGGGCACGCCGGGAGGGGTGACCAAAGGACGGCCGAATTCGCCGGCGGACAAAACCACTTTCGCCAAGGCTTCTGCCGGCGGCGTTGGTTTTGTAGCGGTCCATCAGCTCGTAGATCGTCGGCGCGTCTTTCAGCCGCGGGTCGCGCTTGGCGCCGCTCTGCATCAGCGTGTTGACGAAGCCGCGCTTGCGCCACGAAATAAACGGCTCGCGCGCAAAATAGGCGGTGATGGTAAAAGCGCGGCATACCACCTCGCCGCGCTCCACGGCGAGATCCACGTCCTGGCCGGATTGATAGCCCAAAACGATATCGAACTTCGTGCCGAGAGTTTCTTCCATCAGCTTCGGCAGATAGTAACCGGTCGAAGTAATGCCGTTGGAGCCGCACTTGGGCGCCGCCGAGGCGTTCTTGATGTCGTCCATCGACTTATAAGGAGCATCCGAGCGCATGTACAAAAGATGGTTCGACGTGACCGGATTGCCGACCCAGCCGAACTTTGGTCCAATCGAATTTCACCTCGGGCTTTTTCGTGAGCTGCTCGAAGTAAAGCGCCGGGTAAATGGCGCCGATGGTCAAGCCATCCGGTTTGGCGACATTGTAGACCTGATTGGCCGCGATCATTGACGCGGCGCCGGGGACATTCTGGATGATGAAGTTCGGGTTTCCGGGTATGTATTTCGGCATGAACTCGGCGAGCATGCGCGGATACAAGTCATAGGCGTCGCCGGCCTTGGTGCCGACGATGATCGTAATCGTCTTTCCCTGATAGAACGGGGTCTGGGCATTCGCCCGACTCGCCGTGATCAAAACTCAGCAATAACAAAGCTGCGAGCAAACGGTGCATTGAGTTTCTAACCTCCTGAAAATGAATTTTTCGCACGAACTTTACCACTTAAAAGAGTACTTTCAACTAATTGCTGAGAATTTTCTTGACCCGCGCGAGAACCTCCGGCGGCTGCTGCAAGATCTGCTGAGCGAGTTTCTCCAGGCTCGCGCCGCTCGTCGGATCGACGTCCATGCGCTGCTTCTTCGTTTCAGCGAGCAGCTCGGGATCTTTCATCGATTGATCGAATGCTTGGCGCAGCATGGCGACCCGGTCCGCCGGAATGCCCGGCGTGCCGATGATCGGCCGTCCGAAAGACTCGGCGGCGAGGATCACTTGCGCGACGCGGCGGCTGTTCTCCGGGACTTTTTCCTTCTCGAAGATCTCCGCGATGGTCGGAACGTCGGGAATTCTTTCGTCGCGTTTCGCGCCGGTATAAAGGAGGACGCGAACGAAGTTCTTCTTTTGCCAACTCAAGAACGGCTCGCGTCCGAAGTAGGGCGACGCGGTCATGCCGCGGCACATGACTTCGCCTTTTTCCACGGCGATATCGATCTCGGATCCGCCGGGATAGCCGAGAACAGTATTGATCTTCAACGGCGGCAAGGTGTCTTCCAACATGCGCGCCAAAATGAAATCGGTGCTGACCGTTCCAGTGGAACCGCATTTGGGCGGCTCTTTGGCGTTCTTGATATCGGCGATGCTTTTGTAGGGCGCATCGGCGCGCATATAGAAAAGCATCGGCTCGGATCACCGGCGAGCCGATCCAGGCAAACTTGCGCAAATCGAATTTTACTTCCGGACGGCCGACGATCTGATCGAGATAGATGTCCGCTGCTGGGAAACCCGATCGTCAAGCCGTCCGGCTTGGCGACGCTATAAACGTAATTGGCCGCGACCACCGAGCCGGCGCCGGGCATATTCTGCACGATGAAAGTGGGATTACCCGGAATGTATTTCGGCATGTAGCGCGCCAGCAGGCGCGCCCAGCGATCGTAAAAACCGCCGGTGGTAAAGCCGACGACTACGCGGATCTGCTTGTCTTGATAAAATGGCGCGGCTTGGGCGTGAAGCTGCGAAGCCCAGGCAAAGATTAGACTTAGCGCTAAGATCGCAACTCTCATGTGTTCTCCCTTTGTATTTCGCGCCGCTGTATGGATCACGGCGCCGAAGATTGCGGAGCTTTATTCAAGGATTTTTTTGACGCGTTTGAGGACGGCGGGAGGCTGATTCATGACTCTCTTGGCCAATGCCTGTAGTTGCTCGCCGGTGACCGGCTCGACGTCCATGCGGCATTTCTTGGCTTCGGCCAGAAGCTCGGGATTATTCATAGATTTGACGTACGCGTCGCGAAGTATATTCACCCGGTCCATGGGCGTGCCCGGCGCGACGATCATCGGTCGGCCGAAATCGCCGCCGCGCAAAATCACATCGGCTACGCGCCGGCTCTCATCGGCGGTATTTTCTTTATCGAAGATTTCGTAAATGGTCGGCACGTCGCCCGTGCGCGCATCGCGCTTCTCGGAGGTTTGCAGGATATGTTGATCGAACCCTTTTTTGTGCCAGCTATCGAAGGGCTCGCGGCCGAAGTGAGGAGCGATGGTCATGCCGCGGCACTGAACTTCGCCCTTTTCCACGGCGATGTCGATTTCACTGCCGCCGGCGTATCCCAGGACCGTGTTGATCTTGATGCCGAGTGTATCCTCGAGCACGCGCGCGATCAGGTAATCGGCGCCGGCCGTGCCGGTGGCGCCGCACTTGGGCGGCTCGGGCAGTTTTCTCATGTCCTGGACGGATTTGAACGGCGCATCGGCGCGCGCGTAGAGAATGACGTCGCTTTTCTCCGGCGAGCCGATGAAGTAGCCCTTGGTGATATCGAAGCGGACTTCTTTGCGCCCGGCGATTTGATCGAGATAGACGCCGTAGTTGGGCATGACGACGGTGAGTCCGTCGGGTTTGGCGACGCCGAAAACATGGTTCATCGCGATCATCGAACCCGCGCCGGCCATGTTTTGAACGATGAAGTTCGGATTTCCCGGCATGTAAAGTGGCATGAAGCGCGCGAGTAAGCGCGCCCAGCGATCGTAGAAGCCACCCGGTGACAGGCCAACGATCACGCGAACAGTCTTGCCCTTGTAAAACGGTTCGCTTTGGGCGCTAAGGTTGGCGGCGCCGTTCAAACTCCAGGCGACAATGCAGGCGACCAAAATAACTTTCGTGTCTTGCTCGTAGCATCTGAGCTTCCTTTCGCGTGCGTGTCGGCAGCAGCCTTCAGAAAACGTGTGCCGCGCTCCACGCCAAGCTTCCCATTCCTCGGTGCGCGTAGCGCACCCTACGAAATCGTCGTGTCCTTCGCGCCTCCGTGGTGAAACGTCTTCACCTTCTACCGATCCGCTACTCAGTGAGAATTTTTTTCACCCGATCCATGACATCGCGGGGCTGGTTCATGAGATCTTTCATCATCGATTGGAGATCTTCGCCGGACGTGTATTCCATATCCATCTGGCCCTTTTTGGCTTCCTCGATCAAGCCCGGGTCGCGCATCGCCTTCGCGTAGGATTCGCGCAAGAGTTTCAACCGCTCCGGCGGTGTTCCCGGACCGGCCACCATCGGCCGGCCGAACTCGCCGCTGGCGAGAACGATGCGGGTAACGCGCCGCATCACTTCGGGTGAGTTGTATTGATCCATCAACTCGAACAGGGTCGGGGTTTCCGGCATGCGCGGATCGCGCTTGGGTCCGCCTTGAAGAATGTGCCGGTCAAAACCGCGCTTGTGCCAAGAATCGAACGGCTCGCGGCCAAAGTGCGGTGGAATATCCATGCCCCGACAAACGATCTCGCCGCGCTCCACCGCGACATCAATCTCGCTGCCGCCTTGATAGCCGGTCACGGTGTTGAGTTTTGCTTTGAAAGCTTCGTCGAGTAATCGGGCGACAAGATATCCGGTGCTGGCCGTTCCCGTGGAGCCGCATTTCGGCGCTTCCTTGGCCTGAATGATGTCGGCGAGAGTCTTGAACGGGCTGTCGGCGCGAAAGTAAAGCATCGTTGGGGCTTTTTCCTGGGTGCCGATGAAGTCGAACTTCCGCACATCGAACTTCACTTCTTTGCGGCCGACGACCTGGTCGAGGTACAAACTGTTGATCGGCACGAGCAACGTCAAGCCGTCGCTCTTGGCGAGGTTGTAAACATAGTTCGCCGCGATCACCGAGCTGGCGCCGGGCATGTTTTGCACGAGGAAGTTGGGATTGCCCGGAATATATTTCGGCATGTAGCGCGACAACAATCTTGCCCAGCGATCGTAAAAGCCGCCCGGCGTGAAGCCGACGATGATGCGCACCGTCTTGCCGTTATAAAATACCTCGCCTTGCGCATGCGCGGACGCGATCGGGTCCAAGGGTCAGGAGGAATAGGGTGAGAAACGCGAGATAGCTGATCCGTCTAGGCAGGCTTGGCGCTTTCATGGGCTCCTCCTTCTTGCGAGAGCTACCATGCAATAGCCGCGCAACGTTAGCCGCTCGCTTGACAATGCAGGATCATGAAATGAATGCCGCGCCGCGGCCAAAGCTCTCGGCACGCTCGAGATAGCGAACTAGCCGTGCAACCCCAGCCAGGTCGTGAGCAGACCGTCCGGGAACGGCAGGTGGAGCAACCTGACGAACAGGCCGTAGAAGAAAAGACAGGCGATGATTGTCAGCGTGCCCGACAACAGCCAGGATTCCCCGCCCTGAAACTTCAGGTAGGTGAACATCATCAATCCGATGGCGATTGGAAAGCCTAGCAGCCATATGGCGACGAAAAACCCGACGAGCCAGGCAAACATCGTGATGGCTCTTTTTCTGGCGGTCACCGGATCGACGTCTTTCGTGAACTGGTAATCCATCGGCGTGGCGTCGGCCGACTGTTTCGCCGTGACGCCTTTTAAGTCCAAGATGACTTGGACGATTGCGAGGATCAGCATCGGTATACCGATCGCAAACGGATAAAGACGCGCTTGCAGCCGCCACTCCTGCGCCAGATATACGAACACACAGAAAAACACGAGAGCGCAAAAGCTAAATAAAGCCGCGGGTCTGATCTTCAAGGAAAGCTCCTTTGTAATAACCGGCAAGGCCGGCTGTCCTCACAGTTCCTTAGAGCGGCGCAATGTAGCAAAGTTTTCCACCCCAGTCTATTTCTTTTGCGCAACCAAAGCGCCGCAGCGCGTAGAGTGAAGGCCCGGTGAATGTCCGCCATTCGCTTAGCACAGACATGATTGTCAGGTCAATGTCGGCTCAACTCTTTCGCTGGTCGTGGAAGGTGTGATAAGTGGAGGGTATCGCAAGAGAAAATCGCCTGCTTAACGCTCGATTATGAACAGATAGGGAATCGGTCGGGATGGAGTTCCGTCTTTCTTCCGAAGAAGAGAGCCTGCGCAAGACCGTCGAGGAGTTCGTTCGCGACGAGCTCGTTCCGCTGGAACCGGAGTTCGCCCACGCGCCGGACATTTTCGAGGGAAGCCGCTGGAAAAGCCGGGTGAAGTCGAGCGCGGACCCGGAGATCCAGCGTTATTTCACGCTCATGACCGGGCTGGAAAAGAAGGCCGAGGCCAAGGGACTATGGCGCCTCGACGTGCCCAAAGAGTACGGCGGCAACGAAATCAGCAACGTCGGCATGATCGCGCTCACCGAAGAGCTGGAGAAAAGCTCCGTCCCCTTCGAGCTCGGCAATCACGTATCGAATATCCTTTATAACTGTAAAGGCGAACAGATCGACAAATATCTCTGGCCGTGCATACGCGGCGAGAAAACCTCCGCGTTCGGCCTGAGCGAGCCGGCTTCCGGCGCGGATCCGTCGATGATGCAAACCACCGCCGCGCCCGACGGCGACTACTTCGTCATTAACGGCACCAAGATGTTTCCGACCTTCGCCGACGTCGCTGATTTCGTCCAGCTTTTTGTGCGCCTGCCGGGAACCACCGGGCGTGAAGGTGTCACCTGCTTTCTCGTCGATACCGGAACGCCGGGCTATCGGGTGGTCCGGAGCATCGCGACGATCGCCGGCACCGAGCCCTGCGAATTGGTTTTTGAAGATTGCCGCGTGCACAAATCGCAGGTGCTCGGTGAAATCGGCAACGGCTGGGCGCTCAATCAATCCTGGCTCGGCAACCGGCGTTTTCAAGTCGGCATCCGAGCCCACGGTAAATCGCGACGCGTGCTGCGCGTCGTGCACGATTTGCTGCGCGGTGATGCCAAGGACGCGGACAAGTTTGCCGGCCGCATCGGTTATTTCTTGGGCGAGCTTGAGGCGCTCCGGTTGCTCACGTATCTGGGCGCCTGGAAAGCCGATCAGAAGCATGACGTCCGCTCGGAGGCTGCCAACGTCAAGTTGCTCGGCACCGAGCTATTGCATCAGATCATCGACTTCGCTCTGGAAGTCGTCGGCCCGTCGGCGCTGCGTAAGCATCACGCGCTCGCGCGGGCTTTCCGTCACGCGCGCGCCACACGCATTGTCGAGGGTCCGTCGGAGATCCAGCGGCATATCATCCAGAGGGCGCTATTTCGCGAAGGCGTGGCGTCCTTGGAAATCCTGTGAAGGCGTGAGGCTTGAGGCTCGAGGCGTGAGTAGGATCTCCGGAATGAGGCTCGCGTGAAGAAAAATCTCGGGAGTGTTGGTCAAGCCTCTCGCATCGAGCTTGGCTCGCTATGGATCTAAAACTCACCGAAGAGGAGCGGCTCATCAAAGACACCGCGGCGCAGTTTGTCGATCGCGAGCTGGTCGCACGCGAAGGGGAATACTTGCGCCAGGCGCAACCGTTTCTTCCGCCGGGAGATCCGGCCCGGCGCGATCTCGATCCCGCAGTCCGCGACGAATTGGTCGAGCGCGCTCGGCGGGTCGGGTTATGGACCTTGGAATTGCCGGAACAGTTGGGCGGCTCGGCGCTCGGCGCGGTGGCGCGCGTGCTGATTCACCGGGAATTCGGCCGGTCGGTTTTGCCTTTCAAGCCAGTTTCCATCCCCGAGTTCATGTTCGAAAGCGCCTACGGGCAGCGCCTTGCGGATGGCACGCTATCTCTCGCACTGGCTTTCGATGAAGCGCACAAGACCGGCGAGTTGAGCGCGCTCCAAACGCTCTACCGCCAGGAGACTGACGGCTGCATTCTCCGCGATTCGTCGATCTCGGTTTCCAATGCCAAGGCCGATCTGTTCCTTTTTCCGGCGCGCGAGCAGGGCACGCAGCGCTTGGGCTTGTTCGCGATCGAGCGCGACTTGCCGGGACTAACGGTTGCCGATGAAGTCGATTTGACCAGCGACGCCACTGTCGCGCGGCTCACCTTGCGGGGCTGCAAGATTCCCAACGAGCAGCTGGTCGGATACGAATACGAAGCCGGCGCGGTCATCGCCTCGGAGCAATTGAACATCGCGGCGCGCTGTTTGGGAATCGCCATGCGCTGTCTCGCAGCGTCTATAGAGCACGCGCGCAATCGAGTGACGTTCGGCAGACGGCTGGCTGACAGGCAAGCGATTCAGTGGATGCTCGCCGACTTGTCTATCGGGCTGCGCACATCGACCTGGTTGGTTCTCGAGACCGCGTGGCGCGCCGACCAGGATTTGCCGTATTTCGAGGAAGCGAGCCTGGCCAAAAAGCGCGCGGCAAAGACGGCCTTCCAAGCCGCCGACACGGCGATCCAAATTCACGGCGGCTACGGCGTGACCAAGGAATTGCCCTTCGAGGCATTCTATCGGGAGACGCGGCTGTTGCGTCTGTTGTTCGGCCGGGAAGAGGAACTGGATCGGGCGCGGGGAGAGCGCTTCCTCACCTCCGCATAACGCTCGGGTTTGCTCTTGGGTTCGCTCTAGACGCGGGACTCGAGACCCCGAACACCAAACTATCTATCGAGTGAAAGGAGAGAAACTGTGCGACGAAAGAAGGTGTGTTTTGTCGGTTACGGCTCGACGGAATATTCGCGACAGTCGGAAGAATCGGTGCTTTGGTACTATGCCGAAGCGATCCGCGACGCGTTGAGACAAACCGGTCTCAAGAAAAAAGATCTCCGGGGATTTTCGATTACAACCCAGGCGAGCCCGGATTATTCGCCCCACGTCGCCGAGCAGTTGGGCTTGGAAGTAGACTGGGTGCTGAACGGAGATTACGGCGGCGCCGGCGGCGTGATGAGCGTGAGGCGAGCCGCGGACGCCATCGAATGCGGCCACATCGATGTCGCGCTCCTGGTCGGCGGCAATTCCTTCGATCGGAGCATGCCGACCCAACGAATATTGGAATACCAGCGCGGCAACTTCGTGGATGTGTTCGGCTACGGCGGGCCGAATTCGCTGATGGCACTGATTCAACGCCTGCACATGGAGCAATACGGCACCACCCTGGAGCAGATCGGCAAGATCGCCGTCGCGCAGCGCCAGAATGCGCTCAATAATCCGCAGGCATTGTTTCGCGCGCCGATGAGCATGCAAGACTATCTCAATTCGCGGATGATTTCCGATCCGATTCGCCTGTTCGATTGCGTCATGCCCTGCTCCGGCGCGGAGTGCATCATCCTGGCTTCGGAAGAGAGGGCGAAACAGATTACCGATAAGCTCGTTTACCTGGTGACGGACGCCGAGATTTCGCACTACCAGGTCGCCAACATGCTGCCGGACAAAACCACGTTCGGGCAGAAAGTGGTCGGCGAGCGCATCTTCAAGGAGCTGAAGCACGAAGACATCGACTTCGTGGAAATCTACGACGACTATCCAATCGCGGTCATGATTCAGATCGAAGACTTGGGATTCTGCAAAAAGGGCGAAGGCGGCAAGTTCGTCGATGCGCACGATCTGACTTACGCAGGCGATTTCCCGGTCAACACCGGCGGCGGGGAGCTATCCGTCGGACAGGCCGGTCTCGCGGGCGGCTATCTTCACATCGTCGAAGCGCTGCGCCAGCTGCGCGGCGAAGCGGACGGGCATCAGGTCAAGAAAGCGGAGCGGGCGCTGGTCACCGGCATCGGCTGGCTCAACTATGGCCGCAATCTCGGCACCACCGCGGCGCTGGTGATGGAAAGGAGAAAGTAATGGCGGAAGCGAGAATGCCGCAGAAGAGTCTTCCCGAAAGTCAATAAAGTCGATCAAGCGTTTTGGCAGGGCGCGGCCAACGGCAAATTCTTGCTGCAAAAATGCAAAGAGTGCGGCAAGGTGCAATTTTTTCCGCGCGTCGCCTGCGTGGATTGTTTCGGCGAGCTCGATTGGATCGAGTCGAAAGGTACGGGTAAGATCCACACCTTCACTTTAGTGCGCGTGCCGCGCAACCCAGCGTTCAAAGACGAGACGCCGATCTACTACATCAACGTGATTTTGGACGAGGGCGTGATCGTCGAAAGCAAGTTGGTTGGCGCCAATAAAGAGAAGGTGAAGACCGGCGACCGGGTGAAAGCGGTGTTCGAGCAGACGCATGATCCGGCGATCAAATTGCCGTGTTTCGAACTGGCGGGATGATGCCCAATTCAATGATGACTTTCATATTCCGCGCATCCTGAGTTGTCGAAGGATGCTGCCTAGGTTTGTCGCGATTGAAGCCTTGCTAATGGCGTTTTGGGTCTACATTCTCCGTTGCTCAGATCAATCTTATTACGTTGGGCAGACCGATGACATCGAGCTGAGACTGGCGAAGCACCGAGCTGGGGAGTTTGGCGGATATACGCGGACAAGGCTACCCATTGAGTTGGTATTTATGGAAGAATTTGTTTCGCGATCTGACGCATTCGTGCGCGAACGACAGCTCAAAGGTTGGAGCCGGAAGAAGAAGGAAGCTCTAATGAGGGGTGATTGGGAAGAGGTATCCCGGCTTGCGCGTCCTTCGACAAGCTCAGGACGAGCGGATAAATAAATAGATCAGCTGAATAGGAATGTCAAAATTTCACCTTCGAGTTGGCACGCGGCTACTGACAGCGCCGGGAGGTGCGTTGATGAAGCTTCAAACCGCACGCTTTTGCATCGTCACTGCCTTATTTCTCGTTTTCTCAAATGCGTTTGCCCAAACCAAACCACTTCGCGAAATCAAAGTTGGTTATCCGTTGGGTGGTTCGTCGAGTTATTTCTGGGTTGCATACCGCTCGGGCTCCTTCGAAAAGCATGGATTAAAGCTGGAGCCGATCTACATCAGGGGCGGGTTGATGGGCATCCAGGCGGCGCTCTCCGGTGAGCTGATGCTACAACTGCAAGGCGCGTCCACCGTCGTAGCTGCGTGGGCGCAGGGGGCGAAGGAATTCCAGTTTATCGGCGCAGTCGGGAATCGATTGGATTATGTGCTGGCGGCGCATCCATCGATCAAACGACCCGAAGACCTCAAGGGAAAAAGAATCGGCGTGAGCCAACTGGGGTCGAGCACGGACTTCATTGCGCGGGTAGCCGTGCGACGGATCGGGCTGAATCCCGAGAAGGACGTGCAGATCGTTGGCACAGGTGGCCAGGGAGATCGATGGACAGCGCTCACCGCGGGACAAATTCAGGCGTCGGTGTTCCAATCGCCGTTCACGCTGAAGGCGCGCAAAGCCGGATATCCAACGTTCTTTGATTTTTCCAAGGAGGATTTCGAGTACACGGTTGCCGGGCCCGTAACGCTTCGATCCTTCATTCGCACGGACCGCGAGACAGTCATGAACTTCATGCGCGGGTTAGCCGACGGCATGGATTTTTATCGCGACGAGAAAAACAAGGACCGGGTCATCAAGTATCTCGGTGAATACTACCGCTCGAACAACACCGAGGAATTGGAAGAAACCCGCAGAGTCTATAGTCAGGTGACGCCGGGCCTGCCCATCGTCACGGCGAAAGCGATGGAAAACGTGATCGCGAACGACAAGAACCTGGCTGGCATGAAGCTCAACGTGAATGAGTTGTTGGATTTGTCCTTTCTCGATCAGTTGGCGCAGGAAAGGAAGACGAAAGGACGATAATAGTTAACTCGTTAAAGTTGTTCAAAACGTTCAAGCCGTTCAAATCGTTTAGCCCCAGCGTCAGCCGGCCCAGAGTAGAGTTTTCTTCCCCGCGCACGCGGGGGAGGATCAAGGAGAGGGTTGAACTGAGCGCAGCGGTTGAACGTCTTGAACGTTTGGAACTTTACGTGACCAAGAAAGGTAGGAGCAATGGATTACCAGACAATTCTGTTCGATGTACGCGACCGAATCGCACATGTCACCTTCAACCGGCCGGAGGCGATGAACGCGATGAACCGCCAGATGACGCGAGAGCTCATCGAAGCCTGCGGACAGATCGAAGAGGACGGTGATGTGCGGATCGCGATCTTTACCGGCGCGGGGGAAAAAGCATTTTCCGCAGGCATGGATTTAAAAGAGCGCGCTGAGACCGTTTTTTCGCCCATCGAACGGCGCCAGCAGAAACTGACGAACAAAATTTACACCCAGGCGCGTGCGGTGGCGGCGATCACCAAACCGACCATCGCCGCGATCCGCGGCTATTGCGTAGGCGGCGGATTAGAATTCGCCCTCGCCTGCGATCTTCGCGTCGCGGCGGAAGATGCTAAACTCGGACTGACGGAAGTCCGGCGCGGGATCATCCCGGGCGCGGGCGGCACGCAGCGTTTGACGCGCGCCGTCGGCGTCACCAAGGCGATGGAAATGTGCCTTACCGGCGACACGGTGAGCGGCCTCGAAGCAAAGTCGCTGGGTCTGGTGAACAATGCGGTGCCGTCAGCGGATGTGATCAAAGCCGCCGAGGATCTAGCCAACCGCATACTCAAAGGCGCGCCGACGTCGGTGATGTTTATCAAGGAAGCGATAAAAAAAGGCGTGGAACTGCCGCTCGAAGAAGGACTGCGGCTGGAAGCCGACCTCTCGTCATTGATCGGCAGCACGGAAGATGCGAAGGAAGGCCCCCGCGCGTTCGCCGAAAAGCGCGCGCCGGTGTGGAAGGGAAAGTAGGCAAAACATGTTTTGGATTGTCGATCGTTTGACTTTGCCTAGGACAGGTTTTCGATTCGGGGCAAACATCTGATGCAAAACACATTGCTGAAACGATTTTTGAATTCTTACTCCGACAATCTAAAATCGAAAATCCAAAATCGAAAATTGGTGGGGATTGCTCTCATCATAACATTCGCGATGTGTGGGGCGGTGGTCGAGGCGCAGCAGCCGAAGAAGGTCCCGCTGATAGGGTATCTATCGTCGCAAGACCCAGTTGGTGAGTCTACCCGTGCCGAGGCAATTCGGCTGGCTCTGCGCGAGCTTGGCTACATAGAAGGACAAAACATCACCATCGAGTACCGATATGCGGAAGGGAAGCGCGATCGCTACCCTGAGCTTGCGGCCGAACTGGTGCGTCTCAAGGTTGATATCATCGTGGTGGCAGGAGGGATCGCGACGGCCCGGGCGGCCAAGAATGCGACCAAGACGATTCCCATCGTTATGGTGGGCCAAGGGTCCGATCCTGTCGAGGAAGGCCTGGTTCAAAGTCTTGCCCGTCCCGGTGGCAACGTCACCGGCCTTACTCTTCTTTCCAGAGAACTAGGCGGGAAGCGGTTAGAGTTGCTCAAAGAAGCCGTTCCCAAAGTTGCCCGTGTCGCGGTTCTCTACGATCCGGCCAATCGGTCCAGTGTACTCGAGGTGAAAGAGGTTCTCCCGGTGGCGGCGCGTGCGCTGGGGTTGACTCTTCAGCCTTGGGAGGTGCGAGCTGCGGACGATTTTGAGAAGGTATTCGCTGCACTAAACAAGCAGCGCCCGGATGGACTCTACGTGCCCGTAGGGGGCCCGCTAATAAATACTAACCAAAAACGGATCGCGGACTTTGCGTTAAAGAGCCGGTTACCGTCGGTGTTCGGCAGGAGAGAATCTGTAGATGCTGGTGGGCTCATGTATTATGGAGCGGACTTCGCGGACAGCGACCGGCGCGTCGCATATTACGTGGACAGAATCCTGAAGGGAGCCAAGCCTGCCGATCTGCCGGTGGAGCAGCCGACGAAGTTCGAGTTCGAGATCAATCTAAAGACCGCGAAGCAGATCGGCCTGACGATTCCGCAGAAAGTGCTGGCGCGGGCGGACAGGGTGATAAAGTAGCATCAAGGTGGGCACATTCTTTGCCGACAATTCTCCTGTCGATTCGTGGCTGGCGCTTTTTCTTCTATGCTAACGAGACGGAAAGACAAGAGAGATGTCAAAAGGATAATCTTCGAGTATTTTGAATATATCGAAAGGGAGTGGGACAATTTTGCGGAGAAGAAACGATGAAAAAGCATCATCGTGTAAAAAATTTGCGGTTTGAGAATCAGTACCTTCTGCTAACGGTTGATGGCCGGGATTACCGGATTGATCTAAGGCAACATTCCAAAAACTCGCGGCAGCAGACCAGCGCACGAAGGCAAATTTCGAGCTGTCCCCGTCAGGATACGGAATTCACTGGCCGGAGTTAGATGAAGATCTTTCTATTGATGGAATGATCAAAGCTGCGAAGGTGAGAAAGGCAGGGTAAAGAAATCAAAAGTGACGCAGGGGGAAGTGAATGGCGGAAGAAAAAGTTCTTTACGAAGTCAAAGACAAGATTGCCTGGATCACGTTGAATCGGCCGGAGTCGTTGAATGCGGTCAATCGCGACATGGTGAAGGCCATTGTGGAATATTGCCGCCGGGCGGAAGAGGATCGAGACGTTCAGGTTGTTATTTTTAAGGCCAACGGCGAGCGGGCGTTTTCGGTGGGCGGCGATATCAAGGATCGTGCTCGCAACAATGCCGCAGCGGCGGCTGAACCGACGGAATCGGCGTTGGTCCAGCGTCAAGCGAAGCACAACGCTATTCCCGGCACTCCGGCGCCGGCGATCGCGGCGATAAATAAGATCACGATCGCGCTGCTGCACGGCTACACAGTAGGCACGGGATTGCTGATGGCCTTGGCCTGCGACATTCGCATTGCTGCGGAAGGGGCGCGGCTCGGCGTGAGCGAGGTGCGGCTCGGAATGATGGCGGGGTCGGGCGGCACGCAGCGGCTGCCGCGGCTGATCGGGATTCCGAAGGCGCTGGAACTCTGCCTATCTGGAGAGCTGTACGACGCCGCTGAGTGTCACCGCATCGGCTTGGTCAATCAGTTGGTGCCTTACGATCAACTCATTCCGACCGGCGAGAAAATGGCTCAGTCGTTCTTGAAGGGCGCGCCGCTCGCTTTGCGCTATATCAAGGAAGCGGTCTACAAGGGGAGTGAGATGACCCTGGAGCAGGGGCTGCGCTACGAATCGGACCTGCAGAGCATGGTCATGCAAACCGAAGACGCGAAAGAAGGACCCCGGGCGTTCGTCGAGAAGCGACCGCCGAATTGGAAAGGCAAGATGACCATTTTAGATTGCCGATTTTGGATTTTGGATTGTCGGAGTGCCGAGCAATATCCAGAATCCACGTTGGTGCCGGCTTTATCTGTCCGGCTAATCGAAAATCTAAAATCTAAAATCCAAAATTCGACTCATGGGCACAAGTATTCCTTTATTAATGCATGATGGTCTGCGGCGGAACGCGCATAAGTTTCCGCTCAAGATTGCCGCCAAGGACAAGTTTCGCCAGACCACCTACGGCGAGCTCAATCGCAGGGTCAACCAACTTGCGAATGGGTTGCTGTCGGCCGGGGTGCGCCGCGGGGACGCGGTGGCTCTGTCCGTCGGCAATCGGATCGAGCATCTGGAGATCCTGTTTGCCACGGCCAAGATCGGCGCGCTGGCGATTCCTCTGGACGTAAAGTGGAAGGCGCTGGAATTTGCTTCGGTGCTCGCGGCGCTCGAGCCGAGTTTCATCATCCTTCAGGAAGACTGCGTCGCGGAATTCGAGAAAGCGAAGACGCTCAAGAAGCTGAACTGCTCAAGATCATTCTCGCTCTCCGCGGATCTAAGTTACGGCGGCTTGCTCGACGGGCAAAGTGATCGAGGAGCCCACGGTGGACGTCGATGAGAACGATCCGTTCGCGGTTCTGCTCACGTCGGGAACGACGGGGTTTCCCAAGGGATGCCTGACCACTCAACGGACGTTTGTGTTTCATTGCATCAACAATGCGATCGAAAAGGGCCTGGGCGCTCATGATATCGCGATCTTGTCATCGCCAATCTATTTCAATGCCGGGCGATCATTCACCCTGGGCATCATCTATTTCGGCGGGACGATGATCCTGCACGAGCGCTTCGACGCCGAAGAAGTGCTGAAGACCATCGAGCGGGAGAAAGTCACCTACGTCGGCGCCGTACCCACCATGTGCGAGCGCATGCTGCACGTGCTGGAATCGACCAAATACGATACGCGCACCTTGCGCTGCCTGGCGATTACCGGCGGCAAGGTGCATCCGGCTGTGCTCGAAGCGCTGAAAAAAAACCTGACGCCGAATATATATCGCACCTACGCTTCCACGGATTCGGGGCAGATGGCGATCTCCAAGCCGGCGGACATGGATGCCAAGCCGAATGCGGCGGGGCGACCGGTCTGGTGCGTCGATCTGCGTATCGTCGACGAACGCAATAAATCCGTGAAAGTCGGCGACCTGGGCGAAATCATTTGCCAAAGCCCGCTCGCGAGCCACGGCTACTACAAAAACCCCGAAGCGACGAATGCCTCGTTCCGCGACGGCTGGTTTTACACCGGCGATCTTGGCTATTTCGACGAGGAAGGCTTCCTTTTTGTCGCAGGCCGCAAGAAAGACATGGTGAAGAGCGGCGGCATCAGCATCTATCCGTTGGAAATCGAGAGCGTCATCTACAGCCATCCGGCCGTTCTGGAAGCCGCCGTCATCGGCGTGCCGGACCCGCAGTGGGGCGAGGCTGTCAAGGCGGTGATCGTAACCAAGCCGGGCAGCGATCTGAGAGCTGAGGACTTGCTCGGCTTCTGTAAGGAGCGGCTGTCGGCATATAAAGTACCCAAGTCGGTGGAGTTTCGCTCCTCGCTGCCGCACACCGAAGTCGGCAAGGTCAACAAAGTCGTATTGAGAGAAATGATCGTCGCGCAAACAGAGCCCAATCGCCAACGAACTCCGCAAATGAAAGGAGAATTGATCATGAAGTTCCACGGCCGAATTTCTTTGGTTTTTCTCTTCGGAGCGGTTCTGTCGATCAATCCTGGATTCGCCGCACAGGCGCCTTTTTATCAAGGAAAGAACATTACCTTCCTGATCAACTTCGCCGCCGGCGGTCCCACCGATATCGAAGGACGGATCGTCGCTCGGCATCTGGCCAAGCATATACCGGGAAACCCTGTGGTCATCGTCCAGAACATGGCAGGCGCCGGCGGCGTCACGGGAATCAATTTTCTCGGCGAAGCGGCCAAGAAAGACGCTTTGACCCTCGGCTATTTTACCGGACCCTACAATCATCACATGATGAGAAGCTCGACCCTCAGGACCGATCTGATGAAACTACCTTTCATCGCTTCGGTGGGCAGCGTCACCGTCTGCTACATCCGTTCCGATGTTGCGCCGGGAATCAAGAAGCCCACCGACATCGTCAAGGCAGAGCGTTTCAAAGCCGGTGGGCTCTCTTTCGACAGCAATAAAGATCTGCGCTTCCGGCTGGCGTTCGATATTCTGGGGCTCAAATACGATTACGTCACGGGCTACAACAGCAGCAACGACGCGCGCCTCGCCGTGCAGCGCAACGAGATTCAGTATCATGACGAAAACATTCCGGGGTACCGGGGCGTTGTCGAACCGCAGTTGGTGAAGACCGGGATGGTCACGCCGCTCTACTATCACGATCTGATCAGCCCCGACGGCAATATGAGGAAAAGCCCGGATTATCCCGAGCTGAATTCGTTCACCGAGGTTTATACGCAAATTTTCAACAAAGCGCCGACGGGCATCAAATATGAAACGCTCAAAGCGGCGAACATGGCGAGCCAGAATCTCAGCCGCGTGGCATTGTTGCCGCCGAATGCACCGAAGGAAGCGGTTGTGGCCATGCGAAACGCGTTCGCGAACCTCTCCAAGGACGAGGAGTTTATCGCCGAGGCCAAGAAGGCCATGCGCTTTCAACCGCGTTTCGACATCGGCGAGGACGGCGAGAAACTCCGTGATAAAGTACTGACGGCGTCCGATGAGATCGTCAAGTTCGTCCAGCAGTTTATCGAACAGGCGCGAAAGTAAATCATTTTGGATCTTCGATTTCGGATTTTGCATTAGAAAGCGCGAAGAGCAAGAGAGGGGAAGTCACCACGGAGTCATGAATTTACAACCCAGGCAACGTTACTTTGTTCACGATGGCTTGAAACTACACTATTGGGAATGGGGCGATCCGGCGGAAGAAACCTTCGTTTTCGTTCACGGCGTGCGCGATCAAGGAAGGAGCTGGGATTATTTTCTCGAAGCGCTGATCAAGCGGAGCGTGCCGATCAAGCATGCCGTGGCTCTCGACCTGCGCGGGCATGGCGACAGCGAGTGGCCTTCGTCGAGCCGCGGCTACCAGCACGAGGATTTTCTGACTGATCTCGCCGGCTTGCTCAAACATTTGGACAAGGAGCCGTTGACCATCATCGGCCACTCCCTCGGCGGCAGCATGTGCCTGCTCTACGCCGGCGCGTTTCCCGAAAAAGTGAAACGATTGGTGCTCTTCGAATCACTCGGCCCTTTCGCGCGCGTCGGACGACGAAGTTCCCGACATCGTCGCGGAGCGCTTGAAAGGCCGGGACTACGTCGAGATTCCTTTTCCGCACGAAACATTGGAGTCCGCTGCCAAGTCGCTGCAAAAAACCTTTCCGCTGATTCCGGACAAAGCGGCGCTGCATATGGCGCGCCACGGAACGCACTTCAAGGGCGATCGCTATCGCTGGAAACACGATCCGATCCTCCGCTACCGCACGACTACGGCGATGTCGGAGGGCCAGATCGAAGCCTTCATCCGGCGGCTTAAGTGTCCGATCCTTTTCGTCTACGGCACCGAGAGCGATTTCATGAAATCCGTGCGCGGCCATCGCGCCCAGCTTTTTCCGAACGCGCAGATTGTCCCGGTCCAAGGCGCAGGTCACCATATTCCGCACGAGAAACCGGAGGAACTGGCGGAGATCGTCGTGCCTTTTCTCATGAATGGGAAATAATCGTTCCAGATGTTCCAGTCGTTCGAACGATCAGGCGCGAGCCGATACGTAGCGGCTTTATTCCAGGCGATGTGTCATTTCGAACGAAGTGAGAAATCTTTCGTCAAGTTGCAGAGATTCGGAAGGATCTCTCGCTAGGCTCGAGATGACAACTACGACTTTTAGTCCCCGGAGGTGTGGCATGTACTTATCCGCTGAAGCAATCGCGAAGATGGAAGGTGTACGTCGTGTTCACCAGTTGAATCCTGCTGCGATCCGTCTGGACAAATCCATCGGTGACGAGGCCGGGCTCAAGAACATTGGCATTCACCTGATCACGATCGCGCCGGGAGACAAGTCGACGGAATTCCATACCCACAAGTACGAGGACGAAGCGATTTACGTGTTGTCGGGTTCTGGGACAGAGGTGATGGGTGAGGTCAAACAGAAGATCGGTCCCGGGGACTTCATCGGCTTTCCAGCCGGCGGCGCGGCGCATGAGACGGTGAACGACGGAACGGAGCCGCTGGTCTGCCTCGTGATTGGACAACGTCTTGCCCAGGATGTTGTCGACTATCCGCGCAAAGGCAAGCGGCTTTATCGCAACAGCGGCCAGCGGGATATGATTGACATCGCGCAGGTCGAGAAACGGTAGTTGAGCAAGAATGGTCAGGTGGTAATCCTTCCAATGCAGCTAGCCTCTCCGTCATTCCCGCATGCTTTAAGCGGGAATCCAGGTTAATTGGGACCGGACTCCACTAAAAGGATTTGGGCGTTACGGTCGATTACTTCCACGCTCCCGGAAGTATTTCGATCTCTTTTTCTCGCTCTCGCCTCTCGTTTCCAATTTATGTTATGAGAAGATGTCATTGTCGCAAATGTTTCTTTGGAGGAACCGATGGCGGACTTTACGACCGTTCTGCAAAAAATTGACGAAGCAAGCGGCGTCGCGTGGCTGACGTTCAACCGACCGGAAAAGAAAAATGCCATGAGCCACAAGTTCATGGCGGAGCTGATCGAGGCGTTGAAGGCGCTGGCGGAGAACGACAAGATCAAATGCATTGTCACGACGGGCTCGGGCGATTCGTATTCCTCGGGTCTGGATCTCTATGACTTACGCGAGTCGTGGAAGCGCAAGCGGGCTTGGGACCATGCCGGGACGACTTATGAGATCGTGCGCATCTTGCGCGCGATGCCGCAGATCACGGTTGCCGCCGTGCGCGGCTGGTGTCTCGGTGGCGGCCTCGCAGTCATCAACGCCCACGATCTCTGCATCGCCGGAGAGTCGGCGAAGTTCGGCATGCCGGAAGTAATCCGCGGCAGCTACGGTGCTGTGGCGACATCGACCCTGTTTCACAGCGGCATTCCGTTCAAGAAGGCTTTCTATATCCAACTTACGGGAAGAAATTTGACTGCGGCCGAGGCGGAGAGGGTGGGTCTGGTTTCCGAGGTTGTGCCCGATGATCAGCTGACAACGAATGTGGAGCAGCTCGCGAAGGAATTGGGCAGCCGCAATGCGGTCACGTTGGAAAGCGCCAAGATCGCGGCGTACATGCAGAAGGACATGGATTTCCTGACCGCGCTGAGGACGGACGATCTGGTTTCGCATCGCATGCGCTACTACACCAATCCGCTGAGCGATGTGGAAGGTTATCTGCATTCGCAGAAGGGCGGCGGGACGACCGGTTATGTGAAGCCGGAGGATCGGAAAAAATAGGTGATCTAGGAAGGATTTCTCCCTTCAGTCGAAATGACAAAACCATTTGGCTTCGTTTTAGACGAAACAATGTGGTTTCGTTCGCACCAACGGCGAGGAGAAGGATAACTATGCTGCACACACCATTATGTGATCTGCTCGGGATTCGATTTCCTATCATCCAAGCGGGCATGGGTTGGGATAAAGAAGGCATGACGACTCCGCCTGAAATGGTCGCGGCCGTATCGAACGCGGGCGGGCTCGGCTGCATCGGCGGCAGCTCGATTCGCCCGGAAGTTATCCGCGAGCGGATTCGCGCGGTGCGCAAGCTCACCGACAAACCGTTCGGTGTCGATATCACCTTGCCGAAAATGGAAGACGTGAAGATTCCCGACCCGGACGAAGTGCACCGCGAGATCGAAGAGAAGTATCCGAGTCACGCGAAATTTACCGATGAGCTCATTCCCAAGCTCGGACTTAAACCGCAGCCGCCCGATCGAAAAAGCTGGGTGAAAACTCCCAAGGCGACGCGCGAGCAATTGAAAGTCATTCTCGAAGAGAAAGTGCCGATCTTGATCATCGGTCTCGGTGACACCGCGGAGGTCGTGCCGCTTGCGCATGAAATCGGCACGAAAGTGATGGCGCTGGCCGGCGCCGTGAAGCATGCGCTGAGCCATGCGCGCAAAGGCGCCGACGTGATCATCGCGCAGGGGTACGAAGCCGGCGGGCACACGGGAACGATCGGGAACTTTCCCTTGATTCCACAGATCGTCGACGCGGTGAAGCCGAAACCGGTAGTCGCCGCGGGTGGCATCAGCGACGGCCGCGGCGTCGCGGCTGCTCTCGCGCTCGGGGCGGTCGGCGTGTGGTGCGGGACCACGTTTCTCGTCAGTAAGGAATGCGGCATCAATCCGGTCTACAAGAAGCAAATTTTAACCGGCAGCTCGGAGGATTTCGTGCGCACGGCGTACACGAGCGGGCACTACGCGCGCCATTATCGCAGCCCGGTGATCAAAGCGTGGATGGAATCGGGATTGGAAGCCATGCCGACGCCGTATCAAGGTAATGCCATGGATGAAATCCGCCGGGCCGCGGAAGCCGCCGATCGAGTCGATGTGTTGCAAGTGCCGGGTGGCCAAGTCGCCGGAATGTTGAGCGAGGAAAAGAGCGCTCGGCCGGCAAAGGAGATCGTCGAAAGAATGGTACAGGAGGCGGCGAGATCCTGAACACCATGCGCAGCCAGTATGTGGGCGCGTGAGAATCAGAAATCAGATACTAACGAAGGTAGCCAACTTCTAGAATACAAAAATCGGTGAATCCGGGAAAGACTTCTCGCGTCGCTCGAAATGACAAGTGAGTAAGCGATTGTCATCTCGAACGAAGTGAGAGACCTTGCTAGACCCGCCACCTCTCGATGGTTGGAAAGTAAGACTATGAGCGCAGCATTTCTCAAAGGATTCAGAGCATTGGATTTGACCGGTCTCAGCGGCCAACTCTGCGGCCGTATGCTCGGCGATTTGGGCATGGAAGTGATCAAGATCGAGCCGCCGGGCGGCGATCCTGTGCGCAATCTTCCACCGTTCGTCCAATCCGCGGATGGCAAACGGCTGAGCACGACGTTCGCCCACCTGAACGCCGGCAAGGCGAGCAAGGTACTCGACTTGGACAAAGACTCCGATCGCGCGACGTTTCGCGAACTGGTGAAAACGGCGGATGTAGTGCTGGAAAGTTTTCAGCCCGGTGAGCTGGATTCGAAGAAGCTTGGCTACAAGGATCTCTCGGCCATCAATCCGGGCATCGTGATGGCGTCGATCACGGCTTTCGGACAGACGGGACCAAAGAAGAATTTCGCGTACAACGATCTCGTTGCTTTGGCGCAGAGCGGATTTCTGTATATCGCCGGCGATCCTTCGATGGCGCCGGTGCGGCCCCCCGAGACACAGGCCTATTACTTCGCGAGTGTTTTTGCTGCCGCCGGCGTGCTCGCGGCACTCTACCGGCGCGAGCGCACCGGTCAAGGTGATCACGTCGATGCCTCGATGCAGGAAACCTTGGCCACCCAGGAGCACATCATTCGCTTGTGGGCCAATGAGAAGCAGATTTCCAAACGCGCCGGCAGTCAGCATGGCTCCGTTGCGCCGGCGAAGATATTTCCTTGCCGCGACGGCTTCGTTTACCTCTACGTGACGAGGCAGCATTGGAAACTGTTTCTTAGCATCTGGAAAGATCATGATGCGAAGTTTGACGCACCGGACTGGCTCAACAATCTGTACCGCCGCGCTCACGCTGATGAGCTCAATCCGGCAGTGGAGGCTTTTGTCGGTCGGCATACCATGGCTGAGATTACCGAGTTGTTGCAGGAAAAAGGCATTCCTTGCGTGCCGGTGAATACTCCCATGGGCTTTGCCAAGGATGAGCATGTGCAGGAGCGCGGCTTTATGGCCCCGGTCGAGCACGCGGGCTTCGGCAAGACCAAGCAGCCGGCGATGCCGTTTGTCATCGACGGTGAGCGCATTCCCGTGGGCAGCGTGCCGGTGTTGGATAGTTGGCATATCTCCCTCTTCCATCTCCTCCGCGGCGGGGGCGAAAAGAGAGGGAGCTGTTAGGCGGTCAAGTTCCGCACTGAATAGCGGCAATGGTCCGCTGGACGGCATGCGCATCGTGAGCTTCGATCACGTGCTGGCGGGGCCGTACGGGACGACCATTTTGGCCGAGTTGGGCGCGGACGTGATCAAGGTCGAATCGAGCAAAGGCGGTATGGACCCGTTCCGCTTTTTTGGCACGGGCGAAGACCCTAACGTTTCGCCGCGGTTTCTGGAGTTCAACCGCAACAAGCGGTCTTTCACCGTCAATCTGAAACATCCCCAGGGCCAGCCGGTGCTGCACGATTTGATCGCGCACGCCGACGCCGTGCTCGACAACTACAGCGTGGACGTAGTCGGTCGTATCGGCTTGGCGTACGATCAGCTCTGCAAGGTCAAACCGGACATCGTCAACCTGCGCATGCCAGGTCTGGGCACTACGGGCCCGAAGCGCCATTTTTCTACCGTCGGGGTGAACATCACCGCGTTCACCGGCCTTACTTATCTGTGGAATCATCCCGGCGTCACGAACCCGCCGATCGGCTCGCAAACGGTTTTTCCCGACTACGTTTCCGGCGTGCTGTGCGCGATCATCATCATCTCCGGTGTGCTGTATCGCGATCGGCAGAAGAAGGGCGCGTTCATCGACTTGGCGCAATCGGAAGCGACCGCGTTCATGATCGGTCCGAGCCTGATGGAGGCCGCGGCAAGCGGCAAGGATCCCCAGCCGATCGGCAATGCGTCGCCGGCCGCAGCGCCGCATGATTGCTATCCCTGCAAAGGCGAAGATCGCTGGTGCGCTATCGCGGCCGAAGACGAAACACAATGGGCGGCGCTGGCGAAAGTCGTCGGCATGGAGTTGGCGCAAGATGCGGGCTTTAAAACCTTGAAAGATAGGCTCGCGCGCCGCGACGAACTGAATGCGGTTATTTCGCGTTGGACCCAAGGGCAGGACGCGTTCGATGTCATGAATCGTCTGCAGCAAGCCGGGGTGCCGGCCGGCGTCGTGCAAACGGGAGAAGACCTGACCAATGATCCGCAGCTCAAAGCACGCGGGTTTATCGTCGAGGTCGATAACCCACGATTAGGACGAGTCGTGCTGCCGAATTTTCCGCTGCAGTTCGCCAACTCCAAGCTGACCCGGCGCTGGGAGTTCCCGGTCCTCGGCAAAGATACCGAAGCGGTGCTGCGCGATGTCGTCGGTTACAGCGAAGAAACGATCGCGGCACACAAAAAAGACGGTGTGTTGGAATAGCTGATCTGGAGGGCTGGAGTATGGAGTGGTGGAGTGATGGTGAATCTCAGCTCTCGGATGGCGAAAGGCTCGGGGATCGCATCGTGCTCGGAGTTGATAGAGGAGCTGTCATCCTGAACGAAAGTGAAGGATCTGCTTTTTCCAGTGTGCACCGATCATAGATTTGTAACTGTGAGATTTGAACATGCGAGCAGTTTACTTAGCGGTGCTCTGGAGCTTCTTACTGCTGGTTGCGCTAAACTCGGTGCCTCCGCCCAGACCAAGTCCCTCGCCGATCTCGCCAGCTATCGCGGAGCGGACCGGGAGGAGATGCTCAAAGCCGGTGCCAAAAAAGAAGGCAAGATGGTGTGGTACACGAGCCTCACCGCTCATCGCGACATCGCGAACGTCTTCGAAGCCAAGTATCCCGGCATCAAGATTGAAACCTATCGCGCCGGATCCAGTGATTTGACCCGCAGGCTGATGACCGAAGCGCAAAGCAAACGCGGCCTGGCGGATTTACTTGAAACGACGCCTGCGACGCTCATGATGATGCGAGAGAGCAAACTGCTCATGCCGTATTTTTCGCCTCATCTGGGGCATTTTCCCGACGACGCCAAGGAGGAAGCGGACAAGGGACGGGTGCTATGGACGACGGACCGCGAGTCGATCGTCGGGTTGGGTTACAATCGCAATCTCATTCGAGCTGCCGATGTGCCGAAGAATTTTACAGAGCTTGCGAAGGCGGAGCACAAGAGCAAGATCGCGGTCAGCGGCGACGTGACCGGCGTGCGCTTTATCGGCGCGATGATCAAGGCCAAGGGCGAGGAGTTCGTCAAGCAGCTCCGCGCGCTCGATATCAAGATGCACATGATCTCGGGCGGAGCCATGCACGAGCTCATGGCCGCGGGCGAAATGCCGATGTCGATCTCGATCTTTCGCAATCACGTGCTTTCCGGAAAACCGAAAGGCGCGCCGACGGAATGGGTCCCCATGGATCTCAACCCGACGAATGCCGGCGGCGTGGCGCTGCCGGCGAGCTCAAACAATCCACACGCGGCTCTGTTGTTTATCGATTTTCTGCTCAGTCCGGAAGGGCAAAAAATCTTCGAGGAAAAATTCCGCTTCGCGACATCCACGAAGAACTACGGCTTCAAACGCTGGTATCCGGAGAAAGGCATGACATTGGAGCAATACGAAAAATCGGAGGAGCACTGGAAAAAGCTGCTGCGGGATTTGGTGCGGCGCTGAGCTGTGAGCGCGACCACCAAAAAACGCCGCCCGGCTCCGCGGCGAAAAATTCATTGCGCCGTGAATGTGGCTGCCGGCGAAACTCCGAAATCATTTGCGGTGCAGTGCAATTTGGCGGAGAACTTTGTCGCGCTGACCGTTACAGCCGTTCTTCGAGCCAGTCGAGCATGAACGGCACATTGTGCGCCCAATAGTCATGGCTGCAATGAATCGTGCCGCCGGCTTTTGGATCGTCGTAGATCATCAACGTCTTGTCCTTGGCGCCGATCTCGTTAAACAGCCGCTTGGCTCCCTCGACACTCATGCGGATATCGTGACCGCCGTGAGTGATCAAAGTCGGGCATTTTATATTCTGCGCGATCCCTTCCATGGTGAAGGCTTTGAGCCGCTCGCGCGCCTGTTCGTCGGTCAAACCGCCGAGCAAGCGTCGCACGGTCGCTCGCAAATTCGGGCAGAACTCGTAGAGATCGTCCAACACGCTGTAGCAGCCTGACCAACCGATGTACGCTTTCGCGCGGGGTTCGAAGGCTACCGCGCGCGGCGCGTAGTAGCCGGCCATGCTGATGCCGATGACGGCTAGGCGCTTCGCGTCCACTTCGGGCCGCGATTCCAAATAATCGAAGCAGGCTTTGACGGGAACTTCATAGTCCGGCCGCGAGACAATGCCCTTCACATAGATCGACGAGCCTCGCCCGGGAGTGTCGACGAGGAGAAGCGCCCAACCGCGCTCCGTGGCGGGCCTGCCGTCGAAGTAAAGCTCCTCCGAGAAGGCGTCGGCGCCGCCGATCAGAAAGACGACGGGCCACTTGCCGGGTGCGGGATTTAGGGGATGACAGAAGTACCCTTCATATTCTTCCGCCCCGCAACGGATCTTGACGATCTCGATGGGCGGCGTGTGCAGCTTTGCGGCCGCGTGAAAATTCTCCTGGCATTTGAGAAAGCGCGCCTTTCTGCGCTCCAGCTCATCGCCGGCGAGGAACACGTCGGACATGCGGTAGTATTGATTGGCATGAAAAAAGAACTGCATCGCGGTGCGCTTGTGGCCCAGCGCCAGCTCGCGTTTGGCTTTTGCCTCGATGGACTCCGCGAGTGCCAGCCAGCCTTTTTCCCAACCTTCCAAATCGCCGGGCTGAAGCGTCTTGCACAAACGGCCGATGTCGAAAACGTCGCCGCCGCCCTCTTGTGCCTCGGCGACGAGCCGCAAAACGGCAAATTCAGACGGGTGCGACGGATTGATAAAGTCCAGCATCTCTCCTCCAAAAAATCGGTTTAGTGTTTGGGTGGCGACGTTAGCGCGACCGGCGTTCTCGGTCAGCGATACAAACGATCGATGAATCCGCTGTCATCAACTTCCTTCAGGATCGTTGTGTTCACAAATCGCTCGGGCGAAGGGCTTTTTCCCTCAGGCTTTTCAAGCGCTGCCAAATCGATCAATGCTTTGATGCCTTTGAGGGAAGGGTAGGGCTTCCGCGGCACGACTTTAGGCGCGAAGTAGTCATAGGTCGCGCCGACGGACTCCATGTCGCTGATCTTCATGTACTTCGCGATGGTTTTCATGCTCTCCGGCTTGTGTGTCTTGTAATAGTGAATGCCTTCTACGAACGCCTGCATAAACTTGATCGCCGTCGGGCGGTGTTGGCTGAGAAACTTCTGGCTGCTCCCAAGTCCGGTAATCTGAAACTCCGCGCCCAATTCGGCGAGATCCAGAAGCACGTTCATGCCTTGTTTCTGCGCGATCGTGGTGATCGGCGGCAAAAAGACTGCAGCCTCGAGTTGTCCCGCCATCATGGCCTGCAACCGGGTCGACTGCTCGCCTAGCTGCAGGATTGTCAGCTCCTTGGGATCGATGCCCATATGCTTCAACGCAAATCGTGCGGCCACGTCGGGCGAGGCGCCGAAGCGGTTCACGCCGAGGCGTTTACCTTTGAGTTGCTGGTAAGAAGTAATGCCTTTAACCGTGACGATCTGAAAAGCGAATGTATTGACGATACCGGCGATCATGACGAGATCCGAGCCGGCGAGATTGCTGCTCACCACCGCCGGCCCGCCGATCACGGTGATCGGCACCTCGCCGGACAACAGCGCGGCCGCGGCCGTCGGCCCTCCCGGAATGAAGAGCAGCTCAACGTCGAGGCCGTGCTTTTTAAAAAATCCGGCTTCCTTGGTGACCCATATCGGCGCTAGGGAACCGGCTTGAGCGCTGTAGCCGACGTGAAGCTTCTCCATTTTCGTCTGTGCGCCGGCCGACGTAATCACACCGAAGAAGCCGATGGCGAAGATGAGCAGGACTGAAAAAAACATGCGTAGCCAAAGGTGCATTCTTGTGGTCCCCGAACAATTCAGCACACAGAATTTCAATCTTATTATTTCACTATTAGGCGGAACGCAATGCATCAGAACGCAAATCGCATGAGGGCATTGGCAGTCAGTTGCTGCATTCAGGATTGCATGACTTGCCTCCGGCTGACGGATAATCTGCAGCACATCAGCTCTTTAGACCAAAACATCGCCATAATACTCGAAATCGTGAGGCGTCGGAGAGAGTCGGAGGGCTAAAGGGTAGAACACGCAGCGGACGCCACGGAAAAATCATTCTTCGAAAAGCAAGTAAACGACGATTACAACCGCAAGGACGAGCCCGAGAATGCAGGTCAGTATCGCCATTTGCGGTGGTCAACCTGTCCGCGACCTCGCTGCTTCGCGCAGCGCCTGCTCGATCGACGCGACGACTGCGGGGCAGTGATCAGCATAAAGCAGAAAAGTTCGTGCTTCCGCCTCCGTGCAGTTTATAACGACCTCGAAGAACGTGACGTGTACTGCGGATTCGAGGACAGTTCGTGACTGCGACTGCGGCGGGACGGATCTCTTTAGGGCATGAAAACTGTTGTCGTCGAAACGAATCTTCAAAGACACTGGAGGCACCTTTCCCACGCGTGTAATGGAGCTGGAACGGGAGTCGGAGGTGTTTACTTGCCATTTTGCCTATTTCAGCCATCCAGTTCCTCGAATAGCCAAATACCTGTCACAACGGCGACAAGCGCCACTGCTATGAGCACGAAGATCAT
The DNA here is from genome assembly GCA_963745035.1 of uncultured delta proteobacterium. Taxonomy (GTDB): domain Bacteria; phylum Desulfobacterota; class Binatia; order UBA9968; family UBA9968; genus DP-20. The sequence goes on along the minus strand of CAVUVW010000024.1, from coordinate 15,473 downwards.
CGCGTCGGCATTCAGATCGAGGGCCCAACCGATTACCCCTGCTGCCAGCAACCAAACCAAGCCATAAACCAAAACCTTGATCCCGCGAATGATAGGCATTTATCGCCAGCTCAAAAGCGCTTGCCGATGGATGATCCCTCAACACAAAAAGGAATGGCGGCTGGAGCAAGGACCATCAAAGATGTTGACAACGAGATGTCAGTGCCCGAGCTCCAGCCAGACGCACTGTACAGCACGGATTATGCCGGGGCGTTTTAGAGACACTACGAGAATATATGGAAACTGAGTATTCGCCGGAGTCGCGGCATTTACGCCCGGCGTGGTAACAGGCACAGAAAATTCAGGCGAGGATCTCTTGCCGACGTAAGGTTGGAAGAGTACCCACAGCAACTATCAGGCAGTTGAAAAATTTCCCGCCAAACCCGGTGTGATGCTAACGCTTGGCGTTTAACGTTGAAGCTGCAAGACGATTACAGCATCGATACTGATGGTCATTACCGCGATAACGGGATGCCCGCCTATAATCTGCGTACGACAGAACCTGCACTTCCCAAAAGAAGCCAAGTAAAGAAAGGAAAAGGCATGCAGGAACCTTCGAACGAGTAATTGAGCCCGAGGCGGAGTAGAGGTGCGGAAGGCGGGCCGGGTTCTAACCAACATGAGAGGGCTGATCTTCACCCGGGATGACGGCCGGGCAATCCACAAGAACGATCACCCAGGCCCTGAGAGTTGCGCGTAGGCGCGCGAAAGGTGAACAATTTCCGGTTTCACGATTGTCGACACAGCGCAAAAACCGAATGTCAGGTCGGGCGTTCGCGTCGACGTTGCGATGAAAGCGGCAGGGCACAAGAGCGTTGCAGTGTATCAGCGGTACGTGAATTTGAAGCCGCGGGACGTTGCAAAGGGATTCGGAATTTTGCAACATAGTTGCAACACGGATTCTCCCGCCGAGCACGTAGCCTCGTAAGTATCTAACAGCATTCTTGGAGGGGTGGGTGAGCGGTTGAAACCACCGGTCTTGAAAAACTGAACAGCCCAAAACGCGAGTGTTGATAAGAGACGGCGACTTAGCGATAGGTCGCCGTTTTTATTTGTCTTTCAAACTTTTCTCCGATTGTGCTAATTGATTCGCATTGTCCAGATTGACCACGTTTCCCATGAAAATTGTTCCCATGGTGTTACCGGGAAAGAGGGAGAATGCGATGATCACAAAATTGCCGAGTACAAGTGAAGAGGGAGCAGTTTTCGGCGCCGCCGACGTCGCCGAAGAATGGCAGCGCAGAAAAGCGCAGCGGGCTAAGGTCAACGCCATCGCAGACGAGATGATGCTCGACCTCGCCAATCTCCGCGCCGGTTCCAGAGTTCTGGATGTCGCCGCCGGTACGGGCGAGCAGACCATCCGGGCAGCTCAACGCGTCGGTCCGAGCGGGTACGTGTTAGCCACAGACGTTTCTGCCAGCATGTTGAATTTGGCTGCCGAAGCGATTCGGGATGCAGGACTTAACAACGTCGAGACGCGGGTGATGGATGCGGCGAACATCGACCTTGAAGCCGACTCGTTCGATGCCGTTATCTGCCGGCAGGGTCTCATGTTGTTTCCCGAGCGCGGTAAAGCTCTTTTCGGGATGCGACGTGTGGTGAAGCCCGGATCGAGGGTGGTTGCCCTTGTGTGGTCAAGCGCGGAGAAAAATCCATTCCATTGGCTTCCGCTCGCGATTGCTCGGCGTATTGGAAACATCCCGTCCCCGGGCCCGGACGTGCCCGGGATGTTCACTTTAGGGGAACCCTCGATTCTCGAAGCTCTCTTTAGGACAGCCGGCTTCCTCGAAGTTCTCATCAAAGCAGTTCCTCGTACAAAGGCGATTCGCCTCGGCCGCTGACGCTGTTAAGGCCATGCAAACCCCCATTTTGCAGCAGCTCACCGCGAAACTCAGTGACACTGAGAGAGAAAAGGCTTGGGTGGAAATTGAGCAAGAGTTTAGCAGGTTCCAAGGTCCGAATGGCGTTGAGTTTCCGAGCGAGCTTCTCATCGCAGCTGGAACCAAATAGAGAAGCGTCCGACCTCAGCGGCTTGTGGTAAAGAGACTGAATGAATCCTATTTCGGGCTATTTCATTGTCTTCATCGGCTGATCGGCGGTGCGCTGCGTCACGGAATAAATGTCGCTGCGCTCTGGCTACTCGGCTTCGGTTTTCCGTTCGCGAAGGTCAAAACCACGAATTTGCGCGAGGGTAGCAAACCCCTAACCGGGGCGGGAAAGTGTGCCAGGAAAGCATTAACGCTTTGGATTAGGCCTGTCTGAGCGATGTTCAAACCTGCTGTGTGAGGCTCCCATGGCTGACCGCCAATCGCGGCGCGGCAGTGTCCGGAGGTTTTGCTCGCCGGAATGCCGCTGGACTCACTGGTTACCTAAACGCGCGGCGAAGCTTTTGGCGCCATTGGAACAGGGCCGCGGGTGGGAAATTCTGTTGAAGCTCAGCCGAGAAGGATGATAGCAACAGTGAGCGCCAGAAAGAGGCTCCGCATGTCCACACATGGACTTACAAGGGCTACTATATCGGGTGGTACGACGAGCACAGACTGAAACCGGTAGACGGAGAGCTGAAGATCCATCAGCACGGCGCCGTGAGTATCATCCTTTAGTGCTCGACGGTAGCGGATCTATGAGGTGAAATAAGTCTTCACTTTGAGCCAGTAAAACATGATTAGTCTTTTTATTGTTCGCCAATCGCGTCTGGTGCGAAGCATGTTTTTCAAGAATAACCGGACGGGTGGAAGTTTCCGTTTATAGTTTTTTATATAGTAATCGGGATCTCTTGCGTATTCCTTCCTGGAAAACCCGACGGCTTCTGCAATGTGTCTGTCAGGCCAGGCAACTAGAAATCCAGCTCTTTTCACTGTATCAGAAAACGTCTTGTCACCCGGCATAAAGCCCTTGTAATCATTCTGCCATCTAATTTTTTGATCAAAAAAAAGCGCTCTTGGAAATACCGAACTACTGACAACATTATCCGTCGACAGGTATACCAATTCTCTATGATGCGAGCCGATCAATCTTGGGGCTCCCGAGCAAATACATAACTGGCCGAGGTTAGGGATCCGATCAAAACAGTCAAGCACGTAGGTATCCCATCCATCATGATAGATATAATCATTTTCCATAATGTGGAGGTATCTGCCCGTACACATGGCCAGGGCTGTATTTAAAGCCGCAGCTGGATCATTTTGCTCCCGATGGATAATATTCCTTATTCGCGTATCTTTTCTTATTTCCTCAAGCCATTCGCTAGTGGCATCCGTCGATGCGTTGTTGACGATAAGTAATTCATAAGGAACCGATATGGTATTCAGGTAAGACTCTAGACATCTTTTTGAAAGCACAAGACGATTGTGGCAGAGCATGACCGACGATATTTGTATAATTTCCTTCACGTTCTCGGTTCCTATAATGGAGAGGAAATTTAAACAACCTCTTAGGAGAGAGATAAAGAAGCGGATCGACACAGTTAGGGTAACTGAATAATGACTCCCATGGTTGACACCGAGAAACTTGTCACGGTCCCGCAAGCTGCCAAGCTGTTGAAAGTGACGCGGGCGGCGATCCACAAAATCCATCAACCGCGGTCGATTGCCATATATCGACGTGGGTGGCGTCTTCCTTATCCAGCGCCCGGATTTGACCAAATACAAAAACACGAAGTCACTCGGCGGTCGGCCTAAAAAGAAAGCTAAATAACTGGTTGACTAACGCGGACTAGGTTTTAGTAACCTGGGGCAATGTTGCTTTCCACGTGCCCCACCGTTGCGCCCTGATTGGCTTTAAGGTTTGAAAATCGACCCTAAACCCGGAGGGCAAAAAAATGAAAGCATATCGTCAGGGAGACGTTTCAATCATGGCAGTTGGTAGCGTTCCAAAACAGGCGCGCAAGGTAAAAGGCGAACTCGTACTCGCGCGCGGGGAAACTTACCGGTCACGCAAACCGGGCCGGCGGGCGGTGCGATCGCCGGCCGAAATCAAAACCCATATCAACGTGGGGCCGGGCTCAAAAGGTCCGGCTCGGGAAATTCAAGAGACTGGAGTATCATCTTCCTGACATGAGGAGCAGCCAAATGAAAGGAGAGGGACGACGTGCATCAGACAATTGATCAAATGAGGGAAATCCTCGAACCAGACGCCGACGAGTACACGGTGAGCAAAGAAATGCTACAAGCGTGGCTTGAGGAAGTCGAGCGCCTGAGAAGAGAGGAAAATAAAGCGACAGAAGACCAAGAGAAGTCTCTCAGTAAGATGGAAGCCCGAATTATTGTCAATAAGATGAGGCAACTGGTCGAACTTTGCTACTACAGAAAGAAGGATGAGATCGAGACGGTAGAAGAAATGATTGAGCTTCTGAAAAGGAGGTGATGTTTAACTCGTGTTGGACCGACTCTCGGATTCTCCGACTGCGCGGAGCACCGGCGGTATGTGTTGTTGCGTCAGATTGTGTTGCAACCCGCGGCGCAGATAAGCCGGCTCAACGCCAACGTGATGACAAATCCAATTGAAGCTGCCGACATCGCGGTTAGTGGAGGTGATCCAGTTGAATGCGTCTAGGCGGGTAGCGTCGTTTTCCAAGTCTGCGAATGCAAGCGCGAGGACGGCAACCCACATTTCACGGTCTTGTGGATACATTGCTGCTTACCATAACAGAGCTAGGGAACGGCAGAAAGGAATTTTATGAAAGAAACGTTCGAACGAGTAACCGAGCGCCGCGGCAAGGTCGAAGTGCCGGTCAAGCATCTGTACCGGCGGCAGTACCAGACCGCCGGCGCCGACTGGCGGACGATCTATTACGCAATTTTTCACCGACTGGAAGGGCAAGCGGCGGAAGTTCCCGCTTGGCTCTCAGCTGGGAGCGGCCAAAGAAGCTCTCGCGCTCTATCAGGGCCGGAACGTGAAGAGAGAGGACTTTGACGGCGACAAGATAAAGGCCGCTGAAGGAATGACCGTTGCGAGCTGGGCGGATTGCTATTTGGATCTCGAGGAAATAAAGACAAAGCGATCGTTCAATCGCGAGCGCGATCTCGTGGCGGCCATCAAGCGGCTGTTGGGCTCGGTACTGATTACAGGGATTCAGCGGGAGCATTTGTTCAAGTACCGGACGCAACGCCTTCGGGAGCATATCATCCGCGCCGGGAAGCAGGCCGCCAAGACAGTTTCACCGGGGACTGTGGCAAACGAACTCTCCTGTCTTCGCCACATGCTTAATAAGGCCAGGGAGAACGAGCACGAAGCCGCTACACCTTCCTTCGCGGGTTTGATACAGCGATCGCACCGTGATCGGATTCTGAATGACAAAGAAGAAAGGGCAATCTTAGAAGCCTATCCGGCATGGCTTCAGCGCGTCGCCATGGTTGCGCGCGAGACGTGTTTATCACAAGGCGACATCGTTCGACTGACAAAAGGCATGATCGATCGCGTACAGCGGGAGATCGTTCCCACGGGCGGCAGAGTCAAGACAGGCGTTGAGCAGCGAGCGCCGCTTACCGATCGCGTCTTGGAGATCCTGGAAGAGATCGAGCAGGAGAAACGCAGCGGCGCCATCGTCGCCAATGTCAACGGCCTGGTATTTACGCGGGATGACGGGCGGCCGATCACGAAGGACATGATCACACAGGCCGTGAGAGTTGCTCGCAAGCGCGCGAAGATCGAAAATTTTCGCTTTCACGATTACCGACACAGCGCCAAGACGGAATGGTCGCGCCGCGGTGTTCACGTCGATATCGCGATGAAAGCGGCCGGACACAACAGCGTTGCAGATGCATCAAGCGCTATGTGAATTTAAAACCGCGGCGACGTTGCAAAAGGATTCGGAATTTGTTCCACATGCTGTTACCAAGGATTTTCCCGCCGAGCGCACGTAGACCGCGTAAGTAGTTGAACATCATTCTCGGAGGGGTGGGTGAGCGGTTGAAACCACCGGTCTTGAAAACCGGCGCCCACACCGTGGGCCGCGGGTTCGAATCCCGCCCCCTCCGCCATCAAGCTAGTCTTCGTCGCAATGTTCCGCATGCTTTGGAGGTTGGAGTCATGGAGTGATGGGAATTGCGCCACGCGCTTGCGCAAGTTGCGTTGCTCTGTTTACTTAATCGGTGCGAGACAACCGTTTGAGGATGGTGGTGCATGTCGAATGGCGCGGCGGCTTCGTTGCAGTTTTTGGGCGCGGCGGGCGGGGTCACTGGATCGAAATATTTATTTTCGTGCGGCGACGATCAGGTCTTGATCGACTGCGGCTTGTTTCAGGGGCTGAAGGAACTGCGCCAGCGCAACTGGGCGCCGGTGCCGATCGATCTGGAGCGCTTGCGCGCGGTGATTCTCACCCACGCACACATCGATCATTCGGGTTACCTCCCGCGATTGGTTTCCAAAGGCTATAAAGGACCGGTGTTCGCGACGCCCGCCACCTGCGATCTTTTGGGCGTGATGCTCCCGGACGCGGCGCACTTACAGGAAGAAGAGGCGCGCTACGCGAACCGCAAAGGCTATTCGCGCCACACGCCGGCACTGCCGCTCTATCGCGTCGAGGACGCCGAGCTGTCTTTGACCCTGCTGCGCTCGACGCGCATCGGCGAGTCCGTCGAGGTCGCCGAAGGCGTGTTCCTCGAATTCAGCCGGGTCGGCCATATTCTCGGCGCCGGTTCGGCGCGACTATCTTTCAAGTCAAACGGGCATGTGAGAACGCTCGTCGACTCGGGCGACCTTGGGCGCTACGACCGGCCGATCCTCAAAGATCCTGAGCCCGCGGGCGGCGCCGACTGGCTGCTTATCGAGTCGACCTACGGCAACCGAAGCCACGCCAAGGATTCCGAAAGCGAGCTGCGCGAGCTGATCAAGGCGACGGTCGAGCGGCGCGGCTGCCTGATCATTCCAGCTTTCGCCGTCGGCCGAACCCAGGAATTGATTTACATCATTCGCAAAATGGAGGACGACGGCGAGATCCCCGTGCTCCCGGTTCACGTGGACAGTCCGATGGGATTGGAAGCGACGGAGATTTACTGCCGGCACACCGACGAGCACGATTTGGAGATGCAGCAACTGCAGAGCCGGGAGCATTGCCCGATCAGCTCGCGCAACATGGTCGTGCACAGGACGCCGGAGCAGTCGAAGTCGATCAACCAGGCCAAGGGTCCGATGGTGATCATCTCGGCGAGCGGCATGGCGACCGGCGGACGGGTCTTGCATCATCTCAAGCAACGGCTGCCCCATCCCGATACGACCGTGCTGTTCGCCGGCTACCAGGCCGCCGGCACGCGCGGGCGATCGCTGCAGGACGGCGCCACGGAGATCAAGCTGCTCGGCGAGGTCGTGGCGGTGCGCGCGCGGGTTCACGTTCTCGACGGTTTTTCCGCGCATGCCGATCAGGGGGAGATCCTGCGCTGGCTCGGGACGTTCACGAAGCCGCCGCGCACGACGTACATCGTCCACGGCGAGCCGCCGGCGGCCGCCGCGCTCGCCGACGCGATTCGCGACCGGCTCAAGTGGAAAGTGGAGATCGCCAAGCATCAACAGGTTGTCCCGCTGACTTGAGGTGTTTTCTCAAGCTTCGAGAATTCGATGATCGATCCGATTTGCGACATGACGGTCGAGCCGGACACGGCCGCCGGCAAGGCCGACTACGACGGAGAGAAATACTATTTCTGCAGCGTTCACTGCCTGAAGCTGTTTCAAACAGATCCGGCAAAATACTTGGCGACAGCGGCCGCGCGCAGGAGCGCCGCGGCCGGGCCGCGGCATGACCGCCAGCAGCGCGCCGCGGACGCGAAGCCGGGGGGGTCGGATGCGATTTACACCTGCCCGATGGATCCCGAGGTGCGCCAGCGCGGTGGCGGGGCCTGCCCGAAGTGCGGCATGGTGCTCGAACCGCTCGATGCCGCCGCGGCGCCGACCAAGACGGAATACACCTGCCCGATGCATGCGGAGATCGTGCGCGACGAACCGGGCTCGTGCCCGATTTGCGGCATGGCCCTGGAGCCGCGCACGGTCACACTGACCGGAGAAAGCAATCCCGAGCTCGCAGACATGACGCGCCGGTTTTGGATCGGCGCGATCTTGTCGTTGCCCGTGCTGCTGGCCGCGATGTCCGACATGCTTCCCGGACAGCCGCTTCACCGCTTCGCTTCGCCCCCCTCGCTCGTTTGGTTTCAATTCATCCTGTCGACTCCGGTGGTGTTCTGGTGCGGCCTGCCGCTCTTCGAGCGCGCCTGGGCGTCGCTCGCCAACCGCAGCCTCAACATGTTCACCTTGATCGGCATCGGCGTCGGCACGGCGTATCTTTACAGCGTCGTGGCGACGTTCTTTCCCGACATTTTTCCGACGTCGTTTCGCGGCCACGGCGGCGAGGTCGGCGTTTATTTCGAGGCCGCGGCGGTGATCACGACTCTGGCGCTGCTCGGCCAGGTGCTGGAGCTGCGCGCGCGCGGCAAGACCAGCGGCGCCATCCGTGCGCTGCTCGGCCTGGCACCGAAAACCGCGCGTCTCGTCGGCGCCGACGGCGGCGAGCGGGACGTGCCGCTCGATCAGGTCAAGGCCGGCGATCTCCTCCGGGTCCGCCCCGGCGAAAAAATTCCGGTGGACGGCGTCGTCGTCGAGGGACGAAGCGCCGTCGACGAATCGATGGTGACCGGCGAGCCGATTCCCGTGGAGAAAGCCGCCGGCAGCAAAGTGATCGGCGGCACGGTCAACGCCACCGGCGGCTTTCTCATGCGCGCCGAGCGCGTCGGCGCCGAAACGCTCCTGGCGCAGATCGTGCGCATGGTCAGCGAGGCGCAGCGTAGCCGCGCGCCGATCCAAAGACTCGCCGATCAAGTGTCGGCTTATTTCGTTCCGGCGGTGATCGCCGTGGCGCTGCTCACTTTTATTGTATGGGCGACTGTCGGCCCCGAGCCGCGCTTTGCCTATGCGCTCGTCAATGCCGTGGCGGTCTTGATCATCGCCTGTCCGTGCGCGCTCGGTCTAGCGACGCCGATGTCGATCATGGTCGGCACCGGGCGCGGCGCGAGCGCCGGAGTGCTGATCAAAAACGCCGAGGCGCTGGAGCTGCTCGAGAAAGTCGATACGCTGGTCGTCGACAAGACCGGCACCTTGACCGAAGGAAAGCCGCGAGTCGCGGCGGTGATCGCGGCGGAGCCGGGCGGAGATGCCGAAGCGCTGCGTCTGGCGGCGAGCCTGGAAAAAGCGAGCGAGCATCCGCTCGCAGCGGCGATCGTCGGCGCGGCGCAAGAGCGGCGCTTGCAGCTCGGCAAAGAGCAGGGCTTTCAATATTCCCCCGGCAAAGGAATTTTCGGCGTCGTTGACGGCCAACGGGTCGCTCTCGGCAATCTGAAGTTGTTCGAGGAGCTCAACATCGGCGGCAACGGGCTACGCGAACGCGCGGAGTCGCTGCGCGCCGAAGGTCAGACGGTGATGTTCGTCGCGGTCGAGAAGCAGTTGGCCGCAATCATCGGCGTCGCCGACCCGATCAAGCGCACCACTCCGGAGGCGATCGAGCTGCTGCATCAAGCAGGCGTGCGGCTCGTCATGCTCACCGGCGACGGCCAGACGACGGCGGATACGGTGGCGCGCAAGCTCGGCATCGACGAAGTCTACGCCGAGGTGCTGCCGGACCAGAAGCGCGAGATCATCGAGCGCTTGCAGACGCAGGGCAGAATCGTCGCCATGGCGGGCGACGGCGTCAATGACGCGCCGGCGCTCGCGCAGGCGCAAGTCGGCATCGCCATGGGCACGGGCACCGATATCGCCATCGAAAGCGCGGCGGTGACCTTGGTCAAGGGCGACTTGCGCGGCGCGATGAAGGCGCGCCGCCTGAGCCGCGCGACCATGCGCAACATCCGGCAGAACCTCTTCTTCGCTTTTTTCTACAACCTGCTCGGCGTGCCGCTCGCCGCGGGCATTCTCTTCCCGCTCTTCGGCATTCTGCTGAGCCCGATGATCGCCAGCGCGGCGATGACCTTCAGCTCGGTGTCGGTGATCGTCAACGCGCTGCGGCTGAATCGCGCGGAGCTTTAGTCTCTGCGGGTGAATTCCGCCCGCAGCGTGCTCGCGAGTAGTTCCTAATCCGTCATTCCCGCATGCGTGTAGCGGGAATCCAGGCGAACCTGGGTTGCGCGACTGCTCGTAGATGGGCCCGCGGCCGCAGCACCATCAAGCGCAAGCTCAATTTCCCGGCAGCACTTGCTCAACAATTGGATAGTTGCGGCCCGCGTGCTTAGCCTCAGCCGCAGCGATGCGTCGGCACACGGGCTGTTGAGGATTTCACAGAAATCGGTATGTTTCCATTTTTCCGGGGATTGGGATAATAACCGTACAAAGCCATCACCGGCTGGCCTGCTTCTTGCGCCGCACGGCGAGGGTGGATGAACAATGCCTATTTTGAAAGTTGAAGGCGTCACCAAGCTTTACAAAGACGTGAAGGCGCTCGACGGCGTGAGCTTCGAGTTCGAAAACGGGATCCTCTCTTTCCTGGGTCCTTCCGGCTGTGGCAAGACGACGTTGCTGCGCTCGATCGCGGGGCTCGAAGTGCCGGACACGGGATCGATCGCGATCGCCGACAAGGTCCAGACGTCCATCGAGCGGGGCATCCTCGTGCCGCCGTACGCGCGCGAAATCGGTTTCGTGTTTCAAAACTACGCGCTCTGGCCGCACATGACGGTCTTCAAGAACGTCGCCTTCGGTCTTAAGCTGCGCAGGAAGCCCGACACCGAGATCGAGCGCAAAGTCATGGGGACGCTCGAGCTCGTCGGTTTGAAGGGGCGCGAGCAGCGCTACCCGTCGCAATTGAGCGGCGGCCAGCAGCAGCGTGTCGCGCTGGCGCGCAGCCTGGCCCTGGAGCCGCAGCTGATTCTTCTCGACGAGCCGCTCAGCAATCTCGACGCGAAGCTGCGCGAAGAGATGCGCGTCGAGCTCAAGCGTTTGATCAAGAAGGTCGGCATCAGCGCGCTTTACGTCACCCACGATCAGGAGGAAGCGTTTACGATTTCCGACGCGGTGGTGGTGATGGACGCCGGCAAGATTCTCCAATACGGCGCGCCCGATGAGATTTACAACCGGCCGGCGCATCCGTTCGTCGCTTCGTTCGTCGGCCACTCGACCCTGGTCGACGGCAAGGTGGTCAAGATCGACGGCGCCGAGTGCGTGATCCACGTGCCGGAGTTCAACGGCGCGAATCTACGCTCGCCGGCGGCGCAGGGATTGTGCGCGGGCGACGCCTGCAAAGTGGTGATCCGCACAACCGAGGTCAAGCTCAGCAACGAAAAATTCCCCGACAACGCCGACAACGTGATCGAAGGCGTCATGATCGGCCGCGAATACCGCGGCGGCTTGACCGATCATCGCGTGCAGATCGGCTCCAAGGAAATGGTCGTTACGTCCCACAAGCTCTGCCCGATGATTCACATCAACGGCGACGGCGGCAAGACGTTTGTCTCCATCGACCGTTCCGCCATCAGCGTCATCGTTGTTCACTGAGCGCCGCACGCGACGCATTCTTGGGCGCTTGTGTATGGATCGCGCGACGACGCGCGAGCTTACGGTAATTTGATGAAGCGAGAGAAATAATGGCCACGGCGATCGCAAACTCCTTTAAAATCGCCTTCCGTCAGGGAACCCTCGTGCCGCTGCTGGCGAGCACCATCGCCGGCGCGGCGATTATCACGCCGATCCTGGTGGTATTTTGGCGCAGCTTTACGAGCGGGCGGCTGGGCTTCGACGTCGGCCTCAACATCGACAACTACGCGCGCGTGTTCGCCGACAAGGACATCATGCCGATGCTCGGCAACTCGGTGACTTATGCCGCCGGCTCGGCGTTGCTCGGCACTGGGGTGGGCGCGTTGTTGGCGTGGATCGTGGCGCGCACCAATACTCCGGGTAAGGCTTTGGTGGAGTTGATGCCGCTCTATCCGATCCTGATGCCGACGATCATGAAGAACATCGCTTGGATCCTACTTTTGGCGCCCAAGTCCGGCATCTTGAATGGCATGCTGGACCAGTTCTTCGGGATCTCCACGCCGGTGTTCAACGCCTTCAGCATGGCGGGCATGATCTGGGTGTTCGGGCTTGCCTGTGTGCCGCTCGGCTATCTATTTTTGCTGCCGGTGTTCTTATCCTTCGACCCGTCCCTCGAGGAGAGCGCGTACATCGCCGGCAGCAGGCCGATGCACACGATGCTCAAAATTACCTTTCCGCTCGCCGTGCCGGCTTTCCTCTCCGCGTTAGTGCTCAACTTCTTGCGCGGGCTGCGCTCCTTCGAGACGCCGGTGCTGCAGGGCACGCCGGGCAACATCAAAGTTTTCGTCAGCCGGGTCTACGACTCCATGGCGCTCGAGTTCAACACCGGCCTGGCGACTTCCTACAGCGTCATCCTGGTCGTGCTCTCGGTGATCACGCTTTATTTCTACGTGCGCGCGACGCGTTTTTCCGAGCGCTACGCGACCATCACCGGCAAGGGGTATCGGGTCCGAGTGATCGATATCGGCCCGTGGAAGTACCTGACGTTCCTCGCCGTGTTCCTCTATTTTCTCGCCGGCATCCTGATCCCCTTCATTGTGCTGATCGTGGTGTCGATGATCCCCTACTACGATTACGACACGTTTATGAAATTTCCGACCAACGCAGTATTAAACAATTACTTCACGGTCTTGAGACATCCGAGCTTCGTCACAGGGCTTTATAACTCGCTGGTGCTGTCGATTTCGATCGCGGGAATCACCGTGCTGGCGGGTATCACGATGGCGTTTACGATCTATCGCACACGCGCCTGGGGAACCAAGCTCTTTGAGTTCATCGGCACCTTGCCGCTGGCGTTCCCGCCGCTGGTGCTCTCCGTCGGGCTGGTGATCATTTTTATCGGCACGCCGCTCTACAACAGCCTGTGGGCCCTGGGCATCGGGCTGTTCGTCGCCTACTTTCCGTACGCCTTTCGCAACGCCTCGGGCTCGATCGTGAACATCCACAAGGAGCTGGACGAGGCCGCCTGGGTGCACGGCGCGCGCTGGCGCCACGTCTTTTTCAAGATCACCTTGCCAATCCTCAAGCCGTCGGTGGGCGGGGCGCTCTTTTATATTTTCATCGAGGCGATTCGCAACGTCGACGTGGCGGTGTTGTTGACCGCCCCCGGCAAGGAATATGGTCCGGTGACGTTGTTCGAGTACTTTCGGGTGGGGCAGTGGGCGGAGGCGGCGGCGGGCGGAGTGATCTATTTAATTATCTTGATTGTTGCCGTGTCTCTCGCTAAATTCGCGTTCAAAATGAAGTTCAGCTTGTAATCGAGCGTCCAATCTACGCAGGAAAAAAGGGGGAGGCGAGCATGAAAAAATCAACGCTGGCCGCCGCGCTCGCCGCCGGCTTTTTAGCCGGTTCGGTAGCGCTGGCTGCCGAGAAGAGCGGCGTGAAAGAGTCGGCCAAGGAGGCGGATCCCAAGGCCGCGGCCCAAAAAGCGATTCCGCAGCAGGTTAGAAAGGAAGCGGGAAGCGCCAACGCGACCGCCGCGGCGAAGAAGGCATTTGATAAGGCCAGTCAGGAACTCTACCCCAAGGCCAAGCAGGAAGGCAATCTGGTCGTCTATTCGGTCTGGGACGTGGAGCATCTGCGCGTCATCACCGACGCGTTCATGAAACGGTATCCGGGCATCAAAGCGACCTACTGGCAGGGCCGCAATCCGGAGATCATCACGCGGGTTTTGACCGAGTTCCAGGGCGGTCAGTCGAGCTTCGATGTCGTGCTCTCCGACAACGCGCCGCCGGTCATCCGCGCTGCGGGCGGCATCATGAGCTACGAGACGGTTCAGAAAGATGTCTTGTTACTGCACGATCCGACTTTGCCGACGGTGAGCCTGCAAATCCAGGCGCTCGCGTTCAACAGCAGAAAAATGAAGCCGGCCGAAGCGCCCAAGAGCTGGGAGGAAGTGGCCAATCCGAAGTACAAGGGCATGATCGCGCTGGACGATCCAATGCGCGCGGGGCCGCTGAGCTCGATGCTTGCGGCATTGAAGACGCAATGGAACGACGACGCGCGCTTCAACAAATTCTTGAAAGACCTCAAAGCCCTGAACGTGCCGGTGCACAAAAGTACGAGCGCGATGTTTCGCTTGATGATTTCCGGCGAATATAACATCGCCATGCCGGCTTTGTTGCACGATGTCATGGAAGAAATGCACAAGGGCACGCCGGTGAACTACGTCAAAACCAACCCGCCGGTGTTGTTCCCGCGCCAAGCCGGCATCTACGCCAAGGCGCCTAATCCCAATGCCGCCAAGCTCTTCGCTGAGTGGTTGATCTCCGAAGAAGGGCAGAAGACCATCGACTCCGTCGGTCGAGAATCCTCGCGCAACGATTTCAAATCGAAGACGTCCATCGAGTCGGCGTTCGGCAAAGGCGCAAAGACGCTGCCGGTGACGGACAAGCTGTTCCTCGAAGATCCAAAGAAATGGCTCGATACGTTTGTGAAGCCGATCTGGGAAGGCTAACGAAAACTAACTTTCTCGATTGAAAAAGGGGCAGAGCGCGGCGCGCCTGCTCCTTTTTCTTTGGGGCTCGTCGAGTCTAAATGAACGGCATGAATACAATGCCGATTGTAGAAAAGCGTATTTTCCTGTGGTAATTTTAGCGAACCTTAGGAACACTTAACTTTTACAGCGCTACACAGCTTAACCGGCTCATAAGCCGGATGCGAAGAATCGGACCGGCACGGAGAGATGGCCGAGTGGTCTAAGGCGCACGCCTGCTAAGCGTGTGTACCCCAAAAGGGTACCGAGGGTTCAAATCCCTCTCTCTCCGCCATTCATGGCAGATCACAAGTCTCATATCTCAGATCGGCTGAAAATTTGTGATCCGCAATTTGCGCCCGTAGCTCAATTGGACAGAGCACCAGACTACGGATCTGGGGGTTGGGGGTTCGAATCCCTCCGGGCGCGCCAGTAATTTCAAGCACTTACGCCCGCCAAATCTGGTCCTATTTCCAATTGTTACCACTTTTGTTTCCACTTCGCGTTTTCCGGCGGTTCTGCGATTCGGCTTCAGCTACGACAGCATCCAGCTTGTCTACCGCCTGCCGGTTTCCACCTGGAACTAGATGCCCGTAGATGTCCACCGTCACGTTAATTGAGCTATGCCCCATCTGCTCTTTCACGTAGGCCAGCGATTCGCCTTGTTGGAGCAGCAGAGACGCAAAGGTGTGTCGCAGATCATGGAAGCGGACTCTCCGGAGCTTGGCGTCTGCCAATAACCGGTTGAACACTTTGAGCAGATTGCTGTGATCAAGTTGGGTTCCGCCGTGGGCTTCCGCTTCAGGCCGGCGCTGCTTTGCGAGTTCTGAGCGTTCCAGCAGCGGCGTCTGAAAGAGCCAATCGTCCATCACTTCGTTGATCACTGCGTCACGGTCCCGGCGCTCGCTGGCTGGCTTTTTCATTTCTTCCTGCAAGGCTTTGGAGCGGCGCAGTGATA
>CAVUVW010000023.1:0-93914 GCA_963745035.1 uncultured delta proteobacterium | reverse complement strand
TCTTGAGCCACGAGCTGTTGAATCCCGGCGTGCAGGAAGTGGTCGAGGAGCTGACCTCGAACCTTCGCGGCCAGAAGGTGTTTCTCACGCGATACACCGGTTCACGCACCCAGGCGTACGGCACGTTGGTCGAAAGCTGCAAAACCCACGGACACTTGCCGATCGGCGTGCGCCGTGGCGAGCGCGTCGAGCTCAACGTCGGCCCCGAGTTCATGGTCGAAAAAGGTGACAACGTGATCACGATCGGCAAGGACCCGTTGTCAGTGCTGTCGATCACCACTGACTCCGGCTCGAATCGCCAATGCTGCGCCTCTTCTACGTTCTGCTCGTCAACGCGCTGATCCTGCTGTTGTTTCCGCTTTACGCCTGGCGCAGGGCGCGCGCGTGCCCCGAGAAAGCCTGGCTCAGGCTCGAGATCGACGGCGCCGTGGTCGAGTTCGCACCGCGGCTGCCCTTCTGGCGCCGGGAGAGGCGCCCTTTCGCACTGCAAGCGTTGCGCCGATTGGTCGAAGCCGCCGCGGCCGATGCGCGGGTCGCCGGGATCCTGTTCGAAATCGAACGGCTGCATTGCGGCAGCGCGACGGCAACCGACCTGCGTGAACTGCTGCTGCTGGCAAAACTGAAGCACCTGCGCGTCGCAGTGTATCTTCCGTCGGGCGCGGGGACCCGCGAGCTCTACGTGGCTTCGGCCGCGGACCAGATCTTGCTCGGACCGGAGACCGACGTCACCGCGCTCGGCTTCGCGATCGAGGCGCCGTACCTGCGGCGTGCGCTGGACCGCGCCGGCGTTCACGCCGAGGTGTTCGCCCGCGGCGCGTACAAGACCGCCGGCGAGCCGCTGCAGCTCGAGCAGATGAGCGCGCCGCAGCGCGAGCAGCTCGGCCTGTTGCTCGACACCGCGTGGGACGTGCTGGTCGACGCGCTGGCGAGCGGTCGCAAGCTCGCGCGCGACGCGGTCGAGCGCTTCATCGACGAGGGGCCCTGGCCCGCGCAGGGCGCCGTCGATCACGGCATGGCCGACGCGATCGTGTACCCGGACGGTCTGGAGAAACAGCTCGATCCGCGCGCCAAGGACGGCGCAAAACTGGTCAAAGCGGGACGCTATCTGCGGCGGCGGCAGATCCCGTGGCGCCGCCTGCCGCGGCCGCGGATCGGCGTGGTCCAGGTGCACGGCCCGATCGTTTCGGAGGCGCGCGGGCCGATGCCGGTGGCCTCCGAGGAAGTGGTGTGCGAAGCGCTGGAGGGCGCGATCGACGATCGCTCGGTGCGCGGCGTGGTCCTGCACGTCGATTCGCGCGGCGGCAGCGCGCTGGCGTCCGATCGCATGCTCTACGCGGCCCGGCGCCTGGCGGAGAAGAAACCGCTCGTGGCATTTCTGGCCGACAGCGCGGCCAGCGGCGGCTCATTATCGCGGTCGGCGCGCGACCGGATCGTCGCCCAGCCCACGACCGTGACGGGGTCGATCGGCGTGGTCGCGGCGCGGATCGTGGTCGGGCCGCTTCTGGAACGGCTCGGCGTAGCGGTCGAGGTCGTGAAGCGCGGGGCGCGCGTGGACATGCATTCGCCGACGCGCGAGCTCGGAGACGGCGAGCGCGCCGTGATCGAGCGCCAGCTCGAGCACGTGTACCAGGGGTTCGTGGCGGCGGTGGCGCTGGGCCGGAACCGCGAGTTTGCCGAAATCGACGCGCTCGCCGGCGGGCGGATCTGGAGCGGCCGTGACGCGCAAGCCCGCGGCCTGGTCGACCGCCTGGGCGGCTTCGATCTGGCGCTGAGCGAGCTCAGGGACATGATCGGCGCCGGCGCCGAAGCGCTGCAGCCGGCGCTGATCGGTCCGCACCGGCTCCGACCCACCGCCCTCGGACTGCCGCGCTTCGTCAGCGCGCTCGGCGTTCTGAGCGCCCTGGTGCCGCTTCCGGGTCCGCTGCGCGACCTCGTCGCGCTCTGCTTCGGCCGCAGCGACCGCGCTTTCCTCTGGTCCGCGGTCAGCGAGATCGACCTGGGTGGTCGCTAAGGGGGAGCGCGCGCCGTCCCGCCGACGTCGAGCGCCGCGCAGAGCTCACCCCAAAATCAGCTCCGGAAAACTAGGGAGTCGCGGGCGGCTTCTCATCAAGATGGGCGCCCCCACCCAGCTCATGCCGCCGCGATTGTCGTGAACGACCGCCCAGAGCACGGTCGCGCCGGTCTCTTTCGGCGCCCAGAACTCCGTACCAAAGTCGTCGTTGACGCCTGCAACGCGTCGTTCAGGAGCCGGACTTCGGATTTCACGCCACCGCCCTCGGTGTAGTAATTGATCCACATCTGCTCGGTGATGTCGCGGTCGCGCGTGAGGTTCGAGAGCACGTCAGGTTCCGGGTATTGCGAGCATGGATGTGTCGTTCCAAGGCAAATACCGATGACGACGTATCTTGAAGGAGGAGAAGAATTGACAGGACGAAAACGATGCAGAACATAGCCCTCGTATAGTTTGCCGCTAAGTCGTTGTCAATGCGGTTCGATTTAACACAAACTCATGTCGCTGGCCTCCCAAGAAGAAGCTGCAGGGGCTGCTGAAATTTTTATTTTCTTTCGCTCATGCTTTAGGCAATTTGAGCTGGCCGTAACAACGGTCGTAAAACGGAGGTTATAAACAGCTTGTTCACATGGAGCTGTGGATAACGCCCAAGGGATGCGCGGCAACGGTGGTTTTTTTTGTTGCCACTTTGGCAATTACTGCGTACGCTTCGTCAACTCTTCACATTCTTCATCGGGATTTTTTCAATCCGTTGTGAAGCGCCTCGCGCTTTAATCGCAAGGAGGTAAAAAGAACATGGAGTTTGTTTGCCGGCGCTGCTATCACATGACCAAACAAAACCCCTATCGAGTCACCACCGAAGATGCAGGCGTAGTGCTGCTCAATATGGTGGTCTGCTCTTCGTGCGCGCGGCTAGCGAAGAGGCTGGGGCTACCCGCAGTGAAAATAAAATGGGCGAAAACAACCGCTAACAACGAACGGGACCAGGCGATGACGGACAGGGAGCCACAACCTGTTCAGCTTCGAGCCTCGGTTTCCTGAACTGCCGAACGACTTCAGCGTTTCACGGCACCGGTTCACCGGTACTCGGCGACTATTTTGTCGGGGCATGATGATAGAGACCGCGGCATCATGTTGCTTTGATCGCGTCGACCGATAACTCTGCCAAGATCCGGTGCAACCACGGATGATGTTCACGTCGGTCTCATGGGTCCGACCCATGTCACACCGAATCGATTCACCTTCACAAGACAAACAAGAAAGAAAGTCTGGGATGGCTCAAAATCAACGAATCGCGTTAAGGAGATGTATAGCGAGGCGCCGGCAGGCTTCTACCACCAAGCCACAATTCGATCTCTGTAGTTTCGCCGCTTGAGCTAATGCGATTCAACATAAGCTCACGGCGCTGGCCTGCTTCTGAATTTTTATTTTCTTTCGCTCATGCTTTAGGCAATTTGAGTTGGCCGGGGCAACAGTCGTCAAACGGAGGTTATAAACAGCTTGTTTACATGGAGCTGTGGATAACGCCCGGGAGATGGGCGGCAACGGTGTTTTTTTTCTTGCCACGTTGGTGATTGCTGCGTACGCTGCGTTAACGTTCACGTTCTTCCGATAATTTTTCTTGATCAATCCGTTGTGAAGCGATTCGCGCTTCAAATCGCAAGGAGGTAAAGGGACATGGAGTTTGTTTGCCGGCGCTGCAACGACATCACAAAACGAAACCCGTATCGGGTCACCACCGAAGATGAAGGCGTGGTTCTGCTCAATATGGTTGTATGTTCTTCGTGCGCGCGGCTAGCCAAGAGGCTGGGGCTACCCGCAGTGAAAATGAAATGGGCGAAAACAGCCGCTGACAACGAACGAGACCAGGCGACGACGGAAGAGGGAGCCACAACCTGTTCAACTTCGAGCCTCGATTCTCTGAACGAGTAACGATTTGAACGTTTTATGGCAGCCGGGTCACGGGTTAACACAGGCCGACCGCAGAGCGCTAAGCGACTGAAGGACAGTTCTCTATGGAAAAACTCGCTCTTATTGCGGTTTTCCTCTTTTTCGCTGCAACCAACCCGGCCGGCGCAGACATTATCAACTTCAGTACCGCGAGCGATTCTGGAAATACCGCGCCTTTATGGATAGCCGCGGATCTCGGCTTCTTTGAAAAATACGGCAACACGGTTCGCTTAGTGTTCATCCAGGGTGCCACCGTCTCGATTTCCGCTCTGCTCAATAATGATGTGCAGATGGCACAGTTTTCTCCGATGCTGGCCATCGCCAACAATATAAAGGGAATGGATTTCGCCATAACCATGAGCTTCAATCAGTTCATGGATAATAATATTTTTGGCAAAAAAGGAGTCGCGGACGTCAAACAGATCAAGAGCCTCGCAATCGGCCGATACGGCAGTTCGTCGGATTTCATGGGACGTTTCTTGCTCCAGAGGGAGGGCTTAAAGCCGGAGAGCGAGGTAGCCTTACTCCAGTTTGGAAATCAAACCAGCCGGCTGCTTGCGGTCGAAGCGGGGCGCGCCGATGCCGCGATTGTCACGCCACCGATTACCCTGATGGCGAGAAAGAAAGGATTCCCCCTTTTGATCGACGCCTCTCGTCTAAAAATTCCGTATACGAGCGCGGTCGTGGTGACTAGAAGAGCTTTCATTCAAGCCAATCGGCCGGTGGTGATTAATTTCATGAAGGCTTGATCGAAGGCATCTGCTATTACAAGACTCACAAGGAGCAAAGCTTCAGGGTGATGAGCAAATACATGCGGATACAGGATCGAGAGGTGTTGGAGGAAAACTTTCGCGCTTACGATCATAGCCTTCGCCCCTATGCCACGGATGCGGAGTTGGAGATTCCCATTCAGGAGGTGAGCAAGAGTGAGCCTAAAGCCTTGAAGGCAAACCCAGCGCAGTTCGTGGATCACTCGATCCTCAAAGAACTGGAAACCACCGGTTTCATCGATCGCATGGTGGCGCAGTACGGCCTCAAGTAAGTAGGGGATGCACCGCTTTCGCCCAGGCCGCCTCCCACGAAACCTTATTTGCTGTTGGTTCCACGCAGTGGTTTGAATTGTGTCGTCTGGGAAGGTTAGCCAAAGCGTGCCCTCGCGTTAGAGTCAGAAGTAACTTTGACTTTCCCGTACTTCTTGGTGAGCCGTTACTACATCTGAAAGTTTCCTCAGCAGTAGAAATCTTACTATCGGCTCGCTGACTCCGTGTTTAGGTGGCTAACGCTTGAATTAAGCCGCGCCGCGAAGCGGCTTCGGCTTGAATGACTTGAATGCATTGTTAGGCATCACTCCCATGTGTTGGCTCCCTGATCGAAGCCGCCACGATAGGGACTACCAACGCAGAACCGATGCCCAGTCGGAGCTTGCATTATCACCCATCCATCATTGCGGGACACGACTGTTGCCCCCAAGCGCTCCAAGCGCGCAACCTCCAAATCTATTGAGTCTGTCTCAATATCAAGATGTGCCCGCGCTTCATGACGAACTCGCTGAATGATGACCTGCACGTCGCCGGGTGGAGTTACGAGCTGGATAAAGCTGCTGATTACATCCAAATCTTGGGGTAATGAGTAACCCAGTGCGGCACTCCAAAACTGAGCCTCTGACAGAAGATCTTCCGTTTGGCAATCAATGACGATGTTTCCCAGTCTGCTTCTGTGCATCGACTTCCCTTCCTGATGCCTAACGTTTGCGGCTAAACCGTGGCGAAGACGCGAACCTGAAAGGAGAGCGTTTTCGACATCAGTTTTAAGCCGCGGGTTAGCTTTTCATACCCGCGGGCATTAGTGCCTCCGCGGCATCAGCAAGCTGTAGTAGATGATCTCGAAAGTAAGCGCAAACGAGATGAGAATATGAATTGTCAACCTGAATCCGCTCCCCAAGGAACGAATCAACGATCTGGACTTCGTCGAACACGCCTCCCAGTTCTAGACGACGAGCCCGGTCGTCAACGGATAAATACTTTCCATCCCGTACCAAAATGCGAAGGGACTCGCTATCCCTTGACCAGGAAAGCACTCCACTGCAATGGAACAAGCAGTTCCTGATTGTAATTGCGTTCTTCGTGACCTGATAGGTAGTGAGGTTTGATTCGCGCAATCCGATCCTGGAAAAGAACTCCCGAATTCGGGAAACGCCTTGACGTCTGCACAAACTAAGTGAACTGAAATGTGCGTCGAGGATGCGAGCGATCAGCATAAGGTACGTTTCAAACAATGACGTCGCTGAAAAAAGGTTGCCAACTGCAATCAGGTAGGGAAAACAGCTTTCAAGTTTTTCGGACTCGCGGCGCCATCGAAAGTCTGCAATCTCGCCGCCACTTGGAAAGTATTCGCGAAGCTTCTTGGCCTCCAATACAGTTTCGTGCTGGATAAGTCCCGGTGCCTTCCAGATGTAATCTGCCGCCGTGTCAAACTCCATGTGGATGCGGTACTGAAGTGGGCTGAGTTGAGAGCTTTGGTGCGGCATAGAGATATCCAATGGAAAACTAACCTGCCGCTCAGTTGCGAGCCGTGTGCAGAACAGGAACACACATAGCTCGACGAAACCCTCATCGCATGCGGCTCGTCAACTGCAGTGGGTGGTTATCTGCCTGCAAGAACGGCGATCATAACCACGGTTCAAGATCGAGGATCGACTCGTTCATCGACTTGGCCGCTCGCGTTGGGTCGAAATACTCACGTATGTGAGCGATCTTTCCGTCCTTGGCGATCAGAAACATCACGTACTCTTGACGATAAACCCGGCCAGTAGGTTTGATCAACGCTTCCGCTTTCACTTGAACGACCGCAGCTAAGGGATCGGCGAAGGCTGAGATCCTGGGTTCGATGAAACGAAAGTTCTCCACGGCACTCAGGAACCACGTTACATGCCGAATGATCTCGTCCCGGCCAGACAGCCGCGCGGGATGGCCGATGGCGGGCGCATAGGCCAATTCCCAAACCATGTCGTCGGCGATCAGCGTTTGCCATTGCGTGGGATCGGCAACAAGAGTTTGAATGTGTCTCTCCAAGAGATCAGACGCGATGGTCATCGGAAAACTCCTTTCGGCAAACTGACTGCTCAGGGGGGATAACGTTTTAGGCTGAGCGGACAAGGCCAGCGAGGCAAAGGCAAGCGGGTCCGAAGATCCGTCTCAAGCCGCTCGTTATGCGGTTGGCGCTCACACTACGATTTCCATTCGAAGACCAACAGCGTCTTCACGGGGCGACACCGGTAGGACGGCGGCTTTAAGCTTCAGAATCCGACGCGCAGTCCAAAGCGCTGCGAACGCGTCGTTAAGATCGTCCGCCTTGTACCGTTGGCCGCGGATTAGACTACGGAGTCGATCCCGTTCGCCTGGCCAGACCGAATCGATGAGCGCTTCTCGTTCCAGACTTCCGGTCCGGCGACTCTTGCGGTGCGACATCGGCTTTCCACTGTTCCACGCGCGAAGCACACTTCTGGATGTACTTCTCGGATGCGAGCCTGAAGTTTTGGATTCCGCAACATCACTTCGTTCACTTCACGAATTTTTTTCAAAATCCCGAAAGCTTGTTGAGACATGCGCCGCCCGTCTGCACGGTGGTGAGCCTCGCACGCTTCCGCATACGATGCGGCGTCCAAGCACGCGCGGACCGGTGCTGGAAAGACGCTGCTCGCACGAGGTGAGCCGAGCAGACGCCGCGCCTCAATGTCGCACTCTCTCGGTCCACATTCCGTCAGTCCAATCGGGACATCAATAGCAACTATAGCGCTGTTGGTCATGTCCTTTAGCAGCGATTGCAAATTCGGCAGGACGCCGACCTCAAGTTGGCCACCACTCTCAACCAAGAAAATCCAGCCTTCTGCACATCCATCAACGCCAACAAGTTCAGTCATATGTCTCGGCATTGCAACCAAGCCGCATAACGACCAAGCTCAGCGACCGCCGCCGGAAACGCTCTGCCGGCTGTAACAGTCGCGAACAAGTTCTCCCGAACCGCCCGACTGCAAAGCGGGGCGGCGGTTCGCTGCAGCGCCTTGTTAGGCGAATGCGACTGCCCACATCGTACGGCTACCTCTGCCACAGGCCGTGTTCGACTCCTCCTTCGATGTAGATGGCGCATGTGCCGTGGCGAGCAATCTTCATCGGCGGAAGGGCGACCTTGGCGCCGGTATCTGCCGCTGCAGCAATTGCAGATTCGATATCGTCCACGAGCCAATAGGGACGAACCACCGGCTCCTCTGACTCGCGCAGGGGCGCACGCACCCCGACCAAGCCTCCTCCCGACAGAGCCGCTGTACGTGCGTTGCCAAGTGCGGCGTCAGCGTCGCCGAACTCCAGTCCGTTCGCGGCGGCGTACACGGCACACACCGTATCGACGTCCTTGGTCACGATTTCAAGATAATAGATCTGCATTAGGTTTTCTCCCATATCTTTTAGCAAATTGGGCGATCTGCCGGTTGAATCCACATCCCCACTTGGCGACGAACACGAAACCCAGGGGCCCCATGTCAGACTTGCGTTATTTGCTTAATCGCGTTGGCTGTTCGTTGCAATGCGCGGCTCACATTGGAGGCATGACAGCCCAGGAAAACGGCTACCTCCACCGGTCGGTATCCCTGTTCCAGGACAGCCGCTTCAATAAACCGCCGTCGCACTTCTCCTAATAACCTCGTACGCCCTCCTCCCCGTACCGCTTGCGGATCTATTCCACTTTGTTTTGCCACCCGCCGCATTAATACTTCTAACGCGAGCGGTTGCCGACGGAAATCCTTCTTTCTTGGCCTCGCGAGTTTCTTTTCAAACTCCCCTGGCCCAAGAAACGGGGCCTGTTCTCCTGGATGCCATTCCGCTCGGTACGGTTGTTTAGCTCCCTCGCGGATAAATGCTTCATAGCGTTTCGGTGTCCTCAGTTCATCCATCACTGGGCTGGGATCAATCAATCCACGATGGTTCGTTTGTAAGTATTCTCCATGTCCCGACCACGGCCATTGCCCAGGCTGCCTCACCATCTTGGCGCGTTGCGGATTAAGATGAATGTAGCGCACCAATTCCATTAGATAGCTATCTCGATCGCACACAATGGCCTTGTAGCGCCCCTGAAAAAGATGGCCCTTGTGTCGATGGATCCGGTTAAAGCGCCGAACATAACCGGTGAGCAGCGATTGCATGATCCGAGCTGTTGGCGCTTCTTGAACCTCCAATAACAAGTGGAAGTGATTCGGCATCAAAACGTAAGCGTAGAGATAAAACGGATAACGCCCCCGCACCACAAGAATTTGATCTAAAAAAGCCTCGTAGTCCTGGTCGCTCGCGAATACCTTTTGACCATTATTACCTCGCGCCATGACGTGATAGAGCAGTCCCGGGGCGTGTACGCGTGGATGACGTGGCATAAAGTGCTTCTATTACTTCTGCGCATTTAACGCAAGTCTGACACGGCACTGGCACCCCCGCGAGCACTCGCTCGAGAACACCCGAGGCATACCCCCAGATCTCGTACTTGCTCAAAGAAACTTCCACTTCGCCAAGACCGCTAGCCCTACCGGCAGCAAAAATATCAATAGAAAGATTGGCAACTCCTCCTGGAACGAATAGCCAGCCTGCGAGACGCCAATCCACATGTTTGAAGCAGCTGCCACAAACCAAATGGCGACAAATGCCGCCGTTGCTGTAGTCATGGACGTAGTGCTGGACCTCGCAAGGAACTTTGCTATTCCCAGGCAAACTGCCCAAAGCACAAAGCCTCCAACAATGATGATCACGGTGCGCATTGCTCCCTCCACTGGTCGTTACTCGCGGTGGGCGAGGTTGTTGCAGAAACATAACGACCCCAAGCTCAGCGACAGCCGGAGCCGTTCGCTGCAGCGCATGGGTAGGCCACACGGCGTTTATCAAACTCATCGTGAATACATCTTTCGCAGACTCGGCAAATGCGATTCGATCCTCTCGAATGTTACTCGCCTTTTAGCCCATCACGAAAGGCAATCGCTTCAAGCTCCACCCGGACAGCGTCCATAACGGGAACCACTGGCCGTGCTTCGAATACAAAAGCAGGGAGGGTCGAGCAGAACTTGTGAACGGTCAACGGATCATCGCAGTCCACCAACATATACCCACCCCAATCGCCTACCCGCACCACGAACAACTCGATCTTGAAATTGTCGGGCGCCTTCCATTGAGTGAAAACCTCCAGTATTCGCTTCTGGGCATTCTCGTACTCCGTAGGCGATCCTTGCGGACGTTCGAACCAGCTGATCATGTACTTCATCGGTATTCTCCTTTATTGAGTTGATGTCATCGGAACGGTAGTCGTTTAAACGGGCTAACCAGCGAGTATACGGACCAGTATATTAATGATTACCAAAATCACAGTTGCGCAACCTCTACCTTTTCGACCAACAACTTGTCAATTCAGTTTCCATTTGCGGTTCGTCCAATATGGACCGCTGCTTTTCCGAAAAGCTCTGAAAAGCCACGGTCGTGGCGTTGCTCTTGGACTTCTTTCTCTGGTAGTTCTCGATCTTGGAATTGAACCGGATTGCGAAGTTCGCCGCTTCCACAATTGCCAGACGAGATTTCGTTAGTTGCGGCTGAAAGGGCGATTCATGGATCTGCATTATGATTGGATAGCTGTTGGCTCGGGAGCGTCAGGTTTGGCAAGTGCCTTATGGGCGGCACACCGCGGTCTAAAGGCGATTGTCGTGGAGAAAGCACCTGTTGTAGGCGGAGCCACCGCATATTCTTACGGCGGACTTTGGGCGCCCAACAATGCGCTTCAGCGCGCCGCCGGGCTGCACGATTCTAATGAACAGGGGCTCGAATACCTGCGCTTCCTTTCGGGCGGATTTGCTGAAGAAGAAAAGATGCGCCTGTACGCAACAGAGGCGGCCGTAACGATTGAGGCATTTGCCCGGCTGGGTGTTCCATTTCGAATGATCGAGGGTCTTCCCGACCATTACTTTCCGGGCGCGCCGGGTTCACTCGGTCTCGGTCGCACACTCGAAGTAGTGCCGCTGCCAAAGAATGCCCTGCCTGACGGCGCTCCCGCTCTTTTGGAAAGCCCGTACATGCCTGGAGGCGTTTCCTGGTCTGAGGCAATCAAATGGGGAGGACTTGGCAATCGTTATTCTTGGGCTCGTGAAAACCTCGAGCATGCGGCCTCTCTCTATGCGGCGGGTCAAGGATTGGTGGCATGGCTGCTCCTGAAGTGTTTAGAAAATGGCGTGACCATTTTGACGCAATCGCCGGCGACAAGGCTCCTGCTGCAGGACGGCCGGATCGCTGGTGTTGAAGTAAGAATGGGAGACAGCGCGCAACAGATCCAAAGGTGATCGCGGCGTCTTTCTCGGCACCGGTGGATATGAAAGCAACCCTGAGTTCGTTCGCGCTTACCAATCGTTTCCCAATTCCGCTCCGCACCATCCGCCGACACAGACGGGTGACGGACTCCTTATGGCCGGAGAACTCGGAGCGTTTATTCGGAATATTCCGACTAGCTTGAGTTCCATGGTCGGCTACTGGATCCCGCGCCCCGAAGGTGAGCCTGAGTTTCACTCCGCCGGCATCCAAGAATTGGCCTATCCTCATTCCATCGTGGTAAATTCTGACGGCAGGCGATTCGGCAATGAGGCCTTCTTTCAAGAGTTTGTCGTAAAGCTCAGAGAATTCGATGTAGTCACGAAGCATCGCTACGCAAACATTCCGTTCTTTCTGCTGTTTGATTCTCAATTTAGAGAGCGCTATCCATTTGCCAATATTCCGCCCGGAACGCCGCTGCCGGATTGGATCAAGCAAGCTGAGTCGCTTGCCGATCTCGCACGGCAATTGGACATTGATGCGGGGCAACTCGCAGCAAACGGTGGCCAGATTCAATGAAAATGCGCGCGCGGGATTGGATCCGGAATTTGGTCGCGGTCAGTCTTTATGGATTCGCAAAGTCGGCGACACCAAACACCCGATCAACCCCAACTTGGGACCGTTGGAAAAGGCGCCGTTCTACGGCGTGGAACTGACGCCTACGGAATCATCGTCTGCCGGGCTTTATACGGACATTCACGGCCGAGTCATGCATTTGCGCGGACACGCAATCCCGCGCTTATACGCGGGCGGCACCGTGAGGGTACGCACGGAGTATGGCGCCGGCTACCAGGCGGGTCTGACGTTGCTTGGCGGGATGACCTTTGGAAGGATGGCCGTCGAGCATGCACTGCTTAGTGATAAGCAGCGGAGCTAAGCCATGCAAAGGATAAGACGGAGGCCAGATGCTTGCGCTTGTGATCCTTGAGCTGTTCATTTTGCGCCCGGCAATTCCCGCGCTCGCGGCAGACAAGCTGGACAAGCTTAGGATCGCTTATGTTTCACCCATCGGCGCTATGGCACCGATTTGGATGGCCGCAGCCTCGTCCGCCTTCCACACCGAAGGGCTTGATGTCGAACTGGTATATGATCCAAGCGAGCGCTGCGATAGCGGCTATCGTAGCCGGCGAGGTCGATGCCGTACAGATTTCCGCTCCAGGTATTGTTCCGGTGGTCCTCGCGGGCGGGAATATCACTATGATAGCCGGACTGCTCAACAAGATGATTTTTTCCTTTCACGCACAGAAGGAGTTCAAGTCGGCTGAGCAACTCCGAGGCAAACTGGTGGGCGCAGACCGCCTGGGCACGCCGAATGATTACGGAGTAAGGACGGCTCTGAACAAGCTCGGTTTGAAACCCGAAAGCGATGTTCAATTGTTGCGTCTCGGCGGATCGGCAATCCAGTGGTCCGCGCTACAATCCAAGCAGATTGCGGCATCGGCGCTAACGCCGCCTGTGAGCTTCAAAGCGGATGCGCAAGGATACACAAGGCTAACCGACACGTACGACTTGCCTTACCAGAATATCGGTCTGGTCGTTAGAAAAGCTGAAGTTGAAAGAAAGGCGGACATCTGGCTACGGTTGTTGACCGCGGTCCGTCGCGGCATCAACGCGTGGTATGAGAATCCACAGTTAGCCAAGAGTGTCGTTGCTAAATACACGAGAGACAACGATCCTGTGACCCTGGAAAAGACCTACGAGTTTTTTACCAAGCAGGCCGGGTTCAATAAAGATCTGACCTTTAGTGAACGAGGTTTCGAACAAATTCTAAAATTCTTGGGCGGTACGGTGCTGCCGGCAGCAAAGGATGCGCCTGTAAATCAGTTCTACGACACGAGGATCGTTGAGAAACTGAAAAGATGATCTTCGCAAAGTCAGCGGTATAAAGCGTCTTACGGCCGTTCGCGGCTGCAGATGTCCAGAGCCATCAAGGCATAGATCTGCGCTGCTTTGACCATCACGTCAATTTCGATTTCTTCGTTTCTCGGGCCTATGCGCCGGCCCCGGGGGCCGATCTTGATCAGCCGGTATACCGAGCTCGTTGTAAACGTTGGTGTCGGTCCAGATGCTGGCTCGATCAGGCACCTCGGGTTTGAGCTTTTCTTTAAATAAATACTGGTAGACTTCCTCGGCCGATTTAACCAGCGGCTCGATCCCTTTACCCTCATGACCGAGGAGCGACTTGTAAATCTCCATGTCGTATTCAACGCCGCTGCGGTTTAACGCGCTTTCCAACTCCTGCTTGATCGTCACCGGCCTGACCTGCGGCGGCATGCGCACATCGACATAGATCGTGCAGACGCCTGGAAAGTAGTTCGGCCGATAGGGGGCGCCGCCTTCGATGCCGCCAATGTTCACCTTGGGATAGAGCGGACCGGTAGGGGAGTTGTAGATGTATTTTTTTTCGAACTCGGTGCCCCAATGTTCAACGGCTTCGATGATCTTGGTCATCTTAACGATGGCGTTGAATTTTTCCATCGGATGGGTCGCGCGATTTGAGCCCCAGGCGGCTTCGGCCTTACCGAAGGTCTGAATTTTGGCCTGGACGACCCCGGTTTGCGTCCAGACGACGTTCAAATCCGAACCGTCGGCGACGACCGCATAGTCGGAATGCATGCCGTGGGTCAGCAGGTGTCGCGTGCCGGCGCCTTCGCCGCGGTATTCCTTGGTTTGCCACGGTCCGATCGGAGTGCGCGAAATTTCGCCGACCACCGCCGCAAGGATGACGTCGCCCTTGAGCTTGACGCCGCTTTTCTTGAGCGCTTTGCCGGCGATCATAAAGGCTGCGACGCCGCCTTTCATGTTCGAAATGCCCAAACCCTGGACTTTGCCGTTCTTGATCATCCCCTTCAGTTCCGATTCCGGCTCCAGGTTGGCAACCATGCGCGCGTCCTCCGCCGTGCCGGTGAAGCTGGTGTCGGTATGGCCGTTAAAGCCCAGGCTCAATCCGGTACCGTCCCCCTTGACGATCCCGACGGCATTGGGACGGTCGAACTCGACATCTTGTCGGACGGCTTTAAGGCCATTGGTTGCAAACCAGTTCAAAATGAATTCGCCGATGGCCTTTTCCTGGCCGGTCGGGCTAGGAATGCTGGTGAGATCGCAACCCAACTGAGCGAGCTCCTCCCGGTCGATTTGCGCTAAGACTTTAGTTGCCGTTTCCGGATCAAATGTCACGTCGTTCTCCTCCTGATCAGTTAACTTAGGTTTTGGCTCTGCGACTTTATAGTCACATTCAGCTGTCGGCTAGCATCGCGGCCACGACGTTAGAGTCTTTTTGTTCATCAATTTTCCGGACAAGACACTAGCCTAGAAGCCTATAGAAACTATAGCTTCACCATGCAAGTCAAATGGGTGGCGCTATCAGTCTGCTTGAAAAATCGCGGGTTGCCGTTTAAAGTTGACGGCTACGCTTCATGTCCGGTCGAAACTTCAGCAATGCTCAACTCCCAGAAATTACGCCTTATCCTAAGGAGATCTATGGACACGTCCACCATTGTGATGCTGGCGGCCGCGATCGTGACCCTGGTCATCGTCTATTGGAAGTCGCCGCAAGCCGCAAATGATGGCTTGAATGCGACCGTTTCGTTGATCATTGAAATCATACCGCGCATGATTGCCGCCTTCACGCTTGCCGGTTTGATTCAGGCGGTGGTTCCACAGGAACTGATCGTTCGCTGGATGGGCCATGAATCGGGAAACAAGGGACTCATGATTGGCATGCTGCTAGGCAGCGTGACGCCCGGCGGGCCGATGACTCACTTCCCGGTGATCGCATCGTTGTACAAGGTAGGCATCGGCGTCGGACCTTTGGTAGCTTATCTCACCGCCTGGTCTCTTTTCGGTCTGCAGCGAGTGATCATGTGGGAGATTCCTTTTCTTGGACCGAAAATCGTGGCGATTCGCTTCGCTGTCAGCTTCTTCTTTCCGGTGCTCGCAGGTTGGCTCTGCGAGGTGATCTGGAACAAAGTCCATTTCCAGGTCTAATTGGACGTGACACGCAGAGAATTCCTTCGAATGGTGACCGGCGCCGGCCTCGCCATGCCGGCGCTCTTGAGTCAATCGTCCTGCGCTCCCGCTCTCATCGGCAGCGATAGAGACACCGGTTTGTCGCTCTGTTACGTCGCCGGCGATGTCACATCCGATGGCGCGATCATCTGGCTGCGCGCCGAGCCGGGAAGCCGGGTTGTGCTGCACTACAGCGATGAGCCAACTTTTAGTCGGTTCTCTTCCGTCGGCCCATTTCCGGTTGATAAAGACGCCGACTACACGGTGAGAATTGAACTGGACAAGCTCGAGCCCGGAACAACTTATTTTTATTACGCCGCAGTGGCAGGCAAAAAACCAGGTTATCTCGCCAGCTTTCTAACCGCGCCACGTATCACTGATGCGGCTAAAGTTTCGTTTTGTTTCAGCGGCGATAGCCGCGAAAGCTATCAACCGTTTACGATCATGAACGCGGTGCGAGCGCAAAAACCTAATTTCTTTCTTTATCTAGGCGACACCGTCTATGCGGATTTCGGCGCGCCAGCGCGCCAGTTGAGTGATTTTTGGGCAAAGTACCGCGCCAATCGTAACGATCCCGCTAGCCAGCTCTGTTTCTTCGAGACCAGCACTTATGTCGTCTGGGACGATCACGAAGTCGTGAACGATTATTTTGCCGGCAATCCGCTGGCGCCAACCGGGAGAAAGGCGTTCTTCGATTATTGGCCGGTTCGGCGCCACCCTGATGAAGCGGATCGGATCTACCGCTCGTTTCGTTGGGGCCAAGGGCATGGAACTATTTCTGCTAGACACGCGGCAGTATCGGCAGCCCGGAGCGGCGACTATGCTGGGTAAAGCACAGAAGGATTGGTTATTTAAAGGCCTGGCCGACTCTTCCGCAATGTTTAAGTTCGTGGCGACTTCGGTGCCGATGGCCGGCGGCGGTATTGACCGTTGGGACGGCTATCCGGTGGAGCGGGCGGAGCTCCTGCGCTTTATAAAAAGAAGCGAATAACCGGTGTGGTGTTCCTGAGCGCCGATCTTCATTATGCGGCGGTGACGAGCATCCCCAATAGCCACGGACTCAAAGATATTACCGCCGGTCCTTTGGCTGCACCGTTGAATCGAGTGACGGATGGATCGGCGGGGCGTTTCGATTTTTTTCTCGCCGACAATTTCAACTTCGCCAAAATAACCGTCGACCCGGCCGTTAAGCCGGCACAGGCGTTAGTCGAATTCATCGATCAAGATAATCACGTCTTTCACACGACAAAAATCAGAGCGGTCTGATTCGGCTGGCTACGTACGCTCGCGCGCGATGATGCAGCGCTTCAGGGTTGATGACCCGCGTCAGTTTGCCGTCGATGTAATCGAGAATGTTGGTGACGGCATTTTCTGCGAAGCCTTCGAAGCCGGAATCAGTCGGCCAACCGAGATGAGGAGTGAGCACGACGTTAGTGAGTTTCAGCAGCGGGTGATTCGCCGGCATTGGTTCTTCAACGAAGACGTCGAGCGCGGCACCGGCGATCGCGCCTTCTTTAATGCTCTGACGAGAGCTTGTTCATCGACGATCGCGCCGCGCGCGGTGTTGACCAGATAAGCGGTTTTTTTCATTAACCAAGCCGCTCTTCGTTTAAAAGATTCTTGCTTTGATCGGAAAGTTTCAGGTGGATGGAAATCACGTCGGCGTTTCTCAGGACGTCTTCCAACCCCATATAGGTCGTCTGCGATTGGCTGGCGCGTTCGGCGGTCAAGGTTGGCCCCCAGGCGATGACCTTCATGCCGAACGCGCGCGCGATTGCCGCAACCTCGGTGCCGATTTTTCCCAAACCTAAAATCCCCAGGGTCTTTCCCTTAAGGACATAGCCTAACACCAGCGGCCATTCGCCGCATCTCATCGCGCGTCGCTCTGAGGAATACGCCGCATGACTGCGAGCATGAGACCGAAAGCCAGCTCGGTGGTGCTGTTGCCTCCAGGCGCCATGGCAACGAGGATGCCTGCTGCGGTCGCCGCTTCCATATCGACGTGATAAACGTGGTTGCCCGTTTGCGAGATGAATTCGAGATCCGGCAATGCCCTCAACAGAGATGCGTTGAACTTTGTGCGCTCGCGAATCGGAATGACGGCGCGCGAGCCCGCAAGCGCGCCGACGATCGCGTCTTGGCTCGGTAACTTCTCGGTTACGATTTGCACGTCGGCGTGCTGCTGCAATCGTTTGATCGCCGGCGTGCTTTGGAAAGCATGCTGGTAATCGTCGAGAACCGTGACCCTCATAACGCTAGATTACTGCGATTCCGGCGATCTCGATCATGTAATCTTCGTTGGCCAAGCCGCTGACGATGAGAAGGGTGCTCGTCGGCGGATCTTTTTTGTACAAGACCGCGGCGCACTTCGTTGTATCCTTCGCGGTATTTTCGGTCCGTGATATAGGTGGTCGTCATCACCAGATTATCGAGCGAACCGCCGGCTGATTCCAAGACTGCTTTGATATTGTCGAAAACCTGCCGGGTTTGAGCTTTGATGTCTCCCTTGCCGACGACGTTTCCATTCTTATCCGAAGCGGTCTGGCCGGCAATGAAAAGCAGCCTCCCGCCCTCCGTCTGAATGCCTTGGGAATATCGGGGTCTAGGATCGTTCAAAGACTCCGGTTGAATAGTTTTAGTTGCCATTTTGTTCCCTCCTTTTGAGAATCGATAATGGAATACTGGAGTGATGGAGTAATGGGTTCGGAAACCCAACAATTCAGTCTACTATCACTCCAATTTGCTTTATTTGGTCGGATACCGTTTCGCCATCTCGTTGAAGAAGCCTTCCTTCTCGAGTTCCTGCAAGAAACTCAGATCGACGAATTGCTCGGGCTTGGCATTTTTCGCCTGCGGTAATTGCGGCGCGACGATGTCGAGCATGTACTGGATGCCCTTGAGGGTAGGGTAGGGCTTTTTCGGAATCCACTTGATGTAACCATTGTAAGAATCTTCGAGAATCTCCGGATCGTTGGTGCGCATATATTTGGCGAAGACCTGCTGAGCTTCTTTTTTGTTGCGCATAGACAAAATAAATCGCTTCGACAAATCCTTTGAGCGCATTTTTCACCGTGTCGCGGTTGCTGGCGATGTAGCTCTTGGAGGTGGCAAAGCCGTTCCCCTGGACCTCAACTCCCAAATCCGCGACATGGAAGAGTTCATTGAGGCCGGCTTTTCGTGCCGGCGCGGCAGCGGAGGAGGTGAAAAATGTCGCGTCGATCCTGCCCGCGGTCATTGCCCCGAAACGTTCCGCGTCGGGTCCTGTGGGAACCAGCGCGACGTCTTTGTTGACGTCCATATTCAAGTGCTTGAACAATATATTGGCTGCGTTATGGGTCGCCGAGCCGAAGCCGCTGATGCCGAATCGCTTGCCTTTTAACTCTTCAAGCTTGTGTGATCCCTTTGCGGGCAAAAACGATTTGGTCATACATTGTTTCCACCGCGGCAACCAGGACGAGGTTGTAGCCTTGCAGGCTGGCCTGGACCACGGTGCCGATATTGACGATGGGCGGATCGCCGGCCACCAGCGCCTGAGTTGCCATTTGTCCGCCGCGAAGGAAAATTGGCTCGACTTCGAGACCGTACTTGTTGAACAACCCCATCTCCTTAGCCACCCAGACGTTGCTTTGCCTGAAGCTCAACGACGGATAACCGATGCGAATCCTTTTTAAGCTTTGAGCGTTTGCGCTACCGACCAGGTTTAGAAGAATCGCCCCAACAAGGGCAAATTTAATCGATGACTTCATACGTGATGACCTTTAATCTAATTCGAATCATCTTAGTGTGATTTTTTTTCCCGCTGCCATCTTAAGCGCCTCCTCGACCAGCGAGTTGTCGACGTAGTCGTGTGACCGGCGGCGCCTTCTTGTTTGGATAGATGCCTTCTTTAACCCGCAGATCCATGGTTTTGTCGAAGGACGGCTTTGCTTACCGTGCCGTCCTTGGGGAAAGGGTTGGAACTCCTGAACGAGATATTTGTAATCTTCCTCGGCGATTCTCGCGTGCTTTTCAGAACCTTCATGTTAATCGCGAGAGCTTCTTCCTTGTTCTTCGGATCGTAGAGCCAGCGGGTGCCTTCGATCATCGACTTTATATAACGCACGACTTCCGTGCGGTTTGTTTTCAAATAATTCATATGGGCGAAATCGGCGGTAAACAGAATCGGCCCAGAGATGCTCGTGAAAATTGGCGAGTTTGCGAAAGTCATCTTTGGTGGCCCGGAAATTGTATGGCGGTCCCATGAAGGTTGCCTGCACCGAACCGCCTTTGAGAGCGGCGTAGCGCTGCGGCGAGGTGCCGACCACCAGCAGTTTGTAATCGTTTCTTTGAGTTTATAGGCTTTTTCCAAAACCTCATGAACCATCAACGTGGTGCCGCCGGTGAGAGTGCTGACGCCGATTGTTTTGCCTTTGAGATCCGGCGCCGCTCTTTATCTCCTGCCGGGCAATAGATATCGTAGGGGATTTTTTCCATATTGGCGGCAACGATTTTTACTTTGGCGCCCTTCTCGATGGCGCCGATGACGTAATCGGGATTGATTCGGCCGATGGGAATGGTTTCGCTGAAAACGGCGCGGGTAGTATTGGTTGCGCCACTGAATAATGATGTTTTCGAACCTGCAATCCGTTTTTTTCGAAGATCTTTTTTTGTTCAGCGACATAGAGCGGCCAGCTCGACGAGGTGTTGCCGCTCTGAGCGAAGCGCAGCTTGCAGCAACCCGGCATCGGCGGCGAAAGTGATGGAGCCGGCATAAGCTCCGACACATTAGCTCACAGTAACGTAAATCCACAATGCTAGACTTTTGCATGGAATCCTCCTTTCTGCTGTGTTCACATTTGAGCGAAGCCGCCGGATGCATTGACTTCGTGTTCGATTTGTTTCCAAACGATATTTTCCAATTCCAAAAAACGGGGGTCTGATTTCATCTCCATGGCTCTTGGACGCGGCAGAGGCACCTGAAATTCAGAACGGATCGATCCTGGGCGGTGACTGAAAACCACCACCCGGTCTGAAAGCAGGATCGCTTCCGCAATCATATGAGTCACAAAGATGACGGTTTTCTTGGTCTCTCGCCAGATGCGCAGCAGTTCCAGCTGCATGAAATTGCGGGTCTGCGCGTCGAGAGCGGCAAAGGGCTCGTCCATCAGCAAAATTCGGGGGTTTACGGCCAGCGCTCTGGCGAGATTGACGCGCTGCTGCATGCCGCCGGAGAGCTCATGAGGATAATGATTTTCGAACCCGGAGAGGCCCACCAGCTCGAGAAACCTGCGCGCCGTCTGCTCAGCTGCCTTTGCCTGATGATTGCCACCCTCCAGACCTAAGAGAACATTCTTCAGACTGGTCCGCCAGGGCAGGAGAGACGCGCCTTGAAAAACAAATCCCATCAGCAGTTCGCTATCGACTTCCTGCGCGAGCTTGCCGTCGATAAGAATTTCTCCGGTCGTATGAGGCATCAAGCCATTGATGACACGTAGCAGCGTCGTTTTACCGCAGCCGCTCGGGCCGACGATACTGACAAATTCCCCGTCACTGACGCTTAAGTTGATGTCGCTGAAGATGACGAAAGGGTCCCGATCCGGTCTAGTGATCGCCTTGCTCAAGTTGCGCAATACGAGTACGGGTCCGGCCATGCTTAGCTTCCTTGGGGTTCCTTTCTCCATGGCGTCGCATACATTTCGATGACCCGGATCGCTTCGAAGCCCAGTATGCCGAGTGCTGCAAACACCGCTACACCGACGAAAAGAACGGGAATATTTAACGTTTGCCCGGCGAAGTAGACCAGATAACCCAACCCCTCAGTTGCGCCAAACCATTCGGCAATCGCCACGCCCGTCAGGCCGCGACCAATCGCCAAGCGAATGCCGGCAAGGATAAAAGGAATCGACGCCGGTAAAAGGATCTTGAAAAACAACGCCGAGCTGCTCAGTCGGAAGGAACGCGCCAGCTCGACATACTCACGATTGACCACACGCATGCCGTAGTAGGAGTTGATCAGGATCGGGAAGACGCAGCCGAGAAAGACGATGGCGATCTTAGAGCCGGCGCCGATCCCGAGCCAAAGTAGCAGTATCGGAGCAAAGGCGATGCGTGGAGTTGTGTAAAGCGTCGCCATCCAGGGATTGACGTAATCGCGCACCACTTTGTTGAGCGCCATCACGAAACCGAAAGGCACGCCGGCGACAATCGCCAAGACAAAGCCGTAAAAAAAAATCCAAGAGCTGGCAAATAAATGAGGCCATAAATCTTTGCTGACGAAAAGCATGTCGTAGGCGCTGCCAACCACGACCAGAGGTGAAACCAATAAGGTGGTGTCGTTGACGATCACCGTCGCGAGAAAATGCCACAGGAGAAGGCCGCCAGCGATGGAACCGACTTTCAGGAGAGTCGAAATCGATTTGCGGTTGCGCTCGTTCATCCGCTTAGGGGGACGGGCTTATCATCCATCTGAAGACCACTCGGCGCTTTGGCGCCACGGCGCCATCCTTTGCTCTAGCTTCTTGATCAAATTAAAGCTCACCAGCCCCATGACCGCGAGCAAAATGACCGTGACAAACAGTTTCGGGCTGTCCCACGTTTCCGAAGAGTCGCGCAACAGATACCCCAGCCCGGCATTGGCCGCCATGAGCTCGGCGACGACCACTCCCAAGAGCGCTCGGCCGACGCCAAGTCTCATGCCGGTGATAATGAAAGGAAGGGCGCCGGGTAAGCGAATTTTATAACTGGTTTCCCAGTCGCTCAGCCGAAGCGATTTCGCGAGCTCGAGCCAGACCGGATCCAAGGCCTTAATTCCCGCCGCAGTATTCAAAATAATTGCCACCGCGGTAATTTTAAAAACCACCACTACTTTGGAAAAAATGCCGATGCCGAACCAGATGATGATCAGCGGGACGACGGTAATGATCGGGATTGAGTAGAGCGTGGCGATCCATGGGTCCATGATTTCATCGAACCATTTATACATTCCCATCAAGTAACCAATGATGATGCCGATGACGCAGGCGGTGGTAAAGCCGCAGATAAACTCGATCAAGGTGGCGGCAAAATGTTGATTGAGCTTGCCGGTGCTGGCGAGAGTCCAAAACGACCGAAGCACGCTGCTTGGCGGCGGAATGAGTAGCTCATTTTCCAGCAACAGGCGAGTCAAAGCTTCCCAAATCACCAGGCCGATGAATATGGACAGAGATCCGCGGAGGATTTCTTTTTTAGCCAAGATCTTGCTCCAGCAGGTTGCTAAAAAGAGGTGGAGTATGCTTCGATCGTTCGACTTCGCTCATGACAGGCTGCCTAGACTGCGCCTTTAGTCCGAGCTTGTCGAGGGATCAGCATGACGAATTTGTTCGATCATTTTATCCGCTCTCCGTTCGTCCCTTCGATGAACTCAGGCGGGCTCGGAGGCGTCGAAGGACTCGACAGGGTTTTCAACCACCTGCCATCTATTTATAAAGCTCTCGATCTTCGCCGTTGTCGTCGCGCATGTGGATTTTAGGATAAACGGAGACGCCGCCGGGCCTGCCTTGCACCATGAAATCCACCGGGATGAAATCCTGCAGCAAAGGTATCGGCAGTTGAACGCCGGCAAAGGAACCCTTATGGTCGCTGCCGATGCCGATCTGATTGCCCCATAATCCCGCGGGCAAAGCGCCGCTCATGCTGAAGCGGCTGGCGGAAACACTTCCTTGAATCGGCGGCAGCGAGTACTTACCGGCGGGATCGCGCTCATTCTCACTGAGCATGTCATGATCCAATACCTTCGGGAACGCAGGCGCATGGGCACCCGCCTCGCGCACGAAGGAAAACGTCGTGTCGTCACGTTCCTGATCTGGATCGCCGATGTTCGGGCCCGCCCCTTGGATAATCGGCATCGGCAGATTTTTGATACCGCCGACGCTGCCTTTAGCGCGCTGGCCGGCATCGGCGGACGCGATCGCGTGATTCTTTTGTCGCAGCGCGACAAAAAAGCGGTCCGACGTTTTTCTTGACAGCGGGTAGCTCTGACTGCGCACGCCGGAAGGTGTCTGATAATAAATCAACAGCTGGTTGTCGTCGGTGACATTGATGCCGCGATCAGCCAGTTCCATGTTTCGCGGATTGCCGTCGAACAGCGAGGCTTTAAGCCCGAGCCCGCTGGCGCCGAAGAGCTCCGGATTTTCCTTAAGAAATTCTTTGCTCATACGCAAACCATGGCTGTC
This sequence comes from uncultured delta proteobacterium, assembly GCA_963745035.1. GTDB lineage: Bacteria > Desulfobacterota > Binatia > UBA9968 > UBA9968 > DP-20. The sequence continues at coordinate 70,374 of CAVUVW010000023.1, read as the reverse complement.
GGTCTTTGCCAGTTCGGCGAGTTTCTTGGTGGCCTCTGCCGCTGCCGGGCTTTCGGGATACTGATCGATTACGGTTGTGAGATAATATTCCTGGCTCCCTCTCCCTTTGCTCTTGCTTGCCGCGTTGAGCAGCGCCTTTGCAGCTTTCTCCTTTAACGATGAAAGCTTTTCCGTAGGCGTTCCGGCAAGCTCATGGTAGTCGATCGCTTTCTCGATCAGGCCCTTTTCTTCGTAAGCCTCGGCGAGAATTTTATAGACATCGGTGGCGCTGCCTGAGGTCGGGTGATGTGCGCACGTAAGCGACCCCGGCATCGATCACCGATTGGCCTGAGACCGGGTTGTTGGTCAACACGTTGATCAAATTGTTGCCGAGCATCATCGCATTGGCCGCGCCGAGGGTAACCGCCCCAGCCGGACCGGCGGCGGCCACCGCACCGGCGGCATAAAGCAGGTTCTTCTTCAGCAGGTCTTCACCCAGCAGCACATATTTCACTGACTCGGCCCGGCGTTCGCTGCGTGCGTCCTGCAAGGTGGCGAGAAGATTGTATTCCGGGCTTTTCAAAAGCGCCGCGGCGCGTTTTTGCACTTCCGGAGTTTTTGCCGAACGGGCGAGGTGTTCGACGATCTTCTTTGCCTGTTCATGGCGGCCTTGCATCTCCAGAGCTACCGACGAGACGTCACGCGCGGCATCGGCCAACGGTTTGCCGGCATACTTTTTCTCGAGGATGGCAGCTTGCTGGACGATTTGTTGTTGATCTCTCAAGCTGAGCGCAGTGCAGCAGTTGCTCGACATCCTTCTGCTGCTCCGTTGAAGATGATTTCTCGGCTTGGGCTGAAAGCCCTTTATTCTGTTGCTCGAGTTGTTCCAGGTAAGACTTGGATAGCTTTTGCAGCTCGGCTTGAGCTATCTTGGATTGAGGATCTAAATAGGACGCGATCTCGGCATAAAAAAGCGCCTTGTCCTTATCTCCCCTTTGCCTAGCCTGCTTCGAGTGATCGAGTTGTTTACGGACCAGCGCGGCGGTCTTTTTCTTCTCGAGATCTTCGATCTCTTTCATGATCTTGTTGTTGCGTGGATCGTTGGGATAGCGCTTGAGGTGATCGATGTGCCGAGCCAAAGCGCGCCGCTCTTCGACCGACATTTCACTGCTGAGGAGCGAGTAAACCTGTGCGATAGCGGTTTCTGCCGCGGCGCCAATGTAGTTTCCCGAAGCGACGCCGACCAGATCCACCGAGCTCAACAAGCGATTGAAGGCACCGCCCCATTGATTGACCGAGCCTTGGCGCGTCAGTTGATCGGCTTGCGCCAGATCATCGTCATCGATGATTGCTTGGAGATACTTTTTGCGTTGTGGCGCCGAGCTCTTCTTTAGAGCCTGCCGCTGCGCTGCGAGATAGCGCTCGCGATCTGGGATCGTATTGTTCAGAAGATCTTGGGCGTGCTCGGTCAACCCGGTGCTCGATCCGTGTTGTTTCTGTAAGCGGCTATCCTCCACCGTTAAAAATTTCACATGCTCTTCAATAGCTTCTTTTCGATTGGTAACGGCGTCAATCAGCAGTTCACGGGCTCGTTTGTCCACGGCGTCGGGAAAAAATTGAGGAGGTGCGGGTGGTTTCTCGAACGGATCGAAATCGGGGAGGGGATTTAAAATGCGTTCGATGATCACCTCCCGCTCTTGTCCATGAGCAGGGTCGGTGGAAGTGCTAATGACGCCAAGCGCTAACGAGAGCGATAGAGCGAACATGAATAGTTTTCTCATCGGCTTAGCCTCATGATTTTTTCGATCAGACCGCGCATCGCCTCAACCTTGCCCTGGGCTTCGATCTTCTCGACGATTCCATCGATCTGAACGACTTCGGTGTAGAGTTTAAGTGCCGATTTAGCAAATTGATCAAATGCTTTGACTTCAAAGCTTAAACCCTCAGGATCGTACTGGGCGGCGTATTCTTTTGCAAGCAATGCGTAGAAGTCGCCAAAGTCAATGACGAAGCGATGGATGTTCTTGCTTTGTCGATGTTTGGTAATCAATTGGCTGTAGCCTAGGATCACCAGTTGATTGCCGTCCTTCAGGCGATAGCGATTGGCTTCGACAAAGGCCACTTTGGCGCGATCGATGCGTTCTTCTTCGCAGCGCGCGAGAAATTCATAAGTGGTGCCTTGATGTTTTTGAATCAGGTGATTCCAAGCGGCGACTTTTTCGTCGAGGCCTTTGATGTACTGAAAAGGATCTTCCGCGGACAGAGGCTTGTCTAGAACCGTTAGAAATGTCTCCAGCGCCTCGAGGTTCTTGGTTGCTTCCGAGCCTAGGCGTCCGCCGGTTTCCGCCACCCTACGGTAGAAAACCGTCGCCTGCTCATAGTCTCGCAGCCGTTCCAACGCCAGCGCCTTGTTAAATTGAATGATATCGGTAAACTTGCCCCCGTTCTTCTTTTCATAATCGTCGAGACGGACCAATGTTGCCTTCATGATGTTTACGCCGGTAACGTCTTTCGGTATGACAAAACGATAAGTGTCCTCTTTGGCCAGACGCTGGAAGTCTTTGATGATATCGAGCAGGTCTCCCGCCGGTGCATAGCGCGCCTCAGGCGGCGCCGTTCGCGATGAACAGCCGGCGAGGACAGAGAGTGAGATAACCGTCGTGGCGGAAATGAAGAATCGAAATGCTCTGCGGGATGCTATCAAAGTGTTCTTTGCGCGGCCTCTGCTGGCGAAGAGTGACCCGAGGACTGCTCAGACCTAAGTGATTTGAGTTATTTTCCGGACTTTTTGCCCTAAGTCAAGCGGGCGGCGAGACAATTCTGAGCTTGACCCTCTTCGTCCAACGACTCATATTGGTGCTATGAAAGTTTATTTTCGCCATGTGCTATGGGCGTTTGCCCTTGGAAGTTTCGTCACGGGTTGTGCGCCTGCGGCCAACGACCGTGTGCCTGGGCAAGCTGAGTCCGGGAGTCTTCCTGCGGCGCCGCTTCCTCAGTACGAGGGCCCCGCCAGCCGTCCTTTCGCCATGGGCTTTACGCCGTGGCCTGCAGATCTAACTCCCGAAGGAGTGGCGACTGCGAAAAAGTTTGCCGATGCCCATGGCGACATCATCTCAGTCATGTTCATAGGCGGAATCCCTTGGCCTCAAGCGCTTGAGGGTAAACCGTTTTCTAAAGATGTCCAGGACGCTCTCGCTGATAGGCCCGCCGCCGAAAAAAAGCTTTTTCTGTCGATCTCGCCGCTCGACAAAGATCGCAAAGGCCTGGCGCCGTATTGGGGAGAAAAGGACAACCAGCCGTTACCGGATCCGTGGGACAAAGAAGCGCTCAATAGCCCTCGCGTAAAGAAGTCTTTTTTGAATTTCGTCTTGCATTCTGTGAAAACCATGCGGCCCGACTATTTGGCCATCGGCGTTGAGTCCAACGTATTGCTCTCGCGCGATATCGCTAAATGGCGCCAGCTTAAGGAATTGCACCGCGAGACGTACACGGCGGTGAAGAAAGCCCATCCCAAGTTGCCGGTGTTTTTTACCACTGAGGTTCTCCACTACAAGCGCTTGGCGCGGGACGCCAAGCAGTCAGAGCAGGAGAAGGAGGTCGCGGAACTGATGCGCTACAGCGACCTCTTTGCCATGAGCCTCTATCCTTATATGAGCCTGGAGACGCCGCGCCCCGTCCCGGCGGAATTTTCTGGATTTTGCAACCCGGTTCAAAAAACCGATCGCCGTCTCCGAGAGCGGCATGACGTCGCGCGATGTGCCGCTGAAAACTTACGGCATCAGTCTTATAGGTTCGGAAGCCGAACAAAAGAACTTTACTGAGTTGCTGCTGAAAACGGCGGCACGCGACAAATATGAATTCGTCATCAACTTTGCCGGCACCGATTCCGATCGCCTCGTTGCTCGTTTGCGGCCGCCGATGGACGATCTTGCGCGGATTTGGGCATTTACCGGGATGCAGACAAGCAATGGAAGGCCCAAGCCGGCACTACCTGTATGGGACGGCTTTCTGAAGGCGAAGTATGTGCGGCGATGAGGAGAGATCTCAGCCTTTTTCCAAAATCGGGCTTATCCTTTTGGCCCAGGCCAGAACCAACACAGAAGCTTGTTATATTCGTCCATGGTTTTCAGGGCGATTCCTTCGGCACCTGGTCAAATCCGGCCGCCAAGTCGTGGATGGATCTAATGAACGGTGACGCTGGGTTTCGAGCTTTTACAGTTGCGTCGTTAGGATATCATACGCCGCTCCTCACCCGAACCTCAACAATCGAAGAGTTAGCAACCCGTTTGCTTAGAGACTTAAAAGATAAGGGTATATTTGAGAAATACCGAGAGATTTATTTCATAGCACACAGTATGGGGGGGCTTCTTGTAAAACGAATGTTGGTCGACTTGAACCGTCCAAAAGAGGTCGCAACCCTTCGGCAGGTGAAGGCGGTTTTATACATCTCTACACCGGCTCAGGGGGCCAACATGGCTGAACTTGGTTCGTGGTTGAGCATAAACCCACAGCTTCAAGATATGCGGCCTGCTGATCTCAATAGTTTCCTTCAAAGCCTCAAAAACCAATGGCAGAACTTAATGCGCGATCGTGGCGCTGAGCAGTTTCCTCGATCCTTCTGCGCTTATGAGACAAAGCCCACCTTCGGAAGGATAATCGTCAATCGAATCTATGCTGCAACAAGTTGTGATCAGAACGCAGTGGGGATCGAGGAGAATCACTTCGATATGGTCAAGCCTGATAGTATAGACGCGTTTGTTTATAGTTGGACCGCAGCTCGTATTCGAGAAAGCAGTTTGCTGGCTGAAGATGCTCCCGGGCCGCAGTATGACCTTTGGAAAACGCACTACAACTATAAAGAGGGGCTAATTGTAGAGGGCGTAGAGTGGAAGGAAGATTACCATGAGTACCAGTTCTCAGTACGAAATCCGAGTAAAACTGAGAACATTGTCGATCTCCGATTGCGATATCAGCTTCCATGGCCGATAGTTTCCTCGCGCTTACATCATCAGCAAGGATGCGAAGGTTTAGCGTTTGCGGGAACCGATAGCAACACTGTCAAGGTTGGAAATCAACGCCAGGTAAACCAGCTGGTTATTTATCGGACAAATGTGCTTGAGATTAACGCTCAGAAGATATTTCCAGAGGGCGTCTTCCACGGTAAGCTCGTGGTGAATACTGCCGGGCAACGTGCAAAGTATCCGGAGGTGGGGGTGAGCTATCGGGATGGAACTGGAAAAACTAAAAACTCATTTTCTTACAAGATCAGAGTCGATGGCAATGCTGGAACTGCAAATGTTATAGAGTCGACGCCTATGAAAGAGGGCGAGGGAAAAATGTCGGTAGTAATGGAGTTCGTTGAACCGTTTCAGCTTAAAGGAGGTAAATAACGCCGACACTTTACTACGGCAAGTATCGGTTCGTCTGAGACTCGTTGCGCAGCATACCGATGCCCACTCCATATCCCCGAAAAAATCGATGTGTGCCTCACGCAGCCTATCGAATAACGACTTCAACGAAAAAGGATTTCTCGGCGAAGAGATTCAAAATTTCCAACAATCAGTTCTTGAAAAATACATCAAGCTTTTCGATCTTGTAAGACAACTCAATCTATACGCTCAGGGTAAGAAGTTTGACCTTGCGATCGATCCTGATAACGGACAACAGGTTCTATCGATTAGTCTTCTGACTAAAATTTTAAACGATCTTCAATCCGTCTATGTGCTTTGCACCTACGGGCTTACCCAACAGAGCCGAATCATTTTACGTTCGACTCTTGAAAGTTTTTTTCTACTCGCGAAACTAGTAACCGACCCTTCAATTGTCACTCAGTATATCAATGCCGACATTATCAACCGGCTGAATATTATGAAAACGTCACACAAGTATCACGGACCACTGTTTACCGACATTCAAAACATTGCAACTCATGACAAGATACAAGAGCTGGAGAAACAAAAGAAGTCCGAAAATATTAAGCCGCTTAAGATTGAGTCCATTGCGCAGAGCATAGGACTAGGAGCCTATTACGATTCAGTTTATCGGATTTTGTCTCAGGACGTGCATTCGCAGGTACGGTCGCTTAAACAATACGTTTCTACCGGCGTTGAAGATGAAATCCAAAACATGGAATGGGGACCGAGAGAAGAGGATGTACCGACCTGCTTGGCAATAGGAGTAGATGTCGCCACCAGGAGTTGGATGGCTATCGATGAATTCTTCAAGTTGGGTATTCAATCTAAATTGTACGATTTTCTGAAAGACCTGGAAATCATACAACAAGAATTGAATAGCGGAGTGTCACTGACCATCAACTACCGTTGAGTCGAAGCATTAGCCGTTGGAGGCAAATGCCACTACCACAATTTGATGAGTTGCCGTTTAATGCCCGTCCCGACTTGAGTCCGTACCTGATTCGTCACCAAAAATACTAAGGCAGCAGACGGCTATTCAGCTTTTGATAATCGTGTCAGCATTCTCCAGACTGGTGAAATTTTTGGTAGTGACTCGTCGAAAGGGTTCATCAAGGGTCCCAACAATGCAACGTGCTTTATGGACATTCCGTTTCAGGTCCTAAAATACGTCCTCACACCGGAAAACGCCGATCCACAGAAGCCACGTTATGAGCCCTGTGGCTTAGTCATCACTAAGCGTTATGCATATGGAAGAGGATGCCGTCCCGTTCTCTACCTTTCTAATGATGAGACAAAGAAGCTTGGCATTCCAAAGGACGAACTCTGGCGCGTCGTACGATTCGAAGTAACAGATGATGGCTGGATTAGTTGGTTACATGAGAGAGAGTGGCGATGCAAAGGTTCCTTCAAGATGCCAACTGCGATTCAGGCGGTGCTCGTTAGGAACACTAAAGATGCGACTCGTCTCACCGAGCTGCATCGAATGAGCCCAGTGAGTTCAAGTGCAAACCAGGCTCAATTATACCCTGACTGTTATCAGTCAGGGACTGCTTGCCCCGAAGTGAAAGAGAAAGGGTCATTCACAGGGTCTACGCCGCATCGACAACGGCGAGCCGCGAGTCAGATCCGCCCGCTGGAAGTAGCTTTCTACCATCTCGAGAAATAGGTCGGGAGTTGAGTTTCATCAGCTTTTTATTAACGAGTAGAAAAGCACGAGTTCGCCGCTCATTCCGGCAGCGAAATCGTGCGGCGTTCCTTTAGGGATGTGGCATACCGTACCTGGACGAAGCTGAAAACGACGCCGGTCAACAATCAACCTGCCGGAACCCTGCAGTACATGGCAAACGACGTCCTTATCGTCGTGGGTGATCTGCTTGGGGTTCGACTTCTTTGTCCGTTTGAAAGCGATCAGGCCGCTGGTGAAGTTTTTTTCTTCAACACAGCTTGCATAGCGGATTTCGTCGTTGATCTTTCTTAAACGCTTAAGCGCCGCTGATATCTTAACGATTCTCATTGCGTTTGGGCAAATAGGCAATAGCCACTAGGCGACTCACTTAATTAGAGAGGCAACGCGGCACGGTTTAAACTTGTCGCCTAATGCTTATCGCCTTCCGACTCGGTCACCGCGGCGAGGATCTCACGAATCGCTTGCTCAGCTTGCTCGTTGGGAACGCGGCAGGAGCCGACGACTCTATGCCCACCGCCGCCGTAATGACTCAACAGTTCGCCGACATTTACGTTGGAAGTCGTGTTGAAGATATTATAGCCAACCGAAATGCTCGTCGTGTTTTCTCTTTGTTTGTCATCAGCGACCTTGACTTGAATATTGCCTTGCGGGAACAGAGTGAAGATCAAAAACCGATTGCCATCCGGGATCTCCTCGATGCCGCGCACGTCCACATAGATCACGTTACCTTTAAGCGTCGTTCTTGCGAGCAATATTTTTCGTAGTTGTTCCTGCTCGTCACGAATCTGCCGGCAACGCCGGCTGACCTCCGGATCGCTCAAGACTTCTTCCAGCGAAGCGTCACGCAGTAATTCAATAATTCTCAGCCAGTAGGGCTCATCGCCGGCGTTTCGCCCATCAGTGGTCATGGAAATCAGCACATAGCCCTGAGGATCCAGTACATCTTGCGGCTCCAGCTTGCCGGCATCGATTCGGTCGGTTTCGTGGAGCAGATATTTGATACGGTCGGTATTCAAGAACTGCAGCATCTCGCAGGAGTCAGGCGCAGCAGTAGCCTGCGCCGCCCCTGCGACAATCGGCCCCGTCGTGCGTCATGCCCAATTCTGTGTAGTACTCATAAACGACGCGGGCCGCGCTCGGCGCCAAACGAAACCCGCCTTTACCGAGCATAATCGGATTGCGAAAATCCGGCGTTGTGTTGGTGATGTGGTGATCGAACCAGAGAGTACAGTTTGGATGGTAGGGCAGATTGGCGATGATATCGCCTGCGCGAATATCGACTAAGCCGTCCTGCATGAATTTTGGCTCGACGAATAGATACGAATCGATGGGCTCGAACTTCGTTAGCAACGCGCCGCAGACCAGTCCATCGAAGTCCGCCCGTGTGACTAATCTCATGCCCGAACGACCTCCTCGACCGGCAATAAAGGAAGGTTGAATGCCGCCGCGACTCCTTCATGCGTCACTTTACCGGCAAAGGTGTTGAGACCTTTGGCCAAAGCTCGATTCCGCGCCAGCGCCTGAGGAAAACCGCGATTGGCGAGCTCTAGACCATAGGAGAGCGTTGAGTTCGTCAGTGCATAGGTTGAAGTATGCGGAACGATGGCCGGCATATTGGTCACGCAGTAATGGACGACTTCTTCTTCGACATAAATCGGCTGCCGGTGTGTCGTTGGGCGGGACGTTTCGGCACAGCCGCCCTGATCGATGGCTATATCGACGAACGCCGCGCCGGGCTTCATACGCGACACCAGCGAGCGAGAAATAAGCTTGGGCGCTTTGGCGCCGGGAATCAGCACCGAGCCGACCACCAGATCGGCATCGAGCACTTCTTCTTCAACATTGGCGCGATTGGACATTAAAGTTGTGACGTGGCCGCCCAGCATGTCGCGCACATAGCGCAGCTTGGTTGGATTGATATCGAGGATGCTGACGTATGCGCCCATGCCCGTGGCCACCTGGCAAGCTGCGGTTCCGGCGATACCGGCGCCAAGGATGACGACTTTTCCCGGACGCACGCCGGAGGCGCCACCGAGAAGTACGCCACGCCCGCTGTTCTCCGCCTGCAAGCACCAGGCGCCTACTTGGATGGAAAGGCGCCCGGCGATTTCACTCATCGGCGTCAACAGCGGCAGCGAACCGTCTTCGAGTTGAATCGTTTCGTACGCAATTGCCGTTATCTTTCGATCGAGCAGCGCGCGCGTGACTGCTTCTTCGGCGGCGAGATGAAGATACGTGAAAAGAATCAGGCCTGGACGCAACCAGGGAAATTCCGAAGCCTGCGGCTCTTTAACCTTCATGACCAAGTCGGACTGCTCCCATACCTGTTTTGCCGAGTCGACAAGCGTCGCGCCGGCACTCTCGTAGGCGCGATCGCTGAGCGCGCTGCCTACGCCGGCCCCTCTTTCGACCAACACTTTATGATTGCGAGAGGTGAAGCCGGCTACACCGGTGGGTGTGACTGCGACGCGATTTTCTTCTGTTTTGATCTCTTTCGGCACGCCGATGATCATCACGTGCAAGGTACTTTAAGGCATGTGGAGAGTCAACGTAGCGCTTCAGTGGCAGGCTGCTGAAAAGGACTCATATGCTTCGTTGCGCTTGCCCGACTCGCTTCAACGTACTGGAACGTACGCCTCAGCCCATCGAACTCGCGCGCCTTGCCTCTGAGATCCTTTTGAGCAGCCTGCTGAAAGCGTCTTTCACTAAACGTCAGCAAGGTCTCGCGCGCCAGCATAGTTTTGAACTTTTGAACGGTTGAACAGTTGAACTGACGAAGTCCGGAGTACGACTAGCGCGCGCTGGTCCAGACCAGGATGGCCCAGCCGATGAGAAAGGCGACACCGCCGGCGGGTGTGATCGCGCCAAGCCAGCGAACGCCGGTTAAACTCAGAACGTAAAGACTTCCTGAAAAAACCAGGATGCCGACAATGAAGCACCAGCCTGCTGCATTGAAATTGCTTTCCGGCCAGCGCGATGATGCCCAGGCTACGATGAAAAGTCCGAACGCATGGTACATCTGATAGCGGACGCCGGTTTCAAAAATATCGAGCATGTCCGGTGTAAGCCGGGTTTTTAACCCATGCGCGGCAAAGGCGCCGAGCGCCACGCCCAAAAATGCTGCGAGTGAACCAGCGGTGAAAAAAAAACGTTCCATGGCTTCAATCGTGTTCGTGAAACGTGATCGTGGTCGTGAAGAGAAGGACTAAACGCCGGCTCAATTCATTCACAATCTACGAACAACCAAAGAGTTCTCCGGAAGGAAGGCAGTGCTCAACCTGGAGCAGAGCCTCGGTTCAAGGAAACAACCATTTCGCCTTTCTGGATGACGATTTGGCGGTAATCGCTTCGTTTGCTTAAGGCATCGATTAAATTTACCAGCGGCTGGCGCGCCGTCAGGTATTCCTTGGGTGCGCCGGCGGCGCGCATGGTTTCGATCTCTTCGACGCTCAGATTCCAGCGCAACAGTAACTCTTCGTCGGAAACAGCTTCGGCGTTCATTTTCTTGCGCACTTCGGCCACTGTCGGTTCAGGCGGTTGCCACTGAGCCCATTCTTTGGCACGCGGCCGATCCAATATTTTCGCTTTGACGTCAGGATCCAACAACTCAGCGCCTTCGCGCCCCCAGTAACCGAGAGCGTATTGAATGATTTGATCGGTGACTTCCTTATACCGCTCGCCGACGATGACGTTGATGGCGGCCTGGCTGCCGACAAACTGCGACAGCGGCGTCACCATGATCGGATAGCCCAGCTCGGCGCGTACCTGCATCGTCTCTTCCAGGGCTTGGTCGATCTTGTGCTCTAGTCCGACCTTGCGCAGCTGATGGCGCAGATTGGAAATCATTCCGCCCGGCACTTGATGCTGATACTGGGTGTAATCATATTCCACCGGAGTGCCGATCGGGAAACCCTTCGCGCTTGGCGATGAAAGTGAAGTGTTGGGAAACCGGTTTCAAGAGCTCCTCATCGATGAGAGTCTGATAGCCCAACGCACGGAGATTTTTTGCCACATTGAAAAGCGAAGGATTCGAGGAACCGTCCGACAACGGCGGCAAAGCTGTATTGACGATCTTTATCCCGAGCTTGACCGCTTCCACACAGCAAAGCGGGCCGAGCCCCGTCGTGCAGTGGGTGTGCAACTCGACAGGGATGCCATTGGCGTTTTCAAACACGATCGGCACTAGAGTTTTGACCCGATCCGGCGTGAGCAAGCCGCCGGGATCTTTAAGGCACAGCCGGTTGACTTTAAGTGAGGCGGCGTCGCGTGTCCTTTGCGCGAAATACTCATCGGTGTGTTTGGGCGATACCGAATAGATCAGGTTAAGAACAGGATTGATGCCGACTTCTCGGGCGACTTCAGTTTTCCAGCGCCATCCTTCCAGCTCGTTCCACTCTTCGGAAATCCGCGCCTCGCGAATGCCGTTAGCGGCCATGCGTTCCATGAACAGCCGGTACATCGACTTTGGCGTAATGTCGAAGGCGCTGAAGCGTCCGGCGTTCAGCCGCAAGGGCGTGCGCGTAATGCGCTCGCTCATTAACTTCACCCGCGCCCATGGATCTTCCTTGAGCTCGCGCACGCACTTTTTCAAATGGGAACTGGAGATCAATTCGATGGCATCGAAGCCCGCGTGGTCCATGCGCTCTGCCACCGGCAGCATCATGCCGGTGGTCATATTTTCCGCCCACAGGCTCTGATGGCCGTCGCGGATTGTGGTATCGACGAATTTGATGTCGTTGTTAGTAGTCATCGCCGTATGAATCGGAGTAATCGAGTGCTGGAGTAATGGTTTTGAGATTATCCGAGCCCGAGCACTCCAATACTCCAGTACTCCATCACTCCAATCTGTTCTACAGAGTTAAGCCGAAGAACTTCACTGCGTTATCGAGCATAATCTTCTTGCGCACTTCCGGCTTCATATTGACCTGCTGAAATTCCTCCAGCCAGCGCTCCACGCCGATGGCCGGCCAGTCTGAACCGAACATCGCCTTGTCTTGAAGCAAAGTGTTGATGTTATGCAGTAGCTCGGCAGGGAAATATTTCGGCGCCCAACCGGACAGGTCGATAAAGTAATTGGCCTTGTGGCGCGCGATCGCCAGACTCTCCGCCGTCCACGGCCAGGTCGGATGGGCGCTGATGATCTTCAACTCGGGAAAATCGGCGGCGACTTCGTCCAGATAAATCGGCTGGCTGTATTTTAGTTTGATGCCCATGCCTCCCGGCGTGCCGGCTCCTGCCGCCGCCATACCGCCGTGAAATAGAATCGGCATATTCAGCTTGGCGCATTCCTCCCAGAGCGGGTAGAAGCGAACGTCGTTAGCGAAAAAATGTTGCCGTGCCGGATTGAGCTCGCCCATGCCGTGCAGTCCCAAGTCTTTGCATCGACGAATCTCATCCAGGGCCAGCTTGCCGGTCCAAGGATCGATGGCGCCGAAGGCGAGGAACACGTCAGGATGTTTCTTGACGGCACTGGCGACATGATCGTTGGGCACCGGGGTTAAGCCGGTGACGGTCTCGTCTCGCGTATTCATCAGCACCGCCATCATTTTGCGCGCGCGATACTGATCGGCCAACTCATCGATGGAGACCGGCGGTCGTTCACGACCAAAGTATTTGGCCATTTGCGCGGTGCGCGAGCCTTTCGCTTTCTGTGTGGTTTCGTCGGAAAGATGAATATGAACGTCGATGGCGACGATGTCTCTAGCCATAATCTGCTATCCTCCTTGTTTGCTCGTCTCAACTGCGGGCAAAAAAATTTAATTACCTTCTTATGGCACTGCTGCTGGCTGGTTTCAACAGACCAGCCGGCGTGCTCTCATCGAAGCCGATGGATGCGGAATCGAGCAACCGGTTCCGAGTTAACGAACACGAGCCACGAACACGAATCACAATGGCCGTGTCTCGGCGCGCTTCTCCAGGGTGATTGAGAAGGCAGGTGTTTGCACGTGTATCTGACGGCTGTCGGTACGCTTGGATAACTCCTGAAGCAGGTTGACCAGGGGCTGTTCGGAATTCAGATATTCCAGCGGGCGCGGATTGGCGCGCATGGCGTCGATGTCTTCTTTGCCGACGATCCAGCGTAGCAACAGTTCTTCATCCGAAACGCCTACCGCATCGAGCCGCTTGCGCATGTCGTCGGCGCTCGGATCATCGGGCTGCCAGCGCGCCCATTCTTTGGCGCGAGGACGATCGAGAATCTTGGCCTTGACGTTCGGGTCCATGTCGCGGGCGCCTTCCGCGCCGGCATGACCGAGAGCGAACTTGATCACCTGGTCGGTGACTTCTTTATAGCGCTCGCCAACGATAACATTGATCGCCGCCTGGCTGCCGACGAACTGCGAAAGCGGCGTCACCATGATCGGATAGCCGAACTCCGCGCGCACTCGGATCGATTCCTCAAGCGCCTCCGGGAATCGGTGTTCCAGGCCGACCTTACGCAATTGGTGACGCAGGTTGGAAAGCATGCCGCCCGGAACCTGATGCTGGTACTGGGTGTAGTCGTATTCCACCGGCGCGCCGATGGTAAAGCCTTCTCGCTTAGCGATGGCGGTAAAGTGTTTTCGATACCGGCTTCAAGACTTCTTCGTCGATGGCTGTGGCATAGCCCAAAGCGCGGGCGTTTTTGGCGACATTGAACAGGGAAGGATTGGAGGTATCGTCCGCCAGCGGCGGCAGCGCGGTATTGATGGACCGAATACCGAGCTTCATGCCTTTGATGCAGCAAAGCGGGCCCAATCCGGTGGTGCAGTGAGTATGGAGCTCGACGGGGATTCCGTCCGCATTCTTGAAAATTATCGGCACGAGCGTTTGCATGCGTTCGGGAGTCAACAGTCCACCGGGATCTTTGAGGCATAGACGATAGGGTTTAAGCGACGCGGCTTGGCGGGTCCGTTCGGCGAAATATTCGTCGGTGTGTTTCGGCGACACCGAATAGATCAGATTTAAAATAGTCTTCATGCCCACGGCATGGCAGACGCCGACTCGAAATTTCCATCCTTCGTAATCGTTCCATTCATCGGAGATGCGCGCTTCGCGAATGCCGTTGGCAAACATTCGCTCGATGAAGAGCCAGTACATGGAAGGCGGATTGTATTCGAAAGTGTTGACCCGGCCGGCGATGACCCGCAGCGGCGTTTGGGTAATTTCTTTGGCAACGAGCCTGACCCGCTCCCAGGGATCCTCCTTGAGCTCGCGCACGGTTTTCTTGAGATGCGAGCCGGAAATCAGTTCGATGCCTTCAAACCCGGCGCGTCCATGTTCTTCGCGATTGGTAACATCATGCCAGTGGTCATGTTCTCCGCCCACAGGCTTTGATGACCGTCGCGGATCGTGGTGTCGACGAAATAAATCGTGTCCACAGTGCCTCCTGCTCAATGAGACGATCATATTGACTGGCTGCTGGAATTTCAATGCAGCAAAATTAGGGTGGTGGTTCATTTAAAGAAAGATCTCTCACTTCGTTCGAGATGACAGCTCGCGTATTTTGATGTCATTCCGAGTCCTTCGGTGGGACTCAGGATAAACTCCGCGAGGAATCTTTCCCGAGGGTACGATTCAAGAAACCACAAATGAACCACTACCTAAATTAGAGCTGCTCAGCGCGCACTGTAAAAATTATGTGCAGGGTTAAAGGCGACTAGCCGAGGCGTTCGGAACGAACTCGTCTTGCTGACCTTATGTCAAACTCTTGACCCAGCTATGCTGCTTGCGTTCCTGCATGATTTCGACTAGGCCGATCGCCAATGGCAACAGCAGCACGGCTATGCTCAACGCCACGACACCGGACCAGGCAAATCTATTATACGTGTAGCCGCAAGCGGTAATTCCTACCGCACCGCCAATGTAATATGCCAGAACGTACAGGGAATTGGCACGGCCCCGGCTAGTAATCAATCTTCGGTTCAGCAAGCCAACGGCGGCGGAGTGGACGGAGAAAAAGCCGGCACAGAGAGCAACCAGGCTTGTCGCAATCACCGCTAGCGATTGAATCAGGGTAGCCGCCACGGCGGCAATCAATACGAGAGATCCACCGATCATGGTCGCGCCGCTGCCGATCTGGTTGCTAATCCGGCCGGATAAAGGCCCCATTACAAGGCCGACTAAATACGCCAGATAAACAAGAGTGATGACTTCAGTCGGCGCCGAGAACGGCGGACTCGACAGATAAAAGGGCAGGTAATTAAAAGTCGACGAGAAGACGAAAAATCCGCCGAATCCAACGACGAGCATGCGAACCAGCCCGGGCTGCACAAGCAACTCGCTGAAGCCGATCTGCTGCGGTTCCTGCACATTGGCCTTTTCTTCCGGCAGCCAAATCAACGCGGCAATGGAAGCCAGGATCAGCAGTGCGGCCGCGCTGACAAATGCGTAACGCCAATGTAGTGGTGGATGAATCCAGCCGCCGAGCAGCCGACCGCCCAGTCCTCCCGCCACTGTGGCGGCTACGTAAGATCCCATCGCGACATTAAGCCGCGCAATCGGTAGGCTTCGTGCCAGGTAGGCGGCGATGCACGTGGTCAGGGAAGGAATAAATAGGCCTTGCACGAATCGCGCTATGATCAGCCCTACAATGCTGTCGGTAACCGCGCAAAAGAGATTGGCGGCGCTCACGACGGTTCCGCCGGCTAGGATAATCGGCTTGATCGCTGAGCGGTCGGCGAGCATGCCGAAGGGAAGATTCGCCAGCGCGATCCCCAAGATGACCATCGACACGGTTAAAGAAGCGGTTGTTAGCGTCTACACCGAATTCATCCCGGATAACTGGTAGTACCGGTTGGGTGATGTAGATCGTCGTAAAACCCGCGGCGACGACTGAGAAGACCAGAGCTTGAGTAGTGGCGTCGGTGGAAGTTTTCATTGCCGTCGGTCACCGGGCCGGTGCACAGGCGACGTTTATCGATCTGCACAGCGAACCAATCGATCCCACTCAAGGCGTGAGGTAAGCTAACTCGAAATCATTGGTGCGATCGTCGACGGAGATAGATATGGCGCGACACCATCAATTATTCAGGTTGGGACAAGTTCGCACTGTCCCGCCTCGGCTAACGCTCCTTTTCATCTCGACCGTGAACAAATGCCGGTGGATGGGTGGCTTCGACGGCCGTGAAAGATTCAAGGATCCGGTAGCTGTGGCGAGCGCCGCGCGGCACAACCCAAGAGTCGCCGGCTTCTAACAGCACGAGCTGTTCGCCCAGATGCAATTCGGCCCTTCCCTTGATAACGTAGCCGACCGTTTCGTAATCGCGCTGGCTTGCAGGTTTTTCCTGGCCCGGTTGTTCGTCTTCCCACAAGCGCATCGCCATGCTTACGCCGGAAGCAAGATACTTCTGGCCCATGGCACCTTTGGGAGAAGATTTTGCGTTTACTTTGGTAATGCTTGTTTCAGCCATGCTCGGTTCCTCCTTATTGGGGTTAGTCTTCCCACTTAAATTATCGGCAATTGAGATGCCGGAATCCAGTGAGGCCGGGGCGAATCTGTTGTCTGGCGAAGCAGCATCTCCCTCGAGTTATGGGTCACTGACTAGTTTACGAGTTGAGCCTCGCCCCTGAGCGGCGATTATGGCGCCTCTAGTCACCTTTGGACCTACAATGAAGCGCACGCTTTATTGACAATAATAAGAACATCATGAAAGACTTGCGTTGCTTGGCAGGCGTGTGTCGAAGGAGAGCAGAGTGGCGGTTTTAAAGAGTGATCATATTCCCAAGAACTCCGGTCGGGCCTATGTCGTCAAGAAAGGACAGCGACTCCGTATCGCCGGAAAAAGTATCGTAGACTTTGTCGCGTTCAATTTTGACGACTTGACCGAACGCTTCGATCAGGCACGGACCAAGACCAATCAAGTCAAAATTTTTATCAGCACCGGCGACGTCCTTTTTTCCAAGCGCAACAATCCGATGCTGACCATTGTCGAAGACACATTTACCGAAGGACGGCACGATCTGCAGAAGGGCATGTGCAGCCGCAACCGTTTTGAGATGGTGGCACAAGGCAAGCCAAAACGCGTTTTCGCCGAAGGTGTTGATATCAATCCCAAAGCACCCGCAAGAAATTCCCGGATCATGGTTGTTTTGAGAACCTCAGTAACGCGCTAAAGGATTGGAAGATAGCGCCCGAGGACATCCCAAGTCCATTTAACATCTTCCAATGCATGCGCATCGATCCGGACACGGGAATCATGTACGACACGATGATCAGGCCGAAGGACGAGGCCCATGTAGATTTTCGTGCTGAGATGGATTGTTTAGTTGCGGCAAGTGCATGTCCGGAGTCGGGCAGGGGACAGGCGATTCGGGTGGAGATCTATGATGAGTAGGGATGGACAGGCACTACGTAAGAAAAGCAAAAAGAATTTGTCACCGCAGAGAGCACAGAGGACACAGAGATTGGCTCTCATGGGATTTGTTTCTCTGCGTACTCTGCGTTCTCTGCGGTGAAATCGTCCTGCTTCCGGTTGAGGCTTGGCTTGACCGCTTAGCGAAATTAACGATTAACCTCGAATGTCAGTAACTGCCGCGGGGCTTTTTGATATGCCTCAAGACCGGCTTCGGCCGATTGTCCTTTGGCCGGGGTCATGAGCCTCGTTCGCACTGAAAACTGCAGCGGGCTTGCGTCGAACGGGTAGGGGGTCATTTTCACCGAGCCGGGCCCAGTGGGCGTAATCTTCAGCTCCGCCTCTTCGTTAGTGTCATAGGCAATCCGGATCGGTGCAATTGTATACTCCTTGAATTCCTTTTCAGATGCATACCCGTCACAACAAAAATAAAGCGATAATAGATCGAAGATTTGCAATGCCCGATAATTGTACGAAAGCTCGTTTTCGAACTCTGGATTTTTAGCGGCGAGCAATTTTTTATAGTCTTCCTGCTTCGCTTCCAACTCCTTTTTGGCGTTTTGCACTTCCACGCTCCGTTCGCGCACATTGCCTGCAGGTTTTGTAAAGACATTGTAGCGGTTGTGCCATAAGCCGGTGCGGTGCATCGACACGATCAGGCCGGCGTAGAGGTCGTGCGAACAAAGCCATTCGACGTTGTTTGCATAGGCCTTTAGCTCGGTAGCTTCAAATGACGGAATGCTTTCGCGATGAGCGTAGGGCCGGCCTTTCTCGGCGTTGATCGGCGGATTGCCTTCGAATTCACGATAGCCGCTATCATGATAGGTCGTAGCGAATACCATCGTCTTGTAGGGCCGGAGTTGTGAAAAGCGCCCGTTGCCCCAGTGGGCGGCGAATTGTGCGGAGAGTTCCGCGTGATCTTCCTGTAGGCTGACGTAAGAACGACCATCTTTTAGTTCGCGTATCACCATGTTCGATGCTCCTTATTTGTAATCTTCCTTGGGTTCAGGCGTTGCAATCCCGAGCTCTGCCGCTAGTTTCTGCAAGCGGCTCCAAGTCGGTTCATCGATATCAACACCGTCCTTGCGCTGTCTCTGTTCCTTGCGCCTGCCGTTTTCACCGGGCACGAGGACTTCAGTGAATCCCGGCGCGGGCTTAATTGATTTAATCGACGAGAGTAATTTATCGACCTTGTCATAAAAAGCGTCCGGCTCTTGAAACTCTTCTACGCTAAACGCTTGCAGAAAGACGCCATTGATACCATGTCCGCCGTTTGCCCACCACTCGCTGCCTAAGCCGTTGCCCGTCAGAATGCCGCCAAGAATTTCCGTGATCAAGGCGACCCCTGACCCTTTGTAGCCGCCAAAGGGGAGAAAGACGCCGCGCGATGCGCCGCGAAACGCTTTGAAATCGGTTGTCGGATTTCCCGAGCTGTCGAGCATGACGCCTTCCGGAATCGGTTGTTTCCTGGTTACGCGTTTTTGAAGTTCCCCCATGCTCATTGCCGCGGTGGCGAAATCAAGGATGATGTGTCGGCCGTCTCGCGCCGGAATGCCGAAGGCAATCGGATTGGTGCCGGTCACACGCTCCATGCCGCCGTACAACGTCGTCGTTCCCGCGCCAACGCTGACGGCGCCCATCGCGATCATGCCGGCATCCGCAGCCATTTCCATGTAATCGGCCAGCCGCCCCGTATGACTCGCATGACGCAGACAAACCAGGCCGGCCCCATGTTTTTTGGCCTTCTCTATGGCCAGATCCATTGCAGTGCAAGCCGCGACTTGGCCGATGTAGTGGTTACCTTCGATAACTGCCGTGATTTTTCCTTCGCGGATAATCTTTGGCCGCTTTCGAAGATCGATGGTTCCGTCATGAGTCCATGCCAGATAGGAAGGAATGCGCGTCACACCGTGACCCGGATAACCGCGCAAATCGGCTTTCACGAGCAGCCGCGCAACGAGTTCGGCATCGCCTTTAAGCATGCCGCCGGCCAGAAATAGCTCTTCGCTAAAACGGAGCAGTTGGATGTGATCGATTCTGGGCACGAGTCCTCTAGCTGTTTTACAGAGGAAAATAGCGCTCGAGCCAATCGGCCAAAATGCGATTGACGCGGGCATTTTCCTCGCCGAACATGAAGTGATCGACTTCCGAAAATAAGTGAAGCTCGGCGGGTTGTTTGGCGCGCTTGAACAACTCGATGGATTCGTCGGTTGGCGTCACCGAATCATTGGCGCTGTGCAAGAGCAGCAGCGGCCGGGGAGCGATCTTGCCGACTTGCTCGTCGGCGCGAAAATCGTACATGCTTTGCGCGGTCTCGGCGGGGAATTCCATAATCGAGCCTGGGCTCATGCGGTCACGCAGCCGCTCGGGAATAGGCACGATATCAAAGCGCGGCACCATGAGTGACTTGCCGTTCTGTTGCCGATAGCGTCGTCCTTCTTCCAACATATCGTTGAAGCGCGTCCAAGCCTCAGGTGTCGGATGTTGCCGGCGAAATTTCCGCTCGCCGTCACCCCAACCTCCTGACGAGATCACGGCGGCAACTCGCTTGTCGACGCCGCCGGTGTAGATCGCCACCGCAGCGCCGAAGCTGCTGCCGATCAGAGCGATACGATCGGCAGCGACATAAGGGCGGCGCGCCATGTAAGAGAGGGCGCTGGATGTGTCGGCAACTTGATCGAGGCAAAGAATCCAGCCGCGTTCGCCCTCGCTCTCACCGCAACCGCGGAAGTCAAAACGCATGACGATGTAGCCCCAGCCGGCTAATTGATTGGCGATAAGACTTTGGCCTTGCCCACTCTTGCTGCCGCCGAAGCCATGCAGGACGAGAAAAGCCGGACGACGCTGGCCTGCTTTCAAATCGACAGGCGTGTGCAGAACACCGGATAACTTCAAACCGGCTGAGTCAAAGGTTACTTTTGTCTCCATAGCTATGCCTCATAGCTCATTTTCAAAGTCCGGAGAAGCGATTTTTAGGCTTGATCCGCGCCCAAGATCGATCGTTGAAGGACAGTCCTGCACGGTTTGTTGCAATGACTGAACCTCGCTTTATTTATCTTTACGTATCGGGAGAATCAATGTGCAGCGTCCGGTTAAAATTTGTCGATCCTCCTGATTTTTTCCTTCGAGATCGCAGACGATCCATGGATCGGAAAAATCGGCCGATTTACCCGCGACCTGTGCGGAAAAATGCATCATATCGCCTTCGAATGTCGAATAGGTATTGCGCACGGTGATCTTGCGCAACCAGCCGCGCGGGCTGATCCAATCCGTCAGCATCCGGATGAGCAGCGCCTGGCGATAGGCGCCGCTCGCTATGAATGTGCGCAGGCCGTTATGCTGGCGCACATGTTCGCGGTCGAAATGCAGGTGCTGCACGTTTTCTTGTAAACCGGCCCAACGCACTGTATCGACGATGGTCAGAGAACCGTAGTCTCGACTGGGAATCGAATCGCCCACAGCGATGTTATCGAAGAAAGTTACTTGTTGGTTTGCCGAAACGTGTTGCATCATTTCTCGTTGACTACCTGCGGGATTCATTCTTGCCAGCTGCCGTGCCGAAGTTCCTTCAAGATCTGCGCATTATGTTCCCCCAGTCGCGGCGCTGGGCTAAGCTGAGCACCGACGACTGTGGCAAGGGCGCCCGTTGGAAATGTGATTCGCCCAAGCAGTGGATGATTCATTTCCTGTAAAAATCCACGCGCGATCAGTTGGGGATCGTCGACAAGGTCGAGGGTGGTCGAAACCGGCGAGGCGGGAAAGTGCCGGCGCTGGGCTTCTTCCACCAGTTCCGCTTTGCTGAAACGCGTTGCCCAAGCAGTTCAGGCGATCCATGATAAAGTCGCGTCTTTTGTGTTGGTTTTCTTCGTCCGCCAGCGAAGGATCCGAGCTTAGTTCCGGATCCTGCACCCAATCGACGAATTTAGCCCAGCGCCCGGGACGATGGATCTGGCTGATCACCCAGTGGCCATTTTTACATGGCAGGGCGCCGGACACCGCCGTGATTGCGCCCTTGCTGCCGCGCCGCTCGGTGATGGTTCCGGAAAAACTGTATTCGACCATCGCCTGCTCGACGAAAGATTCCAGCGATTCGCTGCATCGAAACCGTCGCGACCACTGCGCGGCCACTGCTCTTGCACGACAGCAAAGCGGCGGCGGTAGCGACGCTTACGTAGGCGCCGACGGCCAAAAACGGGATGTGGCCTCCGAGGATCATCGGTGCTTGATTCGGCTGGCCCGTGAGCGACATAAGTCCAGATCGCGCCATCGCACAGATTTCCGGCGCATCGTTCTCTATTTTTGTCAGAACCAGTTTCGGATTGGCTTCGAAGCAAAGCTGTTCGTTGAAAGGCAACGGGTCATCGGTTACCAGAATATCACTTCGGGAGAGTAGGTCGAGAAACAGTTTTTGATCTGGGGAGCGAATCCAAATCGAGCGCCAAGCTTTTTTTTCCGGCATTTAAAAACTGGTGGTAAGCGCCGTGTTCCATGTCCTGTTTGCCGCCCAGAAAAGGCGGCTAGCCGTCTCAATTCGTCGCCGGCGGGTTTTTCAACCCGAACCACCTCATGCCGCTCTTCGGCAAAGAGCCGGGTGGCGTAAGATCCGATCATGCCGGTTAGATCTATGATTCGTGCCATCTATTTGGAATTCTCCGATTCGCTGGGAAATTTTTTGTCGGGGAACACGGCGAGGTATGGCGCCGGCGCAACACGACTTGCCCGGCAGAGTTAACAATCTGCTCTTCCTGCGTAATGTAGATGCCCAATCCGGCGCGTCCTTGGCGCGCGACTATATCCAGGATGGGCTTCTGGTTGAAAGTTGTTCTCCCAGATAAGCGGGTTGAACCCATTCCGTTTCAGATCCGGCATTGCGCACATTGGTATACTCCGGGGCAGTGGCAGCTGCCGCCGCAGGTCGGTCGGATCGGAATTGGCTCGTTCCGTGCCCTCTCTGAAGCTGAACGGAACCCAGCCCACCAACGTCGGCGGAAGCAAACGGCCACGATAGCCCGCTGTCCGGGCGAACTCTTCATCCAGCCACAGAGGATTTGCGTCGCCAGTCGCATCGACGTAACGGCGCACGTCGGAGGCACTTCAGTTTCCAGAGCTCGCGACCGACTTTGTCGACCGATCCAGCCACGCAATTCCGGCGTGATAATGGAAGCTCACGGAATGGTCATGTGAAAGCCTTCTGGTTTCTCGATTTCGTCGAATTGCTCATCGGAAAGATTCAACCATTGCTGCAGCACTTCGGCGTTGTGCTCTCCAAAGACCGGGGCGCTGCGCGGTGCCGGCAGCGAGACTCGGGGAAAGCGTGAAAGGGCAGGCGAGTTGTCAGCATCGACCCGACTCGCCGCTCCTCCATTCGTCGAGAAAACTGATTTGGCCATCGGCATCATCGATTACTTCGTTGATGCGTCGCACCCGTTCGGCCGGAATGCCGGCTGCTTTCAGCCGAGATTCGACTTCGGCGCTGGAAAATCGTTGCAGTCCAAGCTTCGATCTGCCGATCGATCTCATCGTGATGGGTCATTCGTCCGGCGACGTATTGCAAGCTACGTATCCGAAACTAAATTCTCTTTGTCCGATAACTTTGGCAAGTGCCTTCCATTGCTCTTCGTTTTCGATGCTCAGGGTGCACCAATCGTCCGTCCCGGCGCAGCGATAAACCCCTTGGGGAGCGACAGCTGCCGAACGGTTGCCCCGGCGGACGGGGATCTTGCTGTTTACCGCGCTGCTCAGTAACAACGGGCCGATCATCGCCGCGCTGCATTCGAATTGGCTTAAATCGATGTAGGCTTCCGCGTGCCGCTGTCGGCGCGCTGATCCACCGCCTGCGAGCACGGCAAAGCATGCGTGCAGACCACCGATGTAATCATTCCACGAGTTCGAAATGGCAGTGGGCGGATCGCCTTCGGCGCCGGTGACCATCATCAGACCGCTGTATCCCTGCAGGTTCATGTTCATGCTGGTCCAGTCGCGCCGCGGGCCGTCGTGGCCATATCCGGACATGCTGACGTAGATAGAGTCTGGGATTGAGTCTTGCAATGCTCTGGTAATCCAGTTTAAGCCGCCCATGACACCGGCGCTGAAATTTTCGATGAGCGACATCGGCGGCAGCCGCTAGCTTGAGCGCGATTTTCTGTCCGGCTTCGTTCTTGAGATCGATGGCGATGGAGCGTTTGCTTCGATTGGTATTTAAATAAGAAGCATGGCGCTGATCGTCGCTGATAAAAGTTGATTGCCAGGGATGATCCGGGTGCTTGCTGCTTTCTACCCGGACCACGTCGGCGCCTAAATCGGCGAGCAGACGGGTGCAAAACGGGCCGGCGAGGACGTGGGTGAAATCGAGCACCCGAATCCCATCCAGGGAGCGGGCGCAGGCGTTCCGCCACGATTGACATGTGGCGTCATCGGACATTGAGTTCTCTTTGCGCTTGCTGGAGCAAATCGCGGCTCGCCACCTGGGTTAAAGGAATTTCCTTTTTGAGGTTGGTACGATCCAGTTCGTAGCGGACTAAATCTCTTAATGCTTGATCGGACAAACCGCCATCCGCGCTATAACACGGCAAATAGTTCTCAAAGGCGGCACGAGTAATGGCGAGATCCAGCTTCAACCATTTGGCAGCGATCGCTATGCTTTCCTCCTGGTTTTCTCTCATGAATTTAAGAGCCTCAATGGTTCCTTTGATCGTGCGCTTTACCTGTTCGGGGGACTGTTTCAGTCTTCTATCGGTCACGACGACGGCGTTTTGCGTCAATGGAACATGGTCGCGTGTCCAAAGCAGCACTTGATAGCCTCTTTTAACGCCAAAAATATCCGCCGGCGAAGAAACAAAAGCTGCGTCGATTTTTCCCGCATCCATGGCAGCAAGCCTGGCGGTGTTGTCTCCGCCAGGTAGGAGATTGATATCTTTCCCGGGTTCCATTCGCGGCTTGACGAAACAAGGTCACGCTCGTCAGATACAATTGGCTGCCAAAGGTGCTGATGCCAATAGTCTTGCCGCGCAGATCGCTTAACTTTTGCACGTTGGGTTTGACCAACAGTAGATAGCCGAGCTTGTCCTGCGTGGTCATAACCAGCTTGATCGGCAGCCCTTTGATGGCTCCTGAAATACCCGGCCCGGTGCAGACCGCGTAGTCTAGATCATCGGATAGCAGAGCGTTGGTGGCAATCGCGCAGGGAACCAACACGTGTTCAGAGTTGATGCCATGTTTACTGTAGAAGCCTTTCTTTTCCGCCAGGACAGTAGGGAGAAAGCCGAGCGACGCGGCCGAGATGCCGATACGAGCTCGCTCTTGCGAGTGCGCGGATTGTACTGGCCAAAAGCAGAGAGTGATCAGCGCTACGATTAATTTTAGTGTTGATGCGATGCTCATTTTCCTATTCTTGTAAAGAAACCCTCGTTATCCAGTTCTTTAATCAACGACCCGTCGAAGAATTCCGCGGCTTTCATCCCTTCGAGTTTTGGCGTCGATTCCCTCAGGTCCTCGATGCTCGCTTGAATGGCATCTTCCCGCGGATAAGGCTTTGCGGGAATCGCCTCTAAAAATTGGACTCTGTAAGTAAACTCCAGAAGCTGCGGATTGTCGATGCGCATGTACTTTCGGAATACCTGATTGGCCAGCTCTTTGTTTCTTCTGCCCAATGCAATGGCCTCGCTGTAGGCCATGAAAAAAGCCTTCAATCGCGGCCGCATTTCTTTCAAGATTGACCTGGTGGTGTTGAGCTCGCTTCCCGGCGCCGGTACACCGAAATCTTTGGGTTCGCCCAAGACCGAAATTTTCTGCCCGCTCAATTCAGTGAACTGAAAGACCTTGTCCGACTCTCCGATGGTTGCATCGATTTTGCCCTGGAACATCAGTTGAATTCGTTTATCGGACTCGCTCACTCCGGTTGGAATTAACGAAACTTCTTTACCCGGAGTGAACCCGATTTTCGCAAGAATTCGCCGCAAGAGAAAATCCGTGCCGGCGCCGATGCGGCTGCTGCCGATGATTTTACCTCTCAGCTCTGAGGGCGATTTGATCGAGGGAACGGCGATGAGCTGATAGGGTAATGCGCCATTGGTGGAAACGGTCACGATTGGCGCGCCGCGCGCGACCGCGCCGACCACACCCGAGCTCGAATCGGTAGTGAGATGGACATTCCCCGCGAGCAGAGCGGTAAGAGAAACGCTGCCTGCGGCAATGCTTACGAGTTTTACATCGAGCCCATACTTTTCATACAGTCCGAGATCCTTGGCAATCCACAACGGAGCGCGATTGCCGGTGAAAGAACTGTAGGAGACAATCAGCGGTTCGAGTTTTTTTTCCTGCGCATTGGTTGCGGTTGCCAGCAACAGCCCCAGCAACAGAATAGTACTATGCAGAAACATCGAACCTCCTAAGCGATGAGCTACATCCTTTAAGAATTCTATTCCGGTTTGTTCATCCCCCACGGTCATAAGAGCGGTTGCGCCCGGATAGGCGCTGGCATCGTCGATTCTTACTGCTGGGCAAGAACGGCGCACCTCCCAAAATGACGATCGTCCTTTCTATACATTCTTTTTTCTGGAGCAACAACGCGGCCGCTCGAGGTTGCAAGGCCGGCGCGGCTGGATTAAAAGGAAGAAGAGACGAAAATTCATTTATTCAAAAAGCGGTCGCAGGTTAAGGAGGTTCAAGATGGAGCTGCAACAACGTCATTCACGGGGCGACATATCTTGGCCCGGCAACAATCGCATCGCCGTCTTCCTGAGCTTCGATTTTCAAGGTGGCGAGGATGTTCGGCCGGATAAGAACGGTAGGATCAATCACGAAGAGTACACCCAGGCCGAATACGGCCCGCATACCGGTATCTGGCGAATCCTGCGTATCCTTTCGGCCAACGATGTGAAGGCAACATTTTTGACCTGCGGCGGGATCGCAGAAAGATATCCGGAAGCCGTCGCTGCCATCATCGCTCAAGGACACGAAGTGGCGGGCCACGGCTATCATCATGAAGTCGCGCGCGACCTTAGCAGGGAGCAGGAGCGCGACGTGATACAACGGACCACTGAGATGATCCTCACTCGCGCCCAAAAACGGCCGGTCGGCTGGCGCTCCTGTACGCAAAGTCCAAATAGCTTGGAATTGCTGATGCAACAGGGCTACCTGTGGAACAGTAATTCCTTCTCTTTCGATTTACCGTTTGTTTGGCAAGACGGCGATAAGCAGCTCGTAGAATTACCGCGGCAACCGTTTGGCGACGGCAGGACCTATGGTCATCGAGACTCAGGCAATCCAAACGACACGCTGGCGATCTGGAAAGCTATGTTCGATCAATTCTATGAAGAGTCCAGCTCGGCGCCGACGTTCTGCCCGTTTCAATTTCACCCGTATATCTCGAGCCGGCCCGGACGAGCCAAGACCTTGGCTAATTTGATCGAATACATGAAATCCCACGAAGGAGTCTGGTTCGCGACCGGCAGTGAGATCGCGAATTGGTGGGTGGAGAAAGATTTCTCGGCGGAGTCATCGCCGCGGGTATCCAAGGTGGCTTAAGAGAATCGGAGTAATCGGGGACGCGGCTTGGTGTCTAGGTAGGGGCAACAGTTCCGGCGCTGCATTTTTAAGGACGAACACTTAGGTTCGCCCTATCGTTATCCTGCCGTCATCAATACGATCGGAACAGAAAACGTACTTTCTTCCGCAGGCGTCGGCCCATCCGCTTTTTCATCGCGAACCAAACCCGCAGCAGCCAGTTTCTGGATAACCAGGCAAACGAGGTTGAGGTGGTAATCCACTGATGATTGAATTCAAACCGTGCTTTGAATTTTCTGATTTGCAGGGTCTTG
Organism: uncultured delta proteobacterium; assembly: GCA_963745035.1. Taxonomy (GTDB): domain Bacteria; phylum Desulfobacterota; class Binatia; order UBA9968; family UBA9968; genus DP-20. The sequence continues at coordinate 43,145 of CAVUVW010000023.1, read as the reverse complement.
CCGAATTTCCTTTTAAAGATCGCTTTGACGCTGACTGCATTGCGCGTTTCGACGAAAACCGTGATCGTTTCGATAGGCAACAATTGGCGCGTTCGCGAGATTTTCACCGCCAGCGCCTCCTCATTTCGGGCGCTGATCTCGACGAGGTTGCTCAATAGCTCAGGGTCGATGGTTGCCTTGTTGATGATCTCCCGACGAACCGAAAGTTCTTGCCCGGCATCGTCTGTATAGCCCGCGAGGATAAAGTAAGTCTTGTGCTTAGAATTCTGCATCGACTTCTGCCACCAGTCGATGGCTTTCTCAAAGCCGATGCGCGATGCTTGCGAGAGCGACTTCGAACCGGCGCAGCCGTACGGCATCGCTACGATCACAATTGAAATGGTGGTTGTCTCCTTTTACGGTTAGGCGTTAGGACGCGAGTAAAGGTCACGGCTGGTAAATCATCACATCCACAGAATTGCCGCCGACGGCGAGATCAGGCTGGTCAAAACCCTCTAGCAGGTTTTGCAGCTTGAAGAAAACAAATCAACAGTCGTCGTTGCGTTGATCCGGATGATTTGGGTTTGCTTCATCTCGCCGGACCAGCCGAGGCACAGGATGTTGCAAGATCATTTTCACCTTTGCTTAATCCCGGGCGGCGCGGCCTAACGCCCTTTATAAAGATTCTCGACGAAGCCGCTGGAAACCAATTCACCTACGAATTTCGACTCCACGAAACGCTGCGGCGTCAGACCCTGGGGTAGCGCTCGTGTGGCAGCGAGCTCCTCTAAAATAGTTTGAATTCCCGCTGACGTAGCTTCCGGAACCCTCTTGAAATATTTGGTCGCGTAACTTTGGTAAATTCTCTCAACAGCAGGAGTCGTTTGTTGCTTGGTATACTTCTCTAGGGTCGCTAGCGCTGTTGTTTTGTCGGTTTTGAAACGATGAATACCTTCAACATAAGCCTTCATGAAGCGCGTCACGAGATCGGGTTGCTTTTTGAGAAATGCCTGCCGCGCCGCAAACGGCCCGAACGGATAAACCAACTCAGACGATGAAACGTCCGCGAGCCGAACATATCCTTCCGCCTCGGCACGCAGTGTCTCGGGACCGGTTGAAAGCACCCCGCTGTGAACCGAACCGCCCTTGAGCGCAGCAAACACCTGAGGCCCGGAGCCCGCTTGAAAAATGGCGACGTCTTTATCGCTTTGCATTCCCCATTTCTTCAACAGATAACGCGCCACGAAATCGGTGGTCGCGCCGATGCGGCTGACGCCGAGCTTTGTGCCCCTGAGTTGGGCCGGCTCTTTGATGCTGGAAACTGACCAAAGTTCGAAGGGCAGGGAATCGATGCTGGCGCCGAGCAGCACGACATCAGAACCCGACAGATTCGCCGCCACTGTCGCACCGGCTGCGGTGAAGGAGATCGCGACGTCCCCCGCGATCAATGCTTGTAATGATGGCGGTCCGCCGGCGATGTAGATGAATTCGGGATCGATGCCGAGCTTCTTGAAGATTCCCGCCTCCTTGGTGACCCAGAGAGGACCGTAAACTACGGCGATCGACGTGTAGGCGATCCGTAAAGGCTCTGTGCTTGCAGTTGTCGGGAGCGATAAAACAAATGCAAACAACCAAATTCGCCGTAACAAAGGTCGAGAAAAAAAGAATAAATCGCTGCGCTTAATGACAATTTTCACGTGAGCAATCTGTAAGTTAGATTGCAGGTTCTGTCAACAACTCGCCTGATCTTATCAGGCGTGTTTCTTATTTAGAACATTTTACCAAGCGCCCGAATATATGAGGCTTTTATTGCGGCCTCTCGGTTCGTTTCGAAATTAACCTCCGGACTAGTAAACCTTTGCAGCCTCGCTGCGTCCAATGGTTTAAGGGCGCAGAGGAAATCACATTTAACAACAGAATAAGGAGATCGCTCAATGAAAAAAGCAATTGTAATCGGACTCAGTGTTCTAGCTTTGGGCAGCGCGGCAATAGTATCAGCGGACGATCGGTCCTACGGCCGGCGTGGCGATCGTATTGACCGGCGCCTGGATGCCAGAGGGGACAGAATCAATGACCGCCTGGATTCGAGAGGAGCGCGTATCAATCAGCATCTCGATGCCAGAGGCGACAGAATCAACGATCGGTTCGACGCCAGAGCGGCAAGGGCCAGAGCGGATGGCAAGTACAAGTTGGCGGACCGACTCGACCGCAAAGGGGATCGAATCGAGAGTCATCTGGACAAAAAAGGCGATCGGATCCAAGCTCACCTGGATCGCCGAGGTAATCGGATCGAACACAGATTGGATCGCCGCGGCGACCACATCAATCGCCGATTCGATCACAGAGGCTATCGTCACTAACGAGAACGGGTACGAAGACAAGCCCTGGTAAGGTTGAACTTACCAGGGCCTTTCTTTATGAGAGTAGCTACGGACTCAGGTTAGGAAATATTCTTTGAAGCCGGTCACCATGAGGTTTGCCAATCTCTCGTTATAGCTCTCGACGTGGCCGTAATGAGTTAAGTTCGGAACTACGATCAAGCGAAGCGCTTTGGCGTATGGAGAGAAACGGTTGAAGGCATAAACCTCGCGGCGAAACTCTAACCCTTTCTCCCCGCCCTCTATCCAATGGCCCTTATCGTACTCGCCGACAATATGGAGTATTTTTTTGCCGCGCAGGCGATTCAAATCGGATCTGTAGGTGATGAACAACTCGTTATCAGTCAGTCCTGAGATCCTGCGAATTTCGGGCAGCAAAACATCATGCGCGCTGTGCTCGATATCCTGCAGAAACGGTTTGAACTGTGGCCGGCGGTGATTTTCCAACTCAAACCATTTCTCCGCGTTGCCCCATGGCTGATTCGGTCCGACATAACCGCTCTTGGTATAGCTCTCGGGAGAGCGGCGGCTGAGATCGGTTAGGTGGCGAAACGGCGCGGCGCGTTCTTCCGGAGATTTTTCGGCGCAGGCCAGATCCCATTCCTTGCGCACCCAGGCCGGCATGCCCGTGCCAAAACCCAAGCCGCCAATGAGTTTATTCTTTAGGCCGTACTGTTCCATTAAATAAAAATATTCCCCGCCGGTTGAGTGCCCCCACATAAAAATGTCATGATCCGGAACGCTGCGCTCAACCAGAGCCTTGATGGCGTCAGTGCACATTCGAAACGTATAAACCGCGAGCCTGTTTTTAAGCTCCGTGTCGTCGGGCATCTCCCCGATAACGAACTCGGGGCGGCGCGCGGCGATAGGCCGCCAAGGCTTGCGGCTGTAGTGGCCAGGCAGTGAGATCGCCAATACGGGTATGCCGAGCGAAGCAATATGCTGCGCAACTCCTACCCGCGCTTGGGCGGGATCTGTCTTGGTGAGATCCGGATATTCTTCCGGGCCATCCGGCGTGAATATAAACTCGTATTCGTTTGCCGCGCCGCCATGAATCATCACCACCGCTGTGTTGGGAATCGAGGTTTTCGCTGGTGTGAAAAGCCGGCCGTGAATGTCCCATGCAAAGAGTTCTCCGGGGCTTTGTGGATTGGCATAACGATCGATCGTCTGTTGCACTTCATCAACGGTAACCGCTGTTCGCGCAAACGGATCCGGAAGTTCTTTATAATCGTCAAAGGCGATGTAGTAGATAAACTCGTCGCGCAGACCTACGCCCTGCTTGAGCGCCGCGACTAGACTGTTCATTGCGTCTTGACTCATCATTTCCCCTCGATGGCAGAGTTTTCGATTTCGACTTTACCTATGTGGCGTACAGCTGCCGTTGTCAACCTTCACCGAATCTTTAGCTTACTCGCGGTAGGCTCTTGTTTCCGTCTGCTTGATGATTCGTAAAAAAATCAGGATAAACAATAAAGCAGCCAAGGAGGCCAGCATATGTCAGCAGATTTGCCAAAGGTGTCCTATGCGAAAGTCGACCGCAAGGTCGAGGTGATGGATACCCCTTACGATCGTTGGATTGCGTCACAGGGAATCGATGTGATCAGGGGATTCTTCGTGGAAGATCTCTATACGATCCCGCTTAAATGGTGGGACCGGATGGGCGGTAACGGCGTCTATATCATGTTGGATGGCACGGGCTATCTCGATGACGCCTATGTTTGCGGCATCCCGCCGGGCAAGAGCCTCAATCCGCAGAGGCATATCTATGAGGCATTGATCTACGTCCTCGATGGTCGCGGCGCTACGACGGTTTGGCAAACCAATGGCGGCAAACAGAGTTTCGAATGGCAAACCGGCAGTCTTTTCGCGATTCCGTTGAATGCCTGGTACCAGCATTTCAACGGTCAGGGAGACCGCGAGGCGCGGTTGCTGGCGGTGACCACGGCGCCACTGGTTTTTAATCTATTCCATTGCGAGGATTTCGTGATTAACAATCCCTATTCCTTTACTGACCGGTTCAAAGGCGAAGAGGGCTTTTTCGGCGGCAAAGGCACGCTCTACAGCGACCGCGTGGTCGAAACCAACTTTGTTGCCGATGCCATCAATATCGAACCGGTGGCATGGACGGAGCGCGGCAAGGGCAATGCGACGATCTTTTTCGAGATGTCGGAAAGCATGATGGGTTCGCACGTTTCGCGCTTTCCCGTCGGCATTTACAAAAAGGCCCATCGTCATGGGCCGGGGGCGCATGTTTTTATTCTCACCGGAAAAGGTTATTCCTTGCTCTGGCCGGAGGGCAAAGAGATGACCCGAGTGGATTGGAAGCCGGGCTCGATTGTTGTGCCGCCCGAAGGTTGGTTTCATCAGCACTTCAATTCCAGCGCCGAACCGGCGCGATATTTGGCTCTCAAAATTCTCAGCCGAAAATATAAGCTCCAGCCCGGCAAGATTCAGTCGGATGTGCCGCTGGCGTTTGGTGGTTGGCAGATCGAATATGAGGATGAGGATCCGATTATCCGCAAGATCTTTGAAGAGGAATGCGCCAAGTCGGGTGCGGAAGTCCGTATGCCTGCCGTCCCAGACAGCCGACATTGACGGGGCTTATGGTTTTTCTGTTTATACACGGATACAATAAATAGAAGCTAGGAGAAGGACATGCTGAAACCAGTTGGATTGACGGAAGGGCATTACGAATGCCGCTCTTTGGACCAAACGCTGCCGATTTTCACCGATCTGTTGGCTCTCGAAATTGTCGACCGCAAGGACAACGAAGCGGTACTGAAGCATCCGAATACCGCGTGGCGTCTCGTCGTCCATGAGGGCGGACCCCACGCCGCTAACAAGCCGCATACCAACCATTACGGTTTCCGTGTGTCAAGCTCGAGGGAAATTCCCAGGGCGTACGAATATCTGACCGAGCATAAAGACGAGTACAAGATCAAAAGCGTGACCAAGCCTCACGAAGCTCATTTCGCCTATTCCATCTACTTCAAGGAACCCGGCGGTAATGATCTCGAAATTGAGTACTACAATCCGGCGGCAGTCAAACAGGGTCGCAAAATAGCCGCGCCGCATTGGAGTAGCCCATTGCCGGAAGAGAAGTTCCCCGGAAGAGGTTACGTGCCCCAGGCAATGACTCATGGAACTTTGAACTGCGACGATAAGGAGATCAATGATCGCTTTGTCAAAGAAGTCTTGGGGCTGGAGATCATCGGCGGCGGCCGCACGTCTACCTACATCAGCCATCCGAGCACGCCATGGTATATCGTTGTTTTGCCAACCACGCGCCGTGAGTACTTGACCGCAGCCAATCGGTTTACATTGAAGCTGGCATCGGCCGAGCAGGTCGCGGACGCGTATAAAGAATTCTCGACCAAAGGCAAAGGGATCGGGATCAACGAGCTCTGGGACTTGCAAGAAAACGGCCGTACCCGTTTCATCTTCAGCGACATCAGCAAAAACTGGTGGGAAGTCACCTCTTAAACGAAAAACAGTTCAAACGTTCAAGGTTCAACAGTTCAACGTAAGACCGAACCCATGCGGACGTACCAGGTAACCCGCACCCTTAACTCTGCAACTCTGCACGAACAGAAAAAATCGGCGTATCCAAGTCGAATTAACCCGGTTCTGACGTTGAACTATTAAACGGTTGAACCGCACGTGCGCGGCTACGCGCATGTGAGTCCTATTTATCTGAAATGCGGTATGACTTTGTGGGCGAAGGTTTCGACGCTCTCATGGTAAACCTTTCGCGCGGGGGTGAGCATGAGATGCTCAACACCGGCGGCGTTTAATTCTTCAATACGTTCGATGCACTGCGCCGCAGTGCCGGCCACTGAAAAGCGCCGAACTAAATAATCGTTGACGAGATCAGGATCGACTCGTTCCTCCATCGGCTTCATGACATCGAAGCTGGCCATGAATTTCTTGACACCCTCTAGCTCTGTTGATGGAACAGTTTCCAGAGTAAAACGAAAATTATGATGGGCGCGGTTGGCGATCCGATTGCGCACGATGCGGCGAGCTTCATCGCCGTCGTCGCGGACGCACAGCATGCCCGCGGCAAGTATAGCAACGTCTTTTTCATCGCGCCCTGCCGCGGTAGTGCCTTCACGGATTTTATGTTTCGCCCACTCGAACACACGCAGATCAAAGCCGGTGCCGAGAATCACGCCGTCGGCAGCGCGGCCGGCGAGTTGCAGTCCCTTTGGCCCCTCGGCTGAAACATAGATCGGCGCGGGCTGATTGATCGTAAAACTGATGCCGAACTCACCGGTGGGGAAGGTGACGCGATTTCCTTGCACCAGCTGGCGGATCAGTCTCACGCCTTTTTCAAATTGCTTGATCGGCGTCGCTTTCAACCCTTGCGTGTATACCGGACCATCGCCGGTACCTAACCCGAGAATCGCCCGGCCGTTGGATATCTCATTGAGCGATGCCGCCGCGCCGGCGAGCACCGTCGGATGGCGAAAGACCATATTCGTCACGGCGATGCCGAGAAGAACGCGTTGCGTCAGCATCGCGCAACTGGCCAAAATCTGGAAAGAATCGATCGAGCTTAAATGACTCTCGCCGAGAAAGATTCCGTCATAGCCCAGTTCTTCGGCGCGTTTTGCGCGTCGATGAATCTCGTCGATGTTCTTTACGCCGCCGTGAAGACTATGCAGGCTAAATTTGAGAGACATCTGGGTTCTCCGATTAAGAAGGCATCAGGACCAGGCAAGGGGGAGGTGTATAGACCGGAGACATAGGTAACAGGTGTACCGGAGACATGGGTAACACTTTTTCAATAACCGAAGGCATAATTCTCCCTGCAGTCGAAAGGGGGGAGAACTTATGCCGTGGGGAGTGGTTAGTCTCATGTCTTTGCGCCAAGAGTTTGTGCGCTTGTCGGAGAAAAAAGCAGTGAGCTTTACCGAGCTGTGCCAGCGTTACGGCATCAGTCGAAAGACCGGCTACAAATGGCTGGGTCGACACCGTAAACAAGGAAGCGAAGGTCTGCTCGATCATTCGCGTCGTCCCAAGAAGAGTCCCGGGCAATTGCCGCAGGCAAAAGAGCGAGCTTTGATATCGCTGCGTAGTAGTTATCCGCGCTGGGGAGCGCGAAAGATTCGTCGTCTTTTGAAGAATCAAGGTGAAAAGACTGTGCCGGCGTCGAGCACCATTACCGCTGTCTTTCACCGTCATGGGCTGATCGATGCTGGCAGTAAAGCGGCCAAGCCCAACTGGCAGCGTTTCGAGCATGAGGTGCCCAATAGTCTTTGGCAAATGGATTTCAAAGGGCCACTGGCCACTCTCGGTGGCCCGGCTCAGGCACTGACCGTCTTGGATGATCACTCGCGCTTTAACTTGTGCCTTAAAGCTTTGCCTGACCAGACAAGAGAGTCGGTAAAGCCAGCTCTGACCGAAACCTTTCGTCTCTACGGGCTTCCCAACTCGATGATCATGGACAACGGCAGCCCATGGGGTAGGGATCTGGCCCATCCTTACACACGGCTTACGGTGTGGTTGATCCGCTTGCAGATTCGGGTGAGTCACAGCCGACCCTACCACCCTCAGACCATGGGCAAAGATGAACGCTTTCACGGCACGCTTAACCGAGAGCTTCTCCAGCAACGGCAGTGGCAAGGCATCCCCGATCTCCAAGCAGCCTTTGCTCTGTTCCGACAACAGTACAATTTCATTCGCCCTCATGACGCTCTGGGACTGGAGGTGCCAGCTTCTCGCTACCAAGTAAGCTTGCGCTCGTTTCCAGAGAGTTTGCCGCCCATCAATTATGATCCGGGAGTCATGGTGCGCAAGGTGCAGCAAAAAGGAGAGATCTACTTTAAAGGAAAAATCTTGAAAGTGGGCCACGCCTTCTCGGGCTATCCCGTCGGCCTTAAAGCCACTGCCACAGACGGAGTCTTTGACGTGCTCTTTTGTCATCAAACCATTCGCCAAATCAATCTGAGGGAGCTTTAGACTGTCGATTGCCGCATTCAGTGACGCTCATGAAAAAACGGCTTTCATATTTTCCTTATAACGAACGATCTCGATCGAGTTGGACCCTTAGTACCCCCCGCCATTTAGCTCTGAGCCCAATCCGATCCAGCATAAAAACTGTTACCTATGTCTCCGGTACGTTTGTTACTCTTGTTTCCGGTCCGTACAGGGAGGATGAAAGAGGGGGATTGAACGGCTTGAACAGCTTGAACGTTTTGAACCCAGTTCGTGAGCGGGCTCACCCTGAGGGCATATACAGTGTCGTCTTTTTCCTCTGATCAAATAATGAGGGGCCGCCGTGGCCGCCCGTTCCCTATCGATTAAACGCCACTAAGCCGCAGCCAGTCGCCCAGGGCTGAACCGCCTCATAGGCGAGCAGAGTCGCCTGCCAATTCTCCACGGCACCCGCAACGGTTATCCAGGTTCTGATTTCGTGACCGCCGGAACCAGCCTCTCTGTCGATCTCTGAATGGGAGTATTCGGCAAGACGGGCGCGCTCGCCATTGATCAGTCTGTCGAGAAATTGCGTATCAAAAGGCACATTGATCTTGCCCATCTTCGCTTCGCCAGGCCAGTGGGAGAGACCTCCGGTGGCAATCAGTGCGATTCGTTTCGGGTGTCGCTCCAGCGCTTTGCCAAGCGTCCGGCCCAATTCAAAACAGCGCTTGGCCGTGGGCATTGGTGTTGTCAAGGTGTTGATAATCACCGGCACTACCGGCACGGCCATACCAGGATTTAAAAAATGCAGCGGCAACATCGTCGCATGGTCAAACAGCAATTCGTCCGAAAACGCCGGATCGAAGCCGCTGTCGAGACAAGCGTCTAAAAGCTCCGCGCCCAGCGCTGCATCTCCGGGAACCCGCGTTTTAGCAATCTTCAGCCATTCTTCCACCGGCCCGTCGTAGTAGCCGGCGCGGCCGATGCAGAATGTCGGCATTTGGTTCAAAAAGAAATTGGCCCAGTGTTCTACGCTGACGACAACGAGAGCGTCGGGCTTTGAAGCTACGAGCCTATCGCCGAGCTTGCGGTAACCGCCGAGAATCTTTTCCCGCTGTTCTTGAGGCGCAGCTTCGGTCCAGGCAGTCATCCCCGGCGCATGGCTAGCAGCGCAGGCAAATACGATCGGCATGGTTACTCCAATTCGGCCAATGCCTTGGCATAATCTTCATTTGACACACGGTGCAACAAAGTGAACGGCCGTAGCAACAACGGGTGGACGCCGAGCCGGTAAAGCTTGCGCACATCTAGTGCAACTATCGCCTCTTGCTCCTCCGGCGTTAGCTGGTAACGAGCGAAGAATCCGACTGGGTCGGCCCGGTATGTGTCACGGCGCTCGGGATTGCGATTTACTTCGTAAATGAGTTTCTGAAGTTGATAAAGACTCATATTGTTAGTCCAGTCTTTCGTGCAGCCATGTGATCACAGTTTTAAAAATGTTCGGAATAGCGCCCATGTGGCCGCCGGGAAACAGGCGCATCGTTTTCGGATTGCCGTGCTCCAAAAGCAAATAGAAGTCCTCTAGCGGCACTTGCTTATCTTCTTTACCGTTGACGATTAACAACGGCGCGCATGGCTTATCCAACCAGCCTCCATCGAGCAATGATAGCGCCGGCATCACCTGACATAGCTCGTCGAAGCTAGTTTTGCCGAAAAGATTAGCGCGCGCTTCGATGAGATCGAAAAGATAAGAATCGGCATTGCGCGACCGTTCCTGCCATTGCGGTTGGAAAAAATAATGAACGCCCCCGCCCCAGTTGACGGCCGCTCGTAATTTCTCCGGCGCGAGATGAGCCAGCTTTGTCGACCAGTGACCGCCAAAGCTGGCGCCGACCACAGCAATACGGGTTATATCCACTTCCGGTCTTTTCATCAGATAATCCAACGCCGTGATGTGAACTTGATGCGCGTCCGGTCCGGCGAGCACCGGGGATTCGCCGGTTCCTGGACTATCCATAACGAAACATCCCCAGCCTTCTTTGCACAAAAGATTCAGCAAAGGAGTGGCGTTCCTCTTTCCAATTGTCGATACCGCCCCAATGCATGATCAGCGGAGCGGGCACTTTCTTCGGCAACCGCAGATGCCCGATGATCTGTCTGCCCTGAAATGGAATTGACACTGGTTCAATCGGGACATCGAAGTACTTTGAAGCGGCTAGAAACATCTCGCGCGTTTTTACATAGCCATGATGTTTACCCGGGCTGCTGGGAAAGGGGTGGCGCGCAATGCCGTAGTAACCGTAGGACTTCAAATAACTCTCTTTAGCTTGGTCCTTGTTGCCGGCGCTCTCGGCGGCTCTTGCTCTATCTTCCCAGCGGGCCCCCAATTCATTCCACGCCTGCGCCCATATCTCCCCTTGCACTGAGTTCATCTTACCGAGGGCCTCTTCAGCTTCGGCTTTGTCGGCATGCAGAAACGGCGCGCGATGACCCAAGCGCGCGCGAATGTCGTTTTTAATTTCCTCAAGAGTACGTGGTCTGTTCATAAATCTCCTCGCCAATTGCGGTATTGACCGGTGATCAAAGCTGTTCGACAAACATAGATCGGCCTGAGGCATAAATGCAATCGTTTCTCTGCACCGCATGAGCAAGGGCCGTGTGCGCGCGATCATTGGCGGGCCGAATGTAAACTTCTGACGGATGAAAATCGGAGCATGGCTTGTCCATCCGCCTTGATCACACACCAGGTGCACGTTGAAGTAGCACAGAAACCTGCAAATTCTAAATTTTGCTGCAGCTTTTCCGGGCAAGGACTCTCCATTAGGGTTGACCTTTGGCTTTGTGCGTGGCATGCCAATAGAAAGTCGCTTCTCCAAAATGTTTTTTTCTCCTTTACATTTTCAAGCCCGCAAGAGGTAGGCATGGCACTGATCATTGAAGGTAAGGCCGTGGCCAAAGAGGTTCAAAAACAAATCAAGGAAGAAGTTTACGGGCTCGAGCGGCGTTGGGGGATGGCACCAGGACTGGCTGTTGTGTTGGTGGGAGATGACCCGGGATCACATATCTATGTCAAAAATAAAGAGCGGGCCTGTAAAGAAGTCGGAATCAGATCCTTTGAACATCTGCTTCCCGCGACGATTTCAGAAAAGGAACTGCTTGCTCTGGTGCACAGTCTGAACAAGGATAAAAATGTTCATGGCATTCTAGTTCAACTGCCGCTTCCCGCTCACATCCGTTCGGAAAGGATTCTCGAAGCGGTATCTCCGTACAAAGACGTCGATGGTTTTCACCCGGTAAGCCAAGGAATGTTACTGATCGGCGCCGACGGTTTTAGGCCGTGCACGCCGATGGGCGTTATTAAACTTCTGGAGGCGACGGGTTGCACTCTCAAGGGTAAAAACGCTGTCGTCGTCGGCCGCAGCAACATCGTCGGAAAACCACTAGCTCTGATGCTGCTTGAAAAGCATGCTACCGTGACAATTTGTCATTCTCGGACCGTCAACCTGCGGGACGAAGTCGGCCGGGCGGATATTTTGGTCGTCGCTATTGGGAAAGCCGGCTTAGTCCGTGGCGATTGGATCAAACCTGGAGCCGTGGTCATCGATGTCGGTGTCAATCGCTTGCCAAGCGGCAAACTCACCGGTGACGTGGAATTCGAGACCGCCAAGGAACGAGCCTCCGCGATCACGCCGGTTCCGGGAGGAGTCGGTCCAATGACCATTTGCATGCTGCTGTATAACACTTTGAAGGCGGCCAAGGATTCCATCCAGCGCGAACGTTAATCTCACTCAGCTTGCAGCGTCCGCTTCTTGTCGCGATCGATGAAAAGAACTCCATTATACGCCGCTCATCGCCGAGCTGGCGCCCGCATGGTTGACTTTGCCGGCTGGGAGATGCCTGTGCAATACAGCGGTGTGATTGCGGAACATCTGGCGGTACGCAGCCGCGCCGGGCTTTTCGACGTCAGCCATATGGGCGAGATTGAAGTGCGCGGCACCGGAGCCGAAGCTCTCTGCCAGAGGCTTACGGCCAACGATCTCTCCCGGATAAAAGTATCTCAAGCTCAATACAACTTACTTCTCAATGACCAGGGCGGCGTCGTCGATGACGTCATATTCTACAAGCGGCAGTCGGGGGATTTTTTCATTTGCGTCAATGCGTCTAATACCGACAAGGATTTCCAATGGCTGCGGGACCATGCGACCGGGGACGTTGAAGTCGAAAATGTCAGTGGAGACTATGCGCAGTTGGCATTACAGGGACCGCTGGCCGAAAAAATTTTGCAGCCCTTAACTCCGATCAATTTAGCAGGAATGAAATCATTCTATTTTGCCCAGAGCGAACTCGCGGGGAAGCGATGTTTGATGGCGCGCACGGGTTATACTGGCGAGGTCGGGTTCGAGCTCTATTGCCAATCCAATGACGCGCAGAAAATGTGGGACGATCTACTCGACCAGGTTCTCCGGTGGGTTTAGTGCCGGTAGGGCTCGGGGCGCGCGACACCTTGCGTTTGGAGAAGGCTTATCCGCTTTATGGTCATGAGCTCGATGACGGCACGACTCCCTTAGAGGCAGGATTAGACTGGGTAGTGAAATTTGCAAAAGGCTCTTTCATCGGTTGTGAAGTCTTGCTAAGGCAGAAACAAGAAGGCGTGAAACGCAAGCTCGTTGGTTTGGAGCTGATCGAGCCGGGCATCGCGCGCAGTGAGCATCGGTTGTTTAAGGATCAACGTTGTATCGGCAGAGTGACGAGCGGCACGCGATCGCCGAGCTTGGGTCGGTCGATTGCACTTGCGTATGTGGCCGCGGAAGAAGCCTGCACCGAAAATATACTTGATGTTGAAATTCGTAACAAATCAGTTCACGCCAAGGTAGTGCCGTTGCCGTTTTACCGGCATTGACAGGGCCCCGGCAAGTGTAAGGAGGAAGGTCATGGAGATACCTGAGGGACTCAGATACTCAAAAGAACACGAATGGGTTTTGGTCGAAGGTAAGACAGCAACGATCGGTATCACCGAATACGCTCAAGAGGAGCTAGGGGATATCGTTTTCGTCGAGTTACCGGAGATCGGTGAAAAGATCGTAAAAGACGATCCTTTCGGCGCAGTCGAATCGGTGAAAGCGGTTTCGGACGTCTATGCGCCGGTCAGCGGGACTGTGTTGGAAGTCAACGACTCGCTTCCTGACAGCCCTGAAACCATCAACGATGATGCCTATGGAGACGGCTGGATGATTCGGGTTGAGATGCAAGACATGGACGACCTAAAGGACCTGATGACTGCCGAGGAATACGCTGAATATATTGAGCAGCAAAAGGAAGAGGATGAGGAGGACGAGGAAGCCGAAGACGATGACGAGGAGGAGGAATAATCTCCGGTATGAACTGCACGCTTAAAGATCCGATGAGCGCCGAGGAATACGCATAATTTCACCATATGAGCTACACGCTTAAAGATCCGATGAGCGGCGAGGATACGCATAATTTCACCATATGAGCTGCACGCTGAAGATCCGATGAGCGCCGAGGAATACGCATCAATCTCACCATATGAGCTACACGCTGAAGATCCGATGAGCGTCAGAGGAATACGCATAATCTCACCATATGAGCTACACGCTGAAAGATCCGATGAGCGCCGAGGAATACGCATAATTTCACCATATGAGCTACACGCTGAAAGATCCGATGAGCGCCGAGGAATACGCATAATCTCACCATATGAGCTACACGCCGCACACCGAGGCCGACAAAAAACGAATGCTCGAGGCCATAGGACTCCACAGTATAGAAGATCTATTCCGCCATGTCCCTCAGAATTTGCATTCGACGGCCAAGATCAATTTGCCGGACGGCGCCAGTGAATTAACAGTCCGCCAACAGCTCGCCCGGCTGGCAGCCAAAAACGCCGCGGCCGATGAATGGGATCTATATCTAGGCGGGCGGCATTTATCATCATTTCATTCCGAGCGCTGTCGATGCGATTATTTCACGCTCGGAGTTCTCGACATCCTATACTCCGTACCAGCCGGAAGTGAGCCAGGGTACGTTGCAGGTGCTGTTCGAATACCAGACCTTGATTTGCCAGATCACCGGGATGGAAGTCTCCAACGCCGGAGTTTATGATGGCGCCTCCGCAGCGGCGGAAGCGGTTCTCATGACACGGCGCATCCAACCGTCGAAGCGTCGGCGGGTTCTGGTCTCCCGCGCGCTTCACCCGCAGTATCGCGCCGTCGTTGCCACTTATCTGCGCAATCTCACCGACCTTAGCTTGGAAGAAATTCCTTTTGACGCTAGCGGCGCTACCGATATTGATCAACTAGAGCGGCTGTTGAGCGATCATACGATGTGCGTCGTTGTGGGTTATCCCAACTTCTTCGGAGTGATTGAAAACTTAGCGCCGTTGCGTGAGCTCTGTGACCGCGCCGGTGCCCAGCTGATCACCGCAACCACGGAACCTCTGGCTTTTGGGGTGCTCAAGCCGCCCGGAACGTTTGGCGTCGACATAGCTGTTGGCGAAGGGCAAAGCTTAGGTGTACCGATGTCGCTTGGGGCGCCTGGGTTTGGTTTTTTCGCCACCCAGCGAAAATTTATGCGTAACCTGCCGGGCAGGCTCGTCGGCGAGACCGTCGATACCGAGGGCAGCCGGGGCTATGTTTTAACTTTGGCGACGCGGGAGCAACACATCCGCCGCGAAAGGGCGACATCCGAATATTTGCACCAGCCAAACGCTATGCACGACGGCCGCGACTGTTTACATGGCCTTTTTGGGAAGGACTGGCATGCGTCGCGTGGCGGAAGTAAATGTAGCGCGTGCTCATCAAGCTTATGAACGTTTGCTGGCGGAGACCAAGGTGGAGAATTGCTTCACGGCCCCGTTTTTTAATGAATTTGTCGTCAGGGGAAAACCGCTCGACGAGATCATGCGTCATTGTTCAGCGCAAAAAATTATCCCCGGAATTTCTTTGGCGAGATGGTATCCCGAGCTACCGGATTGCTTGCTTGTTTGTGTCACCGAGATGAACGATGGAGAAGGGATCGATCGCCTTGTCCACGCCATATCAGAGTAATCCGCCGAATCCAAAAGTATCTCCCCGACTACTCTTCGAGAGCGGTTCGCCCGGAAGGACCGCCCTTTTATGGCCTGAGAAAACACCGGCGGTCTCGAACAATATTCCTCAGGAATATTTGCGTGAAGACATTGCCGGGTTCCCAGAGATGAGTGAGCTCGAGGTGCTGCGTCATTTTACACGATTATCGCAACGCAATTACGCCATCGAAAGCCAGTTTTATCCGCTCGGTTCCTGTACCATGAAGTACAATCCGAAAGTCAACGAAGTGGTGGCGCGCTATCCGGGCTTTTCGCTGGTTCATCCGCTGGCGCCGGCAACATTGATACAGGGAGCGCTTGAGTTGCTCTACAGTCTCGAGCAGATGCTCGCCGAGATCGGCGGAATGGATGATGTAAGTCTGCAGCCGTCTGCGGGCGCACAAGGTGAGTTGACCGGTTTGATGTTGATCCGTGCGTATCTTTCGGCTCAGGGAAATCCGCGCAAGAAGATCATCGTTCCCGATACCGCGCATGGTACGAATCCGGCGAGTTCCGCACTCTGCGGCTATGACGTGCTGCAAATTTCATCCAACGAACAGGGGGTAATTGCTCCCGCGGCGGTGGCCGACGCCATGGACGATGATGTCGCCGCGTTGATGGTCACCAACCCAAACACCCTGGGGCTATTCGAGAAAAATATCGCAGCCATTGCCGAGGTCGTTCACGGCAAAGGCGGCTTGGTCTACTTGGACGGCGCTAACTTAAACGCATTAATGGGGATTGCCAAACCGGGACATATGGGGGTCGATGTGCTTCATATGAATCTGCACAAAACCTTTTCGACGCCGCACGGTGGTGGCGGGCCGGGTGCGGGCCCGGTGGCGGTAAAAAGGTTCCTGCGTGATTTTTTACCGACGCCGCGGATCGAAAAAACCGCGAGTGGCTTTGAGGTAGTCGAGGACAGGCCGGCATCGATTGGCCGTGTACGATCGTTTTTCGGCAACTTTGGTGTGCTGGTGCGAGCGTATGCCTATATTCTAGCGCTCGGCGGCAACGGTCTGGAAGAAACCAGTCGGGTAGCGCTGCTCAATGCCAATTACATCAGGAGCAAGTTGGAAAAATATTATCAGCTTGCATACAACGAACCGTGCATGCACGAATGTATTTTTACCGACCGCCTGCAACACAAAAATGGCGTCTCAACTCTGGATATCGCCAAGCGGTTGCTCGATTACGGATTTCACCCGCCAACGATTTATTTCCCCTTGGTTGTCTCGGGAGCGTTGATGATTGAACCGACCGAAACCGAGACGCCCGAAACTCTCGATCGGTTCATAGAAGCGATGATCGCGATTGCGCGGGAGGCTCGCGAGACTCCGGATCTGGTAAAGAATGCTCCCTATACGACTCCAGTTCGTCGCCTCGATGAAGCGAAGGCCGCAAGAAAACCGGTGCTTCGCTGGGGGCCGACCGCGATGGAAGACTGAAGGAATTGTGTTGGGTGTGCGTGCTTGTAGTTGAAAAGCCTCCCGGTGATTTTTCTACGAACCCATCCGGGCGAGAGTTTAGGGCATCAGCCGGTAGTTAAGCCGGTTGTCGAGGTATTCGAAACTGGCCGTGATCGTAAGTTTTTTTTTGTCGATCCAGGGCGGTATCGGTCTGAACGGTGCCGCCGCCTTCATCGCGCGCAAAGCTTCGTGATCAAGCACATTCGACCCTGACGAACGGATGATCTGCATGCTTTCCAACTGTCCATTATCCAAAATCGTAAATTGCAGCAGTAGTTTTCCCTGTAAGCCGTACCGGAGCGCAGCTTCAGGGTACTCCCAAACGAACTCGATGCTACGCTTAATGCTGTTGAAATAAGTAATGTATTGCGGGTCTCTTGTATTCAGTTCGATCGCTGCATCCCGACTTGCTAGCGGGCGATGACCAAGTTGCGGGCGGTAATAACTCCTGCACCGTAGGCAGCCTACGCTCGGTTATAGCGAAATTTTCTTCAACAGTCTCTCGCGGCGGCGCTGCGTCCTTCACTGGCGCCGGCTCAGGCTTTGTCTCTTTCTTTATTTCTTGCGGTTCCGTTACATCGGTTGTTTCTTTTGGCGCCCTCAAAGGTTTAGACGTCACCGCTCTTGCTTCCAGTGAATTGTTTCTAGCGACAATTGCCGGATGTCTAGAGAGTCGACTAGGCGCCTCCGATGGTAGCTTGGAGGGTGTTTCGCTGCCGGAGTTTTGGTTCTTCTTTTGCGGTTGGAAGCAGCGAGACGCTAATTTTTTCCTGCGCAAGCGAGCGGGTGGAAGTTCGCGACCAGACCAGCAGGACCGCTATGTGGATCGCTAAAGATGCGGCAAAGAAGCCCGCCAATCGTCGATGGAAGAATTCCACAGTCGTATGTTACTGCAGGAACGTTTGCCTAGCAAATCTTGTAGTTGCAATGCGAGCCATTCGTGAAATAATGCCAAGCAGAAATGGAGGATGTATGTTTGGTCTAGGGCTCGGAGAATTGGTCATTGTTCTTATCATCCTCATGATCCTGTTTAGCCGACGCCTGCCTGACTTGGGTGATAGTTTGGGTAAAGGTGTTCGAAGATTCCGCAAATCTTTGAAGGACTCAGATGAGATCGACATCACGCCCAAGGAAGCCACGAATAAGGAAAGTCCCGTCGAAAAGCCTTAGCTTAGGTCTCTTCTTCAGCTGCTAAGACGGTGCAGGTAAAATTTTTCACTGCTTTCGCCGGCTTTAAAAACACAATCGTGAAAGGTGCGGAATCGCCGGGCGGGATTTCGAAACTCTTTAACGGCTTTAAACGCTGCAAATCCGCGATATCTTGTGCGGTCATACCCCGGATGATCTTCGGCGAAATTGCATTGCCTATCCACATGTGCTGTTGCTCGATGGATTTTTCCTCCGAGCTATAGGTTTCACCACCGATGCGAACTTCCCGAATGACGACTGGATTCTGATTCATCGCTATCCCGGTGACTACGAATATTTCTCGATCTCCCTGTATCACCTGATAACTGCCGCGTACTGACTGTAGGGCCACTCCGTCTTTTAAGCGATGGTTCTTGGCAGGCTGGGCCAATCAACGGAACCCATCATAAGTCAAATGGCCCTCGGCCTCCTCGACCGTCGAGAACTACCTGAAGGCGATTTTCCAGGCCCAGCTGCACCTGGCCCGCAAGGGAGACCTGGTGCCGATGGGGCAGCTCGCCATCGGCGCTCGGCGTCGTCCCTGGGACGGCCACCACGATGGTCAAGGCGCTGGCCGAGTCCGGCCTCGTCAAGTCCCAGCCCTACGCCGGCGTCCGGCTGACGGCGTCCGGAGAACGCCTGGCCGCGATGGTGGTCCGGCGGCACCGGCTGATCGAACTGTTCCTGGTCAAGGTGATGGGCATGAGCTGGACCGAGGTGCACGAAGAGGCCGAGCACCTCGAACATGCCGTATCCGATCGGCTGATCGATCGGATCGACGAGATGCTGGGCCGGCCGGCGGCGGATCCACATGGCGACCCGATTCCGGATCAGGCCGGCGTGCTGGAGCGGCGGCCGCTGGAAACGCTGCTGACGTGTCCGTTGAACGTGCCGGTCACCATCAGCCGGGTCACGGATCAGGACCCGGAGTTCCTGCGGTTCGTGGAGCGGCGGGAGCTGAAGCCGGGCGACGTCGTGGAGGTCGAGGATCGCGACCCGGCGGCCGACAGCGTGCGCCTGCGCGGCAGGCAGCGAGCGCGCCATCACGATCGGGACGCGCGCCGCCTCGAAAGTGCTGGTGCAGGGCATCGGCTGACGCCGGCGCGGGCGCTCATTTCTGCCGCCCGATGTGGCGCTTGAACGCCTGCAGCGTTTCGGCGCTGACGTGGTGCTCGATCCCCTCCGCGTCTTCCTGCACGACGGTCTCGGGAATGCCGAGCGAGCGCAGGAAATCGACGACCAGGTGCGTGGCGTTCGCGCGAACGCTTCGCCAGCCGGGCGCCCCGGGCGGTCAGGAAGATGGCGCGATAGGGCTGACTCGACGTGTAGCCGTCGCGCTTGCAGCCGCGCGACGGTACGGATCACCGTCACGTGCGACACGCCGAGCCGCCGGGCGAGATCGACGGCGCGCGCCTCGCCGATGCTCTCGGTCAGCTCGGCGATGGCCTCGACGTAATCCTCGGCCGTCTCCAGCGAATGCTTGCGCCGCGTCTGCCGCAGCGCCCGCGCCTGGAGTTCCGCGGTCCGCACGGCGGCTGCCCGTCGTTTCATGCGCGTTCAGCATACCGCACGTTCCGACCGGGTTGAACCGGTTTGACAGCACGCCGTCACAGGTGTAGTCTCAGCTACATTCTGAAACCATTGGCACACGTATTCCGGTCACTGCGCGAGGGCGCCACCGTGATGGCCGGGGTGCTGCTCGCCGCCACGTCCGCGATCGCGCAGCCGGCCCCGCCAGCGCCGCCGCCGGCCGAACGCGACACGGCGATCTCCGGCTACATGGACTTTCATTTCAACAAGCCGGAGCTGGCCGACGGGCGGCTCGACTTCCATCGCTTTGTCCTGCTGGTCACGCATCGCTTCAGCGACCGCATCCGGTTCGTCAGCGAGCTGGAGGTCGAACACGCGCTGGTCGAGGGGCAGGAAGATGCGGGCGAGCTGGAGCTCGAACAGGCCTACGTCGATTTTCTGTTGTCGCGCCGTTTCAACGTGCGCGCCGGCATGATGCTGATGCCGGTCGGCATCATCAACGAGCGGCACGAGCCGCCGATCTATTACGGGGTCGAGCGGCCGTTTGTCGACACGTTCATCATCCCGACGACGTGGTTCGAGGTGGGCGCCGGCGTGCACGGCGAGATCGGGCGCGGCTGGCGCTACCGCACGTTCGTGACCTCGCCGCTCGAACGCCAGTAAGTTCACCGCCGAAGAGGGGATTCGCGACGGCCGCCAGAAGGGATCCGATACGAACATCGGCCGGCCGGCGGTCACCGGACGCCTGGAGTACGCCGGCGTCCGCGGCCTGACCCTCGGGGCCAGTTTCTGGAGCGGGCTCTCCGGCTTCGAGTTCCGCCCGAGATTCGACGTGCCCGTCACCGTCACGGAAGCCGACGCCCGCTACTCGCGCGACCGGCTGGAGCTGCGCGGCCAGTTCGCCCACACGACGATTGGCAATGCCGCCGATCTCAACGACGCCCTCGGGCGTGCGATCGGTATCGATCCGAACGTCGCGAGCGCGCTGCGCGGCTTCTACGGCGAAGCGGGATATCGGGTCATTTCCGGCGCCTCGTTCGGCGACGTGGGCGTGTTCGCGCGCTATGAGAATTTCGACACGCAGTTCCGGATGCCGGCGGGATACCTGCCGCTCAAGAGCCTCGATCGCGACGCCTTCGTCGTCGGGTTCAGCTACTGGCCCGATCCCGACATCGCGGTGAAGTTCGACTATTCCGCGATCCGGAACCGGAGCGCCGTGATCAGGGCGCACGACTCGTTGAACATCGGACTGGGGTGGTGGTTCTGATATGGCGCGTTCATTCGTCGCAGTTGTGCCTGCTGCTGACTGTCGTGACCGGGCTGGCTGCCTCGGCCCGCCCGGCCGCGCGCGCCGACCGCCAGGACAAGCCGCAGGTCGTCGACATCGCCGCCGAACGGTTCAGCTTCACGCCGTCGGAGTTTCGCGTCAAGGCCGACGCGCCGGTCGAGATCCGGCTGCGCAGCGACGACACCGACCACGGGTTCCGCATCCTCGGCACCGACATCAACATCATCATCCCCAAGCGGGGCAAAGGGACCGCGACGGTGACGTTCCAGCCGCCGAAGCCCGGACGCTACATCTTCGAGTGTTCGAAACTCTGCGGAGCGGGGCACGCGTTCATGCGCGGCACCCTGATCGCGGAATGACGCGGCCCCGCCAGGCATCATCGTCGCCGCTGGCCTCATGCTGGTCGGCGCCCTTTCGACGGCGCAGACGCAATCGGGAGGGCCGGGCGCGCCGCTCGCCGGGCATCACGCCGGTGGAGTTCGAAGAGTTCCGCCTGGGACTCGACGACTTTCGTCGAAGTCGAAGCGACCGAGGAGGGTCTCGGCCCCGCGTTCAACGGCACGAGCTGCGCGGCGTGCCACAACGTGCCGGCGATCGGCGGCGGCGGCGTCATCGCCGAGCTGCGCGCCGGCCGGCGCAATGCGGAGGGCGAGTTCGAGACGCTCGACGCCTCTGGCGAGACGCTCTTTCACCTGTTCTCGGTGCCGGCGTCATGGCTGCCAGCCGATGCTGCCGGCGGACGCAACGGTCTTCGCGCGCCGCGTTCCCATTCCGCTCTTTGGCGCGGGACTCGTCGAAGCGATCCCCGACGAGACGCTGCGCGCGCTCGAGGATCCGAACGATCGCAACGGCGACGGGGTCAGCGGGCGGGCGGCGATCGTCGTCGATGTCGCCACCGGCGAGCGCCGCGTCGGCCGTTTCGGCTGGAAGTCGCAGCACGCCACGCTCCTGACGTTCGGCGCCGACGCCTACCGCAACGAGATGGGCATCACCAACGACGTGTTCCCGCAGGAAGTGGCGTTCGGCGATCACGCCCGCGCAGATGCGGCTCTGCGATCGCATTTCCCGATCCCGAAGACGTCCGCGATCCGCGAACGCGGCGGCGCGGCATCGACAACTTCGCGACGCTTCATGCGGTTGCTGGCGCCGGTCGGGCGCGACGGCGTCAACGACCAGGTCCGCGGCGGGGGAGCAGGTGTTCGCCGCGATCGGCTGCGCGACCTGCCACGTGCCCGCGCTGGAGACCGGGCCGAGCGCGAATCCCGCTGTTCCACCGCAAGAGGGTCGCGCTCTTCTCGGACCTGCTGCTGCACGACGTCGGGACCGGCGACGGCATCAAGCAGGGCGCGGCCGAGACCAACGAGATCCGCACGCCGGCGCTGTGGGGCCTGCGCCTGCGCCGGCCGCTCCTGCACGACGGCTCGGCCGGCACGGTCGAGGAGGCCGTGCTGCAAGCACGGCGGCGAGGCGCTCCTCGCCCGGCGCGGCTTCGAGCGTCTCAGCGACGCGGATCGCGCCGCGCTGCTGGCGTTCTTGCGGTCGCTGTAGGGAGACAGTCGGCAGCTTGGCGGTCAGGCAGATGGCAGTCCAGAGTACGCAGATCAGAAATCGCAGTTTGCTTCTGCGGTTCCGCGTGAACGTCCGTGACCGCACTACGTGCCCCACCGCGGCAACCGAGCTGCCAACCGCAACGACCGCCTACGGCAAACTGTACGTCGCCACCGACGTGGGCGTTTCCCAGACGCGCACGGCCTGGATGTTGACGCCGAGCGCGCGCCCCTCGTCGTAAATCAGCTTCGCGATCCGCTCCACGGTAGGATTGCTCTCCAGCAGGTACATCGGCTCGCCGAGCGCGCGCAGCGGCTCGACCAGCGGGTCGTCGCGCCGCAGGATCATCTTGTGATCCAGCTCGCGATCGATCCACCCTTTGACGATCCGCTTGATGTCGCTGAAATCCACCACCATGTTGCGGGTGTCGAGGCTGTCGGTGCGCACGTCGATCTCGACCGAGGCGTTGTGCCCGTGCGGGTGCTTGCAGACGCCGTCGTAGTCGAGCAGCCGGTGGCCGTAACAGAACTCGATCCGCTTGGTGACGAGGTACATGTCCGAGAAGTATAAGCGAGCCGCCGTCCTCTTTTCCGGCGGGCTCGACAGCGCCGTCCTGCGTCGCCGACGCCCTGGCCCGCGGCCACGGCGACCGGTGCAGCGCGATCTACGTCAGCGTGGGCTTCGCGTGGGAAGCGGAAGAACGCGCGATGGCGGCGCGCCTGTTCGCGTCGCCCGCCGTTCGCCGGCACGTCCGCCGCCCGTCGAGCTCCGGTTCGACATGCGCGACGTGTTTCCCGCCGACGCACTGGGCGGTCCGCGGCGAGCCGCCGGCTTTCGACACGCCCGACGAGGACGTCTACCTCGATGGGCGCAACGTGATCCTGCTCTCGAAGGCCGCGGTCTACATGGTCAGCGCGCGGCGTCGCCACGCGCCGGACGCGAGGCTGCTGCTCGGCACGCTCGCCGGCAACCCGTTTCCCGACGCGACGCCCGAGTTCTTCGACGCGCATGTCGCGCGCGCTGTCGCTCGGACTCGGCGACGCCGATCGCCATCGAGGCGCCGTTCGCGGCGCATGCACAAGTCCGACGTGATCCGGAGAGGTCTCGAGCTGGGCGTGCCGCTGGAGTTGACGCTGTCGTGCATGCAGCCGAAGGACGGGCTGCACTGCGGCCGCGTGCAGCAAGTGCCGGGAGCGAAGAGATGCGTTTCAGAGAGGCGGGCGTCGACGATCCGACGAAGTACCGACATACCCGATCCGCTAAACGAGCCCACGGCTGATCACGAAGTTCACGAAGTCACAAAGGCACGAAGCGCAATTTGGCTTTGTGTCTTCGTGTCTTGGTGACCTTTGTGTTGAGCCGTCGGCTCGTGCAGTGTGCGATTAGCTCGTTTTCAGTCTGATCGACCCATCGCCCGTGCGGATGCGCAGCAGCTTGCCGCCGGCGCCGAGCTTGCCCTTCAGCGTGCGGCGGTCGCGGTCTCGGTCCCGTCGCGATCGCGATCGCGTCTTCGGCCTCGGCCTTCAGGCCCAGCTCGTTGCGGATCGATGCCGTCGCCGGTGTGCGCGTCGAGCTCGCGCGCCGAAATCCGACGGCAGGTAGAGCGCGATGCCGCCGTCGCCGGTCGTCATCGACCAGTCGTCCTTCATCGTCGTCCCCGGCGCGGCGCGGAACGTGATCGAGCCGTCGCCGGTGTGCAGCTTCACGGTGGCCAGCTTGCCCGCCACGCTGACGCTGCCGTCGCCGGTGTCGACGTCCAGGTCCCCGTCCGACGTCTTCCAGCGTCACCGAGCCGTCGCCCGTCGACGAGCGTGAGCTGGCCGCGCGATGTCGGTCGCGCGGATGCTGCCGTCGCCGGTCCTCAGCTCCAGCCGCCCGTGCACGTGCTCGATCCGGATCGAGCCGTCGCCGCTCCTGCGCCGTCACGTTCCCGTCGCGCGGCATCGTCACGATCAGCTTCGCGGTCGGCGACATGCGGCCGAACGCCGAAGAACACGACCTCGTGCGCCGGCCTCTTCACGTCGACCTCGATGCGGTTGCCGTCCTGCTTCGACTCCACCTTCAGCTCCTCGATGGATTCCTTGGTCGGCCCGCGCTTCTCGATTTCGACGACGACGGTCTTGCCGTCGCCGGCGCGAATCTCGATCGCGCCGTCGAACGTCGTCAGCTCGGAGCTCGGGCGTGCCGGTCACGGTGAAGCGCTTCTCCTCGCGGGTGATGTGCCCCTGCGAGTCCACGACGACGCAGCCGGCCAGGCTGAACGGCAGGGACGGCAGCCAGGGCCAGGGTCGGCAGTACAGATTTCATACGCCTCCTTGGACGGGATCAGCGCTCGTAGAGTTCGAAAGCGAGCATTCCGGCCACCCAGGTCTGGACCACCCGGAGGTCCCGGTCGAGCACCACCAGGTCGGCCATCGCGCCCGGCGGCAATCACGCCGAAGCCCTGCAGGCCCAGCGCGCGGGCCGGCGTCGTGGCGCAGACGGTCGCGGCGTCCGAGAGGCTGAGCCCGATCTCCGACGTCAGCTTCGCAAACGCGCGGTCCATCGTCAGCGAGCTGCCCGGCGAGCGTGCCGTCGTCGAGATACGCGGCGTCGCGGATGGTGATCGGGTGGCCGCCGATGTGCGGTCTTCGGTGCCGCGCGGCAGGCCCGATCCGGCGGTGCCGTCGGTGATCGCCATGATCCGCTCGGGCCGCTTCGCGGCGATGCGCGACGCGCATCATCGCGGGATGCACGTGGACGCCGTCGCAGATGAGCTCCGCCGTCACTTCGTCGGACTCGAGGATCGCGCCGGCCAGCCCGGGCGCGCGGTGCGACGATCGGCGTCATCGCGTTGAAGATGTGCGTCGCCTGCCGCGCGCCGGCGCGGATCCCCTCCTGCGCCTGCTCGTAGGTCGCGCCGGAATGGCCGAGCGAGACGTGGTGCCCGTGCGCGACGAGCGTCGCGGATCAAATCGATCCCGCCGTCGATCTCCGGCGCGAGCGTGATGATGCCGACATCGGGCCGCGCCGCGGCGATCTCGTTCAGGATGTCGTCGCCGGTCCAGTGCCCTGACCCTGCCCGGTCTCGACCGCCTGCCTGCCCCGGTCTGACCCCGGTCTGACCCCGGTCTGACCCCGGGCGATCGCGCAGGCACGTCGAGCGGTTGCGCGCCTTTGAACTCGGGATTGATGAAATTGCTCTCGAGGTGCGCGGGGAGCACGCGCGCGCCGCCGGGCGGACGCGTCGTCCGCGCGACGCGCACGCCGGCGAGCATCCGCCGCAGCGACGGCGGATCGCACGCGAGCGACGTCGGGCAGAACGCGGTGACGCCGTATCGCGGCAGCCGCTCCGCCATCGTGGTGATCGCGGTCCCGCCGTCCAGCGCGTCGATGCCTTCGATGCCGTGCACGTGGACGTCGATGAAGCCGGGGACGATGTAGTGGTCGGGGAAGGAGAAGTGCACGTCCTGCGCCGGCGCCGTCGCGCGGCCGGCGACGATCTCGGCGATGCGATCGCCGTCGAGCACGAGCGTGCCGCCGCCGAGCACGCGATCCGGCAGCACCAGATCCGCGCCCGACAGCAGGATCATCGGGCGGGACTGTTCCGTCAGGGCGAGCCGCGCCGCGCCGATCGCGACTTGCGTCGGCGCCGAGCGTCGAGAACTCGACGCGCAGGTCGTTCATCGCGTCGGGCGGCAGCCGGCGCGCGCACTCCTGGCGGACCGGTTCGAGCATCAGGTCCGCCACCGCGACGCTGCCGCTGACCATGACGACCTCGGGATCGATCGCGGCCGCGAGCGTGGCGACCGCCATGCCGATGTATTTCGCGGTGTCGCGCACGACGGAGATCGCGACGCCGTCGCCGGCGCGCGCGCCGTCGAACACGTGCTGACCGGTGATCGCGTCGAGCGAGCCGCCGGCCTGTTCGAGCACGCGCGACCGATCGCCCGCCTGGATGCGCCACGACAGGCGCCGGGCGATCCCCTTGGCGGAGACTTCCGCGGCGAGACTGCCGAGCCTTGCGATAATCCTGGCGCTCGACGGGATTGAGCGCGAGCCACGCGGCGGCGCCGGCGCGGTCGTGCGCGCCCGCTCCACGGCCGTGCCGTCGAGCATCAGCCCCGGCGTAAATCTCGTCGCCGATGTAGAGGCAGATCGCGTGGCGCGCGCCCTGCGCGGCGCCGACCCAGGCCTCCGCCGCCATCGCCGCGGCGCCGGGCGTCACCGGGTCACGACGCTTCACGCCGTCGACGGCGGCCTTGTCCTTCGGGTCGAATGGCGGCGACGCCGGCGACCTCGGGCGTCGCGGCCGACAGCACGGCGCGGACGGCCTCGGCGCCGTCGGCGCCGCGGCCGCGCGCGAGCACTCGCCGGCGTCGTCGACGACTGACGGCGCGGGCGGGACGTTCCGAGAGATCAAGACCCAGGCTGAGCATCGATGTGCCACTCCACCTTGCGCCGTTCGAGCGGCAGCGGCGCGCGCGTCCGGCGCGCGGAACAGTTCGCGATCCATGCGCGTCGAGCAGGCGGCGCAGCCACCGCTCGTCCGGCACGCAGAACACGATCACGCCGGCGCCTTCGTCGGGGGGAAACAGTCGATCGTCGAGGTAGTCCCGATCGAGCGTGACGAGCGTCCGTCCGAGCTGGCGCGCCAGCCGGATAGTGCTCGATGTCGCGCGCGCGGCGCAGGTCGTCGGATGCTCCAGCACGAACAGCACGTCCCATCCTAGTCTCTCGCGCATGAACGCGACGACGCCGCACGGCATGTTCGCGTCGGCATACACGCGCGGCTGGTTCGGGACCCGTTCGGCCAGCGGTCCCAGCTCCGACGACAGCGTTCCCATCACCGGTGGCGATCGATTTCGGCCGGCTTCCGATCGCTTTCGCCGCTCTCGTGCCCGGCTTTCGGCCTGCGCGACCAGGTCGGCGACCAGCGCCTCGCGCTGGTCGATCAGCCGCCGCAGCGGACGGCGGTTGTGCGCCGACCCGACGGCGTACTCGCAGAACAGGGGAAAGGCGATCGTCGAGTCGCAGTAGGCGACCACCGTGTCGGGGAGCACGCCCGGGTTGACCTTGCCCCAGCTGACCGCTTCGGCCGGCGTCGCGCCCGGACAATCCGCCCCAGACGACCTGGTCGGTGGTGATCTGGATGAAGTAGTCGTTGCCCCCCTTGGGGATGCCGTAGACCTCCCAGAGCGTCGGCTGCCCCTGGAGGTAGAAGTTCTTGGGGGAGCCGCCGCCGAGGATGACGCAGCCGTTCTGGTGGCCCCCGAGGATGATCGCGCAGACCTCGTTGACGTCCTTGTTCGGGTCGATCATCAGCGTGCTGCCGTTCATCAGCTCGTGATACGCGATGTTCATGCCGATAGAACTGTCGCCGGGTGACGAGGTGTAGATCGGCACGCCGCACTCGGCGGCCCTGGCGACGACCGAGTATTCGGCGCAGGCCGGGTTGCGCGCGAGCAGGTCGAGGCCGAGCCGGTAGTGGAACTCGGAGGTCGACATCGGGCCCTGCGAGCTCCGAGCGGACGAGGAAATCGCGGATGTAGGCGTCGGTCTCGAGCAGGACGGTCGCCGGGAACAGGACGTCGTAGATCCGGATGATGCCCTGCTCGTAGAGCTCCACGTCGTCGAGGAACGGCGAGCCGCGGTGCAGCTGAGAAATTCAGGGCGTAATGGAGGTCGTGATAGAGATTGGCGCCGGTGCTGATCATGAAGTCGATCAGCCCGCGGTCCATCAGCTCGATGACGCAGCCGCCGAGCCCGGCGGGGGTGAGCGCGCCGGCGACGGTCAGGCCGATGGTGGTGTCGCTTTCCGGGGCCAGCATCTTGTCGGCGTAGATGTGGCAGGCTTCGGAGAGGCGCCCGGCGTTGAACGCCTGGAAGCCCCCCTCGATCAGCTGCGCGGACCTCGGCGCTCCCTGTCGGCCGGTAGTAGCGAATCTGCTTGCCCTGGAGAAAATGACCGGGGCCGTGGCCCGGGGACCCGGGCGCTCTGTGGGGCATGTACAGAGAATAACAAATCCGATGTACCTTGACAGCAGACGCCCGGGGGAGCGACTGTAAGCTGTCTCCGCGTCATTTCAGGATGATGACCGACACGAACGCGCTGCTGATTTGGCTGGTCGGTGGCGCCGTCAGCGTGCTGGCGCTTCTGGCGCTGTGGGTCGTCGCGCGCGGACGGCCGATCGCGGGCGAGCACGTGTTCCGGGCGAGCCGCTGGAGCCGGGGGAACCGCCTGTTTCCGACCCAGGTCGCGATCACGCCCGGCGAGCGTGACGCACTACACGCCGCAGTGGTTCGGGCGGCGGGAACAGTCGATCCACATGGCGCACGTGGCGTCGGTGGAAATCGACACGAACCTGTTCTTCTCGAACGTCGTGATCGAAACCAGCGGCGGATCGGAACCGGTGCGATGCCACGGCCACAGAAAGCGTGACGCGGTCGAAATGAAACGGCTGATCAACCAGTTCCAGTCCGAGCACTACGGCCCCGGACGCCGTCGCCGGGCAGCACTCCCATGCCGAATGTCTAGCGCGGACAACGCCGCCAACGCGGCGCAGGCGATCCCGCGGAGATCACGGCCAAGTTCCAGGCGCTGGTGCAGTCGCCGCTGCGCGCGGCGATCCTGCGCTTCATGTGCGCGCGCCCGGAGGAGACCTTCGACGTCGAGGCGCTGATGCAGACGTTCGGCCGGATGCGGCTCGACGTCGAGAACTGCGTGCGCGAGCTCGTCGCGTTCGGCATCACGAAGAAGATCGCCGGGCGCCGGCGCGCCGAAGTACGGCTTCGTGCAGCCGGAAGGGGACGTCATCCACGACCTGCTCGACGAGTTCCTCGAGCGGCGCGCCACCGTCAGCACCGAAGATCGCTCCCCCGCCGTCCAGCGCTTCCGCGAGATGATCGGCAAGGACGAGAAGATGCTGGTCATCTTCGAGTGGATCCGCACGGCCGCGAAGTCCGACATCTCCGTGCTGATCCTCGGGCCGACCGGGTCGGGCAAGGAGCTCGTGGCGCGCATGATCCACGAGCTCAGCCGGCGCGGCACGCACCGCTTCCAGGCGGTGAACTGCGCGGCGCTCCCCGACACGCTGTTCGAGTCGGAAATCTTCGGCTACGAAAAAGGCGCGTTCACCGGCGCGCACGATCGCAAGCCCGGCCGCCTCGAGCTGGCGAACAACGGCACGCTGTTCCTCGACGAGATCGGCGACATGTCGCTGATGGCGCAGGCGAAGCTGCTGCGCGTGCTCGAGGAACGGCGGTTCGAGCGCCTCGGCGGCAACACGTCGATCGAAGTGAACTTCCGCCTGATCTCGGCGACCAACCGCCCGCTCGACGCAGTTCGTCCGCGACACGCGGTTCCGCGAGGATCTCTACTACCGCGTCAACGCGTTCTCGATCCGGCTGCCGTCGCTGCGCGAACGCACGATCGACATCCCGGTCCTCGCGCAGCGCTTCCTGGCGCGCTACTGCGCGGCCAACGGCCTGCCGCTCGACGGCAAGTCGCTTCTCGAAGGAAGCGGCCGACCTGCTGATGCAGTACCACTGGCCCGGCAACATCCGCGAGCTCGAAAGCACCGTCTCGCGCGCCGCGCTGTCCTCGCCGGGCAGCGTCATCCGCGGCACCGACATCGAGTTCCTCCACGCCTCCGAAACGCCGGCCGAGACCTCGCGGGAGCGGCTGCCGTCGCTCGCCGACGCCGAGCGCGCCCACATCGCCCGCGTGCTCGAGAGCGTCAACTGGAACAAGAAGCAGGCGGCGGCGGTTCTCGAAATCAGCCGCGGCACGCTTTATCGAAAAATCGTCGAGTACGGCTTGGAGGAAGTCGCCGCCCGCGTCTCGAAACAGAACAAACAGGGCCGAACACTAGGCCGATTTGGAACAGTCGTCAGGTAGCTCAGCCTAAAGGACTTAGCCGCCGAAATCTCGAATCGGTGTGTCCTGAGACGGCACACTGCGTGATCAGCCGGTCATGACATCCTGCTTTATGAGGCTGTCTCCGCGCATGCTCCTACTAACTCGACTGTGATTTACAGCCTGTTACGACTTTGTTACACGGATCGACTTGACCGGCAGCACGGATCGCACGTGCCGGCTAGCCCTTCGGGCGCTAGCTAGCCCGCACCCTGCGAATGGTTCGACGTCTCCTGGTCCTCGGCGCCCTGCTGGCGTCGCTTGCAGCCGCCGGCCGTGGCCTGCGCCGCGCCCGCACGGATGACAACGCGAAGCTCGATCGCGAGTTGCGCAGCGCGCGCGGTCGCGGCACGCGGGCAGCTCCAGGGTCATCCTCCGCCTCCAGCCGGGCGTCGTCCGCCGCCGCAGACCTCGCCATCCGCGGACTGCGCGGCACCGTCGGCCGCCGCCTGTCGTCGGTCGGCGGACAGGTCGCCTACGTCCCCGACACCTCGCTCGCTGGCGCTGGCGCGCGCTGCCCGGCCGTCGATCGGCGTCAGCCTCGACCGCCGCGTGCACGGCACGCTCGAGCGCACCGGCGCGACGATCGGCGCCGGCTGGGTCCGCGACACCCTCGGCTTCGACGGCACCGGCGTCGGCATCGCGATCATCGACTCGGGCGTCGCCAACTGGCACGACGATCTCGGCAGCAGCCGCGTCACGCGGTTCGTCGACTTCGTGAATTTCCAGCCGTCCGCGTACGACGACTACGGCCACGGCACGCACGTCGCCGGCATCATCGCCGGCAACGGCCACGACTCGGACGGGCGCCGCCGCGGCGTGGCGCCGGGCGCGACGCTGCTCGTCGAGAAGGTCCTCGACGCGTCGGGCCAGGGCTACATCAGCAACGTCATCGCCGCGATCGACTACGCGATCGCGAACAAGGACGCGCTGAACATCCGCGTGATCAACCTCTCGGTCGCCGCCGGCGTTTACGAGTCCTACACGACCGACCCGCTCACGCTCGCCGCGAAGCGCGCGGTCGAAGCCGGCATCGTCGTCGTGTCTGCCGCGGGCAATCTCGGCAAGAACGCCAACGGGCAGCCGCAGTACGGCGGCATCGGCGCGCCCGGCAACGCGCCCTGGGTCTCACCGTCGGCGCGTCGAGCCACCAGGGCACGACCGACCGCGCTGACGACACCGTCGCCGGCTTCAGCTCGCGCGGCCCGACCGCGATCGACTTACCAGGCCAAGCCCGACCTCGTCGCGCCCGGCGTCGGCATCGAGTCGATCGCCGAGGCCGGCAGCACGCTGTGGAACACCAAGCCGCTCATGCGGCTGTGGGGCACGGTGCCGACGGCGACCGAGCCGTACCTCTCGCTGAGCGGCACCAGCATGGCGGCGCCGGTCGTCAGCGGCACGATCGCGCTGATGCTGCAGGCCAACCCGGCGCTGACGCCGAACCTGGTCAAGGCGATCCTGCAGTTCACCGCCGAGTCGCGCACGCGAGCTACAACGCGCTGACGCAGGGTGCCGGCTTCCTGAACGCGCGCGGCGCGGTGGAGCTCGCGCAGTCGCGTTTCGGCCGCACCGGAGCAGCTGGTCCTTGCGTCCGCGGTGACCGACACCGCGGCGTGGAGCCAGCGCGTGATCCGGGGCAACCGCCGCTCAGCGGCGGCGAGCTGCGCGCGGCCGCAATCGCGTGGCGCACCGACGTCATCTGGGGCGACTCGACTACCCCCGAAGGCACATTCGTCGCCTGGCGCACGCAGTGTTCGGGGGGCAGCTCGACAGCGCCCGGGACAGGCCGCCTCGACTGCTCGGCACGGCGGCCGGCGTGACGGGAGGCGACAACATCGTCTGGGGCACCGCCGAGGCAGGCTCCAACATCGTCTGGGGCACCGAGTGCGGCTCGGCGCCGACTGCGACAACATCGTCTGGGGCACGGTCTGCGGGCCTGTTGACCCCGAGGCTCCCGTCGACGCGCTCGGGACAGGCCCCTCGACTGCGCTCGGGACAGGCTGCGACAACATCGTCTGGGGCACCGCCGAGGCCGGCTTCAACATCGTCTGGGGCACGAGCGGCGACGCTCGGCGACGAGGGCGACAACATCGTCTGGGGCACGAACGTCCTCGACGACACCGACCACGTCGTGTGGGGCGCGCGCCGCGATCCGGCGGCGGATCCGCATCCTGCGCCATCGGACGCCGCCCTGCGATGAAGTCCCTGCCGCTCGCCGCGCGGATCTACGTCTGCGCCATCATCGCGGCTCGGCGCCGCGCTGCTCGTCGGTGTTCTTCCCGACCGAGTTCGTCGGCAGCCCGTGGCTCTTCCTCGGACTGCTGCTGCTGTCGTCGATCACGTCGGTCTTCAAGGTGAACCTGCCGCTCGCGCGGCGGTCGTCGACGATGTCGGTCTCGTACGCGGTCGACTTCGCGGCGCTGCTGCTGCTCGGCGCCGAACGAGACGATGCTCGTCGCGGCGGCCAGCGCGTTCAGCCAGTGCACGTTCCGCATCAAGGAGCGCAACCCGATCCACCGCACGCTGTTCAGCATGGCGTGCCTGATCGTGACGGTGCAGGCGGCCGGCCTGCGTCTATCACGGCTCGGCGGCCACGCCGGCAGCGTCAGCACGCATGGCGGTCGCGAAGCCGCTGGTCGGGCGCGGCGACCACCTATTTCCTGCTTCAACACGCTGACGGTCGCGACGGCGATCGCGCTGTCGGTGAAGCAGCCGCTGTTCAAGGTCTGGAACGAGAACTTCCTGTGGAGCGCGCCGAGCTACTTCGTCGGCGCCGGCGCGGCGGCGGCGGTCGCGTGGATCTACGAACCTGCCGAACCAGTGGGTCGGCGCTCGTGCCGCTCTGGCGGCGCCGCTCTACCTCACCTACTACAGCCTACAAGGTCTATCTCGGCCGCGTCGAAGACGAGCGGCGCCACACGCAGGAGATGGCCGACCTGCACCTCGCGACGATCGAAGCGCTCGCGCTCGCGATCGACGCGAAGGACCAGACCTCGCAGCTCCACATCCGCCGCGTGCAGCTCTACGCCGCGGCGCTCGCCCGCGGCCTCGGCATGAGCGAGAACGAGATCCAGGGCGTGAAGACCGCGGCGCTGCTGCACGACATCGGCAAGCTCGCGGTGCCCGAGCACATCCTGTCCAAGCCCGGGCCGCTGACGCCGGAAGAGTTCCAGAAGATCCGCGCGCATCCGAAGGTCGGCGCCGACATCGTGAGCTCGGTGCCGTTCCCGTATCCCGTGGCGCCGCTGATCCTGAGCCACCACGAGCGCTGGGACGGCAAGGGCTATCCGGCCGGGCTGAAGGGTGAAGAGATCCCGCTCGGCGCGCGCATCCTCTCGGTCGTCGACTACTTCGACGCGCTGATGGCGGAGCGGCCGTACCACAAGGCGATGACGTTCCGACGCGGCGATCGGGCTCCTGCAGCAGGAAGCGGGCAAGGGGCTCGACCCGCAGGTGGTCGCCATGTTCACCGAGCTGCTGCCCGGCGCTGCAGCAGGAAGCGCGGACGCTCGACCAGAGCGTCCGCCGCGCCGCGCAGGAAGACAGCAACGCCGAACGCGCAGCCGGCGACCGGACTCGCTCCCGAGCTCTCGAAGAAGAACGTCTTCGAGGACATCGCGCTCGCGCACCGCGAGATCTACGCGCTCTACGAGATCGCGCAGGCGATGGGCACCAGCCTCGGCGTGTCGGACACGATGGCGCTGATCTCGGCCAAGCTGACCAACCTGGTGCCGTTCGCGTGCGCGGCGCTGTTCCTCTACGACGAGGAAACCGAGACGCTGCGCTGCCGGTT
Source organism: uncultured delta proteobacterium (assembly GCA_963745035.1). Taxonomy (GTDB): domain Bacteria; phylum Desulfobacterota; class Binatia; order UBA9968; family UBA9968; genus DP-20. Next base: position 9,063 of record CAVUVW010000023.1, on the reverse strand, counting down.
CGCGACCGGCACCGACGCCGACGTCATTCAGCAGGTCGGCGGTCCACAGCGGCGAAGGGCTGACCGGCTGGGTCGCGCGCAACCGGCGGCCGCTCGTCAACGCGCGGCCGAGCGCCGATCTCGAGGCCGCGGGCCTGACGCACCTCTCGACCAGCGCTGCAGTCCGCGCTGGTCTGCCCGCTGATGTTCAACGAGCGGTTCATCGGCACGCTGTCGGTCTACCACACCGACGCCGCGTTCTACCGCGACGACCACCGCCGGCTGCTCGATCGCGTCTCGGAGCAGGCCGCGGCGGTCATCAACAACTCGATGCTGTTCGAGCAGACGCAGGAAGACTCGCTGACCGATCCGCTGACCGGGCTGCCGAACACGCGCTTCCTGTTCATGCACCTGACGCGCGAGCTGGCGCGCGCCGAGCGCCTGAAGGCCGAGGTCTCGCTGATGGTCATGGACCTCGACAACTTCAAGGAGATCAACGACAACCACGGCCACCACGTCGGCGACCGGGCGCTCGTGCGAGGTCGCGCGCGTGCTGCGCGCCGCGATCCGCCCCTACGACATCTGCGTCCGCTACGCGGGCGACGAATTCATCGTCGTGCTGTCGGGCTGCGGCGCGGACGAAGCGGAGCACAAGCGGCAGGAGCTGCAGAAGGCATCGACGATGTCTACTTCGAGGCCCGCCCGGGCAAGCGGCTGCAGCTCGGCATCAGCGTCGGCGCGGCGGTGTTCCCGCAGGACGGCGAGTCGTACGAAGCGCTGCTCGCGACCGCCGACAGCCGCATGTACCAGGACAAGTCCGGCCGGAAGCGCCGCACGGGCCGCGACGAATCTCGCGCACCGCCAGAGCATGCTCGCCGGCAACACCGCCTATCCCGAGCTCAGCGACCTCGACATCCAGCGCGCGGCCGCGGGAATTCTCTAGTCTGCTCCAGCTTCAGCTCCCAGCTTCGACAGCTTCCGCGCGCCGCTTCGCCGGCGCGCTCCGATCGCCTGGCTTCGCTCGCGATGCTCGCTCGCGCCGAGCCACGCCAACTACCAGTCTTCTGTGCGAATTCGCTCGCGCGGAACGCCGAGGCGAGTCAGCGCGGCCGGGCACGTCGGTCACCATCGACGGCGGGCCGCAGATGAAGCACAGCGTCTGCGGCGTGTCGCGAGATCCGCGAGGTGATCCGTCGCCGGCGCGGCCGCGCGCGTGCCGCCATTCCTTCGCGTCCCCGGTCAGCGTCAGCGTCAGCGCGAGCTTCCGGCCGTCGCCGAGGCCGCGCAGCTCGTCGAGGTAGGCGAACTCGTCCGGGGTTCGCGCCGAGTAGACGAGCGCCAGCGGTCGCGGCGTGCCGCGCGTGGACGCACTCGCGGATCATCGAACGCAGCGGCGCGATGCCGGTGCCGCCGGCGATGAACAGAAGCGGATGTCGCGCGGCGTCGATCCGGCAGGGCGAACCTGCCCGTCGGGCCCTCGACGCGGAGGCGATCGCCGGGCTGGAGCTGTCGCACGCGCGCGCCGAAGCGGTTGCTGCCGTCCACCTTGACGAGGAACTCGAGATAGCCCGTCACGGCGGTCTCCGCAGGGGCCGACGCAATCGAATAGGGCGTCCAGCTCGCCGGGTGTCACCGGCGGCCAGCGAGGCCGCCTGGCCGGCGCGGTAGGGAAACACCGCGCCGTCGAGCGCGACGCGCATGATCCGCGTCGTCGGGCGTGGCGCGGTCATTCGACAGCAGCCGCACGGTCGGATTCGGCTAGGGCACGATCTTCAATTCCGACTTGACGTCGCGGACGCCCTGGATCTCGCGCGCCGCGGCGACCGCCGCCTCCGCGTCGGCCTGCGATCTGCACGGTGCCCGTGAGCGTGACGACGCCCTGGACCGTCCTCGCATCGAGGCGCAGCGCCGCCGACCCGCGCATCGTTGAGCAGCGCGATCTTGACCCGGGTCGTGATCGTCGCGTCGTCTTTCGTCGCGCTCGTGTCGCGGCGCAGCAGGCGGACGAGCAGAACGAGTGACGAAGACGAGCGAGCAGCTTCCGCCTGCAGGCGGAGCTACATGCCGGTGGCGTGGTAGCCCCCGTCCACCATCAGCACCTCCGCCGTCACCCCGCGGCCGGCGTCGCTCAGCAGGAACATCGCGGCGTCGGCGACTTCCGCGGTGTCGACCGTGCGGCGCAGCGGCGCGCGGTCGCGGTAGACCTGCAGGATGCTGGAGAAGCCGGAGATGCCCGCGGCGGCGAGCGTCTTGATCGGCCCGGCCGAAATCGCGTTGACGCGGATGTTCTTCGGGCCGAGGTCCGCGGCGAGGTAGCGGACGGTCGACTCGAGCGCCGCCTTGGCCACGCCCATGACGTTGTAGTTCGGGAAGACGCGCTCGCTGCCGAGATAGGTCAGCGTCAGGATGCTGCCGCCGCCGTTGCTTCTCCATCAGCGGCAGCGCGCCGCGCGAGAGCGCGATCAGCGAATAGGCGCTGATGTCGAGCGCCAGCTTGAAGCCGTCGCGCGTCGTCTGGACGAACGGATTCGAGAGGTCCTCGCGGGTCGCGTACGCGGCGCCGTGGACGAGGAAGTCGAGGCCGCCGAACGCGCGGTCGATCTCCTCGAACACGCGCGCGATCTGCGCGTCGTCGGTGACGTCGAGCGGAAGCACCAGCGGATCGGTGAGGCCTTCGGCGAGGTCGCGCACGTTCTCTTCGAGCCGCTCGCCCTGGTACGTCAGCGCGACGCGCGCGCCCGCGGCCGAGGCCGCCTGCGCGATCGCCCACGCGATCGACCGCTTGTTGGCGACGCCGACGATGAGGCCGGTCTTTCCTGCGAGAGATGACATAGCGACGGAACGTTACCAGTTTCCGGAAGCTGGAATCCAGCATTAGCCGGAACTGGGAACTGGAAGCCGGAAGCTGATTCTAGCGCGACCGCTTGGGCGGTCGGCCCGAGCGCTGCTGTCCGCCGCCGCCGCCGGGTCCGCGGCCGAAGCCCTGGTTGGGGCCGCCGCCGCCGCCGCCGCCACCGCCGCCGCCGGGCGAGGGTCCGCGGCCGAAACGATGACCGTTGTTGCCGCCGCCGCCGCTGCCGCCGCCGCACCGCCACCGCCACCGCCGCTGCGCGCGCGCATGTCGCCGCCGCCGCCGCGGAAGCCGCCGCGGACCGCCGCGGCCGTTGTTCTGGCGGATCGTGAACTCGGGCGCCTGCGCGCTCGATCTTGATGCCCTCGGGACGCGCGCAGCTGCGCGCGGATCAGCGGACGATGCACGGGACCTTCGTCGATCGGCGGCGGGCGCTCGTCGGGATCGATGTCGTCGTCGATCGTCGGTATCGGCGACGTCGGGCGCTGCGCCGCGATCGCGACGACGGCGCGGCAGGCTGGACCAGCGCCGGCGGCGCGTCGGCTCGTCGTCGATCATCGTCGATGCGGCGTCGGCGGCGCGCGGCGACGCCGGCGGCGCGTCCTGATCGGTGATGCCGGCGAGCACTTCCTTGTAGAGCGCGCCGGTCGTCTCGGCCTTCTTCCGGCGCGGCGCTTTCCCGCCTTTGTACACGTGCTCGGTGTCGCACGTCGTGCAGCGGGTCTGTTTGACGTCTTCTTCGATCATCGCGACGACGGCGTGGTTGGTCACGCGCCGTTCGCGCGGACAGTAGTCGTCCAGAATGTCACCGAGACGCAGCGGGCGCTGCTCCATTTACTTCTCCCGAAATTGTCCTGAAGAGGGGCTTGGGGTAGACCGCGTGTTGCAGGTGACTGCATGTCTAGCAGACGCACCGGCCCAAGCGCAACAATAATCGCCCGCAACGTCCTATTTCTACCTAGAGTTGCGGCCTTCTTTCCTGGCCCGATCGATCCACGCCAGCGCCTGCGTCGAGCGTCGGCGTCCCGGCCCGGCGAGGAGCGCCGCGCGGCGTCAGCGCGACGGGCTCGTCCGGCACGACGCCCCGTCCTTCGATGCGCACGCCGGTCCCGGTGACGAAGTCCCCCCAGGCGTGGATGAGCACGTCGCCGTTCGGCAGCTCGATCGAACAGCGCCGGCAGCGCCTGTCCCATCGACGTCTGCCCGAACACGCGCGCGCGGCCGAGCGACTGCATGCCGCCCGAGAAACACTCCGACGCGCTGCCCGTCATCCCGTCGACGAGAATGGCGACGGGACCCTTGTACGGCTCGACGCGCTCGCCGGCGGCATTGACGAGCCGCGGATTCGCGGGGAACTTCAGCGTCCGCCTGCCGTGGTCTTCATCACGCCGAGCGTCGACGCGCTCGGTCATGAAGTGCCCGGCGAGCGCCCATGATCATCGCCGCCAGCCCGCCGGGATTGCCGCGCAGATCGATCACGATGCCGTCGGCCGATCGGAACCGGTCCATCGCTTTCTGGAACTCGCGATCGACGGCCGTCATCCAGACGTTGAACCCGATGACGCCGGCCTTGCCGCCGGCGGGCGTCGGCTTCAGCGACGAGCGACACGCGACGAACATCGTCGGCAGGCTGCCGACCGTGACCGGCTCGCCGCTGCTCCTGCCGGCGCTCGATGCTCTTCGTCACGGTCGCGCCGGTGCCGTCGACGAACGTCGACCTCCGCGCTCGTATTCGGACGGGCCGCGGAGCCGTGGCACCGCGAGACGCCAGGCCTGCAGCTGCGCCAGCCGCGGCGGCGTGTTCTCGGTGATGCCCGCCAGCAGCGCCGACGACCGGCGCTGCCGCCGATGCTCTGCACGATCCACCCGGCGACGAACGCCGGCGGCCGCCGCGCCGCCGTCGGGATCGACGGAGGAGACGACGAGCTGCCGATCGATCAGCCGGACGTCGAACCCGGGCTGCCCGCTCAGGTTGACGTGGTCCCCGGGGCCGTCGGGCGTCGAGGGAATGACGGCGAAGTGCGAGAGGCCGAGCCGGCCGAGCATGTCGGCGAGCACGGCGCGGAACTCGCCCGGCGTCTTCGCCTCGACAGCCTTGGGACGCAGATCGGCGCCGACGCGATCCCATTTCGCCACGTCGAACGCGGGATCGAAGTGGCTGTCCTTGACGATCTTCCAGACCGCGTCGAACGTCTCTCCCGCCTTGTAGGTTTCGGTCGAGACCGCGCGCGACCCGAACAGCACGGCCGAGGAGCAGGACGGCCGGCGACGCGGCTGCGCGTTTCACTTGATGAGCGCCTTGATCGGCGGCCGGCGGCTCGAACGCCGACGCGGGCGACCTTGTCGTACTCGACCGTCGCAGCGTGATCTTCTGCTCGATCGCCCATCACCTGCTGCTTGACCGGCGTCGCCTGCAGTCAGCTTGCCGAACTTCTTGTAGTCCGCCCTCGATGCTCGTCATCGTGCACGACGCCCATCGGCGTCTCGCGCGTGTTGATGCTGCCGGCGCGGAGGCCGGTGGCGACGTCATAGAAGTCGAAGTCCTCCACGCCGTCGATGCGCTTGAGGCTGACCTTGTAGCACGGGCCGGCCGTCGAACGTGGTCTTCTCGACGCGTCTTGACCTCGGATACTTCTTCGGATCGCGCAGGTCGCTGTAGAAATCCGCGTCGAGCTTCGTCTGCGTCAGCTCCTTGCCGACCTTCAGCATCGGACCCGTCATCGGCGACATCGACCAGCCGTGCGAGCCGTCGAACCCTTCGATGATCTCGCCGATGCCCGCACCGTCATCTTCATGACGGATGCGGTTCGGGCTCGCGGCGCTGAACGAGCTCCATGGGTCCGCTGATGCCCTGCGCCGGGATGGACATCGTGCCGTCGGCGTGCATCGACTTGTGGGCGAGGATCGCCTCGCGGCCGCCGACGGCCTTGATGTGGCGGTTGATGATCTCGCGCGCGTCCGGCAGCTCGGAGGCGGTCTCCGTCTTCGCGGGCGCTTGCGCGTAAAACGGCGCCAACAACAGCGCCGCCATGCGTGGCGACTCGTAAGGAACATGCAGGAACTCCTGAAATACAGGCGGGAAGCTCCTTCAGTTTATCTCAATTCGCACGCGCTCGCTCGCGGCTCGAAATCGGCGGATCCGGCGGGCGGATCTATACTGGTCGGAATGCTGAAGGGATCGAAGAAGGCCGTGATCACGAAGATCCAGCCGGTGAGCATTCACGGCCAGGTGTCGCTCGACATCTACTTCCTCGATCCGGACGATCCGCAGGGGCAGGCCAGCCGCGCGCGCGTCGGCCAGGAATCGGTCCCCCGCTCGCATCGAAGCCGGCGACCACGTCGAGCTCCACTACGTCCTCGGCGTCGTCACGCACGTGACCAAAATTTACCGACGGGGCTTCGGTCTCGGGCTCGGTGCTACAGCGCCTGCTCGCCGCCCTCGCGCCTCGCACCGTTCGCACTGCCCGCACCGCTGCGCCCACCCGTCTAGCGCCTTCGCGCCTTCACGTAGACGTCGACGTTGTCGGGTCGCGGGTTCCAGAACGAGAGCCGGATGCGGCCGTCCGGCTTCCTGCGTGATCACGGCCGGGACCGAGCTCGTCGTCAGATACCAGCCGCTCGGGCAGGACCATGTCGTTGCGCGGCCGGCCGAAGCTGCGGTGCCACATCAGCTGGCCGTCCACGAGCGCGTAGCGCGCGGGGTCGGTGTAGGTCTCGGAGATCCGCAGCCGGACCGACTGCCCCTTCTTCACCGGCGCGAACGGAATCAGCACGAGCTGCGTGTCGGGCTCGACGCGGTCCGGAATGTCGATCTTCTCGCGGACGACGTCCGCGCCGGTCAGCGTGCGCGTCTTCAGCACTTCGCCGGTGTCGAGGATCTTCGCCGACGGCTCCGACACGCTGCTTCCGGCGCGGACGACGTTGACGTACTGGTGCTCCCCTTCGCGCGACGCGGTGTAGTCGTGGTAGAGCGAGAAGGCGTGCGTCTCGGGCTGCTTGAGGAAGTAGACGATCTCGCGATCCTGGATCGCGCGCTCGCTGACGCGGACCTGGTTCAACGGCGTCTCGCGCGGCGGCGCGTCGGCCGGGCGCGGCGGCGCGGGCGGCGGCGGCGGCCGGCGCGGCCGGCGGCGCGCGGCCGGCCGCGCGGCGACGGCGCGCGCCTTGCAGCACGAGCGGCGCGGCGCCCGGATAGATGTTCATCAGGCTCGCGGCGATCCGGCCGTCCGCCTCTTCGATGACCTGGACTGGAAGGTTCGCCGCGACGATCTCGTAGCCCTTCGGGAGCACGACGCGTCGCGCCTCACGGTGAGGTCGCGGCTGAAGACGACGGCGTCGCCTTCGCGGTGATAGGTCGGCGCGTCCTTGTAGGTCTTGTGGATCCGGATGCGGACCTCGCCCGCCGTCGGGCACCGGCCGCGCGAGCTCGACCTGGAGATAGCGCGTGCGAGCGTCCGCGTCCTTCAACCCCGCCGCGCGGGCCTGCTCGCCCGTCACCTCCTTGATGTCGAGCGGCGCGCCGGTCATCAGGTCGATCGGCCGACAGGTCGGTCACCTGGGTGGCGTTGTGGATCGCGTTGAAGAACACGCGTCGCCCCCGGCGTGACCGCCGCCAGGTCGAAGGTGATCTTGAAGCTCGAGGTCTCCGGCGCCAGCAGCTCGTAGCGCGTGTACTCGTCCTCGGCGCGACTCTGCGCGGCCGCCGGCGCGGAGACCGCCAGCGTGACGGCCAGATCGGCAGCAGGAACAGCGGTGCGTGTCATGCGAGAGCTCTCCCTTTCGTTTCCGGAATCCAGATCCACAAGACTGCGGCGGCGACGAACGCGGCCGAACAGACCAGCAGCGCGGCGCCGAAGCCGTGCGTGTCGGCGAGCGAGCCGACCAGGTACGGCGCGGCGGCGCTCGCCAGGCGGCCGATGTTGTAGGTGAAGCCCTGCGCCGTGGCGCGGACCGACGTCGGATAGATCTCGGCCGTCACCGCGCCGAAGCCGCTGAAGTAGCCGGTGGCGGCGAACGCGACGAACGGTCCGAGCACCAGCAGCGCCGCGGGGTCCCGGACCGAGACGTAGATCGCGAGCAGCACCGCGGCGGAGAGCAGATAGGTCACGTAGGTCTTCTTCCGCCCGAAGCGATCGCTGACGAACCCGAACGTGACGTAGCCGAACCACATGCCGGCCTGCATGATGAACAGGTAGCGCGGTCGTGGCGGCCGCTGCCGAGGCCCGCGCCACCCTGCGCCGGGCTCGACTTCAGATAGCTGGGCAGCCAGAGATTGAATCCCCACCACGCGAACAGCGTGCACGTGTTCATCAGCGTCAGGACGATCGTCAGCCCGCCGATGCCGCTCTTGAAAATCGACCGCAGTGCCGGGCGACGTCGTCCCGGATCGCGACGAGGCGGTCCAGATCGCCGGCTCCTTGACGCGGCGCCGGACCCAAAGCGTGAAGAGCGCGGGCAGGATGCCGATGAAGAACACCGCGCGCCAGCCGTAGCGCGGCTGCACGAACCCGCTCACGAGCACCGCCGCGGCATAGCCGATGGCCCAGCCGCTCTGCATGAACCCGAGCGCCTTGCCGCGGTGTTGCGCCGGCCACGTTTCGGACACGAGCGCTGCGCCGGCCGTCCACTCGCCTCCCATGCCGAGCCCGAGGAAGATGCGGAAGACGACGAACTGCGCGAGCGTGGTCGCGAAGCCGCACGCGAACGTGAAGACCGAATACAGCAGGACGCTCAGCATCAGCGCGCGGGTGCGCCCGAAGCGATCGGCAAACCAGCCGAACCCGACGCCGCCGACCGCCGCCGCGACGAGCATCACCGAGCCCAGATAGCCCCCCTGCGCGCTCGTCAGGCCGAGGTCGGCGCGCACGGAGGGCAGCACGAGCGCGAAGATCATGACGTCGAACGCGTCGAGCATCCACCCGAACATGCCCGCCGCGAGCGCGCGCCGCGCCTCCGGGTCCGCCTCGCGCCACCACTTCACAGCCATCCTCCGATCGGCGCGACGGTGGCGCCGGCGGCCGTCAGCGCCTCGTGGATGCGCCGCGCCAGCTCCGGCGCGCCCGGCGTGTCGCCGTGCACGCAGATCGTGTCGACGCGCAGCGGCACCTCGCGCCCGCCGGTGGTGAGGACGACGCCGTCACGCACCATGCGCACGGCGCGAAGCACGACCGCTTCGGGATCGTGGATGACCGCAGCAAGACCAACCGAACCAGTAAGGGTACCGGACAACATAG
>CAVUVW010000022.1:0-7547 GCA_963745035.1 uncultured delta proteobacterium | reverse complement strand
GGACGACCGAGTGCTCGAACTTTTCAGCGGCGCAGGCAACTTTACCTTACCGCTGGCCCGGCAAGCCAAAGCCGTGGTGGCCGTCGAGGGCCATCGTGCCTCAATCAACCAGGGTAAGCTCAACGCGCAAAGAAATAGCCTTGGCAATATTCGCTGGGTCTGCGCTCCGGTTCCGAAAGCGGTCGCGGAGCTCAAGCGAAAGCGCGAGCAATTTGCCAAAATCGTTCTCGATCCGCCGCGCGCCGGTGCCAAAGGCATCGAGAAGAATCTCGCGGCGCTTGAAGCCGCCAAAGTTCTCTACGTCTCTTGTAATCCAACCACGTTGGCGCGCGATCTTGCTGCCTTCGTCAAGCTTGGCTATAAACTGATCAAAATCCAGCCGATTGACCTATTCCCACAAACTTTCCACATAGAAACTCTAGCGTTACTTGAACGATAAAAATTTAGAAAGAAGACATCATGGCCACGACTTCATTACAACGGGCGATCGACATCCATCATCACTTCGTCCCCATGCAGCTCATCGACGAAGCGCGCCGCCACGGCGAGTCCCTGGGGGTAGCCGTCACCGAAGTACGAAGCAGTTATGCGCTTTCGTTTGCCGGGAGCAAGCCGCACCGTTTGCAGCCGCCGATATTCGATGTCGAAGGCCACTTCAAAGCGATGGATGACGGCCAAGTGCGCACAGCCGCGCTCGAAGCCAATACGAACAGCCTCGGCTATCGCCTCAGCGGGGTGCAAGGGGAATCATGGTCGAAGCTTTACAACGAATGCGTAAACGAGCTGATAAAACTCCATCCCGATCGCTTCGTCGGTATGGCGACGGTGCCGCTCCAGGACCCCAACCGGGCGGCCAAGGTTCTCGAACAGGCGATTGTACAGCTCGGTTTTCGCGGCGCCTTCATCGGGACCAACGTCAACGGCCAATACTACAACACCAACGATTTCAATAGTTTTTGGGCAAAAGCCCAAGAATTAGATATTCTCGTCGTGATTCATCCCGAGCATATCGCCGGCGCCGAGCGCATGACCGAGTACGGGCTCAATGCCGTCTGCGGTAATCCCGCCGACTCGACCTTGTGCCTCGGCTACATGCTTTACAGCGGCGTGTTCGATCGCTTTCCGAAGCTAAAAGTTTGCGCACTCCACGGCGGCGGCTTTCTCCCCTACCATCTCGGTCGTTTCGACAAAGAATTCGATACAGGGAAAAAAGTTCGCCCGGCGCAGGCAACGAAACCGCCAAGCGCTTACTTGAGCAATCTCTACTTCGACACGCTGGTCTACGATATCGACACTTTGGAATTCTTGAAGAAGAAAGTCGGCGCCGAGCGGCTCATGCTCGGCACCGACTATCCGTACGCGTTAGGCGACTGGCGCGCCGCGGAGAAAATCGACGCGCTCAATTGTTCGGATGCGGAAAAGCGCGCTATTCTCGAGGACAACGCCCGCCGATTACTGAAACTGTAACCGCGCAAGCCATTTCTGTTAGCGAAAAGAGACTTCCTCTAGAGCCGCATCTCTGAAGTCACTTACTTTGAGTGTATTTCCGAATGGTGCTTTTTACCTCCGGCGGAGCCTGCACGAGCTTACTAATCAGCTTGTCGGCTTCGCCGCCTACTTGAAAGTGCGGATCGGAGCGGGTGACTTTCTTGAACTCCTGGATGAATTCCTGGTCTTTGATCATCTGAGAAAAGCCCTGGCGCAGCGCCGCGACCGCTTCGGGCGGCGTGTTCGGCGCGACCTTGGCGAGGCGCTGCATGACATGAGTGATGTTGATGGTTTTGAGCGTCTCCCACAGTGGACCCGAACCGAGCTTACCGAATACCTGCTGATGGAGCTGCGAGAACGTGGGAATATCGGGCACCTCAGCGCTCGGCTTGAACTCCCCGTCCGCGGTGACCAGCTCGTCGGCGTAAACCGGCACAACGAGGCCTTCCTTTACCATGCGCGGCTGTACCTGAGAGCGGTAGCCGGGCGTCCCTTCGGTGAAGAACTGAATCTCGTTTCTCTCCAGGGCGAGGCGGGCATCGGAGTTGGAGTTATATCCCGTAACGTATTGATGCGGGATGCCGAGAATATCGAGCTGCAGGCGGAAGCGCACGTCCTTGGCGCTGTTGAGGCTCAAGCCGCCCGCCTTGAAGTTTTTCGCCTTGATCATGTCCTTCGGATCTTGAATGCCCGGCGCGACGTCTTTCCGAATGTAGGCGACGGCGACGCCCTCGACGCTGGCGATATATGCGAACTTAGCGAGATCGACTCGAAGAGTGGGATCCGCGGTCAATAGATTGAAAAACTGGTTGGTGAAATAGCCCAACGGTCAATCCGTCCGGTTTGGCGACTTCACCCAAATAATTCGTTCCGATCACACCGCCCGCGCCCGGCATGTTCTGCACGACAATCTGCGGCTGCCCGGGAACGTGTTTCCCGAGAAATCGCGCCACCAGCCGCCCCTCGATATCCGTCGGCCCGCCGGTGGCGAAGTTGATGAGCACGGTCAGCGTCTTGCCGCGATAGAACGGAGCGTCGGCGGAAAAAGCCGGTGCCGCGCTGATCGCGAAAACCAGAAACAAGAGTCGCGCATAGCTGTTGCTTGTCATCGGTTACCCCTTTTTACTTGGAGAAAAATCACCGCGAGCACAACGGCAAACTTTGCTCGACTTAACACACTGGCCGGAAAAGAAAAAGCAGATGCGATCTCTGTGAAACATGTTTGATACAGCACCGGCTCTGCGTCGCTTAGCGCGTTTGCACCTGGGCGGGAAACATTTCTGATTCGGATCCAGGGAGCTTGACAGTTTCTGTCCGGATAGGTGATATTCCGCGCCGTCGGCTCGCCGCTTTGCTACGAATCACCCGATCGGAGGCGCGATGAAAACATTGCTGTCTTATCGCCGGATCTCTGCCCTGATTGCGGGGTTGCTGTGCTTCCTCGGTCAGACCTCTTTCGCTCAGGATTTTTACGCTGGCAAGACCATTCGCATCATCGTCGGCTTCCCGGCCGGCGGCGGCTTCGACACCTACTCCAGAGTATTGGGCCGGCATATCGGCAAGCATATTCCCGGTAATCCGTCGGTCGTCGTCGATAACGTCACCGGCGCGGGGAGCCTTATCGCCGCCAATACGCTTTACAAAAGCGCCAAGCCCGACGGCCTTACCATCGGCAATTTCATCGGCAATCTGATCTCGCAGCAACTCTTCGGCGGCTCGGGCATCGAGTTCGATGCGCGCAAGTTCGAATGGGTCGGCGTGCCGGTGAAGGATCATGTCGTGTGCGCGCTCACGAAAGCGAGCGGCATCAACTCCATCGATGCGTGGATGGCGGCGAAGTCGCCGGTCAAGCTCGGCGGCAGCGCGCCCGGCACGACCAATGACGACGTCGCGAAATTGATCAAGGCAGCTCTCGGTCTCCCTATTCAACTGGTCACCGGGTATAAGGGCACCGCGCCGATCAAGCTCGCCGCCGAGAGCGGTGAGATCGACGGCGGTTGCTGGGCGTGGGAGTCGATCAAAGTAATGTGGCGCCAGGGATTGGATGCGGGACAGGTAAGTATCGTGCTCCAGGCCGTGCCCAAGGCCCATGCCGATTTGCCCAAGGTTCCCGTCGCTGTCGAGCTGGCGAAAACCGACGAGGCTAAAAAGCTGATTCAAGCTGGCATCCATGACACCGCGGCGATCACTCGTCCATACGCTTTGCCGCCGGGCACGCCGAAGGAGCGAGTTCAAATCCTGCGCCGTGCGTTTCGCGAAACGCTCAAGGACAAAGATTTTCTCGCCGAAGCGATCAAATCCAAACTCGACGTCGATCCGTTGAGCGGCGAAGAAGTGGAAAAGATCGTCGCGGGCCTATTCAAACTCGAGCCCGCCCTGGTTGCGAAAATGGCGGAGATTCTGAAGTAGGTTTTTCCTTTCAACTAGAGTCCGTCACCGAAATAGCCCGCCGATAGTTCCTCTTCAAGGAACCCTAAATCTGGGATCTCCAAGCCAGCCCGCGAATCTTTTGCCATTACTGGCGACGCACTCCTGGAGAACGGCTACCAGAGCTGTCCGGGAACTATCGGACCATAGAGGTAAGCACGACGATTCATACGCACGTATTGAATCGCGGCGGCAAGCAGTTTTCAGTTTCTGCCGATAAGCTGTAATGGAAACCTTTGAAAGACAGGGTCGCCGTGCTATACGGCGAGCTATACCGCCATAGTAGCAGCATTTCCGTGAACAACGCCGAGCAGAGCTGAGACTAGAGCTCGATATGACCATGGATTTGGGTTTGTCGGATCCGAGATGGCGGTTCACTTAGTAGTTAGGCATCGCCATGGCGAGCATCATGGATGTCCCCATTTCGTGGCGGCTGCATGTGTGGGGCGATCAGGTACGAATGCACTGAGGCGCCTCGTCGCATGCTCAATTGCCATTGCCGCGACTGTCAGGTCGGAAGCGGCAGCGGGTATTCCGCAACGGTGATCATGGCAGCGAGTGCGGTTCGCCTGACGAAGGGGCAGACCAAGCGCTATGAGAAGACAGCAGAAAGCGGCAACATCGCAAGGCGAGACTTTTGCGGGATCTGTGGAACACCCCTATTTGCATCGAGCTCGGCCAATACTGGGTATGTCGGAGTAAAGGCCGCGAGCCTCGACGATCCAGGTTGGTTCAAACCCGAGGCCGATGTGTGGGTCGCGCGTGCACATGCGTGGGACTGCATGGATGCGGGCATTCCGAAGTTTCAGAAGAACCGGCCACGGCCTCAACAGCAATGAGAAAAAGGGCGATGCCTAACAACGCGATGGACAGCGACACCTATTCAGCAGCGCTCCGCTTTCGATGGTGAACGGTATGCGTCTGGTTGAGTGTATTGCCTTTATGCTCAACTGAGAGCAGTCCAACGATAAACTGCTGCCAGATTGATGAAATCCAAACTCGACGTCGATATTGAGCGGCGAAGACCTAGAAAAAATCGTCGCCGGTCTATTCAAACTCGAGCCCGCCCTGGTCGCGAAAATGGCGGAGATTTTGAAGTAGGTTTACCCTTGACCCGAGCTGATCGAACGAAATAGGCCGCCGATCGTTAGGGAGATAGCCCGTCGCGTCGGTCACCCTATCCCCAAAACCAAAATATTGACAAAGCTCCGTTAGCAAACGAATATTGCAAGCGAATTGGCATTTTATCATCCGAGCGGTCGTCGAGATGAGCCAGCCTATACGTCGGCCGCTTTGCCGGCTCATTCAATAGTTGAACGGCGGCCGCAGAGGGATTGACACCGTGAGTCGCGGCTTCTCAACGGAAACGCCACCGGAGGTGCTGTCGCTCGAGAGCTGTGTCGTCGATACGTGACGGTTCAGCGTCGGTTGGACTGTCCGTCGCTCACGGCCGAAGTGGCTTCGTTTAGGCGTTTCAGGTTATACGCAGCGTCCTGCGCGTGCCGGGCAACCTTTCGCCGTCGTAAGGATAGCCCGGTGGTCTAGGGCCTTCGTCAAGTGGCAACGCAAACCGCTAGCGTGCTGGCGTCCCAGAATCGGAGTTGCAGGTCTCGTTGGCAATTGTATTGGCAGGATGGTCCAACAGTAAGAGTTAATGACCTCGAAGAAGAAGAAGAAAATAGATAAAGTCAGAGCATCTCGCGACGGCCACGAATTCCATGAGGCATGGACCGCGCGCAAGGCGATGCAGCTGCTGCGGCCCGATAGCGATCTAACCGCGCTCGCGGTTGAGGGACCATCGCCGGCCGATCAGGCGGGAGCAAACGCTGACACCATCGAAGTTGCCGATGTCACCCTCTATTTCGGTGGGCGGCCAACCTTCGAACAGTCCGCAAGAACGACCTTTGCCCAGTTCAAATATTCGATAGCCGACGCGGACGAGGATTTCCGCGCATCCAACGCGAAGAAGACCGTAAGGAAGTTCGCACAGACCTATCGCGTCTACAAGAAAAAATACGGCGATCAGGCCGTAGAGGACAAACTCAACTTTCAGCTTATTACAAATCAGCCGATCAGCGATGCGTTGCTGCAAGCAATCGACGCTTTCGCAACTAGCACCAACTGCGTGGGCGACGCTAAGGCGCAGGCCACGCAGCTCAAGACGTCGTCCGGTCTTTCAGGTCAATCCCTTGCTGCCTTTGCAAAGAAGCTAAAGATCATGGGCCGGTTCCGGAGCTTGCCTCACACGAAAAACGAGCTCGCCAGTCTGCTCGTTGACTGGTCTGCCTCAGGGAGCGATCCGATTGCAGCAGCGCGTCTTGGAAGACTACGAGAGCTCGTCCGCGAGAAGGCCGGCTACGCCGGGACTGACCGGAATCTGATTACGCGAACAGACATCCTCTCGGCGCTGCAGATCGGAGATCCCAAGGACTTGCTGCCATGCGAGCCGGCGGTTGTCGATGTCGGAAAGATTCTGGAGCGCGCGCAGCTTGCCGACGCCCTGGCGCATATAGGAGGCATGTCGGCGCCTCTGTTGATTCATGCAACAGGCGGTGTGGGTAAAACCGTATTCATGGATACTCTTGCGACGAAAACCGCCCCCGATCACGAAGTGGTATTCTTCGATTGTTTTGGCGGCGGTGCCTACCGCTCACCGGAGGACGCCCGGCACTTACCGAAGAAGGGCCTGATCCACATCGCGAACACACTCGCTTTTCGCGGTCTGTGCGACCCGATGCTGCCTGACAGCCCCGATCTGCAAAGTCTGCTGAGCACGTTCCGACGTCGTCTCACACAATGCGTTACCACGATGTCCAGAGTGACGCCGGGCAGGCAGCTCGCCCTATTTATCGACGCCATCGACAACGCCGATTTCGCAGCGCGGCAGCGTAGTGAAGACAGTTTCCCGGTCAAGCTTCTGGAGAGTCTCGATACCGTTCCCATTGCCGGCGTGAAGCTCATCGTTTCCTGCCGAACCGAGCGAAAGCCCAGAACGTACGCCCGGTACGAAGAGTTCGAACTACGTCCGTTTACCAAGGATGAGACTGCTTCTTTCCTCAGCGCGCGCATCAAGAACGTGACGCAGGGAGAAATCAATGTTGCCCAGGCCAGGTCTGGCGGCAATCCCCGCGTGCTCGACTACCTGCTCAAAACGGGCCGTGGCCTGCTCGAGCCATCCCAAATCGCTAATGAGATCGAGCTCGACGATCTCATTCAGAAGAGAATTACTGATGCGCTCGGCGGCGCGCTGCAGCGAGGCTATGAAGAGAAGGAAATAAATGCGTTTCTTGCGGGTCTCGCGGTGCTGCCGCCTCCTGTGCCGTTGGACGAGTATGCTGGCGCCCACGGCATGGACACGAGCGCGATCGAGAGCTTTGCCTCGGACTTGAGCCCCGTGCTTGAGCGCACAAGCCACGGGCTCATATTCCGTGATGAGCCCACCGAAACATTGGTTCACAAGCGATACGCCACCTCACGCGACGCCCTCAAACGTGTCGCCGCGAATTTGTTTGCCCGGCAGGAGACATCCGTTTATGCCGCCCGCGCGCTGCCTGGACTTCTGCATGAGCTTGACGAGAGTGAACAGCTTTTCGCGCTAGCATTTGACGAGCGCATCCCGACATCGATCACTA
>CAVUVW010000021.1:0-450044 GCA_963745035.1 uncultured delta proteobacterium | reverse complement strand
GCTTTTGATGCTGCCTGTTTTTGGCGCGCTCCGATACGAATCGACAATTCGCTTCCGGCGAAAGCAGCCGATGGTGTGATCGTTGACCATGCCGGTTGCCTGCATATGCGCGTAGCAGATCGTCGAGCCGACGAACTTGAAGCCGCGCTGCTTTAGATCTTTGCTCATGGCATCGGACTCCGGCGTGGTCGCGGGATAGTCCTTCAACGACTTGAGGCGATGAACAAGCGGTCGGCCGCCAACAAAGCGCCAAATATAAGCGTCGAAGCTGCCGAACTCCTCCTGAACGTCGAGAAATTTTTCCGCGTTATGAATCGCCGCCAGGACCTTTGCTCGGTTGCGAATGATGCCGGCATTCTTAAGCAGCAGGCCGATTTGGCGCTTGCCGAAGCGAGCAACTTTCTCAGGATCGAAGCCGGCAAAGGCTTCGCGATACGCAGCGCGTTTGCGCAGCACCGTGTACCAACTGAGCCCCGCCTGCGCCGCCTCTAAAGTGAAGAATTCGAACATCACCCGATCGTCGTGCACCGGGACGCCCCACTCCCGGTCATGGTAATCGACGTAATCCGGTTTAGTTAAATCGACCCAGGGACAGCGCGTCGGTTCTTTGCGATTCATCGTAGTTGCCTCTCTCCGCGCCGAGACGATGTCAAAATCTCATCCTAAGCTCCGGCGAAATCCAATTCGAATTTCATGTCCATGTGCCCGGAACGCTTCCGCGGCTTGCGATCGCGTAGATTCACTTCGACGGCTTAGGAAACCTCCGGTACAGTCTTACGATCCACCAGAGCAGTGCTAAAGCAAAACCCATCAAGATCGCCGAAAAGACCGGCACCGGCAACGCCGGCGGCTGCATGTGATTGGCAACGAGGATCGTGTAGTGCATGCCGAGCATCGTCATCACGATCATGCAGGCCAGGCGCATGCCGTGCGCGGAGAGAAAACGCAGCGACTCCTCGCGGCGGGACGAGGCCAGCCAATAGTCGCGATTGGGAACGTTCGTCCACTGGGGAAACTTGCGCGGGAGAACGCCGACGACGAGGCTCACAAATGCCGGAACGCCGATCAGAAAACCAAGCATAAAGGCCAAATAGCCGTTGCGAGTCATCCACCCGTTGGCGCGATTGTTCGCGCCGAAATGAGTGGCTACGGGATCCGGCAGATATCGCGTGGTGTAGACGATGAACACCAAGGCGAAAACGGTGAGACAGATCAACGACACCAGCGCTCCGGCGGTCGAATCCCTGTTCACGGTCAGCGACAACTGCGCGCCACCCGAGCCGACATCAAAACGTCGTCGCCGGCTCGGCCCGGTTAGAGCGGAAGCTTTCCGATCTGCCGAAGCTCGTCGACAATCTTAACGGCCCGGGCTTTGAGCAAGCGACTCGCAGGGCTTCGGCGATCGAGTTATCGCTTTCGCTCGTCACTTGACCCTGGGGAGTCAATTGATTGATCAGCTCCGGCAGCATCTGCGACATCGCCGAACCGGCCTGATTCTGCGACATGCCAAGCTGTGACGCGATGTCGTTCAAAGAGCCGGAATCAAAAATTTGCTGTAATTGATCGGGGGAGAGGTTCATATTTTGCCCGTTGCTCACCCAGGAATCCGCCTGCGCGCCCATGCCGGCTTCACGGAACTTGCCGAGCACACCGTCCAAGCCGCCATTCCTTTGCAGCATCATGAGCGCAAGTTGCAGCAAAAGATTGCCCCCGCTCCCTGTGCCTGTACCGCCGCCGCCGGTCAAACCGCCCAGTATGGAGCTAAGCGGATCTTGTGTTTGCGTTTGTCCACGGTTGCCGCCGAGGGCCGCACCCAGTAAACCGTCTAAGAGTCCCATAAGAACTTCCTTTCTGGATTAGCGTTCGACCGCAGCGGATCCTATCGCAGGTCCAGCCTAAGCCGCAAGACGGCGCAACACATGCGCCCGGCGCGCCGAAATCCAGTGCATCGGCTCATACATTCGTCGTTAGCGGCGCGGCGATCGCAGTTCACTCCATTTCGCCCGTTTTTTGCGCTCTGCCTTCTAGGTGAGTCCGCCGCGCGTCGGCGCGCCGCTCTCGTTGCTTCCGCCGGCAACGCCGGCACCTGATCGCCGTTGAATAGACGAAGCCTTTCGCGACCTCGTACCACCACTTTTGCTGCGCGCCGGTCCAAACTTCTTCAATGCCGCAGTCGGCACAACGAAAGGAAATATCGACGTAGTATCCCCTCCGAACAAAATCAGGAGCCCCGTAGCTGTTGTTGGGCGCGAGCAGCGCTTCATTTACCGGAATCATGCCATAAGCCGCCGGCGCAACCCGCTTAGCGGTCAGGCCCGTTTGGCGGCGCCCTTCTTTCGCGGCACGTGATTTTTGCGTGCCGCTGCTTGCCTCTTTTCATAGGATTTAGCGCTTCGAGCGGAAGGAAAGCGGGATTATTGGGCTTCGCACTTCGCGCACTCGATCGTAACTGTTTTGGTTTCACCACCGCGCCGGTAGGAATATGCCGTCTTGCCCGGGCCGATCTTGAAAATAGCCTGGCGCAAATCGTTTTCACTCGCGATCTTCTTGCCGCCGATCGCGACCATGACATCGCCGACGTGGATCCCCGCCTTCGCCACCGCGCGGCCGCTTTCCACCTCCATCACCACCGCGCCCGGTGGCAGCGCACCCAGAGTCGATGCGCTCTGCTCCGGAGTGATGTAGGCTATGCGCACTCCGAGATCCGGCACGTGAAATCCTTTGGCCATGGATGTTGCCGGGACTGCCCCGCCAAATATCTTGGACAGGTCTTTGATGCTTTTTTCGAGATCCGAACCACCCGGCTCTCAGGCTCTTCAGGGCCGGCGGGCGTCGAATTGGATTGCTCCTCCGCCGGCTTTTCAAGTTCCGGCTCACGCCCCTTCAGGAGAAAGCCGACTGCGAGCAGCGCGACAAATGACGTGGCCAATCCGCCCCGAACCAGGCGAGACTTGAAAAACTTTGCGACAAATTCTCTGCTCGGCTGATATGGCGGCACGCGAGTGTTGACGAACGACGATGGCGTCGCCGCGGCAGAGCTCTGGCCGAGCAGTTCCGTGACCCGCTCCACGAGCTTGTCGAATTCCTGATTCGCAATATCTGTCTGCCAATCAATCAGATTCGCGCCGTTCAGCAAGCGAAACGCCAGCGGTGCATCCACGCCATCAATAAACACTGGCACCAGGATCTCACGCCGTTTGCCTTCGGATGCTTCGTTGCGTACCCATTCCGATGCGACGGAAACCGCCGACCAAAGCACGATCACGCACTTGGCTTGCGCCAGCGCTTTTTCGATGACTTCATCATAGGATTTTCCGAGCGGTATTTTACGGTCCCACCAGACGGACCAGCCGCGCGCGCTCAACGCAGCGGCAAGCGCCTGCGCTCGCTCGCGGTCTGCGGAAGCATAACTGACAAATATCTCGGCCATGGCAGAAACGTCGGGGAACCCGACAGGCGTATTCTATTACATCAGGCGAAAAATAGGCCAGACGAAAATTTTCGGGAATAGTTCAGTTGCCTTGAAACGTTTGAGCGAATTCATTCCTTCTCCCACTCTACCCCATCCCCGATCTGAATTTCGCAATCGTTTAAAACTCTCGCGAAGGCGCCGCCGCGCCAAGCGGGATACAGCGCCGCCTGCAGACCGGGAATGACTTCGTCCATTCTCTCACAAGGCTTGTTTTCGCCGCCGATCTGCAGTCGCGCGGCACCGATGCGAAGAACTCGACCGCGGGAACCGGCGAGCGCAATGCCGCTCACCAAAAGATTCGCTCGCCGCGCCGCCGGCTGCGCTTTGCCGTTCATCTCGCGCATGAGATTTTCCCAAGTCTCCTTTTCGAGCAACGTGATCTGGCGGCTCCCGCCCCGATCAGCGTTGCCGAGAAGCCCCTCGCCGGCGATCAATTGCGCCGACGCCGCCGGATCCATTACGCCGCGATGCGCGCGCTTGATCCAGATCGCTTCCAACTTCCCGGCCTTCATGCCTGCGCCAATCTCCTTGTTCGAGCCGGGACGTCGCTAGCGCAGTTTCTGAAAAAATCCCTCGCGCTCGATTTCCTCGATCAGGCTCATGTCGATGAAGTCGCCTGGGTTGCGCTGGGGAGCGTCCATCTCGCGAAGAATATTGCGGATGCCTTCGAGGTTGGCACGCGGCGGCAGGTCGGTGCGCGGCGAGAAGAAATCGTAGGTTGCTTCGATCGCCTCGGCATCGGCAACCCGCAGATATTTTTGCAGAATCTGAATGCTGCTGCTCCGGTTGGCGCGCATGTAATGAATCGCTTCCATTTGCGAGCGCAGCAGATTCTTGGCCAATGGCCGCTGCCTTTCCACGAAAGTTCGCGTTACCAGCAGCGACGTATTCGGATACGCGCTGAACTCGCCGATGTCGGCCAGCACGTTCATGCCGCGCTTTCGCGCGACGTGAATTTCGGGATAAGAAAGGATTGTGGCATCGATCTGGCCGAGCATCAGCGCGGTCATCCGCGCGTTGGTGGCGCCCGATTGAAGGATGGTCACCCGCCGCGGATCGATCTTCCAGGCCCGAAGCGCCCATTGAACGCCAGTGTCGTTGGAGCCGCCGAAGCGCTGGATGCCGATCTTCTTGCCGATCAGTTGCTGCGGCGTTTTGATTTCCGGCCGCGCGATGATCTGAAACGGCATGCGACTTTCTTGGATCGCGATGAGAACGATCGGCGCGCCGCGCAATGCCGGCTGGATTGCCGAGGAAGCGGAGTTCTGACTGATCTGGATGCTGCCGGCGACCAACGCCTGCATGTTGAGAGCGCCGCCGCTGATCAGCAGCGGCTCCAGCTCGACGCCGTATTTCCGGCTGATGCCGACTTCCTTGTTCACCCAGAGCGGCAGCTGGTAGCCAGCGATGCCGCCGTAGCCGGCGTGAACCACCGTCTGTTCAGCGGCGTTGGCTGGCAGCGCCGCGAAACCAAGCACGGTGATCTGAATCAGCGTGACCAGCAGTTTGAATTTTGCATCCGGCGTCTTCCCTTGATGTTTCATCCCGGCGCCTTGTGGATCGGATCCACCCACATCACTTGTTCCGGTGGCTCTTGAGTTTCAATCTCCAGGTTCACCACCACGGGCTCTTGTCCGCTCCGCACGACCACGCAAATGAGCGGCTCATCCGCCGCGTTGATCTCCTGGTGCGGCACGTAGGGCGGCACGAAAATGAAATCTCCCGGACCCGCTTCGGCAACGAACTCCAAGCCCTCGCCCCAGCGCATGCGCGCCCTGCCGCTGACGATGTAAATGACGCTTTCCAGCTCGCCATGATGGTGCGGCCCGGTCTTGGCGTTGGCGTGAATCTCCACGCTTCCCGCCCACAGCTTGTTCGCCCCCGCGCGCGCGTGGGTGATCGCCGCGGCGCGGGTCATGCCCGGAGTCTGCGGCGTATTGGTGTCGAGCTGATCACAGCGAATGATTTTCACGCCGTGGTTGCGCCAATCGTTGCTCATGATCCCTCCTCGCCGGATTTGTTCAGGCCACCACGTAGCGATCGATATCCCGGCTGAACTCCAACCCCAGCCCCGGTTTCGTCGGCACGGACAGTTCTCCGTTTACCGGCACCGGCACTTCTTCGAAAAGGCGAAACGACCACGGCATGTACTCGACGGTCAAGCCGTTCGGCGCCGCCGCCACGAGATGTACGTGGATCTCCGGTAAAAGATGGCTTACCACCGGCAGGTTGAAGGCTTCGGCCATGGCCGCGACTTTCATCCAGTTGGCGATGCCGCCGACGCGGATCAGATCGATCATGACGATATCGACCGAATGGGCCTCGATCATGTGGCGAAACGGCGTGATGCCGTAGAGGCACTCACCGCCGGCGAGAGGCGTGATCAGCGCGTCGGCCACCCGGGCCAGACCGCTGTAGTCGTCATGCGCGGTCACGTCTTCGAGCCAGTAGAAGTTCACCTCCTCGACCCGTTTGCCGATATCCATCGCCTGATGCACCGACCAGCGCTGGTTAATGTCGCACATCAGGTCGATATCGGGGCCGACGGCTTCGCGGATGCGACGCGCGTGCTCGGCCTCGCGCGCCGGCGTGGTGTCACCGGGCAGAGCGAGTTGCGTCTTCATCGCCTTGAAGCCTTTCTCGACCAGGGTGCGCGCTGCCTTGGTCAGATGATCGATCGGATAGGCGCGCACCAGCGCGCCGCTCGCGTAAGTCGGCACCCGCTCACGCAAACCGCCGAGCATGGCGGCGAGTGACTGGCCGAAAAATTTGCCCTTGATGTCCCAGAGCGCCATATCGATGCCGGCAAGGGCCAGAGTCAGAATCCCGCCCGGGCCCGGCGCTCGCTCCAGCGCTGCGTAGTTTCTGCAGAAGCATCTCGCCGCGCAGCGGATCTTCGCCGATGATGAGATCGCCCAGCTGATCGATCGCGTGCTTCAAGGTCGCGCTGAGCGCGCCGCCGAAAAAACTCACGCCGATGCCCTGGATGCCGTCCTCGGTGTCGATTCGAACCAGGACGAATTGATTGTGCGAGCGGAAATACGGCGGCCCGCCCGCCAGCGGCTCATCGAGCGGAACCCGCGCGACTTGGACGCGGATGCTTTTGATCTTCATGGTGACTCCGTTCTCTGCGTCGGCCCGCGCCGCCGCATCGCGAGCTTACCATAAAATAGATCGGCGCCGTTTCCAAACGCTCCCAACGGAAAGCGAATTTGCCCGCGATGTACCGCCGCGGCAAATCTTGTTAGGATGCGCGCAATCGCTCCCATCCATGCTCATCATGCCACGCGAAGAACGACGCGCCTACCTGGCGCGGCTCATGCCCTATCTCTGTGGCAGCCTCCTGCTGTTCTTTCTCGGCGCCGGCGCCGGCGTGGCGGTCGTGTATCAAATCCCCGATCTCGCCGATCGTTTCGCCGACAATCTCGCGACCTTCGTTAAGGGATTTACCGGCATGCCCCATTGGCAACTGGCCGCCGCGATTTTCTTTGAACAACTCCGTGAAGACTCTGATCGCGCTCCTGCTCGGAGCCGTATTCGGCGTCGTGCCGGTCATATTTCTTTTCGCCAACGGCGCGGCCTTGGGCGTCGCGCTTTCGCTGTCGATCCGGACGCGCGGCCTGTGGACCTCGCTGGCGAGCATCGCACCGCACGGCGTCATCGAGCTGCCCGCCGTGTTCCTCGGCATGAGCATCGGCCTGATGCTCGGCGCTCAGACTCTCGCGCGTCTCCGTCGCCGCTGCCCAACGCCCCTCAGGACGGAAATCGGCCTCGCTCTCCGCTACTTTTCTACCGTTATCACGCCTTTGTTGCTGCTTGCCGCCTTGATCGAAGCGTTTGTCACCGCAGCACTGGTCTGGGCGCGTTGATTGAGTTCAGCGCGTGACGAAGCGCGCCGGGGCATGAAGCTGCAGCAGCTCTCCGATCCGCCCCAGCTCTCCGGTGGAATACTCGCGAATCTCGGCCAAATTTCCCCATACCGGCGCCGGCCAGCAGAGATCATCCGGCTTGCGGCCGACGATGTGCAGATGAAGCTGCGGCACGACGTTGCCGATGCTGGCGAAGTTTATCTTGGCGCAGCCAAAAGTCTGCTTGACGAAGGCGGAAATCAGCGCAGCCTCTTCCATGACAGCCATGAGAATTTCTTGGGGCAGATCGAGCAAACCGACGATCTCCGTTTCCGGCACGAGAATAAACCACGGCACGACTGCGTTCTTGTGCAGTAGGACACCGCAGGTCGGAAATGTTCCGATGAAATGCGCGTCGAGCAGCAGTTGGGGATGGATTGCCATAAGAACGCCCTTCACTTGCGGTCGCGGGCGCAGCGAAAGCCGATGTCCGCCATGCGCTGATCCGGGCTCAGGTACATTCCTTTTGCCGCCGTGATCCGTTCGGCGCCGTCCATCCAACCGCCGCCCGCGAGGACAGGATCCAAGCGGATAGAGTGCGAACAAAGCGACAGGGATCAGTTACCGGGTTCTTTGCTGTTGTTCGCGATGCCTTGATCGAGCCAGTGCTCGGTTTTCTGGATCACGGCGAGCACAAACCAGGCAAAAATCACGCTGAGCGCTGCCAAGCCGAATCGCCCCAGTCCGATCGCCAACCCTATGGCCGCGGTCATCCAGATCCCCGCCGCGGTGGTCAGTCCTTCGATCTCGCGCTTGTCCTCGAGCTTGAGAATCGCGCCGGCGCCAAGAAAACCTATACCCGTCACCAGTCCTTGAATGACCCGCGACAAGGCATCCTCATTATCCAGCATGCCAAATTCCATCGGCCCCATGACAAAAAGCGCCGCTCCTAAAGCCACCAGCATGTGCGTTCTGATACCGGCAGGTTTACCAGAGCGCTCGCGCTGAACGCCGACGACTGCGCCCGCAAGCATGGCCGCGACGAGTCGTATGAGAATACGCCAGAACTGGCGCGCTTCAGGGAGTCCGAAACTGATTTCTTCCAATATGATTTCAATCACGAGGGTCCCTGGATTCTACCGATGCAATGCGCCAAAGGAAAGCCGCAAAACAGTCCGACGGAAGATGACGGCAACGCTTCCTCAAGGCGAGGCCTTTGCCTTTGCCCGATAGGACCACGCGAACAGGACGATTCCTATGACCGTCGAGATCCAGTAGTCCATCGGCAGGCCCATCCACCAGTGCTTATGCCACGGAATGCTTCCTGCGGAGAACTTGCTCCAGCCGAAAGCCGGATTGAGGACGAACCACAGAGCATCCTCAATGATCCAAAAGAGCATGATCATGGCAAGGATGCGCGCCTCCATGCGCCACGACCAGCGGCCGCGCAGAAATATCGGCAGATGAAAGACTCGCCGCCGGCGATGCCGGCGCCGCCGGTCATGAGCAGCAACGTGGTCTTGTCCGGCTGGACGCCGAGTTCGCGGGCACATTCGGCGCGATCTAACTTCTGCGAAAACGCCGGCATGATGGGAATGCCGGTGACACGTACTTTAGCGCGCGCTATGCCGCGCTCTACCATGCGGAAGGCGATCTCGTCGCTGGCCGCGAAGTAGCCGCGCATGCCCGGCTGCACCCACATCCGGTGCAGATCGAAGTCCGTGACCTGCACCCATACCGGCGGTATGGACCTCTCTCGTTTGCCGTGGTGGGCCAGCAGCTCAGCCGGAAGAAAGTGCGTGCAAATGATGTGCTCGGGAGCGAATTGCTCAAGTGCGGCGCGCAGCTTGAGCGTGTTGAGACGCTCCACCGCGCGCTGAAATTTGGCGAACAGCGCATCGCGCGGCATCTTGTCCGTCGCGTGATACAAGTACGCCCAGACGGTGGGATGCTGCTCGACAAGCCGGATGTAATATTGGGTGTAGAGCGTCCGAAAGCTGCGCGGTACCAAGGTCATCACGTCGATATGTTCGGCTGTGATGCCGTCAGAATGCGCCTG
Source organism: uncultured delta proteobacterium (assembly GCA_963745035.1). Lineage (GTDB taxonomy): Bacteria > Desulfobacterota > Binatia > UBA9968 > UBA9968 > DP-20. Next base: position 440,665 of record CAVUVW010000021.1, on the reverse strand, counting down.
CGCACGCAAGGCTTCTGCGGCGCGGCCGTGCCCGGCGCCCGCGGACACGCTCAGAAGCAAGATGCGTTTGGACGCGGGCATAGGGAGCGTTGGAGCTGTGTGGAGATTCCAAACGGATGGAGGAATAGCATTTGCGCGTTCATGCTGTGCCAGCGTTCATTGCGTGCGCTTTCGGTCTTCCGGCACCGCGCCGCCCCACAGCTCTTTCATAAAGCCGCTCTTTTCCAGATTATCGACGAAGGTATTGTCGAAGATCTCGTTGGGCTTGCGCCTGATCGTAGCGCCGTCCTCGCGCGCGATCTCAAGCGTCTCGGCAACCATTTTGGCCGGCACCGTCATGCGCCGGTTGATAAGATTGATCGCATACGCGTCATAGGCCGAGCGCAAGGTTTCGGCGTCCTTGATGCGCAGGGTCTTTCCGACCGACGCCATCGCCGCCTCAGGATTCTTCTCGACGAAATGGATCGTCTCGGCAAGCGCGGCGACCACCTTTTGCACCACCGCGGGCCGTTCCTTGAACGTTCTGGAATTGGTGAAGAGCGAGCTGTAAATGAAAGGAAGGCCCAGATCCTTCAAATTATAGATCACATTGAAACCATCTTTCTTGCCGCGCGCGTCGAGCGGCGGCTGAATCAAGGTCGCTTGAAAGACGTCCTGTACGAGCGCCGCATAACGCTCGGTCGGCGTACCGCCGACCGTCGCCAATTTCACTTCTTTGTCGCTCAGGCCGAACTTTTTAAGAAATTCCTTCGCCAGGCGATACGGAAAATCACCGGGCCGGGTCACGCCGATGCTCTTGCCTTTGAGATCGGCCGGCTGCTTGACGTCCTTGCGCGCGAGCACCACGTACGGCAAGCCGATCAACGGCGAAGCCACAAGCTTGCCGTCCACGCCGGCGCCGATGCGCACGATATTCGCATCGGCGTTGCAGTAAAGAAAACTGATCTCGTCCGCCGCCAGCGCCGCGATCGCTACACTGCCGCCGCGCACGACCACATGCTCGGCGTTGATGCCGTACTTCTCGAAGATCCGATGATCAAGGGCGGCATAGAGATGAATAAAACCGCCGGTCACGGCGCAGGTGCCGATGCGCACTTTAGCGGGTGTCTCGCCCGGCTTTGACAGGTAGGGATTGGCTCCTGCTACCTCATCAAACAAGCTAAAGATGCCCAGAACAAGCGCAATCAGCAGAACTGGCATGTTCGCCTCCTCTTTGCGGTTACGATGACCCTGAGAACCGAGCGTCGCGCCGGAATTGGACTTTTTCTACGACAGACTGCCAAGTCCACGCCCGCAAAACGCAGTCAGGCGACTGCTGCACAGAGCGGATTGCGTTTTATGGAGCGGGTGCGGTTGGCGATCTGTCGCCATTCAGGATTTCGCGATCAACCAAGCGCCGGCGCGCGATTTGCTCCCTCGCGACTGATCACGCATTGTCGGTGCGGTAAAACGTCCTTGAGTTGATCGTGCGCCTTGCGAATCGCCGATTCGGTGCTTGGCCAGTCGATGCATGGATCGGTCACGGAACAACCGTATTTGAGCTTGGAAAGGTCGGCCGGGATCGGTTGATTGCCGCTCTCGATATTGCTTTCGAGCATCAGGCCGATGATCGACCGGTTCCCTTCGCGAATCTGGTGCACGCAGTCGGACATGACGAGACCCTGCAGGTTGTGATCCTTGAACGAGTTGGCGTGGGAGCAATCGACCACGATGTTGAGCGGGAACTTGGCTTTGGCGAGAGCGCGCTCGGCCATCGAGATGCTGACCGTGTCGTAATTGGGCCGGTCGCCGCCGCGCAGCACGAGGTGGCCGTAGGGATTGCCGCGTGTGCGCACGATCGATGAGCGTCCCTGCTCGTTGATGCCGAGAAAACTATGGGGCCGCGCCGCGGATTTGACCCCGTTGATCGCGACTTCCGTGTTGCCGTCGGTGCCGTTTTTGAAACCGACCGGCGTGGACAGGCCCGACGCCATTTCGCGGTGCGTTTGAGACTCCGAGGTGCGGGCACCGATGGCGGTCCAGGAGACAAGATCGCCGAGATACTGCGGCCCGATCGGGTCGAGCGCCTCGGTGGCGGCGGGAATGCCGAGCTCGTTCACCTGTAAGAGAAACACCCGCGCCTTCTCCATGCCTTCCTCGATGTGAAACGAGTCGTCCATGCGTGGGTCGTTGATGAAACCTTTCCAACCCACCGACGTGCGCGGCTTCTCGAAATAAACGCGCATCACCAGCAACAAGGTGTCGCTCACTTCGTCGGCGAGTTTCTTCAATCGTTGCGCGTAATCATAGCCCGCGATGGCGTCGTGGATCGAACAGGGTCCGGCCACGATGAATAGCCGATGATCCTTGCGGTCGAGAATAGCCTTGATCGTCTCGCGCCCGTTGTAAACGGTCTCCGCCGCCTTGTCCGACATCGGCACGCGGGCATGAATCTCCTGCGGCGAAGGCATGAGATCCAACGACGCAATATTCAGATTTTCGAGACGTCGATGGCTCAGTTTCTTGACTTTGGTCGATTCCATGACTGCCACTCCCTGCACCATGATAACACGACAAGCCATCGCGCAGGAAATCCCATGCCTTGAGCGTCTGTTGGCTGCAGCCCGAAACCAGCACGAATGTCGGAGTTACCATCGCCGGCTTCGGCTCAAGTTGTCCGGCCCAGGTTGAGAAACTGCGCGGCGAGCTTCGGGCCGATGCCTTCATCCTCGTGCTTGAAAAAGATGTAGGCGTGGTCCCACTTCTGCGCGAGGATACGCTCTCGCCAATGGAGCAAATCTGCGTGATCATAGTCCGGCCGCCGCAGCCGGATGTAGCCCCAACTCGCGGTGGCGATGAGATCACGATTCTCACCCTCTTCGAACTCGGCAAAGCAAAGCGCGCAGTTGCGCTCGCGCAGACAAGCGAAAACCTCGTCATCGAGCCAGGATGGGTGGCGAAACTCGAAAGCCGCAGCCCTGCCGGCCGGCAAAAGCGCCAGAAAGCTCTGCAGCCGATCGATGTCTTTACGAAGGTTGGGCGGAAGCTGAAAAAGAATTGCGCCAATCTTTTTGCCCATCACCGTGGCGACACGAAATAAATATTCCACTTCCGGCGCCGCTTCTTTGAGGCGCTTTACATGGGTGATTTTCTGCGGCGCTTTGATAACGAAGCGAAACTCGGCGGGGACCTGCTCGGCCCAATTCTCGAGCACGCTTTCCTTCGGGAGACGATAAAACGTGTTGTTGATCTCTACGGTTGGCAGTTGGGTGGCGTAAAAACGCAGCATCTCCTTGGCGGCGAGCCGCTCGGGATAAAATTTTCCCAACCACGGTTTGTAGCTGTAGCCGCTGGTGCCGACCCAAAGTTCCATGTGATCCCGAATCCTATCACTTTGCCGAGGCGACCATCACGCCCGCATGGCAGACTCGCCGCAGCGGGCTTCCCACATTGCGTTCTCGAACGATGCCATAGTCCGCCTGGATTCCCGCCGTAGGCGGAAAATGTCGTGGAAACGCGAATGGAGGTGAAGTGAGCGCGCTAAACTCTTTTGCGCTGGTGCGAAAGATAGTCGACCAGGAGATACTCTCCGAGCCGGTCGGGGCGGGTGTAAAAAGCGCGGCCCTTGTTGATGCGCGTGAGATCGTCGACGAAGCCGCGCAGCACCGGACTGTCGTCGAGCATGAAGGTGTTGATCGTGATGCCTTTGCGCGTGATGCGCTCGACTTCTTTGAGCGTCTCCTCGGCGGCGCGCTGGCTGATGCCGCCGAAGCTGAGCGGCCATTCGCAGTAAAGCCTCCCCTGGCGGCAGTACGCCGTCGGCTGGCCGTCGGTGATGACGATCATCTGCTGGTTGGCGCTGGGTTTTTTCCCGAGCATTTCGGTAGCGAGGTGCAGGCCGTCCTGCAAATTGGTGAACGGGTCGCCCATGTTCCACGTTGCCTGCGGCAAGTCCTTGGCCTTCAACTCGACCGCGCGGGTGAAAAACCCGACGATGCCGAAATAATCGCGCGGATGCAGCGCACGCACCAAACTCTCCATCGCGAGCGCGACTTTCTTGGCCGCGGCGAAGCGGCCCTCCCAACTCATCGACCAGCTCATGTCCAAAAGCAGCACCGTCGCCGCGCGTGTGTTGAACTCGGACTCGTAGACCGCGAAATCCTTCGGACCGATGCGCACCGGCACGCCGCCGCCGTGGAGCAGCGCGTTCTTGAGCGTCTGCACCATATTGATGTGCAGCGGGTCGCCCTGCACGTAGGGCCGGCTGGTTTCCAGGAGCATTTCTTGATTGCCGCGATTGCGCGTGTCGTGGCGGCCCATGGCGTCGCGCCGGAGCTGTTTGTAGATGTCGCGCAGCGCGAGCTGGCCGACGCGCCGCACGCCCTTCGGCGTCAGCTCGAAACGCTCGCCCTGCTCGATCACGTAGCCGCCCTCTTCGAGCAGCGACTGCATGCGCATGACGCCCTCGAAGTCCTGCTTGGGATCGCCGCCGAGCAGTTTTTCCAGCAGCTCCCGATCGACGTCCTTGAGCTGCATGCTGGAGAGCTGGGATTCGAGCTTGCGCAAATCTTCCATGCGCTCCATCAGCTCTTGGGACTGCTGGAACTGCATCGGCGTCTGGCCGCGAAAAAGGCTGCCCTCGCGGCGCAGCCAGTTTTCCAGTTTGCGAATCTGGTCGAGCTGCATGACGAGCTGCTGGAATTCCTTGGCGGCCTGAGCGTTTTCAAAACGATACGACGTGAGCTTCTCGATCGCTTCGCTGGTCTTGCCGGGAAGATCGTTGAGAAACTGCTTTTTGTCTTGAACGTCGTTCCCCTCCTGGTCCATCCGCTCGAGGGTCTGGCGCTCCTGATCGACGATCGACTCGAGCTGCTCCTGCACCTCGTCCATCGCCGACTGCAACCGGTACTCGTCGTAGAGCTTGCGCATCTCTTTGGCGACTTGCGACAGCAGATCCTCGATGCCCTTGGTCTGCTTCTCGCCTTTCATGCCCTTTTGCATCAGGCGGCGCATGGCCTGCTGCAAATCGCCGGTCTCGTTCATGTAGTCGTTGAGCTGGTCGAACACGGAGTCCGAGTCGAGGGAATCGCCCGAGCTGCCGTTCCAGCGGCTGTATCGGATATGGACCATGAACGGTGTGGCTGCTCCAGGGAGCGCAGGCGAAATTCGCCTACTTGCCGTAGGTGACCCGGCCGCCCTCGATCTCCTTGTTGAGCTTTTGATGCAAATGCAGACCTTCGAGGACAAATTCCGTCGCCGACGCCATCAACGTGGGCGATTCCTGAATGCCCAGCGACTTGATCGCTTCCTTTAAGCCGGGAATCTCCTTGATGCCTTCGAGGTAGTCCTGCGCGACCATTTGATCGGATACTTCTACGCCCCAGCCGGAGTTGAAATAGTCGACGACCTTTGGAGAGCGAGTTCAGGCTGAAGTATTGATCGAAGACCTTGATGATCGAGCGATTGACCAGCTTTTCGATGAGCTCGTCTTCCTTTTTGTCCTCGCCGACGTACTCCATCTCGATCTTGCCGCTGGTCGACGCCATCAGCGAATGCAGGTCGCTGATGCGCGGCACGATGTCGTTTTCCTTGCAGCGCAGCGCGCGCTTTTCGGCGTTGCTGATGATGCTTTCATAGTTGTTGATGGTCACGCGCACGCTCACGCCGGAAGTCTGGTTGATCTCGTTGGACTTGCGCGCTTCAAAAGTGAGATGGCCGAGGATCTCCTTCATAAAGCGCGGCACTTCGACTTTGCGGCTGCGCTGATGGGTCGGCGCGGCTTCCTGCTCCATGATCTGGATTTCGTCCTCGATCTTTTTCGGATAATGGGTGCGGATCTGCACGTCGAAGCGGTCCTTCAGCGGCGTGATGATCCGGCCGCGGCTGGTATAATCCTCCGGGTTGGCGCTGGCGACGATCACGACGTCGAGCGGCAAGCGGATCTTATAGCCTTTGATCTGGACGTCCTTCTCCTCCATCAGGTTAAACAACCCGACCTGCACTTTTTCGGTGAGGTCGGGAAGCTCGTTGATCGCGAACACGCCCCGGTTGGTGCGCGGCACCAGACCGTAATGAATAGTTTCCTCGTCCGCCAGATAGCGGCCCTCGGCGACTTTGATCGGGTCGATTTCGCCGACCAGATCGGCGATCGAAACGTCCGGAGTCGCGAGCTTTTCGCCGTAGCGGGTGTCCCGATCGACCCATTCCAGCGGCAAAGCATCGCCCATTTCGGCGGCCTTCTTGCGGCACACCCGGCAAATGGGATGAAACGGGTTGTCGTTGATCTCGCAGCCCTGCACGATCGGAATGCGCTCGTCGAGCAGGCTCGTCAACCCGCGAATGACGCGCGATTTCCCCTGCCCGCGCTCGCCCAGAAACACCATGTGATGGCCGGACAGGATGGCGTTTTCGATCTCCGGAATCACGGTCTCGTCGTAGCCGAGGATGCCGGGAAGAATTCGCTCGCCCTTTTCCAGGCGGCGAACCAGATTTTTGCGCATCTCGTCGCGCACCGGCAGCACCGCAACGCCGCTTTTTTTCAGTTCCGCTAAAGTTTTTGCTTCGCTCACTGGCTGTTGCCTCCTCCGAGGAAAAATTGCTCTGGCACTTGCTTTGACTGCGTTTCGTCGCCAGCGCCCGGTCGTCTTGAAGACAATATCATTTTTGTTCGGCGGGCGCACTAACCAGACAGATTTTGAAAGAAAGGTTGCAATCGATCGTAGCTCTCGAGCAGATGCTGCGGCATGACGCGGGTCTCACCGAGCACCGGCATGAAGTTGGTGTCGCCCTCCCAGCGCGGCACGACGTGCCAGTGGAGATGGTCCTCGATCCCGGCGCCGGCGCAGTGGCCGAGATTCATGCCGAGGTTCATGCCGCCGGGGCGGACAATCTCGCGGATGATCTCGATCGAGCGGCGCAGCGCCTCGTTCAGATCCGTGAACTCCTCCACCGGCAAAAGCGCCAGGCTTTTCTCGTGACGTTTCGGCGCGAGCAGCAGATGACCGTTGTTGTACGGAAATTTGTTCAGCATCACGACGGTATGGGCAGTGTGGGTCAGGACCAGATCGGCTCGCGGATCGCGGCTGCGAAGCTTGGCGCAGAAGATGCACCCATCCTCCTCTGGCGCCTTCTTCGACGTAGGCCATGCGCCAAGGAGCCCAGAGCTGTTTCACTCATCATCTCCGATTTCGGAGGGATCGAACGGCTTGCCGTCCACGCGCAAGCGCAGCTCCTTGCCGACCTTGAAAAACGGCACCCGCTTGGCCGCCACCGACACCAGCGCGCCGCTTTTCGGGTTGCGTCCCTGTCGGGCGCGGCGGTGCTTCACCACGAAGCTGCCGAATCCGCGGATTTCGATCCGGTCTCCCTGCGCCAGCGCTTCCACCATGGAATCGAAGATCGCGTTGATGATCACTTCCGAGTCACGCCGTGATAGATGAGGAAAGCGCTTGTTGACCTCATCGATCAAGTCCCTTTTTGTCATATCATCATCCTCACAACACAAAAGAATTTCAATGCTGAATACGCCGGTCGAGCGGCGCTACTGAAGCAGCGACGGAGACCATTCGTAGCGCAGCCACCCGCCGCGCTCGTAACCCGGTAGCCGACGGCCGAAGATGCCCATGAACATCCGCTCCCACCATCGCTCCTGCTCCGGGCGCGAATAATAAACTGCCGGCTCGTCCTCGATCCCGGCGCGCTTGGCGGCGAGCTCGATGGCGTCTTGCAAAGTCCCGAACTGGTCAACCAATCCAAGCTTCTGCGCCTGCGCGCCGGAGTAGACCCGGCCGTCGGCAAGCTTGCGCACCACCGCCTCGTCCATGCTTCTTCCCTGCGCTACCGCGCTCACAAATTGGCCATGCACGTTGTCGACCAACGATTGCAGAATCTCGCGCCCTTCCGGAGACAGCGGCTGAAACGGCGATCCGATGTCCTTGTTGACGCCGCTTTTGACGTTGACGCCGCGGACGCCGATCTTCTTCATCAGCTCCTCGACGTTGGCAAGCTGCATGATGACGCCGATCGACCCGGTCACCGTGCCGGGATTGCTGATGATGCTGTCGCACGCGGCGGCGATGTAATAACCGCCGGACGTTGCGATGCCGCCGAGAGAAGCGACGAACGGCTTTTGTTTTTTGGAGCGGAGAATCCCCTCGAAGATTTCCTGAGTCGGCGCCACCGCGCCGCCCGGGGAGTCGATGCGCACCACGATCGCCTTGACCCACGGCATCTCGCGAAAGCGCCTCATCTCGGCGAGCACGGTCTGCGAATCGTCGATGGCGCCCTCGATTTGCAATACCGCGACGCCGTCGCCGGCAAACAGCGCCAGCGTCTTGGAGTCGCCGCCGGTGACGTACGCGTAGAAGAACACGCCGGTAAAGACCACCAGGATAAAAATCAAAAGCACGCCGAGGCCGCGCAGGATGGAAAATTTTCTTGTCATGACAATCCAGATGAGCCGTGACGGAACTAGCCGCGCCCCTTGCGCCCGCCCTCGGTCTCCTCGTCGCGATCCAGCCGGAGCTCGTCGCCGAGCAACGACTCGAAGGAGAAGCGCCCGCCTTCTTTCTCGCGCTTCAAGTAGCTTTCCATTTCCTGGCGCTCCTCGGTGCGGCGCAGGGCGCGGATGCTGAGGCCGATCTTGCGGTCGGCCAGACTCGATGCTGACCACTTCGGCCTCCACTTCATCGCCGACTTTGAAAAGGCTCGCCGGCTTGTCGACCCGCTCGGTGCTCAACTGGGAGACATGAATCAACCCTTCGACCCCTTCCTCGATGCGCACGAAAACTCCGAAATCCGGGACACTGGTAACCTGCCCTTTGATCTTCGAGCCCACCGGATGGCGATCGGCGACCACCTTCCAGGGATCGGGAGCCAGTTGCTTGATGCCGAGTGAAAAACGCTCGTTCTCGACGTTGATGCCGAGGACTTTGGCCTCGACGATATCGCCCTTTTTATACAGCTCAGAGGGATGCTTGACCTTCTTGGTCCAGTGCAGATCGGAGATATGCACGAGCCCGTCGATGCCCTCTTCGATGCCGACGAACATGCCGAAATCGGTGATATTACGCACCGGTCCCTTGATGATCGTCCCCACCGGATATTTATCCTTTGCCGCTTCCCACGGATTGGCCATGACCTGTTTGAGGCCGAGAGAGATGCGGCGGTGCCCCGAGTCGACGTTCAAAACGACCACTTCGACCTGCTGGCCGACCTGGAGCAGCTTGGATGGATGCGTCACCTTGCGCGTCCACGACATCTCTGAAATATGGACCAATCCCTCAATGCCGCTCGCGAGCTCGACAAACGCGCCGTAGTCCATCAAGCTGATCACCTTGCCCTGTACGCGTGTTCCGATGGGAAATTTCTCCACCACGGTATGCCACGGGTCGGGCGTGAGCTGCTTCATGCCGAGAGAGATTCGTTCCTTTTCGGCGTCGAATTTGAGCACCGCCACCTTGATCTTCTCGCCCACCTGGACGATTTCCGAAGGATGATTGATTCGGCCCCACGACATATCGCTGATGTGCAGAATGCCGTCGATGCCGCCCAAATCGACGAAAGCGCCGTAGCCGGTGATGTTTTTCACCGTGCCTTCGAGGATCACGCCCTCTTCGAGCACCTTGAGGATTTCCTTCTTGAGCGAGTCGCGCTCCTTCTCCAGGAGCGCCCGGCGCGAGACCACCACGTTGCCGCGCGCCCGATTGAATTTAAGAATGGCGAAGCGGTCGGTGGTGCCGATGAACCGGTCGAGATTGCGGCTCGGGCGAATATCGACATGGGAGCCGGGAAGAAACGCGGGCACGCCGACATCGACTTTGAAGCCGCCCTTCACCTTACCGACAATGTGCCCCTGGACGCCCTGTTCCTCATTGAAAGCCCTTTCAAGATCCTCCCAGACTTTGAGATTCTCCGCGCGCTGGCGCGACAGCACGATGCCGCCTCCCTCGGCTTCCGAGGAGTCGAAAAATACGTCGACGTCGTCGCCGACTTTGACCTGAACGTTGCCCTGCCTGTCGGTGAATTCCTGGATGGGAATCTGGCCCTCGGATTTGTAGCCCACGTCGATCAATACATGGGTCGCGGTAATGCCGACGACGCGCCCCTTGACCACCCCCCCGGGCTTGACCGTGCGCAGACTCTCCTCGAACATCGCTTCGAATTCGCTGGCGCCGCCGGTCATCGCGCCTTGTCCATGTTCATCCTGTTGAGCCATACATACCCACTCCGATCCGTTTAGTTTTCTTTTCGTTTCTGCCGCACGTGCGCGAGAACCATGGCGGCGACCTCGTCCACGCCGGAACGCGATGAATCGATCATCAACGCATCCTCCGCCTTGCGCAAGGGCGCCACGTCCCGCTCGCTGTCTCTTCGATCCCGCTCCTCGATCTCGCGGCGGGTCTCGCTTAAATCCACCGTTACGCGGCCGGAACCCTTAAGCTCTTCCCAGCGCCGCCGCGCGCGCTCCGCAATCGACGCGTCGAGAAAAACCTTCACCTCGGCGTCGGGAAAGATGACCGTGCCGATATCGCGCCCTTCGGCGACCACGCTGCCGCGCCGGCCCATGGCGCGCTGCAGCTCCAACATACGCGCCCGCACGATCCGCAGCGCGGAAACCTTGGAGGCCATCTGGCTCACTTCCGGCGTGCGGATTTCCGCCGCCACGTCCGCGCCGTCAAGCAGCACGGCGAGCTTGCCGCAGCGTTCGCGCAAATCGATTTCGGTTGTGCCGATCAGCTCGGCCAGCCCAGCATCATCCGCCAGATCGATGCCTTGACGCAAGACCTTGAGAGCGAGCGCGCGATACATCGCGCCGGTATCCAGGTAGATGAAATCGAGCGTCTTGGCCAAACGCTTGGCCAAAGTGCTCTTACCGGCTCCCGATGGGCCGTCGATGGCGATGATCAACCTCTCCCCCTGTGCGCGCCGACTATCCCGCGTCTCTTGACCTAATGCAAACAAATTTCAGCGAGTAAATCAAAAAACGACGGGAACGAAATATCGACGCATTGAGCGTCGTCGATTTCGACTCCGTGAGCGCTCACCAATCCTGCGATGGCGAGCGACATCGCGATCCGATGATCCGCGTAGCTCTTGACCGCGCCGCCGCGCAAACGCCCGCCGTGAATCGTCATGCCGTCGGCGCGTTCTTCCACCGAAATACCGAGCGCGCGCAACCCTTCGGTCATCGCGGCGATGCGATCTGATTCTTTGTAACGCAGCTCCTTCACGTCGGAGAACGTCGTCACGCCGTCCGCGGCCGCCCCCGCCACGGCGAGGATCGGATATTCGTCAATGGTGCGCGCCACCCATTCGGGTCCGAGATCGACGCCGGTCAGGCGGCCGCCGGTGATGCGAATATCGGCGACCCTTTCGCCGGCCTCCGTGCGCTCATTGCGCACTTCGAGCGCCGCGCCCATCCGTTTCAAGACTTCTACCACGCCGTCGCGCGTGGGGTTGCAGCCGACGCCGCGCACCAGTAGGTCCGATCCCGGAATTATCGCCGCGGCGACCAAAAAGAACGCCGCCGAAGAGATGTCTCCCGGGATGCGCACGTTCTGGCCGGTCAAAGCCTGGGGGCCGTCGATGCGAATCGTCAAACCGTCGACCGCGATCTTGCCGCCGAAGCCGCCGAGCATGACTTCGGTGTGATCGCGCGAGCGCTGCGGCTCGCGCACGATTGTTTCGCCCTGAGCCTGGAGCGCCGCCAAGAGAATCGCCGACTTCACCTGCGCGCTGGCGATCGGCATAGAATAGTGCATACCGCGCAACTCGCCGCCGTCGATGTCCAGCGGCGCCAGCCCATCGCCCGAGCGGCTGCGGATCCGCGCTCCCATCTGGCTCAATGGCTCGATCACCCGCTTCATCGGCCGCCGGCGCAGCGAGCCGTCGCCGTCCAACTCGCTGTGAAACGGCAGTCCGGCCAAAAGCCCGGATAGCAGCCGCATGGTCGTTCCCGAATTGCCGCAATCGACGGTTTGGCCCGGCGCGCGCAAGCCGTTCCATCCTCTGCCCTCGACGCAAAGCGCATCGCCGTCGCGCGCGATCTCCACGCCCATCTGGCGAAACGCCCGCACGGTGCGCGAGTTGTCGTCGCCGCCGGAAAGATTGTAGATGCGGCTTTCGCCCTGGGCGATCGCCGACAAGATCACCGCGCGATGGGCGATCGACTTGTCGCCCGGCACGGTAATCGCGCCGCGCAGGGCCAGTTTCGCCGGTTCGATCCGTTTCATCGTCGGTCCGTCACGGAATCTGCGCGCGGATTTGATACGCCCGGGCAAACTCTCTTTCCAGCAGCGCGCCCTTGCCGTCGCGAATCCAGCCGTTGAGCCGCTGCAGATATTCAATGTAGTCGCCGAGCGAGCGGCCGAGCGCGCGATGATTCATCAAACAGATGTCGCGCCAAAGCTCGGGCCGGCTCGAGGCGATCCGGGTAAAATCCTTAAAGCCGCCGGCGCAATATTTTTTCAGATCGACGCCCTTCGACGGCCGCCGCTCCAGAGCGTTGACCAGCGCGTAAACCAACACGTGCGGCAGATGGCTGATCACGCCGAGCACGTGATCGTGCGCGTCGGGCGACATCTTTTCCACCTCGGCGCCCACCGCGCGCCAGAGCGCGGCGATTTTTTCCAGCGCCCTGCGGTCGGTCTTTTTGGTCGGCGTCAGAATGCAACGATGGCGCGCGAACAGATCGTGGCGCGCGGCCTGCGCGCCCCACTGCTCGCTGCCCGCGATCGGATGCCCGGCCACGAAGTGAACTTGCCTGGGCAGGAGCTTTTCCATCGCGCGCACGACGCCGCCTTTGACGCTGCCCACGTCGCTGATGATCGCCCCCGCTTCGAGCCTGGGCAAAAACGCCTTTGTGAGCGGCGCGATCGATGCCACCGGCGTTCCCATGACCAGTAAATCCACGCCGGCGGGAAAATCGTCCGCGACCAAAAAGTAGCCGTCGATGATGCCCTGGCGCCGCGCCAGGCGGAGATTTCCTTCGCCCCGCCCGTAGCCGATGATCTCCTTGGCCAACTTGCGCCGGCGCATGTCCAACGCCAGTGAGCCGCAGATGAGCCCCACGCCGGCCATCACCACCTTTTCGAACATCACTGCCATCGAGCGATCTCTGTGCCGCGCGCGGCTAACTCCCGCTGATAATTTTCGCCAGTGCGCCGATCAATTTCTTGTTCTCGTCCATGGTTCCCACCGTCACCCGCACGTGCTCGGGAAAGCGGTACCCGCCGGTGGGCCGGACGATCACGCCTTGTTTAAGCAATTGCTGAAATACTTCCTGTCCCCTGCCGACCCGCACCAAAATAAAATTAGCTTGGCTCGGAACGAACTCGAGCCCGAGCTTGGAGAATTCCTTTTCCAAATAATCGATGCCCTGGCGATTGGCCACCAGGCTGCGCTCGACGTGTTCCACGTCGTCGAGCGCGGCCAACGCCGCCCATTGCGCCGGCGCATTGACGTTGAAGGGCTGGCGCACCCGCTGCATCAGCGCGATCAGCTCCGGCGCGCCGATGCCGTAGCCGATGCGCAAGCCCGCCAGGCCGTAAAGCTTCGAGAACGTTCTCAGGGTGAGCATGGCGCGGCCCTGTGAATGGTAGCGCAGCGAGTCCGGATACTCGCCGTCGCGCACGTACTCGAAATAGGCCTCGTCGACGATCACCAGCGCATCCGGCGAAATCTTTTCGAGAAAGCGCTCCCAGTCGTCCCGCCGGTAGATCGTGCCGGTGGGATTGTTGGGATTGGCCAGAAAAATCATCCGCGTGCGTGGCGACACCGCTGCGGCGAGAGCGGCCAGATCGTGGGTGAAATTCTTGAGCGGCACGGCGCGGCTCCGGCCGCCGACCGTTTGCACGATCAGCTGGTAAACCACGAAAGCCTGTTCGGCCATCACGGCTTCGTCTCCCGGCCGCAAAAACGTGCGGGCGGCCAGCTCGATGATCTCGTTGGAGCCGTTGCCGAAGATCAAACTCTCCGGCGCGACGCCGAGCTTCCTCGCCAGGCCCTGCTTTAAATAGAAGCAGTCGCCGTCCGGATATAGGTTGAGCTGCTCCAATTTCTCGCGCATCGCCGCCAGCGCCTTGGGTGATGGCCCGAGCGGGTTCTCATTGGACGCGAGCTTGACCGAATTCGCGATGCCGTACTCGCGCTCGACTTCTTCGATCGGCTTGCCCGGCTCGTACGGGATCAACGTTCGAATATATTCCGGAACCTGCTCGACAATCTTCATCTGCCGCTCGGATAGGAGCCCATGACTTTTAAAAAAGAACAATTTTTTTCCAGCCCGGCGATTGCGCGCTTGACGGTGGTCTGCTGCCGATGGCCGCGCAGATCGAGAAAGAATAAATACTGCCAGGGCTTGTTCTTGATCGGCCGCGATTCGATCTTGCTCAGATTGATCCGGCTCCGGGCAAAGGGCTGAAGCATGCGATGGAGCACGCCGGGTTTGTCCTGAACCGAAAACACCAGCGAGGTCTTGTCGTCGCCGCTCGGCGGCACGCCGTTCTTGCCGATGACCAGGAACCGCGTGATGTTGATGCTCTGGTCCTCGATGTTCGCGGCGACGGACTGCAGACCATAAACTTCCTTGGCCATGGCGCTCGAAATCGCCGCCAGCGAACGGATCGCCCGCCGCCTTGATCGCAGCATGCGCCGTGCTCGCCACTTCCTCCGCCGGCACCGACGGGAAATGGCGCGCCAGCCAGCCGCGGCATTGGGCCAACGCCTGGGGATGGGAAATGATCCGCTGGACATCCTCCGCCTTTCCCGAACGCGACAACAGATTGTGATGAATGTCCTGAAAAATCTCCGCGATGATTTGCAGGTCGGAATCGACCAGCTGATCCAGCGTGTGCGCCACCACCCCTTCGGTCGAATTCTCGATCGGCACCACGCCGAACGCCGCGCGCCCCTGCGAAACCTCCGCGAACACTTCGGCTATGCTGGCCGTCGGGCGCAGATTCGCCCCCGAGCCGAACTTCTCCCACGCCGCCAAATGAGTGTAGGTCGCCTCGGCGCCGAAGAACGCCACTTCAAGGGGTCCTTCCAGCGAGCGGCAGGCGGAGATGATCTCTCGGAAAACCGCGCGAACGGCTTGGACGGGCAGCGGACCGCGGTTCAGCTCGCGGACGCGGTCGAGAACTTCTTTCTCGCGATGGGGAGCGTAGACCTCTTGCTTGCTCCGGCTCTTTAAATGGCCAATTTTCTGCGCCAGAGAAGCCCGATCATTTAAAAGATCAAGGACTTTAGCATCAATTTGATCGATTTTTTTTCTTAGAACATCGACCGGCTCATTACGGCTCAAAGACAACCTCGTCCGGCGCAAACCAGCGGGGCTGCATTCCCCGGCGCCACCGACGCAACCTATCTTAATCCCTAGACTATTGCAAATCTTACGGGCCGCCGGAGCTTGACTGCACGGCAATTCTGCCGTTATCACAACGGATAATGCGCGAGATTGTCCTGCCGGAGAATGAAACCGCCAAAACGCTGGAGAAATTTCTTGCCCGACAATTCCCCGTCGGCTATGTCAGAAAAGTTTTCCGCCGAAACGGCGCGCGCATCAACGGCCGGCGCGCCAAAGAAAACGACCTGGTGCGCGCCGGCGATCGCATTCAGTTATACGTGCCTTTCGAAGCCGCGCGAAAAATTCCCAATCCAAGCGCGGCGAGCCCGCCCATCGCGACCATCTTTGAAGATGACGCGCTGCTGGTGATCGACAAGCCCGCTGGCTTGGCCGTGCATGAGGGAAAAACGGTGAGCAAGCGGTCATCGATCCTGGGCGTCTTGGAAAGCCGTTATCGCGAAGCCGGAATCAAACCGCGCCTAGTCCACCGCCTCGATAAAGATACGTCGGGGCTATTGCTGGTGGCGAAAAATGAGCGGACCGCACAGGCACTGATCGAGGCTTTCGCATCGGGCGAAGTCCATAAAGAGTATGCCTGCCTCGTGGCAGGCCGGCTGCCGTCGAATGAGGGCAAAATCGATCTGCCGCTTCCCGGCAGAGAAGGCCGCTTGGTTCGCGCTCTCACCCGATTCCGGGTCGTAAAACGCTTCGCTGAAACCAGCTTCGCGCGCGTCGTCATTGATACGGGCCGCCTGCACCAGATTCGCCTCCACTTCGCCAAGCTCGGCTATCCCGTCGTGCTCGACGACCAGCACGGCGACTTCGGCTTCAACAAACGGTTTCAAAAGCAATACGGCTTGAAGCGGCAGTTTCTTCACGCTGAGAAGCTAAGGACTGAATATGCCGGCAAGGCGCGCGCATGGGCCGCGCCTCTGCCCGAAGATCTGCAGGAGGTATTACGCCGGCTCGAAGGGCGCTAACCTAAAATGTCTTCGTATGGCAAAATGGCTGGCCCTCTGTTTTATTCAGCCATCGGTTGTTTTACCCATAAAAATGGTTTTCAAAGCGAGCCTGCTATGATAAGGGTGGATTCTAGGAGGTGAGCCATGGGGGAGCAAAATCAGGGCAAATCCTCGGAGGAGGTAGTGAATCTTCTGCTGGAACAGAAGTATCAAGAAGCAATACCAATCCTAGATGCCTTAATCGAAGAATATCCATCACATGAGGAATATTCCGTATATCGTTCTCTCGTGCTGAGAATACTTATAGCCCACTGGACTTTGTCGCGCGTAAACAGCGGCCACACCACTTCAGGCGGCGCTCATCGATTAAGGAAAAGTCTTGTTGGCGTCTTCCAATTCTCAAGACAAAAGCTCATTCGCTCGCTTAGAGAGATCTATAACAATCTCTACCGGAAGCAACCACTGCGTATCGCTGTGTTAAGCTGCGCAATTCTTATTATGCTTGTAGGTATCCAAGAGGGTAATAATGTAAAAAATCCAGACCCACGGAAGACATCGATCAGTCGCGATAATCCGCAATCAACAATGTTGTCTTCGCAAACGCGTCCTCTCACCATTTCTACGGGCGAGGCCGCCGACAACGACAGTCACCCCAATCCGTTGCGCACAGGATCCGATGAGACGCCGTCTTCGCCAGCTATCTCGAAGGAAGCTGACAACTCGACGATTTCCGCAACCCGCAAGCTCAAGGCAATCCCAAACGATCAACCGCAGAATCTGACTGCGAGCAAGTCCAAAACCGCCACGGCGCAGATAGCAAAAGCACCGGCTCGCAATGGCGCGTCAAATAAACAGCAACCGCCGACAGTTGTTTCGCGCAACAACGAGTCTCCGTTGGCGTCTTCGGATGAAAAGGCGAAGAGCAACAATGGCGCAGGCGCAGCGATTGTGGACGAATATCGGTCTGCGCGTCCGATTGGTCTTAGGAAATCCCCCAGCTTCGCAGCGGAAGCTATCGGGGAGATTCATACCGGCGAATCGCTCGATGTGAAGGAATTTACCGGGTCTTGGGCGAAGGTTCGTCTTAAGCCATCCGGTGCGGTCGGGTTTGTGCGGCGAGAGTTGCTGGTTCCAATCACGAAGAATGATGGAACGGCGAAGGGCCAGTCCGATGAAAGCGCAAACACCGCCAACAATGCAGCTCCCTGAGGGTTGGCCCCGTTCGAGAAGTCCATTCCGGAATTTTGAATTCGACAGTGCCTGGCGTTCGCTCTTGCTCAACATTAGCGTTCCCCTCGGGGATCGTTGAATCCTCGAGCGAACGCCGAGCGTTTTTGGCCCCCTTTTATCTCAGCGGCTTGCCCATTGCTCTATTCCTGTTGCTCGCTTCTTACGCTCCAACGCCGCTACTCTGCCAAGAAGCCGCTAGAGCTTGTGCGCCAGCATGATGCCGTCGCGCACCGGCAGTAAGACATTTTCCACCCGCGGGTCGTCGCGGATGCGCGTGTTGAGAGCGTCGACGGCGCGCGTGGCGGGATCGGCCGGGTCGAGCACCCGGCCACCGCGGAGCATCTTGTCGAGGATGATCAAGCCGCGCGGACGCACCAGCTCCATGCAGCGCTCGTAGTAGGCGCCATAGTTTTCCTTGTCGGCGTCGATAAAGCAGAGATCGAAGATGCCGTGCATCAGTTTCAGCGATTCGAGCGCCGGCCCGAGCCTGATCTCAATCTTACCGCCGTGCGGGCTCTCGGCGAAATAGCGCTTGGCGATTTCCACTGCCTCGGGATTGATCTCACAACTGATCACCCGCCCGTCTTTGGGCAACGCCTCGGCCCAGGCAAGCGCGCTGTAGCCGGTGAACGTGCCGATTTCGAGAATGCGCCGCGCGCCGGTCAGCGCCGCCAGCATCTTGAAAAATTGCCCCACGAGCGGGCCGATCATAATGCCGGGGCTGTGCGACTTGACGTAGGTCTCCACCCAGAGTTTATCGTGCAGGGCGGATAGCGGCGTGCTGCACCGTTCCGTATAGTCTTCGATGCCAATCGGCCGTACGTCGAGCATGTGCTTTTCCCAAACTTCTGCGGAATCAAATTTCCAGTGAGGGGTAAAACTGCCGAGCGGCGATTTTTAGGGTCCGGTAAGCCGCATCCCACCGTCGACCGGCAAGATCGCCGCCGTCACCATCGAGGCTTCATCGGACGCCAGATACACCGCCGCGTAGGCGACATCTTCGGGCTCGCCGATGCGGCCGATCGGCACGCGGGTCTTGTAGCGGGCAAGCTTTTCCGGCGTGGACGTGTCCACCATCGGCGTGCGTGTCGGCCCGGGACATATGCAATTGACGCGAATCTTGTCGCGCGCGTGGTCCATCGCCATCGCTTCGGTCAGGCGCACCATGCCGCCTTTGGAGGCGCAGTAAGCCGCCCGCCCCGATTGTCCGAGCATGCCCGAGCGCGCCGCGATGTTGAGGATCACGCCGCCGCCGCGCTTGATCATCTCGGGGATCGCCAGGCGCGAGACGATGAACGCGCCCTTGAGATTCACGTCGAGAGTGCGGTCCCAGTCCTCTTCGGTGATCTCGGTGATGCTGCCGTTGGTGCGCACTCCGCCGCTGTTGACGACGATATCGATGCCGCCCAACTGGCGCGCGGCGGCGCCGATCAAGCTTTGCATCTGCGCCGAGCTGGCGACATCGCCGGGCCAATAGAGCGCCTTGCCGCCGGCCTTTTCGACCAATGCGATCGTCTCGCGGCCCTTCGCCTCCGTCGGCGAAGTCCCCGCCACCGCGGCGCCTTCCTGCGCGAACATCACGGCGATCGCCCGCCCGAGGCCCGATCCGAAACCGGTGATAAACGCCACTTTGTCTTTCAATCTCATCGACCCGCGCCCTCCTCGGCGGCAGCCGCCAAAGTTGACTCGTTTTCTGCTCGTTGTTACCTTTAGAAAACAATCACGGAAGGATTGCAAGTGCATGGCGGAAACCAACGATCAAAGAGTGCCGGTTACCGTGCTCACCGGATTTCTCGGCGCCGGCAAAACGACTTTGTTGAACCGCATCTTGACCGCCGACCACGGCCGGCGCGTAGCGGTGATCGTCAATGAGTTCGGCGAAGTCGGCATCGACCACCACCTTTTGATCTCCTCGGACCAGGAAGTCGTGGAAATGAGCAACGGCTGCATCTGCTGCACCGTGCGCGGCGACCTCTTGCGCAGCCTGTTTCAGCTTCTCGAGCATCGGGAGAAATTCGACACCCTGATGATCGAGACCACGGGTCTTGCCGACCCGGCGCCGGTGGTCCAGACCTTTTTTATCGACGAGCGCATCAAGAACGAGTACCAACTGAACGGCGTCGTCACCGTAGTCGACGCCAAGCATGTCTTTCAGCAGCTCGGCAACTCGCCCGAAGCCAAAGAGCAGATCGCGTTCGCCGATATGGTGCTGCTCAACAAGATCGATCTCATCAACCCGGAAGATTTGCCGGAGCTGGAATACAAGCTGCGCAACTTGAACGGCGCGGCGCGGATCTGCCAGACGCGAAACTCGGACATCGACATCGGCACGGTGCTCGATCTTCGCGGCCTCGATCTCGAGATCAAAGCGGAAAAGCACGACCACCATCACAGCCACACTGAAGACATCGAGACGGTGGCGATCTCGACCGCCGGCGATCTTGGACGGCGTCAAAATCAGCCAGTGGTTTCGCGAGCTGCTCGCCGAATTCGGCGAACGCATCATGCGCATGAAAGGAATCCTCAATCTGCGCAAAGATCCCGATCAGTTCGTGTTCCAGGGCGTGCACCTGCTTTTTGAGGGCAGGCCGGGCCGCGCCTGGGCCGGCGACGAAGAGCGGATCAATCGCCTGGTTTTCATCGGCCGCAATCTCGACAAGGAAAAAATCACGCGCGGATTCATGGACTGCATCACGACGCAGAACGGCGCGGCGTCAGCGCCGGAGGAAGTCGACCCTTTCGGCCGCAAGCAGGACGTTTCGACGTTTACCTTGGACCAGATCCGCTACTGGGTGCAGACAATCCTCACCTTTCCGCCCGACGCGCCGATCGTGGTCAAGGAAGTGCCCTGCGTCAAGGCCGGCTGCCCGCCGGTGGAAACCGCGATCATGGTGTTTCTTGAAGAATGAGCCGCCGCGCACTTTTAAAATTCTCGCCCGCATCAACGAGGTCACTTTCGACCACGTTTATAACCTGATCGAAAACCCGCTGCCGTGCTGCTGAGAATTTCGAGTAAGAGTCTCGAGTTTGAGTGTTAAAGGCGCAGTGCCGCGTGTACGGAATAGTCAGACGGAGACATCGCGTCACTCCGCGGCAATCTTGCGCACGATCTCATACATCGCCCGGACGTCGGCCTTTAGACCTTCGACTGAAACCCGCTCATTGATGCCGTGGACCATGCCTTCTTCGCCGGGACGGCTGCGCCTCGGGAGAAAACCTAAACACGGGATGCCTTTGCTGCGAAAAAAGTGACAGTCGGTGAAGCCGCTTCCCATCGGAAATACGATCGGCGTTCCGGGATCTTTGGCTTTGGGCATACTCCGCGATCGCCTTGAGCGCATCGGACTTGCCGGAGAAACGGCGGCGGCACGCGAGAGCAAAATTTCAATCTTGATCGAATCGTCGGCGACCACGCGGCGCATTCGTTGATAAAAGCCTGCGGCTCTTCGCCTGGCAGCAAGCGCACGTCGATTTCGGCCGACGCTTCGGCGGAGATCACGTTGATCTTGTCCGAGCCTTTAGGCCGGTGATGGAAATCGTATTACGCACCCGCGCATTGTTGCTGCGGTCTTTGAGAAACGCGGCGGCGAAAGCCGAATCCTGCAACGCCTTGCGCAAATCCATATATTGCTCGCGCCGGGCCGCCGGCGCGAGCGCGGCGCTATCGGCATAAAATTTCTGCACCTCAGGGACGACCTTGATCGGGCTCTGATAGGCGGCGATGCGGTTGAGCGCGGCAATCAATTTCAGCACCGCTTGATCGCTTCCCGGCGAGGCGGCGTGACCCGGAGCGCCGAGTGCCGTCAGCTTCAACCACAGCGGAACTTTCTCCGCCACGCCGACGCTGTACAGGCGCGCACGGCCATCCTCGCCGAGACGAATGCCGCCGCCTTCGTTCAACACGACGCCGACATCTTTGAAAAGCTCCGGATGTTTGTCGAGCAAGTAGCCGGCACCGAACACCCCGCCGGCCTCTTCGTCGGCGGTGCCAAGAAAAATCACGTCGCCTTTGAGCTGGGCGTTCTGCCGTTTGAGCGCGAGCAGGGTCATGAGCTCCATGACGCCGCCACCTTTATTGTCGATGGCACCGCGTCCCCAGATAAAACCGTCTTTGACCGCGCCGTCGAACGGCGGCTCTTTCCACAACCTGGCGTCCGCCGGCACCACGTCCATATGATGGAGCAGCAGCAGCGCCCTTTTCGAGCCGTCGCCGCGCAGCCGCGCGTAGATATTGCCGCGCCCGGGCGCGGATTCAATGATCCTCGACTCGATTCCTTCGCGGTCGAAGATGGCTTTGAAAAATTGCGCGGCTTTGATTTCGTTGCCTGGCGGATTGGTCGTATCGATCTGGATGTAGCGGCTCAAGAGCGCCACCGCTTCGCTCTCCAGCGCCTTCCAGTCCAACACGGGCTCCGCGCCGTGGACGCTTACCGCCAGGACGCATGCCAAGACGCATGCCCGGATCCAATGACGTAGTGAAGCTGTCGTTCGCGGCATGGATGTTTCCTTCGAGAAAAGGTTGGAAACGTTACTGCAAGAACTCTCGGACCGACGCAAAAATCTCCTGCTTCTGCTTTTCCGGATGATACCAGCGAATCGCGCCGTCCGCGGCGAAACCAGGTGAGTTGGCGCTTGGCCAGGCGGCGGGTCTCCTGCTGCATTTCCGCCAGAGCATTCGGCCAACACCGATCGTCCCTTCGAATGACCGCGCCCATCTGGCGATAGCCGACGCTCTGGAGCGGCTTGAGCTCCAGCCCGAATCCCCGCGCGACCAGGGCGCGCACCTCATCGAGCAAACCGGCGCGAATCATCGTCTCGCTGCGCCGATTGATCAACTCGTACAATTCCGCTCGATCGCGCCGTAAACCGATCTTCAGCGTCGCGAAGGGCTGGTCTCGAAAAGCATGGGCGCGTTGCCACTCGCTGAGCGGTTTGCCGGTCAGTTGATAAACTTCGAGGGCGCGGATGATGCGGTGGCGGTCGTTGGGATGAATCGCCGACGCCCACGCTCGGGATCGATGTCCTCCAAGCGGTCGATACAATTTGCCGAGGCCGTGCGCGGCGATCTCCGCTTCCAAAGTTCTTTGCGAATCGCAGGCGTCCTGGCCCGGTCCTTCGAAAAGTCCCTGGGTCAACGCCTTGAGTAGAGCCCTGTGCCGCCGCACACGATCACGTTCTTGCCGCGCTGATGAATTTGCGCCACCGCCTCGCTCGCTCAGGCGGCGGAACAACGCCGCGTTGAATTCTTCGTCGGGATCGACGAATCGATCAGATGATGGACGATACGCGCTTGCTCGGCTGGGCGACGGCTTCCCGGTGCCGATATCCATGTAGCGATACACCTGCTGGGAGTCGGCGTTGATGATCTCGCCATTGAGCTCTTCCGCCAATTCGAGCGCCGCTCGCTCTTGCCCGACCGCCGTCGGGCCGAGAATGATGACGAGCTTGGGTTTCATTGCTGATAACTGCGGCGGCGCGAGCCGGCTCCGGCACGCTAGACGATGCGGCTTGAAAGATCCGCTCCAGCTCCGCCTGGCTCCATTCGACCAGCACCGGACGGCCGTGCGGGCATTGGGTGGCGAAATCGATCCGGTCCAACGCTTCGAGCAACGCGCGCATTTCATGCGGCTCGAGCTTGCGATGGGCGCGAATGACGCTGTGGCAAGCGATGGTCGCCAGGCGATCTTCGAGGTGCTGGCGCAATTTTGCCGAGGTATCGACTTCGGCCAGCTCGGCGACCATCTGGCGCACGATCTCGGCTGTAATTCGCCTTCGGGCAAGAGCGCGGGAACAGCCGTGATGGCGTAGGCACCCGGACCGAAGGGCTCGAGCGGAAAGCCGAAACGTCCGCATCACCTCGAGCTTCTGCTCCAAGAGCATCATCTCGCCGGCGCTCAACTCGACGGTTTGCGGAATCAACAGGCTCTGCATTTCAACCTTGCCCGCATCGAGCTGCCGGCGGAGCTGCTCGAAGGCCACGCGCTCGTGGGCGGCGTGTTGATCGATCAGCGCAAGACCGGAAGGCGATGCGCACACCAGATAGCAGCCGAGAATCTGACCGAGCACCTGCATGGAGGAAAAAAAACCGGTCTGCGCATTTTCGGACCCGACGGGCATCGTGAAGATTTCCGCGCGGTCCGGCGCGGCATTGCTCCGGCTCGCCCCTGCGGCGAGCGCGTAAGGCAAAGGCGCTTCGCGCACTCCGGTAAACGGCGATCGGCCAGGGCGTGGCGGCAGGCGCCAGGGGCGCTTTCGCCTCGCTCTGCAAAGCCGCGCGCACCGCCCGGGACACCGCGTCATGAACATCGCCCTGGCGGCGAAACCTCACCTCGTATTTCGCCGGATGGACGTTTACGTCCACCGCGTCGAAGGGCAGCTCCACAAACAGCACGACGGCAGGATATTGGCCTTTCATGAGCAACGTCTCGTAGCCGAACAGGAGCGCATGGGTGAGCACCTTATCGCGCACGTAACGCCGGTTGACGAAGGTGTAGAGATGGCGCGAGTTGGGAAACGACGCCGGCGCGGCGCTCAGATAGCCATGCGACCTTGATCTCACCTGAACCGCCGCCGAGCGAGACGAGACCGGACGCGACTTCGCGCCCTAGAACCTGATGCAAGCGGTGTTTGGGATCGTTCACGGCGACGTACTCGGCGACGTGCCGGCCGTCGTGCTCGAGACGAAAATGCACCTGGCGATGCGCTAGGGCTAGGCGATTGACGACGTCGCAGATATGGCTCAGCTCGGTCGCCGGCGACTTGAGAAATTTTCGCCGCGCCGGCGTGTTGAAAAAAATCTCCCGGATCTCGATGGTCGTACCCTGCGCCGTGGCCGCCGGTCGAACTGGTGTTTTCTTGCCGCCGTCCACCGCCAGGCAATGACCGCTCGGCGCCCCCGGCGGCCGGGAAAAAATTTGCATCCGCGATACCGAGCCGATGCTCGGCAGCGCCTCGCCGCGAAAGCCGAGAGTCGCGATACGAAACAGATCGTCGTCGGTCTTGAGCTTGCTCGTGGCGTGGCGCTCCACTGCGAGCGCGAGATCTTCCGGCGCCATGCCGGCGCCGTTGTCGGTCACGCGGATGACCGCGCTGCCGCTCTTTTCGATCGCGATCGAAATCTCGGTGGCGCCGGCGTCGAGCGAGTTCTCGACCAGCTCTTTCACCACCGAGGCCGGCCGCTCGACGACTTCGCCGGCGGCGATACGGCTCGCCATCTCATCGGACAGGATTTGGATCTGCAACGACGCACGCTCCTCGAGAAACCATAACGCAGCTCAAATCCTCGGGTCAAGAAAAGCGGCATTGACACGGCCGCGCGGCGCTTCATAATTGCACATCACTTGCGCCGCACGCCGCTTGGATCCGGAGGAGCCATGAAATTGTGTCACCATCTGCCGCTTCTGCTGCTATTTTTTTTGTTGCCTGCGCTCCCAGTCCACGGCGCCCAGGATGCCACCGTCTTCGAAGCGCGGATCAAAACCCTGCTTGTCGATCCCGCGACCCAAACGCCGGTGGTCGTGCTCGAGACCGTCGCCGACAAGAGACCGCTGCCGATCTGGATCGACGTGCCCGAGGCGCGCGCTATCGCGCTCGAGCTCGAGCACGTCTCGCTGCCGCGCCCGCTCACCCATGACTTGATTCGCAATATTTTGCAGAGCGTCGGCGCAACCCTCCAGCGGGTCACCATTACCGAGCTGCGCAACAATACGTACTTCGCCCAACTTTCTCTCGCCGTCAGAGACAAGGTCGTGCAGGTGGACAGCCGACCGAGCGACGCCATCGCGGTGGCGCTGCGCGCGAAGGCGCCGATCTTCGTCTCGGCGCAGGTGCTGGGCAAATCCAAACCAGTCCCGGCGCAAGGCGGACGCGCCGAGCAAACTCAGAAAAAATTGGGCCTGCAGGCGCAGGATCTGACCCCGGAGCTGGCCAGACTGTTCGACAGTCCACAGCAAAAAGGCGTCCTGGTGACCGACCTGTCCGGCGGCGCGGCGCTGAACGCCGGGCTCCAGCGCGGCGACATTATTGTCAAGGCCAATGAGCAACCGATCGCTTCCACGAGCGATCTCGAGGCCGCAGTTCACGCCGCGCGGTCGCAAATCAAGCTCGAAGTCATAAAAAAAGGCAAGCCGACCACCATCGTGATCGACTTGCCTTCGTAGTCCAGGCTTAAGCGCGGCCTACTTCTTGCCGTTGGTTCCGAACAGCTCCGCGCCCCATTTCTTGGCCGTGGCGTCGAGGACTTCCTTGCTCGACTCGGCCACCGGCGGAAAATCTTTCATCCACTCGTACGGCCGGGTCGCGTCGATGATCGCGCGCGAATTGAAACCCTTCTTGGTCGGGTGAATCACGGGATCGAGCGGCCCGCTCCAGCAGCGGCGCAGGATATCGATATCCTGCTCGGGCTCGCAGCGAGTCGACATCGCCCAAATGACATCATCGGTGTTCGACGGATCGATATCGTCATCGACCACGACCACGAAGCGTCCCAGATACGCGCCGGCGTGGCACTGCGACGCAACCACGGCCGCTTGCTTGGCATGTCCCGGATAGCGCTGCTTGATCGATACACACATCATCAGACGGCTGCCGCCGGAAACTGTGAGCCACACCCCTTTGACGTCCGGCACGCCGGCCTTTTCCATCTCGTCCCAGATCAGCGCCGAGCGCAGATAAGAACGATACCAACCCAGTTCCGCCGGCGGTCTCCCCGGAGGCGAGCCGAGAATGATCGGATCGTTGCGATGATAAAGCCGCTTCACCTCGACCCAGGGCTCGGCGCGTTCCGCGCTGGCGTAATAACCGGTCCACTCGCCGAACGGTCCTTCGACTTTCGGATTATCGAAATGGACATCGCCCTCGATGACGATTTCGGCATTGGCCGGAATCGGCAAGCCGGAGTACTCTCCTTCGATCATCTCGAAAGGCTGCGCCGCGCAGGCCGCCGATGAACTCATATTCCGGCACGCCGTACGGCACTTCGATGCTGCCGGCGAGGAAGGTCAATGGATCGTGGCCAAAGGACATGGCGATTTTGAACGGCTTGCCGCTGGCGGCATACTTTTCCCGCTGGATGCGGCCGTGCTTGCCGGGCGAAATATAAAAGCCCAACTTGTTCTTGTCATGGATCATGACCCGGTAGGTGCCGTAGTTGACCCAGCCCTCATCCGGATCGCGCGTGATATCGACGCTGCCCGTGCCGATATAGCGGCCGCCGTCCTTGTCATGCCAGAGCGGCGTCGGGAACTTGAACATATCGATATCGCCGTCTTTGTAGACGTTGTCGAAGAGCGCGCTCTTTTTGACGAACTTAGCCGGCACCGGCTTGATGCTTTTGTAATTGTCCTTCCAGATCTTGACGAAATCCATTTTGGTTTCGCCGGAAGGAAGCCCCAAGGTAAGGGCCAGCCGCTTGCGCGAGGAAAGGGAGTTGGACAACACCCGGTAGCCCTTGGGATAGCCTTTAATGTCTTCAAACAGCACCGCCGGGCCGTCTTCCTTGTGCGCCACGATCTCCGTGATCGCGCCGATTTCCAAATTCCAGTCGCACCCTTTCAAAGTCTTGAGTTCGCCCATCTCTTCGGCGATTTGGATCCAGTCCCTGAGATCCTGATATTCCATTCGTGGCCTCCTAAATTGATGCAGGATTGAATGCGACGGACGCGCTCGCCTGTGTTCCAGACCTTAGCGAAATTTTCTTCTGGAATCAAGCTAATCTCGGGCATCAGACGCGCGATATTTAATTGAAAACAATCATTTATCATGCTACCCCAGACAATGTGCCGGGCAAGCTCAAGAGCCTTGACGAGGTCGCCGCCATCGCCGCCGACGCGCGCAAAAACGGCAAGACTGTGGTCTTCACCAACGGCTGCTTCGATCTGTTGCACCGCGGCCACGTGCATGTTTTGCGGCAGGCCAAGGCGGCGGGCGATCTGTTGATCGTCGGGATCAACAGCGACCGATCGGTAAAATCGATCAAAGGTGCGGCGCGGCCAATTTTGCCCGAAACCGACCGAGTCGAGTTGATCGCCGCTATGGAGATGGTAGACTACGTCGTTGTTTTCGACGAGCCCGATCCTTACAATTTGATCGCCGCGATCAAGCCCGCGTGCTGGCAAAGGGCGGGGACTGGAGCGCCGATCAGATCGTCGGCGCGGACCTAGTCGAACAAGCTGGCGGCCAGGTCGCCGTCATTCCCTATCTGAAAGGTTTTTCGACCACGGAAATTATTGAAAGGATACGAAACGACGATGGCGAGAGTCTGCTCGATTTGCGGGAAAGGCCGATCCGTCGGCAACAACGTGAGTCACGCCAACAATAAATCCAAACGTTCCTGGCGGCCCAATCTGCAGCGGGTGAGAGCGAACTTCGATGGGCAAGTCAAGCGCGCCCTGGTCTGCACCGACTGCATTCATTCTGGCCGCGTCCAGAAAGTCGCCTAGCAGCACCGCAAGGATCAGTGCAACTCCTCTTTGTGAACGGGATCCGATTCCACTTTGCCGCCCGCGCGGCCGCGGGCGCGCACCGCTTTATAGACGCCTTTGACCTTGGAGATATTCTGCAGCACTCGACCGAGGTGGGCGGAGTCCTTGATCATGACTTCGAACGTATTGATTGCCCGCTGGCTCGAAAAGGTGCGAATCTGCGCGCGCGCAATATTCGCCTCCGCGCTGGTGATAGCCGCGCTGATCGCCGCCAGCAAGCCCGGTTGATCGATGCAGCTCACTTCGATCTTGACCGGCCGCGGCAACTGCTCTGATTCCTCCCAGCTCACGTCGATTTTTCGATGCGGATCGCTCTCCAGCACGGTCGGGCAGCCGACGGTATGGATGGTCACCCCGCGCCCGCGGGTGATGAAGCCGACGATGTGCTCGCCCGGCAGCGGGTGGCAGCATAGCGCGAAGCGCACCAAGACATCGTCTACCCCCTTGACGCGAATCCCCAAGCCGCGCTTCTGCTTGGACACCAGGCGAAACAGCGACTCCAAGGCGCCGCCGGCCTTCTTCGATCCGGCTTCGAGTTTTTCCGGCGGAATCAGCTTGGCGAGCACATGGCGCGTGGTGATCCGGCCGTAACCGATGGCGGCGAGCAACGCCTCTTCGTCTTTCATGCCCAATTCCTTGGTCAGCCAGCCGATCTTGCCATTGCTACGCAGCCCCGCGTAGTCGAGCTGGTAGCGATGCAAGTCGCCTTCGAGGATTTCCTTTCCGAGCAGTACGCTACGTTCGCGCTGCTGCGCCTTCAGCCAGTTGCGGATCTTCGATTTGGCACGCGGCGTCTTCACCCACTTGAGCCAGTCTCGCGTCGGCGCCTGCTGCTGGGTGGTGATGATCTCCACGGTGTCGCCGCTGCGCAAAATGTATTTGAGCGATACCAGCTGACCGTTGACCCGCGCGCCGGAGCAGCGGTGGCCGACTTCAGTATGGATCCGGTAGGCAAAGTCGATCACCGTGGAGCCCTTGGGAAAGTTCAAAAGATCTCCCTTGGGAGTGAACACGTACATGGAGGTCGAGAACAAGTCTTCCTTCAGGCTGTGCAGAAATTCCTGCGGGTCTTGCAGGTTTTCCTGCCACTCGAGCAATTGCCGCAGCCAGGCGAAGCGCTGGATATCGCTTACCTGAAATTCTTCGCCCTCTTTGTAGCGCCAGTGCGCCGCGATCCCCTCTTCCGCCACCCGATGCATTTCGTGGGTGCGAATTTGAATTTCGATCCGCTCGCCGTAGGGACCGATGACGCTGGTATGCAGCGATTGATACATGTTGAGCTTGGGCAGCGCGATGTAGTCTTTGAAACGGCCCGGCACCGGGCGCCACTGCGAATGAACCAACCCGAGCGCCTCATAGCACTCGCGCTGGGTATCGACTAGAACGCGAAACGCAACCAAATCGTAGATCTGATCGTAAACTAGATTCTGGCTCTCCATCTTCTGGTAGATGCTGTAGAAATGCTTGGGCCGGCCGGTCACTTCGGCATCGATGCCTTCGGCATCGAGCTTTTTGGTGATGATGGAAATCACTTCGTCGATATATTTTTCACGATCACTTTTCTTTTTGGCGACGTTGCGTTTGAGCTGGTAGTAGACTTCCGGATGCAGATACTTGAGCGCCAGATCCTCGAGTTCGCTCTTGATCCAGGCGATCCCCAGACGGTGCGACAGTGGCGCATAGATATCGAGCGTTTCTTGGGCGGTGAGAATCCGCTTCTCCGCCGGCATGTGATCCAACGTGCGCATATTGTGGACGCGATCGGCGAGCTTGATCAAAATCACCCGCACGTCCTTGCCCATCGCCAGCAGCATCTTGCGAAAATTCTCCGCCTGCTTTTCTTCGCGGCTGCTAAAATTGGCGCGGCCCAATTTGGTGACGCCGTCGACCAGCGCGGCGATCTCGCGCCCGAACAGGCCCTTCACCTCGTCGAGGGTCGTGAGGGTGTCCTCCACCGTATCGTGCAACAGGCCGCCGACGATGCTCGGCACGTCGAGCTTGAGGTCGGCGATGATGTCGGCCACCGCCAGCGGATGGATCAGATAGGGCTCGCCGGACAGCCGCTTTTGTCCTTGATGAACCTTGGCCGAAAAATCGTAGGCCGTACGGATCAAGCCCACGTCCGCGGCGGGATAGTACGAGCCGGACTTTATCGACCAATTCGTTGATTTTTGCTTCTTTTGCCATCGTCCGTCGAAGCCGCTTTGCCACGAAGCGGCTCGAGTTGCCACTCTGTAACGCGCGAGATCCGCGCCCGCTCCGCCACCACAACGGCGGCCAGATCCTTTACCGCTCGATCCACTTCGCGGTTGACGACAAAGTAATCATAATGGATTATCTCGCCGATTTCACCTTGGGCATTGGCCAGCCTGCGACGGATAATTTCTTTGCCATCGGTGCCGCGCGCCGCCAAGCGGCGCTTGAGTTCGCTCAGCGAGGGTGGCAAGAGAAATATGGATACGGCCTGCGGAAAGCTTTTCTTGATTTGGCGCGCGCCCTGGACATCGATGTCGAGCAGGATATCGCGCCCTGAAGCGATGCAGCGCTGGAGCGGAGTTTTAGGAGTGCCGTAAAAATAATCGTGCACCCTGGCCGATTCGGCAAACTCGCCGCGCTGCTTCAAACGCTCGAACTCCGCTTCCGTGAGAAAGATGTAATCCCGTCCGTTGACTTCGCCGGCCCGCTTGGCGCGCGTGGTGCACGAAACCGACAGCTCGATTTCCGGATAAATTTCGCGCAAGCCGTTGTAGAGGGTCGTCTTCCCGGCGCCGGAGGGCGCGGAAAGAATGAAAATAATGCCCAGCCGCTTGGCGGGCGCAATGGGACGGCGCATCATTCGATGTTCTGCGCTTGCTCGCGGATCCTTTCGACCCGCTCCTTGCCTTGCAAGACGAGCTGCACGACCGGCAAGTGGGGCACTTTCGAGCTGATAGTGTTGAGCTCGCGGTTGACTTCCTGAAGCATGAAATCAATCTTCTTACCCACCGGTTCGCGCTCGCGAATCACCTTTGCCAATGACGCGATATGGGTCTTCAAGCGGACGATTTCTTCATTGACGTCGCCCTTCAAGGTCGCGCTTGCAACCTCCGCGGCTTCTTTATCCTGGATTCCGTTATCGTCGGTCTCCGACGCTCCGCCTCGCTGCAAGCGGAGCGGATACTCTGCAACGCGCGCTTCCAAGTCGCCGGCGATGTTGCTCAAATGGCGGATTTGAGATTCCATGTCGGCGCGCAGATGCGCGCCCTCGCGCTCGCGCGAGCGCTCGAGCTTGCCGAGCGCGGCGGCGAGCGCCTTCAGCAGGGCTTGTTTTTCGCCGGCGGCGTCGGCTTCCGCGTCGCGCACATGCACCAAGTCTGGAATATTGGCCAACAGCGAGACGTCCACCTCGCCGGCCAGACCATAGCGTTTTTTGAGCTGCTTCACACCGGCGATGTATTGCCCGACCAAGCTCTCGTCCATTTCCAGCTTGCGCGCCGATGCTTTGGCGGCGTAGCGGTTGACGAAAAGATCGACCCGCCCGCGGGAGATCTTGCCGCGCAGTGTTTTGCGAATTTCTTCTTCGAGAGACAGATACTCCCGAGGCACCCGAAGCTGGAGATCGAGATGGCGGTGATTCAAACTGCGAATCTGCACGGTCACTTTGGCGCCGCGAACGCTTTGTGACCCTTCGCCGTATCCGGTCATGCTTTTCATAGCTGATCCTCGACGCTGCGCCGCAGCTTTTGGAGCGGAACAGCCACCGTTCCGACTTCGTCGCCGACAAACCCGGCAGCGATGTTGGCGAGCATCGCCGCCTCCGCGAAGCTCGCGCCCGCGGCAAGAGCGAGCGCGCATACCGCGACGACGGTGTCGCCGGCGCCGGTGACTTCGAATACGTCGCGCGGCTCGGTGGGGAAATGTTGGACGGAAAAGCGCGGGCGAAAGAGACTCATGCCGTCGGCGCCTCTGGTAATCAGCACCGCTTCGGCGCGCCACTTGCGCACGAGCTTTTTCCCCGCCGCAACCAGCGAGTTTTCGTCCGCGATGGCGATGCCGGAAGCTTCGCTCGCCTCGTTTTTGTTCGGTGTGACCAATGTCGCAAACCGATAGCGGTCGTAGTTCTCCTTCTTTGGATCGACGACGCAGACGATCTTTTGCCGACCCGCGCCCGACGCCAGCCAGTGCAGCAGCTCAGCGTGAACCGCACCCTTGCCGTAGTCGGAAACCACGACCGCGTCGAAGCTTGCCGCGTTGGCGGCGATAAAATCGCGCAGCCTTTTTAAAACAGTCCCGGCGATCGATTGATGGTTTTCCCGGTCCAACCGGACGATCTGCTGGTGATGCGGGCTGGCAATGATCCGGCTCTTCTCGATGGTTTGAAAGCGCGCGTCGGTGATCAGGCCCGCAGTCGAGGCGCCGATTTTTTCCAGCGCCGCAAGAATGCGCTTGCCCGCCTCGTCCTTGCCGACAATGCCGCAGGCGGTCACCTGTCCGCCCAGACTGCGCACGTTGTGAATGACATTGGCGGCGCCGCCCAAGCTCGATTTCTCCGACACGACCCGCAGAATCGGTACCGGAGCCTCCGGCGAGAGGCGCTCGACCTCGCCCCAGATGAATCGATCGAGCATCAGATCGCCGACCACCAGGAGGCGAGTCCGGGAAAATTTTTCGAGGATCGCGGACAAGCGGGACATATAAAAAACTGCCGGCTAGGAAGGCATGCTCAGCAGCTCCCGGTAGTAAGATTCATTTTGCAGCGCCATCCGCTGCAAGGAGAAATACTCGCGCGCGCGCTCCCGCCCTCGAGCGCCCATCGCTTGACCGAGGGCGCGCGAGCGGGCGAGCTTGGCGATCGCCGCTGCCAACGCCGCCGGATCCTGCGGCGGCACGAGAAATCCGCTGACGCCGTCGAGCACCGACTCGCTGAGGCCGCCGACTTTGGTGGCGACGACCGGCTTCCCCGCCGCCATCCCTTCCAGCACCGCCACCCCCAGCCCCTCGTACAGCGACGGCATTGCCAGAAGATCCACTCCGGCAAGAAACCGCGCCGTATCCGCGACGAACCCCAAAAAGCACATCTCCTCTGCGACGCCCAGGCGTTGCGCTTCGGTCTCCAGTTGAGCGCGCAGCGGGCCGTCGCCCGCGATCTGGTAACGGACCCGCAAGCCTTCCGCTTTGAGCAAAGCGGCCGCCTCGAGCAGGTAGAGATGACCTTTGCGCTTTTCCAGCCCCGCCAAGCAGCCGACCACGGTGACACCGTCGTCTGCGCCCGCGCGCGCGCCGACGGCGGCGAACCTTTCCGGATCGATGCCGCTCGATATGCAGCGTATCTTGTCTCGCTCCACGCCGGCGCCGAGCAGCACTCCGGCGATGGTTTGCGAAATCGCCACCACGCCGTCCACTCGCCGGTTATACAGACAATTCGTGTACCACGAGCGCGGCTCCGGGTAGTCCATCCGTCGCGTCACCACGTACTTGGGGCGCCGTCTGCCGCGCGGCAGCCAGAACGCGAGCGCATGGGCCCGCTTGGTATGAAAGTGGACGATGTCGTAAGCCATCCGGCCAATGAGTCGGCGCAGCGGCCAAACGCAGCGCACGTCGAGATCGTTGCGCATGAGGATGGGCCGTGCGTGCACGTCGAGAGTTTGGCAGCGGGCGAACAAAAGCCCGCTTGGGTGGGCTAAAAGGTCGTTGTCATGTCCCCTGGCCGCGAGATGCTGTAGCAGACCGAAAACCTGCGCCTCCCCGCCGCCCCAATTCCTCTCGGGATCGATGTGGAGAATCTTGAGAAGGCGGTTATCACCGCTTCCGCCCAAGTTTTTTCTTCTCCTCCAGTTCCAGCTCCCAGAGCTTAGCATACTTGAGAAAAACGTAAACTGCGGCGGTGACCGCCACGTAGAAACCGGCAAAGCCCTCCAAAAAGCCGCGCTTGAGAACGTAGGAGCGGAGAAAACGGGCGGCGGGACGCAACAGGGCGTCGCTCAAGCGCCAGCGCGCCCCATTGCGGCGCGCCTCCCGCGACGAGATCGAGGTAAACCGGTTGATGCGCCGCAGATGGTCTTCGATATTGCGATAGGAAAAATGGTTCAGCGGATTCTTGAGACGGCAAACTTTTCCGTCCACGAGAATCTTTTCATGCGGATCGGCTCCGCCCCAGGTGGCGCGCTCGCGGCGAAACAGCCGCACGTCATAGTCGGGATACCAGCCGCCGCGGCGCCACCACCGGTCCAGATAGTGCACCAGACGCGGCACCGCGTAGCCGGCGTAGGCACCGCCGTCGCGGGCAAGGCAAGCGCGGATTTCCTCGCGCAACTCCGGGGTGACGCGCTCATCGGCATCCGCCAGCAACACCCATTCCTGGGTCGCCTGCGAATGGGCGAACGCCTTCTGATCGCGGTAGCCGGCCCACGCTCTCTGAATAAAGCGGTCGGTGTAGCGCCGGCAGATCTCCGGCGTTCGATCGGTGCTGAAAGAATCGACGATGACGATCTCGTCGCACCAGCGCAGGCTTTCCAGGCAGTCCCCGATGCGTTCTTCCTCGTTGAAGCAGACCACGATCGCGGACACCGTCGGCACGCCCTTTTCACTGCTCGAGTCACCGGGCATGGCCATCACCATAGGAGCCGATCCGGATAAAATCAATCCATCGCTTTAAGTGATGCCGGTCTAATGATATCCGCCAAACACGAGAGCCGGCTTTGCATACTCTTGAAGACATTTGCGAGCTGCCCGGCATGCTCACCCGCGCGGAAGTGGAATGCCTGTTTCGATTGGGGCAGTTCAACGAGCGCGACGGCGTGATCGTCGAAATCGGCAGTTGGAAGGGTAAATCGACGGCAGCCCTTGGACGGGGCGCCGCGAGCGCCCACGCCGACAAAGTGTCTACGCCATCGTTCCCCATCGAATTTGCCCCGAAGAGGGCTATTTCGAAGATACCGAAGCCGAGTTTCTCGCCAATCTTAAATACGTCGGTGTCCACGATCACGCGGTTCCATGACCTCGGAGGAAGCCTCGCGCGGATGGAACCACCCCGCACGCGTGCTTTGGATCGACGGCGACCACCGCTACGAAGCGGCCAAGCTCGACTTCACTTTGTGGGAACCCATCTGGTCGAGGGCGCCATCGTCGCCATGCATGACACGATTCGAAAAAAGAGCCCCAAGCGGGTCTTGTGGGAATCGGTTTTTCGTTCCGGACGCTTCCAGGAAATCGCGATCGTCGATAACATCACCGCCGCGCGCAAGGTTCGCCGCGCCTCGCCCACCACAACACTGCGCATCTACCGCACCCTCGGCTTGCGCGCCCTCTACATCGCCACGCGCAAAAGCAGCATCCCTCATTCCAGGAAAGTGGGACGAAAGCTGCTGCGCCGCCTCACCGCGCAAAGCGGCTACCGGTCTGGTGATTTCCCTTTCCGCCCGCCGCGCGCGGGAAACAGCGCCCTTCTAGGCCGCCGCAAGCGCCCAGCGCATTCGGTAGAAACGATACTTCAGGTTCGCCGGACACAGTTCGACGGCCTGCGCCAAAGCCGCGCGCGCATCAGCGCGGCGCTGCCGCTTCCATCGTCCTTTGGCCAGGCGATAATACCGGTAGCCCAGTCGCCGCGCGATGTTTCGGCCGCCGATGATCTCGCCCGCCCGCGGGTAATCTCGCAAGAGTTTCTCCACGACTCGAATATTCTCGGTCAGGCGCAGCTCTTCATTACGGCCGATGTTGCCCTCGTGCTTGCGATAGGAAAAAACCGCCTCGTCGATATAGCCGACGGGAAAATTCATCAGCAAGCGAAACGACAGATCGAGATCCATGCAGATGCGCAGCGACTCGTCGTGGCCGCCGAGGGCTTCATAGGCGGCTTTGTCGATGAGCGCCGCCTGCAGGCGGACGATGCTTTTGTTGAAGATGTCGCCGAGCTTGACGCCGCGAGTCGCCAGGGAGCGTGATTTGGCGCCGGAAATAATCGTGCTCCGGTTGTGCTCGGGGCCGCCGAGATAATCGCCGTTCGCGAACACCATCGCACAATCGGGATGGGCCTGCGTGTATCCGTGCAACGCCCGAAGATGATTCGGGCGAGCGAGGTCATCGGAATCCTGGAACGAAAGCCAGGCGCCCCTGGCGCGCCGCGCGCCCAGATTGCGCGCAGCCGAAGGGCCGCGGTTCTCTTGAAAAATGTATTGAATGCGGTCTTGATACGGAGCCAAAATTGCGCGCGTGTCGTCGCTCGAGCCATCGTCGACGACGATCACCTCGAAATCCAAAAAAGATTGCGCAAAGATGCTATCGAGAGTTTGCGCCAGCAAACGCGCGCGGTTGTAGGTCGCGATGATGACGGATACCAGTGGCGCGTCGCTCATACCACCGCTCAACGCAATCCGCTCCGCGACACAGTAAACATATCTTCGCGGCGGCAGGATTTGCGGGCTCTAACTGCCGACTTCGGGATGACGCATCAACGCAAAATTAGCCCCGCCACGGCCTCGCGATGGGAATCAAGCTCGACTGATCTTTTTCGAAATGCTGCCGCCGGCCGTTGCGGCATGAGCCGTTTTTTCGCGTGATACCGCGTGCCGCCGCGAAAGCGCGGCGGATGAACGGTCGGATTTGGACATGACCCGGCCGAAAACCGAATCCTCGGGGCACAGACTTCTGCTTCACCCATCTCGTGGGCGAGATCTCAGCCGCTTTGTATGCGCCGCACCGGCATTGTGGCGGTAATTTGCGAGAGCGCCAACAATTTAAGATATTCGTTGTAGACCGAAGGGAATTGCGTCTCGAGCTTGAAATCAATTTTTTCCTTCCGAGAACGGTTGACCTTTTCTTTGTTCATGCCCTCTTCGGGATACCAGGGATTGAAGACCGGCCCCTCCAGCATTCGATCTTGGTACTCGACGCCGAGAAATTCCGCGACCCGCTGCATGTTTACTCTTGGCCGCATGACCAAATCCTCGAAAGAAACGATGAGGACTCTTTCGGGAAATCGAGTCGTGAGCTCGTGCATGATCTCAATCGCCCGGCACCACCGGTAAGCGGCGCCGCAAAAACTCTTCTTGCCGCGGCTCATGCCCGAGGAGATCGCGTCGTTGCCATTGCGAATGATGCCGATGATTTGGATGCGCGGCAGCGTCAAGTAGTCTTCGATGGAAAAAAGCGAGCTTTGATACTCTTTCATCAATCCGATTTTTTTCCATAAACGAAGCCTCAGTTTGCCGCGCCGCTCCATCTCGATCTGGTTCGGAATGCATCGCTTGTTTCCGACCACAAGCTTTCCCAGGAGCCTGCGCATCGACCAGCCGTCATCTTCGTTCAAAATACCGATATCGGTATGGCGGCTGATCATCGTTGCCAGCAAGGTGGTGCCCGTGCGGGGTGCTCCAAGGATGAGTAGATGGTGACGTTTCACCCGATCCGCCTTTTTACAACCAACGCGCCGCGACGGCGCGACCGGCTCCGCCTAAACCAAAACTTGAGATAGCACTGCTCCTGAATAAAATCCACCGGCTCGCGCGCCGGAGCTAGAGCCGTTATGCTCGAAACATCCTTACGACGGATCATTGTGTCGCTCAGGCGCCGTCCGCATCACGAACTGATATGCGAGCAGCGTGGGGCAGAGCTGCACCGAGAGGAAATGTGATTCGTGGAGCGGCGCGAAGGCCGGCCGGTCAGACCAGGGAAACACCAATTGGACGGGCGCCGAGGTCGGCCTAAGCTCCAGGATGCGGCAGGACGTTTCGCGCATCATTTGCTTGATGCCGGCCAAGGTAAAAAATCGCAGGTGGCCCCGATCCAGTATGCCGCGATCACGGTAGTCGAAGCGTCCGAACAGCAGACTTAAACGAACAAACAGATGGGCGATATTGGGAAGCGAAATGATGACTTCGCCGTTTTTGTTCAAACAAGGCAAAACCCGCCGGAGCACCGCCGCGGGATCGCGCAGGTGCTCGAGCACATCGGCGAGCAAGATGTAATCGAATTCGTCTCGATAAAAAAAATCAAAGCTCTCGACGTCGGCACGATGGAGGACGTGGTAGTGGGCTTGCGCCTTTTCCGCGAGACGGGCATCGCTCTCCACACCGACCAGATAATGCCCTTCTCGATTGAGAATCTCCCCTAGGTAACCCTCCGCAGCGCCGATATCGAGAATGCGCGACGGCTTCGCGGCGTTGGAAAGGAATTTCAGGATCCAATAGTGGCTATTGTATTTGAACTGCTTCAGGCGATAGACGGGCTGGCGCTGCCCGGCGTCGGTCATTCGGCTCTCCGGTAGCGCGCGGTGAAGCATTCGAACTGCTTCTGCGTCACCAGGGCGCCGCGATGCAGACGATATCGTATCAACAAAGCCAGTATGCTGAAGCCGTAGATCACGCTGGCATAAAAGCTCGCGCTCGAGGCTTCCGCGAAGTATCTCGTCGGCACGGGAACTTCCTTGATCCGAAAGCCCAAATGAATGGCCTGCACAAGCATCTCTTGATCGAAAACAAAATTATCGGAATTGAGAAGAAACGGAACTTCCTCCAATACGCGCCGGCTGAACGCCCGATAGCCGGTATGGTATTCGGTAAGATTCTGGCGCAGCAGCCGGTTTTGGATCGTGGTCAAAAACCTGTTGCCGAAGAACTTCCACCACGGCATGCCCTGCCGAATCGCGTTTCCGTGCATTAAACGCGATCCCAAAACCACGTCAGCGGCGCCGCCTTTGATCGGCGCAACGACGGTGGGCAGCAAGGTCGGGTCGTACTGATAGTCCGGATGCAGCATCACCACGATATCCGCGCCCGCCTTGAGGGCTTCGGTGTAGCAGGTCTTCTGATTGCCGCCGTAGCCGTAATTCCGCCCATGGACGAATACTTCGAGGTTGAGATCTTTGGCGATCTGCAAGGTCTCGTCGCGGCTGCCATCGTCGACCAAGATGACATGATCGACATCCTGTTTGGGGATCGCATCGTAGGTAAGTCGCAGGGTCTTGGCCGCGTTGTACGCGGGCATGACGACGACGACTTTCGGCTCGTAGCTGGCTTCTCCCATTGGCCCTCGGCGTTCGCTATCATAGCCGATCCCGTCGTAGTCGGCCAAATCCTTTTTTCCTCCACATCGCCCGCGCAACCGCAAAAACCTCGCGGCATCGCTCGGCGTTTGCCTGCGCCGTCTGCCACTTCGTCCGCTCATCCAAAGTGGCCCGAAGTCACGACCAACGCTGACCGCCCGCCCCGGCTTCGCGAGCCTTGCGGCGGTCCACGCGCCGGGCAAGCTCGATCACAGCAGCCGCAAGCTTGCGCCGGCGGGCGCGGTCGCGAAACTCCGCGCCGAGATAGCTCTTGAGCAGAAACAACTTTTGAGAGCGAGTGAGGTGCCGTCCCAGAGTGCGGTATAGCTGCATGAGGTTCTTGACCCGCCGCCGCTCGCTGAGCTGAGCGCAGCGGCGCACGCCCTCGAGATCGAGCAAGGCGAATCTCACGGCCCCGTCTTCTCCAGCGAAGGCCATGATGTTCGCGTCCTTCAGATCGTCGTGGTAGATCCGCCGGGCGTGCAACGCGGCAAACAGCGCCGCCAAGCGCTCCAGATACGCGCGCCGAAGCCGGAACCCCTCTCGTCCCCCGCGCGCCCGCAGGTGCTGGCGCCAGAATGCGTCGGTGGTGCGCGCGCCGGCGATTTCCTCGGAGATAAAAAAGCTTTGGCGCAGCATGCCGTAGCGCCGCGCTTCGACGCTCGCGATGGGCTGCGCGCTGGCGATTCCGCCGGCGGCGAGAAGCTTGGCACCCCAGAGCGAGCGCCGCGCGGCTGATCGAGAGAAAAGCGACCCGATTCGATAGCGCAGCGAGAACGCATTGTATCGTTTCACGTAGACCGAGCGGGATGTGCCGGCGATGGTTACGGTCACGCGTCCGACTTTGGTCTTTTTCGTGTCTTTGACGAGAACCAGCCGCGGATCGGCGAACCAAGCATCCGGCTCAGCGAGCCGGTCGACAAACGCCGGATCAGCATACGATCCGCAAAGCCACACGGTCGCCTTGCCGCGTCTTTCGACGATGTATTCAGCCAACGCTTTCCCGCAATAGCGCTTCCAGTTTCTGGAAGTGATTTTTCCAAGAATGCGCTTCGGCGATACTGCGGGCTTCGCTTCTCCAGACCGGGTCCGCGGATCTTGTGAGAAGCAGCAGCAGCGTCTCGACCAGCGCCGCCGCATCGAGAGATTCCTCGATAATTCCCGCCGACAACAGACCGCGTAGGACTTCGGCCGCGCCGGCGGCGCGGCTCACCGCTACCGACAATCCGCACGCCAGCGCTTCGAGAACCACGTTGCCAAAAGCCTCTTGCAGCGCGGGCAGCGCGACCACGTCCGCGGCCGCATAGTAGTCCTCGACGTGTTCCTGACGGCCGGCGAAAATGACCCGCCCCGGTGCAGCGGCCTCCGCCTGGGCGCGATAGCCGGCAAGCCGCGCGTCCGCGCCGACAACCAACAGAAATACCCGATCCAGGCGCGGCGACTTCCATGCGGAAAGAAGTCGATCCAAGCCTTTGCGCCGAAAGCCGCTGCCGACGAACAAGACCAAGGGCGCCTCGCAAGGAATTTTCCAGCAGTTGCGAATCTGGTCGCGCGCCTCGCCGCGCCGGGCGGGATGAAAACGCCGCGTGTCGACGCCGTTGTAAAGGACCGCGATCTTCTCCGGCGGCACGGCATAGTGAGCGATAATATCGCCCTTGACCTGCTCGGAAACGGCGATGATCCTCCGCGCTCCGGATGGAGCATATTGCCGCTTCTCGATCGCCAGGATGCTCCGATGGTAGATGCTGAGGCTCTGCCAAAGCCGCCGTCGCGCTCCGCCCGCCGTGCCCAGGCGGGCGAGAAAACCACGGTGCGTGCCCCCGCCGCAACGGAGAACATCCTGGCGCGGCAGCCTGCCGAAGCCAACCGTAACGTCGCAATTGGCGCGGCGCACAGCTTGTTGCGCGAACCATGCGGCGCTCCACAAGCGCAGAGTTCTCCCGAGTGGAATCACCGGAACTCGGTGTGAAATAACCTCGGCGGGCGGATTGACGCCGTATTCGCCGCAGAACAGATGGATCTCATGTCCTAAATCGCGCAAACCTTCGGCGGTTTGAAACAGGTCCCTTTCGGTTCCGCCCTGCAGATCGAGACGTTTATGGACGAGAGCGATTTTCACACAATGGCGAAGCGGACCTGGTGGCCTGAAGTGCACCGCCGTTCCCGCGAAGCGCCCCGGCGCAGCACTGCAACAGCGACGCTATGCAAGTTCCTTGGCATCGGCCGGCGGGGAAATTTCACCGGACCAGCGCATGAGCCTTCTAAAGTCACCGGAGCCGTCCACGCCGTCGCATTCCTCGCGCCGCCGCCGCGTGCGCCGCTCCAGCCACTGCGCCAAACTGCGCTCGGCGGCGGCAACTTCCCCAATGTCGAGGTAAGCTTTAAGAAACCTCATGCGGTCCTGCAAGGTTACTCCCGGCAGCGGCAGGCGATTGAGTTGAATCAAATTGCGCTTCCAGAACGGCTGCGCCAGCCAGCCGGGATAGCGGCTCGTGCGGTCGTTGTCCATAAAATAAAAATTCATGGCGCGCCCATCGAAAGCCACCAACAGATTGGACGCCACCAGATCGCCGTGCACAAAGCCGGCGCGGTGAAAGCGCCGGACCAGGCGCGCCGCATGGCGCAGCCCGGCGCGCTTGGCCGCCAAGCGTGCCTTGTCGTCGCCGCAATGAAGCCCTGTGCGCAGAAACATGGGGACCGGCTCGGCGTAGATCTTTTCCGTCAGAAGAAACGCACGGCGCAAAAACCGCGCGCGGCGCTGCTCGCCGGCGGCGATCGCCAAGGGAACCTCAAAACCGGCGTTCTCGAGCTCCAGTCCCACACGCCATGCGCGCCAGGCCTTGGAACGCCGCAGCGCATCTTTCCAAGCGGCGGCGCCGCGCCCCGGATGGAAGACTTTGAGATAGAGCTCGCGTTCCTTGGCGCCGAGAGTGAGGCGAAGCGGCAAGGTTTGCGGGTGCTTCGCCCACGGCTGGGCCTCGACCATTTCCAACACCGTCTGCTGCGCGCCCCGGTTCCACAGCTCGCCAAGATATACCAGGCGCCATTGTCCGTGCGCCGCCTCGTGGTAGTCAATGCTGGCCGGCATGCGTGGCGGGTGTTTCGCCGCGCCGTTTGAGCGCGTCGCGAATCTTGGCGTCGATTTCTTCGATGGTGATCGAGCGCAGGCAGATCCGGTCAATTGCACAGGTTCGGCGCCGGCAAGGAACGCACGGCGCCCTGCCGCGCAGCACGAGATCGGCGAATCCGTGCGGTCCCGTGCGTGTGGGATCGGTCGCGCCCCACAGCGAAATCACCGCCGTTCCCACCGCGGCGGCGATGTGCATCAATCCGGTATCGGGCCCGACGGCGATCGATGCCCGTTCAATAATGCCGATCGCTTCGCGCAAGCTCGTTTGCCCGGTGAGATTCAGCACGGGCGCCGCCGCCGATAGCTCTGCAGCTTCGCGGGCGAGATCCTCATCGTCCTTTCCACCGAGAAGCGCGACGTCGAGGGCAAACTCGCGTGCCAGCCGCTCGGCGCACTGACCGATCTGCGCCGGAAACCACTGTTTGCTCTGCCAGCGGGTGCCGACGAACAATACCGCGAACGGCCGATGGAGTTGGCTCAAGTGCCGATCGACGGCCGCCCGCTCCGCGGCGCTCAGATTGAAATCCCATTCCGGCGCGGTTCGCTCGATGCCGAGGTATTCGGCAAATTTCAAGTAATGCTCGAGCTTGGAGATATTCTCGCCGTAAGCCGGAATATGGCGGTTGTTGAAGAGCCAATTACCTTCTTTGCTGTCGCGGCGGTGAAAACCGATGCGCCGGCGCGCTCCCGACCACCAACTGATCACCCCGCTGCGCAACAGCCGCTGGAGATCGAGCACGAGGTCGAATCCGCCGGCGCGCACTTTGGCCAAAAACGGTCCGGCGCTGCGCCGCCAATGGGCCCGGTCAAAGACAATGATTTCGTTGATGGCGGGGTTATTCTGGAGCAGCGGAAAACAGGCGGGCTCGACGGACCATGCCAAAAACGCGTGCGGAAACGCGCGCCGCAGCATGCCGGCGAGCGGCAGCGCGCGCGTCACGTCGCCGATGGAGCCGTGGAGCACGATCAGAATCCTTTGGGGATCCGATTCAGGCGTCGTCGGCGCCATAATAAAAATCCAAAAACTGATTCCACGCCCCGACGCTCAAATAGCGCCGCTGCGGATCGAGCTTGCGCGCGGAGCGCCGCAAGCGGTCGAGATTTTTCCGCCTCAGCGGCGCCGGCAGATTGCCTAAAAATAATTTTGCCCGATCGAAATCGATGACGTAGCCCTCGGCGCCGCCGGCATGAAAGCGGACCAGAATATTCTTGAGATTCAAGTCCGCGTGATAGACCCCTTCGCGGTGCATGGCGCGGATGGTTTCCGCGCTGGCTTTGAGGACGGCGCCGAGGCGCTCCGCGTCCGTGGATGGGTCTTGCAATGCCGCCCAGAGGTCCTTGGCGCCGGACAATTCCCGCGTCACCAGGCAACCGCGGTAGAGCGGGCCGTACACGCGCTCGACGGCCGCGGCATATACCTCCACCGTGCGCAAACCGCGCCGGCGTAGCTCTTCGGTGATCGCGAGTTCGCGAAACGGCCGCGGCGGCCAGCTCGCGAACCAGGCGCGCGTCAGCGCACGCAAAAGACCCCCGTGCCGATAGCCGCGAATGAGCGCGGTCTCACCGTCGCTCATCCGCAGCGCCCTGAGCGGCCCTCGTCCGTGGTGCCGAGAGTCCTGCGCGCCGCCGTTTGCCTCATGGCAAATCGACGGATCGATCTCGTTTGCCCGGTCCTCGCGGACCACGAGCCGAATGCCGCGGCCGGCGGTGACTTTTCTGAAACCCTCGGGAATCGCTCCCCAAACCTTCGCTTCCGTCAGCATGCTCGCCGTGATCGAACTTCTGATCTGAATAGAATAAATGAGCGCGGAGATTAGACCGTCACAAACTCCGGCAGAAAACCCGGCGCGCCCGCTCGGCCAGCGCCGCGCAGCAGTTTCTCCACCGCCTGCAGCACGACCTCCGGGGAAATCTGGCGGATGCAGGCCGCCGTGCCGACGGGGCAGCGCCGTCCGCCGTGCGAAGCGCACGGCCGGCAGGAAAGTGCACGCTGCACGACGATGGCATTGCCGGTGTACGGATAAAAACCCAGATCCGGAGTGGTGGCGCAAAACACCGCCACGGTCGGGACGCGGCGCGCCACCGCCACGTGCATCGGGCCGCTGTCGTTGGTGACAAAGACGCGGCACCGGCTGATCGCCGCCGCCAACTCGCCAAGCCCGATGCGGCCGACCAGATTGACAGCTTGGCCGCCGCAGCGCCGCTCGATCTCCTCGACCACCGGCGCATCCTCGGCACCGCCGAACAGCAGCACCCGGCAGCCGTGGCGCTCGCGCAGCAGGGAGATCAGCGCGGCGAACCCGGACGGCGACCAGCGCTTGGTCGGCCAGACCGAGCCGGGATTGATGCCGATGATCGCCTCGCTATCGCCGACGCCGAGCGCGCGAAGCTGCTCATCGACCGCCGTTTGCGCCGCAGCGCTCACCGGCAGGTCGAGGGCGCGCGCGCAGTCCTCGGGAGCCACGCCGAAAGACTGGAGCACGGAAAGATTGCGCTCCACGTCGTGGCGGCGCGGATCGCGCGCGGCGCGCTGGTGGAAAAAAAACCAGCCGCGGCTTTCGCGAAAGCCGATCCGGTGTGGAATCTGCGCCAGATACAGCAGGAGCGCCGTGCGCAAAGACTTGTGCGGCGTCAAGGCGACGGAAAAACCCTCGTTCTTTAATCGAGCGGCAAGCCGGCGCAAGCCGCGCCAGCCGCGATCGCCGCCCTTCTTGTCATACGTGATGATTTCATCGATGGCCGGGTGGTCGCGCAAGAGCTCCCGGCCCGCGGGTAGACACACGAGCGTCAGTCTTTTAACC
The DNA here is from genome assembly GCA_963745035.1 of uncultured delta proteobacterium. GTDB lineage: Bacteria > Desulfobacterota > Binatia > UBA9968 > UBA9968 > DP-20. The sequence goes on along the minus strand of CAVUVW010000021.1, from coordinate 395,719 downwards.
GGAAAGCGCCGGCGCACCTCGCAGACGAGCGGCAAGGTAAGCACCGTGTCGCCTAGGAAGCTTGTCTGGACGATGAGAACGTTTTGCCACTCGACCGGCGCCATGGCGCTTTTCTAAAGCCGGACCGCCTCGTCGATCAGCATCACCGGGATATCGTCTTTGATCGGATACATCAGACGGCAGGCGTCGCAGACGAGTCCGTCCTCCGTCTGGTTGAGATGGATATCGCCCTTGCATTTGGGACAGGCGAGAATGTCCAAAAGTTCCTTGCTGAGCGCCATGGCGATTTCCTCCTGAGAGCTTCGATCAAACGTCGATGGTTGCGCGCCACTGGAAAGAGCGCGTCACCGCTGAAACGGGACAAAGGCATCCCAGCCGCGGTGATAGGAGCGCTGGGACTGCGCCGGATCGCGGTTGACAAACGGTCGATGGTACATGGGATGGCGCAAACTGCGCACTTCATGCTCGAGAGCGAAGGCCTTCTCGCCGCTTTCCGGATCGACGATGTCCTTGAAGCGGAACTGATGATTGCGCACGTCTTCGGAGATTAGCCCGCGGCTCTTGAGATACTCGTAGGGACCGGAAAAATTCGCCACGTAGACCGCCACATGGTGGCCGTCGTAGGGCGCGATGGGTTTTCCCGTCTCGCGGAAGATGAGCGCTTGCGCGCGACCGATCTTGATTCGTCCAAACGAGCCGTCGGCATCGCTCTCCACGTCCGCGGGCGCGCCGAAGGCCGTCCGATAAAAGCCCACGATCGCCGCCGCCGCGCCGGGTCTAACCGAAAACTCGACGTATGGGATGCCGAGCATCATATCGCCGAACGCGGGCCGGGGCTCGTGGCAGCGGTAATGATTGCCCCACGGGCAGGTGACCGCGAGGTGGTCCGAGTTTCGCGCAAAAGAAAACTGCGTGCCCTTAAGTCCGTCCGCGAGCGCTTCGAGGCGGCGTTCCAGCGCGTCAAGATCCGGCACCACCACGCCGATATGGCCGTCGATCACCTGCGCCTCGCGGGTGGGCAAGTGGAATTGTTGCTCGCCCACGTTGATCCACATGTTGCTCAACCCCACCGTGAGATACGGATCGCGCGTAAACCCCATGCCGACCACGTAAAACAAGATCGCCGCCGGCTGATCGGGCACCTGCACGTTGATATGTTCCAGAGAGACGATATTGCCGACATCTTCTTCGACGTATTCCCGCATGGCTTGCCTCCGTCGCTTCAGTCCAGCTTGCGCAGTCGTACTTGACTCAGGTTGCAGGGCGCGATCCTGGAGTCGTGCAGACACTCAAGTGTGCGGCCGCAAAGTTTATCGTGCCTTGGCGATCTCTCCGCAATGCCGCTGCGCGTATCACCGCCGATCACGATCCGCTCCGAGGCAGTAAGCATTGTCTTCACGACGGAAGATAGCGCGCCGCGGGACTCAACTGCAAATTCCGGGTTCAGTCCGCGCTCTCGCGGAGCCATTTCCATTGTTCGGCCAAGCCTTGCTCCAAGCCGACCTTGGGCGCGTAGCCGAGCTTTTCTCGGGCCCAGTCGAGGCGCGCGCTGGTGTGGCGCACGTCGCCTTTTTGCCGGTCGAAGCGGCGCAGCCGCCCCTTGCGCCCGGCGATGGCCTCGGCGAGGGCGATGGCGCGCAGCAGACTCACCTCCGAACCGCCGCCCAAATTGAAAACTTCGCCCTGCCCGGGATAGCGCCCCGCTGCGAGCACGCCGTCGACGATATCGGCGCAAAAGGTAAAATCCCGGGTCTGCTCGCCGTCGTCGTAGAGCGGCACTTCCTCGCCGCGCCGCAGCGCGCGCATAAAAATATGAAAGAACATGTCGGGCCGCTGCCGCGGCCCGTAAACCGTGAAGAAGCGCAGCGCCACCGTGGGTACGGCAAAGGCGCGCCAGTAGAGATGGCACAGGTGCTCGGCGGCAAGCTTACTGGCGCCGTAGGGCGAGACCGGCCGCGTGCCGCCGTCCTCGCGCATCGGCAGATCGTCGGTGTCGCCGTAAACCGAGGACGTCGAGGCGTAGACAAACTTGACGAGCGGACGCTCTTTCGCGGCCTCCAGCAACAGTTGCGTCGCCATGATGTTGTTGTCGGTGTATCGGTTAAACTCGCCGCCCCAGCTCGATCGCACCCCCGGCTGGCCGGCAAGGTGAAACACATGGGAAACGTCGCGCAGCAAATTCTTGAGATCCAGGCGCAGCAAATCCGCGCCGACGAATTGGAAATTCGCGTGGCCAGAGAAGGCGGCGAGATTTTTGTCCTTGAAGCTGCGCGGATAATTGTCGAGAAAACTATCGACGCCGACGACTTCGCGCCCTTCGGCCAGCAGCTTTTCCGCGAGATGAGAGCCAATGAATCCGGCAGCTCCCGTGACCAACGTTTTCATGACTGCGACTCCTCGCCCTGTCCGGTCTGTTGGGCATGCTCGACGATCCAGCGCGCCGCCTGCCAAAGATCTCCAACGAACACTCCCGCGCGCGCCTCGACCATCGACGGCGGCTTGCGGCCGATCAAGAGCGCGGTGGCGCCGACGCGGCGGGCAAGCTCGACGTCGGTTTGCTGATCGCCGACGACGTAGGAAGCCGCCGGATCCACTCCCAATTCCACCGCAGCGCGCTCGATCATGCCGATATCGGGCTTGCGGCAGGCGCAGTGCAACCGGTATGCGCCCTGCCCCTCCACGGGATGATGCGGGCAGTAGTAGATCGCATCGAGCCGCGCGCCGCCGCGCGCCAGCGCCGCGGCGAGAGCAGCGTGGATCGCGGCGAGCTCTTCTTCCGAGAGCCAGCCGCGGGCGACCGCCGATTGGTTAGTCACCAGCACGAGCTTGAATCCTTGCGCGCGCAAGAGGCGCAGCGCTTCGGGAACCTTGGGAAGAATTTCGAGATCATCGATGCGCCGCAAATAACCCACGTCGCGTATCAGCGTGCCGTCGCGATCAAGAAACACCGCCGCCCCTGGTCTTAAATCACTGATCAAGCGCGACCGCCGGGCTGAATCCTTTGGACGATGGCCGCGACCAGCGCCGCGCCCTCCTCCACCGTCATCGCCACCCGCAGCGCCAGCAACTTGTCTTTGGCGAAGGGAAAGCGCTGCAGCTTCAGAATATCCTTCTCGGTCGTGATGATCAAATCTACACTCCGTGCCAGCCGGTTGATTTCCTGCCAGTCAGCCGTGCTGTAAAAATGATGATCCGCGAACTCCAGCGTATTGACGATCTCGCCTTCCCATTCGTGGATCAACCGGTATAGACCGCGGGGATCGGCGACTCCCGTCACCGTCAGAATCTTGCTTCGGCAAAGCAATGTCAAAGGAAATTCTTTCAAGCCGCCCGAGCTCAAACCGATCAGCGCAAGCGGGCAGAGGGAGCCAGCGTACAGCGCCGCGCTGCGCTTCTGCGGCACGATCTTGGTCCATGCGTCGCGCGCCGCGGTCACGAGCAGGAAGTCGGCGCGCCGAAGATTTTTTCGCGGCTCGCGAAACGGACCCGCCGGCAGCATCCAGCCCGACGTTTCCGCGCCCAGGAGCAAGAGATCGACGTCGCGCTTGATCCAGCGGTGTTGAAAACCGTCGTCGAGGATGAATACGTCCACCGCCGTCGTGCCCAGCAATCGTGCCGCCGCCTCGCCGCGGTTTTTGCCGATCCCGACGTTTTGGCCGTAAAGACGTGCCATCATGAGCGGTTCATCACCCGACTGAAATACGTCGTGGTTTTTCAGTCCGTCCGAGCCATCGCTTTTCGGCGCCAGCGCCAGCGCGCGCCGCCCGCGCCGGCGATAGCCGCGGCTCAGGATGCCGACCTTGAAGCCGCGCTCCTGCAACTCGCGTGCGAGCCACAGGCACGTCGGCGTCTTGCCCGTGCCGCCGACGGTGAGGTTGCCGATGCTGATGACCGGCCGCGGCAATTGCGCCACATTGAGCCAACCCAGACGAAAGAGCGTGTTGCGGAGCTGCGCGCCGCAACGGTAAAGGAGCGCGAGCGGCAGCGAAAACGACCATAGGAATTTGCCGTAGATGCCGCGTCGCTCCCACACCCTCCGCGCCCAAACATCCCTCATGGTTATCGATCGAACTGCGAACCGGCGCCGTCTTGCAAATATCGTTGGGCCAAAGCGACGTTGAGCGCGAGGGCGTCGCCGTTGGCGCGCGCCACCTGAGCGGCGCGCTCGCCCATGCGCCGGCGCTCTGCCGCATCGCTTAGTAAGCCCATGAGTGCGCGCGCGAGCTCTTCGGCATCGCGCACTTCGATGGCCGCGCCGCTGCGCTTCATATTCTCGGCGATGCTTTGGAAATTGGCCATGTGCGGGCCGAACAAAATCGGTTTTTCTAAGCGCGCCGGCTCCAAGATATTGTGCCCGCCGCCGGCCACCAGGCTGCCGCCGACAAAGGCGATATCTCCGGCCGCGAAAAACTCCGGCAAGTCGCCGACGGTGTCGAGCAGCAAGACATCCCGGCTGAAATATTGCTCGGCCCCGAGCCGGCTCTTGCGCTGGAATGCGAACGGACTGCGAGAAAGCAGCTTTTCGACCTCGGCGAAACGCTCCGGATGGCGCGGCGCCAAAACCAGCGCGAGCTCGGGAAAGCGGGCGCGCGTCAAGCCGAACGCCCGCAGCACGATTTCCTCTTCACCGCGATGGGAGCTGCCGGCCACGAGCACACGGCGTGCCGGATCTTTGGCCGCGGCGAAGCCGCGCCGGCCGTTATCGGAAGGCTCGGCAAACTTGAGGCTGCCGGTCACCGAGATTTTCCGCTCGGCGGCGCCGAGCTTGGCGATGCGCGCCGCGTCACCGGCGGACTGCATGCCAAGAGCGGTAAAAAAATCCATCACGCGGCGAAAAAAGGCGCGGAACATCGCATAGCGCGCCAGCGCCCGCTCCGACAATCGGCCGCTCAAAAGCACGATCGGGATGCCGCGCCGAGACGCGCCACGCAGGAGGTTCGGCCAAATTTCCGTTTCGATGATCACCAGCATAGCGGGATCGAACGCGCGCAGCGCCCGCCGCACAACCCAGGGGAGATCCAGGGGCAAGTAGACGGCGGCGTCGACGCCCGGCATTTGCCGGGCGATGCGATTGCCCGTGGCGGTGAACGTAGAAAGCAGCAGTTTTTGCTCGGGGGCGCGCCTCTTGAGCTCACGCACCAACGGCTCCGCCGAGCGCACCTCGCCGACCGAAGCGGCGTGGATCCACAGCGGCCGCGCCGCGGCCAGACTTTGGCCAACCGCTTTGGGATAAAAGCCGAGACGCTGGGCGAGCCCTTCGCGGTAGCGCGCGCCGAACAGAACCGCCAACGGCAGTAAGGGCAGCGCCGCCACCAAGGCCGCCGTCAACGCGACGTTATAGAGCAAGTACCACACGGACGCAGTCGAAGCTCAATGCACCGCCTCACGCTCTTCGACGCCGCTCTCCTCCAGCGCCTGCATCGCGTAAAGACGGCTGTACTCGCCGTTCTTGCGCAGCAGTTCCTCATGGGTGCCCTGTTCGGCGATGGCGCCGTCGACGATCACCACGATCCGGTCCGCTTTGCGGATCGTCGATAGCCGGTGCGCGATGACGATGGTGGTGCGCGCGGTAATGAGATTTTCCAGCGCGCCTTGAACCAGGCGTTCGGACTCCGCGTCGAGCGACGAGGTCGCTTCGTCGAGGATTAAAATCGGCGCGTTTTTGAGCAGCGCGCGCGCGATCGCCAGACGCTGGCGCTGGCCGCCCGAGAGCTGCATGCCCATCTCGCCGATCACCGCATCGTATCCGTCCGGCAGAGCTGCGATGAATTCGTGGGCGTTTGCGGCTTCGGCGGCGGCCACCACGTCCTCCATGCTGCGCCCGGGCTCGCCGTAGGCGATGTTGTTGCGGATCGAATCGTTGAACAGAAACGTATGCTGGCTCACGATGCCGATCTGGGCGCGCAGCGACTCCACCGTCAGATCGCGCACGTCGGTGCCGTCGATAGTGACCCGGCCACCGCGCACGTCGTAAAAACGCGGGATGAGATCCGCCAACGTGCTCTTGCCGACCCCGCTCATCCCGACCAGGGCAACCATTTGCCCGGCGTCGATGGTCAGCTCGATGTTTCTCAGCACCGGCGCGTCCTTGTAGGCAAAGGTGACGTTATGAAACTCAATGCTTTTGGTAAACGGGCGGGCGGTCCGGGCACCCGGCTTGTCGGCAATCTCCGGCGTTTCATCGAGCATCTCGAATACTCGCTCCGCTCCGGCCAGTCCTTGATGGACCGCGGCGTAGGTGCGAGCCAGGCCCTTGAAGGGACCGTACATCAAGAACATCGCTGTCATGAACGCAAAAAATTCCCCCTGGGTGCGTCCGCCGCCGATCACGCTCCAGCCGCCCCACCAAACCACCGAGCCGATGCCGAACGAGGCGAGCAATTCCATCGCGGGAGCGATGATGGCCTTGACCCGACTGGCGCGCAGCGATTGCTTGAACAACCGCCAGTTCTCGCGCTGGAATTTTTCATCTTCGTATTTTTCCATGCCGAAGGCTTTCACGATGCGGTTGCCTTGAATGCTCTCCTGCAAGCGCGCGGTCAAGGCCCCCGTGCTGACCTGGCCGCGCCGGGTAAAACGCTTGATCTTGCGGCTGAGCCGGATAATCGGCAGCACCGCAGCGGGAAAGACGACGAAAGACAGCGATGCCAGCACCCAATCCTTCATGAACGCCACCACGACCAGCGCGATCAACGAGACCGAGTCCTTCATGAAGGAAGCGAGCGCGTCGGTGATCGCGAAGCGCAGAAGCTGCACGTCGCTGTTGACCCGGGCGATCAAGGTGCCCGTGGGGTGCCTGTAAAAAAAGGACACCGAAAGCGATTGAAAATGGCGGTTGAGCGTGTTGCGCACGTCGTTGATGATGCGCAGGCCGACGTAGTCGTTCAAATAACTCTGCCCGAAATTCATCAAGCCGCGGAACGCGAAGATTCCCACAATGATGACGGGCAGATAGGTGAGCGCGATCTCGTCCTTCCTCGTAAACACGTCGTCGATGATGCGCTGCACCAAAAACGGCATGACGCCGTCGGTGGCGCCGAAACCGATCATGCAGGCCATGGCGACGCTGAAGTAGGGCCACAGATAGGGCTTGAGAAACGTGAGCAGCCGGGCGTAGGTTTTCATGCGGACTTATTTCTTAAGCGATCATCGCCAGCGCCAGATCGGCCACGCGCTCGGCCGCTCCCGGGCCGCCGAGGCGCTCGCGCAACCCTGCCAACTTGGCGGCGAGGGCAGCGCGCGCCGGCGCATCATCGAGCAGTGCGCGGCTCTCCGCCGCGATGCGCTCGGGACTAGCGTCGTTTTGAAGTAATTCGGGCACCAGCCGCTCGCCGGCAATTAGATTCACCATGCCAACGTGCTCGACGCGCACGAGCATGCGGGCAACAAGAAACGTCAACCAAGACACCCGGTAAACAATAATCATCGGCCGGCCCAGCAGCGCGGTTTCCAAAGTCACGGTGCCGGAAGCAGCCCAAACCAAATCAGCGGCGTGAATGGCGTCGTAACGGTTTTCTTCAATCACCGGAATGCGCAACGAAGCTTGACTGAGGCTCGCCGACACCGCCGCGGCATCGATAGTGTTTGCGCACACGCAAAAAAACTGGACATCCCTGTCGCGTGCGAGCAGCGCGGCGGCGTCGCGCATAATTGGCGCATGCCGGCTCACTTCACCATGGCGGCTGCCCGGCAGTAGCGCAATGGCCAATTTCGCGGGGTCGAGACCCATTTTGGTCAGGGTCGCGGTCCGGTCGGTATTGGCATGCACCGACTCGAGCAGCGGGTGTCCAACAAAAGTGGCCCGCACTCCGTGGCGCGCATAGAACGGCGCTTCAAAAGGAAATATCACCGCCATGTGATCGACCCAACGGGCGATCTGCCGTATGCGTCCTTTGCGCCACGCCCAGATCTGCGGGCTGACGTAGTAAAGCACGGGGATGCGCAGAGATTTGGCCAGCTTGGCGAGACGAAGATTGAAATCTGGAAAATCAATCAACACCAAAAGATTTGGCCGGCGCTCTTTGAGGGCGCGCTTAAGCAGCGTGTAGGCGCGCCAGAGATTGCCGACATTGCCGAACAATTCCACCAGCCCCATACCAGTCAGCTTGGCGACGCTGAAGAGCGCCTCGAAGCGGGTGCGCTGCAACTGCTCACCGGCGACTCCATAGATCTTCAATGCCGGATCGCGTTGGTGCAGCGTTTCGACCAGTTGTGCGCCGTGGGCGTCGCCCGATGCCTCGCCGACCACCAGCAGAATTTCTTTTTGCGCGCGCGCCACGATAGAGAGACTCGCGCCGTCAAAGCTGCGCGCTGATCCGCGAAGCGATCTCTAAAGCGCGCAGCCCCTCGGCGCCGCCGACCAGCGGCAGCGCGCGCGACCCTACGCAATCGAGAAACGATTCGATCTCGTCCGCCAGCGCGTCGCCGTCTTTGATCTCGATGTTCTCGGCGCGGATGTCGAGCCAACCGGCGCCGGGAGCCGGCTTGTGGTAAATTTGCGCACGCCGCTGATCATAGTCGATGGAAATATACGCGTCGGGCTGGAAGAAGCGGATCTTGCGCTCGCGCTTGATCGACACCCGGCTCGAGGTCACGTTGGCGATGCAGCCGTTGGCGAATTTGATCCTGGCGTTGGCGATATCGGGCTTGTCGGTCAACACCGGCACGCCCACCGCTTCGACCCGTTCCACCGGCGCGCGTACCAGGCTCGCGATCACGTCGATGTCGTGAATCATCAGATCGAGCACCACGTCGACGTCGGTGCCGCGCTCGACGAACGGCGCCAGCCGGTGGCATTCGACGAACTTGGGCTCGCGGATCACCCCCTCGAGCCGGCGGATCGCCGGGTTGAATCGCTCCAGGTGTCCGACCTGCAAAATTACACCCTTGCTCTGCGCCGCCTCGACCAGCTCGCGCGCTTGCGCGATGTCCGCGGTCAGCGGCTTTTCTACCAGCACGTCGATGCCGGCGTCGATGAGCGCGCGCGCCACCTGGTAATGAAAGCGCGTCGGCACTGCCACGCTGGCGCACTGCACCCGGCCGGCGAGCCCTGTGCAATCGGTGAGCACCTCGGCGCCGAGGGGCGCGCCGATCTCGTGCGCGCGCTTTTCATCGATGTCGACCACGGCGACGAGCTCCGCCTTGGGCGAAGCGGCATACTTCTCGGCGTGAAACTTGCCAAGATAGCCGACGCCGACCACGGCCGTACTTATCTTTTGCGACATGGTCCGCTTACTCCCGCCCACCCACGCCGACCACGGCGATGCCGTGGGCGTCGGCCAGGCGCAGCAAGGTCTCTTTTTCCAACAAGATCGTCTTGCCGGCTTCGACGGCCAGCGCGGCGGCGGCGATTGCGTGCAGCCGCTCGATGGTCTCGACGCCGACGGCGGGAACGTCGAAACGAAGATCCTGCTGCGGCTTGCTCACCTTCACCACGACGCACCCTGATTTTCCGAGGGCGCCGGCGCGCAGAATCGTCGCATCCGTGCCTTCCACAGCTTCCACCGCCAAGACCACCTGGCGCTTCACGGCCACGGTTTGGCCGATGCCGAGCCGGCCGACCTCCTTGGCGGTTCGAAAGCCGAGCTTGATATCGTCCCATTCCTCGGAACGAGGCGCGCGCTTGGTCAACACCCCCTCGGGAGCAATGATTTGCGGCAGGCAAAGGGTCGATGACAAGATTTGGATGCCATCGGCGGCCAGCTCCTCGGCGATGCCGCGGAGGAGTGCATCGTCTTCCCTGCTCTTGAGTTTGGCCAAGAAGCGCGCGCCGCGCAGGTCCGGACGGAAGTTGCCGAGCAACTTGACCTTGCGAATGCCCCCCGCCATCACCGCTTCGGTGACTCCCGCGCGCCGCAAGCTGCGGATGATTTTGCCGAGCTGCCCGACATAAACCCAAGTCAGCTCGTCCACCGCCTGCGCGACGGCTTCATCGGTCTCGCCGCGATGGGCGACGGCGGCGACGTGATAGCCGGCGCGCCGGGCTTCCGCGGCGAAGATCAACGGAAATTTTCCGTTACCGGCGATCAATCCCAATTTCTTCACGGCAGGCTCTCGGCGCGGCGGCGATCAGCGGCAGACGCCGCGCGGCGACTGGGCGATGAACGACGCAAATTTTTCCACTTCCGGGATCGGCGGCAGCTCCCGGCGAATCGCCTGCACGGCTTCGTCGATGCGCAGCTTGGAATGAAAGGCAAGGCGGTATGCCCTACGAATGGTGTCGATCACCGACTTTTCGACGCCGCGCCGCTTGAGGCCTTCGAGATTGAGGCCCCTCAGTCGCGCGCGGTCGCCGGTGGCATTGCAGTAGGGCGGCACGTCCTTGGAGACCATGGAGCCGGCGCCGAGAATCGCGCCGGTGCCGATCCTGACGAATTGATGGATGCCGACCAGGCCGCCGACAATGACGAAGTCTTCGATCGTCACGTGGCCGCCGAGGGTCGCGCCGTTGGCGATCACGTTGCGGTTGCCGACGCTGCAATCGTGCGCGATATGGCAGTACATCATCAAGAGATTGTGATCGCCCACCCGGGTCACCATGCCGCCGCCGGTCGTGCCCGGGTTGAGGGAAACATATTCGCGAATGGTATTGCGCTGGCCGATGATCAGTTCGCTCGGCTCGCCGCGATACTTGAGATCTTGGGGCGCCGAGCCGACGGTGGCGAAGGGAAACACCACGTTGCCTTCGCCGAACGTGGTGCGGCCCTGGATCGACGCGTGAGAATGGATTTTGCTGCCCTTGCCGATTCTCACGCCCGCGCCGATCACGCTGTACGGACCGACCTCCACCTCGCTGTCCAACTCAGCGCGGGGATCGATGACCGCCGTAGGGTGCACGCCTTTCACGTTGCGCCGCCGCCCTTTACGCGAGATCGACTTCCATGGCGGAAATCTCCGCTTGGGCGACCAGTTTGCCGTCCACCGTCGCCACGCCCTGCATTTTCCAAAACGAGCCCCGGCGCTTCAAACAGGTGAGCTCCATGCGCAGTTGATCGCCGGGCTCCACCGGACGCTTGAACTTCACGTTGTCGAGCCCGGTCAAGACAAAAACCTTGTCGTCGGCGGCGGCGCCGCGGGAGTTGTAGGCGAAGATGGCGCCCACCTGGGCCATCGCTTCGCAAATCAACACGCCCGGCATGACCGGCTGGTTCGGAAAATGACCCTGAAAGAAACTCTCGTTGATCGAAACGTTCTTGATGCCGACGATTCTCTCGGCGCCATTGATCTCGACGATGCGGTCCACCAGCAAGAACGGATAGCGGTGCGGAATCGCTTTGAAAATCGCTTTAACGTCCAGCATCGCCGTCCCTCTCCTTTTCGCCTCTTTTGAGCAGCCGCGCCATTTCCTTTTCCAGCCGGCGCACCGCGCTCCACAGGGCCGGCAGCTGGGGCAGCAGGGTCATCACCTTGAGCCATTCGTGATGGGGTGCCGCCGCGACGCCGCCCGAAAGAACCGCGCCCGGCGGCACCGACTTGGGAATTCCCGACTGCGGACCAATGATGGCGCCGTCGCCGATCTCGACGTGATTGACCACGCCGACTTGGCCGGCAAGGGTGACATTTCGCCCCAAACGGCTGCTGCCGGCGATGCCCGCCTGCGCCGCCACCACCGCGTGTTCGCCGACGACGACATTGTGGGCGATCTGCACGAGATTGTCGATTTTCGCGCCGCGGCTGATTACCGTCTTGCCGAGGGTCGCGCGATCCATGGTCGTGTTCGCACCGATCTCGACGTCGTCCTCGATCACGACCACGCCGGTCTGGGGAATCTTGATGCGCGCCGCGCCGGCGCCCGCGTAACCGAACCCGTCGCTGCCGACGACTACGCCGGCGTGCAGGATCACCCGATCGCCGATCCGGCATCCTTCGCGCACCACGACGTTGGCATGGAGCACGGAGCCTTCGCCGATCGCGACGTTTTCCCCGAGATAGACTCCGGGAAAGAGGACCGAGCCCCGGCCGACTTTGACCCCGGGGCCGACAAACACGTGCGGGAAGATCGTCGTCCCCTCGGCGATCGCGGCCGTCCCGTCAATATAGGCGAGCGGGCTCACCGCGCCGCTGAACGGCGCTTGCGGGCGAAAAACTTGCAGAATCTTGGCAAACGCCACGTAGGGGTCGGCGGCCTCGAGAAAATTACGCACCGCGCTCGGCGCGCCGCGCGCCACGGCGCCGCGGCCGACGATCACGGCGCTGGCTTTGCACTCCCCCAGGTATTTTTGATAGCGCGGGTTGGAAAGGAAAGTGATCTCTCCGGGAGCAGCCTCGTCGATGGGAGCCACTTCGTGAATGACGACGCTGCCGTCTCCTATGACTCGTCCGCCGACGTGATCGGCCAGTTCATCGAGAGTTTTGCTGGTCGCCACTTATTTTTTTGCCCGGCTGTTGTAGCTTTCGATGACCTTGGCGGTAATATCGATGCCCTGATCGCTGTAGAGAATCTGCGAACGCTCGAGGATCAACGTGAACTTTTCCGCTTTTCCCACTTCGTTGACGATCTTCTCCAACTCCTTGAGGATCTCGGACATCATCTCGTTGTTTCTTACCTGCAATTCCTGCTGGTGGTCCGACATGCTGCGCTGCAGGTTGACCGAGCGTTTTTGCAAGTCGGCCTCGATATTGCGCCGTTCGTCGTCTTTGAGAAGCGGTCCCTTCTTGTCGAGCTCGGCCTTCAAGCGCTCGATGTCTTGCCGCTCCTTCATGATATCGCTCTCGGCCTTTTTGACCTGCGCCTGAAAACGATCTCGCGCCCGCTTCCCGGCCTGCGACTCGGAAATCACCTTTTGAATATCGATATAGCCGATCTTGATCCTTTCTTGCGCATGGCTCAGCGAATAACCGAACACGAGCATCCCGACGACAAGCCAGTACTTCACTCAAACCTCCGATGAATCGATGTTAAAGATTGCGGGAATGGCAGTCGCCTAGGGTTGGCTGCCGATGGAGAAACCGAGCACCGAGGTCTCGTCGTCGGACTCCTTATTCAGCGGAAACCCGAGCTCGACCCGCAGCGGCCCGAACGGCGACATCCAGCGCACGCCTGCGCCGATCGATCGCCGCATGCTGCTGAAGCTGAAGCTTTCACCATTGCCAAAGGCATTTCCCATGTCGAAGAAGGCAACGCCGCGGATGCCGTACTCTTCCATGATCGGAAAAAGGATTTCCGCGTTTATAACGAGCGACCTTTCGCCGCCGACCACGTCTGTGCTCGAGCAGACGGTTTGGCCATTTTCGGTAGAACACTCCGACGGCTCGCGCGGCCCAATGCTGCGTTCGGCAAATCCGCGGATAGAATTGATCCCGCCCAGAAAGTAGCGCTCGAAAATAGGCAAGTCCTTTTTGCCGTTGTTGCGCTCGGCTAAGCCGATGCCGTAACCCGCCGATCCGCCCAAAGCCAGAACATACGAGCCGCCCCACTTGGGATCCTTGAGCAAAGGATAGTGCCACCGCCCGCTCAAGTCCGACTTGATAAACCGCGAATCGCCGCCCAGCCCGGCCACTTTGACCGAGAACGCCGACTTGGTTCCCTCCGTGGGGGCAAAGAAATGATCCCGGCTGTCGTAGGTGAGGCCCGGGGCGACGCTGCTGGTGAGCGAGGTTCCCTTTTCCGACTGAATCGATTCGGGCGCGCTGTTATCAATATTGTCGACCGTCTCTCGGGTAAGATTGTAGGAGACGCCGCCGCGCATGTAATCCCACATGGTCGGCGTCGCGCTGCTTGCAAGCTCATCCGAGCCGGCCTCCCGGATTGGCCGCGGGCGGCCAAAAAACGGCATGCGAAAATCTGTCAACGGATAACTGGTGTTCACGGCAAAACCAAGCTTCCTCTCGTCGAAATCGGTAAACTCCCGCTCGGTACTGAACGCCTCGATGCCAAGGGCCATCCGGGAGTCGTTGAAATAGGGATCGGTCGCGCTGAGGATAAAATCCTGCCGCTCAGAACCTATGCTGAAAACCCCGCTGATGCCCTGACCTCTGCCCATGAGATTTTTCTCGGCGATGTTTGCGTTGAACAAGAAGCCGTCGCCGCTGCTGTACCCCGCTCCGACCTGGAACGTTCCGGTGGGACCTTCTTTTACGTCGACCTGGAGATCCACTGTATCCGGCTGGCCGGTTTTCTTGCTGGTAATCTGCACGTCCTCGAAGTAACCGGTTCGTTGCAGCGCGTTTCGGCTTTGGGTCACTTTCGTGCCGGCGAACAGCTCCTGCTCGTTCGCCAGCAGCTCGCGCCGCACCACCTTGTCGCGCGTCTTGGTGTTGCCCGCGACCAGGACTCGATTGAAGTACACCGGCGGTCCCTTGGTGATGACCAGGGCGACGTTGACGATCTTTTGCCTCTGGTCGATGTTCGTCACCGGATCGACTTGAACGAAGGCAAATCCCTTGTTCGAATACAGTTCCGACAAAGTCGTGATGTCCTCGCGCAGCCGGCTCCCTCTGAAAATCTGGCCGGTAGTCAGTTTGACCGACTTGAGCATCTGCTTGCCGTCCTGAATCAGATCGCCGCCGATCTCCACCTTGCCGACGCGGTACTGCGGGCCTTCATGAACTCGGAAAACGACATCCAAACCGTCGCGCGCCCGCAGAATCACCGGATCATCGACCTTGTTCTCGACATAGCCGTGATCGTTGTAGAATTGGGAGAGTATCGCCACGTCATTGGTCAGCATGTCGCGATCCAGGACGCCGCGATTGGTGATGAAGGAAAAAATCCACTCCTCCTTCGTAGCGATCTGGTCTCGGAGCTCGCCTTCGGAAAACGCCTTGTTGCCTTCGAAGGAAATCTGTTTGATGAGGAGCCGCCCGCCCTCGACGATGTCGAGCTCAACCACCGCCTGGTTGTTCGATTCCACCGTGACTGCGAAGTCCACGGCGGCGTTCACGTAACCTTGGTCGGTGTAGAGCTTGCGGACTTTGTCGACGCCTTCGGCGACCTTACCGCGGTCGAGAATTGTGCGCTGGCTCAACCCGAGAGCCGCCTCGATTTTTTCCCGCGATACCTGGGAGGCCCCCTGAATTCTCAGCTCGCGCACGTAAGGCTTTTCTTTGACCGCGTAAGTCAAGACGCCGTCAGGCGAAAGCTCCGCCTGCACGTCGTCGAAAAAACCCATCCGATAGATCGCCTTGACATCCTGCTCCACGGTGGCGGAGTTGAACGATTCGCCGGTCTTGCTCTTTAGATGGAGACGGATGCCGTCGTCTTCGACTCGGATGTTACCGGAGATTTTAACATCGCGCAGCGTGACATTTCCCTGGCTCGTCGCCTTTACCGGGAGGGTGAGCAGCGAAACAACGAGAACCACAAGCGCAAGACCGCACCGGTCAGAAAATTTCGCGGCTGAGCTAACTTTCATCGGCGCTTTGGAAGATGGCATGATTGACCGGGCAATTTTGTGATTTTGTAGCAAATTCGGATACTTTTGTAAAGCGAATTTATCCGTTCAGCCCAGTATCAGCTTCCCGTCTTGGAGCACGGCGCGCCTGCCGATCTTGTCGGCGAATTCCCTATTGTGGGTGGCGACGATCAGCGCGATGTTATGCTCCTCGTTAAGGCGGAACAGCAGCTCGTGGACCTCGTCCCCGATGCGTAGATCGAGCGAGCCCGTAGGCTCATCGGCGAGCAAAAGACGCGGCTTTAAAATCACCGCCCGAGCCACCGCCACGCGCTGCTGCTCCCCGCCGGAAAGTTTGCCGGGGCGGTGCCTGATCCGGTCTTTCAATCCAACCAGATCGAGCAAGCGCTCCGCGTCGGCTTTTGCGCGCGCCGGTTCGGCGCCCTGAATCAGCGCCGGAAACATGACGTTTTCCAGCGCCGAAAAATCCGGCAAGAGGTAATGAAACTGGAAGACGAAGCCGATTTCACGGTTGCGGAACTTGCAGAGCGCGCTCTCGTCGTTCAAAGGCAGCTCTTTGCCCGCGTAAAAAATCTGGCCGCTGCTCGGCCGGTCAAGCGTGCCGAGCACGTGCAGCAAGGTGCTCTTGCCGACGCCGGACTCGCCGACGATCGCCAACCGCTCGCCCTCGGCCAGATCGAGATTCAATCCGCGCAGGACGTGAATCTCAACGCCGCCTTCAAAAAAGGACTTGTGCAACTCTCTAACCGAGAGAAGATTATTCATAGCGGATGATTTCGACCGGATCGAGCTTGGCGGCCTGGCGCGCCGGGTAGATGCTCGCCAACAGGCAAACGAGGAAAGAGGCGCAGGCGACCACGACGAAGTTGCTCAAGTAGACCCGGACCGGCACCGTGGAGATCAGAAAAACATCCTTGGGAAGATTGAATTCGTATTGCGAGATCAGCGCGCAGACGAGCAAACCCAGGATTACTCCGAGGATCGTCCCGACGATGCCGATGAGGCAGCCCTTAAGTAGAAAAATCTTCCGAATGCTCTGCCGTGTTGCACCCATCGAGCGCAGGATCGCGATGTCCTTCTTTTTTTCCATCACGACCATGACCAGAGTCGAAACGATATTGAAAGCGCCGACCAGCACCATGAGCAGGAGCACCAAAAAATACACGGTTTTTTCCAACTCGAGCGCCGAAAACAAGTTGGGCCAGAGCCGGGTCCAGTCCTCGGCGAAATAGGGAAATCCCAGACGGCGCTGGATCTCATCGGCCACTTCCCGCGACTGATTCACGTTGCTGATGCGCAGCTCGATATTGGTCGCCGCGCCTTCGAGATCGAAAAACTTTTGCGCCTCCGCGAGCCCCATGAAGACCAGCGTGGAATCGACCTCGCTCATGCCGGTGCGGAGCACCCCGGCGACGGCGAACCGCCGCACTTTGGGGATGACGCCGATGGCGGTCGGGCTCCCTAGCGGCGAGACCACCTGCACCGGACTGCCGTAAAACACGCCGAGCTGATTGGCCAGGCGCTCGCCGAGAATGATGCCGGGAAGGAGCACCGTGCGGTCTTCCACCTGGATCGGATGCTGGGTTTTTAATCCCGCGAGGCTTCCTTCACGAAGATAGCGTTGGATGTTGACTACTCCGTTTACCCGATCCGGATCGACGCCGCGCACGACCACGCCCGAGACCCGCGAGCCGGAAGTCAGCATGACTTGGCCGTAGATCGTCGGCGACGCCGCCACCACGCCTTCTACGCTTTTCACTTGCTCGATCACTTTTTCGTAGTCGCCCATTGGCTCGCCCGAGCGAACGATCGCGGCGTGGGCATTGATGCCGAGCAGGCGGTCGCGCAGCGTCTCTTCGAAACCGGTCATCACCGCCATGACGACGTTTAGAGTCATCACGCCGATCATCACACCGAGGATCGAGATCACCGTGATCAATGAGATGAAAGTCTCGCGTCGCCGCGCCTGGAGATAGCGGAGGCCGATAAAGAGCTCGTATTTCATGGAGAGAAGCTCCTAGAGCCGCTGCGCGCGAAGCAACGGAAAGAGAATGACGTCGCGAATGGACGGCGCGTTGGTCAGCAGCATCACCAGACGGTCGATGCCGATGCCCTCCCCGGCTGCGGGGGGCATGCCGTATTCCAAGGCGCGCACGTACTCCTCGTCGATGGGGCTGGCGGTTTCGTCGCCGGCGGCGCGCGCCGCCATTTGCTCCATGAAACGCCCGCGCTGATCCGCCGGATCGTTGAGCTCGGAGAAGGCGTTGGCGAGCTCGCGGCCGCCGATATAAAGCTCGAAGCGATCCACCCAGGCGGGATCGCCTTCGTTCTTCCGCGCTAGCGGGGAAACCTCGATCGGATAACCGGTGATGAACGTTGGCTGGATCAGCTTTGCCTCGGCCACTTCCTCAAAAACTTCCACCAGCAGATTACCATACGAAGCGGCCAAGTCGACGGGGAGCGCGCGGCGCTCGGCAAATCGGCGCAGCCGATCCAGATCGGCGATGTCTTCCTTGCTCGCGCCGCCGTGCGCCATGATCGCCGCGCCGAGCGTCAGCCGGCGCCACGGCGGAGTGAGATCGATCTGATGATCACCGTAGGGAATCTGCAAAGCGCCGCACACTTCCCGCGCCAAGTCGACAAACAGCTCTTCGGTCAGCTGCATGAGATCTTCAAAGGTCGCATAGGCCTGGTAAAACTCGATCATGGTGAATTCGGGGTTATGGCGCACCGACACCCCTTCGTTGCGAAAGTTACGATTGAGCTCAAAGACACGCTCGAAGCCGCCGACCAGGAGCCGCTTCAGGAAGAGCTCGGGCGCCACGCGCAAATAAAGCTCCATGTCGAGGGCGTTGTGATGGGTGCTGAACGGCCGCGCCGCCGCGCCACCGGGAATCGCCTGCATCATCGGCGTCTCGACCTCGATAAAATCGCGCTCTTCGAAAAACCGCCGGAGCAAACGCACGATCTGCGAGCGCTTCTCGAATAGCGCGCGCGATTCGGCATTGACCATCAGGTCGAGGTAGCGCTGGCGGTAGCGCGCCTCGACGTCGGCGAGGCCGTGCCATTTCTCCGGCAGTGGTCGCAAGCATTTGGCGAGCAAACGAATCTGCCGCGCCTCGAGAGTCAACTCTCCGGTGCGGGTGCGAAACAGATGGCCTTCGACGCCGACAATGTCGCCTACATCAAGTTGACGAAACAAATTGTAACCCTCTGCGCCGACGCTGTTCTGCTGAATATACACTTGCAACCGCGCACGGCGATCCTGCAAATGAAAGAACGACGCCTTGCCCATGCGGCGCACGGCCATGATCCGCCCCGCGACTTTGAGTATCCTTCGGCGCGGCGGCGAGCGCGTCGTCGCCCGCGGCGCTGAATTGCGCGATCAGCGCCGCGGCGGAATGAGTCGGCCGGAAGTCGTTGGCGTAAACCGCAACGCCGGACGACCTGAGCTTTTCGAGCTTCTGCTTGCGGACTTCTACCTGTTCGGGGCTGTCTTCACCGGGATTCGGCGCATGCTCGGTCATCGTCGCATACTCGCATTCTCGCCCGCGGCGGGCACGAACTTTTTAAGGGGGACCAAAAAAGAACTACAGACCAAGATTCTTGCAGATCGCCTGCACGGAGTAGGATTTGTTCAAAGAATAAAAGTGCAGCCCCGCCACCCCAGAGCTGATCAGCTCCTCGCAGAGCTTCGACGCGTACTCGATGCCCAGCTGAACCGCGCCGTCGTCGTCGTTCTCCACCTTGACCAGCTCTTTCTCCAATTTGTCGGGGATCCTCGAGCCGCAAAGGGCGGTAAAGCGGCGTAGCTGCGGCACCGAAAGGATCGGCAACACGCCGGGAATGATCGGCACCGTCACGCCGAGCTTGCGCAGATCCTCGACGAAGCGAAAATAGTCGTCGTTGTCGAAAAATAACTGCGTAATGACCGCTACCGCGCCGGCGTCGATCTTTTCTTTGAGAAATCGTAAATCGGCCTCGCGGCTCGCGGCGCGCGGATGACATTCCGGGAAGCCCGCAACGGCGATTGAAAAGCAACCGAGCGCCGCCGCTTCGCGAACGAGCTCGATGGCATGATGAAAGCCGTCCGGATGTGGACTCCAGTCGGCCGTACCCTGGGGCGGATCGCCGCCGAGCGCCAACAAATTCTCAATGCCTTTTTCTTTGAGCCGCTGAAGGATTGCCCGCGCCTCCGCCTTGGACTGTCCGACCACGGTCAAATGACACATGACTTCGAGACCGCAGCCGTTATGAATGGCTTCGACCAACCCGACGGTTTTTTCGCGCGTGCTTCCGCCAGCCCCGTACGTGACAGAACAAAAGCCGGGATTGAGCCTCTTTATGGTTTCGATCTCGCTAAAGAGGTTTTCCTCGCCCTTTTCTGTCTTTGGAGGAAAGAATTCGACCGAGAGGGTCAACCCAGGTCGGGCATAGAGGTCGGCCAACTTCACACAAATCCTTGATGACAACCTTGGGCGTAGCCCACTCTTAACACAATGTCTTTCAGGGGACAATTGGCGGGAAAGTGAAAGAGCAGAATTTCTCCATAGTTATCCCCTGCCGACCCGGTCGCGCACGGCGTTGGGATCGCACCCTGAGCCGCTCTCCGGCGTAATCTGCTCGCGCAGCGCGTCGGTGTGACGGAGCAGCGCCGCCTTGATTTCCGGATGCACACCGTGAAAATCCAAAGTCTCGCTGAGAATCTGCCGGCGCCGGGCGAAATGGCCGCCCATGATCGGGTGATTCGCATGCGCCTTGCCGAGCGGCCGGCCGCGGTATTCCACCTTGGCACCGAGGAAATTGGCGGCGAGCTGATACTCCAATTCTTTGATGCGCCGGCGGTCGGCGTTTCGAAAGAAAAAGCCGATCATCCGGTCTGCGAAAACCCGATCGATGAAAGTATCAATAATTGCGCGCAGCCGGGTCTCGCCGCCGAGCTTGTCGAACAGAGTCTGAGCCGTGGAATTTTCTGCGATCACGCTTTGCGATCCTGAAAAAGTTCTGCGTCCTCGGTCGAGTTACGTCATGCCAAGCTGCAGCCGTGCCGCTTCCGACATTTTACTCGGATCCCACGGCGGTTCCCAAACCAGATCGATCTTGACGTCGGTGACTCCGTCGACGGCCCGCACCTTTGCTTCGATCTCCGCGGGCAGCGACTGGACGGCCGGACAGTGCGGCGACGTGAGAGTCATTCGAATGGCCGCCACGCCCTCGGCATCGACCTTCAAGTCGTAGATCAAACCCATCTCGTAGATGTTGACCGGAATCTCCGGGTCGAAGCAGGTGCGCAACGCCTCGACGATCTGCGCTTCAATAATGGTTTCGTTGATGCTTTCCATAAAACACCGTCTACTCGATGCCCAAGCGCTGCTTGGCCTGGGGTGAAATCATGCTCTGGTTCCACGGCGGATCCCACACGAGATCGACGTCGGTCTCGCGCACGCCGGGAACTGCGAGCAGCTTCTTTTTAATGTCCTCTTTCAAAAACTGTCCCATGCCGCAGCCTTGAGCCGTCAAGGTGAACCGAACCCTTACTTTGTGACCGCCGCCTGGAAGCGCTTCGAGAGCGCAGTCGTAGATCAACCCTAGCTCGACGATATTGACCGGAATCTCGGGATCGAAGCAGGAACGCAATTGGCTCCAAACTCTCTCCTCAAGCGGCGTCTGCGTCGAGCCGGCGGATTCCGGATCACGGATCTCGGCGATGCCGAGCGCTGCGGCGTCGGCGCCATCGATGCGCACCATATATCCATGGTCGGTCATCACAGTAAACCCACCGCCCAGCGCCTGGGTAAGCCAAACTTTACAGCCGGCCGACAAAGTCACCTTCTCGCCGCTCGGGATCATCACGGCCTGACACTCGCGCGCCAGCGCGATCGGTTTCTCATCCTGCATGCCCCAACGCTCCTTTCCCGGAGATCGATCACTTCACTCGGTAGTGGCGGGCTGTGTGTCGCCGGTCAACGCCGCGTGCAGCGTGTGCCAGGCAAGGCTGGCGCATTTTACCCGCGCCGGGAATTTGCATACGCCGGAAAGAATCGCGAGTTTTCCGGCTCCTTCGGATCCGGCTTCCCCGGTCAGCATTTTATGCACGTTGTCGAATAAACTCTGCGCCTCCCCCTCGCTCTTGCCTTTGAGTTCCGCCGTCATTATCGAGGCGGATGCCTTTGAGATTGCGCAACCCGAGCCCTGGAAGCTGATGTCGCGGATCAAACCGTCCTCGAGCCGGACGTAGACGGTCACATGATCGCCGCAGAGCGGATTATATCCCTCGGACTTGCGATTTGCTTCAGCCATCACGCGAAAGTTGCGCGGGCTTTTATTGTGGTCGAGAATGACTTCTTGATAGAGATCGTCGAGATCCGCCATTAGCCGAACACCTTCAAAACCCGCCGCACGGCCTTTACCATCACGTCGATTTCTTCCACTGTATTGTAAAATGCGAAAGACGCACGAGTGGTCGCTGGCACGCCGAAGCGCTGCATCACCGGCATCGCACAATGATGGCCGGCGCGGACTGCGACGCCTTCCTGATCGAGAATCGTTCCGACGTCATGCGCGTGCACGTGGTCAATAACAAACGACAGCACACCCGCCTTTTCCTTGGCGGTGCCGATGATCTTCACCGGCTGAATTTCAGCCAGCGCTTCGGTCGCGTAGCGCAGCAGCTCATGCTCATGGGTCACGACCTGGCTCCAATTCAGTCCCTGCAAATAATCCACCGCGGCGCCGAGCCCGATCACACCGGCGATGTTGGGCGTTCCCGCCTCGAACTTGTAGGGCAATACGTTGTAGTGCGTCTTCTCGAAGGTCACCAGGCTGATCATATCGCCGCCGCCCTGGTAGGGCGGCATTTTCTCGAGCAGCTCCGCCCGGCCGTAAAGCACGCCGACACCCGTCGGCCCGAACATCTTGTGTCCCGAGAACGCGTAGAAATCGCAATCCAAATCGCGCACGTCTACCGGCAGATGCGGCACGGCCTGAGCGCCGTCGAGCAGCACCGGCACATCGCGCTCGTGGGCCAGCGCAATCATCTCTTTGACCGGCACCACCGTACCCAACGCGTTGGACACGTGGGTGACGGCGACGAACTTGGTCCGCTCGCTTAGCAGGCGCCGGTATTCTTCCATGACGATCTCGCCGTCATGGTTGATCGGGACGACGCGCAGCCGGGCGCCCACCTGCGCGCACACCATCTGCCACGGCACGATGTTCGAGTGATGCTCCATCGCCGAGACGACGATCTCGTCGCCGGCCTTGAGGAACGTGCGGCCGTAACTCTGTGCCACCAGATTGATCGCTTCGGTGGTGCCGCGCACTAAAACGATCTCCTTGTCCGATGGCGCATTGATAAACGTGCGCAGCTTGCCGCGCGCCGCTTCGTACTCCGCCGTCGCCTGCTCGCTGAGCGCGTGCACGCCGCGATGAATGTTGGAATTCTCCGCGCTGTAATAGCGCGCCAGCGCGTCGATCACCGCCTGGGGCTTCTGGCTGGTGGCGCCGTTGTCGAAATACACCAGCGGCTTGCCGTGGATTTTCTGCTTGAGGATCGGAAAATCCTCGCGCACGCGCGCCACGTCGAATTTGCCGCTCGCCAGCGGCGCATCGGCCGTCTTGGAAATCGCCTTCATGGTCTTGCTCGGGGATTGTGAAATTTCGCCGCCAGATACTCGTCCAGCCGCCGCCGCAGGGCGTCGATCTTAATACGCCCGACGATGTCGCCGGCAAACGCAAAGCTCAAAAGACTCCGAGCCTCCTCCGGCCCGAGCCCCCGCGCGCGCAGATAAAACAGCGCGTCGGGGTCGAGCTGGCCGATGCTCGAGCCGTGGCTGCACTTCACGTCGTCGGCATAGATCTCGAGCTGCGGCTTGGTGTTCACCACAGCCTCCCCGGACAGCAGCAGGTTCTTGTTGGTCTGGCGCGCGTCGGTTTTTTGCGCGTCTTTATGCACGACGATCTTGCCGTTGAACACGCCGTGCGCGGCGCCGTCGAGAATGCCTTTATAAAGCTCCAGGCTGGTGGCGCGCGGCCGGAGATGCTCGATCTCGGTGAAGTTATCCACGTGTTGCCTGCCCGCGCCGAGATACAGGCCGTTGAGCGTGCACTCCGCGCCTTCGCCGTCGAGCGCGATGTGCACGTCGTTGCGCACCAGCGCGCCGTTCAACGTCACCGCGTGGGCGGTGAGATTTGCGCCGCGCCCGAGCGTTGCCGCCAACGTCCCTACGTGAAACGCCGCGGCGCCTTCGTTTTGCAATCGATAATGGTGCGCCACCGCATCGGCGCCGCCGATCAATTCGGTCACCGCGTTGCAGAAATATGCTCCACCGTTCACGCCCGCATAGCTCTCGACAATGCTCGCCTCGCTGCCGGCGCCGAGAGTAATCAACGTGCGCGGATGCGCGACGATCGGGCGGTCCTTCGCCGTTGAAGCGTAGACGAGATAAATTGGGCGGGGCAGCCGGCACCCCGGCGGAACAATCACAACCGCGCCGTCGTCGATAAACGCCGTGTTGAGCGCCACAAAACCGTTGCGCCGATGATCTGCGGAGCGCCCGATCTGGGAGGCCCAGTCGGCGCCGTCACTCGAGGCCAAAGCCGATAGATTCGCCGCGCGCACCCCCGCCGGCAAACCCTGCGTCGAGGAAAGTCCCGGAGCATATACGCCGTTTATGAAAACCAGGCGCAGCGCGTCGTCTTCGACAAAGGCTCTCGACAAAATCTCCACCGCGCCGACTTTTTGCGCCTCGCCGTTGGCGAGGCCGAACGGCTGCGTAACCAGAGGTTGGACGTTGGTGTACTTCCAGGCCTCCTGCTTCACTGTCGGGAAGCCCAACTCGGCGAAGCTCTCTATTCCGGCCTGGCGCAAATCGTTCATCCAGACCGGGCTCGTCAAGCCCGCCGATCTCTGGCGATCCTTGAAGGCGGCGATGTAGCGCGCCGTATGTTCCGTCTCTGCCATGATTTCAAATCGCGCCGCTCAGTGCATGGTCGCGGCTTCACTCTTGATCCAATCGTAGCCCTTGCGCTCGAGCTCGAGGGCCAAGTCTTTGGCGCCGGATTTGACGATCCGGCCGTCATAAAGAACATGGATAAAATCCGGCACGATGTAATTCAACAAACGTTGATAGTGCGTAATCACGATCATGGCGCGATCCTTGCCCCGCAGCGCGTTGACGCCGCCGGCGACCACTCGGAGCGCGTCGATGTCGAGTCCGGAATCGGTCTCGTCGAGCACGGCGAGGGTCGGGTCCAGGACCGCCATCTGCAAGATCTCGTTGCGCTTCTTCTCGCCGCCCGAGAAGCCCTCGTTGAGCGGCCGGTTGATGCAGCGCCTGGTCCATCTCCACCAACTTCATCTTGTCTTTGATGAGCGCAAGAAACTCCATGGCGTCGAGCTCCGCCAGGCCGCGATGCTTGCGCACCGCATTGAGCGCCGCCTTCAGAAAATAGGTCGTGCTCACCCCGGGGATTTCCACCGGATACTGAAAGGCGAGAAAGATCCCCTCCCGCGCACGAGCTTCGGGACTGAGCGCCAGCAAGTCCTCGCCCTGATAGGTAACGCGTGCCTCCGGTGACCTGGTAATTTTCGCGCCCCGAAAGCACATGCGCCAAGGTGCTCTTCCCCGAGCCGTTGGGTCCCATGATCGCATGCACCTCGCCCGCGCCGACGTGAAGATCGATGCCGCGCAATATCTCCTTGTCCCCGGCTTTCGCCCTGAGCCCCTGAATGTCCAACATACCGTACCTTTCGAATGACTTGCCCGCTTTAGACGGCCTTTTGCAGCGGCGCTTTGATGAGACGCTCTCTGAGCCCCTGGCCGTCGGCGATCTGAGCGATGGTCACGCCGGCGAGAAACTGCGCGAGCACCTGCTGCGCTTTCTCCCATACCGATTTTTGCAAACAGACCGCGCAGAACGAACAATAGCTCGCGCCTTTTTCCAGACAATCCATCAACACCAGCGGCCGCTCGACCGTTTCGTACACGTCTTTGATCGAGATCGCACTAGCTTCCTTGGCCAGAGCAAACCCGCCTTTGGAGCCGATGTGCGACTGCACCAAGCCGCCGGACACCAGATCCTTCATGATTTTCGAAAGATAAAAAGACGGGATGTCCTGGCTTTTTTCGATATCCGAGCGGCTGACGATCTTGCCTTCCGGCTGACCCGCCAAATAGGAGAGCGCCCGCACCGCGTAGTCGACGCGCCGGCCGACGTTCATCAGCGAGCTGCGCTCGATTTTGGCTTTGACTTTCTTCGCCATGGCCAGAATTTGAATATAGACTCCTTAGGTCTCTAATGTCAAGGTAGGCGCACTTATCGGTTGCCAACCATTATGAAGTATAAAGGCCCGTTGAAGATTTAGGAGATCCCGTTAAATCTTAATCATGCCGAGGATCTTCTGGACGCTGCTATTTTTATCGGTGTGTCTGCCCTGCTGGTCTGGTCCGGTCCGCTCAAGCGACCTATTGCCGAGCTGCGTTTAGCTTTAGAAGAGCCGCCCAAAGACTTGCCGCTGCCCGTTGCAGGCGTTTCTTCGGCCACTCTTCGCGATACGTGGGGAGCCCCTCGCGGCAACGGGCGAACCCACCAAGGGATCGATATTTTCGCGCCGAAGGGAACACCGATAAGATCCACCACTCGTGGTCTGGTGTTTAGAGTTAGCGAAAACCGGCTCGGGGGCAACGTGCTCTTTATCTTCGGTCCGGGGCGCCAGATGCATTACTATGCGCACCTGGACCGATTCGGTCATTTTGAACCAGGAGATCTCGTCATGCCCGGCGATATCGTCGGCTATGTGGGCAACACCGGCAATGCCCGCGGCACGCCGCCGCACTTGCACTACGGCATCTATACGCCGGGCGAGGGCGCGATTAATCCATTTCCTTTGCTTCAGCAATAATAGTCGGTTTGCAGCCTAACGTTCGAAGCGTCTTGGGCGCGGCGGAGAAGCAGTTAGGCGCTAACTTCGCCAGCCGCGCCGATAAAGATCAAGCTCGCACGGCGGGGTCTACCGCGCACGTTCGTCCGATTGCGCTTGACGCCTATTGCCAAGGTAGCGAGCCGGAAGTCTTTTTCCTCAAAATTCCATGTGCTAGAAAATTTCCCATGTCGATACTCAAAGTCGCTCGTCTCGGCCATCCGGTGCTGCGCAAAGTGACCGCAGACTTCTCCCGGCGCGAGTTGCAGTCGTCCGCGATGCAGAAATTTATCGACGACATGATTGAAACCATGAAGGAGTATGACGGCGTCGGCTTGGCGGCCGACCAGGTCCATGTATCGAAGCAAGTCGCCGTCTTGGAGGTCGCCGACAACCCGCGCTATCCGAGCAAGCCGCAGGTGCCGTTGACCGTGCTCGTCAATCCCCGGATCACGCCGCTTTCCGAAGAGCTGGAAGAAGATTGGGAGGGCTGTTTGAGCATTCCCGATCTGCGCGGCCAGGTACCGCGCTACAAGCACATCCGCGTGGAGGCCTGGGACCGCAACGGCGAGAAGCTCGATTTCACCGCCGACGATTTTCACGCCCGCGTCATCCAACACGAATTCGACCATTTGAACGGCCACGTCTACCTCGACCGCATGCGCGACATGAAGACGCTGGCGTTTCTCCAGGAATTCGCCCGCTATTGCCTGCGCCCCCCGCGCGAGCCGTAAGTGCGGCCTCGTTGAGTTTGGGCGTGTGAACCGTTAGAGTCGCGCCATGAATTTCCCGCACTTGCAAAGCAGCTTGGAACGACAGCTTGCGCTCACTGCGCCGCGCACGGCGGCGATCTTGGAGCGCGCGTTATCGGATCGGGATATTACCATCGACGAGGCCACAGCGCTTTTCGACGCCGACGGCTCGGATCTTTTCGCGATGATCGCCGCCGCCGATCACCTGCGCGCCCGCACCGTCGGCGACGTCGTCACCTACGTCATCAATCGCAATATCAATTTCACCAACGTGTGCGTCAAAGCCTGCGGCTTTTGCGCCTTCAGCCGCGGCCATCTGGCCGAGCAAGGCTACTTTTTACCCAACGAGGAGATCATCGGCCGCGCGCGCGAAGCCTACGAGCTCGGCGCCACCGAAGTATGCGTGCAGGCCGGCTTGGCGCCGGGCATCGACGGCTGGCAGTATGTGAACCTCTGCCGCGCCTTGAAAGCGGCGCTGCCCGATCTCCACATCCACGGTTTTTCCCCCGAAGAAGTGCTGTACGGCTCGACGCTCGCCGGCGTCACCGTCCGCGACTATCTCGCGGCTTTAAAAGACGCCGGCGTCGGCAGCCTGCCCGGCACTTCCGCCGAAGTGCTGATCGATGAAATTCGGCAACAAATCTCGCCCGGACGGATCGCCACGGCGCAGTGGATCGAGCTCATCCAAACCGCTCATGAATTGGGCATCCCAACCACCTCCACGATCATGTATGGCCATATCGAAGGCTCGCGCGACAAGGCGGTTCATTTGGACATTCTCCGGCAAATCCAGCGGCGCACCGGCGGCATCACCGAGTTCGTGCCGCTCAGCTTTGTCTATGAAGAAGCGCCGATGTTTCATCGCAAACCACCCGCCGGGCTGCGGCGCGGCGCCAGCGGCGCCGAAGTGATGAAGATGTACGCGGTGTCGCGCCTGATGCTGAACCACGACATTCCCAACCTGCAGGTTTCCTGGGTGAAGGAAGGTCCGAAGCTTTCGCAAATCGCGCTGCTGGCCGGCGCCAACGATTTCGGCGGCACGTTGATCAACGAGAGCATCTCCACCGCCGCCGGCGCGTCCTACGGCCAGCTCATGAAGCCGTCGCAGTTTCGCGACCTGATTCGCGACATGGGACGGATCCCGGCGGAACGCTCGACGACGTACCAGCAAAGTGCGGGTCTTCGAGACCGAAAACGCGCACCGTGACCTGCTCGACGAAGTGAACGATCCGGCGCGAGCGCTTCGGCTCCTATCACAACCTCATTCAACTGAAAGAGTATCGCTTCAAGGATTTTTACCGCGAGCAGAAAACCACAAGCATTGATCCCCCAACGCGCGACTTTTACAAGCCTCCCTAAGGAATGATCGGCAATCCCGCCCAGTTCGAAGCCATCGGCAACCGGCTCGGTTTTCGCGCCGTCGAGCAAACGCCGCGCAGAGTTTTGCTGCGCTGGCAAGGCGCTCGTTTTCCGGCTTTTCTCTGCCTGGGCATCGCGCTGCTGCTGCTTTTCGTCTCGGTGCCGATCCTCGAGGCGCTGCGTGTGCGCGGCTTTGTCGGCCCGGCGGGCTCGCTTTGGTATTTCCCGGTGATGAATCTGATCCTGTTCGGGATATCGTTTTTTCTGATCACCCAGCGACGCACCATCGAAATCGACAGCGAAGCGCGCCAGTTGACTCTGCGCCGCCAGAGTCTGTATCGCACAATCGTGCTCGCCGCCGGCTACGACGAGATCGCGGAGATCTCGCTCGGCGTCGATCAGGTCTACAGCGGTTTTGCCCTCGGCGGTTCCACCGCGGCCGAAAGTTTTCCCGTGCCGGCGCTGCGCATCAGGCTGGCAAACGGCGACAACGTGCTGCTTGACCGCGGCAGTTTTCGGAAGCTTGCCGATATCGGCAAGCTGTCGAGCGAGCGGATTGTCGAAACCGCTCGAGATCGAGCCGCAATTGCAAGCGCAATCTACAAGGTTAGAATTTGAATGGCGCGAACACGCAACTGATCAGGATGTCGGCGCCTCGGCGATGATTTGGTGGAGTTGGGCGATGGCTTTTCTTGACGCCTTCTTGAGCGAGCTGTTCGGCGCTCAACCAGCGCACCCCGCGCTGGCTGATATCGCCCAACGCGAAAATATTTTCGCTGAGCGATTTCTGCGTCTCGTCGAAGCGTCGCCGACCAGATCACGTCGCCGCGCCGCACGTCGACCAGATCCAACACGAAAGCCACCGATGCCGGGCTCTTGGCGCCCCACTCATCGCCCACCCGCTCACGATAACGCTGCATGCGGCCGGTCAGCACGGCGTCGGCGTAAACCCTTTCGCCGATCTGCCGGAAGCGCGTCGCCTCGACTGCCGGCGCGCACGGTCTGGGCCACTTCACGAACCTCGCTATCGGAAACGATTTGCCAATTGGGCAAAGCCGCGAGCACGGAATAGGTGATGCGCGCCAAAGTTTCACTCGGCGTCGCGCCCGCCCGCCTTTGCGTCCGAATGCGCCGCCCAGCGGCGCCTTGCCGCGCGCTTCATCGCTCAGCGCGCTCGGCGGCACCACCGCGATTCTGCGGATGCGGCGCGCCTCCAGATCCGTGGAATGGCGGCTTTGCAGATTGCTGGACGCGAAGCTGCACGCCGTAAAAACAGCAGAAAGATCGATACGAAACGTTTCATCATCGCGATGGTCCCAAGGTAGCAGAATTCACGCCGAGCTGGCAATAGCCCGTCCAGCGCTATTTTTCCGCCTCCGCCAGGCGCATGCCGAGCTCGCGAAGCTGGCGCGGCTCCACCTCGGACGGCGCGTCGGTCAACATGCAAACGGCGCGCTGGCTCTTGGGAAAAGCGATCACGTCGCGCAGCGACTTGGCGCCGCTCAAAAGCATCGCCAAGCGATCGATGCCGAAGGCGATGCCGCCGTGGGGCGGCGCGCCGAAGCTCAAGGCATCGAGCAAGAAACCGAACTTGGCTTGCGCCTCCTCGGCGCCGATGCCCATCAGGCCGAGAATTTTCTTTTGCAGCTCGACCTGATGAATACGGATGCTGCCGCCGCCGATTTCCATTCCGTTGAGCGCAAGATCGTACGCCTTCGAGCGCGTCTTGGCGGCATCGCTCTCGAGCAAAGCCAAGTCTTCATCGAGCGGCGCGGTAAAAGGATGATGCAGCGCCACGTAGCGCTTTTCCTCGGGATCGAATTCCATCAAGCGGAAAATCGACCACCCAGACCAGCGCATATTCGCGCTCGGGAATCAGCCCGAGCTTTTCGCCGAGATGCAGCCGCAGGTTGCCGAGGGCGTCATGGACGATTTTCGCGCTGTCGGCGGAAAACACGATCACGTCGCCGGTTTCTGCCTCGGCGATCCGTTCGATCGCTTTTTGCTCGGCTGCGGACAAGAACTTCGCGATGGGCGACTGCCAGCCTTCGGCGGTGATCTTCGTCCAGGCGATTCCCTTGGCGCCGAAGGTCGCCACAAACGGCGTCATGTCGTCCAAATCCTTGCGCGACATGTCCCCGCCCTTGGGAATGCGGATGCCCTTGACCACGCCGCCTTTCTGATCGCGCCGGCGAACACCTTGAACTGGCAGGCGCTCAGTGCGGCGCTGAAATCGCGGATCTCAAGGCCGAAGCGCATGTCGGGCTTGTCGGAGCCGAAGCGGTTCATCGCCTCTTCGTAGGTCAGGCGCCGGAACGGTCGCTGTCGAGCTCGATGCCCTTCAACTCTTTGAACAGCAGCGCGATCATCCCTTCGACCACCTGCCATCACGTCTTCGCGCTCGACGAACGACATTTCCATGTCGAGCTGGGTGAACTCGGGCTGGCGGTCGGCGCGCAGATCCTCGTCGCGAAAACACTTGACGATCTGAAAATAGCGGTCGAGCCCGCCGACCATCAAGATCTGCTTGAAGAGCTGCGGCGACTGCGGCAGCGCGTAGAACTTGCCGGGATAGATCCGGCTCGGCACGAGATAGTCGCGCGCCCCTTCCGGCGTGCTCTTGGTCAGCACCGGCGTCTCGACGTCGATAAACCCCGCGCCGTCGAGATAATCGCGGATCAGCTTGGTCATGCGGTAGCGCAGCAGCAGATGCCCCAAGCTTTGCGGCCGGCGCAGATCGAGATAGCGGTACTTGAGCCGGGTGTTTTCGTTGGCCTCGGTCTCGTCTTCGATGAGCGAACGGCGGCACCGCCGAGGCGTTCAGCAAGCGCAGCTCTTTGCATATCAACTCGACTTCCCCGGTGGCGAGGTCGGGATTGATGGTTTCCGGCGAGCGCTTCGACAAAGTGCCGCGCACCGCGATCACGTCTTCGGAGCGGATCTGTTTGGCCTTCTCGTGCGAGAGCGGATCGAACTCCGGGTTGAAAACCACCTGGCAGATGCCGCTGCGATCGCGCAGATCGACGAAAATCACGCCGCCGTGATCGCGTCGGCTGTGCACCCAGCCGGCAAGAGTCAGCTCTGCGCCGACCGAAGCCGCGCGCGGCTCACCGCAGTACGCAGCTCCGCTTCCAGTCGCCCAACTGCATCGCTAAAAACCCGCTCCGCCATCGACTAACTTTCCTTCCTCGCCGTCAACACCGCCTCCAGCTCGTCGAGTTTGATTTCTTCCTGTTGCTTGCTCGCCATGTGGCGGAAAATCGCCGCGCCTTTGTTGAGCTCGTCGTCGCCGACGATCAATACCGCGCCGGCCCTGAGCTTGTCGGCGCGGCGCATTTGGCTCTTGAGGCTGCGCGATTCCCCTTCCATCTCGACTCGCATGCCGCTTTGGCGCAAGCGATGAACGTGTGGGAAGACCCAGTCGCGCGCTTGCTCACCCACCCAGACGACGTAAATGGCCGGGCCGCCGAGCGCCGCCCGCTCCTGCATGTTGAGCAACATCGTCAGCCGCTCTACGCCGAGGGCAAAACCGACGCCGGGAATCGCCGGACCGCCGAGCTCCTGCACCAAGCCGTCGTAGCGCCCCCCGGCCGCCACCGCGCTCTGGGAGCCGAGCAGCGCGGTCGTCCATTCGAAAGTCGTCCGGCAATAATAATCCAGACCGCGAACCATGCGCGGAT
Source organism: uncultured delta proteobacterium (assembly GCA_963745035.1). Taxonomy (GTDB): domain Bacteria; phylum Desulfobacterota; class Binatia; order UBA9968; family UBA9968; genus DP-20. The sequence goes on along the minus strand of CAVUVW010000021.1, from coordinate 363,654 downwards.
TGAGCGTAAAATTTATTTTTGTATCGTTGAGCAGCCGCTGCACCGCGGCGAAATGCTCGTGACAGGGTGTACACAGCGAATCGAGAATCGACGGCGCGTGGCGGGTCGCGGCAATGCAGCCCGGCTCTTTGCAATCCAAAACGCGCAGTGGATTGCGATCGATGCGCCGCCGACAATCAGCGCACAAGGAATCTTGCCGAGCTTTTAGAAAGGCGAGGAGCTTTTCCCGATATTCAGGCCGGCACGCCGCATCGCCGAGGGAATTTAGCTGTAGCGCCGGTTCGCTTAGACCCACCGCGATGAAAAAATCATGCAGCAGCAGCAAAATCTCGGCGTCGATCAGCGGATCAGCGCGTCCGAGCGCTTCGGCCCCGATCTGGTGAAACTGGCGCATCCTGCCCTTCTGCGGCCGCTCGCGCCGGAACATCGGACCCATGTAATAGAGCTTGCGCACCGGCTCGACCTTGAACATCTCCCCTTCGATGTAGGCGCGCACCACGCCGGCCGTGCCTTCGGGACGCAGGGTTAGCCGGGTCGACTCGGTCCCTTCGGGCGCGCGGCTGTCGCGGTCCTCGAAGGTGTACATTTCCTTTTCGACGATGTCAGTGCTCTCGCCGATCGATCGGCTAAAGAGCTCGGTCTTTTCCACGATCGGAATGCGGATCTCGGCGAACGCGTAGGCGTCAAACACGCGGCGCGCGGCGGCTTCCACCGATTGCCACAGCTCGACTTCGCCGGGCAGGATGTCCGAGAATCCCTTGATGCTATGGATCTTCATAAACGTGCGGCGGGCGTCCCATCAAAACACCATAAGAAACCGGGCAGGTCAAGTTGATTGGCGGCAAGCGGCGTTCAGCTTTGCGACTTGTAGCGGTACAGCCGGCTGCGGCGGGTGGTGCCGTGCAGTTGGGCGAAGAGAAAGCCGCGAAAGATCATAAAATAGGTCAATGCCAGCCCGGCAATGAAGGCGTACAAGAAAAGCGCGACGAATCCCGGCAAGCCAAAGAGCAGCGGCTCGAGGAGTTCCAGCAGGAAATATCCGAGCGCGAACAGAACGATATTCGGAATCAGCCACTCGATCCAGTTCTCGACGATAAAGTTGTAGCTGGAGCTGATCAGCTCCAGCCCCGAGGCGCGCGTCTGGTAAATGAACTCTGGGACCGGGTTGAGAAGAATGTAGAGCGCCAGCTTGACCAGGAAATAAATCAACGCGCCGTTCGGCGCCGTCGCCAGCCCCATGGACAGAACCCGGAGCGGAATCCAAAGGATGAAAGCGATGCCCAGCAGCTCCCAGAGAAACACCGTGAAGCCCTTCAGAAAATCGTTGAAGTCGGCTTTGTTGTTCTCGACCATGTTCTTGATCAGGAAGAGCCCCGAGCTCACGCACGCCTGGCTCGCCAGCGAAAACAGCAGCGCGCCGACGATCCCCAACGGCGCCACCAGCGACGCGATCACCGCCAGGATAATGCCGTAAGCAACCGGAGCGAAGCTCACCACCCAATTTCTGGCGGCGCATTCCCAGGAGCGCCAGAACGCGTTTGCGTACATCCACAGGGTTACCTGGAGAGTTTGCATCGCCTAGTTATAACAGACGTTGGGCTGCGGTCCAGCAGCGCGGCGGCGCAATGACGCGGCCAGATGCCGGCGAGAAAGACAAAAGGCAATCCGATGGCTCGATGGCGCGGAATCGGAGCGGAGCTCGATGCGCTCAGCACGAATAGATATGGACGTCGTTGTCTTCGATGCGCCGCCCGCGGGCGATCAGCTTGACGATGCTGCAGACATTGCGGCTCACGTCACTGATGTTGGCGGCGGGAAATCCGTCTTTGAGGTAGCGACCGATAAACCTCTCATCGCCGAAATTGACGATCTGCAGATACTCGTTGTTGTTGCCTTCGAAATAGTGCTTGGTGCCGGGGGCTGGACTATCCAAATCATCCTGCAGCGACTTGGTGATCTTGATGCCGACGAACAAACGTTTAACCGACGACTCTTCCATGAACTTCTCCTAGCCGGTCAATATCATACCGCCGCCTAAACAACCATACTCGGCGCCAAGTTTTCCGCTCGCGCGGCGAGTTCTCCGGGGATTGTCGATCGCCGGCATATTCTCTGGACATCATTGCCTCAAACGGTTTAGGATGCAGTTGGGCAAGCACAGCGCCGCTTCTCACCCCGTGACTCGAACGGTTTGTTTCCTGTCAATCGAGCGAAGGTCACGAACATGAAACTTCCCAAAACACTCTTGTTGTGCGCCGTCGGCTCGGCCCTCGCGCTCGTCTGCGGCGCGGCGCACGCGGCGCAAACGGGTGCAAAAGTGCCCGTCGAGGTGATCGATCAGGCGGCCGCTCACGGCATGGTGGCGGTCCTCGTCGGTCTCAAGGTTCCCTGGCAAATGGAATCGGGTTTGAGCGAGAGCCAGATCCACGAGCAACGCGAAGCGATCGCTGCGATCCAGTCCGATTTATTGTCCGAGCTCTTTGGCAAGCCCTATCGGGTTACGCGTCGTTACGATCGCATTCCCGGAATCGCCTTAGAGGTCGGCCCGGAGGCGCTGGCCGAGCTCGCCCACTCGGGCAACGTCGTCAACGTCCTGCTCGACCGGCCCGCGGTGGTCGAGGAGACACCCTCGTCGGACAAAGTGCCATCAATGCTGTTCAAGAGCGCCGCGACCAATGGTACCGTGCTGGTGCTGGTTGGCTTGCGCACGCCGTGGCAGCGCGAAGATCAATTGAGCGAGGAGCTGGTCACGCTGCAAAGAAAAGCGATCCTGAGCGCGCAAAGCTATCTTCTGGCCGAGCTCGGCGGCACTCAGTTCAAGGTACTCCGGCTGTATCGCAGCATACCGGGTATCGCGCTGCGCGTCGGGCTGGATGCCCTCCTGGTTTTGCAGAACTCACCGGCGACCACCAACGTGGTGGCGGACCGTCCGGCGCCGAGAACCCGTTGAGACTCGACACCGTCTTGCCTGCTCGTTGACCATCGCCTGATCGTCCACACGTTGCAGCCGTCGTCGTCCTTGGATCACGCATCACAACCTCCGTACGTTGTGTTGCGTGCGGGCCACGTTGCCGCTGCGCGTCGACCTGCATATACTGCCTCTCAACGAGAGGAGGACCAACGGCAATCATGAGCCAGACAATTCTGTGGGGAGGCGCGCTCGCGTTGATGTTTTTGAGCGCCACTCATCTCCGCGCCCAAGGGACGGCGGCAGCCACTGCCAAGAAAGGTTTCATCCAATGCGGCGTAAGCACGGGGCTGGCGGGATTTTCCCAGCCGGACAGCAGCGGCGAGTGGCGCGGCCTCGACGTTGACCTTTGCCGCGCCGTGGCCGCCGCGCTGTTTGGCGATGCGCGCAAGGTGCGCTACACCCCGCTCAATCCGCAGCAGCGCTTCACCGCGCTGCAATCCGGCGAAGTCGACATCCTGTCGCGCAATACGAGCTGGACGATCGCCCGCGACGCCGGCCTGGGCATCAATTTCGCCGGCGTGAACTACTACGACGGCCAGGGCTTCATGGTCGGCAAAAAGCGCAACGTGAAAAGCGCCGCCCAGCTCAACGGCGCGACCGTGTGCGTGCAGCCGGGCACCACCACCGAGCTCAATCTGGCCGACTACTTTCGCGCCCAAAACATGAAATTCAAACCGGTGGTCATCGAAAAAATGGAAGAGGTGCTGAAGGCCTACTTCGCCGGGCGCTGCGACGTCTACACCACCGACGTTTCCGGGTTGATCGCCGCGCGCGCGGCGCGCGCGGCCGACGCCTCCGAGCACGTGATTCTGCCCGAGGTGATCTCCAAGGAGCCCCTCGGCCCCGCGGTGCGCCACGGCGATGATCTCTGGTTCGATCTGGTCAAGTGGTCGCTGTTCGCGATGATCGACGCCGAAGAGCTCGGACTGAGCTCCAAGAACATCGATCAGCAGGCAAAAGCCGCCAACCCGGTGGTGCAGCGCTTCACCGGAGCCACCGGCGCGCTCGGCAAGGCCCTCGGCGTCGACAAGCGCTGGGCGCACAACATCATCAAACAGGTCGGCAACTACGGCGAGAGCTTTGAGCGCCATCTGACGCCGCTGGGCGTCGACCGCGGCCTGAACAAGCTCTGGAACCAGGGCGGCCTCATGTACGCGCCGCCGCTGCGCTGAACCGCCGTCTTCTCCGCGCTGATCGATGTTCGCTCGATCCGGCAGGCGCGCGAGCGCGCTTCTCTACCAAGCCGCGCTGCTCGGCGCGATCTCTGTCGCAGTATGGTATTTGGCTTCGACGGCGGCGCAAAATCTCCGGGACCTCGGCGTCGCCAGCGGCTTCGGCTTTCTTGAGCGCGAGTCCGGTTTCGCCATCGGCGAGACCACGTTTCTTTCCCACAGCGCCGCCGACACTTACCTGCGCGCGCTCGCGATCGGCGTGCTCAACACCTTCCGCGTCGCGGCATTGGCGATTGTTTTTTCGAGCGTCGTCGGCGTCGTGGTCGGCTTGGCGCGCTTGTCGCCCAACTGGCTGGCTCGCAAAGCTCGCCGCCGGCTACGTCGAAGTCTTCCGCAATACGCCGTTGATCGTGCAGCTGTTTTTTTGGTACGCCGCGCTGACCGAGAATTTTCCCGGACCGGCCGAAGCCTGGAATCCCGCGCCGGGCATATTCGTCAGCAACCGCGGCGTGGCTTTTCCTTTACTTCTACTGCGCGGCTCCGGGCCGGTGTGGCTGGCGCTCGCGGGCACGCTCGTTGCCGCGGCGCTGGCGCTCTTCATGGTGCGAGCCAAACGACGCGCGGCGACCCGCGCCGCCGGCACGCGCATCTTTACGGCGGTCGGCATGATCGGCGCTCTCGCCGCGGTGATTTCATCGGCGCCCTTCGAAATGGAATATCCGCGGCTGACCGGCTTTGACTTCGCCGGCGGCGCCTCGCTGTCGCCTGAGTTTGCCGCCCTCCTGCTCGGCCTGTCGCTCTACACGGCGGCATTCATCGGCGAGATCCTCCGCGCCGGCTTTCTCGCCGTAGAGCGCGGGCAGATCGAAGCGGGTTATGCGCTGGGACTTGGCCGCCATCAGGTTCTCCGCTTTATTGTCGCGCCGCAGGCGCTGCGGATCATCGTCCCGCCGGTGACCAGCCAGTATTTGAACTGCATCAAGAACAGCTCCCTCGCTGTGGCGATCGGCTATCCCGATCTGGTTTCCATCGCCAACACCACGATCAATCAAACCGGCCAGGCGATCGAGGGTTTCGTGATCATCATGCTGGTTTATTTGACTGTCAGCCTGGCAATCGCCGCTTTGATGAATTGGTACAATCGGCGCGTGGCGCTGCGCGGGGCCACTTTATGAGCGAGAGCTTAGCGCCTCCGGCTGCGCGCCAATCGGTGTTTTCATGGCTGCGCGCCCGTTTCTTTTCCGGTTGGTTGAGCGCGCTGACCACGCTGGCGATCCTCTATCTCGCTTGGCAGTTCGTTCCAGACCTTGTCCAGTGGGCGCTGTTTCACGCGGTTTGGTCGCCGGAGAATCCACGGCTCTGCCGCGACGCGGCGGCTCACGGGGCGTGCTGGGCGTTTATCGCCGACAAGCATCGCTTCATCTTGTTCGGCACCTATCCCGTCGCCGAGCAGTGGCGCCCCGCGGCTGTCATCGTCCTCCTCATCGGCCTGTGGACGTTGACCGCACTGCGCTTCGCTGTCTGGCCGCGCCTTGCCGCCTGCTGGTTCATAGGCCTGGCAGCCATCGGCGCGCTCATGTGGGGCGGCGTATTTGGTATGAGTTACGTCGAGAATGAGCGGTGGGGCGGGCTCACGTTGACTCTTCTGCTCAGCACCTTCGGGCTCGCGTTGGCTTTTCCCCTCGCAATCTTGCTCGCGCTCGCGCGCCGCTCCGATATGCCCGTGCTCCGCTGGTGCGCCATCGCCTACATCGAGATCATCCGCGGCGTACCGCTGGTGTCCGTGCTGTTCATGGCCTCGGTGCTGCTGCCACTGTTTTTACCCGCCGGCGTGTCGATCGATAAGCTCCTGCGCGCGCAACTCGCCATGATTTTTTTTGCCGCTGCCTACCTTGCCGAAGTGGTGCGCGGCGGCTTGCAGGCGATCCCGCGCCATCAGGACGAAGCCGCTCAGGCGCTCGGGCTCGGTTATTGGCAGCGCACCTGGTTTGTGATCCTGCCTCAGGCGCTGCGCATCGCGATTCCGCCGCTGGTCAATACCTTCATCGGATTTTTCAAGGATACGTCGCTGGTCGTCATCATCGGCCTGTTCGACTTTTTGACGGCCATCAAAGTATCGCTTTCGGAACCGGCGTGGACCGGCTTCGGCGTCGAGGCTTACTTGTTCGCCGCCGCAGGTTATTTTTTGTTTTGCTATCCGATGTCGCGCTACAGCCGGATTTTAGAGCGCCGCGGGGTGCCGGAAAAAAGAATGCGCGGAGTCGCCGAGAACTGACGGCTCACGGGGGATCGCAAGGGAATTGAAGCAGGGTTTATTTAAAACGAAAATTCTGCACGGGCCGTCGCTGCCTTTTGGTCTTGGCAAAACCGCGCAGAATAACAATCGCGCACAAAGGCACGATCACTATGATCAGCAGCATGGCGATGGCATCCTGAAGCATAACGGGGTCCCCTCGAACGAGACCAACGCAATGGCGATGCCATTTGACCTAATTTGAAAAAGAACAGGCAGTTGGCTGATTCAGACCGGATGAAGCCGTGTCACGATCGCGTCTTGGACTGCGAGGATTGGCGCGGTCCTGACAGCGTGTCACTCCTGCGGTAAGGCGCCGGCGAGACTCTGTTGGGAGCAAATCTGTATGGCCTGTTCCAGTCTTTCTTGGGTCGGGTGATCGACGTCGCCGGCATAGCCTTGCTCGACGAAATCCGCGAAGAGCCGCACCCAATGGCTGCAATCCCAACCGAGCTTTTGCCAATACTCCATGGCCCTGCGGTCCGCGGCGAGTTCGGTCGAGCGGCTGTACAGGCGAAACGTAACCCACGACGACAGGCCCAAGTCACGCCCGGTGATACGATTGGCGAGTCCGGCGCCATGATTGCCCCCATGCTCCGGCGCCGCCGCGTCGCCGCCGAGCACGTCGTGCGCGATCTCGTGCGCCAAGGTATGGCGCAGCAACCAGCGATAGTCACGGTTGCGGTAAGCCAGCCGGGCGAGCTCGTAGCTGATAAAAATCCGCTGATTGCCGATGCTCAACCCGAGAATATCCCGGCGGGCGAAATCCGCCAGGCGAATTTGATAATTCGCCCACAGCTCGCGGTGCTCGGAAACCGCGACGATCTCGCGGGCGATGACGTTGACGTAACGCTCCACCTGCTCGTCAGCCACGGTGGGCACGTTCAGAAAAACCGAAGAACAGGAGCTGAGGAGAAAAATCAGCAAGAAAGGCGCGAGCCGGATCGTGCTACACATCTGTCGGGTATGCCTTATACGTCTGACGTTGACCGTTGCAAACTGTTTGGAGTGTATCTCTCTTACTTCGGACAGCCAAGCTCTTTGCAAGCGAATTCAACGTAGAGGCCGCGCTTCGCAACTCGGAGGCGGAATGCGTTGCCCTTTACACGCGGAACGCCTCACGGGCCAAATCATTGGACCGCGGATCTCGGATTCATTGCTGCTCCTTGCCCATTGGCAAAATCGCGCGACCTCGTATACAGGATGAATGACCTCGACCGTCCAAGGAGCTTTCCATGAACATTCGCCTGGCCAATCACATGGCGGCCATTTTTCTCCTCGTATGCCTCGCCGCGCCTCCGGCGCGCGCCGCGGCGCCGCTCGCCAAGCTGACGATCACCTCCGGCTCGGCGAGCGAGCGCGATGGAGTGCTTTACGTCGCCCAAGATCAAGGATTCTTTCGCAAGCACGGCCTCGATCTCACTTTCGTGCAGGTGCGCAACGGTCCGGTCGCCATGTCGGCGCTGAGCTCCGGAGAAACTCAGTTTCATTGGGGCTCGGTTTCGGGCGCCAATCTCGGCGCCATCGCCGAGGGCGCCGATCTGGTTTTCGTCGCCGGCTTCATCAACCGGCTCTCCGGCATGTTCGTCGCCAACCCGCGCGTGAAAACGCCGATGGATCTGAAAGGCAAAAGCCTCGGAGTCAACAGTCTGAGCGGCGGCGGCTGGATCTTCGCGATGTTGATGCTCGATTATTGGGGGCTCGTGCCCGAGCGCGACAAGATCCAGTTCAGGACCCTCGGCGAGCAAGCGGTGATGGCGCAAGGGATCATGAGCGGCACCGTGGACGCCGCATTTCTGGGATACACCTTTGGTAAGATGCTCGAGTCCAAGGGCTTCACCGTGCTCGCCGACAGCGAGAAGCTGCCGATACCCTACCAGGGCTCCGGCCTCATCGGCAGGCGCAACTTCGTCACCGGCTCCGCCGCGACCGTTGATAACGTGCTGCGCGCGCTGCTGGACGCCTCGGCGTATATCCGCAATCCGGAAAACAAGGCACAGGTCATGAAGAGCCTGGCCAAGGCGTTGCGCTTTCGCCGCATTGAGGAGGCAGAGGACGGCTATCGCAGCATGGTCAATCTCTATGAGAGAAAAATTTACCCGACAGCGGACGGCGTCCGTAACGTCATCCGCCTGCTGGGCGCCAGCAACGAGAAGATTCGCCGGCTGAAAGCCGAGGAGCTGATCGACGACGCCGCCGTCCGCAGAATGGAGAAGGAAGGCAGGTTTTGAAAGCGAAGGCGCGCTCGCTGCGCGCTGCAGCCAGGTTTACCGTGCCGCCACGTCAGCCTGAAAGAATCCGCCGACGATTTTTCCACTTCTTCGCAGGCGAAAGCGCGTTGGAATACTCGCACGCGGTCGGTGCCGCCGGCAGCGCTCTCTCGATTCATCCGGGTCGATTTCCTCGCTCTCGACAGCGCCTTGTTGACAAGAGTGCGCACGTAGGAACTAAATGAGCTTGTGCCCGCGGCTGTTTCATCCGTTCGCGCAAAAATTTTTTAGAAAGCTCCAAAGAACACGCCATTTCCCGCCACGCGCGGCCTGACAGATCCATCTCATGAGTGAGCTCGCCCATCTGCGCCACCGCGCGCCCGGTATCCTGCGCGCGCTCGCCGTCGGCGTACCGGCGGGCTATCTGTTCGACCTGCTCGCCACGCCGATTCCGTGGATGATCGGCCCGATGGTCGCCGTTGCCGCGCTCAATTTGCTCGGCGTGAGCATGCACTCGCCGCCTTTGGCGCGGCAGATGGGACAGGTCATCTTGGGCTCGGCGGTATCGCTCTATTTTACCCCGCCGGTCGTGGCCGCCTTGGCCGCGAACTTGCCGGCGATCATCGCCGCGACGATCGCCGTGTTTCTGGTCGGCGGCATCGGCGCGTTGACATTGAGCCGCGCGTCGGGCGTGGACGGGAAATCGACTTTCTTCGCCTCGATCCCGGGCGGCGCCATGGCCATGGCCGTGCTCGCCGATCGCTACGGCGCGCAGATCGCGCCCGTCGCGGTTGCCCACAGCCTGCGGGTGTCCCTCGTCGTCATCATCGTTCCCTTCGCGCTCACCTACGGCGGCTTTCCCCTGGTCGCTGCCGCCTACCGGCCCAATCTGCCGCTTGATTTTTCCATACTGATTCCATGGCTGGCGGTCGGCTGGCTGCTCGGCGAGATCTCCGAACGATTGCATTTTCACAACGGCTGCCTGCTGGTGCCGATTTTCCTGGGGGCGGGGCTGACGGTCAGCGGCATCCAGCTTTCTGCGGTGCCGTCCCCGCTCATCGATTTTGCGCAGCTCATGTTCGGCCTGGTGCTTGGCGCCCGCTACGAGCGCGCCTTCTTCGTTCGCTACAAATTATTCATACCGTTCGCGCTCCTCAATTCTTGCTTCATCCTGGTCGCTTCCGCTCTCGCCGGGGCTGCGCTGGCGTGGGCCTTCGGCCTGCCCGTCGCCACCATGGTCCTTGCAACGGCGCCGGGCGGCTTGGCCGAAATGACGATCACCGCCCAGGCGCTGAAAATCAGCGTACCGCTGGTCGTTGCTTTTCACCTGTTTCGGGTCGTAATCGTCAACGTCGGCACGCAATATATCTTCACTCTCACCGCGCCGTTGCTGGAGCGTCGTCGGTGAAAATGGGTTGCCCAATCCTTCGGCGGCGTTGTATCATTGACCGTAATGACGATGTCATTTTCTCCGGCGGCCGAACCGCATGCCGATGAATGATCAGGAATTGCTGGCAAGAGTGATAGTCGACCCGCAGGTTTGCCAAGGGAAACCCTTCATTCGCGGCACGCGCATTTATATTGCCATCATTCTCGATGCCTTGGCTCAGGGCCTGTCAACGGCAAGGATCATCGAGCATTATCCTTGTCTTGAAGTCGAAGATATCCAAGCGGCCGTCGCTTTTGCCATGCAGCTCGCGGAGCGCAACGGCGGAGTCGCTTTGGTCGGTGCTGACTACTCCAAAAATCCGCTGCAGCCCTCATGAAAATGGATAATGGATAATTGAGAATGGATAATTACTGCCGTGTGACTTTCGAACTCTTTACTATGGCAGTGAGTAATTTGATTCGCTCTTCGCTGTCGGATCCGATTGATTTGAAGGTTTGAGCGTCGATGTATTCGCCCTGGTGCAGCAGATCCAACCAATATAGCGTTTCATTAGCTTCCTTCAACGCAATGCTCATCTTGTGAATAAAGTCGGCTCTGCTTTCCGCGTGTTCTGCTTCTCTCACCAACGCGCCAACCGCCGTCCCACTTCGAAGAACCTGTCGCGATAGGACAAATTCCCTCTTCTCACTCTCTAGATACTTCGCCAACTTCACCACCCGGAGCGCAAAAGCAAACGACTTATCTTTGACAATATTCTCTTTTCATTCTTAATCCACTATCAATTTTTAACCAACTTCTTATCACGCAGAGAATCGTCCGAACAGCAGCATCGTCACCGCCGTGATGTTCGAACACGGCCCGTCAATCCGGCCAATTGTCGATTCTCAATTATCCATTATCCATTCCTCCCCTCCTCTTGCCCCGCTCACGGTATCTGCGTTATTACATCGAGAAGAAAAGGAGCCAAAGCAATGGGCATAATTGAACGAACCTACGGTAAAAAAACCGACGCTGTCATTGACGAAGTTCTTATTTCCTCCGACTCCCACGTCATCGAACCGGCGGGGCTCTGGAAGAAAAACATGCCGCAAGCCTTTAAAGACCGCGCTCCCGATTTTGGCGGGCAAAGGCCCAATGACGTTCCCGGCGGCGCGCAGGAAAAGAACAAGCGCGTTTCCGAGATGGCGGCCGACGGCGTCAGCGGGGAAGTTCTTTACCCGACCCACGGCTTGAAATGTTTGAGCCTCGACGACCGCGAGATGGAGGCGGCCTGCTGCCGGGTTTATAACGACTGGCTGATCGACTATTGCAGCGCCGCGCCGGATCGGATGATCGGCATTGCCATGTTGTCGATGTACGACATCGACGGCGCCGTGAAGGAACTGGAGCGCTGCCGCAAAGCGGGCATGCGCGGTTCGGTCATCTGGCAGGTGCCGCCGGCAGAGCTGCCGTTTTCGTCACCGCATTATGACAAGTTCTGGGCGGCGTCCCAGGATCTCGACATGCCGGTCAACCTGCACATCTTGAGCGGCCACGGTTATAGCCGTAGCCGTTCGTTCGGGCTCGGCGATACCGCAACCGGCCTCACCCAGGAGCATAACAGCGTCAACGCAAAACTATTTCAGTCGGTCGATAGCCTCTACGATCTGATCTATTCCGGCGTGTTGGAACGCTTTCCAAAGCTGAAGATTGTCTTGGTCGAGAATGAACTTGGCTGGATTCCGTTCGTGCTGGAGCAGTGGGACTACTACTTCAAACGTTTTGGTGGCGCCAAGCGCGAGGGTTTACTGATCAAAAAGCTGCCGAGCGAATACTTCCACAATCAGATTTATACGACTTTCTTCAACGACGCCGTCGGCGGTCACATCCTGTCTTGGTGGGGCATCGACAACTGCATGTGGTCCAACGACTTCCCGCACGGCAACACGACCTGGCCCCAGTCTCGTCAGGTCGTGTCCCGCGACCTCGGCGACCTCCCTGTTGCATCGCGCGCCAAACTGGTACGGGAAAACGTTGCACGGGTTTACAACATCCCGATACCGAGTCCGATTCAATAGTTGGCGATAGGGGAGGAGCCCTCAATGGGCATTATTGAACGAACCTACGGCAAAGACACCGATGCCGTCGTTAACGAAGTTCTGATTTCTTCGGACTCTCACGTCATCGAACCGGCGGGGCTCTGGAAAAACAACATGCCGCAAGCGTTTAAAGACCGCGCCCCGGATTTTGGGGGTCAAAGACCGAATGATGTTCCCGGCGGCGCGCAGGAAAAAAACAAGCGTGTTTCCGAGATGGCGGCCGACGGCGTCAGCGGGGAAGTTCTTTACCCGACCCACGGCTTGAAATGTTTGAGCCTCGACGACCGCGAAATGGAAGCGGCCTGCTGCCGGGTGTATAACGACTGGCTGATCGACTATTGCAGTGCCGCGCCCGACCGGATGATCGGCATCGCCATGCTGTCGATGTACGACATCGACGGCGCCGTGAAGGAACTGGAGCGCTGCCGCAAAGCCGGCATGCGCGGTTCGGTGATCTGGCAGGTGCCGCCGGCAGAGCTGCCGTTTTCGTCACCACATTACGATAAATTCTGGGCGGCATCTCAGGATCTCGACATGCCGGTCAACCTGCACATCCTGAGCGGCCACGGCTACAGCCGAAGCCGTTCGTTCGGGCAAGGCGATACCCCGACCGGCATGACCCGGGAGCACAATAACGTCAATATGAAGCTATTCCAGTCGGTCGATAGTCTCTACGATCTGATCTACTCCGGCGTATTGGAGCGCTTTCCAAAACTAAAGATTGTCTTGGTCGAAAACGAGCTCGGCTGGATTCCGTTCGTGCTGGAGCAGTGGGACTACTACTTCAAACGTCATGGCACCAAGCGCGAGGGCCTCAAGATCAAAAAACAACCCAGCGAGTATTTTCACGGCCAGATCTACACGACTTTTTTCAACGACGCAGTCGGCGGCCACATCTTAACTTGGTGGGGCCAAGACAACTGCATGTGGTCCAACGACTTCCCGCACGGCAACACGACCTGGCCAAGCTCGCGTCAAGTGATCGCTCGCGACCTGGGTGATCTTCCGGCGCCAGTGCGCGCCAAGCTCGTACGCGAAAACGTCGCGCGGCTTTACAACATTCCGGTGCCGAGCCCGGTTCAGTAAATCGGCATTAACTACAAGAACGTTGCAGGTGAGCGCGGGCCGAGCGGGTCGCCGGAGAAGGTTTATCGTTCGTTGTTGCCGTCCTTGTGGTATGAGCGAGGCCAAACATTCTCGATATGCAAGCCTGCCCTTTCGACGTCTATGATATTGACGGAACCCTGACGATTCCGGGCCACGATCTTTGGTATCTGTCCACGAAAACTCTATCCGCCGACGAAGATCTATTCGATAGATATGTTACCGAATGGAAGACCGAAATTCAGAGCGGAATGGATCCCTTTGAGCGTTCTCTCACAATGATGAAAAGAGGTTTGAAACTTCTCAAAACTGGTGTCAGCTCAGATCTAGTGACCCGTGAAGTCCAGCGAATAACAGGCAACCTGATTGACGAGGGACTAGTCTGGAAGGAAGCGATTAATTTTCTAAAGGGCCGAATACGCAGCGGCGTTCGGGCGGTCTTCTCGACCACGAATTATCACGAAGGAGCTGTTGGGTTTCTCCATGCTTTGTTGCTCAAAGGTTGGATTCGGGAAACGGAGTTGGAAAAAATTTTCGTGTCTGGTTCGAGAATCGATTGGAGCTCTGGGATTGTTCTTCATTTCAATATGGGCAGCAACAAAATTATTGGCGTGATGGATGCCTTAGGAGTCAGCGAAGAGGCCCTGAAGGCGAGAATAGGCTTTGTTTTCGCCGATGATCCGTTGGCCAGCGACCGCAATCTATTGGAGATCGCTCCGTATCCCTATGTCATTAGAAATGAAACGCATCGTTATTTGGATTTGCCTGATCGCGCAAAGTTGATTACGTGGTCGGAGGTTGCAGCAATGTCTGCCTCGGAATTGACTCGTTTGCATACCGACCCTGCACACAAATAAACGCGCAGTAACCGGATCGCCGTATGCCACTTACTCCGCGTCCTCCGCGCCTCCGCGGTGATTTTTTCGACAATTCGCAGATGCCGCACCAATTGTTTATTGGCCGTGAGCGCGCGCTCACTCGGCGCGACGTTGTACACAAGCAATCGAGATGAGGGAAGGTCTGCAATGGGAACGAACCACTTGATCGTGCGGTTTTGGGTCACCGTAGTTGCGGTTTCAGCCGTTCTTGCCGACGGCGCCTTGGCGCAGGCTCCTTTTTATCAGGGTAAGACCCTAGTGATTGTTCTGGGCACCGCCCCCGGAGGAGCGGGAGATCACCGCACAAAGGCGCTCGTTCCTACTCTGCGGAAATATATCCCCGGCAATCCGACGATCGTGCTCGAGCACAAGGCCGGCGGCGGCGGTCGGCAAGCAGCCAATCATGTCTACCAGGTCGCGAAGCCGGACGGGCTCACCATAGGGGCCTTGAGCGGCAGCATAGTCGCGCTGAACGTCCTTGGCGCGACCGGTGTCATGTACGATATCGATAAGTTCATCTACCTCGGCGCATCGGAAAGCACTTCGCATCAGATCCTGTACACAAGAAAGGAACTCGCTTTGAGCAATCCCGAGAAGCTGCGAGCGGCTTCCAGCCTCAGGCTCGGCGCCCAAGCGGTAGGACACCCGAACTATATCGCCGGTCGGCTCTTTGCGTACTTTCTGGGTTTGAAAGACCCGAAGTTTATCGTCGGCTACACAACTCCGGAGATCGAGGTCGCTCTACTGCGCGGGGAGCTCGATGGCAGAGCGAATAATGTCGCCCAGCTACTGCACCGCAACCCGGATTGGGTGGAAAAAAGCGTGATGGATATCCACGCGATCTTGGAGATTCCGAAAGGAGCCAAGCATCCCCGCTTCGGCCGTACTCCCGAGATCGAAAGTTTTGCTAAATCCGAGAACGAGGCCAAGCTCCTCACCATGTACCGGACCTTGAGACTTGTCGGCGTGCCTTACGCTTTGCCCCCGGGAACACCGAAGGACAAGGTCGTCATTCTCCAGGATGCTATGCGTAAGGCTTTCAAAGACTCCGAATTTCACCGCGAATACAAAACGCTTACCGGCGAAGACCCCGAGCCGCTCATGCCGGAAGAGATGGAGAAAGCGATCCGGGAAATGCCGCGCGACGCCGAGGTGATCGATCTGCTAAAAAAACTTTCCGCCGAGGGCTCGCTTCCAGCGCGATAACTGTAAAGGCCGCGCTTGGAGCATGGCTGCGCGCAATCACATAAGTAAGACTCTTGCGGTCTTTCTCTCAGTGGCTTGATCGGGGATTGGTCCGAGCTGAGGCAGCTCGACAAGTTGGTAGCCGTGCAAAGGTAAAGATCTCACCCTCGCGGTATTCGCTCGTGGCACTTCGGAAAGATTGTAGAGAGTGTTATGCCTGACCCCGTCTCGGTCGTATCGCTCATAGGCGAGACATCGCCGAGTTCCAAACGACAATTTGCGACTGCTCCAGTGAGTAGAGCCGTCCGCGGGCTTTCTCTGGGTAATCCATTTAAGAATGCGAGCCTGTTGTCGTTGTCTGCCAGGTTCTGCCGAATCGACCACCCTGAGGCGAGTAAAGTCCCGCCACGCGCTCATCCACAAACCGGATCTTCCACCGAGCAATGAAGTTGGTGTCGCAGTCCAGTTTGTTGCGAATCAACCCGTAACGTTCGCCATCGGCGCGCAACAAAATCAACCGGGCCCGCCGCCCTTGTGCAGCATCTCGCGATTTGACCCCCGTATCCATCGACTCAATTCTCCTCGCTCGGCATCCCTAACTATCGCGTGAAGGGACAGCAGCGGTGTCAGGCTTCGTATTGACTATAGGGAATAAGGGACGCGAACCTTTCTGTTCACTGGCTTGTCTGCGCAGCATATACCGATTTGATGATGCAAGATGGCAAGGTTAGGCCCTACTTCGGGCCCCCTCATTTACGAAAGTCTTCGGCTCTTAACTCAATGGGCTTACCATGAGGGGTTCTGTGCATCGCACGCTCCCAGGCTTGGTAATGCTCCGTTAGCGCCTGC
Source organism: uncultured delta proteobacterium (assembly GCA_963745035.1). Taxonomy (GTDB): domain Bacteria; phylum Desulfobacterota; class Binatia; order UBA9968; family UBA9968; genus DP-20. The sequence goes on along the minus strand of CAVUVW010000021.1, from coordinate 347,524 downwards.
GTTGAGGTCGCGCCTTTTTCCGCGACCATGCGTTCGAGTGTGGCAAGCCAATGGTGGTAGTAGGTTTCGCCGGTGTCGGGATCGCCGGCGGCTTGGGCTTTCTTGATTTCCTCGCCGAGCATTGCGGCCCACTCGCTCCAGGCGAACAGACCTTTTTCATAAAGCGCCAGCGCCATGGCAAACGCATGGGCTTCCCAGGGCGCGCGAAAGACCGGGCCTTTCTCGTCGCGCGGAATGCCTGGAACTGCTTCCGCGGCGTGCCGGGCGATTTCCGGATCGATGGATGATTCAGACATGTTCGAGATAGGGCTCAAACGCTTCGATGGAGACTTTTAATTTGGCGTCCGCGTCCGCGCCCCAAAGCTCTTGGGCATCGAAGCGCACGGTATAAAGCCACTGCGGGTCTTCCCCCTTGCCGGAGGCTACGGAGTCCGGAAAGATATGCGCGCCGTGCAGTCGCTCGACCACGCCGACGCGACCACGGGCGTAGCGCGGCAAGCGCGTATGCGTCGTTGGGTGAATGTTCTTCGTGCGCACGCGGTCGCCGGCTTTGAACTGCGCCGGCGCGGGCGCCGGGCGGCTGTACGAACCACGTTTTGTGACCTTCTCCACATCGGCGAATGTGAACGGGCCGCGAGTCAGATTCTTCGCGGGGCGCAGAGCGTGCCCAGCGGCGACTTCGTCGGCGTCGATGAGGCCGCGCTCGATGAGCAGGTTTTGATTACGCAGAAACCATTTCTCGTAGTAGGAGCGGGTCAAATAGATCGACGGCGCCATCAATTCGATTGCATAACGGCTGGTATCTATCGTCCACGCGCGGAAGACGCCGATGGCGCGGCTCATCGCCAGCACGCGGCCCTCCCATCGATGATGAAAAACCGGCTCGTTCGGTTCGGGCTCGACCTTGCCGAAGCCGTCCATGCCGCCCATATCGTGAACGCCGTCCATCAGGCCACCTCGCTTGGTTTTTTCGGCAGGCCGGCGCCGATCATGCAGTCGCGCGTGATTAATTTGGCAAGCTGCGCTTCGCTCCAGCCCTCAGTTCCAGCCGGACGCATCGGCACGACCATATAACGAGTCTCGGCCGTCGAATCCCAAACCCGGATCTCCGTCTCGGCGGGAAGCGCGACGCCGAAATCCGCCAACACCGCGCGGGGCTCCTTTACGAGACGCGAACGGTACGGGAACGACTTGTACCATGTCGGCGGGAGGCCGAGCACATCCGTCGGATAACACGAGCACAACGTGCACACGACAATGTTATGCATCTGCGGCGTATTCTCGATCGCCAGCAGGTGGTCACCGACTCGTCCAACTTGCGTGAGCGTGCCCGCCGCTTTGCTTGCATCCTCTAGAAGCGACTGCCGAAACGCAGCGTCGGTCCATGCCTTGGCGATAAGTTGCGCCCCGATGTGTGGCCCGATTTTGGTTTCGTAAAGCTCGACGATGCGATCGAGTGCGGCCGTCTCGATGTATCCCTTCTCGACCAGGATCGTCTCGAGCGCGCGCACTCGCAGATCCATCTCGGAAAGATTGGAGCCTTCATCGTGATCGTGATCATGTTCAGCCATAGGCGAAATATAGCCAACGAAACCGGCCACTGTCCATTAGAAAACGGACGCGCTAGTTTTCGATGCTCATCCTATTACTTCACGAAAATTCCGGCCCCGACGACAACTGTTTCTCCGCTTGGCATCTTGGAACTCTTGACGTAACTTATTTTTTTGGAGGGGCTTTTTTCACCTGGTTTAGGCCACATGTAATCCACCCAACCCGAGCCTTTTTTGGCTGTCTCTATGAACTCCCGAATGAAAGCCTTTCCATTCACATCTTTCAGGTCGAGTGTGCTTTTTGTCTCCAGTTCCGGATTGGCAGGATGCACTAGCGTAGTGCCCTTCATATCAAGAATATAGATGTAGGTTTCTCCTTTAAACCATTCACTGTCCTTCTTCTTGAATTCCGGGAAGGCGGCTTTTCCCTTACTCTCAGCTAAAGCCGCCGCCTTGTCGACCAGCGCTGCAATTTGTTTGGCCTCTTTCGATTGTGGAGCGTCTACCGAAAACGCTGGAGGAAAAAATAGTCCTATAATTGCACAAGAGATCAAGAGAGCCGTTAGTGTTTTTCCTTTCATCGCAACCTCATTCCAATTTACGATTCAACAAACCTTTTAGTGAAAAATACTCCCGCCATCCACTACGATTGCCTGGCCGGTCATGAAGTCGCTGTCTGACGAGCATAGGAACACCAGCGTTCCCATCAGATCTTCGGGTGTCTGGAGGCGCTTGATGGACCGTTCTTTGAGTTGCAGCTCGGTGAGCGCCTTGGGGGCATTCTGTCCTTCGTGCTCGACCAATCCCGGCGCAATCGCGTTGACGCAGATGCCGTGGCTCCCGACCTCTCGCGCCAAGGAACGCGTCATCCCGATCAGCGCCGCTTTGGAAGCGACGTAGTGAAGAAAGTTCGGCGTGCCCCAGTATGCGGTGGATGATGAGATGTTGATGATCTTGCCGCTCTTCTGCTCTTTCATTTGCGGAAAGACCGCTTTGGCGCAGAGAAACGGCCCTTTGATGTTGACTGCGGAAACTCTGTCCCACTCTTCGGCGCTGATCTCGTAGAACGGATGGCGCTGGATGTTGATGAAGATGGCGGCGTTGTTGACCAGGATATCGATGCGGCCGAAGGCTTTCACCGCCTCGGCCGCCATGCGATTCGTGTCTTCTTCTTTGGATACGTCGACCTTGACGGCAAGCGCTCGGCCGCCGTTCGCTCTAATTTCTGCTGCCACAGGTTCGCCGTCGAGAATATCCGCAATAACTACCGCCGCGCCCTCTTCGGAAAACTTGCGACAATAAGCCGCGCCGATATGGCGCGCGCCACCGGTAACTATCGCGACTTTGCCTGTGAGTCTCAAAACTGCCTCTCGGCTTGCGACGTTGAACTTTGAACGGTTGAACCTTTGAACGGTCCAAGCGCTTCGGACCCATCACTCCACCACTCCATCACTCCAATACTCCAACTCGTCTTCACGCCAGTCCCTTGAGATGCTCGCGCATGTCTACCGGTTTCCACCACGGCTTCATGCCCAGCGATTCGGCAATCACTTTGCGCGGCGTTGTAGCCGGGAGCGCCGGTGATGTTACCGCCCGGGTGGCATGATGAGCCGCACATGAATAAGCCGTCGATCGGAGTCTTGTATTGGCCCCAGCCTGGAAACGGCCGGTTCTCCAGCGCCTGATCGCCGGAATACTCACCGACCATCCAATCGCCGCAGTACATGTTGCGATCGTGGCGCTCGATGTCGAGCGGCGTCGTCGAATCGGTGGAAAGTATATTAGTCTCGTCGAGGTTCGGCGCGAACTTTTGCCAGACCGCGAGCTGCTTGTAGAACCATTCGTGGCGCGCCTTGTCCCAATTGAGCGGGTTGCCCCAGAGATTGTAGGTCATGAGCTGCCACATGAACGCCGTCGCTTTTCCCGGCGGAGCCTGGGTCGGATCGTGATAGGACGGCGTGGCGCCGTTCATGAACGGTTTCCGCGGTAGCTGACCGTTGCGGCAGTCCTCGAAGAGATTCACCAGGTCCTGATACTCCTCCAAGCCGACGATGTGCATGAACGAGCCCGCGACCTCCGGATGCTTTTCTTCGGTGATGTACTTCGGCCGTTCGTTCAGGGCCAGATTGACGGCAAAGATCGGCGTCGTCTTGGAAAAGCGAAAATTGCCCGCAAGATCGGCGAATTTCGGTTCCAGATTCTCCTTGCCGACAAGCTTGATGAAAGTTTCCACCGGATTGACGTTGGAGGCGATGAACTTCCGCGCCTTGATCACGGTGCCGTCTTCGAGCACCACAGCCGTGGCCTGCCCTCTTTCCACGAGAATCCGCTCGACGCCGTTGGCTTCGACATAGTCGACGCCGTTGTGCGACATCATGTGCGCGAGATTGTCGCCGAGCGCGTGGGAGGTGCCGCGGCAAAGTTGCGGGTTGACGCCCCAGGCGATCATCGCCGGAATCAAATAACCCGTCTGCGGCGCGTCCAGCTCGTAGCCGCGCATCACGCCGAGAAAGCCGATGAAAGCGCGCACGCGGGGATGCTCGAAGTGCTTGAGAACGAATTCTTCCGGCGTAGTGTCGAAGTACTTCAGATACTCACGGCCCTCGGGAATCTTTTCGAGCAGCGGCCGCTTCTCTTCCATCGGCAGCGGCACGGCATAGGTCTCGGTAAAAACGATCTTCTGCACCACCGGCTGCCAGCGCGTCCAGATGTCCACGAACGACGCCGCGTCTTTCTTGGAAAAACGCTCGATGGTTTCAACGGTCTTTTTTACGTCGGCGAACCAGCCAAGATAGGTCTTGTCGAGAAAATGATGCACGACCCCCGGATCGGGCCTGTAGTAATGAATGCCGAAATTCTCCAGCTCGAGGTCTTTGAACCACGGCAGCATCATCAAGCCGCGATGAAACACCGAATGGATGTTGTGCCAGAAGCCGGGATAATTGCGGTCCTCGTGGGAGTCCAGACCGCCGCCGACTTCCATATTCTTCTCGACGACCATGACCTTCTGGCCGCACTTGGCCAGGTACGCGGCACAAATCATCCCGTTGTGCCCCGCGCCGATGACGACGCCGTCGTACTCTAAGATTTTAGCCATCATTCAGTTGTCCTAAACGGCTTGAACGATTTGAACTATTGAACGGCTTGAACGAACAGTTCGTTCCAATCGTTCAAAAGGTTCAAGCCGTTCAAATCGTTATCGGAGGTTTCGAAAGTTTCAAATCTTCCTTCATAACCTGCCAGCAGTTGTATCCTGAGCCGGCGATGACCGCGTCGGCCGGATGCATGGCGACTCCTACCTGGTAGAGCCCCTGGATCGGCGTGCGATAGTCGGCGATCTGTTCGATGGGCCGCTGCTCGCCCATTTGTGTGGCAATCTTGCGCGCGACCCAAACCGAGCCGCGCCGCATGTTCGGCCAGCGGCCGGACATATAAAAAGGATCCATCGCCACTTTCATTTCGATGTTGTCGTCGGTCAGATTGGTCGCATAGCGCCGCCAGACGTTCAAGACTTTCTCCATAAAAGTGTTTTTGAGCTTGACCCAGTCTTCTGGATTCTTGCCCTTCAATTGAAATGGAACCGGAACGTATACCGACGCGGCATGCTTCGGCTTCGGTGCCTGCAAAGGATCGAAAGCCGTCGGGCAGATGGCATGCAGGCCCATATGCTCGGGGAACTCGCCCGCTCGAATCTCGCGCCACATCTCGTCGATATCGCCTGGCGATTCCGGTCCCATGTTGACGTTCATAGCCTGAGCGACGGCTCCGTCATCAGCTTCATATAGGGCGTATCGGACCGGCGCCTTGAGAGCCAGATGAACCTGGAAATAGCAGAACTCATCGAGCTGGATATCTTTCACCCGCTCGACAAACGTTCGCGGTAGATAGTCTTCTCCCACCATGTCGATAAGGGTCGAGTATGGGTCGCTATTCGACACGACAGCGATCCGCGCTTTCCATTCGCGTCCATCGCGCAGCCGCACGCCGACGGCCCGGCCATTATCGTCGACGAGAATTTTCTCGACGTGATGCACGGCACGGATCTGGCCGCCGCTGTGAACATAGGCGCGCTGCAAGACCTGGGCGATCGAATGGGAGCCGCCGCGCGCGAGTTCGGGCTTCTCGTCACCCGCGATTATTTTCAAGACTTCGATCCCGCCGCCCGGGTAGTCTGATGCAACGCCGCGCGGGATTGCCATCTGCGACAGGACCAGGGTCTTGACCGCGTCGCTTTCGAAAAGCTCATCGACAACTCGCCGCGGCGTCATCTGCCAAAGGCGGAGGAATTCTTTGCCGTGAGGCTCTGCGCCGAGCTTTTGCAGGATGCCACCCGTCTTCTCCGGACGGGTATGATAGTAGGGAATGATGTAGTCGCGAATGAGTTTATGAAAGCGGTCATCCGTTGTGCGCCATGCCGCCGCGTCGTTACGCGAATATTTTCCGATCCCGGAAACCGTGGCTTCACAGGACTGATGATGTGAAATGGACCGTCCGTTGCCAAGCAGCAACGAGCTCACCACCGGCGGCGAGACGAACTCCGCATGATAGCCGTTCGCCCAGTCCAGTTCTTTCCACACCGGCGAGGCTTCGCGGTTGTCTTGAAAGTAAGCGAGCGTGTTGTGCCAGTAGCCGGGCAGAGTGATCTCTTCGCTGGCGAGCCGCCCGCCGTTCTCCAGCCGGCTCTCGCAGATCACGGTCTTGAGACCGGCCTTGCCGAGATAGGTGCCCAGGGCGAAATTGTTTTGCCCCGCGCCGATCAGAATGACGTCCCACTCACTATCGACCACGAGAACCTCTGCTGGGAATCAATCCCAAACTCCGACGGCTTGAACAGTTTGAACGGCTTGAACGTTCACTTCTGCAGGAAAATCTTTCGATACTCGGCCATTTTTTCCGCGTACGCCTTCTTATCCATGTCGATCATCTCGACCAGCTCGATCTTGTCGGCATCCGGGATCGGCGGATAGATGCCTTTGCGGGTGACGAACTCGCCGATACTCGCCATGATCTTGAGTCCCTCTTCGCCCAGGAAAAAGTCGATAAAAGCTTTGCCCGCGTTGGGATGAGGAGCTTTGGAACCCAACCCGATGGCATTACCGTCCCCCATGAATTTCCCCAGCCTGACGTAATCCAACGGTATGCCTTTTTGTCCGTAGAAGACCACGTTCTTCAAAAAGGCGATGCCGATGGGAGTCTCGCCGGTGGTGATGCGCTCACCCGCCGGAGTCAACGATTCGACCAACAGCGGTTTTGTCGCCGCCAGATCGCGAATGAATTTATCGGCTCTTTCCTTCCCCATGATCTTGTGCAAGCTGGCGAGCCACTGGGCCGTCGTCGTGTGCTGACTTGCGTCCGGCATGACGAGTTTGCCGCGATACTGGGGCTTGAGCAGATCCTCCAGCGACTTCGGCGCCTCCGCTGGCTTGATGATGCCGGCGTGATATACGACGCCGATAACGCTGTTGCGGTATTGCGGCCCCAGGTTGGGATGAATCATTTCTTTGGAAAATGCCTTCGCCGATGGCGAATCGTACTTAACCAGAGTGCCCTCGTTGATCAAAAATTCCATCGGCGGCGTGATGGTCAACGCCACATCGTAGAGCGGTTTGCCGGCGCGGTATTCGGAAAGTACCCGATCCATCACTTTGGTCGACGCCGCGCGCCAGAATTCAACCTCCAATCCGGTTTTCTTCTTGAACGCCGCCGAAATCAGATCCATCGTGTCATTTTCGATGGAACCGTAAACGACGACTTTGCCGCCTTCCTTCTTTGCGGCTTCCACCAGTTTCGCCTCCTGGGCGCTAACCGAGCCGAAAGAGAACAGGATGAAAGCAACGACAGCGAAAAATTTGAATCGCATCATCGGGAACTCCTCCTGTTAGACGTACCACTTCCAATAGCGGAAAGCGGGGTGGTTGTCCATTGTTTGTCTATAACCTGGTCCTTTGCTAACGTAAATTAAACGCGGCCATGGATTCACAAGACAAGCTTAAAAAGATCCGCGAAGAACTGAGGCAAATGTTTTTGGAGCGCGGCGATCTTATCGACGGCGCGCTTGCGGCGTTGCTTTCCTCCAATCACCTGTTGATCATCGGCCCCCCGGGCACCGCGAAATCGATGCTCGCCGACGAGCTTTGCCGGCGCATCGAGGGAGCCGATTACTTTCAATGGCTGCTGACGCGCTTTACGACGCCGGAAGAAGTCTTTGGCGCCGTCAGCCTGAAGGCCCTGGAGCAGGATGATTATCGCCGCGTGACGAGCCGCAAACTGCCCGAGGCGCATATCGCGTTTTTGGATGAGATTTTTAAAGCCAACTCGTCCATACTCAACGCCATCTTGACGCTCATCAACGAGCGGCTGTTTCACAACGGCAAAGAAATCGCTCGCGTACCCCTGCTCACGCTTTTCGGTGCAAGCAACGAGTTGCCTGAAGAAGAGGAATTGACCGCGCTCTACGACCGCTTCCTGCTTCGCTTCGTGGTCAGCTATATCGCCGAGGATTTTCGCTTTCTGAGAATGCTCGAATCCCAGACGCAAGCCGAACGCACTGCGCTCTCCCTCGCCGAGTTGAACGATCTGCAGCAGCAAGTGCGCGCCCTGCCGATTCCAGCCCACGTGTACCGAGGCATCGCCGATATTCGCCGCGAGCTCAACAAGAAGAATATCCAGGCATCCGACCGGCGCTATCGCCAATCGCTCGCCCTGCTTCAGGCCCGTGCTTTCCTGGAAGGCGCCTCCGAGGTCCAGGAGAAGAATCTTTTTTTTCTTGAGCACGTGCTCTGGCGCGATCCCGCGGAACACGAAACGGTGCGCAATACGATTCGCGAGCAGTTGCTGGGCTACGAGGAAGAGATCGCCGAACTCTTGTATGAATCGCGCGAGATCCGAGAGTCCGCCGCACAGCCCGGCCAAACCAGTGACGAGCGGGCGCGCGCTCTCATCGAATTTCATACCAAGCTCAGAAATATCCTCACCAAAGTCGATCAGATCATGGAAAAGGCCAAGCGTCTGGGCAGACCCTTGGATCGAGTCACCAACGTGCGCAGCGAGATCGAGCAACTACAGAAAGACATGCTGGAGCAGTTCTAATGCCTCCCCGGCGTCCTACGAACGCGCCAGCAAAACGGGTCTTCCAGGCGCTCCCGAAAAACACTTTTTGGATCGTGAACGACGCCTATGACCGGCGCGTTTGGGGCCATCTGCGCGCCGAGTCGCCCTCCCTGCGCGAATTGGAGGACAAAGGCAGCACCTTCTTGCCTCACTTCGGCTCGCTACTGCAGGACATTTTCTGCCTTTTGTTCAAATACAACATCAACTACCACCCTGACGCCGAAGTCTTGCCCAGCGCGCTGCTCAATCAGAAATTCATCCAGGCCATCCATCGCGGCGCGCAATACGACTTCCTGCGCGAGCAGACGCTGTTGAACGAAGCTCACGCCGGATTGTCGACCTTGATTCTCGGCGAAAGGCTGCTGTCGTTGGTGCGCGAGGAAAAGTTTCTCACCCGCCGCGACATGCGCGATCTCTGGGACATCCAAAAGCAGGAAGAGATCGTCGGTCAGAAGCTCGAAGAATACGACAATGCCGATACGATTCCCGAAGAGCAAATGTCGGAGGAAGGCCAGAAGGCGCTGCAAAAAGCCAAGGAACGAATGGGCGGTGAAGTACAGGGCGCTGAGGCATTACTGAGGCATAAAACACAACAGTTAAAGGAAGACCTGAAGCAGATCGAAGCTCAAGCGACCAATCGTCTTCAGGCAGAAGCCATCAAGGTCGCGCAAGAATTGGAGGATGCTACGGAAGAGGCCGAGACCTGGGGCGACACTATTGGCACAGGATCGCGAACCCCTCCCGGACAAAAACTCGAGCTCGGCCGCCGCCTCGCCGGCAATGAAAAACTCAAGAAGCTCGCGCGCATGGTCGGGCGGATGAAGTTCCACGCCCAGGCCCTGCGCAAAAAAGTTTTCGAACGCTCCAGCGAGGAGCTGCTCGAAGTCGAGCAAGGCGATGCCTTGCATCGTCTGCTGCCCCACGAACTACTCAGCTTGCATCACCCGGTGCTGCGCAAGGATTTTTACCGCCGCTTTCTCGATCAGGAGCTGATTCAGTATTCTCTTCGCGGCGTCGAAGAAAAAGGCAAGGGCCCCATGATCGTCTGTCTCGACGGCAGCTCCTCCATGTCGGGTGACAAAGAGATCTGGTCTAAGGCCGTAAGCCTCACCTTGCTCGAAATAGCCCGCAAGCAGCGCCGCTTGTTTCGCTCCATCTGTTTTTCATCCGCGGACACACCGCTCCAAGTCCTCGACATGAATCCTCGGGACCGCTACGAAGTCGAGACCAAGACGATTATGGATTTGGCGGAATACTTCCCAGGCGGTGGCACCGACTTTCAAAAGCCACTCGATGCCGCGCTTGCTTGCCTAAGCCAGTCGCGATTCAAGAAAGGCGATATCATTTTCATCACCGACGGCGAGTGCCAGGTCGAGCCCGAATGGGCTGAGAATTTCCGCGCGGAAAAAGAGCGGCTCGGCTTTTCCCTGTTCTCAATCTTGATCGACATGGGCCCGGCGTCATTGGGAACGCTCAAGGAATTCAGCGACCGTATCTCGACGATCAAGCAACTCACGGGTGATGGAGCGAAAGAGATTTTCGTGAAGTTTTAGCTAGACCGGCCACTCCCCAGCTAACAGCCTTGGTATCACCGGCCGCAAAATCCGGTACGACAGGCCCCAGAGGCGATGCGGGCCAACCTGATAGAACGAGACTTGCTCCGCTTTGCTCCAGGTCGGGAAGCGATCGATCATCTTGTCGTGGGCGCCCGGGCGCATCAAGTCCGACAATTTTACATCGATGATCTCGGCGATTTCCCGCTCGGCAATCTGCCAGCGCTCGGGCACCGTGATGCGCGCGAGATATGGAAAAACACGGTAGCCGGTGGTCCTCGTCTGTTCCATCGGTAATTCGGCCAGCACATCATGCCTCCATACCTTCAATCCCAGCTCCTCGTGAACTTCGCGCAGCGCCGTGTCGAGCATGGTCTCGTCCTGAGGATCGTGCTTGCCGCCCGAAAAAGCGATCTGACCGCCGTGCACGCCGCCCGGATTGCGCAGGATCATCACGATATGCAGCTCGCCGTCCGGCGACCGGTAAACAGGAATCAGCACCGCCGCGTCGATCATGGCTCGACCTTTCCGTCCTCCTCTACTACAAGCGCGCACTTCCAACCAAAGATTCTCAAAATGAGCTCAACCTCATTGCATCGCCGCGTCACTATGATAAACGAATTTTGCGGAAAGAGCGCTATGGATCGAAAACCCAATTTTCTTCTGATCATCACCGACCAGCAGCGCGCCGACCACCTTGGCTGCTACGGCAACAAAGTTGTGCGCACTCCGAGCATCGATCGTCTCGCCGCAGCGGGCACGCGCTTCGAGCGTTTTTACGTGGCGACGCCGATCTGTATGCCGAATCGCGCGACGTTGATGACCGGAAGGATGCCCTCGCTGCACGGCGCCCGGCAGAACGGCATTCCGTTGCCCCTTTCCGCCACGACGTTCGTCGACGTGATGCGCGCGGCGGGCTACGAAACCGCGCTGATCGGCAAGTGTCATTTGCAGAGTATAAACGGCAATCGTCCAACCGTCGGCATGCCGGAATCCAATCCGAGCCTCACCGTGCCGCCGGATCAGTTGCGCGAGGCGGATAAAATTTTAGCCGAGCCTGGCCGCTACGACCAGGAATTGCCCGCGACTTGGGAGCGCGAGCCGGAGTTCGAACCGAGCCTTCCCTACTACGGTTTCAAGCACGTGGAACTGGCCATCGGCCACGGCGACAAAGTCGTCGGCCACTACGCCCGATGGCTGAAAGAAAGACACCCCGATCCGGATTCCTTGCGCGGACCGGAAAACCAGCTGCCGGGCAACCACTATGCCGCGCCGCAGGCTTGGCGCACGCGCGTTCCCGAAGAGCTCTATCCGACCGCCTATGTCGCCGAGCGCACTATGAAGTTCTTGGAAAACTACTCCCGCACCGATCGCGCGCGGCCGTTTTATTTGCAATGCTCGTTTCCCGATCCGCACCATCCGTTCACGCCGCCGGGACGATACTGGGACATGTACGATCCTGCGGCGATCTCGCTGCCTCCGTCTTTCCATCGCAGCGAGCGGCCCACTCCGCCGCATCTTCAAGCGCTCTACGACGAGCGGACGCAAAACAAGAGCAACCGGGACGGCCAGCGGGCTTTTGCCGTTACCGAGCGGGAAGCGCGCGAGGCAATCGCGCTCACCTATGGCATGATCACCATGGTCGACGACGCCGTCGGCAGTATTCTGGGCTGGCTGAAAACACTCCGCCTCGATGAAGATACCATCGTCGTCTTCACCAGCGACCACGGCGACTTCATGGGCGATCATCAGCTCTTGCTGAAAGGCGCGCTTCATTATCGCGGCTTGGTGCGCGTGCCGTTTATCTGGAGTGATCCCAACGTCGAGTTACAGGGACTGGTGAATCAGGGAATCTGCGGCACACTAGACATCGCACGGACCATTCTCTGCCGCGCCGGGCTTCAAGGCCACAACGGCATCCAGGGAAAGAACCTTATGCAGGCCGTGAGCGGCGGCGACACAGGACACGACTCTTTGGTCGTCGAAGAACATCAGCGCCGCGGCTACATGGGTTTCGGAAATAATTTCCGCGCCCGCACTCTGATCACCCAAAACGAGCGTTTGACTCTGTACGAAGGCGCGGATTGGGGCGAGCTTTACGACTTCAGCCGCGATCCGGACGAAATGGACAATTTGTGGGACGATCCGGCGGCGCAGGCGCGCCGCCACGAGCTTACGGAAAAACTCGCGCGCAGAATGATGGAGCTCGCCGATTCCAGCCCGCTGGCAACACACCACGGACCTTAAACGGAGACACACGTTCCAATCGCTCAAAACGTTCAAGCCGTTACAATCGTTATCCGACGCTGACTTCCTCCAAGGCTCACCTCCGGCAACGTTTTGAACGTTTGGAACGGCTTGAACGGAGCCAGGCGATTGAACGAGCTCAGTTTGATTTTATGCCCGAGGCGATGAGCGCCGGCATGGGCAGTTTGACGACGCCCCTTTTTGTGTATTTCTCCACTTCGGCGCGCAACGCGTCGCGTATCTTCGCCAACACTGTCGGCTTTTGCGCGCGCAGCAAGCCGGCCGTCCGCACCGTGCTGCCTCTCATGGCGTCGAACAATCCGTCTCCCGCCGGCAGTCGCCAGAGCTGGGCTATCTTGGTCACCATCGGCGATTCGAAACCCGCCGCGATCAGTCCCCGCTTGCACTCGTCAGCGTCGCTGTAATGAAAAAACGGCGGTCCCTCCGGCAGCTCGACGCGCGGTTCGCCGTGCAGCTCGACCGCGCGTAGCACGATCTTGAAACCGATGGTTTCCTCAGGATTGCACCAAACCGAAAAGGCGAAGCGCCCGCCGGCGCGAAGCACGCGGTGCGCCTCGACGAGCGCGGATTGCGGTCGGGCGAGATGAAGAATCCCGAAGTTCATCGCCGCGGCGTCGAACAATCCGCTGCCCAGCGACAGCTGCTCGGCGTCGCCCTCGCGAAACTCGACGCCCGCGTGCAACTGTTGCGCTTGAGCGATCATCGACGCGGAGAAATCCACGCCAAGCACCGTGGCGCCGCGTTTTGCCGCGGCGGCCGCCACATAGCCCGGTCCGCTGGCGATGTCGAGAAAGCTCATGCCCTTTTTCAAACGCACCGCGCTCAGCAACGGCTTGATCGCCTGCTGGGTTAGACTGCCAAAAGCTTCATGGTAGCCGATCGGGATTTCCTGCCAGCCGGCATGTTCGAAGCTGCGGAATTTTTCTAACTCGAGAGTCATGGTCGCGGACCTTGGTCGATTCTTTTGAAATTTTTCCGACTTATAGCATGACCGGCTCGCTAAGGAAATTTCGCCTTGACCGTGCGGGCCGTTTTCTTTACTGTCGGCGTCGCGGAGGAATCATGAGTGTAAAATGGATCGCTGCAATCCTGCTTGCGTCCTCGATTTTCCACAGCGGCCAGTCGATCGAGGCGGCGCAATCCGTCACCAAAGTCATCATGACCAGCGGTTCGTTCAGCGAGCGCGAGGCCGCCATGTACGTGGCCCAGGACCACGGCTTTTTTCGCCGCTACGGACTCGACCTGACGTTCGTTACCGTGCGCAGCGGCCCGGTCGGCATGGCGGCGCTCGCCTCGGGCGAATCGCAATTTCATTCCGGTTCCGCCACCGGCGCGACCCTCGGATCGGCCGCCGAAGGCATGGATCTCGTCTATGTCGCCGGCATCATCAACAAGCTCATCGGTAACATCATGGCTACCCCGAAAATCAAAACCCCGGCCGACTTGAAGGGCAAATTCATCGCCGTGACCAGCGCCAGCGGCGGCAGTTGGATGTTCACTACGCTAGCGCTGGAACACTGGGGCCTCGACGCCAAGCGCGACGGTATCACGTTTAGAATCCTGGGCGACGAGTCGGTACGCAGCCAGGCGCTGCTCAACGAAACCGTCTCGGCGACTCACCTGGGCTACACGTTCTCGGCGCCGCTGATCGCAAGAGGCTTTACCAATCTCGCCGATTTGACCAAGCTGCCGATCCCATTTCAGAGCACCGGGATCCTGACCACGCGGCGATTCATGAACAGCAATCCGGAGGTCGTCGAGAACGTGCTGCGCGGAGTCATCGACTCGCTCAACTTCGTCGCGCAACCGGAGAACAAACCCGCCGTGCTTAAAAGTTTGATGAGGGGCTTGCGGCTGAAAAGCATCGAGCAAGCCACCGAGGGCTACGACACGCTGGCTCACATCTACGATCGTAAAATCTACCCGCGCGTCGACGGCGTGCGCAACGTCATTCGACTGCTCGGCCAGACCAACGAAAAGATCCGCAAGCTTAAAGCTGAAGACCTAGTGGATGACCGGTTTGTGAGAAAGTTGGAGAAGGAAGGAAAGTTCTAGATTAAAGATCTGACTCGTTTTTCGACCGGATAGGATGTCATCTCGAGCGGAGTGAGAGATCTTTCTCGGAAAGAAAGATTTTCGGCTTCGCCTCGAAATGAATGACAGAACCACTCAAGCCGCGAGCGCTTACGGCATTTGCTTCCAGCAGCCTGCCGAATCCCTTGACCGATTGCCTTACATGGAGACGTTTCTGCACCGACCACACACGCGCCGGCACGGCATGGACGACCGGCACCTGCAAATCTTCCTCGAGCAGGCGGATGATATCGAGACAGCGCCAGCCGGTGCCGAGCATGTAAATGCCGTCCGCGCCGGGAATTCTTCAAGAACGCTCTGCGCGTATGCGCGTAAATTTCCGTCGACGCCAGCCGGCCGACGTCGGCAAAGGCGACTTCCATCCCCTCCATCCCTAGGACATCAAAACCCGCTTCCTGGAAGTACTTTGTGAACATGTCGTTGATGCTGCCGACAAAATAAGTCACGCCGACGAATTTCTTTATGCCGAGGGCGCGCAGCGCTTCAACCTGGGTTTGCCCCGCCGTTACGATGGGAATCTTGAACTCGGACTCCCACTCTTTGACAATTTTAGCTTCGCCGCCGAACCCGTGCGCCATGAACGGCGGCGCGCCTTCGGGATGGATCAGATCGACCCCTTCCTTGGCGAGCTCCGCCACTTTCTCATGAACAGCATTGAGAGCCGCGCGAAACTCGTCTTCGGTGCCGCGCTGGAAATTTAGATAAACCGGCACCACCCCGATCCCCTCGGGCAAAAGCCGGATGAATTCTTCGAGGGAACCGGGCCGATGCGTCGGCTTGACGCATCCGACCACCCCGCGCCAACTGGCAAAAACCATCAGATCAGTTCCTATTGTTCCAAGGCTACAACCGCTCCGGTATCGCAACTCCGAAACAGACAATTCAGAAAACCCACTGGAATCCCAATTGCAACAATCCGAAACGTATTCGTTTTTTTAATTGAAAACCTGCGGGAACTTCGCCTTGAGCTCGGCGCGCACCTTCTCGGGCACTTCGACGACCTTGGCGAACTCGCCGCGCAGTTTTTTGTTGTAGGGCATGCACGCGTCGATCAGGATGCGGTTGTTGAAATTGCCCGGCAGAAACATGGGATCGCGCCCCGACGACCAGGCGCGCTGCACCAGATCGATGTCGATCATCGGATCGAAGCGCGTGCCCATCGCCCATAGCACCTGATCGATGTCGGAGCAGTCGACGTCGTCGTCGACCACCACCGTCCACTTGCCGTTGTAGGCGCCGGCCATGCAGTTGGAGGCGACGTGCAGCACGTTGCGCGCGTGGCCGGGATAGCGCTGGCGAATCTGGATCGCCGTGAATCGCGTCGCCGGAGCGCCTTCGTGATTCCACACGCCGAGAACCTCGGGCAGGCCGCAGGCCTCCAGCGCGTTCCAGATCTCCGCCGCGCCGGCGATGCCCTTGAGCAAGCCGGTTTCGTCGACCGGCTTGTGTTGCGGCGCGCAGGTCAGGATCGGGTTGTTGCGATACATGACGGTTTTGACGTTGAGATACGGCCGCGGCACCACGTCGTCGGAATAGTAGCCCATCCATTCGCCGAACGGCCCTTCGGGCTTGGATTGTCCCGGCACCGCTTCGCCTTCGATAACGATCTCGGCGTCGGCCGGGATCGGAAAGCCGGTGAACGGCCCTTTCACCACTTCGACCGGCTCGCCGCGAATGCCGCCGGCGAAATCATACTCCGACACCCCGGAGGGCAGCGGGCTCGCCGACAGCATGTAAAGCAGCGGGTCCTGGCCGCAGACGATGGCGAATTTGCAGCTCTGGCCGCGCTCGAAATATTTATCGCGATGAATCCGCCCGTGTTTTCCTTCGGTGATTTGGCAGCCGATGGTTTTTTCGTCGTAGACTTGGCAGCGATAGGCGCCGAAGTTGTACCAATCGGCGTCGGGATCCTTGGTGATGCACATGTCGGCGGTGCCGATATAACGGTGCGTATCGGCCTGATGATGGATCGGCACGGGCAGCTTGAGCACGTCCACCTTGTCGCCTTCCAAGACGTTTTCGAAGATCGGTCCGGTCTTCACCAGCTTCGGCTTGATCAGCTTCATGTCGGTCATGACGTGATGGTAAGCCTTGACGATGTCGGCTTTGCGCTCGTATTCGAGCGGCAAACCCAAAGTGAGCGCGACCCGCTTGATCGTCGAGAATTGCCCGTAGAGAGTTCGATAGCCTTTCGGATAGCCGGGAACTTCGTCAAAAAGAATCGCCGGCGCCTTGCCCTTGCCGCCTTCGGTGAGCACCTGAGTGATCGAGCCCATCTCGCGGTCCCAGTGGGCGCCGTTGACTTTCAATAACTCGCCGAGCTTATCGACTTGCTCGATCCAGTCGCGCAAACCGCGATATGCGACCGTGCTCTGAGAGGTGCCGATTCTTTCCGGTCGTGCCATGAGCTCCTCCGTAAAAACGCTGGATAAATGTTGAATGAGTTACCTTACGTTTAGTGTTCTGGCGTGTCAAGAAACTGGGACTTGTGGAGATGGGCCGGCAATGCTATGACAGTCCGCCGCGATATAGTGTGCTTATTTTGGATGGTGGAATATATGACGCAGAGCCGCACCGAATATCACCAGCAACTCCGCTCTATCGGACAATCCCTCGAAGCGCAGCGCATCAGCGTTTTCGAGTTGAGCTGCGACGGCGAGCGGATCGTCGTTAAAGGAGAGCCGGAGAAAGAAACCTCGCTGCTTGCGGCGCTTCGCAACTGGCAAAAAAAGCGGCGCAGCGACGGGCTCAGCACAGCGCTTACGTTCAGCGGCCAGGACATGGACCAGCTCGACCGGCAGGGCCGCGCCAAGCGCTCACAGCCCAACCGTCTGCCGGATTTCCACAGCCTGGCCAATATGCTGCGCACGGTGGGCTCCTACCTGGATCTCAAAGGCTCCGAGCTGCTGGAGCTGCACAAACGGCCCTTGAGCCTGACGATCATCTCGCTCGCCAAAAACGGCTATCCCCAATACGAAGAGCGAACCATCGCGTCCTTCTATGATCTTTTCCTTCGCCTTCACGACGATCGCGGCAAGCGGAGCCACTAATTCATTAGCGCCGCTCTTTGCACTGATGTTGCATTGAATTTTTCGACTTGCGTGAACGGATCGTCGCGCGATCCAAAGGCTTTGCGGCGCGACGATCACAATCGAGTTCGTTGCATCAGCACGTAGCGATGGCCTGAAAAGAAGCGGGAAATCCACGCCCATTGGACGACTTCGAAACCTTCGGCACGGCCGGCCGCCTGGACTTCCTCGAAGGTCAAGGTCCACTTCGCTCGTTTGCCACGAAACCGCCTGCCCAGTTCGTGCATCCGATTTTTGACCGAGTCGGCATCGAAATAAGTAAACATCAGCCATCTTCGGCTCACCCGCAGGAGTTCTCGTAAATGTTGCAAGCGTTGTTCGTGGTCCCTGATGTGATGCGATAGTCTCGCTGAAAGCACGAACTCGAAAGCGCCGTCGCTAAACGGCAGCGCGAGCGCCGTCGCGCGCACATAATTTTGCGACGACTCCAGCGCGTAGCGGCGGGCCTGAATCCTCCGCGCAGCAGTGAGCAAGGGAAAACTCCAATCGCTCTCGACCACGCGGTATTCCCAGCTCGCGAACGATCGGATAGAGACGTCCATAACCGCACGGCAGGTCGAGCGCCAAACCATGAGGATCGACCATCGAGACCGAACGGAGCAAGCGCCGGATCAAGCGCTGTTCCTGCCGGTTGTTGACCCGCTCGGTCCAGCGGCGTTCGAATTTGTGAAGGTAATCATCGGCGCCCTCGGCGCTGTTATAACGAGCAAGTATATTCTCATCCATGCGTGACTTCCGTGAGGATCAAGAAACCGACGATGGACGCGCTTTTCCCGACAAGCGCCGCTTCAGGTGGTGCGTCCATCGCGAGATCAGCGTCTGATGTTGCCTGGCGCGCAATTGCCGCAGCGCGTGACGTCTGACGGTGTCCGAAGGAAAGCCCAACGGATCCGGCAAATAGGCTCGGTAAAATAGCTCGGTTGCCGTGTCCGACAGTGGCCCAGTGACATTGCCAAAAAGAACGGCGATGTCCCGGGCTTGTGCCCAACGCGCGAGCAACCGCCATTTGAGGGTTCGCGCATAAGGAATATCGATCAAAACTAGCTCTGGCGTGATTTCGGCAATTACGCACCAGAATATTCTTTGGCTTGGCCGTAAACAGAAAGAAATTTTCCTGGTGCAGACGACGGAACATCCGACCCAATTGGGTAAAAAGCTCATCTATTTTTTTCCCAGCGACCTCTTCCTGGCGTATCGCTTCGGCGTACCACTGCGAAAGATCGATCGAATCGTCGACAAATCGAGTGATGATAAAACAAGATCGCACAAAGCCGAGCGACGTTCGTTCTGCGCCATAACCGACCGCTTGGGCGGCGCCGACTCCGATTCGGTTCAAATAACGAAGACTGTCAAACTCCCGCTGAGCTTTGGAAATTTGAAACCCGGTGCGAATTCCCTGGATGAAAGGATACCGGTACACTTTGAGAACAAAGGACGAGATTCCATCGGCCGGCGCGCCCCGGCGTCCGCGCCGAATAATTGCCACCCGGGTTCTTCGCTCCCGTTTCATGGCATCCCCGCCGGCAGTCAAAAAAGCTCCGTAATCAGGAAACTCAGTGGATGGGAAATAATCGGCAAACGCTTCGGCGATCTGATAGCGACGACGGCGCCACTTCGTCCGCCCGGTGGAAACGTCCGACATTTGCGTTACGAATGGTTTCATTGACCGCGTCGTAGATGTTATATTCGCCGTCGCTAAGATTTAGACGGCACACGACCTTATCCTCTTCATCTTTGGCGTCGATAATATTCGACTCAATCCGGTGACCGTTTCGCGCCAGGAAAACTCTAAGTCGAGGCTGGTCCTCGGCCCTCGTTTCCTTGACTCGGAATTTTCCTCGGCCTCTAGCGATCGAGCAGCACAAGCAACCAAACCGTCGCCGCCACAACTATCGAGCAGAAAACCGCCGCCGAGCCGAGATCCTTGGCGCGTCCGGACAGCTCGTGGAGGTCGCTGCCGATCCGGTCCACGACCGTCTCGATGGCGGAATTGACGAGCTCGACGACGATCACCGCAAGCCAGCTCCCGATCAACAAAGCGCGCTCGACGCCGCTTCGCCCAAGCCACCACCCGAGCGCAACGATCGGCAGCGAGAGACAAACTTCATAGCGCAACGCCGCCTGCCTGCGCCAGGCGGCGCGGAGCCCCTGCCAGGAATAGCGCGCCGCCAGCACGATGCGGCGCAGCGGGGTGAAGCCAACGCCGGGCATCAGAAAAGATGGCCGGATCGAGGCGCGCTTGCGGCGCGCGGGCGACTTTGCGGCGGCATCAATCCGGCGCTCTTCCCTTGAGCCCGTTCAGAACTTTTTCCGCCGTGATCGGCAGCGATTTAATGCGCACTCCGACGGCATCTTCGACGGCGTTGGCGATGGCCGCCGCCGTCGGGATCAGCGCGGTTTCGCCGATGCTCATGCTGTTGTACGGCCCGCTGCCGAAGTCCGATTGCAGGATCGCCGTATGGAGCGGCGGAATGTCCTGAATGTTGGGGATCTTGTAGTCGCCGAGATTGGCGGCGAGCACTTTGCCGCTCTCGTCGTAAGCCAAGTTCTCGATCAAGCCGTAGCCCATGCCCATGACCACCGCGCCGTCGATCTGGCCCTGGTGGGTGAGCGGATTCAAGATCGCGCCGGTGTTGTGCGCGGTGGTCAATTTTTTGACGCGCACCTCGCCGGTCTCGGCGTCGACTTCGACTTCGGCCACTTGCGCCACCAGCGACGCTTCGGGCCCGTCCGCCATATTGACGTAGTGGCCTTCCACCGTCAGCGGCGCGCCGTGGGCGCGGACGATTTCCGCGTAGGTCATGCGCCGCTCTGCCCGCCCGTGTGTGACGCCGCCGTCGTAGAGAATCAGGTCCTCTGGCGCCGCCTGCATCGCCCGTCCCGCGGCGTTGAGAATTTCCGTTTGCATCTTGCGCGCGGCATCGAGCGCCGAGCTGCCGTGCACCCGCGTGCTGCTGCTGCCGCGCACTCCGGTGTCCTTGAGCACTTTGGACGAATCGAGCATCTCCACGCGCACCGCATCGAGCGCGACCTTGAGCTCCTCGCCGACGATCTGGCGCATCATGGTAAACACTCCGGGACCGGTGTCGGTGACGGCGGAGGCGAGCGTGACCACGCCCTGCTCGTCGATGCGCAGCAGCGCGTACGATTCGCCACCCTTGGACACCCAATCGGCGATGGCGCAGCCCCGTCCGGTGTGCTTCGGTTTAGCGCGCCGGTAGCCCGACTCGTCAAGCGCTCTTGCCAGAGTTTCCGTGGCCTTCACGTGCGGCACCACTTCGCCGAGTGGCGCGGCGTCGCCGTCGCGCATGAGATTCATGCGGCGGAATTCGATGGGGTCGATGCCCAAGCGGCGCGCCACCAGATCCGCCTGGCTTTCGCACGCGAACATCGCCTGGAGATGGCCGGGCGCGCGCATGTAGCCGCAGGGCATCTTGTTGGTGTAGACGTATTTTTCTTCCACCAGACAGTTGGGCACGCGATAGGGTCCCGGCGCGTCGTGCGCGCCGACCAGAAACCCTTGAGGCCGATAAGCCCCGTACGCTCCGCTGTCGAAAACGAACTGCACGTGCTGGGCGATGAGAATGCCGTTCTTCTTCACGCCGGTTTTTACTCGGATAACCGCGCCGTGGCGCGGATTGCCAGCCATGAGCTCCTCGGTGTAGTCGATCAACAGCTTTACCGGCCGGCCGCAGCGACGCGCCAACGCATAACAAAGCGCGACGTCGTTGCCGTCGCCCTTGCCGCCGAAGTCGCCGCCGACGTAGCACGGCCGGACAGTCAGGCTCGCCGGCGCGATCTGCAAGGCGTTGCCGACCTGATCGCGCAGGGCGAACGGACTCTTGTTCGATGACCAGATCTCCGCGCCGCCGTCCGGAAGAATGCGCACGATCGAACAGTGCGGCTCGATGTAGGCCTGGTGCACGGCGGGAACCGTAAACGTGTTTTCCACCACCGCGTCGGACTGGCGAAAGCCCTCTTCGACGTCGCCCTTCTTCCAGTTGAGGCGCACGAACACGTTGCTCGGCGCGTCGATCTTGTGCAGCAGGCCTTTGTACTCGCCCAAGTTGGGATGCAGCAGCGGCGCGTCGGCGGCCATGGCCACCAGGGGATCGGTCACGACCGGCAACTCTTCATACTCGACTTCGATCAAGTCCAGCGCCGTCTCGGCGACGGCTTCGCTCTCGGCCGCTACTGCCGCAACCTTCTCGCCGGCGTAGCGCACGACGTCTTGCGCCAGCAGCGGCATATCGACGATCTTCTTGCCGATGCGCGCGCCGGCGAGATCGGCGCCGGTCAAGACCGCCTTCACTCCCGGCAAGCCAAGCGCCTTGGCAGCGTCGATTCTTTTGATGCGGCCGTGGGCGATCGGGCTGCGCAACACCTTCGCCCACAGCATATCGGGCAGCGCGACATCGACGGCGTACACCGCGGCGCCGCCGACTTTTTGTTCGCCTTCCACTCTAGGGCTGGGAATACCGACGCTACGAATCTCGTTCATGTGTAGTCACCTCGCCGACGCTATGCGATCGTGTCAACGGTTTTACTTTATTTTCATCGCTAGGGATTTCGAGTTACCGCGAATTCGTTTTATGACGCGCATTGCCCTTGTTTTCTCATCGCAACTATGATCTGAGCTAGTTACAACAACCCAACATCCGTCGCAAGCACACAAGGAGGATTCCCCGTGGATGATGTCAAGAGTCAGATGGAAGGCGTGACCCGCGTCTACAACGAGCTCGATAACAAAATATCCGACAATGGCGGATTTCAGAATCTGTTCGGCATGAATCGCAAGATCCGCCAGGCTCTCGAATCGATCAGTATCGGCGAGCTGGATTCCATGCTCGCGGAAATTCACCGCGCCAAAGAAGGCCTGACCCGGCTGCAAGAAGACGTGGTCGAGATCCGTGTCTTGAAAGAAGTGCTGAGCTCACCGATGTCCAAGCAGATAAACGGTCAGGCGCGGATGTAAGTTCGGCAGCCGATGACTTCGGCTACCAGCCGACTCCAACGGAGTCGGCAATTTCTTTCACTGCAAATTCTGCTCTCAGTAACACGCGGGCGATGCTGCGTCCGTCATGGCGGCTTTTTTCGTCAACTTTGTTGGGCCGGCAATTCCTGTAGCCGGCTCAATATCTCTCCCAATAATCCGACGCCGACGGGCAGTCCGTCGACGTAGGCGATCACCTGATTCGAATACGGCGAAACCCTCGTGCCAGGAAAGACAATTCCTAGTAAATTCAATGGGTCCGCTGCCGAAACCACAACCGGCGGTTCATGCTCCTCGCGGCGCCGAAGGGCGCGCAGCGAATCGATCGCCTGGGGCAGGGCAAACTGCTCGCCGACAAAGCCTCCGACAAAACGCCCGCCGCGAATCTCGCCGCGCGCTTCCAAACGCCGATAGACCGCGAGCAGGCTCCGCCACGGCGGCATGATCGTTTCGCGCGCCAGCAGCTCGCGAAACACCACGCCGTAGCGCTGGAGCAACTGCCGTGCGCGACGCTCGAGAATCGCCTCGCCGCTCGTGGAGTCCTCGCTCGAGCGGCGCTGGCGCCAGAGCGCCCAACGTCCAACCGGCATCGAGCGCTCGGGGCTCCGGCCGCCCGAGATGACGTGCAGGCTGCGCCGGCGCTCGACGCGTTTGTGATCCGGCGTCAGCAAGACTCTCAGCCCGGCTATGCCGTCGCCGCTCGCCAGTCCGTGCGCCACCAACTGCCACAGCGCCTCTTCCACTTTGACGCGCAGCATGCCAGTACCGCGCGAGATGTCGCTCAAGAAAGACGCGCCGTGCCGCTCGAGATAACCCGCCACTTCTCGCGCCATCGGCGAAAGCGTGGCGATTTGCTCCAAGGGCACAGCCGAAGCCTCAAGAAAGAGATCGAGATCGGCGCGCAAGAGAAAAGAGATCGGCGCGTTGCGCGCCGGAGCAAGCACTCTTCTGCCGCGCCGGCCCGCTCGCACCGGCATTGCGCTTTCTTCGCGGCTTGCGTCCTCCCACCGGAGCCGTCCCCACGCCACCATGCCGCCCAGGCAAAGATGTTCGAGATCGGCGGGATCGTAGCGCTCGATGCGCGCCGGCAGAATCTGCTGCTCCCACGCCGGCGCGGGCAGCTCCAGTCCTTGCAGCTGCTCAATCACTTGCAAGACGCCGTCGCGGCCACGCAGCTTGGCATCGGGAACGGCGTGCTGCCAGGCCAGGAGAAAGCGCATGAACTCCGCCGCCGACACCGGCTCGATCTCTTTGCGCATGCGCCCCAGAGTCAAGCGATGAATGCGCGCCAGAAGCACGCGATCGCACCATTCGGTTTCGCCCACAGGCCGCGTCGCGCCGGTGAACTCGCCGCGCAGCACCGCACCGGCGCTTTCCAGGGCGAGCAACGCGATATCGATTTTCTGCCGCGACAATCCCAACTGTTGCGCCAGTCCGCCTGCAGTCACCGGCCCGCTCACTTCGAGCCAACCCTGAACGATCTTCCGGTAAGCTTCTTCTTCCGATGCGACTTCATCGACAAACCCGAGCGGCAGCTCGATCGGCGGAACAAGCGCGACGCTCGGCATGGCGCGGCGCGCTAGATCGACGCGCTCGGCAGCGACGTAGGCGCGCCGCGTGTCGTCTCCCACGCGCCATTCGGCGACCGCTGCCCGGCCGTCGCGGATCAGCGCCTTGGCCATGGGCTCCCAGTCCGGACGCAGATTTTCCGGCAGCAGACAGACACCGAGCAGAAGGTCATGCAATTCGTCGGCGCTGCGCACTTCGGGCCAAGCCTGCCGGCGTACCTCCTCGATGGCTGCGGCGTCGAGCCGGCCGAATTCCTGGGCGAGGCGAGGATCTACCCTGCGCAGAGAAACGGCCCGCGCGCGCCGCTCCTCGAGCGGCGCGTCGTCGAGAAAAGCGTACGGGTTGGCGTTGAGAATTTCGTGGGCCATCGGCGACGGCGCGGCGGTGTCGATGGCGATCGTCTCGATGGCGCCGCTTTCGATGCGCGCTAGGATATCTCTGAGACCGTCCACGTCCATCGCCTCATGGAGACAATCGCCCATGGTTTCTTTGACCAGCGGATGATCGGGCAGCTCGACCGGACCGCTGCGGTTGTCCTGACACATCACCTGCTCGGGAAAGACCGCTGCGAGGAGATCTTCGGCGCGCATGCGCTGGAGCGCCACCGGGACCTTGCGACCACCGTTGTGGCGGCGGATCGCCAGCGCGCGGCTCGCGTTCCAGCGCCAGCGGTTGTCGAACATCGGCGACGCCAACGCTGCCTGGGTCAGGTTGTACTCCAAGTTCCCCGGACGGAGCATCGAAAACACATCGGACAGCGGAAACGAGTGCTGCTCGACCAGCGAAATGCATAGACCGTCGTCGGTCGCCGCCGCTTGGAGCTCGCGATCGAAGCTCACGCAAAAGCGCTTGCGCAGGGCAAGCCCCCAGGCCCGATTGATGCGCCCACCCCAGGGTGAATGAAGAATCAATTGCATGCCGCCGGCTTCGTCGAAGAAGCGCTCGGCGATGAGCTTGTCCTGCGTTGGCACGGTGCCAAGCATCTGCACGGTCTCGGAGACGTAGTCGGCGATCTGTTCGGCCGCGGCTTGCGGCACCGGCACTTCAGTGATCAACCATTGAATCACCTGATCGCGATCGGCAAGCCGGGCTGCCACGGCTTTCCGCAGCTCGGAGACCGCTGCGGATAATTCCAACGTGCGCGCCGGCGCCTCGCCCATCCAAAAAGGAATGCTCGGTGGCAGCCCTTGAGCGTCTTCCACCCACATTTGGCCGGAACCGACGCGGCGAATCCGCCAGGAACGATTGCCGAGGAGAAAAATATCACCGGCCAAACTTTCGATGGCGAAATCTTCGTTCACTGTGCCGACGAAGGTCTCGCTGGGAAACTCGATCACGCGATAATCGGCGGTGTCGGGGATTGCCCCGCCGTTGGTAATCGCAGTCAGACGGGCGCCGCGCCGGGCACGCAGCATGCCGTGAATGCGGTCTCGATGCAGATAGGCGCTGCGCCGGCTGCGCCGGGTCTCAACCCCTTCGCTGAGCATTTCCAAAACCTGATCGAAGTCTTTACGGGCAAGATCTCTGTACGGATACGCCGAGCGCACCAGCTTCCACAGCGCCTCTTCGCTGATCCCCTCGTCTTTGTGACCCAATCCGCCGGCCGGCTCCAAGCTCGCGACGATCGCGACCATTTGCTGAGCAAGAATATCGAGCGGCTTGTCGATGACCGTCAGCTTATCCAGTTCTCCCTGGCGCACGGCGCGAACCGCGGCACTGGCCTGCAGCAAGTCGTCGCGCGTGAGCGGGAAGAAAACTCCTTTGGGAATCGCACCGAGCCAGTGGCCCGAGCGGCCGACCCGCTGCAGCAAAACCGCAAGATTGCGCGGCGAGCCGATATGACAGACGACGTCGACGTGGCCGATGTCGATGCCGAGCTCCAGTGAGGCGGTGGCAACCACGGCAGAGTACTGGCCGGTCTTGAGTTTTTCTTCGACTTCGAGGCGCGTCTTGCGCGACAGGCTGCCATGATGCGCGCCGACTTTGCCTTCGCCCAGACGCTCGGTCAGCTGGTGGGCAACGCGCTCCACTAGCCTGCGCGTGTTGACAAAAATCAAGGTAGTCCGATGCGCCTGAATTTGTGCGACGAGTTTATCGTAGACCGCCGACCAAACATCCTGTCGAATGATCGGGCCAAGCTCGACGTCCGGCACTTCGATGCGAAGCTCCATTTCGCGCTGGTGGCCGACGTCGATGATCGAGCAATCCGGCGCGCCATCCGGCTGCAGATGCTCCGACCCCACGAGCAAACGCGCGACGTCCTCAATAGGTTTCTGAGTGGCGCTTAGCCCGATCCGCTGCAGCGACCTTCCCGCCAAAGCGTCGAGTCGTTCGAGCGAGAGCGCCAGGTGCGCGCCGCGTTTATCCTGCGCTACCGCGTGGATCTCATCGACGATCAAGGTTTCAGCGCTCTTGAGAAACTCCCGGCTGCGCGGCGCGGTGAGCAGAATATAAAGCGACTCGGGCGTGGTGATTAGGATGTGCGGCGGCCGTTTGGTCATCGCCTGGCGTTCGTGCGCCGGAGTGTCGCCGGAGCGCACCGCCACCCGGATAGTCGGCAGGAGAATGCCTTCGCGCCCGGCGAGCTCGTACATTTCGGCGAGGGGCGCTTGCAGATTTTTCGCGATATCGTTGCCGAGCGCCTTGAGCGGCGAGACGTAAACCACGCTCGTGCGCTCGTCGAGCGAGCCGGCAAGCGCGCGTTTGACCAGCCCATCAATAGACCAGAGAAACGCCGCCAGCGTTTTTCCCGAGCCGGTTGGCGCTGCGATCAAAGTCGATTTGCCCGCGGCGATCGCCGACCAACCTTCGGCCTGCGCCGGCGTCGGGCCGTCAAAGCGGTCCGCGAACCAGCGCCGAATCAATGGATGAAAAGTTGGATACACGACAAATCCTCTTCGCGAGTAAATGACCGGGGGAATGTTTGAAGGGCCGGAATCGGCGGATCACTTGGCCGGCTTGGTTTCGGCGCCGGGAGGCATGGCCGGGGGCGCGGCCGGCACGGAACCGACGCCGCGCTTGAACAGCTCTTCCATCACCATCTTCGCTCCGGCGTGCCCCTGGTCGGCGAGCTCGCTGGTCTTGCCGACGAGGGTCTTGAACTGCGCCTGGACTTTCTCCGCCTCCTGGATGGCGCCGTCCTGGTTGCTTTTGACCATCCCAAGATTGCTCCGCTCGGTTAGTAGCTGCAGCGTCTGAAAGGCGAAATAAATCAGCAGCGCCGTCAAGGTGAGCATGAACGGCAGGCTCGAGCCGGCTCTTGGAGCGGGCGGCGGCTCGTCCTGCCGACCCACCTCGTCAACCCTCTCGATCTCGTCCGCCATGCTCCCTCACTTCTTCGCCGGCGCTCCTTCGGGCGCCGCATCCAGATTGATGCCGGTCTCGGCCAGCAATTTTTTCAGCCGTTCGTCGTTGGTCTTGAGCGCCATATTGGCCAGCACGGTAATGAGCTGGCGATTGAGCGTTTCCAGTTGGATGGTCTGCGCGATGTCCTGTTGGCGCTCGGCGACCTCGGCTTGAATCGACTGATTGCCCATGGCGATGAGAATATTCAAAACCACCAGCAGGAGAATCAACCCCGACCACGCCGTCAGAACAATTTTCATCGTTTTGCTCTTGAGCTCTTCCCGCCGCCGCCTCAGTAGATCAAATCGCCGAGCCGCTCCCAGCGCACCCAGCGGTCGGTGCCGTCCCATGACCAGTAGATCAAAAACGCCTTGCCGCGCACTTCGTTCAGATCGACGAAGCCCCAGAAGCGGCTGTCGTAGCTGCGATCGCGGTTGTCGCCCATCACGAAAATGTGATTTTGCGGCACGGTTTTCGGACCGTAGTCGTCGCCGCTGCCCACCCCCCCAGCCTGCGGATCGTACCCCATGAAATGGCCGTGCGAATCCTCCACCTGCTTGCCGTTGATGAAAACCTTCTTGTCGCGCAGCTCCACCGTGTCGCCGGCGACGGCGATGACCCGCTTGATGAAATCCTTGGAACGGTCCTCCGGGTAAATAAAGACGACAACGTCGTTTCGCTGCGGGTCGCCGTACTGCGCGAGATACCGTTCGAGGAACGGTATACGCAAACCGTAGGCGAGCTTGTTGACGAGAATATGGTCGCCGATCTCCAAGGTCGGAATCATCGAACCTGAAGGAATCTTGAACGCCTGCACGATGAACGTCCGGATAAACAGCGCCAGGACGAGCGCCATGAGGATGGCTTCCGCGTACTCGCGAAACGCCGACTTGGTCTTCTCCGTCTCCGGATGATCGGTCATGCTTTGATCTTTCACCTTGTTTACCTTGTCCGGCGCCATAAGATTTGCGCGCTACACTTTCAGGGCGGCGAGAAATGCCTCCTGGGGAATTTCCACCTTGCCGACCTGCTTCATGCGCTTCTTGCCTTCCTTTTGGCGCTCCAGAAGCTTGCGTTTGCGGGTGATGTCCCCGCCGTAGCATTTCGCCGTCACGTTTTTGCGCAGCGCCTTCACCGCTTCGCGCGAGATCACTCGGCTGCCGATGGCCGCTTGGATCACCACCTCGAAAAGCTGCCGGGGAATCAGCTCGCGCATTTTCTGCACCAGGTCGCGGCCGCGGTGGTAGGCCTTGTCACGATGAACGATCATCGACATGGCATCGACCACGTCGCCGTTGATGCGCACGTCGAGCTTGACGAGGTCCGCGGCGCGGTAGCCGGCGATTTCATAATCCATCGAAGCATAGCCGCGGCTGACCGACTTCAACCTATCATAAAAATCTACCACAATCTCGTTGAGCGGCAACTCGTAGACCAGCACCACGCGTTTCGGGCCGAGATAGCGGATCTCCTTCTGCATACCGCGCTTTTCTTCGCAGATCTTGAGCACGCCGCCGAGAAACTCCTGGGGTAGATGGAGTGATGCTTGGATCACCGGCTCCTCTATTCGCTCGATCTCGCCTTCGTTGGGCAGCCTGACAGGATTATCGATCATGACGACTTCACCGGTCATGGTCACGACGCGGTAAATAACCGTCGCCGCTGTGGTGATCAGACTAAGGCCGAACTCGCGCTCGAGCCGCTCGCGCACGATGTCCATGTGAAGCAAGCCGAGAAACCCACAGCGAAAGCCGAACCCCAAAGCCTGGGAAGTCTCCGGCTCATAGGTAAACGATGAATCGTTCAGCCGAAGCTTTTCCAATGCATCGCGCAGCGCCTGGTACTGCCCGGATTCGGTCGGATAGAGCCCGCTGAAGACCATTGGCTTCATCGGCTTGAAGCCAGGCAAGGGTGCATCGCTCGGACGATCATCGGTCGTCACCGTGTCGCCGATCTGCGTCTCGGCGACTTCTTTTATACCCGCCATGAAAAAACCGACCTCGCCGGCTCTCAGCTCCGCCACCTCGACGGGCACGGGTGAGAATACTCCGACGCGCAGCACTTCGAAGGCATTACCACTCGCCATCATGCGAATTTGCGTTCCCTTTTTTATCGTGCCGTCGAATACCCGGGTCATGACAACGGCGCCGTGGTAGGGATCGAACCAGCTATCGACGATAAGCGCGCGCAGCGGCCCCGCGGGATCGCCCGTGGGCGGTGGAAAGTGCCGGATGATACCTTCGAGAATGTCCTCGGTGCCGATGCCCTCTTTGGCGCTGGCCATCACCGAGCTTGAGGCGTCGAGACCGATCACCTCTTCGATCTCGCCCTTGACCCGCTCCGGCTCGGCGCTGGGCAGGTCGATCTTGTTGATGACCGGCAGTATTTCCAGATTGTGATCCAGCGCCATGTGCACGTTAGCGACGGTCTGCGCCTCCACGCCTTGGGCGGCATCCACCACCAGCAACGCGCCCTCGCAGGCAGCCAGGCTGCGCGAGACTTCATAGGTAAAATCGACGTGGCCGGGCGTGTCGATGAGATTGAGCTTGTACTCCTTGCCGTCCTTGGCCCGGTAGCTCAGGCACACCGGGCTCGCCTTGATGGTGATGCCGCGCTCGCGCTCGAGTTCCATGCTGTCGAGAATTTGGTCGGTCCTCTCGCGCGCGCTCACCGCGCCGGTAAACTCGAGCAGCCGGTCCGCCAGGGTCGACTTGCCGTGATCGATGTGCGCGATGATGGAAAAATTTCGGATGTGATCGAGGGTCATCGGCCGGCGGTTTCGCGATAATATTCGGCCGTGCGCCGCAGCCCGTCCGCCAGGACCATGCGCGGGCGCCAGCCGAGCACTTCCCCTGCCCGCCGCGCATCGAGAGAGCTGCGCCGCTGCTCGCCGGGCTTGGCCGGGCCGTGCGTAGCTTCGATCGGGCTGCCGACCGCCTCGCGCAGATGCTGAAAAAGCCGCACCACGTCGGTCTCGACGCCGGTGCCGATGTTGACCGGGCCGACGAAGGACGATTCGAGCGCCGCGACGTTGGCGGCGACCACGTCGCCGACGTACACGTAATCCCGTGTCTGCCCGCCGTCGCCGTTGATCACCGGAATTTTCCCGCCAAGCAGCAGCGACAGGAAAATCGCCACCACGCCGGCTTCGCCTTTGGCCGATTGGCGCGGGCCGTAAATGTTGGCGTAGCGGAGCGCGATGTACGGCAGGCCGAAGGCCTGCTGATAATAAGAAAGATACAGCTCGCCGGACCGTTTGCTCACGCCGTAGGGACTTGTCGGCCGGGTCGCGTGCTCTTCGTCGGCGGGGAACACATCCTGCTCGCCGTACACCGCGCCTCCCGAAGAAGCGAAGATCACTTTTTTGACGCCGGCGCTTTTCGCCCCTTCCAGCAGATTGATAAAGCCGAGAATATTGACCCGTGCATCGAAGCACGGGTCCGCCACCGAGTGGCGCACGTCCATCTGCGCCGCGTGATGGCTCAAGACCTCGGGCTTGATGCTCTCGACCAGCCGCGCCGCTTCCGGGCTGGCGATATCGATTTCGTGCAGCTTCGCGCGCGAGTCGAGATTGCTCCGTTGCCCGGTGGAGAGGTCGTCGAGAACATGCACTTCGTGGCCGCGCTCGAGATAGGCATCGACGATGTTCGAGCCGATGAATCCCGCGCCGCCGGTGACGAGAATCTTCACGTTTTTTGCTCCATCAGGCGGGCGCGGAAATATTCGATGGTTTTCGCCAGCCCCTCTTCCAGCTCGACCTTGGGCTCCCAGCCGAGAATTTTCCGGGCTTTGGCGATATCGGGCTGGCGCACCTGCGGATCGTCTTCGGGCAGCGGCTTGTAAACGATCTTGCTCTTCGATTTGGTGAGCTTGATGATGCGCTCGGCGAATTCGAGCACGGTCATCTCGTGCGGATTGCCGATATTGACCGGCAGATGATGATCGGTGGTGAGCAGCTTGTTGAGCCCGTCGACCAGATCGTCGACGTACTGAAAGCTTCTCGTCTGCTGGCCTTGGCCGTAGACGGTGAGCGGCTCGCCCTTGAGCGCCTGCATGATAAAGTTCGGCACCACCCGGCCGTCGTGCAAGCGCATGCGCGGGCCGTAGGTGTTGAAGATTCGCACAATGCGCGTGTCGAGCCCGTGATAGCGATGATAGGCCATGGTCATCGCTTCGGCGAAGCGCTTGGCTTCATCGTACACGCCCCGCGGTCCGATCGGATTGACGTTGCCCCAATATTCCTCGGTTTGCGGCCTGACCAGCGGATCGCCGTACACTTCGGAGGTCGACGCGAGCAGATAGACCGCGCCCTTGGCTTTGGCGAGGCCCAAAGTGTTGTGGGTGCCCAGGGCGCCGACCTTCAGAGTCGGGATCGGCAGCTCCAGATAATCCACCGGGCTTGCCGGCGAGGCGAAGTGGAGAATGTAATCGAGCGGCTCCGGCACTTCGATATAGCGGCTGACGTTGTGATCGATGAACCGAAAGCGCGGATTTTTGAGAAAGGCGCCGACGTTCTGCTTGGCGCCGGTCGAATAGTTGTCCATGCAGAGCACCTCGTGCCCCTGGCCAAGGAAGCTCTCACACAGGTGCGAGCCGATGAAGCCGGCGCCGCCGGTCACGAGATATCTAGCCATGGTTTCGTCCTATCGAGTAGTAGGTAAAGCCAAGCTTCTGCAGGTCGGCGGCATCGTAAATGTTGCGCCCGTCGAAAATCACCGGCTGGCGCAGCAAGCCCTTGATGCGCGCGAAATCCGGCCGGCGAAATTCATTCCATTCGGTGAGAATGAGCAGTCCCGATGCGCCGTGAAGCGCGTCGTAGTTGCGGTGCGTATACTGGATCCGATCACCGAAAATCTTTCTCGCCTCCTCCATCGCCTCGGGATCAAACGCCTGCACCCGCGTGCCCGCCTGCAGCAGGGATTCGATGACCGTAATCGCCGGAGCGTCGCGCATATCATCGGTTCTCGGCTTGAACGCCAGTCCCCAAACGGCCAACGTCAAGTTGGACAACTCGGCGCCGAAGTGGCGCTTGACCTTTTCTACCAACAAACCCTTTTGCCGCTCGTTCACCGCCTCGACCGACTTGAGCAAAACCATCTCCGGTTCGTCGCCGCCCATGCCGATCATTGCCCGGATGTCTTTCGGAAAACAGGAACCGCCGTAACCGACGCCCGGGAAAATAAAATGCGGACCGATGCGACGGTCCAGGCTGATCGCGCGCCGCACCTCGCCGATATCGGCGTTCATGTGCTCGCAAAGCCGGGACACCTCGTTGATGAAGGAAATCTTGGTGGCCAGCATGGCGTTGGAAGCGTACTTGCTCATCTCGGCGCTGCGGCTGTCCATCGTCAGGATCGGATTGCCGGTGCGAACAAACGGCTCATAAAGCTCCTGCACCGCCGCCAGCGCATCGGCATGATCGCCGCCGAGCACGACCCGATCGGGTTTCATAAAGTCTTCCACGGCGGCGCCTTCTTTCAGAAATTCCGGATTGGAAACCACCGCAAAGGGCTGTTGGGTCTCGGCGCCGATCCAGCGCTTCACTTGATCGGCGGTGCCGACCGGAACCGTGCTCTTGATCACGACCACGCGGAAGGAATCCATCGCCTTGCCGATGCTCTCGGCGGTCGCCCGCACGTAGGCGAGATTGGCGTTGCCTTTCTCGCCCTGAGGAGTACCGACGGCGATAAAGATGATCGGCGATTTCTTGATCGCCGCCGCGACGTCGGTGCTGAAGAGCAGGCGCTGCTCCGCGGCGTTGCGCCGGACCATTTCTTCGAGGCCCGGCTCATAGATCGGCACCTTGCCGCTCTTGAGCATGTCGATCTTTTTCTGATCGATATCGACGCAGATCACTTCGTTGCCGCTCTCCGCGAAGCACGTGCCCGCCACCAAACCCACGTACCCGACGCCAATCACCGCCAAGTTCATGTAGAGCCTCCGCCTTGAAGTATTTCGCCGACGACGTAAACCGACCGGTCCTGGGACTCATGATAGGTCCGCGCCAGCATTTCCCCCAAT
This sequence comes from uncultured delta proteobacterium, assembly GCA_963745035.1. Classification (GTDB taxonomy): domain Bacteria; phylum Desulfobacterota; class Binatia; order UBA9968; family UBA9968; genus DP-20. Next base: position 313,932 of record CAVUVW010000021.1, on the reverse strand, counting down.
AGTCCCATGGTGACGAACTGAATGCCAATGAAGATCAGCAGAATCGCCAGCAGCAGCAGCGGCCGGCTGCCGAGCTCGACGTCATAAGCGAACTTTTGGATGGTCAAATAGAGCGCAATGACAAATCCGCTGAGCCCGCTGACAACGCCGATGAGCCCGAACACGTGCGCGGGCCGGGTCGAATAGCTGCTCAAAAATTTGACCGTCATCAGATCCAGCGCCACGCGCAAGGTTCGGCTCATGCCGTACTTCGATATGCCGCGCAGGCGCGGCCGGTGATTGACCTTGAGCTCGGCCACCCGCGCGCCTCTCTCGTAGGCGATCGCCGGAATGAATCGATGCATCTCGCCGTAGAGCCGCAAGCCCTTCGCAATCTCCTTGCGCATGGCCTTCAGCGTGCAGCCGTAATCGTGCAATTTCACTTTTGTCGTCCAAGATATCAGACGGTTGGCGATCATTGAAGGCAAACGCCGGCTGAAAAACGGGTCCTTGCGGTCGTGGCGCCAGCCCGCCACCAGATCGTTTCCCTCGCGGAGCTTGGCCAGCAGCGCCGGTATGTCGGCCGGATCGTTCTGACCATCGCCGTCCATCAGCACGACGACCTCGCCGCTAGCGTACGCCAAGCCGGCCGCCAAAGCGGCGGTTTGGCCGAAGTTGCGCTTCAGGCGGATGATGTGGAGAGCGGGATCGCAGCGATATAGGCGTCGCAGCACGGCAAACGTGCCGTCCGTGCTGCCGTCGTCGATCGCGATAATCTCGTAGGATTTCGTCGCCGGCGCGAGCGCACGGCGAATCTCGCCGAGCAATGGCTCGAGGTTTTCCTCTTCGTTGAAAACCGGGAGTACGATCGACAGCTCCATCGCTCAAGAACGGAAATCAGTCAACTCGACGAAGCGCCGATAGCGCTCTTCGACCTCGGCCATGGAGAGCTCGGTCAAGCGCTTGACGCCAAAATCCTCGACGGTGAAGGACGCCACCACCGTGCCGTAGACGATCGCGCGGCGCAAGCCGCCCTGGCTTTGATCGCCCGAGCGGGCGAGCTGGCCCATGAAGCCGCCGGCGAACGAGTCGCCGGCGCCGGTCGGATCGAAAACTTCCTCTAGCGGGTAGGCTGGGGTGGCGAACATGGACGAATCGGAAAATTGCAGCACGCCGTACTCGCCGCGCTTGATCAGCACCATCTTCGGACCCATCTTGAGGATCGCCCGCGCCGCCTTGACGATGTTTTCGTTGCCGCTCAAGAGCCGCGCCTCGGAGTCGTTGACGACCAGGATTTCGATGCGCTCCAGCACCTTTCTGAGCTCCTGCGGGCTCTCGCGAATCCAGTGGTCCATCGTGTCGCAGGCGACCAGCTTCAGGCGGCGGAGCTGATTGAGCACTTCCATCTGCATGGCCGGATCGATATTGCCAAGGAAAACGTATTCGGCATCACGATAGGATTCCGGCAGCTTGGGCTGAAAGCCGGCCAGGACGTTCAAATGAAGCTCGACGGTATCGCGCAAGTTGATGTCTTCATGATAGCGGCCGCGCCAGTGGAAGGTATCTCCCTGCGCCCGCTCGAGGCCTTCGAGATCGATCTTTCTCTGGGTGAAGACATCGATATAATCCTGGGGAAAGTCCTCGCCGATCACTCCGACCACGCGCACCGGAGCGAAGAAGCTCGCTCCCAGCGCAAAATAGGCCGCCGAGCCGCCGAGGATCCGCTCGGCCGAACCGAACGGGGTTTCAATCGAGTCAAAAGCCACTGTGCCGACGACGAGTACGCTCATAGATATTTTCCAATGATCGGGCGCAAGTCCGCCCGCAGTTTTTTCGGGATGCGCGAACGTTCCGTGATGATAGCATCCTTCAACGCCGAGGCACAGGCACAGGTACGCGCCTCGCCCAACCCTGCCGACAGCCCGCCGGATAGTTCGCTGAGCCAGCTCCACGTTGTTCTTGAGCACGGCGAGCACGTGCTCGATTTCGACGTCGCCGGCGCTCTCGTTCCAGCAATCGTAATCGGTGGCGAGCGCCAAGGTGCTGAAGCAGATTTCCGCCTCACGCGCGAGCTTGGCCTCCTGCAGATTGGTCATGCCGATCACGTGCGCATTCCAGCTCCGGTAAAGATGCGATTCGGCCCGGGTCGAAAACTGCGGCCCCTCCATGCAGAGATAGGTTCCGCCGGCATGGACGGTGGATTTTTCGGTTCGAGCCGCTTCGACCAGCACGCCGGCAAGATGCTTGCAAAACGGCTCAGCCAGGCTCACGTGCGCGACGATGCCCTTGCCGAAAAAAGTGCTCGGCCGTTGGGTCGTGCGATCGATAAATTGATCCGGCACGACGACGTGTCCGGGCGCGATCTCCTCACGCAAACTGCCGACCGCGCTGACCGAAATAATCCGTTCCACGCCGAGCTTTTTCAGCGCAAAAATATTGGCGCGAAAATTTACTTCGGTGGGGAGCCAGCGATGGCCCTTGCCGTGGCGCGGCAAGAAAATCAGTTCGGTTTTGCCGAGCTGGCCGCGAATCAGCCTGTCCGAAGGCTTGCCAAAGGGCGTGGCAACGCTCACTTCGCGGACTCTATCGAGCCCGGCCATCTGGTATAGGCCGCTGCCGCCGATTACGCCGATCATAGGTGATGTCATGCGCCGTCAGAGCGCTTCGGCGGCGATTCCGCCGCGCCGCATCCGCCCCGCCTCTTCACCCTGAAGCTGCCCGCAGGCCGCCTGGATGTCGTCGCCGCGCGGGCGGCGCACGTTCACCTGCACACCCTCGGCGCGCAGGATTTCCTGAAAACTCTCGATCTGCTCCGGCGCCGGCCGGAAAAACTTGCTGCCGGGATGAGGATTGAAAGGAATCACGTTGACCTTGCTCGGAATGCCGCGCAGCACGCGCGCGAGCTGGCGCGCCTGCGCTTCGGAATCGTTGACGCCGCCGAGCAGCACGTATTCGAAGGTAATGCGCTTGCGCCGCGGCAGCGGCAGCTTGCGGCAACACTCGAGCAGCTGCTCGAGTGAATATTTGCGATTGACCGGCATCAATTCGGCACGCAGCTCATTGGTCGGCGCATGCAGCGAGATCGCCAAATTGACCCGCGTTTCTTCCATCAACTTTTCGATTTGCGGTACCAGGCCGACCGTGGAGAGAGTCACACGCCGTGGCGAGATGCCGAGCCCCCACTCACCGGCGGTGATGATCTCGATGGCGCTCGTGGTCTGGGCATAATTGGCCAGCGGCTCGCCCATGCCCATCAAGACGACATGGGTAATTCGCGAGCCGCTGAGTAAATCGCGGCTTGCTTCGATGACCTGATCGACGATCTCGCTCGCGGTCAAGTTGCGCTTGAGTCCGAGCACCGCGGTGGCGCAAAACGCGCAGCCAAAGCCGCAGCCCGCCTGGGTGGAGATGCACAGAGTCAGGCGCCGCGCTTCAGGAATCAGCACGCTCTCGATGCTCTCGCCGTCGCTCAAACCGAAAAGAAACTTGACCGTGCCGTCGCGCGCCTCTTCCCGGCGCAAGACTTTAAGCCGGCTGATGGTGAAATTTTCCTCAAGCTGCTCGCGCAATGAGCGCGACAGGTTGGTCATTTCAGTGAACGCAGTGGCGCGCTTTTGAAACAACCACTGACGGATCTGCCCGGCGCGGTAAGCGGGATGGTTGCGTTCAGCGAGAAACGCCGCCAGATCCTTGAAGCTCAAATCTTTGATATTGGGCTTCACGCGGAAATCCACCGCCGCCTTGCAGGCGGTTGGCCGTTTAGAGAACTTCGTCGGGTTTGAAAAAGAAAGCAATTTCACTGGCGGCGGTCTCCGGTCCGTCCGAACCGTGGACCGCGTTCTGCTCGACGTCCTGGCCGCAATCTTTGCGGATGGTCCCCGGCGCGGCTTTGGCCGGATCCGTGGCGCCCATGATTTCGCGATTTTTTGCGATCGCGTTTTCCCCTTCGAGCACGGATACGAAGATCGGCCCCGAAGACATATACGCGCACAAGCCGGAAAAGAACGGCCGCTCTTTGTGCACGGCGTAAAAGGCCTGGGCTCTTTCCGGCGTGAGCCGCAAAAGCTTTCCGGCGGCGATTCTCAAGCCCGCCGCTTCGAAGCGGCGCAAGATCTCGCCGATTAGATTTCGCCGCACCGCGTCCGGCTTGATGATCGACAAAGTTTTTTCCACGCTCATGAACTTGCCAGCGCCTCCTGCATCGTTTGACCGATGGTCGCGGGCGAGCTCGCCATGCGAATACCGGCCCGTTTCATCGCTGCCACTTTTTCTTTAGCCGTTCCCTTGCCGCCGGAGATGATCGCGCCGGCATGGCCCATGCGTTTGCCCGGCGGCGCCGTCTGGCCGGCGATAAATCCGACCACCGGCTTTTTCATGTTCGCGCCGATCCAGTCGGCCGCCTCTTCTTCGGCGCTGCCGCCGATCTCGCCGATCATGACCACCGCTTCGGTTGCCGCGTCTTGATGAAACATTTTGAGCACGTCGACGAATTCGAAGCCGTGCACCGGATCGCCGCCGATGCCCACACACGTCGACTGCCCCATGCCCAAGCGGGTGAGCTGATCCACGGCTTCGTAAGTCAATGTGCCGCTGCGCGACACCACTCCGACGGGTCCCGGTTTGTGAATATGGCCGGGCATGATGCCGATCTTGCATTCTCCCGGCGTGATCGTGCCCGGACAATTGGGTCCGAGGAGCTGTGATTTCCTGCCGGCGAGATATCTCTTCACTTTGACCATGTCCACGCACCGGCACGCCCTCGGTGATGCAGATGATCAGCGGAATATCCGCGTCGGCGGCTTCGAGGATCGCGTCGGCGGCGAAGGGAGGCGGCACGTAAATCACCGTCGCGTTGGCGCCGGTTTCTTTTACCGCGCGCTCGACGGTGTCGAAAATCGGAATGCCTTCGTACGCCGTCCCGCCTTTGCCCGGCGTCACCCCGGCAACCATTTGCGTGCCGTACTCCTTGCACGCTTTGGTGTGAAACTGCCCGGTCGCGCCGGTGATGCCTTGGGTAAGAACGCGAGTATTCTTGTTGACTAGAATCGACATAGATCGCTATCGCTCAAAGGCAAAAGTAAAAAGGCAAAATGAAAAGAATTGCGCGACTTTTACCTTTTTACTTTTAACTTTTTCCTTGAACGGCACCGACGATCTTCTGCGCCGCCTCGGCCATGGTCTCGGCGGAAATGATCGCGAGTCCCGAGTCGGCCAAAATTTTCCGGCCGATCTCGACGTTGGTGCCTTGCATCCGCACCACCAGCGGAACCTTGACGCTGAGCTCGCGCGCGGCCTCGACCACGCCCTGAGCGAGCACGTCGCAGCGCATGATGCCGCCGAAAATATTGATCAGCACGCCGCGTACCCGCGCGTCGGCCAAGAGGATCTTGAAAGCCTGGGCAACCTTCTCCTTATCGGCGCCGCCGCCGACGTCGAGGAAATTCGCCGGCTCGCCGCCGTAGAGCTTGATGATGTCCATAGTCGCCATCGCCAGCCCGGCGCCGTTGACCATGCAGGCGATGTTGCCGTCGAGCGATATATACGAGAGATCGTACTTGCTCGCCTCCACCTCGCGCGCATCCTCCTCGTCGAGGTCGCGCAACGCGACGATCTCTTTCTGGCGGAAAAACGCGTTGCTGTCGAAATTCATCTTGGCGTCGAGCGCCATCACCTGGCCTTCGGCGGTGACGATCAAGGGATTGATCTCGGCGAGCGACGCGTCGCATTCGATAAAAGCGCGGTAGAGCCCCTGCATCACGGCGGTCATCTTGCCGGCCAATTCCGGCGCAATCCCCAGAGCAAATGCCAGGGCCCGGCATTGAAACGGCGCCAGGCCGATCACCGGATCGATGGTCTCTTTGAGAATTTTCTCGGGATGTTTGTCGGCGACCTCTTCGATCTCGACGCCGCCCTCCGAGGAACAGATCACCGTAATCCGCGACTGCGCCCGATCGAGCACCAGCGCGAGATAAAGCTCGCGCGCGATGTTGAGTCCCTGCTCGACCAACACGCGGCGCACCTGGCGTCCTTCCGGACCGGTCTGATGGGTGACGAGATTCTTGCCGAGCATCGCCTGGGCCGCCGCCGCGGCATCCTCCGGGCTCTTCACCACCTTGACGCCGCCGCCCTTGCCCCGGCCGCCGGCGTGAATCTGCGCTTTGACCACGCACACGCCGCCGCCGAGCTCGACCGCCGCCCGTTTCGCTTCCTCGGGCGTCGTGCAAACGATGCCGCGCGGCACCGGCACGCCGAAGCGTTTGAGAATTTCCTTGGCCTGGAACTCGTGAATATTCATCGACGCTCGAACACGGAAACACCGGCGGAACTGAACGAAAGAAACACGACCCGAAGAACTCGCGAACTCCTAGGAAACTCCCAGGACCCGGTTCATCGCCTGCACGATATCTTTAACATGGCTGAGGGACTCATCGAAGGCCTTCTTGTCGGCGGCGTTGAGATGGATGTCGATGATTTTTTCAACCCCGCCGGCGCCGATCTGCACCGGCACGCAGAAGTAGTAGCCGCTGACGCCGTACTCGCCTTCGAGCAGCGCAGCGCAGGGGAGAATTTCCTTTTTGTCGAACAGGAACGCCTCGGTCATTTGAATCGCCGCCGAGGCCGGAGAGAAGTAGGCCGAGCCGGTCTTCAAGAGCGCCACAACCTCGCCGCCCGCGTTTCGCACGCGCGCTTCGATCTCATCGAGACGCTTGGACGAAATCAGCTTCTCCACCGCAACGCCGCCGACGATACAGGAGCTGCGCACCGGCACCATGTCGTCGCCGTGCCCGCCGAGAACCATCGCTTGGACGCTTTTTACCGAAACGTTCAGCTCTTTGGCGATGAACGAACGATAGCGCGAAGAATCCAAGATGCCCGATTGGCCGACGACGCGGTTCTTCGGAAAGCCCAAAGCGCGCTGCATCAACGTCACCATCGCGTCGAGCGGATTGGTGATGACGATCACGAACGAGTCGGGCGCATGTTTTTTGACGCCGTCCGCCACCGAAGTCAAAATCTTGGCGTTGGTGGCGAGCAAATCATCGCGGCTCATGCCCGGCTTGCGCGCGATGCCGGCGGTGACGATACAAACGTCGGCTCCCTCGATATCCTCGTACTTGTTGGTGCCGGTCACGTTGCCGTCGAAGCCTTCCACCGGTCCCGCGTGGGACAGATCGAGCGCTTTGCCCTGCGGCAGTCCTTCGACAACGTCGAACAGCACCACGTCCCCAAGCCCTTTCAAGAGCGCCAGATGGGCCATCGAACCGCCGATGTTGCCCGCGCCGATCAATGCAATCTTCTTCCTTGCCATGACTTCCTCTAACTCATTTCAATAGAACTTCCGAGCTCGACCTCGACACTCCTTACATATTCGCGATGATCGCCTCGCCGAAGCCCGAACAGCTCACCAGCTTCGAGCCGGGCATGAGACGCTCGAAATCGTAAGTCACGGTCTTGGCATTCACGGCGCCCTCGATGCCCTTGATGATCAAGTCCGCCGCTTCCGCCCAGCCCATGTAGCGCAGCATCATCTCGCCGGAAAGAATCACCGATCCCGGATTGACCTTGTCGAGATCGGCGTACTTTGGCGCGGTGCCGTGGGTGGCTTCGAACACCGCATGGCCGGATTCGTAGTTGATGTTGGCGCCCGGCGCGATGCCGATGCCGCCTACCTGCGCCGCCAAGGCGTCGGAGAGATAGTCGCCGTTCAGGTTCATCGTCGCGATGACGTCGTAATCCTTCGGCCGGATCAGCACGAACTGCAAGGTCACGTCGGCGATGGAATCTTTCAGCATGAGCTTTTTCTTCCACTTGCCGTCGCCGTGGGTCGGCCATAGTTTGAGCGCCTCTTCGACTTCTTTCTTGATATCGTTTTGCTGGTCCGGCGACATCATTTCAAAGCCCGGGTCGATCATCTTGGCGTTGTCTTCGACGCGTCAGGTTCGCGTTGGCTTCCTTGTTGCCGAGGATCCAAGACTCGCGCTCGGTGACGACGTCGTTGCGAAACTCGCGCTTGCCGAGGGCGTAGCCCCATTCCATGAAGGAGCCCTCGGTGTATTTCATGATGTTGCCTTTGTGGACGAAATTGATGTTCTTGCGCTTGTTCGCGAGCGCCCACTGAATCGCCGCGCGCACCAGCCGCTCGGTGCCTTCCACCGAAACCGGCTTCAAGCCGATGGATGCGGTGTTCGGAAAGCGAATCTTGGCATATTCCTTAGGGAAAGCATCCTTGAGCAGGGATTTGAATTTCGCGTTTGCTTCAGTGCCGTTGGGAAATTCGATGCCGGTGTAAATATCTTCGGTGTTTTCGCGGAAAACGACCATGTCGCAATTTTCCGGATGCTTGAGCGGCGAAGGCACGCCGTTGAAATAGCGCACCGGCCGCTGGCAGACGTAGAGATCGAGCAGCTTGCGCAAACCGACGTTGAGCGAGGTCATGCCGCCGCCGATGGGCGTCGTCAGCGGACCTTTGATGCCGACGAGAAATTCCGAGAATGCCGGCACAGTCTCTTCGTGCAGCCAGCTATTGTACTGCTTGAAAGACTTCTCGCCGGCGTACACTTCCATCCAGCGGATCTTCTTTTTGCCCTTGTAGGCCTTCTCCACCGCCGCGTCGAACACGCGCACGGAGGCGCGCCAGATGTCGCGGCCGGTGCCGTCGCCTTCGATGAACGGAATGATCGGATTATCGGGAACCTGAAGCTGCTGGTTGGCGCCCATCGTGATTTTCGCGCCGTCCTTCGGGACCTTTACCACCTTGTACTCAGCCATAGCCTCCTCACGTGCAAAAATAGCCTAAGGGCATCTGGTCGACTTCCACCGCTCCTTAGGCTATTCGCGTTAGAAAATATTTGGAACGGAGAGAAATTATCTGATTAGCGGGAGCGAGTCAAGGCGCTAACTACTCGTTTTTCTTTCGCTCCAACCATCTTTCCAGGTGGCGCCCGGCGACGTCACGGCCGCCCAAGCCGAACGCCAAAGCGAGCGCCAAGCAGACCGCGCCGAAGACTAAAATGAACGCCCAGATCACGATCTCCGACGCGATATCGAGGATTTCAAAGATGGCGGCGACGACGAATATGGTCGTTCCGATGTAGGCCGCGCGTCCGATTGCGCCGGACTGTTCCAGTCCCGCGTTGGCGCAGGAAGTGCGCGTGACGGTTTCCAGGAAATTCGCGAAATAGAGGCCGAGAATGAGCGTCACCAGCGCGGCGACGATCTTCGGAATGTAGAGATAGATGGTGTGCAAGGTGTCGGTGGCACCGCTCAGGTTGAGGGTCTCCAGCGTCGTGACGATCGCGATCAAGAAGAGAAACCAGAATGCCAGCAGGCCGACGATGTCGGAGGGAGACTGCTGGATGCCGCCGCGCTCGAGGATCCGGCTGATGCCGGCGCGCTCGGCGAGCAGGTCGAACTGGCAGAGCTTGAGCAAGCGCACCACGATGCGCTTGATGATGTTGCAGATCGCCCAGCCGATCACGATGATCGCGGCGGCAAAAAACAGATTCGGCAGAAACACCGCGATCCTGGTGACAAACGCATCCCAAAAGCCGGTGACCGTAACGATCGGATTCATCCCGTCCTCCTTCACAATCCTTCGCTAACTAAATAGGGGACTCGCGCTGGCCTTGTCAAATCAACGACTGACGCAGCGCGATTTTTTTCCGCCTTGAATCAAGGGAATGCCGCCACTATATTCGATCAATTCTTTGCCGCCTCTGCTGTTGCGAAACGAATGGATTGAACGAATTGCGCGTAACCATCGACAAACTCTCCAAGGCGTACGGTTTTTTGTGGGCGCTCAGGGATCTCGATCTCGTTCTCGCGCCCGGTGACTGCGTCGCTCTGCTCGGCCCCAACGGCGCCGGCAAGACCACTCTGCTCAAGCTGCTCTGCGGTCTCGTCGCGCCCACCAGTGGCGCGATTCGCTTCGATGAAGCGGCGTTTTCCCGAAGCAAACCGGCGCTCCGCGCCAGGATCGGTTTGCTCGCGCCGGCCGACCATCTCTACGAAAACTTGACCGCGCGGGAGAATCTTTATTTTTTCACCCGCCTCTATGGCCGGGATTGCGCGGCTGTCGCGCTCGACGCCGCCTTGGCGCAAGTCGGACTCGGCGCGCGCACCGGCGACTATGTTGCCGCCCTGTCGAGCGGCATGAAGTGCCGCCTGTCGATCGCCAAATGGTCGCTTTTGCAACCCGATCTCCTGCTCCTCGATGAACCGTACGGCGTCCTTGACGGCGGCGGCATCGATCTGCTGGAAACCTTTCTAAAGCGCCAATGCGCCCGCGGCGCCATCGTCGTCCTGGCCTCGCACCACGTCTCCCGCGCCCTCGATCTTTGCAGCCGCGCGCTCATCTTGAGCCGCGGCCGTCTGACGTTTGATGAAACGAAGCGCACGCCGTGGCAGAGCTTCGATCAGGCCTTCGGCGAGTTTCTGCCCCGGGGTGGCGCATGACGCTCTTGCGCCAGGCATCGTTGTTGCTCTGGAAGGACCTGCTTCTCGAGCTGCGCCGTCGCGACAGCCTGCTCACGATGTTTTTCTTCGGCACCCTGCTGCTGTTCGTGTTCAATTTTTCCTTCGACCCGGCGCCGGACCGGATCGTCGCCATGGCGCCCGGGCTGTTGTGGCTGGCATTCCTGTTCACCGGCACCCTGGGGCTGGCGCAAATGTTTCAAGCCGAGCGGGAAAATCACAATCTCGACGCCTTGCTGCTCTCGCCGCTCGATCCCGGCGCGATGTTCCTCGCCAAAGCGGCGTTCAATCTGATTTTGATGTTGCTCGTCGAGCTTGTCGTCATTCCGCTCTTCTGGATTCTTTTTAATCTCCGCTTCTGGAATTTACTCCCGCAGGTTTTTCTGGTTACCTTGCTGGGGACCATCGGCTTTTGCGCTTTGGGCACGCTCATGTCGGCGCTCACTTTGAAAGCGCGGGCGCGCGAGCTCCTGCTGCCGCTGGTGCTTTTTCCGCTGATGATCCCCGTCGTCCTCGCCACCATTCGCTGCCTGGAAGAAGTGCTGCGCGCCGGCGAGCTCGGCAATCAAGTGGGCTGGCTGCGGCTGCTTTTGGGCTTTGATGTGATATTTTTAACCGCGGGCGTGTTGATCTTCGATTGGGTCATCGAGAATTGAAATGAGCGGGCAGCCTTCATCGGTCAAGAAGCGCAAAGGCATCCTCGGCGCGCTGGCGCTGGCGGCGGCCGGGTTCAGCCTTTACTGGTCCCTTGCCGTCGCTCCGCCCGATGCCTACCAGGGCGAAGCGCAGCGCATCATGTATCTCCACCTGCCGAGCATTTTGATTGCCTATCTCTCCTATTTTCTGGTTTTTATCGGCAGCGGCTTGTATCTGTGGAAGCGCGAAAAGCGCGACGACATCCTGGCCCACGCGGCCGCCGAGCTGGGCGTGCTTTTCACCGCGCTCACGATCATCGAGGGCTCCATCTGGGGCCGGCCCACCTGGGGCGTGTGGTGGACCTGGGACGCGCGGCTGACGTTGACGGCGATTTTGCTGTTGATCTACGCCGGCTATTTGATGCTCCGCTCCTTGATCGAGGATCAGAACCGCGCCGCCACCGCGGCGGCGGTGCTCGGCATCATCGGTTTCCTCGACATTCCGCTGATTCACATGTCGGTTTACTGGTGGCGCACCCTGCACCAGCCGCCGTCGATCCTGCGTCCCGACAAGCTGCCCTGGGAAAACGTCCATCCGAGCATGCTGACCGCGCTGACGATCAGCTTCGTCGCCTTTCTGCTGCTGTATTTTTATCTGCTGTCGCTGCGCTATCGGGTCGGCGAGATGCGCCAGGAAATCATCGCGCGACGGCTGGAGCGAGGCGCCTGATGGGTCCCTGGGGTTTTGTCGCTCTGGCATATGGAATAGTTTGCGGTACTATCCTCGTGTATCTGCTTTGCTTGAAGCGCCGCTACCAACGCGCCGCGGCGGAGCTCGATCGGCTCGGACCGCCGGAAGCGACGGCTGCACATGAAAAAAAATAGACGTTTTTTGATCGGCGGCGTGGTGATTCTCGCCGCGCTTTCCTACCTGGTCATCGGCGGCATGCAGGACGCCATGGTCTATTTCTATACGCCTTCGGAGCTCAAGGCCGCAGAGCGAGACTCGTCCGGCAAATTCATAAAAATGGGCGGCATGGTCGTCAAAGGCTCGCTGCAAAAGGATCTCGGCAATCTGACGTACCGCTTCGAGCTGACCGACGGCGGCGCGACTTTTCCGGTATTTTTCAAAGGCGTGCCGCCGGACCTTTTTACCGAAGGCAAGGGCGCCGTCGTCGAGGGCCGGATCGGCGCCGACGGCGTTTTTCAAGCGAACATGATCATGGCCAAGCACGCCGAAGATTATAGTCCTCACCCCGACGGCAAGCCGCCGACGAACAGTTTCATTCCGGCTCGGGAAGCCACCGCCAAGTGACCGCGACCCTGGGCCACAGCGCAATCCTATTGGCCTTGTTCGCAGCCCTTTGCGGGATCGTCACTCCGATCCTGGCGGCGCGCACGGGCCAAGAGCGCTATCTGGAAGCTGCGCGCTACGCGATCTTCGGCCAATTCACGCTCGTGACCCTGGCGGCGGCGACTCTCATTTACGGCCTGATCGCAACCGACTTTTCCATCAAATACGTCGCTATGAACACGACCCTGGCAACGCCGATCTATTATCGCGTGACCGGCCTGTGGGGCGCGCTCGAAGGCTCGCTCCTGCTTTGGGAATGGATCCTGATCATTTTTTCCGGCGTCACCGCCTGGCTGTATCGGCATCGCCACCGCGACACCATGCCGTGGGTGATCATGATCTTTTCCATCGTGTCGGCGTTCTTTCTCGGAGTGCTTGGCTTTCTCTCCAATCCTTTTGAAGCCGTCTCCCCGGCGCCGCCCGACGGCCGCGGTCTCAATCCGCTGCTCGAAGACGCCAATATGATGACCCACCCGCCGCTGCTGTACACCGGCTTTGTCGGCCTTACCGTGCCCTACGCGTTTGCCATGGCCGCGCTGATCACCGGCAAGCTCGACGAAGCGTGGATCGTCACCACGCGCCGCTGGACGATCATCGCCTGGTTCTTTTTGACCGCGGGAAATCTGGTGGGAGCCTGGTGGTCCTATCACGTGCTCGGCTGGGGCGGGTACTGGGCCTGGGACCCGGTGGAGAACGCCGCGTTCATGCCCTGGCTGCCGGCGACCGCCTTTCTGCACTCGATCCAGGTCCAGGAGCGCCGCCGCATGCTCAAGGTCTGGAATCTTTCTTTGATCATCGTTGCCTTCAGCCTGACGATCTTCGGCACGTTTCTCACGCGTTCCGGCATTATTTCTTCGATCCATGCATTTTCCTCGGGTCCGGTGGGGGCATTTTTTCTGGCGTTTCTTGCGGTCATTTTGCTCGGCTCCTTCGGCCTGCTCGCCTACCGCGCCGATCTTCTCAAGGAGCAGCCGGAGCTCGATTCCATGGTCAGCCGCGAGTCGGCCTTTCTGCTGAACAATATCGTGCTGGTTTCGGCGCTGTTCACGATTTTTCTCGGCACGATCTTTCCGCTGATCTCGGAAGCCGTCGCCGGCGTGCAGGTAAGCGTCGGCGCGCCCTATTTCAACTCGGTGACGGTTCCGCTGTTTCTATTTCTTGTGTTTCTGATGGGCGTCGGACCGATGATCGCCTGGCGGCGCGCGTCGTGGGACAATCTCAGGCGAAATTTTGTCTGGCCCGCGCTCGGCTCGCTCACGTTCGGTCTGGTTCTGTTTTTCTGGAAGGTGAAAGAATTCTTGCCGCTCCTCGGCTTCACTCTCCTCGCTTTCGTGGTGCTGACGATTTTCTACGATACCGCGCTGGCGCTGCGCGCGCGCAAGCGCATCGCCGGCGAAGGCATCGCCCGCGGCCTCATGACGCTTGCGCGGCGCAATCAGCGCCGCTATGGCGGCTTGATCGTCCACCTTGGCGTTGTTTTAATCATTCTCGGTATCGCCGGCTCGATGTCGTACAGCATCGAAAAGGAAGCGACCCTCGCGCTCAAACAAGAGCTGCCGATCGGCAATTATCGCATCCAGTTCGAAGGCCTGAACGGCACGCGCCAACCGACGCACTTCAGAGTCGAAGGCGCGTTTCGCGTGTTTCACAACGGCAGCGATGACGGCGTCTTGCGCCCGGCGCTGAAGTTTTTTCCCACCCAGCAATCGCCCATCGGCCGCGCCGTGCATCAGACTAGCCTGAGCGAAGACATCTATCTGATTCTCTCCGGCTTCAGCGAAATCGACCGCAATCAGGCGACGCTCAAAGCGCTGGTGCGGCCGCTGGTGGTCTGGATGTGGATCGGCGGCTTCGTCATCGCATTCGGCACCTTGATCTGCATCTGGCCGATGAAAAAGACCGATCCAGTGGAAACATGATTGTGTTCTATTTGGCAGTTTGCAATCTACAATCTAAGATTTGCCATTTCGAGCGAAGCGAGGACCACATGCCCTGGCGCCGCCTTGTCTTGATCGCGCTGATCATCGGGCCCATTCTCGGCCTGCTCGCTTTCGGCTTTACCCGCGACGCGCGCTACATCACCTCGCCGCTGCTCGCCCAGCCCGCCGCGCCGTTTACCGTGACGCTTTTCGACGGGCGCAAGCTGTCGTTGGGTGAGCTGCGCGGCAAGGCTGTGTTTTTGAATTTCTGGGCCTCGTGGTGCCCGCCGTGCCGCGCCGAGGCGCGCGATTTGGAAGTCGCCTGGCAGAAGGTCAAAGATAAGAACATGGTTTTCATCGGCGTCGCGCTGCAAGACACGGACAAAAACTCTTTGGAGTTTTTGAAGGAATTCGATGTGACCTATCCCAACGGCAAGGACGAATCCGGCAAGATCGGCGTCGACTACGGCACGTGGGGCATCCCCGAGAGCTTTTTCATCGACCCGCAGGGCCGCATCACCTACAAGCACGTCGGCGGCATCCGCGCCGCGCTGGTTTTGACCAAGCTCGAAGAAGCCGCCAAAGGCATCGTCAGCGCGCAAGAAGGCAAAGGCGACTACCAGCCGATCAAATAAAATTTCCGCGATGTTCTTCCCAGGTCATCTCAAACATTTTTTATCCGTCATTCCGGCGAAAGCCGGAATCCAGGCTCTTCGGATCATTCGAGACGTTGCAGCGTTCTCGATCTTTCGCCGCGATCTTTTTATCACACCCTCGCCCCCGTTTCGGGGGAGAGGGAAGGGTGAGGGGGAGTCAACCAACGGCACGCTCTTACTCCTCGGCGCGATGATGATTTTCCTTTTCCTAGTCGTTACGCCAGCTCTTTCCGCCGCCCCACCCGACCTCGAAGATCGCACGCGCGAGATCGCCACCGAGCTCCGCTGCGTCGTTTGTCAGAATCTTTCCGTCGCCGACTCGCCGTCGGAAATGGCCCAGCAGATGCGCGCCGTCGTGCGCGAACAGCTCGAAGCCGGCAAGACGCCCGAGCAGATCAAAGAGTTCTTCGTGTCGAAATACGGCGAATGGGTGCTGCTGAAACCCAAGACCACCGGATTCAGCGCGCTTCTGTGGATCTTGCCATACGCCGCGCTCGTGATCGGAATTGTTGCCGCGCTCTGGTTCATCCGGCGCTGGTCGAAAGCGAAGAAGATGCGAAGCGAGCGAGCGCACCCTGTTGTCACGGCGGAAGCTCAAGATGAATTTCTGACGCACGACTACGATCGACCGAATCTTGAAGATGGGAGCCAGCGAGCGCAGTTGCTGCGCGAGCGCGGCCGGCTCAAAGACGAACTGGCTGAGCTCGAGTTCGATTTTCAATCCGGCAAACTCTCCGAAGCCGACTATCAGACGCTCAAACAAGAGATTGAAATCAAGGGCGCGGCCGTCACCCAGCAGTTAAGCGCGCTTCCGGCGCCCGCCATCAAAAGGTCGAAAGAAAAACCAGCTCGCGCTGTCGAGTCAAAGGGCACCCCCGGTCATGGTCGCTCTCGCCGCTGGCAGCTCGTCGCCGGCGGCGTCTTTCTTTTGCTCTTCGGCCTTGGCCTGGGCGTCATGCTCACCCAGTCGATCCGCCCGCGCGCCTCCGAGAACGATTCGATGACCGGTGATTTCATGACCGGCACAACGCCCCCATCAGGCGAAGCGCGCGCCGCGATCGCGGAAGGCAAACAGGCCTTCGCGCAGCAGGATTTCCCCAAGGCCATCGATGCGTTCAAAAAAGCTCTCGCCGCCGACCCGAACAACCCCGAAGCGCACGCTTACATGGGATTCATCTTGATTCAGGCGGGTCACGGCGACGGCGCGCTGATGGCTTTCGATAAAGCGCTTTCCGTTGCGCCGAACTTCCCCATGGCGCTTTGGGGCCGCGGGATGGTTTTGTATCAGCACAAAAAGGATTACGCCGGCGCGCGGGAAATCTTCGAGCGCCTGCTGAATACGGTTCCGCCCGGCGAAGAACGTAACGAGATCGCCAAGCTGCTCGCCGAAATGCCATCCGCGCCGGCAGCTAAGCCGGGAGCGCCCGCCGCGGCCCCGTCTCCGCCATCGGCCCAAATCAGCGGCAAGATCGCCGTCGACCCAAAACTCAAAGCGAGCATCGATCCCAACGCCGCGTTGTTCATCATCGCCCGCCGCGCCGGCGCCGCCGGCGGCCCTCCGCTCGCCGTCAAGAAGATCGACAAACCCATTTTCCCTCTCAGCTATTCCCTGAGCCAGGAAAACGTGATGATGCAAGGCACCCCCTTCACCGGCAAGGTCGACCTCACCGTCCGTCTCGACAAAGACGGCAACCCGACCACCCGCGGTCCCGGCGACTTGACCGGCGACTACAAAAAGAATCCGGTGGAGGTCGGCGCAAAGAATGTGGATATGGTGATCGATCAAGCCGTCAAATGAATCACGAGCCACCTTGTTGCTGACCGCGGTGTCGTCTCGATGCGGATACGAGCCGTCGGACAATCCGAGCGCTCCGCTTGGGAGCGCATGCGCGAGATGCTTTGGCCTGTGCAACCTGGCGAGCACGCGGGCGAGATCGATCGCTATTTCGCCGGAAATCTAGCCGAGCCCGTCGAGGTTCTTTTGGCATTCAACGAGCGCGGCGAAGCGATCGGCTTCATCGAGCTCTCGATCAGAGCCTACGCGGAAGGATGCAGCAGCGATCGCGTGGCGTTCATCGAGGGCTGCTACGTGGAGCCGGCGGAGCGGCGCAGGGCGTGGGCGCCGCTCTCGTCCGCGCCGCGGAATCCTGGGCCAGGTCGCAGGGCTGCTCTGACCTCGCATCCGACACCGAGATCGACAACCATGCGAGCATAGCCGCGTACCTCGCCCTTGGATTTACCGATGCGGGCACAATCCGCTGTTTCAAAAAGTCGCTGTAAAGCCGCCTTGGATGATTCTGACCCGGATTGCAGCAAGCGCGGATGGAATTTACGGCACCAAGATCTGTTTCATCTTCGCCGCAAATGCCGGTTCGATTTTGTAAAGCCCGTGGACGATACCTTCAAGGTCTTCCCCTGAAACATAGTCGATCGCAAAGTTCGCCTTCTTTGCCTCGGCAAGGAGCTCGGGATCTTTGACGGTTTGAGCAAACGCGCTGCGCAAGATTTGCACGCGCGCTTTCGGCGTACCCGGCGCGAGGAAATACGGCCGCGCAGAATAGGCAAGATCGTAGGCGCCGTGCTTGATCAACCGTTTCGCCTCGTCGGTTTTGGCATAGTCGATCGCCAGCGGAACGTTGGCTAATTCCGGGTGTTTCTTCGGCATGACCTGGATGACGACATTCACGTCGCCCGACTCGATCGCTTTGCGCCAAGTTGTTTTGTAGGAATCCCAGGATAGACAACTGCCGGCCAGCTCGCCGCTTTCAGTCGCCAGGCGAATGTCGGAAGTGCCCTTGTAGCCGTCGATCACTTTCAAAGGCAATCCGAGAGCGGCCTGCAGCAGGCGCGGCAGATCGGAAGCAAAGCCGCCGGGGCCGACGCCGCCGAAGCGCACCGCCTCCTTGCTCGCGATCCACTTGTCCAGCGAAGTCACCCCGCTCGCCTTCGAGATCGCGCAGGTGAGGTGATCCACGGCGGGCGCGCCGATGTATTCGAATTTTTTGCCGTCGAACTCGATGCCCTTGGCGCCCATGACCTGCTGCAAGAACAAGCCGCCGGAGTTGTTGCCGATCGTTAGCCCGTCGGGCCGCGCCTGCTTGAACATGTAGTTGGCGTGAATAATGCCGCCGGCCCCGGTCATGTTGTCCACGACCACGGTGGGATTGCCGGGAATATATTTGCCGAGATGGCGCGCGATCGTGCGTGAATAGGTGTCGTAACCGCCGCCCGCCGAGAAAGCGACGATCAAGCGGATGGTCTTGCCTTTGTAATAACCATCGTCGCTCGTCGCGACGGCGCTGGATCCAACCCAAACTGCGAGGGCGCAGAAAAGTCCAAGGCTTCGGTGCAACACGCCGCGGGTTCTTTTCGTCATCCCATCACCCCACTACTCCGTGACTCCCGCGCTCAAGTGAACTTTCTGTAGATCGCGTCGGTTTTCGCCGCCATGATGAAGTCATTTTTATGCAGGTTCTTGATCTTGTGCGTCCACCACGTGACGGCGACCTTGCCCCACTCCGTCGTAAGCCGCGGGTGGTGCCCCTCTTCTTCGGCCGCGACGCCGACAGCGTCAGTGAAGGCAATGGCGTCCTTGAAGTTCTTGAATTTGAATTGGCGATCGAGCTTGGGGATCGCGTCCTCGTCGATGATCCGCCACTCGGGAATCTTGGGCTGCAAATCTTTGATTTCTTCGGGCGTGACCGGCGGCGCTCCGACGCGGCACGCTTCGCATTTTTGTGCCGTCAACTCTTCCATGATTTGATTCCTCCATTACTCCAATACTCCATCACTCCAACTCCGCAATTCGATCACAGTTTCGGCATGACTTCCGCGGCGAACTGCTCCATCGCCGCTGTCACGGCGGCGTGCGGCACAGTCCCGATGTTGAACCAGGTGAGCAAGTTGGCGGCACCGGTATTCTGCGCCAGCTCCTTCAGCTTCGCCGCCGCCAGAGCGCTGTCGCCGATGATCGCATGCTTTTCACAGACGGTATCGAATCCGACCATGGCGCCCGCCGCCGTGCGCAGGCGCGCGGGCAGCTCGACTCCGCGGCGGTTCAGCCAGTCAGTATAATCCAGACGTAGATCGAGAATGGTTTTGAAGTAGCTCATCACGCCGGCTTCCGCGCGTGCTTTGGCTTCCGCCGTCGTTTTCGCCAAATGCATCGGAACCAGCAGGCCCAGCTCTCTCAACGCCGGATCATGCCCGTGCGCCTTGAGGCCAGCCCAGTAGGCGTTTGCGTACTCGACCACCTGCTCGGGCGTGCGCGTGTGAATCGGCAGAAACATATTGACTCCCAGCCGCGCGCCGACCTCGACACCGTCGAGCGAGCTCGTCGCCATGTAAAACGGCGGCGGCGGCTTTTGCACCGGCTTGGGATTCACGATCACTTCGGGAATTGTGAAAAACTTGCCGCTGTAAGTGAGTTTCGGTTCTGACCACGCCTTGCGAATCACGTCGAGAGATTCGGCCATCACTTCATGGGTCGATTTGTGATCGGCGCCGAAGCATTCGTAGGCGCGGCTGTGCGGATGTCCGCCGCCCGCCGCGAACTCCATCCGGCCGTTGCTCACCAGATCGAGCATCGCCGCTTGCTCGGCAAGCTGCACCGGATGATGCACCGGCAAGGTGTTCACCGCCACGCCGAGGCGCAGCCGCTTGGTGCGCTGCGCGACCGCGCCGAGCACGACATAGGGCGCCGAAAGCAGCGAGAACTTTGGCTGGCAGTGGATCTCGGCGAGCCAATACGCCGCAAAGCCCAGGCGATCGGCAAGCTCGGCTTGCTCCATGAACTCTGCGAGGCGAGCCGCCGGCGCAGATCCTTCGGGGCACTGAATTTCCGTGAAAAGACTGAACTTCATCGTTTGCCGCCGGGCTTCAATTCCATAGAGACGAGCTTCCGGATTTAAGCGACAGTGCGCGAGAATAACGCGAAGCGCGTGGCCCGGCGCGGAACGTTCTAGTAGCCGAGCGCGTACGCGACGCGGCGCGGATCGGCGCCGCCGAGCCAGCAGCCGTTTTCGCGATCGCGCACGATGACCTTTGCGCTGCCGAACGACCAGCGGTCGACGAGCGAAACCTTGTGGCCCTTCTTGCGCAAACCGTCGACGGTCGCCGCATCGAACCCTTCTTCCATGCGCAGCGCTTCCGGCAGTTGATCGCGCGGCGGCGTGCCCGGCTGGTGGCTCCAGCGCGGCGCTTCCACCGCGCTCTGCGGGTCCATGTGCAGATCGATGAGATCGTGAATGATCTGAAAATTGGTCTGGGGCTGCTCGTCGGCGCCCGGACTGCCGCCCACGGCGAACACCTCACCGCCGCGAAAGATCATGATACGTGTTGAGCGTATGCGCCGGCCGCTTGCCGGGCTTGAGCGAGTTGGCCCGGCTCGGGTCGAGACCGAAGCTGCACAAGCGATTGTTCATAATCACGCCCGTGTCCCCGGCGATCACCCGCGAACCGAACGGCGCGAACACGCTCTGAATGAACGAGACCGCGTTGCCGTCGCGGTCGGCGGCGCACAGGTAGGTCGTATCGCTGCTCTGATTGGCGACGGCCTGCGCTGGGCGGCTCATGATCTCGCCCGCCAGCTCGCAGCGCTTGGCCGCGTACTCCTTGGAAATCAGCATCTGGATTTTCGGATCGCCGAACGCGGGATCTTCGAGATAGCGGATGCGATCCTCGAAGGCGAGCTTCTTCGCCGCCACTTGGTAGTGGATCGCATCCGCCCGGCTCATCGTGCCTTCGTGCATCGGCCACGCCTCCGCGATGTTGAGCATTTCGAGCACCATGAAGCCCTGCGACACCGGCGGTTGTTCGTAGATTACGGCGTCGCGATACGTCGAGCGCAGCGGTTCGAGCCACTGGCAAACCGGGCTCTGGAAATCTTGGAGAGATAGAACTCCGCCCTCGGACTCGATCGTCGAGCAGATCTTGTCGGCGATGTCCCCCGCATAAAATCCTTCGCGCCCTTTCTGCGCAATCCTGGTCAAAAACCTCCGCCAAGCCCTTTTGCACCAGAATCTTCCCCGGCCGCGGCGCCGCCCAGGGGCTGGCGGTAAAAGCCGTCGATCCAGGGAAACTCCGCGCTGAATTCATTGATGCCGTCGGCGAGCTCAAGTGAAATGGGAAACCCGTTGCGTCGCAAGCTCGACGGCATCCGCCGTCAGACGGCCCAGCTCTTTCGTGCCGTACTTCTTGTGCAGCTCCAACCAGCCGTCCACCGCACCCGGCACGGCGATGCTGAGCGGACCGAATTGCGGGATCGCCTTCAAACCGCGGCCATGAAAATATTCGATACTCGCCTTGGCTGGCGCCGGACCGCTGGAGTTGAGCGCCTCGACCTTGCCGGTTCTTTTCATCGAGACCAAAGCGAACAGATCGCCGCCCGGCCCGCTGGTCTCCGGCTTTACCACCGCCGAAACGAAAGCGGCGGCGAGCACGGCATCGACGGCATTGCCGCCCTCCTGGAGAACTTTCACGCCGGCCAACGACGCCAGCGCATGGCCGGAAGAAACCATGCCGTGCTGGCTCATGATCACCGGCCGCGCCGCTTTGGTAAATTTCATGGCGCTCCCATTCCAAGGATTCTCGCCGCGTTGCCGCCGAGAATTTTTTCCTTGTCGGTCGAAGTCAACTCGAGCCCGTCGATCGCTTTCAAGCTATTTTTCACCAGCACGCAGCCTTCTTCCGGGCCGTAGGGATAGTTCGTGCCCAGGACCATCCGGTCCGCGCTAAAGAAATCCTTGACGCAGCGCAGGGTCGAAGCCGGATGATCGGCGGTGTCGACGTAGAAGCGCCGGAAGGAATCCAGCGGATTCTCCTTGAGGCCGTACTTATGGCGGATCTCATCGGTGCGGCCGGCATAGATGTTGATAGCGCGCTGGGCGAAGAAAGCCAGAACGCCGCCGACGTCGGCGACCACCCAGTTGATCTCCGGAAACCGCTCGAGCACCCGGCCGTAAATCAGGCGGGTCATGCCCACCGTGCTGTCGAAAGCCCAGCCGAAAATCAATGTCGGCATGATGTCGATGCCCACCGCCTCGGTCGCGAGCGGCGCGGTCGGATGGATGTAGACCGGCAGCTTGTATTGGGCCAGCCGCTCGTAGATCGGAAACAGCTCCTCGCGATCGAGCGCCTGCCCGTTCAAGTTGGCGAAGCAGCCGAAGCCGCGCAGCCCGAGCTCATTGACCGAGCGCTCCAGCTCATCGAGAGACGCCTGAATATCGGCGGTCGGCAAAGTGAAAAAGCCGACAAAGCGCTGCGGATGCTTGCGCGCGATCGCCGCGATGGCGTCGTTGGCGACGCGCGCCATCGCGATCGCATCGTCGCGCTGCAAAACGATCGGCGCCAGGCGCGGGAATCGTGAGCACGTGGATATCGACGCCCAATTGGTCCATGTGCTGGAGGCGGCGCTCGATGTCCTGGCCCTGCAAAGTAGCGGTATTGATCCGGCACTTGAGCTGCTTGTCGTAAAAGTACCTCATGCCGCTGTGCGGATCGGGCTCTTCGAGAACCACCGCGCCGTCGCGCCCCTTCATCTCAGCGAGATACGTTTCGGGAAATACGTGCGCTTGAAAATCGATGACCATGTCACGTCCTAGAGGTCAGATCGAAATTATAGTCCGTACAGAGCACGCGCGTTGTCGTCGAGGATCTTGTTGACCACCGGCGTCGGCACGGCGCCGTCCTCTCTGAGCTTGCGCAGCGCGAGAATCTCCGACGACGTGTCGTTGTGGCCGTAGTCCGTGCCGATGACCAGCCTGTCGTCGCCCGCATACTTCAACACATAGGGCAGATCGTCGTCGGTCTGGCAGGTGACCCAGATCTTGTTTTTACGCAGTACCTCGGTCTTGTCGACCTGGGTTCCGCCGCGCTCGAAGCGGCGCGCGTAGTCGTGGATCGCGTAGGGGATCCACTGCGAGCTGACCTCGATGAACGACCAGCGTGTCTGGGGAAATTTTTCCGGAATCTTGTTGAAGATCAGCGAATGAAATGACCCGACGACCGCGAGCTTGAATTTGTTAAAGCCGCATTCGTTGAGAAAATAGTCGTGCACCGCGAAGCTGCCGGTCGCGGAATGGACGCAGATCGGCAAGTCGAGCCGGCCGGCTTCCTCGTAGATCGGAAAAAAATGCGGGTCGCTGATATGTTTGTCCCCTTCCAGACCGCGCATAAAGATGCCGCAGGCGCCGTTTTCCTTGGCGTAACGCGCTTCCTCGATGGCCTTGTCCATCGACAGGAGCGGCAGCACCGCGACCCAGCGCAGGCGCGTCGGCGCGGCTTTCCAGATATCGATCAGCCAGCGGTTATAGCTCCGCGTGACCGCCAACTCGACCTCCGGCCGGCGCGTAAACGGCCGGAGAAAAATCGTCGGATAGAGCACTTGCACGTCGACGTCGAGCTCGTCCATATGCTTGAGACGCGCTTTGATGTCCTCCATCTCGCGCGACTCGCGCGAGGTGTCGTGGCCGACGTTGCGCGCCTTGCCGATATACGTGCCGTCCACCAGCCACGACTCGCCGCCGGAAAACGCGTCGGTCGGGCGTGGGGACAACCCGCGGCCGCATGTCGCGCTCCGACTCCAGCATGTAATCCCAGGTATGATTCGTCTCCAAAACGTGGGCATCCGAATCGATCACCGCCATGATTCAAAATCCTCCTGATCTGGTTCGCCCGCTTCGAGTCGTCGGATCGACGCCGGTCTTCTCGGTCTTCGATCCCACCGAACTGTTGCAGCGCTGGCAAGTATAATCGTAAAGCTCGCCGTCGGGCAGCACCAACAGCAGGCGCTGGCGCACCGGCATCGCCTGGCCGCACTTGTTGCAATAAAGCAACGCGGCGTTGAACTGATCGAACGACTGCTCCATCGCTATCGGGCTCCGATTACGCCTTATGCTCGCCTTCCTGCTCCGCGGCCTTGCGCGCCTTGGCTTCCTTCACAACTTTCTCCGCCAAATGGCCAGGCAGCTCTTCGTAATGGGAGAACTCCATATGGAATTCTCCCCGGCCGCTGGTAATCGAACGCAAGTCGGGAGCATACTTCAAGACTTCCGACATCGGCACACGCGACTTGATCACCTGGGTGTGGCCTTTGGTATCCATACCGAGAACCTTGCCGCGACGGCTGTTTAAATCGCCGATAACGTCGCCCATGCATTCGTCGGGAACGGCCACTTCCATGTTCATGATCGGTTCGAGCAGCACGGGCTTGGCTTTTTCCACGGCGTTCTTGAAGCCCATGGACGCGGCGATCTTGAACGCCATATCCGAAGAATCGACGTCGTGGTAGGAGCCGTCGTACAGCGTAACGCGCACGTCGACCATCGGGTAACCGGCGAGATAGCCGTTGCCCATCGCCTCTCTCACGCCTTTTTCCACCGCAGGGATATAATTGCGCGGCACCGCGCCGCCGACGATCTTATCGACGAACTCGAATCCGGCGCCGTGCGGCAGCGGTTCCACTTTAAGCCAGGTATCCCCGTACTGGCCGCGCCCGCCCGATTGCTTCTTGAGCTTTCCCTGGGCGCTGGCGCTGGCGCGAATCGTTTCTTTGTAGGGCACCTTGGGCGCCTTCAAAATAACTTCGGCGCTATATTTGCGCTTGAGCTTCTCGACGATGATCTCGATATGCTGCTGGCCCATGCCGGAGAGAATAAAATCGCGGGTTTCCTCGTCCCGGTGCAGCGCAATGGTCGGATCCTCCTCCATCATGCGATGCAAACCCTGGGGCACTTTCTCCTCATCGGCTTTGCTCTTCGGTTCCAGGGCGAAAGAAATCACCGGTGAAAAATGCGCCGGGCCTTCGAATTGGATGGGCGCCTTTTCGTCGCTCAACGTGTCGCCGGTAGTAACCTCCTTCAACTTTGCCGCAGCCACGATCTCGCCCGCCACGGCTTCCTTCACGCCTTCCTGCTTTTTTCCTTCGAGGCGGAACATGTGACCGATTTTTTCCTTCGCCTGCTTATTCACGTCGAGACAAGTCATATCGGAGGTGATCTTGCCTGAAATCACACGCATGACGGAAAGTTTTCCGGCGAACGGATCGCTGATGGTTTTGAATACATAGGCTGAGAACGGCGCGTTCGGATCCTGCTTGCGCTTGGCCGTCTCGCCGTTGGCCGGCTGCTTCCCTTCCACTTCGCCTTCATCGAGCGGAGACGGCAAATAGTCCGCGATGGCATCGAGCAGTTGAGCGATGCCGATTTGGCGAGTCGATGAGCCGAAAAGGATCGGAAAAACCTTTCGTCCCCGGATCGCATTGCGCAGCGCCTGTTTCACCTCGTCGGTCGAGATCTCCTTGCCATCGAGAAATTTTTCCAGAAGCTCATCGTCGGTTTCGGAGATGTCCTCTACAAGCTTCTGGCGCAACTCCTCGGCACGCGCCTGCAAATCCTCAGGTATCGCTCCCTCGCTGAACTTGCCCGAATCGCCTTCGTAGACGTAAGCTTTCATCGATAGCAGATCAACAACGCCTTTGAATCCGGCTTCCACTCCGATCGGGATCTGTAGGTATACCCCTTTCGCTTCGAGGGTTTCTAGCATGGGCGCGATCCGCTGCTCCACGTCCCCCTGCTCGTGGTCCATCTTGTTGACGAACATAATTCGGCTGACCTTATCGTCATTGGCCTGCGCCCACAGCCGCTCGGACTCCACGCGCAGCCCGACCGATGGATTGAGCACGAACAGGGCGCCGCCGAAGGCGCGCATGCTGTTCATCGTGTCGGCAAGAAACGCCGCGTAGCCCGGCGTGTCGATCACCGTCATCGGAAACTTTTTCCACGACAGCGAATGAAACGCTGTCGAGATCGAAATATGGTGCTTGATCTCCTCCGGCTCGTAATCGAGCACCGAAGTGCCGTCCAGGACCCTCCCCAACCTTTGCGTCGCCCCCGCCCCGAACAACATCGCTTCGCCTAAAGAGGTCTTGCCCGAACCTCCCTGACCTACAATGCCGACGCTACGAAGTTTATCTGGCTCCGCTGCAGCCATGTCGATGGGCTCCTCCTTATTGGATTTGCTATGTTTGAGCTCGCGCTTTTACTTCCTGAAGCGCATTGCGCTCGTGGATGATGCGCAAACCGTCAAGGGTCAAAAACTCGTCCACCGCGCCGATGCTGGAACATTCCGAGGCCACCAGTGGAGCAAGCCCGCCGGTCGCCACGACCTGGGTCGGGGCGCCGAACTGCTGTTGAATCCGCCGCACGATGCCGTCCACCAGGCCGACGTAGCCGTAGAAAATTCCGGCCTGTATGGACTGGATCGTATTGCGCCCGACCACTTCCTTGGGCTTGACGATCTCGATACGCGGCAGCTTGGAGGCGCGCTGGAACAAAGCCTCCAGAGAAATCGACAAGCCCGGCGCGATGGCGCCGCCGATGTACTCGCCCTTCTTGGAAATGAGGTCGATGGTCGTCGCCGTGCCGAAATCGACGATGATGCAGGCGTCGTGAAATTTTTCGTAGGCGGCGATGCCGTTGACGATCCGGTCCGCGCCCACCTCCTTGGGATTTTCGTAAAGGATCGGCATGCCGGTCTTGATCCCGGGACCGACGATCAAGGGATCGATTTGGAAGAACTTGTCGGCGAGTTCCTGCGTCGTGGTCAGCATCGGCGGCACGACGCACGATACCGCGATGGCGGAAATCTGCCGGCAGCGGTGCCCGGAGTAATCGATGAGCTGGGAAATGATCACGCCGTATTCGTCGGCGGTGCGCTCCGCCTGCGTCGCCAGGCGCCAGTGAGTGATGAGTTTTTTGCCCTGGTACAGGCCGAGAACGATGTTGGTGTTGCCGATATCGATCGCGAGCAGCATGAGTTTCCGTATCAACGTTCCACTGGCACCACATCACCGGCGACGATCGTGCGGCTTTGCCCTCGGTTATCTTCGACGATCAGTCCCCCTTCGGGGTCGATGCCGATGGCGCGCCCGACAACGGTTTGACCGCCGTGCTCGACTCGAATCTCCCGGCCGCGCAAGTCAAACCGCGCCAGCCAGCGCGACCGTAAAGCCTCGAAACCGGCCTCTTCAAGCTCTCCATAACATCTGTCCAGGTCGTGAATCAATCGCACGAGCACGCTTTCGCGCGAGATAGCCTTTCCCATCGAATCGGCCAGAGAAGTCGCGCGCCGGCGCAGCTCTTCCGGCATGGCGTCGCGGCGATAATTGACGTTGACGCCGATGCCGAGGACGACGTAGTCGATCCGCTCGCCGGCGCACGCGGCCTCGGTGAGAATGCCGGCGAGTTTTTTGCCGTCGACAAGAATGTCGTTCGGCCACTTGATCGCGGGCGGCCGGCGCAGAAAGAACGCCGCCGTATCGGCGAGCGCCACCGCCGCGGTCAGGGTGATCTGCGGCGCATGCCGCGCCGGCAAGCGCGGCCGGAGAATTATCGAAAGATAAAGATTGGCAAACGGCGGCGACTCCCAACGCCGCCGCAAGCGGCCGCGCCCCTCGGTCTGCGCTTCGGCGATGACGATCTCGCCCTCGGCCGCGCCGCGTTCGGCGAGCTCGCGAGCATGACTGTTGGTGGAGCCGATTTGGGAGAAATAATGAAGCTTGCCGCCCAGCCGTTTGGCTTTTATAAGCTCGCGAAGCTGCGCTACATCCAGCGGCGCTTGCGCCGGCGCTTTGCCTGGAATCTCACTTGCCGGCATTCATGGTGATCTTCATGTTGAAATCGACCACGGGCGCGGAATGAGTCAGCGCGCCCGACGAGATGTAGTCCACGCCGGTGGCCGCCACCTGGCGGATGTTTTCCAGCGTGATGCCGCCGGAGGCCTCGACGCGCGCGCGATGATCGACCAGCTTGACGGCCTCCGCCATCTGCGCCAGGGTCATGTTATCGAGCATGATCACGTCCGCCCCGGCATCGAGCGCCTCCTGCACCTGCTTGAGGCTGCTCGCCTCCACCTCCACCTTCGCCATGAACGGCGCGTGGCGCCGCACCGCTTTTACCGCTTCGGCGATCGAGCCGGTCGCTTCGATGTGGTTGTCTTTCACCAAAGCGGCGTCGTAGAGACCGATCCGATGATTCATGCCGCCGCCCATGCGTACGGCGTATTTTTCCAGAGTGCGCAGGCCGGGCGTGGTTTTTCTCGTGTCGAGAACCTTGCAGGGGAAATCTTTGACCGCTTCGACGTACTTGCGCGTCAACGTCGCGTTGCCCGAGAGCCGCTGGAGAAAGTTGAGCGCGGTGCGCTCGGCCAGAAGCAGCGCGCGCACCGGTCCGACCGCTTCGGCGACGACCATTCCTTCTTTGACCTCCGCGCCGTCCCTGGCGCGTAAGCGCACCTCCACCCGGTGGTCGATGAAATAGAAGATACGCTCGAGCAAGACCAAGCCGGCGACGACGCCGGCTTTTTTGGCGCGGAACAATCCGGTGCCGCGCGACTCGGCCGCGATCGTCGCCATCGTCGCCAGATCGCCGGCACCGATGTCCTCGTCCAGAGCATCGCGGATCAATCTTTCTATCTGCGGGCTCACATGGATATCCATCGCTCAATTCCTTCCCGCTTGGATTTCCTGAATTTTCTCCAAGCTGCTCCTGAGCGTGCGAATTTTTTCCTCGAACTGGCTCGCCTTTTCCCGTTCTTTATCGACGACCTCATGCTTCGCCTTGGCGAGAAAATCGGCGTTGGCGAGTTTCTTGTGCACGCGCGCCAGCTCGTCCTCGATCTTGCCCACTTCTCTGGAAAGGCGCGCCCACTCCTCGTCCAGATTGATCAGGTCGTCGAGCGGCAAATAGATTTCCATTGCGCCGACGACGGCGGTAGCGGCGCCTTTGGGCGCTTCGCCCGCCGCGCGATATTCCGCCGAGCCGACCCGCGCCAGCGCGCGCAGGTACGGCTGCTGCTCGCCCAAAAATCCGAGATCCGCTGCCGCGCCGCAAAAAATCACCTTGACGTCCTTGCCCGGCGGGCAGTTGAGCTCGGTCCGGAGATTGCGCACCGCGCGGATCACGTTCATCAACGAAGTCATGCGACTTTCGATCTCCTCGTCGATCCAGCCGGCGTCGGCGGTCGGATAGCTCTGCACCATGATGCTCGGTCGCTCTTCGCCGAAAACCTGCCAGATTTCCTCGGTGACGAAGGGCATGATCGGGTGCAGCAGCAAAAGAATCTGCTCGAGCACTTCGCGCAAGAGCTTACGGCTGCGGGCGGCTTCGTGCGGATCGCTGCTGTTGAGCGCCAGCTTGCTCATCTCGATGTGCCAGTCACAGAATTCATGCCAGGTAAACTGATACAGGATATTGGCGTAGTCGTTGAAGCGATAGGCGTCGACGGCCGCGCGCGCTTCGGCGATGGCAAAGGCCAGGCGCGAGCGAATCCAGCGCTCGGCAAAGCCCAGGCTGGCGCCGTCGAGAGCGCGAGAAGAATCGCCATCGCTCGGACTCGCCGCCGGATTCATCTGCACGAACCGCGCGGCGTTCCACAGCTTGTTGACGAAATTCTGATAGCCCGAGATGCGCTCTTCGGCGAGCTTGAGGTCGCGGCCGATGGCCGCCATCGCCGCGAGCGTAAAGCGAAACGCATCGGTGCCGTATTCGCTCATCACGTCCAGCGGATCGATGACGTTGCCCTTGGACTTGGACATCTTTTGACCCTGTTCGTCGCGCACCAGCGCATGGATGTAGACGTCGCGAAACGGCACGTCGTCGCGGAACTTGAGACCCATCATGATCATGCGCGCCACCCAGAAGAACAGAATATCAAAGCCCGTGACCAGCACCGAGGTCGGATAAAAGCTCTTGAGATCCTCGGTTTCATCGGGCCAACCCAGAGTGGAAAACGGCCAGAGCGCGGAGGAAAACCACGTGTCCAAAACGTCCGGGTCCTGCACCAGCTCCACACCGCCGCAATGGGGACAGCTTTCGGGCGCCTGCCGCCCGACGATGGGCCGCGCGTCTTTGGCAAGAATGTAGCCTCCGTCGGCGCCGGCGATCAGATTTTCCGCCTCGCAAGCTTTGCAGTACCAGGCGGGAATCTGATGGCCCCACCAGATCTGGCGTGAGATACACCAGTCTTTGATGTTCTCCATCCACGCGAAATAGGAATTGCGCCAGCCCTCGGGAACGATCCGAATAGACTGATCGCGCACGGCCGCCAAGGCCGGCGCCGCCAGCGGCTTGATATCGACGAACCACTGCGGCGTGAGATACGGCTCGATCGGCGTCTGGCAGCGGTAGCAGCGGCCGACCGCGAGCCTGTGCGTTTCGGTCTTCTCGAGCAACCCCTCGGCTTGAAGATCGGCGAGCACGAGCTTGCGCGCTTCGAAGCGGTCCTTGCCGCCGTAGCGTTCGATCCACCCGCCGCTTTCGCCCCGCGCGCGAAACGCCGCCGCATCGATGCGCGCGTCGGCATCGAAAATGCTGATCTTATCGAGGTGAAAACGCTCGCCGATCTCGAAGTCGTTGAAGTCGTGGCCCGGCGTGATCTTGAGCGCGCCGGTGCCAAACTCGCGATCGACGAACGGGTCGGCGATGAGCGGCACGATCCGTCCGGTGATCGGCAGGCGAATTTTCGTGCCGATCAGGCCTCGATAGCGCTCGTCGTCGGGATGCACCGCGACCGCGGTATCGCCGAGCATGGTCTCGGGCCGGGTCGTCGCCACTACCAGCGCCTGCGCATGATCGTCCGCCAGCGGATAGCGGATGTGCCACAGACTCCCGCCGGACTCCTCATGCACCACTTCGATGTCCGCCAGCGCGGTCTTGCAGCGCGGGCACCAGTTGATGAGCCGTTCGGCGCGGTAGAGAAGCTTGTCCTCCCAGAGCCTGACGAACGCTTCGCGCACCGCGCGCGATAATCCGTCGTCCATCGTGAAGCGCTCATGGCTCCAATCGCAGGACACGCCCAAGGCTTTTAACTGATGCAGGATCGTGTTGCCGGCCTCCTGCTTCCATTGCCAAACTCTCTCAATAAATTTTTCCCGACCGAGGGCGGCACGGCTCATACCCTTTTGCGCAAGCTGGCGTTCGACTACGTTCTGGGTGGCGATGCCGGCGTGATCCGTCCCCGGCACCCAGAGCACGCGATGTCCTTCCATGCGCTTGTAGCGGCAGAGAATATCCTGGAGCGTGTTGTTGAGCGCGTGGCCCATGTGCAGCGAACCCGTCACGTTGGGCGGCGGGATCACCATGGAAAAATAACCGGCGCCGCCTTGCGCCGGCTCAAACAGCCCCGCGGCAAGCCAGTGGGCATACCATTTCGATTCGACGTCGCGGTGATTGTAAGCCTTGCTGAGTTGCATATTCAGTCTCTGCGGCTCGCTGCCCCGCCCTCGCCGCCGCGCTCCGCAGCTTCGTCGAATACGTCGACGAGCTCGATAATATTCTTCTCGCCGCCAACTTTGTCAGCCCCGGCCATCGCGGCGATTGCCCCATGCGACGCCGGGGAATGCGCTTGGCCACCACTCGCTCCAGTCGGCGGCGCTTCTGGCCGAAGCAGCTCCGCCACAGCCGTCCTTAACTCTTCCTTTGTGAACGGCGGCGTGAGCCGGGCGAGCTTTGACGGCGCGTCGCCGGCGTTCGTCTCGGTGTCGATCCAGAGGATCGGCAGCCGCCCATTTTCCAGCGCGCGAAGCTCATTCGCAGTCGTGGAAGTTTTGCCGCGCAGCGCCACCGCATCGATGATCGCGAGATCGGCATCCTCCGCCGCCCAGTCCGTTGGCTGTTTTTCGACGATTTTCACCTGATGCTCGGGAAAGAGCGCGATGACCAAGGCGTGCTGAAGCATTTTGTAAGGCTGAACGACGAGTATCTTGCTCATGATGCGTCATCTGCGCTCGTTGCTTGACAAGGTCGCGACCTCAAGTTAGATAAAGTTCACGATCGATGTTGAGCTGCCGCGCGAAAGTGGCGGAATTGGTAGACGCGCAGGATTCAGGATCCTGTGGGGTAACTCCCGTAGGGGTTCGACTCCCCTCTTTCGCACCACTCCTTTTACAGCTCCTTTTCGCACATTCCTCATCAGATTTCGAACCGTCAACGTGAACATAAGGTGAACAGGACTTCAGAATCCCTGTTCACGTGAACATATCGTGTTCACGCTACTTTATCAAAAAAGATAGGCGAAATCAGGCACCCTGTGAGGGCTGTATAAGAGCTAAAAAACCAGGGCAGTTAAAGCAGGTGCGTTAAGTCCAAATCGCCGATTTCTTTTATTGACCGGCCAATATTGAACTGTAAGATTATAAAAACCTGGCCACAGAACTGGGCGTCATCGAAGTGCATTGAGCCCATGAATCGGTTGCCATCATGACGGATGAACATGAAAATTTTCCTATCGAAGAGGTCGTGCATCATCGCACTTTCAAGAGTCCCGATTTCTCCGTTTGGCCTGTCGTTAACGTCCCGGTGTACCGTTGTCCAGACTGGCGGCCATGTCGGCATACCGCTTTTGCGGATCATTAGCGGATGCTCACGGAATTTCATGACGGGGCGATAATCCCAAAACTCAGGGTCGCATGTCAACTTGGCATCGCTTTTAAACCTTAGACTATGGAGGATAAGGAGGCTAGTCCGCAGGTTTATTCTTTGCCCACCATTCGTGCACCAACTCGTAGACGTGGTCCCAAGAAGTTGCCCGTCGCTCGTCCACGGTTTTGTTGGTACTGTTAGCGAAGCAAATTGTGTAAAAATTCTTTGACCGTACGTTTTTGATGTTCTCGGGAGCATCATCAACGTAGATATGAGCTCCGACCTGCTCCTTGGCCTTCATGAAACAAAGGTCCCAGTATGGGATTCCATGGTGGTCGAGCCACTCGACCGTTTGAGCAACAGCGAGACTGTGAAAAAAGTGAATGAAAAGGCGGTGCGTCACAATCCTGATCCGCGCCTCTTCATCAGAGAGCAATCGCAAGACTCGGCGCGCTCCCGGAATCAGCTGAGATGTTTTGAAAAGCTCGCGCTGCGTTACAGCGAAGCGATGGATGCTAAGGTACTGATCGAGGTCCTTCACTCCCATTCAGGGAGGCCATACCTAACGTCTTTCGGAAGGTCGTCAACGTTTTTCTCAAACCACTCGGCCGTTACCTCTCGCATACGACCATAGAAGTCGGCGCAAACCCCGTCAAGATCGACACCGAAAATCAAACCCTTCAGTGGGCCGTCTTTTTTCTCTTCGGCCATCGAAACCTCGCGGTGCTAGGTGAACATAAGGTGAACAACGCGGTTTGATTTCGCGAAAAACTTATAATAAAAATCACATGATTTCGCGAGGAAGGATCATAAAGCAATTTTCAGGATCCTGTGGGGTAACTCCCGTAGGGGTTCGACTCCCCCTCTTTCGCACCAAGCATATTACGTAACATACAAATTCGATTTTCTCTAACCTCCCATAGCCTATTTCCCGCGGTTTTTAAGCGGATCCGGCGCTCCGCCGTTAGACTGTGGTTCGGTGGCGAGAGACGCTTACAGATTCTCGAAACCCGAGCGAAAACCGGCCGACCGGCTACCGCCGAGATGACCGGCGATCCAAATGCTGATCGAGGTGTAAATTATGAAAATCTCGCAGCTGCTTTTTACGACGGCTCTGTTGGCAGCGGTCGCGAGCGGATGCTCGAGGGACTCGGATCAAGGCGAAACTGCAAAATCTGCGGACTGGCAGCGTGGCAGAGCGAATTATGTTGCAAACTGCGTCGCTTGCCACAACAGCGACCCATCGAGAGAGGGCCCTATAGGGCCCGCAATTCAAGGTTCTTCGAGAGAACTGCTCGAAGCGAGAGTTTTGACTACTTCTTACCCTGAGGGTTATAAACCCAAGCGGCCCACCCAAGTCATGCCGCAGTTCCCGTTTCTAAAGGAAGAGATCCCTTATCTGGCAGCGTATCTTCGTTAACTGGCGCTCGCGCTCAAGTGAGCGCGAGCGTCAACAGAAAAAAGATACCGGTGAGCAGGAAGCCGAACCACAACGCGCCTTTGATCGAATCCAGCGGCTGCTTGGTCGGACCTTGAGTGCCGTAAAGACAATTCGCTTCAACGGCGCCGATGATGATGAAGACGAGAATCCAATAAAATGCGCGCGAAGGCGCCTGGCCGACCATGGACGGATAATGGCTGGCGGCGCCCATGTAAAACAACATCGGGATCGAGAAAACGGTATTGGTTCTCGATGTGAGCGCGCCGCGCCTGGCCGCGCCGGCCGCGGCCGGCAGCGCCTGGCCGCCGGATGCGACCTGATTGGTGGAAGCGATCACGATCTGCTGATTGGGCCAGATCACCAGCCAGACGTTGAGAAACATGACGATACCCATCAAACCACCCACGGTAATCGTCACGCCGTACGGCGACGAATAAAAGAGCCCGGTGCCCATTTCACTCATGCGCATGATGTAGATCAGGAGACCCGCGATGACCGTGATCATCGCGCCCCAACGAAACCACCACAAAGCGCGCGGCAAAAGCTTTTGCACCGCGCCGGTCCTCACGGCCGGTTCGGTTTCCGCGAAAAAGGGCGTCTGCACGAAATTGAAGTAATAGAGAATCCCGATCCACGTGATTCCGGCGAGAAAATGAATCCAGCGCAAGACGAACAACGTAAACTCCATGAGCTCTCCCCTCCTTCTTCCGCTCCATTTGACTTACATCAAAGGAACAAACCCCAAGTTGATAGCTGTTTTATATTCGGGGACGCGCGATTTTGTCAAGAAAAAACCGCCGCTTTGTCGCCGTGGAGCGCACGTTTCTCGCTCTTGCCCGGCGCGCGCGCACAATGCCGGCGCATGGGTGAACGACGCGGCGATCGCACAAAAGTTGTAGCGCAAAGTTGGCTTGACCGGGCTTGGGATCTATGCCATTTTCCTGCTAGCTTCTTGGCCGGCGCGCGGAGTGTCTCTGATTCACGAACCCAAAACTCAGAAGCTTGAGAGCGATCGCAAGGTTGTGCCCACCCCTCCCGACATCGCTCTGCTGCGCGGTGCCGACGATCCCTTCGGCTGCGTCGCCGAGGAGCTCAAGCTCGTCGAAGAAAACCTCATTCGCGCGATTCGCTCGCGCGAGCGCGATTTGACTGACATCTCCGCCCATCTGGTCCACAGCGGCGGCAAGCGCGTGCGGCCGATGGTGACCCTGCTCGCGTATCGCGCGTTCGGCGGCAAGCGTGTTCAGGACATCGTCGATATCGCCACCGCCATCGAGCTCATTCACACTGCGACACTGCTGCACGACGACATCATCGACGGCGCGGATACGCGCCGCGGCAAAGAGTCGGCCTACAAGAAATTCGGCCTCAAATCGACCTTGGTGGCGGGAGATTTTCTTTTCATCAAAGCCTTCGAGTTCGCCGGAAAGTTCGACGAGGCCGTGGTTCAGTGGACCGCGGACGCCTGCACTTTGCTAACGGAAGGGGAAATCTTGCAGGGGCTGTTCAATCGAAACCGCGCGGTCACTCTCGACGACTACCTGGAAATCGTCAAGCGCAAGACCGCCTCGCTGTTTCACACCGGCGCGAAAGTCGGCGCCTACCTGGCGGGCGCCCGTCCCGCTCTCATCGACGAGACCGAGCGCTACGGGCTTAACATGGGGATCGCCTTTCAAATGGTCGACGATATTCTCGACGTGGTCGGCCACCCCGATCTTCTCGGCAAGCCCACCGGCATGGACCTGCGCGACGGCAACCCGGCGTTGCCGATCATCCTCGCGGTGAAGAATGGCGACGGCGCCGTGCGCGAAGCTTTCGATTGCAGCAAACCCAGCGAGCAACAGATCGTGGCGGCGCTCGCCGCCATCAAGAGCAGCGCCGCCATTCAAGAAGCCAAAGCGCTCTCGAAGCGCTACGCCGAAGTGGCGCTGGCGTCGGTGAAAAAGCTTCCCGCGTCGAAATACCGCAACGGTTTAAAGAGTCTAGTCCAGCTCATCATCGACCGGGATTTTTAACTCCTCGCTCACCTCGTTCTGTGAGCTCGCTTCTCCGCATGTCCGGTGAAAATCCTTCGCGCGATCGTATCGTGCAGACCATGTTCGACCGGATCGCCGGTCGCTATGACTTGCTCAACCGCGTCATCAGCTTTCGCCTCGATCGCCGCTGGCGACGGCGAGTGATTGAAGCGGCGCTTGCCGGCGCCGGCTCTCGCGTGCTCGACCTCGGCACCGGCACCGGCGATTTGGTTTTCGAGGCCGCGGAGGCGGCGCGCGGCCGGGGCCGATTTATCGGCTTGGATTTCGCGCCGGCGATGCTCCGTTTGGCGCGCGCCAAGCGGAGCCGATCGGCGCTGCGCGGCAACACCGAGTTTATTTTGGCAAACGCCATGATCGCGCCGTTCAAAAGCAACGCTTTCGACGGCGCCATGAGCGCGTTCGTGCTGCGCAATGTTTCCGACTTGTCGCTCTTTTTCGCCGAGGCCCATCGCGTGCTGAAGCCCGGCGGCAGGTTCGTTTCACTCGATATGTTCCCGCCGCCCGCGACGTGGTTCTCCGCCCTCTATTCGGTCTATTTTCATTGCTTGATGCCGCGCATCGGTGGCTTGCTCGCGCAGGACCGTCAGGCCTATCGCTACCTGTCCGATTCCGTGCGTCGATTTCATCCTCCGGAGAAAGTCGCCGAGCTGATCCGGCAGACCGGTTTCGAAGATGTGACCGTGCAAAAATATCTGGGCGGCGCGGTGTGCATCCATATCGCCCGCAAGCGCGGATCGGGGCAGGTCTGATCTTCATGCGCGGCTTCTCGAGCAGTTTTCTTATCTTCTTTTATCAAATCGCCTTGGGCGGCCTTTTCGCTTTGGCCGGCACACCGTTTCACGAGATCGAACGGGGATTTTACAAATCCACGGCCGGCGTCCTTTATGTCATCGCGCTGCTCGGCTTGTGGGGCAAAAGCGCGCTTTATTTGCAAAGCTTCGCCGGCGGCGTGACGTGGGGAATCGTTCTCGAGGTTTTCTTCCATGTGGCGTTCCTGCTCGCTTTCTCGTGCTACATGATTTCTTTGTGGAGCGAGCGGCAGGTGTTCCGCGCGCGTAGCTTCGCGGCGAGTGTTTTGACCGGCTTGGCCGGTCTCGTTTTCAGCGCTCACGGCTTCTACGAAGCGCCGCTTCTTTCCATCGAGACCCTCGTCTATCCGACAACTTTCTTTCTCTCCTCGCTGCTGCTCGGCAGCGTCACGGTCGGCATGCTGATCGGCCACTGGTATTTGATCGACACCGGGCAGAGCCTGGAGCCGTTCGTCCGAATTTTTCGATTTTTCGTGATCGCGCTGATCGTCCAGGGCGTTTTTTTCCTGATCGCGCCCCTCGCCCTTTATTTGCTGGGCGCGCCGCCGAGCGCTGCGGCGCTGGAGCAGCTCTGGGCGCGCCACTCGACGCTCGTTGTTACCCGGGTGATCGTCGGCCAAGGCGCTCCGCTGATACTCTCCTGGATGATCTGGCGAACTTTGCTCATCCCGCACACGATGGCGGCTACGGGCTTGTTCTATATCGCGCTGCTGGGAGTCTTCGTCGGAGAGATTCTCGGACGCCAGATCCTCGCGCTCACGGCTTTGCCTTTTTAGCTTATGGGGATTTCGGCTCCGGCTTCTTAGGGTAGGTTTTTAGCTTCGTGATGCGCAGTCCGTTCGAGGTCCATCCCAGATCGTATCCGACGGTTTCGCCGACTTTAAGCTCGAGCGGAGATTTCGCCTCACCAGAAAGGATCACCAGGTCGTAGGAAAATGTCAGTTCGCGGCCGCTTTCCGTGCGCACCACGCCCGTGTTGTTGGAAGGAAACAGCTTGGTGACGACCCCCTGATGATAGAAATCGCCGCGCGGCGAAGCGAGCGGGTCTTTTTCGTCCGAGGCCATGTGAATAAACATCCACGCGGCGCTCCCGCCAGCCGGGCGGCGCCGAAGGCGATCAAGCGCGCGGCTAGCCGAGAGGGTGCTTTTGCGCAGCGATGCGACCTTGCAACTCCATTAAACCATCGAGGACGGCCTCGGGTCTGGGCGGGCAGCCCGGCACATAGACGTCAACCGGAATGATCCGATCGATGCCTTGCACAGTGGCATAGTTATCGTAGAAACCACCGCTCGCGGCGCAGGCGCCGAAGGCCATCACCCATTTGGGCTCCGACATCTGTTCATAGACCCGCTTGAGCACCGGCGATAGCTTGTGATTGACCGTTCCGATCACCATCAAAAGATCGGCTTGCCTCGGGCTGAACCGGGGAAGCAGCGCGCCGAAGCGGTCGATATCGTAAGGCGACATCGACAGCGACATATATTCCATCGCGCAACAGGCGGTGGCGAAGGGATACGGGAACAGCGAATATTTGCGCGCCCAACCGACCGCCTTATCGAGGCGGGTCAATACCACGGTTTCGGCAAGCAGCTTGTCTTGTCCGAAGCGCGATTGTAACGTTGGCTCCATGTTAATCTATGTATCACTTATCGAGGATATTGCCACCAGGAAGCCACGGACCGATTGAAAACGGAAGCGCGGCAATGCTCAAGCCGCGCCGCGAGTGGCGCAGCGCAGCGATGATCCGCCAGGGAAAGTGTTTCGCAAACGCCAGGAACTCGGCCTACGAGTGAAAAAAATAGCAATGTAGCCCTGCGCCCGCCGCGAACCATTTTTCGATTCAGCGCTTTACAACGTTGACTGCTTGCGGGCCTTTATCGCCTTGCGCAATTTCGAATTCTACATTCTCGCCTTCATTCAAAGTCTTAAAACCTTCACCTTGGATAGCGCTGTAGTGTACGAAGACGTCACCACCTCCTTCCTTCTCGATGAAGCCGTAACCTTTGGCATTGTTGAACCATTTTACTTTGCCGGCTGCCATTCCCAACCTCCTTGGACGCCAATCATCTATCGCCTCCCCTGCTAAATTGCGGGCAGAGATTAGGAAAAGCCAGCCGCCATTGTCAAGGAAAAAAGCAAAAACGGAGGCCGAATGTGCGAATATGAATCGTTCTTTGCGCGGCACTGGCGTTCACCTCGTTTGCTTTTCTAGTGGGCATTAAGCGTTTTGGGCGCGCAATCATATAAACTCAAACATTATTATTATTTTCCAAGTAGCTGAATTAAAACAGGAAATGTTTTCACATCTTGACCTTTATCGAATTTTTCGTTACAAGTGGCTAAGTTAGATCACTCCTTCTGATCGCTCGACCCAAGTCACCGTTGAGCACCAACCGAGTGGATCGGCAACTTTCAAGATGGCCATTTACACGACCCTTTCGAGAAAAGATGTCGCCAAGATCGTCGATGAGTTTACGCTCGGGGATCTGGTCTCTTTTACCGGAATCCGCAACGGATCGGTGAATACGCATTTTCTTGTTGAAACCAAGCGTGGAAAATATTTCTTCAAAATTGACGAAGTTAAGAGTGAAATTGAGGTAAAACAAGAGATCGACTTGTTGCTCCATTTGCGCAAGCAAAACTTTCCTTGCCTGCAACCTCTCAAAACCAAGACCGGCCGCTACCATATTGAATTCCAAGGCAAGTGCCTTACCGTGACCCGTTACCTCGACGGCGTCGAACTGCCGGTGGAAGCGATCAACACGACCCATTTGAGCGCTCTGGGCCATGCGCTCGCCAATCTTCATCTGATCGGTCGCAGCTACAAAAAGGGCATCGATAATCGCTTTGGCTTCAACCGCATCGTCGCCATCTACCGCGAGGTGCGCCGCCAGTTGCCCACTCATCTAAAAAATATCGTCAGAGTCTTGGACGATGAGTTTTCCTATCTCGAGAATTATCTCGACAACAACTTGCCCAAGGGAATCATTCACGGCGACCTGTTTCCGGACAACGTCAAGTTCAAGGGCAATCGTCTTACCGGAGTGCTGGATTTCGAGGCGGCGTGCCGTGGCAAATTGATCTACGATCTCGCCACGGCCGTGAACGCGTTGTGCTTCATCGAAGACCGCTATCGCATCGAGCGTTTCGAGGCTTTGATCTCTGGATATGAAAGCTTGCGACCGCTTTCCCTGCCGGAATGGGATTCGTTTCCCAACGAGCTGCGCTTTTCCGCGCTCCGTTTCACGGTGACCCGGGTCAAGGATTTTTATCTTCGCAGCACCGACGACACCCAGCGCATCTACAAAGATTTCAAGGAATTCTACGATCGTCTGTTAATTCTACGCCGGGAAAAGAGCGGCGGGATGGAAGACATCCTTCTCGCGATGGCGACCGGCTACGACTATCGCAAGTACCAGAAATCGAAGCCTTCCAAGTAGCTCTCCCGCGAGTTCACTTTCAAACATGGGGTTCTAAAAATCGTCGCGCAGACGATTTCCTGATCGTGCCATAATTTCCGCGCGAGTTTAGTGGGATCGGTTGAAATCAAAAGGCGAAAAATTCCAGGAAGAAAGTTAACTCGCGGGCTCTTCCGATTGGGTCAGACGCTTGATCTTGATCAGCGCATCGCGCCGGATCAATCGGACCAAGGCGATCAAAGACACCGCGGCGCCGAGAAAAAACAGCACCCGCCCACCGGTTAATACGACGTAGAAAAAGTTCAGCTTCACTCTGGCGCCGTTGAATTTTTCCCGGTCCTCGTTGATGCGCCGGAGCACTTCTTCATTTTTCTGGTGGTCAAGTTCTTGAAACTTTCGGTAGTTTTCTTCCAAACCGGTGCGCGCTGTCTTATACAGCAGGGCTTGATATTTGGAGGTCTCGATCGCCCCGACCGTCCAGTTGCCGATGCCCATCAACAAACAGACCACCCCCGAAATCATCAACCAACTGGAATATACTTCGCGCGGCTTCATTGCTGCCTCTTGGCAACCTGGCTTTGCTCCCGGAACGATCATAGCGGGCCGACCGGAATTTTTCCAGTCGACCACGACTCATTGCACCATTCCCGTTAGTAGCTTAGGATTCTTATTCTATGGGCCGCTACGTGATCGGGGATATTCATGGCTGCGCCGCGGAGGTGAGTCGCCTGCTGGAATCACTGCCGCTTGCGCAGGGCGATCTCGTAATATTTCTCGGCGATTACATCGACCGCGGTCCGGATTCTCGCGCGGTGATCTCGCACTTGCTTGCGCTCCAACAAGCTCATGAGAGCGTTGAGTTCGTGTTTCTCAAAGGAAATCACGAAGACATGTTTCTGTCCTATCTCGGCCTCGGCGGTCGGCACGGCGACATGTTCGTCGCCAATGGCGGCAAAGCGACTTTGGCGAGCTACGGTATCAAACCCGGCGAAATGATTCCCGGGCACGCCTTGGCCAGGATGCCGGCCGATCATCTCGGTTTCTTTCAGGCGCTCCGTTCGTACCATATTACGGATCCCTATTTATGCGTTCACGCGGGAATCCAACCGGAAAAGCCCTTGGCCGAGCAAGGCGATGAAGATCTATTCTGGATCAGGAACGCCTTCATCTATCGCTCGCATAAACTACCCTATACGATCTTGTTCGGGCATACGCCGCAGGTGACCGTGTTCTATGATCTGCCGTACAAAATCGGACTCGACACGGGCGTGGTTTACGGCAATATGTTGACTTGCCTCGAAGTAGATGAGAAAGTCCTTTTCCAGATCGGCCGAGGAAAAAAGCGTGTCAATCGAACTTCGGCAGAGCATAGGTGGAGATCTTCCGCCGCTTTTATCGCTTGATCTTCTCTCCAGCTCGGCATAATTTTTAATCTCCCCGGCGGTGTAGCTCAGTTGGTCAGAGCACGCGGCTCATATCCGCGGCGTCGTAGGTTCGACTCCTACCACCGCCACCAACTTTCCCTATGAGAAATCCATAGCTTTCAAGCATTTTCGCCAACTCGAGCATTTTCTCCAACTTGGCCAGATCCGGCATTTCGGGGCCTTTTGCGGTCATTAAATCGCCCCCAAGATTTTCAACTGCGTCTCACGCACAGCAACACACACCCGTAGGCGTGACTGGTGAAGACCAGCGGCACCACCGGGGCGAGCGGTTTACTTTTTTTGCGCGACCACGAACACGCCACCGCAAAGCAAGTCGTCGATGGCGTAATTCTGAAAGCTGTGATGCGGGCGAATGTTCGGGTGCTTTCTGATGCGGTTCCGCGTGGCTTCCAGGATCTTGAATCCAGCTTCCTTGATGATCTTCAAGTGATCACTCACGCGCAAGCGGTTTTGATAGTGGAGTGGCGGCGAGAACAGCGGCCAAATCGACGGCGAGTAGCGCAAAAAATTGACGTGCGAAATCGAGCGGTCATAGCGCGAGTAATGATCGGCGGTGTCGATGGCGGCGCAGAACAAGCCGCCGGGGCGCAGCATGCCATGGCAATGCTGGACCAGCGAGAGAAGATCGTCGGCCGGAATATGTTCGAGCACCGACGTGCTGTGAATCATGTCAAACCCGCGCGGCCAATCCAGTTCCATCAAATCGCCGACCCAATACTTGATCCCCATTGCGTTCAACTCGCTCTCGCAGTTGACGGTAAAAGGCAGCCTGTCCACATCGGCGCCCGGCGCGCGCTTGGCGACCTTATCGGCAAGCCGCCGCGCCTGGGCAAGCGTCTCATTTATCAGCTTGTAGTGAAGCTTCGCGTTGATGTCGACCAAGATTTGATCGGGCACGCTGAGCGCGCGCTGGATCAGCGCGACCGCGCAGTCCCAACCCGCGCCGAACTCCAGACAATGCGCGTCATCAACCGGCGTGTCGGTGTGGTTGCGCAGCGCCGAAACGTAGCGCCCGGCAAATTCGCAATGGTGGAGGAACGTTGCATCGCTGTGCGGCAGCGAGCGGGCGACATGGCGTTGGAGAAAGTAGTTGATTTGGTTGCCGCCCGGCAGGTGGGAGAGGGCTTGCTGGGTCAATGCCTTGGCTATCCAAGCACCCTGAACCATAGGGAACGATTTTTAAGCCAATGCGCCAAAGGATGTCAAGCCTGGAAATTGTCCCATTTTTCTGCCGGCGCTCCACTTCGGCGTAAGCTTCACCGCATCCGCCGTACACCGTAGCCAGGGAATGTAGGTTGACGCGCGTCGAACTTGCCCCAGACCGGCTTGAATGGTTCTAGGCCCGCTCTGTCGGGGTCCATCGGTCGCCCATTGCGGATCGCTCCCAGGATAGCAAAGCTCAGCGCCACGCACGCATCGATCTTTCGCTTCTGATGCTCCATCGTGAGCCGGAAAAACCGCTCTGTCTCCTTGGTCGACATCGTCGTCTTCCCGACTTCTTGACGCAGGAATAAAGAATCGTGTCCCACGGCAGCCGGCCGTCTTTATGAAGGCAAAGGCGAGACGGAGAATCTCCCGCTGGTGATCCATGAGCGTGAAGGGTTGGCCCAGCTCGTTTTTCTTGACCAGCTTGTCGATAAATGTCAGCGGGTGAATCAGTTTGGTCATGGAAATAGGATTTCGGGTTGACACGTTAGGAGAGCTTTGCGATCTTAGTGGGCCGTGCAACTCCGCGACCATCCCCTAATGACCCGCAAGAGTGGGTTTCCAAGTTGGCCACCAGTCTGGACAACGACGCGCCAAGACGCTAACGACAGGCCGACCGGCGAAATTGGCAACCTCGAACGTGCGATGATGCACGAACTATTCGATAACAAGATTTTTCTGTTCATCGAACATCAAGGCCGTCGCTACATGGGTTCGATGCAGTTCGATGATCCCCAGTTCTGCTACCAGATTTATGCTGTCTTGCAGGCACAAGTCGGCCTGTCCATCCAAGAAATCGGCGATTTGGATGTGTCGCACCTGCTCTAGTCAGCTCGCTTTCCCGCTTGGTGCTTGCTCATAGCGGAATGCCTTTTTGCTCTGCGCTCGTCTTGATCTTGCCGTGAACAGCGCCGGCAAGGCCAACTTCGTTACCATTACCGAGATTTAATTTTGCAAGGGGCCTAGCCTCGTTCTTCTCATTTGGTAGCCGTGAAGTATGCGGGTCAGAGAATGCGAGACCCGTTGGCCGCCGATCGTGACGCTCGGGAAAGTCGATATAAGCGGGCGAGTAAAGATGCCGCCACCTGCATGCCTCGACGACGCTGTCACAGACGGGCGGTCGGTGGGCCCTCGCGCTATTGTCCT
Organism: uncultured delta proteobacterium; assembly: GCA_963745035.1. Lineage (GTDB taxonomy): Bacteria > Desulfobacterota > Binatia > UBA9968 > UBA9968 > DP-20. The sequence goes on along the minus strand of CAVUVW010000021.1, from coordinate 269,996 downwards.
TGATCTCCTTAACCGCGAACGCGAGGAGTACAGGATCACCCTGACCATTGACCAATCTCTCCACCGCAGAGTACTCATCCAGATTGCTATGCAACCACGTATTACACTGCGAGAGGTCGGAGAATTGCCGATCTCGTGAACGTGATCGGGTGAATGATTTTGGTCATGGTCAAAAGCCCTTGCTGCACGTCGGCCAAAAGATACGATAGGGAACAGGTATGTCCGAGTTCGGGCTCGTTGTTATCGTTGTAGTCGTCCTAGTGCTCGTCATAGTGTGGTTGATAGATCAGGCGTGATTCATACCTCGTCCATCAGTGTGTGAAAGCGGATCACGCCAACCCGGTTGAGTAGCGCCTTTGCCCGCTTCAAAGCGTAGCCGTCCATCCGGCAGTGATCGGAGCAGTAGCGCCCATGCTTGCCGCGCGGTGACTTGATGTTGACCGGTGCCTTACAGAACGGATTAGCGCAGCTCTGAGCATGCCCGTTTAACTGCGTTAACGCAGTCATGGCGCATGCTGTGGGCTCGGCTTGGGTCAATGGCCTCAGTTTCAGCGCTGCTAGTCGTTAACGCGGTCATTGGCGGGTCTCGGTCTGGGGCTGCTCGGTATCGCCGTGGAGCAGGTCGGAGATGCTTTTCACAGGATGCCGGCGCTCAAGGCCCAGCCGGTCCATGTACTCTGCCAAGCCGTTGGCCAGCGATTGCCGCTCTCTCACAACCGGGAGAAGAGCCCGCTTGCGCTTATCGATCAGCGAAGGCTGCTGGAATATCCAGCGGTCAATTGTGTCGAGGATGAGCTTGTTTTTAACGGCGAGGTCGATGATGGCGCGCTGCTGGGCGCTGATGTTGTCTTCTCCGCCAAGATCATTGATCAGTTCCTGTCGCCAGCGCTCTAAGGCCTTCCCCATCGCCGTGCGTTTGTCTAACGCGCGATCGGTGCCGAGCTTCTTCACCAAGCTCGTTACAGCATGGACGCCATGCTTTGTGCGATTGTGGTTGCCCTTCGGTGCTCCAGCAGAGAGTTTTGACGGGTTTTCTAGCTCTAATCGCCCCCGAGAATCGCCCCCAGAGGAAAAACCTACCGTGTTTTCAGTAGGTTTCATCCCAGTCCTCGCGGCTCATATCCGCGGCGTCGCAGGTTCGACTCCTACCACCGCCACCAACTTTCCCTTTAAGAGATCCTTAGCTTTCAAGTATTTTCGCCACTCGCGATTTCTTCAACTTGGCCCGATCCGGCATTTCGGGGGTGGCCAGGCGCGAGACTTCGCGTTAATGATCCATGAGCGTGAAGGGTCGGCCCAAACTCGTTTTTCTTGACCAGCCTGTAGAGGAAAATGATAGGGTGAATCAATTTTGGGTCATGGGCATTTCGATCCCGTATAGAGTCGGCGGTTACTGTGTTGGATTCGTGCCCGCACTGCGGCAGTCATGACATCCAGCGTTCTCATCGCAGCCGCTGGGAACGGTTGTTGAGCACCCTCATAAATGCACACCTGTTTCGCTGCCGTGGTTGCTACTCCCGCTATTGGGTAAGTCCAAACAGCATTTGGGGACGTGGATTTCTGCATCTTCTTTGGTTGCTGATTCGACGATAAATTCGCGGTTTTCATAATTCGTCCAGCAGCGTATGGAAACGGATAATGCCAAGGCGCCTGAGCAACGCCCTGGCCCGCTTGAGCGCGTAGCCGTCATGCGGCAGCGGTCGGAGCATAGCGTTTGCCGCGCTGCGGCTTGATCGTGATCGTTTCAGCACATAATGGATTAGCGCACCGTTCAGAATCCCCGCTGGTAGCCGCTAACGGCTCGCTTGTGCTCCTGCGTAAGCAAGCCTGGGTTTGCGATGCCTGCGGCTCCGTGTATATGAGTTGCCCGCCTGGGACAATCTACTTGGAAAGACTTCCGTTTTGCCACAAGTAAACGTTTCTTACAGCTCCCCTCCCAACCTGCCCAGGATGCGTTTTCTCCGTTAATACGGTCACTGGCGAGTCTTGGCCTGCGGGTGGCTGTCGCCGTTGAGCAGGTCGGAAATCGTTTTCACTTTAAGACGGCGCTCAAGGCCGAGCCTGTCCGTGTACTCCGCCAAAGCATTCGCCAGCGATGCATTCGCCAGCGATTGCCGCTCTCTCACAACGGGTAAAAGCGCATGCTTTAACCCGCAGCGTCCTAAAACTTTTCCGACCACCAGATCTGGCCGTAGCGCTCGCGCGTCAGTTGTTCGATCCGCGCGGTGGGAACCTCTGTAAAGACTTCGTCGGCGCTCCAGGCGCCTTTCAACGCATCGACAAGCTCCTTCGAGTCCAGATGCAAATTGGTGACGAACATGCGATGGGGCCGATTGCCGCGATAGGCCGGCTGCTTGGCCGGCACCGGCAGCAGCCTTTCGAGCGCCGGCAAATCGAAATTCAGCAAGAAAGTCCCATGCACGAGCGCGCAACGCGCCTTCCGGTACTGCGCGTTGCCGGAAAATTTTAAGCCATCGACGGTCAGATCGCTGATGCCGTCGAAGCGCGCCGCCTTGCCCGACAATGCTTCGACGACGCGGCGGTGGCGCTGCAGGACGTGCCGGAAAGTGTCGCCGATGTTGCGGCGCGCGGCGTTTCCGAGAATCAGCGCGTAATTGAGACAGCCGGGACCTTGCACGACCGTGCCGCCGCCGCTGACGCGGCGCAGAATCGGTATTGCGCGTTCCTTGCACGCGGCAGTGTCGACGTGAGCGGCGATCCGATTGGAGTGGCCAAGCACGACAAAATGATTTTTCGCCTCCCAAACGCGCAGGCATTCCGCGCCCGGCGCGTCCGCTTCCATCGTTTCCAGCAGCGCCTCGTCGCAGGCGAGATTGGCCGCCGGCTCCGCGAAGGTCAAGTCGAGAAATTTCATTTGTTGTCAGTTGATTTTAATTCTTTTTTGTTGTCTGTTAAAATTGAGCGAGGCGCGATGGAAACAGACAAAAAACTTACCGGTGACGGAGCTGCTCTGGTCGGCGACGGCGAAAACGGCAAGGGAAATAAAAATGACCGCCACAAATGGGTGGCGTCCCTCGAGCATCTGCTCGAGCACATTCTCAGAAATGAGCAGTCCGAACAGGCCTCCCTGCTTCTCGAAGAGCTGAACAATCGTCTGCGCGGCTCCGGTCTCAAGGTTCCGCAGACGGTGAGCACGCCGTACATCAACACCATCCCGCCCGAGAAAGAGCCGCCCTATCCCGGCAATCGCGAGATCGAGCGGCGCATCAAAAGCTACATCCGCTGGAACGCCATGGCGATGGTCGTCAAGGCCAATCGCATTCATCCCGACATCGGCGGTCATATTTCGACTTACGCGTCGTCCGCGACGCTCTACGAAGTCGGCTTCAACCATTTTTTTCGCGGCGGCGACGGCGATCATTACGCCGACATGGTCTACTTTCAAGGCCACGCGTCGCCGGGCATCTACTCGCGCGCCTACGTCGAGTGGCGCATCAACGCGCCCAAGCTGCATCACTTTCGCCAGGAGCTTTCGCCGGTCGGCGGCGTTTCCTCCTATCCGCATCCGTATTTGATGCCGGATTTCTGGCAATTCCCGACGGTTTCCATGGGCCTGGCGCCGATCATGTCGATCTATCAGGCGCGTTTCATGCGCTATCTCAAAAGCCGCGGCCTGCTCGCCCGCGAGGAGCCGCGCGTCTGGTGCTTTCGCCGGCGACGGCGAAATGGACGAGCCCGAGTCGTCCGGGGCGCTCACGGTCGCGGCGCGGGAGAATCTCGACAACCTGATCTGGGTCGTCAACTGCAATCTGCAGCGTCTGGACGGCCCGGTGCGCGGCAACGGCAAGATCATCCAGGAGCTCGAAGCGCTTTTCCGCGGCGCCGGATGGAACGTCATCAAAGTGATCTGGGGCTCCGATTGGGACCCGCTTCTGGCCGCCGACGAAAAAGGCCTGCTGCTCAAGCGCATGGAAGAAGCGGTCGACGGCGAGTATCAGAAATATTCGGTCGAGCCCGGCAGCTACACGCGCAAACACTTTTTCGGCAAATATCCCGAGCTTTTGGAGATGGTCAATCATCTGACCGATGACCAGATTCGCAAGCTGCTGCGCGGCGGCCACGATCCGAAAAAAGTTTACGCCGCCTACAAGCCGCGGTCGAACACAAAGGCGCGCCCACGGTGATTCTCGCCAAGACCGTCAAGGGCTATGGCTTGGGCGAAGCCGGCGAAGGCCGAAACATCACGCACCAGCAGAAAAAGCTCAACGAGCGGGAGCTGCGCGAGTTTCGCAGCCGCTTCGACATTCCGCTGCCCGATGAAGAAGTCGTCGAGACGCCCTTTTATCGGCCGCCGCTCGACAGCCCGGAGACCCAGTACCTGCTCGCAGCGGCGCAAGCAGCTGGGCGGCTTCATTCCGGAGCGAAAGGTCCGCGCCAAAGCCGCTCAAAGTTCCCGAGAGCAGCCGAATACGCCGAGTCGATCAAAGGCTCGGGCGAGCACGTCGCTCTCGACCACCGGGGCCGCGGTGCGCCTTTTATCACAGCTGCTGCGCCACGAGGAAATCGGCAAGCGCATCGTGCCGATCATCCCCGATGAAGCGAGAACTTTCGGCATGGACTCGCTGTTTCGCCAGATCGGCATCTATTCGCCCAAAGGCCAGCTCTACGAGCCGGTCGATCGCGAGACGCTTGCTCTACTATAACGAAGCCAAAGACGGGCAGATTCTCGAAGAAGGCATTACCGAGGCCGGCGCGATGTCGTCGTTTCATCGCCGCCGGCACGGCCTACGCCAACCTCGGGCTCAACCTGATTCCCTTCTATTTCTATTATTCGATGTTCGGCTTCCAGCGCATCGGCGATCTGATCTGGGCGGCGGCCGACAGCAAAGCCAAGGGATTTCTGCTGGGCGCCACCGCCGGCCGCACCACCCTTAACGGCGAAGGCTTGCAGCATCAGGACGGCCACAGCCATCTTCTGGCGAGCACGGTCCCCACCCTGCTCACCTACGACCCGGCCTTCGCCTATGAAATCGCCGTCATTATCAAAGACGGCCTGCGGCGCTTGTATGCAGAAGGCGAGGAATATTTTTATTATCTGACGCTCTACAACGAGAGCTATCCGATGCCGGAGATGCCCGCAGGCGCCGAAGAGGGCATCCTCAAAGGCCTTTACAAGCTCAAGCCGGCCGCGCAACGGAAAAAATTCAAAGCGCATATTTTCGGCAGCGGCCCGTTGTTGCGCGAAGCCTTGCGCGCACAGGAAATTCTCGCCGAACAGTTCGATGTCTCCGCCGACGTCTGGAGCGCGACCAGCTACAAGCTGCTGCGCGGCGACGCGCTGCGAACCAAACGCTGGAACATGCTTCATCCGACGGCGCCGCCGAAAAAATCTTATTTCGAGTCCGTGCTGCAAGACGAAGAAGGTCCGTTCGTTGCGGTTTCCGATTACATGAAAATGGTGCCCGATCAGATCGCGCCGTGGGTGCCGGGCGGCCTGATGAGCCTTGGGCACGGACGGCTTCGGCCGCAGCGACACCCGGGCAAACCTGCGGCGGTTCTTCGAAGTCGACGCCGAAATCACCGGCTCTGGCGACTCTCTATGCGCTCTATCAAAAAGGCTCTTTGCCCGCGCAAACCGTCGAAGAAGCCATCAACAAGCTCGCCATCGATCCGGAAAAAGCCTTTCCCCACTATCTCTAAATCACGCATAGACAGCAGCGCATTCTCTTCATGGACGTCAAACTTCCCCAGCTCGCTGAAGGTGTAGAGGGCGGCACGGTCGTCAATATTCTGGTCGCCGAAGGCCAGGAAGTCAAAAAAGACCAGCCGATCATGGAGCTCGAAACCCAGAAGGCGGTGGGCTCGATTCCGGCGCCGAGCGCCGGCGTCGTCACGAAGATTCATGTCAAGCAAGGGCATGGAGGTCAGCGTCGGCCAAGTGCTGATCTCGCATCGAAAGCCGGCGGCGCGGCGGCGCACTGCGGCGAAACACTCAGCCGCGGCGAGCGCACCCGAGAGCCAACGCCGGCACGCCAAGCCTCGAGCTCCTCGCCGCAGCGCCGAGCCGCGCCGGTAAGAGCGCCGAACGATTATCGCTACGAATCCAAGAGCGGCGCGCCGCCTCCGGCTCCGCCGTCGATGCGCAAAATCGCGCGCGAGCTCGGCATCGATCTTACGCGCAGTCCGCGGCAGCGAGGCCGGCGGCCGAATCAATCTCGCCGACGTGCGCGCGTACATTCAGCGACTGCAAGAAATTGCCGGCCAGGCCCAGCTCCGGGCGCGGCGGCGCAACCTGCAGCGGCGTCCTGCCGCAGCCGCTCACCGAAGCGATCGATTTCAGCAAATGGGGACCGGTGCGGCGCGAAAAGATGTCGCCGCTCCGGCGCACCGTGAGCCGGCGCATGGTGGAGTCGTGGACGACGATTCCCAAGATCAATCAATTCGCCGACGCCGATATCACCGCCCTGCTGGCGCTGCGCAAGAAGCACGCGGCCAGCTTACGAAAAAAAAGGCGCGCGTCTCACGCTCACCGCATTTCTGCTGCTGGTTCTCGGGCGCGCGCTCAAAAAACATCCGCGCGCCAATGCGAGCATGGACGAAGCGACGTCTGGAGATCATCTACAAAGACTACTGCCACATCGGCGTCGCCGTCGACACCGAAGGCGGACTGATCGTGCCGGTGTTGCGCGACGTCGATCAGAAAAATCTTTTGCAGCTTTCCGAAGAGCTGCACGCGCTCACCGAGAAAACCCGCCAACGTAAAATTGCCATCGAAGAGCTCCAAGGCGGCACGTTCACGATTTCCAACCAAGGCAGCATCGGCGGCAGCCACTTCACGCCGATCATTTATGCGCCCCAAGTGGCCATCCTGGGCGTCGGCCAAGGTCAAGCGAAGCCGGTCGCGATCGACGGGAAAATCGCCATTCGAACGATCCTGCCGCTCTGCCTCGCCTACGATCATCGCGTTCTGGACGGCGCCGACGCGGTGCGGTTCCTCAAGGACGTGATCGCCGGGCTCGAAGCCTTCGACGAAGCGGACGTGAAGCTCAAGTAATTTTCTTTATGGAACCGATCACCACCGAAATCGTCGTTCTTGGCGCCGGGCCCGGCGGCTACGCCGCCGCGTTTTATGCCGCGGACAGGGGCAAGAAAGTCACTCTGGTCGAGCAGAATCCCGCGGCTCGGCGGCATCTGCCTGAACGTCGGCTGCATCCCTTCCAAGGCGCTGCTCCATGCCGCTGCGGTTTTGCGCGAAGCCAAGGAATCGGCGCACCGGGGAATCGAGTTTGGCCAGCCGAAGGTCGATCTCGACAAGCTGCGCGCACTGGAAGGAATCGATTCTCGAGAAACTCGGCCAGGGGATCGCCGGCCTCGCGCAAGCAGCGCGGCGTTCAGGTCGTGCACGGCCGCGGCCACTTCGAAGATTCGCAAACGCTGCGCGTCGAGACCAGCGAAGGACAGAAAGTTCATCCGCTATGAAAAGGCGATAATCGCGGTCGGCTCCAAGCCGGCGATGCCCAACGCTTTCGATCTCGGCAACAAACGGGTCATGACCTCCACCGAGGCGTTGGAGCTTCCCGACATTCCGCATGACCTGCTGGTGGTCGGCGGCGGCTATATCGGCATGGAGCTCGGCACCGTGTATGCCGCCCTCGGCAGCAACGTCGTGGTGCTGGAAGCCTTGCCTTCGATTCTCGCCGGCGTCGATCCCGATCTGGCCCGCCCGGTGATGCGCGCCGCGCAAAAGGCCTTCAAAGAAATCCGCGTCAACACCAAGGTGCAGAAGATGGCCACCGCCGGCAAACAGATCAAAGTGACCATGGAGATCGACAAGCAGCCGCGCGAGGAGCTCTACGATCGCGTTCTCGTGAGCGTCGGGCGCGCGCCGAATCTCGCCGATCTCGGACTGGAAAATACCAAAGTCACCAAAGACGACAAGGGCTTTCATCCAGTGCAACGCCCAGCAGCAGACCGAAGACCCGAATATCTACGCCATCGGCGACGTGAACGGCGGCGCCCTGCTCGCGCACCGCGCGTCCAAGGAGGCGCGTATCGCCGTCGAAGCGATGCTCGGAGAAGCACAGCGCCTTCGAAAACGTAGTGATTCCGGCCGTGGTGTACACGGACCCGGAAGTCGCCTGGTGCGGTCTGACGGAAACCGAAGCAAAGGCCAAAAACATCGAGGTCAAAGTCGCCAAGTTCCTATGGGGCGCTTCGGGCCGCGCGCTCACCCTGGATCGGCCCGACGGTTTGACCAAGCTGATCATTGAGCCCGAGTCGGAGAGAATTCTCGGCGTCGGCATCGCCGGCGTCGGCGCCGGCGAGTTGATCGGCGAAGGCGTGCTCGCGGTCGAGATGGGCGCCACCGCGCGCGACTTGGCCGAGTCGGTGCATCCCCATCCGACTCTGTCGGAAACGCTCATGGAAGCGGCCGAATCGTTCTACGGCACGGCAACCCACACGTTTGCGCGGCGTCCTTCCTAGCCCGCTGCAAAATGACGGGCATGACGAGGCCGCAAGTTTCGTGCTCGGATCGGCATCGTTGTAAAGCGCCGTCGAGCAACTCATGAGAATGTTGAAACGAACTCGATCGACAGCACTGTGACCACGCCGCGTCCCCGCCTGTTTCTGATCGACGGCAGCTCGTATGTTTTCCGCGCGTTCTTTGGCATTCCGCCGCTGGATCATTCCGCCAGCTTGCCCACCCACGCCGTATTCGGCTTTCTCCACCTGCTGCTGAGGCTGTTCAAGCAACACCAGCCGGAATACGCCGCAGTCGTGTTCGATGCAGGCAGGGAAACCTTTCGCCATCGAATGTTCGCGGGCTACAAAGGCAACCGCCCCGAGCGTCCGCCCGCCCTTACGGCCCAACTCCCCTACCTGCGCCGCTTGCTGGAATGCCTCAACCTGCCCTTTTTCGAAATGCCGGGCTACGAAGCCGACGACTTGATTGCGACCATCTGCGCGACGCTGGCGCAACAGGACTGCGACATCGTCGTCGTTTCCAGCGACAAGGATTTCATGCAGCTGGTGGGTCGAAGAATTCAGCTTTTCGATAGCGCGAGGAACCGCTGGATCGACACCGTCGACGTTCACGCCAGATTCGGGGTCAGTCCCGATCGGGTTGTTCAGGTCATGGGTTTGATGGGCGATCCTGTCGATAATATTCCGGGCGTTCGCGGCATCGGCACCAAAACCGCCATCGCTTTGATTCAGCAGTTTGATACGTTGGAGAATCTCTATGACCGCCTCGACGAGGTCGCGGCATTGCGCCTGCGCGGCGCGGCGCGGCTGCGCGGGACTCTCGCAGGCGGCCGCGACGCGGCGTTTCTCAGCCGCGATCTCGCCACCATCAGAAAAGATGCGCCGCTGGCGGTCGGCCTCGATGGTCTCCGGCGCACCAGCTTTCATGTGGAAAAACTGCGCGGCTTGTTTGCCGAGTTGGAATTTACCGGTTTGCTGACCCTGCTCGACCACGGCCGGCTTTGACGCGGGCGCGCTTTCTCACACGCTGAACTTGTCCCTTTAGCACGGTCGATTTTCGCTTGGCCTTGGCCGGCAACTATGGCAGATTGAGCCCGAGTCCGAGGTAACGCGGTCGCGAAAGATCGCACCGCTCGATTGCCGAGAACAGCGAGGTTTTCGTTTTGATCCAGCACGAACGACTCAACAATCTGCTCATCGAGCTCATTCAAATCGACAGCCTGTCGCGCCGCGAGCGCGACGTGGCGTTGCGCCTGAAGCGTGAAATGGAAGAGCTCGGCGCCGCGATTTTTATCGACGACGCCGGCGAGAAAGTCGGCGGCAACGTCGGCAACCTGATCGCGCACTTTCCCGGCAGCGTGGCGAGCGCCCCGCCCCTGCTCCTTTCCGCCCACATGGATACCGTCGTGCCGGGCGAAGGCATCCGACCGATTCGCGACGGCGACATTCTGCGCACCGACGGCCGCACCGTGCTCGGCGGCGACGATAAGAGCGGCGTCGCGATCATCTGCGAGGCTCTGCGCGTCGTCAAGGAAAACCATTTGCCGTGCGGCGACGTCGATGTGGTTTTTACGATCTGCGAAGAAGCAGGTCTGATCGGCGCCAAGTGCCTCGACGTAAGCCGCCTGCGCGCGCGCACCGGTCTGGTGCTCGACAGCGACTCGGTGGGATTTCTTTTCACCAAGGCGCCGGCGAAAAATCGCATGGAGTTTCGCGTGCGCGGGCTCGAGGCCCACGCCGGCATGTGCCCGGAAAGGGGCATCAACGCGATCCAGGTCGCTGCCGAGGGCGTCGCGCGCATGCGTCTGGGCCGCATCGATCATGAGACCACGGCCAACATCGGCGTCGTGGAAGGCGGCATGGCCGTGAACATCGTGCCCAATCAGGTCGTCCTGCGTGGCGAGGCGCGCAGCCATAGCGCCGAGAAGCTCGAGCGCCAGACCGAGCACATGAAGCGCAGCCTCGAAGAAGCCGCCGCCGGCCATTTTCTGGATCTCGACGGCAAGCGCCATAGCGCGGAGGTCGAGTCCAAGATCGAGCGCGACTACGACCGCATGGAAGTGCCCGACAGCGCGGCTATCGTCAAGCTCGTCCATGCCGCGGCGAAGAATCTGAGTCTGGACGTAAAGACCCAGGCCACGGGCGGCGGCTGCGACGCCAACGTGCTCAACCAAAAAGGCCTGGTGGTGGCGAATTTATCGACGGGCATGCGCGAGATCCACACGGTTAACGAATGGCTCGACTTGAACGATCTTCATCTTTCAGCGCGGATCGTGCTCGAAGTCTTGCGCTTGAATGCGGCGACCTGAGGAAGTTATCTGAGGAGTAAAGCCAGGAACCGGCTCGGCTCGTCCGCTCGGATCTACGACAAACATTATGCAAGCGGAAGAAATCGGGCTCCTGCTCAAGCAGGAGCGCGGGCAGTTTCTCGAATTCATCAGCGCCCACGAGTATCGCCGCGCCGCCGGGCAGAAAAAGCGCGAGGAAGATCTGGCTCGGGAAATCGTCCGGGTGCTTTCTGGCATGGCCAATGCCGACGGCGGAACGGTCCTGGTCGGCGTCGAGCCGGACAAGAGCGTCACGGGAATCCCGCACGACGCCGACGAGCTGCACGCGTTCATGCAGGCGCCGCAGAATCTGCTCCGCCCCCAGCTCCATCCCTCCTGCGAAAAAGTTCGCTTGGGCAACTTGCAGCTCCTGAAGTTCGAAGTCGCCTCGGGCTTGGAGATTTATCGCATCGCGGGCGGCCGCTCCTTTTACCGTATCGCCAGCGAAACCGTTTCTCTTCCCGCCGATCAGATTCATGCGCTCAAGGAGTCGAAGAAAAGCGTCTTCTACGAGCGCCGCCAAGCGCTCAACGCGACCTGGTTCGACCTCGATCTCGACCTGGTGCAGGCGTTCGTCGACAAGGTCCAGCCCGGCAAGGATGCGCAAGCGGCCTTGAGTCAGACCTATCACCTGCTCGATCACTCGCGCGGCTTGCCCGCGCCCAACATGGCCGCGCTCCTGCTGTTCGCCAAGGACCTGACGCGCTGGCATCCGCGCGCCGGCATCGACTTCGTCAAATACGAAGGCGCGGAGCGCCATCACGGCAGCTCGCTCAACGTCGTCAAGCGCATTCGCTTCGAGGCGCCGCTCGTGCGCCTGATCGACGAAGCGGTGGGCCGGATCAAAGAGCACATCCGCGAGCGCACGATCTTGCACGATCTGTTTTTCCGCGAACGCCTCGAATACCCGACTTTCGCCTGGCAGGAAGCCCTGGTGAACGCCGTAGCGCACCGCGACTACGATCTCAGCGGCGCGTCCATCGAAGTCTGGATGTTCGACGACCATATCAGCGTGCGCAGCCCGGGAGCGCCGCCGGCGCCAGTCACCCTCGACCAGCTGCGCCGGCAGAAAAGCCTGCATTTTTCGCGTAATCCGCTGATCGTCCGCGTACTTGCCGATCTCGGCTATCTGCGCGAGATGGGCGAAGGCGTGCCGCGCATGTTTCGGGAAATGGAGGGTTACGGGCTTCATCCTCCCGAGCTGTCGCTCGAAGGCTTTGTCTTTACGGTCACCCTGCGCAACGCGCCGGTTTACGACGAAGCGACCCTGCACTGGCTCAACCAATTCGGCGCGGCGCAAGTCAGTCCGCGCCAGCGCCGCCTGCTCGCCTACGCGTATTGTCACGGCAAGACTTTCTCCACCTCGGAGTATGAGCGCATCGCCGAAGTCGATCGCGACACGGCATACCGCGAGATCCGCCTGATGGTAAAGACCGGCATCGTCGCGCCGCTCAAGCCCAAGAGCCGCAGCTATCGAATCATCGAGCGGCTTTAATCCGCTCTGACAACGATAGCGCCGGACGCACTGATGAATTTTTCCGAGCTCATGAGCATCGTCGGCGGCCATGCCGAGGCGCGGATCGTGCAGACGGCCGTGGCATTGGGAGTTTTCGAAGCCCTGGAAAACGCGCCGCAAAGCGCCGAAGCGGTCGCCGCACAACTCCAGCTCGATCCCACAGCCGCCGAGCTGCTGCTCAACGCCCTCGCCGCGCTAACGCTCCTCGAGAAACACGCGCAAACCTTTTCTTTATCGGAAGCGGCGAGGCTCTATTTGCTCAAGGCCTCGCCGCGCTACGTCGGCGGCATGATTCTCTTCGAAGAAGCAACATGGCAGTGGTGGACGAAGTTGCCCGAGGCGCTGCGCACCGGCAAGCCGGCGCGCCGTCCCGATATGTACCAGGAAGACGCGCGGGAAACCGCGGTTTTCATAGACGCGATGGACTCGCTGGTGAAAGCGCGCGGCGATGCCGACGCCGTGGCCGAAGCCTTCGATTGGCAAAACGTCCGCGCGCTGCTCGACGTCGGCTCCGGCCCCGCCACCTATCCGATCGCGCTCTGCCGCCGCTTCCCGCGCCTGCACGCGACGATTTTCGACTTGCCCGGCACTTTGGAAATCACCGCGCGCTACGTGCGCGAAGCCGGCTTGGCCGGCCGCATCGATCTGGTTGCCGGCGACTATCGAAAGGATCCGATACCGGGAGAGTTCGATGCGGTTTTTCTCTCGAACATCATCCACGGCGAAAATTCCAGCCGCAACCAGGCGCTCATCGGCAAGCTCGCGGGAAATCTCAAACCAGCCGGTTCGATAGTGATCAAAGATCATATTTTGGACGAGAGCCACGCCAACCCGGCGGTCGGCGCGATCTTCAGTTTGCTTATGCTGCTCACCACCGACGGCGGGCGCTGTTACAGTTTCGGCGAGATCAAGAGCTGGCTGGAGCGCGCCGGCTTGACCCGCACCCGGCAAATCGATCTGCCGCCGCCGCTCACCTCATCGCTCGTCGTCGCCGCGCGCTAATTTGTTTCACGCGCGAGTGTGCTAAAGTAGAGGAGATTTCACCGCAAAGGACGGGACTCGCTATCGACGAACTGGAACAAAAAACCCGCGAGCAGGCGGTCATCGAAAATCTCAAGCCGGCCTGCTTGTGCAATAAAATCCGCAAGGGCACCGTGGTCAAAGCGATTCAGGCCGGCGCCAAGACGTTCGAGCAGGTGAGCAAGCGCACCGGCGTCGGCACCGGCCCATGCGGCGGCCGGCGCTGCGGCTCGTTAGTGCGCGGCATGCTTGGCGAACCGGTGGTGAACTGCAACGAATGCGGCTGGCCGGTTCTGGCCAATAGCTCGCCGCGGGTTTGCCCCCGCTGCGAGTACGCCAAGCAGGGACTATAACTTTCCGCCGTTCGAGACGGCTGCCGACTGAAAAAAGCCGTCCGCTTGCTTGATCACATCACCGCTATGGTCATCCGTATCGCATCCGCTGTTCTGACTTTGGCGGGAGTGCTGGCGCTTGTCTCCGGCGCGCTGTTCTGGCTGGGCTTGGCGCTTGAGCTCATGTCGCTACACATGCTGCTCGGCATCCTGGCGGTTGCCGCGCTCTGGACCATCGGCTTTGCCCAAGCCGGCGCGCCGGGCGGAAGCTGGACCCTGGCCGCGTGCGCGCTCATCGTCGGCGCGCTCACCTTACTGCTGGGCTTCTATCAAGCGGCGCTGCTGATCGGCCCTTTTCATTGGATCGTTGAGGTCGCGCATCTGGCGCTAGGCGTTGCAACGATCGGCTTAGGCCACATGGCCGCCGCGCGGCTCCGCAAGACGGGATCGCTCGGACGAGCCGAGGATCGAGGATAGAGGATGAAAGATCGAATCGATCCTCGATTCTCCATCCTCGACCTGCTTGCAGCTACACAGGCCAACTCTGTAACCGGTACGCCTGCTCCCAGAACATGAGCTCATAGCGGCTGCTGAGCATGAAATGCGCGGCCATGAGTTTTCTCTCGCGCCCGCTCGCCGCCGCGCCAAGGCTGTCCATCAAGCGAATCTGTTCGCGCACGAGTCGCCAGAATGCCTCGCCGGCGTAGGTCTCGATCCACTTGCGGTAAATCTTCGGCGTGCGCGGCCGTCCTTTGTACAAACGCCGCCCCGCCTCGCCGTAGATCCAGTAACAGGGCAAAACCGCCGCCACCAATTCGCCGAGGCTGCCGCCGCGCGCGACGGATTGGAGATGGCCGATGTAAGCCTCGGTCGCCGGCCCCTTCGGCACTGCGTCCAATGCTCTTTGCGATAAGCCGAGAGTCTTTCCGAAGCTCGCGTGAAAGCTCCGTTCCACCTCGACCGCGCCGATGGCGTGGCGCGCGAACATTTCCAACGTCTTCAGATCCGGCGCCTTGGCTCCGCCCTGGCAAAGCACCTGGGCGAAATCGAGGAGGTAAACGTAATCCTGCAGGATGAAGTACGTGAAGCGATTCATCGGCAGGCTGCCGGCATGAAGCTCGCGGAGAAATGGATGATTTTCGATCGCGCGCCAGATGCGCCCGCTGCCGCGCCTGAGTTGCGCGCTGAATTTTTTCATCGGTTAGCCTTAGCCAAATTCCCGGACCAAGAAAAGAGCCGCGCGTTCCCGGCGACTGCCGATTCAGCGCGCGGGCGCGACTTTGCCTTGAGCAACATCCATAATCAGGCGAGCGAGCAGGTAGAGGACGCGGCTCGATAGAGTCGAGCAGCACATACTCCGCATCGCCGGAATGGGCGCCATATCCCTGCAGGCCGAGTCGCTCGATCACGGGAGCTTTGCTGTGTAGCGCGGCGAACGCGGCGTCGGTGCCGCCGCCTTCGGGAATATCGTCCACGACCAACTCCTTGCCAAGCTCGCGGTAGATCGACTGCGCATGCTTTGCGAGCGCGCGCGACGCCGCGGTCGCTTCCAGCGGCGGCCGCCGGCGCTCGAAGGTCATCTCGACCTTGGCGTCGGGCAGCAGTTGCTTCTTGACCGCCTCGCGCACTTTCTTTTCGATCTCGTCGTAGTCGGCGCTGCGCAGCACGCGCACGTCGGCGATCGCTTGCGCGCTGGGCGGAATCATGTTGCGCGTCGTGCCCGCGTTCGCGAGCGTCCAGTTCATCTTCAAGCCGACCGCGGGATTGGAAAACTCCCGGGTCTGCAACACCTGATGCGCCAGCTCGTAAAGCGCATTGACTCCCTTCTCCGGCGCCTGGCCCGAGTGCGCTGCGCGGCCTTTAACCGTGAGGGTGATCGCGGCGATGCCGCTGGTTGCCAGAGAAATTTTGTCGGACTCCGCGCGCGACGCTTCCAGGGAAAACGTCGCGTCATGTTCCGCGCCCAGTTTCGCCAGCAGGCTGCGCGAGCCGGGCGAGCTGATCTCCTCGTCGGCGTTGACGAGAACCGTCACGGCGCCGTAATCCCGGTACTTCATCGCCTGCAGGATTGCCAAGGTGTGGAGGATCACCGCGATTCCTTGCTTGTCGTCGGCGATAGCCAGGCCGTAGGCGCGATCGCCTTCGACCCGAAACGGCTGCTTGGCGAGCATGCCGCGCGGATACACCGTGTCCATGTGCGCGATCAGAAGAATTTTTCTGGAACCCTCGCCGGTGAAGGTCGCGCGCACCATCTTACCGATCTTCTCCGGCGTGTCCTCCATTTTGTAGACGTCGCGCGGCTCGATCAGCTCCACCTTGCCGCCGAGTGCTTGCAAACGTCCGGCGATCAGTGCGGCCAGTTTATTCAGTCCTTCATAGTCACGGCTCCCACTTTCGATCGAGACCAGCTCCCGCAGCGTTTCGAGCAGCGCCGGCTTTTCTTTCTTCGCCAGCGACAATGCCGGCTCCGCCGGCTGGGCAAAGCCAAGAACCGGGCTGCAAAGCAGCACTCCGGCGACAAAAAAGATCGAAAGCTGGAATGATTTCATAGCATCGCTCCGAGACGAGCTTTATTTTGCCTTCGGCAAGAGGATGCGGAATCCGGCGGCGGGATACGGCGACCCCGGCACGTCTTTGTCGCCGGCGTAGCTGATGAGACGGAGCACGTTGTCGGCGGCGTCCGCTGGTAAAAGGCCGCGGCCCAAGATCATATCCAGATAGTGAAACTCGATCAGCGCGCTGGCCGCCCAATCGACGCTTCGATCATAGCCGGAAATCGGAAAGCGCGCGGTCTCTTGCAGCGCACGCCCGAGCTCGCCGGCTTTGCCGTCTTGCATCATCAGACAGCAGGAAAAATGCAGCAGGATAACATTGTCGGCGTAGCGCAGGCTCTCCACCAATGCGCCGGTGGGAAACGGCTTGCCGTGAACCGTCAGACCGTCCGCCGTGCCATGGCTCGCGAACACCACCGCCACTGGCTCAGGGATGTACATCAGCTCCCGGCACCAGCGCTCCAGTCCGGTTTCGTCCTCGAAAAATCGCTGCCGCACGCTCACATGCGGCAAGCGGCTGAAAAACTCGCGCAGCATGTGGCCAAAAGCATATTCCTTGGCAAGATAGGAACGCTGCCAATGGGCCTCGATCACCACGAGCCAAACAGCGCCCGGCAGCCCGACCAGACGCCGGCCGTGCCACGGCGCCCATTGTGCCGCGCCGTCGGCGCGCCACTCGCCTTCGAAGCGGGTCGCGTCGGGGGCGAGCTCGAAACGGCCTTCTCCTTGCGCCCGCGCTTCACGATAACGAAACTGAAGTCGATTGTGCTCCAGCCGCCCTTCGAGAGCGCACGGCCCGGCGCCCTCGTAAAATCCCAGGACGCGCTCGGACTCCTGCACCAATCGCAGCAATCCGAACGAGGTCTCCCAAATTCCTTCGAATTCACGCTCGCCGCGCCACGAGGACCAAGTGGACGAATCTTTTTGCCGCCACTGCCCGGCGAATCGTCCATGGCGCACGAGCTCGAACCAACCCTCTCCTTCGGCTCTCGGCTCTCGGTAGGTAAAATGAAATTTACCGTCGCGGATCGCTCCTTCGATCGAGCAGCTATTCTGCTGCATCGAATAAGAGCCGCGCACGCGCGCGCCTTCCTCGATCAGCTCCATGGGGCCGAACGTAGTAAACCAGCGGCCTGAGAAATTAGACATGGGTATTTCGGAAGCTGAGCCGGTATATCGTCGAGCAACATCTTCGAGATACGACATCGGGTAATGACTCAATTTGAAAGCAGACCTTCACGGAGTTTATTCCTGAGCGCAGTCGAGGGGATTCACTCCACTCACGTATCGCTATTCAAACTTTTTTCCGCCGAGATAGATCGTCTGAATCGACCGCATGTGGGCGACGTTCTCCAACGGATTTTTCTCCAGCACGAGCAGATCGGCGGCCTTGCCCTTGGCGAGGGTGCCGAATTCCTTGTTGATCCCCAGCGCCTCCGAGGCGCCTTTGGAAAACGATTGAATGACCTGCATCGGCGTCAAGCCGGCCTGGATCATGAGCTCCATCTCGCGGTGCTCGGAGTGTCCCTGAATAAAAAAGCGGTCGGCGGCGCCGCCGCTGTCGGTGCCGAAAGCGATGCGCACGCCGGCATCGGATAATTTTTTTAGGTTTACCTTGTTCATCTCGAAACCGGCCTTGAACAACGCGCGCTGCGGGTGCTTCGCCTGCTCGTCGCGGATCTTGGTCTTCAAGACGGCGAGACGCTCCGGCGGCACGAACTTGAGAAAAAACGGATCGTCGATCCAAGCCGGCGTCTCGCCGTAGATAAACAATCCTTCGTCGCGCACCAGGGTCGGGATCAACGTGACGTTTTTTTGCTTTGCGAGCGCGATGAATTCGGCGTCGACTTCCCGGTCGCGAATGTTATGAGCCAAGACGTTCAACCCCTGCTCCACGAGCATCTTGGCGTCGGCAAGCTCGTAGGCATGGCCGAAGGTAAGCTTGCCGTGCTTGCGCGCCTGTTCGAGAACTGCGGCGCAAAACTCCGGGCTGAGCTTGGCCCGGGTGCCAAAGCCGCCGTCCACCCACAATTTGATGTAATCGGCGCCCGCGGCGACGGTCTCATCGACTTTGGCGCGCGCCTGCTCGGGCGTCGTCACCTCCGGATCGGGAGCGAAGCGATATTTGATGGTCGACACGCGCGCGCCGCGGAGCTCGCCGCGCTTCTGCGCGTCGCGCACTTGAATCACCTCGTCCGGATCGGTCTGCATGCTCGTCGTCGTGGTCACTCCATAAAGCGCATACTGGCGTAGCTGCGGGGCGGTTTTAGCGCCCACGTGACCATGGGCGTTGATGATGCCGGGGACGACGAATTTCCCGGCAACATTCACTACGCTCGCGCCCGGCGGCGCGGCGATCTTGGACGAGGGCCGAGATCGCGGATGCGTCCGCCTTCGATGACGATCGAGACTTCTTTTTGCGGCGCGCCGCCCGCGCCGTCGATCAAGGTGGCGCGGCTGAGCACGGTCACCTGGGCGTTGGTAATGATCGGCGCAAACAGCAAGGCCGGGAGAACAAACAAGGCGTTCCATCGTCCTATCGAAAATCGAAACAGCATCGTCAACCTCCGGTTCCGCGCAACGCTCATCGTTCCAATGAGTCAAAAGTAACGGCGCAGCTCATGCGCCCGGCTTGGCGTATTTGCCGGTAAGCTGCGGTGTGAAGCCTTCGAGACCCTTTTCCTGTCGTTTGCAGCCGCGTCTCCCGCGCCCAAGTGCGCTTGAGATCGTCGCGAATCTTCACGTGCAGCCGCCCCAACGGCTCGGTTTCGAGCTCGACCAGATCGCCGTCTTGAAACGGGTTCAGGCCCCGATGATTGGTGCCGCAGGCGAGCACGTCGCCGGGCTCCAGCGCATGAATCGAGCTCACCCATTCGATGCAGCGCGGGATTTTATGCGCCATGTCGCTCGTGTGGTAATTCTGCATCAGTGCGCCGTTCACCCAGAGACGCACCTGCAGATTGTGCGGGTCGGCGATTTCGTCCGCGGTCACGATATATGGGCCCAGTGGCGCGAAGGTGGCGCGCGATTTCATCTGATAGAACGTGTTTCCCGCCGGCGGCAGCCCGCGCGCCGAGCCGTCGATGAAATTCATGTAGCCGAAAATATGCGCCATGGCCTGGCTGGCCGGCACGGTGGCGGCGCGCTTGCCGATGACCACCGCGATCTCCGCTTCCCCTTCGAAAATGGCCGCCGGCACGTCCGGCAGCACCATCGTGTCATGATCGCCGATCACCGATCCCGGGGATTTGTGAAACGCGTTGATCGGCGCCGGCTCCTTGCGCGTGCCGTCTTCCATATAATTCACGGCCATGCAGTCGATGTTCACCGGTCTGGGCAGCGGCGGGCGGATACGCACGCCGGCGAGCGGCACGCCTTGGCCGCCCGCGGCAGCGCGCTCCAGCGCCGCGCGATAATCGGCGAAACGCTCGATCAGCCCGCTGATCAGATCGTGCGGCCCGGTGTGCGGAATCTCCCGCACGGCCGCGGAAACATCGACCACGCTATCGCCCTTCAGCACGCCGAGCTTGAAATCATCGAAGAACAGAATTTTCATGCGCACCTCCTGCGGAATTCATTCGCATATAGCGGATTTGCGGCGCCGGACTTCAAGGACGGAAAGGAAGGGCCTCGCCAAAACGGTGAGCTTGCGAATGGCTGAATGCGGGACTCGTGGCTCGCGATCTTTACCAGCGATCTTTGCCCATCGACCAGCGATCCAGGCTCGCGAGATATTCGCGGAACAGCACCATGCGCATGGCGACCGCGCGGCGCGCGCGGTCCCGGCGCTCCTCGGTAGTCGCGTAGCGCTTGAGGAACTCCCGCGGCGCGTTGCCATGACCTTCCTCGTCCTGGGTGATGCGGCGGTAGGGCTGCTTGATCCATTCCGGCACAGCCGGCGAGTTGAGACACATTTGAATGAGATAGTTGGCGACCGTTTCGCCGGCAAGCGACAGCGCCGCGATGCGCTCGCAGGTCTCATTCAAACCTTCCATCGCGTTGAACATCGCCGTCTGCGCGGGCAGCGGTTTGTAGGCGAACGGCTCGGCGCCGAGATCGCGAATGCGTTTGGCCAGCAGCTCGGCATGCACCATCTCTTCGTGCGCCGATTCCGCCATGGTCGCCTTGACGTCGAGCTCCGGCGTGGTCTTGAGCCAGGCGCCGAACAGATCCGCCGCGCGCATTTCATTGAACAGCCGGCTCTGCATGACGCGAATGCGCTCTTCGTCCGAACGCAGCGGAATGTAGCTGTAAGCCGGTGGCTGCGCGTCGAGCGCGCGGCAGAATTCATGCACCGGCGTCAGCAGCTCTTGCAAGAACTCATCGTCGCTCATAGCCATCTCTCATAAAATCAAGGTCGAAGATGGAGAATAGAGGATGGAGGATCGCAAATACGTCCGACTCGCAATCCTCGATCCTCCATCCTCGACCCGAGCATTACACTCGCCAGCCCTTCTGCGAAATGTCGATGCCGTTTCCCTCGGGATCGTGAACTCGATACTCGGCGAAGGGAATTCGTTCCGGACGCGCCGCGCCGCGCCGCACGCCCGCCTTCTCCGCCCGCTCCTGCATCTCTTCCGTGCTCTTCACGTGGAAACCAAAATGATTGAGGCCGATGGGCTCTTCCTTGCGTTGATACAGCAGCGCGAGATTGAAATAGCCGTCGGAGACGAAGATCGAAGAGCGATCGGTTTTCTCCACCTCTTTCATATCGAAAACTTTGCAGTAGAAATCCGCCATGCGTTGCGGATTGGGTGTGTAGAGCGCGATGTGGCGGAGCGGCGCCGGAAGCTGCTCGTACGCCACATCGAAGGCGCGGCGGCAGATGCCGACGGGATTGCCGTCCGGGTCGCTTACCTCGAACTCCACGCCCGTGACTGACTGCACGGGAGCGAGTGCGGACTGCGCCCCATCGACGTGCGCCAGCTTCTTTCCCAACGACTCGACTCTGACCGTATCGAAGCTGAGATTGCGCAGTCCCTGTTTGCGCGCCTCCGGCTCGCACACCAGCGCCAAATTGAAAACTCCGTCGGAAAGAAACACCGCGTCCCCTGCTTCATCGATCTGATCGAGGTCGAAAACTTCCCGGTAAAAAGCCGAGAGCCTCCTCGGATCCTCGGCGGCGATCACCAACTGGCGAAGTTGCGGCATGGTTAGGAATCCTTTCCTCGCGGCGATGCGTCACTGTAACACAGGCTCTGCGGGAATTTTACACCGGCAGCGGATCCGCCGTTTGCGCCGGAAAAGGACGCCTGCGACAGCCCCAAAACGCGCAGCGGCAAGAGCAGACTGAAAACGCTGCCGACGCCGAGTTCGCTCGCCACCCGCAACTCGCCGCCCAGCGCCGCCGCGAGTTTTTTGGACAGCCCCAACCCCACGCCGGTCCCGCCGTAGTGGCGGGTAGACGAACCCTCGAGCTGGCGGAAGTCGTCGAAGATGATGTCCTGATCTTCGCGCTTGATGCCGATGCCGGTGTCGGCGACCGCGATCTCCAAGAAACCCTGATCCGCCTCACGGCGCGGGCGGATCGACAGCTCGATGCGTCCCTTCTCGGTAAACTTGAGGGCGTTGGTCAAAAGCTGCACCAGAATCTGCTGCAGCTTTTGGCCGTCGCTTTCGATGGTGTCGACTGCCGAATCCAAAAGAATGCCGAATTCGATCGGCCGCGCGCGAATCAACCGCTGGGTCATCATCTCCAAAGCCGCGAGAATCTCTTTGAGCTTGACGATCTCGAACTGCGCCGTGGCTGCGTCAGCCTCCATGCGCGTAAAATTCATCAGATTGTCCATCAGGCTCGACAGTTCCTGACCGTTGTTGACCAGGCGGTTCAGCAGCTCCGTCGCGTTGCCTTTGAAGTTGGGATCCCGCAGGACTTCGCTGAAGCCGATGATGGTGCTGACCGGCGTGCGCAGCTCGTGACAGATGTTCGCCACGAAGTCTTTTTTCATGCGATCCATTTCCAGCAATCGTTTATTGCTATCCTCAGCCTTTTGGCACGCCGCCACCGACTCCTGATAAAGCCGGCCGTTCTCCAAAGACAGCGCCAACTGCTCGGTCAGCGTTATCAATAGCCGCAAATCCTCGGCGCTGTATTCGCCGCGCGAGCGTTTGGCTCCGACCGCAACCACGCCGCGCACCTCGCGCTCGTACACCAGCGGCAAGAAGATCTCCGCGCCGCACCGTTCGAAAACGCCGAGCAAGATTGCGCTTTTAGCGCGGTAGCGCGGGTCGGTGGTCACCTCGTCGCGGCTGATGCCGCGATACGCGCCGTCGTCGAACAATGCGGTGATCGTCCGGAACTCGGCGGCGAGCGCCGCCGCGATGTCCGGCGCCGCAGGGCTTGCCGCCGTCAAGAATTCACCGGAGTACTTCGGGCGGTACAACACGCACGCGTGCAGCAGTCCCAAGCGGCCGGCGATACGCTCAACAAAACCATGGGCGAGCGCCGGCGCGTCGTCGAGGGTGCGCAGAAACAAGCTGATTTCCGCCTGGGCCAGCGCCGGATCGTACTCCTGACGATAGACGTAGCGGTCCACCACGCGCTCGAGCCAGCGCAGCAGCGGATTGAACACCGCGACGACCAGGATCGAAAAGAAAATCGGCACGAGCGGATCCTTGGCGTACTGGCCCGCCCACGGCGCCACCAGCATCGCCACCACCGCATAGATCGCCACCAGCGCGGCGAGCAATCCGATGCGGCTCAACGCGACTTTCAAGGCGTTGCCGAGATCGAAAAGGCTGTATTTCAGCAGCGCGTAAGCGACCGAGATCGGAAAGAAGATCGTCGGAACCAAAGCCACGTTGTACGGCACCCACCAGCCCAGCGAATTGGCCGCCAACGTGCTGAACGCGGGAAGCAGAAACCCGACCAGCGAGCCGACCAGCATCACGCGCAGCCGCGAGCGATCCAGGTCCGAAGAACAGCGGCGCAGCGCGTCCGCAACGATCAGCAGAAAGGCGAGCGCGCCGAAGCAGACGAAAATATAGGACGCATGATGGACGGGATTCCACAGCCAACGCGGCGCGAAGAAAGTCGCGATGTTGAGCGCGCCGAGCAGCGCGCCCGCGCCGTAGATGATGGCCGGATAGACGTTCGACAGCGTGGTGCCGAGGGTCACGTTGCGCAGCAGCAGCGCCAGATGAATCGCGGCACTCGGCGTCAAGCCGAGCGCGAGGATGCGGATTTCCTTTGGCAGTGCGCCATCGGTCATGAAGTCGAAGGTGGTTTGAAACCAGACGAATACCATCAAGACCATGAAGCAAAGCGGCAGTGCGACGATCGAGGACGCTCGATAGAAGTAGGGAGCGACGCCGATGATCAGAAACGCGAGGCCGATCAAAATGTATAGGCCGAAGCTGAGCAGCCAGTCGCGGAGGGAAAAATTCAGGGATGAGATATAAAGGTCGAGGGTGCGGGAGTCGCGCGCTACACGGTAGTGAAACACCGAGCCGGGCGGCGAACCGCCCACGATATCGTAAAACTCGACGCGCCGCCGCAGTTCGCGGCCGTCGATGCTGATGATGCGGTCGAGCGAGCGCAATCCCGCGGCGGCACCGGTCCAACCCGGGGCGTGATACGGACCGACGGTCAAATTTTCATAGACAAAGAAACCTGGAAAGGGCTCGTTCAACCAGCGGCCGGTGGATACGATGGACTGACCCACGAGAAAGAGAACGCAAAGCCCCGAAACCAAGAGTAGTAGTCGGCCCCACCAAGTTCGCTCGCTCATAAGTACTCCCCGCAAGATTGACGTCGCCAGGGAAGGCCCTTTATCAAGGGAGATCGAGGCCTGTCAAACGACCCACCGGGGGGCGGGCGGCCATTCGGGAGGTGGGGTCAACAAGCCGGTAAAATATCTGACTGGCGCGAGCGGCGCCGTAGAAGCAACGCTGCTTAAGCGCGCGTCAACTTACAATCGGCCGATAATCTCGCGTGGCAGCACGATGCGCGTCTCGCGGCCGAGAATATCCAGCAGAACGGCGATCCTTTCGCTGCCGCGAAGCTTCTGCTCGAAGATCGCTTCCAGACCCGAAAACGGTCCCTCGTTGATGCGCACGCGATCGCCCGGTTTGGCGTTCATCGGATCGATTTCCGCAATGCCGCCGGGGCAGCGCTCGCGCAAAGCCTGCAGAATATTTTCACCCACTTCGGCAATGCGGCTGCCGAACGTGAGAAAATCCTTCACACCCGGGGAGTAGCGCACCGCCTTGCCCGAGAGCACCATGTCGAGACGGCAAAAAACATATCCCGGAAACAACGGCGCCAGCACCCAATGAAAGCGGCTGCCGATGCGCCGCCGCGCGCGCATCCACGGCAGAAACACTTCCAAGTCGAGATCACAAAGCCGCTTCTCGACTTCTTTTTCCCGGTTCGCCTTGGTCTGGATCGCGTACCATCTCAGACCGGGTTCGATCTGCAAGGATTCCTGACGCATCGAAAATTTTGTCCGTCGGTGAAAGCGCGCGCGGAATCAATTCTATCAGACATCGGCGCGGATGCGAATCCGCGCGCGGTTGATGGGTTGCTCTTTTTTCGCGGGGTTGAATTATCTTGACATCAGGGGTGTTTTGCGGTGCAATGTAGCAGTGGTTGTGAAGTGAAGAGGATGTTTGTCCGATCGACGCCTAAACGATCGACGACGAGGCGCTTGGCTGCCCGACCAGCACAATGACAGGAGGTCGCATGCAAGCCTTACAACACTTCCGGATTTCCGCCGAGTCCCGTCTCCTCGCGCCCTTCTGCTTTCGTCCGTCTCATTATCCAAGGTGATGCACGCTCTCAAAATAGCGTTCTCGCCGGCCTTGCACGATTCGCTGCACTTTCATCCGTTGTCTTCGTCGCTCTCCGGACATTTGCATTGTCTTTGTGCGCGCGCAAGCACGCCCAGTATCGACGGTAGGAACATGAACAAGGGAGGCTGCTGGAATGGACCATAACACGGAATTCGAACAGCTCATCAAGAAGGACCGCGACATGCACCAGTCGCGCTCCTGGCGCGGCAACCTGCTCGGCTATCTCGAAAAAGTAAAGGCCGATCCCGCAGTCACCAAGCTCGCGCACGCGCGCATGTACGACGTGGTCATTAAGCCCGGCGTCCGCGACATCCACGAAAAGCACGACCCTCGCGTAAAACGACTCTACAAAGACGAATCCATCAGACTTTACGATTTTTTCTCCGAAGAGTTCTTCGGCATCGAGAAAACCGTATCGCAGATCGTCCGCTTCTTTCATGCCGCTTCACTCAAAGGCGAAGAGAGCCGCCAGGTGCTCTACCTGATGGGGCCGGTCGGCTCGGGCAAGAGTTCGCTGGTGGAAAAGCTGCATCGCGGTCTCGAGGAAAGCGAGCCGTTTTACGCCATCGAAGGCTGTCCGATGTTCGAGGAGCCGCTGCACTTGATTCCGCGCCACCTGCGCAAGGAATTCGAGAAGATGCTGGGCGTGCACATCGAGGGAGACCTCTGTCCGGTCTGCCGCTACAAGCTCATCCAGGAATACGCCGGCAAATATGAAGAGTTTCCGGTCGCCACCGTGGAATTTTCCAAGCGCGCGCGCGTCGGCATCGGCGTAGTGCCGCCCGTGGATCCCAACAACCAGGACACCTCGGTGCTGATCGGCAGCGAGGATATTTCCAAGTTGGACCTTTACTCCGAAGGCGACCCGCGCGTGCTCGAGCTCAATGGCGCGCTCAACATCGGCAATCGCGGCGTGGTCGAGTTCATCGAGGTCTTCAAGAACGAGATCGAATATCTCCACTGCATGATCACCGCGACTCAGGAAAAGGTCGTGCCCGCGCCAGGGCGGCACGGATTGGTGTACGTCGATACCGTGATCGTCGCCCATTCCAACGAAGCGGAGTGGCAGAAGTTCAAGGCGGACCATACCAATGAAGCCATTCTCGACCGCATCGTCGTGGTGCGGGTGCCCTACAATCTGCGATTGTCCGAGGAAGTGAAGATCTACCAAAAGATCATCCGCAACTCGGATTTCCGCGCCCACGTCGCGCCGCACACGTTGGAGGTAGCGTCCATGTTCGCGATTCTGTCGCGGCTGGAGCCGACCAACAAGTGCGATCTCATGACCAAGCTCAAGCTCTACAACGGCGAAGAAGTGGTCGAAAAAGGCCGGACCAAGAAAGTCGACATTCAGGAGCTGCGCGACAGCAGCAAGCGCGAAGGCATGTCCGGAATCTCCACCCGCTTTATCATGAAAGCGCTGGACAACGCGCTGTCGGACAACGCCGCCGGCAACTGCATCAACGCGATCAACGTGCGCGAAGCGCTGATCAACATGGTGAAGGAAGCCGACTTGTCCGACGACACCCGCAAGCAGCACCTGGAATTTTTGCAGGACACCTTGCACAAGGAGTATCTGGAGATCCTCGAAAAGGAAATCACCCGCGCCTTCGTGTACTCCTATCAGGAGCAGGCTGAAGCGCTGTTCCAGAACTATCTCGACCATGCCGAGGCCTACGTCAACAAGAGCAAGGTCAAGGACCGCAACACCAAGGAGGAGCTGGCACCGGACGAAGGCTTCATGAAGTCGATCGAAGAGCAGATCGCGATCATCGGATCCGCCGCCGACGGCTTTCGTCAGGAGGTGATCGCCTACCTGTGGGCCGCCAACCGGCGCAGCGAGAAGATCGATTTTCGCAGCTACGAGCCGCTCAAAGAGGCGATCGAAAAGAAGCTGATCACTTCGGTGCGCGACTTGAGCCGCGTGATCACCAAATCGCGAATGCGCGACGAAGATCAGTCGGAAAAGTACGACGCCATGGTGAAAAATCTCCTCGAGCACGGCTACTGCCCGAGCTGCGTCGATGTGGTGCTCAAGTACGCGGCCAACAACCTGTGGAAGGACTAACGGCGGTTTTTCAGCGAAGGTCGTGTAACCGCGCCGGGGTGCAGCTTGTCGACCATCTTTCGTCCGTATAATTCGTCGTCGGGACAGCGCAGCGACCGCAGCGCCGGAGATCGCCTGCGCCACCGGCAAAAAGTCCGCGAAGCGATTCGCAACAACATCGCCGACATCATCGCCGAGGAATCCATCATCGGCAAAGATCGCAACCGCATCATCAAAGTGCCGATCCGCGGGGTGAAGGAATACCGGTTCATCTACGGCGAGAACGCTCCCGGCGTCGGCGAAGGCGGCGACGGCGACCCCAAGCCGGGCGATGTCGTCGGACAGGGCAAGGACGGTAAAGGCGGCCAGCAGGCGGGCGACCGTCCGGGCATCGATTACTACGAGACCGACGTGAGCCTCGACGAGCTGGTTGATTTGATGTTCGAAGACCTCGAGCTGCCCGATATCGAGCGTAAGCGCTTGCGCCAGATCGAAATCGAGCGGCTGTTCCGCCAGAAGGGATTTCGCCGCAAAGGCATTCGCGTGCGGCTGGACAAGAAGCGCACCGCGCGCTCGCGGGTCAAGCGCAAAAAGGCGGCGATGAAGCAGCAGCCCGGCCTCCCGCCATCGCGCCGCTTCCCTTTTCACCAGGACGATCTGCGCTATCATCACACGGTCACCGACACGCGCAACGAATCCAACGCCGTGGTGCTCTGCATCATGGATACGTCCGGCTCCATGGACACGATGAAGAAATATCTGGCGCGCAGCTTCTTTTTTCTGCTCTATCAGTTTCTCTGCACGCGCTATCAGAACGTCGAGATCGTGTTCATCGCCCACCACACCGAAGCGCGGGAGGTGAGCGAGGAGGAGTTTTTTCACAAAGGCGAATCGGGCGGCACGTTCATTTCCTCGGGCTACAATAAGGCGCTGGAGATCATCGAAGAGCGCTACCACCCGGCGCTGTGGAACGTGTACGTGTTTCACTGCTCCGACGGCGACAACTTCGAGTCCGACAACGAGGCTGCGCTCAAGGCCGCCCAGGAGCTCGCTCGCACGGCCAATCTGTTCGGCTACGGCGAGATCAAGCCGCTCGGGGCCGGCTATTACGGCAGCAGCATGATCACGTTTTTTTCACAGATCCAGGAAGCGAACTTTCAGACCGTGCAGATTCAGAAGAAGGAAGACATCTGGGCTTCCTTCCGCGCCTTTCTAAGCAAGGACCGCGCCCGGGAAGACGCGGCCTAGTTTCCATGGCTTCCGACTATAGCTTGCAAGATCTCGAGCAGTGGAACGACAAGATCGTGGCCCTGGTCGAGCGCTTCGGGCTCGATCCCTACGGCCAGGAATTCGAGATCTGCGACCACGAAGACATGCTCTCCTATATGGTCTACTCCGGCATGCCGTCGCATTATCCCCACTGGTCCTACGGCAAGAACTTTGAGAAGACCAAGACCCTCTACGAATACGGCGTCAGCGGCCTGCCCTATGAAATGGTCATCAACTCCAACCCGTCGATCGCCTATCTCATGCGCGACAACAGCCTCGCGCTGCAGATTCTCACGATGGCGCACGTCTACGGGCACAACGATTTCTTCAAGAACAATTTTACTTTTCGGTCCACCCGCGCCGAATTCACCATCGAAACCTTCAAGAGCCACGCCAATCGCGTGCGCCGTTACGTCGAAGATCCGAGCATCGGCTTGGAAAAGGTGGAGGCCGTGCTCGACGCCGCCCACGCGCTGTCGCTGCAATGCCGCCGCAACCTCGCCATCAAAAAACCGACGGCGAGCGAGGAGCGGCAAATGAAACTCGATGAGTTCGAGCCGCCCGCCGACCCGTTTCGCGCGATCCACCGCCCGGCGGAAACGCCGACGCCCGACCTGAGGAAGGTGCCGCTTTATCCCGACGAAGACCTGTTGACCTTCATCCGCGATCACAATCCGCAGCTCGCCGAATGGGAGCGCGACCTGCTGACCATCGTGCACAAGCAGGCGCAGTATTTTGTCCCGCAGATCGAGACCAAGATCATGAACGAAGGCTGGGCGAGCTTCTGGCACAAGCGCATCGTCGAGGCGCTCGATCTGCCCCAGGGCCTCCATCTGGAATTCATCATCCGCCACACGCAGGTGCTGCGCCCCTCCCCTGGCGGCCTCAATCCGTATCACGTCGGCATGAAAATTTGGGAAGATATCGAAAAGCGCTGGGACCATCCGACGGCCGAAGAGATCGAGGAGTTCGGCCCGCGCCGCAAGACCGGCATGGAGAAGCTGTTCGAAGTCCGCGAAGTGGAGCGCGACGCGTCGTTCTTGCGACGCTATCTCACCGAAGAGTTGATTCGCGAGCTCAAGCTTTTCGAATACAAGAGCCGCGGCAACGAGCAGGTGGTGAGCCGCGTCGCGGACGACGACAACTGGCGCCAGATCAGGGAGACGTTGATCCAGAACGTCGGCACCGCCACCATTCCGGTGATCAAAGTCGAAGACTCCGACTATCTGAACAATCGCACCCTGCTGCTCAAGCACCACCACGACGGGCGCGACCTGCAGCTCGAGTACGCCGAGAAAACCCTCAAGTACGTGCAGCAGCTCTGGGACCACGACGTCGTGATGGAAACCGTCATCGACGGCCGCAACACCCTGCTCACTTTCTCCGACGGCAAATTCATCATCAAGAAAGCCGCCTGACGCGCCGACGTTTTTATCGTGCTTGCGAACGTTTTGTCGCCGTGTAACGACTGGAGCGCTGGCGGAACGCGCTCATGATTTCCTCGGAAGATCTCGCCGCGATCGGCCGGTGCCTGTCCAACCGGCTCGACGCTACGTTTGCCGCCGGCCAATCTTTCGCCGGCGTGATCGGCGATGCGCCGTCGCAGTATTCCAAAAGCCCGCGCTTATGGAACGCCGCGTTTCGCCGCCTGGGCATCGACGCCCTCTATCTGCCCTTCGACGTCGACGGCACCCGCCTCGGCGATCTCATCGGCGCGCTCAAACGCTGCGCGAATTTTCTCGGCGCCAACGTCACCGTGCCGCACAAAGTCCGAGTGATGAACTTTCTCGACGCCATCGATCCCGGCGCGCGGCGAATTCAGGCGGTCAACACGATCGTGCGCGAAGCCGGCGGCAGGCTCGTCGGCTACAACACCGACGGCGAAGGCTTCATCGACAGCCTACAAGCTCGCCGGCCCGGCGATGCGGGAATTTTTCTGCCGTCGCTGCGCGAAATGAATGTGTTGCTGCTCGGCGCCGGCGGCTCGGCCCGCGCGGTCGGATTTCACGTCGCCGATCAACTGGCGGGCGGCAAACTGTTGATTTGCAACCGCACCGGGGAACAAGCCGTGTCGCTCGCCGAAGAAATAAGAAAGGCCGGCGGCGACGCCATGGCGATCGGCGAGGAGGAATTATCTTCGTGGGCGCCCCGAGTCGGACTGATTGTCAACTGCACTACCAAGGGCCAGGGTGGCCTGCGCAAGTTGCCGGACGGTAAAGCGACCCTGCTCGAGCCCTATTCCGCTTTGGCGCCGGCGCATCCGCCGTCGTTCGCGGCAGCGGAATTCGACCTTCCGGAGTTCGAGAGAAAATGGCTCGAATCCGCCGGCAGGGACATCCACGCGAATCACCAGGCCTCGCTAAAGCTCGCCGCCGCGATTCCGCCGCATACCGCTTTTTACGATCTCATCTATCATCCGGAGGAAACCGTTTTCCTGCGCCACGGGCAATCCACCGGACATCCGGTCATGAACGGCAAGCCGATGATCGTCCACCAGGCAGCGCTCGCCTTTCACCGGCGCATCTGCCGGGCCGAGCTCCGCGAACGAAAGCTCGACACGCCCGCGACTCACGCGCAAATCCTGCGAACTATGGATGAGGCCTGGTAGCGCGCTTCGCGAGGCGTTGCCGCAGCCGGCGTCGCGTCGCAGATGAATTTCTTGCGAAGCCATTGCTTGCCCGTCTATACGCGCTAGGCTGGGAGTGAAACGAGAAAATCGAACGGAGGGACCCGCGATGGCAGTCAAACCGATTCCCGACGGATACCATGCAATCACGCCCTACCTCGTCGCCACAGGCGCAAGCAAGTTGGTCGATTTCCTGAAGCAGGCGTTTGATGCCCAGGAAACCTTCCGCATGCCCGCTCCCGACGGCAGCATCATGCACGCGGAGATCAAGATCGGCGACTCCATGATGATGCTGGGCGAAGCCTCGGAGCAATGGAAGCCGATGCCCTGCGCCTTGGTTCTCTATGTCCAGGATTCGGACGCGGTCTACAAACGCGCGCTCCAAGCCGGCGCGACTTCGATTATGGAGCCGGCGGATCAATTCTACGGCGACCGGCAGGGCGGGGTCAAAGATCCTTCCGGCAACAGCTGGTGGATCGCCACCCACAAAGAAGACGTTTCTCCCGAAGAGCTCAAGCGCCGCGGCGACGAACACATGAAGCAGCGCCAACCGCCCTCGTAGGCTGAACGCGACTACAAAAAGGCCCTCGCCGCCCGCCGCGTTAGAGCGCGCGGCAAAGCGCCAAACAGGCTTGAAAAGAGCCTCTGCCTGCTACGGCCACTTGACGATCACGCCACATGCTTCGCAGCGGTACGTCGCCGCGTCGTCGCCGGCGGATTCCAGCTCGTCGAAGTCGCGGTAGCGCTGTCCGGAGCGTTCGAAACACTCTGGACAGTGGCCGTCGGCTGCCTCTTCGGGATCGAGAGTCAAATGGCACTGCCGGCAGCGCAGCGCGCGCTTTCGCGACGGCAGAAGCTCGAGGTTGACGTGGTTGCACTCTGCCATGAGGAAGCGTGGAAGCCGAAGCTAGCCCGGCAGCTTGGTGATCGAGATGATGTCTTCGGCGCGAATGCCCACAACGCCGCGTTCCGAGTTCAGCGACAGATTTCCCGCTTCGTCCTTTTCGGCAATCCGTCCGTCCATCGGATTGGGAAAGGCTCCGGTCTCGGGACGTAGAGTCACCTTGACCCGATCGCCCACCGCCAGGACTTTCAAGGCATTCGCCAAGGATTGAAAGATCGCCATCGCTCCTCCGCCAATCGTTGGATTGTCATTTCAGGACGGCCGTGGCCAATGCCGCGACCGCCAAAATGCCGATAATCGCGCTCGTGAAAGTCAAAATTTTCAGCGACTT
The DNA here is from genome assembly GCA_963745035.1 of uncultured delta proteobacterium. GTDB lineage: Bacteria > Desulfobacterota > Binatia > UBA9968 > UBA9968 > DP-20. The sequence continues at coordinate 237,834 of CAVUVW010000021.1, read as the reverse complement.
TTGCACGTTCATCAGCACCGACTCGATAATTTGCAGTTGATCGTCCACTTTCTTGTTCACCGCGCTCTGCAATTCGACCGCCTGTCGGAGCGCTTCCAGTTGTTTTGCCGTGTTCCCGTCGCCTTTCCGCACGGTTTCGACGAGCTTGCGGATCCTGTCGGCGCCCTCGTTGACGACCGGACCAATCGTCGCCAGTTGGGCTAGCAGCTTGGCGATTTGCAGCAGTGGTAGCGCCATCTCGCTCTCCTCGATGTCCTTTCGTTCGCTCGTTTAGAGTATAAAGCGGCGGCGCGCGATCTCCAATACGGCGCGCCGCATGCGCCGGCGCAGCGCGAGAGAATTTTGCGGGGTGGCCCTCGCGCCGCGGAAACAAACGCTCCCGCAGGTGGGCCGTTGGAGCAATCCGATCACGCGCAGAAGAGTGGATTTACCCGCGTCGTTGGGGCCGATGATCGCGACGATCTCGCCGTCATGAACCTCGAAGGATGGAAGGTCGAGAACCGTAGCCGCGCCGTGTCGCACACGGACATCGCGCACAGCTATGAGAGGATCGGCCATTGGGTCCGGCCTCGCTGCTGGATGTGGGTCAGGAAATAATTCAGCGCGAAGCAAAGGTCAAAACAATCAGCCAACCACTGCCGATGATTGTCCGATCTCTCACGCGCCGGTCTATGAAATTGCCGGGACTTTACAAGCCTACGCTTTCGATCCGCCGCAGCTCCTCATCCGTCAGAGAAATCGTCTCCGCCGCCAGATCTTCTTGCATATGCTCTAGGCTCGTCGTTCCGGTCAATGGCAGCATGCCGATTTGCATGGCGAACCGGAAAATAACTTGCGCGACTCCGGCGCCGTGCCGGCTCGCGATATCGTGAACTTCCCGGTCCGCGAGAACTTTGCCGTTTGCCGTCAGAAGCGAAAAGCCCTGGTAGATGATGCCGTGATTGCGGCACATGTCGCGCACTTCCCTGTCCCATCCGAGCGCAGCGAAGCAGCGGTTCTGCACGAACATCGGCTTGAGGCGCGCCTCGCCGCAGAGCTGCGCGAGCTGTGCCGCGGTAATGTTGCTGACGCCGATGGTTTTCGTCTTGCCCGATCGGCAAAGCTCCTCCATCGCCGCCCAAACTTCCCAATCCGCCTCGCCCAAGCCGCGCCGCTGAAACGGCGCATGCAGAACATAGGAATCGAGATAGTCGGTGCCGAGATGTTGCAGCGAGCTTTCGAAGGACTGTCGCACCTGCACGGTCAGCGGCGCCGCAGGGTCGTAGGGAGTTCGATGATCTTGCCCGGCGGTCGAAGTGAATTTGGTTTGCAGAAACAGGGTCTCGCGCGTGACACCTTCTTTTTCAAGCGCGCGCAGCCCCTCGCCGACCAGCGCTTCCTCATAATGAATCAGTTGATTCGCGGTATCGATGGCCTTGAATCCGGCGCCGACGGCCGCCCGCACCAAAGCGGCGGTGGCGCCTTTTTTCCACGCCGTGCCGTACATGAAAGACGGCACGGAAACGCCGTTGTGGGTCGACAAAGTCATGACGCTTCCCTTCGCTCCGTTTGCTTGGCGACTTTCCTCTTCTCAAGCTCCTGTTGCAAGAGGTCGATATGGAGCCGCAGATTGTAGAGTTCACCGGTGTACGATAGCGGCACCGATACCGAAGCGACTTCGCGTTCGAGATCCGCGAGGCGCCGCAGCAGCGAATTGGCGTCGACGCTTTCATGTTTCTGTACGGTCGAGTCGATTTCCCGCACGGACGCGTACCAGCGATAGATTTTCGAGCGAATACGCCAATTGTAGAGCGGCGGTGCGATGCGAAACAGCGGAATCAACAAGGCCAGGAAAGGGACGATCAGAATTTTCAAGCGATCGAGGAGCACGGCCCAGCCATAGGGCAGCCAGCGATAGAGAAACGACGGCCCGTTGACGATGTAGCGGGCGGCGTCCTGATTGAGCGGCAGGTCGACGAAATCGATGGATGGAAACTGCCGCCTGCGCTCCAGCAGGCCTCCGGTCTGGTGGACTTGTGAAAGCGCGTTGAGGAGCACCGGAATCAGACTCGCATTGAGATCCCGGCGCGCCGCCAAGTTGGCCGTTACCGCGACCAGAGTGATGTCGCGCCGCGGCAGGTTTTTTTGCAGGTCCAACACGCCCTCGCTCAGAGTCACCGGAGTCAAGAACGGAAACCACCGGGCATAGGCTGCGGCCCGGTCGAAATCGACGAGTCGGAGATTCGGTCGGTCCAAAATCCCGCGAATCAGCGGCGCCCGGAATGAGGCGACAAAGAACGCGGCGTCGAATGATCCCTGAGTCAGCCCTGCGAGAGCCGTCGCCGAGTCGGCCGTCACCAACGTTGTATTCGATTCGTCGATGCCGCCCGCAGCCAGTAGCTGTCTGGCCAGAAAATAGGTGCCGCTTCCCTCGCTTCCGACCGCGAGTCGGTGGCCTTTCAAGGCCGAAAATTCCTTCACCGGCTTTTGTTCCCGAGTAAGAATCCAAAGGGGCTCGAGAAACAGGCTGCCCAACGATTGCAGGCCTTCCTTGTCTTCCTTGGTCGCGCTGCCGCCCTGCACCAACGCGAGCGTAACGTCGCCTTTTCGCAGCAACGCGAGATTTTCCACCGAACCCGCCGTCTGCACCACTTCGAGAACGATGCCATCTTCCGCCAAGAGGCGCGCGTACTGCTCGGCGAAGGTGTAGTAGGCGCCCTCTTTCGCGCCAGTGGCGATGCGCACCGTTTTCGGCGGCGGCGCGCCCACATATTGGTAGGTGAACACGAAGCCGGCGGCGATGATCAACGCGAGCACACCCCAGACTTTGAGAAACTCCGCCACGGCGGTGTAAAAACTCTTGGTCATGATCCTTATCTTCGCCCGCAGACCCCTTTCAGTAAAAAGTACCACGGCCGCCGACCAAAATCCGGGCCGCCGAGAAAATGTTTTCTTGCCGTATGGAAATGAGAAAATACGTCCTTGGCGGCGAGGGCCTGCATGCCGGCGCTTGCTCTGGCCGCAACCGCCGCTAGGAGACTGCCAAAAACCTCTTGCGGGCGGCTCAAAAAGATCCAGAGGCGAGGCGCGCGATAAATCGCCGAGCGGAGGCGTACACCGGTAGTACATTGACGCGAGGCGATTGAGCGCAACGAAGCCTATGGGTCTTTTTCAGCGGCCTGCTAGGAGATCTTCTCGGCATCCGGTACTGTTCGCTTTATGGAAACCGTGAACGTCTTGACCATGCCGAAGCTGGCCGAACCGGTTTTGAAGCGCATTCAGAGCGTCGGCCGGCAAGTCCAGCTCATCGACGCGGGCGGCTGGTTCGACGTCGAACTGCGCGCCGCCTGGCCGCGCTGGACCGTCGATCGCTACATCGCAGGCAGAGAATCGCCGGTCACCACCGTCGATCAGCGCAATCGCGCCCTCGCCGAGGCGGAGGTCGTGCTCACCGGCTGGCCGCCGCTCAAAGATCTGCGGGCGCGCGCGCCGCGGTTGAAATGGGTGCACGAGCTGCCCGCCGGCGCGAGTAATTTTTTCGGCACCGATCTCTGGGGCGCCGATGTCCGCGTCACCACTTCGCGCGGCCTCACCAATCGCCGTCCCATGGCCGAGTACGTGCTGGCGAGCTTTCTGCATTTCGCCCGCGGCTTCCATCTGAGCTACCGGGAAAAGCACCATGGACGTTTCGACCACCGCGCTTACGATCCGGTCATCCTGCGCGACAAGACCGCATGTGTTATCGGCGCCGGCGGCATCGGCCGCGAAGTGGGCATGCTCTGCGCCGCCGCGGGCATGCGCGTGGTCGGCACCAGCCGACGGGGTACGTCCGGCGCGGCGCTGCCGCCGGGCTTCGCGCGCATCGAAGGCGCCGACCGTCTGCATGATCTGCTCGGCGAAAGCGAGTTCGTCGCCGTTTGCTGCCCCTGGACCAAGGAAACCGATCGACTGATCGGCCCGGCGGCTTTCGCCGCGATGAAAACCGGAACCACTCTCGTCAACATCGCGCGCGGCGAGATCATCGACGAAGAAGCGCTGCTTCAGGCTCTGGCGGCGGGAAAACTTCGCGGCGTGGCCCTGGACGTGTATGACGGAGAATTCGAGCGGGCGCCGGATGCGCGCCTTTGGCGTCACGAGCGGGTCGTCATTACGCCCCACGTGTCGGCGGCCACCGACGTCTCCGAGCACGGCGGGTTGAATCTATTTTGCGAAAACCTGGCGCGTTATCTGGAGGGCCGGCCGCTGGAGAATCTTATCGACTGGGAGCGCGGCTATTGAAGCGCGTCCGCGCCGAGCGGATTTTAATCTTGAGTGTTTAGCTTCCACTGCTTTTTCTCATCTTCAACGAGGTCAGCAGCGGCACTACGCTTACGGCGAGGGCAAACCAGTAGGTGGCGTTCATCGAAGCGACGAAAACTTGCGTGTCGGCGAGATTGGGCGTGGTCCCGGGAATACCCGAATAGTAGCGAAACGCGAGAGTCAACAGAATGCCGCTGAGAGAAATGCCCAGCATGTGGCCCAGTCCAAAGATGCCGTTGATGATGCCGATCGCCGTGCCCCAGTTTTCTTTGGGCAGCGAGCCGATCATCACCGCCTGGGACGGCGTGTTGAAGAGCGCCGCGCCGACGCCCGTGAGCGCGAGCAGCAATGCCGGCCAGAGCCAATGCGTGTCAGCGCCCAGATTGGCGCCGATCACGAAGGCGGCCATCAAGACGAGCGTGCCAAGGATCAGCATAAAGCGCGCGCCGATGCGATCGGTCAAGGCGCCGCTCACCGGCGACAACCCCATGCTCAGCACCGACGGCACGAGAAAGAGCGCTCCCATGAACGTCGGCGACAGCTTGAGCACGTCCTGCAGATAGAAAGGCGCGATGAACATGACCAGACCCTGGGTGATGCAGCAGAGCAGCAGGCCGAGCGAGCCATAGCCGAAAACCGGAACGGAAAAAAACGACATGCGAATCATCGGACTCGGCGCCTTCTTTTCCTCCGCGATGAAGCCCCAGATGCCCGCCGCGAAAGCCAGCGCGAGCAGCGTCTGGCTACCTCCGCCTAAAAACTCCGCGACCTTTTGATCGAGCAGCAAGGTAGCGACAATGGTGAGGGCGAAAAAAATCAACGCGCCGCGGTAATCGATCGCTTGCCGGCGCGTCTCCGGCGGCCCGGCGGCGCGGCCGACGGCAAAGCACAGCGCGGCGCCGACCAGGCTCGGCACGAACAAAAAGAAAAAAATACCGCGCCAGTGAATCCAGTCGATGATCAAACCGCCGATCGGCGGCCCGACAAAAAAGCCGAACTGATGCGACATCGCCATCAGGCCTTGGGCCTTGCCCTCGGAGCCCTGCGGCATCGCGCGAAACGCCAGGGCGCGGCCGGACGATTGAATCATCGCGCCGCCCACACCTTGCACGAAGCGAAATAGAATCAACTGCAAAACATCCTGCGCAAGCCCGCAGAGCAGCGAGCCGGCGGCCATGATCGCCATGCCGAAGCCGTAGCTCTTGTGATGGCCGTAGATGTCGCCGAGACGGCCGCAGATCACGCCCAGGGCGATGCCCGCCATCTGGTAAACGATAAGCGCCCAGGAAATCCCGAGCATGTCCGTCTCCAGGGCCGTCGCCAGGGTCGGCGCTGAGATCATGAACACGCGCGTGGAAATCCCCGCGATCGCCACGCCGATGACGGAGTTGATCAGGGTAAGCCTGCGCACCCGCGCATGCGCCTGAGACGAGTCGAGCAAATTCAGAGTCGCGAGCCTTTCATCTTGGGAGTGCGCACAGCGGGCGCCATCATACGCCGGAACGCGCGTTGGCGTGCCCGGTCAGGTCGGTGCGATGGAGAATTTTTTCGACGGCGGCGCGCACGGTTTCCGCCTGCCAGCGCAGCAGGCCGCCGCTGGCCATGATCTCTTCCACGGTGCGCGGCCGGGTGCGCGCGATCGTCTCGAGCGCCGCCCGCGGCGCCAGCGTGGAAGGGGCGATCTCGAGCGCTCCGGCCATCCGCGCGCATTCGCCGCGCAGCGCGGCGATCTCTTCCTTGCTGTCGTTGCGCGGTGCTTCGTGGCGCTCTCCCTTCTTTATCTCCGGCCATTCCGCCGGCTGCATGGCGGCGCTGCGGGAGAGCGCGGCCTGGAGCGTGATCAGGAGCGCGCCGGCGATGTTGCGCGGCAGCTTCGGCCCTCGATCGAGGGGCTCTCGAGGGTGGGACTCGGCCCACTGCAAGAGCGCCATCATTTCCTGATTGCCCAATATCTTGAACGCCGGCACATTGACGCGCCGGGCGTGCTCGTCGCGCCAGCGCCACATCTCCCGCAAATACGCCAATTGGCGGCGCGTCAGTCGTCCAGATCCCTTGATGCGCCATGCCTCATCGGGATCGCGTGAGCGTTCCCGCCCCGTAGACTCCACCATCGCCCGGCAGCTTTCCTGGTGCCAAGCGATCCGCCCTTTTTCGCTGAGCGCGCCGCCCAGCCGCTCCGCGAGCGCCTCCAGGTAGCGCGTATCGTTGACCGCGTAGCGCAATTGCCGGTCGCTCAGCGGCCGGCGCGACCAGTCCGATTTCTGCCCCTCTTTGCCGATCGCGGCGCCGAAGAATCGCTCGATCAGAGCGGCGAGTCCGACCTGATCGATGCCAAGTAGCTGCGCCGCAATCATGGTATCGAACACTTCTCGACCGGGCCGGAAACCGGTCGATGCCCGCAGCATGCGCAAGTCGTAATCGCCGCCGTGCACGATCAACGGCTTCTCCGCTAGCGCGGCAAGAAAATCGGCCAGGTCCAAGCCGGCAAGCGGATCGACGAGATAGTGCGCGCCGCAGAGCGATAGCTGGATCAAGCAGACTTTTTCGAAGTAGTTATGAAGACTATCGGCCTCGGTGTCGAGGGCGATCTTTTCGGCGCCGCTCAGGCGCTCGACGAGGTTTTTCAGCGCGCCGCGTTCGCCCACGTAAACGTATTCCGCTTCTCCTGTGCCGGAATGAGATTCGGTCATGCGCCCGCCTCGAAGGTGGAACCCGCTTATGAGCGCGGCGGCATCGGCCCGGCCCCGGAAAGCTTTTTGAGCATGTCGATCACTTCGAGGTCGCGGGGCGTCTCCTTGACGACTTTCGCCATCGCCTCGGGGAAGATCGGGTCGGCGTCGTCCCCGACGATCTTCTCGTACTCCTTGTAAAACTCGCGATCTTTGAACGCCTTGCCGATGCCTTCCTGAAGGATTTTGATGCGGTCCTTCGGCGTGCCCGGCGGCAAAACGTATGGCGAGCCGAGTAGCCGGAAGGCCCGCCACATCGACAGCAGCTTCACTTCCTTCTCCGATTTCGCGAAAGTCTCGATCTCGGGCAGATGGGCAAAGCGCGGATGTGTGGCGCCCTTCGGCGCCTCCATAATCGAATGGAAATTCATCACGCCTTTGTCGAGCCAGTCGGGGTTGCGCCGCAAGACCGAAGTGGGATTGTTCGAGCGCCCGTCCAGCTCGCCGCGCAAGAGCGCGGCGTCCACTTCCGGAGCGGTGTAGCCGGCGACGAACTTGGGGTCCTTCATGTTCAGGAAATAAGCGAACAGTCGGGAAGCGACATAAGCGACGTGTCCCACCGACTGCGAGCCGATCCGAATGCCGGCCGCGGCGCGCAGCTTGTCCAAACTATCCAGGCCGAGCTCTCGCCGTGTATAAATCACTTGATGACTTACGCTCTCCGCAGAGCCCAGATAGGTGAACTTGTCGGCGTCGTACATGACGCCGATTTCTTTGAGGATGCTCAGCGCGATCACGCCACCACTCAGTGAACCGATCGTCAGACCGTCCGGGCGCGCGTTCGAGTACATGTAGTTGGCGGCTTTGCGCCCGCCGCTGCCGTCCATGAATTCGAGGATGATCGTCGGATTTCCCGGAATGTACTTGCGCAGGTACGGCACCAGCGCGCGCACGCGAAAATCCCCGGTGCCGCCCGGCGTGGCAGCGACGATGATTTTGATGGTCTTTCCCTCATAGAACGGCGCTTGCGCTAGAGCCGGGGCTGGCCAACCGGCGAAGCGCGTCACGAGCACCATCAGCAGTAGCATCAGCGAAATTTTTTGGCCGCGAGACTTCCTGCTCTGCGCGCTCCTCTGCCGTAGGAATGAAGCCGGCATTTCGGAACTTCGAATGGAGCTATTCTTCATGATGGTTCTCCTAAAATCGCGTTGTCCCGGATAAAAGAAAATTGTGGAAGCAAACCCGCCCATAGCTTACCGGCGCCGTTCGAACGACTTGAACGGCTTGAACGCTTTGAACCGAGCAAAGCGATTGAACGCCATGTTGCCCTTCAGACGAGCCCCGCGACTCCCGCCAGGGCGGCGGCGGCAAACAGCCACAGCGGGTTCCAGGTTTTGCGCAACACCACCGCGACGGTCGCGAACGTGATCACGTAACCGCGCCAGTCATGGTTCACCGTACGCATCAGGATCGTCGCGCTGGCGAACACGAGACCGATCGTGATCGGCATCAGGCCGCGGCGGATCGCGCGGGCGATCCGCGCGTCGGGATACCGTTCATTCAGATGGCCGACGAGCAGTGTTAACGTGGTCGCGGGCACCAGCAACGGGATCGTCGTTGCGGCCACGCCTCGCCATCCCGCCAGGTGCCATCCGATCAAGGTAACGTACATGGCATTCGGGCCGGGCGCCACCTGCGCCAACGTGTAAAGCTCGGCAAATTCCGCGCTCGTCAATAGCTGGTGCACCTCCACGACGTAGCGGTGAATGTCGGGAAATATCGTCGAGGGACCGCCGATGGCCAAAAACCACAGCATCAAAAAATGCAGGAACAGCCCGCCGAGATCGAGACGTTCCATCACTCTTGTTCTTTCCAGGCCGCGAAGACAGCCCAAGGCGCGAGAGCGCCCATGACCCAGAATAGCGGCCAGCGCAAAACGCCTACGCCGATAAACGCCAGCGCGCCGAACAACCAAAGCCACCAGCGCCGCGGCAGCACCATCGCCAACTTGATCACGGTGGCGAGCAACAGCCCGGCCGCCACGCTCGACATGCCCGCGAGCGCCTGCTGCACGTGCGGCAGAGCGCCGTACTGCTGGTACAGCATCCCCATGCCGACCACCACGAGGCACGGCCACCCCAAAAAACCGGCAACCGCCGCGGCGGCGCCGGTCCACCCGCAGAAGCGATGTCCGACGATCACCGTGAGGTTCAGCACGTTTGGTCCGGGCAGGAGTTGCCCCAAGGTGAACACGTCGACAAACTCGCGATCGCCGAGCCAGCGCCGTCGCTCGACCAATTCGCGCCGCGCCCAGAAAATCGCGCCGCCAAAGCTCGACAGACTGATCCGGGAAAACGCCAGAAACAAATCGGCCCGGCCGACGCGCGGTTTCTGTGATTCGGTTTTTTCCATAACCCTTTTATTTACCCCATAGCCGCGCATTTGTCGCCTGTCCGCGCCGTGAAACGATCTACCGGGCCAAAGTGTGGTCAGGGATCGAATACAAAGGCAAAGTTAAAAACATAAAATTTGCCCAGCGCGCAGTTTTTGAGCCTTGCATACTTGAGACGGCCGTGTCCGCCGGGTATTCTGAACGATGTCTGCTCGACGGGCGCACCCTTTGAAGTTGCTTTTGAAAGGGTCGTATGAATTTTCCGAACTATGCCCGGGCGCTTCGCTGTATCGGCCAAGCTCTGCAGAATCTCGAGATTGAAGCCTTCGAGCTCAAAACCTACGCCGGTGATTTTCGCCTGACGGCCGGAGACCCGCATCCGCCATACACCGCCCTGATCGAACTGACCTTCTCGCCTCAAGGAATCGAAGTTCTCGACCGCGAAGGCCAGGCGCGCCGCGGCCGGTCCGCACCCGAAGTGAGATTCGACAGCCTGGCGGAAATGCTGCGCGCGATCGGGGAATACATGGACAGCAAACACGTCCACCTGCGACGCCTCGAAAATAGCGACTCTTTCGGTTCCGATATTCCGGCGCTGACGATCGAGTATTCAACCAGAAACGGAGAACTGCAGACGGAAGACCTCCCGATGACCTTCATCCGCGATGCCTCCGTGCGCATGTACAAACACCGCGCCCGCGTCGCGAATCCCATCGACCTGCTGACGCGCAAGCGATAATTCTCTTCCTGCCAAGACGGCAGAAAACGCGACGTGCAGTGATTCCGGTTCACCTTCCTGAAGGGAATAGCGGCCAATGAATATTCGCTATCTCCTCTCAAGCCGGTACGACTGCCGAGCAGACTGATTTCATGGACGTTTTTCTGAGCGTGGTTGGTGGCATGACCATTGCGCCTCAGTAAAGCGGACGCAACTCTCCAAAAACCAAAGAAAGGAAACACATGCGCGGAAAAAAAATATTATTATTACCAGCCGTCATGATCGCTGGAAGCCTCGGGCTGTCAGCGTTGCCCTCGTGGGCGCAAGGAACGCCGGGAGGAGCTCGTCCGTCAAATCCGGAACAGCCAAGATCCGGCGCAGCCGAGAGCGTTCCTGGCTCACGCGCCGGCACTCAGGAATTGTCCCAAAACGATATGAGATTGATTCAACAGCGCTTGGAAGAAAAAGGATATAAGCCGGGAAACCTCGATGGAACCGCCGATGACACGACGCGCTCCGCCATAAGAAAATTTCAGCAGGATGAAGGCATTCCGACAACTGGAACAATCGATGAACTTACCGCCAACCGGCTAGGCTTTCGCTACGCCAAGAGTCCCGCCGACCGCGGCGGAACCGGCGACCGGTCCGCTCCAGCCGACAAGCAGTCGCCGCGATAACGAAAAAATTTCCGAGTGTTGCGTTCCAGTTCAGCAGTCCGCTATCGATCTCAGAGGAGAGAACGCCTGGAAGGCGGCATTCGACCGCCTTCCGGGCGCTCTGGTGGAATTTGACGTAATCAAACGTCCAGCCCCGCCCCGTTCTTTCTTAGCCATTCTTTCCGCTCCTCGTAGTCCGGCAGGATTTTGTACGCTTCGTTCCAGAACTCGGCCGTGTGATCGGCCTGGTGCATGTCTGGTCTCAGCTAAATTGCTTTCCGCCCGAAACTGCGTTAGCTCTGAATGCTCGTGTTCACCGATCGGAAAATACACTCCGTGCGCGGGTTTGTTTGGGCGGTCGCGCTCGGCGTTTTGACACTGACGTTCACGAGTTCCGTGGAGAATTCGTCTTCGGGTCCCGCCTTCGACGCGGTGTCGATGGTCGCCAGCAAGTCTGGGCGGATCGTCGAGACAGATAGCTACGAACAGCCCGCCCTGGTTTTTCTCGGTGTCCTCGCGGATGTCGCGCCGTTCGTGCATGCGTCGTTTCTCCTATTCGATTTCAAGCAGAATCTTCGCCGCTGGCCGGTGCTCGCCGGCGACATCAGCCGCTCGCCGCCTTTCTTCGCGGCGCTCTAATACTCCTTCCATCGAATTTGCTACCTTGAGTCATCCGCCTGCGTAACTCCGGGCCTTCGGCCCGGCGCGCGCTCGGAGACTCTTACGAAGCCGATAAGCCGCCGCGTCGTCGCGCGGTCGGTTTTCGGCTCCAGGAGCTGCGTCATGCGCAGAGTAATGCTCTACAGTTTGCTGCTGGTCGCCGGCATGGGATTGTCCCAGTTGGCTTTCTTCCAGGAGCTGAGCACCGCGATCTCGGCGCTCACGATGATTTTTCTCGCCTACATCATGATCGAAGTGGGCATGGAGTTCGACATCGACAAGTCGCGGCTGGGCTCCTACGGCGTTGACTACGGCATCGCCATGGCCGCGGCGGCGGTGCCGTGGCTCTGCGCCGCGCTTTATTTCTGGTGGTGGTTCGGTCTCGGCTTCAAAGAGTCGCTGCTGGTCGGCCGTTTCGCCTCACCGACGTCGGCGGGAATTCTTTTTACCATGCTCGCCGCCGCGGGACTGGCGGCGTCATGGCTCTACAAAAAGGCCCGAGTGCTGGCGATCTTCGACGATCTCGACACCGTGCTGCTGATGATCCCGCTGAAGATGATGCTCATCGGGTTCGAGCCCAAGCTGCTGATTCTGATCGTCGCCGTGTTCGCGTTCCTCGCGGCGGCCTATTTTTACATCCACTGGCTGGCGGCGCCGACGAGCAACGGCTGGATCGCGCTCTACGCGCTCTTCGTCTGGCTGGCAACCTACGCCTTCGACCGCGCCACCGACCTGCACCTGGAAGTTTTGGTGCCGGCATTTGCGCTCGGCTGCGTGATCAAATCCGATCATCTGCACGGCTCGGCGGAGTATGCGGCTGCGCCCCGCGCTGCCGTGAGTCGACAGCTTGACGGGCAAACCATCCTCGACTGGAGCATCAAGGGCGGGTTCATGTTGCTCGCGGGCATGGCGCTGCCGCCGATCGCGCTCGGAGAAATGAGCGTCGCCGTCGTCGCTCGCGCATGTTGTTATGATCACCGTCGTGAGCAACATCGGCAAGTGCGTGCCGCTGCTCGCTTACTCCGATGAAGCGACGGCGCGCGAGCGGCTGGCGCTCAGTGTCGGCATGTTTCCCCGCGGCGAGGTCGGCATCGGCGTGCTGCTCGTGTCGCTGGAGATCTTTCGCCAGCAGAATCTGCTCGGCATGCCGGCGGTGCAGCAAAGCATGACCATCAGCGCGCTCAGCCTGGCGCTGAACCTCGCGCTCACCGGCGTCTTTATCCTGGCGGTGATTCGCCTGCTCGATGGGAAAAAATCGCGGGCGCGTGATCTACCCGGGCGCTAACCCGGCGCCGTGCGCGCGCTCACGGCGCGTGCCGGCCGGCGCAGCAACATCGCCAAGCCGAGCGCCGTCAACGCCAAACTGAACCACTGCGCCTCGCTCAAGCCGAGCGCGAGCGGCGGATTGATGCGCCAGAACTCCACGAGAAAACGCGCCAGACCGGCGAGGATCATGTAAAGCCAGGCGATGGTTCCGGCCGCGTAGCCCTTGCCGCGCAGCGACCAGAGAACCGCGAAGATGATCAGCGATTCGAGAAACTCATAGATCGGCGTCGGATGAACGCGGGTGCCGGGAGGATACGGAATGCCGGTCATCGGGTCGACCCAGCCGATGATCGCGTTGGTGTACGCAACGCCCCAGGGCACGTCGGTGACCGTCCCCCAATCGCCGTCGCCGGCGACATGGCAGCCGATGCGGCCGACGCCGTAGCCGATGGCCAGCGCGGGCGCCGCGATGTCGGCGGCCACGAGCCAGGGAATCTTGTTGCGCCGCGCCACCCAGGAAACCGCCAGTGTGCCGCCGAGCAGCCCGCCGTACCAGGTAAAGCCCGCGCCGGTGAGGATGTAGTTCATCGGCGCTGCCAGAAAGTTGTTCCACTCTCCGACGATGAATAGCAGCCGCGCGCCGAGCAGCCCGCCGAGCGCCGCGGCGAACACGAACGACGACGCCAACTCGGGATCGGCGCCGCGCCGCTTGAGCTCGGCGTGGACCGCCCACGCCGCCGCCAACGCCGCCAGCGCCATGAACGCGCCGAAGCTGTAGATCGTGATCGGACCGAGCTGAAACAGGATCGGATACATCGTCTTCAGTCGTGTGGGAAGGGTTGACCAAGTCTAGCACAAGCAAAAATAAGTTCTAACCGCCGATGAGTTGCTGCGTCGACGGCACATAGAATATGCGCTGCGCCAGAAATGGCCGATTCAACGAAGGTTTTCCCGATCAAAAATTTGTCGGGCAAAACTGAGCGGACTTTATCATGGATTGCAGGGGAAAGCATGCAACCTCATTGCGCCAATCTAATATGCGGCGCGCCAAATTATTTATAAAATCGTCTAATTTTCGGTTTTGGCATCGCGTGGCATCGATGTTGCGCTATCACGGAAGAGCGGACAAGAAGAAGGTTTTTCTCCTTCACCGATCCGTGCCGTGAGCACTCAGTCCGAGCATCTATTTTCGAACAAGGAGCGATACTTCGTGAATAAACCGCTGGCCTCATTCGTCGAGCCACGTCATGTGCCGTCGATCAAACTGGAGGAAAGCGTTTCGCCAGATAGAAGATCTTTCTTTCTAGACGATGAAACCTTTTCTTTAAAGGAAGGATTTCGCGTCCCCTATCGGCCACTGCGCAATGGAGTTCAGCTCGCCGAGTTCACCGATGGGAAAATTGAACGACCACGCGTGGGTGGTAAGTTTTTGTTTGTTGGCAACGATAAATTTTGGGTCCGTGGCGTTACCTATGGAGCATTCAGACCAGGTCCAGACGGTCAAGAGTATCATGACCCAATGGTCCTGGAGAGAGACTTTTCTCTGATGGCCGCGAACGGACTCAATGCCGTCCGCATTCCACATACGATGCCGCCGCGGGAGCTTCTCGACATCGCTCAAAAACATGGCCTCCGTGTCATGGTCGGGCTATCCGCAGAACAGTATGCGGGCTTTTTGATTGACAGAAAAGGTGCTCCTGACGTTGAAGAATTGATATGCTCAAAAGTGCGTTCTTGCGCTGGACACCCCGCACTTCTTTGTTATGCCCTGGGAAATGAGATCGCAGCACCGGTTGTGCGGTGGCTGGGTCGCGGGCGAGTTGAGAGTTATCTCGAGCGCCTGTATAGGGCGGTGAAAGCAGAAGACCCGGACGGCCTCGTCACTTACGTAAATTATCCCACCACCGAATATCTTCATCTTCCTTTCCTGGATCTCGTCACTTTCAATGTTTATCTAGAATCCGAAGAGCGTCTCGAGTCCTATTTGGGGAGACTTCACAATATTGCGGGAGACCGACCTTTGCTTATGAGTGAGATCGGCCTCGATAGTCTGCGCAACGGAGAAGCAACCCAGGCGCAGGCGCTAGATTGGCAACTGCGGGCTACGTTCGACGCAGGTTGCGCGGGAGCTTTCATTTTTTCTTGGACTGATGAGTGGCATCGAGCGGGGGCCGAGGTCGAAGACTGGGCATTTGGCATTACCACGCGTGAGCGTCGTCCCAAACCTGCTCTCAAAGTAGTTCGAGAAGCGTTCACGAAAGTTCCTGTCTCAAAAGAATTGTCGTGGCCCAAAATTTCAGTCGTCGTATGTACCTTCAATGGCGGCCACACTCTTTCGGCATGTCTCGAGAGTTTGTTGAGGCTGGACTATCCTAACTACGAGGTGATCGTGGTGAACGACGGTTCTACCGACAACACGGCAAAGATCGCCTCTAGCTACGGTTTTCGTGTGATAACCACTGAAAATCGGGGACTCTCCTCCGCTCGCAATACAGGATTGAACGCAGCCACAGGAGAAATCGTCGCGTATATTGACGATGATGCGTACCCCGACTCGCATTGGTTGAGATATCTTGCCAGCGCATTCATGACTACGACGCATGTTGGGGTCGGCGGGCCGAATATCGCACCCGCTGACGATGGACCTATTGCAGAATGCGTCGCCCATTCCCCGGGAAACCCGGTTCACATATTGCTCTCAGATACGGAGGCTGAACATATTCCCGGCTGCAATATGGCCTTTCGCAAAACCGCACTGGAAGCCATCGGCGGATTCGATCCGCAATTTCGCATCGCCGGAGACGATGTGGATGTTTGCTGGCGCCTTCAGCAAAAAGGATGGACTCTAGGATATAGCCCTGGCGCAATGGTTTGGCACCACCGCCGGAATTCGATTCGAGCCTATTGGAAGCAGCAGCATAATTACGGCAAAGCGGAATCTTTCCTTGAGAAAAAATGGCCGGAGAAATATAATCTCGCCGGCCATGTCACTTGGGCGGGCCGAGTCTACGGGAATGGCCACCAATATAAGGCATGGAGCCAAGGACGGATTTATCATGGCGTGTGGGGCAGCGCGCCCTTCCAATCCATTTACCAATCACCCGCCGGGGCCTTAGAATCTTGGTTGTCCATGCCGGAATGGTACCTGGCTGTCGCCGCGCTTCTGCCGATTGTTGCGCTCGGCTTCCTTTGGTTTCCTTTGTTCTATGCTCTGCCGTTCCTAGGGTTCGTACTTTACGCACCCATTTTCCAAGCCGTGATTAGCTCCGCACGAGTCTGCTTTTCAACCTCGCGAAGGTCCCCTCTTGAATGGGTTAAACTGCGCACCGTGACAGCCTTGCTTCATTTACTCCAACCTCTTGCGCGCCTTAGCGGACGCTTGCGTTCCGGACTCACTTTCTGGAGATACAAGGGGTCCGGCTTTGTGATGCCCTGGCCGCGGAAATTCGCGGTTTGGACCGAACATTGGCGCGATCCCAATGAAAGATTGAAAGCTTTCGAAGCGGATTTGCGCAAGGCGGGCGTCTACGTTCGGCGGGGAGGAGATTACGATCGCTGGGACTTGGAAGTACGCGCGGGGCTGCTCGGCTTCGCGCGCTTGCTCATGGCAGTGGAGGATCATGGTGCTGGTAACCAATTTGTGCGCCTTCGGCTCTGGCCTAAGTGTTCGCCGTTAGAACTCCTGCTTCCCATCTTATTAATTTCGCTTTCGGCTGCGGCAGCGTTGGATAACGCGTGGGTGGCTTCCGCTATCTTGGCCCTGCTGAGCCTTTTTCTGACGATCCACAGTTTGCGTGGCTGCGGGAGCGCTCTTGCCGCAGTCCTTCACACCTTCCAGAACTCGGATGGCATTCATGATAAGCAAAAAGAGATACAGTAGTTTTGAGCTTTACCGTCGGCTCTTACTTGAAGTAAGGCCTTATTACACGCATATAGGCGGGATTCTGCTGATAACCCTGTTATCGCCCCCCCTCGCTCTGCTGATCCCATTGCCTTTGAAAATTGCGGTCGATAGCGTCCTTGGCTCGCAGCCGATACCAGCGTTTCTACACCAGTTGGTACCCGAGGCTGTCACCGGCTCCCCTAATGGCATGGTGATGTTCGTCGTGACTCTAACGATACTCGTCGCCCTTCTCAGTGGGCTTCAACGCGTCGCAAGTAACTTGTTGCGCACCTATACGGGTGAAAAGTTAACATTGGCGTTTCGAAACAAACTGTTTCGCCACGTCCAGCGGCTTTCGGTCTCATATCACGATACGAGAGGTACAACTGATTCCACCTATCGCATCCAGTATGATGCTCCTGCGATTCAGTGGATCGCTGTCGATGGTTTGATACCTTTTGTCGCTTCAGCATTGACTGTCGCCGGGATGATTTACATTGTCGCCCTGCTCGACTCGCAGTTGGCGCTGATTGCGATCGCAGTTACACCAGTTTTATACCTTGGCGCGCGCACGTTTAATTCGCGGCTTCGCAACCAGTGGACCGATATTATGCACGTGGAAAGTTCCGCTATTTCAGTGGTGCAGGAAGCCCTAAGTGCCTTGCGCGTGGTTAAAGCCTTCGGTCAAGAGGAGCGAGAACAAGCGCGTTTCGTTCGTCACTCTAACGAGGGCTTTTCTGCACGAGTCCGGGCTGCATGGTCAGAAGGGGCTTTCGATCTTCTGATTGGCACTACGACGGCAGCCGGAACAGCTGCAGTCTTATTTTTGGGCATACGACATGTGCAGTCAGGGAGCTTAACACTGGGCGAATTGATGATGGTCATGTCCTACTTGGCGCAGCTATTCGGACCCTTGGCGTCACTGAGCGAGATGACGGCACGTGCGCAACGCTCACTTGCCAGTGCGGAGCGCGCATTCGCGCTTTTGGATGAAGCCCATGACGTCGTTGAAAATAAAAATGGAGTGCCGATATCTCATGCGAGCGGAGCGATAACCTTCCAGAACGTTTGCTTTGCCTATAACGGCGAGAGCCCGGTGTTGAGTGACATCTCGTTCGCAATCAAGCCTGGCACTCGAGTCGGTATCATGGGTATGACCGGCGGGGGGAAGTCAACGCTTGTTAGTTTGTTGACCAGGTTCCATGACCCGACTCAAGGCCAAATCCTGCTCGACAGTGTTAATCTCCGGGATTACAAACTAGCGGAGCTTCGCAATCAGTTCGGCATTGTCCTTCAAGAATCCATACTTTTTTCGACCAGCATCGGCGAAAACATCGCCTATGCACGTCCGGGCGCCTCGCAAGATGAAATCGTCGAGGCTGCAAAAGCCGCTAAAGCGCATGAGTTTATAGCTCGGCTTCCGCACGGCTATAGTACGATGGTGGGTGAACGTGGAATGCAGCTATCCGGCGGACAGCGTCAGCGGATTGCGCTCGCACGGGCTTTTCTGAAGGATGCTCCCATTCTCATCCTGGATGAGCCGACGAGTTCCATCGACATAAAAACAGAAAGAGAAATTATCGAGGTGATGGAGCATCTTAGCATTGGACGCACCGTCTTTATCATCGCCCATCGCTTGTCTACCTTGAAACACTGCGATCTACTCCTTGGCATTGAACATGGCCAAATCGCCTTTATCCGGTCCGACGTTTCAAAGGCCATAGGAGATCCCTCCGTTTTCGTGGCACCTCACACGTACCCCTTGTCTCGAGAAGAGAAATTTGGAGGGTAACCTAACACTGACACCTCGGTGCTATCACGCGCGACTCATCTTCGGGTTAAGCAGCTCACATGGGTATTACGGTCTGTATCGCTCCGGTAAGAACGCTGGAGTACCCTGAGGGCGGTGGTCATCTATGGGAGTATTTGAATTGGGCCCTCGGGCTACGTGCATTCGGCTGTAAAGTAATCTGGCTCGAAGCTATAGTCCCTAATTCTCTCACCTGCCGAACTGCGAGCCAATGTTTCCGCCCTGAAACTTCGTTTAGAGCGCTATGGTTTTGTGAATTCCTTGGCCCTCTATTCCTCGACTGACGGCGTCACCGCCTCCGGATTTAGCCGCCATGGGATGTCTGGACCTGGATGCCGCCGCAGAGGCGGATCTCTTATTAGAGTTTCCCTATGACACTCCGCCGCATATCGTAAACCGCTTCCGCAAGGTCAGCCTTGTTAGACATTGACCCGGGTTTATCGCAGGCCTGGATCAGCAAAGGACGAAAAAGGCTGACTCCGCACGATGTGTACTTTACGACCGGGGAGACCGTTGGTCAGTCGGGAACACGGATTCCTGATCTGGGATTGAATTGGATTTATACGCCTCCATGCGTGGCTCTCGACTGGTGGCCGCGGCATGAGGCAAAAACTAAAGCGCCGTTTACCACCGTGGCTCACTGGTATGCTGGCGGATGGTTAGAGGACGATGCACACGCACACTTGGACGACAAACGGAGCGGCTTTCTACCCTTCGTGGAGATGCCAAGTCTCACAGGTCATCCGCTAGAGTTGGCTCTCGACCTCAAGCCAGAAAACGAGCAGCGGTGTATGCTCGAAGACCGCGGCTGGCATGTAGTTGACTCTCATGAAGTTGCGGCGACTCCATGGGACTATCAGCGCTACATTCAAGACTCTTTCGGTGAGTTTAGTTGCGCGAAACCCGCTTGTTTGAAACTCGAAAATGCCTGGGTCAGCAACCGAACACTTTGCTACTTGGCCAGCGGTAAGCCAGCCGTCGTCCAACATACAGGTTCGAGTCGATTTCTGCCGGATTCCGCCGGACTGTTTCGGTTCCGCGATCTAAAGCAAGCGGCTCAGTTTGTTGAGAACGTCGTGGTCGATTACGAGAATCAGAGCAAGCTCGCCCGGGCTCTAGCGGAAGAGTACTTCGATGCAAGGAAAGTTGTCGGAGCTCTCCTAGAACGGGCGTTGTCGTAAGTTGAATCATGGAATCGTCTCTGGGCGTAGTTGATAGAGCTCACACTACCGGCTGAAGGACAGATCCATAGGTCGATAATAACAGCAATATGCGACTCGTTGTTATGGGCATACTTGGACGAACGCCGTTAGCAGGAGTGTCGTGGCAGGTCTTGCATTTTCTTGAAGGCTTTCGACGGCTGGGGCACGACGTTTACTATATCGAGGATACTGGAGGCTGGGCGTATAACCCCCTGCAAAAAAAGCACGACCATGAGTCAGAATGTAGTTATGCCAGGAACTGCCAGTACGCCGTCAGTTACATAGCCAAGCTGATGTCTTCGTTCGGCCTGCAGGATCGGTGGGCTTACCAGTCCCGGGTTGACGGACGAGTCTTTGGGCTCTCCAAGACGCAGGTGTCGGGCTTGCTTGAAAGCGCCGATGCGTTAATTAATTTGACCGGCTCTACGCAGCTCCTCGAAGAGCATACTCGTGTCCCTGTGCGTATTTATCTGGAGACTGATCCCGTCACGCGCCAGATTGAGGTCGCTCACGGTGATCGCAAAGCAATCGACCTGCTCGAAGCTCACACGCATTATTTCACCTACGGCGAAAACATCGGAGCGCCGGATTGTAGTGTGCCCTTGACTGGGTTCCATTATCACCCAACGCGCCAGCCCATTGTTCTTGATTGGTGGACACCCGAAGCACGTTTAGCGTCAGAGCTAAACGATCAGGCTAACGTTCGGGCCTGTTTCACAACGATAGCGAAGTGGCGGCAACCGGGCAAAGATATCGAATGGAACGGCGAGACGTACTCCTGGAGTAAGCATGTGGAGTTTCTGAAATTCATCGACCTGCCGCGACGGAGTAAAGAAGAGTTCGAGCTGGCCTTGGCATGGGAAGATGAAACCGACGAAGAGGTAATTCCGCAGTTAACGTCCTATGGCTGGAGAGTCGTCGATGGCATCTCGTTATCACTCGACATCGGCCCTTATCGCGAATATATCCTCGGCTCACGGGGTGAGTTTACGGTCGCGAAGGACCAAAACATTCGTCTTCGGAGCGGATGGTTCAGTGACCGAAGCGCTTGCTATCTAGCTGCGGGAAAGCCGGTCGTAACCCAGGATACCGCCTTCGGTAACATCCTACCAATGGACCGCGGGCTTTTTGCTTTTCAGAGTATGGAGGACATTCTAAGCGCAATGGACCTCATTCAGAGTGATTATAAACGACATTGCCGCGCGGCCCGTGAAATTGCCGAGGAGTATTTCGCCGCGGAGAAGGTTCTCGGCAGTCTGACTGAAACTGTCGGTCTGTAAAATCAAACATAGACGTATAGCGCCATAGAAGTTTGCCACATGCGCCGCTAAGACACCGCGGCTCGATTTTGAACAATGAGTTCTTCGTTGCGTGTGATCGTTACGGGTTTCATCGGCCATCAGCGTTTGCTAGGAGGCGTCGCATGGGATTACCTGAATTTCGTACTGGGCATGAAGCGACTTGGACACGATGTCTATTACATAGAAGATTCGGGATGCTGGCCCTACAACGACGTGGATGGTCCGTCCGGAGGTGACTGGACAGATTGGAACCCGCGACCAACTGTCGAGCACCTCAGTAAGCTTCTGTCAGCTTTCGGCCTCGATCATAAATGGGCCTATCAGTTTCCGCCGAAGTCTGAATGGTTTGGGCTTGCGAGCGTAGAGCGAAAGGAGATCATCGAAACGGCGGATCTGCTTATCAATGTATCCGGAAC
Source organism: uncultured delta proteobacterium (assembly GCA_963745035.1). Lineage (GTDB taxonomy): Bacteria > Desulfobacterota > Binatia > UBA9968 > UBA9968 > DP-20. The sequence goes on along the minus strand of CAVUVW010000021.1, from coordinate 216,583 downwards.
TCTCGAAAAGCCGTGGGATTATCGAACGGTAAAGAAATTAGTTTACGTAGACACGGATCCTGTATTCTGCCAAATAGGCGCGGAATCTGGCACCGATTCAAAGATAATGAGGCAACGTTTAAACGCGCACGATGTATTTTTTACACTTGGTGAATGCTTGAGTACTAACGATGAAATTCCAAACCTAGAATACAAGTGGAATACTACAAAATATCCTATTGTTCTCGATCAGTGGCGCGACGACTCGGTGACCGGAAATCGATTTACAACCATCATGAATTGGACAAGCTATGATTCGCTTACTTACCGTAATAAGCGCTATGGGCAAAAAGATGCTGAATTCATGAAGTTCATAGAATTGCCGCAGAAAGTCTTCCCCACCCCGCTTGAAGTCGCCCTCTATAAACCTAGAGTGAAGAGTTCACGCGATTTTGCCGTTTCAACGCCTCTTGATCTCTTGGAATCATCAGGTTGGAAGATTGTTGATGCTTCGGAAGTTTGTCCCGACTTCTATACTTATCGTCGATATATTCACCAGTCGAAAGCGGAATGGAGTGTGGCCAAAGGTGGCTATGTCGTTGGGAAATCGGGCTGGTTCAGTTGTCGATCAGCCTGCTATCTCGCTGCCGGTCGTCCCGTGGTTGTCCAAGATACCGGCTTCAGCAAAGTGTTACCGGTCGGCGAAGGCGTAATTGGTTTCTGCACATCTGATGAAGCTGAAGCTGGCATTCGCGAGGTCGAAGCAAACTATCAACGGCACGCGAAAGCCGCGCAAGATATCGCCGAAGCGTATTTCGACTCAGATAAGGTGTTAAATCGCCTTTTGGAGATTGCTATGGGCGACAAGGGATAGTGATAAACGCGCGTTCTTGCCGGCGGGTGCAAGGGTACGCGAAATATTCGGAGGCTTTATGCTGGTACCGGACCGCATGGCCCAATTGTGGCAACGTGTAGAAGCAGGACAAATGAGTCCTGAAGATTGCGTACGCCAGCAAGAATTGTTGTTGGAGCCTTACCGCGCCGAATGGACAAAAGCGTTATTGTGGAACGAGGAGACGGACCTCCGCGCCAGCTTGCTAAAAGAAGTAGCAGCCTATTATCAAGTTTCGGACCTCGCCGATATTGATCGAGTCGTGCGATTTGGCCGTGGATACATTGAAGTCTGAGTGGGAGGAAACAGTCGACTCTCGGCAGCGCTCTAGCATCGAGAGTTTCTACGAAACCAAGACTCACATCTACGACCTGATGAATTGGCATACGCTGAGAGACGACAGCGGACCCTTGGCCTACGTCGTCGCCCTGCAGATCGCCCGCGCCCACAGAGTCCGCAGCTGCCTGGACTTCGGTTCCGGTGTGGGATCCGGAGGGCTGTTATTCTCCCACGCCGATATCGACACGACGCTGGCGGACATCTCCACTACGCTGCTTGATTTCGCACGCTGGCGCTTTGACCGACGGCGTCTTCCGGCGCGCTTTGTGGATTTGAAAGATACGCCCCTGCTGCCAGAGTCTAGCTTCGACATGATTCTGGCTATGGACGTGTTCGAGCATCTGGTCGACCCAGTAGAAGTAGTCCAGCGACTTTGGCGTGCCATGAAACCGGGAGGACTATTGTTTGCGCGAATTCACGCAGCGGTAGACCCGAGCCATCCGCAACACGTTGTGGAGGACTTCGGCCCAACCTTTGCCAGAATGGAACAGCTCGGTTTTATGGAGAAATGGCGTGATCGGGCATTGTGGGGGCATATACTGTTCCAAAAGTGCGGTTCACCGACTTGAGAAACGCGCGTAGCGTTTTCTGATCAGGCGACTCCGCTGTCCGCTTAAACCTCGCGCGACTGAAGTGCTCCGTATCCTTCGCCACGGAACGGCCGCTCGTTTTCTATTGAACCCTAGAGGGTAGGAAAAATGCCTAAGCAAAACCTGAAAGTGAAAGAAAACTGGCGCCATTGGACGCCCGAGCTCAGCCAAGATTTTCTTGCGGTCGGGTCCGGAAGGAAAGAGTCATCCATCCCGCGCGCGAGTCCTGAGCTTGCTCGAAGGTCTATCATCCGTGCTCGACGTTGGCTGTGGTAATGGCGTCATGTTTGAAATGATCCGCGAAAGAAGGCTCGATCTGGACTATCTCGGAATTGATGTAACCGAAAACCTTTTGCAGGTAGCGCGCCAGCTGTTTCCCGCTGACGCTCATCGGTTCCGGCGGAATGTCACTGTATGACTTAAAGAAATTGCGGCGCAAGTTTGACGCGGTCGTGTGCCGTCACGTGCTTGAGCATTTACCGGATTACGTCCCCGCAGTTCAGTACCTTTATTCCTGCACTAGAAAAAAACTGATTCTTGTATTTTTTCTACCTCCTCAGCCTCTTTCTTCTGGTCGCAAGCGGGACGGGAAGTTTGAGCGTGATTTCTATAATCATACCTACGACCTGGGAAAATTCATTAATCATCTTTCAACCGAGCTGTCGCCCGTGCCTAGCGAGATCCGAATCCATCTTCAACAGGGAAAGAGTCCCAGAATGCCTTGGGCAGACCGCCAAAACGTCATTTACGAAGTGATTCGGCCGACCAAGAAAGGTACTTTAGCAAAGTTGAGGTGAAGGAAATCGACAAAGCCCCACAGAATGAAATGTGGAATTGGAAGCTAGACTGCCCTACGTAGGCTCCGGATTAATCCATTGACGATGCAGATCGAGACTCGACATGATCGAGCTGATTATAATATGCCCCAGCTTGATGGACTGCGAGCATTCGCCGTTAGCGCCGTAATAGTTCACGATTTTTTTCAGCCGCCGAGGATCGCTTAATCGCGCTTCTTGGCCTGCAAACACTAGAATACTATGACCAAGTCGGTAATGTGAGGGTAAATGCGTGGTTTATTGAACCCGTGCGTTGGGCGCTGATGTTTGTTTGGGCGATCGATCGTGCCTCATTGTGATTTATCGGTGTTGGAGCCAAAATGCTCGAGTTCACCTGTGCGGTACACAGGCAAGATAAGTTACGGAATTTATGTCTACCACCCGGTCGTATATCTTCTTCTCCCTATTCTTTTCTATGCGATAGACGTCGATTTTTCCCGTCTGTCGCTACTGCTGCAGTTCGGCCTGCTTGTTGGAACCACAGTAGTAATAGCCGCGCTCTCATGGCAATTACTTGAAAACCCAATCAACTCTCTAAAGAATCGTTTTGCTTGCGGCGGGCCATATGTACTGCACGAGGAGCAACGGACCCAGACCCAGACTGTGTACCTATAGGTCGCAAGCAGAGTACTGCGAGGCAATGCCGGATCTCGATGGATAATACTGACCCTAACAAGCCTGACGAACTATTTGACGCCGCTTACGGCCAACGTGCTATTCGATCTTGGAGCACCTTATTAGTATCCGCGTTGGAGAGAGCGTCTCCTGGTGCGATCCTACTTCTCGTCTACTTCTTGATCGCCATCTCCCTGCACCTGTTTGCCGATGTGCCCCTACATGACGATTGGACTTACGCCTGGAGCGTTGAACACTTTCTAAAAACCGGCAAATTAGCAGTTCTTGACTGGTCCATTCACTATCCTTTTGCCCAAATTCTCTGGGGCGCTCTGTTTTGTTTACCTTTCGGGCTTTCATTTTCGGCGCTAAGAGTCTCCACCGTAATGCTCGCTTGGCTTGGGGCCCTAGCGCTCTACAGCACGCTACGCGAGCTGGGACGCGCGCGCACCGAGAGTCTTATCGCAACTCTCGTCCTTATTGCCAATCCCGTATTCTTTCTTCTCAGCTTTTCCTTCATGACGGATGTTCCGTTCGTCAGCGTTTCCAACATCGCATTTTTTTTCATTGTGCGCGCATTCTCGAAAAGGAAGCCATTGGACCTATGGTTAGGCTGTGCCTTTGGAATAGTTGGCTTTTTCATACGACAGATTGCCATTGCCATACCCGGGGCCGTGCTCGTTTACGCCATCTTCACGCCATCTTTTAGGACCCGAAGATATCTCTTACCTCCGATCACTGCTTCACTGTTTATCTGTCTCGTCCCCCTTTTCATTGCTCAAACCGCTGGCTTGACCAGTCAGTATACTACCAGGGAGTGGGTATTTGCCAAATGGATCCATCAATACGAACTAAGCATCCCTGGTTTACTGCGCGTCATTATGCACGCTGGTCTTGCGCTCTTCCCTATGAGCCTGCCTCTTATTCCCTTATTTTACCGGCGAATTCGGTTTTGGATCGTGATCGCCGTGTTGCTGCTTTTGACAGCCTGCTCGGTTTTGTTGACGCCTGAAATCCCGAAACCATTAGACGGGATGTGGAATCTGATCTCGCTTGGCAAAGAGCGACGCCTTTTACGCGGGCTTCCAGATCCCGATTTCCTCGCTTCCTGGCTAAACTATCCCCTGTTGGCGTTTTCTCTCTTTTCCTCAACAGGAATTATCATGAAATTGATTGACGCAGTCGCTATCGAAAAACCATTGCGCCTCTTTGTTTGGTACGCGTTCGGTCAATTTGTACTGATCATGGCTGTTTGGCTCTTTGATGCTTGGGGCTCTGATCGATACTTCATCGTGTTATTGCCGCCGCTCATCGTGATACTCGCGAATAGCCAACTTACGTCGAAGACAACGATTGTTGCTATCGTGCTTCTCTCTCTCATTTCCATGCTCGTGACCTGGAGTGAAACTCAAAACAATCGCGCAGCGGCTGCTGGGCTAAGCTGGCTTCGCCATCGAGGCATCAATTTTTCAGAAATCGACGCAGGGTACGCCCTCAATGGCTGGTACCTGTATGCTCATCCGGAAAATCTAGCACCTGGAAACATGCCCGATAGAGACGTTCCTTTCGTGACAACCAACGAGAAGAAACCCTATGTGATCGCGACTTCACCTATTTCAGGTTATGAAGTACTTCACAGGTATACCTGGTCTATTCCATTAAGAGCATTAGACTACAGTGTATACGTATTAAAGCGGGCGCCTGATTGATTGACCGGACCACGATGTCACGATGTCAGCCAGCCCACCCCTCACAAGCCCGGCTTCCCGCGCTCTGCATCTAAGAGCGGCTTGATGCCCACAGCCAAAGTTGCGCTGCTCGGAGCAATTTGTTTTTTACTCCTTTTTCTCGCGCAGGGTATTGTTTTTCATTCGCGCCAACTCTCAAACCATTGACGAAGCGATGCATATAGCAGCAGGCTATTCCTATCTTGCAACAAAAGACTTTCGCATCGAGCCCGAAACCCGCCGCTCATCAAAGAGCTTCTAGCCCTTCCGGTGTCCTCGCCTACGGGCTGCCTTTCCGATCCAGATCCCCAATACTGGCGCGACGCAGACGGTTACTCGATCGGACAGGACTTACTGTACAAATCGAGGCCCCCTGCCGATCAAATACTCGCTTTGTGCTCGCTTGCCTAATTTGTTTCTCGGAGTGTTCTGATCGCGCTCACCGGATGGTGGGCTTATCGGCTTTGGGGCAGTCGGGCAGGCTTACTGGCCATGGCCATGGCGTGCTTTTGAACCCGAATCTCGTTGCCCATTCCTCCCTCGTTACAACCGATATGGGAGTCACGCTGTTTATCTTTCTTACTCTCTATCTTTTCTGGGAGTATCATGAATCACCCACCTGGAAGCTTTTGGTCGGCACTGGCATCTGCTACAGGTATGGCCCTTGTTCCAAATTTTCAGCGCGCTCTTGTTATCCCAACTCATTGTTCTGATCGCGACCATTTCTCTTTTGATTAACAGTGAGCCTGCTGTTCTTGCCGCGAAACACGGAATCCAAATAAACCCCAGCACAAACTTCTCCAGGCGGCGGCGGCTCTTTCGCTAATATCTTGTTTTCGCACTGCCTGACGATTCCGCCAGCCTATTTATTTCAAGGATTCCGGCCATGGCTTTCCGGCTTTCAGCAATTTTTGACTTTAGTCGGAAGAAGGCCGTGCCGGCATTTTTGTTAGGCGAGTATTCTGGGCACGGCTGGTGGGGCTATTTCCTGTATAGTCTTTCTTATCAAGACACCCGCTCGGGCAGCCTGATGCTGATCGCTGCCTCGCTGGTTTTTTACCGCGCCGGGCAGTCCACTCGCGTTGGCGCGAAGCATTATTTCTTCTGCTGCCGGTTATCCTGATCTTTCTTGCCATATCGCAGGCGAAGATCAATATCGGCCTCCGCCATATTCTTCCCGTTTATCCGTTTCTTTTCGTTCTGGCTTCGCGTATGGCAACGTTTCGCTTTCAGCCGCTACTTTGCTCGCGCCGTCTCTGCTTGGGATCGTCACTTGTCTGGACGGCTATCTCTTCTTTGCGCAGTTGCGCCGCATCAGCTTGCGTACTTCAATGAATCGGTCGGAGGCCCGGAGCGGGGTTACCGTTACTTAAGCGATTCGAATCTGGACTGGGGGCAAGACCTCAAAGGACTGAAGGCATACATCGAAAAGGAAAAGCTGCCGATTATCTATTTGTCCTATTTCGGAACGGCTCCGCCGTCTTATTACGGCATTCGCTACCAGGATGTCGCTAGTAAAGGTATCCTGGGACCGCCCCCGCCTGAGAAGGTTCCGGCCGATGCACCCCGCAAGATCCTTGCGATCAGCGCTTACAATTTGCAGGATGTTTCGAACGCCGACGATCCGCTGTTTCGGTGGCTTTGGACGCGCCGACCGATAGCAAAGATCGGCTACTCGATTTTTGTCTACGATCTGACCAATGATCAAGAAGGTTTAATTAAACTGGAGGAAACCTACATTAAACGAGCATCACTCTAGCGCCATAACTCCGGGCTGCCGATTTTGAAAGCGCATGAGCCGACACCGACCGCGCGCGTCAGCAAAGTAAGCACTGAACTCCGCCGCCGTACCGAGCTTTGAAACACTATGTACTATTTTCAGATTCAACCTCCTTCTAGGCGACAACCGAGAACTCGGTTAATAGGAAACAGCCCTTTGGCGTCTGGTCGGCGATTTGGGGTGGCGTGAGAGTTTAACGCACCGCCTCGAAGGCCATCGATTCCCAACGGTTGATCAGCCAAAGATCCGAGCCTTCGTTACGTGTACGAATTTCTACCTCGCGAAAAACAGGATCGGTCTTCTCGTCAACCCGGTGTTCGGTGATCTGCTTGAATCCCGCCAGTTCGAAACTCTTCCGTAGCGTTGCCGGGTCGTAGAGGAACGGACCCCAATCACGGACTTGTCGGTTAACGATATATGCACCGGTCACGGGATTCTCCGGCCAGCCATGGAATCGCATCTTCGCCTCCATGAACTGCTTTGCGTCGGCATCCGGGTTCCCTATTAACAACTGAAAAAATTTCGCCAGGTTTGGCGTTACGACGCGCAATTTTCCACCTGGTGCAAGTACGCGATAGCACTCCTTTAGCATTGCTACGCCGCTTTCCCAGGGAAGCGCCTGGATCATATGCTCGCCGAAAACATACTGGAAGGATCCATCTGAGAATGGATATGGTTTGCTAGCATTGAGATAGACCTCTTCACGTGTGGGGAAAATATCGGTATTCAACCATCCCCGCGGGTCGTTACCACCGGCTCCAAGGTGCAATTTGCGAACCGAATGTGATTCGAGATAATCGCGAATGACTCTCGGGTCCCTGATCCAATGCCGATAAGAATCGCTCGCTATGTTCCGAACATCGCTTATGGCCAACAAGCCAACACATGCAATGATGGCCAACAAAAACCACCAGAAACAATTTGCTTTTGTGAATTTCATTGCGGCCGAAAGAAGATAACATTTCTGGATTGCGACACCCGCTACTCACTTTGTGTCTTTCTCATGACTAATTAAATTGCGAGTACTGTCGTAATCTACCTTAAACCTAAGCATTGCATCTTCGCCGGCCCTGCGTTCGCGTTTTCCTGATCGATGAGAAAAAGTTCGTTGGCTCGAGCGAAGCTCATGAGATAGCGTCCCATGACAAGCATCTGCGTATTGTATTCCATGAGGCATCTTCGCTTGTTGGCCAATTCCTCATCAGATAGTGCCAAGGAGGCCCATTCGGATGCCTCCTGGGGAAAGCCCTCGGGAGGATTTAGCCGGGCTCCCTTGCCTGCCCCACTGGCAAGCGGCCACTGACGAAAGTGAACTAAAAAATTGAGGATCTTGGGATCAAATGTGGGATAGTTCTTCCTATATGTCTTTAGAGCCTTGCTAACAAAAAAGTACGTTGAACAATGATCGGGGTGTTGATCTCTTGCGTCAGCGACCGCGATAAGCGACGGATAAAAGTCCAGCAGCAATTTTTCCACTTCTCGCTTCACGTCCTCGCCGTTGAATTCGATGTTCGGTAGCAAGGTATCCTCAAGTTGAGGTCGATCCTCCAGTGTAAAAGGAGATCGAAAATAAGGGCGCCTGTCAATCCAATGCTTCTGCAGAAGATTGCGCAGGCCGCCATCAGGAAAGTTCAAAAAAACTACATCCTCCTTCTTCATTCCCAGAGTGCGAAGCGCCTGACGTGCTTCCCTTTTGCGCAGCTTTCCATAGTTGCGATAATCCTGTGCAGTGGGGCGGGCTATGCGGGTTTCTTTTTCCACCCCTTCAGGAAAACCGTCGCCGGAGGTCATAAACACAACCTTCACCGCCCCCCCGAGGCGGAGCACCCGCTGGATAAGACCTGCAGCTGCCAGACTCTCATCGTCTGGATGCGGGGAAAAGACCATCAGTCGGGTGTTCTTAGATAGAAATGGCTCAAGACGCTGAGGTGCGTCCGCTCCGTACGTGTAAGGAACTGGAAACAGCGCACAGACAAGGAAGCCTTGTAGATATCTTCGCAATGAACTCGACCACCGACTTCTCATTCGTTGATTTCGCCTCTCGATCCAATAATCTCTAGACTGTCGACCTCGTGATTAATAGCTGCCTATACCATAATCGGCAATCGAGCAGAAATGGCAATAGATGTTCCATAAAAGATTCTGATGCGTCTGATCGGCTGGATTCCAAGCTCAGGCCGCTAGAAAATTGTATCCCAGGCTCCCGAAACGTACCAGAATTTAAAACAGAGGATCTATGGAGAGCGATCGAAGCGTTAAGTGGCACTCAGAAAAGGTGCATTTAGGAATTGCAAACTCCCCACTAGCGAGGAATTCAGCACTGGACCCAGGATCGTAAGAGTCGCAATATTAGTAAGATTATCCAGCCATCGCAACCGTTTCGTCCTGCGTAGAAACGCCAGGCCCACGTCGAACCAACTCTGGCACAGCCGTCACTTCCACGATGGAGGCGGGCCCGTTGCCATTGGTCCGCACCAGAAGCTGGCGAGCATGGAACGGACGCAGCGTCGCGCGATGGCCCACACTGAATACCGTCGTTCCCGCGAGCCGTTCGCGCACCAGTCGATAAAGCCGTGCCTCTGTAGTCTCGTCAACCGCCGATGTCGCCTCGTCGAGAAAGAGCCATTCGGGTTTCTGAACCAGCGCTCGCGCGAAGGCGATGCGCTGCTGCTCACCTGGAGAGAGTTGGAGCGCCCAATGGCCAACTTCGTCGAGTCGAACGACTAAGTCACGGAGTCCCACGGCCTCCAAAGCCTCGCGCACTGTCACGTCATCCACCCCACCCGCCGGCATCGGATAACTCACCACTTGCCGAAGGGTGTCAATCGGCAGGTAGGGCTTCTGCGGCAGAAAGAGGACTTGGGCGCCGCTGGGTCCGCGAATCTCGCCACGCCCAAACGGCCAGATGCCGGCGACCGCGCGGAACAGCGTACTCTTTCCCGAACCGGAAGCTCCCCCCAAGAGGACTGTGTCTCCACGCAAGAGCGAGAGATTCACATCCGCGATAAGCGGCTGACCATCGGGTAGATAGAGATCCACACCCTCAACTGTCAGATGGGTGGCGTCTCCGTCGATGCGCCGGACACCATCGCCAGTCTCCGCCTGGATGCGCACGCGGTCAAGCGCCAGCTCGAAACCGGAGAGCCGCTCAACCACCGCGCACCATTCAGCGATCACCTTATACGAGTCGATAAAAAAGCTAAGCGAAGCCTGTACCGCACTGAAAGCGCCGATGGTTTGTATGAGCCCACCCAGAGTAAGAACGCCGCTGAAGTAACGTGGCGCCGCGACAAGCGATGGAAAAATCCAAGCCGCTTGTTGGTAGCCCGAAGTGAAGTAGGTCAGCCGCTTCTGGCGACGCATGATGTCCCACCAGTTCATCGCCACCGCCTCGAACCGTTGCCGAAAACCGCGAAGTTCATCTGCTTCGCCCCGGTAGAGCGCCACTCCTTCGGTATTCTCCCGGAAGCGTACCAGGCCGAACCGGAAGTCGGCTTCACAACGCTGCTTGTCATAATTCAGCCGCACCAGCGGACGGCCAATCCAGTGGGTGAGCCAAGTGCCGCCGATCGCGTACAAGATCGCCGCCCATACCATGTAGCCGGGCAGCATAATGGAGAACCACCCGCGAAGCGGAACGGTGAGCGTTCCGGACAGCCCCCAGAGGATCGCCACAAAGGCAACCAAAGTTACCAGCGCGCGCAGGCCTCCGATGACAAGCGTCAGGGTATGAGAAATGAGCAGGTGAACGTCTTCAGCGATGCGCTGGTCGGGATTGTCCGTTTCATGCGCCACGAGTTGCATCCGATAATAGGCGCCGTCGCTCAGCCAGGCCCGGAGATATCGCTCCGTAAGCCAGCGCCGCCAGCGGATCTCGAGCATCTGGTTCAGATAAAGCTGATAAACAGCGAAGACAATTGTCAGACCCACAAGCCAGGAAAGACCGATCAGCTGCTGGGAAAAAACTGTATGGTTCTTCTCCTGCAGAGCGGTGTAAAAGGCGTTGTTCCAGTGATTAAACAGAACACTCATGTGGACCATCGCTAGAGTGAGTCCTATAACGACGACGACCAGCCCCCAAGCCGCCCATCGATCCTCCGAGGACCAGTAGGGTCGAATCATGTTCCATGCAGTAGGGAGCAATTGCCGCAGGCGAGTTGTGGTTGAATCTTCGGTTGGGCTCGGACTCGCGATTTCGCCATCGGTCGAACTTTGAACGCTGCCTGCAGGCTTCTGCTGATCGGCAACGGCAGAATTTTTTCGCTGCTTTCCGTTACTGAGCCGCTTGCGCACTAGTCACCTCCGCAAATTCCTTGTGTGCCATTTTTCCATTTGGCGATTCGCCTATTTCTCTCAACAAGACTGCCAACGTAGCTGCTCGCGCCTGCCTATTGGAGACAACTGAGCCTGCTGTGATGCATACGGCATCCCAGAGAGGATTCGCGCTACCATCCACGGATTTCCGCCAATCAAGCCGTTCTAGGAGCTTGAGTTTCTCCCGCCAGTTGCCGGGATATTTTTCGAACAAAATCCTTCCGACGCCTCCCAGCGCGCGCAAAACCACCGCATGAGTATTGATCTTCTCTTGCCGGAGGTCGGAAGCGCCAAGTTCTCCATTCTTGACTTTCTGCCAGTCGCCAATGACCTTCGAAAGCTCCGTCCAGTAGTCGACAGCCCTGCTGAGAATTTCTGCGTAGACCGATGATCCCTGTTCAGCGATTTTTTTACCCAGCAATTCTTCGTTCGCTTCATATAAAGCGGAGATGGTAAAAAGTTTGGGGGACCTCCGCGGAATCGTCACCTTCTCTTTGTCCACCATGTCTCGGAATACGTCGACCTGGTCGGCCAGCTCCATTGTGAGCGCAGAAAGATTATCTCGACGATCATAGAGCATGCCTAACGATTTTGATGTTTGCTGCACGAATCGATTTAAATCCGAGAACATCTGCTGAAGCCGTTCCAAACTTTCCGTCTCAAAGAGAAGCACCGAGATTTTTTCCTTCCCAAGCGCGGGATTCTCCTTGAGTGCCGCAGCAATCGCCGCGCACCGATGCTGGCCATCGTTGATGATAAACTCCAGGTTTTCGAGCTCCATCTCTAAAGTTCCAACTTCGGCGTTATCTGCTGATGGAACGAACTTTACCGGACACGAATACGAAGCAGTGATCGACGAGAACAAGTATCCGTTCTCATTATCGAGTATGTATTCTGAGATGTCTGGAACCCTCGCCTTATTCAGAACCCTTTGCGCCTGCAATTCGGGAGTACAGCCTGTCCAGTCGTTGAATTTGAATAAATGAGGAATCTCTGAGAGCGGAACCAGGAGCGAATAGTACTGTCGCCCGCCCATGTTTCCCTTTATGACAGGAAAAGTAAGTTTCATACTCTATTCACAGCTCTCAACATCAATGCACGAGCTGTTTTCTATCAACCAATCAGCTCTTATTCAATAGATAAACAGCTGATTATTAATTTTGTACAGCTTACGAGAATTTCGAAGACAGCTGTTCAATAAAAATCGAGAGCTGTAAGATATTGAGATACGGCAGGCTATAAGTTATTGATTTACGTTTATGAGATCTAGATAAGATGTTGGCTAGATCGTGCTGACGCCCTGGCCCTGGCACTACGGCGACCTGTTAAGATTTTCCGTTCAGAGCGTAGACGACGTCGAGTGATAGTGTCACCATCCACCGCCATCCTCATCGACTTCATACCGAGCTTTTCATGCCAGATTTCCACTTGGTATGGGCCGGCAGGCAACTGATCGATCGATGAATTTTCCATCTTCGTCGCTAATCGCAAAGTATGGAGTCCGGGTAACGATGATGACAGCGCTCATCCATGTATGGAGGACATCGCAGTCGATTCTGATGACGCCGACCCGGTCCAGCCGTTTTGTAACTTGGCGCCATCTCGGCAAGCCGACATTGAACAAAGTCTCTTTGCCCAGGCGCGCGTGCACGGTGTGAAGAATCGGATCGCTATTCTTGAGCAGCAAATCACTACCCAAGGCGGCGACCTGCACGTGCGGCGCGAATGCGCATTGTTTATTGTCTAGGACCAGCTTCATGGGCTGCGCGGCAGCCTTCCTATGGAGAGGATGGAACGTAAGAACAGCGTTTCGCAAACCGCCGTGTCGTCCGACCAGCAAAGTTTCGTTCGGCACTTGCGCGCCGCAGAATGACCGGTTTTTGAAAACCGGCAGCGGCTTCGCGCGTTGATGATTCCCTGCGACGCTCACGGTGCCGCTGACGCTGGCCAGCACTTCGGCAACCGGCACGCCGCCGGCGACACGGCTCCGCGGTTCGGCCGCACATAGCGCGGACGAACCCGCCGCTAACAAGATCGGCGTCACCACAACCAGAACACGAGTGGCGTTGAGCATCGGCGTAATCCAAATCTATAGACTAGGTTCCTCAGCGCGGACGTGTTGAGCGCGTCGCCATTCTCTGTTAACCACGTAAGCAAAGACGCTTTAGACGATGGAACACAGCCGAGTGTATTTCGCCAATGACAAAATGTCACCCACCCCGCTTGCGAACCCGTTGAATTGCCGTGCGAGCCGTCGTGCAGAGAGTCGCCGAAGCCCGCGTCGCTGTGGGTGAAGAGATCGTCGGCGAGATCGGCGCCGGGCTATGCGTTTTCATCGGCGTCGGCAGCGACGATGGCGACAAAAACGCCGAAGCACTCGCCGACAAGCTCAGAAATCTTCGCGTCTTCGAAGACGACCAAGGCAAGATGAACCGCTTCGATCATCGATCGCGGCGGCGAAGTCCTGGTGATTTCCCAGTTCACGTTGTACGGCGACTGCCGCAGGGGCAATCGCCCGTCGTTCACCGGCGCCGCGCCGGCCGATCAGGCCGATCGGCTGTATCGATATTTCATCGAACGACTGCGCGACGCGGGCTTGAAGGTCGCCACCGGCCGCTTCCAGGCGCGCATGAAAGTAGCCCTCGTCAATGACGGTCCCGTGACTTTGATTTTGGATAACGCTTGAGCTGCCGCAATCGAAGCGGAGAGTCTCAACGGCGGCAGCGCGAACGCGAACCTTTCGCGACAAAAAGTCTCTAACAAAGTATCAGACCCGAAAATCGTCGTGCAGATCGTCTTGTTCGAACCGGAGATTCCGCCCAACACCGGCAGCGTGGCGCGCCTGTGCGCCGCCACCTTGACGCCGCTGCACTTGATCGAGCCGCTGGGCTTCAAGATCGACGACAAGCATCTCAAACGCGCCGGTTTGGATTACTGGGAGTTTGTCGATTTGCGCGTCCATAAATCGTGGAGTCACTTTATCGAAACGGCTGGACCGAAAACGCTGTGGTTTTTTTCCAAACGGGCGACCAAGTCCTATACCGCTGTGCGCTACGACGATACCCACTTTCTCGTTTTTGGTGGGGAGACGCGTGGGTTGCCGCAGGAAATTCTCGATGCCAACGCGGAGCGCGCGCTGCGCATTCCGATGATGGGCTCGGGCGTGCGCAGCTTGAATCTTTCCAATGCCGTCTCCATCGTGCTCTACGAAGGATTGCGCCAGCTTGGAAAAGCATAAATAGCAAAAGGCCTTGACCGTCGAACAGTTTATGATTATCTATCTGCAACCAATTTTCGCCATTTTAAAAAGGGGGTTGAATATGAGGGTCGGTCCAACGGGACGGTGCCTGAGAGGTTTCTTACTGCTCGTCACAGTAAGCATGCTTTCCTCTACGGGCTTGGCTGCCAACGCCTTTGCCGCGGAAACGACAAAAGGCCGATAGCGGTCCGCCGTCCAAAGAATCATTCAATTTGATCCTGCCGTTCAAGGATCTTACTGTGGGTCAGGGGCAGGAAGCGACGATGGACGCCGAGGTAGTGAACCGAACCAAAGACCCGGTGGAAGTTATTTTGAGCATTGATTCCATCCCGAAAGGATGGGACGTGAATTTCAACTCCAGATATCCCAGCTTTCCGGTGCGCTCTGTAACGGTGCAGGGCGGCGATCAGAACTCCAACAAATCCACGACTCTTGAGTTCAAAACAAAAATTCCCGAGAACACCAAACCGGGAACTTATCCGATCAAAGTAACCGCCAAAGATACCAAGGGAGTTACGCAGTACGCTGAGACCATCAATTACCGGGTTACTTCCAAAAAGATCGAGACCGGCGGCATCAAGCTCACCAGCCAATATCCGGTGTTGACCACGGCTTCGGGACAGACGCTCAAATTCACCGTAGATCTCAAAAACGAAACGAATAAGCCGTTGCCGACTTCGATCGTCGCCCAAGCGCCTCAAGGCTGGACGGTTCGTTTCAAACCGCAATTCGGCGACCAGCAGATCTCGTCGATTCAGTTGAAGGAAAACGGCTCGGAAACGCTGAGCGTGGAGGTCGACACGCCGGCCACCGCGGAAGCTAAAGAGTATCCTGTCGGAATCCAGGCCCGCGCCGGCGGTTTCGAAGCTTCGACAAGCGTCAAAGTCTCCCTAAAAGGCACGCAAGATTTGAAGATGGGCTCGTTGGCCGGCACGCTCAATACCACGGTCGTCGCCGGCACGAAGACGCCGATCGACTTTGTCGTCGGCAACGCCGGCACGGCGCCGGTGCGCAACCTCAACTTCGTCACCAAGAAGCCGAGCGAGAAATGGACGGTGGAATTTCGGCCCGACAAGATCGACTCGCTCGGCCCAGGCGAAGTGCGCCAGATCAAGATGGAAATCCTCGCGCCGGAGCGCACCATCGCGGGCGACTATATGATGACGTTGACGTCCAATTCGCCCGAAGCCAACAAGTCGGTGGATTTCCGTGTGACCGTGTCGACGCCGACCATCTGGGGATGGATCGGTTTTGCCATCGTCGGCTTGGTCGTGCTCGGCTTGGCCGTGGTGTTTTTCCGCTTGGGTCGCCGATGAGCACCGTCGTTCAAACCAAGGATCTCTCGAAGCGCTATCGCGAAAAGCTCGCGGTGAACGCGCTCAACCTGACGATCGAGGAGGGTGAGATTTTTGGCTTCCTCGGGCCGAACGGCGCGGGCAAGACCACGACGATCCTGATGCTCCTGGGTTTGACCGAACCGACTGCGGGTCAAGTCTCCGTGTGTGGATTCAATCCGACGCTCGAATCGCTGGAAGTGAAACGCCGGGTGGGCTACTTGCCCGAAAATCCCGGTTTCTACGACGACATCAGCGCCAAAGAAAATCTGCTGTACATGGCGCGGCTCAATCGCATTCCCGAAGATGAGGCGCGCAAGAAGACCGCTGATGTGTTGGAACAAGTCGGCCTTGCCGACGACGGGCGGCGCTTGGTCAAGGAGTTTTCCCGCGGCATGAAGCAGCGCCTCGGCATCGCCGAGGTTCTGGTTAAAAAGCCGATAGCGGTGTTTCTCGACGAACCCACTCTCGGCATCGATCCCGACGGCGCCATCCGTATTCTCGAAATGATCAAGAGCTTGAATCGCGAGCATGGTTTGACCGTCATGCTGTCTTCGCATCAGCTCCAACAGGTCCAGGAAATCTGTAGCCGGGTCGGTATCATCGTCAAAGGCAAGATGATCGTTCAGGGCGAGATGGATACGCTCGGCAAATCGATTTTAAAGGGCCGCCAGTGGAATTTTCTGCTGGAAGTAAGGGGTGACGCCAATGGTCTTGAGCGTGATCTCCAAAGCATTCCCGGCGTCGACGAGATCGAGAAGCGTCCTCACGGCCTGTTTCTCCGCTGCACCAGTGATGTCCGCCCCGAAGTCGTGTCGGTGGTTTCGCGCAAAGGGCTGCAACTGTTGCAGCTGCGTTCGGAAGACCCGACCTTAGAAGAGATCTATCTGAAGTATTTCCGCGAGGCCTAAACATGAGTGTCGTGTTCTGGAAGGAATTGGCGGACCATTTCAGCAGCCGCCGCTTCATGATCCTGCTGATCCTCATCGTCTTCTCGGGCCTGTGGGCCGCCTACGCTACCGGACAAGCGATTCGGCAAAACACCGACACCGTTCCTCCGCAGTACGCGTTCTTGCTTCTGCTGACATCGAGCGGTGAATCCATTTTCTCGCTTGCGACCTTTCTCGGTTTTTTCGGGCCACTGGTTGGCATTACGCTGGGATTCGATTCGATCAGCGGCGAATATGCCCGCGGTACACTCAGCCGCGTACTCTCGCAACCGATCTATCGCGATAGTTTCATCAACGGAAAGTTCTTTGCGGGTCTGACCACCGTCGCCGTGCTGTGGGGATCTATCTTGCTTCTGGTCATCGGCCTGGGGACAACGATTCTCGGCTTTCCGCCGAATAACGAGGAAATTTGGCGTATGCTGATTTTCACTACCGTGGGGATCTTCTACGTCGGTTTCTGGCTCGCGCTGGCCATGCTATTTTCGTTGCTTTTCCAAAAAACGGTTACCGCGGCTCTTGCCTCGATGGCGGTGTGGCTGTTCCTATCGCTATTTATCTCCCTCATCAGCGCGGGAATCGCCGGTTTGATCGTGCCAGAGGCGACGACTCCTGAAGCGCTTTCGCGCCGGGCGGATGTCGAGAACGTGATTGATCGGATCTCGCCCAGCACTCTTTTCAACGAGAGCGTCGGAGTGCTGCTCAACCCCGCGGCGCGGGTCTTCGGCATGGCGCTGCAGAGCCAAGCCGAAGGCATCTTGCCGACGCCGCTGGCCCTCGAGCAGAGTTTGATTCTCATCTGGCCGCACATCACGACGATCTTTGGCCTGGTGGCCGTCTGCTTCGGTATTTCCTACATCATCTTCATGCGCGCCGAGATCAGGGCATAGACCGCGCGTCCGTCGCGCGCGATTTTCGCGTTTTTTCTCTTCACCGGACAATCGCGTCCGTGCGGTCAACTCGCTGCTCAGCAGACTTTCACAACGCGATCGTTGATATGTAAAGTATTTCTGCTTAGTATACGAAAAATTTTTTCGTGATCGGCGGAGGATTCATGGCTTACCGCGATTTGCGCGACTACGTCGCGACCCTCGAAGAAAAAGGCAAACTCAAGCGCGTCACCAAGGAAGTCGACAAGGACTGGGAGATCGCCGCAGTCTGCCGGCAGTTGTTCAAAAAGATCGCGCCGCACAAGCGGCCGGCGCTGATGTTCGAAAACGTCAAGGGCTTCAAAATACCGGTGGTCGCCGGCGTGCTCGGCGCATCGCGGGAGATCTACGCGCTCGGGCTGGAAACCGACTCGATCGAAGGCATCAACCGCAAATGGGACCACGCGCTCGGCAATCCGATCGCGCCGCGCATGGTAAAAACGCGCCGTGCAAAGACAACATCCTGCACGGCAAGGACGTGGACATCACCAAGCTGCCGGTGCCGATTTGGACGGTGGGCGAAGATCCGGGGCCGTTTTTCACCTCGCCCTACTTGATCACGAAAGATCCCGAGACCGGCGTGCGCAACGTCGGAACGTATCGAATGCAGGTCAAAGGGCCGAACAAAACCGGTCTGCTGATCGGCAAGCGCCAGGACGCCTCCTGGCATATTCTCAAAAACAACGCGAAGAACCAGCCGACGCCGATGGCCGTCGTGATCGGCGCCGATCCCACCATCGGCTACGTGTCGGTTTCCAAGATGTCGGAGACGTTGGACGAGTTCGCCGTGGCCGGCGCGCTGCGCGGCGAGGCGGTGGACTTGGTGCCGTGCGAGACCGTGCCGCTGGAAGTTCCCGCGAGCGCGGAAATCGTTTTGGAAGGCGAGATCCCGGCCAACAGCATCGAACCGGAAGGACCCTTCGGCGAATATACCGGCTATATGGGTCCGGCGGGCAATGAGCCGTTCTTCAACATCACGTGCATGACCTTTCGCAACAACCCATGGTATCAGGCGTTCATCAGTCAGATGCCGCCGTCGGAGTCGAGCTGCATCCGCGCCGTCGGCCGCGAGTGGCCGCTGATCAAGCACGTGCGAGACATTCTGCGCATTCCGATCAAAGACGTGCGCCTCAAGGAAGCCGGCGGCAGCGGCGCTTATCTTGTCATCTCGCTCAAAAAGCAGTTCGACGGCCAGGTGCGCCAGCTCATGTACGGCGCGTGGTCGATGCGCACCGGCTTTGGAAAATTTACAGTGGTCGTCGATGACGATATCGACATCTGGGACGACTTCGCCGTCGATTGGGCGCTAAGCTGGCACGTCCGGCCGGACAAGGACATCTACATCGAAAGGGACGTCCAAGCGGTCGGCCTCGACCCATCCCAGGCGCCGGCAGACGTGCCGCAGCATCACCCGACCCGTTACGTCGGTTCGCGCGTGGCGATCGATGCCACGCGCAAGCACGCCTACCCGGCGATTTCACTGCCGCCGAAGGAGCATCTGGATTTAGTCGCGAGCCGGTGGAGGGATTACGGGATCGAAGACTGACTTGGCACGTTCAAATCGTTCAAGCTGTTCAAAACGTTTATCGGATTGAGGCTAAACAACCGTCGGCTCCAATCTGCGAGCTTCCGCGAATTTGAGAACGAATCGGTCGACTCCTTGGTCATTCCGGCGAGAAAGCGGATTTCTTCGAACGGCTCGAACTATTTGAACGACTTGAACTTCTTTAAGCGTTCCCGCGCATTTCCTTCGCCGCCGCCATGATCGACTCAATGATCTTTTTATAACCCGTGCAGCGGCAGATATTGCCGTGCATAAAATGCTTGAGCTCCGCTTCGCTCGGCTGGGGATTTTCATCGAGGAGCGCCTTGGCGGCGAGAATCATTCCCGGCGTGCAGAAACCGCATTGGAAACCGCCGTGGTCGATGAACGCCTGCTGCAGCGGATGGAGCTTGCCGTTTTCCGCCAAGCCTTCGATGGTCAGCACCGAACGGCCGCGCACCTCGAAAGCCAGCGTCGTGCAGGCGCTCACCGGCCGGCCGTCGACCAATAAAGTGCAAGCGCCGCAAACCTGCACGTCGCACGAGCGCTTAACCCCGGTAAGACCCAGGCGCTCGCGCACGACGTCGAGGAGCAGCTCGTGCGGCTCCACTTCGAGCTCCTGCGGGCGCCCGTTTAAAGTAAACGAGAGCGGCATAAATTGAGATTCCGAATGTCTGGTCATCGCTCTGGCCATGAAGTTTCCTCGCGCACTGCGCTAAGCGGCCGCGCTTTGAAAAGCGCGTTTCAAAAGCACTCCGACGATATGCTCCTTGTATTCTTGCGAGCCGTGCAGGTCGCTGATCGCCTGGGACTCACGCCCGGCAACCGCGCCCGCCTGCGCCAAGCTGCGCTCGGCCTCTTCCCTGCTCTTGCCGTTGAGCAGCGCCTCCGCCTCCGGAACCCGGCGCGGCGCGGGTCCGGCGCAGCCTACGGCGATTTTGACTTCGCTCAGGCCGCCGCCGTTCCTGTGAAACGCCACGGCGACGCCCACACTCGGTCGTTCGAGATAGCCGAATTTCAAGTAGGCGCTGCGCGAGTGCTCGGTCGGAGCGGGTATGCGGATCTCGGTGAGCACTTCGTCCGCTTGCAGTGAAGTTTCGTAGGCGTCGACAAAAAAGTCCTCTGCGGCAATCTCGCGCTTGCCCGAAGACTTTTCGGCAACCAACTTGGCGCCGAGCGCCATCAAGAGCGTGCCGGGATCGGCATGCGGCTCGGCGAAACAGAGATTGCCTCCCAGGGTCCCCGATTGTCGCACGCGAACGTTGGCGACGTTTTGTTCGAGCTTGTATAAGGCCGGCAGTTTGTCTCGAAGCAGCTCCGATTTTTCAAGCTCATGGTGCGTGCACAATGCGCCGATCTTGATCACCCCATCCGCTGCGGCGACCTCGCTGAGTCCTGTGAGTTTTTTCACATTGATGAGGCGCTCGTACTGTACCAATCCCTCTTTCATCGCCAGGAGCAACTCGGTGCCGCCGGCGTAAACTTTCGCGCTTTCGCCGAACCGGCCTAAGAGCTCGGAAGCCTCGCCGACCGTTTCCGGTTCTTCCAGCCGAAATCGGCGCAGCATCAAGCGTCTCCTTCCATCCGCTTCTTGACCGCCTGGGCAAATTCATCGAGCACTTGATCGGCTTTGCGCTTGATGATGCCGTGACCCAGAGCCGCGAGTTTTCCCAGGATATCGACGCCGGCCACGAAGCCGAGCACGGTTCGGCCGTCCTGCTCACGTAAGTTGACGTCCAGATCCACTTTCATGCGACTGCCGATCTTGTTGTCCGCTCCGGAAGCCTGCGCCTTGATGTGCGATAATTCCTCGCGCTCGAGGACCTCGATCTGGGTCGGGAATTCGACTTTGAATGGCCCCACCTTTTCGACCATCGTCGCGGAGTATTTCTTTCCCGCCTCGATCGTCTTCGCCTCCTTGCAGCCCGGCACGCAGGCGATGAATCGATCCACGTCCCAGATGAAATTCCAAACCTTCTCTCGCGGCGCGAGAATTTCCACTTCTTTTTGAAATTGCAAGATTTTCCTCCGAATCGCTGTCCCTTTTTTGGTATCAGAACTGTTCGGAGCGCGCAAGCAAAGCGCGACGTCATGCGCGCCGGACGATTAAGCGAGCTGTGCGATGAGGAGAAGACGAAGGCAGCGGCCGGTTTGCCGGTCGAGATTAGTTCGCATCCGAGACGTCGGTGACGTCTTTAAAGTCTTTCAGATAGTTCTTGAGTTTTTTCTTGACCCGTTCTTCGATTTGCCGGACGCGCTCCCGGCTGATACCGTATTTTTCGCCGATCTCGCGCAAAGTCAGCGGATCCTCGTTGAGCAGCCTTTCGCGGTAAATCACCAGCTCCTTGTCCTTGAGTCCCTTGGCGAACTGCTCCATTTTGTCGCGCAGCAGGTCGCGATATTGGGTTTCGGCGATCTCTTCTTCCGGAGTCTGTTTGGTGTCGTGCAGGAAGCTCAGCATGGTCGCTTCTTCGTCGTCGCCGATTGGTACGTCGACTGAAAGATCGCGGCTTGCCAGCCGCTGTTCCATTTCGACGACTTCATCCTCCTTTACGTTCAAACGCTGCGCCAACAGCTTGGGACCGGGCGTGAGCCCTTCCGCCTCGATCCTATCCTTCTCCTTCTGGAGATTGAAAAAAAGCTTGCGCTGCGCTTGCGTGGTGCCGATCTTTACCATGCGCCAGTCGTTCATGATGTAGCGAATCATGTAGGCGCGGATCCACCACACCGCGTAAGAGGGAAACCGAACACCGCGATAGGGATCGAAGTTCTTCACCGCCTCCATCAACCCCATGTTCCCTTCCTGGATCAGATCCAACAGGTTCTTGAACGCCTTCTGGTACTCGCGGGCGATCATCACTACCAGTCGGAGATTCGCCGTGACGAGCTTGTAGGCGGCTTCGACATCGCCGTATTCTTTGTACTGCACGGCCAGCCGATGCTCCTCCTCGCGGCTGAGCAAGGCGAACCGGCGAATTTCCGAAAGATAGCGCTGTAACGGGTCGAATGGGACGAGCGCCTTACGCCGGCTGCCGTCGGCGCCGTCCTCATCCCCGGCAAGCTGAGGCAGAGCGATTTCGGGTAGGGAAAAGTTGAGCTCGGCGTTGTTGTCTTCTTCGGCCATGAGCGGCTTCAGTCACCCCGCGCCAAAGAGCGAGATGTGAGGAACGGATGCTTCAGTTGAATAAGCGAGCGAACGTGACGTGCAGCGGAGCAATAGTCGGCAATCAGGGACAGCACGCGCGACTGCGATCGCGCGGTGCGGATCAAGTCTGGCCGTCAGCCTTTCGCACTTTTCCGTCCGCGATTTCGCGTAGTGCCACCACAACCTCGCGGTTATCGGAGTCGATCAAGGGCTTGGCTCCTTTGAAGAGTTGCCGCGCCCGCTT
Source organism: uncultured delta proteobacterium (assembly GCA_963745035.1). Taxonomy (GTDB): domain Bacteria; phylum Desulfobacterota; class Binatia; order UBA9968; family UBA9968; genus DP-20. The sequence goes on along the minus strand of CAVUVW010000021.1, from coordinate 194,110 downwards.
CGAGGCCAGCATGACCAGTTCGAATCGATTGTTCACCTTTTGCAGGCAATCTTCTACCGTGATCCGTGACATGAAGGCCCCCAGAGAAGCAAATATGCGACGATTCAACCAAATTTTCTCGTGGGAGTCAATGTAGCGGGAGCTTGGCCGCCCCGCCGAAAGAACCGACAAAACTCAAAAACTGAGCTTTGCCGCGTGGTAAGGATTGAATATGCTCCGCGCGCCCGGGAGCTTCGGTCTAGTGCTCGATTTGAGTGGAGTTTCGGCTTTTGGCGAAGGCCATATCCAGAGCAATCCCGGTGACAACCGCCTGCCAAGCCTCATCCTCGGAAAGGCCGCGACCCTTAATCGAACGCCATAGATGAATGATCTCTTCTTCAGTGACACTTTCGAAAAGATCCTGATCTCGTTCTCTGTCCAGGGCTGATAGCGTGTTCATTGGAATCATCGTCGGTTGATAACCGCCTTCTCGATTGATGCGCTTTAGAAAAGCAAGAGAAGTGCCACGATGCTAATCTATTGAATTTTCTGAATTTCATCAGGTTTGATCGACATGGCCTGTCGGTAAGTTGAGCAAAGATTGTCGAATTCGACGCAAAAAATGGCGGTTCGTGAAGGAAAATCCCGCCGAGGATGTCATTGCAGCTTTAGTCCAGCACCGCGATCCCGGAAATCTCGATCATACAATCTGGATTGTAAAGGCGCTTCACTTCGACCAACGTGATCGCCGGAAAATATTTACCGAACACTTCTCGATAGGCTTTTCCCAACGGCTTTTTGTTGTCCCAGTAGGCTTCCAGATTGGTGATGTAGATTGTCAGCACCGCATATTGCGTCGGCGTTCCTCCCGCGCCTCCCACGGCGGTTTTTAGATTGCGCATGACCTGAGTGAACTGGGCGACGAAATCTCCCTTGCCGACGACCTCGCCTTTTTCGTTGAACGGCGCCTGGCCGGCGATATGAACGATCGTGCCTCCAGTAATCTTTGCCACGTGGGCATAGCCAACCGGCGACTCCAACCCAGCGGGATCGATCAGCTCAAATGACATGCCGCGTCCTCCTAGAAGTCTCCGCCGGTGGTCGCCGGGCTCCAGTATCGGATGAAGCTCTTCATCTCGTTGACCAGGTCCTCGGATGCCGCGACGTAGGGCAAGATGATCCGCGTCGCGCCGGCCTCCGCGTAGGGCCGGATTTGCTCGACGACTTCGCGCGCGGAAGTCGCGGCGACGAGCGGCAAGGAATCGAACATGCGATCGGTGATCAAGCGGCGCGCAGCGTGAAATCCTTCCACCTTCCAGGCGGCGCGCATCGCTTCGACTTCGCCGGCAAAGCCCATGCGACCTAGCAGCTCGCGGTAGTAATCCGCCAGCGCATAATAGGCAAGCGCGTGGCTGAGCGCGTCGCGCGCCGTTGCGTAGTTGTTCGCGATGGAGCAGCGAATCTTGCAGATGACTTCCATCGCGGCCGGATCTTTACCCGCTTCCGCGGCGCCGGCCTTTACTTCCGCGGCGATGCGCCGAATCTCCGCCGGATTGGCCATGTTGATCAACACACCGTCCGAAATGCGCCCGGCAAGCCGCGTCATCTTCGGTCCGAAGGCGGCGAGGTAAATCGGAATCGCGCGGCCGGAGGGCTTGAAGGCCATTTTGAAATTTTGCGCGGCGAAGAATCTGCCGGTAAAACTCAGCTTCTCGCCGCGCAACGCCGCACGCGTGATCTCGACGTACTCCTCGACCCGGCCGAGCGGATGATCCATGCTTTGCCCGTGCCACTTGGCGATCGTCGGATTGGAAGAACCGATGCCGAGGAGAAACCGGCCCGACGAGAGCTCGTCCAAGCCCGCGGCTTGCAGCGCCAACGTCGCCGGCGTCCGGCCGAGAATGTGATACACGGCGGAACCGACTTTGAGTCGTGTGGTGACCGCGGCGATCGCCGAAAGCATCACCGTGGGATCCTTGTTGTTAGCCTCGCCGCCCCAGGCGCAATCGAAGCCATGGCTCTCGGCCAGCTGAGCGAGCTCCGGGATTGCGTCCATCGGCAACTGCGCGCCCGAATTGAACTCGATATCGATTTTCATGCGATGCGATAATCGGCCGCCGCGCTCAATCGTAGCTCGCCGGCAAGCTGGTTTTGAGAATATCGATCTTGGCGCTCTTTTCGACGTAGCGGATGAAGCGATACTTGTTTTCCACTTCGTCGATCGGATAGGGCGCGACCGCGGCGCGCTCGACGCCGACCTTGACGCCGATGAAAGACGGCCCATCGCTCACGAGGGCTCGCTCTGCGGCGCGCGCAAACGCTTCGAGCGAGTTTGCCCAATGGGCATTTTCGATGCCGGCGGCGCGCGCCAGCCCGACCAGATCCGCGCCCGCGCCGGTGGCGGTCTTTTTGCTCCCCGAAGCTTCATAGACTTCGTTGTCGAAAACCACGTGCAGCAGATTTTTCGGCTTCATGCGCGCGATGGTCGGGAGCGAGCACAGATTCATCAGCAGCGAGCCGTCGCCGTCGAGCGCGATGACCCTGCGCTCCGCCAAGCCGAGCGCCATGCCGAGAGCGATCGAGGAGCAGAGCCCGAGGGTGCGCACCCGAAAGTTGCCGTCCCCCGGCCGCAGCGCATGCCATTCGAGGGTCACCGCCCCGGCCGAGCTCACGGCGAGCGCATCGCCGGACAACGGGGCAAGGATTTTCAGACATTCAAATCTCTGCATGGCTCCGACGAATCCAGGCGGAAAAAATTCTCCTTCGCTACAGCCCCTTGAGCGCTGAACGGCGGCCGAGGAACTCCTTGGTCAAGAGCAACGCGACCGGGCGCTTCGCGTCCTCGGTCAAGACTTGCGCGCGGCGAATCAATTCCACTGCGTCTTCGGTTTCGCGCGCGACGTAATAACGGATTCCCAAAGCTTGCAGCACCGGCTCGGTCAAGCTCCCGGTGGTGCTGAAAGTGCGGTCGCCGACGTCGCCGGCATAGTAAATCAACAGCAGCAACGGAATCTGGTATTGCAGCAAGGTGCTGACGATTGCATTGTTGCTGTTGAAAAAGCCGCCGTTCTGCATGATCGCCGCGCACTTCTTACCGACGAGATAGGCGCCCGCGCAAATGCCGATGCCCTCTTCTTCGCGGCAGACCGGCACGTGCGTCAGCCCGCGCGACTCTTCGACCGCGCGCAAGAGCTCCGCGAGATTGATGTCGGGCAGCGTGGCGACGAGATCGATGCCGGCGCCGCGCAGCGCGCCGACAATAGCGTGCGCCGCTTCAGTGGAATTCAAGGACAACCGCCGAGGAAAAACAGTGCTATCCGCTTAACATCAATCCACCGGCAGATCAAGGCAAATCGCACGCTTTGGTGCGCTTTTCCTTTGCATGAAATCTTAGTATAAGTGCGGCAGAAAAATACGCGCAAGGAGAAGGATCATGATCAAGCTTTATGATTTCAAATCGTCGCCCAACTGCCAGCGGGTCAAAATAGTTCTCGCGGAAAAAAACCTGCAGTACGAAATCGTTCCGGTGGACTTGCGCGCGCACGAACAAAAGACGCCGGACTACCTGAAACTCAATCCGTACGGCAAGGTCCCGGTGTTGACCGATGACGACACCGTGCTCTACGAGTCCTGTATTATCAATGAATACCTCGAGGAAAAGTATCCCAACCCGCCGCTGCTGCCGAAGGAGCCCGCGAAAAAAGCCAACGCGCGCATCCTGGTCGACTACGGCATGGCGCACTTCGACGGCCCGTATCAAAAACTTCGCATGGAGCTCATGAAAGACGCAAAGGAGCAAAACCAGCAGGTGATCGACGGCGCCAAAGGCGAGATCAAAAAGCTGCTGCAGCGGTTCGAATCCGAGATCGGCGACAACCCCTACCTCACCGGCGAGTTTTCGCTGGTCGACGCCGACTTGCTGCCGCGCTTCACCCGGCTGGAAGGCTTCGGCGTTCTGCCCGACCCGTCGCTGCCCCGTCTCGGCAAATATATGGAAAGAATGAAAGCGCGCCCCTCCGTCAAAGCCGTGCTCTGAGCGAAGTTTTTTACCAGACGAATTTTCCGGCGATGGAGTTGCCCAGGAGCGGGTTTTTCGCATCCCTCTGCGCGGCGCTCCTTCGCCCGTATCTTCGCCGTCTCGACAAACCGGCCCTGCCGACTTATCGCGGCAAGCTCGTCCTACGGGGACTCAAGCAGACGGCGACCGTGCGCTTTGATCGCTTCGCCATCCCGCGGGTGTCGGCCGCCAACGAAGCCGATCTTTTTTTTGTCCAGGGATTTTTGCACGCCCGGGAGCGGCTCTGGCAAATGGAGCTGAGCCGCCGCTTTCTCGGCGGGCGCATGGCGGAGATTTTCGGCGACTTGCCGTTGCCCTGGCAGGATCTATCGGTGCAGTTTCGCCGCCGCACTTCCGCCGACCTCGATTATTTCATGCGGCTCCTCGGCATCCGTGTCGCCGCGCAGGGTTCGCTCGCGCTTCTTTCGCGAAGATCTCCGCGCCCGGCTCGACGCCTACTGCGCCGGCGTCAACCGCTATATCGAGCAATGCGGCAAAAAGCTCCCCTGGGAGTTTCGCCTGCTGCGCCACCAACCCGAGCCCTGGCGCGCTGAGGATACGCTGACCATCGGCAAGGGTCTGGCGCTGCTGCTTTCGACCGCACTTTACAGCCGCCTGAATTTTTTTGCCGTCGCCGAGAAGCTCGGCGACCAACCGGCAAAGCTTCAAGCGCTGTTTCCCGGCTATCCGGCCGGCGCGCCGGTTATCGCCCGCGCCACTGTGGGATCAAGCGCAAGCCGTGTGGCGTTTCTCAACCGGCATGGCGGCTGGCGGGAGATTGGCATCCCGCGGGCGGCGGCAGCAATAGCTGGGCAATTGCCCCAGGCCGCTCTCGAAGCGGCGGCGCGATCTTGTGCAACGATCCGCATCTACGCATGACCCTGCCGTCGATCTGGTACTTGATGCATCTCAAAAGCGCGGAGCGCTCAGGCGCGGCGGACGGCTACGAAGTCTGCGGCGCATCGATCGCCGGCTGCCCGCTGATTCAGATCGGCCGCAATCGCGCTATCGCCTGGGGCATCACCGCCGCGGTCTGCGACGACGTCGAGATTTACCGCGAGCGCCTGCACCGCGTCGACTCCGACCGCTACTTGGTCGGCAGCGAGTGGCGCAGATTCGAAATAACCCGAGAAGTGATCGCCGTGAGGAGGTCGGCGCCGATCGAGCGGCTCGTCCGCCGCACGCGCCACGGACCAGTGATCAGCGACTTCAGCGAAATGCCGCGGCGCGGCGAAGAAGTCTTGTCCGTGCGCTGGACGGCGCACGAGCCCGGCGAGGAGATGCGCGGTCTTTACGGCGTCAACCGCGCATCCGATTGGCGCGAGTTTCGCGAAAGCCTGCGCCACCACGGCGCGCCGAGCTTGAACTTCGTCTACGCCGACCACGCCGGCAACATAGGCTATGCGCTGGCGGGAAAAATTCCGCGCCGCGCCCACGTTCCGACTTTGCGGCCGCTGGCGGGATGGAGCGAAGAAAACGAGTGGCGCGGCTATATTTCCTTCGACGAGCTGCCGCGCATTTACAATCCGCCGGAGGGATGGATCGCCACCGCCAACAACCGCATCGCCGACGGCGCTTATCCGCATTATCTCTCTCACTTCTTCGAACCGCCCTACCGCTTTCGCCGCATCGGCGAGTTGTTGCAGTCGCGCGAGCAACATACGGTCGAGGATCTCGGCGCCATGCAGCTCGACGATCTCTCGCTCCACGCCCGCGAGCTGATCGCCGCGCTCAAGGCCGAGCTGACCCAAATCGGCGCCGAGCTTCCCGCGCTGGCCGATGCGGCGGACGCTCTGCTTTCCTGGGACGGGCGCTGCTCTACGGCAAGCGTACCCGCGGCGATCTTTCACGTGTTCCATCATCGTCTGCTCTTTAATCTCCTCGTTCCCGATTTGGGCGAAGAGCTTTTTCCCGCTTACGTCGAGATTTTGAATCAGTGCATCGCGCCGACCGATCGGATCCTGGCCGACCCGGACTCTCCCTGGTTTGCCAAACGTTCGCGCGCCGCATTGGTCAGGCTCGCGCTGCGCGAAGCGTGCGCCGAGCTGGCGCAGGCGTTGGGCGAAGATATTCGGACGATGGCGTTGGGGCAAGGTTCACAGCTTGTATTTGAATCATTCGCTCGGTCGCGTTCCCGTGCTCAAGAACCTGCTGGCCATCGGCCCGCTGCCGGCGCCGGGCGACGGCATGACCGTCAACTTGGGCTTCTATCGCCATTCCAACCCCTACACGCAAACGGTCGGCGCTTCGATGCGCTTCATCGCGGAGATGGGCGCTCGCCAAAGCTCCGACTTTGTCCTGCCCTCGGGGCAGTCGGGTCATCCCTGGTCCACTCACTATGCGGATCAGACCCGGCTGTGGACGGAAGGGAAAACAATCAGCCTGACGGCCGCGGAGACCGGCGCGGAGCACGGCGGCGATTTGGTTCTTGAACCGGGCGCGGCTTTATAATAACAACTCGCTCGGGCTTGCGTCCTATGCCGATCCGACTCCTCATCGCCGACGATGAACGGCTGTTTCGCCAGAGCCTCAAAATTCTGCTCGAAACCGGCACCGACATTCAAGTCGTAGCGGAAGCCGCCAACGGCCAGGAGGCGGTCGCGCTCGCGCGCGACACCGAACCGGATCTGGCGATTCTCGACGTGGACATGCCGCGCATGGACGGGATCAAGGCGATCCGGCTGATCCGCGCGATCTCGCCACGAACCAGAATGCTGATGCTGTCCGTACACCACGAAGACGACAAGATCAGATCGGCGATTCGCGCCGGCGCGGTCGGCTATGTTTTGAAAGACGCCGATCGCGACGAATTTATCGATATCATCCGGCAAACTTACGCGGGCAAGGCGCAAGTCTCTCCCTATTTGGCGCAACTGTCATTACAGGGGTTCGAGCCTTTCAGCCCAACCGACAAGCCGTCGCATGCGACGACCTCCGCTACCCGCCTCGGATTGACGGATTTGGAGGTAAAAATCCTCCGTTTGATGACCGAAGGGCTGAGCAACGAGGAGATCAGCGATCTCACCGGCATCGCCCAGGAGACCGTCAAAGGACATCTGAAAACGCTTTTTCGCAAGCTCGACGTCAAGAACCGCACCGAAGCCGCCGTGCTCGCGGTACGCGAGGGACTCGATCTTGCCCCAAATGGGGCGGACAAGGACAGCTCCAAATTGGGGGATTGACACTGTTGGGTTTGTACGAGATAAAGCATCCACTTTGTAGAATATATTCCAGCCATACACGTCCAATAAAAGGAGAGCGCCATGACGCCAAACAGGAAAAAGTTATCAGTACTTGCGATGGCCTTTTCGCTGGTCTTTGCCGTCGGCGGGACTGGCCAATGCGCTTCAGGTGGGTGAAAAGGCGCCGGACTTCGAGCTGGAAAGCTCCAAGGGCGGCAAATTGAAACTCAGCAGTCTCAAGGGCAAAAACGTCTTGATTAACTTCTACGAGCTCGATTTCAGCCCCACATGAATCAAGGATTTGCAGATGTCCGGTTCGAGACAATTATCCCTAGTTCCAAGCGGAGAATACCGAAGTTTTGGGCATCAGCGCCAACGCGCTGTTTTCGCAAAAAGCCTTTGCCGACTTTGCCAAGATCAACTATCCGCTTTTGGAGCGACCGCGACGCACGTAGTCCAAAATGATGCAGGCATTCGGTGTATACGATGAGCCGCGGCGCATCGCCAAGCGTTCCTATGTAATCATCGACAAGGAAGGCATCGTGCGCTTTTTGGACATCCGGCCGAGCAATAGCGAAAAGGATCTGCTTTCAACGAAGCACTTTTGAACGAAGTGAAGAAAGTCAACAAGGGCAGCTAAAAAATCGGGGCAGCAAACAGGAAAGGAGAAATTCTTCGATGGTGCGAAAACTTTTGACGGGAGCGCTGTTTGGCGCTGCGGCTCTGGCGTTTTCAACTCAAGCGTTTGCCCAGGCGGACGCCATCGAGAAGCGGCAGAAGCTGATGAAAGCGCAAAGCGCCGCAGCGAAAGAAATTAAGGCGGCCGTTGAATCGAAAAACTACGCCACTGTGGAAGCCAAAGCCAAAGACATCATGGGCACGGCGGATCAGATTCCGAGTGCATTCCCGAAAGGCAGTACCACGGGCAAAACCAAAGCTAAAGACGAAATTTGGGAAAAGAACGAAGAATTTGTTAAGCAAGCCAAAGACTCTGAGCAAGAACGCAAGTGAGCTCGCGGCGGCGGCGAAAGCCGGCAACGACGCCGACGTGGGCACGAAGGTCAAAGCACTCGGCGAGACCTGCAATTCTTGCCATAAAGCATTTCGTGCCGATAAGTATTCTGAGTAAATTCTTCGAACGAGAAATGTCGTGTTCAAGAAAGCCCCGGCCCATCGGCTGGGGCTTTCTTGTCTGTGCCCTGCCCCTCCTGTAGTATCTTTTATGAAATCAGAGTCGTCCCAGGGAATAAACATGAAGAAAATAGTTTCCTTATGCTCCGGAATTGCGCTTCTCGCAGTGTGCGCCTCCGCTAACGCCCAGACAACCCGGATCAACGTCGGCTACAGCGCCGCGAGCGCGGATCAATTGCCCGCGTGGGTCGCCAAGGAGTCCGGCATATTCGCCAAGAACGGCCTCGATCCGCAATTGATTTTCTTCACCGGCGGAACCACGGCGATTTTGGCGCTGGTTTCCGGCGATGTGCCGATCACCCAGGTTTCCGGACCCGGCCTGGTGAACAGCGCCTTCGCCGGCTCCGATACGGTCTTTGTCGCGGCGGGGATAATTTCGCTAAACTACGTTTTGATGGGCAAGCCCGGAATCAAATCCGCTGAACAGCTCAAAGGCGGCACGGTGGCGATCAGCCGCTTCGGGTCGGCGACCGATTCCATCGCCCGGTTCGCGCTGCGAAGAATCGGTTTGACCCCGGGAAAAGACGTGACCCTGGTGCAAGTCGGCAGCGGCCCCGAGAGGCTCAGCGCCGCCTTGACCGGCCGAGTGAGCGCCTCCGTCATTAACCCACCGTCAAGCTTCATTGCCGAAAAGAAGGGGCTGGCGACTATTGCCGATGTGGCAAAAATGGGGCTGGTTTTCCAGCATACCGGCGCCGCCACCACGCGCAAATATATCAAAGAACATCCGGACATCGTCCGGCGCTACGTGCGCTCGCATGTCGAAGCCGTGCACAGAATGTGGACGGATAAAGAGATTACGATCAAGGCATTGAGCCGGTACATGGGCAGCGGGCTCGATCGCGAGACTCTGGAGAAAAGCTACGAGAACGTCATGACCGAGACCATGTATCCGAAAAAGCAATACCCCAGCGTCGAGGGGCTCAAGACCGTGCTCGAAGATATCGCCGAGCGCGACCCGCGAGCCAAGACCGCCAAGCCCGAGCAGTTCATCGACGCAAGCTTCATCCGAGAGCTCGATCAAAGCGGCTTTATCGACGGGCTCTACAAAAAGAAATAACCGCACGCGCCGAACCATCGATGTTGAGCGCGCAACGCGGCGACGCGGCGTCTCCGGAACTCCAGTCGTGGGCCCAGGAGATCGCGCAACGCGTCGATCCGGCCATCGGCGTCACCGTGGAGTTCGAGACCGATTCAAACACCTACATCGTGCGTTTGGTGAAAGAGCCACGCGTGCTGATCTTCCGCCTGTCCGCTTCCCAGGTCCACGGCGACGGCCGTGAGGCGGAATGTGAGCGCACCCTTCAGCGCAAGATCAAAGATCTGTGGAACCTGATTTAGCCCTGCTCGGAATGGGTCGAGGATGGAGGATCGAGAATAGAGGATCGCGGGCTATCTTCCATCCTCCATCTTCTATCCTCGACCGTCCGCAATCAGCCGCGCGGCTTCCTTGGCGAAATAGCTGATCACCATATCCGCGCCGGCGCGCCGGATGGCGTAGAGAACTTCCATCATGATGCGCGGCTCGTCGATCCAGCCGTTTTGACCCGCCGCCTTGATCATCGAGTACTCGCCGCTCACGTTGTAGGCGGCGAGCGGATAGCCGAATTTCTGCTTCACGCGGTAGATCACGTCGAGATACGCGAGCGCGGGCTTGACCATGACGATGTCGGCTCCTTCGCGGATATCGAGCTCGACTTCGCGCAGGGCTTCTTCGGCGTTGGCGGGATCCATCTGATAGGAGCGGCGATCGCCGAATTGCGGCGTGGACTCGGCGGCTTCGCGAAACGGACCGTAAAAACCCGAGGCGTATTTTGCCGCGTAGGCCATGATCGGCGTCCCGGCAAAATCATTCTCATCGAGGATCTTGCGGATCGCGGCAACGCGCCCGTCCATCATGTCGGACGGCGCCACGATATCGGCGCCGGCGCGCGCGTGCGACAGCGCCTCCCGCGCCAGCAGCTCCAAGGTCGCGTCGTTATCGACGTCGCCGTTTCGGACCACGCCGCAGTGGCCGTGATCGGTGTACTCGCACAGACAAACGTCGGTGACGACGAGCAATTCGGGGACCGTTTCTTTGATGGCGCGAATCGCCTGCTGCACGATGCCGCGATCGTCGTAGGCTTCGCTCCCCGCCGCATCTTTGCGCTCCGGGATGCCGAACAAGATCACCGCCGGAATGCCGAGCGCGCTGACTTCGCGGCATTCGCCCACGACGCGATCCACGGTGAGCTGCGCGATTCCGGGCATCGAAGAAACCGGCTGCGCTTTGTCCTTGCCCGGACCGACGAACAGCGGGTAGATAAAATTCCGCGGCTCCAAGGTCGTTTCGCGGATCAGGTTTCTCAGCTTCTCGTTGCGGCGTAAGCGTCTCGGCCGATAGATCGGAAAATTCATAGAGCGCTCCAGCCTGTCAATTCCGCGCGCGGGCTCATGTCCGGCGCACCGTTCCCGATCGAAAATGCGCGACGATCGCGCGGGTGAGCCCCGCGATGGTAAATTCTTCGGCGACGATCGCCGGCCGCCCGCCGGCCTCTTCCACGGTGCGCGCGGTGATCGGCCCGATGCAGGCGATCGCGCTCCGCCGCAGCAATCTCCGCCAAACTCTTGCCGTCGAAAAGACGAACAAAGTTTTTCACCGTGCTCGAGCTCGTGAACGTGATGGCGTCGATTGCGCGCCCGCGCAGCAAATCGGCCAGCGGCGCGACGTCCACTCGCGCAAGCGCGGTGCGATACGCGACCACGACCTCGACCGCGGCGCCCCAGGAGCGCAGCGTTTCCGGCAGGACTTCCCGCGCTTCGGCGGCGCGGGGAATCAAAACGCGCTTGCCTTTCATCAGCTCGGGTTTGACGGCGTCGAGGATACCTTCGGCTTGATAGCGCTCGGGCACCAGCGAAACCGTGATGCCGGCCGACGACAGCCGCTGCGCGGTTTCCGGACCGATGGCGCCGACGTGAAGCGAAGCGAGCGCGCCGACGACTTTTCCCGCGCGGCGCAGGCGCGCAAGGAACGGCGCGACGCTGTTGACGCTGGTAAAAATCAGCCAGTCGTATTGCTCGATATTCTCGATCGCGGCATCGAAAGCGGCAAAATCTTCGGGCGGCTGGATCTCGATGGTCGGAAACTCGATGACCGCGCCGCCGGCGCTCTCGATCTGCCGCGCCAGCCCGGAGGCCTGTGCTCCGGCCCGGGTGATGACGATGCGCACGCCCGCCAGCGGTTTTTCCGGCGCGTCTTCGCCCGCCGTTCTGTTGTCTTGCTCCACCGATCCGCTCAAAAAATCACCCGGCGGCAACCAGCTCCGCCGCTCCTTGCTGCAATAATTCCTCGGCCACGCGGCGGCCCAGCTCCACCGCCGCGCCGGCAGCGCCGGCGAGCTCGCTCCGGCAAAGACGCCGCCCGTCAGCGCTTGCGACGATGCCGACGAGGCTGAGCTTATCCGCGCTGCGCCGGGCGCGTGCGCCGATCGGCACATGACAACCGCCGCCGAGACAATCGAGCAAGGCCCGCTCCGCGGCAACTTCAGACCATGTCTCCTCGTCATGCAAAAACCCCAGATAAGCGCGCGCCGGACTTTGCTCCCGGGTCTCGATGCCGAGGGCGCCTTGCGCCGCTGCGCTTACGCAAATCTCATCCGCGAGATATTCACCGATGCGATCCTCACGGCCGATGCGCTTCAAGCCCGCCGCCGCCATCACCAGACCCTCGACTTGGCCTCCGTCGAGCTTTTTCAGCCGGGTATCGATGTTGCCGCGGATCGGCACGATGGCGAGATCGGGACGGGCGTGCAGCAGTTGCGCGCGGCGGCGTAGGCTGCCCGTGCCGATCTTTGTCCCGGCGCAAAGATCATCAAGAGCGCTCTTTCCCCGCGTCACCAGCACGTCGCGCGGATCTTCTCTTTTGGGCGCGGCGGCGATCACCAGCCCGTCCGGCAGTTTCGGCGGCAAATCCTTCATCGAGTGCACCGCCAGATCGATTTCATCGGCGAGCAACGCCTCCTCGATTTCTTTGGTGAAGACTCCCTTGCCGCCGAGCTCCGCAATCGGCGTGTCCAGCGACCGGTCGCCGCTGGTCTTGATGATGCGGAGCTCGATTTCGAGCTCCGGCTGGTTTTCCATAAGCTGCGCCCTCACCCAGTTTGCCTGCGCCAGCGCCAGGGCGCTGCCGCGCGTACCGATGCGCAGGCGCGTCACTTGCCCTCCAGATCGAAGAGCCGCTTGAGCGCGGCGACGTAAAGCGTCGTGTCCCCGTCCTCGTCCGGCGAACTCTTCTTGAGCTGGGAGATCGGACCGTGCAGCAGCTTGTTGATCATCGCGGTGGTGAGATCGTCGAGCGCGGCGCGCTGCTCCGCCGACAGGTCTTTCAGGCCGCGGCCCAGCGATCTTTCGATTTCCTGGCGGCGAATCTCTTCGAAGCGACCGCGCAAAGCGGCGATCGTCGGCGCCTGATCCAGCGACCCCATCCAGCGCAGAAAACTCTGCACTTCATCCTGGACGATCTCTTCGGCCTTCTCCGCTTCGCTCGCGCGTCCCTGCCGGTTGTCCTCGGCGACGCTCTTCAAGTCGTCGATGTTGTAGAGATAGACGTTGTCGAGATCGTTGATCTTGGCGTCGAAGTTACGCCGGTCACCGATATCGATGAAAAACATCGCCTTCTGCTTGCGCTCGCGCAGCACCCGCTCCACCGTCGGCGCGTCGATCACCGCGTCCGGCGCTCCGGCACAGCCGATGACCAGATCGGCCATCTTGAGATAGCGTGGGAAGTCTTCGAAGCGAATCGGGCTGCCTTGAATTTTTTCCGCCAGCTCGACCGCGCTTTCGAAGGTGCGGTTGGTGACCATCATGCTCTGCACGCCGCTGCCCCGCAGGTAGCGCGCCATCAGGTCGCCCATCTTGCCGGCACCGATCAGCATCACGGTCTTGTCGTCGAAGCGGTCGAAGATGCGCTTGGCGAGATCGACCGCCACCGAGCTGACCGATACCGCGCCGGCGCCGATGCCGGTTTCGGTGCGCACCCGTTTGGCGACCGAGAATGCGCGATGAAACAGCCGGTGGAGAATCGTCCCCACTGTGCCCGCCTCCTGCGCCGCGTCATAGTATTGCTTGAGCTGGCCGAGGATCTGCGGCTCGCCGACGACCATGGAGTCGAGGCTGGCGGCGACGCGAAACAAATGGCGCACCGCTTCGCTTCCTTGATGGCGATAAATATGACCGTCGAGCGCCGCGCCGTGGCGCTCGGCTCGCTGGCCGTCAAGAAAGGCGCCGATCGCATCGCCAGCCGCCCGGCAGTCGCCCGACGCCGCAACCACTTCCACCCGGTTGCACGTCGATAGAATGACGCCTTCTTCCATGGCCGGATACTGGCGCAGGCGCGTGAGCGCAGTGCGAACGTAGGAATGCTCGAATGCGACGCCTTCGCGCACATCGATGGGCGCGCTGCGGTGGTTCAGCCCGACGATGACGATGTCCTTGCGCACGCCTATTCGAACCGGCCCCCATGCCGGCTGGGAAAGAGCGCCTCTCCCCAAAGAAAATAACCGAGCACGACGCAGAAGCCGAACATGGTGAGGAGCGCCGCCTTCTTGCCGCGCAAGCCCGCGGTGAGGCGCGCGTGCAGGAGCGCGCCGTAGAGCAGCCACGCGGCGGCCGAGGAAATCTGCCGCGGATCCCACGACCAGTAATTGCCCCAGTGAATGCCCGCCCACAGGCTGCCGGTGAGAATTCCCAAGGTCATCAAAGGAAAGCCCCAGACCAGGAGCACGTAGTTGAGCCGATCCAAGGACTCCAGCGGCGGAAAGCGCTTCATTAACGCGGTCATTTTCTTATTCTTGAGATGGCGCTCTTGCAGCACATAGATCAGGCTTACGCCGAACGCCAGCGCGAGCACGGCGTTGCCGAGAAACGCGAGCGTCACGTGCACCGGCAGCCAGTAGGTTTGCAGCGCCGGGGGAATTTCGCCCGCGCCGCGGCCGACGACCAACGGCGACAGCGTCATGAGAAACGCCAAGGGCGCGATGATGCCGCCGAGGATGGCGAGGCGGTATCTGAGTTGGACGAGCAAATAGATGCCGACCATCAGCCAGCCGTAAAACAGCAGCGCATAGCCCATCACCGCCACCGCGGCGAAACCGTCCTGGAGAAAACGGCTGAGCAAGGCGCACGAATGAACCAGAAAGCCGGCGAACAACAGCGCCGTCGGCAGACGCGCGGCGGTCTCGCCGCGGAACAGATAGAGGAAAAAACTCCCGGCGGCAACTAGATACGCGACCGCCGTGAGCGTGAATAACACCGCGTCCATAAAGCACGGTCATTATATGACAACGCAACCCGCCTTCAAGCCAACGCAAACCCCGCTAGAATCGGCGCAATCCTCCGCAGGTTATTGTAGGCGACGCAGCAAACTGCGGGAATTTGATTCCAATGAGATTCAAAACGAAGTTAAGAGCGTCGCCACGAACCTAGCTCTGAAGAATGCTTGCCAATCTTTCGTCACAGACCGGCCTTGGTGGGCGTACGACGGACGGCGGGAGCGGAAGCCTTGGCGGCGGAAGCGGCAACGCTCTTTCTCGATGACCGCGCCGGCGTTGGAGCGGCGGCGCCAGCGCTTTTGGGTCCGCCGCCGCTCGCTTTTACAGTCCTGGGTTTCTTCGAAACGACGTCCCAGGCGCGGCGCTCGGCCAGCGAGAAGGCGTCGACTTTTTGCGGTGGCAGCTTGATCCGGTAGCCCACCGGCAGCGCCTTTAAGTCGCGCTCGAGGGCCGGGTTCCATTCGAAAAAATCGTCGTGCGCAATCGCCGCCGGCTTCAGCACCGCGAGCAGCGGCGTCTGCCGTTTGACTTCGACTTCGCGCAGCGCCACGGGCCGATGGGCACGCAAAAACGGAAAGTAAACTTCCTGCCGCGAGGCGATATCCACCACCGCGAGAAACTCCGCGTAAAAGTTTTTCGAAGCGAAGCCGAAGGTCGGCGACTGGTAGCGTTTGATCAATTCCACCAGATCGTCGGACTCCACCGCCTTCATGCCCCGGAAAATCCCTTCCGTGCCGTGATTGTACGCGGTGATCGCCAACGGCCAGCTCTCGAACAGGCGATAGTTTTGTTTCAGCAGCCGCGCCGCGGCCCGCGTCGAGGTGAAGGGATCGCGCCGCTCGTCGACCGTCGCGTCGATGCGCAGGAACTTCTTTCCGGTGTCAGGCATGAATTGCCACATGCCCACCGCGCCCGCCGACGAGCGCGCCCGGATGTTGAAAGACGACTCGACCAGCGGCAAATACGTCAGCTCCTCGGGCACGCCTTCGGCGCGGAAGATTTTTTTCATCTCGGAGATATAACGCCCGGAAATTCTGAGCCCTTCGGCAAAGTGCTCCTTGGCGCCGCGCTGGCTGCGGAGCCGGTTCTCCGCGTCGGCCAGATCGTACTCGGCGGCGACGCGTGCGCGCTCCCTTTCCACCAGCGCCCGTCCCTCTTCGGTGTCGGGCGCGCGCACCACGCTGTAGATCGTGGCGGGGTCCATCGGATCGAAGAGCACGACTTCAGCGAAACTGTAGCGCGTAAAGATCCGCTTCCAGAATTCCACCGCGCCCTCCAAGCCGGCCGGCATGGGAAACGGACGCGATTGCGCGCAGAGCGCCGGCGTAACCAGAAGGGACAATGCGAGCGCGAGTGCCGGCGGCAGCGATCGAGCCAAGCGGAGCATTGCTTCCCAAGGTAATGAAAAAAATTGACCGAGTCCAGCAAACCGGCTATTTTCAGGAAAATTTTCGCGCGAGAGTTTTTGTCGTTGCGCCGCCACCGATCTCTGCGATTGTATTCCGTCGCCCTATTGCTCGCCGCTTGTTCCGGTTGCCGCTCGTCCGACGGGCGCCCGCCCGGCTATCTGGTCGCCGGCATCGAGAGCAACCCGCTCCAGCTTGATCCGCGCTACTCGACCGACGCCAACTCCGTGCGCATCGGTAATCTGATCTACAATTCGCTGCTGCGCTACGACGAACGATCGCAACTGCGGCGCGAGCTAGCGGTAGATTGGCGCATGCTCGACGACCGCACCTATCATTTCGATCTGCGCGCCGATGCGGTTTTTCACAACGGCGCGCGCCTCACCGCCGCCGATGTGAAGTACACCTACGAATCGATTTTAGATCCCGCCGCTCTCTCGCCCAAACGCGGCCCGCTGTTGCCGCTCGAGAGCATCGAGCAGACCGGCGCTCACCAACTGCGCTTTCGCTTGCGTGCGCCGCACGCGCCTTTCATCGAGCAATTCACTCTCGGCATCGTGCCCGCGGGCGCGCCGAAGGCTGGCAATTCCAACCCGCGCCCGCCGCCGGGCTCGGGACCGTTTCGTTTAAAAGCGCTGGAATCGGGAGAGAAGGTCACGCTGCAAGCCAACCCGGAGTACTGGGAGGGGCGCCCTCCGCTGCCAGGTGTGGTTTTCAAAATTGTTCCCGATGCGCTGGTGCGGGTGCTCGAGTTCAAGCAGGGGGCCGTCGACTTCATGCAAAATGATCTGGAGCCGGAGATGCTCCCCTGGCTCGAGAAAAACACCAGCGCCCGGGTGGAGACGGCAAACGGCACGACGTTTCAGTACATCGGATTCAATTTGACGCATCCGATCTTGCGCCACCGGAAAGTCCGCCAGGCCCTCGCCTGCGCTATCGATCGTGACAGCATCATCCGCCATCTGCTCAAGAACATCGCCACGGAAGCCAGCGGCCTGCTTTCGCCGCACAGCTGGGCCTACGAGGGCAACGCGCGGCGCTGGCCCTACGATCGGGCGCGCGCCAAACAACTGCTCGACGAGGCGGGCTTTATCGATCCCGACGGCGACGGACCGCGCCCGCGTTTTCGTCTTTCCTTCAAGACCACCAACATCGACCTCCGCCGGCGCATCGCCGAAGCGCTCAAAGAGCAGCTATCACAGGTCGGCATCGAGCTCGAGCTGCGCACCTACGAATGGGGCACTTTTTTTAGCGACGTGAAGAGCGGCAACTTCCATCTCTATTCGCTCGCATGGGTCGGCATCGAAGATCCGGACATCTACCATCAGATTTTTCACTCCTCCAGCACGCCGCCCAACGGCGACAACCGCGGCCGCTATCGCAATCTCGAAGTCGACCGCCTGCTCGACCAGGGGCGTGCGACAGTCGATCGGCAAGAGCGCCGAGAAATTTACGCGCAGGTGCAAAGGCTCCTCGCCGAAGATCTGCCCTACGTGCCGCTCTGGTGGTGGAAGAACGTGATCGTGAAAAAACCCAACCTACGCGGTTTCGTCCCCTATCCCGACGGCGAGCTGATTTCCTTCAAGAAGGCCGCATTCGGCTAGCGGCGCGCCCGTGAAGCGATTTTTGATCCGGCGCTTGTTACTGTTGCTGCCCACCCTGCTCGGCGCGGTCTCGCTGGTATTTCTGCTGATCCATCTGATCCCCGGCGATCCCGTGGAAGTCATGCTCGGCGAAACCGCGACCGCGGCCGACAAGGAATCGTTGCGTCGAAGTTTGGGATTTGACCGCCCGCTCCTGACCCAATACCGGTCATTTCTCGTGAATCTCGCCGCCGGCGACCTCGGCCGTTCTCTCTACGAGCCGGCAGGAGTGACGCAAATTATCGGCGCGCGCTTCCCCGCCACCTTCCAGCTCGCGCTCTGTGCCATGATCGCGGCGATCTTGATTTCGTTTCCGCTCGGCGCGCTGGCGGCATTCCACCGTGGCGGTTGGATCGATCGCGCGGCGCTGGCGTTTTCCTTGCTCGGGCTCTCGCTGCCCAACTTCTGGCTCGGCCCGCTCCTGATGATCGTCTTTTCGATCCAGCTCGGCTGGACGCCGGTGTCCGGACGCGGCGGTCTCGGCCATCTGTTTCTGCCGGCCGTCACACTCGGGCTCGGCATGGCGGCCATCCTCGTGCGCATCCTGCGCGCGAGCCTGATCGAGGCCGCGCATCAGGAATTTGTCCAGACCGCCCGTGCCAAGGGCTTGCGCGAAGCCAAAGTGTGGGTGAAGCACGTGCTGCGCAACGCCCTGCTTTCCGTGGTCACGATCATGAGCTTGCAATTCGGCGGTCTGCTCGCCGGCTCGTTGATCACCGAGACGATTTTTAGCTGGCCGGGCATCGGCCGGCTGACCATCCAGGCGATCCAGACGCGCGACTATCCGCTCGTCCAGGGCTGCGTGCTGGTGATCGCCGCGTCCTACGTGTTGATCAATTTTTTCACCGACCTGCTCTACAAGCTGGTCGATCCGCGGGTGCGCTTTGGCGAATAGAGTGTGGTTCTACGCCGGCCTGGCGGTCCTGCTTGCGCTCGCCGTTGCCGCGCTGTTCGCGCCGCTGATCGCGCCCCACGATCCGCTCCGCCAAGATCTCGACAAAGATCTGCTCGCCTATTCCGCCGATCATCCGCTCGGCACTGATAAACTCGGGCCGCGACGTCTTGAGCCGGACAATCTATGGCGGGCGGATTTCGCTGCTCACGGGAATCGCCACCGTGCTCATTTCGCTCTCGCTCGGGGTCGCCGCCGGCTCATTGTCCGGCTATTTCGGCGGCTGGCTCGATCTCCTGCTCATGCGCCTGGTCGATATTTTGATGGCGTTTCCCGGCATCCTGCTCGCCATAGCGCTGACGGCCGTGCTCGGTCCCGGACTCGATCATGTGATCCTGGCGCTCTGCCTGATCGGCTGGACCGGCTACGCGCGCCTGGTCCGCGGCGAAATCTTGTCGCTCCGCGAGCGCGAGTTCGTGCAGGCGGCACGCGGCCTCGGCTGTTCACCGAGGCGAATCATCATCCGCCATCTGATCCCCAATCTGCTCGCGCCGTTGCTGATTCAAGCGACGTTCGGCTTGGCGGCGGCCATCGTCGCCGAAGGCAGCCTGAGCTTTCTCGGCCTCGGCGTGGAGCCGCCGGCGCCGTCGTGGGGCTCCATGTTGAACGATGGCCGGCAATTCTTGCTCGTCGCGCCGCATCTCACGACCTATCCCGGACTCGCTTTGATGTTTACCGTTTTGGCCTTGAATATCGTCGGCGACACGCTGCAGGAACGACTAACCGCACGCACTCGATAGAGTGGGTTCAAGTAGTTCAAGCCGTTCAAAACGTTCAAGCCGTGTAAGAAGAAAAGACGCGTTCGCCTTCTTCATCTGACGATTTGAACTATTTGAACGACTTGAACGATTTGAACCCAGTTGATATTCAAACCGAGAAGGAGGGCACGCCATGAAGCTTTATTCCAGCCACACCTGACCCTACGCCCACAGGACAAGGATTGTCCTGGCGGAAAAGCAACTTCCCTACGAGCTCATCGAAGTGGATTTGAAGAACAAGCCTTCCGACCTCGTGCAGCGCA
Organism: uncultured delta proteobacterium; assembly: GCA_963745035.1. Taxonomy (GTDB): domain Bacteria; phylum Desulfobacterota; class Binatia; order UBA9968; family UBA9968; genus DP-20. The sequence continues at coordinate 174,371 of CAVUVW010000021.1, read as the reverse complement.
ATCCTTACGGCAAAGTTCCCGTTTTGGTCGACGGCGAGGGCGTGATTTATGAGTCGGCGATCATCGACGAATATTTGGACGAGAAGTTTCCTCAGGTCCGGCTGATGCCCGCCGATCTCCTGCTTCGCGCCAAGGCGCGCATCTGGGTCGATTACATGAGCACCCGGCTCCACGCCGCGGCGTCCGACATCACGCACAAGCGCGAGCCCGAGAAAGCGCAGCAGCGCATGGAGCAACATCTTGCCGCGTTGGATAAAGAAATGTCCGGCAAGAAATATCTGGTCGGCGAGTACTCGCTCGCGGACGTGAGCTTCATTCCGTTTTACACGCGTCGCGAGCGCTACGAAGTGACCATCGACGATCGCTATCCCAATCTCAAGCGCTGGGGCGAAGACCTGATCGCGCGGCCGCGGGTCGCGCCGACCATCTGAAAGAGACGTTCGCATGCAACCTTTGCTTGTGAGCCCACAAGAAATCCGCGGCATCGTCAGCATGTCGGAGGCCGTCGAAGCGGTGCGCCTCGGATTTCGCGAGTGGGGCGAGAATGCGCTTCTCAACGCGCCGCGCCGCCGGATCCACATTCCCACCGGCGTGCGCGTGAGCGTGCACCAGGGCGGCGTGCCGGCGGCCAAGGCCACCGGCTTGATGACGCACTGCGAATGGGTAAAGCCGATGGCCTCCGAGCAGGTCTACCCGCGCCTCAATCATCCGGTGATCGTGCTCTACGATTCCGCCGAAGGCGAGCTCAAAGGCATCATCGTCGGCGAGATCACCTGCGCCGAGCTGCCCGACAATATCGCCGTCACCGGCCTGCGCACGGCCGCGACCAGCGCCGTCGGCACCGATCTCTTGGCGCGGCCCGACGCCACGAGCCTCGGCCTGTTCGGCGCCGCCGGCCAGGCCAAGAACCATCTGCTGGCACTGATGCAGGTGCGAAAACTGAAGAAGGTCAAAGTCTACAGCCGCAATCCGGACAACCGGAAAAAATTCGCCGAGGAAATGGCGCCGCTCACCCAGCTCGATATCGAGCCGGTGGCATCGGCCGAAGAGGCCGTGCGCGGCGTCGATATTATTTTGACCGCGACCAATTCCAGCGTGCCGGTGTTCGACGGCAACTGGCTCAAACCCGGCCAGCACGTCACCACCATCGTCGGCAGCAATGTCGGCCTGGTGAAAAACGGCTTTGCCGCCGCCAAGCGGCGCGAGATCGACGATGCCACTCTGGCGCGAAGCGACGTGCACGGCATCGTCTCCGTCGAGCAAGCGCGGCAGGACGAGCAGGCCGATATCTTCGACCCGGTGGAGCGCGGCGTCATCCGATGGGAACAGTTGATCGAGATCGGCGAGATCCTCGCCGGCAAAAAGGAAGGCCGCACCAAGGCCGATCAGATCACCTTCTACAAAAACAACGCCGGCCAAGGCGTCGCCGACGTCGCGCTTGGCGCCAAGGTTCTCGACAACGTCCAGAAGAAAAAAGCCGGCCAGCAACTCAACTACTGAAGATACTGGAGTGTGTGGACCGATTAGTCGTACATTCGCTTTATCTGCCTGTTCAATGCTCAACACTCCTTTTACTCCTTTTACTTCCTCTCATCCTTCCCTCGCATCGCCGACGTAACGATCGCGATCGCCGCCAGCCCGGCGATCACCGTCCACGAGCTTTGGAACGACTCGACGAAAATTTGCGGTGCCCTCCCCCACTCCGTGTAAGGCGGAACTACCGAATCGGTAAGGCCATGAAATCGCAGCCAGCGCAGGAACAACACGCTGCCCACGGCCACGCCCATGGCGTTGGCGATATTTGCCGAGGTCAATGACAAGCCGCTCACGGCGCCAACGTAACGCGAATCCACGGCATTGAACATGCCGCTCAGGTTGGGCGATTGAAACAACGACCAGCCCAGTCCCAGCAGCATCAACGGAATTATAATGTCAACCTGAGTGCTGTTCGCGCCGAGGCGCGCGAAGGCGATCATGGCGAGCGCGGTCAGTACCGAACCTACCGTGCACAACATTCTCGACCCAAGCCGGTCCGCAAGCCAGCCACCGATGGGAGCCAACACGACGATGACCAGAGAGAAACAAATGACCGTGATGCCCACCTGCGTCGGGGTAAAGCGCAGAATGCCTTGCAGATAAAACGGCAAAAGAAAAAAAGTCGAGGTATGCGAGATCGACACAAAGAAGTGGCTCAAAATTCCAGCGGTGAGAAGCCTGATCTTAAACAACGACAGGTCGAGCAAAGGCGCCGCGGACTTGCGCTCGAAATGCAGCAGCAGAAAAAGGAAAGTTGCCGACGCGAGAAACAAGCCGAGCGAAAATAGGCTAAAACCCGACCGTGCGACTTGCTGCAAGCCGACGATCAACGAAACGATTGTCAAGAGCAGCGTGATCATGCCGATCGGATCGAGCGAATAGTCGCGCTTCTCCGTCACGCTCTCGGGCAGGATCTTCCACGCCATCGCGGAGGCTGCGATCGCCACCGGCATGTTCATGAAAAAGATCCAGCGCCAGCCGATGGTATCGACCAGGAAACCGCCCAGCGACGGGCCGGTGATGTAGCCCAGATGAAACGACATCGACATCATGCCGAGCGCGCGCCCTCTCCCTTCCTTGGCATAAAGGGCCGAGGCGATCGCGCGGCCGTTCGCGAGCACCAGCGCGCCGCCGATCGCTTCGACCACGCGAAACATGATGATCTGCCATAATTGCGGGCTCAGCCCGCAGGCGGCCGAGCCGGCGCCCAAAAGAACAAAACCGAGGGCGTAGATCTTCTTGCGGCCAAGTTTGTCGCCCAGCCGCGCCATGCTCAGGACCAACCCGACGAGCGTCAATTGATAAGCGAGCGGCACCCATTGGACGTAGGCCATCGACACGTCGAAGTAGGCTGACAAGGTCGGCAACGCCACGTTCACTGAGCGGGAATCGAGCGCGCTCATGAACTGGCCGAGACAGACGTTGAGCAGCGCCAGGCGTTGCAGTCTTGGGGTGATTGCGGGCTGCGGCATCTGGTGATCTGGACGGATTGACGGAGCTTCCTTACTTGGATAGCTTGGCGATGAAAATTATTCCAGTCAGTGCGCCGCCGATGTTGATCGGGAAAGCCAGCTCTCATGAATAGGGTCGCAATCGCACAAGTCGAATCATCCACGGACAAGGAAGCGAATCTCCGTAAAGCAGTCAGCTTGATTCATGACGCCGAGCGCACAGGCGCCGAGCTCATCGCTTTTCCGGAGTTCTTGATGGCCTTCTCTCCTGCCAGTCAGAGCGCTGAAGAGCTGGCGCGAATCGCCGAGTCAGTGGATGGGCCGTTTATCTCCACGCTTCGGGATGCGGCGAGAACAGCAGCCATTGCGGTCGTCGCGACAATTTACGAAGTATCCACTACTCCGAATCGAGTGTTTGACACTTCGGTTTGGATCGATAAAGGGGGAAACGTCGCCGCGGTCTATCGCAAGCTCCATCTCTACGACGCCTTCGGCTTTAAAGAATCGGATAAATTTCATCCCGGCACCGCGATCGCGCCGCTGGTCCAGTCGGGCGAGTGCCAATTCGGCATGATGATCTGCTATGACCTGCGCTTCCCGGAAATGGCGCGCATGCTCGCGCTCGAAGGCGCCAATGTGTTAGTCGCCCCGTCGGGTTGGGTGCAAGGCGATCTCAAAGTCGATCATTGGCAGACGATGATCAAAGCGCGGGCGCTGGAAAACGGCGCCTACGTGATCGCGCCCGACCAAGTCGGCAACATTTACATCGGCCACAGCATGATCGTCGATCCACTCGGCCGCGCGCTTATCGATCTCGGTGAAAAGGAAGGACTGGAAGTTGTCGAGCTCGACTTGAGCTTAGTTAAAGAAACGCGCGAAAAATTGCCGCTGCTCAAAAACCGCCGCACCGACGTCTATGCTCGCCACGTGAACAGCGTGAAGCATTCTTAACTCACCGACGACAATTTGACAGTGCGCCGCCGCTTCGAATATCGTCGCTAATAATCATCTTCCCGCGAGGGTCGAGCGCCATGCTCAGTAAAGAAGAAAATCAGTTGCTCACCGCCGTCGGTCCGGGTACACCGGCGGGCGAACTTCTCAGGCGCTACTGGCAACCCATCGCGGCGGCCGTCGAGCTAACGGATACCAAGCCGAAGAAGCGCGTTCGGGTACTGGGCGAAGATCTGCTGGTTTACCGCGACCGCAGCGGCGGCTACGGGCTGGTCGGCGAACACTGTTCGCACCGCGGCGCATCGCTTTACTACGGCTTTGTCGAAGACGACGGCATCCGCTGCCCCTACCACGGCTGGAAATATGACGCCTGCGGCAGGTGCCTCGAACAGCCCTTCGAGAATCCCGCCGCAGGCTTCAAGGATAAGATACAACATCCCGCCTATCCGGTGGAAAAACTTGCCGGACTTTTGTTCGCGTACATGGGACCGCCGGACCGCAAGCCGATCCTGCCGAAGTGGGACTTGCTCGTCAGAAAAGACGGCATCAAAAAGATCGATATCTGCGAAGTGCTGTGCTGCAACTGGCTACAGGCGATGGAAAACTCCGTCGACCCCACCCACACCTACTACCTTCACTCGCATACCCTGAAGCTCAAAGGCAGCAAAGATTATGTGCCGTTTCATTATCAGCATCTCAGCAAAATCGATTTTGAGCTGGTGATTGAACCGACCTGGGCGGGCATTCAAAAGCGCCGGACCTTCGCCGGAGAAGAAGAAATAGCGGAGGCGCCCCACCCTCTGATTTTCCCCAACATCCTTTTCGTCCCCGTGCGCGCCGGTTACGCCATGCACTTTCGCATGCCCATCGACGATTTGAACACGCAGGTCTTTCAATTCCGCTTCAGCCCCGCCAAGGACGGACGTATTCCGGAGCAGCCCGGCGATCCGCCCATCGAGTTCGTAGGAACCAAGAACGCCGAGGGTGAGTTTCACTTGGACAACTTCGCCAGCCAAGACCATATGGCGTGGGAGACCCAGGGTGCGCTGGCCAACCGCGACCGGGAACATCTCGGCGAAGGCGACCGCGGCATCATCATGTTCAGAAAATTGCTGAGCGAACAGATCGCCGCCGTGCAAAGCGGCGCCGACCCCATCGGGATCAATCGCGACCCGCGGCGCGACGAAGTCATCAAGCTCATTGACGAAGGTTACAGCGCGTTTTCTTTTGCCGCTGCGCAGCGCGAAGAATAAAATCGCCGGCTGGCATGCCAAGAGCTACCTTGGCCACAGCCTTTGTTCGACTATAAGGGCTTCGCTTGACGGAGGTGCCGCGATGAAAACACCGCCCACAGCATTCGTGGATTCGCTCGTCGTGCGTTTAGTGTTATTCCTCGCGTTGTGCTCGTTGTTAGCGCCTGCAATCGGCCGCGCCAATCCATTCTTACCCAAAGCCGGAGAACCACCCACCAGCGTCCGGGTCGCCACATGTGCCGTGTCCGGAGGTTTCGTGCACCTCTACACCGCCATGGACAACGGCATCTTCGATAAGTACGCCATTAAAGTCGACCATAAATTTATCAGCGGCAGCGCCATGAACCTGACGGCTCTGGCGGGCGATGAAATCTCCTTTCTTTACTGCGCCGCCGACGGCACGATTCCTGGATTGGCGACCGGCATCGACGGCAAGCTCGTCGCTTCGCCGCTCATCGGCCTCCCCTACGTTCTGCTCGCGCAAAAAGACGTGAAACGTATGGAGGATCTCAAAGGAAAGAACATCGGCGTGTCCCGGGCCGGCGATCTGGATGACCGGCTGATGAAAACCATGCTCAAGAAATTCAACCTAAGCGCCGATGTCACGATCAGGCCCATGGGCGGCAGCCAGCCTGAACGCTACAACGCGATGATCGCAGGAATCATCCAAGCGGCACCGGTGACGCCGCCGCTGGATGCGCGCGGCAAGAAGGATGGGCTCAATCTCATTTACAATCTCAAGGAGCTCAACCTGCCATTCATTTACAGCTCCGTTCATACCAATGCAAAAACCATGAAAGAGAAACCCCAACTGGTGCAGCGCTTCGTCGCCGCCATCGCCGAGTCCCTCCATTTCGCCGAAAAGAATCCCGACAAGGCGAAAGCCTCGCTCGCCAAAGTACTCAAGATCAACGACTCGGAAATTCTTCAATCGGCGTACGACGCCTACGCCGTTTCGCTCATCAATCGCTCGATGATCGTTCCCGCCGGTGCGCTGGGCGATGCCATCGAAGTCGCGCGTGAGAACGGCACCAACGTGCGCAAGACGCCTGCCGAGCTTTACGACAACAGCTACGTCGAGCAATTATCGAAAAGCGGCTTTCTCAAGGAACTGTGGGGCGCAGAGATCCGATAATCAACGCAGAACCTGACAAGTAGGCAACGCGAATGAAATTCGTAAGAGCTCATGATCAAAAAAAGCCTTCGCTCATTGCCATCACCATAGGCTTCCTTGTTCTCTTCCAGACGCATGGCCTCGCCGCCGACAAGGTCCGCGTGGCCTTTTCCGCAGTTTCTCCAACTCAGGGCGTGTTGTGGGTCGCCGACGTGGGCGGGATTTTCACCAAGAACGGCATCAACGCGGAAATCATTTACACGCGTGCCGCCATCGAAACGTTAGTTGCGGGAGAGGTCCAGTTCGGACAGATGACGGGCGCGTTGATGTTTTCCGCCAGGCTGCAGGGCGCCGATCCCGTGATGGTGGCCGGCGTTCAGGATGTTCTTAACGACCGTTTGATCGTCCGCCCCAATATCAATTCCGTCGAAGAGCTCAAAGGCAAACGGGTCGGCGTCTTTCGATTCGGGTCGGCGTCCCACATGCGCCTGCTGAACGTGCTGCCGAGATATGGCATGGGCGAGCGGGACGTGACTTTCCTACAGGTCGGCGACACGCCCGAACGATTGATCGCGCTGCACGGCGGCTCCATCGACGCGACTCTGCTGTCGCCGCCGGACCACTTCGAAGCAACCCGCAGGGGCATGAAGATCCTGCTCAACCTGCGCGACTTGAACGTGCCCTATCAGGGCACCGGTCTGGTCACGACCCAGCGCTTGATTGCGCGCAACCGCGATCTCGCAAGACGGACATTGAAGTCCTTCGTCGAAGCCATTCACGTCGTGCGGACCAATCCGGCGCTGTCGAAGCGAGCGCTGTCAAGATATCGCCAGAGCAAAGACGAAAAGCAGACCGAGGACGCTTACCAGACGCTGCGCGAGATGGCCAAGCCCAAGCCGTATCCATCCATCGACGGCTTCAAGACCATCATTCAAGACGCAAGCGACCGCTTACCTGCGGCTCGGAACGCCAATCCAAAAGATTTCATCGATACCAGTTTGCTCGAGGAGCTGGACCGCGCGGGATATATCGATGCGCTGTATCGTTGAGAATTGGAGTGATGGAGCATTGAGTACTGGAGTGTTGCGAGGACCGTGACCCAGTGACCCTGGTCATAGGAGGCGATTGTTCAGTGCTACGCCCTTATCGGTACATCTCCGCCGACTCGCACCTGGAAATTGACTCCAAGCACTGGCTCGAGCGCGTGCCGGAAAAATATCGCGCGCTGGCGCCTCGTCTCGTGCGCCAAGCCGACGGCGGCGACGCTTGGGCGATCGCCGGCAAAATTGTTCGTCCCGCCGCCGCGGCCGATCTCTACGGCGGCAAAGGCCGCGATCAATACGTCCCGTTCAGCGGCAGATATGAAGGCACTCCCGGCACCGGCAGCGCGCAACAGCGGGTATCGGAACAGGACCAGGACGGCATCGACGCCGAGGTGCTTTTTCCGTCGCAGCAAGGCGGACCGAAATTGTGGCGGCGCATCGACGACAATGCGGCATACAAGGCCGTGGTGCGCGCCTATAACAGCTGGCTGGCAGAGGAATACTGCGCCACAGCTCCCGAGCGTTTGATCGGCGTGGGCATCTTGCCGCTGGGATGCGCCCTCGATGATGTTCTAGAAGAGCTTGAGTATTGCGCCACGGCAGGGTTCAAAACTGTACTACTTCAAGGCTTTCCGTCGAGTAAAGCTCATCCATCGGATGAGGACGATCATTTCTGGTCGCGCGCGCCAGGAAATAGGAATGCCCATCAGCGTCCACGTCGACCTCGACCGGACCGGCGAGCGCAAGGGACCGCTTTTCAAGTATCCGCAAGAACCCGACGACGTCATGAAGAAGCTTACCCATGACCTCGTCGATCAGGTGAGCCGCTTCGGGCCGGTGCGCGGGAACGGCGCGGTCGCCGCGGCGCAGTGGGTGCTATCCGCCCTCTTCGATCGCTTTCCCGATCTGAAGATCTTTTTCGCCGAAAATCAGATCGGCTGGATTCCCTTCTTTCTGCAGGCTGCCGACGTGCGCTACGACCGCCATCACCGCTGGGCCGAGCGCCTGCTCGGTCTCAAACCGCTGAAGCGCCCGCCTAGCGAATATATTCGCGAGCATTTTCTCTGGGGCTTTCAATACGACCGCGTCGGCGTCGAGCTGCGCCACAAGATCAACGTCGATCGCCTCATGTGGGGGTCCGACTTCCCCCATCAGGAATCCGACTGGCCCGAGTCACTGAAAATTATCGAGAAAAATTTCGCCGGAGTGCCGGGCGACGAAAAACACAAGATGGTCTGCGGCAACGCTCTGGACTTCTTTCGCTTGGATTGAGAAAGCGACGCATCCACTTTCCAACCGGTTGCGAAAAACTGGCAGTCAACTCTTAGCCATCATTCCCGCGCACGTGGGAATCCAAGCTCTTTGATCTTCAAACCGAAACTTAACCGCTATTTCAGCAGGTAGCCGAATTGCTCGCGCGCCTTGCGCGCGACCTCCTGGCTCGGCGCGTTGACCTTGGGAAACTTATCGCGCCATTCGTACGGCCGGGTGGCGTCGATGACCATGCGCGAATTGGTGAAGTCGCGCACCTTGCGCTGCTCGGGCGTGAGGCGCGGGTCGGCCGGCGTACTGCGCATGCGGCGCAGGATGTCCACTGAAGTCGCCGGATCGTAGCGCGACAGCATCGCCCACATGAGCTGATCGAGATTCGACGCGTCGATGTCGTCGTCGACCACGATCACCATCTTGCAGCCATAGACGCTCGCGCCGCAGCTCGCCGCGAGCACGCCGACCTGTTTGGCGTGGCCGGCATAGCGCTGCTTGATCGCGAGCGCGATCAGCATGCGCGAGGCGCCGATCTCGTGCGACCACACCTGGGTCACGTCCGGCACACCCGCGCTCTGAAGCTGCTGCTTGAGCATGGCGGAGCGCATGATCGCGCGATAACGCGCCATTTCATCGGAGCCGCCGCCAATCGGCGGGACGCCGAGAATGATCGGGTCGTTGCGATGATAGACCGCTTCGATTTCCAGTACCGGCTGCGCGCTTTCGTCCGAGGCGTAGTAGCCGGTCCATTCGCCGAATGGCCCTTCGAATTTTCGATTGTCGTTGTTCAGGAAGCCTTCGAAGACGATCTCGGCGTTGGCGGGAAAAGGCAAGCCGGTGATCTTGCCGCGCACGCACTCGACCGGTTTTCCGCGCATGCCGCCGACGATGTCGTATTCGCACAGGCCGTAGGGCTGCTCGGTGCCGGCCATGAAGAAAAACAGCGGGTCGCCGCCGACGACCAATGCCAGCGGCATTTTCTCGCCGCGCTTGAAGTACTTCTCCCGGTGCATGTAGCCGTGTTTGCCCGGCACCATCAGCAGGCTCACGCTTTTCTGATCCTGGACCATGGCGCGGTAGCAGCCGGCGTTGATCCATTTTTCGTCGGGATCCATGGTCACGGAATAGCAGCCGGTGCCGATGTAGCGCCCGCCGTCGTTCACGTGCCACACCGGCGTGGGAAATTTCATGATATCGACGGCGTCGCCGTTGAGAACGTTCTCGAAAACCGGCCCGCTATCGACGATCACCGGCGGAATATGCTTGGGTTCCTTCTGGTAGTGCGCGAAATAGGCATCGCTCAGCTCTTGCTTGGTGAGGCCTTGCGGGAAACCGAGCGTCATCGCGCGCCGCTTGCCGGCGAAGCAATTGATCAGCAGGCGAAATCCTTTGGGACAACCCGGCACTTCATCGAAGATCACCGCCGGTCCGTCGTCGGGCGGCACCACGACGTCGCTCGCCAAGCCGATCTCCTCCTGCCACGAGGCGCCGAGAACGGTTTTGACCTCGCCGAGCTTTTCCGCCTCGGCGATCCATTCGCGCAAATCGGTGAAGGCGATATGAGGTTGGATTTGTGAACTGTCGAACATAGCGTCTCCTAACTCGTCCAGGTGACGCAAAGCCTAGCATAATCCTTGTGCGCAGGAAAAGTCACGGTTGCCGTATGGGCGGCGATTCGGGTAATCTCGCCACCCGAAAGGAATCCCATTATGGCTAGGCGGTTGGCATTGGCGCTCATCCTGATCCTGAGCGACGCGGCATGGGCCCAAGATTTATTCTTCAAGGGCAAAACGATTCGCATTGTCGTGCCCTTCGCCGCTGGAGGAGGCTACGACATTTACTCCCGCGTGATGGGTCGCCACATGGGAAAATACATTCCGGGCAATCCGGTTTTCGTCGTCGAGAACATGACCGGTGCCGGCGGGCTGATCGGCATCAATCACGTTTATAAAGCGGCCAAACCGGACGGCCTCACCATCGGCACGCCCATCGGCACCATGTTCGTCGATCAGCTCATCGGCAAGCCGGGCATCGAGTTCGACGGCAGAAAATTCGAATATATCGGCGCGCCGGCGCAGGACACGCAATTGCTGATCGTTCATAAACGCACCGGCATCAGGACGGTCGAGCAATGGCTCGCGCATCCTACGCCGGTGAAGTTCGGCAGCACCGGTCCCGGCTCGGCTAACGAATCGATTCCCAAGATCGCCAAAGAAGCGTTGAACCTGCCGCTGCAAGTGGTGTCCGGATATAAGGGCAGTGCGGTCATCCGCCTCGCCTTCAACGGCGGCGAAGTCGATGGCGTCGCCAATGCCTGGGAGTCGATGGTCTCCACTTGGCCGCAGGAGCTGCAAAACGGCGACGCCGTAGTTCTTCTGCAAGCGGCCGGCAAACGCCATCCCGAGTTGGCCAACGTACCGCTGGTGATCGAGTATGCGAAAACCGATATGGGGAAAAAGCTCGTTCAAGGGGTCATCAACAACTTCGGCGCGACCGCGCGCCCTTATGTTGTCACACCCGGCACTCCGAAGGCGCGCGTTGAAATGCTGCGCAAAGCCTTCATGGATACGATGAAAGATCAGGAATTCGGCGCCGAGCTCAAAAGGGCCAAACTCGATTTGAACCCGCTGGACGGCGTTACCCTCGAGCGCAACATCAAAGAGCTGTTCGCCCTCGACAAGGCATTGATTCCAAAATTATCGGAGATTCTCAAATAGTCGAACCCGCAGGTCTGTTTCGATTTTCCTATTGGCCAAAGAATCTCGCGAGTGGCGGCCGAAAAGAAGTTTCACTTTTGGAGCAAATTGCACCAAGGAGATTTGACATGCCTCATTGGAAACTGTTTCCCACAACGATTGCAGTCGCGCTCTTGTCGCTCATGTGCAGCGCATCGGCTAACGCGCAGTCCGCGTTCTACAAAGACAAGACGATCACGATCGTGCAGGGGCGGGCGCCCGGGGGACAGGGAGACATCCGGGTGCGAGCGCTGCTGCCGATCCTGCAGAAAAATATTCCCGGCAACCCCGCCATCATCAGTGAGTACATGGACGGCGGCGGCGGGCGCAAGGCGGCCAATCACATGTTCCGTGTCGCGCGCGCCGACGGCTTGACCATCGCCAATATCGGCGAAGGCTTTGTGTCGAGCGCCGTCCTCGGCGAAAGTGGCGTACAATACGATGTCGATAAATTCATCTATCTCGGCGCCGGCAGCTCCCAGACCAACTACGTTTTTTACACCAGGAGCCCAACTCGGCTTGAACAATTATCGAAAAACTGCGCGCGGCAACCGGCATCAAGGTCGGCGGCCAGACCGTGGGCCACAGCATATATTTTCTCGGGCGATTGTTCGCTTGGTTGATGGAACTGAAGCAGCCGAAATTCATTCCCGGATACTCCGGACCCGACCTCGATGCCGCCTTGCTTCAAGGCGAGATCGATGCGCGCGCATCGGTGCCGGACGATATCACGCGGCGCGGCGAATGGTTGGAAAAGAGGCTGGTCGATTGGCAGGCATTGTTCGAGATCCCTCGTGGCTATCGCGTACCGCACCCGGCTTTCAGTAAGATTCCTTCGCTGGATACTTTTGCGAAAACTGATCAAGGCAAAAAGATCCTCGTCATGGCGCGGAACTTCAGACTCATCGGCGTGCCCTATATTCTACCGCCCGGCAGTCCGCCGGAAGCGGTGGATATCCTCAAAGCGGCTTTTCGAAAAGTCTCAACGATCCGGAGTTCCACGCCAATATGAAAAAGCTCACCGGCGGCGCGGCGGCGCCGCTGATGCCGGAGGAACAGGAAAGAGCGATCAGAGAAATTCCTCGCGAACCGGAAACCGTGGAAACCTATAAAAAGATTGCCGGACCGGACCCACTTCCGCCGCTATGATGGCAAATGGCCGGCCACAAGCGATATTGTCGGCCGCACTACCACCAATCGACGACTTCGTCGCTTAGCTTCCGCCATGATTACTGATATATAGACCGGTGGAATCAAGCAGCCCGATGGTTTTTAACGGAATCGTGCATCGCGACAATCTACCTGGAGGTTGAATCTATGCGATTCAAAGTTGAATCGATGGCGGTAGCAACACTGGCGCTCGCCTTCAGTCACGCGGCGGTCGCACCGGAAGCGGTGTTTTCACAGACGCCCTATTATCAGGGCAAGACGATCACGATCGTTCGCGGCGGCGAGCCCGGCGGCTCGGGAGATATGCAGGCGCGCGCGCTCATCCCCTTTTTGAGGAAATACATTCCCGGCAATCCGACGATCATCATCGAGAACATGCCCGGCGCCGCCGGCATGAAAGCGGTGAATCACATCTACTCGACGGCGAAACCCGATGGTCTCTCGATCACAGCCGTAGGATCGGGCCTCGCCTCGGGTGCGATCCTCGGACTGCCCGGGGCACGATACGATATCGACAAGCTCATTTATCTCGGCTCCACCGAGCACGGCGACCCGTACGTATTCTTGAGCCGCAAAGGGGCGGGCTTCGACACCCTGGAAAAACTGCGCGCCGCCTCCGGCGTAAAGATCGCGGCGCAGACCGTCGGCCACGCAGTCTATGTCAGTGGGCGCATCTTCACATATCTCTTGGGCCTCAAAGATCCCAAGATCATCGTCGGCTTCGGCGGTGTGGAAATGGACGCGGCGCTGGCTCGGGGCGAGATCGACGCGCGCGCCAACAGCGCCGATACGGTGGTGCGCCGAAACGGCGAGGCGCTTGCCAAGGGCGAGCTCAACATTCACGCGACCCTGACCATTCCCAAAGGCAAATTTCATCCGCGCTTCGCCAACGTGCCCGACGCGGACTCGCTGGCGAAAAACGACAAGGAACGGCAACTGATCAGCCTGTTCCGCGAATTCATGTACCCGCGCTGGCCCTACGTTTTGCCGCCGGCAACCCCGCCGGAGATCGTCAAGACGCTCCGCGAAGCGATGAACAAAACGTTCAAGGATCCGGGGTTCCCTCAGGAATTTAAAAAACTGATGGGCGGCGAGCCCACGCCGCTGACCGGAGAAGAAGTCGAGGCGTCGATCCGCCAACTGCCGCGCGACCCCGAAGTCGTCGGCCTTTATAAAAAGATCGCCGAGCATGGCCCGCTGCCGCCGCGTTAAGAGCGTCCAGGCACGCAGCCGAGGCCTATGCGCTTGATCCGCCGACTGGCTCGCGTACAATCAATCGTGCCTTTCACCGAGTGATCATTCTGGAAAGAGGAGTGCATCATGATCGTCGACGCTGATGCCCACGTGGTCGAATCCGAGCACACGTGGGACTTCCTGGACGCAGCCGAGAAAAAGTTCCGCCCGCAGCTTTTCAGCTCCAACGACAATCCCAACATGCAATACTGGTTCGTCGAGGGAAAATCGGTCGGCTTTCGCCCGCCGACCTTGACCGAGCAGGAACTGATCGCGCTCTCGAAGGAAACCGGCCGCGAGCTCAAGACCGCGCCCGAGGCGCGCGAGCTGCGCGACGTCGAGCTGCGCCTGAAGCACATGGACAAGCTCGGCATCGACGTGCAGATCCTTTTCAACACGATGTGGATCGCACGGGTCGCCGATAAGGCCGACGCCGAGATCGCGCTGTGCAAGTCGTGGAACCGCTGGATGGCGGAGGTTTGGAAGCAGGGCAATAACCGGCTGCGCTGGTCCTGCGTCGTCCCCGCGATGACGCTCCCGGAGGCCGTGCAGCAGATGCGCTATGCCAAGGAAAACGGCGCCGTGGCGGTCAGCCTTCGCCCCTTCGAAGACGACAAGCATCTGGTGGATCCGTATTTTTATGCGATTTACGAGGAAGCGACGCGGCTCGATCTGGCCGTAGCCGTGCACATCGCCAACGGCAGCCCGCAGCTCCTCGATCAATTCAAGCCGCGCTACGACCGCATGGGCGGCTTCGCCCAGTTCCGCGTTCCGACGGTCATCACGTGCCTATCGCTGATGATGAGCGACGTGCCGAAAACGTTTCCGCAGTTGCGCTGGGCATTCGTCGAAGCCTCGGCGCAGTGGGTGCCCTGGGTCGTCAAGGAAGCGATCCGCCGCAGCGGTGCCAAAGGCTTTCCCAAGCTGCCGTTCAAGGAATTCAACATCTACGTCACGACGGAAACCAACGACGATTTTGAGTACGTGCTGCGCTACGCCGGCGAAGACAATCTGGTGATCGGCACCGACTATGGCCACACCGACGCGTCGAGCGAAGTCGACGCCATCGACATCTTCCGCGCCACGGACCTGGTCGCCGACCCGATCAAGAAAAAAATCCTCGACGACAACCCGCGCCGGCTCTATGGGCTATAAATTTTCTAGGCCACGGACAATCGAAGACCGACTGTATGGTCGTGGCACTTGATATGCCTTCGGTGTTATTCCATGGTCGGCGCCACTCTCTGAGCTAGAACCGATCACGATTGTCATGCCCAAAGACCTGCGCAGTTTCATCGCCGAGCTGGAGTCCAAACATCCCGACGAAGTAGCGCGCGTAACAAAGCCGATCGGCCCGCGCTATGAAATCACCGCGCTGCTCACACAATTGGAAAAGGCAAAACGTTTTCCCTTGCTGTTTTGCGAAAACGTCGAAGGCAGCGAGGCACCGGTGGTCATTAACGCCCAGGCGAGCCGCAAGCTGATGGCGCTGGCGCTGGAGTGCAAACCCGAAAATCTCGCGAAGACGTTTAGCGATCGTCAGGGCAAGCCGATCGCGCCGGTCGAAGTCAACGATGCGCCGGTGCACGAAGTCGTCCAGAGCGCCGACGACGTCGATCTCGGCAAAGTGCCGCTCCTCACCCACTACGATGTCAACGCCGCGCCCTACATCACCGCGGGCATCGTAGTCGCCGCCGACCCGGACACCGGCGTCAGAAACACGAGCTACAACCGGCTGATGATGGCGCGCAAGCGCGAGTTGCGCATTTTCATGGCCGTCGGACGGCATCTCTGGACCCTGCACAACAAGATGGAGCGGCGCAACGAGCCGTTGCCGATCGCCGTCGTCGTCGGCGTGCATCCGCTCTTTTCTCTCGGGGCGCAAGCCTTCACGCCGTCCACGGAGGACGAATACGCGGTGATCGGCGGCATGATGGGCGAAGCGCTGCGCGTGGTGAAAGCCAAGACAATGCCCATTCTGGTTCCCGCCGACGCCGAAATGGTGATCGAGGGAAAGATTCTTCCCAACGTGCGCCGCGAGGAAGGCCCGTTCGGCGAATTCACCGGCCACGCGGTTTCCAAAGACGAACGGCAAGTCATCGAAGTGACCGCGATCACCCACCGCAAGAACTATATCTTCCAGGACGTCCATGCCGGCTACACCGAGCATAAATTGATGGGCGCCGTGCCGCGCGAGGCGGCGTTGATCAAAGCGGTGCGCCTCAGCGTGCCGACCGTGAAAAGCGTCTGCATGCCGGTATCCGGCAACTGCCGCTTCCACGCCTATATTTCGATCGCGAAGCGCACGCCGGGCCAGGCAAAGAACGCCATCTGCGCCGCCTTCGCCTCCGACATGCTGCTCAAGCACGTCGTTGTCGTCGACGAGGATATCGACGTGTACGATGAAGAGCAGGTGCTTTGGGCGGTCTCGAACCGCTTCCAGGCCGATCGCGGCCTGGTGGTGATCGCCAACGCGCAGGGTAGCGAGCTCGATCCCTCCGCTGGCCCCGGCGGGGTCAACGCCAAAATGGGACTGGACGCGACCAAGCCCCTCGCCGGCTTCGCACCGGAGCTCAGAGTCCCGGAAGAAGTGATGAAGAAGATCCGCCTGGAAGATTTCCTGCCCAAGTTTGCCAAGTAGTTTCACAGCCTCGCAACAGCAATCTTCCCCGCATTCTGCGGGGCTCCAAACCCGCGCTTTTGCGCGAGGGAGCCGCTGATCTCCGACCTTATCAACAAAATTTGGAATTGCACCCATTTACGCGGCGAAAATGGCACGGCGATTTCTTGCTTATGCCCGGCGATAGCCCGCCGGCCGCGACGCGGTTCCGAGCCTCCGGCCGCGGGGCGCGAAAAAACATCGCGTTACTTTTTGCCTCGTGCTATTCTTTGTCGCAAGGCTGAATCGGGCAGTTTTGCAGGTTATTTGTAGCGGTTCCGAAAAGCGTTCCCATGGCCAATATCGACGAAACCAAGGCCGAGCTGCTCCGCGGCGTCGTGCAGGACAACGTCGCTGTGCTGCGCAACGTGAAAGTCCCGCGGCGCAAACGCCAGCCAGGCGAGCGCCGGGTGTGGCGATGGGGCGGTTTGGCAGCCGCGGCGATCGTCGCCGTGATGATGACCCTGCCGGCAGCGCAGCAGAGCGGCACGCCAGCGCTGAGCGCCGCGCCGGCTCAACGGGATCCCGCGCCGAATATCGATCCGCCGCTGCGATCAGAGCCGCTTCCACCGCCCCGTCCCATCGACCAGTCGGCGCTGCCGCTTTCCGTCCAAACCATCGTGATCGATGCCGGCCACGGCGGCGAGCCAGGCGCTACGGCCGAGGCCGGGATGACCGAAAAAGAAATCACCCTGGACGTCGCCCTGCGCTTGCGCCGTCTTTTGAAAGACGCGCCGTTCCAAGTGCTGTTGACCCGCGACACCGACCGGTCGCTGGGGCTCGACCAGCGGGTAGCCTTCGCCAACGAGAACAAGGCCGACTTGTTCGTGTCCATTCATGTGAACTGGATGGAGCCGCATACGATTCGCGCATTGGAGACCTATTACGTCGGCCCCACCGACGATCCGGCCATCCTCCAATTGGCCAAGCGGGAAAACAAGGACTCGCGCTATGCGCTCTCCGACTATAAAAAAATTCTGGAAAAGATCTACGTCGATGCGCGCCGCGACGAATCTCGCGCCCTCGCCCATACGATCCAAAGCCAACTGTTCCGCACGCTGCGCGCGGAAAATCCCGAGCTGGAGAACCGCGGCGTGAAAACCGCGCCGTTTGCCGTATTGATCGGCACCCAGATGCCCGCGATCTTGGTCGAGATCGCCTGCCTCTCCAACGAGCGCGAGGCCGCGTTGTTGACAAAGGAAAATTATCGGGAAAATATCGCGGTGGCTCTGGAGAGAGGCATTCGCCGCTATGCGAACGGCCTCCAAGCCGCCGGCACGAAAGGCAGTTGATTCATGGAAGAAACCAACGAAACACTTTGCGTGGGAATCGACCTCGGCACCTCGCGCAGCTCGATTTCGGCTTCCAACGGCGAACGCCACATCATCGATAGCTATGTCGGATGGCCGGTCGATATGGTTGCGCGCAAGCTGGTCAAAAAGCCCGTGCTCGTCGGCCGCGACGCGCTGGATAACCGCCCGATGTTGGATTTGCGCCGGCCGCTCGAACGCGGAATCATGAAAGAAGGATCGGAGAAGGATCATGAGGCGGTGCAGGAGCTCGTCCGCCATTTGATCTCGCTCGCCGGCATCAAGCAGAAGGGAAAAGCCAAAGCCAAGGTCCGCGCCGTCGTCGGCGTGCCCGCGGAGGCTTTTCGCGTGAGCCGGCAAAACTTACGCAGCACCATCGACGGAATCGCCGACAGCGTGATGATGGTCTCGGAGCCTTTTGCGGTCGCCTACGGTGTCGAAGCGCTGTTGCACGCTCTCGTCATCGACATCGGCGCCGGCACCGCGGATTTTTGCGTCATGCAGGGCCGCTACCCGACCGAGGAAGACCAGAAGACGCTGCCCAACGCCGGCGACTCGATCGACGAGCAGTTGATGAAACTGGTTCGGGAGCGCCACCCCGACGCACAATTTTCCATACACATGCTGCGGGAATGGAAGGAAAAGCAGAGCTTCGTCGGCGAGCCCAAAGACCGCGTGCGGGTCACGGTGCCGGTCAAGGGAAGGGCGACGGAAATCGACATCACCGAGGAGATGCGCACCGCCTGCGAAAGCATTTTGCCGCCGGTGTGCGAGACCATGACGAACTTGTTGGCGAAAGTCGACCCCGAGTATCAGGACAAGGTGCGCAACAATGTGATCCTCGCCGGCGGCACGTCGCTCATAGCCGGATTGCCGGAGGCGATCACCAAAGCGCTGGCCGATTTGGGCGGCGGGCGCGCAACGGTGGTTTCCGATCCGGCGTTTGCCGGCTCGGACGGCAGCCTCTCCATCGCCCGCGACGCCACGACTTCGGATTGGGACAAGCTGTCGCTTTGATGATCGAAGAGCGCTCCCCCGGCGCGGTAATACAATCGATCTCGATCCGCAGCGCAGCGCACCGGAATCGAACATGGGCGATTGGATTTCCGACCTGCTGATCTTTTCCGCCGGCGTCACCGGCGGGATTCTCGTTTCCATCATTGTGTCCTGCCTGCGCGCCAACAAGCAGGAGCGCGCCGGTGCGGCGCGCACGCGCATTCTCACAGATATCAAGGAGCAGCACGATCAGGAGATTTTAGACGCGGCGTTCCGCACCGCCGAAGACATCAAGGGCGAGCTCCAAAAATCCGCGGTCACGCTGCGCAAGGCGCTGCTGGCGACCGTCGATCCGGTGCCGCCAGCGCCGGAAAAAGCGCCCGAGCGCGCCGCCCGCAGCGACGAGTCGGCGCAACCGAATTGATCGCCTCGGTTTGCATTTGCTCTCGGAGCGCGCCGCTGGTGATTTTCTCTCCTCGCACTTGCGCCCCCCTTCACACCTGTGACATGTTCCACACGATAGCGCGGAGGTGCGCGATGAAAACAACAAAGGGGGTATGGGCGCTAGCGCTGGCTTTGCTGCCCGTTCAAGTCATGGCTCAAGACACGATCCGGATCGGTCTTTTCAATCGCGATGCGGCGATCATCGTCGCCGAAGCGAAAGGCTTCCTCGAACAAGAAAACCTGCGGCTCGAGATCAACACCGTGACCGACTCGCCGACCTTGCTGCGCAATCTCATCAGCGGCCGCTACGATCTGATCCTGAATAACGCCGATAACGTGATCGCCTGGGCCGAAGGCCAAGGCGAAGATCCGCAGAAAAACGACTTCATCATCTTTCTCGGCGGCAGCCAGGGTGTCGATCAAAAGCTCGTGGTCGCATCGGGCATCAACGACTACGCCGATCTCAAAGGCAAAATTTTTGCCGTCGACGCGCCGACCACCGGCTATGCGATCGTCGGCGTTTACATCATGAAAAAGCACGGACTGGAGTGGAACCGCGACTATACCTTCAAGGCCTTCGGCAACACCACCGCGCGCGCCAACGCCATGAGCCGCGGCGAAGCGGCGGGCGCGATGATGAGCCTGCCGGACGACGAGATCCAAAAGCGCGGCTTCAAAGTCCTCGCCCAGGCCCAGGACTACGTGAAGCACTACGCGCGCGGTCTCGGCGCGACGCGTCGGGACTGGGCCAACGCCAACGAGGAGTTGGTCGTGCGCTTCAGCCGCGCGATGATTCGCGCCACCGATTGGCTGCAGGATGGAAAAAACAAGGAAGAGGCGATCCAGCTCCTGCTCGGCGAGACCAAGAACAACAAGGCGCGCGCCGAAGCGATGTACCGCCAAGCGCTGAGCCCGACCTTGGGGCTCACGCCGCGCAGCCGCATCGACACCGAGGGGATCCGCACCGTCCTCGAGCTCCGCGAAATCGCCGGGCTGATGAAGCCGCCGGTTCCCAAGCCGGAAAAATACATCGACGACCGTTTCTATAAAAAAGCATTGGCGACGCTCGGCAAGTAGACCGGCCAGCGCTCCATCGGGCACGGCGGCAAGAGATCAGCGGCCGCGCCAAAGCGGCTCCCGGCTAGTTTCGTTTCAGTGGTATTCTCCAAAGACGGATAGGATTTTATGATTTCGACGCGCCAAATGATCGGTTGGTTCATCATCGTCGTTTTGGGATTGCCTCCCGCCACCGCTCGCGCCAACCCCTATCTGGCCAAATCCGGCGACCCGGTCGTGCCGATCCGTGTCGCCGCCTGCGCCATCAGCGGCGGCTTTATTCATCTCTACACCGCGCTCGATCATCGCCTGTTCGACAAATACGGCATCCGGCCCGAGTTTCTGCTCGTGCGCGGCGCCGGCGTATCGGCGGCGGCGCTCACGTCCAACGAGCTTCAGTTTCTTTACTGCACCGCCGACGCGATCATTCCGAGCCTCGCAGCCGGCGCGGAGAACAAGATGATCGCCTCGCCGCTGGTCGGTCTCCCGTGGGTGATCATCGCGCGCAAAGAGCTGAGCCGTGTGGAAGATCTCAAAGGAAAGATTTTTATCGCGACCCGGCCCGGCGGCACGCCCGACACGCTGATTCGCACGTTGATGAAAAAGCTTCATTTCACCTTGGATGACTTGGCGATCCGGCACATCGGCGGGGCCGGACAAACGGAAGTCTATAATGCTCTCCAGCACGGACTGGGCCATGCAACCATGGTCACGCCGCCGCTCGACGCCCGCGCCCGGCGCGACGGCTTCAACGTGATCTACCAACTCGACGATCTCAATCTGCCGGCCATCTACAGCAGCGTCTTCACCAACGACAGGGTGCTGAAAGAGCGCCCCGCGATCGCCCAGAAGTTTGTCGCCGCCATGGCCGAAGCGGTTCATTTCGTCGAGAAAAATCCCGAGAAAGCCAAAGCATCGGTGGCTCGAGTGCTCGCCTTGAAAGATCAGGAATCGGCGCAGTCGGCCTACGATGCCTACGCGCGCCAACTGGTCAATCGCCGCCTCTCGATCCCAGCGTCCCGCGTGGCCGAGGCGATCGAAAGCGCGCGTCAAGCCGGCGCCAACGTGCGCCGCAAGCCTGCCGAGACCTATGACAACAGCTTCGCCGAGCACCTCGAAAAGAGCGGCTTTCTAAAAGAGCTCTGGGGCGGCGACGTGCCGGGAAAAAAGAAAAAATAGCCGCACACCACCTGCCGCACGATCGACAGGCCGAACCGAACACCCTCGGACTCATGCGGGCCGCTACCCAACGGCGGGCGCGCGTTTGTAAATGCTCGAGCGCCGTTCTATGAGAAGGAAGTTTGTGCAGCGACCGCCAAGGAGCCTCAACGTCCATGCTTGAAAAACTCACCGGCCAAATTCGCCAACTGCGCCAAACCGACTCGCTCATGTGGCTCATCACCCTGGGCCACACCTTTACCCACTGGTGTCCGGCGACGTTCTATCTGCTCCTGCCCTTTCTGGTCAAAGAGATGGGGCTCACCTACGCCCAGGCCGGTTTCCTGGTAACGGTCCGCGCCGCGGCAAATCTGATCGTCAACATCCCGGCAGGCATGCTGGTCGACCTCGTCGGCCGCAAGGCGCTGCTCATGGCCTTGGCTTTGATCGCGACGGGTGTTCCCTACTTTCTCGTCGGCATCAGCCAGAACTTTTTCTGGGTGGCGCTGTTCATGGCCTTTGTCGGCATCGGCAACTATTTGTGGCATCCCGCGGCGATATCGACGCTCTCGGAAAAATATCCCGACAAGCGCGGCTTCGCCATCGCTATCCACGCCATGGGGCCCAACATCGGCGAAAGCATCGCGCCGCTGCTGGTCGGCATCCTGCTCCTGTCTTTATCGTGGCGCACCGTGCTGTTCCTGAATCTGATTCCGGGCATCGTCATCGCCTTGGTTCTCTGGAAATACCTTTTCGGTAAGCTCGATTCCCCCGCCGAGAGAAAGAAGGGGCTTTCGCCCCGCGAGTATTTGGCCGGCATGAAGCAACTGGCGCAAAACCCGAACATTCTGCTGCTCGTGCTGGTGGCGGGTATGCGCTCGATGACCCAGCAGGGTCTGCACGTCTTTCTGCCGATCTATCTGACCAACGAGCTTGGCCTGTCGAGCGCCATCGCCGGACTCTATCTCTCGGTGACCCAGACCGCGGGCATGATCGGCACGCCGATCGCCGGCGGCATCTCCGACCGCAGCGGCAGAAAGCGCGTATTGACCGCCGGTCTTTTCTCCACCAGCGTGGTCTGTTCGTGCTCGCCTATTTTCAGTTGAATTGGTTTTTCATCACCGGACTCGCGTTTCTCGGCTTTTTCCTCTACGCCGTCCGGCCGGTGATCTGGGCCTGGGTGCTCGATCTCAGCCCGAGAGAGCTGGGCGGCAGCACGGTGAGTTTTTTCTCCGGCGCGCAGTCGCTCTTGAGCTCGCTGTCGCCGGTCATCTGCGGATTCATCGCCGACCGCTGGGGCATTCTCACCGCCTTTTATTTCCTCGCCGGCACGGTGCTGATCGCGAACTTGATCGTTCTCGCGATCCGCGAGGAAAACAAAGCCGCGCCGGCGCTGGTCGAAGAACCGGCCTGACGGAGACTCTCATGGATGCCTTCATCGCGGCTGATCGGAGAAGAGTGCGCACCGCAGAGACGCCGAGATCACGGAGTTCGGAGAGACGGCAATGGAAACAAGCAATATTCTTGCCTCTGCGTGCTCTGCGCCTCCGCGGTGAAATTTTCGTATGCGCTACTCTCGCCATTGCGCTGCTCGGATCCTTCACACCGGCGCGCGGCGAAGTCGTCCACATCGGCATCTCGACCCCTGGCCTCTACGAAATTCCTACCGAGATCGCCCAGCGCAAAGGATTCTACAAAGAGGAAGGCCTCGACGTTCGCAAAGTCGTGATCAGGACGACTCTCCAGGTCGCGGCGCTCATGGCCGGCGAGCTCGACTACTCGACCGTCAGCGGCAACATCGCGCGCGCCTCGATCCAGGGCTTGCCGGTGAAAGGCGTGATGGGCTGGTTCGACCGGCCGCTGCACATTCTTATCGCGCGGCCGGGCTTTAAACGGTTGACCGATTTCAAGGGTCGGAGAATGGGGGTGAGCGGTTTGGGCTCGGCGCCGCACATCATCCTGCGCGAAGCATTGAGCCAGGCCGGCATGAATCCCGACCGCGACGTCATCACCCTCGCCGTCGGCGGCTCGAGCGATCGCCTCGCCGCTCTCGTGGCGGGAACCGTCGATGCCACCCCGCTCGACGTCGCCTACGTCGAAAAAGCGGAGAAGCTCGGGCTGGTTCCCCTACTCTATTTCGGCGACGTCGTCCATACCCGACTCGGCGGTTTCGGCGTATCGATGGACAAGATCCGCAAAAACCCGAGCCAGATCGTGCGCGTCATCCGCGCCAGCCTGAAAGGCGTGCGCTTCATCAGAGACAACAAGCCCGAGACCCTGGCGATCATGCGCGACTATCTTCATGTCAGCCCGGAAGGCGCGCTCAAGATCCACGATTTTTCCATGCGCTCGCTGAACGTAGACGGCCTCGTCGCCAAGGCCACCATGGATTCCGAAATTCGTCTCGCTAGAGAGCAGATGAAAATCACTGAAGAGATCAGCGAGGACAAGATCATGGACTGGCGCTTCCTGAAAGAAGTCTTGGGTCAGAAGTAAATCTAGGAGTATCTCTCGCAAAGGCGCAAAGACGCAAAGTTCGGAGTTTAGAAGTTAAACCCTTTTTAAAGCTTGGCGCCTTTGCGCCTTGGCGGGAGTAATTCCGATTCGAAGAAAGGAGAACAGTCATGGCTCAGATCAAGCACATCGCCATCCGCACCCATGACGTGGAGAAAACCGCCGCGTTCTACAAGGAAGCCTTCGGCCTGGAACAGGTCGGCGTCGGCCAGAGCGGCATTTATCTCACCGACGGTCACCTCAATATCGCGATCCTGAGTTTCCGAGGTGTGGTTGAGGGCGAGACCATGAAGCTCGGTGTCGATCACATCGGCTTCCAGGTCGACGACGTCGACGCGGCGGTGGCGCGCATCAAGAACCTGGGCGGCAAATCGCTCAACGATCGCCACGAAGTCACGCCCGCAGATCCGTCGAAGCCGCAATCGTACTTCGAAGTGAAGTGCATCGGCCCCGAAGATCAGGTCATCGACGTCTCCAACGCCGGCTGGGTCGGCGCCAAGTGACCGCGCAGGCTGCTGAAAAAGACTCATATGCGTCGTTGCGCTCAATCGTCTCGCGTCAACGTACTGCCGATGTACGCCTCCGCTCGCCGATTTTCGCGCGCCTCGCCTCTGAGATCTTTTTGAGCAGCCTGCAGCCGGGTTTTTCAATCTTGGCGAGAAAAATTTCCGAACTCGCAAAGCTGATCGCATGCAGAGCCGCAACTAATTTCGGAATATCTCACCGCAGAGACGCAAAGGACACCCGTTTGTCATTTCGAACGAAGAGATGAAACTCTTTCTCGGTACCCCTCGCCTCTGTTCGGTAACGATCACGCCGGGCGTGTCGCTTAGCGTCTTTGCGCCTTGGCGAGAGTCTAATCTCTAATCCGGCTTACCTGCCGACGCAAATCCTTCCGACATCACGTGAGCCTAGAAAAGCTTCGCAAACACATCGCCGGTCTCTACTACGGCTGGCGCATGATCGGCCTCGTGTCCGCGCTGCGCATCTCGGCGGCGGGCTCCATCAATACGGCTTCACGGTCTTCTTTCTGCCCGTCACCCAGGACCTCGGCCTCACCCGCGCATCAACGTCGCTGGCTTTTTCTCTGGCGCGCGCCGAAGGATCGCTCGCATCGCCCGTCGTCGGCTACTTGATCGACCGCTACGGCCCCAGGCCGATGATGTTCACCGCCGCGCTCCTCGCCGGCATCGGCTACATTCTCTTTTCTTTCGTGAACAGCTACACGACTTTTCTGATCGTCTATCTCGGCGTGATCTCGCTCGCCTTCACCGCCGGCTTCGTGCACGCGCCGACAGTGGTCGCCAACAGTTGGTTCATTCGTCTGCGCGCCCGCGCCATGACCGTCGTAAGCGCCGCGGTGCCGGTCGGCGGCGCGCTGATCACGCCGCTGCTCGCCATCGCCGTGCAATATTTCGGCTGGCGCTGGGCGGCGTTTCTCGCCGGCGTATTGTTTCTCGTGTTGGGATTGCCGCTTTGCCTGGGCGTAAAGCGGTCGCCGGAAAGCGTCGGCATGCAACCCGACGGCGAGCCTCTTCAAACGGCGGGCTCGAACGACACAGGGATCGACCAAACAAGAAACCGAAACCAGCGCGCGCGAAGCCTTTCGCTCGCCGATCTTCTGGAATCTCATCTTGCTCGATGACCTGCCGCTCGGTCGCGTTCACCACTGTGACCACTCACTTCATTCCGATGATGGTCTGGAAAGGCTTGAGCCAGACCGAAGCATCCGTGCTGCTGGCGGCTTTCGCGATCTTCAATCTGCCCATCCACTTCCTGCTCGGCTGGATCGCCGACTTCGTCAACAAACCGAAGCTCGTAACGATCTGCTTGCTTCTGGGCGTCGTCGCCGTGCTCCCGATGCTCTGGACCGACTCGATCTGGGCGCTGTGGTTTTTTGCCTGCTTCTACACCGTGCTCGATGCCTCGATCCCGGTCTTCTGGGCGTCCGTCGGCGATTTCTTCGGCCGCAAATCCTTCGGCACCATCCGCGGCAACATGAATCTCTTCTACACCTGGGGCGCCATCCTCGGCCCCTACGCCGCCGGCGTCGTCTACGACCGCACCGAAAGCTACGCGATCGTCTTCACCGGCATCACCGTCGCCTTGCTCATTTCAACAGCCCTCACCTCGCTGCTGATCAAGCCGTGGACGAAGCTTGGCAGGACTGCCGGATGTTCATAGCAGCGAGCGCAGGTACGGCCGGACCTGCGTTACGCCTCAGCTTGTTTTTGCGCCGCATCGTGCGGCGTCACGCGGTCCTCGATCATCGTCTTCATGCGCGCTAAATCGGCATCGATCTCGCTCTTTGGGTCGGCGCCGAAGAGCGAAGCGACCAAATGCCCCAGCCCTCCTGCAACCGGATTGTAAGTAAGGCGGATATCGATTCGCGTCGTCCCATCCGGATTGCTGTCGAATCGCACAAGCCCTGCATGCGCAATGGGTGAGCCGGACGTTGTTTTCCAACCGATCGAGCGATTAGGCACATAGTTCGTAACGACTGCGCTCCATCCGACGGGTACTCCGGCTGGACCGGCCACCAGCCAGTGGGAAGTATCCTTGCCGGTCTGCTGCACTTCCCACACGTTGGACATGAATCGCGGAAAGTTTTGATAGTTGCTCCAAAATGAGAAAACCTCCTCGACCGGCGCCGCAACATTTATGATCTTCTGAAAATCGATAGCGCGCCGGCCCGCGCCGACGCCGATCAAACGTTTGAGTTCCATGTTGGTCAAAGCGCGGGTGAGGACAGCCGTGCCCAAACTCGCTACCGCCGTGCCGAAAACGCTGAGCTTGCGCGCGCCGTAAAGAGCCAAGCTTCCGCCCAATGTGCCGGCGATGAAGCGGCTTGTGGGCGACCAGTCGGCTTGCAGTAAGTCGGGGACTTGGCCGCTGTGACGCTGGGCCGCTTGGCCTTGAAGACCTGGAACCGACTCCGCGCTCTCGTGCACCTCGAGCTGGTTCAATACTCCCCTTACATGTCGCATGGAAGAAATCTGATTCACGAGCCGATCAACTTCGCTCGCGAGTATCGGACCGCTCAACGTTACTTTTCCGCCGTCGACGGTCACCTCGATGGAGCGTGGATGGCTGATCCAGCCGCTGAGCTTGGAACGTACACGCTGCGCCAAGGCTTCGTCGCTGATCTCCCTTTCGGCGATCAGAGCTTTGGCCTCGGCCGCCAAGCCGCGCACGCGATTTTGCAGATCACGCGCGGTTACGCCGGCCGCATCGCTCGCCTTGTGAGCGATGCGATCGAGCTTATCGCGCGCCAGCGCGCGCCGACGCCGCCCGCCTTGCGGATCGAGGATATACATCAACAACGCGCCCACACCGAGGCCCCCAAGAATTTTGAATCGATTGTTCATAGTCTCGTTGCCTCCTTTTCCGTGGATGGTTCTACAAAAATTATAGCACCGCAGTTGTGCTCCTCCAGCGGCCTCCGGAAAAACGCCTATATCACAATTGCGCCCTCGCTTGGCTGAAAGAGCTTCGTCGTGTCGTAGCGCAGCCTCCGAATCCCATCGCGCGCTCGAAACCATGTTATTGAACGCACGTGAGTCTTTCCTAGAAATGGCACATCAGCGCGTGAATCGCCGGCGCACTACTCGTGTCGGATGACGCCAACGGGGTCATTTATTCCGTGGCTTGCGGTACCGCGGTGAGCAGGCGCTGACAGACGCACGAGCTAAGCCAAGAATGGCGTGCGCGGAGTCCCATTGCTGCGTCATCGCCGACGATGAGCTGTCGCCTTTATGCGGGGGCCTTCTCCGATGCCCGTCGCATTCGGCGTGTTCCCTGTGAGTCAAAGTCTCCCACTGGCGGTGGCACATGGCTTGCGCCCTGAATAGATGAACGCGCTGTCGCATTCACGGCGCACTGAGACGAAAAAGCGGCAGACCCGGGTACTCGCATCCTGTCGGACGATGACCTAAAAAAACGGAGGCGGAAGGCAAGAAAAACAGCGAATAGCTACTCGGATAACTTCGGACTATCCCGCCGAGTCAAACTCGGCGGTGAAATCAATCGCAGCGAAGGGAGGTGAGTTTCGCATGGCCGACCAGAATTGTTCACATGGTGGGTGTACCTGCAAAGTCGAACAAGGGAAAGGCGTATCCAGAGGTTCGAACACGTACTGCAGTGATCATTGCGCCAATGCTGCTGGATCGTCTGCTTCAGGCAAGTGCCAGTGTGGGCATCCAAATTGTCAGTGAAATAGCCAGGAGGATGGCGGTCGTCAGCCGCCATCGTTCCTTCGTAAAATTGTTTGGCTTTTCTCTTCGCGCGACCGTTCTCTACGGTGGACGGGGAGGAGCGTGGCTTCAGAAGCTGGAAGGAGAAGGAATAGTAATGGCCAGTCAAAAACAAAGGCGCGCAGCCCAACGAAATATCAAGAAGGCCGCCAAAGCTGCAAAGCGCAAACAAACGCTGAAGCGACTACCGAAGAAGACGCGCACCGCGCTTGGTAAGCAAGCCGCGAAAGTTAGGCAGTCACGAAAGTAGCCGCTCGGAAAACTCGCGCAAAGACGCTAAGACGCGAAGTCCGGAGTTGTACAATCAACAATCTTTAGCGTTGTGCCTTCAGGCTTTTGCGAGAACAATTCCGAGATATGAGTTGAGGGAGCCGGAACTATCTACGCGTCAGTTTCAGCGGTTGGCCATCCTTATCGCCGATAAACAAGAGAGTTCCCTGTATCACGCGGTCGCCGTCGTCGATCTTGGCCGTCAAGGTGCCGGTGGCGAAAGCGATATCTTCGGGTCCCGTGACGTAATTCACCAATACATTCAATTCACGTCCAGTGAGCGTTCCCGCCCCTTTTAGCCGAGTCGAAGTCAAAACCAGCCCGCCCTTCGCTTTCCCGATCTTGTTCATCGCCGCGATATTGGGATGCTTGTCGACCTGAACCGACTCCGTCTCCATCTTTACGTTCACGCCGTTTTGCACGAGATTAAACGGGGGCAACGGGCCCTTCCCCAGCATTTCGACATCCCACACGCCGGCGAGATCGATCTGGGCAGGAGCATTGGTCGTCGTCGAGAACATTCCGGATTGCAATTGCACGCCGCCCGCGACTAAGCTCACGACCTGCCAGCAGCTTAGAAGGAACATGGCGAGCGCTGTGTATCTCAACTTGCGGGCGCTGCCTTTGAGCGTACGCAGGGCGTACCAAGCCGCCGCAAGCGGCATCAACCCGATTCCTGCGGCGCCGAAATAAGCTTCGTCATCCGAAGTTTTGTCGCTCATGAGGGCGAGTTGGATAACCACAAGGATAAGAAATGCCGTCACGCCGACTGCGACCCACCGCCCCGCACGCACTTGCGGCGCGCCGCCGAAGGTCAACCGCCAGTCCTTATCTTGAACCTTGACCTTGTTCGCGACCAAATCTTCGATCAAACGTAACAGATCGTTATTCCAGTCTTCGCTGCGGAGTCTGAGCGCATGGCGGGAGGTGATCGGCTGTAAGCGCTCGGGCAATGACCCGGCAGGCGGCATCTTGACCGACTCACTGAGCAACGGGATGATCTTCGCGTTGGCATCGAACCCGGCGAGCAACTCTTCACCGACCGGGTCATCGGCGCGATCTATGCGGCGGCCCCCGCCCTCGACGGCGCCGAAGTAATCCGGCGTGATCAGCGCCAGCACGATCGGTTTCGATCCTAGCGCGCCCATGATTTCATCCCGCCAGGAAGACCCGCCGCGCAAATCTTGTTTGTCGAAAAAGACCTGGTCGCTGCCAAACACTCGATTCAAGTCTACGGCGAGTCGGCTGGCATCCTTGAAACCGTCAGAGCTTCGGTAACTGATGAAAATGCGATTCATTTGCGATGAACCGATGGGGGATTATTCGGCCGCAGTATAACAGAATTGGCGCCAAGCGCGCGAGAAAAGAACATTACACCACAGAGACGCTGAGCTCGCAGAGTTAGAAAGTTTTTCCTCGGCGTACTCTGCGCCTCCGCGGTGAATTCTTTCTGACTGAACTTTGTGCCCTTGGCGGGTTCGTGGTGATCTCCCATGTTGGGATGAAACTTCACTGTCACTTGGCGCGTTTGCGCCTTGTCGGGAAAGAACATTGCACCGCCGAGACACCGAGCTTGCAGAGTGAAAAAATGATGAAACGTTCATCTCGGCGTACTCTGCGCCTCCGCGGTGAGATCTTTGTTTCTAAAACCTTCGTGCTCTTCGCGCCGTCGTGGTGAATCTTTCATTCCCTTGGCGCCTTTGCGCCTTGGCGAGAGAAATCTCCCATCCCCTCTCTTATCCTCCAAAACTCGGCGGCCGGCGGTGCTTCGTCGCCTGCTCATACGCGTAGGCGAACTTGAGCATGTTGCCGTCGTCGTAGGGCCGCCCGAGAAAGACGATGCCGGCCGGAAGATCGTCGCGCGTAAAGCCGGCAGGCACGACCACCGACGGAACAAAAACCAGGAAAGTGTTCAGGTGCGGCGCGCCTTTGTAGTTCACGTAGGGCGGTTTTAGCCCTTCGCTGATCAACGTCGGCTGATGCTCCACGGCTTTATGCACGATCGCATCGAGCCGATGATCCGCCATCGTCTTCAGCAAATGGGTCATCAGCTCTTCGCGCGCCAGCAGAGCCTGATAGTGTTTGTTTGCGTCCTGCGACGCTTTCATGCGGACCTGGGCGTTGCGCGAAACTTTGGCGAATTCGGGTGATGCGACGGCTTCAGCGATCGACTGAAACGGCGGGTTCTTGCTTCGACCAAAATAGTTTTTGAACGACTGCTCGCCCTCCCCCGGCCCTGCCGCTCGCTTCGCGAGCAGCTCTTTCAGCTTCGGGATCACGATCGGATCGATAACCTCCGCGCCCGCGGCCTTGAGGTCGTTGACCGCCTTGCCGAACACTTCGTCCACTTTGCGGAAGTCGTCCGACTCCGGTTCCGAGTCGATGCCCATGGGCTCGCGCAGAATACCGAGCCTCGCGCCTTTGAGACCGTCTTTGTCGAGAAATTTCTTGAAGCTCGCCGGCGCGTGCCCGACCCCGTAGGCGGTCTGCGGATCTTCGGGATCGTAGCCGACGATCA
The DNA here is from genome assembly GCA_963745035.1 of uncultured delta proteobacterium. GTDB lineage: Bacteria > Desulfobacterota > Binatia > UBA9968 > UBA9968 > DP-20. Next base: position 143,441 of record CAVUVW010000021.1, on the reverse strand, counting down.
CGTCCAGGAGCGCGGCCGAGTCGGCGATCGTTCGAGTCATCGGCCCCAGCGATCCCGCGAGCGACGGCCAGCCGCCGTACACGCCGCCCCGGCTCACCAGCCCGGCGCTGGTGCGCATGCCGGCGACCGAATTCCACGCCGCCGGCCGGCGGATCGATGCCAAGCCCTCCTGCCCGATCGCCACGGCGCAAAAATTCGCAGCTACGGCGGCGGCAGAGCCGCCCGACGAACCGCCGACCGTGCGCTCCAAGTCGTACGGGTTTCGGGTCGAGCCGAAGAGTGAGCCGTGCGTGTCGCCGCCCGCCATTTCGCCGAGCGCGGATTTGCCCAGGATCACCGCGCCGGCTTTCCTCAGCCGCTCGACGACGAACGAATCGCGGTCGGGAAAATAGTCTTTGAACAAAACCGACCCGAGGGTCGTCGGCATCCCTTTTACATCCGCCTGATCTTTGACGATGACGGGAATGCCGTGGAGCGGCCCCGTCGAACCGGAAGCTTTGTATTGCGCATCGAGCCGCTCGGCCTCTTCGATCGCCTGCGCGTTGAGCGTGATGATCGTGTTGAGCGCCGGGCCCTGCTTGTCGTAAGCCGCGATGCGGTCCAGGTATGCCTGGACAAGCTGACGGCAGGTCAATTCTCCTGCGGCATAACCGCGGTGGATGTCTTCGATCGTCGTTTCCAGAATATTGAATTTCGATTCCGCCATCTTTGCGTCCTTCGTGGTGAAATGAATCTTAGATCCTCTTAGCGCCTTTGGGACTTGCGGGACACAGCGGCAAAGAACATTGCACCGCAGAGACGCCGAGTCCGCAGACTTGGAAATGGTTAATCAAAACTCTAATCTCCGCGTACTCCGCGCCTCCGCGGTGAACCCCTTCGACCTTCGTACTACTATGCTTGAAAATTTTCTCCATCTGCGCAAATCACGCGGCCAAAGCTGTGAGTTTCTCAGTGCTTGCGTTACGCGCGGCCAACAACGCCGTGATGATGTTGCGACCTTTTTCAGTAACGATGTAACGGTGCGTTTTGGGCACTTTTGCAATCAAGCCATGCGCCCGCAACAGCCGCAAGCGACGTCCCACTGCCGCCATTTCTGTGTGTTGCTTTTGTTTGTCCTTGATCGCAGGGTAGAGATGGGAACGCAGGTCACGGTTGCGAAACCCGTTGAGCGAAAATTCTCCACGGTTGACGATGGTCATGAGTTGAGCATCGCCTTCTCCCAGAGGATTAAGCGCTCGGTAACGGCGTCCGTACCGCCGTACGGGCCGGCAGACTTGCGCGGTTTGCTCGGCGAGCCGGGTTTGCACATGGACACAAGCCAGAGCGGTAAGGTATCGCTCGGTGGCTTTCCGACTCACTTCAGAGCGTCGGTGAAAGTCAGATACGCTGCGGCGCAGTTCGCGCCAGCGCTTAGGGCCGCCAGGACTTTTCTCCGCGGCGCGAAAGCTGCGAAAATCTCTCGGTTCATTGATCGTTGCCTCAACGCGCAAGACACTGCCCTTATCATAGCATTTAAGCGAGTTCTTATTGACCCAGTGCTTGACTCGGACGCCGTCAGGCCAGCGACGCCGATCGCTTTGCACCTCTTGGAGACCCACCTGTCCCGAGCGGTGCATAAACCGCAGCACTTGTTCACTGCCAAACGTCATCACCGCGTGATGCACCAAGGCGGGATAAATGCGTCCGAGCGCGGCCCGGTCACGAAACATAACATCGGTGGCGTACTCGGTCTCGGCCGCCGTCCAGTAGTAGTCACGCTCAATGGGACGGCTAATCTCGGCGTGCAAAGGGTGGCACTTTTTGAGCAGTGGGTGCAAAAGCACGGGCCAATTGGTGCGGTGTTGCTGATCCATCAGTGCTTGGGCGCGCGAGACATCGTCAATCCACGGAAAACAGTTATCCTCTCGCCGATAGCGCAGCTTTTTCTGATCCATCTGCCGGGCCAGCCATCCTCGTCCGTTGAGACAAATTTGAATCAGAAAAGGAAACCAAGTCTGCAACCGAAGATGCAAAAATCCCAATTGTTCATGCATCCAGTAAAAGTACAGGTGGATGCACTTGCCCCATTCAAGCCTAAGCTCAAGCTTTCGGGTAATACGATTGCCGCGCAAAAACCACGTACGGCACGGCTCCACGCAACTAAACACAGCAATCAGCCCCAACTCAATCTGGTCACGCTGCTGGATCTTGCGAGCCTCGTCCTCCTTGCGTGTGCGGCTGGAGTTAAGATAAAGCATCGGCCGCTGATGCTTCGCTGCCAGATCCACTGCCGCTTGGCGCACACGAGCCGTCAGTGTGGTGGCGAAGATTTTGAAATCTTTCCACAAAACTCCTGCTTGCCTCAGGTACTCTTCCATCACCGGCTGGTAATAGAGACTTCGAAGCGTGCCTTGCAGTCGCAATCGATCCCAACCGTGCAAAACTCCGATGACATCGCTTTTGTGACGCTGTACAAAGGCATGCGCAGCCTCTTTCGTCGGTGCATTGTATATCGTAGACATGAGCACCGTTTACACCAATGAAACCAATCTGTCATTTTGGTTGCGGCTCGGCCGCGCTGGGCTCTTCGTGCCCTTCGTGGTGAAATGAAGCACATCCGTCGATTCTCCCTCTGCTCACGGCTTCCAGCCCTGCGACTCCAGTTGCCGGCGCGCCTTTTCGAGCGGCGCGAAGTCGTAGATCCGCTGCAAGCTCGGCGGTTCTTTGAGGTTCATCTGCTTCACGACGTGCTCGATCGCCTTCGATTGCACATCCTCGGTCAATTCGCCGTGACTCGTCATCGCGGGCAGCGAAAGATCGTAGATGCGGGCCGCCAGTTCGGGCTTCACTTTCATCATCTTGGCGACGACCGGCAGGGTCGCCGCGCGATTGCCGCGCGCGCTCAGCAGGCCCTTGAGCGTTGCCAAGGTATACTTCTCGACCAGAGCAGGGTTGCTCTTCAGCATCGCTTCACGCGTGACGATGCAGCCCTGGAGCTCGATCCAGTCGTGCTTCACGAAGGAAACCAGTTCTTTGAATCCGGCGTCCTGGGCGGTGAAATTGTACGGCGTCGACAAGACCACCGCGTCGGTCAGATTGTTGAGCAGCGACGCATACCGGCTCGAGTCCACACCGACGGCCAGGATGGCGACGTCCTTTCCGCCTTGCAAACCGTGGCTTCGCAGCAGATCGCGCACCATCGAGTCCGGTCCGGAGCCGATGCTCGACACGCCGATTTTCTTTCCCTTGAGCTCTTTCACGTCGGTGATCTCCGGCCGCGAATAAAGCCAGAAGAGCGACCGATTGAACGAGCTGAACAGCAGCCGCAGCGGCGCGCCGCCGAGGGCCGCAGTCAAAGCCGATCCGCCCACCGTCGCAAAATCCACATTCCCCGCGATCAAAGCCCTGCTCGCAATTGCCGCCGGCATCAGCACAAAATTGACGTCGAGCCCCTCCTGCCGGTAGTAGCCTTTCTCCTTCGCCGCCATGAAAGCGACCAGAGACATGCTGAAACTCGGCACCGCCACGTTCACCGTCGTCGCGAATCCGGTGGACGGCAGCATCAGACAAAGCAGTAAAAAGCCGCAGCGAACAACTTTCATGATCTTTTCCTTTTACAGAGCGTTGACTCGCAAGCTAGCCAGCTCAGCTTGATCTTCACAAAGTCCTCTCCCGGAATGGGCTTTTGTGTCAAACACATTTGGCTTCTCTCTGCGGCACGTATCCGGCGGTGCTCGCATACGAGACCAGTGATATTGAATATACGAGCATGAACGCAATTGACAGCTCATTGTTTGGTAACGTAAATTTCCCGCTGGTGCTTCTTTGCAAGTCAATATACGAGATCAGTTCAATCAATAGTTAGGCGGGCATGACCGGGACCAATGCTCGCCCAATCATCCTATTGGTCCCTTGTTGACTGAATTGAAAAGGAGGACGCCATGAAATCCATGCTTTACATCGCATTCGCAGTGATTGTGTCCCTTCTTGTTGGCATGCCTTCAGGTTGGGCTCAGTCGAGCGGTCACAAGATGATCTCGCCAAATGATCTGAAATGGAGCGATATTCCGTCTTTGCCGCCCGGCGCTAAGATCGCTGTCATCGAAGGCCCGCTGAACGAGGCCGTTCCGTTCACGTTCCGATTGAAGTTCCCTGCAAACTATCAGATTCCCGCGCATTGGCATCCGGCCGTGGAGCGAGTGACGGTGATTTCCGGAACCTTTTATATGGGCGTGGGCGACAAACTGGACATGAAGAAGCCGATGGCCCTGAGTCCGGGAAGCATGATGATCATCCAGCCAAAGACAAACCATTTTGCCTGGACCAAGGAAGAAGTCGTGGTGCAGCTTAATGGAACCGGTCCATGGGCTGTTACGTACGTCAATCCCGCGGACGACCCGAGAAAGAAATGAGGCAGCCCGCCTAACCACGCCTTGCACCGGACGCTTGACCAGCGGCGATTTGCTGGCTGGTATAGCCCGGTGAAGGCGCGCGGTTAGGCGTCTCCGTACGAGCACCGCGCTTGCAGACCGTCCAGCTTTGCCAACGGGTTTGTATTACCGCGACTCAGCACAGGCGGAGCGCTTTTGCGCCGAGCTTCAGCGGGGGTTGCCTATTGGCCATCCCCTTCACGGCGTCGTCGTTGCGAGGGAATGAGCAAACCTTCAGTGATAATTCGGCTTCGCACTTTGGTCGAACCTACATCATTTATGCAAAAAAACATTATGCGCATTGCGGTTGGGACAGGGCTCCTACTGCTGATACCCTTGGTATTGACGCTATTAGGCGATGGAGTAGATGGACAAGGTTGGAATTGGAAACTGGACGATTTTATTTTCGCCTTTGTCCTCCTGTTCGGTGCTGGTCTGACGTATGAGCTTGTTGCGAGAAGGTCGGACAACTCAACGTATCGAGTCGCTGTTGGTATTGCAGTTGTGTCAGGTCTCCTCCTCGTCTGGGTGAATGCTGCCGTTGGCATCATCGGAAAACCGGGAGGCCCCAACTTGATGTATTTCGGGGTGCTCGCTGTCGGATTCATTGGTGCCCTCGTCGCGCGCTTCCGACCCCATGGAATGGCACGCGCGTTGTTCACGATGGCAATTGCTCAGATGTTGGTCCCTGTGATTGCTCTCGTTACCGCGAAGCCTCAAATTACCATGGAACCACCGGGCGTAGTGGGAGTATTTGGTCTCAATGCATTCTTCGCCATGCTGTTTGTCGGATCGGCTTTGCTGTTTCGACGCGCAAGCACCACGAACTCTAAGTCGAACCGACGGCTTTCCGAGATGGGAACTGGTGTATGACTACGTTAAGGCCCACACGGGTGAGTCTGATTTACGAGCCGCCCAACCATGCGCGGCAGCGAACCCGGCCCTCGCACTCTGGTTGCAATTCACACGTCCCGTGGGCGGGTCGCTGAGCTTGGGTCATTGAGCACCGCGAAGTGCGCCCGGGACCATATCGTGGTGCCCCGGATCGATGCGCATCGGCGTAGTCGGCCTCCAGAACCACTCCCTGTACTAAAAGCGCGATGACACCAAATGCCGGTAAGCTGTATGCCGTGCTGATCGTGTCGGTGCTGCTCTCCTGTGTCGCGGCTTGGCTCATCGCCCGCTTATATCGACGCCGGATGCAGCAATTGATGCGTGCGCCGCACGCCGAAGAATCGGCCGCGCCTGTCGCGGAGACGGCGCCCGACGTTCCGCTGCCGCTGCCGGTTTCGCTGGCCGACAATCGGCGCGCCGGAATGCAGCTGATCCTGCTGCTGATCGCGCTGTCATGCCTGATGGCAATAACGAGCGCCTCGATCTGGTATGCGCTTCAATTTCCCGGCGAGCCTCTGCTGCCGAGACGGGTGGCTGTCATGGCGCTGTTGCACGTATGGCCGATGATTCCCGCGTTGGCGCTCATCTGGCGCTGGTCTTGGGGGCGCTTGTTCGGAACGTTGTTGCTGTGGGGCGGCGCGTCCTTCGTCGTTGCCTTGTGGCGTTCGATCGAGCCTCGGCCGCTGTGGGTGCTGGCGCTGATGGCCAGCGAATGCGGGCTGTCGCTGCCGCTGGTGTTGCTGGTCTATCTGGGCAATGCCACCCGCGCCATCGCACCGTGGTTGCTCATGCCGGCCGCGGTGTTGGTGTCGTCTGGGCTCGCGGGTCTCGATGCACTGACGTACATGGCCCAGCGCGAGTCGCCTTTGCTGAAGTCTTTGATCGCGCCGCTGGAAGAATTGCCGGGGTGGAGTGGCGTCTTGATCGTGTTCGCGCTCTTCGTGTTGCTGTCTTCGATCATTGCGTGGTGGCCGGTGCGGATGTTGGGGCGTGCGCTCGGGCGCGCATACTCGCGCAAGTGGCTCTCCGATTTGTTGGTGGTATTCACCGGTGTATGGGCTTTCGCGCTGACCGACCGCGCACTGACACTTTTCACTACCGCAGGCGCGGCAGCGTTCGCAATGTACCTGCCGCTGCTATGGATTCCCGCAGTCATGTTGGTTGCTCGTCGCGGGCGGCGATCCGGGCGAGCGCCGACGCTCCTGGTCTTGCGAGTTTTCCAGCGGGACAAGCAGGTGCAGTCCCTGTTCGACCACGTCATCGAACGCTGGCGTCTGAGCGGGAACACGGTGATGATCGCCGGAACCGATCTCGCCGATCGCACACTGGACGCCGACGACATCTTCCAGTTTCTCGACCGGCGACTGGCCGAGCGCTTTGTTGTCAGTCCCGCGGATGTCGCGCGGCGCATCGCCGCGTTCGACATGGCGGCTGACATGGATGGTCGTTATCGGGTCAACGAATGTTATTGTCACGACACGACGTGGCAGGACGCGCTGGCGGCGCTCATGCGCCAGAGCGACGTGGTGCTGATGGATCTGCGCGGCTTTCAGGCGCACAACGCCGGCTGTCGTTACGAGCTCACCACGCTCGCGCAGGCCTCGCGCGAGGTACGCGTCGTGGCGCTGACGGACAGTCTGACCGATCGCGCTGCCGCGCAAGAGGCGATCGCCTCCGGCCGGCAGGAGCGCTTCACATGGATCGAGGCTTCGCACTTCAAACCGAGCAAGCATCGTGAAGTCCTGGCGCACCTGTTTGCGTGAAGGAAGCCTGCCGCTAAGTTATGTCAGGTACATTGGTACTATACTGACCACGTATATTGGATATACGAACGGAAATGTTTCATTGACAAGTTGTAAATCATCGCGATAGTAAATTTTGTAGATCCAATATACGTGATCAGTTCACTCAATAGTTAGACCGACAGAGATACTTGGAAGATGCAACATCAACGTACTGAAATCGGAAGAGCATGGTTCGCGATATGTTGGTTCGCCGCTTGGGGATTGTTTCAGGGATTTGCAGTCTTCTCGGTGCTCAATGGAACCTGGGAGCGACCAGCCGCATTTCCGGCCGGCGCATACGAGTCGCTGATCTATCCAGATATGTTCTTCATTCCTCTCTACTTGTTGGCGGCCACTCTGCTGTTTCGGCGTCACTGGCTCGGGAGCGTCCTGGCCTTTGTGGCGGGTGGTGGAATCGTCTACGCCATGATCTATCTCTTGGCCCTTTCTGATTTCTCAGGCGCGGTCAACCTGACCGCTGACGGGATATTCTTGGCCTGCACGTTTGTCTCGCTGTGGCAGGTGGGTTACCGCACCAGCTGCGCATGCGGTCTAACACGCCGCTGCAGCCGACGAGCGGCGCGGCTGGTATCAGGCTGACTCATGGGTCTTAGTGATCGCCGCTCGCGGCTGAGCGGCATGGCGATAGTCCGCTACAGGGCAACCACCCAGGTCCAAAGGAGACGAATATGAACGTTCCCCAATTCGAAGGGCAGGTGGATACACAGTGGCGTCGCCACGAAGACGAGGATCGCGATATGCAGCTGTTGAGCGATTTCGCTTTCATCGACTCCCGAGGAGTCCGGTGGGATGCACCTGCAGGCCGAATTATAAACGGGGCAAGTATTCCGGAGGTCCTGTGGTCCAAGATCGTCGGTACGCCATATATTGGTGATTATCGGCGCGCGACCGTCGTGCATGACGTTGCCTGCCAGGACAAAGCCAAGCCGCACGAGGAAGTCCATCGCATGTTCTACGACGCGATGCTCTGCGACGGCGTATCTGAAGAGCGCGCATTTTTGATGTACACCGCAGTCCGGCTGTTCGGGCCCAAGTGGCCATCCAGAGCAGCACAGCAGCGTTCTCGCCGCGCGCTGCGAAGGTTCGATGTCGGTGTCCTCACGAAGGCCCTCGATCAGGCGCTCGGCGAGCACACTCGCTGGCGGCCTAACGCGCGATTGGAGCGAACCGGCCGCCGAACGGCTCGTCACGGCCGAGCAGGACGTGGGGCCGGCCGCTCAACCGCAGGGCGTTAGTCAACGAAACAGAAAGTTAGATTGGTGGAGCAACTCATGTGCATGACGCGTGAATGGGGCGGCATGAATCTCGCCATGCATCCGGCGAGCGTTCTGCCTATCTTGTGGTCGTCTACGCCAGGCACGCGCAAATGAGCGACCTCTTCGTAGATTCCTGGGGCACCGGCACGCGCGTGGTGCTCGTGCACGGCTCGCTCGCGACGGGAGGCGAGGAGTGGCAGGCGCAGCGACCGCTCGCCGATGAGGGCTTTCGCCTCTTGGTGCCAGACCGGCGTGGCTATGGGAAAAGCCCCGTCGCGGAAGGTGAGGATTTCTTACGCGATGCCGACGACATCGCCGAGCTCATGGACGATAGTGCGCACCTCGTGGGTCATTCTTACGGGGGCCTCGGCGTGCTCTTCGCCGCGGCCCGCCGTCCGGACGCGACGCTATCCGTAGCGTTGCTGGAACCAGGGGCATTCGCGTTAGGCCAAGCCCATCCGGCCGCGCGGGCTCTTGTGGACGAAGTGCGCGGCCTCTGGGGTCAGAACCTCCCCGATGAAGATTGGGTCATCCGCTTTTTGAAGGCGGTGGGGAGTGATCCCGACGCGCTTCCCCCCGAGCTGATCACAGCCGCCGTGCCTCTGGTGCCCGTGTTGCGCCATGGGCGACCGATCTGGCAGGGCGACCTCCCGCTGGCCGAGCTGGCGGCGGCTACTTTCCCAAAACTTGTCGTATCAGGTGGACACAGCGCCGGGTTCGACGCGATATGCGACGACCTTGCTGAACGCATCGGCGCGTCGCGGGCGGTGGCCGGCGGCGCGGGCCACGAGGTCCAGTTCACCGGACGACCTCTAAACGATTTGCTGCTCGCACTGTGGCGCGGAGGGAACTCACGCTGATCACGGGCGATGAATCAACTCACGATTATCGTTGGTGACGGACTACTCGAGCCTCAGGATTTGGCTCGATGCACGGTGGACACTCGGCAGGTCGTTGCAATGTTGTGGACTGGCGATGGCTGGGCGCCTAACAACGCGCTGCAGCCGGACGCCGCGCGGCTGAGCGCTCGCGTTAGGCCACCAACAGCGTAATATGCCGACTAATCCAGCCAAACGGCAAGTCTCGACGTCAAAGAGATCGGTCATACGCTGGCTGCTTGATTCTGACTCTTCGATCCGCTGGCAGGTGATGCGGGACCTGATAGGTGCGCCCGCGGACGAGGTCGCGGCCGAGCGCACGCGGGTCGCCACCGAGGGTGCGGGTGCGCGGTTGCTCGCCCTCCAGGCGCCCGACGGGCGATGGGGCGGCGCGGCGTGGAACCACGGGTGGAACTCCACGATGCACGCGCTGATGCTGCTGCGGGACATGGGTCTCGATCCCGCGAGCGACGCGGCACGGCGCGCGGTGGGCCTCGTCCGCGAGCGAGTGACGTGGCGAGGGTGTGGCCCGCAGGAATGTGACGGCAATGCCTTCTTTGAAGGCGAGGTCGAGCCCTGCATCAACGGGCAGGTCGCAGCGGTCGGCGCCTACTTCGGTCAGGACGTCCGGAGCATCGTCGACCGGCTGCTCATCGAGCAGCTGCCCGACGGCGGCTGGAACTGCGAGGCCGCCAACGGCTCGACGCGGTCGTCGTTCAACACCACGATCTGCGTGCTCGAAGCCCTGCTCGAATACGAACGGGCCGTCGGCGGCAGCCCAGCGGTGACCGGGGCCCGTCTCCGCGGGCAGGAGTACCTCATCGAGCGCCGCCTCTTCCGCCGGAAGATCGACCGGCGAGGTGATCGAGCGAGATCGCAAGAGCAACGCCGCGTGGACGCGCTTCGCCTTCCCGACGTGGTGGCATTACGACGTGCTGCGGGGGCTCGAGTACCTGCGCCGCGCCGGCGTTGCGCCCGACGACCGCGTAGCCGAGGCGATCGGCCTGGTCGCGTCGAAGCGCGACGACGATGGCAGGTGGCAGCTCGAGACCCGTTACCCGGGCAAGATGCCGGTCGAGATAGACGAGGGCGAGGGCCGACCGAGCCGGTGGAACACCCTGCGCGCCTTACGAGTGTTGGACTGGTATTCAGCACGAGACTAACGCGGATGCCACTGGAATGTGACTGGCAACTACCCAGACTGGCCCGTTCAGTGACACTACTGATACTGAGGTACGGCTCCGTCCCGAGCCGATGCTCGACACGCCGACTTTCTTTTCTTTGAGCTCTTTACGCAGTGATCTCCGCAGTGAGTAGAGCCAGAAGAGGGATCGGTTGAAGGAACTGAACAGCAGTCGGCAGCGGCGCGGCACCGAACTAGCCTAAGAGCTCATTTCCGCGAGCCTCGGCGACCGTTCCCAGTGCTTTAGCGTTTTGCCATCCGTGAGCGCTTTGATCTCCCGCTCCCAGATCTTGCGCTGCAGGATGATGATCTCGTCGGTATCGCCGAGGCATTCTTGCCGTTCATCGATTGAGCTTTGTCCCACCTGGATAACGTAGTCCTGAATCCAGTGGATGTTGGATTTGTCCTCACAAGACCAGTGATATTGGATATGCGAGCACTAGCGCAATTGACAATTCCTTGACGGGCACCGTAAATTTTCGCCTGCCGCTTACTTCGCGAGTCACCAGAGCCAACCAATATCATTTATTTTTTGTAGCCTCGGCAAAAGTCGGTCAGTACTTCAATTCCGAGCACCGCTTGCAGGCGGAGTCTCCTGGAAGAAGATTTCTTGCTTGCCATCGAATCCGTCGAGTTCCCTAGCAGGTTGCTGAAAAAGGCACTTTAAAAGAATAGATTTCGTCGTAGAGAGAGAATTTTTCGGTGTAGTAGTGCAGAGAGTGAAAACATGAGTGTCGATTGCTCTACAGAGGCGATTTTCAGCTCTCGCTGCATCTATTTTGCCCCTTTGGCAGACCGCCTAGGCCGCCAACTTCGCCATACGCACCAGGTTATACGCCGCTCCCACCCACCACGCCGCCAATTGCGTTTTTTCGGTTCCCCGAAAACGCGTTTTCCTAAACCCTCCCACCGTCTTCACCCAACCGAAGATCTCTTCGATTCTCTTTCGTATCCGTTGACTGATGCTATAGCTCCGATGCCGAGTCGTTCTGCCATCGATGGCAGAACCGCGCTTTTTGGCCGCCACATGCGGGAGGATCTTTCGCCCGCGCAAAAACCCGACAAAGTCCTCGGTGTCATACCCCTTGTCGGCTCCCAGACTTTTTACCTTCACCCCTTTGCGCCGCTGACGCTCGATCATGTCCTTGGCGGCTTCCCGCTCAGCGCTGCCCGTGGCCTGACTGACCATCAGATCGATCAACAAGCCGTTTCGGTTCTCCATCAAGGCATGCGCCCCGTAACAAAGCTTCGCTTCTTTTCCCGGCCCCTTGCGTATCAGCAGACTCTCGGGATCAGTCTTGGACTCATGGGTCTCGTTACTTCGCTTCTCGCCATGAAAGTCCACCCAGCGGTTGCCTCCATCGCCTTGATCGTTATCTCCCGACCGATCTTCTCCCTTGGGCCGAAAACTCTTAAGGCTCGCCCAGGCCTCAATCAAAGTCCCGTCCACGGTGAAATGATCATCGCTCATCAGCCCGCCCGCTCGGGCTTGTCTCACCACCGCGTCGAAAAACAATCGGCCCACCTCATGCTCCAGCAACCGATCGCGGTTCTTGCTGAACACCGTGGCGTCAAAACTCTGTTCCTCAAGCTCCATGTCCAAAAACCAGCGAAACAACAAATTGTAACCCAACTGCTCGCTGAATTGCCGCTCGCTCCTCACCGAGTACAGTGCGATCAACAACAGCGACTTCAGTATCCTCTCGGGCGCCACCGACGGTCGTCCGACTTGGGAATACATCCGGTTAAACACCCCCGAGAGCTTCTTAAGCTCTTGATCGGCCATCTGCTTAATCCGCCGCAACGGATGGTCGCTCGGAATTCGTTCCTCGATGGAAACAAAAGCCCACATGCCCGTTTGTCCGTCTTGCAATCCCCGCATCCACGCCTCCGAAGTTATATTCGGCGCCATCCTAACATATGTGCAGTTTTCCAAAGTAGAAGAAATTTACAAAACAACAGTTTTTCAGCAGCCTGCTAGGATTTTCGGCCAGCGCTAGGGATATCTTGCGACTGAGTCACTAATTGAACTCCTTGGCCCTTTGCGTACTCAATCGCCGAAGTGGTTACAGCGCGTATTGAGTTGAGAATAAAGTTACAGATTTCCGCCAATTCGTTCATCTCAAGGCGTGCAAAACTCCCTAAAGGAAAGGGCTTGCAGCGCTCCACAAATTTTAGTTGAAGTGTCCCCGCCTCAGGTAACACCTTCCCAAGGACGTCGGTTGCTGTAATGATCTTTCCAGATTCCAATTGGATCTGAAACTCCATCGCGAGCCACTTTAGTTCAAACTGCTGATATCCATTACAGTCCTCCACGCCTACCCTGCCTAGCCGATGCGTTAAACAGTTACGCATTTGATTTATGCTCGCGAGATATTCTGGATGATTTGGTTTGATGCCAAATCGCACTTCAAGATCACGTAGCTTATCGACGATGCCCTTAAAGCGAAAACTTTTATCCAGCCTTTCCGCGTCGTCCGATTGAAGGTTTTGCTTATTTATAGCAATCCACTGGCATGCATGGTTAACACCATCTAGGTAAACTGCAAATCGCTCGATTATCTCCCTCAATCCGTTTGTTATTATCCATGTCCCGAATTCACGTTTGAAATGGCTCAAGGTTTCCTCGTTTACATTAGCAGGAATCAATTCCATGTGGATCGTGCTCGGTTCAATATTTTGAATGCTGCTCAGCTCGTATTTTTTGAAGGCGGGATCATGTGCTGCGTTTAATCCAAGGCCCATGAAAACCGCCGCCCGGCGCACACCTTTTACCCCGATATCAGCAAGTTTATCGAAATCTATCACCAGTGAAGCCATAGGGCACTTCTGATCTCCTTCTGCCAATGCAGAGTATCGCGGCCGTATGCTCGCAGCAACGCATGTTGACCCGCCTTTGGGGAAGAAATCCGAGTCAGAGTTTCACTTCCCGACAACCTCACAGAACTGACAAGGCGACACTTTCAGGGCTATCGATCTTGAAGTCGAACAATTCAATCGTCCTTCTTAATCGCCGCTTCCGCGTCACGGCAGCAGTGTTTGAGCAAACCATTCCGAAGGTAAGTCGCGGCCCAATCCTTTTTCGCGTGCCCGATCGAGGACGAAGCCGGCCACCGCGGCGAACTGCCCGCCGAGTTGGTAATTGCTCGCTTCGTTGGGAAACAAGGTCTTCTCGCGCGCTCCGGTCCTTTTGATCCGCTGGCGGAAAAATTCGCGGGCCTCGATCGCGCCCGGCGGCGCGGGCGGGACCTTGGCATCCCGGATATCCTGCGGACAGAGTTCGCCGAGATGATAATTTTGAATCCACGGCTCGGCGCGGTTGACCACCACGCGGTCGCAGTCTTGCGTACGAGCGAGGGTCGAGCTCGAGAAAGCGCACGGAGCTCAGGTGCTGCCCGGGCTCGACCCAAAGCGACTCCATGACCTTCTCGTTGGCGTTGGTCGCCAGTGCGACGATGTCCGCTTTGGCGAACGCATCCCGCGCGGCAACGACAGGACGCACTTCGATGCCCAAGCTCGCCTGCAACTCGTCGGCGAATCGATTGCGGCGATCGGCATTGGAACTAAAAACCCGAACCTTCTTGATGTTCCGCACGCAGCGCAATCCGAGAATTTGCCCGCCGGCCTGCCAGCCTGAGCCGATCAGCCCGACTTCTTCGGCATCCGGGCGCGCCAGGTAATCGGCGGCGAGCGCATACAACGCACCCACGCGGGTGCGCTGTAGATAGCCGTCGGGCATCCAGCCAAGCAGCTCGCCCGTCTCGGTAGAGAAAACAAGCAACATGCCCATCCAGCTCCCGTTGCCGAAGGGAACATGCTCGACGCGGCTCGACTGACCCTGCTGCTTTTTCCTGGTTACGTTGGAATCGATTCGAATGACGTACTTGCCGATGTAAGGAACTCCCCCTTCCATCGTCTTGCACTGATAAAAAGTATCGGTCGTGAGGTGGGGCAGCCAGCTTTCCGTGCGCTGCCGCGTCAACACCTGGCCTTTGCCTTCCTCTTCAAAGAAACGGCGCAACACATCGACGCAGTCGGCCATCGTTAAGACCTGTTCCACGTCGTCGTTGGTCAACAGCAACAAGTTACCACCTGTTCGAATCGCCGTTCGCAGAGAGCAGTAGAGTCAAGTCTTACATCTTGACACTCGATTGCCTTTAGAATCTGCATGGTCAACACGCGTCAGCGAACACACGCCTTTCTTGATCCCCATCTCGATAATCACTGACACTTCGGCCGGGGAATTTTTCGCGCAGTAATAGCCCCTTAAAATCCTTCCGTCTTTGGCGATCATTCGTATCGGCAAGCCGTCGTATCGCTCAGAGTAGACCCTGCACCGAGTCGCGTTGGGCAAGCCTGGCCGAATTAAAATTTCGAGATTCTCACAGACTGCGCCGGATTTCGTGAAACAGCAGGCGCCGCATTGATTACACTCACCGGTTAACATTGTTTTTGTATCTTGCCCGTATTCGCGCGCTCAGCAAAAACCGAACAACCTCGGCTCTAAGCCGTGGGGTTCTGAATTTGTCAACTGGAAGTCGACTCCGGTTTCCCGTCATTCCGGTGCAAACCGGAATCCAGTCTCTTTGATTATGCGCCGCCAATGAACCTGGATGCCGGCGTTCGCCGGCATGACAAACTCGCACTTCGCCAGAAGGTGACGGATTTCAGCCATCCCCCTAAAGGGACATTAATATTTAGCGATTATTTCCCGTTCTAGCCGCGTGAGCTGATCGGCGACGGCGCTCTGATCGATTTTTTCGGCGATTTCGTCGTAGCCGGCTTGTTTGACCATGGCGGGAAACCTGGTCTTGAGCTGCTCCAGTGTCCAGCGGACCGGGTCTTCGATGCCTTCGTCTTTCATTTTGTAGGCAGCGCTCTCGCCGCCGGAGGCGCCGACGTGATAATGAGGGTTCTTGTAGAAGCAATCGAAGCGCAGGATTCTTTTGCCCGCGTCTTCTGCATCGGCGGTGGTGACATCGAACGTCAAGCCTTCGTCGTTGCCGCCGAGACCGCTGCGATGCGCGATGGTCAGGCGCATTCCCGGTTGCTCGATGACAATCGGATCGCTTTTCGTATTTTCCATTGTCCGGCCCTCCTTTAAAACTTTCGCCGATCTTCGCAGAAGTGCTTTCGGCATGTCAAACCGGGAGCCTAACTCGGGGAAATATGTTCCCTCGGAGGAAATTCGGGCTCAGAAGATGCCTATGGCGAAAGCGCATGAGAGCAATCGCGACTGCGTTCAGAAGCTGGCAAGTATCAGTGCGGCCGCGCTGGCGAGAAGCTCCACTCCTCTGCGCTCCTCCGGCGTCGGATAACGCCGCTCGCGGAAGTAGGTGCCGAAGGTGCCCAGCACTCTCCCTGCCGGAGACTT
Source organism: uncultured delta proteobacterium (assembly GCA_963745035.1). GTDB lineage: Bacteria > Desulfobacterota > Binatia > UBA9968 > UBA9968 > DP-20. Next base: position 127,642 of record CAVUVW010000021.1, on the reverse strand, counting down.
GATCGGCACGCTCCAGGCCCCGATAAAACCCAGTGCGAGAGGCAGGTGGCGCAGCTCCGCCCATTTATCGTCGGCGAGGAAATCCGGGGTGATTACCACCGAACCCGTTGCCGCGGCAGCGGCGCACGTTCCTACGTTGGGGTCCGGTTTGAGTCCATCGATGGCGGCTAGATAATCCGGCGGCAGATTGGCCGAAGCGCCGTTCCGCAAGAAGCCGTCCCGATCGAGCACGAGGATCGAGGTGGCGGTACCGGGACCGGCCAACACTTCCGCCGCCGACGCCAGATGGTTGAGTATTTCGCGCGGCTGCGCTCCCGCTTTCAGCATCTCCTGCACATACTCGGAAGCTTGCCCGGCGAATTCCTTGCTGAGCATGGGTGAAGGCGATCCTTGCTGTTCGTTCGATTCCATTTTCTGCTTACCTTTCAGTTTCGCGATTGCCCGAGCGACGATGCTTGATAGCGCGATCGATCATCAATTACGATCGCGCAGCGCGTCATGGGACCATGTTCGCCGCGCACTTTCGCGAAATATTTTTAACATGAGCTGTTCTCGCCCTGCTCCCTAACAACGATAGGTTTTGCAAACGGATCCCGCCATCACAATCGGCGTATCCAACCTATCGGGCGACACCCGCTACGATCCTAGCACTGAAAAATTCGAAATGCATCGATTGAGGATTATCTTGACCTGCAAAAGCCGGCGCAGCGACGAACGAGTGCAAGTACGGCGCGCGCCTGGTGCATCGCTCCTGAACGTACGCTCGACCAAGCGAACCTATCGACGTCGATGAGGTATCCACCGTAGTGGCCAGTGTAAACCTGCGTTGCTCCCTGTTTTTTCTACCACAACGAGCTCTTCGGAGGTCGTATGAACAGACATAACATGATCCCGTTCGCGTGACTGAAGCCAGCAGCATCCGACTCAAGGATTGGCGCGCTTAAATGTGATGAGCACATATCCGGACTTGCTCTTTGCCTCGAACGCGGCGGGCCGGTCCTTTTCGAGGTCCGGTGCGTTGTCGCATATCCTCAGCGTGTCGCCGCTCAAAGCGTAGATTCCCTTCCACGTCTTCCCTTTGACGTTCCCTTCCGTATGCTCGAAATCAATCGTCGCCGGCTTCGCGGTCGGGTTTATACGGAACATACCCGCGTAAAGCTGTTTTCCGTTCTTGGACTGGATCTGAAAGCGGTTGCCGGTGAAGACAAGCCGATTTCCGACAACGTCATCGGCAGCTTTGCCGTCGCGTTCCGCCTTTGTCGCAGTCCAGCTCCCTTGCACATTTTTCTGGGCTTGCTCGGCGGGCTGAGCGAAAGGGGGAAGCAGCCAACTCCCGAGGAGCATCCAGAAGAGCGCCGACATAATCAGACGCATAAAAACTCCGCAACTTGAGATCTCAACGTTCTAGCAAAAACTCGCATGTGTCGTTCCTCTCATTATCTTATCTTTCATGCTGACGCCGGCGCGCGTTTTTTACATCCTCGATTTGAATGATGAGTTTCCGCAATGGAAAGTCATGTGCAACCGACATCACTCCAGTCGCGTCAAACGTCCGCCGCTGCGTGCAAGCGAAGACCGAGCGCACGAACGACTTTGAGCACCGTGGAGAGCTCTGGATTGCCTTCCGGTGATAGCGCTTTGTAAAGACTCTCACGTCCCAGGCCCGTTTCGCGGGCAATCTGGCTCATACCCTTCGCACGCGCAATATCGCCCAATGCCGCGGCGATGAGTGCCGGATCGCCGTCTTCCAGCGCGGCTTCCAAATATGCCGCCATGTCCTCTTCGGTCGTCAGATGCTCGGCTGCGTCCCACGGTCGAGTCTTTATCTTTGCAGTCTTCTTTCTCATAAAAACCTCTACAGTGTTCGTGCTAGTTCCAGGGCTTTCTTTATGTCCCGATCCTGCGTTCCCTTGTCACCCCCGGCAAGCAGGATAATCAGCATCGGACCGCGTTGCGAAAAGTACACGCGATAGCCGGGACCATAGTCGAGCCGTAATTCCGATACTCCGCTGCCGATTGGTCTTACATCTCCCGGATTGCCAAGCGACAATCGGCGGATCCTCACATCGATTCGAGCACGCGCTCTCCGGTCCCGCAAACTGGCGAACCACTTGGCGTACGTTTCAGTTTGCCGAATTTCGATCACTGGAGTGTATTTTATAAGATACGGCCCGTCAAGCGCAATCGCCGCTTTAGCGGAAAAGAGCCGTCTGTTTGGTAAGTCGATCCGGCGCAGTACGCTCTTGACCACCCGGCATTATGTTGCCACCGAGAACTTTTCGATGCTTTTGTCCGATTCGTTTCGATGCGTAAGCGCAGCCCGCATCCCCGCGATGTCACACTGCCCTAACTCTATTAACTCTTGTAACGCACCGGCTTCCGTCGGATGGCTAGCCGGCAAGAAACTAGAACAGCCGAAAGGCAAGATAGCCTTGCTTCAAAACCGCTTAGGGGATGAATCGGTCCGGGCAACTACCACCTTGCCGGACAGCCTTGCGAAGCAACATCCCGAGAGGATGCCGCCTCGATCGCTGCCCTACCCTCTCAGAACTGAGATAAGTGTAGTGAAACGAAAATTCTTATGCCGTGCCGACTCTTCGCCGGAGATATTGCCCCGCCGAGACATCCGTAACGTTGGCGCGAGGAGCGCCCTCGGGCCATTCCATGACGATCTGGCCGCGGACGACCGTCATGACCGGCCAACCGGTGACGTCCCAGCCCTCGTAAACCGACCAGGGAGTTACGGTGTGGAGAAGCTCTTTGGTGATCGTCGCGCGCCGTTTTAGATCGACGACGATCAAATCGGCGTCGGCGCCGGGGAGAATCGCGCCTTTCTTTGGATAGAGGCCGAAGATGCGCGCGGGGTTCTCGCTTGCGACTTGGGCCAACCGCTCGATCGATATGCGTCCTTTGTTTACACCCTCGCTCAACATCATCGGCAGCATGCCTTCGACGCGCGATGGAAAACCGCTGATCGTGGTAAAGACGTTCCCCGTTTCCATGGACTCGCGGGTTCTTGTGTGCGCCACGTGATCGCTGCCGATGCAATCGATCGCGCCCGACGAAAGCGCGTGCCATAGAGCTTCGTGCGTGGAGCGGTCGCGCAGCGGCACGTTGATCTTCCAAGCATCTTTGTGCAGGACGAGATAGTGGGTGCCGATCTCGCTGTAGACCGTCAAACCTTCGGCTTTGGCTCTTTCGATTTCCTTGACGGTGTCCGTCGTCGTGCAGTGCACGATGTAAATCGGACAGCCGGCGATTCGGGCGTAGTAAAGGTATGTCCGGGCGTGGCCGACCTCGGTGAAGGCCGGCGAGCGATCGTCCCACGCGCCCATATCGGTTCGGCCCGCGTCCATGAGCTGTTTCTGCAGCACTTGGGCGATCTCCCAGTTCTCGCAGTGAAGCAGCGCGATGGCGGGCGCGCCCAGCTTGGCGACTGCCTGGAAGACCGAGTAAATACTGCCGTCGTCGAAAAAGTAAGCCGGCCACGAAGCCTTCCACGGACCCTGCATCTGCAAGTGGAGCTTGAAGGAACTGATGCCGTGCTCTCTTGCCAGGTAAGGAATTTCCGTGACTTGCTCGTCGGTGCTGACGATCGGCGTGAGAAAAAAATCGATGGCCGCGGTTTTCGACGCCTCGTAGAAAATCGGCATCGCCGTGGTGAAATTTGGGATATCCGCCGGTCCCTTTACTTTTTCCGCGCCGCCGGTGATCGCGAGGCTGACAAGCTGCAAGCCCCACGTCGTCACGCCGGTTGCCGCGGCCGCGCGCGTCTCGCTTTTAAAATCGGCGGCCAGGTCGCGGTGGCCGCCCAGGTGGCATTCGGGATCGATGGCGCCGGGGAGAAGATGTTTGCCGGCTAAATCGATGACCCGCTCCGCATCCGGCAAAAAGTCGTCGCCGCCGACGGCGCCGATCTTGCCGTCAACGACGGCGAGCCCGCCTTCGATGACGCCGGACGGCGTGACGACCAAACCATTCTTGAAAACGATATCCGCGGTGTTTTTAGCCATGTTTCACTTCGAGAAAAATTCCTTTTCCGAATCGACGATCGATTTTGCCCAGCGCGAGACCAAGTCCTCGGCGAAGGAGCGTTCGTGAATCCATTTCTGGCTTGGCCCCATGATCGAGTCTTTGTACCAGCGCGGCACCACGCGGACGGCCCGGCTCACCGGAGTCATGAAAACAACAGGACAAGCCAGGCGCAGTGTAGAAGAGCCATTCGCATAGGTTTCTTCCTTACGTGGTGGCGAAATAGATTTGACGGACAGAACTGCTAGCGTCGAAGCCCACTACGTACTATGAGCCCGAAAGAGTGTCAATTAAAGCGAAGAAAATACGCGCTCGCGCCTGGAAGGCTAAAGAATCTTTTTAGTCAAGTTCGGTGAGAGCCTTGGATTTGGCTTGAGGTTCAGGCCGCCGCAGTACAGATAGATGACACCAGCCGCTAAGGGCGGTAATAAAACAAGGAAAGCGATGAAACCAATCAGCGAAGAAGAGAGATAGAGCTCACTCCAGTCATCGAGTTTGGTCGTGCCGGTTCCAGGATCGTAAAGAACTTTCACCTTTTCTCCAACCTGGAACTCACTCCCCGCTAGAGGAGCATCGTATGTATGCTCACGCTGCTCTCCCGAGGGTGTGACGTACCGCACTACGGGCATACCGGTTCTTTGAAACCGCCCGGTTTTCGACGCGATAACTTCGCCTGCAAGAACAACGGCATGCGCCTTGAACCGATAGTTTTCCACAAAACGTTTCGCAGCGCTTGCAAATAACGACACGCCTACAAGAATCCACAGTAAGAAAAGGAAGTTTTTCATTTCTTACGCCACGTAACTGACCCGGTGCGTAAAAACTTTGACAGTGAACGATGCCCTTGAATCCAGCATCATGTATATGGCGCGCGTTTGGTGTCCTTGTACGAGCGATGCTATCACTGATGGCGCGGGGTATAGAACGGACGGAATACTAGGGCCACGGCACTGAATACACAGCAAATATTCGGAATGGCCCTGGTTCTGAATTATTGAATTTCCCGTCTTTCAACAATCTTTTCGCTTCTTCCAAGCTTTTCAGCAGACAGTGTTTGTTGGTGTTTACTTCGCCCGCAATGGAGTTACAGGAGAGCGGCGAGCATTCGGCGGAATTCCCGGTTGAAAATGTAACGATGTCGTAGCCCGCCAACGACTTTTTAGCGGGGGCAACAACGTTTGTAGTAAACGATTCCTCCGGTTCAAACCTTTCCCAAGTCTTCCGATCGTCGTCATACTCAAAGTCATAAACCTCGTAAAAAAACAGTTGAGTGTCCGCAATATCGATCGAGTTTTCTTCGGCCAGTGCATAGATGATTTCTGGCGAGTCAAAAAACCAAAACCCGTTATGCTTCCAGTAATTGATGTAGTCGGCAAAGTCTTTTGAGTTACAGTTGCTGACTGAGTAGACGTCAACGACTTGGTTAGCATCAAGCCACTCCGGCCGTTTAACGACGCGCTTGGCCATGTAGCCGGCTTGGATCATCGTCGCCCTAAAGTATCAAGGCTGACCGGATGAGACCAGATGAAAGCAGCAGTGGATGGAACTCATAGAGCGAAGCGGGTGGTTAGACGGATGTACGTTTGACCTGGAGAACTCCAGGTGCGTGACCCTCTGCATGCTTACCGTTCTCCTAGGACCTCTTTGATGACCTGCGCGAGATCGGTAAGAGCTTGCGCGCCATCGCCGACGAATGTCGACCCGTGCATGGTCGCCAATGTCCGGGGCTTGAGCGCGGCCAGCCGCTGCAGCGTCGAGTCCGTGTGGGGCGTATACGCCATATAGTTCGCTAAAGGCCCCTGCTGATATTCGACTAACGTTTGTTTGAACCGGCCGACCACATCCGCGCTGGTGCTGGGCTCGACGTCTCCGTTCTGGTGAAATAGGTCGGAACACAACAGCGTGCCCTGAGTTTCCTCGAACAGCAGGCTCGCCTCCCAGCAGTGCGGCACGTGCGGCGTCTGAAGAAAGCGAAACCGATATTTCCCGGTACAAAGCAGTTCGTCATCTGCCAGGGCCTGCGCTGGACGGCGGGCGACCACATCATCGACGCTCACCACTTTGGCGACGAAACTGCACACCGCCGTTGCCTCAGGCGCCAGCGTTTGCCATTCCGTCAGCGCACCGCATTCATCGGCCTCGAAATGGCTGAAACTGATCCACCGGATGCTGGTAGGCGCCAGTAACGTGGCCACGGCGTCCCGCACGGCCGGAAACAGCACCTTCATGCCGGTGTGAAACAGCAGAGGCTGCTCGTCGCGCACGAGAAATTGATTGAATTGTAGATTTGCTTCCGGAATAAACGTGGAGATGCGGTAGATATCGGGAGCAATTTCCGTGATCTGGGCCATTGTTTGATCCTTATATCGTTCTTACCAATTTGCCGAACTCTCCAGCAGCGGCGCACCGCGCCGGCAGTCTCTCCGCTGCAACCGGTGTTTACACGGCAAGGGGAGTTTGCTGATGGAAAACAAGCCTCCATTCGCTCGAGTCCAAGGCGTAGATGCTGCTACATAGAACGCTAATTGGATTCGACTCATAGTTCCAGCGCGCGGCGGCTTTGTAGATCAACACGCGCGTGTCGTTTGTTGGGGAGAGTACTCTTTCGTCCACAAACCTCACCTCGGCCCAGTGCCGATTCTCACGGCTTTCTTCGCGGATGGCAGCGATCGCAGCATCTCGGGTTATCATCCCGGTCTCTTGGAACATGAGAAGCGCGTCGTGACGCAACGAGTCGCGATAGACCTCTGGGTCATTGGTCCACAGCGATCTTTCAATTTCGTATAGCTCTGTCGAGTCCATAAATGCTCCCGAATTTGCCGCCCAAGATTCGCCGTTCAGCGGCGCGTCCGCTGCAATGGCGTGTTAGACGAAGGCTCCAGAAGAACGTCGAGCATGCGCTTAGGATTAGCTAGAAAATCCCGCGTCACTTGGTAGTGCTCGGTTTCATAGTAGTCTACTTTTTTTATGCCCTCAGTGGAAAAACTGTAGATCGCGGCATTCGGGTACGCCATCAGAATCGGCGAATGGGTCGCGATAATGAACTGCGAGTCATCCATCACGAGTTCGTGAATCCGCGATAGCACGGCAAGCTGGCGTTGGGGCGAAAGGGCGGCCTCCGGCTCATCGAGAATATAAAGACCTTTCCCGCGGAAGCGGTTAAGCAGCAGGGCCATGAAAGACTCGCCGTGAGATTGCTCGTGCAAAGATTTCCCGCCGTACGCGTCGATTAGTGGCGGCGACGGGCCGGGCTCGGCGTCGAGTCGCTCGATTTCCGTGGCAACGTTGAAAAAGCTCTCCGCGCGTAGGAAGAACCCATCCCTCGCCCTAGCGATACCTTTAGAGAGGCGCAAGTACCGCTCCAGCTCGGAGTGTGAAACCCTCGTGCCAAAACGAAAATTTTTCGTGCCTCCTTCCGGATTAAATCCCGATGCAACCGCGATTGCCTCCAGCAGCGTCGACTTGCCAGAGCCGTTTTCCCCAACGAAGAATGTGACTTGGGGGTGAAGTTCGAGCACATCCAAGTGATATACCGCTGGCAAGGCAAACGGATAGCGGTCGAATGAAGGGACATCCTCTCTTCTGAGACGGAGCTCGGCTATGTACTGGCGCGTAATCACCCCGTTCATGTCTAACGAAGTACCTTCCTCAGCACCCGCATCATGTTGCCGCCGAGTATTTTACCGATGCTTTCGTCCGAATAGTTTCGCCCACTTGAGCTCGGCTGCCAGGTTTTCTCGGTCGAGCAGCCTGGCGCCGATGCCGTCGCGGCGGTAAATTCGATCCTCACTCCAGTCGCGTTTTGCAAATTCAGCGGCAAAGGACGGCAGGTATGGCGCGATGCGCTTTGGTGTCCTTGTACGAGCGGTGCCAATCGTCCTGGGCCGAGACGCCGACGTGATCGATGCCGGCGAGTTTCACGCAGTAGTCGATCCAATCGGCATATTCCGCCACGCTGGTGTTGGCGCGCACGTCCTGGCAGATCACCCCGCCCTTCTTAGCCGCGGCAACGATCAGCGGATCGGGCGCGCTGCGCGGCCGGTTGAACAATGCCCGGCTAGTAGAATGGCTGAAAATCACCGGCTGCTCGGAGAATTCCAGCGCTTCCATCGCCGTGCGGTCGCCTGAGTGGGACAGATCGATGACGATGCCGAGCTGGTTCATGCGCTTTATGGCTTTCTTGCCGAGCGAAGTCAGGCCCGTGTCCACTTCGGACGCATAGCCGCACCCGTAATAGCTGTTCTCGTTGAAAGCGAGCGCGAGACAGCGCAGGCCGAGATCGAAGAATGCGTCGAGCAATCTCAGGCTGTCGCCCAGCGGCTTGGGATTCTGCAACCCGAGCAACACGCCGACTTTGTCGCGATTTTCTTCTCGGTCCAAATCCGCCGCGCTACGAAGAATGTAAGCCTGCGGATGATCGCGCACGATCGCCTTGACCATCTCGAAATTCTCGATGCTTTCCAGAGCATCGTCCCAGGTGAGATTGGCCGTGCAGCCGACGACGCCGACACCTTGCGCGCGCAGTTGGTCGATGAACTCCGGCGAAAGATCTTCCGGCCACGGCGCACCGAGGCAGTTGACGATGGCTTGCTGTGAGGCCGTTGTACTCATGGCAAAGCTACCTCCTCTTATTCCGTCCTTCCGGCGCCGATATCCGGTCCGTCATACCGTTGAAAAAGCGGTATCCAGGTTTTGGGATGGACCCCGGTTTTCACCGGGGTGACGAACTCCCAAGCGACGCCTAGTAGAAATTGAGATTTCTTGCAAGCGTCGTCCTGAGGAAAAGCGGATCCCCCATTCGTGAGCTGCGTCAGAATGTCATTCTGAGGCGCTTCGTCACACTCAGGATAAACTCCGCCGAAAGAATCTGCTTTCGTAAGCCATCGGAAAAAGCAGATGCCTCCGCTCAAGCTCAGCATGACATTCAGGTCATTTGTATTTTTTCGTGTCCTGCACAGCTCAGCGGTTCACTATCGAAATATCTCCAAAATTCCGCCGCAGGAGCGCGAATCTTTGACTCGGTTCGATCTAGTGTGATAGCCGGAATGCATGGCAAACAACCTACAGTTCACCGGCGAGGTGGGCATTCACTACCCGCTGCACGTTCTCAACCGCTACTCGCTCCCGGAGCTCATCGATCTCGCCGAGCGTGCGGCGAAGACGCTTGCGCCGTTCAACTTCACCCGCGTCTGGACCAACGACAATCTCGAATATCGGAGCGTCCTGGCAAGCTCGGCGGCGATCCTGGCGCGTTTACCCGTGAAGCTTGGCACGGCGGTCGCCGTCCCCTACTTTCGCAATCCCATCGACGTTGCGATGGCGTTTGCCACCATGTCCGAGCTCGCGAGCGGACGCGACATTTCGCTCGGCTTGGGCCCCGGCTCCAGATCGATTCTCACCCGGCATGTGGTCAGGACGAAACCCATGGCGATCATGGCCGAGTTGGCTGTCGCGCTGCGAACCTTATTCGCCGGCGAGACTTTGAAAACGAGCGATATTCCGGTGCTGGCGGAATACTTTCACTTGAATGCGGAGCATTACGCGTTGCGCTTCAAAACGCAGTCGCCGATCCACCTCTACTACGGTCCGAGCCTGCTAAAGCCCGCGGTACTCGATCTAATCGCGCGCCACTTCGACGGCGTGGTGCTGCAAACTTTATACGGTATCGACGATATGGAAAGATCGCTCGCCCGTCTCGACTCCGCGCGCTCCCAGTCCGGCGCGGCGCAGCCGCTGCGCAAAACCATGCTGGTCAACGCATCGGTATCGCGCGACGGCGCTGCCGCAAAGCAACACGCCAAGCGGTTCGTTTCGCATATCGCCTCGGGCTGGCCCGATGACGTGCTCACCGCGAAGGGTATCGATCCGAAAGCGATTCAAACAGTGCGTCAAGCCTACGCCGAGAATCGCGGCGTCGACCACGCGTCTTCACTCACGCCGGATGACGCCGTCGATAAACTGATCATCTCGGGCACCCCCGAACAATGCATCGGCCGGCTGCGGAGCCTCTTTCAACTCGCCGCGCGCCACGGTTTCAGCGAAATCACCATCGGCGTTCCCCTCGGACCCGACGTTCCCGAAGCTATCGATTTGTGGGGCAGCGAGATCTTTCCGGCGCTTCAGAATTCGGACAGTCTCCTTCGCCGCTAACTTACTCCTCGGGCGAGAGCGTGCTCTTATCGTCCCGCTTTCGGGAACTGCTTGTGTAAATCCGATGCCGGTTCACCTACCGGAGTGTAAGAATCTTTAACAGCGCTCCGCCAAAAGTTGGCGTAAATCCAACCGCTTGGTGCGCTCCATTCGCGAGCTAAAATTTCTGTAAAAATAGATTACGCATTCGTCCCACCACCGCGATGTTTTCATTGGAGATTTGCGACGCTGTGCTTGGCATTTCAATTGCGTTTTTGATAGAAAATTCCGCGCATTTGCGCGCTCGACGGCAGCGTTTATGTTTCTCAACATCTGGTCACAATTCAAATTCAATCTGCTGCTGCAAATCTTTGACGGCTTGTTTACCTACCACGTGCTCAGCCTGGGCGTTCCGGAAGCCAACCCCTTGGTCCGCGATACAATTTCCGCCTGGGGTGAGATCTGGGGTCTCGTCTATTGGAAAGTTCTCGCCTGTGGTTTGATCGGATTGATCTTCGCGCTGCGGCATTTCCGGCAAGGCCTGACTTTAAAAGCCCTCACGTTGACGTCGACTGTGTACAGCGGCGTTTTCGTGGTGTCGATCTACCACTTTCTTTGGGCCTTGTGCGTCTGAGCGAAATCCGCTCGGTCTAATCTTTTCCGCAGAAACAGATTCTTCGATCAGCACGTCCGCACGGTGCTTCGTCTAGGCGGGTTTGAAACCCGGCCCTACAAACCCATCCGCGACGTGGCGGTGATTCCGACGTAGGGGCGACCGGCCGGTCGCCCCTACGATCCGTTCGCCTGCACTGAGCGCATAGGGATCCGATACACGCGGCATGCAGTGTCATGGAACAACGCGGCGCGCTCGGCTGACGAAAAGTGTTTCGTCATCCTCTTGAACGCGTTCCAGATCACGACATAGGAATTGGCCGCCTTTTCCACCGGAAAGTTGCTCTCGAACATGCAGCGCTCGGCGCCGAATTTCTCGATGCACCATGCGACATAAGGTCGCAAGATCTGCGCGATTTCTTCCGACGAAGGTTTCACGGAGCGCTGATGCCAATCGTAGCCTGAGCGCGCGGAGCCGCCGCCGCCGAGCTTGACCACCACGTTCGAACAGGCGGCAACGGCCGCGATGCCCCGGCGCCATGCTTGAAACACCTCATCGCTCTTGCCCGCGTATGGTCCCACGCCTAACGGCGCGCCGAGATGATTGAGCACGATGGTCACGTCGGGAAAGGCGCGCGCCAGCGCGGCGACTTCATCGAGCTGCGGATGATACACCCAGGCGTCGAAGCTGAGTCCGAATTTGCCGAGCCAGTCGAACCCAGAGCGGAATTTCTCATCTCCCAGCAGGCCGGGCGGCGCTTCGTTGCGCAAGGCGCCGCTTCCGTCCCAGGTCGTCGAGTGGCGAATGCCGCGGAAGCGGCTCGGGCTTGTGGCTAGGTGCGCTTCCAGCACCGGAGCAACGCCGTCGCCCAAGCACAGATCGGCGAATCCGACGATGGCCGCTGCGATGCGCGTGGTCAGTTTCGAATCCGTAGCGGCCTCGGTAGCAGCGCGCTCGAGAAATTCCGTTTCCCCTACCGGCTTCAAATGATCCGGGCCATCGGGGCGATAACCGTAGCCGCATTCGACGGCGACGGTCGACCCGATGTTATGTCCGGCGCCGAGGTCTATGACAAAATCATCGAGCAGATAACGGTTAGGCGGCCGCTCCCACAGATGATGGTGCGCGTCGCAGATCGGGAGGTCAGGTTGCAACGCGGTTTCAACGGTTTCCATTGCCATTTGCAGATCTCAAAATGTAGGGGCAGGTCTCAAACCTGTCCCTACACATGCCAGGGTTCGGGCGTTCGGGCGGATTTCAAATCCGCAGGGCGCGACGGATTTTCCCGGTCGTTTTCCCAATCTAGAGGATTGTGGAGAATATATTCACGGACGCGCAGCAATTCTTCATCGTCGCGAACCACATGTTCATAATAATTGCGCTGCCAAACCGGGCTGCCGGGTGTGTGGCGCATTTCATTAATCCGTTTGGTCACAGCGGATTTGAAACCAGCAACAAAGGCACCCAGTGAACGCGCGGGCGGTCCGCCGCGTAGGGGCGACCGGCCGGTCGCCCCTACATCCATGTTGATAATGTTCATAATGCCGTGAATGTGATTGGGCATGACCACGAACACATCCATTTCAATCTCCTGCCGTATGATGGAGGATTTCTGCCATTCGTCCTCTATGACTTGTCCGAATTCATTCAACCGCGTTTCACCGTTTGCTATCTCGCCGAACAAGGCAGCCCGCCCATGTGTCACCACCGTAATGAAATACGCTCCCGCCTGCCTGTAATCGTATTCACGCAGTCTGATCGAGCGGCGCCGGTGCCTTTCCACATCAGGGTTCATCGCCCCGCTGTATAGGCGCATGACCGCAAATTTTCAAACAGTCATCCGCGCTACAGACGGGGACGAATCCGTAGGGGCGACCGGCCGGTCGCCTCTACACATCATCGATGCCACCGAGAATAACGTGGTTGTTTTCGGGACATCGTAACGATCCCAATGTAGGAACGGGTTTCAAACCCGTCCCTACCGAATGCGCCATGCTTGCGGGAGCGCGATATGAATCGCGAGCATCGCCAGCATGCCTGCCGTCGACATCAACACCACCGCCCACTGGGTGCCGGTCACCGCCGCGAGCGATCCGATCGCCATGCTGCCCAATGTCATCACCACCTGGCTCATGTGGAACAGCGCGATGGCGCGGCCGCGAAACTCCGCCGGCGCATAAGACTGGATCACGGTCTGCACCAGCGCGTGCGAGCAGACGTTGGCGAAGCCGACGATGACCATCAGCGCGATGGACAAATGAAACCAGGGCGACGCGGCGAAGGCGACGACGCCGGCGCCGTACAGCCCGACCCCGCCGAGCATGAACAGCCCTCGCGGCATGCGGTCGCCGGAGGCGGCGATCATCATCGCGCTGCCGAGAGCGCCGATGCCCATGGCGGTGAGCAGGAATCCCTGGCCGGAGGCGCCGACGCCGAGAATATCGCGGGCGAACACCGGCAGAAGCGTCGTGAACGGCACGATCAACAGCGACGCGAACATCACCACGAGGAGCGCCGTGCGCACCTCGAGGTTGCGCCAGCTGAACTTCCAACCTTCGACGATGCTCTTGGCAAAGGAATCGTTGTGGCCGTGGCGGCCGCCGGCTCCCGAAGTCGCCGCGCGTAAGCGCAACGTCCAGTAGGTCGCAAGAAAATAAAAAGCCGCCTGGGTGGCGAAGGCGCCGCCGGTGCCCACCGCGACGATCAGCACGCCGGCGAGCGCCGGCCCGGTGCTTCTGGCGACATTGAAGATGATCGAGTTGAGCCCGATGGCATTGGTGAGCCCCTCGGTCGGCACCACATCGCCGATGATCGCGGCCCGCGCCGGTTGCTGAAAGGTCTGCACACAAGCCATTGCGAACGCCGTCACGTACACGTGCCAGGGCTGAATTTCGCCGAGGAAAATGAGGATCGCGAGGATCGCCGAACATCGCGCCGTCGATGACCTGGGCGATCAGGATCTGCGTCTTGCGCGAGTAGCGGTCGGCGGCGCTGCCGGCGATCGGCGAGAGCAAGAGAATCGGAATAGCCTGAACGCCGCGCACCAGCCCAAGCTGCACCGTGGAATCCGTCAGCTCGTAGATCAGCCAACCGCGCGACACCTGGTCCATCCAGAATGCCATCGACGTAAAGATATGGCCGAACCAGAGCAGCCGATAGTCACGATATTTGAGTGACGCCAGCGCGCGCAGGCGCAGCAAAGCGGCAAACGGCTGCCAAGCACTCGACGAGGAGGGTCGATCACCGTCCAGCGCTTCGTCTCCGCCGCTGTCTTTAGACGATTTCAGCAGTAACTCCGAGGCATGAATGAACTTTCAACGCCTTGCCACGCCTGGAACGGCGTGTTTCGAGATCGGCTCAGATGGAGAAAAGATGGGCTCGTGAAAACGCCTATTTGAACACGCCTTCCTTCTCCAGCTTTCGTACGATCCGTTCATCGACCAGATCTTCGGCCTTGAGCCTGCCGAACTTGGGATCGATGCGGCTCAAGATTCTCACCGTGTTGCGCACTCCCTCGACGGTGGGAAATATGCGGCGACTATAGAGCGACCGTATCGCTTCGTGGCCGGCAACCGCATCCTCGACCTGCGGCAGCCGCAGCCATTTCATCAGAATATTGACCGTGCTCTGCTGGTTGGCCGGATCTTGAATGTAGGCGATCGCTTTGGCGATGGCTCTGAGCGAGCGCTCCGCGACATCCGGCGACTGGTCGAGAAAGCTCTTGCGCGCGACGATGCCGACGCCCTGAAACGGAATATCGACTTTGGCAAGATCTTGCAGGACGCGAAATCCGCTGCGCTGCGCCACTTTGCTGAACGTATAGCCGAGGTAAGCGGCATCGACGACGCCGCTGATCAATCCTTGGGTAAGCACCGCTTGATCGCCGACGATGCGCATTTGAATCTTGTCGCGCTCCGGCACCAAGCCCCAGTAGTCGAGGGCAAGCATGGTGAAGGTCCACACGCCGCCGCCGATGCTTTGAATGCCGAGGGACTTCCCTTTTAGGTCCGCGGGGGAAGCGATTTTCGGCGCCACGACAAAATCACCGTCCAGTTTGTTCACGATGCCGGCGATGAAGGCGAGATCGAGTCCCGCCGCCATGGCGCCGAGGCTTGCGCCGGTCGCCGAGACCGAATAGAACTGCGCCTCGTTGGCCGCCAGGGCCGAAACCGCGACTTGTCCGGTGCGCACCTGCACGATCTGCGCATCCAGACCTTGCTCTTCGAAAAACTTTCGGTCTTTGGCCACAAAGATAAATCCTGTGCGCTCGTTGAAGCCGGCGAAGACGAAGACGACTTTCTGCAGCGGCTGCGCGGCTTCGCCCGATCCGGCGGAGAACAGCAGACAGCCGAGAAACGTAGCGCCGCACCAGCGCAGGCTGGATCGACAACCGATCATAACGGGCATCCTCCCCTGCGAGTCCTAATCGTTCGCATAATCTCCCGCATTCTCGGCCCAACCTTCAAGATGTGTCAAACGAATCTTCCCTCGGAGATTCAACCCGTCGGTCACCACCACTCCAACACTCCATTACTCCAGCACTCCGCTCCCTCAACGTATGGTCCGCGCGCCCGGATCGAAGACGTAGAGCGCAACCATGCAGAGCGTACCCACGATGCTCAGCGCGGCCGCCGCCCACGGCGCGCCGATTGCCGCCGACAACGCTCCGATCACCATGCCGCCGAGCAGCAGCAAGACCTGATTCATATGAAAAATCGCGATCGCACGGCCGCGAAACTCCGGCGGCGAGTAGCTCTGGATGACGGTTTGCACCAGCGCGTGAGAGCTGACGTGACAGAGGCCGATCGCCGCCATCAGCACCATCGACAGCGCGAACCATGGCGATGCCGCGAACAGCGCCACGAGGACGCCGTAAAGCACCACGCCCACGAACATCATGATCCCGCGCGGCATGCGGTCGCCGAAGGTGGCGATGATCATCGCGCTGCCGAACGCGCCGACGCCCATCGAAGTCAAAAGCAGGCCCTGTCCTTGCGCGCCGACTTGAAGAATGTCGCGCGCAAAGATCGGCAATAAAGTCGAGAACGGCACCATGAACAGGGACGCGACGATGACGATCAAGAGGCTGCTGCGCACCTCCTCCTTGCGCCACGAAAATTGCCATCCCGTCACGATGCTCCGAGCGAAAGACTCGCCCGCGCCGCCGTGGCCCAATCTCGCCGCCGCGGCGCGCCGTCCGGATCGCATTCGCATGGTCCAGAGAGTGGCCAGCAAAAAAAACAAGCCTTGGACGCCGTATGCAACCCCGGTATTGAATAACGAGATCAACGCGCCCGCCAATGCCGGTCCGGTGCTGCGCGCCATGTTGAAAACCACCGCGTTGAGACCAATGGCGTTGGTTAGATCTATCCGGCGGCACGGTATCCGAGATCATGGCGGCCCGGGCGGGCTGGAGAAATACCTGCACACAGGCCATGAGCACAGCCGTCAGATAGACATGCCACGGCTGAATGAGACCAAAGAGAATCAACGCCGCGGTGGCCGTGAAAATGAAGCCGTTGGCGAACTGCGCCGTGACGACGAGAAACTTGCGCGGGTAGCGGTCGGCGACACTGCCGGCGATTGGCGACAAAAGCAGAAACGGTACCGCCTGAATGCCGCGCACCAGGCCCAGTTGCAGCGCCGAATCGGTCAGCTCGTAGATCAGCCAGCCGCGCGTCACCTGATCCATCCAGACGCCGAGCGAGGCGAAAACCTGGCTGTACCAGAGCAGCCGATAGTCGCGGAAGCGCAGCGATTCGAAAGCGCGCAGGCGCACGATCAGCGCAAGCGGAAACCAAAAATGCTCGTCCGGCTTTCTCTCGACAGTTTCGATTTTTGGCGCGGCGGTTTTCTCTTGCTCTATAGAGGACGGCGACAGAACAGACTCCGATTCCGGCCGAAGGATCCGAGTCTGCTCGCTGACCCAAAGCCCGGGGCGTTAAAGGTGTACTCAAGCTATATCATGCGAGCGGCAAATCTTCCAGCGGGCGGCGTCGTGCGCGGCGAGAGAATGGTCGAGGATGGAGGATGGAGGATGGCGAGACGATGGACTGTTCTAACTCGTTTCGCCATCCTCTATCCTCGACTCCGTCTACCCTCGATCTTCGATCCTCCATCCTCGACCCATTCTCTACTGTATCCGCCGCGCCCGCGGCATGAGAGTGAAGATGAGCACCATCGCGAGCGTGCCGACGACGCTCATGACGCTGGTCGCCCAGCGCGCCCCAATCAGTGCCGCCAGTCCGCCGATGAACATCGCGCCGACGACGAGAATGACTTGCGTCATGTGAAAAATTGCCATGGTCCGACCGCGAAACTCCGACGGAGAATAGGATTGGACAACGATCTGAATCAACGCGTGGGAGGTCACATGGCAAAGCCCGATCAGGAACATCAGCGCCATCGACAGGACGAACGAAGAAGAAACCGAGAAGATCACCAACAACACGCCGTAGAGCGCAACGCCGCCGATCATCACCAGGCCGCGCGGCATGCGATCGCCGAGGAACGCGACCAGCACCGAGCTGAACAAGGCCCCGACCCCCATGCAGGTGAGCAAGATCCCCTGGCCGCGGGCGCCGACCTGAAGAATATCGCGCGCGAACACCGGCAGCAGCGTTGTAAAAGGAATCAGCAGAAACATCGCGGCGGATACGACGAGAAGGCCGACGCGCACCTCGTAGTTGCGCCAGCTGAACTTCCAACCTTCGAGAATGCTCTGGCCAAATGATTCACCGTGTCCGGAGCCGCTCTTTCCCGTCCGCGCCGCGCGCTGCTCAGGGCGCAGCATGATCGTCCAAACCGTCGCCAGCAGATAGAACAGCGCCTGGACGGAGTACGATCCCGCGGTGCCGTAAAGCGCAATCAGCACGCCGGCAAGCGCCGGTCCTGCGCTGCGCGCCGAGTTGAACACGACGGCATTCAGTCCCATGGCGTTGGTCAGGCAATTTGCCGGCACCGAGTCGGAAACCATGGAAGATCTTGAAGGCAGCTGAAACGCTTGCACCGTCGCGAGCCCGAGCGACGTGGCATAGACGTGCCACGGTTGAATGTCGCCGGTGATGATCATCACGGCCACCCAGGCGTAGAGCAAGCCGTCGACGATCTGCGCGATCAGCACCTGCGTTTTGCGCGAGTAGAGATCGGCGGCGCTGCCGGCGATGGGCGATAACAGCAACGTCGGAATCGCCTGCACGCCGCGCACGAGCCCGAGCTGAAAAGAGGAATTGGTCAGCTCGTAGATGAGCCAGCCGCGCGCGATGGAATCCATCCAGGTCGCCATCGAAGTGAACACCTGGCCGTACCACAGCAAACGGAACTCGCGGTAGCGCAGCGCTTCAAGCGCGCGCCCACGTAGCAAACCGTGCAGGAGTGATTTTCTCGAAAGCGGCAATTTTCCCGAGACGCCGTCGTCGGACGGCGCTTCGGCCGGTTCTTTTTGTGCCTCAGGCGGTGACAGAGAAAACTCCGAGTGGGCGAAGGCGGCGCCGCGTCACGGTTGCTGAAAAGCGGCGGATTCGTACTGCTATAGCATGCGCTCGGCCGTCCCGTCCACCGAACTGGTCGTCAGGGCCTAAGTTTCGCGACGAGAAAACCTGTAGACTGGCAAAAGGCCATTTGCTAGGCTTACGCCCGAGGAGGATGCTTCCATGCCCCCACGTTCGATCGGTTCCGGTGCGATTTCATTTGGCTTGGTTTCCATCCCGGTAAAGCTGTATCTCGCGGCTTCGTCTGAGGCTCCGAGCTTCAATCTGCTTCATGCGCAATGCGGCAACCGCATCCGCCAGCAGCGCTTTTGCCCCGTGTGCGACAAAGTGGTGGAGCGCGAGGATTTGATCAGGGGATACGAAGTGGTCAAGGACCAATACGTGAGAGTCACCGACGACGAGCTCAAAGCGCTCGAAGGCGAAGCTTCCGAGGCCATCGAGATCTCCGAATTCGTGCCGCTCGCCAAGGTGGACCCGCTCTACTTTGAAAGAAGCTATTATCTCGGCCCCGACAAAGGCGGCGAGAAGGCGTATCGCTTGCTTGCGGACACCATGAGCCAAGTCGGCAAAGTCGCCCTCGCCAAGTTCGTCATGCGCGGCAAAGAAAATCTGGTGATCGTCCGGTCGGCGCAGAACGGCCTGATGATGCACACCATGTATTTCGCCGACGAGGTGCGCAGATTTCAGCGAGATTCCCAAAGGAGAATCTGCGAAAATCAGCGGCGCGGAAACGCAGCTCGCGATTCGCCTGATCGACGAGCTCTCCAACGATGATTTCGAGCCGCAGAAATATGAGGACGAATATGCTCAGCGCGTGCTGAACCTGGTCCACCAAAAGGCCGAAGGGCAGGAGATCACGCTGACCCAGCCGCAGCCGCAGCGCGGACAGGTGATCGATCTTATGGCGGCGCTCAAAGGAAGTCTGGACCGGCAAGCGCAGCGCGAGAAAAAGCCCGCGGTTCGTGCCAAGGAGGTCGAGACCGAGAAGCCGCGAAAAAGAGCTTCGTCGTCCAAAAAATGAAACTCTTCTCCACTCCCGAGGTGGTGAAGATCGTAAATCTGCCGCACAGCCGCATCCTTTCCTTCGTGCGCGCCGGATTTCTCGCGCCGGCGCGCGACCAAGCCGGCGCTTTTCAGTTTACTTTCCGCGATCTGCTTTTCTTGAAGACCGCCAAAGGTCTGCTCGACTCCCGGGTTCCGGCAAAACGAATTCTCCGGATTCTAAGTTCCTTGAAGCGACAACTTCCCGACGAGCGCCATTTTTCGAGCGTGAAGATCTACGCCGACGGGCGCCGCGTCGTCGTGTGGGACGGCAAGGCGCAATGGCAGCCCGACTCCGGCCAGTTTCTGTTTAATTTCGACGTGCGCAACGTCATGCGCACGTTGAAGATGCCCGAAACCGCGCCCGCGACGAGCAATCGCAATGCACGCTACTGGTTTCAACTCGGCATGGAAGTGGAGAAGACCTCGACGGAGGAAGCGCGGCAAGCCTACGTGCGCGCAATCGAGCTCGATCCCACCATGAGCGATGCGCACCTTAATCTCGGCAAGCTCTATCATGACGCCGGCATGTTCAAGGAATCCGAGCCGCATTATCGGGCGGCCATCGAGCACGCGCCAGACAGCGCGGAGCCTTACTTCAATCTGGGGGTGCTGCTCGAAGATTTGCAGCAGCCGCGCAAAGCCGCTCTGCTTTACCAGCAGGCTCTCAACCGCGATCCGCAGTTCGCCGACGCCCATTACAATCTCGGGTTGTTGCTCGAAGCTTTGGGCAAAAAGAAAGACGCCTTCACCCACCTCCGCACTGCGCGCAAACTGTATTTCGGCAAATAGCCTCTGTTTCCGCCTTGAAACGGCCTCCAGAGCCGTTAGTCTGAAATGAAGCGGCAGGCGGCAGATCGCCGCGCGGACTCGGAGCCATGGCCAGCCAAGCAAAAACCCAGCGCGCAAAGAGAACGCACCTTCACAAGCGCGGCAAATCGAAGCGCGGCGCCGCGCCTCTTTCGCCCTCTCAAAATGCCGTCGACTTTGACGCCGGCGGCAAGATTGTGCGTCTCACCAATCTGCGCAAGCTTTTTTGGCCGGAGCGCAAGATCGCCAAACGCGACTTGCTGCAATTTTATAGTGACATCGCGCCGATTCTTCTGCCCCATTTGGCCGGCCGCGCGATGGTGATGAAGCGCTATCCGAACGGCATCGCCGGCGATTTCTTTTTCATGAAGCGCGCGCCGACACCGCGGCCCGCCTGGATCGAGACCTGCGCGATCGAGCACTCGTCGGGCAGCGTCATCGACTTCCCCGTCATCGGCGATCTCGCCGCGCTGCTTTGGGTGATCAATCTCGGCTGCATCGATCTCAATCCGTGGTATGCCCGCTGCGACGACGTCGACAGGCCCGACTACCTGCATTTCGACCTCGATCCGGTCAACGGCGCGAGCTGGACGCAGATGGTCGAAGCCGCCGATCTCGTCCATGAATCTTTGACCACGCTCAAGCTGCCGGCCTATATCAAGACGACTGGCTCGCGCGGTTTTCACGTTTACGTGCCGATCGTGCGCGGTCCAACGCAAAAGCAAGTCTGGACTTTCGCCAAGCAGTTTGCCACCAGTCTGGCGGCGCTCCGCCCCGATTTGATCACGGCGGAATATCGCATCGCCAAGCGGCCGCGCCGCCGGATTCTGGTGGATTACAATCAAAACGCCTGGGGCCGCACCCTGGCGTCGGTCTACTCGGTGCGGCCGCAGCCCGAAGCCACGGTGTCCGTGCCGATCACCTGGACCGAGCTCGGCGAGGGCATTCGGATCGAAGACTTCCGCATGGACAACGCGCGCCAAAGACTAAAGAAGGTCGGGGATCTGTGGTCGCCCATGCTCGCACAAAATGGACGCGCCAGGCTGGAAGCATTTTATGGCGCCGCCGATTAACCCGCCCTACGCGCACCTGCTGCGCCGGCGGTCGAACAAAACTCCCAAAGCCTGCTCTTTCGAACACGTAAAAGCAGGCGATCGAATTTTTCCTGCGCGGCTTTGGCCCGGCGTCACCTTTACGCCTATAAAGCAGCCGGGCCGTCGACGGTCAAATCGCATCTGAGGATAGAGCGCGCATGGAATATTTGCCAAACAAACGTAGCCCCGACGACTCCGACCGCCTGCGGTTCGCGAGATTTCTCGCCGACCTCCTGGATCAACGCTTCACCATCCCCGGCACGTCGATTCGCATCGGTCTCGATCCGATCATCAGCGTGATTCCCGGCATCGGCGATCTCTTGGCAAATCTCACCGGCTCGCTCATTCTCATCGTCGCGGCGCAATTGGGCGTGCCCAAGGTTGTGCTCGCCCGCATGGGGGCCAACATCGCGGTCAACACGGTCCTGGGCGCCATTCCGATCTTCGGCGACATTCTTTCCATTTGGTTTCGCAGCAATGTCAGGAACGTGGATTTGCTGCAGCAGTATCTCGGCAGGCCGGCGAAACGGGCGGTCCTCGCCGACTGGCTGCTGGTGATCGGCCTCGTCATCCTTCTTGTCGCGCTGCTTGCGGCCATCGTGCTTCTCGGTATCTGGGTTGCCAGACAACTGTGGAGCATTGGCCGGGCGTAGCCGTGATGAAGACGATTTAAGAAATTTACTAGCGAATCCGCTCTATGCCGCCCATGTAGGGCCGGAGCGCGTCCGGAATGATCACGCTGCCGTCTCTCTGCTGATAATTTTCTAAGATGGCGACCAGCGTGCGGCCGACGGCCAGTCCCGAGCCGTTGAGCGTATGAACAAACAGCGGCCTGCCTTTTTTTTCCTTGCGATAGCGGATATTCGCGCGCCGCGCCTGGAAGTCTTCGCAGTTCGAGCAGGAGCTGATTTCCCGATAGGCGCCCTGCCCCGGCAGCCATACTTCGAGATCGTAAGTTTTCGCCGCGCCGAAGCCCATGTCGCCTGTGCAGAGCTCGATCACGCGATAAGGAATTTTCAACCGCCGCAACACCTCTTCAGCGTTTGCCGCCATCTTTTCGAGCTCGTCGTAGGAAGTTTCCGGCTCGGTGAACTTCACCATCTCGACCTTGTTGAACTGGTGCTGGCGGATGAGCCCGCGCACGTCCTTGCCGTAGGAGCCCGCCTCGCTGCGAAAGCACGGCGTATAGGCGACGTACTTGATCGGCAGCATTTCGCTTTCGAGAATCTCGTCGCGGTGCAGATTGGTCAACGGCACTTCCGCCGTCGGAATGAGAAAATACTCGCCTTGCGCCAGGCGGAACAGATCTTCTTCGAGCTTCGGCAGCTGGCCGGTGCCGATGAGCGAGGCGCGATTGGCCAGCGCCGGCGGCAGCATTTCCGTATAGCCGTTCTCCGCGGTGTGCAGGTCGAGCATGAAGTTGATCAAGGAGCGCTCGAGTCTGGCGCCCGCTCCGCGATAGACCGCGAAGCGCGCGCCGGCGATCTTCGCCGCCCGCTCGAAGTCGAGTATGCCGAGCTCTTCGCCGATGTCCCAGTGATTTTTCGGCGTGAAGTCGAACTGCGGCGGCTCGCCCCAGCGCCGCATTTCCCGGTTTTCCGTCTCGTCCTTGCCGACTTTGACGCTCGGATGGGGCAGATTGGGCAGCGTCAGCATGAAGCGCTCGAAGCGCGCCTCGATCTCCGCCAGCGGCCCTTCGGCGCCGCGAATCGCCCCACTCACCGCTTCCCCTTCGCTCATCAGCGCGGCGGCGTCGCCGCCGCTTTTCTTGAGCCTGCCGATTTCTCCGGATAGGCGGTTTTTCTTTTCTTTGAGGCGCTCGATGTTGGCGAGCGCATCGCGGCGCTCGCGGTCGATCCTGACGAACTCGTCCCAGTCGATCGTCGCGCCGCGCGTCGCCATGCGCGCCTTCACTTCGTCCAGATTTTCCCGAAGCAATCTTACGTCCAGCATCCGCCTACCTACGACAGCTCAAAGGCATTCTCGATATGTTCCACCACCGGCTCGCGGCCCGGCCAGGAAACGCCGACCACGTCGAAGCGCGCATCGCGCTGCTGCAAGTTTTTTTCGGCGAGAAAAAACTGCGCCGCGCGAATCATCCTTCGCTGCTTGTGGAATTCGACCGCTTCGAGCGGCGAGCCGAAGCCGATGCCGGTGCGCGTTTTCACCTCGACAAATACCACCACGCGCCGGTCGAGAACGATCAGGTCGAGCTCTCCTCCGGAGCAGCGATAGTTTCTCTCGACGAGCTTGTAGCCTTTTTTCTGGAGATAAAGCTCGGCGACCCGCTCGCCTTCCTTACCCAACAGCAGTTTGCCGTTATTCGCCTGCATCAATCAAACAGAGGGCCGATGCTTTTTGGGTCTTCGCACAACGCGCGCACCGGACGAAAACTGCGCCGGTGCGCCGGCGAGGGACCGAACCGCCGGAGCGCGTCGAAGTGGGCCGCGCAGCTATAGCCTTTGTGCGCGGCGAAACCGTAGTCGGGATACCGCCGGTCCAGCTCCGCCATGATCCGATCGCGCGCCACTTTCGCGACGATCGATGCGGCGGCGATGGAAAGACAAAGCTGGTCGCCTCTGATGATCGATTTTTGGTAGAGCGATCTGCCGGCGGCAAACTTGCCGGTGCGGAACAACCCTAACGGTATCGTTTGGTTGCCGTCGATGAGCACGCAATCGACGGTCGATTTCAGTGCCGCCAACGCCTTGACCATCGCCAGCAGGCTCGCCTGAAGAATATTCAAACGGTCGATTTCTTTCACCCCGGCAACTCCCACCGCCCAGCGGACGGCGCTTTCCTGAATCATTCCCGCCGCTCTTTCCCGCTGCTTCGCCGTCAGCAATTTCGAGTCTTTGATATCGGGATGGGCGTAGCCGCGCGGCAAGATCACCGCCGCCGCCACCACAGGGCCCGCGAGCGGCCCGCGTCCGACTTCGTCGATACCGGCGATGGAATGATAGCCGCGCGCGTAGCTTTCCTCCTCGTACGAGCGAAACTCCACCCGCCCGATGTCTTCTCCCCCCAGCGAAAGCTGCGCGCCGCTCATGGCTCGTCATTGTTAGCGAAAAGCCGGCGCAACTGCAAATAAATTGACTGCGGACCCGCCGAAAGGCGCTGCGCCGGCGCAGATTGGCATCGCGCGAGGCTTGTGTTAGAAAAATCTCCGTGAAGATCACCGTCGAAGAAGTCGAACGGGTCGCCGCTCTGGCCCGGCTTCGTCTTAGCGCCGAGGAGGTCTCGCAGCTCACCCGGCAACTGGACAATATTCTCGAATATATGGACCAGCTCAACCGGCTCGACACCACCGGAGTCGAGCCCTTCGTCCACGCCCTCGAGGCGGACACTGCGCTGCGCGAGGACGCGGTGATCAACCGGCCCGACCCCGAAGCGCTGCTGGCGAACGCGCCGGATCGGGACGGCACATTCTTCAAGGTTCCCAAAATCCTCGAATGAGCCTTGCCGCGCTGACCCTTCACGACGCCGCGCAAAAACTGCGCGCCGGCGAGATCACGTCATTGGAGCTCACCGAAGCCGTTTTCGAGCGCATCGCCGACGACGATCGCATCCGCGCCTACTTGACCCTCGATAGCGAAGCGGCGCTCGATGGCGCGCGCCGCGCCGACGAGCGCCTGCGCGCGCGCGACGGCGCCTCGCCTCTGCTTGGCATTCCCATCGCCCTCAAGGACAATTTTCTCACGCAAGGAATGCGCACCACCTGCGCTTCGAAAATCCTTGGCGAGTTTGTTCCGCCGTTCGACGCCACCGCGGTCAAAAAGCTCCGAACGGCCGGCGCGGTGATCATCGGCAAGACCAATCTCGATGAATTCGCCATGGGCTCTTCAGTGGAAAACTCCGCTTTCTTTCCGACGCGCAATCCGTGGAACCTGGAACGCATTCCCGGCGGCTCCTCGGGCGGCTCGGCGGCCGCGGTGGCGGCAGACCAATGCATCGCCGCCCTCGGCACCGATACCGGCGGCTCGATTCGCCAGCCCGCGGCTTTTTGCGGCATCGTCGGCCTCAAGCCGACCTACGGCCGGGTGAGCCGCTACGGCATCGTCGCCTTCGCCTCCTCGATGGATCAGGTCGGACCGATGACCAAGGACGTGCGCGATACGGCACTTTTGCTCGAGGCGATCGCCGGCCACGACCCCGTCGACGCGACTTCGGCACGGCGCGCCGTGCCGCGCTACGCGGAAACCCTCGGCGCTGACATCAAGGGCCTGCGCGTGGGCATCCCGAAGGAATACTTCGTCGACGGCATGTCCGGCGCCGTGGAGCAAGCGGTCCACGTGGCCGTCGGCCGGCTCGAAAAAAGCGGCGCCGTCATCGAGGAGATCTCGTTGCCGCACACCGAATACGCCGTCGCGATTTATTACATCGTCGCCACCGCCGAGGCGAGCTCGAACCTGGCGCGCTATGACGGCATGCGCTACGGCTATCGCGCCGACGCCGGCGACTTGACCGAAACCTATCGGATCAGCCGCGACCAAGGTTTCGGCGCCGAGGTGAAGCGGCGCATCATGCTCGGCACCTACGCGCTATCCGCGGGCTATTACGACGCGTATTATTTGAAGGCCCAGCGCGCGCGCGCGCTGATCAAGCGCGACTTCGACCAGGCGTTTCAAAAATGCGATGCGATCGTTACGCCGACCGCGCCCACGACCGCCTTTAAAATGGGCGAGAAGATCGCGGATCCGCTGCAGATGTATCTGTCGGATATCTGCACGATCTCGGTCAATCTGGCGGGCCTGCCGGCGCTGTCCCTGCCCTGCGGCTTCGACGATGACGGAATGCCGATTGGCATGCAAATCATCGGCAAATATTTTGACGAGCCGACGATCCTGCGCCTAGCCCATCACTACGAGCAGGCGACCGAATGGCACAAAAAAAAGCCGAGTATCGAGGATCGATAATGGATCATCGTGATCCTCGATCCTCTATCCTCTCTTCTCAATTTTGACGCCATGAGCTACGAGCCCGTCATCGGACTGGAAGTCCACGCCCAGCTCCTCACCGAGTCGAAGATTTTCTGCGGCTGCTCGACGGCGTTCGGCCGCGCGCCCAACGAAAACGCCTGTCCGGTCTGCGCCGGCCTGCCCGGCGTGCTGCCGGTATTGAACAAGCGCGTGGTCGAGCTGGCGATCAAGGCCGGGCTGGCTGCCCATTGCGACATCGCGCGGTCGAGCGTGCTCGCGCGCAAAAACTATTTTTATCCGGATCTGCCCAAGGGTTATCAAATCAGCCAGTATGAGCTGCCGCTTTGCAGGAACGGTTATATCGACATCGACGTCGACGGGTCGCCGAAGCGCGTGCGCCTTACCCGTATCCACATCGAGGAAGACGCCGGAAAAAATATCCACGACGCCCACGGCGACTCGAGTCTCGTCGATCTCAATCGCGCCGGAGTGCCGCTTTTGGAAATCGTCAGCGAGCCCGATCTGCGCTCGAGCGCGGAAGCCGGCGCCTACCTGCGCACTCTCCGAGTTATCCTCCAGTATCTCGGCGTCTGCGACGGCAACATGGAACAAGGCAGCTTTCGCTGCGACGCCAACGTTTCGGTTCGCCCCGAGGGCAGCGAAGCTTTGGGGACAAAAATCGAGATCAAGAACCTGAACTCGTTTCGCGCCGTCGAAAGCGCGCTCGCGTTCGAGATCGAAAGGCAGACCGATACTCTCTCCGGCGGCGGCAAGCTGATTCAGGAAACCCGGCTGTGGGACGAGCAGCGCGAGCAGACGCGCTCCATGCGCTCGAAGGAATCGGCGCACGATTACCGCTATTTTCCCGACCCCGACTTGCCGCCGCTGATCATCGAGGAGAGGTGGATCGCCGAGCTCCGCGCCGCTTTGCCCGAGCTTCCCGCGGCGCGCAGGGCGCGCTTTTTATCCGACTACGCACTCTCCGCGTACGACGCGGACCTGCTCACCGGCCGCAAAGACATCGCTGATTATTTCGAGCAAGCCGTAAAGATTCACCCCAATGCGAAAGCGCTCGGCAACTGGATCGCCGGCGAGCTGTTTCGCGTGCTGAAAGAGCGCCGGCTCGACGAGCAGTTGTACATCGCGCGCTGGCCGGTAACGGCGGCGCAGCTGGCGGAACTCGTAAGCCTGATCGACGAAGGCAAAATCAGCGGCAGGATCGCCAAGAGCGTTTTCGACGAGATGCTGGAGTCGGACCGAACACCGCGGCAGATCGTCAGTGAAAAAGGCTTGGAGCAGATCTCCGACCCGAGCAGCATCGAGGCGGCCGTCGATCAAGTTTTGGCGGCCAACCCCAAACAACTGGCGCAGTATCTTTCCGGCAACGAAAAAGTTTTTGGCTTTTTCGTCGGTCAAATTATGAAGGCGACCGCGGGCAAGGCCAACCCGCAGAAGGTCAACGAAGTTCTCCGTGAGAAGCTCAAACCCGGAGCCTGAACAGGCGCAGCGCCGGGATCGTAAATCGTTTAGCCCGGTCTAAGGCACCGACGAGCGCGCTTCGGGCCGGAAGGCTTGCGGCAAATTGATGATGATGCCGTTCATGCCTTCTTGCTTGAAGCTTTGGAGCTGGCGTTCCGCTTCGTCGCGGAGCGAAAAATTTCCCAAGCGCACGCGCAGCGCCCCCTCGGCTCCGGCTTCGGTAACCGACACAGCGTAGCCGCGCTGGGTCATTTTCTCCGCCCAGCTCTGCGCCTTCTGCTTGTCGGCGAACGCCACTTGAATAATAAACCCCTGGAGCGGCTTGGGCACGGGGCGCGCGAGCGGCGCGCTCTCGACCGACGGCGCGATCGGCGTTCTTGCCAACGCGAGCTGTTCCGGCGCGGGCGCCTTGACGATTCTGTCCTGCTGGGGCGCGATAACCGCTGGCGCAGGCACCGCCGGTTTATTCATTTCGCGGACTTCGGTTTTTGCTATGAGCGTCGGTGGTGGAGCCGGCTCAGTTTTATGCGCCGCCGGGATTTCAGCCGGCTTTTCCGCGGGTGGACGAGCCGCCGCTATCTCCGGTCGTTTGACCTCGGTCACTTTAATCGTCTCGGCAGCCGGGACGACTCGATCCTGATTGGGTGCGACAACCGGCACCGGCGCTGGCTTGATCGTTTCCCGGACTTCGGTTTTCGCAACCGGTGAGGGTGCAGCCGGTTCAGCTTTGCGTGCCACCGGGGTTTCAACCGGCTTTTCCGCGGGTGGACGAGCCGCCGCTATCTCTCGTTTGACCTCGGCCGCTCTAACCGGCTCGGGGGCCACAGCTACGGCGGCAGGTGCGTCAGTTTTCGCAGCCGGCGGCGCGCCGAGCGTGCGACTTTTGGTCTCGATCTTTTTCTCTTCGACCGGCGCTTTGGCGGTCTCCACCGGTTTGACCTCCACTGGCGCCGGAGATTTCGCAATGGGCGCCAGAGCGATCTCAGGGCGCAGCGCCTGCTTGGCTGCATCGATCACCGGTGCTGCCGCGGGCTTTTGCGGCGCTTTTGAAGCTTCCTTCGAGGTTGATGCGACTTCCGACGGCGCAGGCTCGATGGCGGGCTCGCGCGTCTCCGGTTTGGCCGTCGGTGGCGCGATAGCAGGAACTTTTCTCTCGACTGACCGCGGCGCAGGCGTTTCCGCAAGGGGCGATGAGGTTACGGCGATTTCCGCGCTCTTGGCTTCTTGCAGCTTGGCGACCGCCGGCACGCTGGCGGGTTTTGGCGTAAGATTGGCGACGGCGGGCTTTTCCCTGTTTTCAGCCCGCTTCGACTGAGATTCAATATTTTTCACTTCCGCCGCCGGCGCCTCCGCAGGCTCTTGCGGCAGCGCGATTTCAGCGCGCGGGGATGGCGTCTGCTTTGCCGAATCCGCGAGCGGCTTTGGCGCCGCGTTCTCCGCGCGCTGCGGCTCCGGCGGCTTCTTCTCGCTCGGGAGTTTCGCCGGCTCAGCTTTGGCGACGGGGGCAGCGGCGGCAACGGGCGCCTTGCCGGTATCCTTGGGTCGTTCCAACTTGAGTGCCGGCTCGGACAGATTCGGCGGCGCCGGTTTCGGCAACACCATTTCAGGTATGGGCTTGATCGAGCGTGCCTCGACCGGCTGATTGGCGCGTGCGATCTTTTCCGGTTCCGCATCCAGCTTTGCCGAAGCCGGTTGTTCGGCGATCTCGGCGTTTTTAACTGGTTGTGAAACCAACAGCGAATCCGCCGCAGGGGATGCAGACGGATCTACCTGCGGATTTTCGTCCGCGGATTGTGTGCCCGTGGTCCGCGGACTTGCCGCCTCGGCCGCCGGCATGTCCTTTTTCGTCGCGTCGGCTTTTGCTTCGAGCTTTTGTCCGGAGGTCTTTGCCGCCTCCGCCGCCGGCGTTCCTGCGACTAAATTGTCCTCGCGGATCGCCGGACGAAAATCGGGCTTGATTTCGCGCGGTTGATAAGAGACCAAATTGAGCGGACCGTCGTCTTCCACGGCGAAAATCACCGCATCGCCCAGTAATTCGTTCCCGCTGACTTTGCGCCGCAGGAAATTTGCGACCCGCTCCTTGTGAAAATAAATAATTGCCCGGGCCAGGGCAACGCGATTCGCGGGCGAATCCGAGATCACGTTGCGCCAAGTGAGATTGAGACCGTAGCCCGCTAACTCCTTGTCCTCATAAATCTCGCTGTCGCCCGCCAAAATCGAAAGCAGATCATAGCCATAACGGGAAAACAGTTGATTCACCTTGTCGCTATATTCGCCCTTGGTTTCAAAGGTCTCGGGCATGGCGAGCACGACCTCGAGATAACGCTCGTCGGGAGTCTTGGTTGCGGAATGGGTAAAAAAGCCGATGCCGCCGACCGACGAGATATTGTTGGCGAACTGCAGTGGCGACGTGGTCGAGTTGCGCACGATCCTCTCGGTCAGACGGTCCAGGTTATCCTTGTACTTGCTACCCAGATAACGCGCCTTAGCGGTGCTGTAGTACGACTCGGGAGTGGCGATCAGACCCGTCGGCGCCGGCTTTTTTGTTGCGCTGTCGCTCATGAAAGCGCAGCCGCTCGCCAGCCAGGCTACGAGCAACCAATACGACTTGATTTTCCACATGTTCATGGCGCAGTCTCTCTCTGCCAGAGCCTGCCCTGGAAGTTTTCTTGACAGGTCGTAGCGATCACCTATAATGAAACGGTTTTTTGCGGACTATATCGGGAATATAAATGCTGCCGCCCGTAAACACAACATTTTTTTCTTAATCACCCGCGCAACTTCATGGCCATCGGCGAACTTCTCCTAACAAAGGGGATCATCAGTCAGGAGCAACTCGACAGGGTTGTGCACCAACAGAAGATCGCCGGTGGTCGGCTTGGCGACAACTTGGTGGCGCTTGGCTATATCAGTCGCGAGCATCTCGAAGCCATCCTTCAAGAGCCTCCGCCGGTCGCCAAGAGCCCCGCCGAGACCGGTCTCGACATGAACTTTCTGCTCAACTGTCTGCTGCGAACGATGTACGTTTCGCAACTGCAGACGATCCCTGATCTCTCCGAAGAGATCAAGCTCACCCGCCCGGTGGTCGAGGATCTGCTGAACTTCGCGAAGAAGGATGCGCTCGTCGAAATCCGCGGTCCATCGGAGAAGAGCTACAACATCATGCGCTATGCGCTCACCAACGCGGGCAAGGAACGGGCGAGTGAAGCGCTGCGCCGCTGCGAATACATAGGGCCGGTGCCGATTCCGCTGGAAACCTATCAGACCCAGGTCCAAAAACAGACCATCACCAACGAAGTTATCGGCATCGAACAACTCAAGAAAGCCACGTCGCACTTGGTTTTGTCCGAGGAGGTGGTCCGCCGGCTCGGTCCGGCGTCCAACTCCGGCCGGGCCATTTTGATCTACGGCGCGGCCGGCAACGGTAAGACTTCGATCGCCGAGGCTCTGGCCAACGCCTTTGAGCAGCCTGTCTACGTGCCCTACGCCATCGAAGCCGACGGTCAGATCATCAAGATCTACGATCCGTCCGTCCATGTCGCGTTCCCCATGAACAACGGCGCCAACGGCAATACCAATCCGATCCTTCTGCCGCATCTCCAGCACGATCCGCGTTGGGTGCGCTGCAAACGGCCCTACTTGATCTCGGGCGGTGAGCTCACGCTGGAGATGCTCGATTTGGATTTCGATCCGCATTCGAAATACTACGAAGCACCGCTGCAGATGAAAGCCATCGGCGGCGTGTTCGTGATCGACGATTTCGGCCGCCAGCGGGTGCGCCCGCACGAGCTGTTGAACCGCTGGATTTTCCCCCTCGAACGCAAGGTCGACTATCTCACCCTGCACACCGGAAAGAAGTTTGCGTTATTGTTCGATCAACTGGTAATATTCGCGACGAACTTTCCGCCCGAAGAGCTCATGGACCCGGCGCAGCTGCGGCGCATCCACTACAAGATGAAGATCAATCCGCCGACCGCCGACGAGTTCAAGGAAATCTTCCAGCGCATCTGCGACTCGTACGGCTTGGAATTTTCCGAAGAGATCATGGCCTATTTATTCAATACATTTTATCTCAAGCACAAAATTCCGTTCGCGGGATTTCATCCCAAGTTTATTGCCGAGCACGTGATCGCGGCGTGCAACTATCTCGGCACAGCGCCGCAGATTTCGCGTCAATTGCTCGCCGATTCCCTCGAAAACATGGTGATCCTACCCAGCTCGCCGGCTCCAGAGTGACGTTCGATGCTAAAACCCCTGGCGCTGATCATCCATCCCGACTGACGCTCCTCTGAACGGCATTTCAAAACTCGCCGAGGCGCGCGACTGCTCGGTTCACGTCAGCCGCTCGGTCGAAGAAGCCGAGCGAGTTCTGGCGGCGTTCCCCGCCGAGCAACAAAAAGTCATTTTCGCCGACCTGACCTTGTGCCACGGCCAGGGCTGGAACGACTTTACCGATCGTCTGCGCGCCAAGTCGGCGCATCTCGCGCTGATCTGCTACGACCCGCTTCACCTGCAGGGATCTGTACGGCCTGTTCGGCCACGCCGCCATATGCTGCGCCGGAAACCAATCATCCACATGCGCATCAAAGCGCCGGTGATGATCGGCGAAACCCCGCTGTTTCACGAAGTGGTAAACCTCGCCAATCGTTACGCCATGCACGATATCACCGTGTTGATCACCGGCGAGACCGGCACGGGCAAGGAAGTGATGGCGCAGTACATTCATGCCCGTGGCCCGCGCGCCGATAAACCCTTCGTCGGCTGCAACATGACGGCGATTCCCGAGACTCTCGTCGAAAGCGAGCTGTTCGGCTATGTGAAAGGCGCGTTTACGGGCGCCGACCGAAACAAGAAAGGATTGATCGAGGCGGCCGAAGGCGGCACGCTCTTTTTGGACGAGATCGGCGACTTGGCTCCGGCGATCCAGCTAAAGCTTCTGCGTTTTCTCGAAACGCGCCAATACTACCGAGTCGGCGAGTCGAGCCGTTAAAACCAGCGACGTGCGCATCATCGCCGCCACCAACAAAGAAGCTCGAAGAGGCGATCCAGCGGCACGGGCTTTCGCAAGGACCTCTACTTTCGCTTGAATAGCGCGCGCATCATGCTGCCGGCGCTGCGCGAGCGCAGAGAAGACATGATTCTGCTGATCGCGAATTTCGTGTATCAAGCCTGCGGCCAATATCAAAAGCCGCTCAAAAAGCTCACCAGCTCGGCCAAAGCGCTGTTCCTCGATTATCCGTGGCCGGGAAACATCCGCGAGCTGCAGAGTGTTATCGAAAGCGCCGTGATGGTTTCGGACGGCGATTACATTACTATCAGCGACCTTCCCATGAACTTGCAGCACTACGCGACCGGACGGCGCGAGGAAATCGGCACGAGAGCGATCCGCAATATCGAGGAGGGCGAGCGCAGCGTTATCGAGGAAGCGCTTCGACAGACTCATGGAAACAAGGCCAAAGCCGCGGAGGCGCTCGGCATCTCCACGCGCACGCTTTACCGTAAGCTGGAAAAATTCTGCTCTGGCGACCTGAGCGTACCACCGGGCCTATCGCGCCGCGGCAGCCGCAGTTTTCGGCTTGACGCTGGCGGCGCTTACGCAGGCGTGGAGCGCGGGCGACGAAATTGATCCGCGCCCGGTGTCTGCGCGCGCTATTCCGATGTACACCGCGGCGGACGAGAGCGCTTCGCCCATCGGCACGCTGGACGCCGGCGAGCACGCAATTCCCATCGCCGAAACGCAGGGTGCCGGCGGCATCAAATGGTTTCTCGTCAAAAACCGAAGCGGCGTGGTCGGCTGGATCAAGCAGGCCGGCGCCGAACAAGCGAAAAAAGTCGAGAGTTTTTTCAAATCATTGCCGCCGGAGCCCGCGACAACGGCGGTCACGATCCCCAGCGTTTCTTCGACGGCAGCGCCGCACGGCTCGATCAATATCCCGGTGCTTTCGACCGGGCGCTCGACGATTGTTTCCGTCACCCTCAATCGCAGCATCTCGGCCAATCTGCTACTCGACACCGGCGCAACGAACACGGTGCTATCTCGCCGCATTGCCGGCTTGCTGTCGCTGCGCCCGATCGGCAATCGCCGTCGTTCATACTGTCGGCGGCGCGGTCAACGTTGCCGTTGCGCGACTTCGACTCCTTAAAAGTAGGCGGAGCGGAAATCAACGATATGCCGGTCGTCATCCATGACTTCTCCCGGGATCCGCGCTACGAAGGATTGCTCGGCATGGATTTTCTCGGCCGCTATCGTTTCGGCTTGGACGTGGGTCGCCAGCTCCTAGTTCTCTCGCCCCGCTAGCCGGACTTCTATTTCCTCATAAAAACCAAAAAGATAGCTGCATTCTGCCGCGTACAATTTTGTTCGCGCTGAACAGAATTCGAGGAACTATCACGCCATCGAAAGACAATTTTACCTGAATTCCGTGAAAATACTCGGCTTTTTCCGCGGGCATTCGTGGCAACCGTTTTGCTAAGTTGCTTACGGGTGTTCCAGCCCCGACACAAACGTTCAGAGTAGGGGCAAGCAAGCACATGCTTTCCGCTCAACAACGAAAAATGCCAGACGATGCCGCACCTGAGAATTCACCATCGCCGGCGAGCGGTTTCGGCAAGGTGCTCGGTTCTATCCAAGGATTGCAGCAGCGGCTAGACGACTTCTCGGTAGAGGAGGTGAGCCGGGCGCATGCCAAAGCCGCCGACCTGATCCGGGGTCTAGGAGAATTGCAAGGGCGCCTGAACGCGCTGGCGAAGCTCAAAGACGCATTGGGCGACGCGAGCGCCGCGATAGGCTCGCAGCCCGAAGTCGATCTCGACGTCATCGATCCCGATAACTTGGAAAGACATCCTCAGCTTCGGGCCATTGTTCAGACCGGAAAATTGATTCGCATGCACCGCCTGTTGAAAGCCGCTCAAGCGAGCGCAGAGTCGGTGTCCTTCGAATTTCCGAACACCGGAACAAAGCAAATCAACATGCCGGATGCGCCATCGATCATAGCGCTGCCCCGCGTGTTTCGGTCCGAGGAGCCGCTGCCGATTCCAAGCGAGAACGACGCCTCGAACAAACCCGCGCCGGTCGAAGTTACCATCATCGCTAAAGAGTCCGCGAACGTCGCGAATCCGCGGCTGGAGCGAGCTCAAAAAAAAGACCGCTACGAGTTCGCCGATCTGAAGCTCGAAGAAGCATCCGCGATCGGGCAACGCGGCCATCAAGCTCCGCAGCAGGCGGATAGCTCCGGCGCCGCCAAGAAGAAAGGCAAGGAGCCTGCGGAGAATACCCATTTCGACCAGCGGCTGCTCAGCGATCTCATCGACAGCTACGGTGAGTTTGTTCTTTCCACCGCGCCGGCGGCCGACACAGCTGCGCCCCAAACAAACCCTACGCAAGACGCTTTCCGGGAATCCACCGTTACACCGGAAATCGACGCGATACCGGATCGCGCGTCGTCGCTCAACCTGGTCCCGGCAGTGGTGGCGCGGCGGGAAGCGGCGCCCTTTGGGATAACGCCCGCGGAGCCGGCGTTTGTGGAACCCATCGCCGACAGCCTGTTGGCGCTTCCCGCGCCGGAAGAAGAAACCCCCGCGCCGGCTTTCGAACAGTCGTTGCCGAACGTCAGAGCGCGCGGCGAAATCGACCGCCAGCTGAAAAGTATCATCAAGGACTACGGCGCGGTTGATCTTTACTCGCATCGACAATCGCTGAACACGAAAACCAGCGCGATCGCGGCGGCGGCGGCATTGGGGTTGTTGCTGGGAGGAATCTATTTTTTCAAGGCGTCCTCGTCCAATCCTCCGGCCCCCGTGAAAGCCGGTGTACAGGAACCGACGATAGATGCCAAGTCGAAAAATCCATCACGGAAGAACTAGAAAAAAAACGGGGGAAAGCGATGAAAAACGATTTGCAAAACCTCACGGAAGATATTTCGCGGTTGTATGAAGACATCACGCAAAAAGCCGAATCTCTCGGCCAGATCGACAGCATCACGCGGCTCTATGACGAGCTGCAGTCCCAGCTTCAGGGGATTTCCATCGAGGAAGTCGAGCTGCTGCAAAGCCAGATCAAATCCACCTTGGAGCAGATGGTCGGAATCAGCAAAAGCCTGGCGGTGATCAAAACGCTCAAAGTCACGCTGAACGGTCACGACGAGTTCGCCGACCTCACGAAAAAAACTCAAGCCGGGAAAGACACGCGGCGCGCGCTCGAAGACCGCTAGGAAGCTGCTTTCCGCGGACCTGAACCATGCAAGGCAATCTTTCTCAGATCAGCTTGAGCGATCTGCTGCTGCTCGCCACGACCGGCAAGAAATCGGGCGTGTTGAAGCTTGCCCACGGCAAAGAAACCGTCGAAGTATTTCTCACCGACGGCAGGATCGTGCACGCCACCTGCCCGATCGGCGAGGGAGAAAAGGCCCTGCTGTATCCCGTGACCTGGGGCGAGGGCACGTTCAATCTCCAGCCCAACGGCGCGGCTCCCGCGGCGACGGTGCACAAGTCGGCGGAGGAGATTCTCGCCGAAGTCAAAGCGATGACGCGCGAGTGGGAGATCATCCTCGACTTGATTCCCACCGGCAAGGCAGTTTTCAAAATCGCCGACCTGGCCGAAGACCATACCGGCCCGGTGACCGTGCCTAACGTCGGCTGGCGGGTTCTGAGCAAACTCGACGGCACACGGACTGTTCAGGAAGTGGCCGAGCTCCTGCGCATTCCCTTCGCATACACCGCCAAGGTGATTTACAATCTGCATAAATCCGGTCTCGTGGAGCTCGCGGCGCCGGTTTCCAGACCGGCTGCCGAGCTCGTGCCAACGGCGCTTTTGGACCGCGTGACCGGCATTCTGACCGAAGTGATCGGTCCCATGGCGCCGCTGGTGCTGCGCGATCAGATCGAAGCTCTGGGCGAATCGCGGGACAGTCTACCGGAAGCCAAGCTCGACGAGCTCATCATGCTGATCGGCCGTGAAATCGGCGACGGCAAGTTGAAAAACAAGTTCGAAGAATCGATGTTTCAGGAGATCTCGAACTTTAAGCGCTTCTAAATCCCCGAACAAGATTGCTTGGGAGGAAATCATCGATGCCTCAGGAAACTGCGTCCGCGCAAAGCTCCAAAATCGCCAAGCCGGTCAGTATCAACTGGCGGGGCGGCGGGCTCCGATGGAAAATCAGCGTGACCTTCAGCGGTTTGATCTTGGTCTTGGGCTTGTTGGTGATCGGCATCGTCTACTATTTCACCGCGCATGCGCTGCAAAAGCAGGTCGACCTGCGCGCCAGCGCCATCGCCACCAACTTGGCCGACGCCGCCGCCAGTTTTGTCTCGCGCAAGAGCGCGCTGGAGCTCGACGCGCTGATCGCCAAATACGGGCGCCTCGACGGCGTCGCCTACGCTTTTATTCAGGACCCGCGCGGCGAAATCCTCGGCAGCAGCGTGCAGCCGTTTCCGGTTGAGCTCAAAGACGCCGGCGGAACCACCGCGCCCGCGCGTGTCACCCGCCTGCGCGGCAAGTCGGTTTACGAGACTCGCTCACAGCTTCTCGACGGCCAGCTCGGTACCGCGCGCGTCGGCCTGTGGGCGGAAACCGTGGGCAGCGAAGTGCGCTCGACCCTGCTGCCGATCATCGGCTTGATCGCCGCCTGCCTGGCGTTGGGCGTGTGCTTGT
This sequence comes from uncultured delta proteobacterium, assembly GCA_963745035.1. Taxonomy (GTDB): domain Bacteria; phylum Desulfobacterota; class Binatia; order UBA9968; family UBA9968; genus DP-20. The sequence continues at coordinate 90,386 of CAVUVW010000021.1, read as the reverse complement.
CGATCATGCTCGCGGCGAAAACGATCCGGCCGATTCTGGATTTGAAAGCGGTCGCGGACGACATCAGCCGCGGGCGGCTCGACACGGCGGTTTCGATTCAAACCAACGACGAGGTCGGCGAGTTGGGACGCTCGCTTGAAAGAATGCGGGCAAGCTTGAAAGCAGCGATGGTGCGACTCAACCGCGAATGACCGTCTCGAACGCAAACAAAAAAAGGAGAACCATCGATGATCCATCATCTCACAACAAGGCTGTGGCGCGTCGCCATAGCCTTCGCCACAGTCGTGGGCGCAACGCTGGTCTTGAGCCCCTCGACGGCCCGCGCCGCCGATCGACCGCTGCAAAAGATCAACGTTGCCTTCAGCTCCATATCCGGCAACATGGCCGCTCTATGGGTCACCGTGGACAAAGGTTTCTTTCGCAAGATATGGGCTGGACGTTCAGGTGATCTTGATCGAGTCCGGCACGACTACGGCGCAAGCGCTGGTGGCGGGGGATATCAGCTTCGCCACGCTGGCCGGACCGGCGGTTATTCAGAGCAATCTGCGCGGCGCGGACACGGTGATGATCGCCGGCATCGTGAACACGCTCACATTTCAGCTATTCACCGACAAAACCATCACCCGACCCGACCAATTCAAGAACAAGTCCGTGGGCGTGACGCGTTACGGTTCCGCGACCGACTTCGCCATGCGCTACGCCTTGGATAAATACGGCTTGGACGCCGATAAGGAAGTCTCGATTCTCCAGTTGGGCAACGTGCCGGCTCTCCTCGCGGCGATGGAAGCCGGAAAGATCCATGGCGCGATGCTCTCGGCGCCGACCTCGCTGCGAGCGAAGAAGCTCGGCTATCCCATGCTCGCCGACTTGCAAATGCTCGGCTTGGAGTACCAGCACACCAGCGTGGCCACCAGCCGCGCCCTGCTCAAAGCGAAGCCGGATCTGGCGCGCGATTTTCTGCGCGCATACATCGAAGGCATTCATTACGCCAAGACCCATCGCAGAGAAACCCTTGAAGTGCTCGCGAAATACCTGCGCACGGACGACAAGGAAGTGTTGGACGACACCTATGAGTCGATCGTTCAGACCCTCATCCCGGAAAAGCCTTATCCGACGCAAAAAGGCGTGCAAATCATCCTGCGCGAATTCGGCGCCAAGGATCCGACCGCGCGCGCGGCTCGTCCGGAACAGTTCATTGATGCAAGCATCGTGAAGGAGTTGGATGGATCGGGCTTCATCGATCGTCTCTACAAATCCGCGGCAGTCGCGAAAGCCGCCACGAAGACGGAGCCGGTGGCGAGCGCACCGGCGACGAAAGCCGCGGCGAAGGCCGACCCCGTGGCGGTCCCCGCCAGCGCCAAAGCGCCGGCAGCGGACACAAAAGCGAAACCGGCCACCACGGAAGAGAAAATCCAAGCGGTATCCAGACAAGTCCCGGTTGTCACGGCGAAGGCGATGGCGCCCGCAGCCAAAGCCGATAAAGGCGCGCCTCAGCACTACGTCGTCAAGCCCGGCGACACCCTGGCGCGCATCGCCCAGCAATTCTACAACTCAGGACTCAAGTGGGACAAAATTTACGAAGCCAACAAGGACCAGGTCAAAAACCCAGATTATATCTTTATCGGCATGAAACTCACGATTCCCGAGATATAGTCTCATTTACGGATTAGCCCGCTGCGCATAGTTTTAGCGGAGATCCGGGCGAACTCTGATCGACCATTCTCGATCACTCCCTCAAAAAGCCGGGTGTTTCACGAACACCCGGCTTTTTGTTCTTCCGGCCAGCATCGCAAATTCTGCTCGTGAAGACAGTATAGTCAGCCTGTGCTGCAGAAGCAGAAGCACGCCAGCACATTCATAAGTTGCGCGAAGCGATCGCCGGCAGGCCGGGCTTCTACTAGCGCGCGAGCGCGTAAATCCGATGCTTGCCGTCCGTGCTGGTAAATACCTTTCTGGCTTTGTCACCGTAGGAAGCAACCAGTTCCTCGATTAATTGGATCGTCGCTTTCCCTTCCGCGTAGCCGTCCAGCGGATCGATGATCAGGTAATCGATGCTAAAGGCATCGATCTCGGTTCTGATTTCGGCCGCGGAGCCGACGTCGGGCTTGGCAAGGCCATAGGGGTAAAAATAAGTGGCCGATCGATGCAGCGCCGGGCGGATCGCCTGGCGCCCCGTGTAGAGGAAATACATCGGATCGTAAGCCGTGGCGAGCCGAGCACTGACGGCTGAGTTTTGGCGAATCCAGGCAAAGCTCTCCTCGAACCCCTGCCAGCCATACGGCACCCGGCTGCCGTAGACGCTGCGCGTCGTCTGTTCGTCGCGGATCAGCAAATAGCTTGAGAGCCACACGCCGTTGAGCAGCAAAAGAAGCACGGCCGGAAGCCACGCAAGCTTTCTCACCAGACCCTTGAATGGGTACTCTCCTCCACGCGAGCCGAGCCAGCCCTCGGCCGCCGCCATGCCCCGAAAAAGGAACAAAACGAGCAACGGCACAAGCGGCGCCACATAGCGTCCAGGATGAAAGGGCCATAGAAGCAAAAGCGCCAAAGACGAAAAGAAAAAAATCCAGCCGAAAAAATCCTCGGTACGCCGCGATATCACCATGCCGAGCAAAGTCAGTCCCGCGACAAAGGGAGCCAACGCCGGCATGAGCGGCAAGAGGTAGAGCAAGTCGAGGCTTCCCAGCAGGTAGCGTGCATTCCCGGATACAATCGCGGCGTTCCCCGCGAGCCACTCCCCTACTCCGCCTGACCCGCGGGAAGAAAAATCGTAGGCGCTGTAGTAGCCGAGCAGAGAATGCGCCGATGCAGGGGGCCGCGTCCAAACCCAGTAGATCCACGGCGTAATCAGCACGATGACGGCGCAAATGAAACAACCTAATCCATGCGCGCCGCGGCGCACAAATGACACCGCCGCCCCACCCAAGACCACGGGAGCGGCAGCAAGCCGAGCAAGACACGCCAACCCGCCAATCACGGCGAGGCGCAGCACACCCGTAGTCGAATCCATCCTTCCCCGCGAGACAAATAGCGCCGCCAGCGCGAGCAAAACAAACAAAAGATCGCTGACCACATAGTCCGTGTAGGTAAATACGATCGGGTTGGTGCAGACTAATACGCCAAATACGAGGGCGCCGATTGCGGCCGCCGGGAAAACGCGGCGGTAAAACCCGAGAGCTATTAAAAAGATCGCTACCAAGACGGCAACGTTGAATGACTTCAGCAGAAGGATGTTGCCGGGGAATACCGGGTTTAAAGACCAGAGCCAGGAAAGCAGATAAGAATAGAGAAACGGGTACTTGGTCTGCGGCGGCGAGGTCGGAAGGCTGATGACGCGGTAGCCGTCGCCTTGGGAGATAGCCTTGGCGACGACGACATAGATGCCGTCATCGTGAAAGAGACCGAGCGCCTGTTTATTGGTGCTCCAGATCGCCGCCGCGCCGAGCAGCGTCGCGAGAACTGTAGCCCAAAGTATAAATGATTTGGAAAACTTGAGATCGAAGCCGGCCGTTGCACGGTCCATGGCGACAGGAGCCCTACTGCGCCTGGCCTAGCTCCTCGTCAATGATCGCAGCAAACGACTCCACCGGCAAAGCTCCGGAAATTTCCCTGCCGTTGATGAAAAACGTCGGCGTGCCCGTAAGCCCGAGCTTGGCGCCTTCGGATAAATCGTTTTGAACCGCCGCTTTGTACTTGCCGCCCGTGAGGCACTGATCGAACCTCCCCGAGTCGAGTCCCATATCTTTGGCGTAAGTCTTCAAATCGGTCGCAGCGAGCTTCGGTGCTTTTGCATAGAGCGTATCATGATACTCCCAAAATTTGCCCTGATCGCCTGCGCAGCGCGCCCCTTCCGCGGCCAATTGTGCCTGCGGATGAATCGCCTGCAATGGCAGATCTTTGTGAACGATCCGTATCTTACCGTTGTACTTCTTCAGCACTTCAGTTAGCGCAGGCTGCACGTTCCTGCAGAAGGGACACTCGAAATCTTCAAACTTTACGATCGTGACCTGCGCCTTGTCGGCGCCTTTTGCTGGCGAGCCATTTAGTTCAACTTCAGCTCGATGAATCGGCGGCGGCTTTAAATAATTCGTGACCTTCGCTCTAGTACCGAGCGCCTTAAAATATTCGTTCTTCCTTTCCATAGCTCTTTGCTCGTTAAGATAATCCCGGATCTGATCATGGACTTTGTCCAGCTCGACGCCGATGCGTGCTTTATTTGTTTCGTAGAATGTTCGAATGTCGTCTTCCGAAACCGCGGGAATTTTGGCGCTCACTTCCTGCTCCATAAGTGTGGCGACCGAAACACCTCGCGCTTTAGCCTCTCGTGATAGGAGAGTAGCGCCAATGTATTCATTAAGCTTTTGTCGCTCTAACTGATAGAGTTGCTGCCGCAGATTTTGCAGTTGCTTTCCGCCGGCCCGATCGATTTCAGCTCGCGTGATGATGGTTCCATCAACTTCAGCGAGCTTTTCCGAATCTTTTGTGGGCTGCAACTCCACCCAAACGAAAGAGAAAGGGCAAGAAGAAAAAAAAAGAAAGATCTGATACATGAATTAGCTAGAACTCACCCATGGAATGGCCGACATTTCAAATCGCCGGCCGCTCCAATTGGCAATAGAGGCTGAATAGCTTAAGTCGCGGCTGAACTGCTCAATATCCCTTGCCAGGCTCCCGCACCAGCCTGTGAGAATGACACAGACTCGTTGCAACATCGTTTATGAGTTCCGGACCGCACTCTACCTTCGCTTCTATATACTTAGGATTTCCTGTAGTTTCGACGGATATTGGCCAAATTTTGGCAAAGTTCACAATTCCTGTCGGGTTGTCTGGATCACAATTCGCCGCCGCCCGATAGAACCGGAACGACCCACCAACGGTTTGGGTTAGCCGCGAAGAAATCCTTAGCTGCTTGCAAAACACTGTTCACCTGCCCTTTATTCTGGCAGATCATACTGCCCAGAGCGAGATTCCCTGCGAATCCGCTACCCGAGCAGCTTCCCGCCGTCGTGAACCCAGCTTTAATGTCCGGTGCGCCCGAAGAACAATCGAAAAAGGTTGTCCAACAAGAGTTCTCGTTACCGTCAGCTTTCTGATCCGGGTGTTGCATCTGTATTTGGCGAAGATACTCGACCCCGTTTTGCGGGCACTAGCCCGACCATAAAGCAATTGGGATAGACGGCTTCGCATGTTATAACCGAAACCGCGCTAACGTTTACATTATTAGCTCCCGGAGCCGAGCCCCCAAATAGCTTGAACAGCGGCGTGAGAAAAGCGGGAGTCGCTATCGCGCTGTTAGTCGCTTGCTCCAAAGCAACCCTTACCCCATTTGCGGTTGCGATAGGTGCGGAATAATTGGTGATCTGGTTCGTGGTGAAATCATACTGAATATAGCTGACATTTGCGGCTTTGATCAGATTATTGGGACTGTCGACGTAATTATTGTTCGAAGCAAAGGCGGCTGCTCGGGTTTCGACGTCTGCTGCAATGCGGCTGGGTAGCGCGGAAACAGCCGACAGAGCGGCAGCGTCAACGGCCGCTTGCCCCGTAGCTCGGCTATAGGTGAGTTGACCGGTATCCAGCCCCATTCCTACCATGATCATCAACAACACGATCATGAGAGTCATGAACACCAGCACCGAGCCCTTATCGTTACTTACCGAATGCATTTCAAATCTCCTTAACAAACTCCGCTAAGGCGAGGTAATCGTCGGAGTGTCGCTACAGGGTGCATGGTATGTAGCCGGCTGAGCGGCATAACGCATACGCGCTGTGCGTATAATTTGCTGATTGTCCGGAGGGGAAAAACCAAAAAGGTACATGACCCTATAAAGAAAGTAATCGTAGGTTCCTCCCCCGGTGACCTGGACAAACCGGGCGCAATCCGCCGCTCCGTCTGCATGAAAAGTAACCGTTGCGGTTTTCGAGCCTCCGAACCACGCCGGGATTTTAATAAGAGCGTCGTTCTTAATAGCGGTACTTGCGGCAATATCAAAGGGATCGGTAGACGCTCCTCTGCGGGCTGCTTCTCGCACGGCATTCTGGGTTAGATGTGCGACTGAAAAGGCTACGCCGAAATCGGCCGGGACGTACAAGGCCACCAAAAGTAGAGGAGTGATTAATGCCAACTCGACAATGCTCTGTCCCTTCCGGTTTAAGACTTTCGGCAGAAAACCAGTCCTCAGCATGTGTGCTCCCACCTCATAATGCTTGAGCGCTGTATGGTTGGAATGTTTACATCGATTCCGATAAAGCGAAGTATCTTGTAGAAAAAAAACGGATACTGGCCGGAGACGCTGACACTCACCAACTGGTTGCAAGCTGATGAACCAGCCGCCGGGTAACTGACCGCAATTTGAGTAGATGAGCCCATTAGCGCCGAAGGCAAACGGACTGCAGTTTCATTAAAAATATTACCAAAACCGAAACAGGAGGAGAGGGGAGGTCCACATGTGGTGTTAGTTGCCGCTAGTGTCGGATCGGCGGCAGCAATCCTAGCACCCTCTCGGACGGCGTTCTGAGCTATTTGGCCGGTGTAGAATGCCAACCCAAAGTCAGCAGGGATCCAAGCGATGATTACAAGGAGAATAAAAACGAGGGTAAACTCAACCGCTGCTTGCCCCTTATTGGCAAAACAAGGACATTTCTGCAAAGAAATCGACCACCTACGTGGATTTTTTTTGCCCATGATCAAACCTGCGGACGTTGCTTAACAGATTTGCGCCATTGAGGCAAACTATCCGATCTGACTCAAGCGCGTGTCTTTGAGATCGTCCATTTCAGACACTTCCGCTAAGGAGATTTCGAGTTTGTCGCCAAGTTCGGTGTGGGATTTTTTAATTGTGCCGTTGGGCAACTCGATGACGCTGTAGCCCCGTAGATGAACCGCGCTGATCCGATAAGGCGCCAGTCCGGAAATCAAACCGATAACTTCATTCCTCTTCGTCAAAAACACGACATCGATGGGAAACTTCATTCCGATGGTATGAATTCCCTTGCTCGGCATCAGCCACAGAGCTTCTTCCGGCCCGAGATGCGTTCGCTTTAGCAACCCAACCAAGCGAGTGAGAAAATTATCTGCCTTGCGCACCTTTGTGGCAAGCCAGGTTTCCTTGGTCAGATTGATGATCGGCACGACTTCAGTTCCTAACGCAAAGGATCGGAAAGCATTTCCATAATTCCCAAGCCCGGAGGGCCCAGGAGAATGATAAAAATCGCCGGAAGAATAAAAAACACCAGAGGAAAAATCAACTTGATAACGGTCTTGCGGGCCGCTTCTTCGGCCGCCTGGCTGCGCTTGTCTCGCATAGTCTCGGCATAAACTCGCAGCGAGCGGGCGATGCTGCCGCCCATTTCCTCGGTTTGCGTGAGAAACGTTACCAAGGCCCTAAACTCGTCGATGCCGACTCTCTCAGCGAGCCGCAGCAAGGCATCCTTGCGAACCGCTCCTGCCTGCATTTCTTGGGTAGCGAGAACGAGTTCTTCGCCTAGCGCCATACCTTGTGAGTTCTGCTCCCGGCCGACGCGATTCAGAGCAGCATCGACGCCCATGCCGGCCTCCACGCAAACCACGATCAAATCAAGCGTATCCGGCAGAGTATTGCGCATTTCGCGTACCCTGGCTCTCGATTTACGGAACACCGTGAGCATGGGCAACATGTAACCGGTAATGGAACCAGCCCCGACGAGCAGGAACAAATCGGACATCGATGCATTCTTGGTCAGCGCCAACAACAACCCGGCGAAACCGAACGCAATGCACAGAAAAATCCTAAGACCCCAAAAGATTCGGATGGCTCGATTGCCGCGGTAACCTGCCTGGTGCAAGCGCTGGCTGGCCATGTTGAATCTCTCGGGAAGCTCGCGGTCGCCGAAAAAGAAATTCGCGACGCGCTCCCAAAAGGTTAGCTCCTCCTCTTCGTGGAGCTTGAACTGCGTTCTTGATTCGGTCTGAAGGCCGATATTTTCCAGGCGTCTCTGGATAGCGTCGTCGGAGACCGGTGCTCGGGCGGCGAGCAGAAAATAAACGACCGCCGATATCAGGCCAAAAAATCCGATCGCAATTAAAAGTGCCATCGCGTTCCCTAAATATTGATCTTGATGATCTTGCGGAATACCAGGATGCCGACGACTTCCAGAACCAGCGCTGCCGCCAGCATGCCCCGTCCGACAGGATGCTGCATCATTTTGTTCATCATCACGGGCTCCCGCATGAACATGAACACAGCGAGAAATGGCGGAACGGAGCAGACCGTCCAAGCGCTGATGCGGTTCTGCGCGGTCAAGCTCTTGATCAACCGCTCTATGCGGAAGCGATCGCGAATAATATTCGACAGTTTGTTCAGCAGCTCGGCAAGACTGCCGCCGACTTCGCGCTGCACCATAAGCGCGGTATTGAATAGCCGCACTTCAGGCAGGTTCATGCGCTCCTCGAACTTTTTCAGGGCTTCGGCAAGGGGTAGACCTAAATTCACCTCTTCGATAAAAACCGAAAATTCGGTGCCCAATGGATCAGGCATTTCTTTGGCGACAAAGACCATCGACTGGGTCAATCCCAATCCGGCTTGAAGGCTCTGGCTGATCATGTCCAGACCATCGGGAAATTGCTCAAGAAATTTTCTAAGCCGTTTCCAGATCACGAATTGCAAATAAATATAGGGACAGCACAGCGCGATCAAAGCAAAAATAAAACTTATCGACGTGGGTTGACCGATAATCGAAGCCAGAAAAAAGGTGACGCCGGCGGCCCCAATTGAGCACAGCAGGAACACGCCGGGCGTCATGTCGAGATTACCCCGTTCCAGCAACAGATCGATCTTCTGGACAAATTTGATGCGCGACAAAATATTATGGATCCACGGAACTTCGCTGTAAACCGCAGTTTTCAAAATATTCTGCACTTCGGCTCTCGATGCGCGGTCTAAACGCCCAATTGTCGTGAGACGGCGCTTGATTCGCGCCTGCGGACTATCCTGCACGGCCATCGGCAGCATGAACAGGATAACAATCAGCGATACGGCAGACAAAAATGCAAATATGCTGATGATGAGCAGGCTCATAACGCTCTTCTCTTGTCGCGCCCATCGTTACCGGCAGAAAATGGCTGTTGGGGATCCGGAAGCCATAACGCTCCAGTCGATCCATAAACGATGGCATCACTCCGGTGGCAACGAACTCACCGACTACCTTGCCGTTCTCGATGCCGCGCTGTTCAAATTTGAAAATGGTCTGCGTTGTGATCGTATTGCCTTCCATGCCGGTGACTTCGGAAAATTCGACGACTTTCCTGCTGCCGTCAGTCAATCTGGTCAACTGAACAATGACATCAATCGCCGAGGCGGCTTGCTCGCGCAGAGCCCGCTCCGGCAAGTTGATACCCGCCATAAGCATCATGGTTTCGAGCCGGGAAAGCGCATCACGGGCGCTATTGGCGTGAATGGTGCTGATCGACCCGTCATGGCCGGTGTTCATGGCCTGCATCATGTCGAGCGCCTCGCCACCGCGCACCTCGCCGATAACGATTCGATCAGGTCTCATGCGGAGCGCATTTCGAACCAAATCCCGGGCCGTCACCGAGCCCTGCCCCTCGATGTTCGGAGGTCGGGTTTCCAGCCGCACTACATGCTCTTGCTGCAGCTTTAACTCAGCCGAGTCTTCAATGGTGACGATTCGTTCGTTTTCGGGAATATAATTCGACAAGCAATTGAGCAGCGTCGTTTTGCCGGCGCCGGTACCTCCCGAGACGATCATATTGAGGCGCGATTTGACGCAGGCAGCGGCGACTTCGGCAATTTGCGGCGGTATGGAATTGAACTGAATCAAGTCGTTGATCGTCAACCGCTCGGCGCCGAAACGACGAATCGATAGGACTGGGCCATCGAGGGCCAGCGGCGGAATGATCGCGTTGACACGCGAGCCGTCCGACAGTCGGGCGTCTACCATCGGCGAACTTTCATCCACGCGTCGGCCAACGCGAGTTACGATGCGCTCAATAATTTGCATCAAATGGGCGTCGTCACGAAACCGCACGTCGGTTTTCTCAAGCTTGCCGTAGCGCTCAACGTAGATTTGACTTGACGAATTAACCAGGATATCCGAGATTTCCGGATCTTTCATTAAAGTCTCGAGTGGTCCGAGGCCAAATACCTCGTGCTGAACTTCCATGACGAGGCGGTCGCGGTCCGACCGGCTTAAAGGGATCGCTTCCGCCATGACCATGTCTTCAAGAATGCGGCGGATCTCCACCCTCACTCGCTCCATTTCCAAATTGGACAACTTGGAGAGATCCAACGTATCGATAAGGCGGCGGTGAATTCGAAGCCTGAGATCCTGCAAAATTACGTCAGGACTGGTTGTCTGGAGCGATCGGAACGGACCCCGCGGCCCATCGCCGGCACTCCTGTCGGATTCCCAACGGTCCTTGTCGGTGTCAAAAGATGGATTTTTCATTGCACTAGCCCTTTACTTGGTTAAGCCGCGCACTGGCGGTAGCAATCGCCCTAGAAAACCGGCCCTCTTATCCTCCGCTGTATCAGCCCGAGATGCGCCGGAAAACATGAAGGTGCTCAAGACCGACTCGGTCAACCCCAGATAACTTTTTGCGATATCAGAGCGCGCATCGCATTCTTCTATTGATAAGCCTTGATTGACCGCTGCAATCGCCACCGGATAGTTGTTCGGTAAAGTCCAAAAAACCTTCACGCCCAATGCCTTCTCCACCGACTCCAGCGTCATCAACTTGCTTTTCACGTAGCGGTTTAAAATCAACCGAATCTTCTTGTCGTAAATTCCCATGCGCTCAAACAGTTCCAACGCTCGGTGGGCGCTCTTCAGCGAGGGCACGTCCATTTCAGTAATGAAGAGGATCAAGTTCGATTTATCCAGCACCAAGGCGAGCATATCATCAAATTCTTTGGGCGTGTCAACGACGACAAAGTCAAAGGATTGGGCCAAAACTTCGAGGATCTCGTCGATGTCGGCAGGGGTGATACGCCGCGCGTCCTCGGCATAAAACGGCTCGGCAAGAATCCTGATTCCAGAAGCATGCTTCACCAGAGAGCCGTCCAAAAAGAGGGGATCGATGCGCTTTAGGTTCTTGACCAAATCTAAAATTGTATAGGAGGCCTCAATATTGAGAAAACTCGTCACGGAACCAAACTGGAGGACCAAATCGACCAAGCAAACAGACCTATTTTGCGCCACAAGACACGCGGCCAAATTGGTTGCCGCAGTGGTTGAACCGACCCCGCCCTTGTTCGAAGAAACAGCGATAATATGTCCGCGTTCGACTGATTTTGTGGTATGAACGTCGATTTTCTTGCGGATCGTATCCAACGATTTGAGACACTCGGTCCAATTAAAAGGCTGCGTCAAAAACTCTTCGGCGCCCGAACGCATAGCGCGTAAGATTGTTTCGGGAGCTCCCGTCGGCGAAGTCATCACCAATCGCACACTATTCAATCTTAACTTAATCTGCTCCGCGACCTGGAACGCGCGCTCGGGGTCGAGATTGATATCCACGACAGCAACAACCGGAGCGTTGCGCGTTTTTAACCCTTCGAAAGCCTCGCCATAACCGTATGTTTTCGGCTCGATCGAAACGGATGGCTCTCTTTCGAGCTGCTGCCTCAAAGAGGCCAATGCAAGGCTATCTTCTCCGACTAGAACGACAGGTAGCTTCATGATTTCATGCAAGTTATGCTATGGGCTACTCACGGCATGGAAGCGCCCGGAGCCGGTCTTTTCTCCGCCGCGCCGCCCGGGACTGGTACCTGACGGATGTCTGGATCATCGTATTTTTCTATCGCTGGGAGCTGCGGTCTCTCGCCCGGCTTGAACGCGCGGACGACTCTCGGCGTGATCACGAATACCAGCTCCGACTCTTCGTTGGCGAATTTAGTGCTTCTGAAAAGCGTGCCCAAAACGGGGATATCGCCCAAGACCGGAAACTTTGTCAGGTCCTTGGAAATTCGCCGGTCCAATAATCCCCCGATAATCAGGCTCTCCCCCTCTTTCATTTCAACCCGACTCACCGTGCGTCGAACCTCGACGCCAGGAACACCGTTAACGACCGTGGAGCTGATTTGACTTACTTCGGGAAATATTCGCAAGTCGATACGATCCGACCACGTCAAAGTGGGAATGAAATCGAGGCGAACACCGAAGGGCTTGAAGAGAACGCCAAACGTATTCGCCGTTACGGCTACAACCGGAAATTCACCTCCGGCCAGAAAGCCTGCGCTCCGTCCGTTCTTGGTTACGAGTCTTGGTTGCGCGAGAATCTGGCTCACGTTTTTGTTCTGGAGCATTCGGTACAGCGTGGTTAAAGCATAGGACCCGTTGACGTAGCGGAAAATCCCTGAAGTCGCGGGTAAATTAAAACCCAGCGGAGACGCTGCGTCCACATTAGAGCCCGGCTGTAATAAGCCAAAGGCTTGGCTGCCGACGAGTGAAGCGCTGTTGAAATTTCTGCCGCTTTGAAGAATATCAAAGCCGACGTCTCTCAATTTCGTCGTCGCGACTTCGGCGACGATGACGTCGAGCTCAATTTGCCGCATCTCCCGGATCACTAGCAGGTCGATAATTCCATCGATTTGCTTTTTGTCGGCCCAACGATAGGGGTCCGTTATTGAACCTTCTTCCTCAAAGGCCAGATTCCCACCTCCGGCAAATCCTACGCCAGAGGATTTAATCTGGGCCTGAGGAGCAGCTCCAAATGTGAGCGACTGACTCGTCGAAGGAGCTACCTGCGCCGGTGGCTTCGGCGGCAGATAGGTTGCGGCGACCTCTAGCACTCTGTCGTAAACCGTCTCGTTCGACACCTCTCCTCGCAGCACGAGAGAAGGACCAGAAGTGGAAATTTCAACCTTCTCCTCGGGAAACACCGATCTTAGCTGGCCGCGCAGGGCAGCGATGTCTGGTGCCACGATCAAGTCGTAGTTTGAGACTTCCCCCTTTTCATCAAAAATAATCAACGATGTGGTACCGACGTTCTTACCGTTGATCAGCAACTGGCTTGGCGCGACGACAAGCACATCGGCTACCTGCGGCTGCGAAACCGAGACGCGCTTGGCTTTCTCAGCGAGACGAAATACCATCGACTTATTAACCGTGACGGTAATCGCCGGCGCGGCCTGCGGCTGTGCTGCTGCTACGGAGACCAATGCAGCCCACAAGCAGACTGCCGCCAAACTGACTACCTTATTTAGCCGCCCCCGGACCAAACAACAGTGTCTCATGAACTCTCCCCTTCCCATTTAGAATTCCACCACATTTCGATTGCTGCCTAGAATGACCTCCACCCGATACTTGTCTGGCGGAGCCTGCGTTGGGCGCCCGCCGGTTTTGGTCGGTGCCGCCGCGAGAGATAACAGGTCCCGCTTATTGCTCCCGATCGTTGTCAACTGAGCGTCGTCCCCAAGTCCCCGCAGGGCCAAAACAATCTGTCCTTCTTGAGACGCAAGCGACAATTTTTCCGCTTCCTCAGGAGTAACCTCCAGCGTGATAGAACGCGCGAGTTGAGGCTTCCCCTCCTTTTGCTCGGTACTTTGCGCAACCGATAAAACCCGCTTATTTTGCAAGACGATCTTTGAAATTTTAGCGTCTTGCGCGGCGCCTAGGGGCGTTGTCGTGAGAATCACGTCGACCCGATCGTCGGGAACAATAAAACCGCTAACGCCGACAATCTCGTCTACGCGCAACGCCAAAGCTCGCTTGCCAGCCTCCAAGCGAACGGTAAGACCGGCTCCCTCGCCTGCAAGACGAGACTCCACAATCGGCTCGTTGGCAAGGATTTTAACCCGGTTCACTTTACCAAAAACTTGTTGGGGAGAAGAAAATGCTCCGGCTGGTATTGAAGCTTTTGGCCAAGGCGTGGTCTTGATTATGCCCTTTTTAAGCGCCTCGTCATTCAGGGTTGTGCCCGCCGGAATGTCCTGCGCCGCCACGACGATATTTTGATTCAAAGCCCGCAATGAATCCGTCTCTCTTTGTCGCTGGCTAAGAAAGTTGTAGATCCCATAGGCCGCGATGAGACCAAAAAACACCGCGACAACCAGCGCGATTTTAAGTCTATTCTGCATAACAGCTCCTCATCTTACCCTTATTGTCTGCCAAGTAATGTGGTCGGTATTCGCCTCGATTTCAAAAACCAGCCCATTTCAAAAACCAGCCCATTGACCGCTAGGGTCGACATAGTAAGCGATTATTGTTCCAGCGGCAAAGGCAACCCCCCAAGGTACGGAGCCCCCCTCAGTTCGGACATACACCGGATCGGGCAACATATGCCCCAAACTCAAAACGGTGGTTTTTATATCAAGCCAAAATCCCTTTAGGCGAGATAAACTTGCGAGACCAAACAGCAGATATCCAACGGCAATTGCCCCGGCAATAATTGCAGAATAGAAAAAAACCCGCGGCAACCAGGAGATACCCAAAAGCGCACCGATGACGCCAAAAAATTTCACGTCGCCTGCGCCGATCCATCCAAGCGCGAAAGGAAGCACGAGCACAGCAATACCCACCAGAAATCCAAATATGCTGCCTAGCAAAAAATTGTATCCTTGGATCGCGTTCAACGTCACGCCGCACAGCAATCCGGACGCAATAAGCCAATTCGGGATTCTTCTAACTTTAAAATCAAAGAATGCCGACAGTCCACTGATTACTAAGATAGCCGTGTCTGTAGCCAATTGTTTAAAACACCATTATTTATTAACCGCCGAAGCGTACACTTCATCGAAAATCTTGTCAACGAATTTTGTTCAGGAGGCGAGTAGGGATAGTCAGGGAACGCCATCTGCGTTCCCGGACTACCCCTATTCGGGTGATCCGAGCGTGGTTTACGAAGCTGAATCGCAAGCTGTCGGAGTACCGACGCAAGCGGTAACCTTGCTCCAGCCGCTGGCCAAACCACTACCGATGTCGGTTTCTTTAATAGCAACCCAGAAGACCAAGGCGACCAGGACAACGATCAACGTATATTCGACGAGACCTTGACCATCCTCCTCAACTAGCAAACGCTTTAGAAGTTCCATGAATCGTTCACCCCCTTTCTGATTGAGCTGTGTTTAATACGGTCAAGGCTCAAGCAGAACACATGCCATTCTTGAGAATCCTGGAATTTCACGGAACTACGGATTTGAATGAAGCTAGATATGCTTTTCGGCTTGACAAAACTGACAGCCCAGCCGAATTTACTGTCACAAACGCACAGTTGGAGGCCGCACTACCACGGCTTGGAGCCGAACAAGCAAACAGTTTATCCGATTTATACAGATCCCCGTTGCCTTGAGCATCGGGCTGATCTTGTTTGGTTTTGAAGGGATATCACGATGAGGCTCAAAATCGGAAACCATACAATCCTAACCACACGGCCACGCTAGCTAGCCATCAAGGTACAAGTTTTGCGTTGTCCTTGCCCGCGAACCGAATATAATTCCACAAAGAGTCAGATGAAAGTTTCCGGCAAAATCTGCTGGAGCGCGGTCGGTTAGGAAAAAAATGAGCAACGAGCACAGGGATAGCACCTCGCTGACGGTTCTCGTCATCGAAGATCACCCCGATCAGCGGGATTTATTGGCGATCGTGTTGCAACGCGAGGGATATCGCGTCATTACGGCCGCCAATGGCATGGAAGCGCTAGAGAAGCTCGAGAAGGAAAACGTTCAGATCGCGCTCTCGGATATCATGATGCCGAAGATGGACGGATTCGAACTGATCAAGCGCGTGCGTAGCAATTCAGCTTTGAAGAGCATCTATTTGATTCTCATTACGGCAAGAATACAGGAAGGCGACCGTGTACGAGGTCTGGATTTAGGCGCCGATGACTATATCACAAAGCCATTTTCCTTTTCCGAACTACTGGCGCGAATTCGAGTAGGTTCTCGCGTTGTTCAATACCAGCAGCACCTTGAATACCAAACTCAAGTAGATTCACTCACCGGACTTTTCAATAGACGCGCTTTTGAGAAAAAGATCAACGAAGAGTTCGAACGCTCCAAGCGCTACCACAACCCGTTATCGGTGCTGATTTTAGACATTGACAATTTCAAGATGATCAATGACACCTATGGCCATCACGGCGGCGATGCGGCTCTCGTCAAAATATCCGAAACTTTGCGCGAGAAAACTCGCCAAAGCGATTTCCCCTCTCGCTATGGGGGCGAAGAATTCGTTCTGATTTTGCCCGAGACAGACCAAGACAACGCTTTACAGGTTGCAAGCAAGATCCACGAATCGGTTCGGATGTGTTCGTTTGGCACGATAGTCCGACCTTTCGCCCTCACAGTAAGCGTCGGCGTGAGCTCCACATCGGTCCGTTTCTACTCCGATTGGCGAGAACTGGTCGACGATGCCGACAGAGCGCTGTATCTAGCGAAAAACTCCGGCAAGGATCGGATTGAGATTTGGCAACCGGAAAAAAAAACTAGCGCATCGCAGCCACCATCCGCGCCCCACTGATGGAGATCCCGAAGCGATATGTAATAATCGCGGCTTTCGTCTGCATGGCGCTAGCCTCTGGGATCTTCGCATTTCCGATCAAGAGTCACGCTGTCTGGAGATCAGCACTCCAAGCTGCTCAGCCGAGTTCTTCGCAACCGGCAAAGAAGTCCTCACGCACCGAAGAACAAATTGCCGAACGCCTTGATTCCCTGCGTGATTCCATAGCGAAAAACAAGGAGCTCTTTGTTTACGGCGCAATCGCGGGATTCGGGATCTTGATGATGGGATTGGCGATCGGCAGTGCCTCGTCTTCCAAAAGCAAAACCGACGCGCAGCTCGAGCTTCTAAAGCAGGAGAAGGAAAAGGCCGAGAATCTTGCGAAACTAAAATCGGAATTTTTAAATCAGGTTTCTCACGAGCTCCGCACCCCGCTGGCCGTCATCATTGGGTACATTGAATGCATCACCGACGGGCTTTACGGCGAAATTGAAACGAAACACCTGGAAATTCTTCAAGTAGTCGCTAAGCAATCCACCCACCTGAAGAATATGATCGACCAAATCCTCATTTATTCGCGTTTGGAGGCGGGCAAACAGCCCATCAGGGTTGAAGATCTGAATTTGGCAAAGGTTCTGGCTGACTTGAAGGATACATTTGAATTTCTTTGCCGGCAAAAAGGCCTCGACCTCCGATGGGAGATTCACAGGGAGTCCATTCTCGTTCATAGCGACGCCAGCCGTTTGAAGGAAGTAATCAGCAATCTGTTGCAGAACGCGGTGAAGTATACCGACCGCGGATCTGTGTGCGTGCGCACGGGAAAATTTTCCAACAAGGCAATCATGATCGAGGTCGAAGACAGCGGCATGGGCATTTCGGAAAACCATCTGGCGAGCATTTTCGAGCCGTTCATGCAGGTGCACAAAACTTCCACTGAAAACTCGCGCGGCGGCATCGGCCTGGGTCTTAGTATCGTCAAGAAGCACCTGGAACAGATCGGTGGCACGATCAGTGTACAAAGCGAGCTGGGCAAGGGCTCTACCTTTCGCATCGTCCTGCCGCGCTATTACGAGAACCCGAAGTCGCGTGCTCGTTGGCTGCACTGGTGGACTTGGTTGCGCGTCAACACCGCTACACAGCGAACAATGCCCTCACAGCCAGAGGCACGGCAACAAAAGGCCGCGTAATACACGATTTCGTTCCTGTCACGGCGCGAAAGCGCCCTAGCTATGCCGAGTTCGGCTGAAACTTTCATGATCAATGATAACGGACGCTCCCACCGCCTCACGCAATGCTAGCCGCGTTTCGGCCGTCCTGCTGCCGTCCATCGGCAACATAGTTTTTGTCTCGCTACTCTTTGTTCTTGGACTCAACGCCGCGGAGGGTTTGCTGGGCGACGGCGATACCGGCTATCACATCCGAACCGGAGAAATCATTTTAAAGACTTGGCAAGTCCCAACTCAGGACCCCTACTCACTCCACCATCCGCCGCTTAAGTGGACAGCACACGAATGGCTATCGGAAGTGATCATGGCGGCTTGTTTTAAGGTGTTTGGATTGACCGGAGTCGTCCTTTTCTTTGCTTTTCTACTCGCCCTAACTCACTGGTTCCTTTATCAGTCGCTGCGGCAAAGATCCAACGATGTTTTTCTTTGCTTAATAGTTACTTTGATCGCGACCGTTTCTTCGTCGATCCATTGGTTGGCTCGCCCTCACGTTTTTTCGTTGCTGTTTGTTGTCATTTGGTGCCATTTGCTCGACCGATTTCAGCGTAAAAATGAAACCAGGCTGACCTGCTTGCCGTTTCTCATGCTTCTCTGGGTCAATCTCCACGGCGGTTTCTTCATGGGGCTCATTCTATTGGCGATTTATTTGGGCGGGAACGTTTTCTACGCGCTCACCAGCCGCGGCGTGAAGGCTCAAGAGCATATCCGTAAGATCAGAACACTCTCGTTGGTGTTAGGTGCGGCCCTCGTAGCCTGCCTGATGAATCCATACGGGATAGAAATTCTTTGGTTTCCCATTCGAATCACCTCCGACCGCTTTATTGTTGATCGAGTCATCGAGTTTTTATCGCCAAATTTTCATGAGCCACTGCCGTTCAAATACATGTTGCTTGCCACGATCGGATCTCTCGCATTATCACGCTCCGCTCTCGATCTTATCGAAACCACGTTGGTGTTGTTGCTTTCCTACATGGCGCTTTACTCGGCGCGCCATGTTTCACTCTTTGCGATTATTGTCGCTCCGATACTGCTGAAAAATCTGGAAAGCATCTTGAATCAAGCTGAGGCTCGCTTCCTGCGGGCCTATCGAAAACGCACCGAGAACTTGAGGAGCATCGACGGCAGCGTAAGAGGCTACTTTTGGCCCATCGCTGGCATGTCATTAATTCTCTGTCTATGGGTCGCGGGTGCCATGGACTACCGCTTCAGCGACAAAAAATTCCCGGTGGCGGCCGTAGAATTTTTGAAGAAAGAACAGATCACTGGAAACATGTTCAACAACGATGAATTTGGCGATTATTTGATTTTCGCCGCTTGGCCAACGTATCGCGTTTTCATGGACGGACGCTCCGATATGTACGGTGAAAAATTTGGCAGCCCCTATCTTCGCGCTGCCAACGCCCTGCCAGGCTGGAAAGACGTTTTCGAAAAGTACAATATTACTTGGGTATTGTTCGATACCGAATCGCCGCTGAGCGCCGCGCTGCAAGAACAAAGGGACTGGCAGGCGATCTATTCGGACCGCGTCGCAACGATTTTTCTAAAGAAGATTCCTGCGCATGCCCCGCTTCTGGAAAAGTACCCGCTCGTCTCCTTGGCGAAAAGATGACATCTTCGGACGCCGATTCCCTTGCCGTTACTTTCTGCATAATGGAAGATACGGCCGTGTGCCCCACATATAAAATAATATAGTCCGCGAGGAAACGTTAGGCTCATGGGGCGAATACCGGAAACAAGTATCGTCTCCCAGACAAATCTGTCGTCGTGCTTTGTCGTTTTCGCCCTTCAATGCCTCCACAGAGGTGCTACCGAGAGCACTAAGTACCCGCAAGCGCTACTTTGATCGATGGCATAGCCATTGCTCGCTTCCGCATCGAGGGATCAGAGTCCCGGCGTAACCTGCGCCTGCTCCTGAACCCAAATTTGCGATAATACCGCGATCTTTACGCCGGCTTCCAACGAGCCAAAGATGGAAAATAATCCTGTGCCGGGTGCCAGCAATTCGGAATTCGAAGTGCGGGTGCGTCAAGCCATTCGCTCAGCCAAGAACAACCTGCCACAAGTAGCAGTATTGATTTTTTCCTTTGAAAGCTCGATGAACAGCTCGCGCCTCGCCGAAAAAGACTTGCCGGCATTTCACAATAGTATCCTGATGCGCCTTAAAGGTGGCCTACGCGAGTCAGATTCAGTCGCTCGCCTAGACAACGGCCATTTGGCCGTACTCCTGCAGTCCGTGCAGGGCCCGCAGGACCTGGATTTGGTAATCAATCGTTTATTGACCAGGCTGGACGAGCCCGTGCAGATCAACGATGCGCCTATAGCCCTTGAGCCACGGATCGGCAGCGCCCTGTTTCCGGAAAACGGCGACAGCGCCGAAAGCTTGATAGAACATGCGGAAGTTGAGCTCGCCGCAACCCTGGGGAACAAGAAGCCCCACTCAGTGTACTCCGCCCGCTCGCGTAGTCTTTTCAGCGGACGGCAATGGATGAGCGAGCTCCGCCACGCGATTATTACGGATCAATTGTTCCTCACCTTCCAACCGAAGGTGCATCTTTCAAAAGGACCCATCACCGGCCTTGAGGTCTTGCTTCGTTGGCAGCATCCCGAGCACGGCATCATCGTACCGGACCAGTTCATCCCGATTGCCGAACGCACAGGTTTGATCATCCCATTGACCCTTTGGGTTCTTCAACAGGCGCTGCTGCAATGCCGGCAATGGAACAACATGGGATTGAACGTCGCCGTCGCGGTCAACCTGACGATGTGGAACCTCGAAGCCCAGGAGCTTCCTGAACAGATCGAAGCGCTATTGCGAGATACAGGAGTGTCGCCGAAAAACCTGGAACTGGAAATCACTGAGACGAGCATCATGAGCGACCCGCAGCGGGTCATTCGCACGCTCAATCAGATTCGTCAACTTGGTGTGCGCTTCGCTATCGACGATTTCGGCACTGGATACTCATCCTTCGCGTATCTTACGAAACTCCCCGTCTCGTGCATAAAAATTGACAAATCGTTTGTGCAAAATATTGAGACCGATCGGGACAGCTCGGTAATCGTAAAGTCGATCATCGATCTCGGCCACAATCTCGATTTGAAAGTAGTCGCGGAGGGAGTCGAAACGGCCACCGCGAGAAAGATGCTCACCGCATTTCAGTGCGACGAAGGTCAGGGATACTACTTTTGCCGGCCCATACCCGCCGATGCGATGACAAAGTTTCTGCTGCGACCCTTGCCTGCCGTGGGCAAACCCGCGCTCGTCATCGGTCAAACCCCAGCTGAAGAGCTTGCCCCGCTGGTTCACAGTGGCAATTCTAGCGCATAGGCGAATAGGCAGGGCAGCGCTAAGCAGATGTGCACATTCATGTCGGCAATTCTTGCCAATGTTCGGAATCAACAACCAATCGCCGAACCGTCATCTTTCACAACGTGGCAGATCTTACGCCCAGTAAACCATGACCCAGGAAATGGTAGCCTTGACTTAATAGTCGTTCCCCATCCAAATAGCGCTCGACTAACAGAATGATTCAAGAAAGGATATGAAAATGAGCCATCGACTGGTTTCGGGAATCTCGGCAATCATCCTGGCAATGGTTATTTTGGCCGCGCCGACGGCCGTGCGGGCACAATCTTCTGCGCAAGAGGACAACGGCGTATTTGTCTTGGGTAGCGTGCTGCTTTCGATACTCCACGTGCCCGTTAAACTAGCGACATGCGCCGGAACCCAGGTCGGCGCAGCGGTTTTTTACACGACAACTCTCGGGGTGCCCGGCCACTATGACGGCGGCACCAATGGGAAAGAGATTGGTGAAACCGCACGGCGCAGTTGCACGGGGACCTGGTTCATAAGCCCCGAGCAGGTTAAAAGAGACTATGGGAGCTGAATGCTACGCCAGTTCTTGATCATCGGGTCACCTCACTCAAGCCGTGCTGGCACGTTTGCTGCTTCGGCAGGACCAGCCGTCAGAAGCATTTCGGCATATTCCGGACACATCGCCATGTCGTGAACCGAGGGGTGGCAAGCCGATAAGACGGATGACCTTTTAGACCACGGCTCGCCGATATAACGCCGGCGAGCCGTTTTCGTTTATGCGGCGGTTGGCATCCGCGCCTTGTAGGCGATACGCGTCTTTCCTCCTCTTCCTTCCTCGAGCGATCTTTCGTAGGATATCCTTGTTGACGCGCGCCGCCCTGCTGTATTACCACTCGAGAAAGCCCGCGACCGAAAAGAATCTCTATGAATTTTGGAGGGCAACGGCTGTGGAAATTATCGACGCGGACGGACATATCAACGATCACGCATGCGGTGACGAGATCGCACGCTACATGCCGAAGGGCAATCAGATGGCCCGGCTCTTCCCGGAGTTTGATCATCTGCATTTTCGCTACTTGAAGCAACATCGGCGCGCTACCGGCAATCCGTCGCCAGAGGAGTGGAACCGCTTTCTCGATGAGACTGGGATAGCTTGGACGGTGCTCTATCCGACGGCCGGCCTCGCGGTGGGCAGAATCATGGCGCCCGACTGGGCAGTAATCGCGTGCCAAGCCTATAACAATTGGCTGCACGATAAGTTTGTCGGCAGCAACGCCCGCCTGAAAGGCGTCGCGCTTATTCCCTTTCAAGACATTGACGCCGCAGTGATCGAGCTGCGCCGCGCGATTAGAGAGCTTGGCATGCTCGGCGGCATGCTGCCGTCGAACGGCGAAGCCATTCAGGGCCATTGGGGAAACAAAATCTACTGGCCGCTCTACGAAGAAGCCGCGAAGCTCGGCTGTGCTCTCGCCGTTCACGTCGGCAGCTTGCATCATATGGGATTGGATTCCTTCACGACCTACTATCCGGCGCATGCGCTTGGCCATCCGTTCAGCCTGATGATCCAATGCGCGGGCATGCTCGCACACGGAGTTTTCGATCGCTTTCCCCAACTTCGCGTCGCCTTTCTCGAAGGCGGCGCCACATGGGTACCGTTCATGATGGATCGTCTGGATCGCTCCTATCATGACGGCCATATGCAACTCGACCTGCGATGGCGAGCTAATCGGCGGGCCCCAAGCGGGCGAGAAGGCGAGCGAATATTTCAAAAAGCAACTCGCGCGGGGCGGATCTTCGCGGGTTTTGACTGCGATGACGATGGACTCAATACCGCGGTGGCAAAAGGCGGCCGTCAGTCTTTCTTTTCGGCAGCGACTTTCCTCATGAAGTGTTCGACGCCGCCAAATGCCGCCACGAAATCGATGAACTGCTTGGCCGCGATGATCTCACCGAAGAAGATAAGAAGCAGTCCTCGGTCGGCAATGCTCTGAATTTTTATCGCCCCGCACTGTAAAACTCCCGCAACCGGATCGGCACAAGCGATACAATTCAGTATCCTCATGGTCGTCGACGAATCCCGCGTTGCCCATGTCGCTGGCGCGCCGGCTTGAGATCTCACTCTTTAAACGCTTCTTCGCGCGTCTTGCTGAAAGACGGCAGCAGCACCGATAACATCGCGAGCACGGCCAAAGCCAGCAACGTCGCGCTGATCGGGCGCCGGACGAATACCCACGGATCGCCGCGCGACAGCAGCATGGCGCGGCGCAGATACTCTTCCATCATCGGACCGAGGATAAAGGCGAGCAGCATCGGCGCCGGCTCGCAGCCGAGTTTGACGAACAAGTAACCGAGCGCGCCGAAGATCGCCATCAGATAAATATCGAAGGTGCTGTTGTTCAGACTAAACACGCCGATACCGCAGAACACCAGGATCGCCGGATAAAGCAACTGATAGGGAATCGTGATCATCTTCACCCACATGCCGATCAACGGCAGATTGAGCACGATCAACATAAAATTGCCGATCCACATCGACGCGATGATGCCCCAGAAAAGCCTCGGCTGTTCCGTGATCACCGACGGGCCCGGCTGGATGCCCTGGATGATCATCGCGCCGACCATGAGCGCCATCACGGGGTTGGATGGAATCCCCAAAGTCAGCATCGGAATAAACGAGGTCTGCGCGCCGGCATTGTTCGCCGATTCCGGCGCGGCCACGCCTTCGATGGCGCCCTTGCCGAACTGGTGCCGGTTCTTGGAAATTTTCTTCTCGATCGAGTAGGCCGCAAAAGCCCCGAGGATCGAGCCGCTGCCGGGTAAAATCCCCATTGCGGACCCGATCACCGTGCCGCGCAGAATCGGTGCGATCATGCGCTTCCAATCCTCTTTGGTCGGCATCAGACTAGTGATCTTCGCGATCACGACAGAGCGCTCCGACTCGGTTTCCAGATTGCGGATGATTTCACTCAAGCCGAACATGCCCATCGCCACGGTGACGAAGCCGATGCCGTCGGCCAGCTCCGGAATGCCGAAGGTGAAGCGCTGCGCGCCGGAGGTTACGTCCGTGCCGATCAATCCCAAGAGAAGACCGAGCACGACCATGCCGAAAGCGTGCAGCAAAGATCCCTGCGCGAGCACGACGGAGGCCACCAGACCAAGCACCATCAACGAAAAATAATCCGCCGGCCCGAACTTGAGCGCCGCGTCGGCGAGCGGCGGCGCAAAGACAGCGAGCAGAAACGTCGCCACCGTTCCGGCGAAAAATGACCCCACCGCCGAGGCCGTCAAGCGCCGGACCGGCGCGACCCTGCTTGGCCATCTGATAGCCATCGAGGGTCGTGACCACGGAAGCCGCTTCGCCGGGAAGATTCACGAGAATCGAAGTCGTCGAGCCGCCGTACTGCGAGCCGTAGTAAATCCCGGCGAGCATGATGAGCGCGGAGATCGGCGGCAATGCGAACGTCAGCGGCAGCAGCATGGCGATGGTCGCCGTCGGCCCAAGTCCGGGCAGCACACCGATCGCCGTGCCGAGAAACACACCAATCAGGCAATAGAGCAAATTGACGGGCGTAGCCGCGGTCGATAATCCAAGCGCAAGATTGGCGAATAGATCCATTACCGAATGGCGCTCCCGAGCGTGTTTCTAGCCACCGAACCAGCTGCCGATAAGCGGCAACGGAACCCCGAGCCCTTTAAGAAAAACCAAAATGCAAAAAATCGTCAGGCCGGCGGCCATGACGATGCTAGGTGCCCAGCGGAATCGGGCGCTGGCGCGCGCGCTGATCATCGCCAGCAACGGCAGTGCGATCGCCAAGCCGGCGCCGCGAACGATGAGCGCCGAATAAAATCACCGAGGCGACCACGAACGCAAGCGGTTTGAGGGCAAAACCCCCGATCGGCGTGCCGTTGACAAAGAACGAACGAATCACCGAAATGGCGCCGACCAAGATCAGCAGAGCAGCCAAGCAGGGACGGAAAATAAGCCGGACCCATCTTGAGCGCCGTGCCCATGCCATAATCGCGCCCGATAATAATCGCGCATCGACCCGAAAAAAATATAAAGCGCGCCGCTCCAGAAGTCCTTTGTACTACGAATCATTTGTCAGCTTTCTCGACCGCATGACGTTGATTCAGCGCGCCTTGTACACCAACCAATCGTCAAAAAAAAGGCCGGAAAATACCCGGCCTTTTTTCACTCAAGCGAACATAGCCATTAATCGGCATACACGCCCGCCTTCTTGATGATCGGCGCCCACTTATCGATCTCGGCTTTTAGATGCGCGCGCAGCGCCTCCGGTGTCGCGCGCTTCTCCGCCACCGGCTCGGTGCCGAGATCGGCGAAGCGCTGCTTGACGTTTTCATCCTTAAGCGCGACCTGCAGCGCTTTAGTCAAAGTATCGATCACCGGCTTGGGCGTGCTTTTCGGCGCGTACAGCGCGTGCCAAACGCGTCACTTCAAAGCCCTTAAGCCCCGCTTCATCGAGAGTCGGAATTTTCGGCAATGAAGCCAGCCGCTTGAGGGTAGTCACGCCGTACACTTTTACTTTGTCCGCTTTGATCTGGCTGGTGGTGTTGGTCGTCTGGTCGCAGCTAAAGTCAACCTGGCCGCCGAGCAGATCCTTCATGACATCCGCGGTTCCTTTGTACGGCACCGTGGTGAGATCGGTCTGCATCGCGGTCATGAACAGCATGCCGCAAAGATGCGACGCCGCGCCGATACCGGCGTTGGCGTAAGTGACCTTGTCCTTGTTCGCCTTCACGTAAGTGATTAGCTCTTTCAAGATCCTTCGGCGGAAAATCTCTTGCGCGCGACCAAGGTCATGGGCACTTCGTTGATCAAGCCGATGGGCTCGAAGTCGGTGATCGAGTTGTAGGGCAGCTTGCGGTAAAGACTCGGCGCGGTGGAATGACCGATGTGGTGCAACAACAGCGTGTAACCGTCCGGCGCCGCTCGCGCCACCCGGGCCGCCGCGATGGTGCCGCCGGCGCCGCCGACGTTCTCGATGATGACCTGCTGCTTGAGCATCTTGGTCATGGGTTGCGCGATCAGGCGAGCCACAGTATCGGTCGGACCGCCGGCGGTGAAGGGCACGACGATCGTAATCACCTTGTCGGGATATTTCTGCGCGCCTACGGATGAGGCGGCGAGGAGTGCGCAGCTGGCGATGATCCCCAAAATCGGTCTTATCATAGTGGTCATATTTGGCTCCTTTCGAACTCTTTTACTTAGACGTTTCAAGGCCTTTGATCCTTCGGCAATCGCTAACCAATTCTACAACCCGTCCGCGGGCAATCCTAGATGCGACCCGTCGTTAAAAAAGGCAGCGACCCCAAGGCGAAGGCCGCCGCTCCTCCAATAGTTCTTTGAAGGCATCTTGACTGCGAGCGATCAGACCGCTAAGAATGTTGCGCTTCACCAGCCCGCTGGGTAGTCCGGCGAGGAAATTAAAAGGAGGCACTATGGCAGAAGAAATCAAACGACTGTGGCAGGATTTCCGCAGCGGTAAAATTTCCCGCCGCGAGTTCATGCGCCAAGCGGTCATGATTACGGGTAGCCTGACCGCTGCCAGCGGGATGATCGCCGCGCTTGGGTCGGCGAAGGCAGGCGCCGCTCAGGTCGCTGACAACGACCCGGCGGTTCTCACCCATAATGTCAGTTACGATGGTAAGGCCGGGCCAGTGGCCGCGTATCTCGCCCGTCCGGTGAAGGCAGGAAAATACCCCGGCGTCATCGTCATCCACGAAAATGCAAGGGCTCAACGATCATATCCGCGATATCGCGCGCCGACTCGCCAAGGAAGGTTACGTGGCCCTCGCGCCGGACTTCTTATCGCGCCAAGGCGGCACCATGAAAGTCAACCCGAAGGGTGGCGGAATCTCCAACATTCGTGAAACTACTCCGTGGCAGAACGTGGCGGAGGACGTCGCGTCGGGATTTGCCTATCTCAACGTGCTTCCTGACGTGCGAGCCGACAGGCACGGCTTGATTGGTTTTTGCTGGGGTGGCGAAATGACTTTTGCGTCCGCGACGCAGTTGAATGCGCTCGACGCCGCGGTAGTTTTCTACGGCCGTAGCCCGAGCCCGCTCGATTCGGTGAAAAATATCCGCGCGCCCTTGATGGCCCACTACGGCGAGAAGGACCCGGGCGTTAACAAGGGCATCGACGAAACCGTGGCCGCGATGAAAAAATACAACAAGGTTTACGATCACAAGATATATTCCGGCGCCCAACACGCATTTAACAACGATAGCAACGCTGAACGGTACCACGCTCAAGCGGCGCAGGAGGCCTGGGCGCGGACGCTGGATTTTCTGAGAAAAAACCTGCGCGCCTGATCACAACATGAGTTGGGCGACCGACCACGTTAAGCAATTCCGCGCTTGCGCCGACGCGGAGAAAATCGTTGCCGTGCGCGGCGGCGCCAAGCGGTGATGCAACCGCCCATGAAAAGCATGGGCGGCATTGATCACCGCGAAGATGGTCGAACGCGCGCCTCATGTCAATCGTGTCCGGCGCCCGCGTTTACCGCGAGAAAGCCCATGATTCGCCGAAACAGCGCCCTTCGCCGCTGCATCGCCCGCACAATTGCCGCGGGCCTATTCCTTCTCTTCCACTCCGCGCTTCACGCCCAGGAGTTGAAACGAGTGCGCATCGGCTACCCGGCATTCAGCCTTACTTTTCTTACGTTCTTTGTCGCCAAGGATGCCGGCATCTACAAAAAGCACGGGCTCGACGTCGATATGGTCCAGATGGCCGGCGCGGTGCAGACTTCGGCGCTAGTCGCCGGCGAGATCGACTATCTCACGGGCATTACAAGCCCGCTGGTAGCGGCCGCGCGTGGCTTGCCCTTCAAGGGCATCATGATCACCCACGAAAAGACGCTTTTTTGGCTCGTCGGCAGTCCGGAGCTCCGGCGTATGGAAGACCTCGTCGGCAAGACCGTTGCCGTCGACCGTCTGGCAACCTTGCAAGACATCGTCGCCCGCGATCTAGTCCGGCGCAAGGGCGTCAACCCCGAACAAGTGACATTCATTCAGACCGGCTCGGTTTCGAACAGCGTTCAGTCGCTCAGCCAAGGCCACGTCGCCGCCGCTTTGCTTTCTTTGCCGCATAATTTCGTGATGACGCAAAAAGGCTATCGCGAGCTCGCATCGGCGCTGGAATTTAACCAGCGCTCCGCCTCAGGCGGCATCGCCACCCACGAGGCCAAGCTCAAGAAAGATCCGGCGGGAGTGAAGGCGGTCGTGCGCGCGACTTTCGAGGCGATGGAATTCAACCGCCGGGAAAAGAGCTGGATGGTCAATTATATTCAGAACAAATGGAAGCTCACGCCGAAGGTCGCCGAAGAATCCTACCGGGTCTGGCTGAACGGATTTACCTCTGACGGCAAGATCCCTCTCAAAGACTTGCAGGCCATCTATGATGAAGCGCTCGCCGCAAAGTTGATCCCAAGCGCCGTGCCGGTGCCTAAAGTCGTGGACTACACCTGGGTCGACGAGGTTCTGAAAGAAAAAAGATGAAGCCTGGTCCCGAGGAGCTGACGATGGCAACCAGGCGTTTGTCGATCCGCTCATGGAAGAAATTATCCAACCCGGGTGGAGACGTTGATGGCGCTCCCCACTTCCCCGAGTTGGGCGCCGGCAGCTCTCGATCCGGCGTGGTCTCGAAATTACAATACCTTTGACATGTTTCTCCGCTGTGGCTTTGAGCAAAGTCCGTCGCAGGAGACCTTTTCGTCCAAAAAGTCCCAGGAGACCTTTCACTACTAGGCATTCCATCGGCACCTTTCTTTGCGTCGTTTGCGCCAAGGCTGGATTTTTCGCCCCGCTTTGCAGCCTTTGGATAACCATTTCCGCGTAAGCCCCTCCTATGCCAACCAGACCTCGGTCCGGCATATTTGACCGAAACAGCATTTCTCCAGCATGCCCCGGTCTGCCCTGCCTCCGCTCGACCTCGTATTTCTCAAGACAATACACGACAACACGGTAAATCCGGCGGATCTTCAGCCCGGCACGGCGTCTGCTCTACAGAGAAACCGACGGAATGAAGGGTTGGAAATCCAAAGAGCACAATCTGAATCGGGAGAAAGGCAGGATGACGGGAGATTGTATGCTGGTCGATTATTGGAGTCGTCTAAAAAAAAGTACCGACGGAGGAATGGAAGTGAAAACGACGGAAACGGAAAACGAGAAACCAAGCTATTGGCAACTTGTCTTCATGCAGAGCAAGGTAAACGGTGCAGCTTACAATGGCGAGGCCCTGCCCGGCCGCAATTGGGACTGGCCGAAAGATACGTACTTGCAACGGCGCCTGCACAGGGCAAAATTTTTCCGGGCTCCCGACCGCTGCAAGCTCAACTAGTTCGATTCGCCGCGTCCCGCGCTGCCTCCTTCAGCACAGCTCCCACGGGACAGCGGCCGGCCACTGAGCCCCCCGTCACGTTCAGTGGCCACAGGCCAGGCTCGAAAGAGCCTGGCCGTTTTTTAAAACTCAGTTAGACCGAATCCTTCACCACACCGGGACAACGCAGCTTCGGAAGGTAGCGAGGCCCGAGCACCTAGCTCGGGCCTCGCGCTAGGTTCCCGACCCATTCCCGTCACTCAAACAACTCATTGCGCCATTTCTTGATCACCGCCTTGCGCCGTTCGGCGCTGATCTCCGCCGCCGGGGGAAAGCGGTCGCGCCACTCGAACGGACGGCAGGCGTCGATAATCATGCGTGAGCTAAAGCCCTTGCGCTCGCGCGGGATGATCGGGTCGAGCGGACCGCTCCAGCAGCGCCGCAGGATTTCGGCGGAGTCGACCGGGTCAGCGCGGCTGCACATCGCCCATAAAACATCGCTGATGTCGTAGACGTCGATGTCGTCGTCGACCACGACGACGTAACGCCCCAAGTAGGCCGCACCTTGACATTGGCTTGCGATCAGGCCGGCTTGGCGCGAGTGGCCGGGATAGCGCTGGCGGATCGAGATCACGGTCAGAAAGCGCCGGAAATAGCTCGCTACCCCGGCGACATCCGGCACGCCGGCTTTCTCGACCTGATCGCGAATATAGGCGGCGCGCAACAGCTCGTAGCAATGCTCCGCGCGCGCCGTCGGACGATATTCCGGCGACGCGGTGATGATCGGATCGTCTCTGTGATACAGGCGGTGGACGCGGATTAGCGGCTCGAGCTTTTCGCCGCTCGCATAGTAGCCGGTCCATTCGCTGAACGGTCCTTCCTCCCTGCCCTGGTCCGGCAAGAATTCTCCCTCGACGGCGATCTCGGCGTATGCCGGAATCGGCAGCCCGGTGTATTCCCCGAGAATCACCTCGACCGGCTCGCCTTTGATGCCGCCTACGGCATCGAATTCACTCCGGCCGTAGGGCTCCGGGCGAGTGGCGATCATGTGCAGAAGCGGATCGACGCCGAAGCAGCAGACCACCGGACACGGCTTGCCCCGATCGAAATATTTCTGCCGGTGCATGCGCCCGTGCTTGCCGGGCGAGATATTCATGCCCATCGTGTTCCGGTCGTGAACCATGACCCGGTAGCAGCCGACGTTTACCCAGCCCTCGTCCGGATCGCGCGTGATGACCACGTGGCCGGTGCCGATATAGCGGCCGCCGTCGCGCTCGTGCCAGCGCGGTACCGGAAACTTGAAAAGATCGATATCATCGCCCGTGACCACATTCTCCAGTACCGGTCCCGTTGCGACCGTCGTCGGCGGAATCGATTCAGGCGTCGCCAGGCGCTGGCGCCATGCTTGAATGAACCCTTCTCGGGTGATGTCGAGCGGCAAATTGGTCGTGAGCGCCGAGCGCTTGAGGCTTTCGAAAAAGCCGACCAGGATGCGATACCCCACCGGATAGTCCTTGATCCGATCAAACAGCAGCGCGGGACTGTTTTCTTTGTGCTTCGAGGCAAGCACCGACAACGCGCCGATTTCGAGATTCCAGTCGGCGCCGTGAATGGTTTTGAGCTCGCCCATCGCGTCAACCTGTTCGATCCATCCCCGCACGTCTTTGTAGCTCATCGCTTGCCTCCGCTGGTCCAGAACTACGAAGTCGCGCGCGCCTTTGCGAGCGGCCCGCGAAGTGACACATCCGGCTTCAGACCGAAAGCCGGGATACGAGCCGAGGACGGAGAATAGAGGATGGAACCGGATGATCCTCGATCATCCGATCCTCCATCCTCGACCTGTTTGTTCGGTTTGGGTCGACCAGGTTGCGGTTTTGGGTCCTTCGAGCAGAGGCCTGCCTGAGTTTATCGAAGCGAGAAACGCAGAGGATGCCGGTTCATCTGAGGCACGCGAAGCATTTCGAATCCCTCTCAGCAGCTGAGCGCAAACAGCAAATCGGCGCCGCGCCCGCGCTTACTTCATCGCCTCGGTCGCCAGCGAAAAATCGAAAATCTTCTCGGCCGGAACCGGCTCTTTGATGCGCAGCGCTTCGCGGCCGATTTCGATGATTTCCTTCGCCGCCTCGGCGCTTAGCCGTCCGCCGTCGAGAACGAAAGGCGCATCGTCCTGATACATACGGCGCGCCTCCTGCGCGTCTTTGATGCCGAGACGCTTTTGCAGGTAGGGAATCATGACCTCGGGACTTTCCTGGTAGGCTTTGAGCCCGCGGTTCCACGCCCGGAGAAATCGCAGCAGCTTGTCGCGCCGCTGCTTGATGTGGCTATCGGTCGAGACCACGCCGGTCTGAAGATAGCGCATGTAATCGCGCCCGCGGCCAAAAATCTTATAGCCCTTCTCCTCCGCGAGATAGATCGCCGGCGGCGTCATCATGGCGCCGGCGACTCTGCCGGAAAACAGCGACTGCAGACGCGCCGGCGTATCCATGCTGAGCAGATTGACGTCCTTTTGCGCGTCAAGTCCCTTGGCGTTGAGAATCCGCCGGGTCATGATCGCCGCCGTGCCGTCGAGCGAACCGACGGCGATCGCTTTGCCTTTGAGCTCCGCCGATGAATTTGCCGCCGGCGCGACGACCAGCTCATGGATCGGCCGGTCGCGCGTGACGGAGATGACTTTCACCGGCACGCCGCGCAGGGCCGCCGAGAAGCCGCTGCCGGCATGGCAGGTGACGTCGATCTCACCGGACATGAGGCTGCTCACGCCGACGATGCCGCGCACCACGAGAACCTGGAGGTCCAAACCCTCCTGCGCGAAAAATCCTTTTTCCTGGCCATAGTAAAGCGGCACATAGCTCAACGTCGGGCCGGGAATGCTGATGTAGAAGCGCTCCGCCGCCGCCGCGCCGGCGCGCCAAGCGATAAACAGCAACGCCGCGAGCATCAGTCGCGCGCCGAGCGCGATCGTCCTTGATTGCATCATCGCCTCCTTTTATCGCCGCTCCTTGGGCGCCGACGGATCGAACGGACCGGCTGCATGGACGATCCGCCCACCGACGATAGTGAGCAGCGACTGGAGCGAGCGGATATGCTCTTCCGGCACTGTGAGATAGTCCGCGCTCAGCACCGCAAGATCGGCGTACTTGCCGACTTCTATCGATCCCTTCCGGCCCTCTTCCAGAGTCAGCCAGGCGCCGCCCATGGTGTGCAGGCGCAGAGCTTCGGCGCGCGTCAGATTCTGGCTCGGGCTGCGCAGCACCAAGCCAGCGACGGTCTTGCCGGTGACCAGCCACCAGAGCGACAGCATCGGCGCATAACTCGCCGTGCGAAACGCGCCGCTGCCGACGCCCACCGGGATAGCCGATTCGAGCAGCGCGCGCAACGGCGGCGCATTGCGCGTTTTTTCGAGCCCCCAGCGCTCGACGTTGCGCTCGCCGGAAAGCGCCATGCGGCTCTGCACCGCGATTGCGCCGCCCAGTTTTTTGATGCGCTCGATGGTTTCGGGCGCGGCGTCGTCGAGCCCGGCAAAGACGATGCGATGGCGCGCAAAGGGAATGACTACGTGAATCTCTTCGAGCGCGTCGAGCAGCGGCCGCGCCGCGCCGTCGTCGTCGGCGGTTACGTGAAAATTGTGGCCGTTTTCCGCGAAAAACCGCGCGGCACCAAGAAACCTCTCCTTCACCGCGCCGTCCGCCGGCGCCGCGCCGGTTCGCGTCCAGGCAAAACCGTCGAAACGAAGCAACTCGTGTGATCCGAGACTCTTGATCTCCTCGGCCACGAGCTTTAATCGTTCCATGTCATCGCGCGCGCCATCGAGGCCGACGTAAAAATGGATGCGCAGCGGCACCTCCCCTGAGCGCGCCAAGCCGGCCAGCACTCTGCGATGGGCGAACGTGACGGCGCGCGGCTGCACGTCGCCTATCGAGGTAACCCCGAGACCGGCGAGCTCGCGAAAACAGCTCCGCAAACTCTGGCGCGCCGCATCGAGGCTGGGCCGCGGAATCTTGTCGTAGGCGAAACGCCAGGCGGGCTCGCCTTGCAGCCAACCGCTGAGCTCGCCGCTTTTCGGATCGCGCTCGAATTTCCCGCCCGCCGGATCGGGTGTGGCGCGATCGATGCCCAGAGCCGCAAGCGCCGCGCCGTTCAAGAGCGCTCCCTCGTTCAAATATTGAACGTAAACCGGATGATCGGGCGCGACCGCGTCCAGATCCGCGCGCGTGGGAAAACGCCGCTCGGGAAATTGCGTCGGCACCCAGCCGCCACCGGCGACGATCCAGCTTCCGCGCGCCCTGATCTTGGTCGCGGCGGCGATCTGATTGAGCGCGTCGGCAAGCGTGCGCGTGGACTGCCAGTGAAGCTCGGCATTCCAATTCATGCACGCCGCCGTCGCATGGATGCGCGCGTCGATCAGCCCCGGGATCACGGTCCGGCCGGCGAGATCGATCACCCGTGTGCTCGGCCCGACAAGCGGTCGGACGTCGCGCTCGCTGCCCACGGCGAGGAAGCGCCCGTCTTTGATCGCGATCGCCTCACGAATCGAAAAATTTTTGTCGACGGTGACGATCTTGCCGCCGCGCAAGACCAAGTCCGCCGGCGCCTTCACCGCCAGCGAGCGGGCGAAATCCACCTCAGTTCCGCCGCAACCGGCTCCGAACATCAACGCCGCGATCCAGGCCAATTTTTTCCACATAGGCTTCATGACTTTTCGAATGCCGCAGATTTTACCTGTGCCCGCCGCGCTATTGCGAGAGCCGGAGCGCGCTTGCGCATCGCGAAAATGAATTTTCTCTCGCGGTGCACTCAGCGCGCGCCATCGGTTGCGCTCCGCCGACCAATACAGTTATAGTCCGACAAATCTCGCCGGCAACGGCGCCCGCTGGTCTAACCCCAGTTTTCCGAGGTGAACGATGAAACCGGTGCAACTTTTCTGCTGGCATTTCATGGCCTATCCCTATCTCGGCAAAGACTTCGACGAGAAGGAATACAGCGGCTGGGTCACCGTGCCCAATCGTTTATGGGACAATCGCAAGGCGCGCGGTCTGTATCAGGAATATATCGACCAGCTCGCCTACGCCGACGAGCTCGGCTTCGACGGCATGGTGCTCAACGAGCACCATCAAAATATTTACGGCTTGATGCCCTCGCCCAACCTGATCGCCGCTGCGTTGTCGCAATGCACCAGCCGCGGCAAGATCGTCATCCTCGGCAACCTGCTGCCGCTGCATTTGAATCCGATGCGCGTGGCCGAAGAGTACGCCATGCTCGACCAGATGAGCGACGGCCGCTTGATCGCCGGCTTCGCGCCCGGCGGCGGACCGGAAACCTTTAATTACGACGTGCCGTCGGCCAACACCCGGGAAAAATTTTGGGAAGCGGCGGACTTGATCGTGCGCTCGTGGACCGAGGACGGCCCCTTTGCCCACGAAGGCCGCTACTTTCCGCTGCGCTACGTCAATCTCTGGCCCAAGCCGCTGCAGAAACCGTTTCCGCCGGTGTGGATCCCCGGCTCGCGCAGTCCCGCGACCATGACCGAAGTCGCCAAGCGCGGCTATTGCTATTTTCTTTCCTCGCGCAGCCACGGTGGCGAGACCCACCGGGCGCAGCAGGAATTTGCCAAGGTGCTGGAAAACCACGGCGACAAGTACCAGCCGTTTCGCTTCGGCATCCTGATGTCCACCTACGTCGCCGAGACCGACCGCCAGGCGCGCGAGGAATGCGAAGAAGGCGTCTGGTACTTTCTGAAAAATTGTCTCAAGGGTCATCTGCGCCGCGAAGGCCGCCAGCTCACCTACGGCCCCGGCGTGCCGTACATTCCCGCGGCGGCGTGGCGCGAATATCTCAAAGGCTACCAGCCCGGGCGCAAGCTCTTGGGCGACGTGGAAAATTGGGACGAGCTCGACGCCTCGCAGTCGATCATCGTCGGCAGTCCGGAGACGGTCACCCGGCGCATTCAGAATCTGATCGAGAAAGCCAAGGTCGGCAACTTGTTGATCCAATTTCAACTCGGCAACATGCCCGATCAGCTCGCGCGCAAAAGCATGAAGCTCTTCGCCGAGCAGGTCGCGCCGGCGCTGCGGCACCAATCGCTGGCGCAGTTCAGCCGGGAATATCCCGGCGTGAGCGTCGAGCCGGCGTCGGAGGCGGTCCATTGAGCGGCAACATCGTCGAGGTCAACGGGCGCAAGGTCCAGGTGTTCGAACACGGCGAAGGCAACCCGCTGCTCTATCTGCACGGTTTCGCCGATGTCCATTCGGTCAAAGAAAGCTGGCTACCGTTTCATGAGAAATTATCCGAGCGCGCGCGGGTCATCGCGCCGGCTCATCCCGGCTGCGCTCTGACCGATGAAAACAAGGATATCGACGCCATCGAAGACGTGGTTTTTCATTATCTCGAAGTGCTCGATGTCTTGAAGCTCTCGCGCTTCGATCTCGTCGGCAGCTGCGTCGGCGGCTGGATCGCCGCCGAGCTCGCCGTCCGCCACCCGGAAAAGATTCGCAAACTGGTGTTGATCGGCGCCGCTGGCCTGTTCGTCGAAGGCGCGCTGATCGGCGATGTCTTCATGAACGCCCAACCCGAGTACGGCTCCAGCTATGCGTCTTTGCGGGAGATGCTGTTCGCGCGCGCCGATGAGCCTAATGCGCTCGCTCTATTTCCCGACGGCAAAGGCGAGATCGAAGACGAAGTGCGCCGCTACCAGATGCTCCGATTAAGCTCGCGCATTGGTTTCAAGCCGCCCTATTTTTACAACTACTCGCTGCGCAACCGCCTGCATCGCGTCTCGTCGCCGGCGCTCGTCGTCTGGGGCGAGAAAGACAATTTCGTGCCACGCGCACACGGCGAGTTGTACGCGGCACGCACCCCGAACGCGAAGCTCGCGGTCGTTCCGGGCGCCGGCCATAGCGCCCACGTGGAGAAGCCCGACGAAACCGCAAAGTTGATTGCAGATTTTCTGTCTACGTAGATTGACGGCGTGAGTGTCGTAGGGGCGACTGGCGGTCGCCCTACGGACAGGCAGTTCTACGGATACAGCTCCTTCATCAAGCCACCTTTCTCCAGGGCGTCGAGAAACCGCATATCGACGAACTGCTCGGGTTTAGAGTTCTTGGCGGCCGGAACCGTTTTTACCAAATCGTCCAACACGTTCTGCACGCCGGCGATGTTGATCGACGGCGTCTTCTCCAAAACCTTGCTCATGTAGTAGTCATAAGCCTTTTGCAGCACCGAGGTGTCCTGGATCTTGGTGTACTTCGCCAGAGCTTTATAGGTGAACTCGCGGTCGGTGCGCGCGCGGTGCATGCCGCGAGCATACGCGCGCATAAAGCGGTTGATCACGTCCGGCTTGCTGCGAATGATCGAACCCACCGCCACCAACGCCGGATTGGGAAAGGCGAAGTCCATATCGGTGATATTGATCAATTCTCTGAAGCCGGCTTTGTCGATGGCGAACTGGGTCGGCGGGGAAACCACGCCCCCTTCGATGGAGCCGCCCTGCAAACCCGCCGCTACGGTCGCCATGAAGCCTAACTGAATCAAGGTCACGTCCTTGTCCGGATTGATATTCATTTTGCGCAGCGCGTAGCGCACCGAAATGTCGGGCGCCGAGCCGAATCGGGTGATGCCGATCCGTTTCCCTCTGAGTTGCTCGACGCTTTTGATTTCCGGGCGGACGTAGAGCGAAAACACCATCTTGTTGCCCGAGTTGCCGATGATTTTCAGGTCCGCCCCTTGCAATGCCGCGGCAATCGCCGAGCTGCCGTTGAGCGAGCCGATGTCGATTTCGCCCGCCACGGTCACCTGTGCAAGCTGGGTGCCGCTGGGGATGAGAATGATATCGTCCTGCAATCCTTCCTTGGCGAAGTGCCCGGCCTCATGCGCCACCCAGATCGGTGTATAGGCGCCGCTGATGGAACTGTAGCCGATGCGCACCCGATCAGCCGCGAGCGCCTGTGTCGCGACCACCAGTGAAAGCACAAGGACAAAGAACATCTTTCTCATGGTTTCTCCTCCCGAGCGCCAGAGCGACGCGCTCCGCCTACTTATGCCACACGTGCAAATTCTTCAAGCCGGCGCGCGGTCGATTTGTGGCTCATTGAACGTCAGACTGTCCACGTTGACCGTGTCCGAACCATCGCATATGTTGGCGCTGTTCCAAGGAGGAAACCCATGAGCGAGCGCATTCTCGTGATCGGCGCCGGACCAATCGGCGGCATTATCGGCGGCAGGCTCGCGCGCGCCGGCAGCGACATGACCTTCGTCGACATCGATAAGGAGCACATCGCGGCGATCCGCGAGAAAGGCCTGCAAGTCGATGTTCCCGACGGGCCGTTCAACGTCAAGATCAAGATCGCTTTTCCCGAAGAACTCCAGGGCAAGTACGACACTGTTTTGATCGCCGTACGTTCGAACTACACACCCGCCGCCCTCGCCACCGCCCTGACACATATCGATAGCGATGGTACGCTGGTGTCGATGCAAAACGGTATCAACCCGCCGCTGCTGGAAGAGAAAGTCGGACCGGAGCGCGCCGTCGGCATGGCGATCCGCATGGGCTGCCGCAAGCTCGCGCCCGGGCGCGTGCAAACGGCGATTCGCGGTCACTTGTATATCGGCCACTTGCACGGCCGGCCTACGCCGCGCCTGGAAGGGCTGCACAGACTTTTCAACACGGTCATGGAAACCGAGATCTCCGACAATATTCTCGGCGTGCTCTGGAGCAAGCTCACGTATACCTGCCTCGGCTACTACGGCTCTTTGGCCGACGCATCGCTTGCCGCGACGTGCGCGGACGAGGCGGCGCGGCGCAATCTTGCGGATTTTTTCGCCGAAGTGGTCAGCGTCGGCGCGGCGCTGGGCGTCCGCTGGCTCCCGCTGGCCGAGTACAATCCGCCGGATTTTCATCCGGGCAAGCCGATCGATCAGCGGCTCGCCGCATTGGACCGATTCGCGCGCTCGTGGAAGCCCGACGACCGCAAAGGCCCGCTCAATCAGATCAAAAAAGGCATCCCTACCGAGGCGGATTTCACTCTCGGCTATGTCGTCCGCGAGGGAGAAAACCGCGGTGTTCCGACCCCGCTTTGCCGAAAAGTTCTAGAACTAATTCAAGAGCTGCAAAGCGGCGCGCGCAAGCTTCGCGTGGAAAACTACGCCGAGCTGCGCGGCTAGCGCATCGCAGTTATGCGGTCGGTCCACGGCGCATCGTCGCGGCCTTGATGGAATGATCGACAGCGACACCCAAGCGGCGATTCACGAGTTCCAAAAGGACAATGATCTTACCGTCACGGGCAACATCGATCACGAAACCGAACTCCAACTCGGCATGGGCCGAAGCGACTCGGTCGAGCGGAGCGATTCCATGGAGAGGAACAGCCCGAGAAGCTAACGGGTTACGATACTCAACCTCCAGGGCGCCCGCGGGCGCCCTGGAGCCTCCTCGACATCTACAAGCATTCTTTCTACCTGCTGATCCTGTGCGATGACGCGGATGCCTCCCCTGCCAACGATCGAGCAGACAGGCCACCGTCCTTGGCCTCTGCCAAAAACAACCTTGGGCGCTTTCCATGCGCTGCACGATTTTCTGTTTTTTTGCATTGGCCGGTGCGCGCCGAGCCGCTCTGGCCTTTGATACCGAGCGCATTGCCGCTGCCGCGGAGCTTGCGCATCCTACCGACCCACCGGAGCTGCGTAGTACGCGCGCCGGGGAGCTTCGATCACCGGCTAACCGAGCAATACTGCCTTTACAGCGGCGCTCAAACCCGGCCGCATCGTATCGTCCACCACCCACCCTGCTCCCTCGAGCCCGCGGAAGCCGAGATCAGCAAAAATACGATGACCCGACAAGCCGCCATCGACCTCCCCAGTCAAAAACCAACCTGCCATTTCGGCCGCTATCAGGAAGTCGTTGCCTGGCCGATTAGAAAATATTGAGAAAACCTCTTCCGCGTTTTCTCATAACACCCGATAATTGAAATTGCTCCGACCCTGTGCCCCTACCCCCTTTGCTTTGAAGTCAACTTGATCTAACATAAAGAAGTCGAGAGCACGCCGTCCCCGGGCAACGCCAATGTTGGAGTTGAGAGACCATCCACTGATCAACGCGAGTTTTCTACAATCATGGCCGCCGCCTTGGGTGAGGAGCATGAACGGCGAATACGAGACCGCGTCGGGAGAAGTCGGAGTTTTAAAGGCCGTGTGGATGAACGAGAAATCCAAACAAACGATTTTTCTCGCAATATCCGTCGACGGACACCGATACGTTGGCTGCATGACTCTCTCCGACGTTGCCTTCTGTTATCAAATCTACGGCATCCTACAAAACCATATCGGAAAAACGATCAAAGAGATCGGCGACCTGGACCTTTCCTATACTCTGTAAAACTCGACCAATCGCCAGCTCCTGCTATAAAGCCTCGGGAAAACTTTCGCACTCACGCCGCCCTACCGCTCAGCTTCCCAGAAAGATACGACTCGGGCTCGGTAGAAGATTAGACGCGTACTAAACGTACGCATATAGAAGGCGGTGACGCCAAGATCTACATCGTCTTCCCCGGATCACGGTCTGCGAAATCGCGTGGACTACGTCAACGTTTGATGCGCCGGCTGGTGCGCATGAGGTTGAGGGCGACCTGGACGTATTCGTCGAATGTCGCGGAAGCCTTCCATCAGGCGCCAGCAGATTGGCCGCTGTGCTTTTCGACTATGATGGGGAAACCGACGGCTTCAAGCGCTTCGAGATCGCGCCGCACCGTGCGGGCGTTTTCCGGATAATATCCGGAACGTTGTCGACGAGTTCCTGAAGGCTACGTCCGGCGGAGCCGTCCAACTGCCGCAACAAGTGCCATTGCCGAGTGATCTGATCACGGGCACTGCGCGCAAGCGCGCGCTACCCTACGAAATCGTGAGCGATGGTCAAGAACTGGAAAACGGAAACGAGGGAAAATGATCAGCGCGCGCGGCCTAGCGGCTCATGGCGTCGAACAGTTGGAGCTGGCGGGTGTGGCCTTCGTCTTCGAAGTGGACCGGGTAATCGCCACTGAAGCAGGCGTCGCAGAAGCCGTCTTTTTTGCCGCCGAAGTGCGCGTACATGCCTTCGCGCGATAGATAGGCGAGGGTGTCGGCTTCGATGTACCGGCGGATCTCTTCGACGGAATTCGACGAGGCGATCAGCTCGGAGCGGGTCGGCGTGTCGATGCCGTAGTAGCACGGGCTGATCGTCGCCGGCGAGCTGATCCGCATGTGTACCTCCTTGGCGCCGGCATCGCGCAGCATGCGGATGATCTTGCGGCTGGTGGTGCCGCGCACGATCGAATCGTCGACCACGACCACGCGCTTACCGTTGAGCACGTCGCGCTGGGCGTTGAGCTTGATCTTGACGCCGAAGTTGCGGATCGTCTGCTGCGGCTCGATGAACGTGCGCCCGACGTAGTGGTTGCGGATCAAGCCGAACTCGAGGGGAATCTTCGACTCTTCGGCGTAGCCGATCGCCGCCGGCACGCCCGAGTCCGGCACCGGCGTGACCAGATCGGCCTCGACGCCGCTCTCGCGCGCGAGCTGGCGGCCGAGCTCCTTGCGCACCTGATAGACGTTGTGGCCGAAAAGATTGCTGTCGGGCCGCGCGAAATAAATGTATTCGAAGATGCACTTGGCGTGCTGCACCGGCGGAAACGGCTTGAGCGACTGGATTTCCTGCTCGGGTCCGATGGTGACGATCTCGCCGGGCTCGACGTCGCGCACGTAATCGGCTTCGATCAAATCGAGCGCGCAGGTCTCCGAAGCGACGACCCAAGCGCCGCGATTTTTTCCTTCGGCGAATTTGCCGAGCACGAGCGGGCGAAAGCCGTAGGGATCGCGCGCCGCGATCATTTTGTCGAGAGTCAAAAACAACAGCGAGTAGGCGCCGCGCACCCGGCTGAGCGCCTCGACGATCCGCCCCATGAGCGTCGCCTCCTTCGACGTGGCGATCAGATGGATGATGACCTCCGTATCGGTCGTGGATTGAAAGATCGAGCCCGAGCGTTCCAGCTCTTCACGGAGCAAGGCGCCGTTCACCAGATTGCCGTTGTGCGAGATCGCGATGGGGCCCTGCGAATACTCCACGACGAACGGTTGGGCGTTTTTGAGATGGCTTTGTCCCTGCGTCGAGTAGCGATTGTGACCGATCGCGCTGGCGCCTTCCAGGCGCTTGATGACATCCTCTTTAAAGGCATCGGCGACCAGTCCCATTTGCCGGTGCGAGATCAGTCCCCGGCCGTCCGAGGAAACGATGCCGCACGACTCCTGGCCGCGGTGCTGCAGAGCGTACAATCCGAGATAGACCATGTTGGCCGCCTCGGGATGGCCGTGCACGCCCATCACCGCGCATTCGTCGTGAAATTTGTCGTCCGAGATGATCAACGCAGTTTCCGTCCCTTTGAACCTTTGAACGTTTGAACCATGGAACGCTTCTCTTATTTCAGCCGCGCCGCCAGGCCGTGTGCCCAAATTGTGCTCAACTCATCCACCGGCAACTGCACCAGCGGCTGGATCGTGAAACGGCTCCCGCCGACGCTGCCGATCACCTGCATCGGCACATTGCGCCGCGCGGCGATTTCTTTCAATCGCTCGATGTTCTCCTCTTTCAGTGACACGACGATGCGAGATTGCGACTCGCTGAACAGCAGCGCGTCGCCGCGGATCACTTCATGAGCTTCAATGCGAACGCCAAGCGGCTTCTCCGGATGGCTGATGCAGCACTCGGCCAACGCCACCGCCAGCCCGCCGTCGGAAACATCATGCGCCGAACTCAGCAACTGCTGCTCGATCGCCTCCAGGCAGCAAAGCTGCACTGCCTGCTCGATTTTGAGATCGATCCAGGGCGGCGTGCCGCGGGTGAGGCCGTGAATCGCCTTGAGATACTC
Source organism: uncultured delta proteobacterium (assembly GCA_963745035.1). GTDB lineage: Bacteria > Desulfobacterota > Binatia > UBA9968 > UBA9968 > DP-20. Next base: position 48,181 of record CAVUVW010000021.1, on the reverse strand, counting down.
GCTGCCGCCCAGCTCCTCGCGCGTGCGCCCGAGCAAGACCACCATGTCGCCCGGCGATTTGAACCACGGCGTCACCACGCGCTCGACTCTTTCGAGCAAACCGACCATGCCGATGGTGGGCGTGGGATAAATGGGCGTCCCGTCCGTTTCATTATAGAAACTGACGTTGCCGCTCACAACCGGAACGCCGAGCGCGGTGCACGCGTCGCGCATGCCCTGAATCACCTGGGAGAACTGCCACATCACGTCGGGATTCTCCGGGCTGCCGAAATTCAAGCAGTCGGTCAAGCCGATGGGCCGGGCGCCGACGCAGGCGAGATTGCGCGCCGCCTCGGCCACCGCCACCACGCCGCCGACGTAGGGATCGAGATAGCAATAGCGGCTGTTGCCGTCCACCGTGAGCGCGAGTCCCTTGGCCGTGCCCTTGACGCGGATGACCGCGGCGTCGGCGCCGGGACCGACCACCGTGTTGGTGCGGACGAACTGATCGTATTGCCGATAGATCCATTCCTTGGAGGCGAGGTTCGGCGAGCCTAAAAGTTGCTTCAGGGTCGCGCCGAGGTCCTTCGGCTCCTTGACCCTGGCGAGATCGAGATGCTGCAGCCGGTCTTGTTGAGCCGGCCGCGCCGCCGGTCGCTGATAGACGGGCGCCTCCTTGGTCAGAGCGCGAATCGGGATATTCACGACTTCGGCGCCGCGCCACAAGGCGCGAAACTGCTGGTCGTCGGTCACCCGGCCCGACCACCGCCGCGTCGAGATCCCATTTATCGAAAATTTTCGCGATCTCCGCCTCGCTGCCCTGCTTGGCCACAAGCAGCATGCGCTCCTGGGATTCGGAGAGGAGAATCTCATAGGGCGTCATGCCGCTTTCGCGTAACGGCACCGCCGAGAGATCGAACTCGACCCCGCGCCGCCGCGCCCGGCCATTTCCGCCGAGGAGCTCGTAAGGCCCGCCGCGCCCATGTCCTGGATGCCGACGATGTAATCTTTTTCCATCAGCTCCAGGCAGGCTTCGAGCAGCAGCTTCTCGGTGAACGGATCGCCCACTTGCACAGTCGGGCGGCGCTGCTCTTTTTCCTCGGAAAAAGACTCCGATGCCATGGTCGCGCCGTGGATGCCGTCGCGGCCGGTCTTCGAGCCGACGTAGATCACCGGATTGCCGACGCCTTTGGCGACGCCGGTGAAGATCTGTTTTTTCTTGACCATGCCGAGAGTAAACGCGTTGACGAGAATATTGGCGTTGTAGCACTCGTCGAAGTAGCACTCCCCGCCCACCGTAGGCACGCCGATGCAGTTGCCGTAGCCGCCGATGCCGGCGACCACGCCGGCGAGCAAATAGCGCGTGCGCGGGTGATCGATGCTGCCGAAGCGAAGCGAATTGAGCGACGCGATCGGCCGCGCGCCCATGGTGAAGATATCGCGGAGAATGCCGCCGACGCCGGTCGCCGCGCCCTGGTAGGGCTCGATGAACGACGGATGATTGTGGCTTTCGATCTTGAACGCGACCGCGAGCCCGCCGCCGATGTCGACCACGCCGGCGTTTTCTCCCGGCCCTTGCAGCACATGGGGTCCCTCGGTCGGCAGATTTTTGAGATAGTAGCGCGAGCTTTTGTAGCTGCAATGCTCCGACCACATGACCGAAAAAACGCCGAGCTCGGTATAGCTCGGCTCGCGGCCGAGGGTTTTGATAATCTTTTGATACTCGTCGGCGCTGATGCCGTGCGCCGCCACCAGCTCGGGCGTCACCGCGGGCGCAGCAAGCGCCGCCGCGCCGGCCTCAGACATGCGCGCTCGCCTTTTCCACCGCCGCTGCGATCGAGAGGAAGATCTTGGCGCCGTCGTCGCCGCCGAGCAGCTTGCTGCAGGCGTCTTCCGGATGGGGCATCAGGCCCAAGACGTTTCGCCCTTCGTTGCAGATGCCGGCGATGTTTTCGACCGAGCCGTTGGGATTGGCCGCCGGTGACGGCTTGCCTTTGGCGTCCACGTAGCGGAGCAGAATTTGCCGGTTCTTGCGCAGCCGCTCGAGGGTCGCGCTGTCGGCGTAGTAGCAGCCCTCGCCGTGCTTGACCGGCATCTTGAGAAGCTGGCCGCGCTTCAAGCCCGACGTAAACGGCGTATCGGTTTCCTCCACGCGCAGATGCCCGGTTCGGCAGATGAACTGAAGATCGGCGTTGCGCACAAGTGCGCCGGGCAGCAGGCCGGTTTCGCAAAGGATCTGAAAACCGTTGCAAATGCCCAGCACGAGCCCGCCGCTTTGGGCAAACTGCATCACGCCGCGTACGATCGGCGAGAAGCGGGCCATGGCGCCGCAGCGCAGATAGTCGCCGTAGGAGAACCCGCCCGGCAGAACAATGCAGTCGAAGTTGCCCGCCAGCTCGTCCTTGTGCCAGAGCAGCTTGACCTTCTGGCCGAGCTCGGACTTGAGCGAGTCAAAAACGTCGTGATCGTCGCACGAGCCGGGAAAAGTAATGACGCCCCAACGCATAGGCAGTTACGAGTCCTGAGCAATGGAGTGCTGAGTTAAATGACACCTGCAGGCAGCTTTGACCGCTCCTCAGCAGTCAGGACTCTACTCAGGACTGATCTCAAATCGATAATCTTCGATGACTGGATTCGCTAGTAGTTTATCACAAATTTCCCGAATCCGAAGTTCGGCGGCTTGGCGCGAAGCAGCCTCGATGTCGAGCTCGAACACCTTGCCGGCGCGCACTCCGCCGACGTCGTCATAGCCGAGGCTGTGCAGCGAGCGCTCAATGGCCTTGCCTTGCGGATCGAGCACGCCCTGCTTCAGGGAGACAAAGATCGTCACGCGCATAGCGCCACTCTCGCTGCGAAGATTACTGGAACACCCGGCGGAAAATGAAATCGACTTGCGCCAGATGATGCTCTGCGCCCCAGGCCGCGTCGATCTCCCGCGCCGATAAATAGCGGCGAATTTCCTCGTCCGCAAGCAGTGCGCGCTTCAAATCGCCGCCTTCCCTGCCGATCTTGAGTGCATGCTTCTGCACCATGCGGTACGCCCGGTCGCGCGCCACGCCCCGCTCGACCAAAGCGAGCAGAATTTTTTCCGAATAGACCGCGCCGCCGCTCTTTTCCAGGTTGCGTTTCATGTTTTCCGGATAGACGCAGAGATTGCCGATCACGTAGGTCATGCGCCGGAGCATGAAATCGAGCGCGATGGTCGCGTCCGGCGCGATCACCCGCTCGACCGACGAATGGCTGATGTCGCGCTCGTGCCAGAGCGCCACGTTCTCCAGCGCCGCCTGGGCGTAGGAGCGCATCAGCCGCGCCATCCCCGAGACGTTTTCGGACAGGATCGGATTGCGCTTGTGCGGCATCGCCGAAGAGCCTTTCTGCCCCGCCGTGAACGGCTCTTCGGCTTCCTGCACCTCGGTGCGCTGCAGATGGCGGATCTCGACGGCGAACTTTTCCAGCGAGCTGGCGATGACCGCCAGGGTGGCGAAATAGTACGCGTGGCGGTCGCGCTGAATGATCTGATTGGAAATCGGCGCCGGCTTGAGGCCCGCCTTGCGGCAGACGTAGGCTTCGACCTTGGGCGAGATCTGCGCGAACGTTCCCACCGCGCCGGAAATCTGGCCGACGCAGATGTCCTCGACGGCTTTGTCGAAGCGCTCCCGATGGCGCGCCATCTCCTGATACCAGAGCGCGAGCTTGAGACCGAAGGTGATCGGCTCGGCGTGAATGCCGTGGGTGCGGCCGATCATCACCGTGCGTTTGTACTTGTGCGCCTGGCGCCGCAGCGCCTGCATGAGCTCGCGAATATCCTGCGCGATGACCGCCGAAGCTTCCTTGAATTGGATCGCCAGCGCGGTGTCCATCACGTCGGAAGACGTCATGCCGACGTGGAGATAGCGGGCGTCGTCGCCGATCGATTCCGCCACCGCGCTCAAAAACGCGATGATCTCGTGCTTGACCTCGGCTTCGATGGCGCGGATACGCTTCACGTCGAAGCGCGCATTTTTACGGATGCGAGCGATCGCGGCCTTGGGGACCTTGCCCAGCTTGGACAGTCCTTCGGCCGCGAGGATTTCGACTTCCAGCCATTTTTGAAAGCCGTTTTCTTCCGACCAGATGCGCCCCATCTCCGGGCGCGTGTAGCGCGCGATCATGCTGCTTCTCTATTCGTTCAAAAGTTCCACCGTTCAAGCTTCAACGTCTTGGGGCGATGCTAAGTCATAACCTTGAACTTTTGAACCTTGAACCGTTAAACTATTTTTTTTCATCCGTGTGTCCGAAGCCGCCAGAGTCCCGCGCCGTCGCGCTCAGGTCATCGATTTCGCGCCACGAGACCCGCACCACCCGCTGCACGATCATCTGCGCGATGCGCTGGCCCGGCGCGATCACCACCGGAGTTGCGCCCAGATTGATTGCGATGATCTGAATCTCGCCGCGATAATCCGCGTCGATGGTGCCGGGACTGTTGATCAGTGTCAGGCCGTGCTTCAAGGCAAGGCCGCTGCGCGGCCGAATCTGCGCTTCGAAACCGATCGGCAGCGCGATGGCGATCCCGGTGGGAATGAGCCGCCGCTCGAGCGGCGCCAAGATAATATCGGCGTCGAGATCGGCGCACAGATCCATGCCGGCCGCGCCCTCGGTCATGTACGCCGGCAGCGACTGCACCGAGGCCGGCCGCAGGCGCTTGATTTCGATACGAACCTCTTCCACCTTGGCCCGCGCCGCGCGCAGCTCCCGCGCGTTCAATGACTCATGTCGAGATTTTTGATTTGAAAACCGTCGGCGAAATCGCCCAGCAAGGTAAGCGTCGCGCCGGCGCCGTGAAACAGCGTGCCGGCGAGCGCGATCACGTCGTCGCGGCTCACCGCGCGAATGCGCCGGCAGATCTCCTCGGTGGTGATCGCTTGGCCGAAATAGATCTCGTCGCGCGCGATATGGCTCATCCAGGAATCGCTCGACTCCAAGCCGAGCATCGTGCTGCCGACCAGCTGCCCCTGAGTGCGGTTGAGCTCCGCTTCGGCGATCTCGCCGGCGGCAAGCTTCTTGAGCTCCTTGGCGATCAAGTCGACGACCTCTTCGGTGGAGTCGAGGCTGGTTCCGGCGTAGACACCGAAGTAGCCGACGTCCTTATATGACGAAGAAAACGAGTAGACCGAATAGGCCTTGCCGCGCTTTTCGCGAATTTCCTGGAACAAGCGCGAGCTCATGCCGCCGCCGAGCAAAGTGTTGAGCACGTAGCCGACATAGCGCTGCGGATGGGTCTGGTGAATGCCGGCCACGCCCAGACAGAGATGGACTTGCTCCAGCGGTTTTATGTGGGGATAGACCCCGCGCGCCATCTCGGGCGCGCTCTCGCCCGCGGTCTTCGGCGCGCTCCGGCGCGTGCCGCCGTCGATGGCCCCCAAGCGGTTGGCCATTTCCTCCACCAGCACTTCGTGGCGCAGATTGCCGGCCGCGGCGACGACCACCCGCTCCGGGCGGTAGCGCGCTTTGAAAAAACTGACGATGTCGGCGCGCTGGAAGCCGTTGACGGTCTCCTGCCGGCCGCAGATCGGCCGGGCGATCGGATGATTCTGGAAAAAATCGAGACTGAAGAGATCGTGGATGTAGTCGTCGGGCGTATCTTCGGCCTGCGAGATCTCTTGAAGTATCACCGAGCGCTCGCGCTCGATCTCCTCGGCGTCGAAGCTCGAATGGAGAAAAATATCGCTCAACAGATCGATGGCGAGCGGCATGTTCTCGTCGAGCACCTTGGCGTAGTAGCAGGTGTTCTCTTTGGAGGTGAAGGCGTTGATCACGCCGCCCACGGCGTCCATTTCTTCGGCGATCTGCGCCGCGCTGCGGCGCTCGGTGCCTTTGAAAAGCAAATGCTCGATGAAGTGGGAAATGCCGTTTTCGGCGGCGCTTTCGTGGCGCGAGCCGTTCTCGACCCAGATGCCGAGGCTCACCGAGCGGTTGTCGGGCATGTCGTGAGTGACGATGCGGATGCCGTTGTCGAGGACGGTTTTCGCGAACATGAACGAAGCTCGGGAATCAGGCCGGGGCGTTGGAAACGGCCGCGCCGCCGCCGGTTTCTTGAAGCGCCTCTTTGCGGCTCAAGCGGATTTTTCCCTGGCGATCGATTTCCAGAACTTTGACCATCACTTCGTCGCCCTCTTTGAGGATATCGGTCACTTTGTTGACGCGTCCCGGCGCGAGTTGCGAGATATGGACTAGCCCATCGGTGCCGGGGAGAATCTCGACGAAGGCGCCGAATTCGACGATCTTGCGCACGGTGCCTTTGTAGATCTTCCCGATCTCGGCTTCGGCGGCGATTCGTTGCACCATCTCTATGGCTTTTTTCGCGGCTTCTTCGTCCACCGACGCGATCCGCACGGTGCCGTCGTCCTCGACGTCGATTTTGACCCCGGTGGCTTCGATGATGCCGCGGATCACTTTGCCGCCCGGGCCGATGATTTCGCGGATCTTGTCGGGTTTCACCCTCAAAGTAATGATGCGCGGCGCGTGGCCGGAAACGTTGGTGCGCGCCGCCGGCAGGGCCGCGTTCATGATGCCGAGGATATGGAGCCGGCCTTCCCTGGCCTGGCGCAGCGCCTGGCCCATGATCTCGCGGTTGACGCCGCTGATTTTGATATCCATCTGCAGCGAGGTGACGCCCTCTGAGGTGCCGGCGACTTTGAAGTCCATATCGCCGAGATGATCTTCGTCGCCGAGGATGTCCGACAGCACGCGCACGTGCTCGCCTTCCTTGATCAAACCCATGGCGATGCCCGCCACCGGTCCCGCCACCGGCACGCCCGCGTCCATCAAAGAGAGCGAGCCGCCGCAGACGCTCGCCATCGACGTTGAGCCGTTGGACTCGAGGATCTCCGAGACGATGCGGATCGTGTAGGGAAAGCTGTCGTCCGCCGGCAGCACCGGCAGCAGCGCGCGCTCGGCCAGGTTGCCGTGGCCGATTTCGCGCCGGCCCGGGCCGCGGAGAAATTTGACCTCGCCGACGCTGAACGGAGGAAAATTGTAGTGCAGCATGAATTTTTTGAAATGCTCGCCGATCAGCGCATCGACGCGCTGCTCATCGGAAGTCGTGCCCAGAGTAGTCACCACCAGCGCCTGCGTCTCGCCGCGGGTAAACAGCGCCGAGCCGTGGGTGCGCGGCAGTACTTCGACTTCGCAGGTGATCGGACGGATGTCCTTGAGACCGCGCCCGTCGATGCGCCGCTCATGCTGAATCACCAGGCCGCGAAAGACGTTGCGCTTGAGCTCTTCAAACGCGCCTTTGATATCTTTTTGCCGCTCGGGAAATTCCCCCACCGCCTGGGGCACGACTTCGCCTTTGACTTCGGCGATGCGTTTGTAGCGCTCCAGTTTTTCCGGCACTTCGAGCGCCTGCTTGAGCTTGGCCAGCGCCAGCTCCTCGACCCGCCTGACCACCGCCGCATCGAGCTTGGCCAGCGGCACCTCTCGCTTCGGCTTGCCGAGCTCGCGGCGCAGTTGCTCTTGCATATCGAGCAGCGGCTGGATCGCCTCATGGCCGGCGAACAACGCTTCGAGGATCTCGTCTTCGGGCACCATTTGCGCGCCGCCCTCGACCATGACAATGGCGTCCCTGCTGCCGGAAAGAAAGATATCGACGTCGCTTTCGTCGAGCTGGCTCTGGGTCGGATTGATCACCCACCCGCCGTGGTTGCGGCCGATGCGCACTCCGGCCAGCGGCCCATTGAAGGGAATGTCGGAAACATGCAAGGCAGCCGAGGTTCCGAGCATGGCGACCACGTCCGGATCGTTTTCCCGGTCGGCCGACAGTACGGTCGCGATCACCTGGGTCTCGCAGCGCAGCCCCTCGGAGAACAACGGGCGGATCGAGCGGTCGATCAGCCGGCAGGTGAGAATTTCCTTTTCCGAAGGCCGGCCCTCGCGCTTAAAAAAACCGCCGGGAATCTTGCCGGCGGCGAAGGTCTTTTCCTGGTAATCGACCGTGAGCGGAAAAAAATCGGTATCGAGCTTGAGATCTTTGGCGGCAACCGCGGTAACCAGCACGACGGTTTCGCCGTATTGGACAAGCGCGGCGCCGTCCGCCTGCTTGGCCATGCGGCCGACCTCGATGGATAAGGGTCGGCCGTGAAATTCCAATTCAACTTTTTTAGCCATAGAACAATCCTCGGGCGGGAGACGTGACGAACGGGGGCGTGAAAACGGGGAGCAACGGTCTTGGAATGGCTACTTGCGTATTCCAAGCCTCTGGATCAGGTTCTGGTACCTCCCGAAATCAGAACTTCGAAGATAATCTAAAAGCCTTCTTCTCTGTCCTACCAGCTTCAGGAGGCCGCGACGTGAGTGGTGATCCTTGACGTGAACTTTGAAGTGCCCGGTAAGATACTCGATACGCTGGCTGAGCAGCGCAACCTGCACTTCCGGCGAGCCCGTGTCCGTCGGATGAGTCCTGAACTGCTCGATCATCTGCTTTTTCTGCGGTTCAGCAATCCCCATGTCTCCGCTTTTTTCTCTCTCTTTCCTTTTAGTTGAGGTGTTTTCTACCACACCGATCCATGCTTGTAAAGCAGCAGAACCGTCGCGAGCGATATCACCGCGCTCGCAAACATACGCGCCATGCGATCGAGTTTCCCTGGTGAATATTTGGTTTCCCGTCGGCGCCAAAGGTGATAAATTAGCTGCCATCATGAAGCGCAGCGCCGCGGCTTTTCCACTCTTTTTGCTGTTCTGCTTTCTCGCGTTGCCCACCCAGGGGGCGCAGTATTATCGCTGGGTGGACGAAAACGGCGTCACCCATATCACCGATAACTTTCACAACGTGCCGCCCAGGCACCGGGAACGAGTAAACCGCGTCGTCGCGCCGGAGAGCCCGCGCGCCGCCGAGCCACCGATTAAGGCGCCGCCGCGCAAAGCTTCGATTCCGATCGAAAAGCACGGCGAGGTGGTGATCATCCAGGCAACTTTGAACAACAAGCGCTCGGCGAAGTTTGTCGTCGACACCGGCGCCAGTTACACGTTGATCTCCAATGCGCTCGCCCGCGAGCTAGCCATCGATGTCGGGCCGAACAGCAGAACCTTGCCCTTTCAAACCGCCAACGGCGTGATCAACGCGCCGATAACCAGTCTGGAATCCATTGCGGTCGGCGGCATGGAAATTCGCGATCTGCCTACCGCGGTTCACGACACCGTTCCCGACCCTCAAGTCGCCGGCCTGCTCGGCCTCAATTTTTTGAGCCATTTCCGCATGGACTTCGACACCCAAAAGGGCATGCTCCATCTGGAAAAAAAATAAGCCCGCGCTCGTCCTTGCGTCACAACAAAGGACCGGCAAAAATTCTTTGCCGGTCCTTTGCTTTTGCAACCCAGCCCCGCCGCATCGCCTCAGGAGCAGCCGCTCACCGCGCCGCAGTTCATGCATTTGTAGCAGGCGCCGCTGCGGATCATGATCGCGCCGCAGTCCGGACAGGGCGGCGCATCCTGCTGGTAGAGACTCGTCACGCTGCTGATAGTCGCCACGGGCGCGCCGCCGCGCGGCGCGTGCGTAGCAATGGAGACCATTTTCTTTGGCTGCATGTCTTCGTCGCCTTCCGGCCTGACGATACCTACTTCTTGCTGCGCGGCGGCATCAAGAAACTTACTAGCGAGCCAGCGGAAGATGTAGTCCATGATAGACTTCGCATGCGGGACATCGGGATTCTTCGTAAACCCCGATGGTTCGAAACGCATATGGCTGAATTTGTCGACCAAAACCCGGAGCGGCACGCCGTATTGAAGCGACATGGATACTGCGGTGGCGAAGGAATCCATCAAACCTGAGATCGTCGAGCCCTCCTTCGACATTCTAATGAAAATCTCTCCCGGCTGGCCGTCTTCATATTTTCCGACCGTGATATAGCCCTCGTGGCCTGCGATGTCGAACTTGTGGGTGATCGAGGGTCGTTCGTCAGAAAGCCGACGCCGAAGCGGCCGAGCTTCCTTGTTCTCCGCCGCGGCTGCTTTCACTTCTTCCTTGTCCTTGGCAGTGTTAAGCGGCTGGGTGCGCTTGGAGCCGTCGCGATAGATCGCGATGGCCTTAAGTCCAAGCTTCCACGACTCCATATACGCATGCATGACATCTTCTATCGTTGCGTCATTGGGCATGTTGATGGTCTTGGAAATCGCGCCGGAGATAAACGGCTGCACAGCTCCCATCATCTTCACATGCCCCATATAGTGAATAGTGCGGCTGCCCTTTTCCGCTTTAAAAGCGCAATCGAACACTGCCAGATCCTCATCTTTGAGATGTGGCGCCCCTTCGATGGTGTCGTGTTCTTCGATGTACTCGACGATTTCCTGGCTCTGCTTGACGTCGTAACCCAAGCGCTTCAGGGCGCGGGGCACCGTAGTGTTAATGATCTTCAACATGCCGCCGCCGACAAGCTTCTTATATTTGATCAACGCGATGTCGGGCTCCACCCCGGTAGTGTCGCAGTCCATCATGAAAGCGATGGTGCCGGTCGGCGCCAGCACGGAAATCTGCGAGTTTTTCACGCCGTTTTGCTCGGCCTCGGCGCAGGCGAGATCCCACGCTTCGCGCGCTGCGGTGAGCAGATCGAGCGGCACGTGCGACGGCGAGATCTTGTAGGCGTGGGAGCGGTGCTTGTTCAGCACCCGCAGCATCGGCTGGCGGTTCACCTCGTAGCCTTCAAAAGCGCCCGTGGCGGCGGCATTGCGACTCGATTGCAGATAGCCCTGCCCCGACATCAACGCCGTCACCGCCGCGGCATAAGCCCGGCCCGCATCCGAATCGTACGGCAGACCAAGCGACATCAGCAGCGCGCCGAGATTGGCGTAGCCCATGCCGAGCTCGCGAAACGCGTGCGCGTTGGCGGCAATCTCGGCCGTCGGATACGAGGAATTATCGATCAGGATATCCTGCGCCAAGATTACGATATCGACCGCCCGGCGAAACGCCTCGGTGTCGAACACGCCGTCGTCGCGCAGAAACTTGAGCAGATTGAGCGACGCCAGATTGCACGCCGAGTTGTCCAGATGCATGTATTCCGAGCATGGATTGGACGCGTTGATGCGCGCCGTGTTCGAGCAGGTGTGCCAGTCGTTGATCGTGGTGTCGTACTGCATGCCGGGGTCGCCGCAGAAATACGTGCTCTCGCCGATCATGCGTAAAAGCTCGCGCGCCTTGAAGGTTTCGCAGGGCTCGCCGTTGCGGATGTATTTGGTTTGCCACTCGCGGTCCTCTTGAACCGCGCGCATGAAGTCGTCGGTCACGCGCACCGAGTTATTCGCGTTCTGGAAAAACACGCTGCCGTAGGCCGGGCCGTCGAGGCTCGAATCGTAGCCCGCTTCGATCAGCGCCCAAGCCTTCTTTTCTTCTTCCACCTTGCACTTGATGAACTCTTCGATGTCGGGATGATCGATATCCAGAACCACCATCTTGGCAGCGCGCCGGGTCTTGCCGCCGGACTTGATCACCCCCGCCGAAGCGTCCGCGGCTTTCATGAAGGAGACCGGTCCCGACGCCGTGCCGCCGCCGGCCAACTGCTCCTTGGAGGAGCGGATCTTGGAAAGATTGACGCCGGAGCCCGAACCGCCTTTGAAGATCACACCTTCCTTGCGATACCAGTCGAGGATCGAATCCATGGTGTCTTCCACCGACAGGATAAAGCAGGCCGAGCACTGGGGCTTTTCCTCGATGCCGCAGTTGAACCAGACCGGGCTGTTAAAACAGGCTTTCTGGTGGAGCAAAATGTGGGTCAACTCGTCGGAAAAAGCTTGGGCGTCGTCGGCGCCGGCGAAATAGCCGTCCTTGCGGCCCCAGCCGGTGATCGTATCGACCACCCGTCCGATCATCTGGCGCACGCTGTGCTCGCGCTGCGGCGTGCCGAGCGGGCCGCGGAAGTACTTGGACACCACTACTTGGGTAGCCATCAAGGACCACGCTTTGGGGATCTCGACGTTGTTTTGCTCGAAGACGACCTTGCCCTTCTCGTTGGCGATCGCGGCATGGCGCAGCTCCCAATCGACCTCGTCGTAGGGGCTCACCCCGGCGCGGCTGAAATAACGCGTGATTTTGAGCCCGGTTTTTGCCTTGGTCGAAGCCCCTTGAGAAGCGCCAAAATCGGCCGCCTGAGAGGTACCTGTAGCCATCGTCTTTACTCCTTCCCCTTTATGAAATTCCCAATATATGGTGTGGTCGGAATCAGAAATGCACTAGATTTTGTACTTTTAAAAACTTACATCCGGTTTGTCAATGATAATTTTTTCGCCGAGAATTTGTTGTGACTTTTCGCCGCTTTTGAAGAATTCAGCACGCGCGCGGGCCGGCACGAAAAACAGCCTGGAGTCCAAGTTTCGTATCTGGTAACGTCTTCACGCGGACAAAATGGCTAAAAAGACCCTTTCAACGGAAAGCCTCGGCGCGGTGTTGGAGCAGTCGCTCAAGCGCCTGGATCTCGCCGCGCGCCTGAACGATTACGCAGTTTGGCCGATCTGGAACGATGTCGTCGGCCAGGTGATCGCCCGCAACGCTCAGCCCGAAAAGATCCGCAACGGCACCCTTTTCGTAAAAGTTTCCAGCCCGGTGTGGATGCAGCAACTGCAATTCATGAAAGACATGATCGCGGGAAAGCTCAATCACCGCCTCCGAGGCGAGACCGTCAAAAATATTTTTTTCATGGTCGGGCGCATCGAGCCGAGCGCGGAGACCGAAACGGCGCCGCACGACCCCGCGGAGAATATCGCAGCAACGGTGAACGAGGATTTTTTGCAGTCGATCGCCGATCCGGAGATTCGCGAGGCGTTTCGCAAGCTGCTGAAAAGTTATTCGCGCCGAAGGCCGAAACATCCCATCGACCGCTGACCGCCGCGAGCCGCAATCACCCGCGCTTGCCCGCGATCATCGCCGCCGCTTCGTCGCTGTAGCTCCTGTCGGGGCGATACAGGATCAACGGCCTGTGCACTTTCATGCCCGCTCTGCCGCCCTTCACGCCTTCGACCAGCAGCAAGGAAGCTTCGGCGTCTTCAAAGGAATGCACCATGCGCAGCCGCTTGGGCTCGACGCCGGCCCGTCGCAGCGCCACCAGCACGTCGGCGCAGCGCAGCGCCAGATGGACCAGAGCGGCGCGGCCTTTGTTTCTCAACAACCGCGCCGCCGCGCCGACAAAATCGCCGAGGTCGCCGTTGAGCTCGTGGCGCGCGATCCGCCGCTCGTCGCCGGCGCTGATCCGCCCGCTGCCCGCGCCCCGGTAAGGCGGATTGCATATCGCGACGTCGAAGCCGCCCGCGCCGGGCGGCGGATTGGCGCGGCGCGCGTCGCCGTGCACGATCTGAACGCGGCCGGCGAGATCATTCAAGCGCGCGTTGCGCCGCGCGCGTTCGACCATCGCCGCCTGCAGCTCGACGCCGGTGATCGTCGCCGACGAGTGCAGGCTGGCGAGCGCGAGGGCGACGACGCCGTTGCCGCAGCCGAGATCGACGATCTTGTCCGTTCGTTGCACCGAAACGAAATGCGCGAGCAGGAGTGCGTCGATAGAAAATCGATAACCCGCGCGGCTCTGCGCCAGAGCCAAGCGCCCGTCGAACAGCGCGTCGAGAGTCTCGCCGGGCAGCGTCTCGACAAACTGCCGCGTGCGCGCGGATGTGTTCCAGCGCCGATCCCGCGCTGCCGCGCGTCCCGAGATTCTTGAAAAAGCGCCCATGATTCGGTATTAGCCTGGGACTAGTAACACAAATTTCCCCCAAGACAATATATGCCTTCTTTCATCGGGCGGCTCGGCCGTTTCACGATCCAGAATACGGCCGACATGGGGCGGACCTTTCTATTTCTGCTCTCGGCGTTCGCCTGGGCGTTTCGCCCGCCGGCGCGGCTGCGCTTGATCGTGCACCATATCCGCGGCATCGGCGTCGAATCGCTGTCGGTGGTGATTCTTTCCGGCGTATTTACCGGCATGGTGATGGGGCTGCAAGGCTACTACAGTCTCAGAAAATTCAATGCGGAAAATTTTCTCGGCTCCGCCGTGGCGCTGGGTATCTTGCGCGAGCTCGGCCCGGTGCTGTCGGCGTTCATGGTCACCGGCCGGACCGGCTCGGCCATGGCCGCGGAGCTCGCCAGCATGAAAGTCTCCGAGCAGATCGACGCGCTCTATTCGATGGCGATCAATCCGATCCAATATTTGGTCACGCCGCGGATCATCGCCGGCCTGATCTCGATGCCGCTGCTCACGGCGATTTTCGACGTGGTGGCGATCTACGGCGCTTTTGTCGTCGGCGTCCATCTCCTCGGCGTGAGCTCCGGCAGCTACTTCTCCGGCATGGAGTTGAGCGTCGTCTTCAAGGACGTCCTCAGCGGCTTTTTGAAATCCGTGAGCTTCGGCCTGATCATCACCTGGATCTGCTGCTACAAGGGGTTTCACGCTCCGCCGATGGCCACCGGCGTGGGCCAGGCGACCACCGAATCGGTCGTGCTGTGCTTCGTCATGATTCTGGTTTGGAATTATTTCATGACGTCGGTCATGCTCTAGAATCATGATTCGCGTCGTCGATTTGCACAAGACCTTCGGCCGCCAGCATGTGCTCAAAGGCGTCAACCTCGAGCTCGAAGCCGGCAAGATCACCACGATCATCGGCGGCAGCGGCTCGGGCAAAACGGTTTTGCTCAAGCACCTGAACGCGTTGTTGCTGCCCGACCGCGGCGGCGTCTTCGTCGACGACCAGGACATTACCAAGCTCAATCAAAGCGCGCTCAACGAAGTGCGCCGGAAGTTCGGCGTGCTTTTCCAGGGCGCCGCGCTGCTCGATTCGATGACCGTCTACGACAACGTCGCCTTCCCGCTGCGCGAAAAAACCAGGCTCAAGGAACCGGAGATCGAAAAAAAAGTCCGGGACAGTCTGGCCCAGGTCGGGCTGGATGGTATGGGCTACAAGTTTCCGGCCGAAGTCAGCGGCGGCATGAAAAAGCGCGCCGGCCTCGCCCGCGCGCTGGTGACCCAGCCCGAGATTATGCTCTTCGACGAGCCGACCACCGGCCTCGACCCGCTGCTTGGAAAAAGCATTCATCAGCTGATCCGCAAGATGCACGCGGCCTTTCAGTTTACCGGCGTGATCGTCAGCCACGACATTCCGGAAGTTTTCAAGATCTCCGATCGCATCGCCATGCTGGTCGACGGGACGATCACCGAGATCGGTACCACTGAGGAATTCATCGCGTCGAAAAATCCCGTGGTCAGGCAATTCTTGCAAGCAGAGACCGAAGGCCCCATCCCGGTTTTATAGGAGATCGCGCAGTGAACCATACACGCACAGAAATCATCGTCGGTCTTTTCGTGCTCGTCGGCATTGCATGCCTGGGCTATCTCGCCATCAAGCTCGGAAAGCTCGAAATTTTCGGCGCGAGCGGCTATACTGTCACCGCTGATTTTCCCTCGGTGGCTGGTCTCAAGGTCGGCGACCCGGTGGAAATCGCCGGAGTCAGGGTGGGGCGGGTGGATTCTCTTGGCCTCTCTGACGATGAGCGCGCCCGGTTGCGGCTGCGCCTCAACGAAGAAGTAAAACTGCAGGAAGACGTGATCGCATCGGTGCGCGCACGCGGCCTGATCGGCGACAAGTTCGTTTTGCTCACGCCGGGCGCGTCGGAGAAAATTATTCCGCCGGGCGGTAAAATCCGGGAGACCGAGTCGCCGCCGGATATTCCCGACCTCATCGGCAAAATCGTCGGCGGCGATCTGACATCGAAGGGCGAGAAGAAAGATGATGCAACGGGGAAATAACTTGTTTGGGAAAGCATGTGTTACCGCGCTCTTCGCGCTTGTGCTCTGTGCCGGAAGCGCGCGCGCCGGCATGCCGACTGACCAGATCAAAGGCACCGTCGACAAAGCGGTGTTGGTGCTGAAAGACCCGCGCTTGAAGCCGCCCGCAAGAATCAAAGAGCGGCGCGACCAACTACGCCAGATATTGTTTGCCCGTTTTGATTTTACCGAAATGGCCAAGCGCGCTCTCGGTGCCAACTGGCGCCGGCGCACGCCCCAGGAACAGGAAGAGTTCGTGCGGCTCTTTACGGAAATCCTCGAACGGGCCTACGCGGAAATCATCGAGTCGTATAGCGACGAGAAGATCGTGTATCTGACCGAAAGAATCGACGGTGGATTTGCCGACGTGGGAAGCAAAATCGTCACCGGCAACGGCGAAGAGTACTCCATCTATTACAAAGCGCACCTGGTCAGCAACGAGTGGAAAGTCTACGACGTGGTTGCCGAGAACATCAGTTTGGTGAACAACTATCGCTCGCAATTCAATCGCGTCATCGCCAAATCGTCCTACGAAGAGCTGCTGCGCCGGCTGCGCGACAAGTCCGAATTCGCCGGCGCGCCGACGAAGTAACCCTCTTGGCGGCGCAGGCCCGCGCCTTCCTGACGCCCGGCGCCTGCGCTTTCATACGCTGCGGTTTGCCGTGCGCCCAGCGCCGACTCTCCCTTGACTCGCGCCGGCGCGCGCAGTATGCCGAACTTGCACGCCCGGGCCAAAGGAGATCTTCATGGCAACCAATATCGATTGGCATGCGCATCATACGGCGCCGGAAATTTCCGAGCGCATCAAGGAGCTTACCGGCAAGCGGCCGCACATCGACGCTTTCGATTCGCCGGATTTCGCCAAGCGCACCAAGGAAATGGATGAAGCGGGAGTCGATATCCAGCTGATTTGCCAGGGAGCCGGTGTTTACGCCGATCAATTGCCGCCGGACCAGGCGCTCGAGATCGTCCGCATGTCGAATAGCGTCTTGGCCGAGCGGCTCGAAGGTCATCAGGATCGACTCTCGGGCGTCACCGCGCTATCGCTCAAAAACCTCGGCGCTTCGGTGGCGGAGATCGAGCGCACCGCCAAGCAAGGTTTTCGCGCCGTGCTGCTCTATCCCCACGTCGACGGCAAGATGCTCGTCGACACCCCCGAGATGGATCCGATCTTCGCGAAAATCTCGGAGCTCAACCTGCCGATTTTTCTGCACGGCGCCGGCACTGCCCAGGATCCCTCTCTGGCGCGTCTGGAAGACGGCGGCGCGGGAGTTGCCTACGCCGTGCTGTCCGACGGCGAAGTCGCCGAGTGTTGCCTGCGCATGATCGCCAGCGGACTGTTCGACCGCTATCCGAATTTGAAGATTGTGATCCGCAGCTCCGGCGGCGGCCTGCCGCTTCTGCTCCATCGTTTTTTCTGGAAGCACAAGGGCCCCGACGGCGAGCGGCGCTACTCGGAGATCTTCCTCGAACATTTCCTGATCGACTGTGCCAGCTCGGATGCGCGCACGCTGGCATTTCTGATCGACAAGATGGGCGAGAACAACATCGTCTTTGGCTCGGACTACTGCGGCGGGCTCGGCCCGTTGACCAAAGGCTTCGCGGCGATCAACGCGCAAACCGACCCCGCGCACATAAAAGGCTTCATGGAAAAAAATTCCCGCCGACTGCTGCATTTATAGTTTTCCGTGAACGGCCTGAACGATTTGAACAACTTGGACAAGCGCATTCCATTATGGCCTCCCGGGTTGACCTCACGATCATCGGCGGCGGCATCCTCGGCCTCGCCACCGCGCTGAAAATTACCGCCGCCCATCCCCGTTTGCGCCTGCTGCTGTTGGAAAAGGAAGCCGAGCTCGCGCGCCATCAAACCGGCAACAACAGCGGCGTGATCCATTCGGGCCTCTATTATCGGCCGGGATCGCTGAAGGCTCTTAGCTGCGTCGCCGGACGCAAAGAGCTGATTCAATTCTGCGACGACAACGCTGTGCCGTACGAGATCTGCGGCAAGGTCGTCGTCGCGACCAGCCAGGAAGAGCTACCGCGCCTGGAAGAACTGCACCGCCGCGGCGAAGCCAACGGTTTGCGCGACCTGGAAATCATCGGCCCCGATAGATTGAAAGAGCTCGAGCCTCACGCCATCGGCATCAAAGGACTTTACGTCCCCGAAACCGGCATCGTCGACTACAAGAAGGTCGCCGCCGCGTACGCCGGCAAGCTCCGCGACGCCGGCGGCGATATTCGCCTGTCGCACCGAGTGGCGGGAATTCTCGAACGCTCCGACGAGATCGTCCTGCAGACTTCCGGTGGCGACTACCGTACCAAATATCTGATCAACTGCTGCGGTCTGCAGTCCGACCTGATCGCCAAGATGACGCGCGGCGCTGATCGCGCCGGCGAACCGGAGCACCGCATCATTCCGTTTCGCGGCGAGTACTACAAGATCGCTCCGGAAAGACAATTCCTGGTAAAAAACTTGATCTACCCGGTGCCCGATCCGACGTTCCCGTTTTTAGGCGTTCACTTCACGCGCATGGCCAAAGGCGGTGTCGAGGCCGGCCCCAACGCGGTGCTCGCCTACGCCCGCGAAGGCTACCGTCACTCGAACATCAACGTGAAGGATCTCTGGCAAACCGTTTCGTTCAAAGGATTCTGGGCGATGACCGGGAAATATTGGCAGACCGGTTTCGGCGAGCTGTACCGCTCGCTCAGCAAGGCGGCCTTCGTGCGCGCGCTGCAAAAATTATTGCCGGAAATCCGCGAGAGCGATCTGGTGGCCGGCGGCGCCGGAGTGCGCGCCCAAGCCGTTTCGGCTAACGGCTCGCTGGTCGACGATTTTGTCATCCGCCAGAGCCGAAACACCATTCACATCCTCAACGCCCCATCGCCCGGCGCAACCGCGTCCCTCGCCATCGGCCGGCAAATCTGCGAGACGGCGGAGAAGAATTTCAGCCTAAGCAGCTAATCGGCGCAGATCGCCCGCCACTCCACCACTCCAGTATCCATCGTTCCATTTTTCTCACTGTGCGGGTTTGCAGGTCTCGCGCGACAAGCGCGCGATGATTGCCTCGCTGCGATCTCTCAAACTTGATTTCCCGACTGCCGTCCAATATCGTAATCGGAATACACGGAGGCGCGCCGTATGATTATCGAATACAAAGGCAAGAAGCCCAATATTTCGCCCAGCGCGTTTATCGCGCCGACGGCCGTCGTCATCGGCGACGTCACGGTGGGCGATGAAGCGAGCATCTGGTGGGGCGCAGTCCTCCGCTCGGACCAGAATCAAAATCCCATCGTCGTCGGCGCGCGCACCAGCGTGCAGGACAACTGCGTTATCCATTCCGGCGAGGCGCCGACGATCATCGAGGAAGACTGCACCATCGGCCACGGCGCGATCATGGAAGGACCGCTGATCAAACGCGGCGCGATCATCGGCATGAACGTCACGCTTCTGGAGAACGTCGAGATCGGCGAAGAAGCGCTGATCGCCGCGGGCAGCGTGGTCGTGCCGCATACGAAAATCCCGCCGCGCGTGCTCGCCGCCGGCGCGCCGGCCAAAGTCAAAAAGGAGCTCGCCGGCGAAGCGTTGCATTGGATCAAGATGGGTTCATCGACCTACGTGAGCCTCTGCAAGAGCTATATGGGGGGCGATTATAGAGTCATCGGCTGATATCGCCGATTGGAAAGCGAGTACGACCTTGCGAATCATCCTCATCGGCCAAGCGGCGTTTGCGGAAAAGACACTCGATAAACTTCTCAGCAAAGGGGAGGAGGTGCTGGGCGTGTTCTGTTTTCCCGACGCGCCCGGCGGAAGAATCGATCCGGTCAAGCAAAGAGCGCTTCAGCTCGGTATCCCGGTGCATCAACACAAAACGCTCAAGACGCCGGAGGTAACCGAGCAATTCGTTTCCCTCAAGGCGGATCTGGCGATTCTGGCGTTTGTGAGCCAGATCATTCCTCCGCCGCTGTTCAATGCGCCGCGGCTCGGCAGCATCTGCTATCATCCTTCACTATTGCCAAAATACCGCGGCCGGACCGCGATCAATTGGTCCCTGATCCGGGGAGAAACCGTAACCGGTTTGACAATTTTCTGGTTGGATAAGGGCATCGACACAGGTCCCATTCTCTTGCAGAAGGAAGTGCCGGTGGGCGCGGACGACACCACCGGCACGCTGTATTTCAACAAACTTTTTCCGCTGGGCATCGAAGCCATCGGCGAGGCGGTGGACATCATTCGGGCGGGCAACCCGCCCCGTATTGTGCAAGACGAATCCAAGGCAAGCTACGATCCGCCGTGCACCGATGAGCACGCCGGAATCGACTGGTCCAAACCCGCTCAAGAAGTCTACAACTTGATTCGCGGCTGCGATCCCCAGCCCGGCGCGCACACGACCTACAACGGCAACATGGTGCGCCTGTTCGACGCCCGTTTGCAGAACGGCGCTAACGCCGTGGCATCAGGTCAGGTCACCGCCATCGGCGCGGAAGAGGTTACCATCGCGCTCGAGGGCGGAGCGCTCACCGTTAAAAGACTCCGTGGCGAAGGCGCCAAAATCGCGGCAGCGGAATTCGCCAGGCAGGTTGGTTTGACAGTCGGCGACCGGCTCGGCTGAGCCACTTCGCATATCTGCCAAACATCAGAGATGCTCGATGGGAATTTCCCTGAGTGTCATCCCCGAGATAACGGCCGCGTAGTAATCTGCAGAGAGCCGATGAAGATGGAATTCTCCGACCGAAGCCGGCCATGAGATTGTCAGTACTCGATCAATCAACGACATCAAAGGGAAAAACGCAGGATGTTGCGATCCGCGAGACTCTCGAGCTCGCCGGCCGTTGCGACGCACTGGGCTATCATCGCTTTTGGGTTTCGGAGCATCACAACTCCGGCAGCATCGTCGGTACCGCGCCCGAGGTGCTCATGTCGGCGATCGCGGCCACCACGCCGCGCATCCGCGTCGGCAGCGCCGGCGTCATGCTGCCGCACTACTCCGCGTTGAAAGTTGCCGAGCAATTCCGCGTCCTGGAAGCGATCGCTCCGGGCCGGATTGATCTGGGAATCGGGCGCGCGCCCGGCTCGGACCAGATGACTTCATTGGCTCTCAATCCGAATCCAGAGAACGTGCTCGATCAGTTTCCCCGCCAGGTGCAGGAGCTGTGGCATTGGGTTTCGGGAACCCCGCTGCCGGAGCGCCACCCGTTTCATCGAATCATCGCCCAACCGACCGGGCCGAGCACGCCGGAACTATGGATACTCGGCAGCTCGGATTACGGCGCTCAACTGGCGGCCCATTTCGGCTTGCCCTACGCGTTCGCATACTTTTTCAGTGAAGGTACCGGCGTGGAACAGGCACTGGACCTTTACCGAAAAAACTATCGGCCGAGCGAATTGAATCCTAAACCCATCGCCACGATCTGCGTCTGGGCCCTGGCCGCCGATACCGAGGAAGAAGCGCTGCACCAATTCAAAAGCCGCGAGCGCGCGATCATCGATCGCCGACAAGGCGTCCGTCTTCCGCTCATGCCGCCCGGGGAAGCCGAGCGCCCATATTCTCCCGCCGAGCTTGCGACCGCCGAAAAACTACGGCGCAAAGCGATCGTGGGGTCTTCGGAGCAGGTCGCCACGCGCCTGAAAGAACTCGCGAAAAGTCTGGAACTGGACGAACTGGTGATTGTCACCTGGACTTACGACGCCGCTCCGCGCCATCGCTCCTACGAGCTGCTGGCGGAAGAGTTTGGATTAGAAAAGACAAAAAACCATTCGGCGTAATCGGATCTTCGCTGATGGCGAAACCCATTTGGGAATATACCGGCACCAAGCGCCCGCCCTTTGCCGCAACCCCAGGTCCCGAACAGGAGTCCGTCTGGGATTATCCACGGCCGCCAAAACTCGTTGCAGATCGTCGGCGCACCGTAGTGCGATGCGGCGATCTGCTCATCGCGGAATCGATTGAAACGTATCGTGTCCTCGAGACCGCGGGACCGCCGACATTCTACATTCCGCCGCGAGATGTGCGCGTGGAACTGCTGAAGCCGTTTCCCGGCACGTCGTTTTGCGAGTGGAAAGGTGCGGCAAACTACTGGGCGCTTGAAACGGCGCGGGAAGCGATTGCCTGGAGTTATCCGACGGCGCAAGCACCCTACGGCACAATCTCAGGGTATCTTTCCTTTTATCCCGGCCGCGTCGAGTGCCTCGTGGACGGCAAGCGCGTCCGCCCCCAGCCAGGTTATTTTTACGGCGGCTGGATCACCGACGAAATCGTGGGTCCATGGAAAGGCGAGCCCGGGACGGAAGCATGGTAGCAAGCCGTCCGGCCTAATTTTTACGCTGCTCAAAGATCCTACAGCGGAGGCGCACATCAAGGTCTCAAGTTTCGCGTCTGGCGTCTCGCGCCAAAACTCGGGACCCCAGGAAGCCGGACTCTAGATCGCAACTTGTTGGTCAGGCTCTCGCCGCTGACCGCATCCTCAGTCCAAGCTCATCGGCCACCGCTTGCTCGACGACGGTGCCTTTGAAAAAATCCGGATTGTTGCGCGTGTGCAGGCGCGCGGCGTTGGTGAACGTGAACTCGCGGAAATCCTGCTCTGTCACGAAGCCTTTCTCCACCATCTCGAACGCTTCGGGGATCACCTCGCCGAAATCAGGCACGTCGAAATGGGTGAAGTCGGAGCTGAACACCGGCCGGAGTCGCACGCCCATGCGCGGATCGAAGGCCCACATCGTTGCGCGATCATCCGCCTCGCAGCCGAAGTAAAAATTATCGGAGAAGACGGCCCGAACATCCTCCTTTGAATTGACCCCTGCCGCCTCGAAATCATCGACCACATGCTCTGGCAGGCCGAGCTCCTCCAGGCTGCACTCCGGACGGAATGCGTCGAGGTTGTTCATGAGCGCGTCCGCGTTGGCTTTGAGCTTTTGATCCCCATACTTATCGATGAGCTGATGCATCTCAGAGATGCTGGTTGCATTCGGATACTGCAGCCCATCGCGGCGGCGTTTCTCCCAATGTTCGATCATGTCGAGGCACATCTGGCAGGCCCAGCTCACGCCTCCTTCCATAAAACCGAAATTGAGAGTTGGGTAGCGGCGCACGAGACCGCCGAGGAAAACGCCGCGCGCGAACGCGTGATTCGACTCGGCGAAGTGGCCGACGTGATTGTAAGTAAAGTTGTTGATCGAGGCGCGGTCATGCCAGCGGCCGCTGCCCGAGTGTTGCGTTACGGCCACCCCGAGCTCGACGCAGCGCCGCCAGAACCGCTCATAATCGTAGGGACTGTCGAGGGCAATGGTATCGACGTACCAGGCCGCCTTCTGTCGATCGATCCCGTCCGCCGCGCTTGGGATCGCCCGCTCCTGATTCCCGCGGAGCATGATCGCTTTGTAACCCCGCTGCTTGACCGCATACTCCAACTCTTCCAAACCTTCGTTCGGCGTATGGCTGGGAATAATGGCGACCGGCGCAAACCTCTCAGCAAACGGCGCGAACATGTCGGCCGTCATCATGTTGTAGGCGCGCACCGCGGCCCGGTGCAGATCGCCTTCGGACATGCCGTTGATGCTGAGCCCGAAGCTCGGATAGATCAGCGCGAAGTCGATGCCCAGTTCGGGCAGGCGCTCATTCAGCAATGCTGGCAATAGCGCCGTGGCTTTGTCGTAGGTATTGCTGGTCACGCCCCACCATATGGCGCGGCGCAGCCGGTTGTGCTCACGCTCTTGTGGCGTGGCTCGGTACCACGCATCCCTGCCCCGCCACAGCGCTCTCATCTGATCGACGGATTTAGCGCCCCCCACTTCGCGGAGGTACTCGAGGAAAATGGGTATCGGCTCCAACCAATGACCGTCGCCGTCAATCACCGGATGCTTCAGACCATCGTGTATCTCCGCCGCTCGATGTTCATGGTCGTCGCTCCTCTCGCCTTTTAATTTATTTCCTCGCTATCGCTAAGACGGCGACTCGTCAATCATCATTGTTCAATCGCAGCGATGTAGCACGAACCGGACTTCGCCTGTATCTGATCAGTCGAACGTTTTGAACGAACTCCGGACTTGATCAGGGGCCTTGAACGTCTCAAACGGTTTGAACCGCTTTCTCACAGATACAACTTTCTGCCGTTGCCCCGTCTGTGACGCGCGCACGATGGCATCTAAAGTTCGGTGCCGTCGCACCGCGTGATCGAAGTCGGCGTCGATCGGCGAACCCGTGCGTATTCCTTCGGCAAACTTGACCCACATCTGGCCAACGTCGTACGCCGCACCGCCATTGCGCACGGCTTCGGGCACCGAAGTGAACTTCTCGGGTACCGCCAATTCTTGCAGTGTCTTGTCGTCTTTGTGTCCCCCCATGACCTTGCGCCGGCGCTCCTCGCCGCCCTCGCCGCCGCCGATCATCGCCAGTGTGCCCTCGGTACCGTAGATCTCGAAGCGATGGCCGCTGCCGTGGTACGGATGTACGCCGCAGTACGCGTTGACGATGGCACCGTTTTCGAGCCGGCCGTGAACCATGATGTTGTCGGGCGAAGTAACGTCCACGTATTGTTTCGTGTCGGTCTCGAACCACTGCGGCACTTGGGTGGAGACCAGCGCCGACACTTCGGCCAGCTCGCCGACGACCATGCACATGGCATCAAATACGTGCGCGAATGTAATCGTCAACGTGTTCGCTCCCAGAGTCACATCGCGCTGCCAGGTGCGATCCGAGGTGCGGGTCAGCACGCCGCTGTTCATCAAGGTCATGTTCACCGACAACACCTGTCCGACGTAGCCTTGCTGGATCAGCTCGCGCATGTACAGATAGGCGGGCGACGCGCGGCGCTGCAATCCGACGATCGTGCGCACGTTTTTCTGGCGCGCCAGCGCCGCGAGCTCTTCGGCCTCTTTGGTATTTGCCCCGAGGGGCCATTCGCAGAAAACATGCTTCCCCGACTCGATCGCGCTCTTGCTAAGCGCATAGTGCGCCGGCACGCGTACTGCGACCGCCACGGCTTCGACCCGCTTGTCGGCGTTCAACGCTTTGTCGCTGCCGTACGCGCATTCCACGCCGAACTTATCGGCCGCCGTCTGAGCAGTTTCCGTATGCGCAGTACACACGGCATAAAGCTCGGTCTCTGGTATGCCCTGTAGCGCCGGCACATGCGCCCGCGGCCCCCACCTGCCGCCCGCACCGATCAGGCCTACGCGTATTGGATTGGTTTGCGCCATTGTTTTCCTCTCATAGGTGAGTTTCAGATCCGTCGCGGTTGCGACAAAACTATTTCGTTGTCGAGCGGATTTGCGCTCACGCTATCGCCAAGTCGCCGACGCGTCAATCGGATCGCGCGGTAAGATATACGCCCGAGGGAGGATAACCGTAACGAGGCGTTTTCCGAGGCGACGAGTTGGTCCTCGACGTCAAAGATTGTCCGAGCTGGTGGATGCCTTTACAGTCGAAATCAGAGACTGTTCACCCCGGCTATTGTGATCGAGAGCACCCTGCTAACAAGCTGAGATCATCAGAGCTTATCGGCTCAGTTAACCAATCGGCTTGGTTTCGGTCCAGGACTGCGGATGCGGCTTCGCCCGAGCCCAGCATTGAGAGAGATAATGCCACGACGGCAAGGCCGCGGCCACTTTGGGCAAGCTCCGCCGTTCTCGCGGCCCGGAACAAAATGGAAAGAGCTTTCGGTGAGGGCTGTTTAAGACCGTCGAGCTTGTTGATGCGGCAAGCAGCGGCGACGAGTCCCTCCCAATCTTTTCGCCAATAGGCGATTCGGTCAACCTGCAAATACAAGCGTCTCGCTTCATATCGATCGCCTCTATTTAACGCTTCGTCTGCGAGAGAAATCAGCGGTCGCCAATCAGAAACTTCTGTTCGGTTTAAATCGGGATAAACGCCTGCCAGAACGATCATCAGCAGAAACGGCGATACCGCCGCTAGATATGTAATCACCCGGCATTGCGTCGCGACCCTAGATGGTGTCGAGTCTGATCGTGTCGTCCGCCCACTCATCGCCATTGCGTCAGATTGTCGCATTGCTTTTTTCTCCAGAGCTATGTTCTCAGAAAGTCGCGCGATGCACCGCTAAGAGCCGATCGTCGATCATTGCGTCCCTCTAACCCAGCTAGACGCGGTGTAGAGCAAATACTGCAAGGGCTAGGCGCAAATGTGATGCCAACAGCATCTCGGCACTTATAACCGAGCAACTTCATGATTTTTCGGCTAAACCCCCGGCCTTAGAGCTTCGTGAGGCGTGAGGAGGTGTGAACTGTTGGATACAGAGTGTCTACAGATAGTTGCTACGAGCTGACGCCTGTTCGATCCAAAGCGCGCTGTCGCGCACGAGCGCGCGGATGATTGACAGCGCGTCGAGAGGTCTTCTATGATCGCTGCTACAACATTACGCGGTCCGCGAGATTGATTGATGCTTGAGAGCCTTAAGCATGCGGAATCGCGACTCTAAACCGCTCCCATCGTCAACGGCTAAAATCCGATGACGGTTTCTCAACAATCTGCTTTCCCTGATTCGTTGATGCCCAGCGGACGTATGAAGAAAATCTTTTTAGCAGCAATTGTATCGATCTTCGGTCTCGTCCCTAATTTCTCCAGCGCGGCGGATCTCCAGGTTGTCACCGTGGCCCTGGTGTCGCCGAGTTGGAATACCGGCCTGCCTACCGCCGTTGCCCGTGGGGCCGGCTTTTTCAAAGAAGAAAGTTTGGACGTGAGACCCGTGACGCTTTCCAGCAGCGGCCCGATCATGATGGCGCTACTTATGAGTGGCCAGGCCGATATCGTGATCGCGGGCGCCGTTGCCATTTTGCGCGGCATTGCCCGCGGCGCTCCCGTGGTGGTCGTCGGCGGTCACCTTAATCGTATGAGCTACGCGCTTATGACCGGCAAGGGCCTCAAGACCGTGGCAGATTTGAAAGGCAAAACGATCGGCATCACAGGGATCGGCGGCATGGGAGAATTCACGGTTGTGGAATCTCTGCGCCGCCACGGGCTGGTGAAAGATCGGGATTTTTCCGTTCTCAATATCGAAGGCGGACCGGCTGCCCGCATCGCCGCGCTCAAAACCGGCAAGGTCCAGGCCGTGCCGCTCACCCCGGGACAACGCGTTCAAGCGGAGAGAGACGGATTCACGATGCTTTTGGACACGCGAGAAACGCTGACGGAAATTCCGTCAACGATCGTCGCATCGACGCGCGAATTTGCCGGCTCCAGCCCGGATAAAACGGTGCGATTCCTCAGGGCGCTCGATAAAGCCAACGATCTTATCCGCCGCGACAAGGAGAAAGCCGTTGCGCTCGGCATTCGGCACGGACTTCGCGGCGACATCGCCATCGAGAGGAAAGCGCTGGATTATTACGTGGCCGATCTCGACATCCGTCTCAAGAGGGAAAACATCGCGGCGCTTTTGAAGCAAATCGATATTTCAGATCCCCCGCAGAAATATTTCGACGACACTTACTTGACGCGAGCCGTCGGGTCTCGATAAAGAATCGGTTGATACATTCTTCGGAGGTTCTCATGGACACTGAACGGACAATCGAGCTTACACCACAAGGATCCGGCCTCATCATCGTGGACATGCAAGCCGAGGGTTGCGAAAGGCATGGCGCCACACTCAAACCTGTCATCCGCAACATCAGATCTTTGCTGGACCGCTTTCGCCAGGCCAATGGCAAAATCATCCACGTGCAATCGGTAAGAACGAAAGAGCATCCGGAATTCACCTTCTTCGGGAAAGACTATTCGCTGATCGATGACAGCCCGGCGGTGGAATTTGTCGAGGAGCTCAAACCCCACGCCGGCGAACCTGTCGTAAAAAAATTCTCCCACGACTGCTTCTATCAGACGGTCATGGAAGAGCAGCTAAAGAAATTCGATCTACGCCCCTGCCGCGACCATATCGTCGTCACGGGCATCGGCTCGAACAACTGCGTGTACCACGCGGTCATCGGATTTCACATCAGGAACTACATCATCCACGTGCCGGAGGATTGCATCCACGCCAGCCGCGCCGAAGGCCAGCAATTCGCCCTCAGCCAGTTCCGCTCACCGGCTTACAACTACAACGTCAGCGTGACTCGCTCCGAAAACATCAAGCTCGGCGCCAACCTGAAGAGGGCCGCTGTAAACAGCTAACCAGCCACGCCGGGTTCAAGACGTTCAAGATGGTCAACCGCTTCGCTCCGTTCAAGCGGAACGATTGGAACGGCATGCAACTGTTGCGGAACATTTCACAGCATGCGCATCACTCGATTACCTTGTTTGTTGCTGGCCGCCGCGCTGCTGTCCACCGCCTGCAGTGTGAGCACGCCGGCCCCGCCGCGGAGCGCAGCCGCCGACCTCGGCGGCAGTTCCTGGCAGCTCGTCAAGTTTCAAAGCAGCGATGAACGAATACTGACGCCCGACGATCCGGCGAAGTACACGATCTCCTTCGGGACGGATGGTAGTGTAAGCGCGCGGATCGACTGTAACCGTGGGCGTGGAGCGTGGAAATCTTCGGGACCCAACCAGCTCCAGTTCGGCCCGCTCGCGCTCACTCGCGCGCAATGCCCGCCCGGCTCTCTTCACGACCGCATAGTTAAGGACTGGGAGTTCGTGCGCTCCTACACATTGAAGGACGGTCGTCTCTTTCTGGCACTCATGGCAGACGGAGGGATCTACGAGTTTGCGCCGATCAGCGGATCGACCTCGCCGCAGTAACGAGTCGTTTCTAGGGTCAAGCACGAGTACTGCTTCGGGCCTTGCAGTCGCGCCTAAGCTTTTCTTATTGGGATGAGGTGGTCTTAACGTTCGAACCACGATCAGTTAGACCCCTGTCTGCCATCGAAGACACGTGATTCACACCCCCAGTCGCGTCCTCAGGTCCAACAATCACGGCTACGCCATTAAATGTTTGGCGATTGACATCCGCAGGGAGCCCGGTGATACGATTCGGTTTGAACCGCAGAGGCCGGAGTTCTCATATCACGGAGGTGCATATGAAACACGACAGATCCGTGCCGATCGTGTTTCTCCAAGTCTCTCTTGGCGCGCTACTGCTTGGTCTCTTCACAAGCGGCGTCGCTTCTTCGCAAACTTCTTTCTTCCAGGGGAAAACCGTTACCATCCTCGAGAGCAGCGCTCCCGGCGGAGTCGGAAGCATGCGAACCAAAGCCGTTGTTCCTTTCCTCCAAAAATATATTCCGGGAAATCCCACCATTGTGATGCAGTACATGGATGGCGGCGGCGGGCGGAAGGCGGCAAACCATATGTATCAATCGGTCCGCCCGGACGGTCTAACCATCGGCCGCATGTCGACGCCATTCGTGATGCACCCCATTCTCGGAGAGAGTGGCGTGCTCTATGACATCGATAAAGTGAGCTATCTGGGAACCAGCTACAGCGGCGGCTACCATGTTTTTTTCACGCGCAAGGAGGCCGGTCTCGACAGCCTGGAGAAGCTCCGCGCGGCTTCAGGTCTGAAAATCGGCTCCCAGTCGGTGGGACACCTGATCTACATCTCCGGCCGAATGTTCGCGTACCTCATGGGGCTGAAACAACCCAAATTCGTCACCGGTTACACTTCTCCGGAACTCGATGTCTCTATCGAGCAGGGTGAGATAGACACCCGGTCAACCGTGGCGGACGCTCTGCTGCATGAGAAACCTCAGTGGGTCGAAAAGGGACTTATGCACTTCCACAGTCTGATTGAGATCCCGAAGGGCCGGAAACACAGCCATCCCCGCTTTGCCGAGCTCCCCGACATCGAAAGCTTTGCCAAGTCTCCCCTCGAGCGCAAACTCGTCGCGCTCTACCGCGCCTTCGTCGGCAGCGGGAACCCATTTATTCTGCCGCCCGGCACCCCGAAAGAACGCGTACAAATCCTGCAGGATGCTATGCGTAAAACTTACAGAGATGCCGAGTTTCACAAAGAGTATACGAAGATCACCGGCCTCAAGGCCGAACCGCAAATGCCGGAAGAGCTTGAGCAAACGATCAAAGACATGCCCCGCGAACGCGAAGCCGTAGAGCTATTCAAAAAGCTCACCGGCCCCGACCCGTTGCCACAGAGGTAAGGCCAAGCCTATCTTGCTCGATCCGTGAAAGCTTGCCGTTTAGCGTTCGACGTTCGACGCTGCGCGGTACACGGTTTCATGATTGACACGCACCACTGGCTCGGTGATAAACGGTAAGTTCACTGCCGCATCGGCTAGACCGTAAAGGGAGAACCGACATGCTCACGTTTCGCACTCTGACGTTTTTGCTTGCGCTGCTTCTTGGCGATTACTTGGGCTTTCTTACGTCCATCGGCCACGCCCAGAGTACAGCCAAGAAAGAGCAAAAAATTACCGCTACAATCGCTCTGCCAGGCGTGCAGGTGGAGACTTTGCATCCGTACGGTCATTCGACCACGCAGATCTATCCGACCTGGAAGCATGTGATCGAGCCGCTGCTCGAATGGAGCTGGAGCAAAAAACAAATCGTTCCCATTCTCGCCGAGTCGTGGAGCAATCCGGACCCTAACACCTGGGTGTTCAAGCTTAAGAAGGACGTCAAGTTCCACGACGGCAGCGATTTCACGTCGGCCGATGTGGTGCACTCGTACACGCGCATTCAGAAGGACCCCGACAGCAAACAGTCGAGCTCCATCGCCCACGTTGTCGCCATCGAGGCGGTCGATCCGCTTACGGTCCGATTGCGCACCAAAAGCCCGGATGCGGCGCTACCCTTTCGCCTGGCGCAGCGCTTCATCACCAACAAGGCCGCGTATGATCGCTTGGGCGCGGCTGCAGCCGATAAGCTCGCGCTCGGCACGGGACCCTATAAGCTCAAAGACTGGGTGCGCGGCCAGTGGTTCGTCGTGGAGAAAAACCCCGGCTACGCGCACAGCGATCACAGGCCGACGGTCGACGAAATTGTCTTTCGCAACATCGCGGAATCCGAGGTTGCGATCACCTCGCTCTTAAACCGGGAAGTGGACGTCATCTCCAACGTCCCGCCCGAGAGCGCCGGCCGCGTGAGCGGCGGCGCGCGCATCGAGAGCGCCCGCACGATCAATATCATGTTTCTCGGCATGCACAGCTCAGTGCCGCAGTTCGGCAACAAGCTTGTGCGCCAGGCCGTCAACTATGCCATCGATCGAAACTCCCTCACGAAAAACGTGCTCAGGGGCTACGCCTATCCGATGGACGCGCCCGTCGGTCCGGATCAGTACGGCTACAGCCGCGAGATCGGCCCAAAGTACAATCATGACCCTGCGAAGGCGAAGAAGCTGCTCGCCGAAGCCGGTTACGCCAACGGCTTCGAAGTCGATTTCCTGGTTCCGCTCGGGCAGTACAACAAGGTCAAGGACGTGGCCGAAGCGATCGGCGCGATGCTCGGCGAGGTCGGCATCCGCGCAAAGGTGCGGACGCAAGATCAAGACAGCGGGTTTGCCGCGATCCAAAACGGCAAAGCCGGCATGTATATTTTCGGGCGCGGCGCGGTCATCGACCCGAGCGAGTACCTGCACCAGTACTTTCGCACCGGAGTCACCAAGCGCTTGGAATTTTCCAACCCGGCGGTTGACGCCGCGCTCAAAGCGGAACAGGCAAGCTTCGATCCGGCCCAGCGAGTAAAGCTGCTGCAAAAGGCGATGTCGGTGCTGATGGAAGAAGCGCCGGTGGTCTGGCTTTACCAGTATCAGGGACTCCAGGGCGTGAGTAACCGGTTCGACTTCAAGGCGAATCCCGGCGAGGACGTCTACGGCTGGGATCTCAAACCCCGGTCGCGCTAGCGGGGTTGGAAGCGTGATCCAGATAAGAAGCAGCGAACAGCCATCGCCACGCAGCGAAAAATCCGGGCGCAACGTTGACACGATGCTTTTTGAGCGGATACTCTTCGCCAAAAATCAAGCGCCGTAGCGCGCGGCAAGTTTGCCTCCATTCGGTTTGTCATTTACGCGAGGAACGGGAACAGACCGATCGGCATACGGTTTCCGTCTAGACGCTGATGGTGAAGCAACACTAGGCAAAAACCGACTTGCGTGCATGACAGGGACGATAATGGACTTCGTACTCGAGTACATCTCGATCAACACGTACTGGACGATCTTGCTGATCATCCATGGATTGTTGGCGATCGGGCTCCTGGGCGCGCTCACGCACCAGGCGATGTCGGTGCTCATGCCGGTGCGCCAACGGGCCGCAGATGCCGGTTTCGCCACCCGCTTCCGTGCGGTAGAGGGCGCAGGCTACGCCGCCGCCGTCTGCGTGCTCTGGGTTATCAACCTTTGTTTTCGGCGCGTGGATCTACACTGAGTATCGCATCTACGTCCGCATTCCCATCGAGCAAGCGGGCTACTGGAAGACGCAAGGTTCCTTCGAGATGAAGGAGCATCTCGCCACCATCGGGCTCGGACTGCTGCCGATTTATTGGTATCTTTGGAAAAATTCCAAGAACGCGGAATATAGCAGCACCCGCAAATGGGTGACCGTTTATCTTGCCGGAGCGTGCTGGTTCATCTTTCTCGTCGGCAAGGTCGTCAACAACGTCCGCGGGTTCGGATCATGAGCACGACTACTGATGCAACGCAGGGCATGAGCAAGTCGAAGTCGCTCGCTTCGTCCACGAAGTTTAAAACCTTTGCTGTCGTGTTCGCCTTCGCCACCGCGGCGCTTTACGTGCTCTGCGACATGGCAGGCTGGCCGCTCTTTACGTATCATCCTGCGACCAACCGGCTGGAGTGGTTCCATGCGCCGCCGCGCCAGGGCGAAGGTCCGGTTATGTACTGGTACGGTTGGACGGCCTCTTCGATCCTCGGTGCCGCCGCGCTTGGGGTGCTCGCCACGCTTCTGCCAGAAAGTCTCACTCGGAAAATCCCGCTAGCACTCGTCTGGATCGTACCCGTACTGGCGATTCCTCTGCTGTTCTATTCGCTGATGCCGTTCTGGACGCGCTAGTCGGTGTTGACACAATGAACGGTTAGCGAATACCTTCCTGTGAGACGAGCGTACTCCCACAAGTCGAAGGAGACAATTACATGGAGCAAGACTTCGTCGGTACCAAACGCTGGGTGCGGCAGGCCAGCCCCTATGAAATTTACATGGAGGAGCAAAATCTTCCCATCCATCGCGGCGCGGTGGGTTTCTACGATGTTCGCGAACTCACGTTGGGACCGTGGAAACGCATGGGCGCACGCGGCGCGTTCATCGAGCTCAACGGCTGCGGCGGACTCCAGGGCGTGTACGTAATCGAGGTGCCTGGCGCCGGCGCGATTACGCCGGAAAAGCACATGTACGAGGAGATCTTCTATGTGCTCGAAGGGCGCGGCACGACGGAGATCTGGAGCGGCGATGACTCGAACAAGAAGCAAACTTTCGAGTGGCAGGCGGGAAGCCTTTTCTCCCCGCCGCTTAACACCTGGCACCGCATCGTTAACGCGACCTCCAGCCCTGCTCTCTTAGTCGGCGTGACTAACGCGCCACCGATCTTTCATCTCTACCGGACCCAAGATGCGCTGTTCAATAATCCGTATCAATTCAAGGACCGCTACGACGGCAGCGCGGATTATTTCAAAGCGCATAGCGAGCTCGGCAAAGATCCGCGCCACGGCCGCGCGCGCAACTACGGCAATATCATTCCTGATGCCGATCGCGTCGAGCTGCCGGTCGATGGTCAGCGCGGCGTGGGCCATCGAACTTTCTTCTGGAGCCTGTCGGGAAATAGTTTTCAGGGATTTATCGCGCAATACGCGCCCGGTCGCTATTCGCGATGTCACGCACATGAAGCCGGCCCGGTGCTGCTGTGCTTGGGCGGCAAGGGTTACACGATCACCTGGCCGGGTGAAGCAGGGACGACGCCGTGGAAAGACGGCAAAGGCAATTTAGTAGTTCGGCAGGACTACAAGACCGGCGGCATCGTGAGCGCTGCGCCAGGCGACGCAGGATGGTTTCACGGTCACTTCGGCGCATCCAAGGAGCCCTTGCGCGTGCTCGCCTTCCTCGGCGGCTACCCGAGGCGGGTCAAGGGTATTCCTGGAAAAGACTGGTGGGGCTTGAACCTCGACATCAAAGAAGGCGGCCACACCATCGAATACCGCGACGAGGACCCGCATATCCGCAAGATGTTCCAGGAACAATTGGCGAAGGAAGGCGCAGCCTTCAATATGCCTGAGGAAGCGTATCGGTGAGCCTTCACTGGCATCACCACCCGGACACGCAGAGCACGAAAGAACAAGTTTTCCTGCGTGCCTCAGAACGACGCGCGAACGATTGGAACCACTGGAACGAACGATTGAAACGGGACCGTGACTACATCACCGCCGCCCCACGCGCCCATTTGTACTTCGCCCCGAGCACCGCGACCGGCAACTCCGTCGTGTACGGATACGCAACGATTCCTCGTTCGTAAAGATACTCGCTCGCCTCTTCCACCTGTACGTCGCCGACCAGAGAGGCCACCACCGGCTTGTCGATACCTTTGGCACGCGCTTCCTCGACGACCTCGGCGCACAGCTTGGCGAACACCATCGGCGGCGTGATGATCGTGTGCCAGTAGCCGAGGATCAAAGAATGAATGCGCGGCTCGCCCAGGGCGTAGCGGATGGTGTTGGCGTAGGTCGTCGGCGGCTCGCCGCCGGTGATGTCGACCGGATTTCCGGCAGCGCCGAAGGGCGGGATGAATTTGCGAAATGCGGCGTCCATGTCCGGGGGCATTTTCATCAGCGCCAAACCGTTATCGACGCAGGCGTCCGACAGTAATACGCCCGAACCGCCGGCGCCGGTGATGATGACGATATTCTCGCCCTTCGGCGTCGGTAGCACTTGGAGGCCGCGGGCGAACTGCAGCATGTCGTTCAAACTCTTGGCGCGAATGACGCCGCACTGGCGCAGAACATCGTCATATATTTTATCGTTTCCCGCCAGCGCGCCGGTGTGCGACGCCGCGGCCCGCGCGCCCAGTGCTGTTCGTCCCGCCTTGAGCATGAC
Organism: uncultured delta proteobacterium; assembly: GCA_963745035.1. GTDB lineage: Bacteria > Desulfobacterota > Binatia > UBA9968 > UBA9968 > DP-20. The sequence continues at coordinate 13,501 of CAVUVW010000021.1, read as the reverse complement.
AATGGGTTTCTTTTTCGAGACGCGACTTGCCACTTCGGCGAAGGATCTGCCGTCTTTTAAATCCTCGCAGTGCATGGCGATCACTTGAGTGTTGTCGTCCTGCTCGAAGTAGGTCAGCAGATCGTCCTCGTCGAGATCGGACTTGTTGCCCAGCCCGACGATCGCCGAAACTCCCATGCGCGTCGTCCGTGAAAAACCGATGATCGACATGCCGACCCCGCCCGATTGCGAGCTGAGCGCAACCTTGCCCTTGACGTCGTACGGCGTGCAAAAGGTCGCGCAGAGATTTTGCGGCGTGTAGTAAAACCCGTAAATATTCGGCCCCATCACGCGCACTTGGTGCTTGCGCGCCACCCCGAGAAGCTCATCCTGCAGCGCCTGCTCGCCGACTTCGGCGAAGCCCGAGGGAATCATCACGGCACCGGGAATTTTTTTCCGCCCCACTTCGTCCATCGCCGCAGCGCAAAACTTCGCCGGGATGGCGAACACCGCGACGTCGATTTCCCCCGGGACGTCGAGCACGCTGGGATAGGCCTTGCGTTCCAGGATCTCCTGAGCTTTCGGATGGACCGGATAGATCGCCCCTTGATAACCGCCGTTGATGAGATTCTTCATCACCGAGTTGCCGATCTTGCCGTCTTCAGCGGAAGCGCCGATCACGGCCACCGAGCGCGGATTCATGATGCGCTGCATGGCGGCGAGAATCTCTCTCTGATCGAAACGCTGGCGCGTTTGCGGCTTATCGCCGATGACGATGCGCACATCGACGGCGCGCGCGCCGTTCTCCGTCGCGAAGATCGGATTCAGATCGACTTCGTGAATTTCCGGGAAATCGTTCACCAGCTTGGAAACTTTGACGATGATATCGGCCAGAGCCGCGCGGTCGACTCCTTTGGCGCCGCGCACCCCGCGCAGCACTTGAGCGGCGCCGATCGAATCGAGCATCGACAAGGCGTCTTTCTTGCCGACCGGCGCCATGCGAAAGGTAATGTCCTTCATCACTTCGACCAATATGCCGCCGATGCCAAAGGCGATCATTTTGCCGAAGCTCGGGTCGGTCACGGCGCCGACCATGACTTCCTGGCCGCCTTTCAGCATCTGCTGTACCTGAACACCCTGAATGCCCGCGTTTTTCTTGTAGCGTTTGGCGTTCTTGACGAGTTGATCGAAACCGCCCCGGACATCGGCTGCATTGCCGAGTCCGACGATCACACCGCCCGCTTCGGTTTTGTGCAGAATATCGTCCGAGACGATTTTGAGAACGACCGGAAAACCGAACCGTGCGGCGAGTTTCGCCGCATCCGCAGCGGTTGTAGCCAATCCTTGCTTGGGCGTTGCAATGCCGTACTCGTCGCATAATTGCTGCGCCTCGGGCGCGCTCAAAGCTTGGCGGCCGGCGGCCAGAGCGGAGTTGATCGTGGTGCGAAAAGCCTTTTTGTTCATCTACGCCTCCGAGAATCGGCTATGTTCACAGTTTGGCCAGTCATCAGCCGAGCATTCGGCATGACACCTCAAGTCTCGATTGTCATTCGAGCTTTCGGCGATGCTCAGGACAAACTGAAAACTTCTTACTGCAATCGGATCCGATAAAAATTCGAACCGTGAAGATACACGGCGCGCAAGCAAAGTTGTCGCCTCTGGAGTACTGCTTAGATGGCGCCCTCGTTTTGCGCCTCTTCTATCTCGTCGTCGTCTAACCCGAGAACAGATTCCAATATCTCGCCGGTGTGCTCGCCCAACAACGGCGAGCGCTTCACTTCGGTCGGCGAATCCGAGAGCTTGATCGGGTTGCCGACCGTCAAGAATTTCCCCCGCTTCGGATGATCCACTTCGACGACCGTTCCGGTCGCGCGCAGCGATTGCTCTTGAGCGATCTCGCGCATATCGAGGATCGGCCCGCACGGCACGTCATGCTCATTGAGCCGGCGCATGATCTCGAATTTATCGAGGGTCATCGTCCACTTCTCGATCAGCTCGAAACATTTGTCGAGCTTGGGCAGTCGCGCTTCGGGGGTCGCCCACTCAGGATCCGTGATCAACTCCGGCCGGCCGCAGAGCTTCATCAACGGCTCCCAGCCCACCGGCTGAATAATGACGTAGATGTAATCGTTCGGCCCGCCGCCTTTAGTGCGCACCGCCGATCCCGGCTGTCCACCGCCTGAAGCGTTGCCGGCACGTGGCACCGCATCGCCGAAAACTCCATTCGGATACTGCGGATACTCCGTCAGCGGTCCCGCCGCGAGCCGCTGCTGATCGCGCAGCTTGACCCGGCAAAGATTCAACACGGCATCCTGCATGGCGCAGGTGACGCGCTGTCCCCTGCCGGTCTTTTCGCGCTGAAAAAGCGCCGCGAGAATGCCCGCGACCAAATGCACTCCCGTGCCTGAGTCGCCGATCTGTGCGCCGGTAACAAGCGGCGCCCCGTCGTCGAACCCGGTGGTGCTGGCGGCACCGCCGGTGCACTGGGCGACGTTTTCATACACCTTGCAATCTTCAAACGGTCCGGGCCCGAAGCCTTTGACGGAAGCATAAATGATCCGCGGATTCAGTCCTTGAATGGCCTCCCAAGTGAAACCTTGACGGTCGAGCGCGCCGGGCGCGAAGTTTTCCACCAGCACGTCACAGCGGCGAACCAGCTCGCGAAATATTTCTTTGCCCTTTTTGGTCTTCGTATTGAGCGTGATGCTGCGCTTGTTGCAATTGAGCATGGTGAAATAGAGGCTGTCGACATTGGGTTTGTCGCGCAGCTGGCCGCGTGTAATATCGCCGCGCCCCGGCAGCTCGACCTTGATCACGTCTGCGCCGAACCAGGCCAGAAGTTGCGTGCAAGTCGGACCGGACTGCACGTGAGTCATATCGAGGATGCGGATGCCATCGAGAGCTTTTCCCATCGAATCATCGTCTCCTTAGAAGAGTCGGATTTTTATCCCGCAAAGGCGCAAAGACGCGAAGTTCGGAATCTAAATCTTTGCGCCTTGGCGCCTTTGCGGGACACATTCCGAAGTTTTCGCGGCGACTCTTATTTGTACATCGTCTGCGCCTTGGTGCCCGGCGCGTATTCATTGATGTCGACCCAGATGTTCACGACGGCGCATTGACCGCCGGCGACACGCTCGCGCGCTTTTTCGAGCGCGGGGCGAATCTGGCCGGGGTCGCGCACGGCGATGCCCCAGCCGCCGAAGCACTCGGCAAATTTTTCGAAATCGACGTCGCCGAGCTTGTTGCCGATGCAGCCGCGCTCTGGCCCGTATTTGCCGATCTGGCCGCAGCGGATCTGATTCATCGCCGAGTTGTTGCCGATCACGGCCATGTACGGCAGGCCGAAGCGCTGCGCGGTCTCCATGTCCCATGCGGTCATGCCGAATGATCCGTCGCCGTAGTAACAAAGCACTTCTTTTTTCGGATGCACGAACTTGGTCGCCATCGCGAACGACGTGCCGACGCCCAGAGTGCCGAGCGGGCCCGGATCCATCCAGTTGCCGGCTTTGCGCGGCTCGACGGCCGTCGCGGTGATCGTCACGACATCGCCGCCGTCGCCGATATAGACCGTGTTGTCGGTCAAGAATTCATTGATCTCATAGGCGACCCGGTAAGGATTGATCGGCGTCGATTCGGACTTGAACGAAGGGAGAAGCTTTTCGTAGGCCTTGGCTTCCGCCGCGCGTAATTCTTTCATCCACTCGGCGCGCTGCGCATTGCCTTTCGACGCGCGGCCGCTGGCGGCTTGCTCCACGGCTTTGAGAATCGCGCCGCAGTCGCCGACGAGGCCGAGCGAGACGTCGCGGTTCTTGCCGACGTTGCGATAGTCGAGATCGATCTGCACGACGGTCGCATCGGCGCGCAGCCGCCGGCCGTAGCCGAGACGGAAATCGAACGGACAGCCGACGATCAAGATCACGTCGGCTTTGTCGAATGCCATGCTGCGCGTGCGATTGAAGCCGTGCGGATCACCCGGCGCAAAAATACCGCGCCCCGAGCCGTTCATGTAGCCGGGCACATTGAGCGCGCGGCAGAACTCCACCGCCGCATCGTGGCCGCGGCTGGTCCACACCTGCGTACCAAAGAGCGCCGCCGGCTTTTGTGAATTGACCAAAAGATCGGCAAGCTTCTCGATGTCTTTCGGATCCCCGACGGATTTGGTCGAAGCGCGGTAGGCGCCCGGTTTGGGAATGCGCGCGCGCTCGAGCGGCACTTTGGCATCGAGCACGTCGCGCGGGATTTCCAGGTAGCTCGGACCGGGCGCGCCGTTGACCGATTCGCGAAACGCCATCGACACCATGTCGGCGATCCGCTCGGTGTGCGGCACGGTGGCGGCGAACTTCGTGATCGGCGACATGATGTCGACGTGCGGCAGATCTTGCAGCGAGCCCATCTTGTGCTGGCTGAAAGCGCGCCCTGCCCGCCGATCATCAAGAGCGGGCTCTCGGCGCGATACGCATTGGCGATGCCGGTCATCGCGTTGGTTGTGCCTGGTCCGGCGGTCGTGACGACGCAGCCGATCTTGCCGCTCTGGCGCGAGTAGCCGTCGGCCGCGTGGGCCGCGACTTGCTCATGGCGCACGTCGATAATCTTGATGCCCTCGTCGATGCAGCCGTCGTAGATATCGATGATATGGCCGCCGCACAGCGTCCAAATCACCTCCACGCCCTCGTTCTTGAGCGCCTTGGCGACAAGGTGGCCGCCGGAGATCACCGGACCGGTCGCTTCCTTCTTTCCTTCGCTGCTGCTTGGGGTTGCCATAAGTCCCTCCCTGATTCGAAGATCCGTAACTCTAGTTATTATAGCCGCTTATCGGGAGGGCTTCCCAATGTAGCGACATGGTAGCGCGCGTAGCTCTCCAGCGTAGCGCGATCTTTCCCGCTTAGAGGCTGAAAACGAGATCAGGTGGCTTTACCGGCAGGATGCTAGGCAAACAACGCTTTCCTTCACCGAGTTAGCTCTATTACTGGACTCTTAAGCCTCGTTATTCTGCTCACCATACAAAATCCCGACTAGGCGCTCAAGGCGCACTCCTGAACCGATCGTCAGATCTCGCCAAGCTTCGCCGAAGGAGTCAGTGGGATTCCCGGCAAGGTTACACGGAATCCGCCGGCTTTTCCCGCGGATTCCGTGGACAATTTATTTATAGGCTAAATCCTAGCCTTCAGAATCCCTCGCAATGGCGCGACACCGGGGATCTGCCATTCTTCCCACATTTGATCGACCATGTTTTGAATATGCGCGTAGTGTTCTTCTTTCAAATGATCGAAGCGCCCTTGTTTGGAGATAAACTCCTTGACCGGAATGCGGCCTTTGCCCGTCTTGCGCGCGTCCCAGGTGTAAATGACGTTGCCGTCCACGACCTCGTAGAGCGGATAGATCCCGCATTTGATTCCCAACTCGCCAAGCTCGTTCGAGTAGCGGGGATGATAGTCCCACCCCTTTGGACAGGGATCGTAGGTGTGGATGAAGGTCGGGCCGCCGATGGCGAGCGCCTTTTGGACCTTGTTTAGATAATCCGTGGGCGGAAAGGTGGCGCAGGCAGTGGCAACGTAACGGCAGGTCGGATGGCCGACGGCCAGCATGCCGGCAACGTTTTTCTTCCAGCGCCTCTGCATGATCGGATGCTTGGTCCCCGGCGGCGTGAAGGTCGTCTGCGCGCCGTAAGTCGTCGAGCCTGTTGCTTGGATATCGGTATTGGCGGCCGATTCGTTGTCGTACATGATAATCAGCAAGTCGTAATCGCTCTGCAACGCCGCGGAGATGCCGCCGATGCCCATATCGCCGGCGCCGAGATCACCGGAGAAGTTGATGACGTTGATCTTCTCGTCTTTGATCTTGCCCTTGCGCTTGAGCGCTCGCAGGCCCGCAGCCATGCCCACGGCCGAAGAGCCGCCGGCGCCGAGCTGCGTGTGCATCCACGGCACGATCCACGGCGTGGTCATGTACGAAGTGTTGGCCACGTACATGCAACCGGTCGCTCCCGTGACCACCGAGCGCGAACCCGCAACCTTGATGAAGCCGCGCATGGTCGTCGCCGACTCGCAGCCCTGGCAGGTACGATGGCCGGAAGTATAGAGCTCTTCCAGGGGAATTTTGTGAACGCCTTTGACCTTTTCGTAATCGATTGTCGGTACAGTCGACATAATGGTTTCTCCTATTTACTCTCTTAGGCCGATCCAGGTTACGTATTCATCCAGGGAATCTTTCTTCGCCGCCTGTTGGGTGATTTCGAACATCTTCTGAGCGTCGGCAATCGACAGATCGCGCCCGCCCAAACCACCCATGAAATTGACGATTGCGGGCCGGTTCTTCGCCGGATAGAGGCAGGATCGGACTTCGTGCATCAAGATGCCGCAATTGTCGGGCGAGCCGTGAGCGAAGTCCCGATCGACGACGCCGACCGCTTTAAAGCGGCTCAGGGACTCGCGCAGCTCCACCGTCGGGAATGGCCGGAACCAGCGCAGGTTCACGTAGCCGACTTTCTGTCCCTTCTCGCGCAAGCGCCTGACCGCCGTGCGCGCCGGAGCCGCCACCGTACCAACGCCGATCAGGACCGCTTCCGCGTCCTCGGTCATGAACTCGTCGAAATAGTAAGGCGCGGCGTAGCGATCGCCGAAAATATCGTTGAATTCTTTATAAGCATCCTTGATGACACCGCGCGCGCGCTTGGCGGCTTCCCAATTTTGCCTGCGGATCTCCATGACCCAATCCTCGTTGGCCTGCGGCGCGACCGAGATCGGGTTGTCGGGATGGAGCCGGCGCTCGGCGAGATCGTACTGCGGCAGGAATTTCTTCGCCGCCTCCACCGATGGGATTTTGACCATGTGTTGCGAGTGGGTGAGAAAGGCGCCGTCCATCGCCAATCCCATCGGCATCCTGACTGTCTTGTCCTCGGCGATGCGGTAGCCGATCAGCACGTGCTCGAGCGCCTCCTGCGGCGTTGTGACCCAGCAGAGAAGCCAGCCCATGTCGCGGACCGACATCGCGTCGTTGTGCTCGACGCCGAAAGCGCCGGGATCATCCAAAGCGCGGTTGCCGACCACGAAAAGAGGCGGAAGACGGTCGGTCGCGGTAACGACCAGCGCTTCCATACCGTACATCCAGCCCGTGCCGCTCGAACCGCCGAAGGCGCGCGCGTTCACCGAGCTGGCGTGCTTGACGATCTCGAACTGGGAATGCTCGCTGTCGGCGATGATATACTCGGCGTCGAATTTCCCGTCAGCGATCAGCTTCGAGAGGGCGTCCATCACTTCGGTGTAGGGACGTATCGGATAAGCGGCGATCACGTCCACGTCGGCGAGACACACACCTTGGGCGACGGCCTGGCAGCCGTTTAAGAGATCTTCTCGTTCGTATACCCCTGATTGATCTGATTTGGCTGTTGCGAGTGCGACACTCATACTTCGACCTCCTCGGTTTTTCTCACGGGCACTATCTTGCCCTCAGGCATCACATCTCCCTGAGTAACGGTCAAACCCTTGCCGGTGACGAAGGGGTAAGAAACCCGGTCTTTGCCCTTTTTGTCCTCTACCCACTGAATGTAGTCGTTGGAATCCCTTTTCCAGTGTTCCCACGGACTCGAGTCGTCCTTGAATTGGAGCTCATCCACCATGACGATGCATTCTTTGACCGGACATACTTGAGCGCATTTGCCGCAGCCGACGCAGTACTGATAGTCGATGTCGTATAAGCCGTCCGTGGTTGGATCGAAACACTCGTCCGGGCACTCGACCCAGCAGAGCGTGCACTTGGTGCAGAGATCGAATCTGACCGCGGGTCTCTGCGTCTTGGTCGTGCCGCGCTTGAAGCCGGGGTTTCTGTTTTGTCCCCTCGGGCCCATTTCGAAACCGCGCTTCACAGCCGGAACTACAGCTCCCTCTTGCATCTCGAACCACTTGGGCAGCACGGGTATCTCATGCATCCACACAATTCCGTCTTCTGGTGTCACGGTCGTTACCCTAGGAGGCTTAGCCTCCTGTCTGAGCGACTCGAATGCCGCGCGCGCGGCTTCAACACGGTGCTTCTGCTTTGTCTTGTCCATCAGATAAGCTTCAACCGCCTCGATGCTGATGAGTGTCGGATCGATGGCCGCGATGCCGCCCAAGATGTGCTCATGGGTCATGTCATCCTTGTTGACCCAAAGGCCGGCGAGACTGGCGTCGCCGTCGAGTATTGCAATGCGATAGTTGTACGGCTTCTTGCCGATGAATTTTAACAGCTCTTCCGGTGTTTTCTTGGACACCACCAGGAGACAGCCGTCCTTGACCACCCGTTCATTGATCGGGCGGATACCGTGCCATCCCCACGGCTCGACACCCTTGCACATCGTGTCGTCCAAGACGATGGAGATGTTGGCTTCATCGATCTCGAGCTTAGCGCCGCATTCCGCCTCCAATTCCTCCTCGGCGAGATCGGGAGAAACGAAGGCGAAATATTTGCAAGGGATACCGTTTCTTTCCGGAGAATCGCTGTACCGCCCGTTGGAAAAAGCTTTCTGGCCCATCCGGCTGGCGATCATGACGATGTCGCTGCCGATTTTTTTGCCGAGGTTCTTCTGAAAGATGCCTCGATAGTTGACCTCGACGCGCTTGATCATGAAATCCTCCTCTCTTTGGCAAGATTTTGACTGTCTTTTTTTGCCGGGCGGTTGGATGACGACAGCACACTTTCTTCGACCTGCTCGATATGGCGCAGCATTTCACTGCGCGCTCTTGTCTTGTCGTGCTTTTCGATGGCGGCGATAATTCTTCGGTGCGCGTCGATGGAGGCTTCTCGCCGCTCGTCGGTCTGCAATGATTCCTCACGGCTGCGGCTCAGTATCTCCATCAAGCCTGACACCAGTCTTTGCAGTGCCTGGTTTTGTGTTGCCCGTCCGATGGTGAGATGCAATTCAGCATCGGCTTCGACGCCGGTTTCGCCGCGGTTAACGGCGTCCACCTGTTTAGCGACGATTCGCTTCAATCCGGCGATATCTCTCTCGGTGGCGCGCTCGGCGGCCAACGCCGCGATATGCGGTTCAATGAGCTTGCGCATCTCGAAAACGTCCGCCAATGCCTTTTTCTCGTCGATCAGCATTCTTGCCAGCGGTCCCACCAACGACTCGACGGGCAAGTCCGCGACGAAGTTACCCATGCCGGTTCGGCTCACGATGAGCCCCTGGGACTTTCCAAAGCGCGGAGCGCCTCGCGAACGGAGGTCCGGCTGACCTTGAAAGTTTCGGCCAGCTCGCGCTCGGACGGGAGCTGATCTCGGGCTTTGAATCTTGCCCTCCTTGATCAGTTCATGGATCTGGTCTGAACACTTCCTCGTGAATCCGGGTTTTTTTGATGGCGTGAAGCATGAGATAGGTCCAGCTGTCTGCTGGTCTGACCAGTTATCTAATAACCGCCCACTTGTCAAGGTGGGACGCAACGCTCATAGCTCCGCCGGCGCGGTACTCCGCTGAGGCTTCCCTCTCAGCTTGCGCCACCAGGGCGTCAACATAGGCAGGACAAAAAAGAAGATCGCGACGGCGGTAATCAACCCGGATATCGGCCGGGTAAGGAAGATCGCGAGTGAACCCTGAGACATGATCAGGCTTTGCCGCAGCGAGTTTTCGGCCATGTCGCCGAGCACGAGCGCCAGCACCAGCGGCGCCAGTGGATAGTCGAGTTTCTTGAAGACGTAGCCGATGACGCCGAAGATCAGCATGTACCAGATGTCGATCATGCTGTTGTGCACCGCGTAGGAGCCGACGGCGCAAATCACGACGATGAGCGGCGTCAGGATCGCGAACGGAATGCGCAGGATCGATGCGAAGAACGGCACGAACGCCAAGACGACCAGCACGCCGATGACGTTGCCCGTGTACATGCTGGCGATCAGACCCCAAACGAAGTCGGGCTTATCGATAAAGAGCATCGGGCCGGGCTGGAGCCCCCAAATGATAAGTCCGCCCAACATCACCGCGGCGGTCGGCGAGCCGGGGATGCCCAGGGTGATCATCGGCAGAATCGCTGCGACGCCGGCGGCGTGAGCGGCGGTCTCCGGTGCTACGATGCCCTCGATTTCACCCTTGCCGAATCGCTCGGGATTTTTCGAGAAGCGCTTGGCGAATGCATAGCTCATGAACGACGCCGGAGTCGCGCCGCCGGGCTTGAACCCCATCCAGAAACCGATGATCGAGCCGCGCACGAAGGTGCGGTAGTAGCGCGGCAAGATTTTCCAGGTGTCCAGCACCACGCGCAGATTCATTTGCGTCTTGGCTCCCTGGAACCGGAGCCCTTCTTCCACGCTCAGGAGAATCTCGCCGATGCCGAATAGACCGATGACCGCGATGATGAAATCGAAGCCCTTCATCAGATCGGTAAAGCCGAAAGTCAGTCTGAGCTGGCCCGTCACGATGTCGAGCCCCACGGTCGAGAGCATAAAACCAATGAGGATCGTGGCCAGCGACTTGAGCGCGCTCCCGCCGCCGAGGCCGACGAAACTCGAAAATGTCAGGAGCTGGATGGCGAAAAACTCCGGCGGCCCGAACTTGAGCGCAACCTCGGCCAGCAGCGGCGCGAAAAATGTGATCAGCACGATCGAAAACAAAGCGCCGACAAACGAAGAGCTAAACGCGGCCGTCAGCGCCTGGCCGCTCTGGCCGTCCCTGGCCATGGGATAACCGTCGAAGGTCGTCGCCACCGACCACGGCTCGCCGGGAATATTGAAAAGCACCGACGTGATCGCGCCGCCGAAGAGCGCGCCCCAATAAAGACACGTGAGCAGGATGATGGCCGAGGTTGGCGGCATGGTGAAGGTGAGCGGCAGGAGAATCGCGACGCCATTGGCGCCACCGAGCCCCGGCAGCACCCCGACGATGGTGCCGAGAAGGACTCCCACCACGGCGATGAAAAGATTGTACGGAGTGATCGCGACTTGAAAACCGAGGAGAAGATTTTCAATGCCCACGGACTAGTACCCGAGCCACGTTTCTACCGGCCCCTTGGGCATGGGCACGAGAAACCAGGTTTCGAAGACGACGAAGGTGAGAACCGGAAAGGCGATCGCGAGCACCGCTACCGTGGCCCAGTGATGGCGCCCCACCCAGCGCATGTAGAAGGCGAGATAAAGCCCGGCCGCCACGTAAAGGCCGAGCCCGGGCCACGGACCAGGTGGATCCGTCAGGACGACGAAGCCGGTCAGAGGCCCGAGCACCTTGAGAACCGGCGCAAAGCGCTCCCTAGTGACAAAAGGTTCCGCCGACCGGCTGCGCAGAGTATGCACGATCAACAGCAGGCTCACCGTCGCAAGAATGGCGGCAAGCCAGAATGGGAAGAATCCGCTCTGCGGCCCTTCGCTTCCCCAGCCGATGCCGAGCCGCAGAGCGTCTTTGATGACGGCGCCGCTCAGCAGCACCAGCGCCGCGGCCGTGAGCAGGTTGAGCGCTCGCATGCTACTTGGCGATCAAGCCGCCTTTTTCCATCAGCTCCTTATGGAGTCTCTCGTTCTCCTCGACCCACTTGGTGTACTCGCTGCCCGAGGCGAACGCGGCCTTGAGAGCGCCGGTGTGCAGGTAATCCTGAAACTCCTTAGTATCGAAAACTTTCTTCAGAAAGCCGACATACCAATCCACGGCGTCCTTCGGCATGCCGGGAGGCGCGAAAATACCGCGCAGCATGTTGTAGGAGATATTCGCGCCCAGGGCTTCTTTGATCGTCGGGATCTCAGTCCAATCCTTGTCAGGGATGCGTTCGGGATCGAAAACCGCCAAGGGGCGCACCCGGTTCGCTTTCCAGTTGCTGACGCACTCGGCCGGATTGTTCACCGTCGAGTCGACGTGCTTGCCGACCAGATTCGTGCATACCTCGCCGCCGCCCTTGAACGGCACATAAGCGAATTTCACGCCCTGGCTTTGCTCCAGCAGCACGGTAATGATCTGGTCTTCCTGTTTGGATCCGGTGCCGCCCATTTTCATACCCGGCGTTTGCTTCACCGCGGCCAGATATTCTTTGGCGCTCTTGTAAGGCGTTTCGGCATTTACCCAAAGAATAAAGCGGTCGAGCGCCATCCGGGCGACGGGCGTGAAGTCGCGCCAGCTAAACGGCGTCCCCGTCGCGAGCGGCGTCGTGAACAAATTCGACAACGTGATGATGATCGTGTGGGCGTCGCCCTTCTTTTCCTTGACGTGCAGAAACCCTTCGGCGCCGGCGCCGCCCGACTTATTGACGACGATGAACGCGCGAGGCGCCAGCTTGTGCTTATCGCTGATGCCGGCCATCAGGCGCGCCATCTGATCGGCGCCGCCGCCGGTGCCGGCCGGGATGACGAATTCGATGGGCTTGGTGGGCTCCCAACCGAGCGCTCTTGACTGCGGCAGGAGCAGAGGAAAGATCACAAGCGCGGGGATCACCATTAGCCGTAAGCCGCTAAAAATCTTCATAGAGCCTCCTTTTGCCATGCGACTGGGTTGATCTTTCAAAAAGGAATAGCGCCTGCTCTTCAAACTGCTTCTCCATAGCTGCCCGACTTTGTGGGTCCTTGCGCTGTAGCCCTAAATCAAATTTGTAAACTTGAGTCAAGGACCGCGAAAACTCGTCATCCTGGTAAAAGCGAAGCATCTAAGTCAGTCGATAGCAATAAGCAGCCGCCAAACGGCTCCGTTAATTAGGGAGAGTGTCCGCAAGGCTCGATTGCGGGAGCTACAAACCCGAATCCGGCGCGCCACCAAACCGGCTATTCAAGCGGTCTTAACCTGTACTATGATCTCTCAACACGTATCTTGACCACGAAGGAGCGATCATGAAAACCCATTGGTCACGCCGCGAGTTCCTAAAGACCACCGTCACTGCCGTTGCACTTGGCGCCGGCGACAAAGCTTGGAGTGCCGTGCCACCCACCCTGACGAAGCGCCGCTTGGGCAAGACCGACGAAATGGTCTCGTGCATCGGCTTTGGCTGCGGCACCCGCTTCTGCTCCATTCAAGATGAGAACGAGGCCCAGGCGCTCCTGGAGCGCGCCTTTGCCCTCGGCGTGAACTACTTCGACACCGCGAGTTCTTACACGCGACGACCCATCGAAAGATTGAGCGAGAAGCGCATCGGCGAATTTTCCAGAAAGCGGCGCAAAGAAATCTTTCTCGCCACCAAATTCGACCCGCGAGATCGGGACGGCGCGCTCCGCTCCATCGAGACAAGCCTCAAGCTATTGCAAACCGACTACCTCGACTTGATTCAGATCCATAGCCTCAGCAATGTCGCCGACCTCGACAGGATGTCCGGCTCGAACGGCGCGATCGCCGCCATCGAAGAGCTCAAGGCACAACGGGTGGTCCGCTTCATCGGCATCACCGGCCACAACGACGGCGTCGCCATGGCCGAGGCGCTGCGGCGCCACGACTTCGATACCGTGATGATGTCGCTCAACGCCGCCGCAATCGGCGAACCCGATCGCGCAGCGCAAAATGGAGCCGATCCCCGCCTTTGAGCAATCCGCCCTGCCGGTTGCGCTGCAAAGAGACATCGGCGTGCTTTCGATGAAAGTTATGGGCCAAGGC
>CAVUVW010000020.1:0-148939 GCA_963745035.1 uncultured delta proteobacterium | reverse complement strand
GGGTGGGCGCCACAAAACGGAAAGCGCGCACGGCGATCAAACGGATGTTGGTTCCTGGTTGAGGCAAGTCGATTTATCATCTGTATATTGTTGATCATTGAGCGAGGTGCCTCATGGGTGAATTCATACTAGAGCTTTGGTCGTTCATGAGGGAGCGGAAAAAATTCTGGCTCCTGCCGATTATCGTCTGTGTGGTATTGCTGGGAAGCCTGATCGTCTTTACTTCGGGCTCTGCCGTCGCGCCGTTTATCTACACGCTTTTCTAGACGAACCCGGTCGCGACTCACTTCTCACGGATCCATTGAGGTAAAACCTCTCATGCACAGCGAATTTATTCCCTTCCATAAGCCCGCCATCGGCGAGGAAGAGGTGCGCTCGGTGGTCGAGACGCTCAAATCCGGCTGGCTTACGACCGGTTCCAAGGTCAAGAGCTTCGAAGAGGATTTCGCGCGGTATGTCGGGTCCAAGCATGCCATCGCCGTCAATTCCGGAACCGCGGCTCTTCATCTGGCGCTCGATGCCGTCGGCATCGAAGAAGGCGACGAGGTCATCGTTCCCACGATGACTTTCACCGCGACGGCGGAGGTCGTTTTATACTTCAAAGCCAAGCCGGTGCTGGTGGACTGTGAGCGCGATACTCTCAACTTGGATCCGGCTAAGATCGAAGCCGCGATTACTCCCAGAACCAAGGCGATTGTTCCCGTTCATATGGCGGGCCTCCCGTGCGATATGGATGAAATCTTGAAAATCGCCAGAAAACACGATTTGAGAGTCATCGAAGATGCGGCTCACGCGCTGCCCGCCGCTTATCGCGGCCGCACCGTAGGCACGGTCGGCGATATCACCTGCTTTTCTTTCTACGCGACCAAAACCATCACCACCGGCGAGGGTGGCATGGCGACCACGGAGAATCCACAATGGGCCGAGCGGATGCGGATCATGAGCCTTCATGGAATCAGTCACGACGCCTGGAAACGCTACACGAAGGAAGGCTCGTGGTACTACGAAGTTCTCTATCCCGGATTCAAGTACAACTTGACGGATCTTGCGGCCGCCATCGGCAGCGAACAGCTAAAGAAATGCAGCGACTTCTGGCAAGCCAGGCAACGCATCGCGATGATTTACGCGAATGCCTTCGCAGAGCTCGACGGGGTCCAGCTCCCCGCCTGCCCGGCAGACGTGCAGCACGCGTGGCATCTTTTTGTGATCCAGCTCGAGTTGGATCATCTCAACGCCGATCGCAACCGGTTCCTCGAAGCCTTGCGCGAAAAAGAAATCGGCACGTCGGTGCATTTCATCCCGTTGCACCTTCATCCCTATTACCGCGACAAGTTCGGCTATAAACCGGCGGACTTTCCGAACGCGAGCGCAGTCTTCGAACGAATCTTTTCTCTGCCGATCTATCCCAAGATGTCCGAGTCGGATGTCGAACGAGTCATCGACGCCGTGAAAACCACCGCGCGGCAATACCGCCGCTAGCATCTCAGTGCCGCGGACCAAGAGGCATGGCGTGCCATGGTGCAAAGGCGTCAAGGCAACTTCCGTTCTTTGTGATGAAACGAGCATTCGACATCATGGTTTCGTTGACGGGACTCGTCGTTGTCCTGCCCTTGTTGCCGGTCGTGGCCGTGGCGATCAAATGGGACTCGCCGGGGCCGATCTTCTTTAAGCAGCGAAGAATGGGCAGAGGATTTCGCCCGTTTTTCATTTACAAATTTCGCACCATGGTAGAGGACGCCCCCGCCCTGGGAATGTCCATAACCGCGGGAAGAGATCCGCGCATCACGCGCGTGGGACAATTTTTACGCCAGACCAAGCTGGATGAGCTTCCTCAGCTTATCAACGTGCTCAAGGGGGACATGAGCCTGGTTGGACCGCGTCCGGAAGTGCCGCGTTACGTGGAATTGTTTCGCAAAGACTATGAAGAAATTTTGCAGATACGTCCGGGCATCACCGATCTGGCATCGCTCAATACCGTGACGAAGCCGCGATCCTCGGACAAGCGGAGAACCCTGAGGAGGAGTATGTCAAGCGGGTCTTGCCGGAGAAGATCCGGCTGGCCAGAGACTATATGAATCAGTCATCGCTTTACTTCGACATTATGTTGATTTTTAAAACGTTGGTTAAACTCCTCGAGTCCAGAAACGCGCTCGCAAAAGGATCGATCCATGGCTACAACTGATGCGCCAGCGCAAACGGCATCGCTTCCGATTGTCTGTATCGAGCCGTCCCGCGGCTGGATTTCCCTCAATTTGCGGGAGCTATGGGAATACCGAGAGCTGGCGTACTTCCTGGTCTGGCGCGACGTCAAGGTGCGCTATAAGCAGACCGCGATCGGCGCATTGTGGGCGGTCCTTCAACCTTTCTTGACGATGCTTATCTTCGTGGTGGTGTTTAGCAAATTCGCCAAAGTCCCGTCGGATGGATTACCGTATCCTATCTTCGCTTATGCGGCTCTCTTGCCCTGGAGCTTGTTTGCCGGCGCCGTCCAGCGCTCGAGTCTCAGTATTGTCGGGCAAGCCAATGTCCTCAAAAAGATTTATTTTCCAAGGCTCATCGTGCCGGTTTCGGCTACCGTCTCGGGGTTAGTGGATTTCGCGACGGCGTTCACGCTCTTGATCGTCATGATGGTTTGGTTTGGTGTCTATCCGACCTGGGGCATCCTGGCTTTGCCGCTCTTTTTGCTTTTCGCGTTGGGCACGGCGCTCGCGGTAGGTCTGTGGCTTTCGGCGCTCAATGTTAAATATAGAGACGTTACTCATGCGATTCCGTTTTTGATTCAATTATGGATGTTCGCATCCCCCATCGGTTATCCGCTCAGCGTCGTGCCGGAGCAGTGGCGATTGCTTTATAGTCTCAATCCTCTCGCCGGCGTCATCGAAGGGTTTCGTTGGGCGCTTTTGGGAAAGGAAAGCCCGGACTTTGCGGCGATTGCCGTGAGCGCCACTGTGGTCGCCATCCTATTCTGCACCGGCTTGATCTACTTCAAGCGGATGGAACGCACCTTCGCGGACGTGGTGTAGCGACGAAGCAGAAGCTCGCCCGACAGAGCGGATAGATCAAGCGTAAATCAACTCTGCCGCGCAATATCACTACAAAGGAGAATAACGCTTGGCGCCTTGCGCTTTGCGATTGGGTCCAAAGATGAACGAGGTTGCAATCCAAGTACACAATTTATCGAAACGATACCGGATCAATTCGGTCCGCCAACGATATCGAACCTTGCGCGACGAGATCGCCGATAACGTTCGATCGCTTTTTCGGCGCAATGGCCGCAGCCATCAAAAGGAAGAGACCTTCTGGGCGTTAAAAGACGTATCTTTCGAGGTCAAGCATGGCGAGGTGCTCGGCATTATCGGGAGCAACGGCGCCGGCAAGAGCACACTGCTGAAGATTCTTTCCCGCATCACCGAGCCGACCCAAGGCCGGGCGACGATTCAAGGACGGGTGGGCTCGCTGCTGGAGGTGGGCACGGGTTTTCATGGAGAGCTTTCGGGCCGCGAGAACATCTATCTCAACGGCGCCATGCTGGGCATGAAGAAGGCGGAGATCGACCGCAAGTTCGACGAGATCGTGGCGTTTGCCGAGATTGAACAATTCATCGACACGCCGGTGAAGCGCTATTCCAGCGGCATGTACATCCGGCTTGGCTTCGCAGTCGCCGCCCATTTAGAACCGGAGATTTTGATTGTTGACGAGGTGTTGGCGGTGGGGGACACGGCATTTCAGAGAAAATGTTTGGGCAAGATGGAGGGAATGGCAAACCAGGGACGAACGGTGCTCTTCGTGAGTCACAACATGGTAGCGATGCAAGCACTTTGCAGCCGTGGCATCTATTTATCGAAAGGACGCATCGCCGCTGATACTCCAATTCTGGAAGCGATTACCGCTTATTTTGCTGACGTACGTGACGGTTCCTTGCAGCCTCTTGCTGAACGCACCGATCGTCATGGCGAAGGACAGCTTCGTTTCACCGATCATTGGATCGAGAATAAGGACGGTCTGCGAATAGACAACGTGATTGTCGGGGAAGATGTGCGATTTTGTTTTGCCTATAGGGCTCCGAAACCTTTGCGCTGTGTACATGTGGCTTTCAATCTTTATGAGCAGGTAGGTGATCCAATCGTTAATTGTGGCACGGAGATGGTCGGGCAGAATTTCGATATCGTGTCCGAACGAGGAGTGTTTGTCTGCGAAATCAAAAGGTTCCCACTGCGGGCCCGGCGCTACAATGGCAACTTGTATTGTGAAGTTCAAAAGGCGGCCGCTGATTGGGTGGAGTTCGCCCTTGTCGTTAATGTCGTGGATGGTGACTTCTATGGTACCGGTAAACTTGCCAGCCAGGGCAAAGTTGTTGTTCCTCAAGAATGGGTGCTTCGGAATGATGCAGACCCCGCGATACATCTAGGGTCGGGTTGTAGAGCAAATCAATTATCCTAATTGCGTACAGATGAAAACTGGGGCCGAGCGGCTAAAAATGACCGTGAAGCGAATTCCGGGCGGCTATTGGACCGCGCGTTGGTTGTTGCACGGGAACAAACATATCTCACTCGTCACGAAGGTGCAGGAGACTGGCTTTACCGTCACCGAGTCGTGTCGTGGCTTTACAACGAATCTCTTAAGCGTCAGCTACCCGCGCCATTCCGTCTATTCGCCCTATACTGTTCTCTGCAAAGACATTGGCGAGCTCGCATTATCGGTGGGGAACGGGCTTTGAAAGCGGCTATTTTGCTCAACCGCCTCTTGATGCTTAAGGACTATATTAGTCTTGACTTAGGAAACACCAAGATATGTCTGGACCTGAGCGACCCACGTATGTTGCAGGTCCCGAATGAATTGCTGGATGCCAATTCTGACACGCAAGTCTTGAAATCATATCTTTCGGTTGGTGATACCTTTGTAGACGTAGGCGCAAATCATGGCAGTTTTTCTCTTGCCGCTGCCAAACTGGTCGGTCCAAGCGGTCTGGTTGTAGCTTTTGAACCCCAACCTCGTCTCGCTTGGTTATTGCAGAAATCCCTGGAAGCTAACGCGTTGTGTAACTACCAGGTACACAGTATTGCCTGCGGAGACCTCAACGGTTCAGCCGATCTGTATATTCCTTCCGCGACATCAGGCAGTGCGGGAATGTTCCCGAGATTTTCCGCGACGGCCGCACACCGGAGACTTTCTGTTGCTGTCAAGCGGTTTGACGATGCCGTGTATTGGCAAACGTTCCCTGGGAAAATCTTTGTTAAGCTCGACGTTGAAGGGAGTGAGCTGGCCTTTCTACGAGGCGCAAGCGCCATGATCCGAATGCGGAAGCCGTACATCATGTTTGAAATCAATCCCTTATCCATGAACGCTGCTGGGATTGCCAGAGACACTATTGTTGACTGCCTACAAGATTTTGGTTACAAATATTTTCTGGAGCTGCAAGAGCCGGCCATGCGAAGATTACTGGAGAATTTAGATGCGAGCCGGCTGCGAAATGTGCTTGCCGTTCCTCCGGAGTGATCCTACCCGCTGAAATAAAATTACTTGCGTGAGTCTTTGTATAAAACACTGCTCATCGAAAGGAACGAATGTTTAGTGATTGATCTATTAACGCAAGCTGACGTTATGAACGCCCTGCAAGCCATATGCTCGCTCGTCGACATGCCACTCACCATGGAGGCTGACGTAGGGCAGGGGAAAGACCTAGACGTGATCCGAGTCGGAGCTGTCGGGACCATTGCCAACCGATTTCGCAAGACGATCCGAGATGTGGTCGTATCGATGCCAGCCACGCTTCAAAAGACCCGGGCGGATCAGATCAGTGGCGGACGCCTCTCGAGCTTCGCGCGGTTGGTCGTCCCTTTTATCCGCAAAACGAAACACCGCTACACCCTTTCACCGCCAGTGGGGTGGGTGCATTTTGGCAGTTTCGACCGTACGCAGCCGATCAGCGACGAGTTTGGCTCTGATCGGGGCCAGCCTGTTGACCGTCTTTACATCGAAAATTTACTGGCGCAGCAGGCGGGAGACATTAAGGGGCGCGTACTCGAGTTCGGCGATAGAAATTACACGCGAAAATTCGGTGGCGGCAAGGTTACGCAAAGCGACGTCATGGACTTGAAGGAGACAAATAAGCGGGCGACGATCGTCGGTGATCTCGCCGCCGCGAGTCATATTCCGTCAAATATTTTCGACTGCATCATATGCACACAGATGCTGGGGTTTCTTTATGATGTTCACGCAGGGGTGAAAACGCTCCATCGGATTTTAAAACCCGGCGGAGTTCTCTTGTTGACCGGTGGAGGAATCTCGCGCGTCGGTCGCTATGACTGGCAGCACTATGGAAGTTATTGGCGTTTCACGAGTCTTGCTATCCAGAGACTACTTGAGGAATGTTTCCCGAAATCAAATGTCAAGGTCGAGACCTTCGGGAACGTGTATGCAGCAGTCGCTTTCCTCGAAGGAATCGCAGTGGAGGAGTTGGACAGACGTAAACTGTTAGAACGGGACATTCATTACCAGGTCTTGATTGGGGCGCGGGCCGTGAAGGAAGCCACAATCTGACGATCATGCCTATCCGCTTTATCGACGGCCTTTAATAAATTGAGATAACACTCAAGATGGGCTCAAAACAAAACACGAGAGAATCAAGACTCCGCCCGCTGGTCAGCGTAATCATTCCTACTCATAACCGATTTCAGTTCGTCCAGGAGGCGATCAATTCGGTTGCCGAGCAGGAAGGAACAGGCGAGATCTTCGACGTGGAAATTATCGTCGTAGACGATGCATCGTCTGACGAAACACCTGATCTGCCTCGGCGGTTTCCAGACGTTCATTTCATAAGGTTCGATAAGAACCAAGGTGCTTCGGCGGCACGAAACGCTGGCATTAAGGCCGCCAAAGGGGAATATATCGCCTTTCTTGATGATGATGATCTATTCCTCCCCCACAAGTTGAAGCTACAAGTGCCGCTGCTGGAGAGTCGTCCGGATGTCGGTGTGGTATACGGTCAGATCTCCATCAGTGGCGATGCTACCACTGACGCTTGGCCAAAGTCGGCTCCGTCGGGTAATGTTTTCGGAGAATTGCTTTTGCTCACAGACGATTTCATGTCGCCGGATGCTTTATTAGTCCGCCGCGAAGCATTTCATCAGGCCGGTTACTTCGACGAGAGTCTTCCAACGATGGAGCATTACGACATGTATCTCCGCCTGGCTTTTCACGTCCGATTTCTGTTTATGCCGGTTGTGGTCGGACACGGACGATTTTCGAAATCTGGAAAATGGAATACTAACATTAAAAATCGGAATAACGAGCGAGTGCTTCCTCACATCGTCGAACGTGCGTTGGCTATGCTACCAAATGATGAGAGCAAGGAATCTCTACGACGGCAGGCACGCGTTGCATTATTTTCAACGATCATCAGGCAACGATGGCGAACCGAGACTGTCGGTGATGTGCACGAGTATTTGCTATCGACGCTCGATAAATATCCGTGGATGGTTTCTGAACCAGCATGGACGGAAAACCTGCATAGTATAGCGCATAAACTTGCACTGCATTCCAGTACGCCAATTTCCACTGTCCGGAGCTTTTGGAAGGAGATAAGGACAGCCGCTCTAATCGACGGTCCATGGAAAGGGTTAAGGGCACGTCGACTCCTGGCCGCAAGTATCTGGCGAGGAGCGGCATCCGCTCTTTGGCGTACGCGTTCTTACCCAGTTGCGGCTCGCGCGGCAGCGACGGCTATTCTGTGTGACCCCGCTTATATCGGTCGACTCATTTTTTTCAAACGGTAGAACACAGATCTCACTTGCACATCTGGTGACTGGGCGTTCGGGTGAGGGATCACCACCGCCCAACCAAGCCACGCTAAGCGGCTAGTGGTGATTCTGTCATTTTAAACCCGCCTTACAGATAAAAATGATCAGTTCTCTCGGTTCTCGAGGGAGTTTCAGGGAAAAGGAGGCTGCACCGTGAACAGTGGAGATGTGTCGCAAACGAAGCAGATCACCATCGATTACGTGCGAGCATTCGAATCGCTTTTGCGCCAAATCGACGCGGAGTCGATCGGACGAATCGTGCAATGCTTACGAAATGCGGGTAACCGCGGCTCAACGATTTACGTCGCCGGGAACGGCGGCAGCGCGGCCACGGCTTCCCATTGGGTGAATGATCTGGGCAAGGCGACAAAATGCTCCGGAGAAACGCCTCTGCGCGTGATGAGCTTGAGCGATAACGTTTCCTGGCTGACGGCATTGGCCAACGATGAGGGTTATGGCCGGGTGTTTTCCGGGCAGTTGGAAAATTTTGCCCGACCGGGAGACGTTCTGGTGGTTCTTTCGGCCAGCGGCAATTCGCCGAATCTGGTCGAAGCGGTCGAGTTTGCGCGCCGCCAAGGAGTGTTCACCATCGGTTTTCTCGGATTCGACGGCGGCGCGCTGAAAGACAAAGTGGATGATTACCTCTGGCTCCGCACCGAGAAAGGAGCCTACGGGCTGGTCGAAAGCGGTCATTCGCTGCTATGCCACATCTTGACGACCTGTCTCATGCAGGCTCAACCGGCCGGGTCGGGCCGTGTTCGAGAGGCCCAACCCGCGGAAGCCTGATGAATGGCCGCGCCGGTAGACGGGATCGGAAACGGCATCTTTCGCAACCCTGTCTGATTCTGATCATGGGAGTGGCCGGTTCCGGAAAGACCACCCTGGCGAGAGAAATTCTTCGCCGTCTCTGGGCGGTGTATCTCGATAATAATCACATTGTAGATGCCTTTTTCCCGCATACGAGGAACGGCCGAGCCTATCAGAAGTTGCGCCCCCATTTCTACCAGGCGCTTTACACCATTGTCGAGGAGAACTTGAAGCGGGGCAATTCAGTCTCCTCGACGCGCCTCACGTGAAAGAGATGCAGAACTCCAGGTGGCGCAGGTTGATCAAGAGTGTGGCGGTACGAACGAAAGCGAAACTTATCGTTATTAGATGTCGCTGCTCCGAAAGACTGTGCGTAGCCGCCTTCAGTCCAGGGGGGAAAAAAGAGATCGGTGGAAACTGGACCATTGGAAAGAATTCTTGACGGAAACCGATAGATATGCCGCTGGTCTTTCCCATTTGAACATAGACTCGGCAGAGGATTTGTCAAAAATGTAAAGGTGGTGCTTCGATACATCACCAGTCACGACAAGCAGCGTACAAAGCAGCACTCCCGATTTTCAACTCTTGACCGAATCAGCCTCGCGCAGCATCCGTAGTTCAACCAGCTCTGATCCGACAAGACATTCCGTACTTTAAGCGAAGGTGCGGGCGTGTCACGCCACGCTTTTCGGAAGCGCCCCGCTTGGTCGGTCACACTCTTCTTATGCCACGCGATCTTCCCAAGTCCCAACAACGTCCCACTCAGGCCGTGATTCTGGCTGGAGGCCGGGGGACGCGCCTGGGTCCGATCACGGACACCCAGCCGAAGCCGATGGTCGAGATCCACGGTAGCCGTTTCTCTTACCCGATCGAACAGCTTCGGGATCAAGGATTCGAGCGCGTTTTGTTGCTGCTCGGATACCTGCCCGAGGTGGTTCAGGACTACTTCGGTGACGGCAGCCGGTGGGGGGTAAAGATCGAGTACTCGGTTTCGGCCGTTGAAGACGATACCGGCAGCCGCGTCAAGGCTGAGCCGCATCGATCCGCGCTTCCTGCTGATGTACTGCGACAACTACTGGCCGATGCTGTTCGACCGCATGTGGGAGCGCTATCGAGACGTCGGTGCGCCGGCCCTGATCGACCGTTTACAGCAACAAGGACGGCTACTCGCGCGACAGCGTGGGTCGACCCCGACGGCTTGGTGTCGAGTCTTCGACCGGAGCCGGACGACGCCGGGGTCTGCGGCGTCGAGATCAGCTACGCCATTCTTCGACGCGATCTGCTCGATCTGCTGCCCGAGGCGACGACTGCTCATCGAGAAGCGCTCTACCCGCGCTGGCGCGCGAGCACCAGCTGGTGGCGTATGTCACCGATCACCGCTACTACAGCGTGGGCTCGCCGACCGGCTGCCGCTCACCGAGCGTTTTTCCGCCGGCACGCCCACGGTGATCCTGGATCGCGACGGCGTGCTCAACCAGCGGCCGCCGCAGGCCGAGTACGTCCGGACCTGGCGAGAGTTCGAGTGGCTGCCGGGCTCGCTCGAGGCGCTGCGGCTCGTTCCACGAGGCGGGTTACCGGGTGATCGTGGTGTCGAACCAGGCGGGCGTCGCACGGGGCCATGACGCGAGGCGGACTCGACGGCGATCCACGAGGCGATGGGGCGGAGGCGCGCGCGGCCGGCGGAGCGATCGACGCCATCTACTACTGCCCGCACGACTGGGATGCCGGCTGCGAGTGCCGCAAGCCGGACCCGGGCTTGCTGTTTCAGGCACAGCGCGATCTCAACCTCGACCTCACGCCGCACGTGTTCCTCGGCGACGACGAGCGCGATGCGGAAGCCGCCGACGCGGCCGGCTGTCCTTCGTCGCGTGGATCGCCGCAGTCACTCGCTGCATCGCCTGGTCAATCAGCTCCTGCAACGCACCGGCAACATCTGAGAAGCTGCACATGCACGATCAAGCGCGTTCTGATCACCGGTCACCACGGCTACGTGGGCTCGGTCATGGCGCCGCTCTTCGCGGAGCCGGGATACGACGTCGTCGGCCTCGATGTCGGACTTCTTCGCTGCGACTGTACGTTTGTGCCCGACGAGTCGGAGTGCCGGCGGTCGCAAAGACATTCGCGACCTCACCGCCGACGACCTGCGAGGGATTCGACGCGGTCGTTCATCTGGCGGCGTTGAGCAACGATCCGATCGGCAACCTGAACGCCGAGCTGGACCCGACGAGATCAATCTGGAGGCCGCAGTCGCCTCGCCGAGGCTCGCGCGGCGGCCGGCGTCCGACGCTTCCTGTTCTCGTCGTCCTGCATCATGTACGGCATGTCGGATGCGGCGTGGTCGACGAGACGTCGCCTCTGGACCCGCAGACCGAGTACGCGCGTTCGAAGGTCGACGCCGAGCGAGCCATGCGCGGAGCTGGCCGGCGACGGTTTCTCGCCGGTCTTCCTCCGCAACGGCACGGTCTACGGCCTCTCGCCCCGCATGCGCTTCGACACGGTCCTCAATGATCTGGTCGGCGCCGCGGTGACCACAGGCAAATCGTGATTCACAGCGACGGCAAGCCGTGGCGGCCGGTGGTGCATGTCGAGGACGTCGCGCGCGCCTTCCTGCGGTCCTGGAGGCGCCGACGAGCCGTGCACAATCAGGCGTTCAACATCGGAGCCAATAAGCTGAACCTCCAGGTCAGCGAGCTGGCCGAGTCGTCGCGCGAAGCGTGCCCGGCTGCCGGATCGAGGTGCTGGCCCAGCCCGGCGCCGATCAGCGCACGTACAAGCCGATTTCGCAAGTTTGCCGCGACTTTCCCGGACCTCGAGTTTCGATCGACCGGCCGAACGGGGCGCAAGAGCTCTACGCCGCCGTTCAAGGCCCTCCGCCTGACGCGCGACATCTTCGCGATGAGCGCTTCATCCGGCTGAAGTGGCTGCGCCACCTGCTCGACACCGGCCGGCTCGACGCCGCGCTCCGCTGGGATGGGCTGGCAGCGAACGTAGATCCACGCCGGCGGGGAGCAAAGCCAATGATTGATGGCGTCAAGATCATCCCGCTGCGGCAGATCGTCGATGAGCGCGGGAAGATCATGCACATGATGAAGGCCACCGATCCGCACTTCATCCGCTTCGGCGAGATCTATTTCTCGTGCGCCTGGCCGGGCACGATTAAGGCCTGGCACATTCACCAGACCATGACCGTCAACAACGCGGTTCTTCGGGCCGCGCCAAGCTAGTGATGTACGACCTGCGAGAGAAGTCGCCGACTCAGGGCGAGCTCCAGGAGGTCTTCTTCGGCGAGGATAACTACTGCCTGGTGCAGATTCCGCCGGGCATCGCCAATGGATACAAGGCCTATGGCGACAAGATGGTCATTCTCGCGAACTGCGCCACCGAGCCGCACGATCCGAAAGAGATGCTTCGGCTGGATCCCTTTACCCCAGAAATCCCTTATGATTGGGCGGTCAAACATGGCTAATAAATCCAAGTTCGCCGAGTCCCAGGCTATGTGGTTACCAGTACACCGCTGCGAGTGAGCTTCGCCGGCGGGGAACCGATCTGGCCGCCTTCTACGAGACACGAGCACGGTGCCGTCTTCAGCACGGCCATCAACAAATACATCTATGTCACCGTCAAGCGTCATGGGGAGGTGTTCAACGAGCGCATCCGCCTGAACTACTCCAGGAGTGAGCAAGTTCAGAATATCGACGAGATTGAAAACAACATTGCTCGCGAATGCCTGAGGTTTCTGGATATCGAACCGCCGCTTTATATCAGCACGGTCGGGGATTTGCCGGCATCTACCGGATTGGGCGGGTCCAGCAGTTTTGCTGTCGGCCTGCTCAATGCGCTGCATGCTTTTCGCGGGGAACGGGTCTCTGCCGGACAGCTGGCTGAAGAAGCTTGCTACATCGAAATCGACGTCCTGAAGGAGCCTATCGGCAAGCAGGACCAGTATGCGGCGGCCTTCGGAGGACTGAACCTGTTCTGTTTCAAGCCTGGCGGCGCCGTGACGGTTGAACCGCATCGCCTGCGAAATGGCGCGTTGAGCGCTCTGTTCGAGCAGATGATGATGTTCTGGACCGGACACCAACGGGACGCAAGTTCAGTATTGACCGAACAGAAGAAGAATACGTCGCAGAAAAGCGAGTCTCTATTCAAAATGCGCGAGCAGGCCAGACAGTTGCAAAGTCTGCTCTCGAACGGGCATTTGGACTGCGCTGAACTCGGACATATTCTGGATGAGGGCTGGGAATTAAAGCGTTGCCTCGCGAGCACGATTTCAACCGGCGATATTGACCGGTGGTATCAGCTGGCGCGGAAAGCGGGAGCTTTGGGCGGAAAGTTGTGCGGCGCCGGTGGCGGTGGCTTCTTGCTTTTTTTGGTACCGCCGCCGCGGCAGCAGCAGGTGCGCCAGGCGATGAGCGGGCTGAAAGAGATCTCGGTGGAAGCCGAGGTCCACGGCTCGCGGATTCTTTTCGCCGAATAAGTCCGTTGCATTTTAGAAGGTCTGGCCTGTCAAGTGATTTTCACCGAAACGAACCTCAAGGGCGCCTATGTCATCGGCATTGAAAAGCTCGAAGACGATCGGGGCTTTAACGCGCGCGCCGTGTGCCAAAAGGAATTCTCAGCCCATGGCCTAATTTCCCAGTTTGTTCAAGCCAATATTCTGTTTAACCGGAAAAGAGGCACACTGCGCGGATTTCATTACCAGATTCCACCCTGTGCCGAGACCAAACTGTTTCGCTGCATTCGCGGATCGGTGTTCGACGTCATCATAGACTTGAGACCGGACTCGCCGACTTACAAAAAGTGGTTTGGGGTAGAATTATCGGCCGATAATTACAAGATGTTATATTTGCCGGGAAATTTTGCTCAAGGATTCATAACATTGGCGGATGATACGGAGCTTTTTTACCAAGTCTCCGAGTTTTATTCCCCCGGATATGAGAGAGGCATTCGCTACAACGATCCTGCTTTCGCTGTCGTATGGCCGATTCCGGTAGAAGTCATGTCCACGAAAGACAAAAGCTGGCCGAATTATTCGGACTGAATTACCGTTCAGGAGAGATTGAATCATGATAATCGTTGATCGAGCGTTGGAACAGAGAGAACGGGATGGAAACCCTGTACGCGTAGCAATGGTCGGCGCGGGTTTTATGGCGCGCGGCATAGCGCTCCAAATCCTGAATTCCATAGCCGGCATGAGGCTGGTCGCAATATCGAATCGCCATCCTGAAGCAGCGAAGAGGATTTATGTTGAAGCCGGGGCAAAATCCGTGAGCACGTGTCGACAGTGTCGGCGAACTTGAGGCGGCAATGGAGCGAGAGGAATATGCCGTCACGGACGATCCCGTGATTTTATGTGAAGCCAGAGGCATAGATGCCATTCTCGAGGTGACCGGGTCGATTGAATTCGCAGCCCACGTCGTTCTCAAGGCCATCGAGAATCGCAAACATACCATCATCATGAACGCTGAGCTTGATGGGACAGTCGGTTGCATCCTGAAGGTTTACGCGGATCGAGCTGGAGTTGTATTGACCAACACTGACGGCGACCAGCCCGGGGTGATCATGAACCTTTTCAGATTTGTCAAAGGCCTGGGCGTGAGACCGGTGCTCTGCGGCAACATAAAGGGACTTCACGATCCCATATCGCAACCCTACCACTCAACAGGAGTTCGCCCGTAAATGGCAACAGACGCCGCACATGGTTACTTCTTTTGCCGATGGGACCAAGATTTCATACGAGCAGGCGATCGTAGCCAACGCCACCGGGATGAAGGTGGCTAAACGCGGCATGCTGGGACCAACCGTCGCGTTCGGCACGCCCATTCAGGAGGCAGTTGACTGGTATCCGCTGAAATTCTGACGGAGGGTAATGGAATCGTCGATTACGTGGTAGGCGCCATGCCTAATCCGGGAGTTTTTGTTTTGGGCACTCATGACCATCCTACCCAGCAACACTATTTAAATCTTTACAAACTGGGCGCAGGACCCTTGTACTGTTTCTACACCCCCTATCACCTCTGTCATTTCGAGGTTCCAAACACCATTGCTCGGGCGGTGTTGTTTCAGGATGCGGCGATATCGCCGCTCGATGCGCCTAAGGTAGAGGTGGTTGCTACCGCCAAAACCGATCTGAAGGCGGACCAGGTGCTCGATGGTATCGGCTATTATATGACGTACGGGCAGTGCGAAAACGCCGATGTCGCTCGCGCGGAAAACCTGCTGCCGATGGGTTTGGCGGAAGGTTGCCGTATAAAAAGGAACATCCCTAAAGATCAGGTCATCACTTGTGACGATGTAGCCGTACCGGAGGGTCGGTTGTGTGACAAGTTACGGGCGAACAAGACAGTTACTTCGCTCAGGACCAAGGTTACGAGTAACAACTAAACAAAATATCTGCGTTTGCCTGCGCGAAGAGCAGGTCAGGCCATTTGCTCAGACAGATCGCGCCGTTTATCCAGCTTCTAAAAGGCGGGAAAACCCCTACGAACTGTGGGTTTTTTCCGTATGGGTATGACGAGAGCCGATTCTGTTCACCAACTTGATTTACCCATTGTTCATGAGAAACCGCCGGCCCGATTTCCCGAGTCACACGGATAATTTTGGCGGTTTGTCGAGCTAAAATCCCTGACGGATGCCCGTCTATTTTGAACATCTTCGAAACAATGCAGGTTTATGTGAACCAGAGTCCCAAGCGCTCGTCAATTGAGAAAGCGAGGCTTCTACGTACGTTTCCGGCGGGCAGAGCGATGGAAAAACGCAGCAGCTCGCCATGCTTTGGGTGCTGAATCTGTCAGACGGTGAAAATAGCCTCCTCGACATCGCGGATCGATCTGGAATGCCTTTTGCTCTAATTTAGCGTGCGGCTGAGACGCTGAAGCAGAGTCAACTGTAAAAAACGCGAATGATCCCTGCCGCAGATTCGCGAATCCTTTAACAGTCGAGACCACAACGAGGGGACACGCAAACCATTGGATCAAACAATGAACCCATCGCAGGCGCATGACTATACTCTTGAGCACCCAAATGAAGGTGTCATGGCTCGCACCGTGACGGGCATCATCAACTTTTGGAACCAGGGCGCCGAGCGGCTCTATGGTTGGAGGAAAGAGGAAGCCATAGGCAGAGTTAGCCACGATCTTTTGCAGACACGATTCCCGCAACCCTTGGAGGAGATCGAATCCGAGCTGGCCCGTAATGGACGATGGGAAGGCGACCTCGTGCACTCGACCCGGGACGGGAGCCACGTGACGGTGCATAGCCTCTGGCGCTTGGATCGCACCATGGAGCCTGAAACGGTTATCGAAATTAACGCGCATTCTGCTTATGAAGAAAAAAATAACAACCGTCATCGAAGGCAGCGTTATTTGCCAACGCCACTCTCGTGGCCGGGATTTGTGGTTGCTTGGCGGCATTCTTTTACATCTGTTTATTTGTATGATGTCGCCGGCGCAAGATCTTTCGCGAGTTTCGCCGGAGTCGTTGCGTACAAGATCTTGCCGGCGGTCACCGCTGTTCTACTCGCTGCGGCTTTTCGCTTGCCCTCCGTCTATCGGATCAATCTCGCTGTCTTTCTGTGCTCCGTCGGCTTCTCATTGTATGGCGCAGAGCTGTTCGTGAGTCTCTCTGCATCCAATTCGAGTTCGGAGACATTATGGGACGATGTTCGTTTCAACAAGTCGGCGCGGAATGAAATACAAGCTTTGGCAAAGAGGTTTAATGTCGAGTTTGATACCCGTAGTAGACTGGATGTGATTCGCGAACTGCGCGGGCAAGGCATCCCGGCGCTGCCGAGCATCGCTCCTTCAGCTCTGCTGAAAGAGCAGGCGGGCGGACGGGTCGCGTCCGAGATCGCTATTGACGGCGAAGAGACTTTGCCGCTGGGAGGAATAAGCAACGCTGTTGCGGTGCTGTGCAATGAAACGGGACGATACACCGTTTATGACAGCGACGAACGCGGTTTTCACAACCCGAGAGGAATCTGGACATCGAAAAGCCTGGCGATCGCCGCGGTGGGCGATTCCTATACGGAAGGATCGTGCGTTGCTTCCGACAGGAACTTCATGGCGCTGATACGGAACCAATATGCGGATACCTTGAATCTCGGCATGTCCGGTGACGGTCCTCTGTTCATGCTCGCGGCAACCAGGGAGTATCTGCCTCTCGTTAAGCCGAAGACGGTCCTGTGGTTTTTTTACGAAGGAAACGATTTCGTGGAATTGTGGAAAGAGAGCAAGACTCATTTGTTGAGGCAATACCTCGGAACAGCTTCAACCAAGGCCTGTTTGATCGTCAAACGGAGATTGACCGTGCTCTTTTAGAATATATCGAAAAAGGCATGGAAAGCGAACTAGTTAGGAGGAAGCGCGAAGAACAGAAACACGGAAGGGACTTCTCGCAAAATGTACTGGAGTTTCTAAAGCTCAGCAGCTTGCGAGGAACACTTGGTCTGGTTTACGGTCGCGCGGCACAAAATTCCGACGAAGAATTGTACACTCAAGACCAGTTGGAATTATTCCGCACCATTTTGCTGCAAGCCAAAAGTACGGTGGAGGAGTGGGATGGAACGCTTTATTTTGTTTATCTCCCTGCCAGGGATCGGTACGTAAAAGCGGAAGATTACCACAGGCAGGTGGTTTTAAACATCGTGAAAGATAGCGGTATTCCCATTATCGACATTCACGCTAGATTCCAGCGTGAGAGCGATCCGATGAGGCTGTTTCCGTTCGGCCGATTCGGCCATTACAACGAACAGGGCCATCGCGTGGTAGCGGAAGAGGTACTCAGGGTTGTTTCTACGAAGAACCCAACGGCCGCCTCTCCGCCATGATCGCATTGAACAATCAGACGGCGTTAGTCATAGCAGCGCGAGCAGCGGGATCGGGAAAGCGATCGCCATGAGTCTGGCGGCGCAAGGCGCTGCTGTTTCGCCGAGAGCTGCTTCGCATTCAGGCGTCCAGGGTAGCCACGCTACCAGGCCGATCTTACCATCGACGAGGATATCCGCGAGCTGAAGAGCCGTCTTGAGCATGGGAACATGTTCTATGCGAAAAGCCACTCGCAAGAAACGTTGACGAAGCGGCGAAAATGCTGCGCGCCGCTCAATCAAGCGGAAAGGTTCATCAGGTCGCGTTCACGTTTCGCTATGGTTATGCGGTTCGTGAGTTGCGCCGGCGGGTCCAAGCAGGGGATATCGGGCAACCGCACTATGTGCGGATCCAGTACGATAGCTGGAAAGGACTGATGCCCGAATGGGAGGTGGGACTGGGTGCCTCTGCGGACCGAGAAAAAAATCGAGGCGACCCGACGACCCGAGAGTCTTAACGAGGAAGTTGGCCTTTGAGTCGGACCGCGAACAAAACATATCATATGATGTCAAGAAAGATCGCTCGGGGTTCTTTAAGAGTTGTCCAGGGGCTATTCTCCATGGCGACTCGCAACGTCATTGGAAGCATCACCAGTGTGACCACCCATGAACCAGTCGCAGCTCTGACGTTCGACGATGGGCCGGATCCCGAATATACGCCGCGGCTACTCGACCTCCTGGAGAAATATCAAGCGCGTGCAACCTTTTTTATGATCGGAGAGGCCGCTCAGGCGCATCCGGAACTGGTCAGACGAATCGCGCACGCGGGGCATGCGATCGGAAACCATTCATGGAATCATCCGTCTTTCCCCGTGATCAGCGGCCATGAGCGGCGCGCACAAATTCGCGCGTGCGCTCGAGCCATTGCTCCTTATGGCGAACGGCTGTTTCGGCCGCCCTATACCGACCAAAACATAGCCTCACGAATCGATGCCCTTTTGCTCGGCTATCAAGTCATCATGTTCGATGCCTGGTCGGACGACTGGTGCGGGGGAGATCCGGAAAAGGTGGCGGGGCAACTCGAGCGGCGCATTCATCCCGGCGGAGTTATTGTCCTTCACGATCGGCTGTCCGATGCGCTCGACGACTCATACTTCGACCGAACCCATATGTTGAAGGCAGTCGAGATTTTTTTGGACCGCGTAAGCGAACGGTTTCGTTTCGTTACCATACCCGAGTTGTTGCGCTCGGGCCGAGTTCATAGAGAGCTTTGGTACAAGAAATCCAATTTGGAATTGTTGAACAAGCTTGTTTGTACGTGGGGGGCCGGGGCGGCGCTATGTAGCAAGTGGAAGAAGCGACTGGCTGGAGATCTTGCGGAACATCTTACTGCAGACTCACCCAAGAAAGGGATGAATTATGAAACTGAGCGTGGTGATTCCGTGTCTCAATGCCGCAGCCACGATCGGAGTGCAACTGGAAGCACTGGCCAGACAGCACTGGGACCAGGAGTGGGAAGTGGTTGTCGCCGACAACGGTTCAACCGACGATTCGCGAGACATTATCGAGTCATACCGAGACCGGCTGCCCAATCTCCGGATCGTTGATGCCTCTGCGCGCCGCGGTCACGCCGTACGCCCTCAATTTATGGTGTGGCGGCCGCCACGGGTATTGCAGTGGCATTCTGCGACGCCGACGATGAAGTTGCGCCCGGCTGGGTCGCGGCCATGGGCAACGCCCTTCTCGAGCATGACTTTGTTGCTTGTCGTATCGATTTCACGAAGCTCAACCCCCCTTGGGCACAGGCAATCTTCCAGGGGCACGGGCAGCAGCACGGGTCGACTGCTAAAAGCTAAGTTTCCGCCTTACTTGTGGCACGCCGGAGGCGGTACTCTTGGCGTCAAGAAATCGCTTCACGAAGCCGTAAACGGGTTTGACGACGCACTGCCTTATCTTCATGACACTGATTTCTGCTTCAAGTTACAACTCCAAGGTGTGGAATTGCGTTTTGTTTCTAAGGCAGTTGTCCACGTCCGTTGTCGCGATACTCTGAGCGGGTTGCTGCGCCAAGCATGGCATTGGGCGGAATACGATGTTTTGCTTTACAAGAAGTACTGTTCCGCGAACAGTAAGGATTTCTCACGTTGGAAGATATGTTTGGGAGAGTGGAAGGGCCTCGTGCGTGCCCTTCCTCAGATTGGTCTTGATAGAACCGCACGGGCTCGATGGGTTTGGCGGTTTGGCTGGCAAGTCGGCATGCTCTTAGGAAGCATCAAGTACCATGTACCGCCCGCTTTGAGGCCGACCGAGGGTGGAAAAAAAAATGGCGCTTACGCTCGATGACTGCTTCGGGATGAGCCAGTAAACTGCCACCGGACTCTATTCTCGCGCCAATAGCTCGTCCACCTCCGTTAGTTAAAGACCGCCAAACCTAGACCCGAGATTTTCAGGTCCAAAGACTTTAATGAAACGAGTTCCCGTGTCGGTCATGGGTTCACGCGAGCAAGTTGGTGCACTTCCGCTACAACAGCAAACCTGCTGATCCAAAAAAAATTGAAATCGTCGATTGTTTGCTGTTTGCGCAAGTAAATCATCCCCTCTGGTGCTGGTCCTTGTGCTTGTGACCTCAGCCCGACAATTTGTCTAACCGGCCCCGTTGGGTACTGCATCACCGGCTCAGGATTGCTGGAATCATATGAAAGAACCATCAAAAAACACATTGCGTCAGTGGCTGATCAAACATCGCCGTGTACCGATCGCCGCCTTGCACTTGGCGCTGGTCGCGCTCGCCAATTACGTGGCGTTTTCGCTGCGCTTTGACAGCCCGGCCCTGCGCTGGGAGTTTACTCAGACCCTGGCCGCCCTGCTGATCATCCGCTGCCTGCTGTTTTTGCCGTTTCGTCTTTATGAAGGGCTGTGGCGCTACACCAGCATCGAGGACCTGCGCAGCATCGTCGCCGCGGTCGGTCTGAGCACCATTGCCTTCGCCGTCTACGTGTATGGCTATCTCGGCATGACC
Source organism: uncultured delta proteobacterium (assembly GCA_963745035.1). Lineage (GTDB taxonomy): Bacteria > Desulfobacterota > Binatia > UBA9968 > UBA9968 > DP-20. The sequence continues at coordinate 128,511 of CAVUVW010000020.1, read as the reverse complement.
TCGTATCCGCGCTCGGTGCTGTTCATCGATGCCATGGTGCTGATCTTCCTCATGGGCGGGGTCCGGCTGACCCGCCGCGTGAAGCTGATGGTGCGCCATCTCCAGGGCTCCAAAAGAGTCCTGCTCTACGGCGCCGGCGACGCCGCCGAGATGATCGTGCGCGACCTGCGCCATCACGGCGCCCATTACGAGCGCGAGCCTATCGGCTTCATCGACGACAACCCGGAAAAGGTCGGCCAGCGCATTCACGGCGTGCCCGTGCTCGGCACCGGCGCGCAGCTCCATCAGGTGATGCGCGTGCAGCGCCCCGACGAAGTGCTGCTGGCGATCCCGAGCGCGCCGCCGGCGTTGGTCCGGCGCATCCTGACCGAGCTGGAGCCCTACAAGATTCCCATCAAGACTTTGCCGAGCGTGGAGAAGATCGCCGGCGGCACGGTGGGCGCGCGCCAGATCCAGGATCTGTCAGTGGAGGATCTGCTCGAGCGGCTGCCGGTGGGAATGGACCTCTCGCCGATGCAAAGTCTGTTGCAGGGCAGGCGCATTCTGATCACCGGAGCGGGCGGCTCGATCGGTTCCGAGCTCAGCCGGCAAATCGCCGCTTACGAGCCGGCGCGGCTGGTGCTGCTCGATCAAAGCGAAAGCGCGCTCTACGACATCGAGATGGAGCTGGAACACTCGCACCCCGAAGGAAGCCGCGTGGCGGTTCTTGCCGACATTAAAAATGAGCGCTCGATTCAACAGGTGTTCCAACAGGAGGCGCCTGAAATCGTGTTTCACGCCGCCGCGTACAAACACGTTCCGATGATGGAGCATCACCCGACCCAGGCGGTGCTCAACAACGTCGTCGGCGCGCACCGGCTGATGCAAATCGCGATGGAGCACCAGGTGCAGCGCTTCGTGCTGATTTCCACCGACAAGGCGGTCAATCCGACCAACATCATGGGCGCCACCAAGCGCGTAAATGAGATGTGCATCCAGGCGCTGTCGCAGGACGGGCAGCGCGGCGAGACGATCTTTTCCGCGGTGCGCTTCGGCAACGTGCTCGGCAGCAACGGCAGCGTGGTGCCGCTGTTTCTCAAACAGATCGAGCACGGCGGTCCGGTCACCCTCACCCACCCGGAGATCACCCGCTATTTCATGACCATCCCCGAAGCGGTGCTGCTAGTGTTGCAGGCCGCGACCATCGCCCGGGGCGGGGAAATTTTCGTCCTGGAAATGGGCGAGCAGATCAAATTGCTGGAAATGGCGCGCCATCTGATCCGCATATCCGGATGCATTCCAGACGTCGATATCGCGATTCGCGTGATCGGGCTGCGCCCCGGCGAAAAACTGCGTGAGGAGCTGGTGGCCATGGACGAGGCGCTGGTCGCGTCGGGTGTGGAAAAAATTCAGCGCGTGCAGTCCGGCTGGATACCCGAATTGGGACCGCTCCAGCAAGCCATCGGCCGCTTGGAGAAGCTGGCAAGCGAAGGGGAGGCGCGGGCGGTGATCGAGCTGCTCGACAAGCTGGTGCCAACCTTCCGCCCGGTCGAGGCGCGGGGTTCGTTGGAGCGCTCGCAGTCGCGCCCCGAGCGGTTGCAGAAATTGCGCATCGCCGATCAGTCGGCCTGACCGCGCGGACTGTTCCGCGCATCACCAAACAAGAGGAGAATTCGAAGAGATATTTTCGTGGTTCTGTCTGCCTTGACTTTACAACCGCCGCTTGCAGTGCATCGAGCAGTACATTTTTCAGGAAATCTAAGCGCCGCCGGGCGGCCGCCGGCGCTATTTTAACAATGCCATAACAGCGCGGAGCGCGCCGGGCGCGCCGCTGAGAGGAAGACATTTATGGAATCATTCCGCGAGAACACGCAGCCATCCACGGGAGCACCGGCGACCTATCCGGCGCAGTCCGGGCGCGAGCTGCAGGAGCGCATCCGCCAGCGCTCGGCCCATGCGGGCGTGCTCGGCCTCGGCTATGTCGGATTGCCGCTGGCGCTGGAGATGGCGCATGCGGGTTTTCAGGTAACGGGCATCGATCTGGTCAAGGAAAAGGTCGACTCGATCAACGCCGGCATTTCGTATATTCCGGATGTCGCCGGGGAAGTGCTGCGGGAGGCGGTGTCGGCAAACAAGATGAAAGCGACGCAGTCGCTGGCGGCGGCAGAGAAGCTCGACACCCTCAACATCTGCGTGCCCACGCCGCTGCGCAAGAACAAAGACCCCGACCTCTCTTACGTGATCGCCGCGGTAGAGGCGATTCGCAATCACATTCGCCCCGGGCAATTGATCATTCTCGAGAGTACCACCTATCCGGGCACCACGCGGGAGGTCGTCCTGCCGGTGCTGGAGGACACCGGCCTCAAAGTCGGCCGCGATTTTTTCCTCGCCTACTCGCCGGAGCGCGTTGATCCCGGCAACCAGCATTACACCACGCGCAACATTCCCAAGGTCATCGGCGGCGCCACGCCGCGCTGCACCAAGATGGCCGCGCTGTTCTACGAGCAGTTCGTCGAGCGGGTGGTGCCGGTGTCGTCCACCGACTGCGCCGAGATGGTGAAACTCCTGGAAAATACTTTCCGCAGCGTGAACATCGCCCTGGCCAACGAGATGGCGCTCACCTGTCACAGCCTTGGCATCGATGTGTGGGAAGTCATCGAGGCGGCCAAGTCGAAGCCGTTCGGTTTCCTGCCGTTTTACCCTGGGCCGGGGCTCGGCGGCCATTGCATTCCCGTCGATCCCTACTATCTCACGTGGAAGGCGAAGATGAACGGCGCGGAGCCGCGGCTGATCGAGCTCGCGGCGACGATCAACAATCACATGCCCGACTTCACCGTGCGCGGCATCGCCGACGCGCTCAACGACCGACGCAAGTGCTTGAGGGGAGCGAAAATTCTCGGCGTCGGCGTGGCGTACAAGCGCGATACCAACGACGTGCGTGAATCGCCGGCGGTATCGATCCTCGAAGCGCTGCGCGAAAAGGGCGCATCGATCTACTACGCCGATCCCTACGTGCCGTCGGTCGTGGTCAAGGGCCAGACGCTCAAGGCGCTGCCGCTGACCGCCGAGCTGATGCAGTCGATGGACTGTGTTGCCATTCTCACCGACCACGGAGCGTTCGATTACGCGCTGATCGCCAACTCGGCGGCGCTGATCTTCGATACCCGCAACGCGCTCAAGAATTTTCCCAGAGCAAACGTCGTGCGGCTGTAACGAATTTCTGGTCGCTCGTTTCAGGTTTCTAGTTCGGTTAGTCGAAGGCGTGTCGTATCCCACCTGCAGTGTCAGTTCTTAGCTTGGCAGTGAAAATCATACGGCCAAAAACCAGAACTAGGAACGAAACAATGGCGGTGGTGCTGATGAGTCCCGCTGGGCGGACAGGCGTAGCGGAATTCTATGGGCACCGCAACAAATTTGGGACAATCTTTCTCGCGGCGGCATATTTTTTCCGGCCTATGGGGTGGCATGCGCCTTGCGGCTCCAGGCGCCATGAGTATTTTTGTTTTTCCCTGCGATCGTTGCGGCGAATATCGCGCCGGCGACTCCTATAGGGTGGTGAGCGACAGCGACGGTGTACGATTGCTCGACATGATCGTCTGCTATGGCTGTTACATCGAAGCGTCGCAACTTGGGCTCGACACCGAAACCATCGAGATCAGCGAATTGGCGCTCCACTAGACGCTAGACGCGGTGCGCTCCGCCAAACCAGAGCTGTTTCCACGCACCAGGGCGCGCGATCATCGCGATCATTTGGAGGCTCGGCCGGGTGATTCGTACGGTTGTATGTCCAGGCCTGTTAGGGAGGCGCGGGGCCTAGCGCCCGCGAATCGGTTCAATGCGCGCGGTTGGGCACCCGAACAGCAGGCTCGCGGCGATGGCCCTGCCCGCCACCGCAGTTCTGGAGCTCGATACCGCTCCGGCCGCGCTGTGGAGCGTGGATCGGAAGCGATGCGTTCTCAACGGCGCGGCCACGGCGCTGCTCGGTTTCAGTGCCGCCGAGTTTTGCGCCGACAAGGAGCTTTGGCTGGCGCGCGTAGAAGCGGATGACCGAGACAGCTTTCTGACGTTTTGCCGGGCGCTTTACGAAGAGGCGCAGCCGATGGCGTGCCGTTACGGTTTTCTGCCACGCGGAACGGCACGCGCCATCGAGCTGCAAGAAACCGCGCAACAGCTTTTGGCGGCGGATGGCACCACCGTGGTTCTCAGCCGCTACACGCCTGCCCTCACGTGCGAAGGCCGTGGGCTCGCGCACAAGATCGGCAACCATTTGCAGGCGATTCGCGGCGAAGTGGATCTCATGCGCCTGTCCGGCGCGCTGCCCCACAGAACCTACGAGAGCATCTCGCGGAGCATCGACGGCATTCACGATCTCACCGAAAAAATCGAAAAGGCCTGATCCATGACGATACTCACGTTCGCTCCCGGACTAAAATCCGCCAACGGCGCTGCCGTGACGCGGGAAACTTTGCAGTCGCTGATCCCCAACGTTCTGGTCATCGACGACGACGAAGCGGTGCGTGGCCAGCTCGAGCGCCTCTACGAGCAAAGCGGCTACAGCGTCGCAAGCGCCGGCTCGGCGGAGGAGGGCCTGCGGCTGCTGGCGCAGGGGGGCATCGACTTCGTCATCACCGATATCAAATTGCCCGGCATGAGCGGCGCCGAGCTGATCGCCGCCATGCAGGAGAGCTATCCCGACGTGCCGGTCATCGCGATTACCGGCTACCTCAACATCGACACCGCCGTGCAGGTGCTCAAATGCGGCGCCGTCGACTTCGTCGTCAAACCCTTCGATCTGCTCGCCGTGCGCGACGCCACCGCCACGGCGCTGGAGCGCACCCGGGTGTACATGGAGATTCGCCATCTGCGCCGGGCGCTCAAGAACGGCGCCGACTTCGGCAATATGCTGAGCAAAACGCCGGAGATGCACCGCCTGTTTGAGACCATCCGCATGGTCGCGTCCACCGATATGGCGGTGGTGATCGAGGGCGAGAGCGGCACCGGCAAGGAGCTGCTCGCCAGCGCAGTGCACTATCACAGCGCGCGCCGGGAGAAGCCGTTTGTCGCCATCAACTGTGCCGGCGTGCCCGACAGCCTGCTCGAGCGCGAGCTGTTCGGCCACGATAACGGCAGCTATGGCGGCGCCGCGCAGCCCGGGAAGATCGAGCTCGCTCAGGGCGGTACCTTGTTTCTCGACGAGGTCGAGAGCTTGTCGATCGCCATGCAGGGAAAACTGCTGGGCGTCATCGAAGAGAAGAAAATGCAGCGCATGGGCGCCGCCCCGGCCATGCCGGTCGACGTTCGAATCATCAGCGCCACCAGCGTGCCGCTACGCAGGCTCGTCGCCGACGGCAAGATTCGCTCGGACTTTTATTACCGCATCACCGTGATTCCTATTCGGCTGCTGCCGCTACGCCAGCGCAGCGTCGACATCCCGCTGCTCGTGCACGATTTTCTGCACCGCCATCCAGTGGCGGCGCAGCGCCGCATCACGGCGGTGTCCAAGTCGGTGATGCGCGCGCTGCTGGACTACTCCTGGCCGGGCAATATTCCCGAGCTGCAAAATGTGCTGGAACGCGCCTTGGCGCTGACCGCCGGACGGGTGATCGAAAAAGTCGACCTACCCAAGGCGGTATGGGAAAGCCATCCGCCGAACTTCGCCTCGACGACCCTGGCGCGCTGGCTCGATGAAAAGGAAAAGCAGTTCATCGCGCAGAAGCTCGAGGACTGCGGCGGCAACATCGCCGTGACCGCGCAAAGCTGCGGCATCGCGCTGCGCAGTCTGCACCGCAAGATGCAGAAGTATGGTCTGGATAAAAAGGGCTTCAAACGCAAAGCCGCCGGCGCCAAGGGTGCCGACAAGAATTCGGCTGCCGCCTGACTCTCGGTAAAATCCGCTCCGCTTCCCGCCACTTGCCGGTTACCTCTCCGGCGTCATCTCGTTCGTTCCCCACTTTGTTCCTGCACCCTGTTGTCCCGAATGCGGAGCAATGTGCCGGAAATTCTGTCGCTTCGCTGGGACGATTATGGGATTGAGTCCCGATAATCGCACAGTTCGGCTCCGGGCATATGTTTTGCGCGCTGCCTGTGCTTTTGTCACGCGTGCTGTTTACCGGCGGTTTTTCTGTTGTGATAGAGGTCACGCAGCGATGCTCCGGTGCGGTTTTTCACGGGCGCGAAGCCAGCGACCGCACATGTTGCGCTCGCCTCGCAGCTTGCTGCCGGGGCCGCTGCTGCAACCGCTGCGGATGGTGTCTGACATCAGCTTCAGCGAACGGTTGATGAAAGCCGCCCGTAAGGGCTAAGCTCCGGCCACGAGGCTGGCGATATGGACCATATCTGTCGGCGGCGGGGGAGCACCGAGCAAAGTCGCAAGCAAGGAAGCGTGCTTGCGTCCGGGAGGAAACCATGAACGCAAGAGAAGAGCTTAAGCCGCTACGCCGAGCCAGGAAGGCAGTGAGCTTGGATGCCCATGGGATACTTCAGGATGTGGTCCGCGGGGAGCGCCGGATCGCGCTTGCGGCCGAGCGACCGGAGGTGCGCGCTCCCGAGGAGCGCGCGCGGCAGTTGGAGTATGAAAACGCCAAGCTCGCCGACTCCATCCGCCGGCTGCTGACGCGCGACGCCGAACGCAGCGCAGAAGTGCGCCGGCTTCAAGACGCGGATGCGGCGCGCAGTCGGTTTTTGCGCAACCTGGGCCACGAGCTGCGCAGCCCGCTGCATTCCATTTTCGCGCTGACGACTTTGCTGCTGCGCCGCGCCGACGGCGAGCTGAGCCGCGAGCAGGAGCAATCGGTGGAGTTGATCCGCAAGGCGGCGGACGCGCTTCTCGATCTGGCCGACGACCTCGCCGACCCGGCCAAGGTCGATGGCGGCGAAGTCGAAGTGCGGCCGGCGGAATTCGATGCTGCCGGTCTGCTGAGCATGCTGCAAGGCATGCTGCCGGCGCCGCTCGTGCGTGCCGGCGTGCGTCTTGTTTTTGACGCGCCGGTTGATATTCCTTCCTTGTATTCCGACCCAGGCAAGGTCTCGCAAATCTTGCGCAACCTGATCAACAACTCTCTCAAGTTTACGGCGCGGGGCGAAGTCCGGGTAAGCGCCGCCCATGACCCGTCAAGCGGCACGGTAGTATTCTCGGTGCGCGATACCGGCGCCGGCATGGCGCGCGCCGAACAGGAAAGCATTTTCGACGAATGGAGCCCGGCGAACGGTCGGGCGTGGAGCCCGGGGAAGGGCACTGGTTTGGGCCTGCCGCTGTGCCGCAAGCTGGCGGCGCTCTTGGGCGGCCGGATCACCCTCGAAAGCGAGCTCGGCGCCGGCTCGACTTTTTCCCTCGTTCTGCCGCGGCGCTATGCGTCTCCGCGCGAGGAATCGCTGAACTGTACCGCCAATCTCGGCGCCCACGGCGCTGCCGGCTATGCCTCCAACCTGGACCGCGTTCATGAGGGCAGTTGAAAGCCAGACAATTCTAAACGTCGACGGCGACGAAGACGGGCGCCGCGCCCGGAGCCGGCTGCTCCGGCAGGCCGGCTATCGCGTGGTGGAGGCGGCGGCCAGTCAGGCGGCGATCGAGCTTGCAGCCGAGGCCCACCCGGCGCTGGTGCTGCTCGGAGCCAAACTCGGCGACGACGACCGAAACGAGCTTTCCCGCGCGATTAAAAATCACTTCGCCGACGCCCTCGTCCTGCAAATCTGCGCCGCGGGCAAAACCAACCAGGCGCGCGCCAAAACTTTGGCCGCCGGCGCCGACGCGCGGCTGACCGAACCGATCGGCGCAGACGCATTGATCGGGGCGGCGCGCGCGCTGCTGCGATTGCGCGAGCAGGAAAGCGAAAACCGGCGCTTGCGCGCCGAGCTGGCGGAAAGCGAAGCCGCGCGGCGGCAAAGCGAGCAGCGCTTCCGCGAGCTCGCCGACCTGACGCCGCAGATCGTGTTCACGGCGGCACCCTCGGGCCGGCTCGAGTTCATCAACCAGCGATGGAGCCAGTACACCGGCGGCGCCGATCAAAGCGCCATCGACGAAGGCTGGGCGCTGGTCCACTCCGAAGACATCGAGGACGCGCGCCGCTCCTGGGAGGAGGCCGTACACAGCGGTGTCCCGCACGAGGCGGAGTTTCGCCTGCGTGGCAAGGACGGCTCCTATCGCTGGCATCTCAGCCGCAGCGTGCCGATAAAAGATGAGGCCGGCCGCGTCAGGCAATGGATCGGCACGAGCACGGAAATCGACAGCTCGCGGCGCCTGCACGACGCTTTGCACGAGAGCGAAGCGCAGCTACGCCAACAAAACGACCGGCTGCGGTTGCTGACCAAAGCAGCCGAGCAGCTTCTGGTCGCCCAAGATGCGGCGGCGATGATGCGCAATCTCTTCGCCACCGTGCGGCAGCATCTCGACGTGGACGGCTACCTCAGCTACGACGTCGAGGAGAACGGCGCGGCGCTGGTGTTGCAAGCTTCGGCGGGGCTGCCCGCCGACCTCGCGCCGCCCCGCGTCGGCTTCGACGCGACGTGCTGCGGTGTGGTCGCAGCAAGCCGGGCGCCGCTGCTCGTCGAGCGGCTCCAAGAGCGGACCGATCCCGAGTCGGAGCACCTGCGGCAAGCCGGGTTCGGCGCCTACGTCTGCCATCCGCTGCTGGTCGGCGATCGGCTGCTCGGTACGTTGGCCTTCGCCAGCAAGCGCCGCGAAGTCTTCGAGCCCGATGAGATCGAGTCGCTGCGCACGATCTCCCATTACGTGGCCATGACCAAGGATCGCCTGCGCCTTCTGGAGGAGGCGCGCGGGCAGGCAGATCGGCTGGCGCGCAGTGAGCTGCGCCTGCAACTCGCTCTCGATACCGCCGAAGTCGGCATCTACGAATGGCAGCTCCAGACCGTCCAGACGCTCTGGGACGATCGCCTGCGCGCCCACTGGGGCATGCGTGCGGGCGCGCCGCTGACCTACGATGTCTTCATGCAGGCGATCCATCCGGCCGATCGCCCCGCGGCCCAGGCGGCGATGGAGCCGGCGCTGGACCCCGCCGGCACCGGCCGGTTTGACGTCGAGTTTCGCGTCATCGGCCACGACGACGGCGTGGAGCGCTGGATCAAGACGCGCGGCCAAGTGTTTTATGAGAACGGCCGCCCGGCCCAGCTCCTGGGCACGACCGTCGATCTGACCGAGCGCAAGCGCGCGGAGCTTGAGCTGATCACCTTGCGCGACCGCTTGGCCATGGATCTAACCGAAATGACGCGGCTGCACGAGCTCGGCGCGGCGCTGCTGGTGGAGAACGATCTGGAAGCGATGCTTAGCCTTGTCCTCGACGCCTGCAATCAGCTCCTTGGCGCCGACAAGGGCTCGATGCAGCTCTACGACGAAGGCGAGCGCTGCTTGAGGCTGGTGGCGCAGAAGGGATTCGACCAGAGGTTTTCCGAGAACTTCAAAGTCGTTCGGGCTGATTCGATGTGCTCCTGCGGCGTCGCTCTGGCGCGGCGCGAGCGGGTTATTATCGAAGACCTCGCAAAGGCGAGCGAGTTTGCCGAGACCGCGGCCTTCCTGGGCGCTTACGGCATCGCCGCGTCTCAATCCACCCCGCTGTGCAGCCAAGGCGGCAAATTGCTCGGCATGCTCTCGACTCATTTTGCCGAGCCGCGGCGGTTAACCGAGCGCGAGCTGCGCCTGCTGGATCTTTACGTGCAGCAAGCCGAGCGCATGCTGGAGCGCCGCCAGGCCGAGCGCGCGCTCGGCGAGAGTGAGGAGCGCTTGGCGCTGGCGGTGGAGGCGAGCCGGAGCGGCGTCTGGGATCTCGACCTGGTGAGCGCCCGTGCGCAAGTGAGCGACTCGTTCCGCGCCATGCACGGATTTTCCGTCGACGAGCCGGTGACCTACAAGCAGTGGCTGTTGGCGCTGGACAAGACGGACCGCCGACGGCTCCTGAGCTACAACGAGGAGTTGTTTCGCGGCGGCACCGAATTCAACTTTGAGTACCGCTGGTGCCATCCGGCTACCGGTGAGCGCTGGCTGGTCGCCACCGGCCGCATGGTGCGCGACGCCGAGGGACGGCCGGTGCGCCTGATCGGCGTCAACAGCGATATCACCGAACGCAAGCTTTCCGAGGTGGCGCGCGCACGGCTCGCGGCCATCGTGGAGAACTCGCAGGACGCCATTTTCAGCATCGATCTGGTCGGGACCATCGCCAGTTGGAACCGCGGCGCGGAAAACCTCTACGGCTACTCGGCGGCGGAGATCCTAGGCCAGTCGGTATGGGTGCTGACCCCTGACAGCGAGTTTCAGGAGGCGCGGGCGATCCTCGGGCGCATCGCCCGCGGCGAGGCGATCGAAAACTACGAGACCCTGCGGCGGCGCAAGGACGGCTGCGAGATCCACGTGTCGCTCACCATTTCGCCGATCAAGAACGACCGCGGCGAAATCATCGGCGCCTCAAAGATCGCGCGCGATATCAGCGCGCGCATCATCGCCCAGGAGATCCTCTGGCGCAGCGAGGAGCAGCTCCGGCTGGCGCAGAGCGCGGCGCGGGTCGGCATCTGGGACTGGGAGCCCGATTCCAACCGGCTGTCGTGGACCGACGAAATGCTCAACCTGTACGGCGTCGGCCGCGCGGTCGAAAATTACGAAGAGTGGCGCAAGCTCGTCCACGTCGACGATCTCGCGCGCGTCGAAGCCGAGCGCGGCGAGGCGATCCGCCGGCGCCAGAGCTTCAACGTCGAATACCGAATTCTCCACAGCTCGGGCGAGCTCCGCTGGATCTCCTCGCGCGGCCGGGGCTACTACGGGGAGGACGGCAAGCTTGTGCGCGTGCTCGGCATCAATATGGACGTGACCGAGCGCCGGCGCGCCGAGGAGGAGCGGCTCAAGTTCCAGGCGCTGGTGGAGAGCAGCCTCGACTACATCGGCATGGCCGAGCCCGACGGCAACGGCATCTATCTCAACCCGGCGGGGCGGGCGATGGTCGGTGTCGAGGACATGGAAGAGATCCGCCGCCGGCGTCCGGTAGACTTCGTCGCCGAGGAGTCGCAGGGATTTTTCCAGGAAACCGTGCTACCCGAGCTGGTGACCCACGGTGTGTGGGAAGGCGAGCTGCCGCTCAAGCATCAAAAAACCGGCGCGGCGATCGACGCCTACCGCGCGTTTTTCCTGGTCAAGGATCCGATCACCGGCAAGCCCATGTGCATCGCCAACGTGAGCCGCGACATCCGCGAGCGCAAGCGCGCCGAAGCCGAGCTGCGCGAGAGCGAGCAGCGGTTCAAGGCTTTGGCCGACAGCGCGCCGGTGCTGATCTGGATCAATGATGCGACCGGCGCGCAGTTTTGCAATCATGCCTATCGCGAGTTCGTCGGCGTCGCCGACGACTCCGCGCTGGCGGGCTTCCGCTGGGCGGACTACATCCATCCCGAAGACCGCGCTGAATACTTCGACACCTACAACCGCGCCTTCGAGCGCTGGGAGCGTTTCGAGGCCGACGTCCGCTTCCGCCGCGCCGACGGCGAGTATCGCTGGATGAAGTCTTTGGGCATGCCGCGCTTTACCCAGGCCGGGGAATTTCTCGGCTATGCCGGCTGCACCATCGACATCCACGACGCCAAACTCGCCGAAGCGCAGTTGGCGCTGCTCGCGGCGGTGGTCAATTCCTCTCAGGACGCCATCTACTCCTTTACCCTCGACGGCACAGTCGTGAGCTGGAACAGCGCCGCGGAAAACCTTTTCGGCTGGGCCGAGGCGGAAGTCCTGGGCAAGAAGTGGGTGTCGTTCCTGCCGCCCGAGAAGGCCCCCGAGCTCGATCAGGTGATCGCACGTATCCGGGTCGGGGAACCGGTGACCCGCTTCGAGAGCCAGCGGCGGCGCAAGGACGGCAGCTCCTTCGACGCGTCGCTGACCTATTCGCCGGTGGTGGCGCAGGACAAGATCATCGCGATCTCGGCGATCGCGCGCGACATCAGCGAGCGCAAGAAGTTCGAAGAAGATCGCGCCCAGCAGGCGCGGCTGCTCCAACTGTCGCTCGACGCCATCATCGTCTGGAACTACGCCAACGGCGCTATCGAATACTGGAACGAGGGGGCCGAGAAGCTCTACGGCTACACCGCCGGCGAAGTGTTCGGGCGGTCGGTGCATGCGGCGCTGGAGACCGTCTATCCGGTGGCCGGCGGCGAGGTCGAGAAAAAATTACAGCAGGCCGGCGAGTGGGACGGGCGGCTGGTGCATACGCAAAAAAGCGGCGGGCGGGTGGCGGTGCTGAGCCGCATGCAGAGAATCACCCGCCCGCAGGGCGATGTGGTGCTCGAAGTCAACCGCGATATTACGATCATCGAGGAGGCCGAGCAGGCGATCGCCGAAGCGGCGGCGCATGTCAAAGCGATCGTCGATACCGCCGTGGACGGCATCATCACAATCGACGAGCGCGGCGCCATCGAATCGTTCAATCCGGCGGCCGAGCGGATCTTCGGCCATGCCAGCGGCGACATTCTCGGCAAGGACATTGCGCTGCTGATGCCCGAATTGGCGGGCAACTTCGGCGCGGCGGCGCGCGCGGGTGGCGCGCGCGAAACCATCGGGCGGCGGCGCGACGGCGGCGAATTTCCCGTCGAGTTGGGCCTGAGCGAGACCGTCGCCGGCGAGGCGCGCTTTTACACCTGCCTAGTGCGCGACGCGAGCGCACGCAAGGAAGCCGAGCGGGCGCTGGTGGAAGCGAAAAACGCGGCGGACGCGGCCAATCGCGCCAAGAGCGAGTTCCTCGCCAACATGAGCCACGAGATTCGCAATCCCATGACCGGCATCATGGGCTACGCCGATATTCTGCTAGGGCGCCTGGAAGACCGCGGCGCCATCGAATGCGTGCGCACGATCAAGGACAGCGGCCAGTACCTGCTGCAGATCATCAACGACCTGCTCGACCTTGCCAAGATCGAGGCGCAGGGGCTGGAGCTCGAAAAAGAAGAAGTGCATCTGCCGACCTTTCTCACCGACGTGTACACACTCATGGAAGGCGCGGCGCGCGCCAAGGGATTGCCGCTGTCGCTCAAGTACGACGGCGTGATTCCCTACGAGATCGAGAGCGATCCCAAGCGGCTGCGGCAAATTCTCATCAATCTGCTCGGCAACGCGATCAAGTTCACCGATCGCGGCGGCGTCGAGCTGGCCGTTCGTTTCAACGCCGAGGCCGCGGAGCTGCAGTTTTACATCAGCGACTCGGGCATCGGCATGACCCAGGAGCAGCAGCACAATCTTTTTAAGCCGTTTACCCAGGGCGACAGTTCGATGACCAAGATCTACGGTGGCACCGGCCTCGGCCTGGCGATTACCAAGCGACTGGTGGAAGCTCTCGAAGGGCGCATCGGCGTCACCAGCACGCCCGGCCAGGGCAGCACCTTTCAGGTCACCTTGCCGGTGCGGGTGCTCTCGGGCAGCGGCTTTCGTAATATCGAGACTCTGAAGACACCGCCGCTGCTGCGCATGACGGGAGTGCGCGTGATGATCGTCGAAGACCAGCCCGACATCCGCCGCCTGATGGAATATTTCATCGTCGAGGCGGGCGGCTCGGTCACCACCTTCAGCGCCGGCGAGCCGGCGGTGAGCGCCGTGGAGCAGCGGCCCGATGATTTCGACGTGATCCTCATGGACATTCAGATGCCGCGCATGGACGGCTATGAGACCACCCGGAGGATTCGCGCGCTCGGCTATGCCGGGCCGATCATCGCGGTGACCGCCGGCGCCATGGCGGGCGACCAGGCCAACTGTTTCGCCGCGGGCTGCAGCGATTACGTGAGCAAGCCCATCGACATGGCCAAGCTGCTCGAATCCATCGCCCGGGCGGCGTCGGCGCGGCGTTCGAAACTCAAGCAGGAGCAATGGCGCCAGCCGGAGCTATGGGAGGAGAGGGACGCCAACGGCGCGCCGGCGGAGAGCGAGAGCGATGCGCACGCGGCACGGCGCCGCGTGCTGGTAGTGGACGACCGGCCGGTGGCGCTCAACGCGACCCGCAGCTTGCTCGAGATGCACGGCTTCGAAGTGCGCACGGCAGCAACCGGCCACGCCGCGATCCGCATCGCCGGTGAGTTTCGGCCGGATTACGTTTTTCTCGACATCAGCTTGCCGGACATCAGCGGCTACGAGGTATTTCGTCGGCTGAAGGCGAGCGAAGAGCTGGCCGACAGCAAATTCATCGCGCTCTCGGGCCACGGGCGGGAAGAAAACCTGCGCGCGCGCAAGGCCGGCTTCGACGCCTACATGACCAAGCCGGTGGACATCCGCGAGATGGAGAAATTGATTAACGGCGCGCCGGGGGAAAAGCAGTAGTCTTGCGCGTTCGTGGTCACGACGAAAATACTCACCGCAGAGGCGCGGAGAGCGCAGAGTAACTTTTAGAATCTCGTACTCTGCGTCCTCCGCGCCTCTGCGGTGAACGTTCGTTCGTGCGCTTCGTGCCTCGCAGTAAAACGCGAATTCGACTGCTCGCTACCGCGCCGTGTGCTCGCGCGGTGTGGGCTTGTCGCCGCGGGCGAAATCGGCAGCGGCCTCGCCGGTCGAGGAGATGTCTTCCGCGCCGGTGCGACGCAGAATCTCCTTCGCCTTGTCGACCCACTCGCTGTTGTCGCAGTGAACCGACAGCAAGTAGCCGCCCTTTCGTATCCGGCCTTCGTAGCGTTTGGCTTCGTATTCCGGTATTCCCATGCCTACCAGGCTTCCGGCCAGACCGCCTACTGCACCGCCGACGCCGGCGGCGGCAAGCGCCGCCATGATCGGACCGGCGGCGATGAACGGACCCACGCCGGGGATCGCGATGGCGCCGATGCCGATGAGCCAGCCGAGCACGCCGCCGATCGCCGCGCCGCCAGCCGCTCCGGCGGTAGCGCCCTCGGGTGCTTTCGTCGCTTTCACGTGCGCGAAGTCCTTGCTGCCTTCGTTCTCAGGATACAGAATCGAAATATCCTCGACCCGAAAGTCGTTGTTGCGCAACGCCTGGATGCCCTCTTCGACCTGTTCCCGCGTGGAGTAGATGCCGAATACGGCGGTATTCTTGCCAGCCATGTAGCCCTCCCTGTGTGTTCTACGAAAAACGAGAGCTAAACGCATGCCACGCGGAAAGTCCGGGAGAGCCACGGCCGGAAGGCCCTCATGTGTCGGAAACAAAACAGTCTGCGACCGGCGACGTTTGGAAGTGGGACAACCCGATAAGGTTTCTGGTTTCTAATCTAAGGCGAATGCAGGAGCCCGCAAGACTTAGAAGCTTAAACCAGAAACTAAAATTACGATCACGCGCCTCTAGACTGGCCTTCAATTGAGGGGATCTCCCCGGTCTCCAGGAGTTGCTTCAAGCGCCGCAAGTCCTTGTCGAGGACCTGTCCCGGTTCTTGGCCGAACAAGCGCGCGGCCTCGGCGCTCCATTTGCCGGCCGGCGGGCGGTACTCCAGCACGACTTTGACCCGCGCGCCGCCGCGCGCGTCGCCCTCGAAGTGCACTGAGCCGGCATGATCGAGATCGGCGCCGTCGAGGGAACGCCACGCGAGCAGCTCGTTGGGAACGTCGTTGACGATCTCGGCGTCCCATTCGAAGGTCGCGCCGCCGATGGAGGCGACCTTCCAATGGGAGCGCGCGTCGTCGCGGCGCTCCACCGAGACATGCTGGCTCATGAAGCGCGGCAGATTTTCCAGAGCGCGCCAGAAGCGATAGATCTCCTCCGGCGATTTCTGAATGATGATGGAGCGCTCTACTTTGATGCCGCTTCGATGGGGCACGCTGGTCGCCGGATGCCGCCGCTCGGGAGCGCCGTTAAGGCCGAGCCAATCGGCTAAGGGCCAGCGTCCGGTGGCGCCGCGATACAAAAGCATCGCGCCAGCCAACGCCAGCGGCACGCTGCGGCGCGAGCTGGCGCCGAGCAGCAGGCCACCGCCGAACGCCAGCGAGAGCCAGCGCTGGTTTTCCGCCAGGCGCCGTCGCGCCACATCTACCGCATCGGAAGACTGCCAACGGAGATCATCCTGGGCTCCATGCTCGAGACTCATGCGCGATCCTCCTGCGCGGGCATTTTGCGCCTAATTGTTATCGTGGTTATCGTGCCACGGGTGCGCATGTCGAGAAACGCGATGGTTTCCCGCACCCCGGCGTAGCGCTTTTCCTCCAATCAATCAGATCTTTTCGGCGTAATTCCTCCGGCCGTATTCGCCACCCGCGCCGACGTAGTCTTTGCCTCTTTCCAGCATGTCTTCGGCGCGCTCGCGCCCTTCATCGACGCGCTCGCGCAGATATTGCCGTGTTTCTTCGCCCGAGTACGGCGCCAGAAGCAGCGCGGCGATCACGCCCACGCTGATTCCGGCGAGAAAATAAAATAACTCGTCGTTGGTTTTCATCCTGCGGTCCTCCCGTTTTTTTTTGCGGTGGCCATGTGACCGGCCATCGCTACTGCGTAATCGAGCAAGAAATATACCGCCACCGCTGGTTTCGGTTGAAAACTCGCCGGCTCGATTCTCGCGCGGTTCACAACTCAGCCGGTCCGGCCGGCGCGATTGCCGCCGAGGCCGTAAGCCGTAAGGCCGAGAAGCAGCGATCCTGGGATCAGAGCCGCCGGCTCGGTGCGCCGGCTGATGCCGTACATCTGTCGTTGATTATCGCAGGCGGCGGATGAGCTTGGCCGTCAGTGCCCGGCGCGCGTCTTCGTAGTCGCGCCAGGGATCGCCCGGTCGTTTTTCCAGGCGCTCGGGAACCGTGCGGATCGTGAAGCTGGCGCGCGGATCTTTCCCGAGCTCTTGCCACTCGACCGGCAGCGAAACCGGCGCGCCCGGGCGCGCTCGCGTCGAGTAGGCGCACACGGCGGTGGCGGTGCGGCTGTTGCGCAAATAGTCGATGAAGATTTTGCCGCGGCGCTTGGTTTTCGACGCGGTCGCGGTATAGCGGTCGGGAGCTTCGCCGACAACGCTTTCGGCGAGCGCGCGGGAAAAATTCTTCACAACGTCCCAGCTCTGCTCCGGCGCGATGGGCGCGACCACGTGCAGTCCTTTGCCGCCGGTGGTTTTGACGAAGGCGCCGAGCTCGAACTCCTCGAGGCGGGCGCGCAGGCGCAGGGCCGCTTGCGCGATTTCCTTCCAGCCCACGCCCGGACCCGGATCGAGGTCGAAGGTCAGGCGGTCGGGCCGCTCGATGCGCGGCGTGCGCGAGCCCCAGGTGTGGATCTCTAAAATTCCCATCTGCGCCAGGGCGATCAATCCCGGCAGCGAATCGATCGAAAGATAGCGCGCCGTCTTGCCGCGCTCGCGCACGGGGATCGAGCGGATCGGCTCGGTGATTCCCTCGCGCGCGTGGCGCTGGTAGAAGCATTGCCCGGCGCGCCCCTCGGGGCAGCGAACTACCGTGAGCGGGCGACCCTCCAGGTGCGGCAGCATCGCTGCGCCGACGCGCTCGTAATAGAGCGCCAGCTCGCGCTTGGTGATGCCCTGCTCGGGATAGAGCACGCGCTCGGGATGGGTCAATTTTACTCCCGCCACTTGCCCGTTGCCGTCGGCGCCGCCGCGCGCCGGAGGATTGGCCGCCGGGACCTCGCGGCTGATCTCGCCGGGCGCCTTGTCTTCGCGCAGGCCCTTGAAAGATGCGTGGCGCAACAGGCCGTCGGCGGTCCAGCCGGCGAAGCCGACTTCGCAGACGAGCCGCGGCTCGACCCAGTGGGCCTTGCGGAAGTCGGCTCTCTTCACGCCCGCAAACGGCTGCGCTTTCCGCTCGAGCGCTTTCAGGCGGGCGTGGAGATCGCGCAGGGCGCGATCGTCAAAGCCGGTGCCGACCTTGCCGGCGTAGCGCAGCGCGCCGCTCTCGTCGTGCACGCCGAGCAGCAGAGCGCCGAAGCCGACGCGCGCGCCGGCCGGATCGGTGAAGCCGGCGATGACGAATTCCTGGCTCTTGGCGCACTTGATCTTGAGCCACGAGCGTGTGCGCCCCGAGCGGTAAGGATCGTCGCCGCGTTTGGCAATGATTCCTTCCAGTCCCGCCGCGCAGGCTTTGGCGAAGAGCTCTTCGCCTTGGTCGATCCAGTGCTCGCTGTAGCGCAGGATCGCCTTGGCGTTTTTTCCTGCGCCGCCGGAGAGAAGTTTTTTCAGGAGACCTTTGCGCTCGATCAACGGCATTGAGCCGAGATCGCGGCCGTCGAGATGCACCAAGTCGAAGACGTAGTAGATCAGCCGCGACGGATCGCCGCCGCTGAGCGAATTCTGCAGGCGTTGAAAGCTGTGCGTGCCGTCGTCTTCGAGCGCGACCACCTCGCCGTCGAGCAGCGCTTGGCTGGCGGGCAACTGCTTTGCCGCTTGCGCGACGCCGGCGAAGCGCTCGGTCCAGTCCTGCGCATGACGAGTCAACAGGGAAACGCGTCCATGATCGATGCGGCAAAGCAGGCGATAGCCGTCGAATTTGAGCTCGTGGAGCCATTGGCTTCCCGCCGGCACGGCGGTGACCAGGGTAGCCAACTGGGGCTCGATCCACCGCAGCGCCGCGGCTTTGCCCTCCGCAGCGCGTTTCCGCCGCGCGCGCCGGCGAGTTTTCCGCGGTGTTTGCGGTGCATCGTTTTCGTCGCCGATTTCTTCAAGGGTCCGGCCCGAGCTGACGCTCTCGGGCCGTTCGCTCACGATATCGCGGCCGCCGGCGAAATCATCGTTTTCTTTGATCAGCAGCCAATTGTTTTTCGCGCCGCCGTCGCGCGGCCGCCGGATGCGAACGAGAGTCCATCCGCCGCGCAGCTTGTCGCCGAAAAGTTGAAATTTGAGTTTGCCCTGGCGCCGACCCGCCAGTGGATCGCCGGCCGGAACCCAGTAGCCGCGGTCCCAAACGATCACCTTGCCGGCGCCGTATTCGCCGGCGGGAATGGTGCCTTCGAACGCGCCGTAGTCGAACGGATGATCTTCGACTTCCACCGCCAGGCGGCGCTCCTTCGGATCGTAGCTCGGCCCTTTGGGCACCGCCCAACTGGCGAGCACGCCGGCCATCTCGAGCCGCAGATCGTAGTGCAGCCGGCGCGCCGCGTGCTTGTGCACGACAAACGCCGGCCTCGTCTCGGCCTTTCTAACAATCTTGCCGCGCGGCTCGGGCGTCTTGCGGAAATTGCGCTTGCGGCGATAGGTCTCGAGTGCCATGGCGGCGAGAATCAGCGCGAGTAAACGATCACGCTAGGGTCTTATTTTGGCCGGACGCACTTCTCCGTTTGCGAATCACAAGAAAATCGCACAATGCAAAAACGTGCGCGCTGTACTAGCCGGTCTTGCGCGAGCGCGCCGGCGCCTCTTTCGACTGCGCTTGTTGTACGCTCTGGCGCAGCAGATGCATGATGTCGATCACTTTGCCTTCGCGTTTGGGCTTCGGCGCGGCGGCGGAGGCCACCGTTTTGGTTTTGCCGGATTTCACTTTTTGCTCGACGAGCTTAAGCAAGTCGTCATGATAGTCGTCGCGATACTGCGCCGGATCCCAATCGCCGGCCATCGAGTCGATGAGTTGCTCGGCCATCTTCAGCTCCTGCTGGGACACGGCGCTTTTGCGGCCCTGGTCTTCAGGCACGGCGAGGCTCGAGGGATCGCGCAGCTCGTGGGCGTAGCGCAGGGTATTCAACACCAGCAGACCGGCGTGCGGAATCAGGGCGGCCAGATGCTGGCGCGTGCGCAGCACGATCTTGGCGATGCCGACCTTGCCGGTTTTTTGGATCACCGTGCGCAGCAGCGCATAAGCGCGGCGGCCGTTTTTCAACGGTTCAAGATAGTAGGGCGTGTCGTAATAGAACGGGCTCACGGCCGCTGCATCGACGAAGCGCACGATGGCAATCGATTGGCTGGCTTCCACATTGGCGCGCGCGAAATCCTCGTCGCTGAGGGCGACGTATTCGCCTTTTTCGTACTGGTATCCCTTCACGATCTGGCGCCAATCGACTTCCTTGCCGGTCTTTTCGTTGACTCGCCGATAGCGGATCCGGGAAAAGTCGCGCTTGTCGAGCAGATCGAAATCGATGCCGCCGGCGTTTTGCGCCGAGTAAAGCTTGACGGGAATATTGACCAGACCGAAATCGATGCTGCCCGTCCAGATCGGCCGGCCCGAACTCCGGTGTTCGGCTTTCTTAGCCGGCTTGCGTTTGCGAGAGTTTTTTCGCGCCATGGTGAAATCGATTGGAGTGCTGGAATATTGGAGTGATGGAGTATTGGGTGGGAAGCAGAGCATGACTCCACCACTCCTCGTGCTCCGTCAAGGCCGCGGGGTTCGGACTTTCGGTTGCGGGTTGCGCGTCCGGCACGGCTCCTCTTCCTTGGGCTTGATCTTCACGGTCATGGCCTTGGAGCGCCGCCCGCGCGCGCCGCCCGTGCCGAACTTTTTCTTGTTGCGTTGTCGCTGTGCTCGTTTCATCTAACGGCGCGTCATCGCCGCCATCGCGGCGTCCTGGTTCGCGGGAGCGCGAACTTCATCGAGCTCCGCCGCGGGGGCGTTGACGTGCGCTTTTAACCGTGCAGCGATGTCGCTCAACGAGACGATACCGACGAGCTGGTGATTGCGGTCGAGGATCGGCAGACGGTCGATGCGATGGAACTCCATTACGATCGCCGCGTCGTCGATGTTCTGGTCTTCGAAGCAGTAGGTCAGGTCGCGCGTCATGATCTCACCGACAAACGTGCGCGTGGCATCGTGGCCCTCGGCGGCGAGGCGCACTGCGATGTCGCGATCGGTGAGGATGCCCGCAAACGTCGCACCGTCGCAGACGGGGATCACGCCGATATCGAGATCGCGCATCTTGATCGCCGCCGCGCGCACTTCGGCATCGCGCGAAATCACCTCCACCTGCCGCGTCATAATCTCCCTGATTTCCATTTCTTGCGACCTCCGAAGGCGAACGGGCGCAAACAATGTGCCAGGAATGCAACTGTCTAGGGCGGCAAAGTAGCACGGCATACTTTGCCGTCTGCGAATGCTGAATTTGGGACAGCGATCTGAACGGCGGCGCAGCGGCAGGACAGAGAACAAGATGCCATGGAACCGGCACGCTGGCAGAGCGTCATCCACCCGCGCACAAGCTCCGGACGGAGATAGCGAACCATTGAATAATTTGGCCTGAGAATTGAACGTCTGATTACGTTATACTCCAGGCAGTGTGCGAAATGAAAAAAGCGTGTATTCTCGTCACCCGTTGGGACAGTAGATACGCGCTCATAAGAAAATCTGTTTCAGATTTGCTACAGTACTGCGCGTGAACTGTTCCGTAAATGGGACGCTCGCTAGTGCGTTTCTAAAATTTTCGGAGGTAGCGAAATTGAATGGCGCGATATTGATTGCTGAAGACCACGAGGTGGCCCGCAAGAGCATCAAGGAATACTTGCAGCAGGAGGGCTATCGAGTCGAGGAGGCGGCCGACGGCGACGCCGCCATCGATGCGGTGAACAATGCCGACTTCGATCTGGTGATCACCGATCTGAAAATGCCGCAGGCAAGCGGCCTCGACGTTTTGAAACACGTCCGGGAGATCTCTCCCAACACGCTGGTCATCGTCACCACTGCATTCGGCTCGGTGGAGAGCGCCATCGACGCGCTCCGCCTGGGCGCGCAGGACTACGTGATCAAGCCGATCATCTTCGAGGACCTGCTGAGCAAGGTGCGCCACGTGATGGAATACCGGCGGCTCGCCTGGGAAATCCAGATGCTCCGCCGCGAGCTGTCGAGCCTGTCGCCGACCTTTTCCGATCTGGTGGGGCGTAGCCAGGCGATGCGCAACATCGTCACGCTGATTCAGAAAGTCGCGAGCTCGGATTCCACTGTTTTGATCACCGGCGAAAGCGGCTGCGGCAAGGAGGTGGTGGCGCGCGCGATCCATTCCCAGAGCCCGCGTCGGGACAAGCTGTTTTTGCCGGTCAACTGCAGCGCGATTCCCGACACTCTGCTGGAAAGCCAGCTCTTCGGTCACGTCAAAGGCTCGTTCACCGGGGCGCTCAACACCAACGAAGGATTGTTCCAGCGGGCCAAGGGCGGGACGATCTTCCTGGACGAGATCGCCGATCTCTCCGCGGTCTTGCAGCCCAAGCTCCTGCGCGCCATCGAAGCCAAGGAAATTCTCCCGGTGGGTTCGACCCAGCCGGCCAAAGTCGACGTGCGCATCATCGCCGCGACCAATGCCGAGCTGAGCAAGGCGTGCGAGCAGGGACGGTTTCGCGAAGACCTGTATTACCGGCTAAACGTCATCAATATCCGCGTGCCGCCGCTGCGCGAGCGGCGCGAAGATATCGCGCCGCTGATCGACTACCTGATCCGCCGGCACAACGTCGAGATGAAAAAGGCGTACAAGGGCGCGGATAACGCCGCCATCAGGATTTTGATGTCGCTTCCCTGGCGCGGCAACATCCGCGAGCTCGACAACGTGCTCGAGCGGGCGATGATTCTCGGCAACGGCGAGTGGATCACCGCGAGCGATATCCCGCACGCGGAAAAGTGGGAGGAGAACAACCACGCCGCCTACGCGGGGCCGCATGATCTTACCGACGCGCTGCGCGCCTATGAAAAAATGCACATCGAAAACGTGTTGAAGGAGACCGACGGCAACCGCGCCGTGGCGGCCAAGATGCTCGGCCTGAGTCGCTCATCGCTGTATCGCAAGCTCGACAGCCTGGGGATCTATCGAAACGACGAGCATACGAGCTAGCGAGCGCGCGATTCCTGGATTTTCTTTGCGGGTTTCCACGATCCAAACGCGGCGCCGGTACAGTCATCGAGCAGGCCCGTATCGATGGCTCTCAACCTATTGCGGTTCGGTGACGCGCCGTTATGGCCAGCGCGCTCAATGACAAGCGCTTCTCGACTCGCGCCGCTCTAGTCAATAGCCGCTGGTCGCGCCTGGCGCGGGCGGCGGTGGACAAGTACAACGCCGATCTGCTTAGCTTGCGCGCCGCCGCGCTGAGTTACTGGACGCTGGTGTCGGTGGTGCCGCTGCTCGCGGTGGCCTTCTCGGTGCTCAAGGCTTTCGGCGTCGAGACCCTCATCGAGAGCTTCTTGAGCGAAGCCCTCGAGCCGCTCGGCCCCGGGCGCATCACTTTCACCCAAGAAATCGTCGGCTTTATCAGCAACGCTCAAGTCGCCGTGCTCGGCGCCGCCGGCGTTGTGGGTCTTTTCTACACTGCGGTTTCGCTGATCAGCAGTGTGGAAGAGGCGCTGAATCAAATCTGGCGCGCGCAGCCGATCCGCGCCTGGCCGCGCCGCTACGGCGAATATCTCGGCCTGCTGCTGATCGCGCCGGTTTTCCTGTTCGCCGTGCTCGCGCTCATCGCCACCGCGCATAGCACTTGGCTCGTGCAGCGCTTGATCGAGATGCGGCTGATCGGCTCGGTGTTCGGGCTGCTCGCGCGCGTGCTGCCGTTGCTTATCTTATGGGCGGGCTTCGCGATTCTTTACAAAATCATCCCGAGCGCCGAAGTGCGCTTCCGCTCGGCGATCTTCGGCGCGGCGCTCGCGGCGATTTTGTGGCATCTGGCCGGCATGGCGTTTACCGCGTTGGTCGCCGATTCGCGCAACTACACCGCTCTTTACTCCGGCTTTGCCATCGCCGTGGTGTTCTTTCTCTGGCTCAACCTCGCCTGGCTGATCGTATTGCTGGGCGGCACGATGGCCTATTTGCATCAGCACGCGCAGCTGTACCTGCGTGGTCAGGCGCGCGAAAACTCGACGCTCGCCACTCAGGAGTGGGTGGCGCTGCGCGCGCTCAGCGAGATCGCGCGCGCTCATCTTGCCGGCCGCGCGCCTCTGAATGAAGCCGAGCTCAGCGACCGCCTAGCCGTGCCGCAGGCCCAGATCGACGTAGTGATCGAGAAACTGGTGGCCGGACGCCTGCTGCTGCGCGCCGTCGAGCCGCCGGGCATCGGTCTGGCGCGGGCGCCGGAGAGCGTCTCGGCTGCGGAAATTCTCGAGACCATGCGCGGCGAGCTGGCGCCGCCCAAAGCCGATGACCTAATGGTCGAGCTGCTGCGCCGGCGCGATCAAGCGCTGCAGCGAGGCTTGGACGGCATTACTCTCAAGTCGCTGAGCGAGGCGGCGGACGGCGGCAACCCGAGCGACCCGTTCGATCCGCGCAAGGAGCATTGAGAATTTTTCGATTGCGCGTGTGAATTCTTAGCGGCGCGAGCGGCAGACGGCGCGCTAAACGCTTTGCGCGCTTTGTCCTGTCGTTGAATCAGCGTGCGGCCGTTTCGCCGCAGCGTTGGGACAGGGCCGTCGGCAAGAAGTGTTCTGAAAGATTGAAATTCCAATAGATGCGCCGCGACGCTTCATGGCACTTCTGTTGCGTATTTGGCGCACCAATATTCACGGAGGTGTGTTCAATGAAAAATGTGCTCAGCGCAGCGGTTTTGACTATTCTTCTTCTCACAGGTAGCGCAGCCGAGGCCGCTCCACGAGGGGGATCGAGTGAGGTGCAGGCGTCGGGTGGGTTTTTCCACTCCGAGGGTTCGGACGAGGGCAGTCTTAATGCCGATCTTAGCTATGGCTTTTTTTTCACGCCAGGCTGGCAAGTGGGTATCCGTCAAGCGCTCAACTACAACTTCGTAGATGACCGGCGCGATTTCTGGGTCGCGACGACGTCGCCATTCATCAATTGGCATCTCCCGGTGACAGATATTATCGTGCCTTATCTCGGAACATTCTTAGGCGTGGTTTGGAACGATCGTGATGCCACCGGTACTATTGGACCGCAGGCCGGAGTAAAGTTCTACGTTCACGAGGGTGCTTTTTTGAATCTTGGATATCGCTACGAATTCTTCTTTAATCGGATTGAGACGATCGACGATAATTCTACCAAGGGCAATCACGTCTTCACCGTCGGCATTGGCTTTAATTGGGGTGGTACGAAGTAATTGACATGCGGGAAGCGACAGCCCTCAGCAAAGATCGTGCGTCTAACCCCCTTCCACGATTTTTGCGCCCGCACGTAGGGGGCGACCGAACGGTCGCCCCCTAAACTCCAAAAATTCAATCCCTAAATTTTGCGTCTGTCGTTTATTTAGCGTGCGCGAACATCCGCTCCCGGGTCTTGCGCTACGGACGCTATTTTTAAGACAAGTCTGCTTTTCGCCTCCAGAGCTTTGCTGTCGCTTTGTCCGGGAGCATTAACAATCTCGCGCGCTTACGACACTGCCGGCGGTGGCACATCGGTTGCTGCTTCGAAGAATTAGCACCGCGATGCAGATTCGCGTCGTGACGTGAAGGCAAGCAAGAAGGAGTTCGCATGAAAAAATTTGTTTTGCTGGTGATGCTCATAGCGTTGACCCAAGCAGGCTGTCAATTTGTCGGCGGCGCGGCCACCGGAGCGCTGGCTACCGGCGCCGGATATGAAATCCAAGCCAAACGCCAGATGGACAGTCTCGAAGACGATTTCAAGAGCCGGCGCATCTCGCGCGAAGAGTACGAGAACAGAAAGCGTCAGATCGAGTCGGGTTCGATCATCTATTAACGAACGCGTCGCTGTCGGCGCGAGGAGCCCATGATGACGAAACGGGGTACGGCGGCGCTCGCCGCCGCGGTAATCGCACTTGCGGTTTATGTCGGCGGTTGCACGGTCGCGAGCGGACCGCCTGAGCCGCAGGCGCCGGACATTCGTCAAGTCTCGCCGCAGCAGGCGCAGCGCATCTATCGGGTGATGACGCCGTTGCTGCGCGCGATGAACCAGCCGAAGGATCCGCGCGAGGTATATATCGGCATCATCGACGATCCCTCGATCAACGCCGCCAACGCCGGCGGCGGCCATTTTTATGTGACCACCGGCCTGCTGCAAAAGGCGAGCGAGGACCAACTGCGCGGCATCCTGGCACACGAGGTCGCGCACGATGATCTCGGCCACGTCGCCAAGCTGCAGACGCTCGGCGCCGGTTTGGGGCTCGGCATCGTGCTGCTGGAACAGCTCCTGCCGGGCAGCAGCGCGGTGACGCCGCTCGCCGGCAGTTTAATCGCGCGCGGCTACAGCCGCACGGAAGAGTATGCTGCCGATCGCCACGGCGTGACGATTCTCCAGCGCGCCGGCTATCGCAAAGAGGTTCTGATCGACGCGCTCACTTGGGTGAGCCGGGCCTCCGGCGGCGGCGGTGGCGGTGGATTTTTATCGACCCATCCGGACACCGACGACCGCATCCAGGAGCTGCGAAAGCTCGCATGAAGCCAACCATCATCAGCGCGGGGACATTCAAGCGGGCGGGAGCGGCGCTGCTGCTCGGCGGAGCGCTGGCGGCTTGTGAAAATATCGCGCTCATGCCCCGTCCCTCCATCGAGGGGCCGAACGAGGCCAGGAGCGTTACCGCGACGGTGAACGGAATCGACCACAAGCTTCGAGAGATTTATCTGCGCACCGCCAATAACCAACACTACGTGGTGAACTACACCACAGGCACGCGGGTCATCAACGGTCGGGGAGTCGGCGTGAACGATCTTCGGACCGGCGATCAGGTCCGCGTCGAGATCCGCGAGGGGACGGGAGGGCGGCTGTTCGCCGACGAGATCAGCCTCGAAGGCGCCGGCCGCGCGGACGCGATCCGCACCGTCGAAGGCACTGTCGAGCGGATCGTGCCCGAGCGCGGGTTCCTCGAGCTGCGCGCCGCGGGCGGGGCTCTGATCACGGTCTACGTACCCGAGGGATCGAGCGCGGAAACCCGCAATCGCTTCCAGCGCATCCGCGTCGGCGAGACCGTTCGCGTCGAGGGAGAACGGCTCGGCGAGGACCGGGTGGAGCTGTTGGCGTTTCGGTAGCCGTCGTCTCGGTATTAAAAACTAGAGACAGTGGGAATTCGCGGGACTCACCGCGAAGGCGCGAAGGACACGAAGGATTTAGATCTTTTACCTCTTAACCTTCGTGCTCTTCGTCACTCATTCGAAAATAGCTGCATGAACTGCACTGGACCACCGAAATGTCATTCTGAGGCGGAGCCGAAGAATCTGCTTTTCTCCATCACAAAACAGATGCTTCACTGGGCGCTTAGCATGAAATGTATGGGCGTCCAGCGTGATCATATTACCTGTGGGAGAAAATTTTTGCGCGCGTGGTTCAGGCTGGTTCCATCATCCTGGTGTCGGTGCCCGTGTCTTGCTTTTAATCTTCGACGCGCAACTCACGTGCCAATCATTTTCACCGTTTCGCTCGGCGGTTGAATGCCGGGATTCGGAACCAGGGCGCGAGGCATTGCCTGATTTCGGGAGCTGCGCTGTTCCGCGGCATGCGTTAGTCCTTGATCGCCGTCGCTCTTCTGATAAAAAATAGCTATCGATCAAAGTGGTCTCGTTCGTGGGACTGTGAACGGGCAACGGATCCGACGCCGCGAATTTTCAGACAAGCCATTTTGATCACTAAACATCGCGCCCCGAGCCCACGCCCCAGGAGGACCGTTTGTTCGCTCGACGAAGCCCAACTCACCGCGCTTTTTGCCGCCATTGACGACGCCGTCTATATCGAAGATCTCGATTCTCATCGCATCGTTTACTGGAGTCCGGCGGCGGCGGAGCTGTTTGGCTATGAGCGCGCCGAGGCGGCAGGACAGGACTCGGCGCGGCTCTATGCCGAGCAAACGGACTTGCGGCGCGGCGAAGAAGCCGATCATGCGGGCAACGTGGCGCGGCGCGGCGCGCGCCGCTTCCGGCGCGCCGATGGGACGGTATTCCACGCCGAGGCAACGGTTTCGCTGTTGCCGTCGGACAACGGCAAGCGCGCCATAGTGGCCGTGCACCCGCGCAAACCAACGGGCGAGACCGCCGGCAACGCGGCGGCGCCGCCCCAGGGGGCGCGGCCGAGCGACAAGGCCGGCGAACAAAGCATCGGCCAGTTGTTGCGCAACCTCGCCAACTACGCGGTTTTCACCACCGACACCGACGGCAACATTCGCGAGTGGAATCAGGAAGCGAGCGGGCTCTTCGGCTATGAGGGCGTGGAAGTTTTCGGCAAGCATATCTCGCTTATTTGCGACGCCGGCGCGGAGCAGGCCTTGCGGCATACCTTCGAGGAAGCGAGAGAGCGGGGCACGTCGCGCCACTATCAATGGATGGCGCGCAAGGACGGCCGGCGCCTCTACGCGCGCGTCGCCGCGTTCGCCCTGTGGAACGACGCCGAGGTGCAGGGATTTCTTTTTCTCCTGCGCGACGACTCGCGGGAGCCCAGCCTGCGGCAGATTTTGCGGGAAAAAGAGCAGATGGCGGCCATTGGCACGGCGGCCTCTATTCTCGCTCACGAGATCGGCAACCCGCTAAACGGGATATCCGCCACCGTGCAGCTTCTCGAGCACTGTCTCGGCAGGCCGACGCCCCCGAGCGCCGAGTCGATGCTGTCTTCGTTGCAAGATCTCAAGAGCGAAGTGAAGCGCCTCACGGCGCTGCTCAGCGGATTCAAGAACATCGCCTGGCCGCAGAAGCTCGCGCTCGGCCCGGTGGATCTCAAACGCTTGATCCCGCCGCTCGTCGGCCAGATCGAGAAGCGCAGCCTGCGTCAGAACGTCGATGTTTCTTTCGATTGCCCGCCGGAGCTACCATTGCTCAACGCCGACGATGACAAGCTCAAACAGGCCCTGCTGCAAGTGCTCGACAACGCGCTCGACGCCATGCCGCACGGCGGCAAGCTCGACATCAAGGCTTATCAGCGCGAGCAGGCTCTGTGCGTCGATATTATTGACACCGGCGTCGGCATTCCGAAAAATCTCAAGGTCTTCGACCTGTTCAGCTCGACCAAACCCGACGGCATCGGCCTCGGGCTGTTCTTGGTGCAGCAGATCGTGCTCGCCCACGACGGCGCCATCAGCTATTCCAGTACGCCGGGCCAAGGAACTACCTTTCACGTCACTTTCGGGCTCACCCCGGCACCGGATGCGGCGGGCGCGAATTTCGTCGACGCGATCTAGTCTATTCTCTCTTCGTCACTTTTATGCGCGTTGGGCGCCCTACCAGCAGCCGCGCTGCGCACGCTCGACGTTGTCGTCAATATCGATTTCGTCCGGAAACACGTACATGCAAAGACCATTGTCCCAGCGCACGGCGATCAAATGGCGTCCGAGATTTTCGACCGCGCCTTCGATGGTGCCGCGGCACTCGGCGCTGACCAGCCCTTGGTGGCCGCGTATGTTGCGCTTTGCCTGACAGCGCTGTCCCTCGATCCGATGCAACATGTTCGCTCCTTATTGATGTAGTGTTTTAAGCGCTTAACAAGAGATTTTAAAAGGCAAAACAAATGCCATCGTTCGATTCTTTGTTGATTCAGCAGTTTGGCACTGGGATGTCGCGGGTCTGCTACGGTAGCGGGGGAATGCGGCTCAAGGAAAAGAAT
This sequence comes from uncultured delta proteobacterium, assembly GCA_963745035.1. GTDB lineage: Bacteria > Desulfobacterota > Binatia > UBA9968 > UBA9968 > DP-20. The sequence goes on along the minus strand of CAVUVW010000020.1, from coordinate 99,274 downwards.
GACAAGGAAGAGAATATCCTGCGCTCGGCCATTGAGCGCGGGCGGGACGAACTCGCCATCTTCGATCAGGCATGTCCGTGCGCTAGGACAGAACCGAGCTCGATCGTCCCGCGCTTGAGAGAAAAGGCGCTGATCGCACCCCTGAGATGCTTCGCAAAGAGTGGCATTCTATTTGCGCTTTCCGCGTCGCATGGAAACAGTTACCGGCATATTCGATTCGCGCGCCGACGGCGAGCGGGCTTTCTCCGGCTTGGCGCAGAGCGCGAAATTTGATCGCGATCACTTGCTGCTGCTGGCGCCGGACGACGGTGCGGCGGAAAAAATAGCGGCCGTTCCCACCGACGAAGGCGAGCAGCCGGGCATGGGCTCGACGCTCGGCGGCGTCGTCGGCGGCGCCGTCGGTCTCGCCGCCGGCGCGGTGCTGTCGAATCTGATTTTGCCGGGAGTCGGACCGATTCTGACATTGAGCTTGAGCGCGGGCAGCGGCTTAGGCGGCGCGCTGCTGGGCGCCGCCGGTGGCAGCGCCGCGGAGCGGGCGCTCTCCACCGGCCTGCCCAAAGACGAAATATTCTTTTATGAAGACGCGTTGCGCCAGTGCCGCACCTTGGTGGTGGCACAAGCCGAGTCGCGCGACACCGCCGAGACTGCGCGCTCGATTATGGAGCAGAACGGCGCCGAGAGCGTCGACGCGGCGCGCGACAAATGGTGGATCGGCATGCGCGAGGGAGAAGCGGCCGATTACGGCGACGGTTTCGCGGCGCAGGAAAAGATCTATCGGGCGGGCTTTGAAGCGGCGGTGGGCGAGTGTCGCGGTCGATCCTTTGCGGTGGCGGAGCAGGATTTGCGCCGGCGCTATCCGGATCTTTGCGGCGATGAGGCTTTTCGCCGCGGCTATGAAAGGGGACGGCGCTATCTCCATTCCTTTCAGCGCGCGCCGGCAGACGGCCCGCCTAAAGGTTGATCGCGGCGCGACTGATTCTCCAGAATTTTCGACGATGAGGTGGGCAGATGAGCTCGATGCGCGAGGCGGTGCGCACTTTGGAAACGCAGGAAAGCGGCGAGACGCGGCGTTGGTGCTGCGCCGACGGCGCGCGCTGGTTCACGTCGCGTGAAGAGTCTAACCGGCATGCGCGCGCCTGCGGCGGTCGGCCCGGCGCCACGCCCGTCGAGGGGAAACCTTCTTAGCGTCGGCGCCCGCGCGGCCGCCCACGTCGCACACTCGCCATGGACATCATCCGGCGGCATTCCTGGCCGGCATTAGCACAGCGCCTCCCGTCCTTTTCACGCGGTACATTATCATTTCGCGTCGCCTTGGCGCTCGGCATTCTCGTGCTCCTCGCCATCGCCCTGGCCTATTTCATCGACGAGCCGCTGCGCCGCCAGACCGAAGCGCGCATCAACGCCGCGCTGAAGGGCTACACCGTACGGATCGGCAAGCTCGATTTCCATCCCATCGGCTTTTCCCTCGATCTCGAAGACGTGGAAATCCGCCAAAACGAAAATCCCGAGCCGGCGGTGGCGCAGATTCCGAATCTTACCGCGAGCGTGAATTGGAAGGCGCTGCTGTTCGGGCGCGTGGTCGCCTATTTGGCCATCGACGACCCGGTGCTATCGATCAATCTCACCCATTCGGAGAGCGAACGGCGCGACCCGACCAAGCTGCACGAGCGCGGCTGGCAGGCCGCGCTGCAGGCGATCTATCCTCTGGAGATCAACGAATTCGCTATCACCAACGGCCGGCTTACTTACACGGACCGTGGCCCGTACCGGCCGCTGGAGATCAGAAATCTCGAGTTTCTCGCGCAGAACATTCGCAACATCCAATCTAGCGAGGGCGAGTATCCGTCCGAGGTGTACTTGAGCGGCGCGGTTTTCGAAAAGGGGCGGGTGGAGCTCAACGGCCATGCCGATTTTCTCGCCGAGCCTCACGTGGCGTTCCGTGCCAAGGTGAATTTAGACCGCATCGACCTAAGCTATTTCCGTCCACTGATCGAACGCTACCAGTTCGCGGTGCGCGGCGGCGTGGTCAGCACGGCGGGCACTTTGGAATACGCGGCGAAGAAAAAAATTCTCGACGTGCCTGACCTGCGCATCGACGGGCTGGCGGCGGACTACCTGCACGTCAAGGACAAGACCGGACCGACCGAGGAGCTGTCGAAAAAGACCGGGCGCGCGATCGAGAAACAGAGCAATGACCCAGGGCTCGAAGTGCGCCTGGATCGCGTGCGCATCTCCGGCGCGGAGATGGGGTTGATCAACAAGGCGAGCAATCCGACGTATCACTTGTTCGTCAAGGATATGCGCCTGGAAATCGACAATCTCAGCAATCAGGGCAAAGATGGCGTGGCATCGGCGCGGGCGAGCGGCTTGTTTATGGGATCGGGCAAGGTGCGCGCGACGGCGCACTTTCGGCCGCACGGCAAGAGCGCCAATTTGGACTTGGACGTGGCCATCGAAGACACCGACATGAAAACCATGAACAAGCTGTTTCTCGCCACCGGCAATTTCGATGTCAAGGCGGGGCATTTTTCTTTGTTCAGCGAAATCGCCGTGCGCGAAGGCGTGGTGGACGGCTACGTCAAGCCGCTGTTCCGCGAAGTCGACGTCTACGATCGCAAGCAGGACCGCAAGAAAGGCATTCTGCGCCAGATGTACGAGGGAATTCTCGGCGGATTGTCATGGCTCCTGGAAAATCGCCCGCGCGAGGAGGTCGCTACCACGACCCGGATATCGGGCCGCTTGTCCAATCCTGACACCAGCAACTTGGAAGTCGCCGTCGGGCTGATTCAAAACGCGTTTTTTCAAGCGATACTGCCGGGCTTGGAACAAAACGTAGACGAGCGCCGCGGAAAAAAGTAGCGTCCTGCGCAGCACGCGGGAGAAGTTCCGCAGAGACGCAAAATTGTAGGGGCGACCGGCGGGTCGCCCGTCGAATCATCTAGTAATATTCGCGTATCCCGTAGGGGCGGGTTTCAAACCCGCGCCTACATTTGCTGCCGTTATTTTCGCTCTTCCTCCGCCGCGTCGGTCCAGCGGCGGACTTCCTGAGAGGTCATGAGCTCGGGCGTGCGGATGTCGCGGTAACCCCAGAGATCGACGTCGATCTGGAACTGAGCGCGCGAGAGAATGGTCCCGGCGCACACCGGCGGTCCCTGCTCGTCGCGGCCGATCTCGCTGGCGCTCAATCGCAAAAGCTCGCGCTCCACCCAGCGCGGGATTCTGCTGCGCTCGGTCGGATAGATGTAGCCATACAGCGTGATGTAGCTCAGCAGCACGCGCCAGTGCCGGTCGAAACGCTGGAGCAGGCGATGCCAATCCAATTTCTCGCTCTGCGCGCGCAGCAGATGGGCGATATCGGCGCCGTCGTAGCGCTCGCGCTCCATGATAAACGCCTTTTGCCAGATGGTCTCCTCTACCGGGCAAAATTTCACCGGCCGGCCGAACGCCGTGCCGCAGGGAGCATTGTCGAACCAGATGTCGTCCACTTTGCAGAGCCCGTTGCCGGAGTTGAAAATAATGTCGACGAATTGCTCGCTCTGGTTGTCGTGGACCTTGCCAAGCCAATGGGAAAACTTGATCTCGGTGCGGTAGCCGGCGGCGCCGAGAGCGTCGAGGGCGCGGCCAAGGTCGACTTCGCGCAAGAAGACATCGAGATCCTTGGTGTCGCGCGTGATGCCGGTGAAGTACTCCTGTGCGAAGGCGCCGCCGATCAGGATGGGAATTTTGCCCTCGTGCAAAATATCGAGGACGTCTCGATAGAAATCATGAATCCGGTTGTGTCCATCGATCATGGGATTATACCGGCGGCGGCGCGTGAGCGGCGTCGCCGCGCTGCTCGGCGCCGGCCCGCACTTCGATGATCCGGCAGGGCATGCGGCCGGGAAAAGTTTTCTCCAACAGCTTCATGGCGACGTTGTAGACCGGGATGCCGCCGCTGGTCCTGCCTTCGGGCGCGCCGTTATGCGCGTGACCATGGAACGCCGCCGCGACCGGGTAGCGGTTCAAAGGTTCTTCCAAGCGGCTGCAGCCAAGGAACGGAAAAATTTCCGGCGGCTCGCCCTCGACCGTGGCGCGAATCGGCGCATAGTGCAGCAGCGCGATGCGCGACGGGGTGCGCAGCCGCGCCAAGGCCGATTCGAGCTTGAGCGCCTCCTCGACCGCCTCGTGGACGAAGTGCTTGATGCTCGGCTCGCCCCAGGGCGCGAGCACGCGGCCGCCAAATCCACCGAGAAAACCTTTGACTCCGGCGAAGCCGACGCCTTGCACTTCACAGGCCTCGCCGTCGAGAATCGTGATGCCGCCGCCCTTGAAGATCTGCACCACCTCGTCGACTTTGCCGGATTCGAATTCGTGGTTGCCGAGCACGCCGATGATGGTGATGCGTTTGGCGGTTTCGCTGATGTCTTTCATCAGCATGCGCGCTTCTTCAGGCAGGCCGTAATCGATGATGTCGCCGCACAGGAGAAGAATGTCGGCGAGATCGGAGATCTCGGCGAAGGCCGATTTGAATTTTCCCTCGCTGCCGGCCCGGTAGTGAAGATCGCCTACCGCCGCGATGCGAATCGTGCGCTCAATCACCAGCCCAGTTTGAGCAAGGCATATGCCACGGTGATTCACTTGTTATTTCGAACGAAGTGAGAAATCTTCGCTAGCGGCATTTTTCAAAGGAGTGATTCATAAGCTTTGGAAGATGAATGCAGATTTTCCTCGGCACGTTTTCCTCACGATTCGTCGTTCCCGCGCAACGAATCCAGGTTTGTTCTCCGCCGCAATTAGCTGGATACCCGCCGGAGTTTATCCTGAGCAACGTCGAAGCGCGGGTATGACGGAACGCTAACGTTTTGTCACTCCAGAATTCACTCCAGAATGGATTCCTGCTTAGCATTCTAAGACGTGAACCACGGAAGAAGAGCCCGGCGTTGTCCGTGCTAATCTGGAAGGATCGGACCGGCAGCGAAGGGTTTTCGCTGCCGGTCCGACGGTGGCGGGAAAGGGTGAACTGAAGACTATTGAGTTTCCCAGGTCTTTACTTGGCGCTCGGCTTCTTCCTTGCTGATTCCGTACTGTTTTTGAATCTTTCCGACGAGTTGATCGCGCTTGCCGGCGACTTCATCGAGTTCGTCGTCGGTGAGCTTGCCCCACTGCTCTTTGACTTTGCCCTTAAACTGCTTCCAGTTTCCTGCTGCCTGATCCCAGTTCATGGTTTTTTGCCTCCTTCAAATTCTGATAGCTCATCATTTTGCAACGGACGTACCACGGCATAAACGCGGACAATCCGCGGTTAAATGACCAGGTTGTGTCCCATAGCTGCTAAGCGGAAAGACTTCTCTGTCCGCGAAACGATACAAAATATCCAGCTTGCGCGCCAAGCTACTGAGATCGAGATTGATTTCCGCGCGGGACACCTGTCCCGCACGTGGGGCGACATAAAATTTTTGCGGCGTTGCCCGCTCGCGACGCCGGAAATTAATCACGTAAATATGCGGCACCGAGAAGACGCCGCAAGTCGCCTCGCCGATGTCTCGGCCTCATCTGCACTCGTTCCGCGGGCGCTCGCCTTGGCAGATGAAACGGCGACGCGATTTGTCGGCTTTTGGTATCTTTATTGCTGTCTTTGAGAGTGCCCGCGCTAGCGTGGGACAAAAACCGAGGTGTGTTTATGGAACATGATGAGTTTGAAAATCTGAATGAGGCTCGTTCCGAAGAGGCGAGAAACTCCGAAAGAGCGCGCGAGCGCGCCGCCGCGGCGGCGCACCGAACCGCCGACAAGGTCGGTAGTCAGATGAAAAATTTCGCCGGCCGGATCCGCGAGAGCGGGCCGCGCGTGGAGTCGAAGATCCACGACACGGCAACGCGCTTGGCCGACACGTTGGATCGTGGCGCGAGCTACTTCACCGACAGACGCTACGAAGACATCACCCGCCGGATCAGCCAATATATTCGCCAGCACCCAGGCACGTCGATGCTGGTCGGCGTCGCCGCCGGTGTGCTGCTGGCGCTGCGCCGCCGGCACTGAGCCGGCAAGCGAGGTTCTTATGCAAGACTACCGGCTGGAGGAACCGAAAAAGCCGAGCATCTCGTCGCTCGTCAGCGGCATTTTCCGCGACGCCAGTGATCTGATTTCAAAGGAGATCACGGCCGCGCGCCTGGAGATGCGCGAGGAAATGGCGAACGCCAAATCGACCGTGGTGTTGATCGGCGTGGGCGCGGCAAGCTTGTTGTTGGGCGGAATTCTGCTGTCGTTTACGGTGGTGTATGTGCTGGAGGAATACACCGAGCTCACTCTCTGGGCATGCTACGGCATCGTCGGAGCGGCGCTGTCGGTGGTAGGCCTCGCCGTCCTGCTCGCCGGCAAGCGGCGCGCCGCTAACACCAACCTGGTGCCGACGACCACCATTGAAAACGCCAAAGAGGATGCACGATGGATAACACGCAGCGTGAAATACGACACGAGATAGAAGCCACCCGCGCCGGCATGGCGGAGAAGATCGCCACCCTGGAAGAGCGCGTGGACGGAACCATCCGGGAAGTGAAGCGCTCTTTCGATCTCAACTATCAGACCGAGCGGCGCCCGTGGCTCATGATCGGCTTGTCCGTCGCCACCGGCTATTTCCTGAGCGGCTTGGTGCTCGGCCGCCCCACGCCGAGGGCGCGACTGGAGCTGCCTGACGATTGGCCGGCGCGCGCGGCGGCCCAGCAGCAGCGCGCTGGGATCACGCAGAGCCTGGTCGGCATGCTGAGTGGGGTGGTGACCGCGACGGCGGTGGCGCTCGCGCGCGATTATGCTTCCAAGCTCTTCAAACACCGCGACCGCGGCGACGGCCACGATCCGGTGGAAACCGCACCGGATCGGCGGTTCCAGTAGCTGCTTTCGCGCCTCGCGCGCGGCCAAGCTCGATAGAAGTCCACGCCGATGTGAATTTCCAGAGCCGCGTCTGGACCGCCCAGCGCGTCGGCTGGTGCATCATCGAGCGCACGGGCGAGATTTCGATCATTCCGAGAAACTAGCAATCGACGTAGTACCGAGGGGCGAAGCGGCAGAGCCGTGGGTGGTTGTCGAATTTCGCGCAATCGCCCCGGCTGAAAAATCCAGCTAATCGATAAAAGACAGGATTTCTTGGCGATGCGCGCGCGATCTGCTACTCTAGCTCGCCATGATCACCAGCTTGTTGATGTTGGGAATTTTCTGGCACGTGATTCAGACCTTACCCGGTCTGCTCGAATCGGTCGGGTATCTCTATGGAATGCTGTTGGCTTCGTTTAGCGTGGACTTCTATTTTCGGCGCGACTTGGAATAGCTCGGGGCGGGCGCAAGGGCGCGGCGGGGGATCCCCGCCGCGCCGGTTTTCAAAAGCTTCTCCTAGGCGCGCCTGCCGAGAAACAAACGATAAAGCAGCAAGAGTACGATCGATCCCAGGACGGCCATGAGGAATCCCGCCGGCTCGCCTTCGCGGTAAAACCCAAGGGATTGGCCGAGGAATCCGCCGAGCAGCGCGCCGGCAATACCGAGCAGGATTGTCAGGATAAATCCTCCGGGATCGCGCCCCGGCATCAGGAACTTTCCGACAATTCCCACAACCAAGCCGAACAATATCCATCCGATAATCCCCATAAATCCTCCTCTGGTGAGTTAAATTCCGTCGACTTCTCTAGTTTGCCAAAATTTTGAGCAAGCAACATGCCACGAGCGGCTCTGTGAGCGCCCTGCAACCAACCGTCTCAATGGGCGGGGCGGCGCGACAATGAGCTCGGCGCGTTCGGGTGAGCGCCGTCGTCGACGCCGACGCTCAGGCGATCGACCAGCTCGCCGCCCAGCCAGCCGGTAAACAACGCCAAACCTGCGCCCGCGAACGAGAGCGCGAACGCCAGCGCTTCCGGGCGGTCCGGCACATCGCGGCGCAGGAGCCAGCTACCGATGAAAAGCAACAGGACGATCGTATTGCCGGAGCCATGCCATAACCCGACGGACTTGGCGCGCGTCCCCGCCGGAATCGCGAACCAATCGATCCAGCCAAACGGCGCGGCGAGAAAGCCGCCGATGATACCGGCGGCGATCATCCAGTATGCGACGAGCGCCATGTTCTCCCCGCCGCCCACAAGATAGATCACGTCGAATATCACCGCGGTCGCCAGCAGTCCCAGCGGAAAAACGATCAGCATCTGATGCGCGGGATGGCCGAGAAACTTGGCTCTGCTTTCCATAGCTCACCTTTCGACCTTTTGGGAGACGATAAACAGAAACTCGCCTTGGACATCATTAAGCCGGTTTGTAGCCAAACCTTGCCGCGCGAACTGTTTTAACCGTCTCGTTTCGAACAGTTCCTTTCGTGTTTCGCCGCTTCTTTTTTGAAGTTGAATCTCTACCTGCAATAGCTGCACTCGAAATATTCTCTTCTTGCTCCATTAAATAAACAAAGCTCACCTCCTCACCAAGATCGGCGAATGCCGGGTATCAAGACCGGTCGAGCCGGTCGTGTCCTTCGAGCTTGACGAGCTTGTTGTAGAGACCGATAACGAGCCACGTGGGCACCCACTGGGCGATGAAGTTGCCCCACTTTTCCCGGCCGCTGACTTGCAGCGCGAGCGATGCCGCCATCGCCGCAATGGCGATCGCCAGATAAGCGGAGGACGGCAGGGCGGCGGTGTATTCTTCGACGCTCTTGGTGAATTGATCTTCGGTCCGATGATCGTTGACGGTGTAAGGTTGGGTCTCCATAAGATCTCCTTTACGTGCAATCTATTCTCAGCAATTCTGAGGAGGAGCAATCGAAATGCCACGAGCAGCGCGCGTCACGGCGCGCAAACATTCGCGCGCGGCGCGTCGTCTGTCTCAAGAAGGAGAAAAGATCGCTTGAATATGTGCCACTGAAGAGGGTGCTCCGGAATCGCGCGCGCCGCGTAGAGAGGGCTCCGGGAAATCGCCAGGCATGGCATGTGCCTTGCTCCAGGCTCGCGGTGACGACACACTATCGCAAGCCAGGAGGATCGTATGGACGCATTGGAGTTATTGAAGCAGGACCACCACAAGGTGAAACAACTGCTGACCCAGGCCAAGGAAACGGAAGACAAAAAAAAGCAGCGGCAGCTCTTCAAGGAGATCAAGGCCGAGCTCGAGATCCACGCGCGCATCGAGGAGACGATTTTTTATCCGGCGGTGGCCGAGCACGAAGAGTTAAAGGAGATGACCCTGGAATCGGTCGAGGAGCACAAGCAGGTAAAGACCCTGCTGCGCGAAATGTCCCGGCTCGGTTCGACCAGTGAAAAGTTCAAAGCCAAGCTCAAAGTGTTGGCGGACAACATCGAGCATCATGCGGAAGAAGAAGAGGAACAAATGATGTTCCCCAAAGTCCGCAAGCTGATGAACGCGAGCGAGCTGCAAGAGCTCGGCGAGGAGCTCGAGACGGCCAAGCACCGGCGGCTTCGCAAAGCGAGTTAGTTTCGGAACGGAAGTGTCTCTCGTCCGGGCCGGGGGCGAGCCAATTCGCCCCGCCGGACTCATCAAGCGCGCGCGGATTTCCGCTCCGTCTCCGTAGTCTTCTCGGCGTCGACCAGCCGCGCGTTATCCGCGGGCGCCACGCCGGAGCCGTATTCGGTAGCGTACACCCGCGTGAGCTCGGCGCCGAAGAAGAAGATCAGCGCGGAATAATAAACCCACAGAAGCACCGTGATCAGCGACCCCGCGGCGCCGTAAACCGAGGTCACGCCGCTGTTGCCGAGGTAGAGCCCGATCAGCGATTTGCCGATCGTGAACAGCAGCGACGTGAACACGGCGCCGATCCACACGTCCTTCCAGCGAATGCGCGCGTCTGGAAGAAACTTGTAGATCATCGCGAAGAGCAAGGTGATGAAGGCGAAGGACACGAGTAGATCGAGTCCATGGACCAGCGCCTCGGCGCCGCCGAACATATTGCCGAGGAGCCGGGACATGCCGGACAGTACGGCGCTGACGATCAGCGACACGAGCAGCAGAAAGCCGATCGAAAGCACCATGGCGTAGGAAACAAAGCGCTGCCGGATGAAGCCCCATACTCCCTGACCAGGTTTCGGTGCCACACCCCACACTTTATTCAAAGAAGCTTGCAGTTGTCCGACCACGCCGCCGGCGCCGAAGAGCAGCGCGATGACGCCGAACAGAGTCGATATGATCCCAGCCGCAGGCTTCTCGCCGGCGCTTTCAATCATCTCCTGGATCGCCTGCGCGCTTTCCTTGCCGACCAGTCCCCGCGTGGTTTCGACGACCTGGTTTTGCGCGGCCTCCTGGCCGAAAAACAGCCCGGCCATTGCGATCGCGATGGTCAATAGCGGCGCCAGGGAAAAAAGCGTGTAGTACGAAAGCGCGGCAGCGAGGACAAACGGCTCATCGTCGATCCAGTTGTAAACGGTCTTCTTGAGAAACTGCCACATGATGTTTCGTTACGGAGCAACTGCCGTGCCGCTCGCTCGTTAGGATCTAGCAATCGAGTAGTGGTGCAGTTTGACTCCCAGGGCATAACATCGGGGAAAGATTTCTCGCATCCACTCGAAATGACAAACGTAACGGTTCTGTCATCTCGAACGAAGTGAGAGATCTTTCCGAACTGAACCACGACCCGCATTCGTAACGGAGGAGGGCGAGACGTTGGCGTGAAAGGGTGCAGCGGGCGGGGAATGCCCGCCCGCCGGGTCAAGAAGGCAGATATTAAGAAGTCACTTTTTCTTGCGCTTGCTCTTGCTTCCGGAAGACTTCTTCCTGCCGGAGCTGCGGCTTGTCGTCTCGGTTTCTCCTTCCTCTTCCTGTTCCTCGGCGTCGATCAGGCCATCAGCGCCGACGGCTTCGCTCAACGTCAGGTTCGATGCCCAGGTGCGCACCGATTCCAAATGTTCGCGCTCCTCCTCGAGAGCCGAGCCGCACTCCGCCGCGAGATCGGCATGGCCCAGTTGCTCGGCGAGGTTTTGCAGCATCTCCCAGCCGTCGTTGTCCACCAACTCAGCGGTAAGAAGAGCCTGCAGCCCCTGCGCCACGGTCGTGCGCGGGTCGCTCACGATCTGCAGCGCGCCGTGGGAAAGCACGCCGGCGACGTCGGCGGAAGGGGATTGCACGGTGGCATCGCCGCCGAGCTCCACGATCGTCTCTTGCAGCAGCTTGAAATGTTCTAGCTCCTCCGCGCAGATGTGGCGGAGATTGTCGATATCCGGGCCGTTCCCATCCGCGCTGGCCAGCGTTTCGACTTTTTGGATAAAGGCTTCATACAGCCTGGTCCCTTGCCGTTCGAAGGCCAGGCGCTCGCCGAGCTTGTCGAGCAGGACCGCCATGCGGTTATCGTCTGGCGACGGCTCCTCGTCCTGACCCGCGTCCATCATCCCACCGACTACCGACGGGTAAGAGCCGAGCGGCAGCGCTTCCTCGACATACTCCGCCCGTTCCAGCCGCAGCTCGTCGCCGTCGCCTTCCGAGCTCGGTATTGTTTCCTTTTCCTTGGCGCCCTGGAGCAGCTCCGCCCCAAGAGTGGGATTGAGCATGATGCCGGTCCGGTTGACGAAAAACTCCTCGGGCAGATCGATGATATCCTTGTCTTGTGACTTAGCTTCTTCGGTTCCCATTGCCATATATTCCTCCCGTCGCTACGCGACTTTTTTTTGCAGCTTGCGAATATCCGCGGTCTCTTCCGCCAACTCGGTGCCAGGCTTCCATTGGTAGCCCGCCGCCACCGTTTCCGAAGGCGAGCCGTTAGCATTCATTTGCGCCCGGTAGATCTGCGATGGCGCGTCGGCCTCCTCCTTCTCCTTGTCGATGAACTCCGCGCCGCGGGCGCGCAGATCGACTTCCTCGCTCAGCACCTTGCGGACAAATTCCCGATGGCTTTTGTATTCGATGGGCTCCGGCAGGGACTCCGGAAGGATTTCAGCCGGATCGCGCTTGTCGAATTTCTGGAACTGCTCCAAGACAAAATGCAGATGGCCGAGTTCGTAGTCCACGAAGCGCTGCCAGATGGTCTTGATGCGCGGGTTCGTCTCGTAGGTGAGACAGCTATAATAGTTGTAAATTTCGACGGCCTCGTGCAGCAGCCACTTTTCCAGCCAAGTCTCCTCCGGGTCGATGATCGACTCGTACTGCGTCACGTGCTGTTCCTCAATTGAGGCAATCTCGGCGTACAATTGTCGCGCAATCGGGTCGGCGAACATGGGGCCGATCGTCATGTAATAATCATGAGTCTGATGCTCGCCGCCCATAATCGTGACCGCGTTTAGCTTGGTGATCGGCGCCGCTTTGCGGCGGTCGTAAGGCTTGCGCAAATCATCCTCGGGCGCGCGGTGCTCGACCGCCGTTGGCCGTCCCGGAAGAATGTCGGTGTAGCTCTGCAAGATGTTGTTGGCATCGCAGCCCATCATGCGGTCCATGAGCGCCGCGTAGCGGTACAGGTGATCGAAATCCTCGAGCAGTCCGAAGCGGTACACCTGGGCGAGATACGGGTCGGGCTCGTGCTGCGCGACGCTGGCGGTGACCTCGATGGCGACCTGCTCGAAGCCGATGGTGGTTTCCAGCGGGGATAGGTCGGCGGGCAGTAGCCAATTGACGAGCGTTTGTTGATGCTGTTCTACGCGCCGCACACGAGCCAGCGCGAGCTGCAGGTCTTTGTTCATGCGCGCGCAGGCGTGCTGGAATCGCAGCGCCTCCGATTCGATGCCGTTCATCAAAATGATGCGCACTCGGGTGAATGCGTCATCGTTCAACTTGCTCGTCGGCGCGCGCACGATGTCGCGCCAGTCGAACTTCTGTTGGTCCAGCGCGACGCCTTTTTCTTTCATCAGGTCCAAGCTCACGGGAATCTCCTTTCATGGTACGGAACGATGGGAGGATGACGATTGAGAGGAGCAAGCGCGATGCCAGCAAAGTTCGACGGCGGGAGCCGAGGCCGTGTGTCGCAGATAAAAGAAAGGGCGGCGCGGAAGTGTGCCGGCCACGGCGCGCAGCGCTGCCGGATCGAATGCGCGCGATGCAGCCGGCTGATTGAGCGATCTCGTTGACCTCGCGCCTGATTGAGCCTAGTCTTGTTTATCGAATAACAGTTTGAGCTTATCCCACCGGGGCCGCAGGACCGGGAGCCCGAACCCTAACCACGGGGAAAGGAGTCCTGCCGATGCCCAAAGACGAGTCGATCAGAGAAGCAAGCAGACAGCTCTGTAAGGAATCCATGGCGTTACGCGAGACCGCCAAAATTTCTCTCGCCGACGCCAAAGAGGCGCTTGCCCGTTCGGAACGAATACGGAAGCAGATCGAAACTGGAAGATCCAAAATTCGCTAGCTCACTACTCGCCGACCGGTTCGCTTGACATATTCGGCGCCGGGCATAGAGTGACGCCATCTCTCCGGGACAAGCGGGCGTTCGACAGTGATACTCCGAGATCATCCATTGATGAATTATCGTGGTCTCAGAAATTGGCCGCCGATCTGGACGTGGCGCGGCGGCGCGGGCGATGACGAGGGACCGCGGGGCGAAGTCGGAATTCTCCGCGACGTATTTCTGTCGCGCGTCGAGCCGCGCTCGCGCGTCTACCTGATCATGGAATATCAAGGCGGGGAATACATGGGCTGCCTGCTGTTCAACGAGGCAGAAACATGCAGGCAGATATGCGAGCTCCTCGCCAAACATTGCGGCTCTCCCATTTCTCACATCGGCAGCCTGGATCTGAGCTACCTGGAATAACGCTTCGGCGAGTTCGGAGCAGCAATGACAGAACGGTTCGCTCGCGGGCGTTAATCGAATGGAGGACGTATTACAAACGAGGACGATCCGGCGCGACCCGTCGGCCACCTGTTTAACATCATCGCTCTAGCGGCGTCCGCAGGCGGTTTGCACGCCCTAGGGGAAGTGCTGACGATGCTGCCGCGCGGCTTTCCCGCCACGCTCGTTGTGGTGCAGCACCTCGACCCGCGACACCGCAGCATGATGGCCGATATCCTGGGGCGGCGCACCGGGCTGCACGTGAAGCAGGCCGAAGAAGGAGATCGATTGCAACCGGGCACGACGTACATCGCGCCGCCGAACCGCCATCTGCTGGTCAATCCGGACGGCACCCTTTCGCTGTCGCAGTCCGAGCTAGTCCACTTTGTGCGTCCTTCAGCGGATTTATTATTCGAATCGGTGGCGGCGAGCTTCAGAGAGCGGGCCATCGCCGTGGTTCTCTCCGGGTCCGGAAGCGACGGCTCGATGGGGGTCAAGGCCATAAAGAAGATGGGCGGCATCGTCATCGCGCAAAGCGAGCAATCCGCGGAATTCTTCGGCATGCCCGGCGCGGCGATCGCCACCGGAGGCGTCGATTTCGTGCTGCCGCTCGAAAAAATTCCATCGACCCTGGTCAGCCTGGTCAAGGAAACGCAGCATGAGTCGCGCTGAAAAATCGGACGCAAAATTCGAGCATCTGCTGGAGTATCTGCGCCAGAGCCGGGGCTTCGATTTCACCGGTTACAAGCGGCCCAGCTTGATGCGCCGCATCGAGCGTCGGATGCAGACCATCAATGTCGCGAGCTTCCCCGATTACGTGGACTACCTCGAAGTGCATCCCGAAGAGTTCAACGCGCTGTTCAATGCGATTCTGATCAACGTCACGTCTTTTTTCCGCGACCCGGCCGCCTGGGAGTGCTTGAAAGAAACGATCGTTCCGCGCTTGGCCGAGGGCAAAGGCGCGGGAGAACTTATTCGCGTGTGGAGCGCCGGCTGCGCCTCCGGGGAGGAGGCTTACTCCATCGCGATTTTACTGTGCGAAGCGCTCGGGCGGGAGGAATTCAAGCGGCGCGTGAAAATCTACGCCACCGACGCCGACGAGGACGCGCTTACGATCGCGCGCCTGGCGGCGTACACGGCAAAAGACGTTCACGCCGTCCCGGAAAACCTGCTGAAAAAGTATTTCGAATCGGCGAGCGGCCGCTATATCTTTAACGCCGAACTGCGCCGCTCGGTGATCTTCGGGCGCCACGATCTGGTGCAGGACGCGCCCATGTCGCACCTGGATCTTTTGGTCTGCCGCAACGTGTTGATGTATTTCAACGCGGAAACCCAGACGCGGATTCTCGGCCGCTTCAACTATGCGCTCAACGACAACGGCTGTCTGTTCCTCGGCAAGGCCGAGATGCTGGTGGTGCATTCCTATCTGTTTGCGCCGGTCGAGCTCAAGCACCGGATCTTCTGCAAGCAAAGCCAGGTGAGCCTGCGCGACCGCCTGTTGGTGTTCGGACAGCCGACCGGCGGCATCGATATCCAGAATCATGATCGCCATGTGCGCCTGCGCGACGCAACCTTCGAGCTCGGCGACACGCCGCAGGTAATCATCGACGCCGACGGCAGCTTGCTGCTTGCCAACCGGCAGGCGCGCGAGCTTTTCAGCATCGATCCGAAAGATCTCGGGCGGCCGTTCCAGGACCTCGAGCTGTCGTACCGCCCCGCGGAGCTGCGCTCGGTGCTCGAGCAGGCCTATAAGGAGCGAAAGACCATTATCCTTACCGAGGTCGAACGCCGCGTGAAAACCGGCGAGCTGCGATATCTCGAAGTGCGCGTGATGCCGCTGCTGGAAAACGACAGGTTGATGGGCGCGTATGTTACATTCGACGATGTGACGAGCTACCATGAGCTTGAGTACGACGTTCAAAAGGCGCGCCAGGAGGCGGAAACCGTCCACGAAGAGCTCCAGGCGTCCAACGAAGAATTGCAGTCGACCAACGAAGAGCTCGAAACCACCAATGAAGAATTGCAGTCGACCAATGAAGAGCTCGAAACCACCAATGAAGAACTGCAGTCGACCAACGAAGAGCTCGAAACCATGAACGAAGAGCTGCAGTCGACCAACGAGGAATTGCAGACGATCAACGGCGAGCTGCGCGAGCGCACCGACGAGCTCCACGACGCCAATGCCTTCTTGAACTCGATCTTGTCGAGCCTGCGCGGCGGTGTGGCCGTGGTCGACGGCGATCTCAAGATTCTTATCTGGAACCATCTCGCCGAAGATCTCTGGGGCGTCAGATTCGATGAAGTGAAAGGCCGCTCGCTGCTCAGCATCGATATCGGTCTGCCGGTCAGGCAATTGCGGGAGCCGGTGCGAGAAGTGATCGGCGACGGCAATCAGCCGCAGGAGCTCATTTTGGACGCGGTCAACCGGCGCGGCCGCGCCATCAAGTGCCGGGTTTCGATGACGCCGTTCCACGGGCCCAAAGGCGCGTCCCAAGGGGCGGTGATCATGATGGAGGAGATGGGGATGTGAGGGCGCGCGGCAGAGACCGCGCATATCTGTTCTTTTCCGCGGGAAGAATGAGTCGCCATGGCGCAATCCGCACAACGGGACATCGTAGCGATCGGAGCATCCAGCGGCGGCTTGGAAGCCCTCTTGGAAATCGTGCGGCGGCTGCCGCCCGGTCTGCCCGCCGCAGTCTTTATCGTCAGCCACGTGCATTCCCAAAGCCGCAGCTACCTGCCGGAGATTCTGCGCCGCTCGGGTCCATTGCCCGCGACCCATGCCAAGGACCAGGAGAAGATCGAACCGGGGCGCATCTACGTGGCGCCGCCGGATTTCCATTTGTTGCTGCGCAAGGATCACGTGCGCGTCGTGCGCGGCCCGAGGGAGAACAATCACCGGCCGGCAATCGATCCGCTGTTTCGCACGGCGGCCCGGGTGTTCGGCCCGAGAGTCATCGGCATCGTGCTTTCCGGATCGCTCGACGACGGCACCGCCGGCCTTTTCGCTATCAAAGGTCGCGGCGGAATCGCCATCGTGCAGGATCCCGACGATGTTATGTCTCCGGACATGCCGCGCAACGCCCTGGCCGCCGTGCCGGTGATTATTGCCTCCCCAAACACGCGATACCGCAAACTATTGTCGAGTTGACCGAGCGCACAACTCCAACCGATCGAGGTGCGATCGTGGCGCATGAAAAAAATGAGCTGGAAAAGGAAACCGATCTGGAGGCGCTCAACGGGGTCGATATCGATGACGGCGAACGGCCGGGCACCCCCTCGACCTACGGCTGTCCCGACTGTGGCGGCACTCTTTGGGAGCTGCACGATGAAGAATGGCTGCGTTTTCGCTGCCGCGTCGGCCATGCCTACAGCGCCGCAGGTTTGCTGCGCACGCAGGGGGAAAGTCTCGAATCGGCGCTCTGGAGCGCGTTTCGCACCCTCCAGGAAAACGCCGCCTTGGCGCGCCGCTTGGCGGCACGGGCGCGCGCCAACAAGCAAGAGCCGGTGGCGGAGAAATTCGCAACGAAGTCGCGAGTGGCGGAGGAGCAAGCAACGCTGATTCGCAATCTCTTGTTAAGTGCGCAAATCAAGGAGGAAGCGCAAGAAGAAATACCGGACGAAGCACCGGGAGAAGCACAGGAGCCATAACCCTTGTTGCGGTTGCATTGAGAACTCTTTTGTTGCAATGCTCCGTCCGCGCTGCCCGCATAGTTGCTTTGAAAGATGATGACCATGAAACTGCGAGATCATCCCGCCATGTGTTATCGAAATATTCCCAACTGGCCGCCGGTATGGACGCGTGGCGTCGTAAGGGAGAGCGGCGAAAGGAAGTCGCTCAAAGGGGAGATCGGAGTTCTCACATACATATACGCGAATCCCAACGCATCGAACAAATGCTATCTGATCATCGATCACCAACAGGAAAGATACACGGGTTGTCTGATTTTTAGCGATCGCTCAGTCTGTGCGCAAATCTCCAGCCTCCTCCGACAACACATCGGGCGGCCGATCGAGGAGATCGGCAATCTGGATGTCTCCCACACCTTATAGCTGATTTTATAACCTGGTCGCGAGGCCGACTTCAGGCCGTCTACTGTCCTAAAATCGGGGCAGATGAAAATATCGTGTCAGGATTGACACGATATCCAAAATGATTATTTTGGCGTTCATGGAGCTGAGACACCATCCGGCGGTGTCTTACCGCGGGATTCCCAGTTGGCCGCCAACGTGGACCAGCCGCGACGACGGCCGAAGCCTGCGCGGCGAGATGGGTGTTCTCAAATACGTCTATGGGAGCAGTCGGATATCGGACAAATGTTATTTGGTGATCGAGCACGAAGGGCACGCCTACGTCGGCTGCCTGCTCTTCAGCGACCTTGCCCTGTGCACCGCGATTTGTAATCTCCTGCGCGCCCATATCGGCCGGCCGATCGGGGAGATCGGCGGCCTCGACGTGTCCCACTTTTTATAGAATCCGGGCCATAAAATTCTCCTTAGCAAAATCAGTTAAAATTTCTATTCGGCGCCAAGGACTTGGAAACGCGGCGCTGGCAGCGATATTTTCGCTTACGTTCAAGTCCGCCGTCGCGATCTGCCCGCGCCGAACGGTAACGTTATGAGTTGATGATGTTGAGAATGTTGCCGTCGGGGTCCTTGAACCAAGCGATCTTCATATCGCCAGCGACATGGAGGTCACCTTCGCGTTTCATGTCAGGCATGTCGTAATGCTCGAAGACGACGCCCTTGGCCCTGAGCGCGCGCACAATGCCTTCGACATCGTCGCCGACCGCCAGGTTACGGCTGTGGCCTTGTTGGTTCCGGCGTACTGCGATCGGTAGACGTTGAGCATGGTGTTGCCGCTCTTATAGACAACCAGCTCATCGCCCTCGGCCCCGGCCTGCTTGAGACCGAGTGTGTCTTCGTAAAATTTCTTCGCAACCTGCAAATCTTTGACCGCTATATTTGCGGCCGCATCTTTATCGCTCAACATGTTCATCTCCTTGGCGATTGGAGTTGTCCTGGTGATCTTCGGGATTCACAGTCCGTGCGAACAACGGGTGGGGTCTGGACGTTGTCGTACCCCCGCTACCGTACGGGCGGGTGATGATCTCCAGCAGATGGCCGTTCGGGTCGTCGAAGTAAACACCGCGCCCGCCGTCCCAGGTGTTGATCTGGTCGCGTTCGCGGCGGTAGGGGTCGGCCCAGTACGGGAGGCGCCGTTCACGAATCCGTCCGAAGATTTCGTCGAATTCGTTCTCTTCCACCAGAAATGCATAGTGCTGCGACGTGACCTCGCCGTCGGTGTCAACATAGTCGAGCGAGGTGTCATCGCTCACTTGCACCACCGCAAACGGGCCGACTTCCGCGGGCGCCGGCAGTCCCAGGATCCGAGTCAAGAACATTGCCGAAGTGTCTTTGTCGTGCGCAGCAACGATCGTGTGATTCAGTCGGACGGCCATACTCGTGACCTTTCTTATTCTTTATGAAACGAACGCGCCCGCGTTCAACTTCAATTTCCCGCTTAAGATGCGCTTACGCACTATGCTGAACCGAAGGACCGCGGGCGCGTCGATACCCATCGGCCGGGCGGAGTGGCTGCGCTCCGCCCGCGGCCGGGCTTTCTAATCCCGGTCGCGCGGCGGACGGTTCGTGGACGTTGCTATCTCACCAGGCGCGATCCGGCGCCGCCGACTTGCGGCGCCACGCGCAGATGATTGTGAACTTCTTTCACTCCCGGGACGGTTTCGGTCATGGTCTCGGTCAAATGTTTGATCGCCCGGCTCTCGACTAGGCCGGTCAGGGTGACGTCGCCTTCGTTGACCGATACTTCGACGTCGCTGGCGTCGATGCTCGGGTGCTCCATGAGCCGCTCGCAGACGTCCTCGTGGATTCTCTCGTCCGAGCGGCGGTAACCTTTGGGGCCGCGGCCGGCGTACGGGCCGGACCAGCGATCCTGATCGTCAAAGCTTTCATCGCGGCGCGCCTCGCGCCGCCACGATCCGCCCTCGCCGCGGAAGCGGCCTTCGCTCTCGCCGTGGCGCAGGAAAGGATCGCGATGCTCGGTATTAAGCGTGCGCCTTCGTTCGGCGTCATAGTCGTCGTAGTCGCGCCCGCGATCCAGCGGCTCTTCGGCGCCGTAGCGGCGGCCACGCCAGTGGCGGCCCTCGATCGGTCGTCCGTGGCGCGGATAATCGTCGTCATAGTCGGCGCGCGCATAGTCGCGATCGTCTTCGTCGAATTCTCTCCGGTCGCGCTCCGGGCCGCCCCGGGAAAAATGGTCGCCTCGATGTCCTCGTTCACCGCGATCCAGTGCCATATTTTTTTCCTCCAAAAAATAAATCAGTTTGTTCGTTTGGCTCCGGCGGCCAATAGCCGTTTTCACCGTAATATCCGTAAAAGCGCTCTTCGTATTCGCGATCGCTGGCGCCGAGTTGTCGTACTCCGGGCTATCCTTGATCTTCGCGCCGCGCCAGCTCGACGACATTTCGTTCGCGCCAGTCAACTGTTCGGTCCAAAGCGGTGATAGCAGCACCTTCTTGCCCGGGCCACCAGTTGCGCGTATCGCCGATGGGAAAATCGACGATATCATTGGCGCTCTTCAGCATGGATGCATCCGCCGCGCGACTTCGACACGAGCACTAAGGGGAGCAAAGAAAATGCCACTTGGATGAGGAACGCGGGGTAGGAAGATCGTGGAATTTCATGAGCCTCGCGCCTCAGCCACCGCAATTGCCGGAAGTAAGACTCGATTTCGATTCCGATTCAACCCGCATGGCACGTGCGCGCTTGCGTATCACTGCGAGCAGCTCGTTGCACTCGTCCCAAGTTTGCAAACGATGGAGAGGTGCTCGTTTCGACGCTGGGACGAAAAGCAGGGGAGAAGCAGATCGCTGTTGCACAAGCGCTATGACGCGCGTGCACCGTTGAAGATTGCGACGTGGCATATTTCTTGCCGTTCGCAAGCATGAATTGCGATGAAACGCGAAAAAAATCTTTTCGCTGCCGCGGTATTGATGGCCGCATTGGTTCTCGCCTTCGCGCCGGCGCTTCCCACGCACGGCGCGTCCCATGAGAAAACGGCTATGGCGGATACGAAAAAGCCGCTGGGTGCCGGCGATGCCGGCAAGGCGAACGCGAAGCTCGAACAAGCGGTCAAAGCGAAGCTTGACGAAGATGCGGAGATCAAGGCGGCAAAGCTAACGGTGAGCGCTGATGTCACGCGCAATCATGTCACGCTCGCCGGAACGGTGGCTTCCGAGGCGCTGCGCGAGCGCGCGGTGGAGCTTGCCAAGAGCGCCCATGCAGGAGTGATCGTCAACGATAAAATCCAGGTAAAACGCGCCGCGCCGCGCGCCGGGCCGGCGCCGGGCAAAAAATTTTACAGCTAGCGGTATTAGCAATTCGATCCGGCCGCCAGCCCGTCCCGAACGCCGCCGCACGCTGCAGGACTTCGGCTTTCGCCGGCCCGACTTGTTGAGCGCCCTGCTTTTTGGTCGCTTGACGGACCAATTCTTTTTTAGCGTCGAGCCATCTCCTCGCGTAACCTTCCAGGCCATCTCGCTCTCCTCGGCTTTGCAGCGATCTCGCCTTCATCTTCTCGACGGTGCTTGAGGCTCACACCAGCTGGAAAACTTGTCCTCGAAATTTCTCTATCCGCGTCGGCGGTTCTGAGCTCTCGGCGAGGAATTTTTGGCTCGACTGAGGTTCCTGCTTGGACACGTCGAGCCAAGATCATCATCGCCGAGCTCAAAACCGCCGACGCGGAAGACAAGATTTTTTTCCAGCTTGAGAATCTTCCGAGCTGCTCGATACCATCCAGATCTTTTTCTAGGAATCGGATTTCGAGATGCTGCCGAATTTCCGAACAGACCTCGACCTATGGTCCCGTCGGATCATTTGGCTGCACTCGCCATAGACCTCCTGTTTTTTACGTGTGTTTGAATTGCTCGGATAGCGACCATAATCGCAAGCAACCCGGAAGAAGGCCCACCTGCTTCGTTGCGCCCGATCGCCTCGCTCCAACGTCTCAGTAAATACGCCTCCGCTCGTCGATTTCTCGCGCGACTCGCATTGGCCTTTTGAACAGCCTGGATCACGATTTATCTGCATGCCGGAGCCCGCGCTCATGCGCATCAGCGCGCCTGGTGCGATATCGCGGGCGTGGAAGAGCAGGAATGCCGGCGAGTTTACTGTGAAGACCGATTTATGACGGTGAATGGAAATGCGTTCATTCCGCCGGGTTACGACTTGCGTCTCGTTTTTGCTCTGTGCAAAGGCGGGACAGTTACCGGTTTTAGGACGGTCTGCCGTCGGACGAACGAAGAAGGCAGGAATTTTTTATTCCTCCGGCTCATCGCCGTAATGGCATAGGGGTTGCTGCTATAACGGGTGGACGGAAATAACTTAAAAGGAAAGGGAGAGAACATGAAGAAAACGCAAGTTTTATCGAGTCTGGTGCTGAGCGGCGCGGTATTAGTGATGGCACCGCACGCATGGACGCAGACCGGAGGTTCGAGCGGCGCGGGATCCTCGAAGAGCGGCAGTGAATCTCAGAAGTCGAGCGATCCGTCCGCGACTGGCAGCAGCAGCCAACGCGGGTCATCGTCGGGCAGCATGCAAACGGATCGAGGCGGCAGCAGCGTGCAAAGCGATCGTGGCAGTGAGGGAAGCGCTCGCAGAGCAAGCGCCGGGAGCATGTCCAAGGAAAAGGTGAAAGAAGTCCAAGCCGCCTTGAAGAGCAAAGGCATGGATCCGGGTCCTGAGGACGGCGTGATGGGTCCGAAAACACAAAGCGCCCTGCGGGAATTTCAAAAATCCAACAACCTGACCGCCAGCGGGCGCATCGATGAAAAGACCGCCAGCGCGCTCGGCGTTGACGTAGCCAGCTCATCCTCGGGTATGGGTTCGTCGAGCAGAAGCGGCTCATCGGGCATGGGAAGCTCCTCTTCCGGTTCTTCCGGTATGGGTAGCTCTTCTGGAACCGGGAGCTCGTCGGGCAGCGGCTCTTCGAGCGGTAGCCGCGGCTCTTCGAAGGATTCGAGCGGCATAGGGAGCGGCAGCGGCTCCGGCTCGAGCTCCACGAGCCCGGGTCAGTCCTCGAGCTCAGGCACGACGCAGCAGCCGGAGACCTCGAAAGGCGTCAGCAAGCGCGGCACTCAAGCCGGCAGCCCGCCCGAGAAGCGGCCAGACCACAGGCCCGGCGACCAAGCCGACCGGCAGAGAATAAGTACCCGTTCAGTTAAAACCACCGCATGGAGGGCGGCGCGCAGCCGCCCTCCATCCGTCGCTTGTCCATCCGCGCTTCTCCCCTAAGCAGCTCTAGCTGATTCTTGCCAGCCTCCAGACCCCTTTCCGCGCGAACTCGAGGCGCACGTTAAGGACTCCGAAGTTTCCGGTTCGGGTAACCGCTGCTTCGCACTTTCGGCAACATATATGCCACGAGTGATTCTGTGCCGCTCGTGTGCGATGTGCGCGCGAACAGCAATGTAATTACGCTAAGCCGGCGCGTCGATCGGAACTTCGCTGATCGATAGCCGCGCAAAGTTTGTCCCAAGCGAGAACAGCGCAACGGGTGCATGTCGCAGCGCGGAGAAATGCGCGCGATCGCACGCATGATCGACTGTATCTCTCCGCTTTGAACGCGCATGTCTTGCGCGGGCCGATTCCCATCAGTGAAACGTTCTGCGCGCAACCCAGCGGGAACGCTGGCCGGCGCGAAGCAATTTGCTATGCTGGCAGGGATGACAGGCAAGAAGCGTTGCACTAG
Source organism: uncultured delta proteobacterium (assembly GCA_963745035.1). Lineage (GTDB taxonomy): Bacteria > Desulfobacterota > Binatia > UBA9968 > UBA9968 > DP-20. The sequence goes on along the minus strand of CAVUVW010000020.1, from coordinate 75,802 downwards.
AATGAACGCTCAATGCGCCCGGCGCGATACCTTACGTACAAAGAAGCGAGTGAATCAGCCATGAACGATATTCTTCGCGTCACCGACGACTACTATATTGTCACGACGGCATCGAGCAGCGCGGACGTTCGCGTGCTCAAGCACGATGATAGTTTCGGTGTTTTCGATCATAACGGCGACATTCAGCACGCCGGCTTGGGCGAGCAGGGGATCTATCATGAAGGAACCCGGTTTCTCTCGCTGCTCGCATTTCGCTTGGGCAATCTGCAGCCGTTTCTGCTGAGCTCGACGATCAAGAATGACAATCTCTTATTTGCGGTCAACCTGACCAATCCTGATCTTTACGTAAACGGGGGAGTTGCGCTGCGCCGCGGCGATCTGCATATCTTTCGCACCAAGTTTTTGTGGCAGGCGACCTGCTTTGAAGCTTTCGAGCTCACCAACTACAGCCTGATCCCAATCGAGCTGTCTTTTACCCTGCAATACGATGCTGATTTCGCCGACATCTTCGAAGTGCGCGGAATGAAGCGCGGCGCGCGCGGACGGCGGCTGCCGGATGAGATTACCGCCGATCGGGTGGTGTTGGGCTATCGGGGTTTGGATCACGTCACGCGCAGAACGACCATCGAGTTTGCGCCAGGCCCCGAGCAGTTGTCGGCATCGCGCGCCTATTTCCATCGCATGCTGCCGCCCGGAAAGCGGGAGCAGTTCGCGCTGAGTTATCATTTCGATATCGACGACCGCCCGCGGCGCCGGATGTCGGCTGTCCCTGCGCTCGACGCCGCCGAGCGCGAGCGCCGCAGCAAAGCGGATCAGTGCGTGGTGCGTACGTCCAATCACGAGTTTAATCGTTGGCTCGAGCGCTCGTCGTCGGATCTGCAGATGATGTTGACGGAAACCGAGCACGGTCTTTATCCCTACGCGGGTGTGCCGTGGTTCAGCACCGCGTTCGGGCGCGACGGGATCATTACGGCGCTGGCGACTCTCTGGCTCAACCCGCAAATCGCGCGCGGCGTGTTGCGCTATCTCGCGGCGTATCAGGCGAAGGAGCGGATCGCCGAGCGCGACGCGACGCCGGGAAAGATACTTGCACGAGATGCGTTGCGGCGAGATGGCGGCGCTCGACGAAGTGCCGTTCGGCCTTTACTATGGCAGCACGGATTCCACGCCGCTGTTCGTCATGCTCGCCGGCGCATATTACGAGCGCACCGGCGACCGGGCTTTTCTCGAGGCGATCTGGCCCAACGTTCGCGCAGCTCTCGACTGGCTCGATCGCTACGGCGATATCGACGGCGACGGGTTCGTCGAATCCGCGCGCTTATCTTCGCGCGGCTTGGCGCAGCAGGGCTGGAAGGATTCGTGGGATTCGATTTCCCACGCCGACGGCGCGCTGCCCGCCGGGCCGATCGCGCTCTCCGAAGTGCAAGCCTACGCCTATGCGGCGAAAAGCGCGGGCGCGCGGCTGGCCGACGCGGTCGGGGAAAGCGGCTATGCTTACGAGCTGCTCGAACAGGCGCAGACTCTGCGCAATCGTTTTAACGAAGCATATTGGTCCGAAGATCTGGCGAGCTTCGCGGTGGCCCTTGACGGCGACAAGCGCCCTTGCGGAGTCGTCGCTTCCAACGCCGGCCATTGCCTGTTCAGCGGCATCGCGAGCGAAGACTACGCCAGGCAAATCGCCGAGCGGCTGCTGCGCGAAGATTGTTTTTCCGGCTGGGGCGTGCGCACCTTGGCGACCGCGGAGGTGCGCTACAATCCGATGTCGTATCATAACGGCTCGGTCTGGCCGCACGACAACGCGATCTTCGCCGCCGGGCTGGCCAACTACGGACTGAAGGATGCGGTGAACCAGGTGATCACCGGCCTGTTCGACGCCAGCACGTTCTTCGAGCTGCGCCGCTTGCCCGAGCTCTTTTGCGGTTTTCGCCGGCGCGAAGGGGAAGGGCCGACGCTCTATCCGGTGGCGTGCGCGCCCCAGGCGTGGGCCGCCGCGTCCGTGTTCATGATGTTGCAAGCGTGTCTGGGGTTGTCGATCGACGGAGCGGCTGCGCAAGTGCGCTTCGGCGCCCCGACTCTGCCGGCATTCCTCGACGAAATTCGCATCAAAAATCTGACGGTGGGCAACGCGCGGCTCGATCTGGTGGTCGACCGCTCGTTTCGCGGCATCGGCGTTGAGCGGCGCGAAGGCGACGCCGACATCGTCATCTATTAAATTGACTAAGACACCAGCGGGTTGCCGGGCTGCGCATTCACCGACGCGGGCGCGGGCCGAAGCGGTTTCTTATGGTTTTGTTTTGCCGGCATGAGCCGCTGGTAAATTTCGAGGTAGCTTTGCGCCATGCGCTTGGCGCTGAAGCGCTCTTCGAAACGGCGCCGGCACAAACTGCGATCCAGACGCCCCACCTTGGCGACCGCTTCAACGGCCGCGCTCACGTCGTTGACGATATAACCAGTTACGCCGTCCTCCACCAGCTCGGGCACCGCGCCGCAGCGATACGCGATCGACGGCGTGCCGCAGGCCATGGCTTCCACCAGTACCAAGCCGAAGGGCTCGGGCCAATCGATCGGAAACAGCAGCGCATAGGCGTGCGCGAGTAGATCCTGTTTGCCATCTTCGCCGACCTCGCCGACCCATTCCACCAGCGGATCATCGAGCAGCGGCTTGATCGAGCGCTCGAAGTATTTGCGGTCGAAGTTGTCCACCTTGGCCGCGATCTTGAGCGGCATGCGGCAGCGCTTGGCGATCTCGATGGCGCGGTCCACGCGTTTTTCGACCGCGATGCGCCCGAGAAAAACCAGGTAATCGCCCGCTTCGCGGCGCGGCCTGTAAAGATCGACGGGCAAGCCGTGGTGCACCGTGCCCTGCCAGTTGGCGCCCGGCAGCGGGCGGCGCTGCGCGTCTGAAATCGATACCACGGGCACGTCGGAGAAAATCTTGTAGAGCGGCTGTAAGTCGCGCAGCTCGAGCAGGCCGTGGAGCGTGGTCACGTGGCGGACATTCTGCCGCTGGGAAAATGGATAGTGCAGATAGTCGATATGAAAATGAAGCACGTCGAACTCCGCGGCGCGCGCGAAGACCGCTTCGAGCTCGACGAAATGATGCGCCACCGGATCAACGACGCGTTTATCGAGGCGGAGCGAGCGCTCGGAGCAAGCCACCAGGCGCGCTCGCGTGACCGAATCGCCGCTGGCAAAAAGGGTGACATCGTGTCCCTGGCGCACCAACTCCTCGGTGAGATAGGAGACGACGCGCTCGGTACCGCCGTAAAACAGCGGCGGAACTCGCTCGTAGAGCGGCGCGATTTGCGCGATTCGCATTGGGTACTTTTTATCGCTGGCGCAATCCGAGCTCGAGGCGAACGAAACCCTTAGCTCGCCGAGACCGCGCCGGCAAACTCCTTTCGGTGAACAATCGAATCATTCAACCGTTCATGATGCAGACGGTCATGATGCAAAGCAAAAGCGGAGCCAATCGCCGGAGGCGTCTTGTGTGGAGTGGGCAACGATCGATGTCGATGATCCCACGCGGAAAACTCGGAAAACGTCTGTTTGTCCGGCAGGTGCCGAGGGCCGGGGCTGTCTCAGCTCCAATACAGCTTTGGACTCACGGCGATCTAGAAATAAGAAATAGATTCTTTCGCGCTGGCAATTGTTCCACCGTCGGCTCGTTGTCACCCGCCATAACTCACCGGAAAATCAGCCGGCCAAGCGTCCGCGCCTGGCTCATTCGCGCGAAGGTCGCCGGCGACGCGACTGTCGCAGAAACGTGGCATATGCATTGCTGAAAAATTCCACGGCGGGCGTGCGCGCGAGCGGAGGAGATTCGAAGAAAATAAATCATGGAAGATGCTTATGGACAATTACGAAAACGCCTTGGCAACCGGCGCGCCGCGCCAGCCCAACGAAAATCTCGCGGAAGTCGTCGAAGAGTGCGCCGCTTTGGTGCCTTCGTCGGCTTATCTCGGCGCGGCTTTGGGCGCTGTGGCGTTGGCTCTAGCGTGCCATGTCGCCGGCCGCAGCCGCTGGGGCTGCTTTATCGCCCAATGGGCGCCGGCTTGGCTCCTGTTCGGCGCGTACCGCAAAGTCGCCAAGCTCGAAGCGCGCCGGCACGCCGCCAACCGGGGCTACACAAGCTGAACCCAGAGCCTGAGAGCGATCCGCCTCACCGCGCGCAATCCTGCTGCCGCCGTAGAGACAATGCTTTGCCGCTTCTGAACCGATCGCGATCGCCGGTGTTTCACGAATTATTGCCCGCGGAGCGACGGCTCGCCGAACGCAAAAGACTTTGCGGCAGGCGTGAGTGTCTTCACGACTCCAGGATTGCGCCCCACGGGCGCGGAGCCGAGTCGTCACCGCAGGTTTCGCGATGAAGACCGGCGCTGCGCTTGCCGAAGCGCGAGACGGCTCCGACGACGCGCCGTCGCCGGGCGATGCGGCGGAATCCGCCAGGGCAGCGGGCCTACGCTACGTGAGTGACGAGGCGCGCGGCATCGCTCGCCGGCGCGCCGGAAGCGGCTTTGTCTACACGACGGCGGACGGCAAGCTCATTCGCGATGCCGCGGAGATCCGCCGTATTAAGTCCCTGGCGATTCCGCCGGCCTGGAGCGACGTGTGGATTTGCCCCCTGCCCAACGGCCATCTGCAGGCGACCGGGCGCGACGCCAAAGGCAGGAAGCAGCACCGCTACCATCCGCGCTGGCGCGAGGTCAGAGATCAAACCAAGTATGAAAAGCTGCCGGCGTTCGCCAAGCAACTGCCGGCGATCCGTCGACAAGTGGAAAAGGATCTCGCGCTGGCCGGCCTGCCGCGGCGAAAAGTGCTCGCCACCGTGGTCCGCCTGCTCGAAAGCGGGATGATCCGCGTCGGCAACGAAGAGTACGCGCGTCACAACGGCTCCTTCGGACTGGCGACCCTGCGCACGCGCCACGTAAACGTGTCGGGACCGAAGATCCGCTTTGAATTTCGCGGCAAGAGCCGCGTCCGGCACGCCTTCGATCTGAGCGATCGGCGGCTCGCTACAATTATCCGGCGCTGCCAGGAGCTTCCCGGACACGAGCTGTTTCAATACGTCGATGAGGACGGCGAGCGCTGCGCCATCGGCTCGGCCGACGTGAACGATTATCTGCGCGCGGTGGCGGGCGACGATTTCAGCAGCAAAGATTTTCGCACCTGGGCGGGCACCGTGCTGGCCGCGAAAACGCTGCTCGAGCTCGAGCGGGCCGGTGCGAAAAAAACCAAGAGAAATATCACCCGCGCGCTCGAAGGCGTCGCCAAACAACTGGGGAACACCATCGCGGTGTGCCGGAAGTGCTACGTCCATCCGGCGGTGTTCGCAGCTTATCACAGCGGCGCGCTTGGCGAGGTTTTCAAAGCCGGACAAAGTCGTCGCGCGACTTCCAAGCTGTCCGGCCTGACGCCCGATGAGACCGCGGTCGCGGCGCTGCTCCGACGAAATCTCCGGCAGGCCAGCGGAAGCTTGCGCGAGCGGCTGCGCGCGTCGCTGCGCAAGCGCAGCCGAGAGCGCGGCCCTACGACTCGAGCAGCAGGAGCGCCGGCTCTTCGATCAGCGTCTTGATGCGCTTGAGAAAGAGCACGGCCTCGCGGCCGTCGACGATGCGGTGATCGTACGTGAGCGCCGCGTACATCATCGGCCGCACGACCACCGCGCCGTCGCGCGCCACCGGGCGCTCCTGGATCGCGTGCAGACCGAGAATCGCGCTCTGCGGCGGATTGATGATCGGCGTGGAGAGCAGCGAGCCGTAGACGCCGCCGTTGGTGATGGTGAAGGTGCCGCCTTGCAGCTCGTCGGGCCGCAGGCGGTTGTCGCGCGCGCGGGCAACGAAATCGGCGATAGCGCGCTCGATCTCGGCAAAGCTCATCTCTTCGGCACGGCGCAGCACGGGCACCACCAGGCCTTTGCCGCCGCCGACGGCGACGCCGATGTCGTAATAGTTGTGATAGACGATCTTGTCGCCGTCGATCTCGGCGTTGATCTCCCGGACGGCGCGGAGCGCCGCCACCGCGGCTTTGACGAAAAACGACATGAAGCCGAGCTTGATCCCGTGCTGGCTTTGAAATGCTTCGCCTTGCGAGCGACGTAGCGCGATGACCGCGCTCATGTCGATCTCATTGAAGGTCGTCAGCAGCGCGGCGTTGCGTTGCGCCGCCACGAGCCGCTCGGCGATGCGCCGGCGCAGCACCGACATCGGCACGACCTCGTCGCGCCCTTCCGAGCGCGGCGGTGGTGCGGCGGGGGCTTCTCTGAACTCGTGCGCCTCTTCGCCGCGACCTTCAATGCTCGGCTGCTGATCTGCCGCCGGCTCGGCAGCCTGGGCCTGTTGCGCCGCTTCCTCTTTGGCGCCGATGATCTCCATCTCGCCGTCGCTCGGCCCTTCTTCGGGCGCCAGCCGCTGCTCGGCGGCGCCGTCGCCGGTCTCCGCTGCGCCGCTCGGCGCCGGGTCGGGCGACGGCGACGGCGGGTCCGGCGGGGTCGGGCTTTGCAGCGGCGGATTCTCGGCGCGCGTGCCTTCGGATTGGGCGGCCTGGGCGCCGGCGCCGTTGGTCTCCAGGCGGCCGATCACCTCGCCGACCGCCGCGCTCTCGCCGTTTTGCTTCAGCACTTCGGCCAGCGTGCCCGCTTGCGGCGCGCGGATCTCCACGGTCGCCTTATCGGTTTCGAGCAGCAATAGATTTTCGTTCTTGCTGACCGCGTCGCCGGCCTGCTTGAGCCATTCGCCGATCTCCACTTCGGTGATCGATTCGCCGACGCTTGGAATTTTAATGTCTACCCGCATGGCGCGCTCCTGAATATTCTTGAAAGTTTCTAATGGGTGTGACCACGAAGTGATTCATGATCTTATGCACGCCCCAGATCATGAAAACATGATCACCACGCGGCTCCGATACGTCATCTGAGCGCAGCGAAGCATCTGTTTTCCTCGGGAGCGAAAGCAGATTCTTCGGCGGAGTTTATCCTGAGACTGACGAAGGGCCTCAGAATGACACCAGGCGGCAATGCGTTCATACAGCCGAATTTCGGAGGAGTGTGCCATGAGCTTGCACACGCTCACAGAGAATGAAAATAGAGGGTTTCGGTCGGCACGTTTTCCCCGCGATTCGTCATTCCCGCGCACGCGGGAATCCAGGTTGTTCTCCGCCCCAATTCGCCTGGATACCCGCTTTCGCGGGTATGACGGAATGCTGCGCTTATTTCCGGTTGTTGACTCCATGAATCATCTACGGACCCACATATTTTGAGCACGCAGCTTCTGCTTTTCGTGTCCTTCGTGGTGGGTTTTCTGCTTTCCACTTTATGGCTGTGCCGCGCTTGACGCGCCGCGCCGAGATCCTCAGCGCGCCTCGTCGAAGGCGGCGGCCAGAAGCTCCGCCTGCTGCTCGCGATGGCGCGCCGCCGAGCCGGTGGCGGGGCTGGCCGAGGCCGGCCGCGCGATCACCGAGAAGGGCAGGCGATCAAACAGCGACCGGCCCAAGTGCAGCGACCAGAAACAGGCGGCGCCCATGTTGGCCGGCTCTTCCTGCACCCAGAACGCCGGCGTGCCGTTCGGATATTCTTTGCAGGACGCGGCGAGAGCATCCATCGGGGTCGGATAAAGCTGCTCGATGCGGACGATGGCCACGTCGTCGCGGCCGCGCTCGGCGCGATGGTTTTTCAGTTCGTAGTAAAGCTTGCCGGCGCACAACAGGATGCGCTTGATCGGCGCCGCCGGGACGTCGTCGCCGATCACGGTTTGAAATCCGCCGCGCGCCAGTTCGGCAAGAGAGGAAACCGCCTGGCGGTGGCGCAGCAGACTCTTCGGCGTCAGGATGACCAGCGGCTTGCGCCAGCGGCGCAGCACCTGACGGCGCAGCGCGTGAAAATATTGCGCCGGCGTGGTCGGGTAGATGACTTGCAGATTGTCGCCGACGCAGAGCTGGAGAAAGCGCTCCATGCGCGCGCTCGAATGCTCCGGTCCCATGCCCTCGAAGCCGTGCGGCAGCAGCAGCACGAGGCCGCTCAAGCGGCGCCACTTCTCCTCGGCGCTGGCGATGAATTGATCGATGATCACCTGGGCGGCATTGACGAAGTCGCCGAACTGGGCCTCCCACAAAACCAGCGCGTCGGGATAATCGAGGCTGTAGCCGTATTCGTATCCGAGCACGCCGGCTTCGGAGAGCGGGCTGTTGTAGATTTCAACCGGCGCCTGGCCTGCGGCAACGTGCTGGAGCGGAACATATTCGGCGCCGGTCTCGACGTCGTGCAGCACCGCGTGGCGCTGGCTGAAAGTTCCGCGGGCGGTGTCCTGGCCGGTAAGCCGGACGCGGGTGCCGGCGCGCGCGAGAGTGGCGAACGCGAGCGCCTCGGCCGCGGCCCAATCGAGCGCGCGTTTGCCCGCTGCCATATCGCGGCGCAGCGCGGCGGCGCGCACGATTTTCGGATGGGGATGAAAATCCGCCGGAAATCGGTTCTGCGCTTCGAGCAATTGGCTGAGCTCCCGCTCAGGCACCGCCGTGGGCAAGTTCTCTTCGCCGGCGGGTTGGCGCCCGCCGGCATAGCCGGCCCAAATGCCGCCGTACGCCTGCGGCGCGGCGCGGTGATTTTCCGCGCGCGCCGCATCGAGCTCGCGCTCGAGCACGGCGCGGTATTCGGCCGCGATGCGCTCGGCGTCCGTCGCGCTCGCCGCACCGTCGCCGATCAGGCGCTTGAGATAAATTTCGTGCACCGGCGGATGGCGGGCAATCGCCTGATAAAGCTTCGGCTGGGTGAAGGCGGGCTCGTCGCCTTCGTTGTGCCCATGGCGGCGATAGCCGATCAGATCGATGACCACGTCGCGCCCGAAGCGCCGGCGGAAATCGAGCGCAATGGCCGCGGCCTGGACGACGGCTTCCGGGTCGTCGGCGTTGACGTGAAAGATCGGGATCTGCAGCATCTTGGCGACGTCGCTGGCGTAGCGGCTCGATCGGGTCTCGCCGGGGGAAGTGGTAAAGCCGATTTGGTTGTTGATAATCACATGGAGCGCGCCGCCGATCCGGTAGGCGGACAGCCCGCTCAGAGTGAGGGTCTCCTGGCTAATGCCCTCGCCGGCGAAAGCGGCGTCGCCGTGAATCAGCAAGGCCATGCCGCGCGCGCGCCGCGCATCGCCGGAGCGGTCCTGTTTGGCGCGTACCCGGCCGAGCGCGACCGGGGCAACGAATTCCAGATGGCTCGGGTTGAAGCACAGCGAGAGATGGAGGGTGCGGCCGTTCGCGGCCGCAAGATCGCCGCTGTAGCCCAGATGATATTTTACGTCGCCGCCGTCCTCGACATTCCCCGCGTCGATGAATTCGCGAAACACTTCACGGTGTTTTTTTCCGACCACGTTGACCAGCATGTTGAGCCGGCCGCGATGGGCCATGGCGAGAACGATCTCACGGCCGCCGTCGCGGGCGTTTTTTTCGACAGCGAATTTAACCAAGGCGATGAGGCTCTCCGCCCCTTCCAAGGAAAAACTCTTGGCGCCGACGAACTGGCCGCGAATGAATTCGTCAAAGGCCGCCGCCTGAATCAGATCGCCGAGGAGCTTTCGCCGCTCTTCCCGACTGAGATCGATGCGTCCTTCTTCGGCCTCGATTCTTTGCTCGAGCCAGACGCGCTCCGCGCGCGCCTCGATCTGCGCGAGCTCGACCCCGATCGGGCCGCAATAAGCGCGGCGCAGCCGTGCGACGATCTCGCGCAGCTTAAGCGGCCCCGACCAGGGAAGACCCGTAGAAGGAAAGAGCTGCTCCATGCGCTCGGCGCCAAAGCCGTAGGCAATCGGATCGAGCGCTGGCACCGAAGTCTTCTGCAAGCCGAGCGGATCTACGTCCGCGGCAAGGTGACCGAAAACGCGGAAGGCGCGGATCATCTCGTTTAATTGGTCTTGCACGGTCGAGGCGATCACCGGCGCCGGCGCGCCTGCGCCGTCTTTGGCGATGGCGCCGCTTACGCGCGCGCGGCCATTGGCGCTTGCCGGGAGATCGCGCCCGAGGTCAGCGAAATAAACTTGCCACGCCGGGTCTACGGATGCCGGATCTTTCCGATAGGCATCGTACAATTTTTCAACGTAGCGAAGGCTTTCGGGATTGGTCAGGGAGTCCATGGCGGTGCAGGGGAGGGCAGCGAGCTGCGAACTGCGCGCTGCTTTGGGATTATTTTGAGCAAGGCCTATGCCGCAAACGATCGCTGTGGCGGCGCTGACCGCCGCTCGGGGCTGTCTTAAACCCAAGACGGGTTGTCATCGGGCTGTTCCACGCTGGAGACAACCCGAGGCGGGCAGAACCAGAATACGAGAGCGGAATGCCGACATTCGCGCGGGCTCGAAGCTATTGCGCAGATCGTGTGCTGGCATGTTTGTTGCCCAAACTTCTGCCGGGTGACATTCAAGCCGCGGGTGCGACGAGTTTGCGCGGTAGAACAGCGATGAAACGGCGGGCGCGCGGGCCGGCGCAGCGAGTGAAAGCGCCGGCGCTTTGAATAGTTAAAAAATCGAGAGCTTGGAATCGCGGCGGTAGCGCGTAATCAACCCGCGCGCCAAGCAACGATCGCGAAAGAAAGGAGTGCCAAGATGTACGCATCAAGTCTGATGTTTCATACCTTGCCCGGGAAAACCGGGGAGCTGGAAAACGAGCTGCAATCGCTGCTCCATCTGGTGCAAAACGTCGGCGGTCAAAACGCGCGAATTCTGCACACCCATTTCGCTTCGCCGGAGGCGCCGAACGTGGTGTTCGTCCAGGACGCGCCCGATCTGGAAACTCTGGAAAAGCAGATCCATCGAGTCACCGAGGATGCGGCGTTTCAGCAATGGACGAAGAAAGTCTCGCCGCTCCTGCGCCAGTCGCCGAACCGGGAGATCTATCTCGTCGTGGCCGACGGCGCGGCGCAGAGGACCAAGTAGCTGTGCTGAATTATTCGCTCTGAAAACACGAGCGAAGTGCAGCCCTTGCGAACAAAGGCAATAGGCCTGTACCGCTAACACCAGCAGTAGGGGCAAGGCGCGCCATGCCGCGATGAAAGGTCGTCATCGCGTGAAGCAACTTGCGGGACTATGAAAGCAGGGTGCTAGTGACCTCGGCCGGCAGAGTGTTCGATGAATAAGTCGGGCTTAGTGGAGGCTGGCGCGCTGAGCGCCGTACGGCTCGGCGCGGCCCGGCTTGCGGCACGTTTCGAGACTCTGCCATGCCGGCTGCACCTGAGGTTTTCCCGCGCGGGCGCAAAACGCGTCGAACTCGCCGAGCTTCTTGAGCGTTCGCAGGATGCTTCCCACCGTGCCCCAGTCGCTCCAGCCGACGTCGGGCACCGGCAGCACGCAGAGTCGCGCCGCAAGCGGCTCGCATATCGATGAGGAAAAGTTCACTGCGGGAATAGCTTGATAAATGTGCTCCACGGCTTGGGATGGGGAGCCGGCGCGCAAGTTCATTTGGATCAGGCGAAAGGCGTGGTAGAGGATCGGCGCGGTGCGCTGCACTATGTCCCAAAGAGTGACGTTTTCGACGGCGAAAACCATGGTATTCCACAATGCGCCGCGCTGGATCAGCTCTTTGGCCTGAGTTAGCGGCGGTTTTTCGACAAACCCGGCGACCGGAATGGCTTCGGCGTGCGCGCTTTTGCCCGTGCCGACGATATAGCCGTATTCGGTCTCTTCGCCCAGCTGCGGCGGCATGCCGAGCAGAATCATCCGGCTGGGATTGCTTTGCAGCTCGAGCAGCGCCTTTTGCACGGCGCCCATAAAACATTCCTCGTCGAGGATGAAGTGATCCGATGGAAAAACCACCACGGTTGCCGCCGGATCCCGATTGGTAATGTGCGCCAGCGGCAAAAGGATTCCCGGAGCGGTGTCGCGATTGGCAGGCTGGTAAATGATGTTCTCGCGCGGCCAATGAGCGAGTTGGTCCTCTACCTCCTCGCGATGGTGCGCGCTGACGACGATCAAGACGCGTTCCGGCGGAATGAGCTGAACCACCCGATCCAGGGTGCAACGGAGCATCGAGCGTTGTCCGATGATCGTCGAAAACTGCTTCAGTCCGCTGCCGCCACAAAACTGCTGGAGGAAACTCCGCACGCGGGTCCCTTCTCCTCCGGCCAGCACCACTGCCCATGTATGTGAGTGATCCATTTGCGAGTTCCGATCTGCTTCGCAGGGGGTAAGATTGCGATCGGTCGTATTGGCAAAATATGTACCATGAAGGAAATTTTTCTCATTGAAAAATAATTCAGTAGTTTTCAGCCCAAACCTTGCTGTTAGATAGTCGATTGTCCCACGTTAGCGACAGAGGAAAGGTATTATTCCCGAAATCGAGACGGTTTTTATCGGGCTAAAAAACGGCACCTGAGGCTGCCGCGCGTGCTGTTTCGCGGAGGAGGACTGGCGTACCCGCTGCTAGATTAGCCGTTGTGTACGAAGAATTTGGAATGAAGTTTTCTTGCGAGAGAGCGGTTGTTCTAGAAATCCGCGCGAGGCGATCGTGGCATGATCGTTGCGGAGGCGCAGCTCAAATTTCTCGGAGAGAATCAGCATGAGAGCTTACAGGTACGCGGCGGAATCGAGCTTTGATGGCAACGGCGGTTCGCGAGTTCCATTGTCGGCGCAAGAGCCAGGCGGGCAGTGGCGCCACCAGATGGGCGAGTATGTGTTGGTTGAAGCCGTTCTCTGGCAGGCGATCCGTGAATACCAGAAATTTGCCGACTGCCGGACGAGGCGTGAAAGACGTCTCTTTAAAGAGCTCGATCAATGGTTTTTGGAAAATGATCATAAATGGGATTTCTCGTTTATAAATCTATGTGAGATTCTCAATCTCGAACCCGCCTACATTCGCGCCGGCCTGAAAATGTGGCGCGAGCGCAACATCAAGCAGAGCGAAGCTCTCCGCTTCCCGGCTGCGCAGCGGAAAAGCTTGAGCAAGCAGCGACGCCGCGGCGGTGCCGGTAAGGCCGTTCTGCGCGTTTCGATCTCGTCAGCCGGGGCGCGCCCATGAGCTCGTTCGCCTGATCGGACTTGTCGTTAAACTCCCGTCACATAGCGCCGTTCCGGCGATTTTTCGCGAGGCCGTTGTGGCACGGAAGGTGCGTTGTCATCAAGCAGCTTCCCATCAAATCGGCGCGAAGCTGAAATCAACCCCATGTCGCACATTCGAAAATGAGCGCGTTGAGCTAGATCACCGACAAGAATGTGGCCGCGCAGTAGGCGTAGCCGTGTTCAGTTCCGCGAAGGAGTCGTCGCCCACCAATGCGGCTTGTGCGGCTTTGCCGCTCCAGATAATCGCTTCGACTCGCCGCCATCGCGGCGCGCGCCGATGAGCTGCCGAAGCGTAGAACAGCGAGGACCAATTGGACAAGAGAAAACAGCGGCTTTCGATCGGCTACTTTGTGGTGGCCTTGTTCATGCTGTTTGTGTTGCAATACTATTTTGCATCGCCGCAGCCGGAAACGATTTCCTACAGCGAATTTAAAAATCTCGTCAGAAAAAAACTGGTCACCGATCTGGTGGTGACCGACGACACGATCCGCGGGCAGATTAAGCCGGAGGGCGTGGCCGAAGTGCTGCCGCCCAAGCGGGCCAAGGCGCGGCGCGGCGATGCCGAGGCGGCGAAGGCGCCGCTGCCGTTCATGACCGTACGGGTAAGCGAGGACGATCTGGTCGCGGAGTTGGAGGCCGCCGGTATTCCGTTTCGCGGCGAGATGGTGAGCCAGTGGCTGCCGACGCTGCTCTCGTGGGTCGTGCCGGTGGTCTTGTTCTTTTTGCTATGGACTTATCTATTTCGCCGTGTGAGCTCGGGCGGCGGCTTGATGCAGCTCGGAAAAAGCAAAGCTAAGGTTTATATCGAGAAGAAAACCGGCGTCACATTCGCCGACGTCGAAGGCATCGATGAGGCGGAGGAGGAGCTCGCCGAGGTCGTTGAGTTTCTGCGCACACCCCAGAAGTATCAGCGGCTTGGCGGCCGCATTCCCAAAGGCGTGTTGCTGGTCGGCCCACCCGGCACGGGGAAAACCCTGCTGGCCCGCGCCGTGGCGGGAGAGGCCGGGGTGCCGTTTTTCAGCATTTCCGGTTCCGATTTCGTCGAGATGTTCGTCGGCGTGGGAGCCGCGCGGGTGCGCGATCTCTTCGCTCAGGCGGTGCAGCATGCGCCGAGCATTGTCTTCATCGATGAGCTCGACGCCCTCGGCAAGTCGCGCGGCATCAACGTCATGTCGAGCCATGACGAACGGGAGCAAACTCTCAACCAGCTGCTCGCGGAAATGGACGGCTTCGATCCGAACCAGGGCGTGATCATCATGGCCGCCACCAACCGCCCGGAGATTCTCGACGCCGCACTGCTGCGACCGGGACGATTCGACCGCCAGGTGCTGGTCGATCAGACCGGACATCAAAGGGCGCGAGCGCATCCTCAGGCTGCACGCGAAAAAAATCAAAGTCGCGCGCTCGGTTGACCTCGCCCACATCGCGGCCAAGACGCCGGGATTCGTCGGCGCGGACTTGGCCAACATCGTCAACGAAGCGGCGCTGCTGGCAGCGCGTCAGGGTAAGCAAGCGGTGGAAACCGGCGATTTCGACGAGGCCATCGAGAGAGTCGTCGCTGGATTGCAGAAAAAGAATCGGGTCATGAACCCGCGCGAAAAAAAAACCGTGGCCTATCACGAAACCGGCCACGCGCTGGTCGCGGAGCTGGTTCCCGGCGCCGATCCGGTGAACAAGATCTCGATCATCCCGCGCGGCTTGTCCGCGCTCGGCTACACGCAGCAACTGCCCACCGAGGACCGCTACTTGATGACCCGCACGGAGCTGCTGGCGCGCATCTACACTCTGCTGGGCGGAAGGGTCGCCGAGGAGATCGTTTTTGGCGACGTGTCCACCGGGGCACAGAATGACCTGCAGAGGGCGACGGAGATTGCCCGCACCATGGTGACCCAGTTCGGCATGAGCGAAAAGTTAGGCATCGTCGCTTTGGAGGCGCCGCGGACTACGCCATTTTTGCCGATTCCCGGAGCCGCCGGGAATAGAGTGTACAGCGACGAGACCGCGCGCATGGTCGATGAAGAGATCAAAAATCTTCTGATCGAAGCGCAGAAGAAGGTTCGCGAGATTCTGGCGGCCCATCGCCCGGCGCTCGAAGAAGTGGCCAAGCTGCTGCTGGAAAAGGAAGTGGTCGAGCGCCCGGAGCTATTGGCGGCTCTCAAGATCCGGAGAATCGACGGAAGCAAGGACAAGGACAGAAATCCATTTCGCGATAAGCCGCGGGCGTGGAACGACAGCCCTTCGTGAGCGCCGCAGCGGGTTCGGCTCGCCGCTCTTTCGAGGCGGCGAGCGCCAATTGGTAGCGGAGCAGCGCACGATGCCCTGCGGCGCTTACCCATCTCGCCACCCCGGCGACAGGCTGCCCAAAACTTACAGTTTTCAAGGCCGCTTTTGAGGCGTACAATCGGCAGAACGTAGCCGGACGTTATGTCGCTCAAGGATTTCGCGGCGATCTTTTTCGCCTTGGCCGCCACAAGCTCGCTCTGGGCATGCTCGGGGGGCAGTCCCGCTGATGCCAAGCTCCGGTCCGAGCCGCCGCGCGGCTTTTTCGAGCGCATCGCCGATAATCTCACCGAGCGGGAATGCAACGTCGTGCGGTTTACTTGTCCGTATGGTTTGGGACCCGCCGGCGAGCCATGCGAATGCACTGATCCACGCGGCATCGTGCTCCGGGGCCGCACCATCAAATGACGCGGTGTTGAACAATCCTCGTTAACAGGCGCCTCGGGTGTACAAGATCGGCGCCGCGGACAATTTCGCGCGGGTCACCGCTTGCCCGCTTTTGCGAATCCATGACGCATTGAAGGAAGCCATCACCCTCAAAGCCAGGGCCACAAGGATAGCCGGCGACCTGGCCGCGGGCACGGGGGTTGCTCGCAGTGTTGGTCGCAAGTATGAAGACCGCCGTAGAAACTTCCAAGATCATCCTCATCGTCGAAAAGCAGCCTAATTATACCCAGCTACTCGTCAAGCAGGTGATGTTTGCCGGGTTCCGGCCGCTGGTTGCCGTGACCGGCGAGGGAGGGCTGCGAAAGGCACTGGAGTTTCATCCGGATTTGGTCCTGCTCGAGCTCGATCTTACCGACATGAACGGCTTGGAGTTCGTGGCGCTCATGAAAGAAGACCCGCGCCTGCAGAAGATTCCGATCGTCGCCATGAGCATCTTTTCCTATCTGAGAAGCGCCGCTCTCTACGGCGGCTGCGAAGATTTTCTCAAAAAGCCGGTGAAGATGATCGACCTCATGGCGCATATCCGGCGCTATCTGCGCCGCAGCGAGGCAGCAATCGCGACTGCTCCGCCGACGCCTACGGCGCACTCCAGAGCCTGATTCAACCCTCGCCGCCGCCAAGACTCCTGCTCGAACAATTTCTCGCGCCGCGCCGAATCGGCGCCGCACTATTCCGGCCATACCTTCGATCATCTGTTTCTTGAGATCGAGCGCCATGCGATGATGGATTGCCCTCCTGCGCTCGCGCGCCGAAGCTTCTTTGTTAAATCAGGGCTTGTCGCGCCCTTGCGAAAGATGTAGTAGGGGGGCGAAGACAGTTTCTAACGGTGATGCGACTTCGGTCAGGAAAGGAGATCCGGTCATGTCGATCGTAACGATAGCGCACGCGGCCTACAGCGGCGGCAGTGCGATAGCCGAAAAAGTGGCGGTGACTCTGGACTACCGCTCCATCGATCGGGAAGTGTTGATCGAAGCGAGCAAGCGCTACGGTATCCCGGAGGCAAAGTACACCGAGGTGCTCGAGGCCGAAGGGCACTGGTGGGAACGCTGGCGCGAGAGCCTCCGGCTCTACCGAATCACCTTGCAGGCCGCCATGTGCGAAGTGGTGGAGGAAGACCGGGTGGTGTACTACGGCCGCGCAGGCAGGCAACTGCTGCCGGCCATCGGCCACGTGCTGAAGGTGCTCGTCGTCGCGCCCATCGAGTATCGCATCGAGCAGGTGCGCGCGCAGAAAGGCATGGCCGTCGACAACGCGCGGCAATATCTGCGCGAGCTCGACCGGGTGCGCAGCCGTCGCTTTCGCGCGCTGTTCAACGAGGATTGGCAGGACCCGGTGGGGCAGGATCTGGTTTTGAACGGCTCCAGGTTCAACGCCGATTCCGGCGCGGCGCTGATCGCCGATACCGTACGCCGGCCGGAGTTTCAGCCGACCGCCGAGTCGATCAAGGCGTTTCAGGATCTCGCGACCACCGCGCGGGTTCAGGCCGCGCTCATCACTTCGCCGAAAACGCGCAACGTGGTACTGAACGTAAAAAGCGACAGCGGGCGGGTCAACATTTCCGGTATTCTGGCCGACCCCGAGTTGGAAAAGGAGATCGTGCGCATCGCCCAGACCGTCAAGGGCGTCACCGAGGTGGTCACCGACATCGAGCCCCCGCCAATCGAATACATGCACCCGTGAGCGTAAGCTTTCGCTCAACGCGAAATCCGCGGCCGAGAACAATTTTCCCGGCGGGGGTAATCCTTCCGCTGGTAGACAATGCTTTGCTGCCTGTGAACCGGTAATCCAGGAAAACCAACCGCCACGTCGCCCCGCGTGCGTTCCGTCACCGCGCCGCGCGTGGTACATTGGAATTCCGTCCCGAAATGGAAAACCAAGACATCCGCTACATGAATCTGGCGCTGTCCGAGGCGCGCCAAGCGGCGGCCAAGGGAGAAGTGCCGGTGGGCGCGGTGGTCGTTCTTGGCGCAGAGGTCGTGGGCGCCGGGTTTAACCGGCGCGAGGAGCGGCAGAGTCCTCTGGCCCACGCCGAGATGATCGCGCTCGCCGCCGCGGCGGGCCACCTGCGCACCTGGCGTCTCGAAGAATGCGACATGTACGTTACTTTGGAGCCTTGTCTGATGTGCGCCGGCGCGATCCTTCAGGCACGTATGCGCCGGTTGGTGTTTGGCTGTCTCGATCCCAAGGCCGGCGCGGTTGAATCGCTTTATCGTTTATGTGAGGATCAACGGCTGAATCACCAATTGCCCGCCATCGGCGGCGTGCTTGCCGAGCAGTCGGCGGCTTTGCTCGCCGATTTTTTTGCGCGTCTGCGGCAGCAAAAACGCCAAACACACGGAGAGGTGGCCGAGCCCGGTTGAAGGCGCTTGACTCGAAAGTCAGCACCGACCCACCTCTCCGCTATACCACCGTCAGCCACAGACAGAATAATCCTCGTGCTTGTGCGGAATCGACAAGCATCGACCACCACCGACAGCTAAAAAGATTCCGACAACATTCGCGCAGTCCTGATGCGCCTGCGGTGCCCTTATTGAGCTATGCGCAGCGAACGCCGGGGTGTGGAAATTTGCCGAGACGCACTGAAGTGGTAGTCGAGCGGCGCTTTGTAAATATTCGAGATACAGGCGTTTTTAGCCGCTGTCTGATTTTATCTGAATGTTTAGAGTAGGGTTAGGCATAGAAATCGAACCAGTGTCGAGCAAGGTTGTGGCAGCGGGGCGGAGCAGGGAAGGGGCGACACGCTCGTGGAGGACCCCTCACTCTCATATTATTCCCTGGTAGGCCGGTTAAGAGCCGGGTGGCGGACTGGATAAGCGGACGATCATCGGGAAAATGGTGCTCGAAACGGCGCGCCAGCTTGAGGCCAATCTTGGCCGCGATCTTTCCACCGTAGAGCGCATGCTCGTTGCTAGACGGGGCGCTCGATACTCTGCTGTTGCAAGCGCTCAACAACGAAGTTGCCGACGCACAGCCATCAACCGAGTCGGCATCGTCCAATTTCACACTCTGCTCGACGAAGTATGAAACAGCGAATTTATCGTCGAATCAGCAACCAAAGAAGATGAAAAAAGCCACGTCCCCAAATGCCGTTTGGAGTTACCCAATAGCGGGAGTTGCAATCACGGCAGCGAAACAGGCGTGCATTTATGGGGCTGCTCAACAAACGTTCCCAGCGGCTGCGATGAGAGCGCTCGAAGCTATGACTGCCGCAATGCGGGCATGAATCCAACGCAGTGACCGCCGACTAAATCACGGGATCCATGGACCATGACCAAACTGATTCACCCTATCACCTTCATCGACAAGCTGGTCAAGAAAAACGAGCAACACCATACGGCTTATGTCCAAGTTGCGCGATGGTGACGTCTAGCTTCCCAACAGCAGTTGAAGAGCCAAGTAAAAAATGACAACCATGATGGCGACCAGCACAATATCCCGAAGGTTTTTTCGCACGTTGGAGCCCGACGTGCCTGGACCTGAGCTTTATCCCATCATCCCGCTATAGATCGCAGCGCCGATAGCATAAGCAACGGTGCCGCCGACAACCAGCCAAACAATAACCTTTAACAAAATAGGAAAATCTTCCACGACTAGTTTCCTTTCCCCTTCAGGGTGGCGACTGCCAAACTGAATCCAATACAATCTACGTTGGCAGTGTCAGCCCCGCCCAACGCAACAAATTCAGTAATGGAAAAGAAACCGGGAGGTCAAATCAGAAAGACGTGGTAGAGCTTGTGGAGTTGGGAATGACGGTGAAAATCGGGGGTTGAATAAACGGGCAAAATACCCTGGACGAGATTGACGATCAGCCCCTGCACCTCGGGTATGGGACTTGCCGACTCGATAATGTTGTTCGGGAGCGCTCCCATCGCCCGCTTCGAGCTGGAACCTTCATGCGAGCTGCGAGAAACAGCCGCTTGACCGGGAACTTCGTCGAGATCGTCGAGGACATCAAAGCCTGAAAGACTGACCCAGCCGAAGATAAGAAGAACGGCCCAAAACTTTCGCGACATGTCGGCAATATCCTCTGTAGTGAGAGCCTTTGTCAAGGATGCCCATCCAGGCGTGGGTCGATCAATGGAGGCCGGCCGGCAACCGTGACACAGAGGCACGGACCCCAACAGAACGCAAGAAAGCGCTGTTGAGCCGTTAACGGCTACTAGCAGGGATTCTGAGCGGTGCGCTAATCCCTTCTGCAAGGCACCTATCACCGTTAAGGCACAGCGCGGCAAACGCTACTGCTCTGATCGCTGCCGGAATGGTTACGCGCTCAGGCGGGCAAAGGCGTTGCTCAATCGCGTCGGCATCCTCCAGTTTCATTGCCTTGCTGGACGAATTATGACAGACCCGAACGTCATATCCGCAATTCTCCGACTTCTCGGAGGCTAATGCGTCGCTGCTTAGCAATTTGGACGAGCACTTTGGCTTGGAGAGATGGGGCAAGGGGCAGGCTGATCTTGTACTCCTCGCGTTCGCGGTTAAGGAGATCAAGAGTAATAGTGTTAGGGCTCACCGATCGCGCGTCCGTGACAACGTCGTCGAGACATGCAACTGGCGGGATCGTGACGCGCCCGCTTATATCGACTTTCCCGAGGGTGACGATCGGCGGCCAAGTTGTGAGGCATTGGCTGGCCTTGCCGGCGCAGTTCATGGCCAAGATCAAGGCGCGTGCAGAGGAAAAAGGCATCTCGCTATTAGCAAGCGCAAAAGCCAATTGCTTCGCTATCGCAGGCGATGATACCGTTTATTAACAGAGCATACTCCTGGCGGGCATCGCATTTCGTCAATATTGCTGTGTACGCCTCGATGGAGATCACGATCATCATTTCCCGTTGCATAGCAAGCACCTCGCTAGTAGGCGTACGCTTATACTGAAAAGGGAGATACTAAGTCAAGCACCATGGCAAAGCTGATTCCCACCATCACGTTCATAGACAAGCTGATCAAGAAGAACGAGCGCGGCGACACCTTCAGCCTGATGGATCACCAACGGGAAATCCTGCGGCTTGCCTTCGACTTCGACCAAGACGGCCGGCGGCCATGGGATACGATTCTATATTCCTGTGTTAAGAAGTCGGGGAAGCCGACGCGATCAAAGCGGCCTTGACCCTGGCCTGGGCGCTCACGCAGGAAGCACCGAACGAAAAAGGTGAGGTTGGCGAACTTGAATTGCCGGATGACCCTAGCAATACGCTGATAGCATGAGGAAGTTTGTCGGTTGGCTTTGCGAATGGAACATGGTAGACGTTCTGGATTTTCAAGCTCGGAGGCCATGTGAATCGGACGGAAGTCGAAGGGCGTATTTGGGGGAAAACTATTGCGTCTGCGCGGACGCATGGGATTATTTCGGAGCAGGAAGCGCAGTTTTTGGTAGAGCAGTACCTTCAGGAATTTAGGAAGAAGAACGGCTGGGACGGCAGGACTTATATCCAGCCAAGGATGTTTTAATCGCTCCAGCCGGGAGGAAACCATGAGACGCCTGTACGCTAGCCGTAGAATTGAATCAGTAGGCCATCAGACGCCAGACAGCCAAAAATGGATTGCAAGCGTAATGGTCTCCTGGGGTGAGGAGGGCCGCGAAACTTTTCAACCTTTGAAACCGGAAGAGATCTTCGATTCGGTAGCCGAAGCCGAAGCCTGGGGAGTTCGGTGCGGAAAGAAATGGATTGATGCAGAGAGATAAAAACTGGAGGAGATTGGTTCATTAATTCGGATTGGTTAAAATTTCTTTTAAGTGGTCGGGGGCATTGTCGAGGGCTCCCATCCTTCTTTATTTAAAAATTTTTTGATCGTATTTCGGAGTCGGTCATGCCTCTTTCATGACGGCACGTTCATGGCCAAACATGCCTTATGAGCGCTGTACAGTAGGCCCTTCGCCGGTCCTCACATTCTTTGCGCGTATCAAAATAATATGGAAGGCTAATCCCATCCCGATTATATGTGGCAACAGTCCATTGCTTGAACGGCGCGTCGAGAATTGGAGCATTGTTCTTGTACGGCGGTTCCAAGAGTGGCCAAACGCAAATGGCCAGCATGCTAAACTGTTTTCACATCAATCTCCTACCTGGCATCCGTCGTCGCCATGAGGATTGCGGCGGATCACCGTTGTCTACCGATTTTAGTCGATCTGCGCCGAACGCGCGCGACTCATTGAGGATCGACTGCCATCTCTGCTCGACCACTCCCATCCTTCCAGCCGGATTATCGTGTCGAGTACGTCCCTTGCTAGGGTTCAAACTCAATAGAGAGGCTAGTTACGCGACACTGGTCATCGCGCTTCAGTTCGACGCATTCCGCGCAGAGTTCAAGTTGTGGCGGGGAAGTCTTGCAGTCGCATTATGTTGAAACTTTCGTATGGCCACTTGGAGCAATTCCGACAGAAGTGCCAAGTCTTCTCCATTGAATCTCGACGGTATTCCACGGGGCTACACCCTTTGTCGGACCGGATAATAATCTAGCTCTGCCCGTGGCGCAAACCCGTATGCACGATTGAACAATTTCGGAAAAACTACTTGAGAT
Source organism: uncultured delta proteobacterium (assembly GCA_963745035.1). Taxonomy (GTDB): domain Bacteria; phylum Desulfobacterota; class Binatia; order UBA9968; family UBA9968; genus DP-20. The sequence goes on along the minus strand of CAVUVW010000020.1, from coordinate 53,528 downwards.
TCACGCCCGCAGTAAAAAGATATACGCTACCACGCCATGTCAGACCTGAATGACCCAAGGGTATTTTTTGCGGCAGAGCGCACCCTAATGGCATGGACGCGCACGACGGTGGCCTTAATGGCGTTCGGATTCGCCATAGAGCGCTTCGGGCTTTTCCTTCATATGTTCTTGATGAGCCAGGGCGATCATGCGCGACGAAATGGATCATTTTGGGTTGGAATATCGTTCATTCTCTTTGGGGCCATTGTTTCCGTGCTGTCCGTAGTTCAATACCGGGGCGTCCTTAAAACTCTAAGGCCGATAGAAATTCCAGAAAGCTACTGGGTCAATATGGGCGTCTATACAAATCTGCTTTTAGCTGCGTTCGGGATTGCAGTAATTATTTATTTCGTTTTCGGCTTGGACTAGCAACGCTAACTGCACCGACTACCTTCTTCCGTTTCCTCATCTCGCAAGCTATTGAACGGGACCGGCGCAGCAAGCGCACGGTCTGGCAGTAAGTGGCAAACGCGTTTTAACTCTGTATCGATAGGATCGACCCCCGGCGCGCCGCCACCGCGAGAGCCGTTTAAAGCCTTACGGGTAAGTTCGCGCGGTCAGCCTGCATTCAATGGCTACGATGTCCGGCGGGTGCGGTGAGGTTACGCCGGAGCGGGCGCCGGCAAAATCGGACAATTTTCGGCTTGACATCCTTTGGCGTCGGCTTAGAAATCGTTCCCTATGCTGTAAGGCGCCTGGATCGCCAAAGCCCTGGGCCAGCAAGTCCTCTCCCGCCTGCCAGGCGGCAACAGCCTTAACTACTTTCTCCAACGCCACGTAACGCACGGCCTGCCGCACTCCGACGCAACGTTTTTGGCTCATTGCGAATTTGCCGGGCTCTACGTCGCGGCGCTCAAGCAGTACACGGACACGACGGTAAGCGATGCACGCTGCTTGGAGTTTGGCGCGGGCTGGGATTGCGCCATCGCCGTGGCGCTCTGCGCGCTTGGCATGCGCGATCAAACGCTGATCGACATCAACGCGAAACTTCATTACGACCTGATTAACGAGACGCTGGATCAAGCGCACAGGCTAGCAGATAAGGTCGCGGAGCGCGCACCTGGCGCAAATGTTTTTGCTCTGCCCAACCGCATCAATGGCGTCACCGATTTGAGCGCGATGGGTATTAAGTATCGCGTGGGCGATTTGCTGAAAATGGAGAGCCCCACCGGCCTGGACTTGATTTCCAGCACGTCGGTCATGGAGCATATCTCGGCAAACGTGCTTCCCGCTCTGGTCAAGCATTGCCGGGAACTGCTCCGTCCCGGCGGCTTGTTCTGCGCTGCCATCGACCCCGCCGATCACTACTCGCGCTTCGACCGCTCGATTTCCCATTGCAATTTTCTGCGCTACTCGCCGCAAACATGGGCACTCATGAACCCGCCCCTGCACTACCAAAACCGGCTTCGCGTGAGCGATCACTTGAAGATCATAAAAGAGGCCGGATTCAGGATTCTCCAAGCCGAGCGGAACCGCATCCGGAAGCACCCCAACATCCGCCCGCATCAGAGCTTCCAGAACTACGCCATTGACGACTTGCTCTGCGGCGGCGTGTTCGTGGTCGCCCAAAAGTAAACCGCCTGCTGGTGCCGCTGATCTTCAAAACCAGCTATGTCTCGGATGCGTGTTCTCTGCGTGCTCTTCACCTTTCTTGGATCGCTGCGGGGGAGCGTTGGGCAAACCCCTTGAACCTGCCTTTTGCCAAAACCCGACAAAACAAAAATAGCCAAATCAAATTAGGACACTACCCAAAAGCGACGGCAAGCAAGGTGAAGGCGCCCTCAGCGCGGCGAGACTTCAGGCCGTTTTGGAAGGCGCCGATGGGTACGAGCTGGAGCTTGCGAGTGATTTGCTGTCGGCGTGATTAACGATCTTCAAACGATGAGTCTTCGCCAATCTTGATCGCTCGGCACAATCGGCTGAGGTCGCTGATCTGCTGCGCGTCGGGCGGGTTGATCTTTTAGCTGCCCAAGCTCCGGGTGGTGGGGTAATGGCGTGTTGTCCTGGAAATCAAAACGTATGCGACAAATCCAAGTCGCCGATTTCTTTGATCGAACGGCCTACATTGGCTTTTACTTTTAATAGAGCGAAGATTTTTGAGCAGAATATTTGGTCATCAAAAACCAGCATACCCATATAGCGAGAGCCGTTATAGTCTATAAACAAGAAAATCTTGGTTTCCATTAACTCGTTCATCAATGGTTGCTGAAGCGTTCCAACTTCGCCAATGGGCCTATCGTTGGCGTCTGTGCGGGTCGTCGTCCATTTCGGCGGCCACGTCGGGACACCGCTTTTGCGTGTCATTAGCGGGTGGTCACGGAGCTGCACAACCCGAATAGACATGGTGTGTAAGGTGGCCTAGAGCGTATAGGACATATCTAAGGAGCCGATCTCTTCCATTGAGAGGTTCGTATGGTGATGCAGCGCAAAGAAGAGCTGCCGACAAAACGCGGCATCATCTATGAGAAGTGTGCCTATGTAATTTCGGCCTTCATATTCGGTGTACAAGTGGCAGACATAGCCCGCCATTGACGAATAGGATCCCCGTTTTAGTACGCCGACTTCCCCCGTGATGCATTTATTCTTAGGCTCTTTGATTGGACTCCAGGTCGGAGGCCAGCAACGAAGGCCGTAGTAATGCAGCAGCGGGTGATCACGCAGTTCCACTGAACTAGCTTAGACACAAATGAGCGGGTCTAGTAAGGTGGGCAAAAAAATAATTTGAAGCGGCTTCCCGGTGTCCCCCGTCGGTCGGGTTTTTATCTGTTGCACCGCGGTTTTCCCCGCGTATCGAAATATCTTTCGATGTACGGCCACGAAACATCCATTGAGCGCTACAAAGGCTTTCGCCTCTGCGGCAGAGCGCTCAGGGTACACAACGACTCGGACGTGGTTTGCGGTCGGGTGGGTTTACCTCGACATGCCGGATAACTCACTCTATGGCGTCGACGACTACTCGGACCCTTCATTGGCCTACGAGGACGAGGAGCTGGCAGCGTGGTTCGGGCTCGCACTGGCGGAGATTGCGGTGCATCACCTGGTGCCGACGGTGGTTATTACTTGACTGCGATGAATCCGGCGTGGGCGGTCGATCTGCTCCGCCACGGGGCGCTCGACGTGGGCGAGCTCCGGCTGGTGAAACTCTACGATGCGATGGAGTATCTGGAAAAGTCGCTCGACGATAGGGCGTGGCTGGTGCGCCGCTATCGCCGCACGCTTCAGGGCGACACCCGAAACGGCCGGGAGGAGCTACGGAAGCGCGAGAAGCTCCGCGTCACGGCGCGCGGCATCGCGCTGGCCTGTGCTGAGAAGATCGTCGGGGAGATGAACGAGCTCGCGGCCAGCTACCGCGAGAATAAACCAAAGATCGACTGGCTTCGCCGCGTGCTCGAGAAGGTCGGGAGCAGTACGCCGATCACAAATTCTTTCGACCGAAGAGCCAGCGACCAAAGCGAATGACGGCGTAAGAGTACACGAGCGTGAGGGCGATCAGCAGCAGCGGCAGCGCGAAGCCGGTCAGCCAGCGGTTGGCGACGACTACGGTAGGCACGTTGGCGTGAAAGAAGTAGGCGTAAAGCTTGATGGTGTAGAGCACGCCCGCGTCAGATATCAGGCCGGCCGGCGGAAGGCAAACCCGTAGCTCGGCCCGCTCGCCACCTGCAACCGGCAGCAGGAACTCGCTTAGATCATGCGGCGGTGATGCGCAGCGCCCAGTATCCATTCGGGCCGCGACGCAGCAGACCACCCCTATTCCCGTTCAACGTGCTGTACTGAGCATCTTTATCTTCCCGTAATCCTGCAAAGCTTGAATGTCTTAGATGGCCGTCGGGCGTCCACTCGGTAAATTCGATTTGAGCAACGCAGCTCGGGTTGACCCAGCGGCAGTCTTTCATTTTTTTCGCCGTGAGCGACCACGCCGTCCGGCGTTTCTCGGGTAAGTTGACGAAGGGGCACTTGTCAGTGTGCAGCGGAGTGAGCGCGGCATAGACTTCGCGCCGGACACGCGGCACAAATCCGTTGCGTACGACTTCCGCAAAGAAATCGCGCGCTATGCCATGAGCAACGCCTTGAAAGAAAAAGATAATTCAGCAATAGTGACACACTTACGGAGAGGTGGCCGAGCCCGGTTGAAGGCGCTTGACTCGAAATCAAGTTTACCCGGAAGGGTAACGGGGGTTCGAATCCCTCCCTCTCCGCCAATTCTTTCTGCTGAATCAGCAAAGAGTTACCCCCGTTTCTTGATGCCCAGGTAAACGTCTGTGCAGGAAAAATCAAGTTATCCCAACCCTCGAAAAGTGCCCTTTTGTGCATGTTTTGTGAAGTTCTTTGGACCCACGTTAAGCCATTGTAGCGGCAGAACCTTCCGGTTCTCCGCCTCTTTCTTCAAATGCTCCTGAACGCGATTCATTGACTCGGTTAGGTCGTCGTCGCTGATGATGTCGTACCGGCGATAAATCGAGTCCGTCTCCCGGCCGCTGCGCTTCATTCCTTCTTTTCGGTTAGGTCCGCCCGCCGGAAGTTACACACCGCCGACCGCCTCGTGTCATGCGGGACCAGCCGTCCATGCCCGGTTGCCAAGGCGGTCGGCGCGTTCCTGTCAAATGCGTTCTTGATTTGAGCCATCAAAGTTATTAATGTTAAATTTGTTCGACTTCGAGCCACACCCACCATGCCAACCCGTGTTCTCCTGGTCGAAGACGACACGCTCACCCGAAGAAATACGGCTTTATATCTTCGACGCGCCCAGATCGAAGTCGATGAAGCCGCCAACGGCGAAGAAGCTATTCGGCTAATTACTCAAATAGACCGATACGACATTGTCGTTTCCGATCTCCGCATGGCGGGCGTGGCTGACGGAATGGATGTGATCTCGTATCAGCAAAAAATCGATCCTGATACGCTCTGTATTCTTGTGACAGCATTTGGCTCGAATCAGCTCCAGAAACGCGCTCACGACCTCAATGTAATGTACCTCGAAAAGCCTATCTCCCTCGCTGAGTTGCTGAGCAAAGTAACGAGTGTGACGCCCCGCAATGCACCATAGGCGATGGGCATCTTGCAAACAGTAAAGCGTTGGCTTTTCTCTTCCCAGCCAAAACAAGTCACTCACAAATTGCAGGCGCATAACCCGGATCATGATCCGACAACTGAGAAACTTCGTCAAAGCGAGGAGCGATTCCACGTACTCGTTGAGAGTATACAAGATTACGCGATCTACATACTGGACCCCAATGGATACGTAGTCAGCTGGAACACGGGTGCCGAGCGCATCAAAGGCTATCAAGCGAACGAAATTGTCGGCAAGCACTTCTCGCGCTTTTACCCGCCCGATGATCTTCGGAACAATATACCGAAACGAAATTTGGAAATTGCTGCGACAAAGGGAAGATATGAAGACGAAAGCCTGCGCCTGCGCAAGGATGGCTCGGTCTTTTGGGCCAATGTGGTGATCACGGCTATTCACGATCCTTCTGGAAACCTGACGGGTTTCGCGAAGGTGGTGCGCGATATTACGGAGCGTAAAGCATCCGAGCAACGGGTGAACGAGACCGAACGTCTAGCGACTCTGGGAACCACAGCCGCCGTGTTTGCTCATGAGATCGCTAATCCGCTAAACGGTCTCTCGACCTCGCTACAAATCATGACCGATCTTGTAAACGAGTCGAGCTATGAGAATCCGCTCCTCAGAGAGACTCTCGAGGGAGCCCACCAAGAAATCCAGCGATTGACTATGCTGCTCGGTGACTATCGGTCGCTCGCGCGACCGCAGGCGCTTAAAATCGAAGAAATCAATTTGCGGCAGATAATCGAAGAAGTTCTCGCTCCCAATCTAAAAAGTTATGAAGCCGTCGGCGTGGCCGTTGGGATTCATTTTGATGAGATTCTGCCCCTTGTGCCTCTCGATGCGGCAAAAATCAAACAGGTCATTTTAAATCTCTGCAAAAATGCGGTTGAGGCTATGCCGAACGGCGGTGCTCTAACTCTGAAAGGTTATCGGACAAACGATCGCTTCGTCCTTGAGGTTAGTGACACTGGGGAGGGCATACCCGAAGATTTTGATGCTTTTCATCTTTTTAAAAGTAGCAAGCCCGAAGGTACAGGCTTAGGACTGCCAATTGTACAACAGATTATTAGCGATCATCGTGGGACCGTGGACTACGTCAGCGACGTAGGCAAAGGAACGACATTTAGGATATCATTCCCGCTTTGAGACAGTTGCGTTGTTCTATGCTGATAGAGTAGCAGCCTGAAGCGCCGCGCGTAAGGCGACCGTAAACGCGTGCCTCACGTCACCCGACTTGCAGACCACCAGTGTCGTGCTAACGCTCTTCAGTTTGAATCCTAGCAACGCCACTTCCCTGGGAACATTTGGGATTCGAGCCTAGCGCAGTCTTCACAAACGCGCCCACCTTCGGCGAGTTGTCCAAACTGGACCTGAATATAATTAGTCTCCGGCCAATTCGGGCATTGAGTATGGAGAGTATGGAAGTGCCAGCGGGAACCGTCTTTGCGCTTGCGGTAAACGACGATCATCTTTTAATTTTATCTCGCTTGAAGACCGGTCCAAAGTTTTTTTACAGGAGGAGCCGGCGAGTCGAAATCCGGAAGGTGAAAAGCACGCGCAGCAACACGCATTCGCGGGCTTGATTTGTTCGTCAGTGCCCATAACGCGCGGCTATGGCCACAACTGAAGAATCCAAGCGGCTTGCCGATCTTTACAAAGACTACACGGACGAACAACTCTTCACGCCTTTAGCTAACCGTGTCGCAGGATCGATTGACGCCATTCTGGCGCGTAGCTGTCCAGGTATTGTCGAATAGATTCTGGCAGCTCAGGTGCCGATTTCGCCACCATTACGTCTTGTGATCGCTACACCGCTGGAGGCACCTCCGGTCTGAAGTCGTCTATAAAGCATCGCTTTTCCCGTTCAAAAAATAAGCATTTTGGTGATTTCATTCTAGGAAACGATGCGCAAAGCCTCGCTTATAAACAGGTTATCGACAACTATTGTGGATTTGACGATTGCACCCCAGATGAGCACAATTCTATGGTCGAAAGCCGCACAAAAAAGAAGTCTGGGAAGCACGACATTTTGCGACACGCAGGGATCGCGACCGCAAGGAACGCGGATCTTATTATTTAACTAAACATAAAGCAGAGACTGAAGTCTCGCAGTTCTCCTCTACAAGAGACAGAGCAACCTCCTCTCCGTATGTCAGAGGCCAGACCTGCGCACGACCTTGGAGTCGTGGCGAATGAATAAAGACTGCAGCTAATTATTAGATTGCGAAAGCATTGTAGGTTTCGCATGCGGTGTTTGTTCTTGCCCTCGCGATTAAAAAGGCCAGCATTCGAGCCGCTGCATCGTGTTTCAGTCGGACTTTTTTAATCCCGCTTGCTTTCCGATCGCTTTAATGATGATGCGCTTCGCCTCTTGGCCTGAAAGATTGGTGACAGTCAAGTGTGCTACGGATTCGCGGCGTCGAGTTTTCGTCTTTGGATCAATCACAATTTCTGTAATCTGGATTGCGACCCTCGGCGAGTTCCGATCAATAATCGTAATTTCCCGGTCTTTACCCTTTGCCAAAATTCACCTCACGCAGTTCTTCGAGCGAAAACGCGGGATGCGTTATCTCTGAACAAAAACCTAAATGTCAAAAACATGCTTTTTACATGAAACTAAAAACATATAGCATTAAAAAACAGAAAAACCCCAAACAAACGACCGAAAACTAACATTGAAAATACGGTTATTAACACCTGTGGATAAGTTGTGGAAAGAAATGAGACCCAAGCTTTTACACTGTAATTTTTAACAAGCGCGTTTGAAATTTCATGCTCGCCCTCTCAATGCGCCAGCATGCGAGCTCAACTGCTGGCGGAAACGGCTCCACTGGTAGCAATCTAAAACCATTAGCGGTGTAAAAGATCAACCGCTTTCATGTGAATTTTCCGTCACACCGCCGCGTTGTCGAGCGCAGCTCAAGATTTTTGAGGATCCGGCCCACCTATGGCTTTTTGACTTACAGCGGTGACGTGCCGAAAGCCTGGATAAAAGGAAACCGTCCTAATGCAAAAATGACGGTGGATCGTCGGGAGATGAGGAAACACTGATTCTGTCGTGAATCGTCACATCGAGCTGCCACGCCAGATCCAAAATCTCACGCGCTTCTTCCTTAGTACGTAACACGGTGATCGCATCCACGGAGACACTGCTAACCCTGTTCGTCAAGCATTTGTGTAGCCGACTCCGAGCCCGAGACCATTTTAAAGGGTTCTGATAAACGAGACCCGGAAATATTCAGGAAAAATTCATGCGCCTCTCTCAGGGAATTGTAGGCTGCGAAGGCTGCAAGGGCTTCTCAATTTGATTTGATTTTGCGAGAACTCATCTCGTCTAAGCAATGTAATTGCAAGTTGGTCATCGTTAGTCGGCGGTTAATCGTCGAAGCCCAATTGACGAATGCTTTTGCATCGGCCAAATCGCAGAGACATTTCACTCACAACTCTTCGGCCGTGGCCGGCACTTCCATAAGGCCGTTTGTCAACAGATCAAACTGCCTGCTTTGACGTCACAAATCCCTAAGAGACTCGCTTGGAGTTCGATTGCCATCGTAATCAGCACGTTCATTGATCCCATCCCTATGATGAGGCTAATCATTTCAAAGGAACTGGATCTCGACAATATCTCATTCGATGAAGTTTTCATGTCGCGAGCCTCCTCGGAAGCAACGGGCGAGTTTACGACCGCGGTCGGCGCTGCTGCCGGGTTCGCGGAGATTCGTCGGCGAAGAATTTTGCGATGAACGAAACGCGTGAGAAACGCGCAGACTAGTAGCGGGCTTTTGGATCGGACGACCAGGCGCCGTCGTCGTCGAAGACGGCTTCTTTAAAAAGCGTATCGTAGAAGACGTCGATCATCTCGCCGTGGCCGCGGATATGGGCCACTCGCAGCGACGTCCAGATGTCCTCCCATGGAATCAACGTCATGGTTTCGCCGTTGCGAGTCAGCGCTCCGGTCGCGCTCAGATTTCTGGCCGGGGCATCGCCGGTATGGGCGGGCGATTCGGAGTTGTCGTTAACGCCCTTGGCGCGATGGAGGTCGATGTAGCGCATCAAGTAAACTCGCTTTGCGATGTAGTTTGAACAATCTGCGGTTTACAAAAGAGTTTACCGAGAAAGCTTCGGTGGACAAACGCAGCAATCAAAGTGCCACGAAATGTAATCACCGCTTAATTATGGAGTTACGAGGGAAATGCTGGTCATCCCGGCTCCGCATCCGTAAAGTTTATTGACAAAAGAATCGGGTAAGGAGAGTGCGCTCCAGTTTGCTCCACGAAATGCGCCGATTAATCAGCGCTTTATTGAGATCGGGTGAAGGCTGCGGGCTTTTATCCGAAAGCGTAAAAAACAATTACACGCGCGGGAAGAATTCCCTCGGTTTGGACAGTTCTTCGGCATTGCGATTCTTCGTTTCAACACGGATTTCACGGTCGCGGCTTGGCTCGGCACACGTGGGGCACGATCCAGGAGTCGTGAACGTGAAGTCCCGGTGTGCGGCTACAAGTTCGCGCGCAGCCGGCAACCGGCGCCACCTGGCAACGATTTTCGTGGATCATCAGCGATCGCGTTCCGCTCGGACAAATCACAGACAGCTTCGGATTTCGGGTTCAATTTGTAGAAAATCACTCGCCGCATGTTAGGTTCAAAACCACGGGCGATAGTCCAAAAGATTGCCGGAGCGGGAGAGGTGACCGAGCGGTTGAAGGTGCACGACTGGAAATTCTGGGGCTACGTCTTTTTTAGGCTTGTCTCGTTTCAATAAGCTAACAAATCAAGCCTTTTTCGCTTCCGCCCATCTCACATAAGCTCACACAATCTGACGCGATGGAGACATCGCTGGAGACGTTCAACTCCAACTCCTGACTCGCGGTGCTCTCTTTTTTCGCGAAATGCGTGTACACCTTCCACGTTACGTACGCATCTTTGTGGCCAAGTAGAGCAGAGACCTCCGCCACCGGAACGCCGTCAGCCAGTAACAGACTCGCAAAGGATGCCTCAAACCGTGTGGGAGACTATTTTTTTCGGCGGAGTGGGCATTGCTTTTATGATGGCTCGAATCAAGGGAACGGCTGTGCCGGCGTTCAATTACCACACGTATTTGCAGTCACGGCGGAACTCACACTACCGAACTTCCTGAGACATTTGAAACGATCACATCAAGTTTTCTTCGACGTGATCCGTCATCTCGATTTAGCAGGTCTCTTAGCCCCGTGGTGGATCTCCTTCAACTGGAACTCTCTTTGATGGCTCCTCTTCACTGAGCCAAAGGTATGTCCACCCTGCGAGGAGAGCGCCGATAATCGGTGCCACCCAGAAGAGCCAAAGCTGAGATAGCGCCCAGCCACCGACGAAAATTGCCGGGCCCGTACTCCTGGCCGGATTAACCGAGGTGTTGGTGACAGGAATGCTGATCAAATGGATGAGAGTCAACGCAAGACCAATGGCAATCCCCGCAAACCCCACCGGCGCTCGCCCGTGAGTGGCACCCAGGATAATAATCAAAAACATATACGTCATTACAATCTCGCAAACGAGCGCGGCAAAGAGGGAATACCCACCCGGAGAATGGGCTTCATAGCCGTTGGCAGCAAATCCGCTTTGAACGACATCGAAGCCGGGTTTACCCGTGGCGATGAGATAGATTACAAACGCGCCGGCAATCGCGCCGAGGACTTGCGCTATGATGTATGGAATCAAGTCGGCGCTGGAGAAGCGCTTACCTGCCCACAAGCCGAAGGAAACGGCCGGGTTGAGATGGCAACCGGAGATGTGGCCGACGGCGTATGCCATCGTTAGGACAGTCAGACCGAAGGCAACTGAGACTCCGTGGAGGCCAATTCCAAGGTTCGGGAAAGCAGCCGCTAAGACCGCGCTTCCGCACCCTCCGAGCACTAACCACAAGGTTCCAAGAAACTCCGCTGTCAGCCGTTTAGATAAAGCCATAAGTACCTCCTTTGAAAAGTCTTACGTTGTTGTTTTGCCGCACCCGCAATTGGTTATGCCAACTCATCGAGTAACACCTTTGCCTCTCGCAAATCGGCGGTGTCGAACCCTTCGGTGAACCAGCCATAAACCTCAGCGAGTAATTCTTGCGCTTCGGCCTTTTTTTCCTGTCTCTGCCATAGCCGGCCCAGGCTCATCGCTGCGCGCAGTTCCAACGACTTGGCGCTTTGCCGCGCGCAACTTCCAACGCGTCTCGGAAGCATGCTTCGGCCTGGTTCTCGTCCGTGGCAGTCTGTGTCAACAGCAATTCCCCTTTAATTCGATGCAGTTCAGCTTCGTAGCAACGACATTCAGTGCTTTTTACCGTGACCAATTCTTCGGTCACCACACTTGAGCCCTTCGACGGTCTGCCCGATCTTTTTATGAGCATCTGCCAGTGAGGCGGCGCAATCGCGGTAAACCATCGCCATTCCCTAACGGAGAACGTCCTCTTATGCCAAAACATTTCAGCCATCTGCGATTATACCGGCGCCACTTTGACCCTGTTTCACCGAGAAACCATCCCTGAAGAAATTTAACCAGCCGCGCCGCCAACGGGGAAATCCATGTTCAGTTCGCAATCGTCATGCATTCTTCCGCCTGGGCCCAACCGTCTTCCTTCTCACCACGAGCTGATGGAACGAAGCAGCAAAGAACATAGCGATAGCTAAAGTAGATGGGTGAGCTAGTCCGCGAGCCAGGGCCAAAGATTCCCGGCTTCGCCGAAGAGCGTGATCCGGATAGCCCAAAAGCCACAAGACTTCCGCCGCATGGTATGCCGAGCAAACTCCAGGGTCATGGCCGCCGTAACGAAAAGCATGGTGTTTGTACTTCTGTGAATCGTAAAGCCTAAATCCTTGCTCCATGTGCAATTCAAGCAGAAGTCAATTCACCCAACGCCAACAAATTGGCCCAAAGTTCTGTGGTGCGCCTCCAAGCAGTAACGCGGGTTCTTGTGCTCGCTCTGCTAGCGTCGAGTAACCGCTCACCTAAATCCTCTTCCCACCTTCAGCTCCCCGCGAACATCGTGCATCCTCGCCAATCCCCACAGCACGGGAAACAGTTGAGGCGATCACCTCCCAACCGCTCACACAGATCGCGCGCGCGTGAGTAGTTTTCTTCGACCTCAGCCGCAACAAACCCCCTTAATGGCAATCAATATAGGACCCAGATCGACGCGGATGTCGATCTCTTTCTCAATCGCCTCGTGACCTTAGGAAATTCTTGAGAACCTCGAACCCCTGCTCGAAGTACGCTTATAGCTTCCTGACTCGCAGAACGGCTTGCGGCTTTTTTGCCGGCCTGATGAAGATAGTTCCGCGGCCTTTTCCCAAAGCCCGGCCACGGCAGCGTGCTGCGCAAGCCGCTCAACCTGTTCGATCAGGCGGTCTGGATACAGCTTCTCAATCGCCTCTACGATCTGCGCATGCAGTGTCCGCCGGCGATCCTGGAGAAACCTTCCATAAGCAACCTCATGCGTAAGCGCGTGCTTGAAAGTGTATTCGAGGTCGGGAAACAGGCGCGTCTCGTAAATAAATTCCGCCGCTTGAAGGTGCGCCAGCTCCCGTCTGAGATCTTCCTCCGGAAGTTCGGCGACGGCCTGGAGCAACGCAAACGGAAAATCCTTGCCGATGACCGAAGCGCACTGAAGCAACTGCTTCGCTTCGAGCGTGAGCCGGTCAATGCGGGCGGCGAGCACGGCCTGCACTGAGACGGGAACTTGGATGCTCTCGATGGGCTTGGCAAGCCGATAATTGCCCCGCTCGCCGCCAAGAACGTTCATCTCGACCAGCGTCCGCACGCTCTCTTTCAGAAAGAAAGGAGTTCCTTCGGTGCGCGCAATCAAAAGTATCTTTAAGCGGCAAAAGTGCGCGGTCGTCTGCCGAGCAGGGCGGCCAGCACTTCCATGGCGCTCGCGGGCGGCAGCGGGTCGATGCGAATTTGCGAGTAGTAAGTCTTGCTACCCCAACCATGCTGGTACTCAGGCCGATAGTTCACTAACAGAAGAAACCGAGCGGTCGGCACGCTCTCAATCAAGTTATCGAGAAACGCCTGGGTCTCCGAGTCGATCCAGTGCAGGTCTTCGAAGACCATTAGCAACGGCTGCACCTGACTTTCTCTAAGGAGAATGCGTTTGATCGCTTCAAGCGTGCGCCGGCGACGCTCGGCGGGGTCGAGTCCTTGCCAAGCGTCGTCATCGACCGCGACGTCGAGCAAGCTCAATAACGCTGGCAACGTGGACTTGAGCGTCTCATCGAGCGTGAGCAGTTTGCCGGTAACTTTTTCGCGGATTTCGCGCTGATTGTCGCGATCTTGGATTTTGAAGTACGCCTTGAGTAGGTCGATCAGCGGCAGGTAGGGAGTGGCCTTGCCGTATGAAACTGACCCGCTTTCAACGATCAGCCAGTCGACGGCCCGATGCGAATGCGTGAACTCATAGAACAGCCGAGACTTTCCCACGCCGGCCTCGCCGACGACGGCGACCACTTGGCCGTGGCCGGCTCGAGAATGTTCCAGAGCTTGACGCAGGGTTTCGATCTCGGCATCGCGCCCGACAAAACGTGTGAGGCCGCGCGTGGCCGCCGCTTGTAAGCGTGTCCGCGCCGCCCCCGCGCCGGCGAGCTCATACGCTTCGACGGGTTCCGCCATTCCCTTCACATGCACCGGACCGATCGGCTTTACCTGAACGTAGCCTTCGGCCAAACGCAGGCTGTCCGCCGCTAGCATGGTCGTTCCCGGTGTCGCCATCTGTTCTAGCCGCGAAGCAAGATGAACCGTTTGGCCGATCGCGGAATAGTCCATCTGGAGATCGTTGCCAATCGAGCGCATCACCACCGCGCCGGAGTTCAAACCGATACGAATATGAATCGAAACGCCCTCGGTTCGTCTGACTTCCGCCGCATGCCGCCGCACCGACTCCTGCATTCTTAGCGCCGCATAGCAGGCGCGCACGGCATGATCCTCATGCGCCAACGGCGCTCCGAACAAAGCCATTATCCCGTCACCCATCACCTTGTTCACCGTACCTTCGAATCGGTGCACCGCCTCCATCATGTGCTCGATGACCGGATCGAGAAATTTGCGCGCCTCTTCAGGGTCGCGGTCGGCGAGCAGCTCCATGGAGCCCTTCATGTCGGCAAACAGCACTGTAACTTGCTTGCGCTCGCCTTCGAGCGCACTTTTAGAAGTGAGAATCTTTTCGGCGAGATGCTTGGGAGTATAGGCGTCAGGCGATGCGAATTTCGTCGGCGCGATTGCTTGGACAAGCGCGGCGCCGCACCGGCCGCAGAATTTGTTTCCGGGAGGATTCACAGCTCCGCAAGCAGAGCACGCCGTCTCGAGACGCGCCCCGCACTCGCCGCAGAACTTCATACCGACAGGGTTTTCATGCTGGCAGCGAGGACACTTCATGCGGAATCTCGTTTGACTAAGTCAATTGACGATAACTCACGGGTTCATTGAACCGGCATGGGATGTGGCTTCTTGTACTCTCGCGCCAGCGGAGTTTGCAAGGGTTTTGAAGTAGTGGAGAAACAGCTCCATGCGCCAGGTGTTCCTTGGTTCGAATGCCTGTGCCTGCACCGCGAAGGCCTGTGTCAGTGTGACTCAAGCGTCTCATAGCCTGTCCAACAGCTCGTGAAAGCGGATGATGCCCACGCGGTTGAGTAGCGCCTTGGCCCGCTTCAAAGCGTAGCCGTCATCCGGCAGTGGTCGGAGCAATACCGCCCATGCTTGCCGCGCGGTGACTTGATGTTGACGAGCACTGAACAGAACGGATTACCGCACGGCTGAGAGTGTCCATTTAACTGCGTTAACGCAGTCGTGGCGCATTCTGCGGGCTCGGCATGGGTCAATGCTCAGTTTCAGCGTGCTAGCCGTTAACGCTGTCCATTCGTGTGTGCTCCAACGTGGGCTTGATTCGTCACCGGCTTTATGAGAAAGGATTGCCCCCGCGATTGCGGAGAAAGTACGAGCGTACAAAAACTGAAGGCCGATATGAAAAGTAGATGCCCGAGCAATTGTAAAGACGGAATCCAAAGGCCGCTTGAAAGATCGGAATATTCTCGACTTTCCAGCCACACCCAAGGAGCACTCATATTTCTCCGGAAAAGAGCGCTTGAAAGTGCGCTTGTGTGTGCAACCTGCCAGGCGGTGTACGTGAGGTGCCGGAGCGGAACTATCTACTTGGAAAAGCTCTCCGTTTTGCCACATGTAACCGTTCCATACAGCTCCCGTCCCAATCTGCCCAGGATGCGTTTTCTCCGTTAACGCGCTCATTGGCGGGTCTCGGCCTCCGGCTCCACGTCTTGGCCGTTGAGCAGGTCGGTGATGGTTTTTACTTTCTGCCGGCGCTCAAGGCCGAGCATGTTGAGATACTTGGCGAGTCCATCGGCTAGTGTTGTCTTTGCAGGACAGCCGGGAGCAGGGTTTTTCTCCTAGCGACTACCAGCGATTTCTGCGTTAAGAGCCAACTGTCAATCGAGTCGAGCAGCAGCTTGTTTTTGACGCATAGGTCGGCGAACGTCCGTTGCTGCACGCTGATGTTTTCCTCACCGCCCAAGTCTTCGATCAAATCACGGCGCCATTTCGCCAATTCCTTGCTGACCTTGAATCTACCGTCTAACGCCCTGTTACCGAGTACGGAAAGCGCTTTCTTCATCGTGGTAAGCCCATGCTTCAAGGCTCGCCGTTCGCCGTGTTCGGGCACTGGCGGTGGCTTTGTCCCTCGGGAATTGCCGTTCTCGTTCATGCTGTCTCGATCCCAAGCCCGTTCAACGTGCGCTCACTACGTGGAGACATTGTGGAGACATCTGCAAAAACTTTCGTTCTTCGGCATACTTGGAAACGGCAGCACGATTCTCAATCGTGCATCGCTCGATCAATTTTCCGTTTAGTCTTTGCCCCTGAAAATTTCCTGTGATAGCTTGTTGAAGTCCGCGAATCGGCAGCTAAAACGGCGCAAAAATCTCGCGTGGAGACATTTTGGAGACATTGCCCGCCGTGAAGGATTGGTAGAGTCCGCAAGTGTCTTGATTTTTCTAGCGGGAGAGGTGACCGAGCGGTTGAAGGTGCACGACTGGAAATCGTGTGTGCGGTTAACCCCGTACCGAGGGTTCGAATCCCTCCCTCTCCGCCACTTGAGCGCGGCGGAAAACAGTTCGCGCCGCCGGCTTCTATGAATGGGATGTCGATTGCTGATAGTTAGGTCCTGTGCAAGGCGGCACCGTGAACTCCGTCAGGTCCGGAAGGAAGCAGCGGTAACGGATCGGCCCCTGTGCCACGGGGCAACCTAGCTGTCAGCAATGGACACCCCGGAACAGTAGCCGCGCGCGCCGGCAAAGCGATATTTTGCTCGATCCCGCGGTTCTTCCAGCCTACGATAAATTTATGTCCGATTATCTGGTCATCGCGCGGAAATGGCGTCCGCAAAAATTTGCCGACGTCGCCGGGCAAGAGCACATTACCGCTACTTTGGAAAATGCCATCGGCGCCGGCCGGATCGCCCACGCCTATCTGTTTACCGGAGTGCGCGGTGTCGGCAAGACCACCGCCGCGCGGATTCTCGCCAAGGCGCTCAATTGTGACGGGGGTCCCACGGCGTCTCCTTGCAATGAGTGCAGCCACTGCCGGGAAATCGCTCAAGGGAGCTCGGTGGACGTGCTCGAAATCGACGGCGCGTCCAATCGCGGTATCGACGAGATTCGCCAGATCATCGACAATGTGCGCTACCATCCGGCCAACAGCCGGTTCAAGATCTACATCATCGACGAAGTCCATCAGGTCACCAAAGACGCCTTCAACGCACTGTTGAAAACCCTGGAGGAGCCGCCGCCGTCGGTGAAGTTCATTCTCGCGACCACCGAGCCGCATCGTTTGCCGGCGACCATTCTTTCGCGCTGCCAGCGCTACGATTTTCGCCGCATCCAGCTCCGCGAGATCGTGCGGCGGCTGGGCGCGATCGCCAAAAGCGAAGGGCTCGAGCTTTCCGAAGGCGCGCTGATCTTGCTGGCGCGCGAGGCGGACGGCAGCATGCGCGACGCTCAGTCGTTGCTGGAGCAGGTGCTGGCGATGGCCGCGCCGGGCGCGGGAAAAGTCGATGAAGCCTTGCTGCAGGAGGTTCTCGGTCTTGCCGGGCGGCGCGTGCTCTACGAGATCTCCGCCGCCGTGCTGGCGGGCAACGCCCATCGCTGCCTTGAGCTCGTCGCCGAAGTGGTCCATGGCGGTCGCGACGTGAATCGCCTCGCGCGCGACCTCGTCGAGCACTTCAGAAACTTATTGGTCGCGCGCTTGGCGGGCGGCGATGGCGCGCGCGGCGCGGAACCGAGCAGCGGTTCGACGGCACGGCTGTTGGACTTGCCGGACCAGGAGATCGCCGATCTTGCCGCGCAATCGCGGCCGGTATCGATCGAGACTATGCTCGATTACTTCGATTTTATGGCCGCCGGCGACGAGGAGATCAGCCGCTCGCCTACGCCGCGTTTCGCGCTTGAAAGCGTCTTGGTTCGTTTGGCCGCGCTGCCGCAGAGCTTGCCGGTGAGCCAACTGATCGAGCGGCTGGAGCGCCTCGAGGGTTATCCGTCTCCATCGCGCGGCGAAGGGGTAGGCGCGCCGGTCAAAGAAAAAGCCGCGCCGACGCCGCGCGCCGCGGCGGCGGTCGAAGCGCCGCCGCCCGCGCACGGTGCCGACGCGTGGCACGGATTTGTCGCCGCGCTCGGAAGAGAAAAGAAACTCCTTGCGTTGCATCTTGACAGCGCGCAGCCCCTGGAGCTGCCTCCTGGGCGGCTGCGCATCGGCGTCGGCGAGCGCCATCACCTGGCCTTCTTGCTCGACGGCGATAATCTTGCTTCGCTGAGAGAGGAGGCGAAAAAATTCTTCGCTCAGGAGGTCAACGTGCAGATCGTCAATCTGGCAGCCGACGCCGCTGACTCTCGCGAGCCCACCGCCGCGCCGGCTCCCGCCGAGGACCGAAGCCCCATGGTCAACGAAGCGCTGCGCATTTTCGGCGGCTCGGTGCGCAACGTGCGGCGGGATTAAAAGCCACGGGCGGGCGATTTCAGTTTCAAAGGAGGAATTACGATGGCGAGCATAGGCGCGATGGGCGACCTGCTGAGGCAGGCGCAGGAGATGCAATCGCGGATGGCCAAGGTTCAGGAGGAGCTGGCCAATAAAACCGTGCAAGGCTCCGCCGGTGGCGGCATGGTGCAGGTCACGATCAACGGTCAATTTAATCTCACCGCCGTGCAGATCGAGCCGTCTGTGATCAACGCGACGGAAAAGGAAATGTTAGAAGATCTTGTCCGGGCGGCAGTGAACGACGGCGTGCGCAAGGCGCGCGAGCTGGCGTCGGGCGAGATGAGCAAGCTCACCGGAGGATTGAAGATCCCCGGATTTATGCCATGACCCTCTATCCCGCCCCCCTCGCCCGGCTGGTCCAGGAACTTTCAAGATTACCGGGAATCGGAGAAAAGTCCGCCGCGCGTCTGGCCTTTCACATGCTGAAGGGCGACAAGGACGACCTGCTCCGGCTGGCCGACAGCATCGGCAAATTGCGCCAGGAAATGGGGCTGTGCCGCTGCTGTTTCGGCTTCAGCGAAGTCACGGTAGAAAATCAGGACGGCATGCTCTGCGGCATCTGCCGCAGCGTTGAGCGGGAGGGGGACAAGATCTGCGTGGTCGAGGAACCCGCCGATCTGATCGCGGTGGAAAAGTCGCGGGAGTATCGCGGCTTGTATCACGTGCTGCACGGCACGATTTCGCCGCTCGACGGCGTGGGCCCCGACGCACTGCGCATCAACGAGCTGCTCGAGCGCCTGCGCGACGGCGCGGTCAAAGAAGTGATCGTCGCGACCAATCCGACCATGGAAGGCGAAGCCACCGCGCTCTATCTTTCGAAAGTGATCAAACCCTTGGGAGTGTCGGTGACCCGGATCGCGCGCGGCCTGCCGATGGGCGGCGATCTCGAATACACCGACGCGGTGACTCTCGGGAAAGCGCTCGAGGGGCGGCGCGAGATCTAACAGGCTGTTGAAAAAGGCCCACCTGCTTCGTTGCCTCGATCGCTTCGCTCCAACGTATCAGTAAATACGCCTCCGCTCGTCGATTTCTCGCGCCGCGCCGCTAGACCTTTTTGAACAGCCTGAAAATCAGGGTTTTCAACACCCTGCTAACCTTCGCCGCGCCGCCTTTTCCCGCCGTTACGTTATTTTAACCGCCGCTCAGCAGCAAAAGAATTTTCGTCGCTCCCCAACCGATGACCCCGCACACGGGGAAGGTGAGGATCCAGGCGGTGACGATCTCGAAGGTGACGCCCCAGCGTACGGCGGAAAATCTTCTGGTGGTGCCGACGCCGACGATGGCGGTATTGATCGTATGCGTGGTGCTCAAGGGAATGCCCAGGCGGGTGGCGAGCTCGATGGTGAGCGCTGCGGCGGTCTCCGCGGCGAAGCCGTGCACCGGCTCGAGCTTGGTGAGTCGCAGGCCCATGGTCTTGACGATGCGCCAACCGCCGACCGCGGTGCCCAGGCCCATGGTCACGGCGCACAACAGGATCACCCAGAGCGGCACCTGGAAGCTCGGTAAAATTCCGCCGAGCAGAAGCGACAGAGTGAATACGCCGATAAACTTCTGGCCGTCGTTGGAGCCGTGGCTGAACGCCATGAAGCCGGCGGAGACGATCTGGAGCCGGCCGAAGATGCGGCGCACCGTGCCGGGGCGGCTGTTGGCCAGCATCCGGTAAAGCAGCGCCATCAACAATAAGCCGCCGAAGAAGCCCAAGAAAGTCGAAAACGCCAGGCCGATCAGCACCTTGCTCCAACCGGTCCAGAGCAGACTCTCCGGCCCGGCGGTCGCCAGGCCGGCGCCGGTGAGACCCGCGATCAAAGCGTGGCTCTCGCTCGTCGGCAAACCCCAATACCAGGCCAAGGTGCTCCAAAAAATGATGCCGATCATCGCCGCCGCGACGGTCGTAAGATTGATCACCTCGGGCCGCACGATGTCTTTGCCGATGGTGGCGGCGACGGCGGTGCCCGACATGGCGCCGACGGCGTTGAGCACGGTTGCCATGATCAAGGCCTGGTAAGGCGACAGGACACGGGTCGAGACCACGGTGGCGATGGCGTTCGGCGAGTCGGTCCAGCCGTTGACGAATTCGGCGGCGAGGATCAGCGCAAGAACGCCGTAGAGGAGAAGATTGGCTTCGAACATGGAGAAGGGAAGGAAGGGTTCAGGAATTTTTCAAGCCGATGGTTTCGAGGGTATTGGCGACGTCCTCGCACCGGTCGGTGGCCGATTCGAGAATTTCGTAGATATCGAGCCACTTGATCACGTCCATCGGCGAGGTGCCGTTTTCGAACAGGCTGCCGATGGCCTTGCGGTAGATGTCATCGGCGGTGTTTTCGAGGCGGTTGATTTCGATGCAGTATTCGTCGATGTCGTCCAGGCGCGGCATATGCGACACGGCTTTGACCAGTTGTTCGGTCGAGGTCACGATGGTGTCGCACAGCTCTCTCGCCTCCGGGGTCGGAGTTTCGATGCGAAAGAGCACCATGCGCGCGGCGGCGGCCTCAATGGCGTCCATCACGTTATCGAGGGCGGTGGTCAGCGCGTGGATATCTTCGGCGTCGATGGGGGTCAAGAAAGTCTGATTCAGGCTGCGGATGGTGCGGTGGGTGATCCGGTCGCCCTCGTGCTCGAGATCTTTGAGCACCTTCCAGGACTCCTGCGGATGTTCGTAGCGATCGAACATGTCCTTGAGCGCCCGGGCGCCGGCCAGCGCGTTCTGCGCCGATTCCTTGAACAAGTCGAAGAATTTCTCTTTGTGCGGAGCAAAGTTAAACATGAAGCCGCCTCTTCCCGGATAAAAGCTTTTAGTTAGCAGGCGGGGAAAGCGGTTGTCAAGAAAGGTTACGGAAATATTACGGCAAGGTTACAAAGATGGGCGAGGACGTGAAAACAGCTCTTCCACGCGGGCGCGGATTTCGTCCCGAACCGCGCGAAAGGCCGCGAGGATCTCTTCGTCGCTGCCGCGCGCCAGCGCCGGGTCGGCGAGCGGCCAATGGGCGCGCCGGACCGGATGGGCGAGCGCCGGGCATTCTCCGTCGTCATGGCACAAGGTGATCAGCATATCGACGCGCTCCAGCGGAATCGCTTCCAGTCCTTTGGATCGTTGCGCGGCGATGTCGACGCCGGCTTCCTTCATGACGCGCGCCGCCAGCGGATGAATTTCTTCGGGCTTGGTGCCGGCGCTGTAGATGGGCGTGCCGTTGGCGAGCCGGCGGGCGAAGCCTTCGGCCATCTGGCTCCGGCAGGAGTTGCCGCGGCATAGAAACAAAATACCGTCGGGGTGGGGAGGAGGAGCGGCCGGCAATAAGCACGCGCACGGTGGTGCCTTTGTTGAGCGCGCTTTCGATTTTCAACTCGCCCTTGTGCGCCTGGACGATGTGCTTGACGATCGCCAGGCCGAGCCCGGTGCCGCCGAGATCGCGCGAGCGCGCTTTATCGACCCGGTAAAAGCGCTCGGTGAGCCGGGGCAAATCCTTTTCCGGAATCCCCGGGCCGGTGTCGGTGACGGCGATTTCGATCTGCGCCGCGCCGTTCTTGCCGGCGGTGCGCGCCGCGGTCAAGGACACTTCGCCGCCGGGCGGAGTGTATTTGATCGCGTTGTCGACCAGGTTGATAAAGAGCTGCTGCAGACGATCCAGGTCGCCCTGCAGGCGCGGCAGATCGTCCGCCGGGCGATGGGTGAGGCGGATGTTTTTCTTGGCGGCGCGATCCCAGAAAATTTCCAGCACGCGCTGGATCAACTGGTTGGCGTCGAGAGCGTGGAGCATCAGCCGGATATTGCCCGATTCGAGGTCCGAGAGCGTCAGCAAATCTTCGGTGAGGCGGCTCAGGCGCTCGGAGTGGCGGTCGATGATGGTCAGAAACTGCCGGCCGTCCTCGGGGTCCGCCGGCGGAGTGTCCAGCAAAGTTTCGACGTAGCCGCGGATCGCGGTGAGCGGCGTGCGCAGCTCGTGGGACACGTTGGCGACGAAGTCGGAGCGCATCGACTCGAAGCGCTTGATGTCGGTGATGTCGTGGAACACCAGGATCGAGCCGAGGGAGGCGCCGCGAAAGTCGCGCAGGCGCACCGCGTTCACGCGAAACCAGCGCTCCTCGTCGAGCTCGACTTCCTTGGAGTAGCGCTGCTGAAAGAAGTCGAAGGCCAGAACTTCGGCGAGGATTTTATGCATTTCGGGGTGGCGCGAGATCTCCAGCATCGACGCGCCCGCTACATCGCGCTCGGGCGCGATGTGAAACATCGCCTTGGCCTGATCGTTCATGACCAGCACCTGGCCCTTGGGATCGAGCACCAGCACGCCCTCGATCATGCAGCGCAGGATCGAGTCGGCTTTTTCCTTTTCGTCGACGACGAGCTGTAAGTTGTCGCGGATCTTGAGGCTCATCTCGGTGAGGCGCTGTTCGAGCACCGAGATCTCGTCACGGGTGCGCGCGGGGAAAAAATTCTGCGGGAAAGATCCCTGGGCGACCTGATCGGTAAATTGCTCCAAACGCCGAAAACGGCGCGACAGGTGGCGGGAAAAAAACCAGGCCAGCGCCAGTCCCAAGCCCGAGGCGAGCAAACAGCCCGGTCAAAATCGACCAGCGAATCGACTCGATCGCGCTTTCCACCTCCTTCAGCGGCTTGGCGACGCGGACGATGCGCCCCTCGCCCGCGCTCTTTTCGTAAAAGGCGTGGTAGAGCATTTCATGGCGCACGGTGGTGCTGTAGCGGGTCGCGCTGCCGTCGCCGCGTTGGAGCGCTTCGACGACTTCCGGCCGGCCGATGTGGTTTTCCATGCTCGCCGAAGACTCGGCGGAGTCGCCGAGAACTTTGCCGTCCGGCGTCGATCACGGTGATGCGGGTGCCGAGAGCGGCGCCGAGCCGCCGGCACAACGCGTCGAGCGTCTCGCCGGCCGCGCCCGCCGGCAGCACCGTCGCCAGGAAGCGCGCTTCCTGGCCCATGCGCTCGCCGATGGCGGCGATCTGGCGCATTTTCAGCTCGGCGCTGGAAAAAAGATAGAAGCTGGCGAAGAGCAGTACGACGACGGCGAGATAGGAGAGAAAAACCTTGGCGACGAGGCTACTGGTCCAAAGCCTTTTCATCGAATTTGTAGCCCACCCCCCGAAGCGTCAAAATCCATTGCGGTTTGCTGTCGTCCTTCTCGATGGCTTTGCGCAGGCGGCGAATGTGCACGTCGACGGTGCGCGGCGTAACGAAGGTCTCGCCGCCCCACACCCGATCGAGAAGCTGATCGCGGCTGAGCACACGATTGGGATTTTGGACCAAAAAGCGCAACAGCTCAAACTCTTTCAACGTCAGCTTGACGGACTTGCCGTGCACGAACACCTCGTAGGTGGAAAAGTCGATGTGCAGGCCGCCGCGGTCGTACGCCGGCGGCGGCTCGGCATGGGCGGCGTTGTTCGCGCGCCGCAGGATCGCGCGCACCCGCGCCACCATCTCGCGCGGGCTGAAGGGCTTGGCCAGATAGTCGTCGGCGCCCATTTCCAAGCCGACCACGCGGTCGGCTTCGCCGGCCTTGGCCGTCAGCATGAGAATCGGCAGCTTGGCGGTCTCGGGCCGGTCGCGCAGGATCTTGCACACTTCCATGCCGGAGAGGCCGGGCAGCATCAAATCGAGCACCACCAGATTGGGTTTTTCGCGTTGAATGACCTTGAGCGCCTGCTCGCCGTCCTCGGCGGTGAGCACGCGGAAGCGCTCCTGGGTCAGGTTGTAGCTTACGAGCTTGGAGATATCCGGCTCGTCCTCGACGACTAGAATTTTTTGTCCGTTGGCGGCCATATAGTGCGTCTTAAACCGAAGGAGGCAGGTCCTTCATGTGGCGAATGCTCTTTCCCTTGACCATGAAGATCACCATCTCCGCGATGTTGGTGGCATGGTCGGCGATCCGCTCCAGATATTTCGACACCGAGCTGATCTTGGTGGCGCGGCTGATGGTCTGGGCGTTTTCCAGCATGAACGTCAAGGTCTCGCGGAAAATCTGCGCGTTGAGCTGATCCACTTCGTCATCGTCCTTGCACACTTTGAGCGCCAGCTCGGTGTCCTCGCGCACGAAAGCGTCGAGGCTTTCGCGGATCATGCGCTGGGAAATGCGCGCCATGCGCGGGATGTCGATGTAGGGCTTGAGCTGCGGCTCCTGATTGAGCTCCAGGGCGCGCTCGCAGATATTCACGGCCATGTCGCCGATGCGCTCGAGGTCGGTGGTGATCTTGAGGCCGGTGGTGATAAAGCGCAGGTCGCGGCCGGCCGGCTGGTGCAGCGCCAAAAGCTTGATGCACAAATCGTCGATCTCGACGTCGAGTCGATTGACCTCGCGGTCGCGCTCGATGATCACCGGCGCCATCTCGGAATCGCGGTCCACCAGTGATTTCACCGCCTTTTGAATCTGATCCTCCACCAGCCCGCCCATGTAGAGGATTTCCTCGCGCAGCTTCTTGAGCTGTTCTTCGTATTTTTTATCGGTGTGTTCCGTCGGCATAACGCTTCTCCGTCTTAACCGAAACGACCGGTGATGTAGTCTTCGGTCTGGCGCTTCTCGGGCGCGGTGAAAAGCTTGCCGGTCTCGCCGAACTCTATCAACTCGCCCAGATAGAAAAAAGCGGTGTAGTCGGACACGCGCGCCGCCTGCTGCATGTTGTGGGTGACGATCACGATGGTGAAGGTTTCCTTGAGCTCGTGGATCAGCTCTTCGATCTTCGCCGTGGAGATCGGATCGAGGGCCGAGCAGGGCTCGTCCATGAGCAGCACGTCGGGCTCGACCGCGAGCGCGCGGGCGATGCACAGGCGCTGCTGCTGGCCGCCGGACATGTCGGCTGCACTCTTGTGAAGACTATCTTTGACCTCTTCCCATAGGGCGGCGCGCCGCAGGCTCTTCTCGACCACTTCGTCAAGATAGGCGCGATTATTCACGCCGACGATGCGCAGGCCGTAAACGATGTTCTCGTAGATGCTTTTCGGAAACGGGTTCCATTTCTGAAAGATCATGCCGACGCGGCGGCGCAAATTGATCACGTCCATGGATGGATCGTAGATGTTCTTGCCGTCGAGCCTGATCTCGCCGGTGACCCTGGTGTTGAGCACCAGATCGTTCATCCGATTCAGGCAGCGCAGCAGGGTGGTCTTGCCGCAACCGGAGGGGCCGATGAAGGCGGTCGATTTCTTCTCGCCGATTTCCAAATTGATGGATTTCAGCGCGTGCTTCTCGCCATAGTAGAAATTCGACGTTGTCCACGCTGAAAATCTTGTTGGCCGGCTCGTCGGTTTTTACCGCTGTAATGACAGAGGTGTCCATGGCTTTCATCGAGGGGCGGCCCGGAGTGAGCGTTTCTGCCGCTTCTTGCAAGTTCATCTTACCTCCATCAGGTGCATTTGTCATTTTCACGTCCGTGGCTCTACCATTTGATGCGCTTGCGGAAGCGGTAACGAAAATAAATCGCAATGCCGTTCATCGCCAGGGTCATGACCATCAACACCAGACCCGTGGCTGCCGCATTGAGATGGAACTCGGCCTGCGGCCGGGAAACCCAGTTAAACATTTGAATCGGCATAACCGAGTAGGGCGACCAAATCCAATCGAAGGAGATGAAGGGAAACTCCGCTTTGATCGGCGAGTCAGGAAGAAATGCGATAAAAGTCAGGGCGCCGATGGTGATCAGCGGCGCGGTTTCGCCGATAGCGCGGGAAAGACCGATAATGACGCCGGTCAAGATGCCGCCCATGGAATAGGGCAAGACATGATCGCTTGTCGTTTGCCATTTTGTCGCACCGAGAGCATAGGCGGCTTCTCTCATGCTGGCCGGAACTGCGCGGATGGATTCGCGGGTCGCGACGATGACGATCGGTAGGATCAACAGCGCCAGGGTGAGCCCGGCGGAGAGCACGCTTTGCCCGAAGCCGAACTGGTAGACGAACAGCCCCAGCGCCATTAAGCCGTAAACGATCGAGGGCACGCCGGCGAGGTTGGCGATGTTGATTTCGATCAGCGCCGTGAACCAGTTTTTGGGCGCATATTCCTCCAGGTAAACACCGGCAGCTGACGCCCATCGGGATCGCCGTTGCCGCCGTGACGATCATGACGAGAATGGTGCCGACCCAAGAGGACAAAATCCCTGCTTGGCCGGCAAAGCGCGAGGGATACGAAGTAAAGAAGTGTGGCTTCAGACGCGCCAATCCGTCGATGGCTAGATCGGCGAGCAAGGCTGCCAACGTAAGCATTCCGACGAAAGTCGCGAGCAAGCCGAACACGACAAAAAGCTTGTCGCGAGTCTTGTTGCGCTGCAACGCTCTTTTCAACTTCGGATTGAGCCGGCTTTTGCATATCAGTAAATCTCCCTGAAGCGTTTCCGCAGCAGATAGCCGCCGATGTTGAAAATCAACGTCATCACACATCAGGGTCAAGCCGGCCGCAAAGATGCTTTGATAAGCGATGCTGCCGTGCGGCAGATCGCCCAGGCTCACTTGCACGATGTACGCCGTGATCGTGGCGGCGCCTTCCATGGGGTTCAACGTCAGATTGGGCTGAGTGCCTGCGGCCACGGCGACCACCATGGTTTCGCCGACGGCGCGCGAGAATCCCAGCACGTAGGCGGAAGCGATACCGGAGAATGCCGCGGGAATGAGCACGCGAAGCGCGGTTTGCAAACGAGTGGCGCCCATGGCGTAGGAGCCTTCGCGAATATGCACCGGCACAGCCTTCATGGCGTCTTCGCTGAGAGAACTTATATAGGGAACAATCATAATGCCGATGACAATACCGGGACCTAACATGTTAAACCCCGGCAGAGCCGGGCAGCACATTTTGCAGCATGGGCGTGATAAACAGCAACGCGAAGTAGCCGAAAACCACTGTCGGCACGGCGCTCAATAACTCCAGAATCGGCTTTAAGATTTCACGAACCGTGGTGTTGGCGTATTCGCTCAAATAGATCGCAATGGTGGTTCCCAGCGGTAACGCCACAAGCAGAGCGATGCCCGAGGTCACAAGGGTTCCGGTGACCAACGGCATGATGCCATAGCGCGGGTTCTCGAACAGAACCGTCCATTGCGTGTCAGTGAGAAAATCAATGATCGATACATTCTCAAAAAAATGCCAGGACTCGTAGACCAGCAGCACCCAGACGATACCGCCGGTAATCGCGACCGAAAAAAGCGCGCAGAGTAACATGCCAAACTCGATGGTGCGCTCGCGAATTTTCTGGAGTGTTAGCGCCGGAAGCCCGGCCTCTGACTTGGCTTTGTATGTGCGAGATAGACGGCGTCGGCTTGATTCGTTTTCAACGGCGTGTTATCCTCTGATCGGAGTAAAGCATCTGGACCGAAGCGGCGACGGGGCGGGTACTGCCCCGCGCCATCGATCAGACGCTTCCAAGACCGTTACAGCTTCGGCTCTCTTTTCATCAGATCGTCGATCGTGACTCCGACGTCGGCATGGCCGCCGAACGCCGTTCCCAATTTGGCGCTTTTTACACGGCCTGTGCCCAGTGCATAAACCTTGTCAGGGAGCGGAACGTATTTGACTTCCTTGACAAGCTTGCGGAGCATTCTTGAGATAGAATTCCACAAACTCTCTGACCTCCGGCTTCTCCAACGCCTTCTTACTCACATAAATATAGATCGGTCGGGAAAGCGGCTGGTAGGTGCCGTCGAGTACGGTCTTCTCCGATGGGACCACAGCGCCCTTGCCGGCGTCAATTCGCCACGGCTTTGAGTTTTTGCTGTTTTCAGCGTAATACGCGAAGCCGAAAAAACCCAATGCGTTGACGATCGTTGGCGACGCCTTGAACCAGCACGTTGTCATCCTCGCTGGCGGTGAAGTCGCCACGGCTGGACTTCGCCTTTCCGATGATTGCTTCGGTGAAGTAGTCAAAAGTCCCGGAGTCCGCGCCGGCACCGAAAAGCTTCAATGGCGCGTTGGGCCATTTATCCCGAACCTGATTCCAGTTGGTGATTTTTCCCTGGGCTGCGGGTTCCCAAATCTTCTTGAGCTCAGCCACGGTCATTGACGTCGCCCAGTTGTTTTTAGGATTGATGATTACGGTAAGGGCGTCGAAAGCGATAGGCAGCTCGATGTACTCGACGTTGGCGCCTTTGCACGCCTCCATTTCTTGTTTCAAAATCGGCCGCGAGGCATTGCTGATGTCCGTCTCACCGCGGCAAAACTTTTTAAAGCCGCCGCCGGTGCCGGCAATACCGACGGTCACTTTGATCTTGCCCTTCTTTGACTTTTGAAACTCCTCCGCGACGGCTTCGGTGACGGGAAAACCGTGCTGGAGCCGTCGATTTGAATGATCTGGCCGTGGCCGAGTGTTAGGGAGCAATCCCAAGAGCGCGGCCAGGGCGACTGAGAATATGACATTTTTCATGTTAGACTCCTTTGTCAGTCTTGTAAAGAACACAATGTTACGGAATTGTTACGGATCGTTGAACGTTGTATGAATTGGCGCATGGGCTCCGGCAACGCGACCTATTTTGACTTCGATGAGTGCAATCTTGTTCTCATCGTCTATTTTAGACCGTACTCAGTAGCTCCGGTAGGTGAACGCAGCATTAAGCATCGATGAAGAACGAGTTAATGAAGCACGGGCAGGCAGTCCCGGCTGGTTCGCTTAACAGAGATTTAACAATTTCGTTCGGCTTGACTGGCTAGGCAACATTCCGGAGTCGTTTGCTAAGTCGCCGACTTTCTACCGGTCGGGACTCGTGAAGCAAGAAAGGTCCAGCATGGCAGGCGGAATGAAAATGTACGGAAAGCACCGCTTTCCGGGACGCTTGTTTATCGTCGAGGGCATCGACGGTTCGGGCAAGAGCACGCAGCTCGCGCTGCTCCAGAAATGGCTCGAAGCCGAAGGCTACGTCGTTTATTTCAGCGAGTGGAATTCTTCGCCGCTGGTGCGCGACGTGACCAAGCGCGGCAAAAAGAAACAGATGCTCACGCCGATGACGTTCAGCCTGATCCACGCGACCGATTTCGCCGACCGCACCGAGCACGACATCATCCCGCCGATGAAGGCGGGCGCCGTGGTTCTCGCCGACCGCTACATTTACACGGCGTTCGCGCGCGACGTCGTGCGCGGCGTGAGTCCGAAATGGGTGCGCGAGCTTTATGCGTTCGCGGTGAAGCCCACGGTCGCCTTCTATTTTCGCACGCCGCTCGACGTCGCCATGAAGCGCATTCTCGGCGGCCGCGACGCGATCAAATATTACGAAGCGGGCATGGATCTCGATTTAAGCAATGACATCGAGGAGAGTTTTCGGATCTTTCAGAGCCGCATCGTCGATGAATATGAAAAGATGGTCGATGAATTCAATCTGGTGGCCATCGACGCGACTCGCTCGATCGAAGAACAACAGGCGGAGGTTCGGCGCATTGTCTCGGATGCGTTGACCGGCACAAAGAAAACCACGGTTCGAAGATGGCTCGATTTAACTTCTTTGGCGAAGGGCTCCCGGGCATAGACCTCGAGGAGCTCAAGGGCAAGCTGATCGTTTTGGAGGGCACGGACGGCGTCGGGCGCTCGACCCACATTACTTTGCTGCGCCATGGCTGGAAAACCACGGCCACGCGGTGCTCGACACCGGCATGACGCGCTCGCCGTTGGCCGGCAAGCGGCTCAAGCAGGCCAAGGAGGGGCACACTCTCGGCGGCATCACCATGAGCCTGTTTTACGCCACCGACTTCGCCGATCGCCTGGAAAACGAAATCATCCCGGCGCTGCGCGCGGGATTTATCGTTTTGACCGACCGCTATATTTATTCCCTGATGGCGCGCGCCATCGTGCGCGGCGCCGATCCGGAATGGCTGCGCGAAGTGTACGGCTTCGCGCTGCAGCCCGACGCGATTTTTTATCTGCGCGTCAAGATCGACGATCTGGTCACCCGCGTGCTGCAAAGCACCGGTTTCGACTACTGGGAATCCGGCATGGACATGCACATGGGCGAGGACATGTACGAGAGCTTCGTCCGCTATCAAAAATGGCTGCTCGCAGAATTCGACAAGATGGTCGAGACCTACGGTTTTGAGATCATCGACGCTTCGGGATCGGTGGAGGAAGTTTTCGAGACCTTGCGCGCCCGGGTGGAGCGGGTGATCGCGCGCAACGGACTCCATCCATAGATTAGATGAGGAAGGGATCGGCGGATCAGGGAACGTCTATGCTGCCGATTTCCGCGATCGACTGGCCGCGACAGCCGCGGAGAAGCTCGACGATTTCCCGCAGAAAGTTTTTGTCGTCGAGGTACAAAGAACCTGCATATTCTTGCTGGTTCCACTGAATAACTAGAAAGCAGTACGGGCTTTCCGCAATGTTGGAGGAAGGCTCCACCCGGACGAGAATGCCGACCTCGCCGCGCGGCAGGGGATTGTCCGGGCCGTAGGGTCCGTTCCACTCGGGAGGCCAGTTGGGACGACCGAGGCACGTCATACGCGGGTGTTTTCTCAGCTCCATAACGAAGAACCGCGCCAGAGTTCAAACCTTGGTCGGGAAACGTCGATGAATATCACGGTCTGCTCTCGATGATTTTACGCAGGTTTTTAGGGTTGACGATGATCCGTCGCCCCTCTCTCAAAATAACCTTCGCGCGATCGAATTCATTCAAATATTGCGTGACCTGCTGGCGCGAGGCGCCGACGAAGCTGGCGAGCGTCTCGTGACTGATGGGCAGGGTGATCATGGTTCCACGCGAATCGGCGGAGCCAAAATGGTGCGCCAGATTCGCAAGCTCCAGGGCTATCCGCCGGCGCACGTCAAGGCCGATGCCGCGAATGCAGTGCACGTACGATCGTCGGTTCAAATTCAGCGTGGTGGCGAAGCCCAAAAGAAAGTTTTCATAGGAGGTGTCGAGCAGGGTTTCGACGAAAACCTGGGGTTTGATGGAACCTACGGTCGAGGTCTCGAAGGCGTCGCACCTGAAAGGGTGGCACGACTCGGGCACGAGCGAGTCGAGGCCGAAAAATTCTCCTGCCGGAACCAGGCTAACAATCGTCTGCCGCTCATAGCTATTATACGAGACTCTGACGACTCCGGAGACGAGCAGGTACACGAGCCTGGCCTGCTCGTCCTGATCACAAATGATTTCGTCCTTATTAAAAGTCTTTACGGTCAGATTGCCGGCGAGCCTGTCCAGTTGAGCGGCCGATAAACGGCAGAAATTTTTGAGCTGCTTAAGAGCTTTCGCATCGACCTTTAGCATGGACGTAGTTTTAACCATGGGGCTGTTGGCTCCGGCTTGCGTGAACCGCTATTAAACTTGCTTCCCGAGCGAGCAAAGTCGAAATTTCCACGTTGCCACCCGCGCGGCGCCGTTCCAGGAAACGAAACCCGCATTTGGAACCGTGTGACAGAGGCATATCCAAAATCCCTTGGAGTGTCTGTCAGATAGCTGACATTCCATTAAAAAACTGCATTTTTGGGACATAGATGCCGTTCGTCGTGCCCGTCCTTTCACATGCGTCATATTTTGATTGATTCGTCCCTCGCGTTTCTGGGTTAATTAAATTGCCAAGCTAGATTTCGTAATTTTCGCATGTCAAGACGCGGTTCGATTGCTCTGGCCGAATCGGATATGGCTGATCCCCCGACTAGGAATATTGGGAGGGACGAATTCAATCGCAGAGGTCTGCTACCCGCTGGTTTTGGTGGCATGCTGACGATTTGCAACCGCCGTACCACAAAAATTTGCTTGCGAAAGATTTTATGATATTTCGAGTAGACAGAAAGAGTAATGGATTTTTAACGGGTTTTCATTCGAGCGGCAGAGCGACGGTTATTGCGTCTCGACTTTGCCCGCGCGCGCTCCGGCGCGCGCTTCCCGGTGCCAGCGCTTTCTGAGCTGGGGCGCCTGGGTCATAAACTCTTCAATCGTCGCGGCGCTGCGTTTCTGCTCTTCCTCCATTTGGGCGAGCAGTGCGCTGGCGCGGTCCGGATGATGCTCCATGAATTTCGGGCGGCGGATAAATTCCGCGATAAACTCAAGCAGGACGGATCGATCGTGCCAGTCGCCCAGCGCCGCCTGGATTTTTTTCAAATCCTTGGTCATCGGCTTGATGGATGCGATGCCGGCGTCGGCCAACAGCTCGGCGCGGTAGCGCAGCCGCTTGCCGGCGAGGCGCAGGGTGTGGAGCTCTTCCGGACCACGGCTTTGTTCGGCCAGAGTATAGGCTTCGTCCCACTCCGCCAGCGCGCCGCGCAAGGCCTCTTCCATGTCCGGCAGCGGATCGGCTTGCGCGTCGAGTTGGGAGATTGCCGCCTGGGCACGGGCGATGAATGCGGCTAAATCGTGCTTGGCGATGCGGCGGCGGGCGTCGTCGAGCAGCCCTTGGCGCCGGTTCGACAAATCTTCGGTGAGAGTCTGCCAAGCGTCGCGCGCCTCCGGCGCTTGCGCTTCGGCGCCGCGCTTTTGCACCAGCTCTAAATTGACGTCGAGATTGCGGCATGGCCCGAGGGCCTGGCGCGCCCGGCGCAGGACTTTGGTGATCTTGCGCGCGCCGCGCGGCTTGGGGCGCGGCAACACCACGCGCAGCGTTTGTTGCAGCCGCCGGCTCCGCACGCGCAGATCGTGAATCAGCGCGGGGTCGTCGTTGACTAAAAACTTCGGGACGATGCTGACGAAGCGCTCGAGGCGCGTGCGCGTCAACTGGACGAGTTTTTTCCGGGCGGAAGCTTTTGGTCCCGGTTCCTTCGCCACGGCTGCCATGCGTGCTCAACGTTTCGCCGGCGGTTCGCCAAGCAGCCGTAGCTGTTTGGGCGCGAGCAGCCAGCAAATCGTGCCGGTATTCGGCCGGGCGGGCGCGTCGATGTCGACGCAGCAAACGGCGCCTTTCTTGAATTCCAAGCTGACGCCGCGCCCTCCTTTGGTCCCAATCAAATGAGCGACGGCTCCGCTTAGCGAAGGCTCGTGGCCGACGAGCAGCAGACTGCTGCGATCCTGGTAGCGCGCGAGATCCTGAATAAGCTCGTCGATCGCGCTTTCCGGTGCCAGGCTCGTCAGTTCTTCAATCGCTTCATGGTGCAACAAGCCGGCGACGATGTCCGCGGTCTGGCGCGCGCGCGCGAGTGGGCTGGAGAGCAGCAGATCGAAGGATAGGCCGAGGCGCCGCATGCCTTTTGCGGCCTTGCGCACCCGCCTTGCGCCTTTGTCGGTGAGCGGCCGATCATGGTCCGCGGTCGCGGCCGGATCGTCCGCCGGCAGGGCGATGCCGTGGCGCATGAAATAGAGTTTCATGGATAAACGCGCCGCGGTCAGGACGGCCGCGGGATGTTGCGCCAGTGATCGAGAAACAGCGCGAAGACCCGCTTATCGATCTCGTCGCGGCGCACGCGGATGGCCGGGAGGGCGGATGGGTTTTCGGGATTTGCCGCCGGATCGGCGATCGGCCAACGCTCGATCTTGACCCGTTGAGGAAGACGATCGCAGCGCTTGTCGGCGTCGCCGAAGCTCACCACCAAGTCGATGTCCTGGATTGGCACGTCGGCGAGGCTCTTGCTTCGCTGGCCGCTCATGCTGATGCCGAGCTCCTGCATGGCTTGCACCACGGGGGCCGGAATCGTGCTCGGCTTGACGCCCGCGCTGAAGACGCGCGTGCGCGGCGGCGCGAGGTGCCTGGCCGCGGCTTCGGCAATTTGGCTGAGACACGAGTTGTCGTCGCAGAGAAACAAGATGGTTCGTTCCAGACTTTGTCGTCGCATAAATTTCCCCCCCTCACGATCGGTTGTTTTTGGCTCTTTGCAGCGCCAGCTCCACATTGAAAACTTCCTGAATCAGCCCGCCTTTCTTGGCCGCTCGGTCGATTTCTTCCTTCACGCTTTCCGTCGCGGCGACTGAGATCGTCAAAGCTTTGGTCTTATTCAGCGCGCAGCTCACCGACTCGACGCGCTGCTCGCGCCGGAAATCCAGCGCGTCGGCGACGCGGACCAGGGAGCTCAGCTTGCGTACCGCATCCTGGTCCACCGGCGCAAGCTGGCTGAAGCCGAGGTGCTTGGGGCTCGGGTGGGCCTTGCGGTGGTAGCGGGCGATGTTGGCGACCAGCTCGAGGTCGAGCTTGCTGAACGATTTCATGCCCGAGCTTTTGATCAGATAGTAGGAATGCTTGTGATGCTTGGCGTCGCCGATGAACAGGCCGATGTCGTGCAGCATGGCCGCCGCGTGCAGAATTCCGGCGTATTTTTCCGGCAGCTTGTGCAGTCGTTGAAGCTGATAGAAAAGACTGAGGGCGAGCTGGCTCACCTGGCGCGAGTGGCTGACATCGTAAGAGTACTTCTGGCAAACCTGTTCGAGCGACTCGGCGCGGTCGGCGTCCGGGTGCCACGCGCCGGAGCCCGGATAGGAGCGCTGCAGCAGATCGATCATCAAGCCGTCGCGCAGGCCGCGACGTGAGACGAACAGATAATCCAAGTCGATGGCCGCCATGACCTCGTGCAGCACGATGCCGCCGGCGATGATGATGTCGGCGCGCTTGGGATCGCCGCTGATCATGCGAGCGCGCTCGGCCACCGGACGCTCGAGCAAGAGGTCGAGCAGCGCTTTCAGCTGCTGGCGCCGCAGGACGATGAGCGAAGGCTCCTTGCCTTTGTCGGTCTCGGCGAGCGCGGTGATCGTGCCGCCGCTGCCGAAGGCCATGGTGAACTTTTCTTTTTGGATGCGCCGCGCGACGGCGGCGACGCGCGCGCGCACGTGCTCGCGCAGATTTTTGATTTCTTTGTAGCGGGGCGGGTCGGTGGTGAAAAACTTCTCGGTCAAGCGGACCGCGCCCAGCGGCAAGCTGAACAGACAGAACGTATTGGCCTGGTCGGCGACGGTGATTTCGACGCTGCCGCCGCCGATATCGAGAAACAAACCGAGCGGCAGGTGAAAGCGCAGACCGCTCATGATGCCGAGGCTGATGAGCCGGGCTTCATCCTGTTCGGATAAAGCCTCTAAGGGAACTCCGGCGGCTCTTGCCCGATGGATGAACTTCCGGCGGTCGGAAGCCTCGCGCAAGGCGCTGGTGCCAGCGGCGCGAATCGCCTTAACCTTGTAGCGGTCGGCGGCGCTCTTGAAGTCGCGGAACACGCGCAATGCGGAATCCGCCGCGCGGGCGTCGAGCTTGCCGGTGTGAAACACCTCGTGCCCCAGACGAACCGGTTGGCGCTCCTGCTCGATGATTCGGTAGTGCTTGGGATGATCGACGGCGGCGATCTGCCAGCGGATTGCGTTGCTGCCGACGTCAATGACTGCGAAATGATCCGACATGGCAATGATTTCATACCACAAAAGGGCAGGGAAGATGATCCGGCGATCGTTACAATTTTATTAAATCTAGATGAAATCTTTAGTGATCTCCTTCCAAGAGAAAAAGAGTGCTACACTACACCATTTCGCTTTTTATCGCGATGCCGAATCGTGTTGCGCGAGTGAGATCTTCTTGGCCTATAGTTCACTTCGCGCCACGCAATGAGTATCGGACGAGCGTCCTTCTGCCAGCCGGGTATTACGGCGACCGGCGGCCAGGTTGGAGAACTTCGAAGGAGCCATCAGCCCTGACTTTCCGCGCCGACAGGGAACATGGACGCGGGCGGCTTTACAGACGCCGGAGCGAAGTTGGCGCCATCGAGCGGCCGAGCGCCTTAGATGCTTTCGGCGGGGCGGCGCGCCCACGGGGAGAACAACGGCGCGAGGTCGCCGCGCCAGGGCGCGGACGGCAGCACGGGAGCGATCGACAGCACGGGACATGGGCTGATGCGCATCAGCGCGTCGGTAATCGAGCCAAACAGAAAGTGGCGCAGGCCGCGGCGCCGGCGCGGCGACATGATGATGAGATCGATTTTCTCTTCTTCGGCCACCGCGGCGATGCGCTCGGGGACCGGGCCGATGACGACCCGCTTGCTCGCGTCGGCGGCTTTTTTAAGATCGTGCATGCTCGATTCCAGAAACCGGCTCAGATCGAGGCTCGCCTCCGCCAAAACTCGATCCGCGGTCCAGGCTTTGGGAGCAAGATTGGCCAACGGCAGATCTTCGCCGGCAAAGTCCCAGGCGTGGAAATCGCTCGCCACGTGGAGAATCATCAATGCCGCCTTTTCCTCCCCGGACAACCACGAGCCGTAGGCCAGGGCGCGCCGCGAGTGCTCGGAGAGATCGGTGGGCACCAGGATTCGGTTTAAATATTTCATCGGGCCTCCATTCGTTTTCTAAAGTTGCAAACATTCTGGAGCCCGGGTGTTAGGAGAGGATGACGGCGCAGTGATTTGTCCGTTACTGAGCCCGGCCTTCATCACGCGGCGCCGTCGACGAGGCAGGGGACGGGACGATGGTCGTGCACGGGCAAAAGCAAGTCGCACTTGAGCCGCTGCCGGGTCGATTCCAGGCAGAAAACCATTTTTTTTTGCGCATCGATGGTGCCGAAGATTCCCAGGCGGGCGTTCGAGTCGTCCATACCCACCCATTCTTCGCAGCGGTAGCCCACTTCCGCGAACAGATCCTCGATCAGTCTTTCGGCGATTTTCAAGCCGCGGCCGGCGATCCGAAGCTGCACCCAGTAAGACGGATGAATGCCGACGAAGGCAGTCAAGTCTTTCAGCAGCGCGCGCCGCCGCAGGGAGATCTCGACGGCGTTGTGGGCGTCGCTGGTAAGGAGCGACTCGTAGAGGAAAAATTGCAAGAACTGCTTGAGCGCCGCGTCTTTCCAGGGCACCTGAGTGAGCGCCGGTGAAAGGGTGACAAACACCGGCGGTTTCTCGCCGATGCGGTTGCGCGTGACTCGGGTGATCGCCTGCTCGATCACCGATCCTAGATTTACTCGCTCCATGGTTTCCTCCCTTTTAAATTTTGCCGGAGATTTTACCGGGCACGAAGTTACGGCGTGATGAACCCTGGATTAAACTTTCGGATCAGCCGCAGAGCTCAGGCAATCTCTGGGCTAGGATTTTGCATCGTGGTCGGATTTGTCTCGATGTTATGAATGAACCTCACGAACAATGTAGGGGCGGGTTTCAAACCCGCCCCTACGAATGCGCGCAACCCTCGTGTCCTTCGTGCCTCCGTGGTGGTTCTCACTTTCCGATAGGCAGAGCGGGCTAGCTGCCGATCGGCCCGCCGTCATCCTTTGTGATCACGATGAACGATGAGCGCGGACGCCCGCCGGCAGGTCCGTCCGGCCACGAGCTGAACCGCTTTGGATTGGCTGGATCGTTGGGTGATTCGTCGGCTGTTTCTCCCGGGTGCTGAATGCCGACGAACATAGCGCGCTCGTCCGGCGTAACGAACACTCCGGTGATTTCGCATTGAATGGGGCCTACTAAGAACCGGCGGATTTCGCCAGTCTCCGGATTGGCGCAAAGCATCTGATTATTACCGAAGCCGGCGTAGTCGCCAGCGTTGATCGTCGAAGTCGACACGTCGGTCTCAATCCAGAGTCTGCCGCTCGGCGCCACGTAGATGCCGTCCGGAGAACCGAACTTATCGCCGTCGATGTTCGATCCATGGGCGGCGACCGTCGGATCGCCTGCCAGCACAAAGATTTCCCACTCGAACGTCGGCTCCGTCCAATCCCTGCGGTACTGCCAGGTGATGATGTGACCATACACGTTGTTGACCCGCGGATTGATCGCGTCTACCGGCGGGCGAGCTGAGCCCGCGACGGTGCTGCCGTCCGGGTTGTTGACGGAAACCGGCGCAGTGCCGCGGCGATTGTTGTTTGTGAGCGTTGCAATTGCGGTAAGCGCCTGCGGAAATGTATCGATCCATTCCGGTCGATCCATCATGGTGGCGCCAACCGCGTCGGCGGCGGCTCTCGTATTGATCAAAATATCGTTGATCGACCAGCGTGCCAACGCCGGATTGGCGGGAGTGAGCGGCAGCCACTCACCGAAGCCGCCTTCGTAGAACTTGGCGACGTAGAGGATGCCGTCGTCAAGCGGGTTGATGCCCCGGAACAGCGCACTGCGCCATGGCAAATTCGACACATAGCGATAAATATATTCGTTGCGCTCATCGTCGCCCATGTAAACGACGATCTTTCCGTCTTTCGCCTCCTGCACCCATGCACCCTCGTGTTTCAGACGACCGAGCGCCGTCCGCTTGACCGGAGTCGAGCTCGGGTCGAATGGATCGATCTCCACAACCCAGCCGAAGCGATTGGGCTCGTTGGGCTCGGCGTCGGCGTTGAATCTCGGATGAGTGGTGTACCAACGCATGCCGGAATTGAAAGGAGAGATGTCGTACCGTTTCTCAAGAGCGCTGCGGGGGTCGGTGCCGTCGGGGGACGTCGTCGTGCGGAAAAAGTATCCGTCGAAGTTCTCTTCACATGCCAGATAGGTGCCCCATGGCGTGTGCCCCATGGCGCAATTGTTCAGAGTGCCGAGCACCAGCTTGCCGGTCGGATCTGCGCTGGTCTTTAAACGCTCATCGCCGGCAGCGGGGCCGCCGATCGCTATCGGCGTGTTGCCCGTGATCCGCCGCGCGAAGCGCGATGGGCGCACAACCTGCCACTCGCCTCCGCCCCTGAACCCTTCCTTGCGGATTTCGATGATCGACACGCCGTGAGCGTTAAGAGACTTGTTGGTTTTCTCTTCGTTCCAGTTGGCTATTCCGTCGGTGAACAGCAAACCGTCGTCTGTATACTCGTTGTTCTGCACGAGCAGGCCGCGCCTCGAGCCGTTGATCGGAAAATAGACTACGCCATCATTGTGCATGCCCCATTGTTGCGCCTGCTCAGCCGCACTGTTGCTCGCGTCCTGATTGAACGTAGGACCATTAGAGACCGGATCGCCCCAAGCGATGAGCACGCGCGCGGTATATCCGGGTGGCACAACGACGGTGTCGGCCGTTGACACCGGGATCGCTTGAAAGCCGAGTAGAGGACCCTTGGTTTGCGCCTCGGCAGGCACCGATCGCAGCAGCGCATCAAGTCCGCTAAGCGAAAACGTCGCCGCAGCAGCAAGTCCTCCGCCGAGAAACCCGCGCCGGGAAAGACGCGCCTCCACGACTTCCTGGAACCTCCGATTGCCGGACGGGTTACTTCCCTCGTCGTCATCAATCTTCGCCATTATTGTTGTCTCCTTTGCGGGGTTATTTTGGCGAGGATTAGTACGCGAGCAACTTTGCACCTGCACGACGAACCGGTGAAGTATGAATTAACACCCGGTTAACTCCTCAGTAGCGTGTGCCGCTATGCCGCCGGAAAGTGTTGCGTCGCGGCAAAGTTTAAGTGGCGCCTCGATAGAGCCACCGGGTTGGGCGGGAGCAAGTAGGTCTTGACCTGCGCGTTATTTCGATGATACTAGAAATATGGAAATTAAAGAGGCAGTTGGCGCGCTTGGTGCGCTGGCGCAGGAAACGCGCTTGGCGATTTTCCGTATGCTGATCGAGGCGGGACCCGAGGGCGTATCGGTCGGGCGCATCGGCGAGAAGCTTAAAGTTCCGGGTGCAACCTTGTCGTTTCATCTCAAGGAGCTGGCTCGCTCCGGTTTGGTGTCGGCGCGGCAGGAGAAGCAGTTTTTCTACCATTCCGTCGATTTCGAGCGCATGGCCGAGTTGATGGCGTTTCTCACGCAGAACTGCTGTCACGGCATGCCGGAGAAGTGTCTTACCGTCGTCGAATCAGCGCTCGGGCGGTGCTGTCCACCCCAAAAGAAATCCCAGAGACCTAAATCGAAAAGGAGTTGCTCATGAAACGATTTCACGTGCACGTGTCCGTGGCCGATCTCGACGCCAGTGTGCGCTTCTATTCCGGGATGTTTGGGGCGCCGCCGTCGGTATTGAAGCATGATTACGCGAAATGGATGCTCGATGACCCGCGTCTTAACTTCGCGATCTCCAGTCGCGGCATTGAACCCGGCGTGGATCATCTCGGCATTCAGGTAGACTCGGAGTCTGAGCTAACGGCTCTGCGCGAGCAGGCGGCGGCGGCCGAGATTGCGCGGCTGGATCAGACGGGAGCGGAATGCTGCTATGCGCGCTCGGACAAATATTGGACCACCGATCCGCAGGGAATTCCCTGGGAAACTTTTCACACGCTCGACACGATTCCGGTTTACGGAAAGACGGAACGGACCGATGAGCGCGCCTGCTGCGCTGCTAAGCCTGCGGTCGAAGCCTCTTCTGAAAAGTCGAACGCCTGCTGCTCTTAAAAGGAGACCTGCCATGGACAGGGAACCGTTCAATGTTTTGTTTTTGTGCACCGGCAATTCGGCGCGCAGCATCATGGCGGAAGCGATTCTAAAATCGCTGGGCAGGGATCGGTTTAACGCGTTCAGCGCCGGTAGCCGTCCGACCGGGCGGGTAAATCCGTTTGCCCTGGAGTTGCTGGAGAGAAACCGTCTCTCCAGCCAGGGCGCGCGCAGCAAGGACTGGGGCGAATTTTCCCAGCCCGGAGCGCCCGTCATGCACTTCGTTTTCACGGTATGCGATCAAGCGGCGGCGGAAACCTGTCCGATCTGGCCGGGGCAACCCATGACCGCGCATTGGGGAGTCTCTGATCCTGCGGCGGTAGAAGGATCGGATGACGTTAAGCGTGCGGCCTTTCTGAAAGCGTACACGGAACTCTATCGCCGCATCTCTTTATTCACTTGTCTGCCCTTCGACACGCTGAATAGGCTTGCCTTGAAGGAGAAACTTGACGAGATCGGACGCGCTTGATGCGTGGTAGGACAGCCGCCGCCGAGGCTGTTGGCACAGCATTGCTCCTCGCCATCGTCGTCGGTTCCGGCATCATGGGAGAGCGGCTTGCGCAAGGCAATCTGGCGGTCGCATTGCTGGCGAATTCCATCGCTACCGGCGCCGGACTTTATGTGTTGATCGTGATCTTCGGGCCAGTTTCGGGAGCGCACTTTAACCCGGTCGTTTCAGCGGTCGCCGTTTACGACAAGCGCATGTCCGGCCGCCGTGGCGCTCGTCTACGCAATCGCGCAATGCAGTGGAGCTTTCGCTGGGGTAGCGGCAGCGCATGCGATGTTTGGACTGCCGATTGTGCAGGTCTCCGCGCACGTCCGGCCGACACTCGGAGAGGGTTTCGGCGAAGTCATCGCGACGTTCGGGCTAGTTCTGGTGATTTCGCTCGCATCCAAATTTCAGCCGGAGGCGGTTCCAGTAGCTGTCGCTGCCTTTATTACCAGCGCCTACTGGTTTACTTCCTCCACCTCCTTCGCCAATCCCGCCGTCACCTTCGCCCGCGCGATGACCGATACCTTCGCCGGAATCTCACCGCAGAGCGTCCCGCTTTTCGTTGGCGGCCAGTTGGTCGGGGCCGCGATGGCAACAATGTTTAACCGTTGGCTCATCGCCGGGGTGTCCGTAAATCGTCCTCATTAACGGGGTCATGGTTTTTCAACAAGCGTATCACCATCAGGATGAACACTCCGGTCAAGGCGAGATTGAGCGCCAAGCTGAGCGCGCCGATGGTCATGCTTTGCTGCACGGCGGGCGAGTCGAGCATGTTTTGCTGGCGAAAGATTTCGAGCGAAACCAGCAGCACGCCGATGCCGACCTCACCGCGCGGGAACATGCCTATACTGAGTGCCAAGCGCTCACGCAAAGTCGCTTCGCTCTTGTAGGCGGCCATCGGTAAGCATTTTCCGATGTTGCTCACGATGGTGATCAGAACGACATGCGCAGCGACGGCGATTATTCCCAAGCCGCCCAATTGAATCGGCGGCAGAGCCATGCCGGCAAGCAGCATGAAACTTCCTTTGATGCCCCAGTCGAGAACCGCTTGGCCGGTTGGTTCCTGCCGGTCGGGCTTCATGCTCCCGGCGGCGTACTCCGCCGAACCGTGTAAGTGGTCGGACTTGATCACGCAGCCGAGCGCGAACGCCGGCACCAGAACTTCCAAGTGCAGGTCGGTTGCGTAGTCGAACGCGTAAGTCATACCCCAGACGAGCAGAGCGTAGAGCGCGATCCAGCCGTTGCTCGTCGGCACAGTCAGCCAGTGAATGCAAAAATAGGCAGCGGCCAAAAACAGAAACACGGCAAGCACCAGCACAAGCAGCTTGGGCTCGAAGCCGATCAACATCATCTTGAGCGGTATCATAAGCAATACGGTGTCGAGGTCGTCGAATATCGCCAGCACGCGGGCTTTTTTGTAAAGCCAGGTTGCCGCCAGGCCGGCGGCGGCGAGCATGGTGAATAGAATCCCGGCCGAAGTCGGCGAGGCAAAGCGTCCGACCAACAATGATTCTTTGAAGCCTAGGCTGAAAAACCACCAGAAATAGACCGCGGCGCACAGCCATGGTATTGCCGCTGCGCCCATGGCGATGCCGTAGTCGACGGCGTAGGCGCCTAAGCGGGATTTGTCGATGTCGAATTCCATGCCGACTTCGATCATGATGTAGGCAAGGAAAATCATGGTCAGCGTCGAGATCGCCGCGGCGTGCGATTGCACCCCGCTCAGCTGGGATAGTCCCATACCGCCAACCAGCAAAATGCTGTAGATGATGACTCGTCTCATAAAGCAACTCCGGCGCTGAACCGCGACGCGCCGGCCGCGACTTCATACAATCGACCGACCGGGTATCCGGGGCAGCGCCTAAGTGTCAAAGGCCCGACGCGGTCGGACGATTCAAATTATAGATTGATAACCGGAGTCTTATATTGCGAGAGGCGGAGAGCGGCTGATATCGCCGGCGACATTCGGCCAGCGACGAAGATTCTGTTTGAAGTCGAACAACAGGAAGGAAGCATGAACGGGCGGGGGCTCGGACGGAAATATTCCGATCCGGAAGGGCGTAGGCGGCGCCTCATGGTCGCCGTCTACAGCTTCCGCCATTCTGTAAACCAGGCGGCTGGAGTGTAGGTCAAAAGTTCTCGAAGGCCCATCAATGGTGCCTAGAAAAGCCCATAGGAAGATGATCGACAAAAGACTGTAGATAATCATTGACTTGCCTGAAATTGATCGACCTATCGGAAGGACAAAGTTTGAAACCACTGCACGTTCACTTGCTAACGGATACTCTGGTACAAAGCAACCATGGGGTCTAATCAGGTTCGCCTTTCATATAGCGCTGCGATGCCTGATCCCACGTCGGCCAAATAACGAAGCGAGCGGGAGAAGCGATCTCTGCGAAGAGCGGGACTTTATCGGCGGAGCGGAACCATCAACAAACCAATCGTTGCCAGAATCGCAAGCGCGGCGCCGAAAAGAAACGGTGCCGGAGGACCGTACCAGTCCCATAAGAGGCCGGCGATCACGCTTGCCGGCAAGGCGGCCACACCCAGTGCCGCATTGAAGATCCCATAGGCGGTGCCGCGCAGGCGCTCGGGTACTAAGTCGGCCACTATTGCGCTGGAGGCGCCGAGAAAAGCTCCATAATAAAGGCCGTACCCCGCATAAAGAATCCAGACGTGCCAACGTTCCGATGCGAAGGCAAACCCGAGATAAATCACTGCATAGATCAGCCAGCCGGTAATGATCAATCCGCGCCTGCCAAAAGTATCCGAAAGCGTTCCGCCCTTTGTCGAGGTCAGAGCAACGACTAAGCTGAATGCAGCGACGACCAAAAATATTTCAATGGTGGAAAACCCCACGGTCTGGGCTCGGAGCATCAGAAAAGCGTCGCTCGAGTTGCCGAGCATGAACAGCGTCAGGACCGCAATAAAACCCCAGAACCGGCGGTCCATTTCAGACCAGATCAAAGCCGGAGAGTTTTTCACGGCTGCTTTGGGTCGCTCCTCCACGTACCACGCCATCACGCCGATAGCCGCCAGACCAGGCAACACCGCAAGGAGCACGAGCCATTCATAGCTTTCCCGGGTGAGGGTAAGTGTGTTTTGCTGCGTCAAATGGAGCACGGCGGCGGCGACAACAAGACCGAGAAACCCGCCCGTCTTGTCCATTGCTTTATTGAAGCCGAACGCGCGACCGCGCAACTCCGGCGGCGTGATATCGGCGATCAAAGCATCGCGGGGCGCAGAGCGGATGCCTTTGCCGACTCGGTCAAGAAAACGAACCGCAAGCACGAGGCCCCAGGATGTAGCGAAAAAGAGGAGCGGCTTGGTCAGGTTGGAAAAACCATAACCCCATAGGGCTAACGATTTCTTACGGCCGGTGCGGTCGGCAAGATGTCCCGAGACAAGCTTTAGAAGGGTCGCGGTGCTTTCAGCGATCCCCTCGATGAGCCCGATGATTCCGATCCTGACACCCAAAACGTTGGCCAGAAAAAGCGGCAATGTGCGGACAGCCACTTCACTGGAGAAATCGTTGAGCAGCGAAACCACTCCCAAGGCCCGCACCGTCGGGTCAAGCGGCGCTACTTTTAGACGATCATCCTGCGCTGTTACGGTCCCCGGCACGGCTCCGATATACAGGATCTGTCACGCTCTGGGAAGAACCTCGATGGTAGGCGGCCTTGGTGCATTGTTGGGTTATTCTTTTGGCGGGAACATCGCGGATTCGAGTTTGACGCAGTCTCGGCAGAGGCGTTCGTTTTCATTCGCTCCCGAATCTAAAAACCGTACTTGAACGAAATT
Source organism: uncultured delta proteobacterium (assembly GCA_963745035.1). GTDB lineage: Bacteria > Desulfobacterota > Binatia > UBA9968 > UBA9968 > DP-20. The sequence goes on along the minus strand of CAVUVW010000020.1, from coordinate 8,948 downwards.
GGTCTCCGGCCCAGCGCGCACACTCGCTGTGGAAATGCCACTCTGAATCCAATGAATCGTTCTGCTTGCGATAGACTAAAATCATGCCCTGATTGTATTTCTATAAAAGTCCCAATCAAGCGGTTTCGATGGGTTTTGGTTAGTCTTGCTGCCAACTCGGTGAGCCAAGAAAAATAAAAAGAGCCTTCCATCTGGCTGAGGGAAAGGCTAGGACATGCTCTCGGGAATGTAGGCTAGAGCGTGTAGGACAAATCCAAGCTGCCGATCTCTGCAATCGGGCGGCTAATGTGGTTTTTCAGAACGTTCGTGATCAGCCAGCAGAAGGCAATATCATCGAACGAGAGTGTACTCCTGAAGACTTCCCGTTCATGCTCCATGATCAAATGACACCGATTGGGATAGGGGGCATCGTGCCCGACATGTCTCAAGACGCCGACTTCTCCCGATATGACCCTGACCACGGCCCGATCTACAGGGACCCAAAGCTGCGGCCAGTTCCGTACGCGACGGTAGCTCATCAACGGATGTTTCCGGAATTCCATTGGTTGCCCGTTAGATCATGAAATAGAGGTGTTGAAGATGGGTTTAGAAATAGAATTCGACTATTGCAAATCAGGAATCTGCCTCGCCAAATTTGCCGTTTTGCGCTACAACCAGCTTCAGGACCTACGCAAGCTTTCCGGAACCCGTCGTGAATCGATGTCAGATTTGAATGATCCGAGAGTGTTCTTCGCAGCCGAGCGCACTTTAATGGCTTGGACGCGCACGGCGATTGCCTTGATGGCGTTCGGATTCGCCATAGAGCGTTTCGGGCTTTTTCTCCACATGTTCCTCTTAAGTCAAGGCGATGATGCGCGAAGAAACGGCTCATTTTGGGTTGGCGTTTCCTTCATCCTGTTTGGTGCTGTCGTGGCTGCGCTTTCCGTCATCCAATACCGCGGAGTTCTGAAGACTCTAAGGCCGATAGAAATTCCGGAAGGCTACTGGGTCAACATGGGAGCCTATACAAATTTTCTTGTCGCAACGTTTGGGATTGCGATGGTCGGCTATTTCTTTTTCGGGTTGGACTAGCAGCACACGAGAGCCCTGCCTCGTCGTTTCACCTCGCTAAATTTCTGCCTTTGCGCTATATTGCGACGAATTACTCGACCGTCGCTTCATGATCTTAAGCGGCATCCCGACCGAAGCCTGGGACTACAAACTCGGCAACCGCTCCGCGCTGGAATGGATTCTCGATCAATACAAGAAAAGAAGCCGAAAGACCCGACTATCCGCGAAAAGTTCAACACCTACCGGTTCGCCGACTACAAAGAAAAGGTAATCGACCTACTGATGCGCGTCACGACTGTGAGCGTAGGGACCGTCGCGATCATCGAATCAATGAGGAAGATCGCCCGGTAGAGAGTTTGCGTATATTTGACTTTCACCCCAATCAATTCGCATGCAAGATTGCGCGGAGTTTCAGAGCAAAATCTTTAACATGCGGGCCGGTATCGCGTCCTCTTCTGCTTAGATGCCTGCGCCGACGCTTCACTGCCGAATCCTTACGCGAAGGGGAACGCGCTACTAACAGAACGATCGTTTTCGTTGGGCGCGGTTTCTTAGGTCGCGCGCAGTGGCGTTTCGGTTTGTTTAATCATCGCCAAATCAAAGTGAAGACGTCCAAGCGACCAGTTCTGCCCCTGCAGCGGTCAAAACAACCACCAGCCAGGGCGGCAGCTTCCAAAAAGCGAGCAATCCGAAAGCGACAATGGCGAGCCCGAAATCTAGCGGCGTGAAAATCGCGCTGATCCACACCGGATTGTAAAAGGCCGCAAGCAAAAGACCTACGACGGCGGCGTTGATGCCGCGGACTGCGGATTGAAAACCGGCGCGCGAGCGCAGCGAATCCCAAAAAGGCAGCGCGCCGGCTGTCATCAGAAGGCCTGGGAGAAAAATCCCCACGAGCGCGAGACCTGCGCCGGCCAAGCCATTGGGCTCTGGCCGCATGACGAATCCGAGATAAGCGGCAAAGGTAAAAAGCGGGCCGGGAACGGCTTGCGCGGCACCGTAGCCAGCGACGAATTGTTCGTTGGTGACCCATCCGGGAGCCACCACTCCGGCCTGCAAAAGCGGCAGAACGACATGCCCGCCGCCGAAAACCAAAGCACCCGCGCGATAGAAACTATCGAAAACAGCTATCGATTGACTGGAAACCAGTTGACGGATCAAGGGGAGCCCGACCAGAAATCCAAAGAAGAGCACCCAACAAACAATGCCAACCCAGTGACTGATCGGCACCCGGATATGCAGTGCCGGAGGAGTGTTTGCCGGTGGAAAAAGGTACCAGCCGATAAGGCCTGCGGCAATGATAGGGAGGAGTTGCCCACCCGCGGTAGGCCAGACCAAAGCGACCAGGCCCGTCCAAATGGCCATCGTCGCGCGCTCTCGATCGGGACAAAGGGTGCGTGCCATTCCCCAGAGAGCCAGCGCAACGACCGGCACGGCAACCAGTTTCAATCCATGCAACCACCCGGCACCACTTGCCGCACCGACGACTTCGACTCCGTAGGCGAACGCGATCAATGCGAGCGCCGACGGTAGCGTAAAGCCGAGCCAGTGTACGATTCCGCCGGCCACGCCGGCGCGGGTAAAACCTATTGCGCTTCCCACCATGCTGCTAGTCGGGCCGGGTAAAGACTGGCACAGGGCGACAAGATCGGCATAGCTTTGCTCGTCGATCCACTTTCTGCGCTTGACGTATTCCTCGTGAAAATAACCGAGGTGAGCGATCGGACCGCCAAAAGAGGTCAGGCCCAACCGCGTGGAGACCCAAAGGATCTCAAAAAGTGAAACGCGTCTGTGTGTAGCGACGGCTGTATCCGCGGTTGTCTCGATGTGTTCATTCATAGCGCTCAGCAACCAGTGCGGGCAGTTTCGCGACCTGCCAATGACTTCAGAAGAATCATTAAAAGTGTCCAGCTGATCATGGAGCTAGTGGAGCAGCAGCCTAAACGCGCGGTTTTCATTACTCCTCGAACAATTCGCCGGAAGGCTCGCTGAGTTTTGACGGGCGGCCAAGAGCACTTTACGGCCGAAAGGAGTTGCTTGATGAAATTTTTGCTGTCGGTTCGCTTAAGCATTCTGTTTTTCGATATCGTATTTCGACATAACAGAAACTGTGATTAAGTATCAACGTATGCAGCTATAGCGGGATAGCGAAATTCGTCCTGTGGAGGTGAAAATCATGAGCAAGGTCAGCGTTCGATACATCGTTAACGACGTGGACGCAGTCATTCCCTTCTACACCGATATGCTCGGCTTCAAAGTCGACATGCACCCGGCGCCCGGTTTCGCTAGTTTGTCGCGCGGCGACGTACAGTTGTTGCTCAATCGACCAGGTGCCGGCGGCGCTGGACAAGCGATGCCGGATAACCAAGTCCCTACTCCGGGCGGCTGGAACCGAATTCAGATTGAGGTCGAGAATTTGGAGGCCACGGTCGACAAGCTCAAAGGTCAAGGAGCGCGCTTCCGCAATGCAATTGTAACGGGAAACGGCGGCAAGCAAGTCTTGATCGAGGACCCATCCGGTAACCCAATTGAGTTGTTCCAGCCTTTCTGAGCGTACCAAGCCGAATCACGAGGTAGAAGCGCTTTTATCAAGAAGGTGTCGGGCAGGGTTGGCGTCGGCGGCCCGTACTTGCTGTAAGTCTTCTCGATCTGCGCCCGCATTTCTTTTAGACTCTTGCCTTCATCCATCATTTTCATCACGTCACGCGTGATGCCTATGCAGATGTCTCAAGCAAGGCTCATTCGATCGAAGACCGGATTTGCGGGTGTCGAACTGTCTTTAAAATAACACGAAGCATTACTTGTATGCCCGTCGGAGCCGCAGCCGCAATAACATGGGATGTAGCGGAGGGTATCGCGGTTAAAGATAGCGAAGCGATAAGCCTCGCGGACCTCGGCTGGGGCCTTCGCTATGTCGGTTGGCAGAACATTTTCCGGAGCTAACTTGTAGCGATGCTCCGCCGCCTCAAATCCTCCGCAGCCGGTAATCGCGATAGTACCGAGTACCAAGAATCCTCTGGTGCAAAAATCCCGTCTATTCATTCCTTATGCTCCATTATGGTAAACATTTAATAGTTGAATCGGTTTCCGTATGCCCCGCCTGAAGACTCACTAATAGTATGGCGCGAGCGCGCTTTCGATTCAGGCAAGTAGTTCTTCAAGCCGCTTTTGATTGAAGCCAATGACTGACCCCGCCGTCGATGACAATCACGGTGTCGTCATCGCGCTTAGCCTCTCAAGCTCTTCGACTGCGGAAGGATCTTTGGTTATGTCCTTCTCTTCAAAAACAACGCCCCGTTGCGAAAGAAACTCCTTCGCCCTGTCGCAGAATAGTCAGCCCGGCTGGCTATAAACCGTAACTTATTCCGGCCATCAGCTTCCGCCTTTCTTGTTCGATCATCCGCCTCATCAGATTGGAGACTAGCCCATAACGTTACGGCACGCTGGGTCTGGCTTCTATCCGGTGAAAAATTCCAAAGAAATTTCGTTGCGCTCGAACGACTTTCAACCCGGCATCCTTAGTAAGCTCCAACGGTTCACGATTCCAATGACAACCGAGCGGCTTTGCAAATTGATCTGCATGTCGGTCCTGCCAGCCGGCAAGCCATTCGCGATCGCTTCGGCCATGCTCCAACAGCAAGACTTTTCCGGTGGCGCCACAAACTCGCCCCGTTTCCTGAAGCGCTGCGACCGGATTCGGAAATGTACACGTCGAGAGCGACGAGACTACTGTGTCGAAAGTGTTGTCGCGAAACGGCAGGGCCTCCGCGTCCGCCACCAAAAACGAAACAGACATGGATAGATTTGATGCTCGGTCCCGAGCGACTTTCAACATTTGCCTGCTGAGGTCCAGGGCAATGATCCGGCAATCCCGCGGATAATAACTCAGGTTCTTCCTTGTCCCGACGGCGACTTCGAGGACTTTGCCGGAGGCTTGGCGGACAAGTATCCGCCGTAACCTGCTCAGCCCGAGCAGATTCAGAATCCCTTCCAGCCAATCGTACCACGGAGCGAATCGATCGTATTTTGCCGATATCTCCCGTGACGCAAATTCCATTGCCATCTAAACTCCTGAAGATAGCGGCTTTACTGTTTGTCTTTGATTATCATGCGCATCATTAAAAACATGCCGACGGGACAAGCCAGCAGCGCCGCAAGGCTCAGCGCGCCACTCGCAAGCGCTCCTAAGGACAAGCCAAAAAAGGCGATCGCGGAGAAAAGGAGAAGCGGGGCGGCGCAGCAGATCGCCATAGCGAGGCCGCCCTTGAGCCAGCCGCGTGCGTGCATATGGCAGCCCGAACCGCTTTCAGCGGACGCCATGACGGTTGACGGACTTTGCGAACTCTCTTTTTCTTTTATTGAACTAACCTCATTCGACATACAAATCCTTTCTTGAAACAACGAGGTCATTTCTCGATATCTCGTCTGATGGTCTCGAATTCCTCTCGGCCGATCTCGCCTTTCGCGTACCGTGTTTTGAGAACCTCCAAGGATTCTCTCGAGTGTGCATTGCGGACGGCATCGAGCCCCATAGCCATTTCGCGACGGCAACAACGATCAATACAACTGCGAAAATCAGCAGCAATCCAAAAAGAAACATGAAAATCATCATTCCCATCATGCTTCCGCCGTCCATCATCATCTTCGTACTCCCTTGCGAAGGAGCAGGGGAACTTCAGCCCCTGCTCCGACCGGCGTTACTTCTGGTTGCTGTTCCTTGGTTTTCTCGTTGTGATGGTGCCCGGACTTCATCATCTCGTTGCACTGTTCCATCATCTTTATCATGCCCATCATCCCGCCCATGTGGTGCATCATGCGGCTGGACCCGTCATCCGGCTTAGACTCCTGCATCATGTCTTTCATCATCCCCGACATTCCGGAACGACCGTCCTTCTTCAGTTCCTGGGCGATTCCCCATGTTCCGCCAAGCGCTACAAGCCCAATTACCATGATGATGATTGTTTTCATTGTCGTTGCTCCTTATTCACATGCAAATATTGCTGAGATCCAGATAAGCGCCAATACGCAAAGCACGCCAAGTACAAAAAAATGCAAGGCAATGCCTTTCACGCCAAACTTGTCGTTCGGCGCACGAGCTGAAGAAAACGGAACCTAGATGCGGAGAACTATGTGAGAAAGACGCGGTGAAGCTGCAAGTCCAGGAAATTCCGTGATCGAAAGCCTGGGGTCAAAGCCTGATTCGCCGCAAGCGCAGCGCATTCGCAATCACGGAGACGGAGCTGAACGTCATGGCCGCGCTGGCGATGATCGGGCTCAAGAGAATACCGAAGAACGGATATAGAAGCACCGGCTGCGATGGGCACTCCCATCACGTTGTAAACGAATGCAAAAAAAAGATTCTGCCGGATGTTGCGCATGGTGGCGCGGCTCAGCCGGCGCGCTTTCGCGATGCCGCGCAGATCACCTTTGACGAGTGTAATGTGCGCGCTTTCGATCGCCACGTCGGTGCCGGTGCCCATGGCGATGCCGACTTGCGCTTGCGCGAGCGCCGGAGCGTCGTTGACTCCGTCTCCGGCCATCCCCACGATCCGTCCTTCTGCCTGCAGGCGCTTGATCACCGCCGCTTTTTGTTCGGGCAGCACTTCGGCTTCCACTTGATCGATGCCCAACCGCCGGGCGACGGCTTCAGCCGTAGTCCGGCTGTCTCCTGTCAGCATGACGATTTGGATACCCTCGCGATGCAAGATTTCGATTGCTTCATGGGTCGACTGCTTGATTGGATCGGAAACCGCCACCAGTCCAGCCGCTCGGTTGTCGATGGCGACAAACATCACGGTATGTCCTTCGCGGCGCAGTTCCTCGGCGCGCGCGCGGAGAGGTCCGGCGTCAATCGACAGCTCCTGGAGCAGTTTGATATTGCCCAATGCGACAGAGCGGCCATCCACTTTGCCGGTGACTCCTCTGCCGGTGAGCGAGCGGAACTCCTCGGTATTCGCAAGCCGCACTCCTTCTTTCTCGGCTGCTCCGACGATAGCGGCGGCGAGCGGATGCTCGCTGGCGCGCTCGATACTCGCCGCCAGGCGCAGGATCTCTTTGCGATCCGTGTCCGCACCAGCGGCAATTTCCGAGAGCTGCGGCTTTCCTTCCGTCAAGGTCCCGGTCTTGTCGACAACCAATGTGTTCACTTTCTCGAGAATTTCCAAAGCTTCGGCATTTTTGATGAGCACTCCCTCAGTCGCGCCGCGGCCGACGCCGACCATGATCGACATCGGGGTTGCCAGCCCGAGCGCGCAGGGACAAGCGATAATCAGCACGGCGACGGCGTTGACGATGGCATAGGCCATGCGCGGCTCGGGCCCGAAGAGCGACCAGATCACGAAGGTCGCCGCGGCGACCGCGAGAACAGCGAGAACGAAATAGGCAGAGACGATATCCGCCAGCCGCTGTATCGGCGCGCGCGTGCGCTGCGCTTCGCTGACCATGCGCACGATCTGCGCCAGCAACGTTTCGCTGCCGACGCGCTGGGCCTGCATGACGACGCTGCCGGTGGTGTTGACCGTGCCGCCCGTCACCTTGCGGCCTTTTGATTTTTCGACAGGAATCGGCTCGCCGGTGACCATCGATTCATCGATCGAAGTCGCGCCCTCGAGGACGACGCCGTCCACCGGAACTTTTTCACCGGGACGAATGCGCAAACGATCGCCGGCCTGAACCCGATCCAACGGGACGTCTTCTTCTCTGCCGTCGTCGTGCAGCAATCGGGCGGTCTTCGGCGACAAGCCGAGAAGCGCTTTGATAGCGCTGCTGGTTTGACTGCGTGCGCGCAGTTCGAGCACCTGTCCGAGCAGAACCAAGGTGGTGATGACGGCCGCCGCTTCGAAATAAACAGCGACGGTGCCGCTGTGCCCGTAGAATGATTCCGGAAAGATACTGGGGAAGATCGTCGCTGCGACGCTGTACACGTAAGCGGCGCCCACGCCGATGGCGATGAGCGTGAACATGTTCAAGCTGCGATTCACGATGGATTGCCAGCCGCGCTCCAAGAATGGCCAGCCGCCCCACAGCACGACCGGCGTGGCGAGGGCAAACTGAATCCACGTGAGCAATCGCGGTGAGACCCAATGCTGCAAAGGTTGGCCCGGCAGCATGTCCGACATCGCCAGCATGAAAAGGGGAAGCGAAAGGGCCGCGCTGATCCAGAACCGCCGGGTCATGTCGACCAATTCGGGATTCGGCGCGTCTTCGAGAGTTATCGTTCTCGGTTCCAAAGCCATGCCGCAGATCGGACATGAGCCGGGCTCGTCGCGGACGATTTCCGGATGCATGGGGCAAACGTATTCGATCCGTGTTGCGGGCGCGGCAAGCGTTTCAGGCTCGAGAGCCATGCCGCATTTCGGGCAAGCGCCGGGCTTGGACTCGCGCACCTCCGGGTCCATCGGGCAGACGTATGCGCCCGCGCCTTCGTCCGATTTAGGAGCTTGATCAGTTTCTGCTGCGCGATCTACCGCACTCGCCACGGTCTCATGCTTGTGAGCCTCATGCCGTCGCGGCTCTTTGAGGAACGTTTCAGGGTCCGCGATGAATTTCACCATGCATCGCCGACTGCAAAAGTAATATGTCTCTTCTCCGTGTTTTTGTTTTCCGGCGGCGCGCACCGGATCTACGGTCATGCCGCAGACCGGGTCGGTAACGCTCTTCCCTATGTCGCCACGCTCCCTTGCCGCCGGAGCGCGCCCGACGCCGGCCGCTCCCACGTACTTTGCCGGGTTTTCGTTGAACTTGTCGACGCAGTGCCGGCTGCAAAAATAATACGTCTGCCCGTGATAGTCGTGCTTGCCGGCGGCGCTGTTGAGATCCACGGTCATGCCGCAGATCGGATCGGTGGCCATGCAAAACTCCTTGTTGTTGCTATTCTGACTCTCAGCCTAGCTGACGCA
>CAVUVW010000019.1:0-294947 GCA_963745035.1 uncultured delta proteobacterium | reverse complement strand
TGGTGCGTCTCGCTGCAATGTACGTCCGTTCAGGCAAAAAAAAGGAGATCTGCCCTGTCATGAGTATCTTGCGGCAGACTTTCGAACTTTCGGCGGACCTCTTAGAGCCAACTATCGATGCTTTGACTGACAGTGAATTGCTGAAAGAACGGGTGATTCGTGAGTTCTGATCAACCGCCGCCGTCAGAAAAGGTAACTAGACTTGAAGCAGCTGAGCGGCAATTAAATGTTGCCATTCGGATGTTCTTTGAGCGGAAAAACATGATCGCTGTTCACACGCTTGCAGCAGCTGCACAGGGAGTGTTGCGTGATCTGGCAACGCCGAAAGGGTTGCTGGGCATCTTCGAGATAGGAATCGATTTTTTAACGAAGCCTCACCTTCAAAAAGAGCTCCGAAGAGCTTTCCGACAAGCGCAAAACAATTTTAAACACGTGGACCATGACCCTAATCCGGATGCCGAGATGAGCTTTTTTTTCGGCGCGACGGAATTTTATCTCTTTGATGCTGCATATCTATCCCATCTCCTAACCGGCCGGTATACATCGGAAACAGCGGTACTGACTGCGTACATGCTGATAAAGTATCCGGGCGCCTTTGATCTCAGGGAATGCCGGAACTCGAAAAAAAACTCAACGAGATAAAAGTGAGTTACACGGAGTTTACGGAGTTTGATGTACTGCGCGACATGATTGATCTATGGCCTGCAAAGTAAAAAGAGCAGCTGGCGGCGCGCACCTTGGGCTCCGGCTGATGTGGAACGGTATCCGGAGTTGGGAGACGACCCGGCTTGAGGACACGCCGGAGAATCGGGACTTCCTTGAAGCGTAAGCGACGATCATTTCGCATGAAATGAAACTCCGGACGTTCGATTATCTGAGGCACTTTCCCGACGGCAACAAAGCGCACCTATTTCACCGGGAGGAGCCGTAACCGGCAGCCCCGGCGACCGTGCGCTCCTTTTACGAGAAGTGGATCGAGGGGCGAAAGAATCAGGTCCGCCCGCGGCAGGCAACTCCGAGAAGTCGATTTGAAAAAACATATTCTCCCGGCCCAAATCGCCGGCCAAGAATTCGGTGATCTTTATCTTGCAGCCCTGGGATCCATCCACCTTCAAGAGCTTCAAGACGCGCTACGATCAAAAAGAATCGGCGCTCAGCGCGGCTACAAGTCAGCAAGCGTCAATAAGTTCATCCGCGCCCTTCGGGCCATGATAAAAGACGCGCGGCGGGCCGGGGCGATGACGGCAAAAATCTTCGACCCGGATCTCTTCTCCAGCTTCCGGAGACCGACAGCGAGAGTCAGATTGACCCTTATTTGCCTGAAGAACGGGAGCAATCCTGCAGGGCTTTCTCGAGCACCGCCGGCATTATCACCCGTTCGTCTTTCATCAGTTTTGGACGGGTTGCCGCCCAAGCGAGGCCTGCGCTCTGCGGCGCCGGACATCGACCTCCACTATGGCTGGGAGCGGATCGAAAAGAGCCGCGTTGGCGGAGAGGAAGACGGAACGAAGACCGGCCCCAGCAATCGGCAGATCAGGATCCACGAAACCTGCTTACGGTGCTCAAGGATCACGTCCGCTTCATGCTCGAGCCCGACGCCTATGTATTCACGACCCCGAGCGGCACGCCCATAGAGGAGAACAATTTCTACAAGCGGGGGAATGGCTGCCAATGCTGCGAAAGCTCAAGATCCGGCCGCGGCCGTTCTACAACACCCGGCACAGCTACGCATCGTTCATGCTGTCGATCGGCGCCAAGATGAATTTCATCAGCGCCCAGACCGGTGACCGCGAAGAGACCCTCAAGAAGCACTACGCCCGCTACATTGGAGACATCGACCCGCAGCGGGACTGGATCGAGAACCAAATCAGAGAAAGTGAAAAATCCGCCGAAAAAGGTGAAAAATCGGGACTTACCAAGTCAGCATCCGAAACCCGGAAAAAGAAAAAGCCCCTGACGAATCAGGGGCTTAAAGATGGAGCGGGTGAGGAGGGTCGAACTCCCGACCTTATGCTTGGCAAGCATACGCTCTAGCCAACTGAGCTACACCCGCAGCAAGATTTTTTCTACCTGATGCGCTCTGCTTTGTCAATTTTCCCGTCCTCCAGTTATGGTCCAAACGAATGAATCCGCGCCGGCTTGTAGAAAAATGACAGTTGGATGACCGGCATCTTGGGGTGAGGGATCTGCTTTCGAGTTAAGACCGCCTCCGGCCCTAAGCGCGGCTCAGACGCGCCGCCCGAAGTCGGAAAAACTGCACGTGATAGTTGATCCCCGACCAGAGGGCGATCGCCGAGGAGAGCACGAGGAAATACACGCCTGCGGCAAAAAAATCGAAACCCCAGTATTCATAGTGCACCAGCAAGCCGACCACGGCATACGCCTGCAAAATAAATTTGTATTTCCCGAGAGTCTCGGCCTGCATCACGATGCCTTCGGTCAGGGCGATGCCGCGTAGAACCGTCACAGCCGTCTCGCGGGCCAATACCACGACGACCAGCCACGCCGGCACGCTCGGTTCCTGTGGACGGTCGATGGCGGCCAACATAATGAGCGCCGAGGCGACCATCAGCTTGTCTGCCAGCGGATCGAGAATCTTGCCCAAGTCGGAGACACTCTTGTTGCGCCGCGCCAGATAGCCGTCAAAATAATCCGTGACGGATGCGACAAGAAAAAGCACCGCGGCTAATAGAGACGACCAGCGGTCCGGGAAGGTCAGCAAATAGACCAAAACAGGAATGATCAGTATCCTACAGAGGCTGAGTAGGTTGGGGAGCGTCCAAACCACGGGCGGGCTCTCGTGAAGCGCTTACTAGCGAACGGCGTTTACGACTTGCACTCCCTCGCCGCGGTACGAATCATAAAACCGTAGAACGCGCCGCACATATTCTTTTGTCTCGGCGAACGGTGGGATACCACGATGTTTTTCGACCGCGCCGCTGCCGGCATTGTATGCCGCGAGAGAGAGCTCGAGATTGCCTTGGTAGCGATCGAGCAGCATGCGCAGATGTCTTACGCCGCCTTCGACGTTCTCGACCGGATCATAGGCATTCACGACGCTATGCAAGCGCGCCGTGTCCGGCATGAGCTGCATGAGTCCCATTGCTCCCTTATGCGAACGGGCGCCCGGATTGAAATCCGATTCGGTTTTGATGACTGCGCGGATCAAGTCGGCATCGACGCTGTGGCGTCCCGATGCCGTAAGGATCAGATCATCATAAGAAGCATAGGTATGGCGTCCCGCTGACAAGCTCGTCGCGGACCTAAGAACTCGTCGATAGCCGCCGTGATTGGGCGCGTTGGTAAAGGTCAACACGCCGTTTCTGTCCGTATACATGTAAACATCGGCGAAAACCGCTGAGGCAAATCCAAGCACGGCCCAAGAAAAGATCACGGAGCTGATGAGTTTTCGTATCGGCATCGAGTGGTTTTTCCCAAACCGGGCATAGGATAGCCGCACCGCCCGATACTGTCAATTCAACCGAGTGGACGGCAAGAGCCCTATTTAGTGAGTCCGCCCGGTTTGTAGGAAAATAGCGCGTGACGAGAACCGTCATCCTGAAGGAAGTGAAGGTCTGCTTTTAAGTACGGGGCGCAATTACGTAGACGGTCGAGGATGCGAAAAGGGAGACTCAGCTTTCACCTGCGTAGCAGCATCGATGGTCCTTCGGATGAGATCTTTTGAATAAACGATCGGTCGCCTTCAAGGAAATCCATGTGCTCAAGATCAGTCAACTTGACCCAGGATATTTTTTCAAAAATCACATTGTTTGCCTCGCCGCGGCAGTCATAAACATTGTAAAACCGCAGAGAAACCGCCGGGCCCCCCACGTAGCGATGATTGTGCCGGTAAATCAACGTCGCGCCGCGTACATCGATCGCGAGTTCCTCCCGCAACTCACGCCTTAGGGCGTCGATATCGGTCTCTCCTTCCTCGACCTTACCCCCGGGAAATTCCCACTTGAGCGGAAAAGCACCACCCACGCGCCGCTGGCAAACAAGCAATTTGCCATCTCTCCAGATGAGTCCGGCGACGACGTTGATAGTCGAGCTTTTTCCGGATGCCATAATCAGAGCGGAGTCTGCAATTGAGACAGAGAGTTAGATGGCGCACCCGGAGGGATTCGAACCTCAACCCTCAGATCCGAAGTCCCACTTAATCCATAATTATAAAAAACAGCAAGGCGGAGAAGCCTGACTCTTCGGGCTTCCGCGCCGCGCGGATCACTCGGTTCTGTAAATAATATACCGCCGGATGCTTCATAGTTTCACATAAAACTTTACGCTTTCCTCTTCAAAGCCATTGGGATCTTGATAGGCTGTGGTCATGGGCGGCGATTTTCGGCGTCGTCGCCCTTTGTCTGCACCGTTTGCCACGGAAACGGTTGGATTCGGCGCATGCGCTTTCTGAAGCGGACTGCACACAATGCAGCGGCACAGGACAAATTCGGCGCGAAACTAATCATCCCGAAATTAAAACAACTTCTCCTACAGCGGATCCGCTTCATCGAGCGCACGGAAGAGATCGCCGACTTCGGCAAGCACGAGCCGAGATAGTTGCGCCACTTTTTTTCAGACGCTGTCCGGGTGAATGAAGTATCCACGCGCCAAGCTGGTGCAGATCGCCTTCGTATAGACATTGACCAGCACCAAAACAGTATCCCGCAAGACCCTATCCGAAAACGGCTAGAGTCGGGCGTTTTAAGATTAAACCGCACGATGATGATCTTGCGCCTGACCAAGTTCTCCAGCCCGGCGAATCGCTCTGAGAAACTCCCAGACCGCTTTTTCCAATGGCGTCATTGGAGGGTCATTCGCCATCAACTTTGACCAGCCTTCGGTAACGTAAAATTCATCACTAGCGTGGTTGCGTTGCGCTCCAATCGGCGCGAGACTCTAGGCTTCTCCGCTAATTCTTCCTCGTTCTTGCGGAAAGGTGGTAAGACGATGAAGGCGCTGGTCACTATTCCGATCGATCTCTACCGAAGTATTGAGACGAAATGCCGAAAGGACGGCCCGGAGTATAAACTTCTGATGAGCGGTCTGATCGATGAAGAAAGGCAGCAGCTCATCCTTCGTTGTGATGTTGATCCGGCTCTGAGTCTGTGCGCCTGGGTAGAGAAGTTCTTCCACGGCGCCGCCTGTCGTATACGCGTCTCTCCGGATCAGTGAGGCGGCTTTCTCCACCGTCTGGAACTGTCGTTTTTCTGACATTAGTTGCCGCTATTGCACGGAAAAATGGATCAATTCTGAACCGCCCTCGGGCGGAACATGCTGAATCGGTAGCGCCGATATGAACTGACTTTTCATTTCCGGGTCTTTTTTTCTTTCAATCTATGCCAAGCTTCGTGAAATGTTTTCATGCGTGACGAACTCCTGCGGAAATTTTTTCCATCGCCTCTTCTGGCATCTGGTCTGGCTCAAGCGAAATTACGCTAATAGTCAACTCCAGCTTCAGAGAAGCTTGGTAGAGACTCCACGGGGCGCCATGAAAATTTCGCGAAATACTTAGAAGCTGCTAGTACAAAACAACGCACCACAAAGAAAAATGGAAATCGCTAAATTCAATTTAAAGCGCCAGTTGCAGAGTAGATCGCTCATCACTGGATGGCCGACTGCCTGAATTGCTTGCGCTACTTTTCCGACGATCAGATCTACGAGGTTAAGGAAGCTGCGCTTGAGGTAGCTCTTTGCACATTCGAGGTCAGCTAATTCGGCCATCATCACATGGCGCCCGACTTCGATTAATAGCAGGGCGTTGTTCGATTGGACAAGCTCTTGGGAGTTCCGTGATCTGGTATTCGGGTGGGTTTTCGCACGCTCTCAAAACACGACGCTCATGTTTGTTATTTGAAACTCACGACGCCTTCGCCGGAACCTTATAAATTTCTTAAAAAATCCTTGGGCTCCTTGGGACGGCCGTGGCTATCTTGAGCATAGCTAAGGACCCCTAAGTACGCTTTGCTACTTAGAGCATAAATAAAGATTAAGGTTCTAACTAGCTGTATTATTGCAATTTAATCGCTAAATCATCGAGTGGATAACGTGTTGATAACCACGACATATAGTGTTTATAAGCCTATCCAACACAATATATAGTTGATTGTTGGTCGACTAGCTGCTATTTATCCGGTTAACTTTTTGAGCCGCGGAGGAGCCGAATGCTACCGATAATTATTACCATCGCCTTCCTAATTCTCCTTGCGATCGTGGTGACGGTAATATCAGATCGCGAAGAACGCCGAGAGTTAAGATCGACTTCAAAATCCGACAAAGAAATGAAAAAAAGAGCTGAGAGCTTTTAGCGCTCCTCTTTGGCCAAAACCCGCTTCGTAAATCGATCTCGCGCGATCGCGCCCATCCCTTCGGACGGTTTGCCGTTAACAGGCTCCCGATTTCTATTTGATCTAGCGGCCGGTTGTTATTCACTTTTATGGGTCCGTAGCGCAAGCCCGGGAGCGGATGCTCGCGCACGCTAGATAAACCACAGACGCGAAATTTAGGGATTGAATTTTTGGAGTTTAGGGGGCGACCGTTTGGTCGCCCCCTACGTGCGGGCGCAAAAATCGGGAAGGGGGTTAGAGCGCACGATCTTTGCTGAGGGCTGTCGCTTCCCGCATGTCAATTACTTCGTACCACCCCAATTAAAGCCAATGCCGACGGTGAAGACGTGATTGCCCTTGGTAGAATTATCGTCGATCGTCTCAATCCGATTAAAGAAGAATTCGTAGCGATATCCAAGATTCAAAAAAGCACCCTCGTGGACACTCGCCGCGCATGGTCTCGAGAATTTCCGCAGCCGGAGACGCTCTCGGGCGCCCGCGCCAGACCGATGCCCGGCGGCTCGACGGCGCGCAGCAGCAGGCGCCCGCCAGCAGTTTCTCGATCACCACGTCGATCTGTGCCTGCGGCACGGCTACGCGGTCGCTGAGCTCGGCTTCATGCAGAGGCGCGCGGCCGGCGTGGTCATACGAGCATTCAGACAACGGAGATTTATGCCATGGTCGCGATCCGGAAGGTGAAAAGCACGCACAGCAACTCGCATCCGCGGGCTTAAACTGGCGTTATCTCCGGCGCTCGTCAACCCAATTTTTCGCAAACCGCAGAGCTTCTTTTTCCGCTTCGTCGTACGTGGCAAATTTTTCAGCGAAGTGCCATTCCATCCAAAGCCTAACGCGTTCCTTGCCGTCCTCGTTCCAGTTGACTTGCGCCATGGGTTTAAATCCGATGGCGGTCCGAAGTACTGCAGCAGCCGCCCGGATTAGATATTGTTGGTAAACTTCTTCCATTCTTTTTCTATAATCCGGGAGCTCTTATATATTCTGTCCAATAGTGAACTTTTCTTCACTGGTGTTGCGTTAACGCTTCAAGGTGAGATAGATCGGGTATGGAGTCGCTACTTCTTCCGTGACAAGTCCTTTATGGCTGAGAAAATTCCGGATCGGCATCGCGCATGGGCAAGCCGAGCGCGGGAATAAAAAAGGCGCCCAGGGGGCTGAGCGCCTTTCGTGTCGGCAGGGGAAGAGGGACACGTCTTCCTTGCTGGCGAGGCTGCCGACTTCAAACTTTTTCGAACGTTTGACCGAGAGGAAAGACCGCGAGCATAAAAAAGCCCCGGATGAGCCGGGGCTTTTTGGCTTACAATTGTTGAGCAAGTTCGCCGCTCGCCAGTCTGCATTCCCTGGCTAAAATCCGGCGGCGGCGGTCCCGGTGAGCTCATGCCCGGAGCGGGCGCCGGATGTTGGGGCGATTCTTTCTTCCTTTCACCCGGCCCTCCTCAGTTTTCTGTAGACAAGCCACTGCCTAACAGCTTAAACTCTGCGGGTTCCAGGGGGCGGGGTGTTTTCCCAGTGGTAACTGGTTTTGAACGCCCGAAGGGGGCGACCGAAAGGCTCGCCCCTTTTTTATTGATTGAACATTGACCGAACCCGAGCGATGGGGTTATTTCCGCTTACGTTTCTCTTGCTCGATCATTGAATCCCTAATCGCTTTTGCATGGGCGACGGCACGTATTGAGTCCGATTTGGTTTCTTCCACGGCCTCACGAAGCGCACGGGATTGTTCGATTAGTTTTCGGCTCTGCTCCAACAGTTCTAGAATGGATTGAGGCATGCAGGACTCCTTCCCCTATTGGCTAGGGTTCGGGCTCCCGGTCCTGCGGCCCCGGCGGGATAAGCTCAAACGGATATTGGAATCAGACTCTAGGCTTAATAAGCCCAAGTGTCCAATGAAAAGTGAAATGTCGGAAACCCGACAAGTCGAGTCGGGCTTTAGAGGTTGTAGCGTGTTTCTTGGGAGGTTAGAGCGTATGCGATAAATCCAAGTCGCCGATGTCTTTGATGGAGCGGTCAACGTTTGCTTGCAGGATCGTGAAAATTTGTGAGCAGAACCGGGGATCGTCGAAGTGCATCGAACCTACATATCGAAAGCCTTGATGTTCGATAAACAGAAAAATTTTGTTTATCGAAGAGCTCGTGCATCGTCGCACGTTCAAGAAATCCGACTTCGACGGTCGGCAAGTCGTTAACGTCGAGGCGCGTCGTTGTCCATCTCGGCGGCCAAGTCGGGACACCGCTTTTGCGGGTCATTAGCGGGTGATCACGAAGCTGCACAGCCCGAATAGACATGGTTGTAAGCGTGGCAGGAAAATCTGCTAGAGAGTATAGGACATATCTAAGGAGCCGATCTCTTCCATTGAGAGGTTCGTATGGTGATGCAGCGCAAAGAAGAGCTGCCGACAAAACGCGGCATCATCTATGAGAAGTGTGCCTATGTAATTTCGGCCTTCATATTCGGTGTACAAGTGGCAGGCATAGCCCGCCATTGAGGAATAGGACACCCGTTTTAGTACGCCGACTTCTCCCGTGATGCACTTATTTTTAGGCTCTTCGATTGGACTCCAGTTCGGAGGCCAGCAACGAAGGCCATAGTAACACATCAGCGGGTGATTGCGGAGTTCCACTGACTCCAACTACATCACAAATACTCGGGTCTAGTAAGGTGGGCATAAATAATTTGAAGCGGCTTCCCTGTGTCCCCGGGTTGTTATCTGTTGCGCCACGGTTTTCATAGCGTATAGAAATATTCCCGATGTTAAACCGGGGTTTGACAACGGAATCCGATTGTTATCTAACGCGGTTATGAAGCTGCGTGACCATCCCTTGATGCGTTACCACAACATGAGAAATTGGCCGCCGGTCTGGATTGAAAAATACAACGACGATAACCGAACGCTAATGGGTGAAATCGGAGTATTGACAAGCCTCGGTATTCTCAACATGAAACGGGGCACGCGATGTTATTTGCACATCGCCCACAATGGCAAGCCTTACGTAGGTTCGCTTCTATTTGATGACGCCGCTTTCTGTGCACACATAGCTAATTTCCTACGGACACGTATCGGCACTCCAATCGCGGACATCGGCGATTTAGATTTGTCGGATACGCTGTAATAATTTCGGGCCAATTTTTTAGGCTCCATCCCGTCCCTAAGCGGCTCATTTTTTAGTTCACGTTGTCCACGCGTCATGGCTTATGCAGCTCACTTAACAGTTTACCAGCTTGTCGCCGATGGCATTCTGAGTCGCCGCGCGACTCGCTGAACGTATAGCCTTTTTATCGTTTATTGTCTTGAAGGACGCGGTCGGGAGCGAAATCAATCGGCGTGGTTGTGCTCGTTCTGTGCCAGAACCAGAGCAGAACAATCATATTCCATTGCCTAACGCCCTGGGAGATGAGCGTTAGAATTATTGGCTTTTCTTGTTGATGTTCCGCTCTGATCTGCGTTTGAACTGACTCTTAATCAGCGGGCCCCGGGGTCTTCTGTGATGCTAGGATTGAACTGAAATCTCCATCAACGCAATCTCGTGCGGCATCACATTGAAGCGTCGTTCAGTTCCATCTCAAGCAGAAATCTGCTCTTGGGAGGGGGAAGCAGGGAGGGCACTTCAACACCTTGGCGAGTGTCCTCGAAAACAATGTCGATATATTTCACGATCCTCCCCGCGCTTTTTTGCGCCCGCCGCGTTCCGCCTTCGGCTGCGGCTTGGCTTTGTCCAGGCTCTGCTTGAGCGCCGCTAGAGGTGCTTGATCGGCACGTCCACTCCGCCGCGGCACTCAACTACGCGTTCAAAGGTTTCTTTCATAAAATTCCTTTCTGCCATTCCCTAGCTCTGTTATGGTAAGCAGCAATGTATCCACAAGACAGTGAAATGTGGGTTGCCGTCCTCGCGCTTGCATTCGCAGACTTGGAAAACGACGCTACCCGGCTAGACGCATTCAACTGGATCACCTCCACTAACCGCGATGTCGGCAGCTTCAATTGGATTTGTCATCACGTTGGCGTTGAGCCGGCTTATCTGCGCCGCGGGTTGCAACACAATCTGACGCAACAACACATACCGCCGGTGCTCCGCGCAGTCGGAGAATCCGAGAGTCGGTCCAACACGAGTTAAACATCACTCCTTTTCAGAAGCTCAATCATTTCTTCTACCGTCTCGATCTCATCCTTCTTTCTGTAGTAGCAAAGTTCGACCAGTTGCCTCATCTTATTGACAATATTTCGGGCTCCCGTCTTACTGAGAGACTTCTCTTGGTCTTCTGTCGCTTTATTTTCCTCTCTTCTCAGGCGCTCGACTTCCTCAAGCCAAGCTTGTAGCATTTCTTTGCTCACCGTGTACTCGTCGGCGGCGTCTGGTTCGAGGATCTCCCTCATTTGATCAATTGTCTGATGCACGTGGTCCCTCTCCTTTCATTTGGCTGCTCCTCATGTCAGGAAGATGATACTCCAGCCGGTCTTGAATTTCCCGAGCCGGACCCTTTCGAGCCCGGCCCGCTGAGTTAAGCTCTCTGGCTGATTTACGCTGCGCCGCCCTAACAGTTAATTTTAAAGATTAAACATGATCACGAAAGAACTCTCCCCTTCGCCCCGGGTCAAGCCCGGCCTTCATCGAGCCGATACAAGTCTTGCCCGTGCGCGAGCTGCCGGACGGTGGCCAATGGACCTACGAGGCGAAGCTCGACGGCTATCGATGTCTCGCCGCCAAACAGGCAATTCTAACTTTTGCCTGATCGAGGTCGGCGTATCAGTTTGACAGCGTCGCGATCTAAGAACCCGAGGAATGCAAATATGATTACGATTGTGACCACAATGACCGTCTTATTGTCGAACCACCCTGTAAACTCACCTACCGCGAGGGCGCCAAGAAACAACCACACAACGTGGACCATTCAGTCAATCCCCCTGTGCTTTCAAGCTTTGTCAGTCGGCGAGGGGCTCGCCGTGTGACCGACAAAGATGGCGGCGTTCAATACCTCCACAACTTCTTCCTCTGAGTTCTGCAAGAGTACCTCTTCGCCCGTTATTAGTTTTACCAAGGTCCCTTGAACTCCGGTTATTCTGCCTTTCATAATGTGTTCGATGCTTGATGGCTCGATCATTTTACTGTCGAATGTCTTGAACTGCATTGCGCCTCCGGGGAATTTTTGAACATTGTACTTTGTCACAGATGAAGCGTGAAATAATTTTTTTCTTTGCCGATGAAGCCAACTCGTTGGTAGCAGCGCTTATTTATCTATCAGCCAATTTTCCAAATCTGTGGGTGGCTGTTACAGAACTCGCGCTGATGGACCTACGCTCACGCGATGATAATTTGAGAAATGCGGCGCTGTGCTGGCTTCGCTCACGTCAAACGCACGTCGGCAGTTTTCGATGGATCTGCGATGTGCTCAACCTCGATCGCGATGCTGTGCGTCGAGCACTGTACGGCGGCGATAACAGCGCCGCGGTTTGATCCGCTGGGTGGACTTTAGGTTATGATAGCTAAGTTATTGAAGAATGGCGCGCCCGGAGGGATTCGAACCCCCAACCCTCAGATCCGAAGTCTGATGCTCTGTCCAGTTGAGCTACGGGCGCCTTACGATCCTTTGGTTCAAATCGTTTAAGCCGTTCAAATAGTTCAAATCGTCGAACGCATCCGGCCAACGGGATTGAATGTCCAGGCGTCTATTGAAAATAGACGATCTCGAGTCCCTTTTCAAAAAAGAAGCGTTGGAGCGCCGGGCTGATCTGGCGGTCGGTCACGAACATGGGTTTTTTCCTGACGTTGAAGCCCCACGCCTTCAAAGTGAGCCTGTCGCGCGCTACGCCTTCGGCAGCGGAAAAGCGGTGTTCGCCGTAGGATGCTTGATCGCCGAGCGCGGCCAGCACCCGATTGATGATGGCGCGCGATGATAACGAATCAACCTCCAGCTCGAGTGTGCTGGTGTTATGTTTTTCCTGAAGCCCCTGGCGTACAAGCGGATCGATGCGGCGAAAAAAGATCGCCGTACGTTTGCCCTCAATTTCAAAAAGCCGATCGACGCGGGTCTCCAGCCGCAAGCCATCGCGCAGCTCGACAGACAGGTTTTCGGCAACGCTAAGCGGAATCTGAAAGGACGTAAGCAAAGCGTCGACCAGTTCTCGCCTGTCTTTGGGCAGCTCCCTCGCTGGCTCGACGCTTCGTTGCGGACTTTGAGCCGAGATCGGCACGATCGCTGGCGTGGTTGCAGCCGGCACGACGACGTCGCGAAAATGCACGCCGAGCTTTGCCAACTCGGCGCTGAGATACGCCGGCACTTCACCTGAGCGATGTGTGAGATTCACGATCATCACTTCCTGCGGCTTATTGTTGACCGCCGGAGCCAACGCCATCCAATCCCCTCTTGCTTCGAACGTGATCCCGGATTCCTGCACGATCACCGGACGATCCGCCGGCAAAGGCTGATAGCCGATGCTTGCAAGCAATTGTCGAACGGCGTCGGCGATCGGCAAGCCGTTTCCCATCGGAACAACCGGTATACCGATTCTCGGATCATTCAACTTGGTCTTCAGTGATGCGGGAATCTTGCCATCCGGATCGATGACCGCTCTCTGTCGAAGAGTGCCATTATAAATTACCGGATAGCTGTTCTTGTCGAAATGCACCGTGGCCTCGGGCAATGTCACACTCTCCTCGCCGCGGGACTGCACTTCCTGGCCAGTCGCTTCGATGATCTTCAGCAGCAATTGCATATTTTCGCGCGCCGGCGCGCGCATCGCTTCTTCGACATCCAAACGCCGCGATGACGCTGTGCTCGCCGCCGGTCTCGCAGCAGGCGCCTCGATGATCGGCGCTGTAGCCCGGGGCGAACTGGCCGATGCAGTCGAGGGGGCAACAGGAGTCCTGCCGTCGAACTTCGCGGTTGCAGGATCCGAATCGAGCGCAGGCAAGCGAATGATTTCGCCGCCGTGCAGGGACTCCCAATTTTGCCGTTCCGGATTTAAATCTTTTACCAAAGCGACATATTGCGCGATCTTTCGGTCGTCGGCATTTCTATTTCGCTCGCGCAAAATCCGGTAGAGATGGTCTCCGGGCTTGACTTGATAGGTGATCGTTCGTCCCGCATCGGGCCGGACCGCGTCGCCGGCGCCGGCACTGGCGCGCGACGGCGCCTCGTCGATATCACCCAATTTTAACGGAACAAAAATCTTGTCCCCCGCGCGCAGCACATCGAGGTTTTTGATCTGCGGATTCAGGCCGCGAATCACGACCAGATAACTGTAGAATCTGCTCTCGCCCACCCCTTTTTCCTCGACCAAAATCCGCCACAAGGAATCGCCGCGCCCAATCTGGCGCTCTTCACCGCTGACCTGGCGCCCCTGATATTCACGGACAACGATCGATTTGCGCAGATTGATTTCCGCGGTTTCGGTGCGCGGGGCCGCAGGCTGGCTTTGCGCGTGCGCCAAGCCGATGACCAACGTTGCGAGCAAACCAACGCTCTTCCGCAAGCTCCCGCTCATTTCACCTTCCACACCGTTCCCGCTGGCGTATCTTCAATGACGATTCCCTTGCCTTGCAGCTCATCGCGAATACGATCCGCCTCCATCCAGTTTTTCTGTTGGCGCGCCACATTGCGGCGCAAAATGAGCGCGTCGATCTCGGCAGCCGGAAGGATTCCCCTTTTAAGCCAGCGTTCCCTCTTCCGATCGAAGTAGCCTTCCTGAAATAGGCCCAGGATATCACACATCGAGCGAAATGCTGCGACTCTTTTTTCAAGAGCTTGGTGCTTCTTGCCGTCGAACAAGCGGTTGAGCGCGCGCGCCTCATCGAAGATCAGCGCCAGCGCCCTGGGCGTGTTGAAATCGTCGTCCATTTCTCGGCGAAAGGAGTCCATCAACTGCGGCTCCGGCTCGGCTTTGGCCGCGCCCTTGAGCAACTGCCCCGCCCGCTCTGCGGTTTCAAAGATACGGTCGGCGGCCTTGCCCGCCTCTTCGAGCCCTTCCTTGGAGAAATCCATCGGGCTGCGGTAATGGCTCGCCAAAAAATAATGGCGCAGCGCCACGGCATCGAACTCACCCAGAATTTCGCGAATCGTAAAAAAATTGCCGAGCGACTTGGACATCTTTTCTTGATTGATGTTGAGAAAGCCGTTGTGAATCCAGTAGCGCGCCAGCGCCTTTTTATAGGCTCCCTCGGATTGCGCGATCTCGTTTTCGTGATGCGGAAAGATAAGATCGCGCCCGCCGCCGTGAATATCGAAGGGTTGGTCGAGATACTTGGTGCTCATGGCCGAGCATTCGATGTGCCAGCCCGGCCGTCCCTGACCCCATGGACTATCCCAAGCCGGCTCGCCGGCCTTGCTCGATTTCCACAGCGCGAAGTCAAGCGGCGAGCGCTTGCGCTCATCGATTTCAACCCGCGCGCCTGATTCCAGCTCATCGATTTTTTTACGCGACAGTTTGCCGTATTCCGGAAATCCGGCGACCGAATAATAGACGTCGCCGTCGATTCGATACGCAAGTCCCTTGGCTTCGAGCACCTTGATGATCTCGATGATCTCCGCGATGTGGTCGGTCGCGCGCGGCTCGATCGTAGGCTTGAGCAAACCGAGGGCTTCACTGTCGCTGATGAAACTCCGCGATGTAGCGGTCGGTGATTGCCGCGCAGCTTGTCTGTTCATCGTTGGCGCGCTTGATGATCTTATCGTCGACGTCGGTAAAGTTGCGCGCATAGGTCACGTCGAAGCCGGAGAACAGCAGATAACGATAAATCACGTCGAACGTCAGCAGAAAGCGGCAGTGGCCGAGATGCGCGGAGTCGTAAACCGTCACGCCGCACACGTACATGCGCACTTTTCCCGGCGTCAGCGGAACGAACTCTTCTTTTTCATTGCTGAGCGTATTGAAGAGTCTTGAGAGCCATAGTGAAGAGTTTTCAATGTTACGGATCGGGAGGCGGATTTGCAAGCCGAAGTCGAGCGCCCCGCCTTGCCAAAGCGGGGAAAAAAGCATAGACAAAAGCCCATGAATTTTTCCAAACCTTATGAAGACTTGCGCGAGTTCATCGCGGCGCTCGAAGCGCATGAAAAGCTCTACCGGATCGATCGCGAGATCAACAAAGACACCGAGCTGCAGCCGCTCGTGCGCTGGCAATTTCGCGGCGGCATCCCCGAATCCGCAGCGGCGCGGGTTTTTATTCAGCAATGTCACCGACGGCAAAAAAACCAAGTACAACTGCTCCGTTCTGGTCGGCGGCCTATCGGGCTCCGAGGCGATCTATTCCCTCGGACTCAAGTGCCAGCCCGACGAAGTGCCCGATCGCTGGATCTACGCTTTGGATCATCTCGTGCCGCCGATCATGGTCGACGGCGGACCGGCTCAGGAAGAGGTGCACATGGGCGCCGAGCTGCTCGCCCGCGGCGGCCTCAACGAGTTTGCCGTGCCGATTTCAACTCCTGGCTTCGACAACGGGCCGTACATTACCGCCGGCCACTGGATCACCAAAGATCCGGAGACCGGCCAGCGCAACGTCGGCAACTACCGCGGCTTGATCAAGGGCCCCACCCGCACCGGTCTCATGACCGGCACGCCGCAGGATCTGTCGAATCAATGGGAAAAAGCGCGCCGCATGGGCAAACCTCTCGAAGTCGCGATCGTCGTCGGCACGATCCCGGTGGTTTCCTACGCTGCGACCCAGAAAGTCCCGCCCGACGTGGACGAGCTTGCTTTGGCCGGCGGCCTCCAGGGCGCGCCCGTGCCGTTGATCAAGTGCAAGACCGTCGATCTCGAAGTGCCGGCGACTTCGGAAATCGTTCTGGAAGGGATCATCCCGACAAAATATATGGAAGAAGAAGGGCCTTACGGCGAATCGATGGGCTACATCGATCCACGCACTTTGAGCCTGGTCTTCGAGCTCAAGTGCGTAACTCACCGCAAAAATCCCATCTGGGTTTCGATCATCAGCCAGGTAACACCGAGCGAAAGCTCGAAGATCAAGGCCATGGGCATGGCGACGCTGATCAAACGCTATCTGGTCAAGAAAGGCTTCGACTCGGTTCACGAAGTTCATCTGATCGAGCCGCTGGTCAATCTCCGGCCCTACGTCGCCGTCAGCCTCAAAAAGCGCAACGACCAGGAGCCTTGGGGTGTAATGCAAGGCATCCTCGACTACGGCGACCGCGTCGGCAAGATGGTTGTCGCCGTCGACGAAGACATCAACGTCAAAGATCCGGTGGCGGTGACTTGGGCGATCACCCATCGCTCCCAGCCGCACAAGGACTTCAAGATTCTCGGCGACCGCCCCTTCGGCGCGACGCCCATCGGCATGGTCGCGACCCACCCGTCGAGCCGCTACGACAATTGCGAGTCGTCGGTACTGATCGATGCGACACGCAAAGCGGACTTCCCGCCGCTCTCCTTGCCGAAAAAGGAATTCATGGTGCGCGCCAAGGAGCTCTGGGAAGAGCTCGGCCTGCCCAAGCTCGAACCTCAGGCACCGTGGCACGGCTACCTGATGGGCTTCTGGCCCGACGATTTGTCGAAGGAAGCGGACCTCGCCGCCAAAAGCGAGCACGAGAAAGTCTGGGAGGCGTTGGAAAAGACCCGCGTCGAAGTCGGCGAGGGCGATACCATGAAAACCATGCGCGCGCGCTGGGGAAAAACCCATGCAGGCAGGTCCGTTTAAGCGCGCGCAAATTTCAACGGCCGGGATCTATTTCCCCCGCGTGGCGCTACGTACTTTCCATTGCGTCATTCCCGCATGCTTTTAGCGGGAATCCAGGCGAACTCCGACTGGATCTCGATGAAACACGCGAGCCAATGATGCCATCACGGTGCATCATTTTCCGCTGCGGTCCTTAAACAATCGTATCGGATTTTTAGAGCGGCATCACCGGTCCGCGGCTGTGCCAAGCCGCCAGCCGTTCATAGGCGTCGGCGGCTTGAAGCAGTAAATCTTCTTGAAAAGAACCGGCGACAATCTGCAGCCCGATCGGCAAGCCGGATTTTGAAAAGCCGCTGCATATGCTGATCGCCGGCAGGCCGGTAACGTTGAACGGGATGCAGCACAGGCTTTCGAGCCCGCCCCGCGCGTCCTGCCGCGGCAACTTTTTGCCGTCGAGCTCCACGTATCCTTGCCGGCAATCTTCTATCGACGGAACGGCAAAGCCGACGGTCGGCAGGATCAATAATTGCACGCGCTTCAGCAGCTCGTCGAATTCATCGCAAACGATGCGCCGCGCCCGCTGCGCCATCACGTAGGTCGCCGCCGGGGTCAGCAGCGCGGAAATATAGCTGTAGAGCGTCGCCTTGCTGTAGTCCTTCGCCCGCGTTCTGAGATATGGGTCGTGGGCGGCGGCGTTCTCGACCCGGCTGGTGCAGACTTTGATCGCCGGAATCAGATCCATGTGGCGGGTCGTCACCTCTTCGATCTCGACACCCAGCGCTCGGAGCGCCGTCACCGCCTGCGAAAAGTTTTCCGCGACTTCCTTGGCGACGAACTCGTCGAAGTAGCCGCGCAGAATACCGGCTTTGATTCCCTTGACGCTCTTGCCGATCCCCTGTGAGTAGTTCGCCACCGGCGCGTTCGCGCTCAGCGGATCTTTGGGATCGTGGCCGGCGAGCGCTTGCAAAACCAGCGCGCAGTCCGCCACCGTCTTACTTAGAATACCGGTATGATTGGTCGAATAAGCGCCGGTGCCGGCCACGGTGCCGTACTGGCTTATCCGTCCGTAAGTCGGTTTGAGACCGACGATGCCGCACATGGAGGCCGGATTGCGTACCGATTGCGCGCTGTCCGTGCCGATCGACGCAACGCACAGATCCGCCGCCACCGCTGCCGCCGAGCCGCCGCTGGAGCCGCCGGCGATGAAATCTTGGTTCCAGGGATTGCGCGTCGTGCCGTAGAACGGGTTGATGGTCGTGCCGCCGAGCGCCCACTCGTGCATGTTAGTCTTGCCGAGTAGAATAGCGCCGGCGTCTTTCAAACGCTCAACCGCCGTCGCATCGAATTCGGGAAGCCAGTTGTCGAGGATCTTCGAGCCCGCCGTGGTGCGAACGCCGCGCGTAGCTAGATTGTCTTTGACCGCGAACGGAATACCGTGCAGCGGGCCGCGATATTGTCCCTGCTGAATTTCCCGCTCAGCCCGCGCCGCGTCCTCGAGCGCCTGTTTTTCGGTCAGAGTGATGTAGGCGTTGAGCGTCGGATTGAGCCGCCGCGCCCGTTCTAAATACTCTTTAGCGAGATCTACCGGGGAAAGCTCTTTGCCCCGCAGCAGCGGCGCCAGCTCGCTGATGGTAGCCGTCCCGGCGCTCGCCGCCATGGTCAGTTCCCTTTGTCGAGCTTCAGCAGCGGCGCGCTGTCGCCCAGATCGACTTCGTAGAGCGCGCGGAACAGTTGCTCGAACTCCTCGGCCCGGCGGGCGATCATTTGGATCTCGTCTTCGCTGAGGCCGAAGCCGTATTCGGCGTCGAGCTTGCGCACCCGGCTTTCCATCGTGGATCTCGGAAAATTACGCCTTCGGTTTGTCCCAGTTGCAGATTTCCAAAGCCGCGCAAGCGTAAACCTGCGCGGCTTTGTAAATGTCTTCGACATCGATCTGCTCGGAGCGCTGTTTCCATCGCCCGCCGCCGAGCCCGAATTTACAGACGGGAATGCCCATCTCATTGTAGATGTTTGTGTCGGTCCATATGCTGGCGTGCAAGCCAGTCGGCGCCGGCGTCTTCTTGCCGAAAAGCGACTGATAACTTTCTTCAACGACTTTGATGATGGCGCCGGCGTTCTTCGATTCGTAGCCCATCTTGGACGCGTACATCTCGATTTCATGCTCGATGCCGAGCTTGGCGAGAACGTCCTTGAGCTCGTGCTGCACCTGCACGGGACGAAGCTCCGGCGGGGTGCGCACGTCGAGATACACCGCGCAGACTCCGGGATAGTAGTTGGGCCGGAACGGCGCGCCGCCTTGGATGGCGCCGATATTGACCTTGGGCACGATGGGCCCGTGCGGCGACTGATAGACGTGGGCGCGCTCGAACTCCGCGGCCCAACCATCGATCGCCTGCAAAACTTTCATCATTTTCAGAATCGCGCTCGATGCTTCCGGCGGTTTCTCTTCGCGCGTGACGCCCCAAGCGGCGTGTGGGTCGCCGAAGGTGCTGATCTTGAACTGCGCCACGCCGTTTTGCGCCCAGACGACCGAATGGCCCGAGCGGTCCGCCACGATGGCGTAGTCGGATTGCATGCCGTGGGTCAAAAGATGGATGGTCCCGGTGCCTTCGCCGCGATAGGATTCCGACTGGTAGGGGCCGATGGGCGTGCGCGAAATCTCGCCGGCGACCGCCGCGAGAATCAGATCGCCTTTGAGCGCAACGCCGCTTTGCCGGATCGCCTTACCGGCAACCATGAACGCCGCCAGTCCCGATTTCATGTTCGACGCGCCCAGGCCGAACACCTTGCCGTCGCGCACCGCACCCTTGAGGTCGCTGTCCGGCTCCAGCGCGCGGCAGAACATGCGATCTTCTTCCGTGCCCGTGTAGCTCGTGTCCATGTGGCCGTTGATCGTCAGCGACACGCCGTTGCTCTTGCCTTCGACGATGCCGACCGCGTTCAGCCGCTCGGGACTGATCACCTGGCGCACGGTCTTGATGCCGTGGCGGGCAAACCAGTCGAGAATAAATTCACCGATCCCCTTCTCCGCGCCTGTGGGGCTCGGAATATCGACCAAATCTTTAGTGAGCGCGCCGAGCTCTTCGCGTTGAATATGTTTGAGGACTTCGGTCCGTTCCTGCTCGCTGGCCATAGACTTTTGAATTCAAACCTTTCGAATTTTTTGTCCGAACGCGCGCTTTATTTATATGCCCACCGCCAGGCAGAAACAAATGCCCCACTAATTTTCCCACACCGGCTTGACGTTCTCGTCGAGCCATTTTCGCGGGTTCTCGGAAAACGCATTGTTCACGATCGGGATCGGTTTCACGTTACCGCCCCACGCGTATTCGATCGACGCCTTGGACTTGATGCCTTTTCGGGAAACTTCCCGTCCCACCGCGGCCACCGCCGATTGTCCCTCCGGCGTGATCATCCATTCGGCGAACAGCTTGGCAGCGTTCAGGTGCGGCGCCTTGCCGTAGATGCCGAGCTGCTGCGCCGAGATCACCGGCGCCGCGCTCTTGAGATAATCGACCGGCGTCCCTTTTTCCTTCTCTTCGATCACGTCATGCAGCAAAGATGGCATGGAGATCGCGTATTCGCCGGCGATCAGCAGGCGGAACATCGCGCTGGTGCTTTTGTGCACGGTGACGTTGAGCGCCTTGAGACCGCGGATGAATTTGCTCCAGCGCGCGTCTTCCTTCCAATATTCCTTGAGGCCGGCCAGCATACCGCTCAGCGGTCCGGCTCTCAGCGGATCGTCGAGGGCGACCATTCCTTTGTATTTCGGATTGGTCACGTCTTCCCAGCTCTTTGGCAGCTCCTCGGCCTTGAGCTTCCTTGTGTTGTAAGAAAGCGCCATGATCTGCAGGCTGACCGTGGGCAGCGTCGAATCATGAAGCAGCAGCGCGTTGGCCTGCACGGTATTGTAAGGCTCGATGGCGCCCGCGGCGCGCAGAACCACCGGCGCTCCTTCGCTGAGAATCACGTCGGCGGTTCGCTGACCGCCCTGAAATTCGGTCAGAGTGCGCGCAATGATTTCAGATCGGGTGCCCTGCCAGTAGGTCGTATTGATGCCCGGAAACCGTTTATTGAACACCGCCAAGATCGAACGCACGTGCTCCACGTCCCAGATCGTATAGACGACCAGAGCGCCTTCCTGCTTGGCTTTCGGATAGAGATCTCGGGCGAGTTTTTCGAATCGAGGATCAGTCTCCGCGGCGCTCTGACCCAAGCAGATGCCACCGCCTAAAAAGAGTGAAATCACCATACTTCCCAGAGAAGAGATGTATTTCTGCTTGCCTATCATCGTTCCGTTCCCCCTTTGTGAAATTCGATTGGTCCACACCGTACCCAGGAACAAAAAGCAACTAACGCGCCACCATCAAACGGACTCTTCCCCGATCGTAGACAATAAAATCGTTAAGAATTTGCTAACGGAACGGTCTCGGTGGGGTTATGGTGCTAATCAAGCAGGCGCACTGCTTATTCGTTAGGCATGAGTGAGCGTGACGAATGGCTGGAGAAGAAGCGGTTCGCGGGCCTTATCGCTTTCAGTTTTTAGTATCGGTTACCTCTCAAGGCGAGCGGGTGTTTTGCGGATTGGCGCAGCAGCGATAATAAACTGCTCAGATTGGAAGAAGGCCGAATGCCTCTTCGATAGATGACGTAGCAGGCGATTTTGATATTCTTCAATCTCGGCATCTCGAGCGCTTTGAAGTAGCCCTGCCTTAAACCCGCTTCGGCACTGCCGCGATAAAAGAGTCCGACACCCAGGCCCGCCTGGACAGCGGTCTTTATTAGATCTATGGATTCGCACCACATCACTACATTGAGGCGCAAACCCAGTTTCTTGATTTTCTCGGTGATGTGTCCTTCGGTGTTCATGATGAAAGGAACTTTCGCTAACTCGCTCTCCGTCAGTCTTTTTTTGCTCGCCAGAGCGTGCTTGGCAGATACAACGGCTATTATTTCCTCGGAAGCGATGGGCTCTTCGATGATTTCCGGATGAGCAGGAGCAATCGTCGTGACGGCAACGTCGACCTCTCCATTGAGCACCATGGCTCTAATCGCCTCAGGGTAGCCGGTGCGCAGAGTCGGATGAACATTCGGATGGAGGCTGACAAAGGACTTGAGCACGCCCGGCAAAAAGAACGCCGCCGGGCTGGGCGTGCTCCCCACCCGGAGCGTGCTGGCACGTGCATGAGTGACGCGATTCAGAAAAGTACCGCGCAGCTCTTCCATCTGCTTTAGGATCGGCTTAGCGGCTGTCTGCAACAAACGGCCTTCGTCAGTAATTTTGATGCCCCGTCCGGATTTGACGTAAAGTTTTAGACCACATTCGCGTTCGAGAAAGCGCAACTGTTTGGATACTGAGGGTTGGCTGATTTTAATTTTTCGCGCCGCTTCGGTAACGCTCAACTGTTCGGCAACGGCATCGAATATTTCCAGTTGATGGAAAGTCATAGAGTTTATTCTACGGTTTCAATACATACCCTTTTTTCTATGTGTAACATGAATAATTTATATTGGACAAGCGCCCCCGTTGCGCGTAGCTATGATTCGAGCGAGGAGGACCAAATCTATGATGGTTTGCCCCTACGACGCATCGAGACTCTTGTTGATCCTGCAGACGGATCATTCGCGCATCGCCGGATTGCTCGCCGCCCATTGGGGCAACGATCAATTCGCCAGGCTTCGACCCTACTCTTCCATGGTGCTGGCGGCGCAGGAACACGACAGCGGCTGGTGGGATTGGGAAATCAAACCATCGGTCAATGACCAGGGTTTTCCATCCGACTACATCGGCAGTATCAAACACTTGGGGCAAGGCGTCTGGCTGGACCTGTATCGTCACGCTATAGAACGGCTCGCCGGGCGCGATCCGTATGCCGCCTATTTTGTTTCGATGCACGGTGAAGCGCTATTAACCCAAGGTATGGGACTCTTGCCGAGCATGCCGGATTATCGCAATGATCCCGCCGTGCAAAATTTCATTGTCGAGCAAAAGGCACCGCGCGCCCGGTGGCTAGCGCAACTGGAGTCCGAGCCAGGCAGGTCGCAGCTTCTTGACGAGTCTCATCTCTGGACAAATTTCAAGCTGATGGAGGTATTCGATCAGTTCGCGCAGTTCGTTTGCAACCGGTACCCGTTAAACAGTCAGGCCCGGAAAAACGGTCCGACGAACACACTGAGCAACGTTCCGGTGCCGGTGGCCGAGGGAAAACCTGACGTGACGCTGACGATCGATATTCAGAACGAACGGGAAGCGAGCGTACGCCCCTACCCGTTCGATATTTCGCCTTTGCCGCTTTCCTTCGAAGGCCGGCTCGTGCCCAATCGCAGCTATTCAAAGCAGGAGGAATTTTTGGAGGATTTTTATAGCGCGGAACGCATCAGCATCAACTATCAGCTGAAGCGTTAAAGAGAGAATCGTGGCGCATTCAGAACAAGTTATCGATGCCGATGCCCACGTCGTCGAGCCACGCGATATTTGGCTGCGCTATCTCGACGAGCCTCTGCGTGAAATCGTCAAAAGTACTCCCGGCCTCGAGAACGGCAACAGCACCGGCAACGATGGCCCCGAGCGTTTGTTTCCCCTCGGATTCATCACCGCTATGGGCCGGCGTGATTTGTTGGAGCTGGCTGCCGATCCTGCGAGTCGCCTCAAAGTCATGGACGGCGAAGGCATCGCTAGCGTCGCACTTTTTCCAACTCACTCACTTCGGCTGGGCGGTGTGCGCCACCCGAAGCTGGCGCCAGCGCTCTTTCACGCCTACAACGATTGGCTGGCCGAGCATTGCGCGCCGAGTCGAGAAAGACTTCTAGGCATCGCGATGATTCCGCTTCAGGAGCCGAAGCATGCAGTGGAAGAAGCGGAGCGTGCGGTGGGCAAGCTCGGCCACCGTGGTCTTTTTATTTCGCCTCACCCGGTGGACGGCCGCAATCTCGACCATCCCGACTACGAGCCGCTTTGGAGCCTGGCCGAACGGCTGAATGTCCCTGCTCTGGTTCATGTCAGCACCGGGATTCGCCTGCCGACCGCTGGTGCGGAACGCTTCGACCGATACTGTCTTTTCCACCTGCACGCTCATCCCATGGAGCAGATGACCGCAGCGGCGAGCTTGATTCTCGGCGGCGTGCTTGAGCGCCATCCACGCCTTCGTGTGGGCTTTATGGAAGCCGGCTGCGGCTGGGTGCCCTATTGGCTGGAGCGAATGGATGAGCATGCGGAAAATTACCGATTCGAGGTGCCCCACTTGAAGGAGCGGCCCAGCACCTATTTTCGCCGCCAGTGCTTTGTTTCCTTCGAGCTCGAGGAGCGCGCAATTGCTCACGTGGCCGAGACTGTTGGCGCAGAGACGCTGGTATTTGCGTCCGACTTTCCGCATCACGATTGCTTCTTTCCGGGCGCCGTCGAGAAAATTCGAAAACGAAAGGACCTCGACTCCAATCTTGTCACGGCGATGCTCAGCGACAATCCGCGGAGATTATACTTTGGCGATTAGATCTTCACGGATGCGATTGCACTTTGCCGGCGGTTTCTTCGCCGCTGCCATACTGTTCCCATTGCTGAGCTGGGCGGGGCAAACCAACACGCGGGCGCTGATTCATATTCCGACCAAAAGCCTGACTTCCATGCCGCTGTTCTTCGGCAAGGACAAGGGCTTTTTCGCCCGCGAGGGCATCGACCTCGATCTGGTCTTGATGTCACCGCCGACGGCAATCGCCGCGCTGGTCGCCGGCGAGCTGGATTTCTCGACAACCGTCGGCGCAGGCATTTCCGCAACCATGCGCGGCTTGCCGATCAAACGCATTCTATACATTCAGCAGTTTGTAACCTTTGCTCTGATGGCGGCTCCGGAAATCAAGAGTGTCCGCGACCTCGCCGGCAAATCAGTAGGAGCCGTCGCCTTAACCGACGCCACCGCCATTGCCGCCCGGGAAATTCTCAAAGGCAATGGGCTTGATCCGTCGGTGGTTAATTTCTTCTACACACAAAGCACCGAGAGCTCGCGCACCGCGCTGACTGTCGAAAAAGCTCGCGCGCGGCGATGCTACCTCCGCCTTTTGCTGAGGAGAGCCAGGTAAGAGGCTTCAACCGGCTGGCGGATGCGAAGGACTACTCGCCGCTCAGCGGTATCGGACTTTTAGCTTCTGCCGAAGCTCTCAAAAAAAATCCGGCAAAGGGAGTTTCGGTGATCCGCGCCGTACTCCGAACAATGGCCTATATGCGGGAGCCAAAGAATCAAAGCGAGCTGATCGACTATATTTTGAAAATCCACAAGATTGACGCCAACGTTGCCGCTCACGCTTTGGCAACAGTGATGGCGGTTTACAGTAAGGACGGCACCAAACCGCGGGAATTCGTGCAGACCGAAATTGACATCTATCGAGAGGGTCTCAAAATTACGCAACCCTTTACACCGGAGGATTTAGAGGACATGAGCTTTGCGAGAAAGGCTTTGGAGTCGCTCGCTCGTTAGCGTGCTCACCGGCGCGACAGGCACGCGGAGCTCAGAAAAGGGAGAAGACTGATATGGCAAGGCAGCCAGCATTCACTCCGGCACCGGCGCCCAACGACGCCCAGGCCGAGCAAGCATCGACCGTGCCGAAGGACTTACGCAGTTACCTGAAAAAATTGATCGAGCATGATCCAAAGCAATTGATGGTCGTGGAAAAGGAAATCGATCCAGTTTTCGAAGTAACAGCAATCGTAGACCAGATGCGCAACGATGCGCGCTGGCCTAATTATCCGGCGGTACTGTTCCGCAAGGTTAAAGGCTCATCGATTCCCCTGTTGATCAACTTGCAGGGAACCTATGAACGGCTCGCCCTGGCCATCGATTCCGAACTTCAGGGCATGGTCGAAGAATTTGGTCGGCGCGAGAATTCGCCGACGCCGACCAAGCAGATCGATCCCGCGCAAGCGCCGGTCAAACAAGTGATCTGGAAAGGCGCCGACGCCGACGTCACCAGGCTGCCGATCTTGCGCCATCAGGAACTGGATTCCGGCAAATACATCACCTCGGCGGTGTTCATTCTGCGCGACCCGAAAACCGGGGTGCAAAACGCCGGCATATATCGCTCGATGCTGCATGGGCCACAGGAAGTGGGATTCATGACCGGCGCCTTTCAGGGCGGCAACTACATTCTCGTCGAGCACCGCGAGCGCAAGCAGCCCATGCACGTAGCGATGGCGATCGGGCATCATCCCTGTTTGTTGCTTGCCGGAACGACGAATCCACCCGGCATGGGCGGGGAATTGGAAGTTGCCGGCGGCCTGTTGCAGCAACCGCTCGAGGTCGTGCGCGGGGAAACCGTCGATCTCGATGTGCCCGCGCACGCGGAGATCGTCATTGAAGGCGTGCTCGATCCGAGCCCGGAAAACCAGCGCGAGGAAGGACCGTTCGGTGAGTATCCGCGCTATTACACCGGCGTCGGCCCTTATCCGGTCATTAAAGTGACGGCCATTACAATGCGGCGCGATCCGATCTACGTCGATGTCTTCAATGCCAGCAGCGAGCACTCGGCGATCGGCGGCCTGGCGCGCATGGGCTTCTTGCTCAACCGCGCCCGCGATGTCGTACCCAACGTCAAAAATCTTTACCTGCCGATCTCGGGTGTGGCGCGCAATCATTGCTATATCTCGATGAAGAAAGTTGCCGACGGCGAACCTCATCTGGCCGCCTTCGCGGTGATGGCCTACAGCCCGGCGACCAAGCACGTTTTTATCGTCGATGACGATATCGACGTCACCAACGAAGCCGATGTGCTGTGGGCATTGGCCACTCGATTTCAAGCCGACAAGGACTTGGTGACGATCAACAATTCCATCGGCAGCCGCTTGAATCCGCCGACTTACGGCTACCGCCGCGACGACAAGGGCACGCTTGGAGAGCAAACTGATCTTCGACTGCACTCGCCCCTTGTCCGCCGGCAACTTTCCCGCCGCCACCCGGGTGCCGCCCGAAGTGAAGGCGCGCATGAACCCCACCGATTACGTCCGGCCGCTGTCCGAAGGCGATCTGGCATACATCAGAGGAGGCCGATAGATGGCCAAGCCCATGGAAGCACAAACAGCTCAGTCAAAGTGGCGGGACTTGCGCGACTGGCTCGCTCAGGTCGAGGCTCTCGGCGAATTGAAGCGCGTCACCGGAGCCAATTCCGAGGAAGACATCGGCGCCATCACCGAAATGCTCGATCATAGCGAAGAAAGCCCCTGTGTGCTGTTCGATGAGATTCCCAGTTTTCAACGCGGCTACCGCGTCCTTGCCAACAGTATGGGCTCGCGCAAACGACAGGCTGTCACCCTGGGAATCGATCCCGCCGACGCGACGCATGAACGTCTGCTCGACTTCTGGCGCGGAATGCTCAAAGGCTTTACGCCGATTCCACCAACGACCGTCAAGCGCGGCGCGGTACAGGAAAACATTTTGCGCGACGCCGAGGTTGATCTCACGCGATTCCCCGCGCCGATTTGGCACCCGGAAGACGGCGGCCGCTTCATCGGCACCGCGAGCATCAATATCATGCGCGATCCCGACAGCGGCTACATCAACGTCGGCACCTACCGCAATCAAGTATTCGACAAAAATGGCATCGGCATCCGCGCCGCGCCGCCGCATCATGGCGGCATCATCAAGGAAAAGTACATGAAGCGCGGACAACCCTGCCCTATCGTCACGGTCGTCGGCGCCGATCCTCTGTTGTTTTTGGCCTCGTGCGTCGAAGGCCCGATTTTTGGTCAAAGCGAGCTGGATTGGGCGGGCGGCGTGCGCGGCGCGCCCATTGAAGTCATCCATGGCGAGCTGACCGGATTACCGATCCCCGCTCACGCCGAGATTGCCCTCGAAGGGTTCGTCACTACCGACGAGTATGCCAAGGAAGGTCCCTACGGCGAGTGGATGGGATACTACCAGGATGGCTATGCGCAAGACCGCGTCATCCGCGTTCAAGCGTATCTACCATCGAAACGATCCGATCATTCTCGGCTGCCCTCAAGGAAAGCCGCCGCATGAAGACAATCGCTTTCTCGTCTATCTACGCTCCGGAATGATCTGGGATCAGTTGGAAAAAGCCGGGGTGCCGGGCGTCTGCGGCGTCTGGTGTCCGCCCGAAGCCGGCAACCGCTCTGATGACCGTGGTCTCGCTGAAGACGCAATACCTGGGGCACGCCAAACAGGCCGGGCTGATCGCGTCCCAATGCGGCGGCGGCATCGACATGAACCGGCTGACGGTGGTCGTCGATGATCACGTCGATGTGACCAGTCTTCAAGACGTGGTCTGGGCGGTGGTCGCGCGCTGCGATCCGGAGCGTAGTGTCGAAATCATCAAAGATACCAAAGGAAGCCGGATCGACATGGCGATTGAGCCGGACAAACGCGAGCTCAACGCCAACTCGCGGATGATCATCGACGCCACGACACCGTTTGCGTGGAAGAATCATCCGCTAGCCGGCGATGTGATCAGCACGCCGGAGCGAACCAAGAAAATTCAAGAGCGTTGGGGCTGGATCCTGAAATAGCATCCCCACCTTCATCCTCCCCCGCAACGCGGGGGAGGACAGAGGAGGGGGCGCCTTCGTGATAAACAAGAATTTAGGCAGTGCCTTATAGGGAGAGTTCATGGCGGTCGGGCAATCGATCCACATGGTGGATTCAACGCTGCGGGTGAGCGGTGCCATCGACTACACGTTGAATTTTGAATTGCCCCGTATGCTGCATGCGTGCTTGCTGCGAAGTCCGCACGCCCATGCGCGCATTGTGAAGATCGATGCCTCGCGTGCCCTCAAGCATCCAGGCGTTGCCGCCGTGCTCACACGTGACGACCTGGCCGGCGATCACATCGATCCATATTTTGGCCTCATCCTACAGGATCAGACGCCGGTGGCGCTGGACCGCGTGCGCTACGTCGGTGAACCGGTGGCGGCGGTTGCCGCCGCTCGACGCCGACACTGCTACCGAGGCGCTCGAGCTGATCGACGTCGAATACGAGGAATTGCCCGCCGTCTTCGATGCCGAGGAAGCGCTCAAGCCGGGCGCGCCGCTTCTCTACCCGGGACCGCAGACGAGTGATCTTCGGGCGCAACGATGTCAGCGCGCGTTCTCTCGCCGGCACCAACATCGTCCATTTATTCAAGCAGCGCAAAGGCAATATCGCCCAGGGTTTTCGCGAATCGGACGAGGTTTTTGAAAACACCTACCTGTCGCCCGCGGTGAACCACGTCGCCCTGGAACCGCATGTGACCGTGGCGCAAGTTGCGGACGGGCGCATCACCGTCTGGACGTGCAGCCAGAACCCTCACGTCATCCAGCGCCAGATCGCCGGTATTTTCAAAGCTCCGCTCGCCGACGTGCGCATTATCGTCTTTACGCTCGGTGGCGGCTTCGGCGCCAAGCTCAATTGCAAATTGGAACCCGCCGCAGTGTTGCTGGCCAAAAAAACCGGGCGGCCCGTGCGTATCGTCGCGCAGCGGGCTGAGTGTTTTTTGCTTGGCGTGCAGCACGAGTGCAAGATCAAGCTCAAGACCGGCGTCAAACGCGACGGCACTTTGGTCGCGATGGAAGCGTTTTGCTACTACAACTCCGGTGCTTACGGCGATACGTCGCCCAATTTGATCACCCGCGGCTATGCCGCGACAGGTCCATACCGCGTGCCCAATCTTTACATGGATTCCTATGGCGTTTACACCAATACGGCGCCGTCAGCGGCCTTTCGCGGTTACGGCATCACCCAAGTGGCCTGGGCACATGAGACGCAGATGGATATCATCGCTGACGCCCTCGGGCTCGATCCGTTGGAGCTCAGGCTGAAGAACGTTTTGCAGAAGGGCGATCCGTTCACCACGGGTGAGCCGATGCCGGAAATGCACTACAACGAATTGATTGCCGGCGCCGTCGAAAAGATCGGTTGGAAAAAGGGCCCACTGGTGGTGCGCGAAGGCAATAAAATCCGCGCCAAGGGTCTGGCCGTGATCATCAAAGGGATGGCGACCCCGACGACTTCGACCTCGACGTGCAAGCTCAACGCTGACGGCAGCCTCAACGTGCTGACCAGCTCGGTGGAAATGGGCCAGGGATTGAAAACTGCGCTGGCGCAAATTGCCGCCAGCGAAATGAGCCTGCCGGTGGAACGCGTGCGCGTTTCCGAGCCCGACACCGCCTTCACACCGTTCGATCTCATGACCGCTGCGAGCCGTGCGACCTTTTGCATGGGCAACGCGATCCGTGAAGCGGTGAAAGATATTCGCGAGCAACTGCTCGACATCGCCGCCGCGCAGATCGAAGCCGCCAAAGACGATTTGGTTTTGCAGGACGGTAAAATCATGGTGCGCGGCGCCGGCGGCAAGTCCCTCTCCTACGTCGAAGTCATTCGCTTGAGCAAGGCGAACAATCTTTTAGGTCACGGCACGTTTGTTTCCGGCTCCGGGCCCGATGGCAGCCCGGTGGTGATGGACTTTGAAACCGGCCAGGGCTACGGCTCGGCGGAGTGGCATCCGGCAGTGATTGCCTGCGAAGTCGAAGTAGACACCGAGACCGGACAAGTAAAGATCCCCAAGCTCCACGGTGAACTTTATGCCGGCAAAGTAATTAATCCGCGCCTGTGCGAGCTGCAGATCGAGGGCGCGTCGATCATCGGTATGGGACAGGTGCTGTTTGAGGATCTCGTTCAGGATACCAACGGCAGCATTACCAATCCCAATCTCGCCGATTACATGATTCCGTCTTTCGAGGATGTTCCGGCCACGTTGACGGTTCATTTGCTCGAACCACACGGCGTCACGGAAGTGCACGGCATCGGCGAGACCTCCATACCGCCGGTGCGCCCGGCGATCGGCAATGCGATCAGCCGCGCCGTCGGCCATCATTTTCTCGATTTGCCGATTACCCCGGAAAAGATCTTGCGCGCGTTGGAACAGCAACGAAGGAGCAAAGAGAGCTAAGACAAACGGACAACCCACATGCCCAACGTCAAACTTTTACAGCCTGGCTCACTCGACGAAGCGGTCACCCTGCTTGCCGCGCAAGGCGAGGATACAAAAATCATATCCGGCGGCACCGCGCTGGTGATCATGTTGAAAAACCGCTTGATCGCCCCGGCAGCTCTCTTAAGCTTGGGCCGATTGTCCGAGCTGCGAAATATCCGCCATGAGCCGGGCGTCGGCCTGCGGATCGGCGCGCTGGTAACGATTCGTGAAGCGGAATTGTCCCCCCTCATTTGCGATAAGCAGCCGACGTTGGCCGAGACCTTCGGCAAGGTCGGCAACGTGCGCGTGCGCCATGCCGCCACAGTGGGCGGCAATTTGACTGAAGCGGACTACGCCTCCGATCCTCCCTGCGTACTCGTCGCTCTGCGCGCGCGAGTGAAAGCGCGCAACGTCAAGGGCGAAAGGGAAATACCTCTGGTGAACCTATTCAAGGGATTTTATGAGACAACCCTGGCGCCCGACGAAATCTTGACCGAGCTCATCGTGCCGGACCCGGAGCCCGGAACTCGCTCGACCTATCTCAAATACGTCTCGCGCTCTTCGGAAGATCGTCCCTGCGCCGGAATGGCGGCGGTGTTGGAAACCCGAGCCGACGGCGCTTGCAAGGAGCTGCGCCTCGTAGCCGGCGCGGTAGGGGAAATCCCCCAGGAGATTACCGCCGCCGAGGAGCAAGCGCGCGGCGCTCAGTTATCCGGTAAATTGATTGACGACATCGCCCAGGCTTATGCGGATGCCATCGAGCCCCTGTCTGATCTGCGTGGCTCGGCGTGGTATCGCAAGCAAATTATTCGCGTTCTGGCGCGGCGCGCCATGCAACAAGTGAGCGCCGTGAATTAGTCGGAGTTGAACTTCTCGTGTCAGCTATCGGCCAACCCCTGCCCATGATTGACGCCGAGGAGCGCGTCACCGGCCGCATTAATTATGCGCTCAATGTCGAACTGCCCGGCATGCTCCATGGAAAGATTCTGCGTAGCCCCTTCCCTCACGCGCGATTGAAACACATCGATGGCTCGCTCGCCGAGCGTTTGACCGGCGTTGCCGCGGTTCTGACCCGCGACGATTTCGCCGAAGCAAGCGGCTATAGCGCCAAGTA
Organism: uncultured delta proteobacterium; assembly: GCA_963745035.1. Classification (GTDB taxonomy): domain Bacteria; phylum Desulfobacterota; class Binatia; order UBA9968; family UBA9968; genus DP-20. The sequence goes on along the minus strand of CAVUVW010000019.1, from coordinate 262,918 downwards.
CGGCAGAATCTTTCGTGATCAGTCGGTCGTCGCCCTCGACAAAGTGCGCTTTATCGGTGATCCGGTGGCCGCCATAGCAGGGCTCACCAATGAAATCGCCGAGGAGGCGCTGTCGCTGATACGGGTGGACTACGAAGAGCTGCCCGCGGTATTTGACGAACAAGCAGCGCTGCAAGCGGAGGCGCCGCTGGTGCACGACCCGCGGCCGGCGCAGCAGGCGATCTTCAGCCAGTTGATTCAGGACCTGCCGGGCGGCAGCAACCTGTGCAGTCACTTCAAGTTGCGCCACGGTGATGTCGAAGCCGGTTTTCGACAGGCCGATTTCGTCTTCGAAGACGTTTTTCGCTCGCCGGCGGCGCAGCATGTGCCGCTGGAACCGCATGTGACCGTGGCGGAAATTTTCCAGGGCAAGCTGACTCTCTGGACCTCCACGCAGATGCCCCACGCAGTGCGCTCGCAGATGGCCGAGCTGTTGCATTTGCCGCTGTCGCGGGTGCGTGTGATCGTCGAAACTCTCGGCGGAGGTTTTGGTTCCAAGGGTTCGCTGCGCCTCGAACCGATCGCCGCTTTTTTAGCGCGCAAGGCCAAGCGTCCGGTGAAGATCGTGCTCAGCCGTGAAGAAGAATTTGTCACGGTGTGCAAACATCCGGCAACGATTCGTCTCAAGACCGGCGTGAACAAAGACGGACGACTAGTCGCGCGCCAAGTGACAGCGCACTTCAACACGGGCGCCTACAGCGACGTGGGCCCGGTGGTCGCACGCAATGGCGGCTCGGCCATGTCCGGGCCTTACAAAATCCCTCATGTGCGTATCGATTCTTATGCGGTATGGACCAATCTCGTCCCGGCGGGCGCACTGCGCGGCTTTGGCGTGCCACAAGCCGTCTGGGCGTACGAGAGTCAGATGGACATGATCGCCGAGCGCCTTGGCGTCGATCCGATTGAAATGCGCCGTAAGAATTTGCTCCACGACGGCGATTCGTTTGCCACCGGAGAGAAACTGACCGACGTGCACTTCGACGAGCTGCTGGATAAAGCCGCCGCCGATCTGCAATGGCAAGCAAGCGATGCGCGTTGGAGCGCCAGCAATCGCCTTTCGACTCGAACCGGCGCAACGCGCCGCGGCAAAGGGTTGGCTCTTGTCATCAAAGCGACGATCACGCCGTCTACTTCCGCCGCCGCGATCAAACTCAATGAAGACGGCAGCCTCGATGTGTTGATCAGCAGCGTCGAATGTGGCCAGGGCGCTAAGACGGTCTTGGCACAGATCGCCGCCGATGCCATGCAAGTTCCCGTCGAGAGAGTCGCAGTTTCGAATCCCGATACCGCTGTGACGCCTTACGATCAACAGACCAGTTCGAGCCGCACGACTTTCTCTATGGGCGGTGCGGTGACCCAGGCCGCAGCCGACTTAAAGCAACAGTTATTGGATCATGCGGGAGTTTTGCTGGAAGCGTCTGCGCAAGATTTGATCATTGAGAACGGCCGAGTCAGCGTGCGCGGCACAGCCAACCGCTTTCTGCCCTACGGCGCCGTCGCGATGCGCAGCCAGCAGGTCAATCTCATCGGCCGCGGCGCATTTACCACACGTGGGGGACTCGATTTGGAAATGGGTCAGGGCGTCGGCTCAGTCCACTGGCATCAGGGCGCCATCGGCTGTGAAGTGGAAGTGGACCTAGAGACCGGCAAAGTAAAAGTCTTGCGCCTCAGCCCCAGCGTGTTCGCAGGGCGCGTAGTCAACCCGCGCCTATGTGAGTTGCAACTGGAAGGCTGCGCAATTTTTGGCTTGGGCCAAGCGCTGTTCGAAGAGATGATCTACGCCGACCGCGGTCAGCTCCTTAACAGCAACTTGGCCGATTACAATATTCCGTCTTTTGAGGATATTGCGCCACTGATCAACACTTCGGCGCTGGAGCATCCCGGATCGGATGAAATGCATGGCATCGGCGAGACGCTGCTGCCGCCGGTGATGGCGGCCATCGGCAATGCCGTTTACAACGCCGTGGGCGTGCGGCCTCATGATCTGCCGCTGACGGCGGAAAAAATTTTGTTGGCGCTCCAGAAACATTGAGCGTGAGCGCCACTCAAAGGAATATTATGAAACAAATCGTCACGCTCAAAGTAAACGGCACCGAAGAAGAGAAAGCGGTGCATACCCACCATACCCTGCTCGAAGTCTTGCGCGATGAGTACAAGCTCTTTGGCGCTCGCGAAGGCTGCGGGATCGGCATGTGCGGGGCCTGCACGGTGTTATTGGACGGCAAGCCGGTAAGCTCCTGCCTCGTTCTAGCGCCGCTGGCAGAAGGTAAACAGATCACCACCATCGAAGGTCTGAGCGAGCCTGGCAAGCTGCATTCGATTCAGCAAGCGTTTATCGACCATAACGCGTTTCAATGCTCGTATTGCACGCCGGGATTTATCTTGAGCACCAAATGCCTGTTGGAAGAAAATCCCCGGCCCAGCGCCGAGCAAGTGCGGCACTATCTTGCCGGCAATCTTTGTCGCTGCGGCAGCTACTACAAGATTCAAGAAGCGGTCCTGGATGCCGCGGCTCGTCTACGAAATAAAGACGACGGCTCGCCAACGCATTGACGAAGCGCGAATAGACCTGAAAATTGGACGCTAACCACAGGAGGGCGTGAAATGAGCAGGCATCTTTTTGCAGCACTGACAGTGTTGTTGACTTTGAGCACGGCTCGAGCCGCGGAAGTGGAGGTGCTTCGACCGAAAGGCAATCTGGAAATCAAGGTCGGAACCCCCTCCTCGATATCGCTCTATGACATGCCTGCGGTGCTCACCCACGAGCGTCTGAACCGAAACGGCTGGAGTTCCTCGACCGTGGAATTCACGCGCACCGATCTCAACGTGCAGGCGCTGGCGCAGGGCACGATTCAGATGGCCAACTCGCAAGTCATGGATCCGGTGCGGGCGACTCAAAAAGGCGCCAAGCTCGCTTTCATCATGGAGAACAATGGCGGCGAGTTTCTGATGATCGCCAAGAACGACATCAAAGATTGCAAGGAGATTGACGGCAAGAGATTCGCCATACATGGCGAAGCCTCGACGACCTCGCTTGCGGTCAAACTATGGCTGCTTAACGACTGCAAGGTGAAGCCGAACATCATGGTGATTCCCGGCGGCGAAAATCGCATTGTGGCAATCCAGAATAACCAGATCGACGCCACCCTGGTGCAGCTTGGAGACTGGCTGAACCTCGATTCCAAGGCGCCAGGCCGGTTTCGCGTCATCAGGACCGGAAATCTTTTCAATATCAGCGGTGCGAGTTTTTGGGCCAATGTGGATTGGCTGCGTAAAAACGAAGAGGTTGCGATTGCCTATACGGCCGAACTGCTGAAAAGCTTTCGAATGGTTCATGCTAATCCGCAAATACTGGAGCCGCTGGTCGCGAAGCATCTCCCCGACATGCCGAAGAATATCATCGCGCCCGCGATCAAGGCCTATCATCGAGATCGTCCGCGCCTGGCCGCAAAACGGCGGCGACACTTCGATCCTCGACGATACGGTGAAATTTTTCACCGACAACGGCGAGCTCAAGACCGCGGTGAACACCAAGGAGTTGGTCGACTCGAAAATTCTCGCCGGCGCGCTCGAGCAAAGTCGGCAAGATCAGCCGGCGCGCGATAGAAAAATGCCTTCATCCGATTCTGGCGCCGTGAGATGTCGGGCGGCCCCGCAGTCCAGCCGAGGTTCAAAAGCTCTGATTGAAAAGCCCGGACTGTAGCCCCATGAAGAAGCGCATCGTCCTGGATTGGGGCCTCAGACTCGCAGTTTTTATCGCGGCGGTCGGGCTGTGGGAGCTTTTTGTCAGCACTTCGCAGAACTTTCTTCTGCCCCGATTCACCGACGTGGCAAGCGGTCTCATTCGTTTATTGTTTTCCGAAGCTATGTTTTGGGAGGCTCTTTATATCAGTAATCAGGCGCTCATTTTGGGTTTCGCCATCTCAGTCATGATCGGAATCCCGTTGGGACTGCTCGCCGGGAGATTTCGCTGGATGGATCGCCTTCTCAACCCCTATGTCGGCGTGCTCTTGACTATGCCGGTGGCGCCGCTGATACCGATCGTGATCATCGCGTTAGGATTGGGAATCGCCGCGCGCGTGTTCATCGTCGTTTTGTTTGCTTTCGTGTTTATCACCGTCAATACGCGCGCCGGTGTGCGCGGCGTGGAAGCCTCGCTCATCGAAATGGCCAAATCATTCGGCGCGAGCGAGGGCCAGATCTGGCGTAGGATCGTGATACCCGGAGCGATGCCCGCCATCTTTGCAGGCATGCGAATCGGGCTGGGCCGCGCCATCACGGGCATGGTCATGGTCGAGCTGCTCTTAGTCGCCAGCGGTTTGGGCCGCTTATTACTGGAATTCTCCGGGCGCATGCAGTCGGATCTGGTGTTCGCCACGGTATTCGCCGTCATTATTGAAGCGTTGGTTTTACTGGCGGCAATGCAAATATTGGAAAAAAGGATCACCCGTTGGGCGCCGGACATCTCGATTGGGTAGGCTGGTGAGATGATACGGGTCCGCAGCTTGAGCAAAGAGTTCGGCACGCGCGATAACGGCGGCGGCGTCCTCGCGCTCAGTGACATCGACTTCGAAGTCCATGACAATGAATTCGTCACCATCATCGGTCCAAGCGGGTGCGGCAAGACCACTTTGCTGCGCATCATCGCCGGACTGATTCCCTACGACCAGGGCGAAGTGGCCATCGACGGCCTGGCGGTCACCGGACCCGGACCGGAACGCGCCGTGGTGTTTCAGAACTTCGCATTGATGCCGTGGGCAGACGTGCTTGGCAACGTAACCTTTGGACTCGAAGTTCGCGGCACGCCGCAGGACGAATGCCGAGATAGAGCGAAGGATCTCATCAAGCTCGTCGGCCTCGAAGGCTTCGAAAAACGCTTGCCCAAAGAGCTGTCGGGGGGGATGCAGCAGCGCGTCGGCCTGGCCCGCGCGTTGGCGGTCAACCCGCAGATTCTGCTTATGGACGAACCCTTTGGCGCCTTGGACGAGCAGACGCGACGGCTTCTGCAGGAGCAACTGCTCAGGCTTTGGGAGGAACAACGCAAAACCGTGGTATTTGTCACGCACAGCATGGATGAAGCGGTCATGCTTGGCGATCGCGTCATGCTGATGACGCCGCGCCCCGGCAGGGTCAAGGAAATGATCGAAGTGCCGCTGCAGCGACCGCGCTCGCCGCAAGTAGAAAAATCCAGCGCGTTTGTCGAAATCAAAGAATATCTGTGGGACAATCTGCGCGCCATGCAGGTGGGTGAATCGTGAAACAGGAGACTGTCGCGAAAGCCGCCGTCAAATCAAGCCTCGCGCGAACGGTCGATAGACACCCGGCCCTGCGACGTTTCACACGCGAGAACGCGCCCGAGGTATTGGCTCTTGTCGCCGGCGCCGCGCTTTGGGAGCTTTTGGGTTGGAGCCTGGGGTTGCAGTGGTTGCCGCCATTTTCGAAAGTGATGCAAGCGCTGGTACAGTTTGTCGGCAGCGGAGTCATTCTCGCGAACCTGCGATTGAGCTTGCAAGGGTTGATCGTCGGCTTCAGTCTCGTCGTTGGTTCTGGGAGTTTCTTTAGGCGCACTCATGGGTCGTTATCGCCCTGTTGAGAAAGCCCTCGATCTTTACGTGCACGCGCTCTTTGTCTGCCCGTCAATTGTCTTCGCGCCGATCTTCTTTGCTATTTTTGGTCTGTCTGACGCATCTCGTATCGCGATCATCGTCGTCTATTCCATGTTCGTCATTGTCATCAATACTGCGACCGCGATCCGCACGGTCGATCCGGTGCTGGTTGAGATGGCGCGTTCCTTCGGCTGCCGTGAGGCGCAGATCTTCAGGAGGATTCTATTGCCGGCTTCTCTACCGCTGGTATTCGCGGGCATCCGTCTTGGCATGGGCCGCGCCGTCAAAGGAATGATCAACGGTGAGATGCTGATCGCTTTTGTCGGCCTCGGCGCGCTGGCGCAACGCTACGGCGCTCAGTTTGATGCCGCCAAGGTATTTGCTATCGCGATGGTTGTCCTTATAATCGGCCTCATCAGTAATGCGCTCGTCCAAATGCTCGATAATCGGCTGACCCGCTGGGCGGGCTAAACCTCTATCGAGAATAGTGTTAACAAGAAGTATGAAAAAACAAATTACTCTAAAGGTAAATGGCGAGGAACACGAAGTAGAGATCGAGTCCAATCGACTCTTATTGCAGGTCCTACGTGACAATCATCGGCCTCACCGGTACCAAGGAAGGTTGCAGTATTGGGGTTTGCGGCGCTTGCAGCGTGATTATTGACGGACGGCTCGTCAGCTCATGCCTCACGCTTGCCGCTGGATGTCAGCGGTAAGAAAATCGAAACCATCGAGGGCCTTGCCAAAGAAGGCAACCTCCATCCGCTACAACAGGCATTCATCGAGTACGGCGGTTTTCAGTGCGGCATCTGCACGCCGGGGCAAATCATGGCGGCCAAGGCGCTGCTCGATGAGAATCCTCATCCGAGCGAAGAGGAAGTGAAGGAATGGATGTCGGGCAATCTCTGCCGGTGCACCGGCTATTATAAGATCCTCGAGTCGGTCATGGCGGTGGTGAACGGCAAGACGGATCCCAATTACACCTTCCGCAAGCGCGAGACCACGGCGAAGATCCAGAGCTTGGACGTTTACAAGCCTGTCGCTAAAACGACTTGATCCAGTGCAAGTGGATCAAGTCGTCCTGAGCGAAGCGAAGGACCTCTTATCTGGAGCGACTCGGTGCTATAGCGCTGGGAGTCAGAACATCAAGAAGGATTTCTCCCTTCGGTCGAAATGACAATGCGCGTTCAGAGCCGTAAGCAGACCTTAGTTTAGTAACAGAGAACATTTGATCATGTCTAAAGCAGAAAATTTTTCCGTCGTCGGTAAGCGCGTGCAGCGGGTCGAAGGCTTCGACAAGGTGACCGGCGACTCGGAGTATATCGCAGATATCTATCTTCCCGGCATGCTGGTGGGAAAGGTTTTGCGCAGTCCCTTTCCTCATGCGCGCATCCGCCATATCGATACGAGCAAGGCGGAAAAACTTGCCGGCGTGCGCGCCGTTGTGACCGCGGAAGACACGATCAAACGACCCTGGGGAGCGTTTTTTGCCGATCAATATATTCTTTCCGTCGGCAAGACCCGCTACGTCGGCGAGGAAGTCGCTGCGGTGGCGGCCATCGATCCGGATATCGCCGAGGAAGCAATCGATCTCATCGAAGTCGATTGGGAGCCGCTGACCGGAGTGTTCGACGCCGAAGAGGCGATGAAAGACGGAGCTCCGTTGGTGCACGACGACAAGGCGAACAATATCGCCATGCATTTAGACCTGGAGCGCGGCAACGTCGCCCAGGCGTTCGCCGACTCCGATGTGATCGTCGAAGACACGTTTACGAGCATGCCGCAGTGGCACTGCTCCATCGAGACCATCGGCAGCGTGGCCGAGTACGCCACCAGCGGCAAGTACACGATCTACATGAACACCCAGACGTTGTTTAACGCGCGCTATCGCATCGCCACCGCGCTGGGCGTTCCCGAGACCGACGTGCGCATCATCCAGAGCGCCGTCGGCGGCGGCTTCGGCGGCAAGTCCTGCGACGACAACAACGCTCTGGTCGCCGCCGTGCTGGCGAAAAAAGCGCGCAAGCCGGTCAAGTTGATCAACACGCGCGAGGAAGAATTTCTCGCCGGCTGCCGGCCGCGGGTGTTCATGAAGATCAACGTCAAGATGGGCTTCAAGAAGGACGGCCGCATCCGCGCCAAGGAATTGAAAGTCATCGCCGACAACGGCGCCTACTCGGCCAAAGCGCCGGCGATCACCGGTGTCGCGGCCATGCGCCACGACACCTGCTACAAATATTCCGACGTCAAGATCGACGCCAAGCTGGTTTACACCAACAAAGTTCCCACCGGCGCGTTCCGCGGCTTCGGCAATCCGTCGGCGGAATGGGCGGTCGAGCAAGCCATCGACTTAGGCGCTCACGCGCTCGGTATTGATCCGATGGAACTTGCGCGCATCAACGCCGCGGAAGTCGGCTATGTTTCGCCGCACGGCAACCGGGTTACGAGCTGCGAGCTGAAGCAGTGCCTCGATATGACCGAAAAAATGATCGATTGGAAAGCCAAGCGCGCCAACAAGCAGCCCAACACCGGCTTGGGCCTCGCCTGCACCGTGCATGTCAGCGGCAAGCGCCATTTCGGCGATTACGACGGCAGCTCGGCGACGATCAAGATCAATGAAGACGGCAAGGCGCTGATCTTGAGCGGCGAAGGCGAATGCGGCCAGGGCGTGCATACCGCCATGTGCCAGATCGCCGCCGAGGAACTGGGCGTGCCGGTGGAAGACGTGGAGATCTCCCGCGCCGACACCGATCTCACGACTTTTTGCCTAGGCGCTTTCGCGAGCCGGCTCACCTACGTGAGCGGCAATGCAGTCAAGAACGCCGCGACCAACGTTAAGCAGCAACTCTTCGAGCAAGCCGCCGAGATGCTGGAAGCAAACGCCGCCGATCTTACGTCCCGCGAGGGAAAGATTTTCGTCAAAGGCGCGGAGGGAAAATCGTTGACGGTATCGGACGTCGCGCGCGCGCGACTGTTCCGCCACAACGGCGCCCCCATCGTCGGCTCCGGCAGCTTCGACGCCGATTCGGTATTGCCGGACAGCACCCGCTTCGGCAACGAGTCCGGCGCTTATAACTACGGCGCCCAGGCCGCGCAAGTGCACGTCGATCCGGAAACCGGACAGGTGAAAATTCTTCAGTTTGTCGTCGCCTCGGACTGCGGCACGGTGATCTACCCGCTTGGGGCCGAGGGCCAGGTCGAAGGCGGGTTGGCCCAAGGCATCGGCTACGCCCTCACCGAAGGCTTGCAGATCGACGAGGGAAAGCCGGTCAATCCAAATTTTTCCGATTATCGTATTCCGTCCATGCGCGACATGCCGCCGCTGCAGCATGCGTTTGCGGATTCTTATGAGCCCACGGGCCCGTTTGGCGCCAAAGGATTGGGCGAGCTCAACATGGATCCGACGGCGGCGGTGATTAACAATGCCATTTTCGATGCCGTCGGCGTCCGGGTGAAAACCTTGCCGATCACGCCGGAAAAAATTCTCCGCGCGCTAAAAGAAAAAGGTTAACGGTAATGTTCAACGCAGACTTACTGGGCCCGAATCCAAAATCTAAAATCCAAAATCCAAAATGACCACATGATTCGCTTCGACTACCAGGAACCGACGAGCCTCAAAAAAGCTTTTAGCTTGATGGAAAAGCACGGCGACGACGCGCGCGTGATTGCCGGCGGGACTTCATTGCTCATCATGATGCGCCAGCGGCTCCTCATGCCGAAGGTCGTGATCAGCCTGGGGCGCATTCCGAAATTCGACAAGATTAGCTTCAACGCCAAGGACGGCCTGCGTATCGGCGCCGGCGCACGCCATCGCGACATCGAGCTTTCGCCGGCGGTGAAAAAGCACTACCCCCTGCTTCACGAAACTTTCCGCAAAGTGGCCCAGCCGCGCATTCGTAATATGGGCACCGTTGGCGGCAATCTCGCCGCCGGCGACCCCCTGACCGATCCGGGCGCGAGCCTGATTGCGCTTGACGCGGAAGTCACACTCACGAGCAGCAAGGGGCAGCGCGCCCTAAAATTGGACGAATTTTTCGTCGACTATTACCAGACCGCGCTCGAGACCGGTGAGTTGTTGACGGAGATCCGTGTGCCGCCGCCGGAGCGGCCGGGCTGGTCGCATATCAAATTCACGCCACGGAGCATTGAAGATTTCGCCACGGTCGGCGTCGCGCTCACCTTGAAAGCAAATAACGGCGCTTGCGATGATATTCGCATCGGCCTCAACTCCGTCGCTTCAACTATCGTGCGCGCAAGAAAAGCCGAGGAAGTTCTGCGCGGAAAGGCGATCACGGAGGACACGCTGCGAGAAATGGGCGAGGTCGCTGCGAGCGAATGCGACCCCACAGACGACAACCGCGGCTCCGCGGAATACAAGCTCGATTTAGTGAAAGTCCTCGTCCGTCGCGCCGCTCAGGAAGCACTCCAACGCGCGGGTTGATCCGGAAAATTTCAAAAGACCATACCCCGTGGCCAACCCGTAACACACCCTGCTAAAATTGAACGCAGATTTTGGACCCGGCTTAAGCCAAAGAGGAAAGCCAAATTTGGAACTAACTTCTTGACTGGCGCGGGGTTGGTTCCACCTGACCCCGTTTCTCGCAAAGTTCAAGAAAGAGTCTATAGAAAGAAGCTATCGTACGGAGTTCTTCTCGTTTCTGGCGTGCCGCATCTAGGTAAGATAGTGTAACCGAAACTCGTCTTTTCTGAATCTCAACCAACTCTAGTTCGTTTGCCTTGAGGTAGGCGCCTATGGTGCGCAGGATATTCGAAACATTGCGAAAATTCGTAACCTGCCCAGGGTTAGAGCGCTTCGCTCGTCCAGCTTGGGATAACCGCTCAACCTCTGCCAGTTGGAAAATTATTGGTCCGTGAGTGGAACGGCCACGCAATCGCCACAGCCATTGGCGCACTTTCGAGCGCCTCGATCTGCCCTCCTCAAGCATACCGTCGATAACATATGAGTCCGCAAGCAGTTTTAGCTCAAAGTCGATAATGTCTCTGGCTTCGAGCGCTTGGCCAACAGACCGAAGATCTTCATCGTACCGTCGCATAGTCGCCATAGGATGGCTCGGGTTGATGTTTAGTCGAACTGCGATTACCTAGCGCGATGCCTTACGGATCAAAAAGATTTCGAAGGTGTCGATCAACTACTTCTTGCCGGATTTCGTTGAAGCGCGGTAAGCCTTCAATTTGGCCGACAACTTCGCTCTAATGGCTGCATTTAGTTCTTATTCTTCGGGCGGTGCGGATCGGGCGCGTCGCAATACTGAAGCGTTAGCTGATCAAACATAACAATCAATATCATCTTTCATGATGCTTGACTATCATAGAAACCGCCAGGGACTTCATCGTTTTCGTCAGATGCTGGTCCCGTGGAATCGGAAACGCATTTACGGTTCGGACGATCTCCGTTCCCTGTTACCGCCCCAGTCCTCGCTTCAGATCCTCAAGAAGATCCTGCAAACCCTCGATTCCCACTGACAAACGGGTCAGGCCGTCTTCGAGTCCCGCCTTCTTACGCTCTTGTTTGGGAATCGAGGCGTAGGTCATGACGGCGGGCAGTCGACGAGGGACTCGATGTCACAGCCTGCTACCCAATCCAAATGATCTCTAGGCCGAGAAGTAACCCCACGTCTCGCTGGCGACCATCGCCGGTTACGAATGGGATGCGGAGACCCGCGGCGGTTTGACATGCAATCAACGACGCGACATGAATCGCATCCAAAGTTCTCATCGGCACCGTCCCCTGAACAATCTCTTCGGCCTGACTCAAGACCGTCTCGCCCACCTCGACCAATTCCCAGCGGCTGCGTTCACTCCGAATTCTGCTCAGTGTCACAACAAAGGCTTCCTCGGACAGCTCTCTATCGCGTCGACGTCTTCCCAAGGCGGACATGATTTCGACGGGGGTGATCGCCGAAGACAGTAAGTCGTGCCGACGCAACAAGGACACAACCCGAGCAGATCCCGGCTCCCTTACGTATCGCTTGATTAAAGCGCTAGTGTCGAAATAGGCGAACGTCACCGCTCGTTACGCTCCTCGCTGATCGTCTGCGACATGGGTTTGCCTTTGACACGAATTGCCTTCCAGGTTGGCTTTGGCATGGGTCCTCGCTTCAGAGCCGGACGCAGCAGTCCCTCCGCCTCCAGACGGCGAATGATCGCTTCTTGATCTTCCTTGGTTTCAAGCGGCTTGATGACCGCGATCGGCTTTCCCCGCTCGGTCAACACCACCTCCTTGCCCTGCCTCACCGCTTTCATCGCCTTAGAGAAACTCTGGTTAGCTTCTCTCAATCCCATACGCATATCGATCTCCCTAATTTGTAGTGATATCACTACATAGTGTATGCTCCTTCTCTCGGGACGTCAAATTCCGTGGCATGGGCTGCTGGTTCCGAAGTTGATGAGGTACGAACTGGCGTGGGTTATTGAGCGGGAAACCGAGTTACCGGCCCAGTCCTCGCTTCAGATCCTCAAGAAGATCCTGCAAACCCTCGATTCCCACTGACAAACGGATCAGTCCGTCATCGAGTCCCGCCTTCTTGCGCTCTTGTTTGGGAATCGAGGCGTGGGTCATGACGGCGGGCAACTCGACGAGCGACTCGACGCCGCCGAGACTCTCGGCGATTTTGAAGAGGCGCAGACGCGCTAGAACGCGGCGCGCTTCCGCGAGCCCTCCTTTCACCTCGAACGAAACGATCCCGCTGAAGCCGCCCATTTGGGCGGCCGCGACATCATGGCCCGGGTGATTGTCGAGCCCGGGATAGTAGACCCGTCGCACGCGCGCGTGGTCCTGCAGGAACTGCGCGATCTGCGTCGCGTTCTTTTCATGCTCCCGCATGCGCAATGCCAAAGTCTTGATTCCTCGCAGCGTAAGAAAGCAATCGAAGGGAGAAGGCGTCGCGCCGGCGGCATTTTGCAGGAACTTGAGCCGCTTATAGAGTGAGGATTCATTGAGACAGATGGCTCCCCCGACTACGTCTGCGTGCCCCGCCAGGTACTTTGTCGTCGAGTGAAGGACGAGATCGGCGCCGAGCTCGAGCGGCCGCTGGAAGACCGGCGACGCGAAGGTGTTATCGACGAGACAGAGCGCGCCGTGGCGGTGGGCAATTTTCGCCGCCGTCTTGATGTCGGTGATCCGGAGCAGCGGGTTAGTCGGCGACTCGATCCAGACAAGGCGGGTGCGCCGAGTCATGGCGCGCTCGATTTCTCTGACGTTGGAAGTTTCGACGAAGGAAAACGTGAGCCCGAAGTTTTCCAGTATCGCCCTGAAGAGCCGGTAGGTGCCGCCGTAAACGTCGCGCGAGGAGACCACGTGATCGCCCCTTTTGAGCAGGAGCATCGCGGTAGTCGCGGCGCCCATACCGGAGGAGAAGGCGAGGCAGAATTCGGCCGACTCCAAGCTCGCGAGCGCCGTCTGGAGCGCGCTGCGCGTCGGATTGTCGGTCCTCGAGTAGTCGTACCCTTTATGGATGCCGGGCGCGCTCTGCGCGAAAGTGCTGGTCTGATAGATCGGAACGGTGATCGCTCCGGTTGCGGGCTCGGGTTCTTGTCCGGCGTGAATCGCGCGCGTGGCAAATTGCCTGGACTCGTCGCCCGTTTTTCCGTGCCATCAGGACTGTCCACCTAGTGACCGACGACGTCGAACCGTGTCACGATTCCCTGGTACTTCTCCGCGTCGCGGACGAGAACAGCGGGGGAAGACTTGAGGAGCTGCACGACCTCATAGACGTCTTCGTCCGGCCCGATCGTGGGAAACGGCGGCTCGAGCAGAGCTCCAACGGTAAGATCCATCACCTCGGGACTCTCCATAGATCTCTGAAAGAGTACGCTCTCGCATAGCGACCCGATAAGATTCCCCTTATCGAACACCGGGAGTTGCGAGACACCGAATCGGTTCATGGTTGTGATCGCATCGCGCACGACGGCTGTTGTCTCGACCGACAGAAGCTCGGGGAGTTTCCGCCGCTTCGATTGGAGAATGTCGCCCACCCGGGCGCTTTTTCCAAGAAACTGGTTTTGCCTCATCCATTCATCGGAGTACATCTTCGAAAGATAAATTTCGCCCGCGTCGGGAAGTAAGACGACGACGAGGTTGTCCTTGCCGAGCTGCCGCTCCCGGGCGTATTCAAGCGCGCCCGCAACGGCCGAACCGGAAGATCCGCCACAGAAGAGGCCCTCCTCCCGCGTAAGCCGCCTGCCCATCAGAAACGAGTCGCGGTCGGAAACCGTTACCACGTCGTCGATGTATTCGATGAGCAGGTTCTTCGGCACAAAGTCCTCGCCAATCCCTTCGACTTTGTAAGGATGTGAGTCGCTCCATGACCATTTCTCGCGCTTGAAAGCCTTCGCGAGGATCGATCCCTCGGGATCGACTCCGATAACCGTGCACTGCGGATTTTTTTCTTTCAGGTATTTGGCAGTTCCCGAGATTGTCCCTGCGGTGCCAATCCCGGCGACAAAGTGTGTGATCTTGCCGTCGGTCTGATCCCAAATCTCCGGACCCGTGGAGGCGTAATGAGCCTCCCGGTTCGCGAGATTATCGTACTGCATGGGCATATAGGCACCCGGGATCTCGTCGGCGAGACGTTTGGCAACCGAATAGTAGGACTGGGAGGATTCCGGCGGCACCGCCGTGGGAGTCACGACCACCTCTGCGCCGAAAGCCCGCAACCGGCGAATTTTTTCGATGCTCATTTTGTCCGGAATCGTAAAGATACACTTGTAACCCTTCACTGCAGCGACAATCGCCAGCGCGACGCCCATGTTCCCCGAAGTAGGCTCAACGATCGTGCCTCCCGGCTTGAGTAATCCCTTCCTCTCCGCATCCTCAACCACCGCGAGCGCGATTCTATCCTTAACGCTCCTTCCCGGATTGGACGCCTCGAGTTTGACACAAACCGTCGCGGAAATTCCGGCGGCAATATGGTTTAGACGGACGACCGGAGTGTTACCGACGGCTTCGAGCACGTTAGCAGAGATCTTCGTCATTGCGATTCTCCCGACTTTCAACAATCGGATTGAAACATTTTTAACCCTCTCCACTCCAACTAGCATGAGTATACTACATGGTTTTTCGCATTTCTTTCACGAATTGCATATTTTCCAAAATCGAGAGGCGCGCGAAGCCGATTTACGCGTTCAAATAGTTCAAACGGTTTGTAGTCGAACGGCTTCACTCATCAAAGCACCAAAATGATCCGTCAGCCCTGACCGGGCGCACTTGCTTGACCCATTTTCATGCAACCGTTATGGTTGCTTTTCATGAAACAAACGATCCAGGTCACCATCAACGGCCGGCTCTATCAAGAAGACGTCGAGCCGCGCATTCTGCTCGCGCATTTTCTGCGCGAAGCCATCGGGCTTACCGGTACCCACGTCGGCTGCGTCGTCGGCGAGTGCGGCGCCTGCTCCGTGCTCCTCGACGGCAAAGTCGTGAAGTCGTGTCTTCATTTCGCCGTGCAGGCGGACGGCCGCGAAATCACTACGATTGAGGGCCTCGCCAAGGACGGCGAGCTAAGCCCGATTCAGCAAGCGTTCGTCAAGAACTACGCGTTTCAATGCGGCTACTGCACGCCGGGCATGGTGATGACCAGTCACGCGCTGCTTGCAAACAATCCCGATCCGTCCGAGCCGGAAATCCGCAAGGCGCTCGCCGGCAATCTCTGCATGTGCACGGGCTATGTGCAGATCGTTGAAGCGGTGAAAGAAGCGGCGGAGAAGCAAAAAGCCGCGGAAGATAAGAACCGAAGCTCGAAATTCGAAATCCGAAACAAATTCGAATGCTCAAGAAATTTCAAAAGTTCCAAACTGGCACCGTTTTCGAATGATTTGTAATTTGGTTTTGATTTCTTTCTTTTGTTTCGGATTTCGATATTCGAATTTCGAATTTCTTCGTAAGGTATCATTTATGGCTGAGAAAAAATTCATCGGCGCGCGCAGTCCGCAGCAAGGAAGGTCCGCGTCACGTCACCGGCCGCGGTCTTTACACCGACGACTTCACCCTTGCCAGGGCATGCTTCAGGCGATGATCGTGCGGAGCCCGCACGCGCACGCGAAGATCAACGCGGTCGATCCTTCCGAGGCGCTCAAGAATCCGAACGTCATGGCGGTGATCACGCCGACCGACGTCAAGCAGCTCACCAAACCGTTCAAGCCCGGCCGCTATGCCGCCGGCTTGAAGCGGCCCATCGATGAGTACGCCGGCGCCATTGAGAAAGTGCGCTACGTCGGCGAGCCCATCGGCGCGGTTGCTGCGCGCGACCGGGGTACCGCCGAAGACGCACTCGAATTGATTCAAGTCGACTACGAACCGCTGCGCGCAGTCGTCGACGTTCGCGAAGCGATCAAACCGTCATCGGCGACGCTATTCGACGAATTGGGCACGAACCTGGCGTGGACCGGCTCGCTGCAATACGGCGACATCGACGCAGCGTTCAAATCCGCCGACCGGGTCGTCAAAGAAAATCTCAAGATTCACCGCTACAGCTCGACGCCGCTCGAGCCCTTCGTTGTCATCGCTTCCTACGACGCAGCGAGCAAACGCTTGACCGTTTGGGTGACCGCGCAGGTACCCGAAGTGATTTATGACGGCCTGCGCGAAGCGCTCGGCCTGCAGGATATCCGCGTGATCATTCCCGACGTCGGCGGCGGCTTCGGCCAGAAGATTCATCTCATTCGCAAATACGTCGTGCTGGTTTCCTTGCTGGCGATGAAGAGCGGGCGGCCGGTCAAATGGATCGAGGACCGGAGCGAACACATGATGGCCGGCGGACACGCCTGCGCCCAGGAGTTCGAATGCGAGGCGGCGGTCAAAAACGACGGCACTGTCCTCGGCCTGCGCTTCAATGAATACGACGACGTCGGCGGCTCGATCAGCACCTTGACGATCCACTTCACCAACAAGCTCAACAATCTTTCGAATACTTATCGCACGCCGGCTATCCATATGATCGGCAATGCGGTGGTGACGAATAAATGCCCGGTCATCCCGAACCGCGGCATCGGCAAGCCAGGCATGTGCTACATCTGGGAGCGCATGATGGACCGGGTCGCTCAGGAGTTGAAGCTGAGCGCTATCGAGGTGCGGCGCAAAAATCTGATTCAGCCAAGCGAAATGCCCTACCGCACGATCAGCGGCAACGTTTACGATAGCGGCGACTATCCTCGGTTGCTGTCGACGCTGCTGGAGAAAATCGACTACGACAAAGTGCGCGAAGAGCAAAAGCAGGCGCGCGCCAACGGCAAGCTCATGGGCATCGGTATCGTCATCGGCGTCGAGCCCGGCGGGCGCAACGCGGCGCGCGACATGGCGATCTTCCCGGAGATGAAAGAACCGCCCGGCTCCGGCGGCGTCAACGGCGCAAAGATCAAGCTGGAAAAGAACGGCAGCCTGTCGCTTCATCTCGGATCGCCCAATTGCGGCCAAGCTCACGAGACGACGACGGCTCAAGTGGCGGCGGAGATTCTCGGCTCGACGCCGGACAAGATTAGCACCAGCATTCCTTTCGATAGCGACTTGTCAGCGTGGGGCGTCGCCGCGGCGAACAGCGGCAATAATTTTCATCTCTACGACATCGGCGCCATCCACGGCGCCGCCACCCGGCTGCGCGAAAAAATTCTCAAGCTCGCAGCCTTCAATCTCAAAGTTGAGCCGTCCGACGTTAACCATCGAAGACAGCGTCGTAAAGGTGCCCGGCGCGACGGCAAAGCAGATCACCTTCGCCGAACTGGGCCGCATCGCTTACAACAATCAGCATCTCATCCCCGACGACATGGAAGCGGGACTGGAGTCGACGTTCTACTACATGTTTCCCCACGCCAAACCGAATATCGTTCCAGGCCCCGATCGGTTAGTGCGGGCGCAGTTTACCTTTTCCGCCGGCGCCCACGCCGCCGTCGTCGAAGTCGACAAGGCCACCGGGATAGTCCATGTCCTACGCTATCTCATCGTCGGCGATAACGGCACCGTGATCAACCCGGATGTAGTCAACGGCCAAGTCTATGGCTCCGCCGCGCACGGCATCGCGATCGCCTTAGGCGAGGGCTTCATGTACAGCGCCGAAGGACAGCCCCTGACGATCACGTATCTCGATTACGGCAAATGCTCGACGGCAGAAACGCCGCGCGTCGAAGTGGTACATCAACCTTCGCCCTCGCCCTATACGGTGCTCGGCCAAAAAGCCGCCGGCGAAGGCGCCGCTATCCCCTCGCCCGCTGCCATCGCCAGCGCGGTCGAAGATGCGCTGCAACCCTTCGGCGTCAAAGTCTGCGACCTTCCACTGACGCCCGAAGCGGTATGGCGTTTGGCGAATAATAATCCCGAGACCGAGCGGAGGTCTTACTAAAAATGATTCCCGGTTCTTTCGAGTATTACGCGCCGCGCTCGCTTGACGACGCGGTCGAATATCTCGCCGCGCACAGAGATGACGTCAAAGTTCTCTCCGGCGGCCAAAGCTTGCTGCCCCTCATGAAGATGCGTCTATCGAAGCCCGGCTTTATCGTAGATATAGGCCGCGTTCCCGGGTTGGACACGATCAGCGAAGAAAACGGCAACATCTAATCATTGGCGCGCTGGTCACCCACGCGCAAATCGAATCCTCAGACCTGCTGCAAAAGAAATGTCCCCTGCTGCCGCAGACGGCGACCACCATCGCCGACGTGCAGGTGCGCAATCGCGGCACCATCGGCGGCAGCATCGCCCACGCCGATCCGGCGGGCGACTGGCCGGCCGCGATCCTGGCGCTGGATGCCGAGATTAAATGCTTCGGGCCCAACGGCGAGCGCTGGGTGAAGTGCGACGATTTTTTTCTCGGGCTTTTGATGAGCGTGCTCGAGCCCGACGAGCTCGTCACTGCGATCAAAGTACCGGTGACCGGAAATGACAAGACCGCCTACTTGAAGGCCGCGCCGCGCTCATCCGGATTTGCTGTTGTCGGCGCAGCAGTGAGAATTGGCTTGGATGCGTCCGGCGACTGCAGCCGCGCCGCCATCGGCATCACCGGAGTCACCGACAAAGCCTATCGCGCCGATCGAGTCGAACAGATGCTGACGGGCAAAAAACTCGACGCCAAAACCATCGAAGACGCGGTCGCGGAGTCCACGCGCAACATCGAGGTCATCGAAGACATCAATGGCTCCGCGGAGTACCGCAAGCATTTGACCGAGGTTTATCTAGCGCGCGCGATTCAAGAGGCGCTGGCAAGATAAGCGCCGTGATTTGCAGTGCAGAAATTCGCCGCGTAGTTTCCCGCGCCGCTCCTTTCGCAAATGTCCTCTAACCCCTCCTTTTCAAAGAGGGGTTAAATGCAAAAGCGGCATTCTTCGTCGCTAACGTTCGAAGACGGTATGTACGCCAGTATCTTTGAACCGATGCCGCGATGTCAGGCATCTACAGTGGAACAAATACGCTTGAAAAGACTCGCCTTCTGCAAGAATCCCAAGGGGTTTGTGCACACTCATGATTCTATTCCCTTGCCCCACAAACAGCGAGGCCCCCACAAAATGTGGAGGCCTCGTAAACACAAGCTGTTAAGTTCTTGCTCTAAACTTCTTTTGACTTGATTGTGTAACTAAAGCTTTTCGGATCGAGACTGTCTTTCCGGCCGTTAGCGGTCTCGGATTGCGGGTACATGAAATAGCCGATCTCCGGCCCGTTCGAGTTCGGCAGCTTAATGTCGTGAGCGTAATTGTACGGCAGCCAATTCATCTCCCAGGCGCCGAACAGTTTGCCGCGAGCTTTTTTCACTTTCGGATCGTCGAGCGGAAGCGGCGCTCCTGGCAGGTTCTCCTCCAGCACAACCTTTCTCACATCCGCGGGATCGACCGGCACCCAGCCGAACCCGTTGAGCCAGACTTCGGCGCGGCAGTGTTGCGCACCGCTGATGTCGTCAGCCTTGCCCAGACTCTTAAATTCATCGGAGGCCGCCACTCGCACGCCGTATACGTCCCGCGCCGGCAGTCCGGCGGCGCGAGCCAGTCCGACGTATAAGGCATTCAGGTCGGCGCACTTGCCGCCGAGATAACCGGTGTGGAGCATCGTCGAAATATCGCCGATACCGCATCCCTTCACCTTCGGATCGCGGAAGGTGTTATCGACGATCCACTCGTAGATCGCCTGCGCTTTATCGACATCGGTTTTGTAACCCATCACGATGCCCTTCGATGTCGTCGCAACAATGCCGTCGGTTTTAATCAGCTTCGATGGTTTCTTAAAGTAGTCGAGCACCGCCTTATTTTCGCTCGGCGCCGCAGCCGGTTTTCGGCTCAAATCCACTGCGCGATCGCGCGTCATGAAGCGGCTCTTGACTTCAACAACGGGCGCCTTCTCGCCCGGCGCCCATTCGGAGAAAACCATGCCGGTGCCGTACTTATCATACTGCACCGCCTTCACCGATTTATAATTGCCCGTCCAACTGTCCGGTTCACGTTTGAAATAGTCGGTGTTGGAAGTGAGCGGTACCGGCACCCAGGCGCGCACCGCGCCAACTGGATCCGTCACCTCGAGCCGGGTCGTTACTTCAAACGTGCGCCATTTGGCTTCGTTTGCGAACGCCAGATCTCTGAACTTCGGAATGCCGCCGAGAGCCAATCCCGCCGACACGGTCAGTCCACCTTTGATGAAATCCCGCCGGTTCATAGAACCTCCCTCTTGACCGAATAGCTATTTTCGATGAGGGCAAATATAGCTCTTGGTCACTCTTTGTCAACCAAACCAACTGCCAAAACGAATCGCGTTCGAACGATTACCGGGCCTTCAAAAACGCCAGCACTTCGTCCGGATGAGCCTCGGCCTTTTTTACGGTGGACCAGTGTTTGAGGACGTCGCCTTTGGGGCCGATCACGACGGTCGAACGGATGGTTCCTTGCACTTCCTTGCCATACATCATTTTTTTGCCGAACGCGCCGTATTTCTTCATCACGTCGGCTTTGGGATCCGAAAGAAGCGTAAACGGCAGCTTATATTTTCCGGCGAACCGGTTATGCGACTCGACGCTGTCTTTACTGACTCCGAGCACCACCACGTCGGACTTTTTCAATGCCGAGCTTTGCTCCCGAAAACCGCACGCCTCTTTCGTACAGCCCGGCGTGTCGTCCTTGGGATAAAAATAAAGCACGACGGTCTTGCCTTTGTAGTCATCAAGCGCATGCGTCTTGCCGTCGTTACCATCGAGGCTAAAGGACGGCGCCTTCTTCCCTTCCAAGTTTGCCATTCTCAATGATCCCCCTTGTCAATATTTGCGGAGCTGTCACGGCGCCTGAAAATACGTGCTGTAACATGAATGGCTACGCCAATGAAACTTGTTCAGCCTTCCGCGCCATGACTCGAATCGGATCGTAGTCCCGGTCCGCCGCCTCAACAAAGCGGTCAAGCCGCGCGCGAGCAAGCATAACTCTGCCGAACGGCTCCGTGTGCATGCCCAACAGCAAAGTGCGGATGTCGTCGCGCAACTTTGCCGGAACCTGGCGTGATATCACCCAGGGCGGCATCGGACTCGGCCCGATAGTGTCGATCACGCGAATTTCCTCCGCCGAGCCCGGCGCGCTCGGTCACGAGCCATTCGAGCACCGTGCTGTCGATCGCTGCGCCATCGATTTGGCCGGACAAGACCATCTCGAGCGACGCGTGATGCGCGCCCGATTCGACGACCGCGCCGAAAAAGTTATCGCGCTCACCGAATCCGGCAAGATAGGCTCGCACGGCATTGAATCCGGAATGGGAGCGCGGCTCGTTGTAGGCCCAGGACGCGCCACGGAGATCGAAGAAAGTTTGAAATGGACGATCACGCCTAACGACAACATCGGAAAAATAAACGGGCCGGTCTTGATAGCGTTCTCCGCACGGAGTCGGCACGGCGAGCAATTCCAATTTGTTTTGAGCCATGTCCGCCTTTTCCACGTAGGGCAGCCCGCAGAGCCACAAGATGTGAATTTCGCCGCCATCAAAAAGGCTTTCGCGCTCCTGCCATGGGATGCCTGTGACATACTGCGTGGGAATCCGAATACGATTTTCGATAAAACTAGCGACCGCGCGGCAGAAGCCTTCGCTGTTTTCCGCCATGCAAGATGCAAGTTTCAAGGGGTACGTCGACGCTGCGAGTTATTCGGTCACGGTCACGCCGCGCCAGAAGGCGATATGATCTTTAATCGATTTGGCGGCTTCCTTCGGCTCCGGATAATACCAGGCGGCGTCGGCGTTGGTCTTGTCGCCCACCTTGACGTCATAGTAGCTCGCGACGCCTTTCCAATGACAGGTAGAATGGGTATCGCTCGCGGTGAAATACTCCCGTTTGATGGACGCCGGCGGAAAGTACTGATTACCCTCGACAACGACGGTGTGATCGGATTCGGCCAAGACGGTATTTTCCCAGATCGCTTTCATGGCGCGGTCTCCTTAATTGCGGGCGCAGCGAAACTTCGCGAACACGTAGGGATAGTGGGCCTGATACCAGTTGCGAAAACTCGGCCGCAGCAGGTCCGCAGCGGTGCCCCAGGACGCGCCCTTCAAGACAAAGTGTTTGCCGTCGAAGAAGTCGCGCGAGTAGTCCGGATAGCTCGCCATATACGGAGTAAAGCGCGGAAACGGCGCAAACGGCGTATCCGTGAGCTCCCAGCCGTTGCCGGCCAGTTCCATAACGCCCCAGCGGCTCGAGCCCGCGGGTCGCGACCCCACCGGCAGCGGTGACCACGAGACGAAATCGAAATTGCCGTGCTGGGCCGTCGGCGGTGTATTGCCCCACGGGTAGTCCGTCTCGCGGGCGTCCGGTCCGTAATAGGCCGCGCGATGGAATTCAGCTTCCGTCGGCAGCCGCTTGCCGGCCCAGCTCGCATAGGCCCGCGCTTCCGCAAGACTCACGTAAACCGGCCAACTTGCGACCTCGGCGAGCGGCAGAGTATCGAACATCGCGCGATAAAACCAAGCCCGATCACGTTTCAGCCAAAGCGTCGGACAAGATTTCATCTCCAGGTTCTTCCAGCGCCAATCCTCCGCTTGCCAGTAGATTTGGTTTTCGTAGCCGCCACTTGCGACGAACTCGAAGAATTCACCGTTGGTGACGGGCAGCGAATCGATCGTGAACGCTGGCACGTCGACGAGTATCTCCTCGAACTCGTTGTCCCAACCGAAAAGCGTCTCGTCGAATTTTGCGCCCAGGCGCGCCCGGCCCGCGGGGATCAAAACTTCGTGCCCCGCCGGCAGCGCGCTGAAAAAAGTAGCGGGAAAAGCCGTCCGGGTGGCGCTTTTTCTCCGGCGGCAACTGCTGCAGCATGTACAGCAGCGTTTCCTGGTGCATGAACTCATGCTCCAAAACCATCTGAAAAACCCGTCCCTGCTGCGCCATGACATCCGATGAGCTTGAACGGGCCACCGCCTCGAAAGATTCCAGCAACGCGGCACGTACCTGATCTCTGTACTCCAGCGTATCGGCCAAAGTTGGCCATTCTTCCGGAACCTCCGGATGCCAATGACATTCACCGGTATCGACGTCGGGATCGATGCCGCGGCAAAACAAATCGTCGAAATAAGGATTGAATGACTTCCAGTTGAGAATCGCCGCACCGATCTGATTCCAGGAAAATGCCGGCAAGTGTCCAATATAGAATATGAATGGATGCCGCCAAACAATCGGGCTGGTATTCGATTCCGCATTTGGGACAGTTGCGAAAATCTCATCGGTGCGCGCCCACGCAGCCGTGAGCTTTTCCCTGTGGTCTTCGCTCTTGCTGGGAATTTTGCGTCGTAATGGAAGCGCCATAAAAAACTCCCCACGCTTGATTGAAGAAATCTATATACAACATAGACAATGCCTATGTAAGAGGGTTTCCCCGAAAAGTTTGGAACGCTTGTGGAGGGTGCGACGATCAGGAAGGTTTCAGGAATTCGCGAAAGGCTTGCGCGATCGGGTGCAGCGGCCGGCGGCGATGCGAAACTTCGTAAAAATCGCGCCGCATCGTCAAACCTCGAACGCGCACTTCGACTAGACTTCCTTCCGCAAGCTCATGCTGGATCGAAATCCGCGACAAGATCGATATTCCGAATCCGCCCCGCAGCGCTTCTATGACCGCCTGCGTGCTGCCCAACTCCATCGACACGTCCAACAGCTTGTCTACCGAGCGCCGGCCTTTGGACAGGAGGTGGCTGAAGGATTCGAGGGTGCCCGAGCCGGGTTCTCGCGAAATAAACTTTTGCGAGCGCAGCTCCGCGATTTGAACGAACTTGCGGCGGCTCCAAGGATGCGCCTTCGGCACGGCGAGCACCATCTCATCGTTCCATAGTTTTTTGAACGCGAGCCGCGCGTCGGCGATCTTGGACCCGACAAAACCCAGCTCGACTTTGCCGTCGAGCACGTCTTCGATGATCCCGGCGGAATCGCGAATGCGCAGAATCGGCTTGACGCGCGGGATATTTTTTTGTGAACGCGCCGAGCTTTGGCGGGAAGCAAATACTCTCCGGGAATGCTGCTGCCGCCGACCCATAGCTCGCCGCTCAAGGTGCCGTGGAACTGCTCGACTGCGGCGCGCGTTTTCCGCTTGAAAGCCAGCAGGATTTTAGCGTGCTCCGCGAGTAATTCGCCCAGTGGCGTCAAACTCACCCGGCCGTGCATGCGATAGAACAGCTTGCCGCCCGACGCATCTTCCAATTCCTGCACGTGCGCGCTCACGGTCGGCTGGCGCAGCGAGAGAAGCTCGGCAGCTTGAGAAAAGCTTTTGAGCTCGGCAACCCAGTAAAAAATTTCGAGCTTGCGAAGATCGAGATCGGCTTTGACTTTGCTCATGGCACAAATCGCTGCCGGTGTCCCGGCGCGGGCAGGAAGGACAGAGCGATCGCGCGGGAGAGCGGCGGCCTAAAAGACCGTCGGCCGCTCCCGCGCGGCGGAAAATCTACTTCTGCAAATACTCCAAGACTTCGGCCGGATGGGCTTCCGCGTTGCGCCACCGGAATCCAGTGTTTCTTGACGGTTCCATCGGGTCCGATCAAAGCGGTCGAGCGAATCGGCCCTTCGACCGTCTCGCCTTGAGCGTTTTGGCGCGGGCCCCAAGCGCCATAAGCCTTCATCGTGCCGACTTGCGGATCGGAGAGAAGCACGAAAGGCAGATTGAATTTGGCGACAAACTGATTGTGGGAATCGATGCTGTCTCGGCTCACGCCGACGACGATAGTATTTGCTTTGGTAACCGAGTCGATAGCGTCGCGGAACCCGCACGCTTCCTTGGTTCAGCCGGGAGTGTCATCCTTCGGATAGAACCAAAGTATAACGTTCTTGCCGGCATAGTCGCTGAGCGAGTGTTTTTTGCCGTCGCTCCCTTCCAGTGTAAAGTTTGGAGCCCTCTGCCCTTCCAAATTTGCCATGGCCACCTCCATAAATTTTGTACGGTTATTTCTCTATCACAGCGGCGAGCGAACGATCAAACAGATCGCCCATGTCCGCTTCCTCTCCCCCGCGTTGTCATCGTGGCGTTGAGCGGCTATATTTCTCGAAAGTGGCGAAACAATCTTTATTGTCTGAATCGCATCGCGCCAACGGCGCCGTCTTCGTCGAACAGGATGGCTGGCGCTTGCCAAAGCACTTCGGCGACCCGGCGCGCGAATACGAGGCGGTGCGCGCGGCTGTGGGTTTGATCGATTTTTCGCACCGTGGCTTGCTGCAGTTTACCGGCCCCGATCGCTTGTCGTTTCTTCAAGGCATGCTGTCCAACGATCTCCGGACCCTAAAGCCCTTCGATGGCCAGGAGGCGACTCTGCTCACGCAGCAAGGCAAAGTTGATCGCCGACGTGCGCGTGCTGTGCGCGATGAATTCATTTTATCTGGATTTCTGGGAGAGCTTGAAAGAGAAGATTCTCGCTCACCTTAATCGCTACCTGATCGCCGACGAAGTCGAGATCGCTGACCGTTCCGATGAATATTCGACCGTCTCGCTTCAAGGCCCGCAGTCCGGCGCGGTGCTCCGCGCCGCCTTCGGCGAAACGGCGTTACCGCAGCATGCCCTGGGCCATGTCATGGCCTCCCTCGACGGCGCCGCGATCTGCGTGGTCGCTTCCAGCCATACCGGCGAGCCGGGATTTGATCTGATCATTCCGAAAGCCGACGTGAAAAAGATCGCACAGAGTTTGGCCGATGCTGCAAAACCATTTTCGGCGCGCTGGGTCGGTGCAGACGCCCAAGATATTCTGCGCGTCGAAGCCGGCATTCCGCGTTACGGCGTCGATTTTACCGAAGACCACCTGCTTCTCGAAGTCGGCCTCGAACAAGCCGTAAGCTTCACCAAAGGATGCTATCTCGGCCAGGAAGTGGTCGAGCGCATCCGTTCGCGCGGCCACGTAAACAAGAAACTCTTCGGTCTGTTGATCGCCGGCGACGCGGCTGTCCGCGCCGGCAGCGTCATCGAGGCCGAGGGAAAATCCGTCGGCAGCGTCACCAGTTCAGTATTTTCGCCGCGACTTGACTGCCCCATCGCGCTCGGATATCTGCACAAGGACTTTTGGATGCCGGGAACCGAAGTCGCGATTCGCAGCGAGCCGTCGAAATTGCGCGCGACGGTGGCCGCGTTGCCGTTTGTGCGTTCCTCTTGAATCCCGACTTCAATTCGTATATTACCCGGAACTTTACACCGCGATTATGAAAGGAAATTAGAATGGCGAATTTCGTCAAAGTCTGCAAAACGGGAGAAGTCAAAGACCGGCTGCGGCAAGAGCATCGAAATCGACGGCAAAGCCGTCGGCGTCTTCAACGTCGACGGCAAATTCTACGCAATCAACGATGTCTGCGGCCATCGTGGCGGCCCTCTGGGTGAAGGCGAGCTGGACGGCACGACCGTGATCTGCCCGTGGCATGGGTGGCGCTACAATGTAACCACTGGCGAGAACGAATTGTTGCCCAGCCTGCCGACTCAGAAGTACGACGTGAAAATCGAAGAAGATGACGTGCTAGTAGATCTCTCCTAGCACCTACAGTTGATACGACCTTGCCCATCGTCTTCGCCGAGGCGATGGGCGTTTTTTATTTAAGCCCATCACTCCAATACTCCGTTACTCCATCACTCCGGAGTCCACTAGGATTTTAGATAAGAGCCGATGTAGTCCTTGAGCGCATCCCGGGTGCTGTCGAAGGCAAGATCATCCCAGGGTATTTCCCCCGGCAGGAAGATGCGCGCTTCCGCGCATTCATCCGCGGCTGCAAGCTCGCCGCCGATTACTTCCGCGGCATAGACGACGATGACGTTGGGTGAACGCGGATAAGAGTAGACGTTCAGCAGAGAACACAATTTAACGTCCAGTTGACATTCTTCCTTCGTCTCACGAACAGCGGCATCGCGCACGCTCTCTCCTCGATCGACATAGCCGCCCGGAAATACCCATTTGCCAAGGGCGGGCTCGACGCCACGCTTCAAGAGCGGAATGCCGCCGTCGAGCGTAAAAACGGTTCCGGCAACGACCTTTGGATCTTGATAGAAGATGAAGGAGCAGGCCTGGCAAACCAGCCGCTTGGGCTCGTTCGCCTTGACGATGCGGCGATCCAAGTTGCCGCCGCACCGCGGACAGAAGCGGTACTCGATATGGCCGTGATGATGCGCGGCATGATGTTGATCGTGGTCTGATGCCATACTTTCCCTTCTAGCCGATATTCAGTTGAAACAAAAGAGGAATTCTGCGATCGTCAATCATGCTAAGAGCGGTCATTTTTGACTTCAACGGCATCATCGTCGACGACGAGCCGATCCACTTTCGACTTTTTCAAAAAGTTCTCGGCGAAGAAGGAATCGTTCTTACCGAAGAAGCTTACTACGCCCGCTACCTGGGATTCGACGATCGCGGCGCCTTCACAGCCGGCTTTCGCGAGAACGGACGGCCGTTGGATGATACCAAGCTTCATCGACTGATCGAGCGCAAGGCGGCCTACTACCAGGACGCAATCCGCGAGCAGGTGGCGATTTTTCCCGGCGTGAAAAACCTGGTCGCTTCGCTTGATGGAATCCTACCGCTGGCTGTCGCTTCCGGCGCATTGCGACAGGAAATCGAGACGATTCTACAGACAGCCGGATTGCTCGATCATTTCGACGCCATCGTGAGTGCCGAAGACGTAACGCGCGGTAAGCCCGAGCCGGAGATTTTCTTGAAGGCTCTCGCCGCGCTCAATGCTCCGCAAAAGAACTCACCCATCGAGTCTGCCGACTGCGTCGTGATCGAAGATTCGAAGGAAGGCGTCCGCGGCGCGCGCCGCGCCGGCATGAAGTGCTTGGCCGTGACGAATTCTCATCCGGCGGACCTGCTTGGCGAAGCCGACGTCGTCGTCGAAAGTCTGGAGGAAGTCACGCTCCCGCTGCTGCAGAAGATGTGCACCTGACGAATCACGCTATCTCCACAACCAGCGCAGTAGAGCCCAACCGACAGCCGAACAGGATACTCTCACCGCAGAGCCGCCAAGCACGCCGAGATAAAGATTTTTTTGGAAAGAATACTCCGACTCCGCGACCTCTGCGCCTCTGCGGTGAGTCCTCATGTCTACCGATACGGCGTTCTCTGCGGTCGGATCGTGATTTCCACCGGACAAGCACGTGGCCGGCGAAGTCAGGACGTAGTAGAACCGCTTGAGCAACATCGTCGGCTTGAATCATCTTGCTGCGATCCAAGTGCTTGACCGGCGGAATCATCGGTGTGTCGACGAAGCCCGGCAAGATCACGGCGACTTTGATGTCGTGCTCGCGCACCTCTTCGTAGAGCGACTGTGTGAATCCGATCAAACCGAACTTCGACGCTGAGTAAGCTGCCCCGTTGGCTTCGCCGCTCTTGCCGGATACGGAACCGATATTGATGACCGCCCCCTCGCCTTTTTCGATCATGCCGGGCACGAGATACTTCGCCAGCAGCATGGGCGCGCGCAAATTCACCCGCAGTGTCTGATCCAAATCCTCCACCTTCAATCGTTCAACCGGCGCGCGCCGGCCCCAGCCTGCGTTATTGATCAGAATATCGACGCTACCGTAGGCGCGCCGGCCTTCCGCGGTAAGACTCTCGATATCTTCATCGCGCGCGAGGTCTGCTTCGACTACTTGCGCAGCGCCTCCGCCGTGCTCGATTTCTTTTCTTACTTCTTCGAGTTGAGCCGTGGTGCGGGCAGCCAGGATCACGCGGCAGCCGCTTTTAGCAAGCAACAGCGCGATGGCTTTTCCGATGCCTCGCCCAGCGCCGGTGACCAGCGCAACCTTGCCTTCCAGGCTTTTCATGGGTGAGACCAAGAAAAACGCGAGATCAATGTACGGTCGGCGTCTCGTCTTGCGGCGGCGCGGCTTGGGCGACGGATGAGCCGTGGTGATGAATCATGCGCCAGCCGTCGGCGCCTCTGCGGAAAATGTTCGTCGTAAGAATGGTCGCGGCGAGATTTTGTCCTTCCAGTGAGCTGTTGAGATTTTCGTAAAGCGTCACCCAGGCGATGGTCGCCGCGCACTTCGATGGTCAAGTCGGTCAGCATGAAATGAATTTTCGGCGTGTTGTCAAAAATCTGCCGCCAGCTCTCCATCACCGGCTGCCACCCGCGCAGAATGCTCCAACCCGGATGACCGCACTGGATCTCGCGGTCGTTGGCCCATACCGACTCCATGCGCTTGATGTCGAGACTTTCGAAAGCGCGATAGAAGCTTTCGTTGGCTTGCGCGACGTCTTTTTCTTCCGAAGTCATGGCGCTAATGGTGCGGCTTGGGCGTGACAAATACCAGAGTCACGAGCTTTTGCTGGCTGCGGTTGGCGACGCCGTGGTTTTGGCCGGCGGGCGCGAGCACGATCTCTCCCGGTCCAAGCTCGCGCTGCTCGTCTCCGACCGTGAACAGCCCTTTGCCTTCGAGAACGTAATAGACCTTGTCCTCCCCGCCGTGGGTGTGCGGGCTTTGCTCCTGTCCCGGCTCGAAACAATAGGTGTCGCAGAAGAATCTGTCGGTTTCGAAGACGCCATTTTTTTTCATCTTTTCAGAGGAAAATTGCATGGCGTCCGAAATCTTTTTGAAGTTGCTCATGGATAGCTCCCCGCGGGCAGTCTTGAGGGGATAGTACCATAGGGGTAGTTACATGCAAAAGCACAGTGGATCTGTTATCAGTGACGCATGGATTCGGTGCTCATTCGCTATCATGAGATCGCCCTCAAGAAAGGCAACCGCGCCTATTTCACCGAGCTGCTCAAGCGAAATTTGCTCGCCGCGGTCAAAGATCTCGGAGCGAAAGACATTCGCAGCCTGCCGGCGCGCCTGCTGCTCACTTTCAAAAATGACGTTCCGCTTGCGACCCTCATCGAGCGCATGGGCACGGTATTCGGCGTCGCGAACTTCTCCATCGTCGAGCGCACCGAGCGCGACATCGACGCGCTGCAGAGCCGGATCTTGGATTCATTGAACGGCGCGCGTTTCGAATCCTTTCGCATCGAAACTCAAAGCGGCGACAAAACCTTTCCCATGACTTCACCGGAAATCAATCGGCAGCTCGGCGCCGCGGTCAAGGCGAAATCCGGGGCTCGAGTCGATCTGGAAAACGCCGCATTCACAGTAACTGTGGAAATCCTGCCGCGCGACGCATTTTTCGGCTTCAACAAAATTCCCGGCGCCGGCGGATTGCCGGTCGGCGCCAGCGGACGGCTCGTGGCCCTTATCTCAGGAGGGATCGATTCACCCGTTGCGGCGTACCGCATGATGCAGCGCGGCTGCCGGCTGATCTTTGTCCATTTTCACAGCGCGCCGTTTCAAGACAAGACTTCCCAGGAAAAAGTCCGCCAATTGCTGAGCGTGCTGACCCGGCATCAATTCGCCTCGCGGCTCTATCTCGTGCCTTTCGGCGAGATCCAGCGCCAGATCGTCGCCGCCGTCGCCCGGCCGCTGCGCGTCGTGCTCTATCGCAGAATGATGCTGCGCATCGCCGAAGCGATCGCGCGCAAAGAGAAAGCCAAAGCTCTCGTCACCGGCGAAAGCCTGGGTCAAGTAGCATCACAGACGCTCGACAACATGGCGGTGATCCAACAGGCGGCGCGCCTGCCGATTCTGCGTCCGCTGGTCGGCATGGACAAGCAGGAAATCATCGATCAAGCCCGCCGCATCGGCACGTTCGAGATATCGTCGATTCCCGATCAGGACTGCTGCCAGCTCTTCGTGCCGAAACACCCGGCTACCAAGGCGCGCTTCGATGAGGTCGAGGAAGATGAAACGAAATTCGACGTGAAAGAACTGCTGCGCTATGGGATCGACAACTCGATCGAGGAAGAGTTCAGTTTCCCGCCTCCTGTCGTGGCTGCCCCATCATCGAGGACATCGCAGTAAGCATGTTCGTCATGCCGGCGTAGGCCGCCATCCAGGTTCTTCTCTTCAGAGCACCTAAGAAAACACCGGATTCCGGCCTTCGCCGGAATGGCATAGAAATGAAAGATCAGACGTAATGCTGGATCCGCTGCAAGCTCGGCGGGAAAAATAACTCCTCCACCAGCCGGCTTTTTCTTGATCATCCCTTGCTCGAACTCGTACCGGATAACCGCTTCCAAAGCCTTGCGATTGTCTTCCAAATTGTAGGGCCATGGATCCGGGCCGAAGATTTCCTTCTGCTCGCGCATGAGATCCTGAACCCAGACCAAGGCGAAGCTGCGCGGGTCGCTGTTGCGCGCGTAGCAGATCTCTTTCGCTTGCTGAAATGCTCGCACCAAGCTGATTCCCGACCCAGGGATGCTCCGCCAAGATCGGATTCTTCACTACCACGGTGTGCATGATCGGAAAAAAGCCGCCGTTTTTGTAGTACTCGATCTCGGCCTTCTTCGGGTCGGGGAAAAGCAGAGCGACTTTCGGGTTGCCGCTGCGGATCGACGGCAATGTCTCCGGATAGAGTGCGGCCTCAAGCTCGCCGTCGAGCAGCATCTGGTCGACATTCTTGCCATGCGGCACGCGCTTGACGTTCATCCACGCGGCGGGCTCGAACGCGAATGTCCTCTTCTTCCTGGCACCACCATTCGATGGTCTTCAGATCCACGCCGTAGTGGTCCTGCAGAATGCCGCGCATCCACAAACCCGCGGAGTTCTGCAAAGTATCCAGAGCGACCCGCTTGCCGTTGAGATCGGACGGCTTTTCGATGCCGCAACCCGTTCGCTTGACCATGTACTGGTGGCGAAAACGCCGGTGCGGGAAAACCGGGATGGCGTTGTAGTTGCAGCCTTTGTCGCGCGATACCAAATAGCCGATCAGCGAGAGCTCGCAGATGTCGAATTCTTCGTGGCGCAGCATGCGCCCGTGGCGCTCGGGCGAAGCCATGGTTAAAACATTCAACTCGATGCCCTGGGGTTGAATCTCGCCGTTGATCAACGGGCGTAAAAAATCATAGTCGCCGCACGCCAGAGTCAGGTTCAGCTTCGCCATCTACTCTCCTTTAACATGTTGCCGGTACAGCTCCGGCGTATCGATGTCGACGGTGATGCCCTCATCCTTCAGTCTCGATCTCCAGCGTCTCGTCGCGGTGCGCGTTGACCACGGCCTTGGCGCCCTGATCCATGGGCGCCGCGAGCAGTTCGCCGAACAGCTTGCGCGAAAAAATCACCGGATGACCGCGCTTGCCGCCATGACGCGGCACGACGATGAGCTTGCCGCTTTCGTAGAAGCGCTCGATCATGGTCGTCCACCAGTTCGGCGATCGATGTAGGGATGATCGACGAGGTGGACGAGCATGCCGTCGCAGTCGGCGATCCTTTTCCAAGCGCCGCACGGCGACTTGCAGCGAGGACAACTGACCCAGCTTGTAATCCGGGTTGATCAGAATCTCGACCGGCAGATGCTCGATTCGCCGCTCAATCTCATCGGCGTTGTGGCCCGAGATGACGATGATTTGGCCGACGCGAGGTCTTCTTGAGCGCGGCGACGATTCTTTCGATGAAAGTCTCGCCGTCGATTGGGCAACAAGCGCCTTGGGCCGTCCCATGCGGCTCGATTCACCGGCGGAGAGAACGACGGCGACGATCATGGGTTATTCGTGCTCGCGATTCTCGCAGTCAAAAATCTCCCCTGTCCCCTCTTTTTCAAAGAGGGGTAAAAGTCGGGCTACGTCGATCATCCCCCTTTGTCAAAGGGGGAGAGAGGGGGATTTTTTTGGAGCGATAGAAGCTTTCGAACATTGGATGCTCAAACATTTCACGCGATGGGCTCCGTCACTTGTACACTTTGTCGATGAACCCGCTCTTCTCTAGTTCTCTCACGATGCTGTCGTCGACGATATCCTCGACACGCAAGGTAGCGCCGGGTTTTCGCGCCAGCGCCTCTTTGATCTGGACCTCGGTACCTTCCCGGGTTACCAGCGGAACGCGATCGTGCAACTTTACGTTGGCGGCCCAGGATGACTCTAAAAACTGCGGGTTATTCTGACGCGTGTACTTGGCGATGAATTTCATAGTGTCTTGCTTGCGGCTCTTGAGAAAATGGGTCGCTTCGATGAGCGCCATCGTGAGCTTTCTCATGGTTTCCCTGTTACCGGCCAGATAATTTTTTGCGGTAGTCGAGCAAATGTACGGAAAATCGAAACGCTTTTTAAAATCCGCCGTGCTGATCATGATCCGATGGGGCATGCCTTTGGCGAGGTGAATCGTTCCGGGCGGTGATGGAAAGCCGACGATCTTGCCTGTGCGAAAAGCCGCCGCTCGCTCTGACGGGCCACCCACCTGCATGATCGGCACGTCCTTTACCGGCTCCAAACCCAGCCCTTTTATCAGCACCCTTGCCGCGACATCCGAAGCACTTCCCACGCGGCTGATGCCAACGTGCTTTCCTCTCAAGTCTTCAATCGACTTGACCGACTCCTGAACCACCAACTCGTACGGCAACGTATTGATGTAGCACGCAGTCATCACCAGATTGGCCCCAGCCACGACAGCACTCGCCACTGCGCCTCCGGAGCTGTTCGCAATCTGAATATCGCCCGAGACTAAAGTTGACACGCTCATGGTCGAGCTTTGAATAAAGATCAACTCGACGTCCAAACCGTGCTTGCGATAAATACCGGCATCCAAGGCGGTAAACCATACGACGTTGGATGCGTCCGCCGAGCTATAGGCGATCTTGACGCGCTCCTGGGCGGTAGCGACAACCGAGCCGCCGAGTACCGCGAGAAGACCAAGCCACAGCCGTATGCCGACTCGATGGTTCATGAGATCAACCCTCCCTTGGAATCGTCTCCGACACAAACGCCGTGGCGGCGTGATGCTGATTAAACTCGGTCGTCTTGTGGGAATCAACCGAACGAAAAAAAGGTAAACGTCTACGGCAGCGGTGCACTGGTCGGCTGCTCGGCTGGCAGCGCCATGCATTCGCCGGCCGGCAACTCGACCCAAACCGGGTCGCCGCGGCGCACTTGCAGGGTGTAGCGCTGGTGGGTTTGCAAGACGTTCTTGCCGAGCTCGACGGTGCAGTCCACATACTCGCCGAGAAACATTGCCGCGCCGATCTTGCCTTCGAGCATGTTGGTGCAATGGGCGGGCTTTTGCTGGTGCAGGTTGATGCTTTCCGGCCGCACCACCACGACCACTTTACTGCCGACCTTCAAGCCTTCGAGCAGGCTGCAGGTAATGTCCCCATCGCCGGTCTTCACCAGTGCGCTGGTGCCGCCGTCCATGCGCGCGATCTCGCCGGTCAATTGGTTGGTCGAACCGATAAAGTTGGCGACGAATTGGCTCTTCGGCTGGAGATAGATATCCCGCGGCGCGCCCTTCCTGAACGATCACGCCGGAATTCATCACGGCGATGACGTTGGACATGGACAGCGCTTCGATTTGGTCGTGGGTGACATAGAGAGTCGTAATGCGCAGACGGCGCTGCAATTCGCGCAGCTCAAAGCGCATTCTTTCGCGTAGCTTGGCGTCCAGATTGCTCAGCGGCTCGTCCAGGAGCAGCACCTGGGGCTCGCGCACCAGCGCTCGCGCCAGAGCAAGGCGCTGTTGCTGACCGCCGGAAAGCTGGGTGGCCATGCGGTCTTCGTAGCCGCCCAACTCGACCTGGGAGAGCGCCGCCCTTACCTTTTTCTGCACCTCCGCGCTGCTCACGCGCTCCTTGCCGACGCGCAAAGGAAACGCGACGTTTTCGAACACCGTCATGTGCGGCCAGATCGCATAACTTTGAAAAACCATTCCTATAGGCCGGCGATATGCGGGGACAAACGTTCCATCGCGGGCGGAAAAGACTTTCTTGCCGGCGACAAGAATTTCGCCTTCGTTGGCTTTTTCCAATCCGGCGATGCACCGTAACGTTGTTGTTTTGCCGCACCCGGACGGGCCGAGAAGAGTATAAAAGCGACCTTCTTCAACGTTAAAAGAAATATCGTTGACGGCTTTGACGCCGGCGTTATCGCCATCCGCGAAAATTTTTACTAGCGACTTAATTTCAATCACAGGGTGCCTTTACCGATCTATCAAGTCTGTAGCCCGACCTTGCCGGTAAGCTTATAGAATACCGCCACGATCGAAAGCAAGACCGCAATCATCAACACGCCGATGGCCGCGACCACGGTCACTTGCCCCTGCTCGAACATGGTGAACAGAAGAATCGAGAGCACACGGCTTTCGCCCGTCGCCAGCAAGACGGACGTGGAAAATTCCCGAAACGACACGATGCAGATGTAAATCCAGCCCGCCGCCAAGCCGGGCCGTAACAGCGGCAACGTAACCCGTTTGAACGACTCCCACCAGGAAGCGCCGGAGGCCGCCGCGGCCTCCTCCAATTCGCTGTGAATTTGTAAAATCGACCCTGACGCCGCGCGCATGCCGTAAGGAATAAAGCGGGTAACATAGGCGATCAGCAAAACCCAGATCGTGCCGTAAATCGGAATCGGAAAGGCGACATAGAGCAGAATCAATGCCATGCCCATAACGATCCCGGGGATCGTAATCGGCACGAAGGCGAGAAAATCGAGAACCCACGAACCCGGCAACCGGCTTTTGTAAACGATCCACGCCACCAGTGAGGTCAGCACCATCGCCACAGTCGCCGTCAATGTAGAGAGGATGATGCTGTTCTGCATCGCATCCCAAAAGGGGCGAAAGCCTGACAGATAGCGATAGTTGTCGAGACTGAGCTTGCTCACGGCATCCCAACTCGGCGCCGCGAAGAACGGCAGAAATGACGCCCAGAACAACACCAAAAACGGCAGCAGGACGACGAATAAGAAATAACCGGACAAGAATCCGAAACCGGCCCAACGCCAGGCGCCGAGATCGAACTGTCGAGGTCGAAACGCCTTGCCGGTCACGGTTTGAAACTTCTTTCCTTCCTTGGTCGCGCGCGTGTACAACCACACACCGACAGCGCTCAACAGCAGCAAGCCCACCGCCAGCGCGCCGCCGCGCCCATAATCCGGCGGATATTCATTGAACGCCAGATAAATCTCGCTGGTATAAACATAGATGCGGGCGGGGATGCCGATAAGCGCCGGGGTTTCGAAGGATTCCAAGGTACGTACGAACAAAATCAACAGCACCGAGCCCGCTGTCGGCATCAGTAGGCGCAGAGTTACGCGGCGAAAGGTCTGCCAAGTATTAGCACCGGACATCATCGCCGATTCTTCGAGCGAAGGGTCCATGGATTTGAACGCCGCCACCATCAGCAGAAACGCCAAAGGCACCTGGCCCACTGAATGGACCCAGATCATGCCCGGCAAGGAAAAAACGTTGAAGGGCGGCGACTGGAGGCCGAACAAATTCATCAACCAAACGTTGAGGTAACCAAACTTCGGACTCAAGAGAAAAATCCACGCGATCGACTCCAGGACACCGGGAAGAATCAAAGGCACCACCGCAACAGGCACGAATATCCCGCGCAACGGCGTATTGGTCCGCTCGGTGAACCAGGCGAGCATGGTGCCAAGAATGAAACTGAGCCCCGCGGAGCCCGAGGCAAAGATCAATGAGTTGAGAAAAGTCGAGTAGGTGTATTCGCTGGCGTAGGCGGCATGGTAGTTCTTAAGCGTGTAGACGAACTCCCGTGGCGCGACTTCCGCCTGAAAGCTGCCGAGAAAAAGCATGAACAGCGGCAGAACCGCCAGATAGACCAGGATGCCGGCGCCGACCACGGGGATCAGCAGCGCCGGATCCAAAGACAGGCTCGCTCTGCCAGTGCGCGGGAGTGCCGCAGTCGCCATAAAGTTACCCTCGATCGATAGGCGCAGCCAGCCGGCGCGCTATCTCAATTTGAAAATTTCTTTCCAAATCTTGTCGTACTTCGGAAACTCTTTCAGATCGGCTACCGTGATGAAGTATGTCTTATCGGTCTTGGTTTTCTCGACTGGATCGACCTTCGGATGCGCCGGATTGCGCCCGCCTTGAGACATGACCTTCTGGCCCTCCTGGCTCGCTACCCAGCGTGCGAACAAGGTCGCGGTGTTCGGATGCGGCGCGCCTTTGAAGATGGCCGTGGCGTTGATCGACGCCACACCCTCGCTCAGCATGTAGTTGACCGGCGCGCCTTTCTTGATTCGGCTCGGATAATGGTGCGAGTAGCAGGTCAAGCATGCCGCCGCCTGCCCGGCGACCAGCAGCTCCGCCAACTGCGAATGACCTTTGTGGAATTCGACATTTTGAGCGGCGATCTTTTTCCAATAATCGATCGCCTTTTCATCGCTCTTGAAGCGGTACTTGGCGAACGCGAGCAGCATCTCTAGATCACGCGGCTCGGCGATCAAACGGCCCTTCCAGCGCGGATGGAGAAAATCGTCGTAGCTCTTCGGTTCTTCTTCCTTCTTAACCAGACTGGTGTTCCAGGCGGCAATGAAATATTGCAGGTCCGAGGAGGTCCAAAAAGGCCCCTTCAACCCCGCGGGATATTCGGCCGCTTCCGGCAAGTTGGTATCGAGCAGCAAGCCCTGATCGTGGGCCTGGGTGACGTTTTCAAGCGGAACTTGCAGGACATCCGCTAAAGTTTTGCCTCCTCGCGCTTCGGTCACCGCGCGGGCCACCAATTTGTCCGAAGTGGCATCGACATGATTGATCTTGATCCCAGGAAATCGTTTTTCGAACACCGGCAAGATCTTTTCCGCGTTCACCTGCGCCAAGGTGGCATAGAAGTTCAGCGTTCCACCTTCTTTGACCGCGAGCTTGTGCAGCTCATCGAGGCTTTGGCCGAGACCAACCGCAGGCCACGTAACTGCCAAGACGAGGCAAAGCAGGCCGGTTACACGTCTCAGGTTCTTACAGCACACCATTTAAACAACCTCCGACTGACAGGAATGTTGCGGCCCTAGCGAGTCGCGCGTTAACTAATACCATTAATCGTTGCGAGTCAATATCAATGGCACGGGACCATGCATGCTGCACCGTCGGGCATGGGTGCCATGCGTAAGAAGCGACAAGGCTCTGTTTTAGGCACAGCAGATCAGCAACTCACGTTTCAGCAGTTAACGCAGCTTGAAAATCTCTTTCCAAGATTTTTCATAGCGGCGCCACTCCTTGATCTCTTCCGTACCGATGGGATAGATCGTCGCCGGGCGAATCTTCTCCCTGGGTTCGACATTGGGGTGCGACGGCGTACGCCCGCCGGCGCCATAGACCTTCTGGCCTTCTTCGCTCGCCGTCCAACGGAAGAATAATCGCGCGGTATTCGGGTGGGGCGCGTCCTTCGAGAGCGCAGTTCCGGAGAGCGTCGCCGGGCCTTCGGTCAGCATATAGCCCAGCGGCGCGCCTTTCCTGATTCGCGGCGGAAAATGATGGGCATAGCAAGTGACACAGGCAGCCGCCTGCCCGGCTACGAGAAACTCGGCGAGCTCCGAGTGGCCCTTGTGAAATTCGACATTGTTGGCCGCGAGCTTACGGATGAACTCAATCGCTTTCTCGTCGTTTTTGTATTTATGTCTCGCCAGTCCGATGAGCAATTCGACATCGCGCGGCTCGGCGATCAGCTTGCCCTTCCATTTGGCGTCGGCGAAGTCTTCGAATCTGCCTCGGCTCATCCTCTTTCTTGACCGCATTGGTGTTCCAGGCGGGGATGATAAAGAGCATATCCGTGGCCAACCAATAGCTTCCCTTGAGATTGGCCGGGTATGCCGCGGCTTCGGGTGGCAGCCAATCGATCGTCAGCTTCTGCTCGGCCACCTGAAGGACATTTTCAAGACCCATCTGGAAGATATCGGCCAAGACCCGGCCGCCGCGCGCCTCGGTGATCGCTCTGGCGGCGAGCTTATCGGCTGTGGCATCGACGTGATTGACCTTGATCCCCGGAAAACGCTTCTCGAATACCGGCAGGATTCTCTCCGCGTTGATCTGCGCCAGCACGCCGTAGAAATTGAGCGTGCCGCCTTCCTTCAACGCGAGCTTGTGAAGCTCCTCCAGCGTTTGTCCATGGACTCCCGGTGCTCGAAAACAGAATGAGCAAGACGCAACCAAAGCATAGCAAAGTTCGTCGCATAGGAACTCCGTACTTAAACCGAATATCCGCTA
This sequence comes from uncultured delta proteobacterium, assembly GCA_963745035.1. Lineage (GTDB taxonomy): Bacteria > Desulfobacterota > Binatia > UBA9968 > UBA9968 > DP-20. The sequence goes on along the minus strand of CAVUVW010000019.1, from coordinate 223,853 downwards.
ACGCAGTTTAAAAATCTCCTTCCAGATCTTTTCGTACTTTTTCCATTCCTTAATCTCTTCCGTACCGATTGGATAGAGCACCGCCGGGCGGATTTTCTCCCTGGGCTCGACCTTTGGATGCGGCGGCAAGCGGCCTCCCTCTGCATAAGCTTTTTGGCCTTCCTCACTGGCGGACCAGCGATAAAACAGCCGCGCCGCGTTGGGATGCGGAGCGTCTTTGGCCAGAGCGTTCGCCGTGATCGTCGCAATACCTTCGCTGAGCATGTATCCAAGCGGAGCACCCTTTTTGATCCGCGGCGGATAGTGATGCGCATAACAGGTTATGCATGCGGCCGCCTGGCCCGCGACCAGAAATTCCGCGAGCTCGGAATGGCCCTTATGGAATTCGACGTTATTCGCCGCGAGCTTGCGTATAAAGTCAAATGCCTTTTCGTCGTTCTTGTATTTGTGGCGAGCCAGGCCGATCAACAATTCAACGTCCCTGCCCTCCGCGATCATTTTCCCTTTCCACTTGGGATCGGCGAAGTCATCGAACTGCTTAGGCTCATCTTCCTTCTTCACTTGGCTGGTATTCCACGCCGCGGTGATGATCACCATGTCAGCAGCCAGCCAATTTGGCCCTTTAAAATTCGCTGGATAGGCAGCCGCCTCAGACGGAAGCCAGTCGACAGTCAGCTTCTGATCGATCACCTGCAAGACGTTTTCAAGCGCCATCTGAAAAACGTCGGCCAACACTCGGCCACCGCGCGCTTCGGTGATCGCTCTGGCGGCGAGCTTGTCGGCGGTGGCATCGACGTGATTGACTTTCATGCCGGGAAAGCGTTTCTCAAATACGGGAAGAATTCTTTCCGCGTTGATTTGCGCCAGAGTGCCGTAGAAATTGACTGTCCCGCCTTCTTTGATCGCCGCTTTGTGCAGTTCCTCCAAGCTCTGAGCGCCTGCCGTCGAAACCGCCGCAAGAAGCAAGACGCCCGACACGAAACTTCCGATCGTAAATGAGGATATGCCAAACATAAGGCCTCCCAATATAACTTTCTTTGATGTTGTCGGGTTACTCCGTCTATCTGAGCTTGAATACTTCTTTCCAGGCTTTTTCGTATTTGGTGTACTGCTTCAGGTCTTCCACACCGACGGGATAAATGACCGCAGGCCGAATCTTCTCGGTCAGCTCCACCTTTGGATGGGCCGGTGTTCTGCCGCCTTTGGAATAGACCGCCTGCCCTTCCTCCGAAGCCGCCCAGCGGTTAAAGAGCCAGGCAGTATTCGGATTGGGGGCATTTTTCATGACGGCCACCGCGATGATTCCCGCGGCGCCTTCGCTCAACATGTAGTCCACGGGTGCGCCTTTGCGCTTGCGCGAGGGGTAATGGTGCGAGTAACAGGTGAAGCAGGCTGCCGCCTGCCCAGCGACCAAAAGCTCGGCGAGCTGCGAATGGCCTTTGTGGAATTCGACGTTGTTCGCCGCGATCCGGGCAAGCACCGCCCGCGCTTTCTCCAGGCTCTTGTGCTTATGGGTGAGCGCAACCAGGATCTCGTAATCCCTCGGTTCGGCAATCAGGCGCCCCTTCCAGCGCGGGTCGCCGAAATCGTCGAGAAACTTCGGCTCCTCCTCTTTCTTGACCTTGTCGGTATTCCAAGCGCCGACGAAGAAGATCAGATTGTTTGCCGTCCAATACGAACCTTTTAAATTCGCCGGGTAAGCGGCGGCTTCCGGCGGCGCCTTGTCGAGGATCAGCCCCTGCTCGTGAATCTTGTTGATGTCTTCCAGGCCGAACTCGACAACGTCGGCGAGTGTTTTGCCACCGCGGGCTTCCGTGATAGCACGGGCGGATAACTTGTCAGAAGTGGCATCGACGTGATTGATCTTAATGCCCGGGAAACGCTTTTCGAACACCGGATAGATCTTCTCCGCATTGATCTGAGCAAGCGAGCAGTAGCAGTTCAGTACGCCCGACTCTTTGAGCGCCTTTTTATAGAGCTCTTCGATGCTTTCGGTCTGAGCCAAAACCGGCGACGCTGCGAGCTGCAAAAGCAGCGCGCCGATGCCGGCGAGCAGTCCCATTACCGTTTTCTGCATAAAATCCTCCTTATTAAGTAAGCGTACATCGCATACCGGGCTATTTCTTTGCCGGCGGCTTGAGCACCGTCTGGAGCTTGTTTTTCAAGTCTACCGGCATGCCTAAGAACTCGACCACCAGTTTCTGTATGGAATTGCCGATCAGCGGATCGATTTCCAACTTCCCCTTCTCCGCGTCGGCGCGCAGCTCTTTATCGTTGAAGACACGGGCAAACGCGGTTTCCAGAGCCTGGCTGCGATCAGCAGGAACAGCCCGGCGGCAACACATAAACTTTGCCGAAATCATTCGGAGTGCTGGTGCCATGCTTCAGCAATAGGCGCTGCTCTTCAGAGCGAGCGATCATCTGAATCGTCGGCACGTTGGGTATGATGAGATCCTTCATCGGCTTCTCGGTCATCTGCGCCAGCAAAACCCATTCACCGCTTTTGATCTTGTCGTAAGACGTTATTTTCGATGATACCCAAGTGTTGAAGAAACCATCGACCTCGCCGCTATCGAGAGCGAGCCTGACATCCGCCGTGCCTTTGTAGCCGGAAACGACCTTGAGATTCAGATTAAGGGCTTCCTTAACCAGGATCGGCGCGTGTTCTACCGTCGAACCCGGAATCGCGCCCATGCTCACTTGTTTGGCTTTTTCACCGCGCAGATCATCTAACTTGGTGACGCCGGTCCGCTTGTGGACGATCATCATATAACTTTCACTGACCGGCACTGCCAGATAACGAAACTTCGTCATGTCGAACTGCACCGACGGCGCGCCGAACAGTTGCTCGAGTACGATGGGTCCGGAAATATTGCCGACGATGGTGCCGTCCTTCGGCGCGGCGTTGAACACATGGTTCGCCGCGATGATGCTGCCGACCCCGGGCATGTTGTCGACGATCACCGACGGATTGCCGGGAATGTATTTGGAGAGATGGCGCGCGATCATGCGGGAGTACTGATCGTAGCCGCCGCCGGCCGAGAAGCCGACGACGATGCGCACGGTCTTGCCCTGATAGAAAGTGGCAACCGCCTTCTCGTCGAATGCCGGTTTGGTCGCTTGAGCGGCGAATGCAGCGCCGGGCAGAACCCACAGGGCAAAGAAGCCGGCAACAAAGAGTGATTTGAGTCTCATAACGAGCTTGCAGCCCCCTTTTCTACCGCCTGGAGTCTTCGCCGGCGTCGTGGACCGGCCACGCCATTCATTAGACGAATCGCATGGATGGAAACTTCAGCGCTCAATTTGCCGAGCTTCAAATATTCTCGAGCCTTTTTAACGTCGCGCCGTAGTCCGCGACCGCTTTTTCGATGGTATATTCAGGCTCATAATCGAGCTGGTCTTTGGCCCGGGAGAAATCGCTGGCCAGGCGGGATTCGGGGTACGGCATCGGGTTGTTTCCCTTGATCAGCTCGATATTCGATCCTGGGAACACTTTTCGCACCGCGGCGACGATATCATCGCCGCTCAGGGTATTGCCGTTGCCGATGTGAAAGAGGCTGTCTTTGAACTTGTCTTTCAACACGGCCAAGACCGTCCCCTTGGCCGCGTCTTTGCCGTAGAGAATCTCTGCCGGTCCGTAGGGCCAACCGATTTTTGCCGATTCGCCTTTTACGGCTGCGCGGATCATTTGCTGGATGGCGATCTCGCGCGTGGCCTTGAGCGCCGCCGGCGAAGGCCCGTAGAGACCGCCGGTGTAGCGCAGACAAATAAATTCAAAGCCGTATCGCTTGGCGTAGGCGCGGCCCATGAACTCGCAGCTCGCCTTGGTGGCGGCGTAAACCGACGGCGGATTCATCGGAATGGACTCGTCGATCTTGCCAAGTCCTTCGCCGAGCGAGCCTAGATACACGGTTCCGGAGCTGGGGAAAATCACCCGCGCGATTTTTTCTAATCTGGCGGCCTCGAAGACGTTGATCGTGCCCATGAAATTCAAGCGCACGCCGCTGTACGGCCGGCGCTGGACTTCTTCGCCCAGAAAAGCCGCCAAGTGAATGATGCGATCACAGTCGTTGTCGCGAATGGCTGAGATGAGCGCCGGTAAATCCATCATATCGCCGCGAATCAGGGTGACCTTGGCGGGATCGACGCCGACGGCGCTTAACAGCCGCTCGTTGAGCGCCACGTCGAAAACCACAGGCCGCTCGCCGCGATCGAGCAGCATACCCACCGCGTAAGCGCCCACCAGTCCGGTGCCGCCGGTGACGAGTATCCCCTTCTTAGCCATGATGAAGTCCGTCCTTTGAGACGTGCCTCTAGTATACCAAATGGTACATTGAGTCAACGTAGCGACAGCGAAATTCATCAGCAAGGTAACGGCGATTCGCCGGGAATCCCGGTGCTTGCCTGCAACAGTGACGAACCAAGCAACGAAAGACCAGCGACAGCGATTGAATGTTTACTGCGGCCTTATCTAGCCGGTGTCTTGACCCAACTCTTTTTTGGAGCAATATGTCACCCTGCGCGCAATAGATCGTGGCTTGGAGGTAAGAGATCATGCGGAAGCGATGGACCTTTTCATTCCTCGCGCTCGTTGTCATGGCGATCGCGAGCTCGCCGGCAATCGCACAGGAAAGACTCAGGCTTGCCTGGGCCGGCTTCAGCCCGACCAACAGCCCGATCTGGGTGATGGAAGATCGAAAGCTTCTGCAGAAACAGGGCGTCGAGCCGGAGATCATCGCCATCAGCGCGAGCCCAACGGTTCTGCAGGCGCTTTTAGCCAACGAAATCGACGCCGCGAGCATCTCGGTGACGACGCTCACCAGCTCGCGCCTGCAGGGCGCGGACACCGTGATGATCGTCGGCGTCGTGCCGACTTTCGTCGATCATATTGTGTCATTGTCCAACATCACCGCGGTCGAGCAACTCAAAGGCAAAACCGCCGGAGTCAATCGTCTGGGCAGCACATCTGATCTAGGGCTCCGGTTGGCACTGAGAAAACTTGGCGTTGACCCGGACAAGGACGTAAAAATCATCCCCACCGGCGGCACCGCGGAAAGATTCGCGGCGCTGTCAAAAGGCATAACGCAGTTCACGATCATTCCGGAGCCCTTCTTGACTCAGGCGGAAAAACTCGGCTTCCGCAATCTTTACAACATCACCGATCTGAAAATTCCTTTTTGGTGGAACGGCATCCTGAGCCGCGAAGCGATCATCAAAGCCAAAAGACCGCTAATGCTAAAACTCACCCGCGCGATGGTCCAGGCCATTCATATCATCAAAACCGAAAAGGAATACGCCAAAGGGCTATTCAAGAAAAACCTGGGCGTGTCCGATCCCGAAGGACTGGAACGCGCGTACAAAGACTATTCCAACGTCTTCCCCGAAGTACCCTATCCGACGGCGGACGGCGTGAAGACCATGCTCGATGACCTGGCGAAAAACCCCAAAGCCGCAAGCGCCGACCCGAAAACGTTTGTGGATTTGAGCCTGGTCAAGGAGATCGAAGCCTCGGGATTGATCAAGCAGCTGTACAAGAAGTAACCATCCTGGAGTGTTGGAGTATGGAGTCCTGGAGTTTTGGGCTTCCGAAAACCCATCACTCCAGCACTCCACTACTCCAATACTCCAATCTTGCCGCGCCAGTTGAAATTCCTCGCCTGGCTGCGCTAAGGAAACGTAGAACTTCACACGCAAGTGCCAGGAGGCAAATTCATGGCTGAAATTCTGACAGACGAACACGCTCTACTGCGGCCTGGACTGGGAAGACTCAAAGGCAAAGTGGCGATCATCACCGGAGCGAACAGCGGCATCGGCCGCGCGACGGCGCGATTGTTCGGGCGTGAAGGCGCGAAGGTCGTCTGCTGCGACATTCAGGAAACCATCTCGCCGCGCATCGACCAACTGATCAAGGACAAGGAAGGCGGCGAAGCGCTGTTCCTTCAGTGCGACGTCACAAAGCAGGAAGACCTGGACAATGCGGTGAAGAGCGCGGTCGATCAGTTCGGTCGCGTCGATATTCTTTACAACAACGCCGGCGCCGGTATTCGGAAAAAAATCCACGAACACACCGACGAGGAATGGAACTTTGTCTTGAATACCAATTTGAACGCGATGTTTCGCGGCGCGCGCGCGGTGATGCCGCACTTCATCAAGCAGAAGAGCGGTAACGTGGTGACGACCGCGTCGACCTTCGGCTTGCTGGCGTCGCCCGGAGTATCCGGGCTACTGCGCCACCAAGGCGGCGATCATCAATCTGACGCGCGAGATGGCGCTCGACTACGGCCCGCTGGGAATCCGAATCAACTGCGTCTGCCCCGGCGCCATCGAGACGCCGCGCTTCCGCGGCTTCCCGCCCAGACCGACGCTCGGCGAAGGCATGACCGAGGAACAGAGAAAAACCATGGGCGCGCAGCAACAAAGCGCTGCTGCGCATGGGACGTCCGGAAGAGATCGCTTATGGCGTTTTGTTTTTAGTTTCCGAGGAAGCTTCGTTCGTCACCGGCCACGCGCTGGTGGTCGACGGCGGGCAAACCATCGACGCGTAGAACAGACTGGAGTGATGGAGTACTGGAGTATGGAGTGATGGACGTTAACCCAATACTCCATTACTCCAACACTCCAATTCTTCAACCTACCTATTTTCGTAACGACGTACCAGTTGTTTTGAATATCGTGAGCCAGCTCATTTTTTTCCACTGATCGGAAACCCGCTTTCTCGAGATACTCCCGCGTTTTTTCCTCGCCCCACATCGCCCCCAGCCCTTCTCCGTTCTGCGCCAGCGACACCGTCATACAATGCATGCACGAAACCGTATACAGAAATGGACCGAGCGGATGATCCAGGTTTTTGTGAACATGACTTGACCCTTTGATGTCCTGCATCAGATAAACGCCGGTGGGCCGGAGCGTGCGGTGAATCCCGCGTAGCACGTTGAGGGGTTTGGCCTGGTCATGAACGGCGTCAAAGGTAGTGACGAAATCGAAGGCCTCGAATTCCGCGTTCTCGTCGAAACGGCTCAAGTCGGACGACGATAAATTCAACGTTGCGCAATTTCTTTTCTGCAGCTTCTTCCCACGCCGAAAGAATCGCTTCGCTCGATAGGTCGATGCCGGTGAAACGGCTCTTCGGATAAAGCTCGGCCAGCCGGTTGATAATCCGCCCGCGGCCGCAGCCGACGTCGAGCATCTGGATCCCGACGTCGAAACGTTCGGCCAAACCCGGCACCAAAGGGATGATGTGCGTTTCCAACGACGACAACACCGATTGGCCGCTGTCCTCCGCCATGACGTCGTGGAAGCGTGGAAACTTCGCATAAGGAACGCCGCCGCCTTTTTTGAAACACTCCACGATCTCGTCTTCGACGCTTCCGAGAAGCGGAATGTACTGGGCGAACACGGCTAGATTATCCGCGCCCGCGGGCCGGGAAAGAAACGCCGCGTGCTCCTTCGGCAAGGCAAATCGTCCGGTAGCCGAATCGACATCGATCACCCGGCCGGTAACCATCGCGCCCAGCCACTCGCGCACGTAGCGCTCGTTGAGCGCTGCTTTCGCGGCGATCTCCGCCGACGTCGCCGGCGCCATCTGCCGCATCGCATCGAACAAACCGGTGCGATGGCCGACCGAGATCATCAAGCAAAGCGCGCCGTGGTTGAGCGTGCCCAACAAGCGCTCGGCAAAGGCGTTGGCTTTGGCCGAGTCGAATACTGAGTTTTCAGACATGGCTTCCACCTCAAACGACCGAATACTGGAGCAGCTATTCTGGCTGGGATCGCGCGGTAATTCCAGACCAGCCCTGCTGACAAGCCGGCCTGAGCCGCGCCGCGAGCATCGACGTAAGCGAAAATATCAATGCGAGGTTTGCCGCCTCGGTGTCAAGGCTGCATGGCCGCCGTTTCGCTGGTGAAACCTTTGGCGAGCGGCAGATAATTCCGGGAAAAAATCTCGATGCCATGCGCGAGATCTCCGGCCGTGCGTTCGATATTTCTCCTTGCGCGCAAGCCGGCGCCGAATTCGAGCTGGATCGCATCGACGCCGTCGTCGCGGTGGCTGCCATACATCCTCGTCGTGTAGCCACCGGTGTAGCGCCGTTCCGAATGGTCGGCGCCGGGCTCGACTCTGTAGCCTTTCAGCGCCATCTGTCCCAAGATACTCTTTGTTCCGATGAGCGCTTCCGTGCCGAATCGTCGCTCGAGCGCGGCAACGCTTTTGCGGTTGTCAGTGCCGCGGAAAATCGTACCGGCTTCCGCTCGCTGTCCGTGAATATCGAGCAGCAAACCGCCGCTCCAGGTTTGCCGAACCTTCGCAACCGCGCCAGCCATCGCCCGATGATAGGCATCGTAATAAGATTTCGCCTCCGCGGATTCGAAGGCGGCGCCTTCGGCGCGATTGGCATCCGCGTATTTTCGTTCGAAGCGAGCGACGACGAGAAACGGCTTGGCGCCCAGGCGCTCGGCGATCCGGGCGGCCAGACTTTCCGCCAGCTCAGCGGTATTGCTGTCACGCTCGACGGTGAACTGCGCCACGCCGATGCCGCGGCGCTCCGCCACTCCGGGAATCGTGTCACGCCCGCCATGCGGCGCCGAAAGGATAATCGGCAACATGCCCGCCCAGACCGTGAGCCACTCATCGGGCGATTGTCTTTCGTCCGGCTCGATGGAATTTTGGCGTAGCGTCGCGACAGTCAAGAGAATCAACTCGAAGAGTTATCGTCGGACGGCGCAAGCGTTATGCGTCACGGCCTCCAACTGGATCTGGACCGAGCCAAATAATCTGACGGTCTTGAGAGTCCGCATTCTCAACAGGGAGTGATCCGGTTTCAAGCTGCGCCGTCATGAATCGGCAAGAAAAATAGAACGCTCATTTTGGCTCCGGCATCTTGGCCGAGAGCTTTTTGAGAAATTCCGAAGGAAACGGCTCGGCATTGCTTTCCCGTGCCTGCTTCACTTTGACCCAGGCCTCGCCATAGCGCTCCTGGTCATACAACGACATCGCCCACTCGCGCCAGCTCATCGCATACTTGGGATCGTTCTCCAGGCTTTCGGTGAAACGGCTATTGGCCAGAACAAAATGCTGCGCGCGCTCCAACTGGCGATCGGCCGGCAGGCGCACGGCATATTCGGAGTGCACGGTGCCGAGATCGCACAACAGCGCGACGCGCTGCGCCGGATCATCGACCAACTCGCGCGCCGTCTCCAGGTGTTCCAAGGCCTCTTTCAATCTTCCGCGCTCGCTCAGAAGCGCGCCGAAGCCCCAAAAAACGCGAAAATTTTTTGGGTTCAGTAACCACGCATGATTGAAGCGCTGCATCGCCACGTCGGGCTGCTTGGCGCGGATCGCGGTCCACCCCTGGGTCGCCAGCGCATTGCTGCCCGCCGCCCTGTTTCCGAAGCGCAGCGTGCTGTCGCGAATAAATTCTTCGTCGGCCTTCTTGAGATTATCTGGTCGCGGTATCTTCGGCTGGCCGAACATGGGCAATTTGTCCGGCTCTTCGCTCTGCGCGTGGGCCGGTTGTGGCCCACCGGCTAGACAGGCCAGCCAACACAACAGCACCGCTACGACCGGCCGGAGCTTGGAGAAATTGATCGGCAAACGAGATCCTACTCTCATCAAAGATTCCGCCTTGAGCGCAAGTGAACATGGGTTCACCACCTGACTCGCGCGCTTACCTTGACACCCTAAAACTTCTAGGGCTATTTTGACCGCAAATCAAACGAAGGAGCGATCATGATCGAAGGATTGAAAGATAAAGTTGTCATAGTCACCGGCGGCGGCCATGGCATAGGGCGGGCCTACTGCCACGGCTTCGGCGAAGCCGGCGCCAAAGTTGTGGTCGCCGATATCGATGCGCCGGCAGCGGAGAAAGTCGCCGGCGAAATCGTGCAGCAGTTCGATGGCAAGGCCTTCGCCGCCAAGGTTGATGTCGCCAACGAAGCGTCGACCAAGGACATGGCCAAGCTCGCCCTCGATAAATTCAGTCGCATCGATATCTTGATCAATAACGCGGCGATTTTCGCGACCATTCCGATGAACCGGGGCGGCATCGACACCATCGACCCGGCCGAGTGGGACCGCATGATGGCGGTCAATCTGAAAGGTTTGTTCTTCTGCTGCCGTGCGGTCTTGCCGGCGATGCGCCGGCAGAAATCCGGCAAGATCATCAACATCTCATCCGGCACAGCGCTCAACGGCAGCGCCGGACGGATTCATTACGTCACGTCGAAGGCGGGAGTCATTGGCTTCACCCGGACGCTCGCGCGCGAAGTCGGCGACGACAACATCAACGTCAACGCGATTGCGCCCGGGTCGACTCTCTCCGAAGACAACCCGTCCGAGGAAGTGCTCAAGATGCGCGGCGCGCGGGTAGGCGATCGCTGTTTGAAGCGCGTGCAGTTGCCCAAGGATTTGGTCGGCACAATGCTATTTCTCGCCTCGCCTCTGAGCGACTTCATGACCGGGCAGACCGTTGCGGTCGACGGCGGTGTCGCTTTTTTATAATCGAGGACGGTTGTTCCATGACATCGTACCAACATCGCACGATCGTCGCCGGCGATATCAAGACCCACTTTCTCGAAGCCGGCAGCGGACCGGATCTGGTCCTGCTCCACGGCGGCGAGTACGGCGCTTCGGCCGAAATCACCTGGCGCGCCAATATCGCCGCGCTCGCGGAACAATTTCATGTCGTCGCGCCGGATATTCTCGGCTGGGGCGAAACCGACAAGGTTTACAGTTTCTCCGATCCGGCGGGCCTGCGCATCAAGCACCTGCAACGATTTCTCGAAACTCTCGGCATCGGCAGTGCTTTCTTCGTCGGCAATTCCGCCGGCGGCGGTCTGATCCTGCGCGCCGCGGTGCGCAATCCCGCGCCGTCTACAGATTCAAAAGATGGTAACCATCTGCGGCAACGCCAGCGTGTTCAAGACGACCTCGCAGGCCGATCTGGAAAACTACACGCCATCGCTGGAAAACATGAAAAAAATCGTCGCGCTGCTCTACCACGATGCCAAGTGGCAAACGGAAGACAATATCCGCGAGCGCTACGAGTGCTCGATCATCCCCGGCGCCTGGGAGACGCTCTCGGCGGCGCGCCTGCGCAGCCCCGCGCACCAGGTTCGATCGACGACCGACGAATTCGTCAAGCAGCTTTCGCGGCTGGCCATTCCGCTGCTCATCATGTCCTGCGAGCACGACCCGCTCAATCAGCCGGACTGGGACGTGAACTTTCAGAAAATTGTTCCCGGCTCGAAAGTGCATCGCTTCATGCACTCCGCCCACGAGCCGCAGATCGAAGAGACCGAAGAGTTCAATCGGGTGTTGACCGATTTTCTGCTGAGTTAGAGAGGCGCTATGCAGATAAAACCGACCCGACATATCGGAACGATTGGTCTGATTGTGACTTTGCTGATGAGCCATGTCGTTGCCGGCACCGCCACCGCCCAACACACTCGATTGAAGACTTCGTACAGCGCCCTGACCGCCAACATGGCGGCCTATTGGCTGGCGAAAGACGCAAGAATTTTCGAGAAGCACGGTCTGAGCGTCGACGTTGTGCTGATCGAAAGCGGCGTCACCACGGTGCAGGCGCTGACCGCCGGCGAGACCCAGATCGCCATGGGCGGCGGGACGGTGGCAGTGAGCAGCAATCTCGCCGGCAGCGACGTGGTTTCCATCGCCAGCATCGAGCCGCGCTTGCCGTACGCGCTGCTTGCGCAAAAGGAAATCAAGTCACTGGATCAATTGAAGGGAAAGAAGCTCGCGATATCCCGCTTCGGCAGTGCTTCGGATCTGGCGGCGCGCCTGATCCTGCAGCGCTACGGCCTGGTGCCGGATAAAGACGTCACGATTCTTCAGACCGGCGGCACGAGCACGCGTCTTTCAGCGCTGAGCAAACGCAGCGTCGACACCACGGTTCTCACGCCGGAGTTTTTCAATCTCGGCAAGAAGGCGGGCTTCAGCATTCTCGTCGATCCGACTCAATACGACATTCCGTTTCCGCAGCTCGAAGTGATCACCACCCGCGCCTTCCTCAAGGCCCAGCCGGATGTGGCAACCCGATACATGCGCGCGATCATCGAAGGCATCCACATGGTCAAGAACAACCCCGAGCCGAGCATTCGCGCGATGAGCAAATACCTGCGCATCGATGACCGCGAAACGCTGGAGGAAGTCTACCGCCTCTATCGCGATATCTACCCGCAGATTCCCCATCCCTCCGCCGGCGGCAATCCAAACCCAGCTTACCTGGATGGCGGAAAAAGACCCGCGCGCGAAAGCGGCCAAACCCGAGCAGTTTTTCGACGGCACGATTTTGAAGGAAATCGAGAAGAGCGGCTTCGTCGCCAAGCTCTATCAGAGATGATCTTGCCGGAGATGATATCAACAATCCTCACCTCGAAGCCAAGGGTTCCGAGCATCATGCGATTGCCGGCCTGATCTCGCCGAAACCTGTTGCTTGCTCGAAGGCGTGAGCAATTTGCAGCACGCTGAAATCCGCGCGATACCTGCCGACGATCTGAATCCCGACGGGAAGGCCGTCGCTCGTGAATCCCGCCGGAACTGAGATCGCCGGACAAAAGGTCGGCGTGATCCAATATGCGGTCTTCATCCACGCGATGTAATGCTCCATCGTGACCCCTTCGATTTCCTTGGGCCAGTGTATCGTGGCATCGAAGGGCGGCACCTGATTCACCGCGCAAATGAGAAATTCGTATTGCTCCAGAAAACGGCGGAAGTGCTCCATCAGTTCGCCGTGCCGTGCCATCGCTTCGGCGACGTCGCTTCCGCTCAGCTCTCTGCCCGCTTCGATTTGCCAAACCGCCTCGTCTTTCATTTCGTCGCGATGTGTTTCCAGCAATGGACCGAGGGTGTGCCAGTAGTTCCAGGCGCGGAGAGTGAGAAACATTTCATCGGCGCCGCTGAGATCAGGACAAGCCTCTTCGACCGCACACCCGAGGTCGATGAAAGTTTTGCGCTGTGCTTCCAACACGTCGCGAACCCGGCGGTCCATCGGCAATCCACCGAGGTCGAGACACCAGGCGATGCGCGCGCTCTTGAAGCTCCGCTCCAGCGGCTTCGCGAACACCGAGGGATCGCAGGGATAACTGAGAGGGTCGCGCGGGTCGGCTCCCGCCATGGCGCTCAGCAGAAAAGCCGCGTCGGCGACCGACCGCGCCATCGGCCCCTTTACGGTGAATCCCAGAAACGGCAGGGCGACCGGCGCGCCGGGCACAAGTCCGACGGTCGGGCGCAGAGCGACAATGTTGTTGAAATTGGCCGGATTTCTCAGCGAGCCGCCAAGATCGCTGCCGCTCGCCAGCGGCAATAGCCCGGCGGCAAGCGCGGCGCCGGCGCCGCCGCTCGAGCCGCCCGCGGTCTTCGTGAGGTCGTAGGGATTGAGCGTCGTGCCGTACACTTCGTTGTAGGTGTGCGAGCCCATGCCGAACTCGGACACGTTGGTCTTGCCGATGGGAATCACCCCGGCGCGCTTGAGCCGTCCGACGAGAACCGAGTCTTCCGCCGGCATAAAGTTCCGGAAGATCGGCGAGCCGCGCGTCATTGGAAACCCGATCGCCGGGTCGAGATCCTTGAAAGCGAATGGCAGCCCGTGCAGCGGCCCCACGCCTTCGCCCCGACCCGATCGCCGATCAGCCTCGTCCGCGAGACTCAGACATTTTTCATCATCCAATTTGGCTACGATGGCGTTGATTTTCGGATTCAATCGCTCGATCTGCGCCAGGAACGCCTCCATGACTTCGCGGGCAGAAAGATCGCGACGGCGCAATGACTCTGCAAGAGAGCGCGCGCTCATGAAGCATATTTCGTGGTCCGCGTTCATGGCTGACTTGTAACTTAGAGGCGACGGTGGTCGACCTTCGGCTGTGGTGAGGATGGAGAGGTCCCTGGCTGAAAACTATTTTTTCGGCTCCAGAAAGCTCAACCGCTCTGCCATCGGGGTCTCGGGAAAGACGTAGCCGCAGGCGCGGCAGGTGCGCAGCTTGGGGTCGGCGTTGAATTCGCCGTACACCGCCGACACTTGAGACGGGATGTTGCCCTGATTGACGATGCGCGACAGCACCAGCTCGTCGCATTTTTCGCAAAACCAGGCGAACTCCTCTTTCTCTTCATCGCGCCGCTTGCGCTCGATCACGAGTCCCCAGGTGTTCTCGAAGCGCCGCGGCGAATGCGGCAAGCCGCCCGGAACGACGAAGATTTCGCCTTCCTTGACTTTCACCACCTCGCGCCGCTCGCCTTCGGGTTTGAGATGAAGCTCCATCTCGCCTTCCACTTGATAGAAGAATTCGTCCCCCGGCTCGATATGAAAATCCAGCCGCGTATTCGGCCCGCGCAGCATCATGACGAGAAAATCCTTGTGATGAACGAGCAGCTTATTGGTGCGAAACGGCGGTTTGAAAAAGTCCTTGTTTGCCTCAGCCCATTTCTTCAGATGATAGGTTGACAGGAGTTCCATGACATCCTCCGATTGGATCCGAAAGAATAATCGTATCCTTCGAACTCATCGCATGCTCCTCCGCAAGTACGCGCGCGTGGCGGATCCGTGTAATGAGAAAGCGGAATACGCTACGCAACCGTTGCGTTCCGTCATACCCGCGAAAGCGGGTATCCAGGCTAATTGAGGCGGAAAACAAACCTGGATTCCCGCGTGCGCGGGAATGACGACGAAGGAAATCGGTCGATTTTCATAAGGTCATGACTTGCTTGATGGTGGATCCGTTATTTTTTCAATTTCGCGCACTCTCGCGCGACGCCGTCGGTCAACGCCCACCAGATCGCAAGCCCCTTGCGCAGCGCTTTCAGGACGCGAACCTGCAAGTCGTTGGTCGTGGCGAATTGTTCCACCAGTTCGTAGCCGATGTTGCTGTGCTCCGTGTCCGCTTCGCCGTGCTCGGCGAAAAATTCGATATCGTGCGGCTTGAGGCCGTAATGATCCCTGAATGCTCTGAAAAATTTACCTCCGGTCAGTTGGTTCGAAAACTCATTGCAGCAATTGGTCGATGCCACTTGCTCGAGGATGTGATTGCTTCTGAGGGCGATGTCGAGCCAGCCGACCCGCGCCAACACCGTTGTCGGCAAAAAGTCTTCCTCCACTTCGCAGCGCTCCAGCTCCTTGCCGGGTATGCCGATGCTTTCGCCGAAGCGCAGAAACAACGCGCGGTGTCCCAGAACTGGGCGCGGCGATCCTTCGAAATAGGTGTAGCCGACCTCGGAGTGAATGATGTCGACGAACTTCTTGTGAATCTCGGGATCGTGGATGCCCGACAACTGGCAGCGCACCAGCTTTGCCGTGTTGATCGCGACGTTGTAAGCGAAAATGCCCCACGCCTCCTTCGCCCAAATCCTGACGGCGTCCAACGGCAGCTTGCCTTCGTACAAATCGAGATAGAACGGATGGTACAAGCGCGCGTGCTTGTTTTTCACCTCGTTCACCAGCACATCGCAGAATTCCTTCACTGGCAGTGTCTCGCCGCTCAGCACAGCTTCAGCTGACATTGGTTACCTCGTGATAATTTGTCACACGCCTCGATAAAAACCACTTCTTCGCTTCCCGGTCAGAATGCCACAAATCCGATCCCTTCCCCCTCGACGGGGGAAGGTTAGGATAGGCGGTGCATCGAACTATCGCATGCTGCGGCGAGTTTTGACGATCTCTTTGCGCTCGCCGATTGTCGAACTGAAACTTATTCGCGTTGCAGGCGATCTCGACGCGGTTGCCGTCCGGATCGAGAAAACTGATCGAGCGGTTGCCGGCCACGACAAGCGTCTCCGGGCCGCTGACGATCGGAATCTTTCGCGTTTTCAAGATCGGATGGATCTTGTCGATGATGTCGTTCGAATCGACGTAAACACAGAAATGGTGCAGCTTGGGCATCCCTTTGCCGCTCACATGCTTCGAGCCTTTGGGCAAAGCCTGGAGAGCGATGTCGTGATGCTCCTTGCCGTAGCTCAAGAAAGTCATCCTGGTATCCAGGTTTCGCGCGGAGACTTTCAGACCGAGAATCGAGCGATAAAAATCTTCCGACTTTTTAAGGTCCGCGACATTGAGAACGATGTGTCCGAGCGCGCCGTTCTGAATTTTCATAGGCGGCCTTACTAAATAACGGGCGGCCGGTTTGTGTCAAGGACGAAGGAATGAGTCTCTCCATCGAAGTTGACAATAGTTTTGCGAATACGAGATAGTTCCCGCTGAAGCATCTTCCAGTGAGGAGCGACGAATGAAAATTATGATGGTCATGGGCGAATACCCGCCCGAGGAAGGCGAACGGCGCCGTCAAGCCGTTTTGAAGTGCGCGTCGCCGGGCACAGAGATCGGTTTCGCCGTCATCAAGGCGACCTTCTTTCGCCGCTCCAACTCTCAGGTAAATTCCCTTTCCGCGGGACCGCTGGTCGCAGAGGTTGCCGTCAAAGCCGAAGCCGACGGCTACGACGCCGTGGTGCCGTTCGGCACTCTCGATGCAGGAGTCGAGCTCGCGCGCAATCTCGTGCGAATTCCCGTGGTCGGCGCCGGCCAATCGGTCATGCATCTTGGAGTGCAGCTCAGCAATCGCCTAGGTGTCATTGCCTACGAAGAAAAGAGCATTGCGTTCATGCGCAAGCAGATGCATGCCTGGAGAGTCGCCGACTCAGTCGTGGGAATGCGCAGCGTTCAGATCCCGCTGCCCGAAAGCACCAAGAACCGTAACGCCATGCGCGAACGATTTATCCAAGTCGGCCGCGACTTGATCGACAACCACGACGCGGAGATCATCGTGCCGATGGGCGTGACCATGGTGCCGGTGCAGTATTCACCGCACGAATTTGAAAAGGAACTCGGCGTCCCGGTAATGGACGCGCTGAAGACCAGCATTCAAACGGCAGAAATGCTGGTGCGCATGGGCTTGACCCACAGCACGAAAACTTATCCGCGGCCGCCGGCGAGCTAGAGTTGCATGAGCTGCGAATGGCGAAGTTCCCGATGAGAAGCTTTGAACTACGCGAACCGAAATCTCTTGCCGAGGCTTGCTCCGCTCTCGCGGATGCGGAAGCCAAACCCATTGCGGGCGGCACGGCGCTCCTGACGATCATCAAACAAGGCCTGCTAGCCCCCAAGACGCTGGTCAATCTCAAAAAGATCCGCGACGGCGCAGAAATCAGATTTGACCCACAGCGCGGTCTGCGCATCGGTGCGCTGGCGACGATCAACGAGATCGAAACTTCGCCGTTGGTTCAGCAGCACTACCCTATCCTCGCCGAAGCCTGCCACCTCGTCGCCAATATTCGAATACGAAACATGGCAACCATCGGAGGCAACCTGGCTCACGGCGACTATCAATCCGATCCACCAACCGTACTCGTGGCACTGGACGCCACGGTCGAGATAACGAGCGGGCGCGGCGCCCGGGAGATGCCATTGAGCGACTTTCAACGCGGTAGCTACGAGACCGCACTCGAGCGCGGGCGAACTGATCACCGCGATTTCTATTCCACCGCTTCCGAAAGAATTTAGGGGAACCTACATCAAATTCACCACCGGTTCCTCGGAAGAGCGCCCCTGCGCGGGCGTCGCAGCGCTCGCGCGACTGGAAGATGGAATCTGTCGCGACCTTCGTTTGGCTGTCGGCGCCGTATCGGCGCGGCCGGTACGCATCACTGCCGGCGAAGAACTCGCTCGAGGCCAAAGCCTTGATGCAGAATTGATTGGACGTATAGCGGCGGAAGCGGCGCGTGCCGTCGATCCCATTGAAGACGTGCGCGGGCCGGCTGAATACAAGCGCCATCTCGTTGGTGTCTTGGTGCGCCGAGCCCTTACCACCGTGACCGAGACGAGGGAGCGAACCTGATGACGCTCGTCGGCACCAATGTTCCGATGACCGGAGCGCTCGCTAAAGTCACCGGCGCGGTGAGTTACATCGCGAACTTGGAATTTCCGGGCCAGCTTTTCGCCAAGGCCCTGCGCAGCCCCTACCCGCACGCCAAGCTCCTTCGAATCGATGCGCGCAAAGCCGCCGCGCTGCCAGGTGTTCGCGCGATCGTCACACGGGATGATTTGACCGGCATCAATCCCTATTTTGGCACCGGCGTGGAAGACCAGCCGGTCGTCGCCATCGACAAGGTCCGCTACGTAGGCGACATCGTTGCGGCCGTCGCGGCCGATAGCCGCGAGATCGCCGAGGAAGCGATTGCCTTGATCGATGTAGAGTACGAAGAATTGCCCGCGGTCACGGATATTCTCGAAGCGGCAAAGTCCGGCGCGCCGATCATCCATGAAGAGCATGTCGACAAAGCCAGCCGGTGGAAACATTCATGGCGTCTATCGCGCGGCAAGCGGCGACATAGAGCAAGGCTTCAAAGAGTCCGATGAAGTTATTGAAAACACTTATAGTTTGCCGCCGGTGCAGCACGGTCATATCGAACCGCACGCCGTCACGGCCTATTGGGAGGGTGGCGGCAAGCTCGTGGTCCACTCTCCTTGCCAGACGCCATCGCCGTTGCAAGAGCAGCTCGCGAAAGTATTCAAGCTGCCGCTCAATCGCGTGCGCGTCATCGTGCCGCCGGTCGGCGGGGGCTACGGCGGCAAGAACCACGCGCGCATCGAGCCCGTCGTCGCGTTGCTCGCGCGCAAAGCGCGACGGCCGGTGCAATGGATTCTCACGCGAGAAGAAGTCTTTCTTACGGGCCGTCGCTTCGGCGCGGTGATTAAGATCAAGACCGGCTTCAAGCGCGACGGCCGGCTGTGGGCGCGCAAAGTCGAAGCCCACTATGACATGGGCGCCTACGCGCTCTCTGGTCCGGCGAACACGAAGAACGCCTGCATCATCGCGGGCGGCCCGTACAATATTCCGCACCGTGATTACACGACCTGCGCCGTTTACACGAACCTGCCGCCGGCCGGCCCCTATCGCGGTGTCGGCGCGTCGCACGTGTGCTGGGCCTACGAGTCCGAGATGGACGAGATCGCGCGACGCTTGAGTGTCGATCCGGTCGAGCTTCGACTGAAAAATTTGATCAAAGAGGGCGATCGCTTCATCACCGGCGAACCGATGATTTCGGTCGGCGTGTCCGAATGCCTGCGCCAAGCCGCGCAGGCCGATTGGCTGGACCGACGCACCAAGAGCAAACGCCACGAACAGCTCGACCGTTCGTGCGCGGCAGAGGCGTCGCCGTCGCTATCAAGAGTACATCGACTCCCAGCACATCTGCAGCCAGCGTCCGCCTGAATGCGGACGGCTCGGCGATCTTGTTGACGAGCAGCGCCGAGATCGGCCAGGGCGCGCATACTTCTCTCGCTCAGATCGTCGGAGACGTGCTCGGCCTGCCCTTCGAGCGAGTGACCGTGACGTTCCCTGATACCGACGTAACGCCCTACGACAAATCGACCAGCTCCAGCCGCACGACATTCCATATGGGCCGCGCCGCGCAGATCGCGGCTGGCCAGATACGCGATCAATTGCTGCAAGCCGGCGCCAAAGCGCTGGAAGCACGAATCGAAGATTTGGAATTGCGCGACCTGCGCTTGCAGGTCAAAGGCGTGCCTGAAAAGAGCCTCACTTTCCCGCAGCTCTTTCGCGCGATCTTCGGCGAGCCGAACGGCAGCTTGTTCGGCAATCACACGTTGCGCACCGAGGGCGGCGTCGACGCCAAGACCGGCCAGGGCAAAGGTTCATCGTTCTGGTTCTACTCCGCCGCCGGAGCCGAAGTTGAAGTCGATACTGAAACCGGCAAGGTCCGTGTGCTGAAAGTCGCCACCGCCGTGGACGTCGGCAAAGGCATTCATCCGAAGCAATGCGATCTCCAGAATGAAGGTTCGGCGCTCGCCGGCCTGGGTTCCGCGCTTTTCGAAGAAATGCGCTTCGACAACGGCCAGCCGATCAACGGCACGTTTCTCGACTACCTGCTGCCGTCCATGCAGGATCATCCGGTCGACATTCGAATCCGTGCTCGTCGAAACCCCGCATCCCGACGGTCCGTTCGGAGCCAAAGGCATGGGCGAAGCCGCACTACCGCCGATGGCGGCGGCGATCGGCAACGCCGTCGCCAACGCACTCAACGGCGTCGCGCGTGATGAGATCTGCCGATCAAGCCGGACAAAATCGTTGCGGCTATCCAGGCGGCGAAAGAAGATCGCTGATGAAGATCTCACTTTCAACCACGATCAACGGCCAGCGGCAGGACGTTCAGGTAAACGCCCATCAAACCCTTTTGGAATTCCTGCGCGAGGATTTGAAACTCAAAGGCGCGGTCGAAGGCTGCAGCGTCGGCGTCTGCGGCTCCTGCACGGTGCTCATCGACGGCAAACCCGTCAGCTCCTGCCTCACCCTCGCAAGCAATATCGAAGACAAACAAGTCACGACCATCGAGGGCCTAGCACAAAACGGTGAGCTCGACCCGGTGCAGCAAGCGTTTCTCAAACACCAAGCCTTCCAGTGCGGCTTCTGCACCACCGGCATGATCATGGCGGTGAAAGGCCTGCTCAACGCCCACCCGCATCCCACAGAAGAGCAGGCGCGGGATTATCTATCCGGAAACCTTTGCCGCTGCGGCACGTACAAGGAGGTTCTCGCGGTGGTCGCGGAATTGGCAAAGGGTTCTTAAAGACTACGCCGGTAACGGCGATCCCGGCGGGTATAACGGAAATATACAGATCCGTATATTACTTCTTCGTTTTACTTTAGAAATCACTGTCAGCTGCTTAAATTCATAGCAAAACTCATACTATTTGAAGGTTAACAGGCATCGAGATATACGGGTCTGTATATTCAATAGTTAGACAGGACAGGAGGAGAGAGATGGCTCTGCAGCATCCAAACATGACGGTGGCGCATCGGCAGTTGACCGCGAAGGAGCGCCAGTTGATCGAGAAGCCGGTGCTCGTTCACGTTGGCGTCGTTTTGCCAGACGGGACACCTCACGTATCGGCGATGTGGGTGGATCTGGACGGTGAGGATATCCTTCTCAACACAGCGGAGGGACGGACCAAGGCCAACGCCCTTCGCCTCGGGAGCCCCGTCGCGCTCAGTGTCCTTGATCCTGAAAACCCCTACCGCAACCTCGGCCTGCGTGGCCGCGTGGTCCAGGTCATTAGTGAAGAGCAGGGCGCCGGCGCGGGGATCAACCGCCTCGCCAAGAAGTATCTCGGAGTGGAAGCATACCCGTATCGCGCCCCAGGAGAGCGACGGGTGCAGTTCCGGGTGCGGCCCGAGGTCGTCAGCGGTTGGGGCAAAGACTAGCCTGAGCGGTTTTTGCAGGCAATTCCGGCGCTGGGGCAGAATCCCGGGGACACAATACTGTCGGAGCCACCGCTGGAGATCGGGCCGACCAGCCTTTGTCGTCGCCTACGGCAGCTCACTCAATAGTTAGACCAGTTAGACCTTGTAATAAGAATGTCATCAACTATTTCCCCTGAGGAAGCAAAGAAGTTGGCCGCAGGTCCTCTGGGCCGAGAGATGTCCAAGTTTCCATTGCGCTTTGCAAAGGCAATCCTCTTTGGCGATCTCCCGTCGCCGCATGCGCCTGCAAGAATCAACAACGGTACGGCCTCCCTTATAGATTTTGGAAATGGGCCCCTCGCGATCACGTGTTCGCACGTGATTACTTCTTTCAGAGAACGACTGCGACAGGGACGCTCGAACTGCGATACGAAATAAGCGTCGCTTACCGTGGTGACGCCAGAAGCGCCGATCCCGTACGTTCCAAACTCCAGCGCATCAGAATGCAACTGTGAACGCCATTGGCCGGGAAAACCCCCAAACGCGATGAAGTCACCCTTCGCCACTGGCTTTGGGGGCCAAGAATCGGACGGAAAAACGACGATCCAATCTCGCCATCTTCCGTAATCTCTTTGGCTTGATCGTCTCGAAGCCCAATAACGGCCAGATCTAGATTTTTGTCTTCCGAAATAAGCTGTGACAGCGGGTTAAGCCGGCAATTCCCGATCTGAAAAACACTTGGCCGTGAGTACTGGGTTCAAGTGCTTGATAATAGAGGGACAGATCACCTCGCGGATCTTGGTGGTCTTAGTGGCGGTCCGGCTTTTATTCAGCGAGGTTTGGGATTCGATTCGTCGGTGTGATTTACGAATTCTCCTCGAATTATGAACTTCTGTACTTTCGACACTCCGGATTCCTATGTATTGATGGGCAGATTGAGCAGTGTGGGGTCTAACTATTGGGTTGAGAAGGACGCGGTGGACCGCGTTTCTCACCCAAGCGTTAGGCTCCACGATCGCTCACCGGAGGATTTATGGGCGATATTCTATTGAATTTCGATACGCGAGACGAATTCTTCTTTTACCGGCCTTGACAACGGAATCTTTCATCCGAGATAGGTCACTGATCCGAAAACTCCTTGAACTCATATTACCCAAGATGAAGATTGTTTCAGTTTTAAAACTCATCTGCACTCATGAGATAAGCGGATTATCTCGGTCCCTTCCTTGATTTACGTAATCGTTACAATAGTCTTACTGCTGAAAACGGAGCCTATCGGCAAGCCGTTTTTCGACTTACCAAAGCACTGTCTATTTTGGAACAGGATGGTAACGATGGCAAATTCCCAAGATCCTCAGATCCCTATGACGTTTGCGACCCGGCAGACCAACGGATAGCAGCGCGTGCGGCAGAATCTGTTATGAGGCGTTTGAAGCAATCGCGCGGCAGCATAACTTTCCGCCCGACTTTCCTTCGGTGGAAGTCGCAACGGATCTGATCACGATGCTGCTGTCACATCCGGGCTTCTTCAGCGTCGTCGCCGAAGCGGGGGGAGAAGTCGTCGGCAGCAATTTTCTCGACGAGCGCTCGCCGATCGCCGGTGTCGGTCCCATTACAGTGGATCCAAAGATTCAGAATCGGGGTACGGGTCGCCGCCTCATGCAGGCCGTTCTCGACCGAGCCGACGAGCGGAAATTTGCCGGGGTGCGGCTGCTACAGTCCGCCTATCACAGCCGCTCCCTCGCGCTCTATGCAAGCCTCGGTTTTCTCCCTCGCGAGTCTATCGCCTGCATGCAAGGATCTGCGATCGGGAACGTGCCCGCCGGCTATCACGTGCGGCGGGCCGTCGAGTCAGATCTTGAAGCGTGCAATCGCGTCTGCATGTCCGTCCACGGTCACGACCGCGCGGGAGAGACCCTCGACGCGATCAAGCTGGGCACGGCGACGGTCGTGGAACACAATGACCGTGTGACCGGCTACGCGACCGATCTGGGTTTTCTTGCTCACGCCGTCGGCGAGACCAATCGGGACCTCATGGCGCTGATCGGCGCCGCGCCAGCTTTCGCCGGCCCGGGTATTCTCGTGCCGCTCCGGAATGCCGCGCTATTCCAGTGGTGCCTGAGCCAACGCCTGCGCGTCGTCACAGGTCCTGACCCTGATGACGATCGGTCTTTACAACGAACCGGCGGGCGCCTATCTGCCTTCGGTGCTGTATTGATGGAACGCAGTTCACTGCCGCTTACATTACTCCACAACTCCAATACTCCATCACTCCAACTCTTAAACCCTCCCATGCCCACCGACCTCTGTTACTGGAAGCACGATATCAAACCTGAGGAATCGTTCCCCTGCTACGACGGCAAGAGCACCGTGTGCAGCCATTGCTGCGTCGAAACTTGCCCGAAGGAATCGCCGCAATGGTTCGCTGCCTGCGCCCGCGCGGGACATCCGACTTGGCCGAGCGTCGATCGCGGCCGGCGCGTGCCCGCGAAGCTCGTCGTTCTGGAATCGTACTGGGACAATCGCCTTTTTCAGACGATGTCCGTGAAAGGCTTCTTCGAGTCTATGGGACCGCTCCACGACCCACCGCTGCAGCTCGCCCATCGCTTCGTCGAATCCCAGCGGGGCCTCGCGCACTACACGGCATCACCCGAAGGCCTGCTCTGGCGCGATCCGGGCGCCGTTGACGCGCCGATCTTTTACCTCGCCTTTCACGGCGCGCCCCGCGCAGTAAAATCGGTGCTCGAATCGATCGGCGAGCAGCCGCTCTGCGACGCCTTCAAAGGCTTCGGCGTCAGAAACAATCTCGTCTACTTCGCGGCATGCAGCGTGCTCAAGGGCCGTAACGGCCAGCGCTTCGCCAAGACATTTCTCGAGGCCTCCGGTTGCCGCGCCGTCATCGGCTACACGACGGACGTCAATTGGATGCTCAGCCTGTTGACCGACATGCTCTTTCTCCACCGCTTCTACCGCGACGAAAATCCGTGGCGCCATTTGCGAACAATCTACGAATCGGTGATCAGCGATTTCAAACCTGCGGGAGAAATCGGTTGGACGCTGATCGAGAAGCAGGCGAAGATAATCACAGTTTAGCCGGCGCGCCGGCGACCGTGTAGCATTTGCTGAAGAAGCGTGGCTGGCGACCGATCATCGTAGATTGCGTCGTTATCATTTCTTTGAGATGAATGTCCCTACCTTGTCGGGAGGGCCTATGCGCTACTTAACGATACTTCTGCTTTTTCCATTCACGGCATGCGCGACAACGCCGGTCACGATCAACCAAGCGGCGGCGGTGCCCGCCTCCCGGATCTTGGCGCCGCAGTTGTTAGCTCAGGCGTCGAATACGGGGAGCCTGATCGTAAAGCGCGACAGCGGCTTCATGGGATCGGCGTGCACGATCCGCGTCTTTGTCGATGCCGTGCCCGTCGCCGACCTGGCGCCCTCGGAAAAGGTCGAAGTATTCGTAGCCGTCGGAGAGCACAGCGTCGTCGTCACATCCAACGGCATTTGCGGCGGCGGCACATCCGAGACGGCGGTGGTTGTTATGCCGGAGCGTCAGCGGATTCTGAGAGTCGCCAGCGGCCAGAGCGGCGACATTCTCCTTCAACCCAGCATGTTCTGAATCAGGCTGCTCCAGGGATTCAAAAGTTCAAATGCCGAATGCGGCATGCGATTTGTTGCGCTCCCGCGGCAATGAATGACCAGAACCTTTCGTTTTCGCTCCGGCGTGCCCTTGCGAGCCATCACCCATCCGCATTCTTGCTTGCCGCGCAATTGTTGAGCCTGCCGCTGTATGCCGCGTTCGACGGCGCTCACAGCGGCCGGGCATTGCTCGGAGCTTTCAGCGTATTGGTCCTCTTGTTGGCGGTCTGGGTCGTCAACCGCACCCCGGCGATCGACTGGATCGCATGGGTCATCGCAATCCCGGCGTTCGTGTTGTCGCTGCTGTCCGCGCTGATTGTCGATCCCGCTTTGTTGGCGTGGTCATCGCTGCTGGAGGCGGCACTGTATTTCTATGCCGCCGGCAGCCTGATTGCCTACATGATGGGCGATCACCGGGTGACCCCCGACGAGTTGTTCGCCGCGGGCGCTACCTTCACGCTGATCGCGTGGGGCTTCGCCTACCTGTACCTGGTCTGCCAGACTTGGTACCCGGGGAGCTTCATCGGCGGAACCAACTCCGGACAGGCGCGGACCTTCCTCGAGCTTTTGTTTCTGAGCTTCACCAATCTTTCGGCCGTCGGTGTCGGCGATATCCTGCCGATCACCTCGGCGGCCCGGGTTCTGGTGATGTTCGAACAGTTCGCCGGCGTCGCTTATATCGCCGTGGTGGTCTCTCGGCTGATCGGATTGACGATCGTGCGCCGGGAGCGTGAGAGGACGTTCTGAGCTAGTTTACTTGGCTTCGCAATTCAAACTTCCCATCTTTATCCTGCACGATTCTTCCCTCTTCATACAACCGCGCGACGGCGCTCGCGACGGTCTTGTACTCCGCCTTCGGGAATTTATCGAGAAGATCGGCGAAGAAGTAATGCGACTTCTCGAGAGTTGAGGCAATTTTCTCAATGAGCTCTTCGACGGTTTCGGCAGTTCTCGCGGCAGCAGGCTTCTTGCCGTTCTCGGCATGCCCGACATAATTTTTCAGATCCACTTTTCCTTCATTAAAGTAAACGATGCGCTTGTAGCGGTCCGCCGGAATATTTTCCGGAATCGTGGCGTCGATTCCCATCTTTGCCGTCGTCGGCACTTTGCCGTGAATCGGCAGGGGCAACGATGGGTCGAGCGGCTTTGCCCGCGCGTTGGGCACGATGAGCACGTCGCGATCGGCCTGTACGCGCGTCGCCACCGCCCATTCGACGTCGACGGGATCGAACACGTCGATGTCGTCATCGACGATCGTCACGTGCTTGATATCGGCGATCGAAAGCAGCGCCATGATCGCGTTCTTGCCGTCGCCGGGCGCCTTCTTGATCGACGCGACGATGTGCCAGTGGCAGCAGCCGCCGGGAGTGACGTTGATCGCTTTAGTCTGGACGCCCGCTTCGAACAGCACGCGCCGCGCCGCCGCTTCGTAGATCGGCGCGCTCATCCAGATATTCTCCCAAGGCATCTGCAGCGCATAGTACATCGCATCCTTGCGGTGCATGATCGACTTGATGCGCACGCGCGGGTTCATGTGCAGCCCGCCCATCAGCCGATTGAACTCGCAAAACGGCCCTTCGGGATGCACCCAGCCCTCCGGCAGGATCTCCCCTTCCAAGACTATCTCGGCATCGGCGATGCACGGCACGGGGACGGTCTCTCCGTCCGCCAACCGCAGCGGTTCATTGCGCAGTCCGCCGGAGAAGGTGAGCTCATTCACGCCGAGATTGGCTTTAAATGTAGACGATACCAGCTCGTACGGATGAGTGCCGATGGAGATCGAGATCGGCAGCGGCTTTTTTTTCGCCAGCGCGCGCTCGGCGAAGCGGCGCATATTGTTGGGCGTAACGATATCGATGCCGGTGATGTTTCTTTCCTTGAGCATCAGCCGGTACATGCCGGCGTTCATACCGAACTCGGGGTCTTCGGCGATCACGACTGCGCCCGTGATCATCGGCCCGCCGTCCATGACGGAAAATACCGGCACAGGCAAATCGTACAGATCCACTTTCTTCCCGGTCCGAATGACTTCTTTTACCGGCGCATTGGCGATCCGCTTCGGTTTTATCGGCTTGTCCATCGCGCTCGCGAGTTTCTCGGCGATGTTTTCGTAAGCGACGCCCATGCCGAGGGCGATGCGATTGCGCGACTGGAGCAAGCCGGACACTACCGGCATCGAATATCCCGGTCACGTTCTTGAACAGCAGCGCCTTGTCGGATTGCGCCACCAAAGCGGCGACGTTGCGCAAATCGACCGGTTTTTCGATCTCGAGCAGCTCCCCGTTCTTTCGTAGAGTATGGATGTAATCGCGAAAGCTCGCCTTCATTTTCTTTCTCCGTCACAAGCAGATTGATTTTCGTCGAGGACTAACACGCGCCTATGGTTAAGTCCAACTATTGTGCCGCAGGCAGCGCAAGGATTTCACCGCGGAGGCGCAGAGAACGCAGAGTGTAAAATCCCTCGAAAGAAACCTCCGACTCTGCGAACTTCGCGCCTCTGCGGTGAAACGGTCGGCACTTTTCGCATTGCGCGGTTCGCTGTGTTATATACCGCCCAGTCAACTTCGACTTTGCGAAAGGCGATCTATGGCGTCATTTGGACTGACACTGGCAAACCGCGGCGTGATCATCGGCGCGGTCACGGTTCCGGAACTTTTCGATATGGCCAAGCGCGGCGAGGACTCCGGCGCCTTCAGCGCCGTATGGGTCGGCGACAGCCTGCTCGCCAAGCCGCGTCTGGAATCCATCGCGCTCCTCTCGGCGCTGGCGGCGATCACGAAGAAGGTCAAGCTTGCCGTCGGCTGCATGGCGACGTTTCCCCAGCGCCATCCCGCGCTCCTCGCGCAGCAATGGGCGAGCCTTGACGTGATTTCCGGCGGCCGATCCTGGCTGGCGGTTTGTCTGGGCGGACCCAACGAGCAGAGTCCGGCTCAAGCGCTCGAGCACAAAGTCATGGGCATCAAAGACACTGAAAGAGTCAGCCGTCTCGAAGAAGGCATCGTCATTCTCAAAAAACTTTTTCACGAAGAAAAAGCGTCGCATCAGGGAAAATATTATCAATTCGAAGGCGTGACCATCCAACCACGCCCGGTGCAAAATCCGTTACCGATCTGGATCGCCAGCAACCCCACCGGCCTCACTTGGAAGGACGGCGCCAGCGCGCCATCCCCGGCGGTTGAAAAAGGACTACGCCGCGTCGCCAAGCACGCCGACGGCTGGATGACCAACAAAGTCACGCCGGAGGAATTCAAATCGCAATGGACGCGCATTCAGACGATGGCGAAAGAAGAAGGCCGCGATCCGTCGAAGATCGGCAGCTCGCTCTACCACAACATCAACATCAACGAGAACCGCCAGGCCGCTCTGGACGAGAGCAAAGCTTTTCTGGACAAATACTACACGTCGAACTTCAGCATGAAATTCGTCGAAGGATTCACCACCGCCGGCAGCCCAAAGCAGTGCGTCGACGAGCTGAAGGCCTACTTTGCCGCAGGCATCGAGCATATCACCCTGCGCATGACCTCCTGGGACCAGCACAAGCATCTTAAACGATTCCTTGAAGAAGTGGTTCCGGCGATTCGAGTAAATATCGAATAAATTCAGAGCTGTATCCTTTATGATTCAAGGTATCGATCACCTGGTTATCGTGGTCAACGAGCTCGATCAGGCCGCCAAAGACTACGAGCAACTCGGCTTTACCGTCGTTTCCGGCGGACAACATCCCGTCGGCAGCCACAACGTTCTCATCTCGTTTTCCGACGGCTCCTATCTGGAGCTCATCGCTTTTTACCGCGAGGCTGTCGACCATCGCTGGTGGGAGCCGCTGAGCAAGGGCGAGCGGTTGGTCGATTTTTGTTTTCAAACCGACGACCTGCGCGGCGACATGAGAAGGCTCAAAGATGCCGGGGTTGCGATCAATGAGCCGGTGCCCTGGTCGCGCAAGCGGCCGGACGGCTACGAGCTCAAATGGCTGCTGTCGCTAGCAACCGGAAGCCATCGCGGCGTTGCGCCGTTTTTGATCGAAGACGTGACGCCGCGAACGGAGCGGGTTCCGCAGGAGTTCGAGCACGCCAATGGCGTTAACGGCATCGCCAAGGTCACCGTCGCCGTCGGCGAGTTGGCGCACGTCGAAAGTTGGTACGGCGCGCTGCTCGGCGCAACAGGCGAAACGGTCGCCGCGCCAGAGCTCGGCGCGGAAGGGCTGCGCTTCAACGCCGGACCTCATATGTTGGATTTCCTCGCGCCGCGCGACGCGGCAAGCCCGCTGGTCGACTGGCTGCGCCGCTTCGGCCCGTCTCCCTACTCCGCCGTGCTGCGCGGTGGGGCGCACGCAAAACCCTTCGACCTGCGCCTCACCCATGGCGCCAATCTACTGCTCGGTTAAATTCGCCGTCTTTCATCCGGAGGAAGCTCCATGACTTTACAAGAGAAGCTTGCGACTGCGTGCCGGGTTTTGGCCATGCAAGGCCACAACGACATGATCTATGGCCACGTCTCCGCGCTCACCGACACGCCGGGTCAATACTGGATCAAAGGCTCGGGCATCGGTCTCGAAGAAGCGACCGCAGACGATATGGTGCTGATCGATTTCGAAGGCAACACCTTGGCCGGCAAGCGCAAGCGCCACAACGAGTTCCCGATTCACAGCGAAGTTTATCGGACCAATCCGGACATCCGCTGCGTGATTCACACCCACCCGACGTACTCGACGATCATCGCATCGTCCGAGCATCGGCTGCTGCCGATCACCAACTTGAGCTGCGCCTTCTACCCGCCCGCGATCAACAAGTTCGAGGAGTCCTCCGACCTGATCGTCACGGCGGAGCAAGGCGTGAGCGTGGCAAAGCTGCTCGGCGTGCATCAGATCGTGCTGCTGCGCAACCACGGCATCGTCGTCGCCGGCCCCTCCATCGAGGAAGCCTGCATTCGCGGCGTGCTGCTCGAGCACAGCGCTAAGACGCAAGTTACGGCCGCATCCATGGGCGCGTTTTCCTGGGCCACCGACGCGGACGCGCTGCTCAAGCGCAAGCGGATTTACCGCCCGGATGCGATGATCAATTTATGGGAATACTACGTCAGGATGCTGAAAAAGCACGAAGAAGGGTAGCCGTTCAACCGGCTGCGGACAGCCTCCGTTCAAGCCGTTCAAACAAGTTCAAATCGTCTTTCGGAACGTTTTGAACCTTGAACTCTTGAACGTCACGCCGCGTTTATCGGTGAATAGCGAGAAACGCGAAAACCTTGGCCGCATTGAATACGTTGTCCAGCGGCACCAGATCGTGATCGGTGTGCTGGAATTGGATATGCCGCGCGCCGTAGTTGACCGCCTGAATCTCGCGGAAGTTGAATAACCCGGTGTCGTTGGCCGCTGTCGAGAACGAAAACTTGGGCTCGTAGCCGAGCATGGCGCGTATGCCGTTTTCGAGCGCGCCGACGACTTCGGCGTCTTTCCCTACCTCGCTCGGATACATGAAGTCGCGCGGCTGCACCTCGATCTCGTACGGTTCGATCTTGCCGATGGCATCTTTCAT
This sequence comes from uncultured delta proteobacterium, assembly GCA_963745035.1. Taxonomy (GTDB): domain Bacteria; phylum Desulfobacterota; class Binatia; order UBA9968; family UBA9968; genus DP-20. Next base: position 193,482 of record CAVUVW010000019.1, on the reverse strand, counting down.
TTGCTGGATCGCCTTGTTCGGATCGTCTCCCGGCAGCAAACGGCGGTCGAACATGATGCGGCACTCGCTCTGGATCGTGTGGGTGGCCTTCGGGAAGCTCTCGATGGCGTTCGGCGTCAAGCTCACTTTGCCGAGCTCCGGGTGAGCTTTTGTCTCCGGATACGGCATCAGCGGCTTTAACTTCTCCAGAACTTTCATCGCCCCGGCGATGGCGTCGATTCCTTCCCACGGCCGGCTGCTGTGCGACTGCTTGCCGCGCACGATGACACGCACATCCACCCGGCCCTTGTTGCCAAGCTGAATTTCCGGCGGGCCGTCGATGATGCACCAGTCCGCCTCGACCTTGTCTTGATCCAAAACGTAGACGAGCGAATCGTGCTTGCCGGTCTCGCCGGCGGTGCTCACGACGAAATATAGATCGCTCGGCAATTCCACCTTGGCCGCGCCGATGAATTTGACCGCCGCCATCATCGCCGCCAGGCTGCCCTTCTGCTCGCAGGCGCCGCGGCCCCAGACGCACTCGCCGGCGAGCTTGTACGGCGCGCCGTCGACGATCTCGCCGGAATAGGGATTTTTCATCGTGCTCGGCGCCGCGCACATGGCATAGCCGACGAGGATCAGCCGGTCGCTGCGCGTCCGGCCCTTGAGATGCAAGACCAGATTTCCCATCTTGTCGACGAACGGCTTGAGCCCCGACTGCTCCAGCTCCGGCTTGATCACGTCGCGGATCAGCGCCAAGCACCTGCGGCTCCGCTTCGAGCAGCTCGGTCTGCGGGCTCGCATGCTGCACGAGCTTGACCGTCAGCCGCTTCACCTCGTCGTAGGAGAGATTTTTCTCGATCAATTTTTTTGCGGTGCCTGCATCCATGGAAATCCTTGGAGTATTGGAGTGTTGGAGTAATGGAGTACTGGTCTGGGAATCGACGGCTCCCCTCCTATTTCTAAGCCACTGTTGCCTGTTGCCTAATGCCTATTGCCTTCTTCTCAATGTCCCTCGATCGCTCCGCCGGCCTTGCCGATGCGCCGGGCCGCGATGATGAGCGCGATGCACACCACGCTCACGATCAGCGCCAGCGAGCACATCGGCCCGAGATTGCCGTCGACGTAAAAATGATAGAGCAGCGGTCCCAGCGGCTCGGAGCCGGGCGAATAGAGAAACACCGACATGCTGAATTCGCGCAGATAGATCGTCGCGAGGATGATCCAGCCGGCGATGAACCCAGGCCGCAAGAGCGGCAGCAAGATGCGCCGGAACGTCGCCAGGAAGCTCGCGCCGCAAACCATCGATGCCTGCTGCAGGTCGTCGTGGAGCTGGACGATGGTGCTGGTCATCGTGCGCAAGCCGTACGGCAAAAAGCGCGTGATGTAGCCGATCAGCAAAATCCAGAGCGTGCCGTAGATCGGCAGCGGCATGTAGACATAGGTCCAGAGCAGGCCGATGGCCAGCGCCGTGCCGGGAAATGCCCAGGGAATGAAGGTCAGCGCTTCGATCACGCCGCGCCCCGCCACCTTGGTTTTGGTTGTCACCCACGCCGTCAGCGCCGCGATCAGCATGCACAATGTCGCGCCGCCGACGCCGAGCAGCAGGCTGTTTTTCAGCGCGCGAAACGTTCGCTCGTCGCCGAAGTTGGCGCGGTAGTTGTCCAGGGTGAGAAGCTCCCAGGTCTTGGCTCCCGGCACGTGCACGTAAGTGACAAAGGAAACGTAGATGACCACCAGGAACGGCAGCACGACGATGAGCACCAGCATCGAGCCGGCCAGCGCCGAGGCGGCGTAGCGCCATCGGCCCAGATCGATGATCATCGGCCGGTAGCCCCGCCCCGTGACCGTGACGTAGCGCTCGGAGCGCGCCGTCAGGCGACGATAAAAGTAGACGAAGATCATGGTGATCGCGAGCAGCGAGACGGCGTAGGCGGCGGCGAGATTCTGATTGGGCGGAAACGCGCCGATCGCTTCGCGATAAATTTTGGTCGTGAACACCTCGATGCGCGCCGGCAGCGCGATGATCGCCGGCGTGTCGAAGCTCTCGATGGCGCGCACGAAATTCAGCATGATCGACGCGAGCAGTGCCGGCCGGACGATCGGAAACGTGATGCGCCGGGCGATCTGCAGATTCGACGAGCCGGCGACCCGCGCCGACTCTTCGAGCGCAGGGTCCATGGAGTAGAGCGCCGCGGAAATCAGCAAGAACGCCAGCGGCGCGGTGATCAACGCCTCGACGAACACCATGCCGGGGATGGAGTAAATATTGAAAGGCGCCTCGGCGAAGCCGAAGATCTCCATGAGCGCGCGGTTGATCAATCCCGTGCGCGGGCTCAGCAACACCGTCCACGAAACCGCCAGCATGACCGGCGGAAAAATATTCGGCACGATGGCGGTGAGCTCGAAAAGCCGGCGAAAGGGCGCGTTGGTGCGAATGGAGATCCACGCCAGGGTCGCCGCCAGAAAGGTCGCCAGCAGCGAGGAGCCCGCGGCGAACAAAAACGAATTGAGCAGCAGCTCGTAGGTCAGCGGATCGGTGTAGGCGTGGATGTAGTGCGCCAGGGAGAAATCGCTGGCCACGCCGAGCGGTTTCTCACGGAAGCTTCCGTAGAAGAGCATCAAGGTCGGCGAAAGACTGAGAAAGGCGATCACGACGCCGACGAACAGCACCACGGAGAGCTGCGGGTCGCGGCGGAACATGGCCAGTGCGCGCTCGATCATCTGGCCCTCGTGTTTATCTCACTCAACATGCTTTTCAGGATAGAACGAAGAAGGCCGGCGCAAAGGCCGGCCCTCGGATCGTCGCGACGAGCTACCTTCGGGCGAATCTACTTGGCATAAAAGATCTCGCGAAACGTGCCGGACATGAGCTTCTTGAATTCCTCGCGCGATGGATTGTCCATCAACACGATATTAGGCTGGACTTTTTCCGCGTCCTTGATCGGCGGCAGCACGCCCGGCGCGAAGACGAACTCGCCGTCCTCGGCGATGTGCTTCTGGCCTTCCGGCGAACAGGCGTAGTCGACGTAGAGCTTGGCCGCGTTGGCGTTAGGCGCCTTGACGCCGACGGACATGTAGTTTGGATCGGCCAGATACTGATCCATCAGCACGTAATGCACCGGGCCTTTGTACTGCTTCACGTACTTGACGTAGGTGATGCCGAGGGGCGCCTCCCCCTTGATGACCGAAGTGGTGACCGGCGCCAAGGAATCCACCAGCACCGGCTTCTGCTTCGCCAAACCGCGCACTAGATCGAGCCAGTTGTCTTTTTTGAACTTCTGGAGGTTCCACAGGAACTGCGCCGTGGTCGTGTGCCGCGTCGGGTCGGGCATGGAGATTTTGCCCGTCCATTTGGGCTGCAGCAGATCATCGAACGTCTTCGGCAGCTCGGCCGGCTTGACCATGTCGGTGTTGTAAAGAATGCTGATCGGCAGCACGCGCCACGGCGTGATCAGGCCGTCCTTTTCTTTCACCTGCGCCGGGAATTTTTCCGAAGCGGGCGGCACGAACTTGGTGAACAAGCCCTCCTGCTTCATGATCAACTGCACGCCGCGGTTGCCCTCGACCACGTCGAAGCCCGGCTTGCCGGCGCGCCACTCCGTGAGCGCGCGCTCGGAAACCTTCGTCGAATCGCCGCGCCAGTACTCCACCTTGATGCCGTATTTCGACTCGAAGCCTCTATGAAAATCTTCCATCGCCTGGGGCACCACCGAGCCGTACACGATGACCTTGCCCTCTTTCTTCGCGGCATCCACATTGACCGACTGGGCCACGACCGCGCCCGGCGCGCTCAGGGCAAAACTCAAGCTTAGAACAGGAAGCAACATCCGGAGTTTTTGTTTCACCTCACCCTCCTTGAAAAGACAGGTCGAAAGTACCATCCGAGCGCTTCAAGTCAAGCAACCGCGCGGCGCTTCTATCGGACGAGAAACAGCTGGCGAAACTCGGCCTGAAGCTTTTGCAGTTGCTCCGCGCTCGGATCTTCGAGCAGGAGCAAATTGGCGAGAATCCGGTCGGCGCCGTTGATCGGCGGATAAATCCCCGGAGAGACCACGAACTCGTTGATCTCGGCGACTTTCTTTTGTCCCTCGGGCGAACAGAGATAATCGATCAGAAATTTGGCGGCGTTGGGGTTGGCCGCCTTGGCGCTCAAGGCCGCGTCGCTCGGGTCGGCGAACGATTGCACCGCCGGCGCGAAGCCGATGGGCCCTTTGGTTTGCCCGGCATATTGAACGTAGCTGATTCCCAAAGCCGCTTCACCGCGGACGATGGCGTTGGGCACCGAAGAATACGATTCGACCAGCAACGGCTTCTGCTTCGCCAAGGCGCGCACGAAGTCCATCCATTTGTCGCCCTTGATTTGCTGGATATTGGACAAGAAGGCCGCCGTGCTCGCGTGCCGGGAAGGATCGGGCATGCTGATTTTGCCGTGCCATTTGGGATGTAAAAGGTCATCCCAGCTCTTCGGCGCGTCGTTCGCTTTCACCTGCTCGGTGTTGAGGAGAATGCCCACCGGCGTGATGCGCCAAGCCGTGAGCTGCCCGTCCTTGTCTTTGAACTTCGCGGGAAAGTTTGCCGCGCTCGGCGGCGCAAACTTGGCGTACACGCCATCGGCTTTCGCCAATGCGAGCGGCCCGCGCGCGCCGATGACCACGTCGAAGCCGGGTTTCCCGGCGCGCCATTCGGTCAGCACCCGATCGACGACTTTGGTCGCGTCGCCGCGCCAGTATTCGATGTTGACGCCGTACTGGGTCTCGAAACCCGCCTCGATCAGCTTCATCACCTGCGGAATGATCGTGCCGTAAACGACGACCTTCCCCTCTTTCTTCGCCGCCTCGACGCTGACTTGCTGCGCCGATGCCGGAAGAGCCGTGCACACGATGGCGAAAAAAATCGTCTGGCGCAAATAGGAGCAGAAGCTATTGAGAACCATACACACACCTCCTCACGTCTTAGACGACGAAAAGCACAAACATCCAGCAAAGCGCGATATAAGTATCAAAAAGGCGCGTTGAATCAACTTACCAAGCCGCGCGCCATTGCGACGACTCCCTTTCGGGCTTCCTGCGTGCCCGTCGGCAGGAGGATGGGCAGATTGAGGCCGGCGCGGACGAAGGCATCGAGCTGTTTTCGGCAATCCGCCGGCGTGCCGGCGATGGAGTGGGCGTGCACTACCTCGTCGCTGATGAATTTCTTGGCCGCGTCCCAATCGCGCTTCGCCACCGCGGCGGCAAGCCCTTCCTGGTCCACCGCGCCGCCGCCCAGCCGGATATTTTCGGCGTGATGCACATTGCGAAAAATGTAGGCGAGAAATAGTTTGTTCGCTTCGACGGCTTCTTTCGCGCTTTGCGAAACGGTGGCGGTAACGAACCCCGCCACGTCGCATTGCTCGAGATTTTTGCCCGCCTTTTCGGCGCCCGCTTGGATCTCGCCCACGCAGCGCGCGATGTAGCCAGGCGAGCAGCCGCCCGAGAGCAGCACGCCGTCGCCGATTTCCCCGCCGAGGCGCAGCATTAGCGGCCGCACCGCAGTGATGTACATGGGGATCGGCTTCGACGGCGCAAAGCCCATCTTGGCACCGTTGATTTGAAACATCTTACCCTGAAATTTCACCGCCTCACCGTTTAGATAACGGCGCAGTATATCGACGTATTCGCGCATGGTTTGGAGCGGGTGCGGCGATTCCATGCCGGCTTCCTTTAACGCCGCGGCGTTGCCCGTTCCCGGGCTCGCGATCACCCGCCCCGGAGCGAACTCATCCATGGTCGCAATCGACATGGCGGTGATGATCGGATTGCGCGAGTAAGGGCTCATCGGCGCCGCCGCAATGTTGATCCTCCTGGTCGACGCCAGAAGCGCCATCGCCGTCGTCAACGAATCCCGAAAACAAAGATGATCCGACATCCACACCGAGTGCATGCCGACTTCGTCGGCGAGTTGGGCCAGCTCGATCATCTCCTGGATCGAATAAAAACCGTCGAAACATAATCCAACGCGCATGGGTTACCCTCTCTACCGAAGCAATTTTCGGATCACCCTTCGACGCGCTCAGGGTGCACGGAAGTCACAATGCAGAATTGTTATCGAATCCGCTCATGCTGAGCCTGTCGAAGCATCGAATCCGTTTTCCAGAATCCTTAGTGTCTGTTCTCGCGTTGTCCCCGCCAGTCCCATCTTCTCCAGGGTCAACCCTTCGGCGCGAAAATCTATCCCCAGCGCCACAGACGCCAAAGTAATCAGCGCATCCATCATCGGAGTCTTGACGCCGGCCAATCTGCCGATCTCCGCCATCGGCACCAAGCCGTAGCCGATGTCCTCGCGGATGTAACGATGATCGAGCGACGGCGGCGACTTGATCGTGCTATTAGCCGCGCTTTCCTGGATCGCGCGATACGCCGACCCGCTGTCGCGCCCGGCGTCGGAGGTGAGCCCGGCCCGGTGAAAAATATTGACGAAGGGCAGCGGCTCCAGCCCGAGCGATCGGACGATCGCCAAACGCTCTTCATCTACTTGATCGATCCATCGGCCGATCGCGGGCGTCACGCCTTCGGTGTACCAGAGGAAATCGCCGCCACTTTTCTCGATCCATCCGGCATTGCCGAGCATGCCGGCGGGATGCATGATCGCGTTGATGTTCGAAAACCCAGTTTCGAGAACGTTGGCCGCCGCTACCACATTGGGAAAAACCTGCTGAATCTCCTCGACGAGCTTGGAAGTGTGCTTCCCCGGAAATGCGGCGCAGCGAAGATTGGTCGTGCGCCGGTATATTTCCACTTTTCCCGGCTCCGGCATCCGGCAAATGTAGGTGAGGGTGACCGTCTCGCAGAGCTGCAACTCCGCCTTGCAGCCCAGTGCGCGCAAGAGATGGGCAAAATGAAGCGAGCCGCCGGTGTGGCCCGGGTTGAGAAGGATTCGCTGCCCGTCGATGAGATGTTTTGCCAGATTTTCCGCGAGATACTCGTGGCCCACCGCCGGCGTCGCGATCACGATCAGATCGACGCCCTGCACCACCGGTGGCAGGTGCGGGCTCATGAAAAACGGCGCGGCAAATTTCTGCTCGCCGTTCTCGATCAGCTCGATCTCGCCGCGCTTGGCGAGAGCGGCGATGGTGCTCTCCGAGCGCGAGAACAAGCGCGCTTGAAAGCCGCGCAAGGTCAGATCGGCGGCGGCGGCGCATCCGCCGTTGCCGGCGCCCAAAATTGCGATTTTTTTTATTGACATTGAACTGAACGCGCTCTTTGCGGCTGAATTTCTCCCTCCTCTTTTTTCTCCCGCTGTCGCGAGGGATGATGAAGGTGTAGGACGCAGCTTTTGTGGTTGCTAGCCGATTCGATACTGCTTCAGCTTCTCCTCGTCGAGCTCGATACCGAGGCCCGGTTTGGCAGAAACGATCACGTCGCCGTCGGAGTATTCGAATGGCTCCCGGATGATGTCATCCTGGTAATAAACGCCGGCGATGCCGCCCTTGCCTTTTCCTTTCGGCGTCGAGACCGGCACGACGCAGCCGTACGTCACAACGCCGGTGCATGCGGCCAGATGCACGTTGGCGGCGTTGCCCACGCCCGTCTCCACCGAGCCGTTGACGTTGCACCGCAGCCCGGCAGCCTCGGCCACCGCAGCGACTTTTTTCGCTTTGAACATGCCGCCGGGCTTAGTCGTATAGATGGAAATCATGTCGGCGGCTTTCTTCTGCGCGATCTCGATCACGTCCTGGGGCGTCCAGGCGCTCTCGTCGGCCATGATCGGCGTATCGACGCGCCGCGCCACTTCGGCCATCGCATCGAGCCCTTCCACCGGTTGCTCCATGTAGAGCAGATTGTACTCTTCCATCGCCTTGGTGATTTTCACCGCGGCCTTGGCCGTTGGATAACCCTGGTTGGCGTCCGTGCAGATATTCAGATCCGGCCCGATCGCTTTGCGGATCTGCTTCACCAACTCGACGTCGCGCTTGGGATCGACGCCGCACTTGAGCTTGATCGTCTTCACGCCCTCGGCCTTCGCCTGCGCCGCCTCCTCGACCGCCTTGTCGATTTCCATGAGACCCAAGCTATGAGCGATCGGCACACGGTCGCGGAACAAACCGCCGAGCAGTTGGTAGGCCGGAATCTTCAGTGCTTTGCCGACGACGTCGTAAAGCGCCGCGTCGATCGCCGCTTTGCAATACGGGTAGCCTTTCACGGCCCTGTCCATGAGCGCGTGAAGCGACTCGAAGCGGCCCGGCTCCTGGCCGGACAACGCCGGCGCGAGAATGTCGTTGATGACGTGCATCGTCGTCTGCGGCGTTTCGCCGAAATATTTGCCGTGGTCGCCGCCCCAATCTTTCAACACCGGCGCTTCGCCGAGACCGATCAAGCCTTCGTCGGTGTGAAGCTTGATAATGACGTAAACGCCGATCGGTGTGGTCAGGCTCGCCCACTGGTGCAGCCGCCGCGTCGGCAGGCGAATCGGAATGGTTTCGATCCTGGTGATTTTCATCGAGCTCAACCTACTCGCAAAAGCGTGTCCGTCGGCGTGACGTCGGAAAGCAGCTCGCAGCCCTTTTCGGTCACGCAGAACATGTCCTTGTTCTGCATGCCGAACCGCCCAGGAATGTAGACCAGCGGCTCGAAGGCGCCGACCATGCCCGCTTCGACGATCTCGTTGCCGTAGCGGCCCATGTACGGCTCTTCGTGCAGATGAAGTCCGATGCCGTGGGCGACGAAGCTGATCGGCTCGAAGCCGAGCGCGCTGAATTTCGCCAGGAATCTTCGGTAGATCTCCGGACAGCTCGCGCCGGGCTTGATCAGGTCCATGACCAGATATTTGCACTCGATCAGATTGGACCAGATCTTGTACTGCTCCGGCGTCGCGTCGCCGACCACCGCCGTGCGGCACACCCCGGTGAGATAGCCGCTCTTCTGACCGAAAATCTCCATCCGCATGATGTCGCCGTGTTTGAGCTTGCGCTCCGTCGGACCGACATTGGGAAACTGGCTGCGCTCTCCCGTGGCGATGATCATGAGCTTGTAGCTCTCGGCGCCGCCGCCGAACAGCGAGGTCAGCAACGTTCCGGCAAGCTCCATCTCGCTCACACCCACTCTTGCCGACCTGAGAGCGTCTCCCAGCGCCTTGTCGGTAAGCTTGCTCAGCGAGCGCAGCAGCGCCAATTCGTTCGGCGTTTTGATCTGCCGCGCCTTGTTGAAAATCGCGTCGGCGCCGACCCACTGAATCGCCGGCGCGTGCTTTTGCAACGCGGCAAAATCCTTCGCCGGCAAAAACTCCATTTCGATGCCCACCTTGCCGCGATCGAGCTTCAAGTCCCGCAGCGACTCGGCCAGCTTTTCCATCGGGTCGTCGCTAAACTCGCGATAAATCCTCAGATCGTCGATGCCCGCGTGCGCCCTGACCGTGGTCGCTTCCATGTCGATAGCGACCATCGCCACCCGTCCATCGACGGTAACGATGACCGCCGCATGGCGCCAGCGCATGAGCGACTGCGACGGCACGACAAAGCCCGAGACATAGCTGACATTTTCCGGCGAGACGGCGATAATTGCATCGAGCCCGGCGCCGCCGATGCGCTTTTTGAGTCGTGAAATAATTTCTTGATCCATGAGGTTGCTTGCGAGGATAACGGTTGGTCGGAAAACCGTCAAGCGAAGCACCAGCGCCCGGCGCGGGCGAAGGGCCGGCAAAGGAACCCACGATTGTCATTTCGAACGAAGAGAGAAATCTTTCTTAGATCCCTCACATCCCGTTCGGCACGACACGCCGGCCGTGTCGCTTGGCGACTTTGCGCCTTTGCGGGATACATTCTGAGTCCGAGCCGCCGTTGCCGGAGCTAATCGGGAATTCGTTTCATGGTGAGTCCGAATTTATCCACGCTCAAGAGGTTGGATTACCTGGGCGAATTATCCTTCTTCAGAACCCACTCCACCGCCGGACTGCCACGATCGTCCTGCATGCGCATGCTGATCTCATCGCCGTTCAATTTTCCCCAATAGTAGTTCTTGCGTTGCCGGCTCTCGCCACCGGACACTTCTTCGTAACCCACGTAGAACGAAATGATCTCTCCTGCGATCTTGCCTTCCTCGATGCCACGCTTCCCTCCGAGAAAACTGACGGTGCCGAAGAGCTTGCCGCCTTCGGGTTGGAAAAAAAACGTTTCGTTGTATTTTGCGCTCCAGCTGTACGTCACCTCGCCCGTCCAGGAGCCGGCGAATGCGGCGGAGGATGCTTGAAAACTGCTGTCGTTCGCCGGCTGCTTGCGCCATTCCCACCAGACGGCAAAGGAGACCAGCAGCAATATGATCGGCACCTTCCAAATCATCCGGCGTAGAAGCTTCTGGCGCAGCTCGGCTCTGGCAGTTTCGCTGGCAAGCTTCGTTGTCGAATTTCCGAGCTTCGTTGACTTCTCGAGCGCCGCGATTAGGTCGTCAGCGGCTCGTGTAAATTCCTGATCGCTGATGGTCAAGGCATTGCGTCTGGCCAGTCCTTTTAGATTGCTGGGCAGTTCGTCGGCCCTCGGCATCTGTGCGCCGCCGACCAGAACGGGAATAACGAGCGCTTTACGCTTTAGAATCGAGGACACTTCCAACGCCACAAAGTCGTTGGGATCGCTCAAGCGCCGCTGCCCGGCGGCATTGCGCGCCGTCAGCCATTCTTTCCCGATGACAACAATCATTGCGTCGCATGAACCGACGCGAGCCTCGATGTGCGCTGCGAAATCGGCGCCCGGCGGAATATCATCCGTATCCATGAAGACCTGATCGGCGCCGAAATGAGCGGAAAGCCGGTCGTACAACCGCCCGGCGTGCGCCGCGCTATCATCCCTGCGGTAACTGATAAAAATTTTCGACATGAGGTTGGAGAGATCTGACGGATTGGCTGCGAGTATAGCGGCTTTGGTTTCGAAATGCGCGCGAACGCGCTTTCTCAGGCGGTCCGGCGCCCACCATGCTGATACCTTCAAAGAAGTTGGCCCGGAACAATTCGCGGGTTTACGGCGCGTTCGTCGGATCCCAACTGGTGCGCAGACTTTCGTGGAAGCCGTCCAGTGTTCGCATGTCCTCATCGGTGATTTCAAAGTCGAACACGTCGGCGTTTTCGCGGATACGGGAAGGGTTGGCAGATTTGGGAATCACGACCAGATCATGCTGGAGCGCCCAACGGATTAAAATTTGGGCCGCCGACTTCGTTGCCTGTTGGCCGGCAATGCGCGAAATCAACGGCAGCTTCGACGAGCCGGCGGAAGCGGTCGGATATTTGGCGGCCACGGCGGTGAGCTTCGGATCTTTCAGGCGCCGTCCTTGCGTCAGCGGGCAATACGCCTCGACGGCGATTCGGCGCGCGGCGCAGAAATCCAACAGCTCCCGCTGATACAAGTAGGGATGAAACTCGACTTGATTGACCGCGGGCACGATCTGCGTTCCGGCAAGCAGCTCTGTCAAATGCCGTACGGTGAAGTTGCTGACCCCGATGGAGAGCGTCTTGCCTTGCTGTTGCAATTTTTCGAGAACGCGCCAGCTCTGCCGTCGTTCCCGCACCGGATAATGGATCAAATAAAGATCGACATAGTCAAATTTGAGCCTGCGCAAGCTCTCTGCAAGCGCGCGCTCGGGGTTGGCATGCTCGCTATTCCACAACTTGGTGGTTACAAAAATATCTTTGCGCGGAATACCGCTCGCCCTGATCGCGGCTCCCACGCTTTCCTCGTTGCCGTACAACGAGGCGGTATCAATATGCCGATAACCTGTCTCCAGAGCCGCCCGCACCGCCGCTTCGCATTTCCGGCCATTCGGAATCTGCCAGACCCCCAGGCCAAGCCGCGGAATTCCTCGGTCGTCATTGAGCATCATCTTAGCGTCGATCATCGAGCACCGTGCAATCAACCCCGGAATGCTTTGCGCTCGCCCGCGGACCAGTGCCTGGCTTGGTCCACGCGACGCACCACGTTTGCCACATCTTCAAGCGGGCGAAGCCGTCAGGCCGAGCTGTTTGCCGAACGTGCCGGATAACCCAACTCGGCCAAATCCGCGGTGATTTCGTCGAGGATTACCGGATCGTCGATGGTCGGCGGGACTTGGTATTCGACACCGTCTGCAATCTTCTTGACGGTGCCGCGCAGGATCTTGCCCGAGCGCGTCTTGGGCAGCCGTTTGACGACGGTCGCGACCCTAAAAGAAGCCACCGGACCGATCCTTTCGCGCACCATGTGAACCAACTCGGTGACGATCTCGCCAGAGGAACGCCTAACACCGGCCTTGAGGACGACCAGGCCCAACGGAATTTCTCCCTTGATCTCGTCTGCGACTCCCAACACCGCGCATTCGGCCACGTCGGGATGAGCAGCCAGCACCTCTTCCAGCGCTCCCGTAGACAGGCGATGCCCGGCAACGTTGATGATGTCGTCCGTGCGCGTCATTACCCAAAGGTATCCATCTTCGTCCTTGTAACCAGCATCGGCGGTGAGGTAGTAGCCGGAAAAGCCGGCGAGATACGACTTCCGGTAGCCTTCATCGTTGTTCCAGAGCGTCGGCAGACAACCGGGCGGCAGTGGAAGCTGGATTACAATATTGCCGATCTGACCGGATGGTAGTTCTTTGCCATCATCTCCGAGCACGCGGACGTCGTAACCCGGCACCGACTTTGTGCACGAACCCGGTTTAACCGGAAGCATTCCCAACCCGACGCAATTGGCGCCGATCGGCCAGCCCGTTTCGGTCTGCCACCAGTGATCGATGACCGGCACACCGAGCTGCTTTTCGGCCCACAAGAGCGTGGCCGGATCGCAGCGCTCGCCGGCGAGAAAGAGCGTACGGAAGCCGCTCAGATTGTATTTGCGCATAAATTCGCCGTTCGGGTCTTCGCGCTTGATCGCGCGAAATGCCGTCGGCGCAGTAAATAAGACCTTCACTCCGTGTTGCGAGACGACGCGCCAGAACGCGCCCGCGTCGGGAGTGCCAACCGGTTTGCCCTCATAAAGCACGGTGGTATTGCCGTTGAACAGAGGCGCATAAACTATGTAAGAGTGGCCGACCACCCATCCCACGTCCGACGCTGTCCAATAGACTTCACCCGGCGCCATTCCATAGATATGTTCCATGCTCCATTTGAGCGCCACCAGATGTCCGCCATTGTCGCGCACGATCCCTTTCGGCATGCCGGTGGTGCCCGAGGTGTAGAGAATGTAGAGGGGATCCGTTGCCGCCACGGGAACACAGTCGATTGGCTTCGCAACCGCCATCTTCTCGGACCAATCGAGATCGCGTCCGGCGATCATGGACGCTTTTTCCTGCGGGCGCTGGACGATAATGCACCGTTCGGGCTTCACCGAAGCGAGCTCGATCGCTTTGTCGAGCAGAGGCTTGTAGGGAATGACGCGGCCGAATTCGATGCCGCAGGAAGCCGAAACGATTACCTTCGGTTGGGCATCACTGATGCGGTTGGCGAGCTCATGGGCGGCAAAGCCGCCGAAGACCACCGAGTGAATCGCGCCGACGCGAGCACAGGCCAGCATCGCAATGACCGTCTCCGGCACCATCGGCATGTAAATGATGATCCGATCGCCTTTCTGAACTCCTTGTCCGGCGAGCACCCCGGCAAATCGCGCCACTCGATCGAGCAACTCGCGATAGGTGAACGTCTCGACGATTCCAGTCACGGGGCTATCGTAAATGAGCGCCGGCTGATTCGGCCCGGCCGCTTTCGACGTGGCGATCGAGGGCGTTGTAGCAAGTATTGACCAAACCGCCAGGGAACCAGCGATAGAACGGCGGCCGCGAGTCGTCGAGGACCCTGTCCCATTTTTTTTCCCAATGTACCGCTTCAGCGGCCTCGGCCCAAAAATTTTGCGGATTATTCAGCCAGCGCGCATAGACGGCGTCATAGGTATCGTTCATGGCGTGCCCTCCGTCCTGGATACGGTCTTTATTAAACATCCGTTCAAAACGTTCAACCGCTTTCCTTCGCTGCGCTCAGGCATCGCTCCGTTCAACCGGCGCGGACGCCTCCGTTCAAAACGTTTCCGAAACTCCGGAAACGATTTCCCGTGTGGGTTATTTACCTGCGCTTTCCTTGCGCACCTCCCTGAGCAGACGGAAATCGACAACCTTGTCGATGGGAATTTCCCCGAGGTTCTTCTCAACCTTGCGGATCAGATCGAAGTGAATCTTCAGCTGTTTCTCGCCTATGATGCCGTCTTCGTTGAGCGCTTTGACGATAGCGCGGTAGGATTCCTTGGCGATTTCCGGATCGACCTTCCACTCGCGCTGGATGACAGAGATTGTACCTTCGGAATTTTCCTTGGCGTAGCGCAGGCCGCGATAAAGGGAGCGTACGACTTTTTTCACTTCCTGCGGATTGTCCTTGATGCGCTGCTCGGTCGTCGTGTAGCCGTTGCTTGCAAACTCGACGACGTCGCCGACAAAAGACACTTCGTTGAAACCGTCGCGCTTGAGCACGGCCACGGCGGGCACCGGCACGATGATCGCGCTCACCGATCCCGCGCGAAGCGCCGCCATGCGCACACCCTCGGCGCCGATTTGAATGAGTATCGCGTCCTTCTCGGGCTCGATACCGTAGTGCCGGAGCGCCAACCGGGCCGAAAGATCGGACGTGCCGCCGAATTGGCTGACGCCGATGCGCTTGCCGCGCAGCTCGCCGACCGAGCGTATCTCTTTCTGCGCGACCAAATAATACATCGGCTTGTCGGCGCCGTAGAAAATCGCCTTCAGCGGAAGTCCGCGCGCGGCCAGCCGCAAGCCTGAATCTGCCAAACCATGATAATGAGCCTCGCCCGCCAACAGCGCGTTATGCGCGATCGATGGCGATAACCGCGGCAGCTCGATATCGAGCCCTTCGTCTTTGAAAAATCCCCGATGCACCGCGACAAACAGCGGCAAGTAGCCCATGGAATTGCCGGGCAGGACGAATTTGATCTGCTGGGCGGCTAGATTGCCTGGTTTACTAATGATTACGGAACAAACAATCGCGACGATGACGAGAATGCGAACAAGCATAACGCGCATGTATTGGAGCCTCCGATGATCCGGGTAATTCGCGTATCACGCGATCAGAGTTCAGTCAATTAACGTTCTCAGATACGAGCCGCAAAACTCAATTTTGGCTCCTCCTCCGTCATCCCCGCATGTTTTTAGCGGGAATCCATCCGTGATTCTTGCTTCAACCCGGATGCGCATCACGGCTGCATGCAGATCGCACTCTAAAACGGCCTGGATTCCGGCTTCCGCCGGAATGACGGATACGGGTCGCGCTTTCGACAAGAGGGTGCAGGACTGACAGCGGCACGGTCTCAGTTTCGCGTTCGGATCATCTCGCAAGGAAACTTATTGAGACAGCGCGGGCCGTTCTCTTCGATGGCGAAGAAATCGGCGAGAAAAAGGCCGCGGGTGTGAGATTTGTCCACAATATGCATCTGTAGAGCGAACACATGCCCGACTTCGTAAACCAGCCTACCGTCGGCGCCGAACAAATAACGGTCTTCCGCGCTCTGCACGCGGTCGAAGCCGATCTGCGGCTCGTGGCGTGGGTTGGCGCCGAGCATGCCCTGCAGAAAGCCACCGTAGAATTCATAATCGGTGCCGCGGATGAACTCCATTGCGGCGATGGAATTCTCGCTGCTTTTGCCGGCATACAGAGTCGGCACCAGCCGCTCGTAACCTTCTTGCGCGATTTCGAACATCTTTTCGTATTCCGGTGTCGGCTCGCCGGTGACGACCGGCCGGCCGCACTGCGCTTCGTAGCCGTTGTAAAAAATTCCCAGCTCGTTGTTGATGATATCGCGCTCGCCGATCACTCGTTCCACCGGCCGGGGCCGCTGGTCGTTGATATCGGGATCGAGCATCGAGCAGGAGCCGATCTGGATCATGCCCATCTCGCCGCCCGCTTTTAAGACCGCTTCATGGACGATGCCGAAAACCTCGCCTTCGGTCATGCCGGGCTTTACCCGATCCTGCATACTGCGCAGGCCGACGTCGCCCAACTCGGCGGAGCGCTCGAGCGCTTGAATCTCCTCGGCGCTCTTCAAAAGACGCATGGCGATGAATTCCTTCGTCACGAAGATGAACTCCGCCTGCGGCAAATTGGTCGTGAAGAAATCCCAATGATTCTTCGGGATGGAGGTGTAAGGATCGTACTCCACGATACCGACCCGCCCCTTCTCATAACCACGTTCTTTGATTTCGTTGACGATGGCGCCGATCACGCTCGGCTTGCCGACGATCACGTTGCGCACGGCCGTGCGTGCCAACATCGCGCCTGCAAGTGAGTGACCCGGCCGCGTGACCACTGCCGGATCTCCCTCCTTCGGAAAAAAACAGTAGTTCGCCATCTCCGCCTTGCCCATCATGTTAGTCACATAGCGAAAATTGAACCATAGTCGCCCGTACGCCGCCGATCCGCCGATAATCAGCAGGCAGTCGAGATTCAGACTCGCGCATCATCTTGTGGATGTTATTGTAGCGCCGCTCGTACTCGGCTTGGGAAAACCGCGGGTACGGAAAACGCGCATGCATCTGCTTGAGATCTTCTTCGGATATGAGCATGGACTTTCTCGTATAATAAAAATCCGAAATTCGAATCGCGAAATCCGAAACAAATCCTCAGTTCAATAGCTTGTCGACTTGTTTTTCGTTGTTCTGGTATTGTTTCGAGATTCGGATTTCGTGCTTCGAATTTGCTGAGATTAACTCGCTTCGCCGCCCCAACGCTTGCAGAGCGTCAGATCAACGACGTCTTCGACTTTGACCTGTGAAGCCTTGGGGTTGATGTTGAATTCGGTCATCAGCTTCATGATCGAGCGCACGCCCGGCACGGTGGGGCAAATGCTGCGCGGCAGGTCTTCCACCAGATCGGCGTAAACGGTTTCAGCCTTTCCCTGGTCAGAGATCTTGAGATTCTTCATAACCGATTGCACGACGACGTTCTTGTTGGAAGGCGCGGCGATAAAACGGATCGCATCGACGGTGGCCCGGCCAATCCGGTCGAGCATGACCTGCTCGCTGCGTAATGTCTTGCGCAACACCGCCAAGCCGCTCGCCTGAAAGGGAATGTTGAGTTTTGCCATGTCCACCAGCACCGGAAATCCTTCCGCGATCGCGGCGTGGGATATTTCCGGAGCAATCACCGTAGCCTGGGTAGTGCCGGCTTTTACCGCTGCCAAGCGCGCCGGCTCCGGACCGGTTGGCAATAGCGTGATATTATCCCGCCGCGAATTGAGACCCAGATGCTCCAACGACATGATCGCCGCCAAAGTCGCCAGTCCCGCCATGCTGGCGCCGATGCCGACCTTCTTACCCTTCAAGTCCTCCGCCCGCTTGATGCTTGGGTGGGCGACGAGCTGATATCGCACCTTGTTTTGGTTCCCCATGATCATCACCATGTCGCCGCCTGCCGCCACCGCGTTCACGATGTGGGTTGGACCGATCAGCCCAACCTGCACTTCTCCGGCGAGCATCGCCTGCGCTGCCTGTGTGGCGATTATGAAAACCGGCTGCACCTCGACGTTATGCTTGCGGAAAAAACCCTGCTCCTTGGCGATCCATGTTGACGTCATGTAGGCGTTAATCGCGCCGTAAGCAAACAAAGCCTTGGACATCGGCTCCGCGGCGCAAACCAATCTTGCTCCCCATGCAAAGACCATCAGCATAACGACGATGCAGACTACTTTCCGTGCCATTGGTTATTCCTTTCGTTCAAGGTTCCAAGTTCAAGGTCAAGGATCGAAGCCGAACGTTGAACCTTGAACGGTTGAACTTTTGAACAAATCTAATTGACGTTATACAGCCGCGCGCAGTTGTCCCATAGAATCTTTCTCCGGGTCGCGTCGCTCAGACCGTCGATCTCGAAGAATTCATCCACCGCGTGCGGAAAATGCGCGTCGATATGAGGATAATCGGTCGACACCACCAGGTTGTCATCGCCCAGCCGCTTCACGACATCCGTCACCAGGTATTCGTCCGGGTCGAGCGAAATGAAAGCACTGCTGGAGAAAATATTCGCTCGGTTGACGCGAAAGCGGCACATCGGCGAGCGGGCCGTGGAGCTTGGCGCGCTCGTCGAGCCGATAAAGCAGCCAAGGCAGCCAGGCGCAGTTGCCTTCCAGGAAGGCGACCCGCAACTTGGGAAATTTCTCGAGCACGCCGCCTGCGCAGAAGCTCGACACGGCTTGAATCAATTCCACCGGGTTGCGCAATGCCATCGCCACGATGTTGGCGTTGGGATGGCCGAAAAATTTGTTCGCGACCTGATCCTGCTTGGGCCGCGCCGGCGGATGAAAGCACAGCGCCACGCCGAGCTTTTCGATCTCCGCCCAGAGCGGATCGAAACAGCGGTCATGAATACGCTTGCCGTTGATCGGCTCGGGGCAGAGCGACAGGCCGGTTACTTTTAATTCTGTCACCGCGCGCCGCACTTCCTCGACGGCCAAATCGACGTCGTGTAACGTAATCAGCGCGGAAGCGCGTCAGGCGCCGTGGATTCTCCCGACAAAAATCGGTGATCCAATCGTTCCAAGCCTTGCAAAGATCGTTGGCATATTCCGCTTCCAGCGTTTCATCACAGTGCAGCGGCGAAGTGCGAAACAGCACTGCCATATCAACTCCTTCGCGGTCCATCGCCTCGATCTGCGAGACCGCGTCATAATCCCGCGCTACGGCGAAATCGTACCGATCGGCCACCTGCTTCTGGCCGTGATCGATAACGTCGGTGATCGCACGCAGTGTTTCCTTGCCGCCGCCAAGCTTGAATTCGACCCGGCCGTGCTTGCCGTTTCGCTGCCCCCGCGGAATCCGATCGCCCCACTTCGGATTCATGTATTTTTCGTAGAGAAATGCCGGATCGTAGACGTGCATGTCGCTGTCGAAAGCCTTTAGTCCGTTCTTCACGTTCGTTTCTCCTTGTGGCGCCGGTCACTTCTTCGGCAGCAGAAGTTCCGCCAACTTTGCCATGACTGGCGCCGGAATGTTCTTGAAACCGGCAACCGTCGCCGCCAAATCCTCGCCGGTCATCGGATCGACTTCCTGCTGGGCGGCTTTGGCATCCGCCAAGAAAGCGCCGTCGCGCAAGGTCGCTTGCAAAGCTCTGCGCAAGATCTGCACCTTATCTTTCGGCGTGCCCGGAGGCGCGGAATACGCCAAGGTGATCGCGTTCAAATCATGGATGCCGACATCGATCAGGCGCTTCGCTTCTTCGCTTTTGGCATAGTTGATCGCGAGCGGCACGTGGGTAAGCTCGGGAATGGATTTTCGGTTGGTCTGCACGACAATAGCCACATCGCCGGCTTCATATTGCCTGCGCCAGCTGCTTTTCAAACCCTGCCAGCTCGTGCACTGGCCGGCCAACTCTCCGGCTTCTGCCGCCATGGTGATTTCCGCTGTACCCTTGTAGCCCTGTACCAACTGGATGGGAAGGCCTAAAGCCGATTTTAGAATGGATGAGATATCGTCCGGCCGGGTACCCGGCACCTGCCCGCCCATTTTGACGGGCGTCTTCGCGCCGTACCATCTTTCCATGCTCGTGATGCCGCTTGCCTTGGTGAAGGCGCAGAGAAAAGTTTGCTGTACCGGCACGCCGATCCATTCGAAGCGCAATGGATCGAAGTCCATGCCTGTACCGCCCAGGAATTTCTGCAAGGTCAGGCTGCCGACCCACACGCCGATGGTCAGCCCGTCCGGTTTGCTGCGATTGTAGAGATGATTTGCCGCGATCAAAGTTCCGGCGCCGGTCATGTTCTGAACGACGACGATCGGGTTGCCGGGCAGATGGCGTCCCATATGGCGCGCGACGATGCGCGTCATCGTATCGAAACCGCCCCCCGGCGGCGCGCCGACGAGAAAGGTAACCGTCTTGCCCTTATAGAGGAGTCCTGCGCCCACAGGGACGTACAGAGAGAGATAGATATCGAGGCGATGAGCAAACACCATCTGATTCTTCCCATGAAGGTCCTCTTGTTGGAGATCATTACAAGCGCCAAACCAGTTCCGGTCGCTGGAATATTACTTCTTTGTAGCCAGCTCTTTTTGGACTTCGCGCAGCAAAGCGACATCAGCGACATCGGCAATCCCCACGGGCCGCTCGATCTTCATCCCCTCTCTGCCCTGATCGATCACGAGCTTGAGCCCCGCTTCTGGGATCGTGCCGTCGTCGCTGAACACGCGCGCGGTCGAATCGTAGGTCGCCGCCGCCGCATCGCGGTCGATTTTCATCCATTCGACCATCGTCTGGATCGTGCCTTCGCGATTCTGCCGAATGAAGCGGTTGGTGCGGATCATCGCTTTGAGCATGCGCTTGACCTCATCCGGTCTTTCCTTGAGCTTCTTGTGATGGGTGCCCAGGCCCGTGAATGGCATCTTGTAGATTTCGTAGAAGCGGGACAACACGTTGAGCCCATACTTGCCGGCTTCTGAGTCCGCCGGCGGAGACAACACAGCGACGTCCACGATGCCCTCGCGCAAAGCGCCGAATCGCGCCCGCTCTGCGCCCAACGGAATAACCTTCAGCTCCCGCTCCGGATCGACGCCCCCGTGCTTCATCATCATTCTCGCCGCAACATCCGATGTGCTGCCGTAGGTGCTGACGGCCAGGGTTTTGCCCTTCAACTCGCGAATCGACTTGTATTCGGGCCGGGCAATCAAGGTGTGCGTGGAGCTGTCCATGAAGCATGCCAGCACTCTCATCGGCATGCCGCGCATCGCGCCGCGCACTACAGAACCGAAGATCATCGTATAGTCGACATCCCCCGTGCTAAGAGCGGTCACGGAAATATTCGCGTTCATACGGATCAGCTCGATGTCAATTCCTTCGTCGCGAAAAAAACCGCGCTTCTGGCCGACGCCCGCGGTGAGAAAGGAGACATCGATGGACGATATCGACATCCGCACTTTATCCGCGGCGTCGAGCGGCACAGCAGCGGCGAGAAGAGCAATGATGAAAAATATCAGCTGCTTGATCATTGCGTGTTGTTCCTTTTGCTCGTGAGGTATTTCATCCGCCGATTTCTTTCGCCGCGCGGCGGAGCAGCGAGTAGTCCACGATGTCCTTTACGGCGATCGCCCTTTTGACGCCGGCCTCCTGCTTGGTTTCCTCGAGAAGACTGTTCAAGTCGTTCTCGTTGATCGTGCCGTCCTCGGTCAGGGTCTGGATCATGATCTTATACGTCTCCTCGGCAGTCGGCCCGTCCAGGCTGAATTTTTTGGCGATGAAATCCGTGACTTCCCTCCGGTCGTCCTTCATCGCCTTCATCGAGCGAAGAAAGGCGCGCAGCATTCTCCGCGCCTGATCCGCCTGTCTTTCCATTTTATCCTTGGAAGTCGCGAGCCCGGTCAACGGTTGCGACATTACTTTGCCGGCATAGATCAGTTCCTTGAAGCCCTTTTGCTTCATGCGGAAGTTCCAAGGAACCGGCATGATGGCGGCCTCCACCGAGCCCGTCTCCATGGCTGCCATGCGCACTGACGCCGAGCCGATCACGATCAAAGTCACGTCTTTCTCGGAATCCAACCCGATAGCCTTGAGGGACGCCCTCGTCGCCGCTGCTCCTGTCCCACCGAGCGATGCGACCGCAACTCTCTTGCCTCTCAGATCTTGGCCCGACTGGACCCGCGGGCTCCCCATCAGATAGAAAAACACACTCTTGAAGTCATGTGAGAGAACCTTCATCGGCAAGCCGCGCACCGCCGCAAAAAAGGCCGTGCCCGCGCCGTACATGTAATCGACGTCTTTCCCGCTGACGATCGAGCTTACGGCGAGCTCGCCGCGCAGCACGCGGAATTGCAAATCAATCCCTTCTTTGCGGTAAAAGCCTCTTTCGATGCCGTAAATCAGCGGAGTGATGCTGATGCTTTCGCTCGAGTGAGTGATAACGAGTTTTTCCTGAGCTTGAACCGAAAAACATTCAGACAGACACCAGGCAAATAATATAGCGGTGACAAACCAACGCTGTTTCACGTAAGAAGAATCGCTCCTTTGAATAACAAGATTTGTGTCGAGCCAGAATTAGCAGACAGATCGGTAGGTCGGCAAGGAATCGACGGTTGACCGGTAGTGGGCGTCGCGGAGAAGTCCCCCGATCGATCACGTTAACGCTTTAGTAATTTTGATGCCGCCTATGCCTCACCCCTGTCATTTCGACCGCAGGGAGAAATCCTTCCTAGCTCTTGCGGAAGGATTTCTCACATTCGTTCGAAATGACAACATCTGGGGCATGAACAATTTGGCAAGCTTCCGATCTGACGGTTTGAACTGCTTGAACGTTTTGAACGGCTTGAACCCTTCGACCGATCATAGATCAAGCGTATTCGGCGCGAACAGTTCCTCCAGCGGCATCTTCCGATCCGCCAGCCCTTGCTCGTACAGATAGGTGGCAAGCGTTTCGATCACGTGGCGATTCTTTTCGAGTCCATAAGGCCACGGATCGGCGCCAAGTATGCGTTCCTGCTCCTCCACCGGGCCGCGAAACCACGCCAGACTGATTTTGTACGGCGACAAGTCCTTGAGCCTTGCGTAAGCGTCCTCCTTCGCGCGCTGAAAGGCCTTGAACAGGCTGCGCGCAATCCAAGGATGCTCGTCCCATACGTCCTGGCGCAGCGCGACTGAGTGCATGATCGGAAAGATGCCGGTGTTCTTGAAGTATTCCGCTTCGACCTTAGGAGAGTCCTCGAACAATCGCCGGATATGCGGCGGCGGACTGAACAACGATGGGAACAAACTGGGCACCATGATCGCATCCAGCTCGCCGTCGAAAAACATCTGATCTGGTTTCCGGTCCGGCGGGATCCGCTTGACCTTGTAGCGCTTGGGCAACTCCATCTCCATGCGGGCGTGCGGCGTCCACAGGTGCCACTCGATCTCATCCAGATTGACTCCGTACTCATGTTGCAGCATCCCGCGCATCCACACCGTCGCGGTTTGCTGAAACTCGCCGAGACCGACCCGCTTGCCCGTCAAGTCCTTCGGCTCGCGGATACCGCTCTTGGTGTTGATGAAAATATAGGAATGGCGAAAGGCGCGGGCCGGGAACACCGGTATAGCGGTGAGCGGCTTCCCCATGCATCTTGGACGTGATGTAGGACGACAACGAAATCTCCGAAGCATCGAAGTCGTAATAATTCAGCATGCGCGTCCAGATCTCGAGATGCGGCAGCACGAGCCAGTTGAGCTCGATCCCCTCCGGCTTGACCGAGCCGTCGATCAGCGGATGGGTCCGGTCATAATCGCCGCAGGCGATGGTCAGTTGCAGTGCCATGTTTGCTCCTGTTGTGTTTCCTTTTTGACGCGACTCTCCGGCTTAATCCGTCATTCCCGTGGAAACGGGAATCCAGTGCTTGTGAACCTGGACTCCCTAAATTCGCGGGAGTGACGACCTCGCGTGAGGTAACGTCGTAACGATCTGAGCTGAATTACGACAATTTGTCCGCCCACTTCGACAGAATCTGCTCCCGCAGCTGTTTGCTCGAGCGCGACACCTGCGGAAAGGTGTCCTTCCACTCGTAAGGCCGGGTCGCATCGATGATCGCGCGGGAGTTGAAGCCCTTCTTGTCCTTGTGAATGATCGGATCGAGCGGACCGCTCCAGCAGCGGCGCAAGATTTCGATATCCACCGACGGATCGGAGCGGGTGCACACCGCCCACAAGACTTCGTTCAAATTAGTGGGGTCGATGTCATCATCGACCACTATCGTATAACGACCCAAGTACGCCGCGGCGTGGCATTCCGTCGCAATCAATCCCGCCTGCCGCGCATGGCCGGGATAACGCTGCTTGATGGAGACGACCAGGAACAGATACGCCGCTCCGGCGGCCTCGTGGTACCACACGCCGCGCACGTCCGGCACGCCGGCGCCTTCCAGATCGTCCCACACCAGCGCCGCCTTGAGCGGCGCGCGCCACTTGCGCGTGTAGCCGAGCAGGATGGGATCGTTACGGTGCATGACGTTTTTAATTTTCACGATGGGCTCGGGCCGCGACGAGCTACCGTAATATCCGGTCCACTCGCCGAAAGGCCCTTCGATCTTCTCCGGTCCGGGCACGCACTCGCCTTCCAGGACAATTTCCGCCGTCGCTGGAATCGGCAAGCCGGTGAACTCGCCGCGAATCACATCGACCGGTTCGCCCTGAATCCCGCCGATGAAGTCGTACTCGCAAACGCCGTAAGGCACTTCGAGAGCGCCGGCGAGAAATATCAACGGATCATGTCCCGACCGAGATCGCCACCTTGAACGGCTCGCCGCGCGCGAAGGCCTTGTCGCGGTGGATGCGCCCATGGCGCCCCGGCGCGATATAAAAACCCACGGTATTTTCGTCGTGAATCATCACCCGCGCCGTGCCCAGATTGGTCCAGCCTTCCTCCGGATCGTGGGTGATATTGACGCTGCCGGTACCGATATATCGGCCGCCGTCCAATTCGAACCAGCGCGGCGTCGGGAAAGAGAGAATATTGACATCCTTGCCGCGCTGAATATTCTCCAGCACCGGCCCATCGGTCACCACGCGCGGCGGAATATGCTTCAGATCCTTCGACCTTCGGCGCCACTCGGAAACGAATTCCATGGCGTTCAAGTTCTGCGGCATTCCGAGGCTCAATCCCAGCCGCTTGGTCGAGCCGAGCGAGTTGACGAGTACCCGATAACCCTTCGGATAGCCTTTTACGGAATCGAACAGCACCGCCGGCGAGCTGCCGCGCTCGTTGACGATGTCGGCCACCCCGCCGATCTCGAGATCCCAATCCGCTCCTTCAATTGTTCGGATCTCGCCCAGGGCATCGGCTTGCTTCGAGCCAACTTCGCATTCCGTCTGGTTGTTTCATCGATCTAACCTCTGAACACGTTCAAATCGTTCAATCCCCGGATCGAGTCCGGGGTCCGTTCAAGCCGTTCAAACCGTCTTCGGATTCTATGCACAAATCACAAAGTCCGAACCTCCGAAACGGATTGAACGTTTTGAACGACTTGAACCGCTTGAACGTTATCTAATCTGTTGCACTTCCCTCAGCAGCCGCAGATCCATCACTTTCGAGAGCGGCGTCTCTTCTTTGAGCGCCATGCGCTCGGTCTCCCGCTTCAGCGCGTCGCGAATGCCTTTCTCATTCATGCCGCCGTCCTTGGAAAAAGCCGGCAGCATCGACTTGTAAAGCTCGGTGGCCGCGGAGGAGTCCACGCTCCACTCTTTGCTGATAAACTGAATCGAGTCGGCCGGCCGCTGCTGGATGAAGCGCAGGCTCTTGATCGTCGCGATCAGCATGCGTCGCACAAGCTCGGGCCGTTCCCGGATCATTCGATCGGAAGTGCCGACCCCCGAGAGTGACTGCTCGACGTAATCTCCGAAATAAGCCAAGGTGCGGTAGCCCATTTGCGTGGCCATGGCGTTGAACGGCGGCGACAACACTCCGGCATCCACCGTTCCGGCTTTCATCGCAGTGAGAATATTGGAAGTCGTGCCCGTGCCGATGAACGCGACCTCGCGGTCCGGCGTCAGACCGTTTTTGCTCACGAGAAATCGCGCAAGCGTATCCGTAGACGAACCGATCGCGGTGATGCCGACGATTTTACCTTTGAGATCGGCCATCGTCTTGATCTCGGGCTTCGACATCAACCAAAAGGACGGCTTGATCGTGAGAAAGCCGACGACCTTGACCGGCAAGCCGCGCGCCGCTCCGGCCATCACCTGGGACTGGGCGCCGGAAAAATCGATGTCGCCAGTGGTGAGCGCTGCAACTTGGATCGTCGAAGCGACGAGAACCATCTGCAGATCGATGCCCTCGGCCTGGAAGATACCTTTGTCGCGTCCCATCGTGATGGGCAGATAATTCAAGC
The DNA here is from genome assembly GCA_963745035.1 of uncultured delta proteobacterium. Taxonomy (GTDB): domain Bacteria; phylum Desulfobacterota; class Binatia; order UBA9968; family UBA9968; genus DP-20. Next base: position 167,692 of record CAVUVW010000019.1, on the reverse strand, counting down.
TCTTCGCCGGATAAGCGAATCGCACACGGTCAGCGGCGAAGGCTTCCCGAGAACTCCAAAAACCGATGATGAGTAGAAGAATGCCGACGAATGCTCTTGCCTTTACCACAGTTCCGTTCCTCTCATCTCAGACCCCTCTTTGAAAAAGAGGGGCAAGGGGAGATTTTCAGCCGCTGCGGTAGAATAAATCCCCCTCGATCCCCCTTTTTCAAAGGGGGAAGTCTTGTGACCGTGTATCTTCCTACGATACTAACTTCGAAACCTACTTCATCCCCAATTCGTTCAACGCTTCTTTGAGCATCGTGAAATCGACGATTCTGTTCACCGGCATGGCTTCTTTGACGTTCTGTTCCTTACGCGCGCGCTCGATGTCGGTTTCCAGCACTCGTTCCGGCACCATGCCGTTCTGGCTCATGCCTTTGACGTAAATGTCGTAGGACGCTTGAGCGATGCCGGGATCGAGCTTGAGCCAGTCCGCGATCACTCGCACGCTTTCCGCTTTGTTGCTTCTGATGAAGTTCTGGGCTTTCAAGAGCGCGCGCAGCATTCGTTTGACCTGCGCCGGCTTTTCTTTGAGCGTGTCGTTGTGCAGAGCCAAACCCGAAACGCTGGTTTCGAAAACGTCGGCCGCCGCCATCAGCCGCACAAAGCCCTTGCTTTCCGCTTCGAAATTGAACGGCGGCGGGACAATCGCGGCGTCCAACTTCCCGCTGAGCAGTGCCTGCAGCCGCTGGCCGCTCCCCGAAACCTGGAAAGCCTGTACGTCTTTTTCCAGATCCATGTTGCCTTGCCGCAGGATGGCGCGCAGCATGAACTCGGTCGAATCGCCATAGCCGGCAAAACCGATCACTTTGCGCCGGAGATCAGGCAATGCTTTCAGCTCCGGCTTGGCCACTAACACATGCAGCGGCCGACCGTTGAAGTACGTGACGACTTTCAGCGGCAGCCCCCTGACGGCGCTGCGCAGCCCGGCGCCGACGGCAGTCGTGTAGCCGATCTCCTTTGTGGTAACCGCAACGATGCCGATGTTGGTTGCGATGCGAATGATCTCCGCATCGATTCCTTCCTCGCGAAAGAACCCGCGGGCGTAAGCGACCTGGGGCGCGACGAAGCTGAGCGAAAGGCTCGGCATGCCAATCCGGACTTTTTCCAACGACCTGGGCGTGAGCGAAGTTCGCGCCATGAGAGCGTCACCGAAAATACGACGATTAGGATAAGCACCGAAGCCGAATTCCTCCGCGCGTCATTCCGGCGGACGCCGGAATCCAGTTTGCTGTGATTTTGTCCTTGCGTTGGGTGTCTGGACGCCGGCGTGCGCCGGCGTGACGAATGCTGCTTGATGTCTTTCATCATTTCGACGGTGGCAATCCCCGCAGTCCCATGAAAATATGCATCCGAGCTCATCATCTCCCTTTGATCCCTAGTTCCCTCTGCGCCTCTCGGAGCGCCGTCGATATCCGCGACGTCGCTTGGTCCGATTGGTCGCGTCGGCTTGGATTCCTTGACCGCCTGTTCGATGACTGCGAGCAGACCTTCATCGGGAATGCTGCCATCGAGATTGTAAACCTTGAATGCCGAATCGTATGCCGCCGCGGCCAGCGCCGGCGTTGTCCGTCCCCACTCAGCCAGGGTTTGGATCGTGCCTTCGCGGTTCTGACGGATGAACCGATTCGCCTTGATCAACGCCTTGATGGTCCGTTTAACCTCGTCGGGGCGTTCTTTGATTTTACGCGTGCTCGTACCCAGTCCCACGAATGGAAAGCTGAACAGCTCGTAGGCTCGCGCCAATATGTTGAAGCCCATCTTACGCCCTTCCTCATCCCCCGGCGGCGAGATCACCGCGACTTCCACCACACCTTCCTTGAGAGCAGCCAGACGGCCCGCAGCCGGTCCCAATGCGACAAACTTGATTTCCTTCTCGGCGTCGACGCCGAGATGCTTGAGCATCATGATCGCCGCGACTTGGTCCGTGGCACCGTACGCTTGAATGCCCAGGGTCTTGCCTTTTAAATCCTTGGCCGTTTTGAACTCCGGCCGGGTGATCAGCGCGTGGGTCGACCCATCGATCAAGCTCGCGACAACCTTCATGGGCAAACCGCGAATCGCCGCGCGCACCACCGAGCCGAAGATCATCGTGTAGTCCGGTGTCGCCGCTCGCCAACGCGTTGATCGCGACGTTGGCGTTCATCCGGATGATTTCCGCCTCGATGCCTTCGTCCCTGAAGAATCCTCGCTTGACCGCCAATCCCGATGGCAGGAAGCTCATGTTGAAGTTAGTGACCGAAATGCGGATCTTATCGGCGGCAGGCGAGGATTCCGGGCGCGACGGCGAGCAAGCCGATCAGCAAGGAGAGAATGCAGAAATTAGTTGTTTCATCGAGGAGCGGAACCTTTCACTTTTGATATTCTTCAGCGGCTTCGAGAATGGATTGCGCGATGGCACCGTAGGCGCCGCAGCGGCAAATATTGCCGCTGAGCCATTCGGCAATCTGTTCGCGGGTGGGATGAGGGTTTTCAATCAACAGCGCCTTGGCCGCCATGATTTGCCCCGGCGTGCAGTAACCGCACTGCGCGCCGATATTGCGGATGAAAGCTTCTTGTAGGGGATCCAATCGATCATTTTGCGCGACGCCTTCAATCGTAAGAACCGATTTTTCATGCGCCTCGAAAGCTAGATAGCTGCAGGCACTTACCGGACGGCCTTCGACCAACACCGTGCAGGCGCCGCAAACTTCGGACTCACAGGAGCGCTTCGTCCCGGTGAGCCGCAAACGGTTGCGCAGTAATTCGAGCAGCGTCTCCTCGATGGGCACCTCACCCGACCAGGAGTTGCCGTTGATCGTTAGAGCTAGATTGAATTTGCTTTGCGCTTCCATACTGCAGCTTCTCTCGATTCAAGTTCAGCCGCTTTTACTTTTCCTTCCCCGTCAAGGGGGAAGGTTGAAGGAACGGATAAGACTACGGAGTCCTCCGTAAATGATCGTAAAAACTGCTTACCGCGCTGCACCGTTGCTTCGAACCGCTTGCTCCAAAGCGTCGCTCAGCATGACACCGGTCATGTACAGTTTATAATCCGCGCTTCCGAGTAGGTCGTCCACCGGTCGGAGCAACCCGCGTAAATACTTCTTCCCATCGGTCAGCATTCGCTTCGCTTCGTTTAGCTCTGTTCCCCTGATTTTTGACTCCAGTTCGCTCAAACGTTCGGCTTTCGGTCCCACACACCCTACCGCCAAGCGGACGTCCTCGATCGTCTCAGCGGTCATACGCATGGCAACGGCAACGCCGAGCGTGGGACGCTGATAGCGGTGGAGACGTAGATAAGCGCTCCGCATTCCTTCCGGCAGCGCCGGCACCTCCACTTCCAGCAATAACTCACTGGGTTCAAGAACCGTCGCGTACATATCCACAAAAAATTTATCGAGCGCCGACGCGCCGCTCGCCCGCTCTGTTTCCGATGATTACTGCGGCATCGTGAATTAGCAGAGCGGTGCCTGGATCGGAATGCGGATCGTTGAAAGCCAGATTGCCGCCAAGCGTGCCTTGATTACGCACGCGGATGTTCGCGACCTGCGATTCGGCATACGCAAAGGCCGGGGCGTGCTCTCGCGCGAGGGCGTTGTTTTCCAGGGCGCGATGGGTAACGCAGGCGCCGATTCGGAGCACGCTGTCATCTAACGAAATGCGATGCAGCCGCTCGATCTTCTTTACGTCGACCAGGAGCTCCGTCTCCAACAAGCCATTGCGCAGAAGCAGCAACAACTCCGCGCCACCGGCGTAGAGCTTCGCCTTATCACCGTAATCCTCAAGAGCGCCGGAAGCTTCCGCAACCGTGGTCGGCTGAACAAGTTTTAGTTTGCTTAGCATGCGCAGGGTGATCTTGGTCGGAAACTCGAGACCCGAGATGCGAAACTCTAGACTATTCTTCCCATCGCCCGGAGAATTTTTTCCGGCGTGATCGGCAGGGACCTGACCCGCACGCCGAGCGCATCGTAGACGGCGTTGCCGATGGCCGGCGCCACGGTGACGATAGAAGTTTGCGCCATACCCTTCGATCCGAAAGGTCCCGGTCCATCACCCTTCTCGAGCATCGAAGAGTAAAAATCCGCAGGGATGTCCTTCATGATCGGCAGGCGGTATTGAAACGGGTCGCCGTTCTGAAATTGCCCATCTTGGTAAACCGTCTCCTCGAACAGCGCATGGCCGAAGCCCATCACAGCGCCGCCTTCCACCTGTGATTTCGCCGAAGGATAGTGGATCGCTTTCCCGGCATCCGCGATGACCGCGTAGCCAAGAATGCGCAGCTCGCCGGTATCGCGATTCACTTCGAGATCGATGGCGGCCCCGCTCGGTGCCCAGTGATCCATGCCGGCAAACGCCGAATCCTTTACCATCGGTGGCACGCTGTGATACCCCACCGCTTTCAAGACCACCCCACCACCCGCCAGGCGAATAATTTCGCTGATCGGAAAGCTCGCCTCGCCCCAGCAAAGCCGCCCCTCGATCATTTGCCACTCTTCAGGCTTGCCGCCCTTGGCCTGAGCGGCCAAAGAAAAAAGCTCTTGCTTGAGCTTGTTGCAGGCGTTGTGCACCGCGTTGCCCATCTGCATGGTGGTTCGCTGCGCACTGACGCCGGCAAATGGTAAGCTCACCGCCGTGTCCGGGGTGCGTACGCGAATCTGTTCCTGTGAGATGCCCAAGGTCTGCGCCGCGACCACACTGAACAGATTGTGCGTGCCCTGGCCGATCTCCGGCGCGTTGTGCTGAACCGTCAGGACGCCGCGCGCATCCATGGTCACAAGCGCGTACGCCCGCCCGCCGCCCTGGGATCCGTGCCGCAAACTCAGCGCCATACCGCGGCCGCGCGCCCAAGGTGAGTCGCCGCTCTCACGAGCCGGCGTCAAATTCGATTTGCCGTCCCAACCGATTCCCGCGATCGCTTCCGTCATGAGATCGAGATAGTCCGTATCCATTCGCGGCGTGCCTTTGCAGACGAAATCGCCGCGCATAAGCGCATTCTTCTTGCGAAACTCGTACGGATCGATACCCATCTGGCGCGCGACGCTATCCATCGTGCACTCGATGCCCCAGGTCGTTTGTATCTTGCCGGTTGCGCGGGTGTGACCGGCGGGAACTTTGTTGGTGTAAACGCAGCGGCCCTTGATGCGCAGGTGAGGAATGCGATAACAGCCCCACGCGGAAATAACCGAATTGTGCGCAGCAGTAGCGCCGCCGGTGGTGTAGGCCCCGGTATCGACGATGAGATCGACGTCCAGAGCGGTGATCGTTCCATCGCCTTTGACGCCGACTTTGGCTTTGAAAACCTCCGCGTGGCGCGAGTTCTGCCGGAAGCTGTAATCGGCCGAAGGGATTATTCGGACCGGCCGCCCCGTTCTTCGTGATGCTACGAGCGCGGCAAAGTGCGCTGTCGTGGGGATCTTCGAGCCGAAACCGCCGCCGACGTAGGGGACGCGGAGGCGAACCTTGTCCATCTCGATACCGAGAAAGTGCGCGAACTCGGCTGCGTCGCGCATGGGCGAGCTGGTTGGGAGCCAAACATTCACTTCGCCGTTGGTGTAATGCACCAGGCAGCCGCCGATCGGTTCCATAGGGTGATGAAACATCGACGGCGAAGAGTAGGTTTCTTCAAAAACGCGCTCCGCCTGGCGAAAGCCTTCGTCGATATCTCCCCACACCAGGCTGTCTTCCAGTAATAGATTGCTGCCGCGTTCTTCGTGCAGGATCGGCGCGCCAGGCGCGAGCGCTTCGACCGCATCGAAGATCGATGGAAGCGGCTCGTACTCGACTCTAACTTTCTCTCGCGCCCGCTCGGCAGTGCGTAAATCGTCGGCGACGATCAAGGCGACAAGATCGCCGTCGAACCGGACCTTGTCGATGGCAACGACATCCTGATCGTCGACGATCCTAAGATGCTCGTGCGGCGCAAGCTTCAGCCTGGGATTGACGCCATCGAGGTGGTCACGATCGACGATCCCCAGCACCCCGGGAAGTTTCAACGCTTCGGTCGAATCGATTCGCACAATTCGTGCATGCGAGTACGGGCTCAGAATAGGCGCGCCGTAGGCGGTATTCGGCAGGTCGGGCAAGTCTTCGACGTACTGCGCCTGGCCGGTAACTTTGTCACGCAAATCGATGCGTGGAACCGGCAGGATTCTAGATTTTGGATTTTCGATTTTTGATGCCATGAACACAGAACCTTGTTCTCGCCTGATTTACGCTGGAATCCGGGCGCTTGCCTGACTGGACGCGGATAGAGTCATCGCGGTCACGCAATTACTCACGAAGACGCGCATTGACATTGCGCGAAGCCTTCGGCTACAAATCGTAGGAACCCAAGCATCGTTAGAAAGGAATTTTCTGTGGCCGAACATATCAAAATGACAGCGCAGGAAGCAAAGCAAAAGGCTGAAGCGATTCGAAAAGTCATCCTCGATACTTATCATCGCGAAGTTCAACCCTCGCCTTTCTTCACCGACCTTCGGGCTGGAACGCTGTCACGCCCACGCCTTCAGGGTTGGATCAAAAACTGGTACTCGTTCGCCCTCGAGGTCAACACCGGCATGGCGACCGCCTATCATCAATTCGTAGGTTTCTTCAAAAGACATCCTGAATTGGAAAATCGCATCGCGCAAAAAATCGGCGAAGAATTCACCACGCCCGGCAATCGGCGGCCATGCGCGCATGCTGCCCATCTTGGGCAAGCCCTTGGGAGTATCGGCTGAAGAAATGATCGAGTGCGAGCTGATTCCCGAAGCCCGCGGACTCGTCGATTTTTTTGTACGCTCCTGGATCGATATTCCGCTCGCCGAATGTTTCGCCGTGCACATGGAGGAAGAGATTTTCGGCTTCATCTCGCGCGACTTCCAGCAGAGCCTCCCGAAGTACGGCGTCAAAAAGGAAGATATGAAGTACTTTCGCATTCACGAGGAAGCCGACCTCGACGAAGAACACGGCGGCACGAATCAAGCGATTCTGGAAGTCGCCCTGCAGGAAGGATACGGCAACGAACGCGCCGGCTGGCCGCTCGAATACTGCGGTAAGATCGCCGTACAGATGATCGGCAATTTTTACGATGGAGTCTATCGCCGCTATCCGGCGGATTGAACGCGTTCAAATCGTTCAAGCCATCTGAGAACGCTCGGATCAGCTCGGTTCGGACGTTTTGAACGGCTTGAACGGAGCGAAGCGGTTGAACGGTTTGAACGTTTTTAGATACTTCGGAGGTTTGATGGAACTTTCCAAAGAGATCCAAGAGCTGAACAATCTGCTCCGCCCGCGTTGGGTTTCCGGCTTGTGGAACGTGGATCACGCCGAGCGGCCCTCCGATCCCAAGACGAAGGTCAAGCCGCATCTCTGGAAGTGGCACGACATCTACGACAGCCTGGTTCAGGCCAAAGAAAAAATTTCCGTCGCCAGCGGCAGCGTCGAGCGGCGCGTCATTCGTCTAGTGAATCCCGGCATGGCCGAAAGCGAGATGACGAGCCACACGATCCTGCTGTCCTTTCAATTGATCCAACCGGGCGAGGTCGCGCCCGCGCATCGCCACACCATGGCCGCGTTTCGCTTCATACTTCAGGGGCACGGCGCCTACACCAACGTCGATGGACAGAAGATGGTCATGGAGGACGGTGACTTAATTCTTACGCCGCAGGGCTGCTGGCACGAGCACGCGCACGAAGGCGATGAAAACATGGTCTGGATCGACGGTCTCGACGTTCCTTTCGTTCAAGCGCTGCAACAAATTTCCTTCGATCCCTATAAGCCCGGCCGCTTGCCCGTCAAAGAAACCGTCGATCCGGCAACCTTCCACGGCACGACGCGGCCGATCGGCAACGACATGCCGACAACGCCGTTGCTCCATTACCATTGGCGGGACACTTACCCATCGCTGCAGCGTTTAGCGCGCACGCCCGGCAATGTCCACGATGGTGCTGCTCTGGAATTCGTCAATCCCGCCACCGGCGGCCCGACCCTGCCGACGATGTCTTGCCGCGTCCAGATGCTCCGCCCGGAAGAACATACCCAATCGCACCGCCACACGAGCACGAGCATCTACCACGCGTTCCGCGGCAGCGGCACGACCGTCATCAATGGTGAAACATTTCATTGGGAAAAAGGCGACACGTTCATCGTGCCACTCTGGTCCTGGCACGAGCACGCGAACGCATCTTCGACGGAAGAAGCAATCCTCTTCTCGATGCACGACGAACCGATCCTAAAAGCGTTCGGCTTGTATAGAGAGGAAGCGCAGGCTTGAACGACCGGTCCTTCTGGCAGACGCGTGCGTAATCCGCATCACGTTGACTTTCGGCTCCACTGCAAGGCCGCCTCCAGCCGATCGTTGCCCCAGAACAACTCTTCGCCCACCACGAACGTCGGCGCGCCGAAGATGCCCAGTCGAATTGCCCGTTCAGTGTTGCGGCGCACCTGAGCCTTTGCATCTTGGCCGCGTGCGGCTGTGAGAATCGCCGCGGGATCTTGCGTTAACCCACTCAGGCATTCGAGCAGCACAGCCGGTTCTGCAATGTCCCGGTCATCGGCGAAATTGGCTGCATAGACCCTGCGTGCGAACTCCGGCAGCCAGGCGGTGTCTTCACCCGCAGAAGCGATGCGGGTTGCGAGCAAGCTGTTGCGGGGAAATTCCCTTGGCTTACGAAAACGAATTTGCAGGGTGGCACACAGCCGCTCCAGATCGCGCCACATGTACCGCCCTTTGACCGGATAAATATTGAACGGCGAATCCGACCATCCTTGAGATTTGAAAATCGGACCGAGAAGAAACGGCCGCCACTGGACGCGGCATCCGTAGCGCAGCGCGGCATCTTCGACGCGCATCGCCGCCGGATAAGAATACGTGCTGGCGAAATCGAACCAAAACTCGATCGTTGGCGCGTCATTCATCGTAGCTCGTTGACCTTGATTGCCCTTCATCCCGGACGGGACTTTTCTTACCGGAAAGGCGCGTTGTTGGAGCCGTCACCGCAGGATAACTACACCCAGCGCCACCAGCGCGGCGATAAAGGCTGTACCGGAGAGCGCGAGCGTTATGATCATTGCGGTCCGCCAACGCGCTTCAAGCGTTTGCCAAAGATTGATTGGGTTACCCGAAGCGGTATCCTCTTCGAAGAGCGACTGCTGCATGACAGTCTTGGCCGCGAGCACATCACGCGCCGCCGTTTCCAGATGGCTTTGCGTGATGTGCTTACCTAGATCCGATCCCGGCTCTGCTGCGGCCGCAGCGGCGGCTTTGATAACCGCGTTTTTGATGTCGCCCCCGCTCATCGCATACAGTTGCGCCAGCGCGCGAAAATTTACGTCGCGCCCAAGCGGCGTCTTACGCGGATGAATCTGTAGTTGCCAGATCTGTTCTCGCTCTTCCACACCGGGCATTTCAAAGAGCACATGCGTCCGTATGCGCCGCTCGAACGCCGGATCGAAGTTGGCGGCCAAATTGGTTGCAAAGATCACGATGCCGTTGAAAGACTCCAGCTCGCGCAGGAGGACGTTGACGGTTAGATTGCTCTCCCGCTCGTAGCGCATCGGCGAGCCGGATGAACGGCGCGACGCGATCGCGTCCGCCTCATCGAAGAAAAGGACGGCGTTTTGCTCCGCCGCGGCGCGGAAGGTTGCGACGATGTTCTTCGGCGTCTCACCGATCCACATGGACTCCGCCTCGGCATAGTCGACGACAAGAAGCTTTCTGCCGAGCGCATGGGCGATCGCCTCGGCGCAAATTGTCTTGCCGGTCCCCGGCGGTCCTGCGAAGTTAAACGCCAACCCGCGACCAGTCGCGTGCCGCTCGCCTAACCCCCAGCGCTGAAAGATCAGATTATGATTGCGCACTTCCGCGAGCGCCTGATCGAGGGTGCGGCGTGTTTGCGGCGGCAAGACAACATCCGCCAAAGTCCGCTCGGGCACGACCGTTTCCACCACCCGCCGCGAACCAAGCCCGGTAAGAAAGGAAATTAGAGGACTAGCCATTCGATTATTTTACCAGGTCACGCGGGCATCTCCCAGCACGAGCGGTTTAAGCTTCAACCTGTCACCGCGTAACTTGCAGTCTGCTGTTTGGCATCCACTCCCGAGGCTGATCGCTATGGCGACAGCGGCAGACGCTTTCGAGAGTCTCGCAATACTGGTATTTCCCCTCACTCGCGAACCGCCTGAACTTTGAACGTTCACCCTGAGCTAATCGAAGCGTTCCTCGAACTCAAACCTGATCAACTGTTGCATCCAGTAGCAGGCCCGGTAATTCAATAACTGAACGTGGACTCTTTCGCCGCGTCTTAGAGAAAATTTGCGATAGCTCGTCGCCTATTTTATCAACTCACGATTGATTTCTTCGACGATGCTAAAATCAAAGACACGGTCCAAAGGAACCTCTCCAGTAAACTTCACCTGCCGCTTACGCTCGTTGACCAGCGCTTCCATGCCGGCTCGGCTTAAAGTCCCATCCTTGGAAACACCTTTTATAAAAACATTGTACGTATGCTCTGCGGTTTCCTGATCCAAACGGAGCCAGCTCGACAGCAGTCCGATCATTTCATTACGGTTACGCGCGTCGTTGGAATAGCGGATACCACGCACGGTTGCCAGCAAGAATTTTTTTAGCTCGCTGCGCTGGCGCTCGATCACAGCCGTGGCGGTCGCCATGCCGACAAATGGCAGATCAATTTCGTCGGCAACGTCGAGAAGAGTCTTCAGGCCCGCACGGCGCGCCAGCACAACGCCTTGCGGGCCGAGCATCGCTGCGTCGATCTGACCTTGTTTGAGATGCTGCAACCTCACATCCTCATCGCCGACGGCCAGCACTTTGGCGTCTTTTTCCGGGTCGACCTGGTATTTTCTCAGAATCAAAACCGTCAGGACGTAGGTGCTCGCGCCGGGAGCGTCGACCGCGACGATCTTGCCGCGTAGATCCGCCACCGATTTAATCTGCGGTTTCACAACCAAGGAATCCATCAGGCGCGTCGAAAAATAGGTCACGATCTTGAATGGAAAACCGCGCAAAATAGCGCCGGCCGCGGTCCCGGTAGCCGTCGTGTATTGGATCTCACCGTTAGTCAGAGCCGCGGCAACGATGGATGGACGCATCGTGATGAACTCGGGTTGAAGCGCGTCTTGCGTATAGAAACCTTTTTTCGCCGCGACGATAAGCGGAAAATAGCTCGCGGATGGGCTCGGAACACCGACCCGCACGGGACCCGCGGCAAATACCGCAACCGGCCCGCTCCCTAGAGTCGCAACGATTATTATGATCCTGACGATGCGTTTCATCATGTCCCCCGGAAGTTGCCGGCCATCTCTACTGAGAATACTCTTTGAGCGGTTGAACGTTTTATCGAGGACGATTGTTAGGCATGCGTGTAGCGCGGCCGCAGGATCTGCACGCCTTCGCTGCTTTCGATATGGCGGGCAAAACGATACTTGCCCTCCTTGCCGTCAAGTGTGAGGGTCGGCAACTTGTCAACGCTGCCTTTCTCTACTTTGGCGACGATGAAATGATGTCCCGGATTGTTGAGCGCTCGGCGCGCTACGGTTTCGAATTCATCCACCGTGGTGGCGACACTGGCGTTCGCGATCCCGGCACCGCGGGCTATGGCGGCAAGATCCGCTTTCCCCGCGGTGGCCGACTTTAACCCACCACCACCTTCGTACGATTCGTTATCGAGGACGATATGCAAGACATTATTCAAGTTCTGATTCGCCAAATCAGCCAGGCTCGCAAGATTCAGCAACAAGTTACCGTCCCCGTCGAGCATCACCACCTGCCGATGCGGCAGCGAAACGGCAACGCCGAGTCCGACCGCCGCACACAGGCCCAAATTGACTTGCAGCAGATTCGCATCGCTGGGACGCAGCGCGTTCCACTCGCGGCAAATGGGTCCGACATTGGTTACCACGATCGTTTTCGGGTCGAGCAGCGGCGCCAACGATTTCAAACAGTCAAAGCGTTTCATTTGATGGTTTCTCCCGTGAGCAGCACGGCGACCGGACGTTGCCAACTTATCGTCGATCCTTGGGCATCTACGATCGCCTTAGAAATATCTTCATTCTTGGAAATCACGCTATACGGCGCATTTAAAACTTTTAACAGCGGCTCGGTCGTGTCCTTATACGGCCCCATCAACCAAAACGCATCGCCGATATCGCCGCGGTAAGGAATCAGGAGAAGCAACGGCAGACTCCATGCCATACAGAGACTCGTGAGCGGCCATGCCGCCACGAGCAAACCTGACGTCGGTACCAATAACGCAGGCCGTTTTCCGCTCAGCCACGCGCCGGCGCAAACGCCGACGCCGATCGCCTCATTACTTACGGGTACATAGGTAAAATGTGGATCGTTCGCGACCCGCGTCTGCAACACGGAAAAGTCCGAGTCCGGCATAAGAGAGACAAAATCGACTCCCGACCGTTTCAACCCATCCAGCACTGCATCGACTGCCGCCGCTTCCATAGATCACCTCGTAATCTTCCCGCGCTGTAAAAACACTAATAGTCGGTTCGGTAACTGCCGTCAATTTGTTTACGGCTTCCAGCCTTTCCCCTGTAACTCCTGCCGAACTTTTAACAACACCGAATTGTCGAAGATTCGAAAACTTGACGTTGCCACCGATCAGCGCCTGTGTTCCGATCGCCGATGGCATGACGATCAATTGAGCATCGAGTCCTTCCTCGCGGAAATAACCTCGGTCGCGCGCCACTGCGAACGTGACCGCTGCGGGAGTAATTGCAGGTATGGCCACCGGAACATTCACAAGGTCCTGTGCTCGGGCTGATGAAAACATCAATGCCGCCAATCCGAGAATCGCGAGCTTGAACCAAATGGCCATTTGAGATCCTTTATGTTATTCGAACGAAAGACTTTTCACAGCGAAACGGAACGTAACTTCCGATGTATCAAGAGTCAAGAAATTTCCCGGAGGATCGATGACGAAGTTCGGTGTATTTCTTCCCGTATCCGGCCGTGCCGCGAGCCGCAAGACGCTCATGCAAGCAGCGCAGCAGGCGGAAGCGCTTGGCTTCGATTCGGTCTGGGCGGCCGATCGGCTGGTGATTCCGTGGAAGATTGAAACCGCTTACCCGTACAGCAAGGAAGCCACTTTCATCGTGCCGCCGGATCGGCCGTTCTTCGATACCATGACGTGCTTGGCGTTTCTCGCGGGATGCACGGAAACAATTGGGTTAGGCATGAGCGTTATGGTGCTTCCCTATCGTCATCCGCTGCACTGGGCTCGGATCGCGACGACCATCGATCAGCTTTCGACCGGCCGTCTGATTCTCGGCGTGGGGGTCGGCTGGATGGAAGAAGAGTTCGCCGCCATGAACGCGCCGTTCAAAGAGCGCGGCAAAGTTTCCGACGAGCAGTTGGCTCTGATCAAACAGCTTTGGACCGAGGAGCACATCACCTTTCACGGCAAATACTACAACGTTGACGACATCGCATTTCTCCCCAAACCGCATCAAAAGCCGCGCCTGCCGATCTGGGTTGGCGGCGAAGGCAAATATGCCCAGCGACGCGCGGGCCGATACGGCGATGCCTGGTTTCCTTATTTCGTGAAAACCACTCCAAAAGAATTGGCCGCGGGATTCGAGAACGTCCGCGCGGAAGCGAAGAAGGCCGGCCGAAATCCGGACGAGGTCGACCTGGCATGCTGCCTTCCCGTCGAACTGACTCCGACCGCCGGCCCGCAAATCACGGACTATTTAAAAGGCAGCATCGACCAGGTTGCCGAGAGACTTGAAAGAATTCATCGATGTCGGCGTCGTTCACATCGGACTTCAGTTCATGATGCCGCACTATCCCGAGCGCCAAGAACAGATCGAACGCTTCGGCAAGGAGGCTCTACCCGCTCTGAAGGCTTACAAGTGATCGTTTGCAACCGCACATTTAAGCCTTCAAGCCGTTCACTTTCGCCGCAATGCTAAATCCGAAATCCCTTGAACTTCGCGACATGGACGGGTAAGAAATTCTAATTCAAACGAGAAAGAAGGAAGATTTTTCATGGCGAATTTACCACGCATCGCGCTCATCTTGACCGGTGGCACCATCGACTCGGTCGGCAAGGACCGGCTTGACCTTGCCTGGTACATCGAAGCCGGCAAACGGCTCAATGACGGCGAGCTATTGCAGCAACTCCCAGAATTAAAAGACATCGCCGAAGTTCAAGAAATGGCTTTCCGCCGCCTGCCGAGCCACGCGTTGGTCGACAAAGACTGGCTCGACCTCGTGCGCACGATTCACAAAATCTTCGACGAGGACAAAGCCGACGGCGTGGTCATTACCCACGGCACGAACACCATTGAGGAAACGGCTTACTTTCTCAATCTAACTTTGAAAACCGACAAGCCGGTCGTGGTCGTCGGTTCCATGCGCCCTTCTTCTGCAATCAGCGCCGACGGCTATTTGAATCTGGTCAATGCCGTCAAGGTCGCTGCCGATCCAAGCTCTCGGGGCCGCGGCTGCATGCTGGTCATGAACGACACGATCTTCAACGGCCGCGACGTAACCAAGAACGCGACCTATCGCGTCGAAGCGTTTCAGTCCCGCGATCTGGGCCCGCTCGGCTACGCCGACGGCGACGGGAAAATCGTCTATTATCACCAACCGGTACGCAAGCACACGACGGCGACCGAATTCGACGTAAGAAATCTGCAGTCCCTGCCGCGCGTCGACATGGTTCTCTCCTATGTCGGCGCTGACGGCACGATGATCGAAGCGGCGGCCAACGCCGGCGCCAAAGGCATCGTCAGCGCCGGAACAGGCGCCGGACGGCCGACGCCCGCTGAAGACGCGGCGTTCGATAAATGTTTCAAAGAAAAAGGTATGATCATGTGCCTATGCAGCCGCGTCGCCTCCGGCCGCGTCGTGCGCAGCCCGGGTTTACAAAAACGCGGCTTCGTTGCCGGCGACAACCTGCAGCCGTGGAAAGCCCGTCTGCTGCTCTCCCTGGCGCTCACCAAGACAACCAACGCTGATGAAATCCAGCGGATGTTCGATACATATTAGAAATGACGCATGGAAAGAGAACGTGTCAGTTTACCATAGAGTGTCAAAATGGCAGTATTGTGCTTCCAAATTTTGATCGGCAACATTGAGCTTTCCAACATCGAGTTCACAATCAAATCCGGCGCTCAAAACTTCCAAGCTCGACATGGTTCACTCTTCGCCGCCGGACTACAACATTCGAAAAATGCGCGGCGTATCTCGAGTCGACTCGAGCCGTGTTAAGGAATTGGCCGAAGTCTGAACTTCATTCACCGTCGCACTTTGACCTACGATAAAATAGCAAAACTCAGCCATGGACGATTTTGCAGGGAGCAAAAGGTAGAACTCTGTAGGGTCGCAATACTCTTTTTCCTATGCGGCTCGTTTGTAAACGTGCGGACTATTAGCCGACTGCTGGAAAAACGCATAAAATTGCCAGGTGCTTTTCGGCGGCTACTTGATTCTCAATCGAGAGGTCGTGCCATTTTAGAAGCAAGTGAAACGTTAACCTTCCGTATGATCGCCGAGTGAGATCCGCGACCGTTGATCGGTGCAGTACGTAGTCATGTTTACGGGGAAAAGATGGAAATTAGCGTTATCATCTGCACCTACAATCGCGGGGCCAGCTTGCGTCGAGCTTTATTGAGTCTAAGCTCCATGGACGTGCCCAAGGAATTCCTCTGGGAAATACTTGTGATTGACAATAATTCAAATGATGACACGAAACATATTACTACGACATTTGCCCAGCGCGCCGATGTACACGTAGGAGTCCGTTACGTGTTCGAAGGCCGACCGGGACTCAATCATGCACGCAATGCCGGAGTCAAGGCTGCTCAGGGAGATCTTCTGTTTTACATCGATGACGACGTTGAGGTCACCAGCAACTGGCTCACTGAAATGAAAAATGCTTTTGATCGATTTCCGGTGATAGGGATCGGTGGCAAGGTACTGCTTAAGAATGACCTGCAAAAACCGCCGTGGTGGAGAATCGAGTATGACGGAGCGCTGGGAAAGTTCGACGCTGGCGATAGCGTTATTCTTTCCGACAGCGATTCAAACATCATCGGAATAGGCGCAAATCTTGGCTTCAAAAGGTCCGCTTTTGATAAGCATGGCTTGTTTCGTCCGGACCTCGACAGACGAAAAGACAAACTATCCATGGGTGGCGATGTTGAATTTGTCCAACGGGCAAAAAACGGCGGCGACTTATTTATGTACTATCCTGGTGCCGTCGTATATCATTGCCCGGTAGCAACCCGGTTCACGAAGTCCTATCTCCGGCGTTGGTATTTCCGCATAGGAGAGTGGCAGGCGCTGAAAGTCCCGCGGAAAGCGAGTAAACCCCTCCTGCCTTTCAGAGTGCCGAGATGGAGATACGGACAACTGGTAGCACAGTCGCGGCAGGCTGTAGGCTCTTTGTTGACAGGGCGTGCGGATGACGGATTTTATCACGAACTTCAGTTGATCTTGGTGCTTGGCTACTTCTTCGGAGCAGCAAAGAATTGGCTTGCCAAATGACCTCTGAGGATAAGACGAATCCTATGCGCTCCCTGACGTATCAACTGGACCTTATCTCTCATCTCGTTCAACGCGATTTTCGCGTACGCTATACCGGGTCAATGTTAGGAGTTCTCTGGTCAGTTGTGCTTCCCTTGGTCCAGTTGTTGGTGTTTGTGTTTCTTTTCAACAGAATCGTCCCATTAGGGATCGATGACTATCCGGCTTTTGTTTTTAGCGCTTTGCTGCCATGGACGTGGTTCAGCAATTGCGTAAGTTCAGCGGGCGGTGCCTTTACTGGCAATCGAGATATGCTCCGCCGACCTCATTTTGCACCCGCGACATTAGTCATCGTCAACACGCTAGCGAATCTCCTAACCTACTTGGTCAGTTTACCCATTCTGCTCGTTGTGCTTGCATGGCATGGCCGCACTTTAAGCTTAGCCCTATTGGCATTTCCACTCTTAGTCCTCATCCAGAGCATTCTGTTGATTGGGCTCGGGCTGATCGTGGCAACGCTGAACGTTTTTTATCGTGACATTCAATATCTTACGCGGGTGGCGCTATCGCTCCTTTTTTATTTGATCCCCGTTTTCTATCGCCCGCAGCAACTCGATACAGATTACTCTCAAATTCTGATGATGAATCCAATCGCGGTGTTGATCCAAAGTTATCGGGATATTTTCTTTTTTCAGCGTACGCCAGATTGGCATGCGCTTTTTTTTATTGGCGTCGCTAGTCTCGTTATCGGCATTCTCGGATATCTGATTTACTTCCGTCAGCAGCCACACGTCATTGACGCCCTCTAGTCGACTATGCCCACGGTATTGGCTGTAGAGTCCGTTTCTAAACGATTTCTTCTCCGGAAAGAGCGTCCATTAACAATTCGTGAACTAGTCAGTCGTACGCTGAGGGGCCGAGCCAAGAGGCACCGGACGCTGTGGGCATTGCGCGATGTTAGCTTTACTGTGGAGCAGGGGCACGTGCTTGGTATCATTGGCCACAATGGCGCGGGCAAAAGTACACTGCTGCGGTTAATATGCGGACTAGGGCGGCCCAGTTCGGGGCGGATTCGTTCCACAGGTCTTATCAGCGGCTTGCTCGAACTCGGCAGCGGATTTCATCCGGACCTCACCGGACGGGAGAATATTCTCACGGCTGGTCTACTTAATGGCCGAACAAGACAACAGGTCCGGGCGGGAGAGAAAGATATCGTTGCTTTCGCCGAGCTGGAAGACTTTATCGATCAACCAGTTCGTACGTATTCCAGCGGCATGTATCTGCGTCTCGCCTTTGCCATCGCCATGCACTTTGACCCCGAGGTGCTTATTCTTGATGAAGTTCTCGCCGTCGGCGATGCTCGCTTTCAGCAAAAGTGCCTCGATCGATTGACAGCTTTCCGCAAAGCCGGCAAGACACTCGTCCTAACCTCGCACGATATGATGCAAATTAAGACATTGTGTGATGAGGTTGTCGTGTTAGAAGAAGGTCGCATAGTCATGCAAGGCGATCCGGAACACGCCGAGCAGTACTACTACGATTTGATGCGTCAACGAACGGAAAAGCGTGCGGCACAGCTTTCGGGAACTGCTAACCCTCTTAGCCTCGCCGTCTCGCAGGGCAGCCGGGAGGGAACCCAGGAAGCGACGATCTGCGACGTGCGTTTTTACGACAAGCGAGAGCAAGTGACCGACTGCGTGCAGTCTGGCGATAGCCTGACCATCGATCTGGAATACCGCTTGGAAAAGCCTATGGCCGATCTCGCGCTTAATCTGGGAATCACCAACGAAACTTATGTAAATTGCTTCGAAGTCGCCGTTCTTTCGGCGCGAGCGACCTTCGGGCCTCTCATTGAATCGGGCGTTTTACGTTGCCATTTTCCCGAACTGCCGCTTATTCCTGGCTGCTATTACTTCAACGTTGGGCTCTATCCCACCGACTGGTCGTATAAGTACGACCATCACTTGCAAATGCATCCTTTGAAAATTGAGCGGAAACCGGGAGAACCGTCTCATGTAACTGGCGTGGTTTCCCTCAGTCCGCATTGGTCTGCTTCGGGACCGCGGAAAAACGCCGTGGCCGGAAAGCAAGACTAGAATGAAGTGATTGTCCCTTGTCGTTATGCGGACCCGGTCAATCCGCTGGATTAGATAGCCAAGACCTTCACCTTTGTTCTCTACCGATAGTTTGTGTTTCTTTCAGATAGATCACCTGCGCCTCGAGCAGCTTTAACACATAATCCACAAAACGAGTCCCCATGAGGATGATGGCAATGGACCAGAAGAAAGACATTGCAATAAATCGGGACCAGTGTTCGAATGTTGCTCCTGTGTGCACCAGTTCAAGAAAACTGGGCAGCACCAAGATTCCTCCCAGCGTCAAGAGCGCGAGCGGAACCAGCCAAAAACCTGGGCTTTGAACAAACCGGGAAACAGCCTGAAACCTCCGGCCCATCTTCCCCTTCTCTGCGAGGGCGATTTGAACCATCCGGGCGCTCAAGTAACCAGCTGACAAAAACAGGAAGGCGATAATACCCGCCAGATGGCTTACTACAAACCGGTAGATCATCCATTCCTGAACTGCATGGTGTTGTAGATAGTACATAATCGGAGTTACCATCAAGACGCAGGCGCAACCGAAAGACGCGAGACTCAAGATGAAAAGCGGTCGCGCGGGGCGATATAAAAAAGAGGCTTCCAAAATGGCTTTCAGGAAGCGCACCCCATCCTTCGCTAGCCGGAGTTTGGATTCACCTTCTCGCTCATGGTAGGGCATCTCGATTTCCAGGATCCGCAGGTTCCCCAGAACAGCTCGGGCGCTCATGGCCGGGGTGAACTGCAAACCGTCCGGAAGGGGAAGAAGCGACCAGAGACTTGTCCGGCGGACGACGCGCATGCCGCTCGCGGTATCACTAACCCGGGTGGAAGACAAAAGGCTTAGAAGAGTTGAGAAGAGACGGTTTCCAAATCGGCGGACCCACGGCATTTTACTATTCTTGTTTAGACGGGAACCAAGAACGATTTCGGCTCCTTCCCTGACAATGGTCGAGCAAAGTTGAGCAAAAAAGCGAGGCTCGCAAGTTCCATCGGCGTCTAGGAACCCGAGAAGATCAGCATCGGACTGGCGCCAGGCTTCTTTGATCGCAGCGCCATAGCCTCTATTCTTCTGAAAAATAATGAGCTTGATCTTTTCGCCGAACTGACGAGCACGTTCAACCGTCCGGTCCGTTGATCCGTCGCTCACGACGGTAATATCCACTTCGGTCACCGGAGAATGGGTCGTGATTTCCTCTTTGGCCGCGATACAGCGTTCAATGATACTCTGAATGCTCTCCTCTTCGTTTAATGCGGGAATCGTAATAAGTAATTTCATAACTTATTCTTGGAACTCACGCTCGACAACGGACTCATTGTCCTCACTCGTTCCGATCTTCGGATCGTACTCGTTCGTAAATGTGAACCAGTCCCTTTTCATCCGTATAAACGAATTTCCAGACTTTTGAATTGTGCTGGACGAGAGGAATAATAGGATAGTTGACAAATTGCATCTCGCCTTCAAAATTCAAGACGATGTAGGCAACAGGAACGGAATCTAGAAAGGCCTGGGCCCGGTCGGGATTCGATTCGAGAGGAGGTCTAACCGCCTTCAATCCCGTTCTTAGAAAAGCCCAGTGCGGCATCGATGTTGCCAATACGTCACTAGGATTTGCTCTTTTCTTCAACCAATCCAGTCCATAATCAAGGGACTCGGCCGAAGGGCTGTAATAGAACAAGCGATAGTCGACGAGTTTCCCGTCGTACGTTTCCGACTTCACTCTGTCAAGATGATAGTGGTACATCGAGTAAAGGCTGTCTAATTCCGCAGCATAAATCAGCGCTAGAACTGCTATCAGAGAAATCGGCGTGCATTTCCGAAAAAGCTTTGGCTGCAACATTCGCAGCCAGGTTCCGAAGGCGAGAAGACAGGTGAAAAGACTGACCAGCAAGAAAGGAATCACCGGCGTCAGATAGCGGCGAAACTGCTCCGGCCAAGGTGTTGCACACAACAGCAATACAGAGATCAATATATAAACTGGTATGAAGATTTCGCCCTGCCTGACAAAGACAATCATCCCACCCAGAACGAGTCCGCCAAGCAGTACCATGGGGATGTAAAATGACCGCTGCGGAATGCGCTTTAGAATAGGAAAGCGCTGGCCGCGGAATTTGAATCGGCCCTTCCAGTAGCCTCGACTCTCGCTGACCGCCTCACCCAGGGTAATCCCCATTCCCAGGAGGTTTTGCCAGAAACGTTTCGTCAGCTGCGCGGCCGTGGTTTTGCTGAACGCCGGACTGAAACTATCCTCCAGGGTAAGGTTCGTCGCATAGCTTACGTTATGATTTAAGTAGGGGGCACGTTGATACGGATAAGCGGGGGTCGTATAGGATGGGCTGCGTTCCACATGGAAGACATAGGCGTTCCAGCACAGGAAGGGGATCGCTGAAATTAGCAGCCGAACCGCCGCTCTTTTGAATTGCTTCTTGACCAGACTTTCTGCCACCCAGGCCGCGAAAAGAGCAACCCCCGCAGTGCGCAATAAGAAAGCTGTGACAGCCAACACCGCCGCCAATGTTTCATGCACCCAGTTGCTGCTTCGGTGATTGGAAAGTATGAAGAGAACCGTCACCAGGCCAAAGGGTATTTCACAGAAAAAGAGATTCGAGTGAAATGTGACCTGTACATTCAGCAGAAACGCAAGAACCCCCAAAAAAGCAAGCCAGCGGGGAACAAACACTTTCAGCATGAAATAAGTAGCGAACATAAGTGACGCATAGAAACAAAAGAAGAAAAGCTTCAGCCATTTACCGACAATCATGGGGTCGTTGGTCCCCAATATTATTTGAGGAACAGCGGCGAGCAAAGGCAGAAGTGGAGGATACTGAATGGCTTCAATTTCCGCCGGGCTCATTGAGTAATCGGTACCCTTTTCCTTCGGCGATGGAGGTCCCCAGTATGTAGTAAACCGCCCCATCCCACCGGAGGTCGAGAGGTCCAGCCCAACGCGGAACCCAAAGACCAACGACTACAAGGGAAACTACCAAGAGAAAGAGAAAATCGGCCTTCCAACTAACCTGTGAGTGAAGGTAATCACGCAACTCTGGCTCCTTCCCTGTCAGTCCACGTGGAACATGATGCCCTAACGTTTTCCGCGTCCGTTTTCAAAGGGAATACCACGTCGAGCGTCTGGGGACACAGCTAATTATTCTTCGATCGTGGTCAACGTGATTGTGGACGGCTCTAAATCTAGAACCAGTGAACTACAATGCAGAACAATAAGACTAAAATATCTGAAACATTTCCGTAGTCACTTGATATGAACGAGTTTTCGAAATAATCCGTAGCACCTCAGACGACGCCGCTAAGCAGCCGCGCACGTGCGTGTTCCTCGCCTCCTCTTTCCGAGTTTCGCGGTATTGTTGAACCACCACGTTCTCCACTCCGTACAACTTCTCCGACTCAATCCGATTGTTGTTCGCTAAAGGCTAAGCAGCCGCTCGAAGCCGATGACGAGTTATGGGACGGAAACTCGTCGCTGCTACTAGGAAGGTGGTGTATCCACGAATGGACTGTCTGTTTAGCGCGCTGTTCTATTGTCCTCCAAAACTGCTGACGGGCGATTCTCCAACTGCCGATTTCCAACCGCACCCGGTTGCAATCCTCGAGGTCCACTTCGCCGCAAACAAGATCGACGCAGCCACGTCTTGTGATTCCTCCTAAAGTTTCGGCAACGGCGCCTGGAGCGATTATTTTCAGAAGCCGGCAACGCTCGATTCCATGCTCCAGGAAGAGCTGTTCTAGGGTGATGGTGTCGACTTCCGCCAGACGCAGCAACCGCTGCGAGACCGCCGTCTTGGGGTTGATTGTGGCCCACGCGCTCTCCCCGGCGTCGACGTACAGCGTTCGCTTTCGGCCGTCTCCGGAGACCGCTTTGTTGATAGCGACAACGTTCGTCACTCTATTGGCCTCAATGCTCCGCGTAAGGCAAACGTAGTTCAGTGGATCTGGTTCGATGGCGTAGACCGTTATAAACGGAAACTTCTTGGCCAGATATATCGAAACCACGCCCACATGCGCGCCGACATCGATAACAATGTCTCCCTCTCTAAACACTGCGGCCTGCGTAAGATAATAGTCGTCTTGCATGTGCCGGATCGCGTATTCTATACCTGAGGTCGCGTAACGATACAAAAACAGTAATTGATTGTTGATCCGGCAGGTTTCGATTAAGGGTTCTTCCACTTGTAAAGCGATCGGCTGTTTGCTAGCCCCTTGTTTGACGCTTTTATTGACTGTCCGAAATGTGTTTTTGACCCTTTTCAGTTGATACGACTTATTGATCAAAGACCGGACTAAAGAGATCGCTCGCCTAAGCAACACTCCCCGCGTGCGCCGCAGATTCAGGAGGTCGCTCCGCCCGTACCTAAGCGCCGCGCAGAGCCTCGTAAACAGGAGCCAGCGCTGTCTCGTTACGCCTTCGTAAATATGGAGCCAGTTTCTGGTCAAGCACAACAATGTAGACAGCTCATGGGGAGTCGCGCGTTTCGTAAACATCGCGCAAGCCTGCTTTCGGGATGAGGGCGAACTGCCTTGCCACCAATTCGAGAAACTCGCGCTTGTGCGCGGCTTGGACGCGATCCTTTAATAGCCAATCGAATTGCCTTAGCTGAACCCTGACCAGCATGGACCAAATGTCCGCGGGGACATCCCAGGCGGAAAGATTATCGTGTATTTTCTGAAAAACGCTAAAGACCTCGAAAATCTTTTGACTGCTTCGCGCCGAAATCTGCCCTGGCCGGTTCATTCGGTAATACAAAAGAGCTTTATCAAGAAGAGATATTCTCTCTGCTTTCAGAAGCACAGAAAAATGAAAACAGATGTCTTCATAAGAATTCATCCCATCCTCAAACTGAATTGCGTGCTTTTCGAGGAACGAGCGTTTGTATAACTTCGTCCATGCGACAGGTTCCAACAATAGAACCCGAGGTTCACTGCCCAAATCAAACGGCATGGTACTCAATCGAGGGTCCAGTCTCCGGCGGACGGAATGGTCGAAGAGACGACCAAAATTTTTGGAGTCTTCGTAAAAGACTGTGGCGTCGGCGATTAATACATCTGCGTTGTCATCGCTTGCTCGTTGGTACATCTCTTCACACAGTTTGATATCCGCCCAATCATCGCCGTCGGTGAAGGCAATATATTTACCGCGCGCCGCGCGTATGCCGATATTACGAACTGTAGCGAGCCCCTGATTCGACTCGCAGTGAACCACGCGAACATTTGGATACCTTGTACTGTAGTCATCGATAATTGTCGCACTGTTATCCGTGGATGCATCGTTGATGACGACAATCTCGGTGTTCTTCAACGTCTGATTGACCAAGGAATCCAAGCATTGAATCAGATACTTCTCGACGTTGTAGGCGGCGACAATGACGGACACCAGGGGAGTGGTTGTATTGTTCAGCGTACTCTGCTCGGACGATACCCGTGGGGAAAGATCCGGATTCCCGTTTTGCACCCCGCTGAGCGCGCCAGCCCAGTGAGTGCGCGTTTCCGAGGCGTTGATCTTCGTGCGCGGTGTTTTTTTATTCGTTGTCACATACGAGTGGGATTGTCCCCATTCCCGCGCTTTCTCGCATGAGACTGCCGATTCCAATATTCCGACCATACGTGCCGCCATGGCATCCCAACGATGCCATTGATCCGCCAAATCACAAATCCCAGACCGCAAGCGTTCGCGGAAATCGCTGTTCTCGCTGATCAGCTGCATCGCCTCCGCGAGTAATTCGGGGTCACGTGGCGGGCATAGGTAGATGTTATGACCATGCTCGAGCATCTCGTCCCGGCCAACACGGAGTTCAGTACCAATCACGGGCACGCCGTGAGTGCTCGCTGCCGCCAAAGAACTGCTATTCAGGGTCACCCCATAGTCAAAAGGCAACACGCACGCATCGGCAGCGTAAAGGTAGCGAGACCCCTCATCACTGTCCCAATTGAAATTTCCTGTCCAGATAACTTTTTCAGATATTCCAAGTATTCCCGGAAGGCGATGGACCATTTGAAAGTAGTCGTTGGACTTACGGTCTGGGATCTCAAGGTTGCCACCCACAAGCGCTAGGCGTGCGTTACAGTTTCGCTGCGAAACGATACGAAAAGCCCGCAAAAGCGTCTCCACCCCTTTTCCTGGGTAAATATAGCCCCAGTAAACCCAAACGAAATCGTCAGGCCCAGCGCCCAGGACCTCACGAGCTTGCTGCCGAGCGCGGTCGGGTGAATCCGTGCAGAATCGGATGAGCGGCGGCGGCGGCAGGATTACACTCTTCTCCTCGATTCCCGGATCGTGGGTAAGAAGTCTTGCCCGATGCGGAGTACTCAGAGCGATGACGCGGGCGCTATCGCGGAGGAGCGTTCCGAAAAACCAGTGGACGCTTCCACCGGAGCGGAGTGCCATGATCTTGCGCCGCACTCGTGCGAGCAGCGAACACGGAGGGGCCGCTGTGTTCACAATTTCAAATTGGACTACGCACGGAACGCCGGGGATAACCCGCTTACAATAGTTCGGCAAAAACGTGATCATGGGTTGGTAGTTAAACACCCACCCGATGTAAAGAAGAAGAACCACGTCCGGTTGACACTCGCGCAGGCATACAAGAAGTCGAGGAACATCTGACCAGCCCCAGTCCTCCATGACAGGATGCACGACGATGTTCGGGTGCGTGGAGGCGATGCTTCCGTTCTTGCATAGGACGTGCACAGCAAGTCCCGACTTGGCCAATTGCTCGCTCAGGTGGAGCGCATGGTTTGCCTCGGGAGCCGGATCCGGTGGAAACGCGGAGATGATCAACACTCTCATGATATGAACGATGGTGTAGCGATAGCTGAACTCCCCAATCGCCGCGGTCTCAGCTGCCGAGCAGGACGTCGTAGGCGATATTTGCGATTACCGTCCCCACAGCCCAGCCTTGCTCTGTTCATGTAAGGAGGTGCACGGCATGCCTCAAGGCCTGCACCTACCACAGCAGCCCGCCTTCGCGGAAGAGATTTCGGTTCTGCCGGTAATCATCACGGTAGCGCTCAGCGGATTGCCATCATCGACGTGACGGCACGTTCCACTACAGCCTCCTACCGGTCATCACTTTAGTCGCTCTTGCCATGCACTGATGATCTCCAAAAAGATGTCATTAAGAGAGCGCGTGATGCTCCATCCCCGATGATGACTTTGAAAACGCTCAAGGTTGCTGATGTAGCAGATGTGATCGCCTTGGCGTGGCTGTTCGCGATACTCATACTTCATCTTCTTGCCCGTCAGTTGCTCCACGGTGTGGAACGCTTCGAAAATTGAGCAAGAATTCGCCCGCCCACCTCCAAGGTTGTAGACTGCGGCAATGCGTGGACTTTGGTAGATAGCTTCAATCGCCGTTGCGACGTCATAGCTGTGAATATTGTCCCTAACCTGCTTCCCTTTGTAACCGTAAATCTGATAGATGTTTTGTTGGAGCTGGACTTTTACCAGATAAGAGAGAAATCCATGCAGCTCGACCCCTGCATGATTCGGTCCGGTCAGACAGCCGCAGCGCAGACAGCATGTCTTCATGCCGAAGTAGCGTCCATACTCCTGAACCATAATATCGGCCGCCACCTTGCTCGCACCGAATATCGAGTGCGTGGAGGAGTCGATGCGCATCTGTTCGGTAATCCCCCCATGATCTTCGGGATCTGCATAGTCCCAGCGCCACTCGAGTTCATTCAAAGTAAGCTCATTCGGGGCATCACCGTAGACTTTATTCGTCGACATGAATACAAAAACTGCATCCGGGCTTAACTGACGCGTGGCATCGAGTACGTTCATCGTCCCCTTCGCATTAACATCGAAGTCGTCTACTGGACGCCTGGCTGCAAGGTCGTGGCTCGGTTGCGCTGCACAGTGAACGATTAGATCGAAAGGTCCCTCATCGCGGAATAAGGATTGTAACCCATATCGGTCGCGTACATCGACGTCATGGGCTCGGAAGTTTCGAGTCGTCCGTAACAACCGATTCAGGTTCCAGCGCGTATCCCCCTCGGGGCCGAAGAAGTCAGCTCGCATGTTATTGTCGATTCCGACGACGGACTGGGCGCGCCGATCGAAATAGCTGACCATCTCAGAACCGATCAATCCGCTGGATCCCGTAATCATGACCTTCATGACAAACCCTTACGTTACTCTAAGGTGATTCAAGTTCGAACACCACAGGGCCAAATTCAGCGCCGATCCGAGTGAAGAAATTCTCGCTGGCATTCATCGACAAATGGAACTTTTGGGTTCCCGCTCTGTTTCCCGGTCGTTCTTTCATCCCGTTTTCATGTCATTTGGCAGATTGCTCAGGACGAACAGCGGTTCGACGCCTCTCTTGAGCGCCCCAATAACACGGCAAAAGGAAAAACGACTAAAGTACCGATCCAATTGCCAGCTCGCATAATTGGGACTCTGAGTTCAATACTCCCCCGCGCACCGCGCTATGGAGTAGTGAGGCTCTTGCCATTGCTATCGTGCGGTTTGTCGTTTTCTAGCAGTGCGATAATAAGAAAGTGCCGCGCGAAAAAACTCATTCGGATTACAGATGACCGCGAATTGACGATGACGGATGAGATACAGGAAAGTATCTAAAAATGCGCCGAAGCCGGCGCGAAAATCGATATATAGCATGTTCCAGACCTGCTCGCTAAGGGCCGCGCGTGTTTGCTCTCTCTCCATGGCCGATAGCTTCATTGCTTCGGCATCATTGATCAGTCGCTGAAGTACCATAAGTTTATACCGGTTGAACTCCGCTTGGTGCCGCGGGTGCGTCAGGTTATTATCATGTACTCGTTTGTGCGCGACTATGCATGGATAATAAGCAAACTGACCGATGACGGACAATCGAAGAAAAAGAAGTCGGTCTTCGGCACTTTTAATTGCTTCATCGAAGGCCCCAACTCTCTCCAATGCTTTTTTAGAGACCAAAGATGCACTCAAACACACATAATTGCCCCGAACTAAGCTAGCGTACACAGACCCTTGCATTAGACGGAGTCCATCTTTCTCTTCGTGGTAATTGACGCACTGAATTCGCGAACTAACCAGGGAACTCGTCTTGTTTACTTGTTGGCTGTCAAAACGAAAAGTATCGCCAAAACAAACCAGGAGTTCGGGATGGCGTTTGAATGCAGTCTCGAGCCGCTCCAGGTGATGCGGCAACCAAAGATCGTCCGAATCAAGGAATGCAATGAGATCTGCTTCAACATGACGGAGGCCGGTGTTGCGGGCTGTGGAAACGCCGCGATTGCTCTGTTGCCGCAAGATTAGCCCAGGAAAGTTGTCGCGTCGCCAACTCAGAACTCGCGCGGCCGTGTGGTCGACGGAGCCATCGTCTACCACAATAATCTGTTCTGGGAGCCGCCTTTGACCGACTACGCTGTCGAGTGCCTCGCAGATGTAGCGTTCAGCATTGTACGCCGGAATGACCACGGCAATGGTATAATCGTTCATCTGCGACAAATCATTGCGGCGACCAGACTTCGCCACGCACTTAATTGCAATGGCTGATAAAGAATTGACCGACCGGCAGACATTGCCGCGAGCTGCCATTCTCCGCGCGCCCTGTAATAACTCGAGTTCTGCACGAAAAGCGAACCCAATTTCTTCCGGATAAACCGCCGGTAGGGTCTAAAATGTGGCTCGCGTTGAAGCAAATGCATGGCGACTATATACCAACCCGCGGGAGAGCTTTGGTTGCGAGAAACGCTCATCGGGTGATCTCGATAATACGCAACCACCTTTGGGACAAAATAAAAGTCCGCTGCGTAAGCCAGCCGGATCCAAAGATGATGATCTTCGTAGTTGCCCAAGGTAGCGTCGAATCCGCCCACACCTTCTAGTAACGCCTTCTTCGCCATAATCGTGCTCGTCCAACCAAGACTCCTATGCAGGAACTCAGCCACGGGCTTGGTCAGCTTCAACACAGTATCGCTTTCATAGGCATGACGAAGTTTCTCGTGCTTTTGGGAACGAGACTTGAAGACCCCTTCCGAGTCGTATGTCCCGTTTTCATATTGCCGAACGAAGTCCGCGCCGATCCATTGCGTCTCAGGAAAGCTTTGTACCGCTCGCCAACGAACTCGCAGCGCGTGGGGCAACCAAATATCATCGGCATCCAAAAACGCAATCCACTCGCCGCTCGCTTCCGCAATGCCAAAGTTCCGGGCGCTGGCCGCGCCGACAGGGCCCGGGTTGTGAACGACACGTACTCGCGGGTCAGCCGTGTCCCAATGACGAAGTCTCCGTAAGGTATTCGAGTCAGAACTATGATCATCGATTACGATAATCTCGATGTTATTGGCGAAACCTTCTTGTTGCAGCGCCGATTCGACGGCATCGTCCAGGTATTGTCCGTAGTCGCGGCACGGAATCACGACGCTGAGAAAATGGTTTCGCATCTACGAGACCGCCAACACAGCATTCGAGGCAAATCAGGCAAACGAATAGTTTCTATCCACAAGACTGGCCACAGTCAACCCACGGACAGATCGCCCGCAGAGCGATTGGGTTGTCGCATATTGCCTGAATCATACGGTCCCTTCCTATGTTCGCGCGGACGGACGAAAGCGGAACCACCCGCAACAAAGCGACCAACATCGCTGCCATTCGCATGGCAAAACTGCCATCGGTCTTCCGATATAATAAACTTGTCATCAGCCGCAGGCTTTTAACCCAAGTTAAATTGAGTCATTCTACCCGCCCGGCCGAATCATGGCTACTTCAATTGCGAGCGGTCGCTCGGCCAGCGCTCTATGTGTGGGAGGTGCGGTTGTGCGATGGGCTGACACGAGATCTGTTAAACCGTTCGCAGTGCCTGGATGATGTTGAGGCGCGCGGCTCCGACCGCTGGCAGGAATCCACCGATCAGACCCATCAGCAGAGAAAAGCCAAGCGAGATGGCAACGATCGACGGTGACAACGCAAAAGAAAAAGCCAACTCGGAGAAAGAGCCCAAGTTGAGGGTGGAGATCGTAAAAAATTGTAGCAGAGACGCGATTCCGAGCCCCACCAGGCCACCGACGAGCGACAGAAACAACGACTCGATCAGAAAGGCCAACAGAATGCTGCGGCGGAAAAACCCCAGCGCGCGCAAGGTGCCGATCTCTACGGTTCGATTCGCCACGGCACCGTACATGGTGATCATCGCGCCGATCATGGCGCCGGTGCTGAAAATCACGGTGATGAAGATACCCAGGATCCGGATGAACGTCGCCATCATCTCGGATTGTTCCTCGAAAAACTTCTTTTCCCGCTTGGGCGCGAAGTAGTGCAGCCGGTTATCCGCTTCGAAAGCCTCTACCACCGTGGAGAATTCTGCCGGATCTTTAAGCCGCAATGTGACGGTCGACAAAGACGACCGCTTGAAAGCATCGGCGATCTGATTCAGATCGCCCCACAGCTCCGAATCGAATCCGCTCCCATCCGAATCGAAGATCCCGACTACGGTCCAGAGGTCACCGCCGAACTTCACTTTCTCACCGATCTGCGCTCCGGCAAAGCGAGTGGTGATGCCCGCGCCGGCGATCACCTCGCGCGCGCCCCAGTTGAACATGCGACCCTGACTGATGCGCACCTGCGGCCGTAACTGAAAGGCGGCTTCCTCGACGCCGCGTACGGTCACGTTGCTGATCCCTTCGGCGTTGAGTTTGTTCAGGTTGATGATGACGACGACTTCCTTGGAGCTCATCGGCCTGCCGTCGGCGAAGCGTGCGACGTAGGGCAGATTGACGATGATACCGGCCGCTTCCCGGTCGAGGATGCTCATGATCTCGCTCATCGCCGCCTTGCGCACCACGATCATATTATCGTCCGATCCGGTTGACCGCAGCGTCTTTTGCACGCCGTTGGCCATCATCAGCACGGCAGAGAAAACAAACACGACGAGCGCGATACCGAGCATGGTAATGACAGTAGTCAATCGCCGGGAGATCGAACTGCGCACGATGTATTTCAGGGGAATCTGCATAATGAAGATCAATCACTACTCACCGCAGAGATACAGAGGATCGCAGAGACAATCGCATTCCTTGATAAGCGTTCTCCTCAGCGTACTCTGCGCCTCGGCGGTGAGATCTCTTCGTTAACCCACATAGCGCAGTCCTTCGACGATCCGCGTCGTCAAAACACGGCGCAACGGGATCAACGATGCGATCAGGCCGACCGCAAAACCTGCGATGCAGCCAATCACAATAGTCTCCGGCTTGATGTAGAACACCGGAAACCAACCTTTTGGCAGGGCGGTTTGAAATCCCTGCACTGCGGGTAGCGTCACCAACAGTCCCACTGCGCTGCCGAGAATGGATAAAATCATCGACTCACCGGTAAGCAGGAAAAACAACTGCCGGCCGGAAAATCCTAACGCTTTGAGCACCGCGAATTCATGGGTACGCTCGCGTGCCGACATCACCATGGTGTTCCCGACGACCAGCAGAATAATCCCGATAATGACAAAAGACATGATGTTCATCGCCGTGATTACTGCGCTGGCGGCGGACAAAAAGCTTTGCTGAAACGCACGCTCGGTTTCCGTTTTGGTTTCGGCCCGAGAATTCGTGAATAAATTATCGATGTCCTGGGATATTCTGGCCGAATTGTCCGGATCGTCGATGCGCACGATGTACCAACCGATCTCGCCGGCTCGATCCGGACGCTCCTGCCGTACCCGCTCGTCGATGTAGCGGTAGTGAAACATCATTGAAGACGGGTCGGTAGTTTGATCGCGCGGCTGATAGATACCGCGCACCACGAACTCCCATTGCCCCGGGTAGACGTCCCCCTCCATGGGCATGACGTCCCCGATTTCCAAATTGTAGCGGTTGGCGATGTCGATGCCGATAATCGCGGCGTTGCGCTCACGTTTGAAAGCCTCGAACTGCTCGCGCTCGATCACGAATTCCGGGTAGACGTCGAAAAACGTATCGGAATCCACGGCCAAGCGAGCGAAGAATTGATTTTTGTCGATATAGACGCCGGAAAACCAAACCGCGTAGGTCACCTTATTGACACCCGGCACTTGTGCGATGCGATCGCGGTACGCAAGCGGCAACGGAAATACAAACGACACTGCGTGCCTGGTGATCAGCCGGTTGGCCGCCGACGCCTCGACTCCGGCGTACCACGCCGTAACCACCGTCTGCAGCAATGCGAACGCCATCACCGCGACTCCTACGCCGATGATGGTGAGCAAGCTGCGTAGCTTGTGGCGCAGTGTGTTTCGCAACAGTAATCGGAGGAGTTCCATGTCTTTAGTTCGTTAGCTATTTATTGCAACCGGCTCAAAAAGATCTCAGAGGCGAGACGCGCGAAGAATCGACGCGAGGAGGCGTACTGTCGCGGTACGTTGACGAGGGCGATCGAGCGCAACGAAGCATATGATCTCTTTCAGCCGGTTGCTATGCGAGCTCGCCCTTTTCCAAGTGCCGCACCGATCGCGCGCGTTCGGCGGCACGCGGATCGTGGGTGACCATCAGAATGGTTTTGCTGAGCTCGCGATTGAGCCTGTCCATCAGATCGAGCACTTCCTCGGCTGAAGTTTTATCCAGGTCGCCTGTGGGTTCATCTGCAACCAGGATCGCCGGATCGGTCGCAATCGCTCGCGCAATCGCCACGCGCTGCTCCTGGCCGCCGGAAAGCTGGCGCGGATAGTGGTGCATTCGCTCAGCGAGCCCGACGACGCTCAGCGCGGTTTCAGCATGCGCCCAGCGCTCCTTTTTCGAAAGCGGTGTGAGAGTCAGCGGCAACTCGACGTTCTCCAGCGCCGTCAGTACGGGAATAAGATTATAAAACTGGAAAATGAAACCGACGTTGCGCGAGCGCCACACGGCAAGCTCAGTCTCGGTCAGCTCGGCGACGTCGGTGCCGCCGATGAGAATTCTTCCCGCGGTCGGCTTATCGATCCCGGCGATGAGATTGAGCAACGTCGTCTTGCCCGAACCCGATGGCCCCATGAACGCGATGAATTCACCCGCCGCAATTTCCAGGTTGATATTTCGCAAGACGGGAATTTCGAGGCTGTCGCGGTGGTACGATTTGTACAGCTCCTGCACCTGAATGAGAGCTTCCATCGAGTTTACTTTTTGCCGAGCGCTACCTTGGTGCCGTTCTCGATCTGCTCATCCACTTTGCCGATAACCTTGTCACCCTCTTTGAGGCCACCGGTAATTTCGATCGAGTTCCCCACTTTTCGACCGGTCGTCACAGCGACTTCAACGGCGCGATCGTCATTAACCTGATAGACGACTTGCCGTCCGTCACGGTTGGCCACTGCAGCAGCGGGAACAGTGAGAAGCGGTTTGACATTGGTCGTATCGACCGCTGTGCCGGCGGCGAGAAACGTGATTTTTGCGCCCATCTCCGGCAGCACGCGCTGGTCGTATTCTTTGAACTTGATCTTTACCATGACCGTCGCTTTGGCGCGGTCCGCGGTGGGGACAATGTTGCTGACGAAGCCGGGATAGCGATGCTGCGGGTAAGCGTCCAGCGTGATCTCGCAATTCTGCTGGGCGGACACGCGGGTAATATTTGCCTCGGAAACATCGG
This sequence comes from uncultured delta proteobacterium, assembly GCA_963745035.1. GTDB lineage: Bacteria > Desulfobacterota > Binatia > UBA9968 > UBA9968 > DP-20. Next base: position 134,549 of record CAVUVW010000019.1, on the reverse strand, counting down.
CATCGACCTCGAGCGAAGACATGTCTGCGATGGTGACCACCGCCGCCCTTGAGCTTGCCGCGCCCGCCAGCGGCGCGACGATCTCGCCGACATCGGCATTCTTCTTCAACACGGTGCCGTCGAACGGCGCAACGATTCGCGTGTTGTCCACGGCCACCTCTGCTTCTCGGACGCCATACTTCGCCGCTTCGATAGCCGCAACCACTCTTTTGTAACGCGCATCGGCGACATCGACTTCCACCGGCGCGATCGCTTCCTGCTTGAGCAAGATGCGCATGCGTTCCAAATTCTTCTTGGCGTCGTAGAGATCGGCTTCCGCGAGACGAAGATTTTCCCGCGCCCTGTCGCGCGCGGCGATCACGTCGGCGTCCTCCAACCGGGCAATCACCTGCCCCTTTTGGACTTTGTCGCCTTCCTCCACGCCCAGGAAGACCAAACGCCCCGTTCCCTTGGACGCGACCGCGGCCTTGCGGCGCGCCACTACATAGCCGCTCGCCGTCAACACCGCGTTGGCCTGCGATGGTGACGTGAGCGCGGCGGTAGCCAGTTGCACTTCCACGGCGGGCCTAAACCAGGCGCCCACCATAAAGAATCCGAACACGATTACGGCAACGACGCTTCCCCAGAGCAAAATTTTCTTGATCGGCTTCGCCCGGCGCGGTGTTTGCGGGCTATGAGATGACCGGTCGATGCGCAGCGAAGACAAATCGGTGTCGCGGGTTGCCATTGAACAGATAAGACTACGGAGAATTTACGCTTTTTCAAGCGAAGCGCGAATGCTATCGTTAAAGGTCATGAAACAAACTTCGTGGAATCCCGACACCTATTCGAAGAGCGCGCGCTTTGTCTCCGACCTCGGCGAACCCTTGCTGAAACTGCTTGACCCGAAATCAGGTGAGATGATCTTGGATCTCGGCTGCGGCGATGGGGATCTCACGGAAAAGATTGCCGCCGCTGGTGCCAGGGTTGTAGGGGTCGATGCCAGCGCCGCGTTGCTGGGGGTCGCGCGCAAGCGCGGCCTTGACGTGGCGCGGATGGATGGCCAACGTCTCTCGCTCAAGCCGGGCTTCGATGCCGTGTTCAGCAACGCCGCGCTCCACTGGATGAAGCAGCCAATTTCCGTGGTCGAAGGCGTCGCGAATTGTTTGAAGTCCCGCGGCCGCTTCGTCGGCGAGTTCGGCGGCCAAGGAAATGTGGAAACCATCCGCGCAGCGCTTCATGCGGGACTACGCAAGCGTGGCATCGATCCGTGGACAGTCGATCCGTGGTATTACCCGTCGCCACAGGAATATTCCGCGTTGCTCGGCCAATTTGGTTTCACAATCGACTCTATCGAGCTGATCCCGCGCCCCACCAAGCTGCCGGGCGATATCCTTGACTGGTTGAGTGTGTTTGCCCAGCCGTTTACGCGCTCGGTGACAGAATCCGAGACACCCAATTTTCTCAACGAAGTCCGGGCCGCGCTCGAGCCCGCTCTCCAAAAATCGGACGGCGCTTGGTACGCAGACTATGTACGATTGCGCTTCAAGGCGTCGCGCTAGCCGAACCGTTCCAACCGCATCCAATTGCTCGACGAGGTAGTGCCTCAATCAAAGAAAACTTTTTCAATCCGTTCGAGATCGCACACCCGATATTTCTTTCCGATTCCAAGCAAAAACGCGGGAAACCTTTTTTCCTGCGCCCGATTCGAACCAAACTCAACCTGAACCACTATCCCAGAAAAATGACAGTTGATTTCGCTTGAAAACACTGTCGGGTTACTGCTAACTGAGTCGGCTGAACTTCAACTCTCGGAGGCTCAATGCAATTTTGTCGACTCTATACTGGAGAAGATGGCAAATCCCACTTTGAAGATTTGGATCAAAAGGCGGGGTCGAAGCATTTTCTGGCAGACGTTGCCGCCACCGCGTTGGTATTCAAAAACGACGCGCTCCGGGATGATCTTCACGCCTGGCACAACGCGCCGCGCCGCCAGTGGTGCATTACCCTTTCAGGCAGCGTCGAGATCGGCCTGGGAGACGGCACCAAGAAAACTTTCGGGCCCGGGTGATGTATTTCTCGCAGAAGACCTGACCGGCCAAGGACATACCGCGAAGCCAACCGATTGGGTGCGCGCCTTCGTTCATCTGTAACGCTTCCTTGCTGGTCACGCTTTGGGCAGCGCCCAAAAATTCAGCACCACTCTCGTTCCGAAATGTACGAAACATCCTTTCGCGCGAGTCAGAACGGTTGCGTACGGCCTGCGCGCAATGGCTCGGATCTTGTATCTACAGACAACATCGAGGTGACTCACATGAAGATTCTTCAATGGACATCGCTGATCCATGCAACGTTGTTGATCTCGCTTGCCTCAGCGCCTGCGTCGGCGCAGGAGAAGCTCCGCATCGGATTGAGCTCGGTCAGCGCCACCAACGGCAGCATCTGGGTCGCCGAAGACAAAGGCCTATTTAGAAAGCACGGCATCGACGTCGAAGTCATCGTCGTCGGTGGCGGCGGGGCAAGAGTCGTTAGCTCTCTGGTCGCGGGAGATCTCCATTTCTCCGTCGGCGGAGGTGAAGGCTCGGTCCGTTCTCAGGTCAGGGGAGCCGATACGGTCATCGCGGCGTCGACACTCAGCAAAGGACTGCAGCGAATCATGGCGCGGCAAGACATCAAAAACTATCAGGAGCTCAAAGGCCGCAAAATCGGCATCACCCAATACGGCTCGGCCGCGCATCTCGTCCTGCTCTTGATGCTGAAGAAGTGGAACATGCGAACCGACCAGGTGCAGATTCTTCAGCTCGGCTCCTCTCCGGCGATGCTCGCGAGCTTGGACAAGGGCGGCGTCGACGCTGCGGTATTGACCCTTCCGACGTTCTTCGTCGCCGAGGATCGCGGCTACCGGATCATCGGCGATCCGACCACGATGGATATCTTTTATCTGCAAAACACTCTGGAAAGCACGCGCGGTTACCTGCGCAAGAACCGCGAAGCCTCACTGCGCTTCATGCGCGGTTACATCGAGGGCATCGCCTACTTCAAAAAAAACAAGAAAGAGAGCCTGGATATCATGCGCAAGAAGCTGCGAATTCAGTCCGAGCAGGAACGGGACAATCGCTATCTTGAACAGTCCTACAATCTGCTCGCGACCGCGTACAATGATGTTCCCTATCCCGCGTTGAGAAGTGTTCAGACCATCATCGACAAGGTCGCGGAAGACGAGCCGAAGGTGAAGGAACGCGACGCGAAAACGTTTGTCGATGAAAGTTTGGTGAAGGAGCTGGAAGACAGCGGCTTTACCAAATCGCTCTACGGCAAGTAATGGGGGAAATGCTCGAGCCCAATCGTAGACGTTTATGAGTCTCGCAAGAATTGCCGGATAACCTTGTGAGCTTCCTCCGGCGCACTCGTGAAATAATTGTGCTTCTGATCCGCGAGCACGACGAATCGGGCGCCGGGTATGCCCTTCGCCAATATGTCGGACGACATGCGATGGGTCATCACGACCTTGGGGTCGCCCTCGTGCTCGCCTACCATGACGAGCGTCGGCATCCGAACATCTTTTAAGCGCCTGCTCGTGTCATGGCTTTGCCGCGCCAGCACATGACGCAGGTAAAATTCCACGGGACACAGATTGGCGAGGCGCGCGCGAAAGAACGATTCCAGCCGCTCCGGCCGATCTCGAACGAACTCAGGCGTGAAACCGACCTGGATCGTGTGCTCCCGCACATATTTTTCATAACCCCACTCGATCATCTCCTTGCACATCGTGAGCGGCAGACCGGCGGGGCCGGGGAATGACGCCCCGGTGGACGCAAGAATCAACTGCTTCACCCGCTCGGGATACTCCAAGGCGAGCAATTGCGCGACCCGTCCGCCCATCGAGTGGCCGAGCACGACGGCGTCCTTCACCTTCAAATCGTCCAAAACGGCCACGGCGTCTTCGCAGAACATCCGCGTCGTGTAGTCGATCGATGGTTTGCTTGAGCGGCCGGTGCCGCGGTAGTCGTGAACGATGACCAGGTGGTCCTTCGAAAACTCGGGAACCTGAAAGAGCTTCCAGATCTCGCCGTCGCAGGCCGTCTCGCTGAAGAAAATAAACGGTTGGCCTTGACCGTGAACTTCGTAGTAAATCTCGGCGTCGTTGACTTTGACCTTCGGCATATCCCTCCAATCCGATTTAGCGATCGTCATTCCGGGCTAGCCGGCGATGCTGGCGCGACCCGGAATCTAGGAAAAAATGAACGGCATGCAGCAAACTGCGGCATATCGCAGGCCCGTCATTCAAACGACTCCGATTCCATTACCCCGAATGCTTGAGTCGGGTCCCGATCCAGATTGGCCTGGATTCCCGCTTAAAACATGCGGGAATGACGACCTTCGGATTGGCCATCGCGAAGACGCAGCCGCCGCGGGGAATGAAACCCCAAGCGATTCAAAATGCAGTTGGTATGAGTGGACCACCTCTATTCCGTGATAAACTCTCTAATCAATCTGTGCGCCTCGCCAGGATTCGAGAAAAAGTAACTATGCCGCTCGTTAGGCAAAACGAAGAGCCGTGAATTCGGAATCCCCTTGGCGAGAACCTCCGACGACATGCGGTGATTGATCTCACTGGTCATATTTTTATCGCCCTCGCCGACGAGGATGAGCGTAGGCTGTTTGATATCCTTCAGCCGCTGGCTCGTATCGTGGCTTTGCCGCGCCAGCAAGTGGCGCAGGTAGAACTCGACTGGGCAAAGGTTGTGCATTCTCACTTTCAAGTAGTTCTCGATCTTCTCCGGATGAGCTTTGACGTACTCCTCGGTCCATCCTACCAAAACCGTATGGTCCCGTTCGTACTTCTCATAGCCCCATTCGATCATTTCTTTGCAAATCTTTAACGGCAGGCCTTTGGTCAGCGGATAGTGAGCCCCGGTGGAAGCCAACACCAGTTTGTGAACTTTCTTCGGATGATCGAGAGCGAGCAGCTGGGCCACCCTGCCGCCCATGGAATGGCCGACGATGATCGCACCCTCCGCGTTGAGATGGTCCATCAACGCGACTACGTCTTCGGCAAACATCGTCGTCGTGTAATCGATGGATGGTTTGCTCGACTGGCCCGTACCCCGATAGTCGTGAATAATGACGCGGTGATCGCGGGAGAATTCCTCGACCTGATTGATCTTCCAAACTTCCCCGTCGCAAGCCGTTTCACTGAGAAACACCATCGGCCGCCCCTTACCGTGTTCTTCGTAGTAGACCTCAACGTCATTCAGTTTAACTTTAGGCATATCATTCTCCGTTCTGCCTTGATCCATAGTCGAAGAAAAATACCTTGGCAAGAAGCCCGCGGGGATTCCTTGACGAAGCATGCGTAGCAGCGCTATTCGATAGGTGAGCGACATTCCCACGGAGCATGAATGAAAAAGCCATCCGCCTTCCACTCGAGCATTATCGGTCTTGCCATTCTTTGGCTACTACTCTTGCCTAAACTGACGCTGTCCCAGGAGTTGACCAAGATCGCCTTTCCCTACGGCCCACTCGGCCTCAACAGTATGCCTTGGGTCATTGCCAAAGAAGCCAGGCTCTTCGAGAAAAACGGCCTCGACGTCGATATGGTCTATGTCGGCGCGTCCGCGGTGATCGTTCAATCGATGCTTTCGGGATCTTCGAACGTCGCCGGCTTCGGCGGTCCCGCGGTCGTAACCAATGTGCTGCGCGGCGGCGACATCATCCAAGTCGCGGCCATGGCGCCTTACTTCACGCAATCGCTTTTTGCGCGCCCCGACATTCGCGAACTGCGCGGGATTCAAGGAAAGAAGATCGGCATTACACGCTTCGGCTCGGTCACCGACTTTGCGCTCAGGACGATCATCGAGCGCCACAACCTCAAAGATGTGAACATCCTTCAAATGGGCGGCTTCCCGGAAGCGGTCGCCGGCCTGTCGCGCGGCGCCATCGACGGCGCGCTATTCTCGCCGCCGCATAATTTTCGCATGCTCAAAGAGGGCTTTCGCGAGTTGGTCTCGCAGAAAGATCTGCGCGGCTGGGGCAGCGGCTTTCTCACTCAAGGTATCGTCGCGCGCAAATCTTACGCCTCCGGCCATAGAGACGTCATCGTGCGCTTGATCAAATCGACCGTCGAGGCGACCCGCCATGCCATCGCCAATGAGGAATCGACGAAGCGCTCGATCGCGAAATATCTCGGCATCACCGACGGAGAGGTGCTGCGTCAGAGTTACGGCTATGTCACGGAAACTTTCGTGCGCGAGCCTTTTGTGCCGGAAAGCACGATGCAGGCGATGGTTCAGCGCATGGTCCAGGTCAATATGATCGACGCAAAATCTGCTCAAAGCATGCCGACCAGCGCTTACTTCGACAACAGCTACGTCGCGGAGCTTAAAAAGAGCGGCGTTCTCGACAACATCTGGAAGTAATTTCGCCGTTCGCTTGACGGCCAACCGCCATTTCACGTAGTTTGCGATCATCGCTGTTTTGCGGATTTTGTTGGAGGTCTTCGATGCCGTGCCGGACGAGCGCAAGCATTTTCATTGTGACGATTCTCCTCGCTTTCGCACCGGCGACTGCGCGCGCCCAGGACAAGATCCGACTCGGACTCAGCTCCGTCAGCGCGACCTCGGGCAGCATCTGGGTCGCTGAAGAGAAGGGCCTATTCAAGAAGCATGGCCTCGATGTCGAGGTGATTATCATCGGCGGCGGCGCCGCGCGTGTCGTCAGCTCGCTGATCGCCGGCGAGATTCAATTTTCAGTGGGCGGCGGCGACGCAGTCATCCGCGCTGATCTTAGAGGCGCCGACGGCGTGCTCGTCGCGTCGCCGATGAAAACCGGCTTGCAGAGACTGATGGTCCGGTCCGACATAAAAACTCCGGGCGATCTCAAAGGGAAAACCATCGCGGTCACACGCTTCGGTTCCGCGTCGCATTGGGTCCTCCAATTATTCCTGCGAAAATGGGGCATGCGCACCGACGAGATCAAGATGCTCCAACTCGGCTCCTCACCCGCCATGTTCGCAAGTTTGGAAAAAGGGGCCGTCGACGGCGGCGCCTTCACGATCCCTACCTTTTTTCTCGCGGAGGAGCGCGGCTATCGGATCCTGGGCGATCCCGTCGACATGGAAATTTACTATCTGCAAAACTCGATCGACAGCACCAAAACCTATATCAAGCGCAACCGCGACCAGGCGTTGCGCTTCATCAAAGCGGTTTGCGAAGGGCTCGCCTATTTTCGCAAGTACAAAAAGGAAAGCGTTGAGATCATGCAAAAGAAGCTGCGCATCCAATCCGCGCAGGAGCGAGACGTCAAATATCTGGAGCTTTCTTACAATCTATTAGCCGAGAAGTTTTACAACCGAGCGCCCTACGCCATGCCCAAGGCAGTGGAGACAACCCTCGAGTTCATCGCCGGAGAAGAACCGAAAGCCAAAGGCGCCGATCCCAAGCAATTCCTCGACGAGAGCCTGGTGCGTGAAGTCGAAGCGAGCGGTTTCATCAAGAAACTTTACGAGACCGAATATCGGTAAATTAGTTGATATGAGCGTGTCTTTTGTTCGCCGCAGTAATCCGACTCATCTGACGGATTGAACGGCTTGAACGTCTTGAACGGTTTGAACAAGGAGCATTGATGCCCGACTACAAAGAAATTCTGTACGATAAGCAACGCGGCGGCGTGTTGATCACCTTGAACCGCCCCGAAGCGCTCAACGCGATCACGCGGCCGATGTTGAAAGAGATCCATCATGCCCTGGACGAGGCCGAGGCCGATCCGGAAATTCGCGCCATCGTGCTCACCGGCGCCGGTCGCGCGTTCAGTTCCGGGTTTGATCAGGCTACGACCACCGGCCGGCGCAGAGACATCCAGTGGCCTTATGGCATTCAGACCGGCATGAGCGCGGCGGATCTGATGAACTATTGGAGTGCCGACGACGTGAAGCTTATCCGGATCTTCGAGATGACCAAGCCGGTGATCGGCGCCGTGCGGGGATGGGCGATGGGCGGCGGCTGCTGGATGGCGCTCTACACGCATATCACGATCGCCGCCGATGACGCGGTTTTCGCGCAGCCCGAAGTGCGGCACGGCTCGAACACCACTTTCATGTGGACCCTTTTAGCCGGCTTTAAAAATGCTCTGCGCTACGGTCTGGTCGGCGATCACATCGACGCGCAAGAAGCACTGCGCATTGGCTTGGTCAATAAAGTAGTCCCTGTGGATCAGTTGATCGAGGAGTGCTTCAAGATCGTCGAGCGCATCGCCCATGTGCCGCCCGAGACCGTAAAGATCAATCTACAAATTTCGACGATGGGCTTGCAGATGATGGGGCTGCGCGACGCACTGCGGATGGACGAAACGCTTTCGATCCCCGCGCATATGATGCTCAACGAAGAGTTCCGCCGGCCCCTTGACGAAATGCGCACGGCGCAAGGCACCAAAGCGTATCTTCAGATGCGCGACGGCCCGTTTCAACCGGAGCCATTCGGACCGAGAGCGAAGAAGAAATGATTGGAGTAATGGAGTGCTGGAGTAAAGGAGTATTGGGCTTTTCCGGACCATCACTCCAGTACTCCACTACTCCATCACTCCAACTTGCCCCACTATGAGCACACAAGTAGTCGATCAAAGCAGTTGGCGAGATCTCACCCCGCTGATGAACCCAAAGACCGTCGCGATCATCGGCGCATCGCAGCGTGGGTCATCCCCGCTCAACCGCGAGCCGCGCGGCAACCGGGTCATCCGAAACTTAAAAAGCTTCGGCTATCCCGGCAGAATCATTACGGTAAATCCCAAGTATAGTGAAGTCATGGATTGCCCCTGCTATCCCGACATCGCGGCGATCCCGGAACCGGTCGATTGCGTCGTTCTGGCGGTGCCCAACCGCCATGTGCCGGATCTGCTCGATTCCGCGGCGAATGCAGGTGTGCGCGCCGCCGTCGTTTTTTCCGCCGGCTTTGCTGAGACTGGCGCAGAGGGCAAGCAGCGCCAAGCACGGCTCGAAGCTCTTTCCAAGGAACGCGGCTTTCTCATCTGCGGCCCGAACTGCTACGGCGTGTTGAATGTTTTCGGCAAGGCGCCGCTTTTCGCCTCCACTATTCCTGCCGGTTTCCTTGCCGGTCCCGTCGCATTGGTTTCCCAAAGCGGGGGATTGAGCACGACCATCGCCAACGCGTTGATGCTCAACCGCCACGTCGGTTTGAGCCATATCGTCTCCTGCGGCAATCAGGCCGGCGCCACGGTCGAAGAATACTTCAATTACTTCGTCGATGACGAAAACACGAAAGTTATCGCCGCGTTCGTCGAAGGATTCAAACAACCGCATAAGTTGCTTGAAGTTGCCCGCAAAGCCGCGGCAAGCAAGAAACCTCTGATCATTCTCAAAGGCGGCCGGTCCGAAGTCTCGCAGCGCGCTGCAGCGACTCATTCAGGTTCATTGGCCGGCTCGGCGGAAGTCATCGATGCGGCGTTTCGCCAAACTGGCGTCGTGCCGGTGCGCAGCTTGAACGAATTGATCGACGCGGTGAGCGTTTTTTCCTGCGAAGGCTTCACGAAGTACTACAAAGGCGGCCGGCGCATCGGCGTGCTCAGCGGCTCAGGCGGCGAGTGCACATTGGTATCGGACGCGGCATCCAATGTTGGACTCGAAGTGCCTGAACTGACGGAAACAACGAAGTCACAACTGCAGGAAGCCGTCGCCGACTTCGGCAATATGAATAACCCGCTCGACGGCACCGGCGCCATGTACGACGACGAGAAGATTTTTCCCAGACTGCTGCAGGCGCTGGTCGACGATGCCAATATTGACGTGGTCACCATCAACCTCGAAGCCAACGACCCTAGGCCGAAAGAATTGAAGAGCGGCAACCGTTTTTCCGCAGCCATCGAGAAAGCGGCGGCGTCCAGCAAAAAACCCATCGCCTGCTTCAGCTCGATTGTCGGCGGTCCGGTGGATCCCGAAATTCTCGTGCCGCTGCGCGACAGCCGGCGTGCCGCTCATGGAAGGCGCCGAGTGCGCGACGGCGACGATTCGCTATTTGGCCGAATACTACGAATTTCAGAAAAGCATAAAGGCCGACAAAACCGCAGCCAGTGCTTCGGCAAGAACAAACAGACTAAATCCGGGAGTTCTTCCCGCCGAAGCAGCCTTCCACCTGTTCGAGGAATTCGCCATTCCGGTGGCTGCGACTGTGCTGGCCCGCAGCGCGGATGACGCAGCAGCTGCGGCCGGGCGAGTGGGCTTTCCGGTCGCGCTCAAGATCGAATCGGCCGATATCACCCACAAGAGCGATATCGGCGGCGTTGCACTGAGGCTGGGGAGTTCAAACGAAGTACGCGAGGCTTACGAGCGCATTCGAACTGAAGTCAGCCGTCGCGCGCCGGCCGCGACGGTTGACGGCGTGCTCGTTCAGCGCATGGCCGATGAAGGCGTCGAGATGATTCTCGGCGTCAAGCGCGACCCGCTGTTCGGACCGGTTATTCTCTGCGGATTCGGCGGCATCCTGGTCGAATTGCTCAAGGACGTTTCGATCGGCATTCCTCCGCTCTCACCCGAACAGGCACGACGAGATGGTCAAGCGGTTGCGCGGCTTTGCGATTCTTGGGGGATTGCGCGGCAAGCCGCCGGCCGATGTAGATGCATTGTGCGGCGCGATCGTGGGATTGTCACGGCTGGTGTCCAGTCTCGGCGACCAACTACTTGGACTCGATATCAATCCGCTGATTGTCTTGCCGAAGGGCCAAGGCGCAATCGCGGTGGACGCAGTCGTGGAGATTCAATGATAGCGTGTGAAAGAAGTATGCCTCCCTCACACAAACATCGCGATGTGATTTCTGAGTCGTCATTCCCGCGAAGGCGGGAATCGAGGTTAGATCAGTTCGCCTGGAACCCGGCTCGCGCTTCGCTTGACCGGGATGACGCCACGGGAATTCATGCGCGTCGGATTCGCGGCATTACCAAATTGGTTGAGCGAGGGAAATCTCTCGTTTCAATTGTGCTACTTCTCGCGTTTGCGCTGGTTTCTCAAAGTCAACTATTCGCCCAATCCAAGCCCCTTAAGGAAATCCGCGTGCCCTACGCTCTCGGCGGCTCCACCAGTTTTTTCTGGGTGGCGCAGCGCTCCGGCTCCTTTGAAAAGTACGGCGTGAAAGTCTTGCCGATCTTCATGCGCGGCGGGCGCGAAGCCGTCCAAGCGCTGATCTCGCGCGATGTGACGATGCTTCAGCAGGGAAGCTCCGGCGTTATCCTCGCCTGGGCTCAGGGCGCCAAGGATCTCGTCGTTCTCGGCGCCACCGGCAACAAACTCGACTATGTCTTGGTCAGCAACTCGAATATCAAGAAGCCCGCCGACCTCAAGGGAAAGAGAATCGCCATCAGCCAGTTGGGCGCGAGCACCGATTTCATCGCCCGTTTGGCCGTGCGCCAGCTCGGTCTCAATGAGAAAGACGTGACCCTGCTTAGCATCGGCGCTCAAGGCGAACGGTGGGCCGCGCTGGCCGGTGGCCACGTCGACGCCTCGGTCTTTCAGCCGCCGATCACCCTGCGCGCGCGCAAGGCGGGATTGCCGATCTGGGTCGACTTCTCCAAAAGCGACTACGAGTACGTCGTCGCCGGTCCGGTCACGACGCGCTCGTTCATCAAAAGCGATCGCGAAACTGTGATGAATTTCATGCGCGGGCTGGCCGACGGCATGGATTTCTACCGCGACGAGAAAAACAAAGATGCGGTGCACAAGTATCTGGGCGAGTTCTATCGATCGAACAACACCGAAGAACTGGAAGAAACTCGGCGCGTGTATTCGCAAGTGACGCCCGGACTCCCGGTTGTTACGGTGAAAGCCATGGAAAACATGATCGCCAGCGACCGCATGCTCTCCACGATGAATATCAACGGCGCGGAGGTAATGGATTTATCGTTCCTAAAGCAACTCGAAGAGGAGCGGAAAACTAGAAAATAGTTCAAATGTTCAAGCCGTTCAACCGCTACGCTCCGTTCAAGCCCCCTCTATCCTCCCCCGCGTCGCGGGGGAGGATGCAGGAGGGGGTTGAGCGATTTGAACGGCTTGAACGATTTGAACCAAACGACGAAGGAGTTTTTGAATGGCCGATTTCAAAGAAATCCTGTACGAAAAAAAACGCGGCGGCGCATTGATCACGCTCAATCGCCCCGAGGCGATGAACGCCATCAGCCGCAGCATGATCAAGGAAATGCACGAAGCCTTGGACGACGCCGAGGAAGACAGCGAGGTGCGCGCGGTCGTGCTCACCGGCGCAGGACGCGCTTTCTCCGCCGGCATGGATCAGGGGAATCGAGCCGGAAGGCGCCGCGATATTCACTGGCCCTACGGAATCGTCACGGGGCAGACCGCCGCCGAAGTCATCGACTCGTGGCGCGTCGATCCGCGCAACTTTCGCCGCATGTGGGAGTTCGGCAAACCGATCATCGGCGCGATCAACGGCTGGGCCATGGGCGCCGGATCGTGGCTGTCGCTGTTCACCCACATCACGCTCGCCGCGGACAATGCCGTATTCGCGCAGCCCGAAGTGCGCCACGGCTCGAACACGAGCTTCATGTGGACCTTGCTCGGCGGCTACAAAAACGCGCTGCGCTACGGACTCACCGGCGACCACATCGACGCCAAGGAAGCACTGCGCATCGGCCTGGTTGTCAAAGTCGTCCCGGCGGATCAATTGCTTGACGAATGTTTCAAGATCGTCGAGCGCATCGCGCTCGTGCCGCCGGAGACGGTGAAGATCAACTTGCAGGTCGCCACCATGGGACTCGACATGATGGGCCTGCGCGATGCGCTGACCTTCGATAAGCAGATGTCCGCCCCGGCGCACATCATGCTGCGCGAAGAATTGCGCAAACCGTTGGACGACGCGCGCGCAAACAAAGGCATTCGCGAATATTTGCAGATGCGCGACGGCCCGTTCCAACCGGAGCCGTTCGGACCGAGAGCGAAGAAGAAGGCGTGAGGCACGAGGCGCGAGGCAACAGTGAAACACTGGGAACATCTGAGGTCTTACCCATCACTCCAACACTCCATTACTCCATCACTCCAACAATTTTTAGGAGCAACACATGGCTGACTACAAAAACATTCTCTATCAGAAACAGCGCAAAGGCGTGCTCATCACTCTCAATCGGCCCAAAGAGCTCAATGCAATGAACGAAGCGATGTTGGATGAGCTCGACCAGGCACTGGCCGAGGCGGAAAGCGATCCCGAGATCCGGGCCGTGGTGATCACCGGCGCCGGCGAAGCTTTTTCCGTCGGCGAGGACATCAGCGACGACGATTCGGAAACGGCCTGGCCTTACGGTATACCAGTCAACAGCTCGCTCAACGCCGCCTATAACAAATTTCGCGACGCCGATCGCAAGGACATTCTCGGCCGTCAGCTCTATCGCTGGCAATATCCGAAGCCCATCATCGCCGCCATCAGCGGCTGGTGTCTCGGCGCGGGATCGTCTCTGGCGCTATCTTGTCACGTGACCATCGCAGCGGACGACGCGGTCTTCGGCCAGCCCCAAGTGCGACACGCCGCCAACACGGATTTTGTCTGGGTGCTCCTCGCCGGATTCAAAAACGCGCTGCGCTACGCGCTCACGGGCGACCACGTCGACGCACAGGAAGCACTGCGTATTGGTCTGGTGAACCAAGTTGTGCCGAAAGCGGAGTTATTGGAAACCTGCTTCAAATTCGTCGATCGCGTCGCCCACGTGCCGCCGGAGACGGTAAAGATTAACCTGCATATTTCCACACAAGGCCTTGAAATGATGGGACTGCGCAAAGCCTGGATGCTCAACAGCGAGCTCGCGGCGATGGCGCGCCTTACCAAGCGCGAAGAGTTCAACAAGCGGTTGGAAGAAGCCAGAAAGAAAGGCGGCTTGGAAGCTTTTCTTAAAGAACGCGACGCACCGTTCCAGCCCGAACCGTTCGGACCGAGAGCGAAGAAGATAAAATTGGAGTGATGGAGTATTGGAGTCGTGGAGTGATGGGCCCATCCCCTACCCAATACTCCAATTACTCCAACACTCCAGTACTCCATTCTTTAGTTTTGCCGCTTCGTGATGGACCGCGTTAGCTGCAGCCACTTATCCTCGGCTGTTTCGTAGTCGGCGCTGGTCATGCCGCGTTCGGGATACTCCCGTTTGAACGGATACTCTTTCCAGGCCACGCCGTAGCGGAACTGCTCCATCAGCTTCTGCCCTTCCGCGCCGATGACGAAGTCCGTAAACAGCAATGCGGCGTGCGGATGCGGCGCATTGGCGACGATCGCCGAGCCGCCGGCGTTGGCCGGCACGACATCGAGCGGAACCCAATCGAGCGGCGCCTTCTTCTCCTTTTTAACGATGACCTGGTTTTGAAAAACGACGAAGGAGCCGGCAACTTCACCGGCGGCGATCAGATCGAGAAAACCCGCGCTCGACGCTTTGAAAAGGCGAATCTCCTGAGCGCGCATCCGCTTCACGAATTCCTCGCCCTTGTACTTGATCATCGTGCCGATCACCCGGCTAGTCGAGCTTTCGGTCGTGACCGCGAGCTTGCCTTTGAGCTCAGGCTTCATTAGATCCTGGAAATTTTTTGGAACCTCCGCCGGCGCGATCAACCGAGTGTTGTAGCCGAAACCAAGATACGCCTCCCGATCGGTTACCCAGTAAATGCGCGCGCCGTCGGCTTTGGTTTTGGCACTTTCAGGATAGCGTCCAAGTTCGGGCGACGTGTAGGGTTTGAGCAACCCGCGCTCACGCAGCAGCATCAGAAGGCCGGGAGTGCTTTCCAATGCGTCCGCCACATGTCGCCCCGCTTGCGCCTCATTGAGCAGACGCGGTCCGAGATCGGTGCTGCCACCGCGGTACACTTCGACCGCGACATCTGGATATTTTCTTTTAAAGGCGTCGACCATTTCACGATAGACCGCGGACAATGAGGTATACCAGACGAACTTGCCTTCGGCTTTGGCGCCCTCCAACAGTATTTGATGACGATCGGCGCCCGTGTAGGCCACCAGCTCATCCAGGGTTCTCGGTTTTTTGGTTTGTCCCCAACTCGACGGAACCATGAGCCCGAGCATGAACAACGCAAGACATAGAGTTTTCATATCGCTCCTCCACGGAACGGCGCTGATTTTCCACAACCGTTTTCAGGCGTCTCACGCACTATCGCATGAATGACGCGACCGCGCCAAGCGTAGGCGGCACTCCACACCGAAGCGAACGTGCTGCAAGAACATTGACAGCCGAACGCCAATCGGACTATAGCCGAAACAAGGTCATTGCAAGCGCGACCAAGAGCTAGCTGCTGCGCAATCACGACGAAAGCGAGGCTTCATGAAATTCGTTTTTTCGTTTGTTGTCACATCTTTCATGTTGATCTGGGCGTCGACCGCTCCCTTCGTCCTCGCTCAGGACGATCTCACAAACAAGGCGCAAAACGAGCGCGAGCTCGTCCTCTACGGCACGGCGCTGGCGGGTCAGTTCGACAAATTCGCCGAACCTTTCAAGCGTCGCTATCCATTTCTCAAAGTGCAGTACTCCCGCACCACCGGCGAAGCGCTCACGTCGAAGATTCTCCGCGAGGTGTCGGCGCGCCAGCTCAGTGCCGACGTTGTTCTAATCAATAACTACACGCACCGAATCTTCATGAAAAAGAACATCATCACGAGCTACACGCCGCCAGGCGCCGGCAATTTTCCGCCGGGATTCATCGACAAGCAGGGCTACTGGATCGGCTTTTACCTGGTACCGTACGCGATCACCTACAACTCCAAGCTCGTGTCGAAAGCCGACGCGCCCACCTCCTTCGAAGATCTGCTGCATCCAAAATGGAAGGGCCGTATCTCCCTCGAGCGGGAGGAATATCTGGTGACCCAGGCGCACTTGCAGTATGCCGGAAGGCAGAAGGCAACCGATTACTTCAAGAAACTCGCGCAACAAGATCTGATTATGATTAACGGCCACAGCAAACAGGCAGTGCTGCTAACCGCGGGAGAGTTTCCCATCATCGTGTACAGCGACATCGCCCGGACCGAGGAGCTCAAGAGCAAGGGTGCACCGATAGAGTGGGTCAGAGCGGAGCCCTACATTACTGTTCTCGTTTCCGCCGCGATCACCCGTGAAGCCAAGCATCCCGCAGCAGCGCGACTGTTCATGAACTATCTCGCCTCGGATGACGGCCAGCGGCAGATTCTCGCGATGGACAAACCGCCGGCCATTCCAAAGTTTCAGCCGGAATACCTCCGCGGGCTGAAACTTTTTCCCGCCGACTGGACGTTGTCGGACAGCTATGAGGAGCACAACAAACTGTACCGGGAAATCTTTTGGAAGAGCCCGTGACGGCATGATGAGCATGCCGTGGAGCACTCACGATAGATAACGATCCACCAACCTTGGGCAGGAGGCGACGAAATGAAGATAATAGGTTTATTCATTTTTACTCTTCTCTTTCTTTCAGACGTAGCATGGGGACAAGCGCGCAAGCCGTCGACCATCGCTGAGCTGGTCACCTATCGCGGCGCCGACAGAGAGGCGCTGCTTTATGCGGGCGCAAAGACCGAAGGCAGGATTGTTTGGTACACCTCTCTCGCCGGCGACTCCTACAAGGAACTGGTCAAGGCCTTCGAGACCAAATATCCCGGCATCAAAGTGGATTCCTACCGCGCTCAGGGAGCTGACTTGGTTGTACGTATGCAGGAAGAGGCCAAAGCGCGGCGCAATATTGCCGATACGATCGAGACCACCGAAGGAAGCCTCATTTTCTTGCGCGACGACAAACTGCTGCGCCCCTACGATTCTCCCTATCTCGACAAGTATCCCGAAGACGGCAAGGAACGCGCCGACAAAAATCTCGTCTACTGGGCGCTGGCGCGTGAATCGTATATCGGGTTTACCTACAACAAATCGCTCGTGCCGAAAGATACCGTGCCGAAGAATTTCGACGGCCTTTTTCATCCGGCGCTTAAAGGCAAGATGGGCATCAGCGTCGGCCAAACCAGCGACAAAATTATCGGCGCCATAATCAAGTCGAAAGGCGAAGAAATGGTACGCAAGCTCAAGGCGCAGGAGATCAAGCTCTATTCGATCGATGCGCCGGCTTTAGTGAACACGATCACGACTGGCGAGATCGTGGCGTCGCCGGCAATTTTTCAGACGCATACGCTACTCGCGGCATCGAAGGGCGCGCCGGTGGAGTGGGTCCCGATGGACCTGGTTCCTACGAATGTCGGCAGCGCCGCGGTCGCGGCCAACCCGCCTCACCCCCATGCTGCGCTGCTGATGGCGGATTTTCTTTTGAGCCCGTCAGGCCAACAGGTGTTGGAGAAATACTACTATGGCAGCGGCATGAAAGATTATGGATTCAAGAAATGGCGTCCCGAGCGGGGTTTGACGACGGACCAGTACGAAAAGGATTTGGAGAAGTGGGATAAACTTTTGCTCGGGATCACGCGGAAATAAATGCAGTTCACCACGAAGTGAATAATGATCTTACGCTCGCGCACAGAGAATGAAAATGGGGAGTTTCCATGGACGACTCTCCCGCCAGTCGTCATTCCCGCGCACGCGGGAAGGTGGATTCACATTTCAAGTGCAACAGTTCATGGCAGAAGACCTCTGCCGGAGTTTTGTAGTTAAGACACTTTCTCGGAGTGTGATTGTAGGATCGAACCAGGCCGAGCAAACGGTCCTCAGATAACGTGGCCAAGTCGGTTTTCCTCGGCAGCCCTCGGCGCAAGCGTCCGATGGCGTTTTCAATGCCGCCTTTTTGCCATGGCGCATGCGGATCACAGAAAAAGGTGCGCATCGATAGTTTATGGAGTCGGTAATGGTAGGCGAACTCAGTGCCGTTATCGAAGGTGATGGTCCGACGTAAGAGCTTGGGTAAAGAGCCCAACAGATCGGTGAGCTTTTTGGCCACAGGCTCGGCCGCCTTGTTGGGTTGACGGCTGAGCAGGAGCAACCGGGAGCGTCTTTCATGAGTAACCAGAACCGCCTGACCGTATTGAGCGAACAACATCAGGTCGCCTTCCCAGTGTCCGGCCTGGCGGCGCTTGTGGATGTAGGCCGGACGGCGATCGATCGGTACTCGGTCCTGAATATGATCCACCGGACTGCCGCCTTTATGCCCACGCCAACCCCGCTTGCTTTTGGCTCGGGGAAGATAGAGCCGCCAGCGGTAGTCCTTGGTACGACGGATCTGAGAGTCGATAAACCGATAGATCGATTCATAGCTGATCACGGTGGCTCTTTGCTCCTTTTTCAGTCGTCCGGCAACTTGTGCTGGCGACCACCCTTGGCTCAGGCCCTCGAGCACTTTTTCTTGAAGATCAGGCTTGCGCAACAGACGACTGCCTCGCCAACGTCGACTCTTGGCTTGCTGCTCAGCGTAGGAAGGCTGGTAACCCACCTGATTGCCGCTGTTGCGTTTAAGCTCGCGCATTATAGTCGATGGCGCGCGATCCATAGCTGCCGCGATTTGGCGCATTGTTTTCCCGGCCTGGCTAAGTCCGGATACTGTACACCGTTCTTTAAGCGAAAGTTGCTCATACCGTTGTCCCATCGCAACACCTTATACAGAAAGTGTTGCACTTGGTTTGTGAATTTAGGGAATCCAGGTTTGTTCTGGCGAATTAGCCTGGATACCCGCTTTCGCGGGTATGACGGAACCCAACCGTTCCCCGCCAGCTCCTACCATTCCGCACCTGTACTTTTTGAAGGAGGACACGAAGATCACGAAAATAAAGGAGTCCGGACTTCGTACTACTATGCTTGAAAATTTTCTCCATCTGCGCAAATCACGCGGCCAAAGCTGTGAGTTTCTCAGTGCTTGCGTTACGCGCGGCCAACAACGCCGTGATGATGTTGCGACCTTTTTCAGTAACGATGTAACGGTGCGTTTTGGGCACTTTTGCAATCAAGCCATGCGCCCGCAACAGCCGCAAGCGACGTCCCACTGCCGCCATTTCTGTGTGTTGCTTTTGTTTGTCCTTGATCGCAGGGTAGAGATGGGAACGCAGGTCACGGTTGCGAAACCCGTTGAGCGAAAATTCTCCACGGTTGACGATGGTCATGAGTTGAGCATCGCCTTCTCCCAGAGGATTAAGCGCTCGGTAACGGCGTCCGTACCGCCGTACGGGCCGGCAGACTTGCGCGGTTTGCTCGGCGAGCCGGGTTTGCACATGGACACAAGCCAGAGCGGTAAGGTATCGCTCGGTGGCTTTCCGACTCACTTCAGAGCGTCGGTGAAAGTCAGATACGCTGCGGCGCAGTTCGCGCCAGCGCTTAGGGCCGCCAGGACTTTTCTCCGCGGCGCGAAAGCTGCGAAAATCTCTCGGTTCATTGATCGTTGCCTCAACGCGCAAGACACTGCCCTTATCATAGCATTTAAGCGAGTTCTTATTGACCCAGTGCTTGACTCGGACGCCGTCAGGCCAGCGACGCCGATCGCTTTGCACGTCTTGGAGACCCACCTGTCCCGAGCGGTGCATAAACCGCAGCACTTGTTCACTGCCAAACGTCATCACCGCGTGATGCACCAAGGCGGGATAAATGCGTCCGAGCGCGGCCCGGTCACGAAACATAACATCGGTGGCGTACTCGGTCTCGGCCGCCGTCCAGTAGTAGTCACGCTCAATGGGACGGCTAATCTCGGCGTGCAAAGGGTGGCACTTTTTGAGCAGTGGGTGCAAAAGCACGGGCCAATTGGTGCGGTGTTGCTGATCCATCAGTGCTTGGGCGCGCGAGACATCGTCAATCCACGGAAAACAGTTATCCTCTCGCCGATAGCGCAGCTGGGTCTGATCCATCTGCCGGGCCAGCCATCCTCGTCCGTTGAGACAAATTTGAATCAGAAAAGGAAACCAAGTCTGCAACCGAAGATGCAAAAATCCCAATTGTTCATGCATCCAGTAAAAGTACAGGTGGATGCACTTGCCCCATTCAAGCCTAAGCTCAAGCTTTCGGGTAATACGATTGCCGCGCAAAAACCACGTACGGCACGGCTCCACGCAACTAAACACAGCAATCAGCCCCAACTCAATCTGGTCACGCTGCTGGATCTTGCGAGCCTCGTCCTCCTTGCGTGTGCGGCTGGAGTTAAGATAAAGCATCGGCCGCTGATGCTTCGCTGCCAGATCCACTGCCGCTTGGCGCACACGAGCCGTCAGTGTGGTGGCGAAGATTTTGAAATCTTTCCACAAAACTCCTGCTTGCCTCAGGTACTCTTCCATCACCGGCTGGTAATAGAGACTTCGAAGCGTGCCTTGCAGTCGCAATCGATCCCAACCGTGCAAAACTCCGATGACATCGCTTTTGTGACGCTGTACAAAGGCATGCGCAGCCTCTTTCGTCGGTGCATTGTATATCGTAGACATGAGCACCGTTTACACCAATGAAACCAATCTGTCATTTTGGTTGCGGCTCGGCCGCGCTGGGTCCTTCGTGATCTTCGTGGTGAAATATTCTTCTGTTTTAATACACTACGCGTTTCAGTCTAGGAGGAGAGAATGAACAATCTTCGGATCATCGACGCCGATGGGCATGTGCAGGAGCGGGATGCCGATTGGCAGGAACTACTCGACCCGCCCTATCGAAAGCACGCGCCGAAAATGATCACCGGACCTGAAGGCAAAGAGCAACTGCTTTTAGAAGGAAAAATCTGGGCGAAGCCTTCGGGCACCGGTCTCGGCATCGGTACGGCGCCGTACAGTCGCCGGCCGCAAAAGACCACCGGCATGTTCGACCCCGTTCGCCGCCTGCAAGACATGGATCTCGAAGGCATCGACACAGCGGTCAACTTCGGCACCACCGTGTTTTTGAGCCTGCCGTTTCTCGAAAACCACGATCTCGCCTGCGCCATCGCCCACGCCTACAACACGTGGCTGGACAGCTACTGCAAAACCAACCCCAAGCGTCTGAAAGGCGTGGCGCTGGTAGCCATGCAGGAACCCAAGGAAGCCGTGAAGGAACTGGAGCGCTGCGTCAAAGAATTGGGTTTCGTCGCCGTCGCCACGTCGGCGCACTCCGCAGGGCGCAACTTGGATCATCCCGATTTTTATCCCTTCTACGCCAAGGCAGAGGAACTCGGCGTTCCCGTATGCGTTCATGTCGGTTCCGGCCGTCCCGCCGCGGCCGCCGACCGCTTCGACAATGCTTTGTTCGTCCATGCGACGACACATGCCTTCGAGCAGATGATCGGCGTCATGTGCATCGTCGGCGGCGGCATCCTGGAGCTCTATCCGAAGTTGAAAGTGGCTTTTCTCGAAGCCGGCGCCGGTTGGGTGCCGTACTGGATGGAGCGTTTGGATGAACACTACGAGTATCTTCAGCCGACCGTGCCGCTGATGAAAAAGCCGCCGAGCGATTACATGCGCAGCGAGCAGGTTTACTACTCTTTCGAACCGGACGAGCACACGTTGAACTTCGTCATGGAATACGTCGGTGAAGATCGGTTGGTTTTTGCATCCGACTACAATCACGGCGACAGCAAATTTCCGCACACGGTAGCATCGGTGACCGAGCGGAAAGACCTGAGCGATACACAACTGCGCAAGCTCATGTGCGATAACGCGGCTCGGCTGTACAATATCTAGGAAGGCAAAAGGCATTAGGCAACAGGCAACAGTAGAACGGAGGAAGGATGTTTCCGCGAAATGAGTTGCATTGGCGCGTATCTAGTGCTTGCTTTGTTGATCGTACCCTCTATCGGACAAGCCCAAGAGAAGGGACTACGGAAATTTCATTGGGGCGTGACGTCCTTATCGGCGTCGCAGTGGGTACCTTGGATCGCCAAGGAAGCAAAGCTATACGAGAAATACGGCATGGAAGCGGAGTTGGTGCTGCTGCGCGGTTCCGGGCAATCGGCGCAGGCGATCATCGGCGGGAGCATTCTTGGCGCACCTTGCACTCTGACGACGGTGATGGGCGCCAACTTGAGCGGCGCGGATCTCGTCACCGTTGCTCACACCGTGTCCGGGGTCCAGAGCAAATTACTCGTGCGCTCCGATATTAAAAACCCGGAGGATCTCCGCGGCAAACGAATCGCCGTTTCGGGCTTCGGTTCTCTCGGAGATTTTCTCGAGCGCTACATCATCAAGAAACACGGCATGGATCCGGTCAAAGACATGATCATGCTCGCCATCGGCACTCAACCAGACAGGCTGCAGGCTTTGTTCAACGGCGCAGTCGACGCGGCCGACCTGTCCCATCCCGCCGACGTTCAAGCTGAGCGCAAAGGCTACCGCGTATTGTGGGATGCCAAGAAGGAAGTCAGCTACCCCTCCATGTCGATTGTCACGCGGCGCAAGCACACGATCGATGACCGCGACGGCGTGATGCGCATGGTGAAGGCGCACGTCGAAGGCATTCATCTTTTGAAAGCCAACAAAGAATTCGCCATGAAAGTCTTGAGCAAATATCTCAAAACAACCGACCGCGAACTATTGGAAGGCTCCTACGAGATTTATCGGAAGGATTTTATCTCCGCTCCCTATCCGATCACTCAAGGTTTGCAGCCGACTTACGAATACGTCGCGCAACAACGCCCGGACGTATGGAACCACAAGCCCGAAGCGTTCATGGACGCCAGCTTCATCGCCGAACTCGAGAAGACCGGCTTCATCAAAAATCTGGCGCAATCCACGCGGTAGTTTGAAAATTCCATCATTTGGAGTATTGGAGTTGATGGAGGGCTGGAGTGATGGGTTCCGGCCCAATACTCCAACACTCCAATACTCCATCACTCCAATTCACCCGGAGGTGCCATGAGCAACATTAGCGGCAAATACGCCATCGTCGGCGTCGCGGAAACCAAAGTCGGAAAACGGCCCGACGCCAGCACGCATTCGCTGCATCTGGAATGCATCAAAGCCTGTCTGGACGATGCCGCCATCAAGGCATCCGACGTGGACGGGTTTATCACTAATCAACCACTCAACGATGCGCACCGAAGTTACGCCGTCCGTATGGCGAACATGGCGCGCATGAGCCCGAGCTATGCCACGGACCTCGCGCTCGGTGGCGCGACGCCCATCGCCATGGTGCAGAACGCGGTCATGGCCATCGAAGCGGGCCTGGCGCAGACCGTTTTATGCGTCCACGCGCGTAAGCGCGGCACGCCGGATCCGACACCGGGAAATCCGATTCGGCACGGCGACGAACACTGGGAAGAGCCGTGGGGTCACTTCTCCGCGGTGGCCAATCATGCGTTCGCAGCGCAGCGCCACATGTACGAGTTCGGCACCACCAGTGAGGACCTAGCTCACGTGGCCGTCGCAACCCGCAAGCACGCATGCATGAACAACAACGCGACCATGCGCAAGCCTATGACCATCGCCGATCATCAGGCATCGCGCTACATCTGCGATCCGCTGCGTCTGTTCGATTGCGCGCTCGAATCCGACGGCGGCGGCGCGGTGATCGTCACCAGCGCCGAGCGCGCGAAGGATTTTCCTAAGCGGCCGGTGCCCATTCTCGGCATGGGCCAGCATCATCCTCATTTCAGCTTAATGGACGCGCCTAGCCTGACGACGCTCGGCGGGAAGAAATCTTCGGAAGCGGCCTATAAGATGGCCGGGCTCGCGCCCAAGGACATGAACTTCGCCGAGATCTACGACTGCTTCACGATCACGACGATGATCACGTTGGAGGATTACGGTTTTTGCAAAAAAGGCGAAGGCAAAGATTTCGTCAAGAACGGCCGCATCGAGGTCGGCGGCGAGCTGCCGGTCAACACCCACGGCGGGCTGCTCTCTCAGGCGCACATCGAAGGCATGCTGCACGTCACCGAAGCCGTGCGTCAACTACGCGGCAACGAAGTCGAGCCTGAGCGGCAAGTAAAAAATGCCAAAGCAGGAATCGTCAGCGGCCACGGCGGCAGCCTGTGCATGCACGCAAGCTTAATTTTGGGGGTACAATGAGCGAGACCAGCGATAACCGAGGCAGAGCAGTTCGAAAGGTTCGGCCGTTTCTCGAAGAGCTCGAGGCCAAGCCCTTCTGGGCCGGTACCCGCGAGCACAAACTGAGCGCGCAGCGGTGCAAGGCCTGCAACCAGTACTTTACGTATCCACCTCAAGGCTCCTGCCCACATTGTCTTTCATCGGACTACGAATGGGTGGCGCTCAGCGGCAAGGGAAAAGTTTATTCGTTCGTCACCTACAACCGTGCCTGGCACCCCTCCTACGAGGGCAAGACGCCGTATAATGTTTCCTTGATCGACCTCGCCGAAGGCCCGCGCCTTATCAGCAACGTCATCGACTGCCCGCCTGATCAAGTGAAAATTGGCATGCCGGTGGAAGTGGTCTACGAGGATAACGAGGAGTACACCCTACCGAAGTTTCGCCCGGCTTAGAGAAAGCAGGATTACAGGAAGATTTCTCCCTGCGGTCGAAATGACAATGATGAGCTGAACGGTTTAACGTGGCAAATCGCCGGGTGAACGACACGTCCGCCATTTAGGCGGTTAAATTGCGATCAAGCCCCCGTTGCTATGGACCCTCAACATCCCTAACAGCAATTTGTCATTTCGAGCGAAGCGAGAAATCTTTCCCCTCTTCCGATAAATCCCACCATTCGGGATTCACACTTCGCACGAGCGCATCTTTTTTTTGCCTACGCCATTTCTTGATTTCTTTCTCTCGCGCCAATGCGCTTAGCACATCACCCGTCTCTTCGAAGTAGACGAGCTTGTTTACGTTGTACTTTTCCGTAAATCCCTTAACGAGCTTGTTTTTGTGCTCGTAAAGGCGTCGTTCCAAGTCGTTAGTGACTCCGACGTACATGACTCGATTGTTCCAATTAGTCATCACGTAGACGCAGTAGCGGTTTTCGGCAGGCATGCCAGCCACCGACAAAGGAGAGAAGAAAGATTTCTCCCTTTGGTCGAAATGACAAGAAAGGCTTATGACAGGTGAGGAATTTCTTTCGCTCCAATAAATCGTTTTACCTTGTTGTCATTTCGAACGAATGTGAGAAATCTTTCCCTACTTGATCGCCTCAGCCTTCTTCAGCTCTTCGATCTTTTCTTCACTTAGCCCCAAGATCCCCCCAAACACCTCGTCATTGTGCGCGCCGATCCATGGCGCTGGGCGGGCGGCGCTGGCTTCCGAGAGCGATGGAATGGCCGGGAGACCGTGATGCGTGATCTTTCCCCAGGGCTGCGCTTCGGTCTCGACGACGTGACCACGGGCGCGCAGGTGAATGTCGTGAAAGAGGTCTTCCCCTGAAGAAGGAATTCCAGCGGCGATGCCCGCCTCCTGGAGCATGCGAAAAAGCTGTTTCGCCGTATACTTGCGTGCCCATTCCGAAAGTTTTCGATCGAGCTCGTCGCAATGTTCTTTGCGGCCCGCTTTGGACGCAAATTTTGCATCCGCCGCCCAGGATGATTTGCCGATTATGTTCACCATACGCTGCCATTCTTCGTCGCCGCGGCAGGCGATGATGATCCAGTTATCTTCGCCGTAGCACGGATAACAGCCGTACGGCGCATAGGGCTCGCCCAGGATTTCGCGGTAACCCATGGCGTCCCATTCGTTGCCGTTAACACGTGTAATCGAGAATCGCCGGACCCATCATCGAGCCCTGCGCTTCGAGCATGCCGGCTTCGATGAACTGCCCTTTGCCGGTGCGGGCCTGATATTCGAGCGCGGCGAGCACGCCGAGCGCCATGGTCACCGAGCCCACGCGGTCGGGCCAGGCAATCTTGCAGCGCGTTTCCATGGGCGAATCGGGATAGCCCCAGAGCCGCATGATTCCGGTGTACGCGAGCAACTGCCAGCCCCAAGCAACCCAGGATTTGAGCGGACCCGTGAGTCCCCATCCCGGCATGACGGCCTGCACAATGCCGGGATTGATCTTTTGCAAGACGTCGAAGCCGAAGCCCAAGCGCTCGAGCACACCCGAGCTGAAATTGTCGACGACCACGTCGGATTTCGCGACGAGCTTCTTGAAAAGCTCCTTGCCGTCGGAGTTCCGCAGATTGAGCGTGCAACCGAGCTTCGCGCGGTTCATGCAAGCGTGCACCGCGGCTTCGCGTTCTTTGCTGGGAATCGTGCCGGTTTCGATCTTGACGACTTCCATGCCGTAATACGCCGAGCAACGCCGTTCCCAGCGGACCGGCATACTGCTGCGTGAGGTCCGCCATGCGCAGGCCGCGGAGCATCGGCTGCCGAACGTGGGCTTCATCGACCGGCTGATTCGGCCGCTGAATCGGCATCCTGTCGAGCTCGGCAAGAATTTCTTTTCGATGCTGGTCGAGCAACGGCGCCGGCGCGGCGCACCTGCATCGGCGTGAGCGAGAGGCGCATCGGCGCTCCGGGCGCTTTGTATTTGCCGATTACAGGATGGTCGATCTCCTGCAGCCACTCGCGCACGCGATTTTGCTCGCACTCGACGAACTGGCCGATGGTATTGAGCGGCGCCGCGGCGAGATGGCGCGCCTGCGCTTCGTTGGCAAAATCGTCGGCGTTGAATTGTCCGATAAAATTCGCGAATGCTTTGGCGACTTCGTCGGCATGCTCATCGCGGTAGCGCGGATTCTCCCATTCCGCTCCGGCGAGCGACTTGTCGGTCATCCAGTTCTGCGCGAACTCCTTCCACATGTGCGGCATATTGGTGGTGAAGTGCACGTAGCGGCCGTCCTTGCAGCGATAGATGTTCGTGCCTGCGCCGCCGTACGCCTTTCCGCCGGGGCGGCGCTCCAGACGATTCTCCCGCGTATAACGCGCGATCGAGCTGCTGTTGGTGAAAGTCAGCGCTTCCTGCAATGACATATCGATGCGCTGGCCGACGCCGGTTTCTCGGGCATGACGAATGCCGGCAAGACTCAGCATCGCCGCCATCGCCCCGGCCACCTGATAAGCCAGATGGCTCGGCGCCGTGCACTGCCCTTTGGTGTTATCGCCCTGGCCGAATAGAAAACCGCCGGTCGCATTCGCGATCGCGTCGCTGCCTTTGTAGTAGCGATACGGCCCGGTGCGACCGAACGGTGTCAGCGAAACAATCACCAGCGATGGAAAGCCATCGTGGAGCCGCTGATCGTCAAAACCAAATTTTTCCAAATGGCCAAGCGGCGTAGCCTCGACGAACAGATTCGCCGACGCCAGGAGCTTGGCAAAAGTCTCGCGATCCGTTTCGCGCTCGAGATCCAACGCGATGCTGCGTTTGTTGGTGTTGGCGTGAATGAATGTGAGGCTGCGTTCCGGATGCTCGATATTACCTGCGAACGGCGGCAGCGAGCGATTCGGATCGCCCCCGGGCGGCTCGACCTTGATCACATCCGCGCCGAGATCGGCAAGCCAGCGGGTCGCGTAGGAAGCCGGAATGTCGCCAAGCTCCACAACGCGTAGATGGCCAAGGGCAGATTCGTGGTGAGTATCGATATCTTGAACCACTTACATTCCTCTCTACTCCTTCTCCTCCGGAAGAAGGTTGGGATGAGGACGCCCTCACCCTGCCCTCTCCCCGCGGACGGGGCGAGGGTAAGACACTAACAACGAGCTAACAGTTTACTTATTCAAATTAACCAGCACGCGGCCGCGGATGCCGCCCTTGAGGATCTCGTCGATCTTCGGATTCAACTGCTCGAGCGACACTTCGGTGACCAGGCTGCCTACGTCGATGCTCCATTCGCCGGCGAGCTTGCTCCACGCCATCTGGCGCGCGCGCATCGGGATTTCGACGGAATCGACGCCGAGCAAGCTCACGCCACGCAGGATGAAAGGAAACACGTTGACGTTGAGCTCGTGCGACATGGCGTTGCCGCAGGCCGTGACCAAGCCGCCGTACTTGGTCGTTTTGAGCGCGGTGGCGAGAATATTTCCGCCGACCGTGTCGACTACTCCGGCCCAGCGCGGCTTTTGCAGCGGGCGTCCCGACGTGTCGTTGGCTTCTTCGCGTGAAATGATCGCCTTGGCGCCAAGCTTCGTAAGAAAATCATGCTCGCTCGCTTTGCCTGTAGCCGCGACGACGTTGAAACCTAATTTTGCGAGAATCGCGAGCGCCACGCTGCCGACTCCGCCCGTCGCGCCCGTAACGAGCACTTCGCCTGATTCCTTGGTTAAGCCGCTGGCCATCAAGCGGATGATGCACAGCGCCGCGGTGAGACCGGCGGTGCCGTGGCTCATGCTGTCTTTCAACGACAAACCCTGCGGCAGCTTGGTCGCCCACAGCGCCGGCACGCTGATGTACTGGCCGAAGCCCCCGGAGGTATTCATGCCGAGGTCGAAGCCCGTGACCGTAACCTGATCGCCGACCGTGAACAATTTAGTCGTCGAATCGGCGACGACACCGGCGGCATCGATGCCCGGCGTGTGCGGATACTTTCTCGTCACACCTTTGTTGCCGGTGGCGGAAAGCGCGTCTTTGTAATTCAACGAGGAATATTTGACTTCGATGATGAGCTCGCCGGCGGGCAAATCGCTCAGCGCCCGCTCGCGGATCTCGCGCGGAAAAGTTTTCTCCGCCGTCTCCGATACTACCATCGCTTTGAAAGTTTGCGGTAAAGCCATCGGCTCACTCCTAATCTTCTGGGAAATTCTTCATTCAGCGGTATCCAATGTCCAGGCAAACTGTCAAGAGCTGCGTGGACTTGATGGAGCATTGCACGTTGACCTGAAAGCTTTAACCGCGTCCTGAGGCGCCCGATACTTGCAATAGCCGTCACATTCGGTGCAAATAGGCTTTGGAGGAAATACAGTATGGCAACAGAAGCAGGCGCCGGACTCGCCGGCATTATTGCCGGCCACACAGGGATCGCGACGGTGGGGAAAGAAGGCAAAGGACTCACCTATCGCGGCTACTCGATCCACGATCTGGCGGAACATTCCACGTTCGAAGAAGTCGCCTATCTGCTGATCTACGGTGCTCTGCCCAAGCAAGCCGAGCTCGATGAGTACAAAACCAAGCTGCGCGCCCTGCGCGGCCTGCCCGCGCCGTTGAAAACGGTTCTCGAACTGATTCCGCGCAGCACCCATCCGATGGACGTGATGCGCACCGGCTGCTCGATGCTCGGCACGCTTGGAGCCCGAAGGCCCGGGGCACGATCAAATCGCGGTGGCCAATCGCCTGACCGCCTGTTTCAGCGCGATGCTTTTTTACTGGCACCATTTTCATGAAAACGGCCGGCGCATCGACACCGAGACCGACGACGAAAGCACCGCCGGCCATTTGTTGCACTTGCTGCACGGCAAAAAGCCCGACGAGCTGCACCGGCGCGCCATCGACGTGTCGCTGATTCTTTACGCCGAGCATGAGTTCAACGCCTCCACGTTCACGGCGCGCACGATCATCTCCACTTTGCCGGACTTCTACTCCGCCGTCACCGGCGGCATCGGCGCGCTGCGCGGCCCGCTGCACGGCGGCGCCAACGAAGCCGCGATGGAGCTGATCGAACGGTTTGCAAACGCCGATGAAGCGGAGAAGGGGCTGCTCGAAATGCTCGCCGCGAAAAAGCTCATCATGGGTTTCGGCCATCGAGTTTATAAAATTTCAGACCCGCGTTCGGACGTCATCAAGGCTTGGTCCAAGAACCTCAGCAAAGCGATTGACGACAGACGCCTGTTTCCGGTCTCCGAGCGCATCGAGCAAGTCATGCGTCGTGAGAAAAAGATGTTCCCCAATCTGGATTTTTACAGCGCCAGCGCCTATCACTTTTGCGGCATTCCGACCGCGATGTTCACACCGCTCTTTGTCATTTCGCGCATCACCGGCTGGGCGGCGCACATTATCGAGCAGCGCGCCGACAATCGCTTGATCCGACCCAATGCCGACTATGTCGGACCCGATCCGCGGCCGTTTACGCCGATTTCGAAACGATAGGACCGTTCAAGGGTTCAACCGTTCAAAGGTTCAAGGGGGGATTCGGACGTTGAACATGGAACCTTTGAACCTTGAACTCTTGAATCCTATTCTGAGGCAAGCATGAGCGCATTCGTTTCCAACGTCCGTCCCAAGCCGGACAAGATCCTCGTCGAAATCGCGGAGTATGCCGCGAATTTCCTCTCCGACAACCGCGAGGCCATCGACACGGCGCGCTACAATCTTTTGGATACCCTCGGCTGCGGGCTGCTCGCGCTCCGTTATCCCGAGTGCGTGAAACACCTGGGGCCGGTCGTTCCCGGCGCGACGTTGGCGAACGGCGCGCGCATTCCCGGCACCGACTGGCAGCTCGAGCCGGTGCACGCCGCCTTCAACATCGGCGCGATGATCCGCTGGCTCGATTTCAACGACACTTGGCTCGCCGCCGAATGGGGCCATCCGTCGGACAACCTCGGCGGCATTCTCGCTCTTGCCGACTATCTGACTCGCGCCCGGCAGAGAACCTTCACCGTCGGCGATATTTTGCAGGCAATGATCAAGGCGCACGAGATCCAAGGCGTTCTCGCGCTGGAGAACAGTTACAACCGCGTCGGTTTGGATCATGTTCTGCTGGTACGCGTGGCGACCAGCGCCGTCGCCACGGCCATGCTCGGCGGCGACAAGGAAAAAATCATCAGCGCGCTTTCCAACGCCTGGACCGACGGCGGCGCGCTGCGCGTGTATCGCCACACCCCCAACACCGGACCGCGAAAGTCCTGGGCAGCCGGCGACGCCACGAGCCGCGGCGTGCGTCTGGCGCTGATGGCCATCCAAGGCGAAATGGGTTATCCGTCCGCGCTTACGGCCAAGGGATGGGGCTACTACGACGTTCTTTTCCGCGGCAAACCGTTTTCACTGGGAAGACCCTTCGGCTCTTACGTGATGGAGAACGTGCTCTTCAAGATATCGTTCCCGGCCGAGTTCCACGCGCAGACCGCGGTCGAATGCGCCATCCAGCTCCACGATAACGTAAAGGATCGCTTGAATGATGTGGAAAAGATCGTCATTACCACGCACGAATCGGCGATCCGCATCATCGACAAAACCGGCCCATTGCACAATCCGGCCGACCGCGATCATTGCATCCAGTATATGACGGCCATCGGGTTGATCTTCGGCGATCTCACGGCGGATCATTACGAAGAAGCGATTGCGAAAGATCCCCGCATCGACACCCTGCGCGACAAGATGGTCTGTGTCGAAAATCCCCAATACACCGAAGACTATCTCGATCCCGACAAGCGCTCCATCGCCAACGCCGTGCAGGCGTTTTTCAAGGACGGATCGAGCACAGACAAGGTCACCGTCGAATATCCCATCGGCCACCGCCGCCGGCGCGCCGAGGGCATGCCGCTGCTGATGAAGAAATTCGAAGCCAATCTGGTATCGCGCTTCGCGCCGGAGCAGTGCGCGGCGATCTGGCGCCTCTGCACGAATCCGGCGGCGCTCGACGCAACCGCCGTAGATAAATTTACCGATATGTTCGCCAAAAGAGTTTAGGGTCTCGCGTTCGGCGTCTTGGATTACCTCCGAGACGCTAGCCCCGCGCGACGCTAAATGAGAATCTACTTGAACTAATCTGAGGTGATCTATGAGCCCGCGCCAAACTTTAAAAAAGCTGCTGCAGCGCGACAAGCTGCTGGTCGCCCCGGGATGTTTCGACGGCCTGTCCGCCCGCCTGGTCGAAGAAGCGGGCTTCGAAGCCGCCTATCTGAGCGGCGGCGCGGTGGCGCGCAGCATGGGCATCCCGGATATCGGCCTCGTCACCATGTCGGAGGCGATCGAGCGCGCCGCCCAGGTAGTCTCGGCGATCAAAATTCCTATCATCGCCGATGCCGACACCGGCTACGGCAACGCCGTCAACCTGGTGCGCACGGTGCGCGAGTTCGAGCGTATCGGGGTGGCGGCAATCCATATCGAAGACCAGGTCACGCCCAAACGCTGCGGCCATCTGGACGGCAAGGAAGTTGTTTCCCTGCCCGAGATCGAGCAAAAAATAGCTGCCGCCTTGGCGGCCCGCACCGACCGGGATTTTTGCATCATCGCGCGCACCGACGCGCGCGCCGTCCACGGCATGGATGACGCGATCAACCGAGCCAAAGCTTTCGCCAAGCTCGGCGTCGATGCGATCTTCGTCGAAGCGCCGCAATCGGAGGAAGAGCTGGCGGAGATTCCGCGCCGCATACCTGGTATTCCCCTACTCGTGAATGTTTTCAAAGGCGGCAAGACGCCGATGCTGCCGGCGGAGCGTCTGGAGAAAATGGGCTACCGCATCGCGATCTACCCTTCGGAAACGCAGCGCGCCGGCATCCACGCCATGCGCAACGCCCTGGCGACGCTCAAGCGCGAAGGCACAACGGAATCCATTGATGCTTCGCTCACCACGTTCAAAGAGCGCGATCGCGTAGTCGGGCTCGACGACTGGCAGAAAATCGAGCGGGAGTATCTAGCGGTGGATACCGAGAAGAACTGAATTTTTCGACTGGAAGTTAGTCCCGTCATTTCCGGCGGAGCGCTTTTCATCGCCTGCCACCAAAGTCACTATCATAATCGCCAAAAGCTAATGCTCCGCAGCTTGCGGAGCCTGGGTGAATTCTTCTGCCGCCATTCCCGCATGCTTTTAGTGGGAATTCCAGCCGAACTCTGGACCCAATTATATCGCGTCGCGCCGACCGCTGTCTGGACATTTCCCCCGTGCTCAAGTAGTTAAACGAAATATCCGGAGGTTGTTTATGAGCTTCAATTTGATCGAAACCACCATTGCCGACGTGCATGCGGCTTATAGATCCGGCGATCTGACTTGCCGCCAACTCGTTCAAATGTACCTTGACCGGATCGAAGCGTTCGACAAAGACGGTCCGGCGATCAACGCCATCATCAGCGTCAATTCCAAAGCGCTCGAGGAAGCGGACCGGCTCGACGCCGCCTTTAAATCTGCCGGCCCGGTCGGGCCGCTGCACGGTATTCCGATCATCGTCAAAGACCAGTGCGACGCCGCCGGCATGCCGACCACCCTGGGCTCGGTGCTGTTCAAGAATTACTATCCCGACCGCGACGCGTTCGTCGTCGACAAGCTCAAGAAAGCCGGCGCCGTCATTCTCGCCAAGGCGACTCTCGGCGAGCTCGGTGGCGGCGACACCCACGGCTCGCTCTTCGGCTCGACGAAAAATCCCTACGACATCGAGCGCACGGCCGGCGGCTCTTCCGGCGGCTCGGGCGCGAGCGTGTCGGCGAATTTTTGCACCGTCGCGGTGGGACAGGAAGGATTCGCTTCGATCCGCCGCCCGTCGACGTGGAATTCGGTCGCGGGCATGCGTCCGACGGCGGGTTTGGTCAGCCGCTCCGGAGTCTACGCCGGCTGGCCTTCCGTCAACGGCTCGCTCGGACCGATGGCGCGCACGGTGACGGATCTGGCCAAGCTCCTCGATGTGATGGCCGGCTACGATCCCGATGACCCCGTTACTGCGCGCGGCGTCGACCGCATGCGCGAAAGCTTCACCAAGTTTCTCGATAAGGACGGCCTCAAAGGCAAGCGCATCGGCATACTGCGCGAATCCATGGGCTACGACGCCGAGCCAGGCTCCGAGGATTTCGGCAAGATCACCGAAGTATTCGACAAAGCCGTCGCCGACCTGAAAAGCGCCGGCGCTGAGATCATCGACCCGGTCGCGCTTCCCGGACTCAACGCGCTGCTCGCGAAACGCGCGACCAATGCGCGCGATGAAGACGAAGCCTTCCTGCAGTGGCTTAACCGGAGCAAGCAGCCGCCCTACCGCTCGCGACAGGAAGCGATGGCCACGCCGGAATTTCAGAAAGTGCAAAAGCGCGCGCGCGACCGCTGGCTCAAAACTCCGACCGAAGAGGCCCATTACGAGTATCTGAAAGCGCGCGAAGAGCTGATGACGAATCTGCTGCAACTCATGGCCGACAAGAAGCTTGACGCGATCGTGCACAAGGCCGTGGAGCACCAACCGACCTTGATCAAGGACGGCCTCAACCCGCCCTTCGTGGACCAAAAAGGCGCGCCGCACATCAATACTTTTTTGGTTTATGTTCCGTCGATCGTCGTGCCGGCCGGGTACACCCGGGATCGATTGCCGGCTGGCATCACCTTTCTCGGCCGGCCCTATGACGACGCCAACATGATCAAGTTTGCATACGCCTACGAGCAGGCGACGCGGCACCGCAAGCCGCCGTCGAGCGTGACGCCGCTTTAGCGGCGTTCGCGCGCTGGAATTTATCGCGCCAATTACGTGGAGGGAGACGTGCAATTCTACAGGCTATATTCTGGCGACGACGGCCAGTCACATTTCGAAGCGCTCGATGCGAGCAAGACTTCGGAGTTCTTCAACAAGACGTGCGACGCTAAGGGATATCTATTTAGAAACGACTTCGCGCCGCACATCGTCAACTACCACTGCGCGCCTCACCGGCGCTGGGTGATCACTCTATCGGGCAGCGTCGACATCGGCATTGGCGACGGTAGCCGCATGACCTTCCATCCCGGCGACGTGTTGCTCGCCGAAGACACCACCGGCCAGGGCCACACTGCTACGCCGCACGACTGGGTGCGAGTGTACGTGGATCTGGAGGAAGCTAAGAAGCGCGACTGAGAAGTTGGAGTGTTGGAGTACTGGAGTGATGGAGTATTGGGGTTCCGGAACCCAGCACTCCAATACTCCATTACTCCAATCCTGAGAGAACCATGACCGACAGCCAGCCAAACCGCGACGTCTTCTTCGTCGATACCACCTTGCGCGACGGCCACCTGAGCCTGTGGGCATCCAACATGCGTACCGGCATGATGCTGCCGATCGCGGAGCACATCGACCGGGCCGGCTTCGAAGCGGCCGAGATCATGTCGTCGGCCTTCTATAAAAAATGCGTGCGCGATCTGAAAGACGACCCGTGGGAGCGCATTCGCCTGCTAAAAAAACGCATGCGCAACACGCCCCTGCGCTCGATCCGCAGCCGCTCCATGCTCGCCTTTCAGATCACGCCGCCCGCCATCGCCGATCTCTGGCTAGAGCGTCTTGCCGCCAACGGCATCGACGAGCTGCGTACTTCGGATCCGTCGAATACCCCGTCTTACTGGCGCGAGGCGGTCACGGCAGCCAAGCGCGTTGGGTTGAAGACGATTCTGAATATTATCTACTCGATCTCGCCGAAGCATACAGACGAATATTTCGTCGAGCGCGCGCGGGAAGCCGCCAAGCTCGACGTGGCGCGGATTTGTTTCAAAGACCCCGGCGGCTTGCTCACGCCTGAAGCGACACGCCGGCTAGTTCCGTTGATCTTGCGCGAAGCGAAAGGGAAGCCGGTGGAGTTTCACACCCACTGCAACACTGGCCTCGGCCCGCTTTGCTGCCTGGAAGCGATCCAGCTCGGCATCAAGTCGATCAACACCGCGATTCCCCCGCTCGCCGACGGCTCGTCCAATCCGTCCATTTTCAACGTCGCCATGAACGCCCGGGCGCTCGGTTATCAAACCCGAATCGACGAGGAAGTCCTCAAGCCCGTGCGCGACCATTTCACCGCCGTCGCCAAGCGGGAGAACCTGCCGGTCGGCAAACCGCTCGAATACGACGCCTTTCATCCACTGCATCAGGTACCGGGCGGGATGATCTCCAATTTTCGTTTTCAGCTCGGCAATCTCGGCAAGCTCGATCAATTGCCCGCGGTTCTCGAAGAAGTGTCGCGCGTGCGCGCCGAGTTCGGCTACCCGATCATGGTGACGCCCTACTCGCAGTTTTTCGGCGTGCAGGCGGCCATCAACGTCATGGTGGGTGAACGCTACAAAGAGGTCACCGACGAAGTGCTGCTTTACGCGCTCGGCTTTTGGGGCGAAGAAGAAGCGCAATCGATCGACGCCAATTTGAAAGACCGGCTCCTGAGCAGCCCGCGCGCCAAGGAGCTTGCTCGGTTAAAGCCCCCGGAAATGTCGCTCAAAGACTTTCGCGCTAACTTCGGCGGTCCCGGCGTGAACGACGACGAGCTGTTGCTGCGCTACTTCGCCGGCGAGGAGGCCGTCGCCGCGCTGCGCGCCGCCGGCGCGCCCGCGGACTACGCGAGCTCGTCCACGCCGCTGCTGCTCCTGATCGAGCAGTTGGCCAAACGCAAAACGCCGGCGAGTGTCTATATCGCGCGCGCCGGCCTGCACCTGCGCATGGAGCGAACGAACCGGCCGCAGCGCTCGTCCTGACTCCTGCGTTGCGCGGATTTCTTTTCGGATCGAAGTCGTTGCCTCCATGAACGCAGTCCTCCTCGTCAAGCGTTTCCTCGCTAGCGGACTCCTTTTCTGCCTCGCCGGCTGCGCCGGCCAAACCCATACGGCCGAAGCTTGGCGCTGTGCCTCCCAGGAGGCGCGCTGCCCGCTGGTTTTCATCGTGCACGACTCCTGGCACGCCGGTATTGTGCTGAGCAAGGAGGATCTTGCGAGGGCGGCGCTGCCGGAGATCGCTGACCTCCCGAGCGCCCGCTTCGTCGAATTGAGTTGGGGCGACAAGGATTATTTTCCCAATCCGGATTCCGGTTTTTTCATGGCTCTGAAAGCGGCGTTCTGGTCGAGCGGCAGCGTGCTTCATCTGGTCGGCTTCGACGGCGATGTGCGTGGGTTCTACCCGAAAGCGGAAGTCGTCGAGATGCGCATGTCGGCGCCCGCCTATGATCGTCTGATCGCTTTTATCTCGGCAAGCTTTGCGCGCCCGCCCGATCGCGGGCGGGCGCAAGCGCAAGCCGGCCTGTACAGCTACAGCCGCTTCTACCCCTCGACGCTTCATTTCAGTTTGCTGAACACTTGCAATACCTGGGTAACCCGCGCGCTCGAAACCGCCGGCCTGCCGGTCTCCGCGACCGGAGTCATTACCGCCGGGCAACTCGCCCATCAGCTCGGCAAAATCACTCCATCCGCTCCCAGCGCGCCTTGAGCCGCCTTTCCGTTCACAAATCGTTCTTTATGCCGCCGCCACGGAACGACCCGGCGCCATTTTTTCAACGCACGGAGAGAAACGGGCAAAAACTTCCACGGCACGGACGTTGCGCTACACTGCGTCAGACGGCACAATGCTCTTTGCCGCGCGGGATTTCACATGATGAGAACAAACATTATATCGACGGCAGGCGCCGTCCTCGCGTGGGCGATGCTCGTTTCAGGGTGTCGCTCGACGCCGCTATCCCCGTCCGCGCCATCCGAAAGGCCGGCAGAGGAACAGGCCAAGGAACCGTCGCCAACGGCGGAGACGGCGCAGCCGCTGCCGCCCGATGCCGCGGCCAAGCCTCCCCAGCCGACGATCGCGCGGGTTTTGCCGGAATCGCTGATCGCCGCGCCGGAGAAAGATTTGGCGGCGCGCCGGGTCGATTACAACACGCTGCTCAATATCAGGACGGCGGGAGAGGCACGAAACAGTTTTTGGCGCTACCGCGTCGCCCGCCAGGGCAGCAAGCTTGTCGGCTTCGAATTCTCCAACTACGGCGGCAACCGCATATTGCCGCCGCACCGCGACGCAGTGAAGAACCAGTTCTTCACCAGGGACTTTCAATTTCGTTTCGATGAACGCGCCCGCCAGGACATCCATCTGCTCGTCTCCGACTGGCCGCCCTCGCGCGACCGCGTGTTCCGCCTGAGCGAATTGATGAACAGCGTCATGCTGTTTTTCCCGAGAGCTTATCTGCCGGCGATCGTCAATTCGCAAAATCGCAACATCGTCACCCTGCCCACCGGCGAGGAAGTGGAGTTCGACGCCGCGACCCATGAGATCGTCGCCGGAGTTTTTTCCGAGGCGCCTGTCGATCTCAACCCCGAGCGCGGCGCGCGCCGGTTTCCCAGCGTCGAATATCGCGGCAAAGGCGTCGTCGTGCGCGCCGACGCGCGCGGCGCCGATCCGCGAACGGCCGCCGTCGCGGTGATCACCACCGGCACGCCGCCCGAGACTTGCCTCAACGGCATGCCCTGCAACCGCTGCGAGGTGAAGCCGCAGGAGCTTTGGGAGCAGAGCGGCGCGGTGCGTTTCAAATTCGCGGCCGATGCGGACTTCGACCGCTTCTTGAGCGCGCGCTGCGGCTTCGGCCTCCCGAAGCTCGGGATTGAGCTCGCGACCGCGCCCGCCGCCGGTCGCTGACGGAAGTGAGTTCGTAAACCACCCGCCGATCAGCGCGGCGAAGTTTCAGCGCGCATTCTTCTAGTCCCCTCCTCCGAAACATATTTGCGTCTTGGATGTAAGCCGTGACGGCGATCACGCGCCGCCGTCGACGAGATACCTTGCAATTCGCCCGCAAGCCGACTAGGAAAAGAGCAAATCCCGCGCGCGAATGGAGGAACCATGGCGAGAAATTTAGTCATCGACGCCGACGGCCACTGCAACGAACCGGACACCGAGCTGGCCAAGTGGATGCCCAAGGAGTTCGCCAAACGGGCACCCAGTCGAGTGACCGACAGCTCGGGCTATTCGCACTTGATGATCGAGGGACGGCTCGGCGGCAGGCGGCGCTGGGGCGGTGGCGAGGATCGCGCCGAGGTCTTTGCCGCGCATATCGAGCGCAGCCGCCCGGGGATGACCGATCCGCTGAAACGCTTGCCGGACATGGACGAAGAAGGCATCGACATCGCCGTCATCTTCGGCACCGCCATCGCATTGTCGGTCAACGGCATGGCGGACAAGCCCTTGGCGGCGGTGATTTGCCACGCCGTCAACCGCTGGCTGGTCGAAGAATATCTCGCGCCCGATCCGAAGCGCTTGAAAGGAGTGGGACTTATTCCCGTGCAGGAGCCGGCGTTAGCGGTTAAAGAATTGGAATATCTCGCCCAGCATCGCTCGATTGTCAGCGCCATGCTGCCGACCAACGTTTACGGCATCAACTTGGGCCATCGCATATTCGACCCGGTGTACGCCGCGGCGCAGGAGATCGGCATGCCGCTGTCCGTCCACCCGCAAACCGAGCACGACGGCCAGTACGGAGTTTGGGGGGTGATGGGCGCGGGCAGCGAGCGCATGGAAAAGTACAGCTACGTGCACATGACGTCTTTCCCGTTCGAATTGATGATCGCGCTCATGCATCTCATCGGAGAGGGAGTCTTCGACCGCTATCCAAAATTGAAAGTCGGCTTCATGGAAGGCGCCTGCGGCTGGCTACCTTTCTGGTCCGAACGGATGGACGAGCACTTCCATAAGCTGCGCCCGCAGTGGCCGCTACTCAAACGCAAGCCTTCGGAAATCATCAAAAGCCCGCAAGTGGCGTTCACCTGCGAGCCAGAAGAAACGATCCTACCCTACGTCCTCGACGATATCGGCATCACCCAGGTCATGTACGCGTCGGACTACCGCCACTGGGATTCCGAATTTCCCGACTCCGTGCGCGAAGTCGAGAAAATCCCCGGCATGACCGAAGACAAACTGCGCCACGTCCTGGGCGAGAACGCGCGGAAGTGGTTTAACTTGAAGGAGGACGATTTGCCGGTGCGGTAGCTCGAGAGAAGAAGGAGACCGAGGATGGAGGATCGAGGCTAGAGGATGGCGAAATTGGATCCTCCATCTTCCATCCTCTATCCTCGATCGTTGTACGTCAGCGCTTCTCGTTCCACAGCTGTTTGAAAAACCCGCTACTCTCCATTTCAGCGAGATACCGGCGGTCCATCAAATCCTGCGGCTTGACATCGTTGGCCCGCGGATTATTTCTCGCGACCTCTTCGATCATCGGCTGCAGCGCCTGAGGCTTGATTTCCAGGCGCGGCTCCATCACCTTCATCTCGATGTTGTAACTGCTTTCTAGAACGGCTCGATCTTTGATTCGCAGCTTCTTCTCCATCACGCGGTAAACGATTTCCCGGTCGCGATGCATCGCTCTGGAGGCTTCTGCCATGGCGCGCATAAAGCGGCCTAGGACCGGACCGCGCTTGCCGATCACCGAACGGCGCGTCGTAATCGTCGATGCAGCGTAAGGGATGCCGATATCCGGCCCGAATACGACATAACGGAATCCTTGAGCGAGCGCTTTGCCGTCGCTCGGCGGCAGCAGAGTCGCGGCATCGATGCGGCCGCTGACGAGAGCGCCTACGGTTTCCGCTTCGCCGCCCGTCTGAATGAAGATAATGTCCTTGTCCGTGTTCATGCCGGCGCGGCGAAACGCCTGGACCGTGAAGTAGTGCGTGTTGCTGCCGATGCGGGTCACGCCGACGCGCTTGCCTTTGAGCTGCTCCAACTTGGTAACGTCGGGCTTGGCCAGAATGCTCTGAGTCATGATGTTCTTTATGCTGCCGATGAACACCACGTCCGAGGCACCGTTGACGTATGCATTGACGATGCCGACACCTCCCAATAATGCGATCTCGACGTTGCCGCCAAGAAGCGCCGCCGTCGCGGCCGACGACGACGGTATATAAACGAACTCCAAATCGATGTCGTATTTCTTCAGCAGCCCCAATTCCTCCGCCACCCAAGGCATCGCGTAGGGAACGGCATGCGCGGAATACAAAGCTACCAGCTTGTCCGCCGCCCTAGCTGCATTCGGCGCTGCTAGGGATGCGATCAGTAAACAGACAGCACGGAGTTTTCGTACGTTCACCCGGAGATAATTCATGCTAATCCTCACGATCTGGAACCAATCGACCGGACGATCCTACAGACCGAACAGTGCCTTCGCGTTGCTGTAAAGAATCTTTTCCTTATCGGCGTCGGAAATTCGTGGATGATTTCTCAGCGCGTGGAGATTGCCCGGAAACTCGTTGTCCCAATGCGGGATGTCCGAGGCGTACAGGAAATGCTCCGCGCCGAGATAATTGATCGACTCCGGCAGCAGCGACTCGCCCGATTCCAGACTGAAATACATCTTCGATTTGCGCACCAGATCACTAGGTTTCTCTTTCAGCAGCGGCATCTCGTGCTTGGCGCGCTTTTCCCAGTGCTCATCCAAGCGGTCCAGATAGTACGGCAGCCACGTCGCGCCGATCTCCAAAAAAGCCAATTTCAAGTTGGGGAAGCGCACCGGCAAGCCCTGGCATACGACGTGAGTGAACTGAAGCAGCAAACCGACCGTGAATGCATAGGAGTGCACTTCGGCGAAGGTCGATAGATTTGCTGCGCCGATCTCGTGCGAGTTGCTGCGCGAGCCGTGGATGCCGATCACCGCGCCCAACTTTTCCGCCTCGGCATAAACCGGATCGTAAAACGTGCTGCCGAGCGCCATGGGCAAACCCATCGGCAAGATTTCGAACCCCTTCAATCCCAGCTCGGTCACGCCGCGCCGCAGCTCTTCGGCCGCGGCCTTGGGATCACGCAGCGGAAGCACGCCGACGCAGCTCACCCGGTCGGAGAGCGCGTTGAACTCCTTGGCGAAATGGGTGTTGCACGCGCGCGCCACGGCGAGCGCGAAATCCAGCTCCTGTATCTTCGAGACGTTGCCCGAGCCGGTAGGAAAACAAATGGCGTACTCCATCCCCTCCCGCTCCATCACCGCATGCCACTCATCGATCTGCTCCTTTGGGCTCAAGTCTTCCCAGCGCACCGCCATGTCGAAGCTATCGAAGAGATTGGCGTCCCAGGGCTGGTCGCGGGTGCGCAGCGACGTGGAGCGCTTGTTCCAGGGAGCTTCAAGGTATTTGCGAATATATTTTTCCTTCTCCAACACATGCCCGTCGGCATCGATCACCGGACAATTCACCATGGCAGCCTCCTTGTTTGCTCTGGGTTCATCTACTGAGTTATACGGTCAATCTTCAACCACCTGCACCGCCGCCTCGACTCCTTTCTCCGCGAGAATGCGTACATACTCTTTTTGAATCTCCGGAGTTTCGTCTTCCATGGGGATCATCGTCCAGAGCGGATTGCGGAAGCGGTCGTGGCTGTACTTGGGACTGTCGCCGCGCATGGCAAAGTGGCGCATGGTGCCCTTGCCGGTATTGAAGTGGCCGTGCCACATGAGGTCGTTCGGCGAATAGACCGTGCCGACCTTGAACTCATGGCGCTTCCGCTCCTCGCCGTCTTTCCAGAGCATGACGTAGCCTTCGCCTTGAGTGATGATGATCACCGCGCCCGGGCCGTGGCGGTGAAAAGTGCTGCGGCAGCCCGGCGGAAACTCCGAAACGTGGCAGCCGTAAGTCGTATCCGCCAAGGTGAAGCGCATGTGCCGCACACCCTTCCCTTTCATCGGAAAATCGTCGAGCGGAAATTGATTTACGTCCGGAACCAGGTTGGTTTCCCAATACCGGTCCGTGATGTGTTTATTGAACCTCAAAAAATCATCGCCTTGATGAAAGCGGTCACGGAAATTGAAGGGATTGCGGAAAATGAATTCCTGGTTGTGAAAAATATTGATCATGCGCGGGCAGGTGGTGCCCGCAAACAGCCGCACCGCCTCGTCGCGGGACCCGTTGTAGTGAACGTAGGAGGAATTGAGCGGGATGGCGAAGATCGCTCCCGGGCCCCATTCGAAGGTCACCTTGCCGGTGCCGTCCTGCCAGATGGCGGTGGCGCCGCGCCCTTTGGCCACGTAGATGATTTCTTCAAACAGATGGCGCTGCGGCAGGGTTTCACTGCCGGGCGGAATCTCGCAGACGTACGCATCGGTCTGCTGTTGATTGGAAAGATTGAGATAGCAGCCCAGCGCTCCCATGCGCTTCCAGGGAGCCAGCTCCAAGGTCGTGACGTCGTGCACGACGTTCCCTTTGATGATCGGAATCCCCTCCTCGGCCTGGAGAACGTCGTAGGGCGTGGGGCCGAAATCGAGATGTTCCCGGAACGGCAATAGCATGTTCGGCGCTCCTTCTTGGTTTGTCTTCTCATAACATTAAATTTCTGCGCGGTCACATCGTTCAACGGTAGTGTTGCTTCCGGCTCGGCAACTCCCGTATATTCGCCGTATGACCAATGATGTGGCGCCAGGCATCACGCGCACCCGCACCTACGCCACCACCCAGGAAATGCGCGCCGGCCAGCTCGAGGCGGATGTTTTTTCGACTCCGGCGATGATCGGCCTGATGGAAAGAACCTGCGTCGAATTGACCGAGCCTTATCTCGATCCGAACGAGCAGACCGTCGGGATTCATGTAGACGTGCGGCACATGGCGCCAACGAAGATCGGCCAGAAGGTTACGGTCAGGGCCGAGCTTTTGGAAGTGAAAGAAAATAAACTTCGCTACTCCGTGTCGGCGACCAACGACGAGGGGGTAAAGATCGGCGAAGGATTGCACCGCAGGGCAGTGATTCATACCCAGCGTTTTGGCGGCGACACTGAAGCTAAATCATATAAGGGAGGATCGTTATGAAGCTTTATTCTTATCAACCTTGACCGTACGCCCACAGGACAAGGATTGTCCTGGCCGAGAAAAAGATTCCCCACCAACTCATCGAGTGCGATCTCTCGAACAAGCCCAAAGACTTATTGGAGCTCAATCCGTACGGCAAGGTTCCGGTGCTGGTAGACGGCGAGGGCGTCATCTACGAGTCGGCGATTATCAACGAATATCTGGAAGAGAAATATCCGCAGGTCCCGCTGATGCCGAGCGATCCAGTGCTGCGCTCCCGCGCCCGCATCTGGATCGATTACTGCAATACGCGCCTGCAGGCGGCTGCGGGCTACATCGCTCACGATCATGAGGTGGAGAAATCGAAAGAACGGCTGCGCGGCTATCTGGAGAACCTGGATCGGGAGATGCGCGACCGGCGCTACATCGCCGGCGAGTATTCCCTCGCCGATATTACTTACATCCCGTTCTTTTGTCGCCTGCAGCGTTATCAGACGACCATCGGCAGCGACCTGCCCCATGTGAAGGGGTGGATGGAACGCCTGCTCGATCGACCGGCGGTGCGGTCGACGCCGTGATGGAATTTCACGGGATTCCGGTGCGGATTGCGAATTGGCGCGCGAACGCGTTTGGAGTGAGCGCCGCTAAGGCCGTATAACGAAGCGGAGCCCGAGCTCCGAAAGCTTCGACTCGTCAGCGGTCAATTGCACCAATGCGCTATCCCAGTCGCGATTTATGGAGATCAGAGAAATCAAAGAGAAACAGGCGAATGCGAGCGCCAACAGAGTTCCCGGCAAGCCTTTCATAGCGCCTCCTGGTTTTCTATCTTCCGCCGTCCGTCTTTATAGACGCCGGGCTCGTGCGATTGTTTACTATCCTGCTGCGGCTTCTGTCCTGGGGTGTTTGTACTCATAGCGCACGAGCTATGCCCTTGTAAACCGATGGTCGACCTGATCGCAATCCGCTCAGCGACCGCCGCGATGACCTAGGTGTTACAACTCGTGGCCGCCCCATTTGGCTGACAGCCGATAAGAGGAAACTATCCCATGATTAGGACAGGAACCATTTCTGCTTTGTCCAGGGTACTGTTGCCGCTCGCGCTGATCTGCGCCAGCGCCGCGCCACTCAGCGCGCAAACGAGCGCGCGCTCGGCCCGGCCTTTACGCATCGCCTACCTGAGCACTTCGGCCACCATGGCCTCGGTCTGGATGGCGAAGGAAAGCGGCGCGTTAGCCAAGGAAGGTCTGGATACCGAGGTGATTTCCATGCCTTCGACCGCCGCGATACCCGGCGCTGATCGCCAACGAGCTCGACGTCGTGCAAGTTTCCGCCGCGCCGGTGATCACCGCTTCGGTTCGAGGCGTCGACGTCGTCTTTATCGCCGGCCTCCTCAACACGATGATCTGGGATTTTTACGCCCGGCCGGAAATCAAAAGCGTCGAACAGCTGAAGGGAAAAATCGTCGGCACGGACCGACCCGGCACCCCTGTGGCGTACGGCACGATGGTGGCGCTAAAGAAAATGGGGCTCACCGCGAAGGATGTTCAACTTCGCCCCCTCGGCAGCAGCCCGCAAATCGTCGCCGCTTTCTATGCCGGACAGATCGTCGGCGGCGTGGGCTCGCCGCCCGCCAGTTTTCTAATG
This sequence comes from uncultured delta proteobacterium, assembly GCA_963745035.1. Taxonomy (GTDB): domain Bacteria; phylum Desulfobacterota; class Binatia; order UBA9968; family UBA9968; genus DP-20. Next base: position 89,853 of record CAVUVW010000019.1, on the reverse strand, counting down.
GAGCGCTCCGGTTTTCATTCGATGGTCAGCCTTCTCGATGTGCCCTATCAAAACGTCGGCTTGGTCGTGAGACGGAGCCGTATCGATGAGCTGGCGAGCCGGCTCACCCCGCTGCTGCGTGCGGTGCGTCAAGGGATAGAGCGCTACTACGCCGACAAGCCGTTCGCCACGAGAGTGATCGGCAAATACACCAAGGAGAACGATCAGGAAGTTCTCGACCGCACCTACGAATTCTACAAGAAGGCGGGATTTCGCCGCGAGCTGGTCACGTCCGAGCCGGGCCTGCAAGGCATGCTCGATTTTCTTTCCGAAACGATCCCCGAAGCCAAGACCGCCAAACCCTCACAGTTCTTCGACGACCGCTTCGTGCGGCAAGTGAATAGCGGAAAATAATTTAGTCCAATGACCATCATCGACGCGCAAGTTCACATCTGGAAGCCGGAAAGTCCTGAGCGGCCGTACATCAAAGAAGATGCGTCCAAGCCGCACCGTCCGGTGCCTTTAGGCTACGAAGATTTGCTGCGCGAAATGTCGACAGCAGGCGTTGATCGGGTCATTTTGGTGCCGCCCTCGTGGGAAGGCTATCGGAATGATTACGCGCTCGAAGCGGCGCAAAAATATCCCGATCGCTTTGCTGTCATGGGCAAAGTGCCGCTCAACGATCCTGCGAGCAAAGGGCGCGTCGCCAGTTGGCTCAAACAGCCGGGCATGCTGGGTTTTCGCATCAGTTTTCGTCACAGCGGCACCCATTCGTTTCTCGATGACGGCACGGCGGACTGGTTCTGGGCGGACTGCGAGCGCCACGATATTCCGGTCATGATTTTCGCGCCCTTCGCGGTGGCGAAGATCGGCGAGATTGCCGCACGTCATCCCGATCTGCGCGTGATCGTCGACCATATGGGGCTCAACGTGCAATGGAAAGGCAAGGATCTCGGACCCGGCGTCGATGTCTTGCTCAAATTCGCGCGCTTCAAGAACGTCGGAGTCAAAGTTTCTTGTCTCCCTTGCTACGTCGACGAAGCTTATCCCTATCCGACCTTGCATCCGCAGATTCGCCGCGTCGTCGAAACTTTCGGGCCGCAACGGCTTTTCTGGGGCACGGATCTCTCGCAGCTCCCCTGCTCCTATCGCCAGGCAGTCACATTGTTTACCGAAGAGCTGGATTTTCTATCGGCCCAAGACAAAGAATGGATAATGGGCCGGGCGCTCGCCGAATGGCTGCGCTGGCCGCTGTCGCACCGGGCATGATTCATCCGACGGTAGAGAGTCGTTTGGCTTTTTGCTCATCTTCCGCTGCCGTCAGTCATCGGAAAAAGGTAGGCTCATGAAGCACAAACGGATTTATTGCTTTCTGCACTGTTGCTTTGGCGGGCTTGACGATCTTTGCACTGCCGCGGTGCCGCCGCGCTCAAGAGCGGGTGCGCGCGGGTTACAGCGGCATCTCCGGGTACCAGATTCCCCTTTGGCTTGCCGTCGATCTCGGCTTATTCAAAAAGTATGGGCTCAATCTCGAGCCGATTCTGTTTCGCGGCGGCGCCGAGTCGACGCACGCCCTGACCGGCGGCGAGATTCAATTCGACGTGGTCGCGCCGCAACCCCATATCGCGGCGAATCTCTCGGGAGCCGACATCATCATTATCGGCACCTATTTCAACAAGCATACCTACAGTTTCGTTGCCCGCCCCGGCATCCGCTCGCCGCAAGATTTGCGCGGCAAGAAGGTCGGGGTTCTTTCCGTCGTCGGCTTGAATCAGATCGTCGTCGCAACGGCGCTGCGGCACTGGGGCGTCGATGAGAAGAGCGTCACCCTCGTGCGCGCCGGCGGCAGCCGGGACCGCCTCGCGGCGCTGCAAAATGGCCTGGTCGACGCCACCGTACTCACCGGCGCTTTCGTCGACCGAGCGAAAGCCTCCGGAATGCAGGTCATGCTTGATCTGGGCGAATTGGCGGATTCGTTTCCAACCGTCAGTCTGATGACGACCAGGACTCTGCAGTCGTCCAAGCGAGGCCTCGTGCGAAGTTTTCTGCAGGGGATCGGTGAAGGGATTTATATTTTCAAGAACGATCCGGCTCTCGGCCAAAAAAGTCTTTCCAAATGGATGCGCACTCAGGACAAGGCCTTGCTGGACAGTGCTTATAAGAGCTATGCGCCGAGAATTTCTTATCCGCCCTACAGCGAAGTTTCCGGGATTCAGGTTGTCGTGGACGATCTAGGCAACAGCAGGGCCGATGCCAAAGGAAGGAAAGCGCAGGAATTCATGAACGAAGATGTCCTGCGCGAGCTGGAGAAGCAGGGCTTTTTTAAATCGCTGCAAAAGCGCTCCTAGGTGGCGCGGACACACGCGGACGCTACCTTCCAAACGCCCGCGCCTGCCGGCGCTTTTGCTCGTCGCGGATCGCCGAGCCGAAAACCGTTTCGAAATATTTCTCGTTGACCAGTTGATCCACCAGACTATTGTCGATCATCTTGGAGAAGTCGGCGCCCTTTAAGTCCTGTCCCTGGCGCTCGACGACCGCCTCCACAGATCCTTTCAAAGCGTAAGGGATCGGCTCCAACACACGCGCCTTCTGAAAAAGATCGTAGACGCGATTGGCATCGTCCGCGTTCCGCGTGCCACCGTATTTGATCATGATAGAAGTCGCGAATGCTTTGTCGTCATAAAACCGCTTGATCGCTTCGGCGTGTGCTTTGATAAAAGCCGTCGCCATAGGCCGATCTTTCGTCAATGCGTCGCGGCGAAAAAGATAGTAGGTCGAGACGTAAATATCTTCGTGATCGAGCAATACGGCCAGCACCGGCAGGCCGGCGGCCTGCAGCCGAAAATAGGCGGGCGCGGTAATCAATGCCGCGTCCACCTGCCCCGTCTGTAAAGCTGCCGCGCGAGCAGCCGCATCGACGCCGATGGAAACCCACTGCACATCGCGCGCCGTCATGCCGTACTTCTTCAACAGGCTGACCGCCATGTGATACGGCGGATCACCGACTCGACCCACGCCGATCTTCTTGCCGGAAACCTGCTTCATGTCCGTCGCGGTTTTCGAGCCGATCATCGCGAACGAGCCCTTGTTCATGAAACCGCCGAGCACCACCAAGGACGGATCCTTCGCGGCCGCGAGGAGCGCCGGATCGCTCCCTGCCGAAGTCATCGCCGCGTGGCCGCTGATGATCGCCGCAATGGGTCCAGGATGAACGGCGTAAACCAACTCCACGTCGAGTCCATACTTGCTGTAAAGGCGCGCGTCCTTAGCGATCCAAAGAGGCCATGATGCGCCGCTGCGCGCGCCGACCATGGCGACGGCTTTCTGCAGCGGCTGAGCAACCGATGGAGATGCGGTGCAAATGATTAGAGTCAAAAGTGCAAACTTAGCGACCTGACGTGGACGTTTATTTCGCATGATTCCAATCCGCGAGACTCTAAGCTGGAAACTGAAGAACCCGAAACCACTTGAACGCCTGGAACGATTTGAACGGCTTGAACCGAGTATACTCACCCGTCATTGGGCCCCATCCCCTCCAACACCTTGCGCCAGTCCGCGCCCGCCGGCAAGACGCCCTTGATCGATCGCAACCGTGAAAAATCGTCGTCCTGACCCTCACGAATGATATGCGGCGGATCTTTTCCTTCCGCCAAATCGCTTGTCGCTCGGAGCAGCATCTTACGAAGCGCAATGATGGTCTTGTCGCTGTAACCGAGATGTTCTTGAGTGCGGTCGCAGATCACGCCCATGCTCTCCGTCGCGCAGCCGTCCTGCTCGGCGGGATTGACCGCGTCGATGCCCGTGTAGTTGATGGTTCGCTGCCGCTCCCGATCCTGGAGATAATTATTCGACGCGTTCCGCACTCGCCGGTAATCGGCGGCGATCCAGCTCCGCAGACTCAGCCGCTCTTCGGCCGTGAAGGGCCGCTTGCGCATGTTGAGAATGTAAAGCCAGGTCGTCCGGTCGTCGATCGGCGCCCAGAAACGAAAGCCGCGAATATCGTCGTCGTCGAACTTTTCCGTCGGCGGGCCCGGCACGATGCTGAACGACGGCAGGATATACGGACTGGTGCGCACGTAGATGCGCTGCGGGCCTGCCTTGCGGATCGATACCGCTCTCATGCCGTAGGCGGTTTCCTCGGCCTCGAGGACCGGCGCGCCGTCGCGCTTCAAAGTCTCCGCGTTGGTAAGATCGTTGTTGTGCAGAAACGACGTGTGCGACGAATCGAAGTCGCCCTCGATGCCCTGCAGATAATTGCATTGGAGATACGACTTCACGGGGTAGACTTGCGCGGCGTCGAGATCGAACCATTCGTAGCGCGGCAACACCGGCTGTCTGTCGGCGGGTCCCAAGTACGCGAAGACAATCCCGGCGACTTCTTTGCACGGATAGGCGGTATGCCGGAGTTTGCGCTTAAAGTCGCTGCTCGCGGGCTCGGCCGGCGTATCCAGTACGTTGCCGTCCACGTCATACTTCCAGCCGTGATAGATGCAGGTCAGGCCGCAAAGTTCATTGCGCCCGAAGAACAGCGAGGTGCCACGATGAGAGCAGTGCTCGCCGAGCAAGCCGACCCTGCCGTTGGAATCTCTGAAAGCGACCAGGTCTTCGCCCAGCAACCGCACTCGCACCGGCGGGCAGTCCGGGACCGGGATTTCCTCCGCGAGAAGCGCGGGAATCCAGTACCGCCGCATCAATGCGCCCATCGGCGTCTCCCGCCCCACTCGGGTCAGCAACTCGTTCTCGTGGCTCGACAGCATGGCCGCGATCTCTCCCCGTTTCGAATGACTGTCTTCGTGCTCAGGCTTCTACCCCTCACCGCTTTGCCGCGCAAGTGGAAAATCTCCGACGCGGCGTCTATGATCGCTCCTAGCTGATTCACGGAGGACTCGATCATGTGGTACATCGTTTTGTCACGCTCGAAGCCGGAGAAGGACGCGGAGAAGGAGCGCAACTACGAAGCGCACCGCCAGTGGCTCGATGATCAGCATCGCGCCGGGCGCCTGCTTTTCTCGGGGCCAACGACCGACGGCGCTTATGGCATCTACGTCATGCTCGCATCAAGCCTCGACGAAGCCATAGCCCTTGCCGCTCAAGACCCGCATCACTCCGAGGGTATTCGCGAGATGGAAGTCCGGGAATGGCGCGCCCATCGCGCCTTTCGTCTCAACGGCCCAACCATCGCCGATCTGGAACAGATGGCCAAAAGCAACGGTATAGATTTTTTGGCCAACTTTTTTCCCCGGACAGTAAACGAGCGAAGCCGCCACCCCCTTTTTCCGCAGCTTCTGGCAAGAATACTCCTTTACTCGCCCCTTTCTACCTGGCGCACCCATTGCGTGAAACGCATCCTCGTAGCTCGAATCGTTCGGGCGAACTTAAAGGAGGCAGAGCCATGCCGAAGGCATTATCCATCGAACTGGCCGCGCTCGCATTGGCGGGGATGATCTTGGCAGGTTGCTCGGGCGGGTCGTTGACGACCCGAGAGAAAGGTGCCGGGATCGGCGCGCTTGGCGGCGCCGCCGTCGGCGGGATCATCGGCGCCACGGTCGGCGCTCCCGGCGCCGGCGCGGCGATCGGCGGAGCGCTCGGACTTGGCGCCGGCGCGCTCGTCGGCGATTACATGCAGGGTCAGGAGCAATATCAGACTAACGGGCAACAGATTCAGCAAAACCAAAGAACCATCGATCGAAACAACCAGCAGATTCAACGCGCCAAGCAGGTCGAATATTAACCGCTGAAGGTTAAAGCAAAAAAGGCGGATTCAGGTTAACCTGAATCCGCCTTTTTTGTTCGCCCTCTTCTTCTCAGTATTGTCCGCTTATTTTCTTGGTCGTCAAACTGGTTTTGACCTTTTTGTTAAGCTGGCTGGCCTCATATTGCGCCAACGCCGCCTTCGTCTTCGCGCCCATCACGCCATCGAACGGGCCGGGATCAAAGCCCGCGTCGCGCAGCCGCAACTGGAGGATTCGAACATCTTCGCGCGCTTGCGCAGTTTGAGCCGCGGCGACATCGCCGGAGCCCTCATGGCGCAGCCCGGTGAATTGCCCGCCGCCAGCCGGCTTGGCACCTTCGGGCGATGGCGCGGTGGAGTTTTCGCGCTTCGCCATGCGCAGCGGAGCTTCCAGAGTTCCGCTGAATTCTCTGGCCATGAGGCAAGCGTCCGGAAGCTGCGCAACGACGGATTTTGTTTTGCTGCCGTAAACGCCGTCTACGGGCCCGGGGTCAAAGCCCGCGCCGCGGAGTTGTCTCTGAATTTTAACGACGTCTTCCCGACCGGGAACTCTGTCGCCCGCAGCGCCATGGCTTGCAGCGATCGGCAACTTTTCGCTCAACGGTTCCAGCTTCGCGCAACCATGCTGCAACCGGCTGAACGCCTTCTTGGTTTTGACTCCCGCTACGCCGTCGACCGGTCCGGCATCGAAACCCAAGTCGCGCAAGCGCATTTGCAAACGGCGCACGTCCTCGGTCGTCGCGCTGCGCGGCGGCGCCGTGGATGGGTCGGGTGTTCCGGCGATCTGCACCGTTTCGGCGCTCATTGTCCCTTGATCTTCCGCGACCGGAACCGATGCCGGAGCTGCCACGGTTGACATTTCCGGGTTGTCGAAAAGCGCGCATCCGGAAAGGGTAATGAAGCAGATGGGAATTGCAATGCTAAATTTGGTCACGGCTCACCTCCTTGCTGAAGCGCAAGGGCAGAAACGCAAGCGACGTGCCGCCGCCCGAATCGCTAAGAGACAAAGTTGGCGTCGATTGAGAATCCTTGGCCGACCGTGTAAATAAAGTGCTCATCGTTGACAACGCGTGGTCACACACTTGGCAAGGCGCGAAGCAGAGCGCGGGCAAGACACGATCTCAAAGAAAGTCGATGACATGAAATGAAACACGGAGCGGAGCGCATGCCGCGCGCTCGGGCGCGGCTCCATCGCGGCGGCAGACTTTACCTGCTGGCGCTCGCGTTGACGGCGGCGCTGACAGCTTGCGCCGAATCCGTCAAGCACGACGAAACCCGCGCCGCCAAGCGCGCCCTCGAATTCGGCCGCGTGGCGATCTTGGAAAAGAACCTCGATCGGGGCTACGAGTTGCTCGCCGACGGCGGCAAGCGCCATGTGCCGCGCGACAAGTTCAAGCAGTCCCTCGCCGCCATGCACGCGCGGAACTATCCGACAAAGCTCGCGGCGATGGAATACGAGCCCATGGCCGACGAAAAGGCGATCTATATTTTTGTCACGGGCCGAAACGACGAGGAGCAGTTCAACTACCGCTTTACCATGGAAGGCAACGCCGCAACCGACTACAAGGTTCTGAAAATAGATCAGGGGACTGGATTTTTTTCGTTGTCCAACAAGAAGCAAACCTTCAAGCCGCCGATCACCATGGAGTAGTCGGCCGCGCGATGTTGCGTCGGTGAATTCATGCGTTTCGGCATTCAGCTTTACCCGCCCTGTATCGCGCCGCAGATGGCGGACTATGCGGCGCGCGCGCTGTCGCAATACCCCTTCGACAAAGTTTGGGTCCCCGACCACCTGACCTACGAGAACGTCTTCGTCATCTTGGCGGCGATCATCGCGCGCACCGGCGCGCACGTCGGCACATCGGTGATCCACCCGTTCAGTCGCACGCCCGTCGATCTTGCCTCGAGCTTCGCTTCGCTGGCGCATCTTGCGGGCGACCGCGGCATTACCGTGGGCATCGGCGCGGGCTCACCGTCGTCCAACATGATTCGCAAACGCAACCGGGTCGGCATGACCCGCGAGACGATCTTGTTTCTGCGCGAGATGTTCGCCGGCCGGCGAACCACGCTTGGCGAGTTCCCGCTGCTAGCGGACTTTTTTCGTCTCGACGAAGCCGCGGAAGCCTTTCTGCGCCTGCCGCCGTCGACGCCGCCGGAGATCTATGTCGCCGCGGCGGGTCCCAAAAATGCTCGAGCTGGCATGGGATGTCGGCGACGGCTTGATCGTCAGCAATCTTTCCTTTCCCACCGCCTTGGTCCGGCAAGGCGCCCTCGACCTCGCCATGGCCCATCTCGCAGCCGCGCGGAGCACCCGCGCCGAGCGACGCCGGTTTATCAAAGTTCTCCATTTGCATGTCTCGGTCTCACGCGACGGGGCAGCGGCAAAGCGCTGCGCCAAGCGCATGGGCGCAACCGCGATCATCCAGGGACACCTCTTGAAGCAGCGCATGCTCAAGCTCCCCGTCTCCGAGAGCACCGCCGATGCCATACTAGCGGCGCATGCCCAGAAAAAGCACATCGATGACATGATCGATTTGGTAACCGACGATTTGCTCGCCGATGTCGGCACGGTCATCGCGGGAACGCCGGCCGAGTGCATTGCCGGCATCGACGAGATGCTGCGCGCGGCCAAAGCGCACGCTTTCGATATCATCGATATCGCCTCGCCGCTCGGCCCCGACTGGAATGAAGCGATCGATCTGATCTGCCGGGAAGTCATTCCCGAGCTGGAACGCCGCTCGAGCGCGTATCGCGCGGTCTGAGCCTGGTTCTTCTCCGGTAGGGTTCATTTCAATGCGCCTCGATCGTACTCGAAATGACAACGAAACAAGCGACTTGTCATCTCGAACGACGTGAGAGATCTTTCCCGGCTAAACCACTACTCTTTTTAGTTGCATTGATGCGCCCTTTTGGTCTATTTCCCGTCTGGCTGCATGCCTAAGTCGTCGCCTCGGGAGGTTTCCATGAGCACGATGATCGTTCGCGTTTTCGCTCTGGCGTTATTGCTTCCCTTTTGCTCGCCTGGCATCGCCGGCGCTCAATCGGCTCACACGTTGATCAATGACGCTGCCAAAGCCATGGGAGGGATGGGCGCTTTGCGCGCTCTGAAAAGTCAGGCGGTCGAAGCCGAAGGCAAGCAGTTCAACACGGCGTTCCCTCTGCAATTCAAGCCCGGCGGGCAAATTTCATCCTTTCGCTATACCTTGACGCGCGATCTCGTGCAGCCGCGCATGAAATTAGAATGGGATGCCCGCCATCTGACCCGCAATGAAGAGATCCGCTTCGTCGAGATTATCGACGGCACCGCCGGCCTGCTTCAGGAAGGGACCGGTGCCGCGTCCAAGCAAAGCCCCCTTCATCCCGGCCGCCTGGCAACGCGCATGCGCGACGAGAAGCGCTCCGCGCCAAAGCTGATCCGAACCGCCGCAGCGCAGAAATCCCTTCGCCAGCTGCCCGATGCAGATGTGGACGGCGTGAAGAATCGCGTCCTCTACTTCAAAGACGACGCCGACGAGTTCCGTATTTATCTGGACGCAAAAACTTCCCTGCCCACGCAAACCGACATCCTCGACAGTGATCCGCTCGAGGGCGATACCAGCTATCTGCTGCGCTACGGCGATTGGCGCAAAGTAGACGGCGTCATGATGCCGCACAGCCTGCGTTATGAGATCAACGGGAGGCTATTCCAAGAAGAACAGCTAAAATCCATTCGGCACAATGTACCCGCGTCTGCCGAAGTGTTCTCGATTCCCGAATCGATCCGCAATCAAAAGCCCGACGCCGCGCCGGTTCCCTCGCAATGGATCCTGCGGCGCATGGCGGGGAACGTGAGTTACCAGGACTTCGGCCGGGCGGCGAACATCGAATGGCTCAAGCTTGCCGACGGCGTGCACAAAGTCGCCGGCGGCTCTCACGCTACTGTGGTGATCGAGATGCGCGATCATCTCATCGCCGTCGAAGGCCCGCTCTACGAGGCGCGCACCGCGCCGGTGGTGAAATCGATCAAAGAGCGCTTTCCCGGAAAACCGATTCGCTACGTGGTACCTACCCATCACCATCTCGACCATTCCGGCGGCATTCGCGCCTTCATGGCGGAGGGCGCGACCTTGGTCGTGCCGTTTGTCGCCAAGGACTTTTACACCCGTGTCGCCAGAGCCGCGCACACGCGCCAACCGGACAGTCTGGAGCGCAACAGGCGCACGGTGGTGCTCGAAGCCTTCGGCGGCGCGCCGCGCGTCTTGACCGACGGCAGCCGCCGGGTCGAGGTGCATCCGATGCCGACTTCCCACGCGGAGGATATCGTCGTTGTCTACCTGCCGGCGGACAAAATGCTGATTGAGGCCGACCATATCAGCCCGCGCGGCGGCCAAGTCCGGCCGGCGCCCTTGGTCAAAGAGTTCGTCGCCGGCCTCGACAAGCTGGGCATCGACGTCGCCACCATCGTCGGCATCCACGGCGACAGCGTGTCCATGCAAGCGACGCGCGCCGCGGCGGCGCAAGGCGGAAAGCAGTAAACGATCAGTGATGGAAAATCAGTGCTTCGTTGAGGTAGATTGAACGCATGATCAATCTACAAGACTGCAAACAACCTAACCTAACCAACGGAGGGCAACCCTATGCCGGCTGAATTCATCGATATTCTCAAAATGGAGGAGTTGGACATCGGCCACAGCAAGAAGGTGCTTTTCACCTCCGACCATTTTCACACCTGGGTGCACGGCGACTATCCCGGCACCAAGGGGCCGATGCACAAGCACACCGCCGACCAGCAGTTTTACTGCGTACAGGGCGAATGCACGTTTCACTTTCCCGACGGCGCCGCGCGCAAGCTCACCCCGGGCATGCTCGTCACGATTCCCGCGGGACAGCTTTATCAGCTCGACAACACCGGCGACGAATACATGATTCTCCTCGGAGCGCGAGCTGAGCCTGCCGGCAATCCGCGTTTCAGCGCCAAGGACAAGGAAGTCGGGCACGGCGACTTCGCCAAGAGGAACCTCGATAAAATCACGGCACCTGAGGAAAAGAAAATCAAAGCGCGCGCCGAATCGTAATCGCTGCGCTACGCACGAACATGCGTCCCGGTCGCCGTTTCGCCGTACTTCTGTTGCTGATTGTCTGCGCGCAGGCATCGCCGCCGGCGCCGCTTTGGCCGGAGGATCGGGTCCGTCTCGCCCTTCCGGCGAAGTCCATGGGCTACCTGCCTTTGTTCGTCGCGCTCCATCGCGGATTTTTCAAGGACGAAGCCATCGATATCGAAATACCGATGATGCTGCCGCAGCTTGCGCACAACGCGCTTTTGTCCGGCGACGTCGAGTTTCACGGCGTCGCCGACTCCGCTCTGCGGCTCGCCGCCCGGGGCGCGCCGTTAAAAAGCGTTTTCTTCGGCGCCATGCGGCCAAATTATTTCCTGATGGCCAAGCCGCAAATCAAGTCCGTCCGCGAGCTGCGCGGCAAGTACATCGGCATGGCGCGCTTCGGCGACACCATCGAGCTCGCCAGCCGCATTGCGCTCCAACGCGAAGGACTCGATCTGCAAAAAGACGCTGTGCCGATCATGATCGGCTTTCCCGCCACCCGGGTCGCGGCTCTGAGCGCCGGTTCCATCGATGCCACCATTGCCGTGCCGCCGGACAATGTGCTGCTCAAACAGAAGGGGTTTCGCGAGCTGCTCTTCCTGGGCGACGCGGTGGAGTTTCCCAGCAACGGCTATGCAACCTCGGAGCGCCAACTGGCCGAAAAACGAGAGATCTCAAAGCGAACCCTGCGTGCGCTCTATCGCGGTCTGATGTTCGCGCGTGAGCGGGCGGACGATTCCATCCGAATCATCGAGCGCGAATGGAAGGTCGACAACGCCGTCGCGCGCGAGTCCTACGCGGCTCTCGCCAAGTCCTTCAGCCGCGACGGCACCGCCAGCGAACCGGGCTTGAGGTTTCACATGCAACAGACTCACGGCTCCGAAAAGAGCATGGGCGACGTTTCATTGACCAAGATCGTCGACTTCCGGCTGCTCGAGGAAATACGCCGCGAGGCACAACAATAGCAAATCGGCAAAAAACGGAGGATCCATGTCTACCGGCAAACAACACCCTGCTTTCGAGAAGTTCATTCGTGACCTGCGCGCCGCCTGGGCCGAGCTGCCGGACATGGAAGCGCGCATGAAAAAGGGCCAGAAGCTGCTCGAAGAATTGGTGAAGGACGAATCGTTGCGCCAGGCATCGAAGAGCTGGCCATCGACCGAAGGGCGTAAGAACCTGCTGTTTCATGAAGACCCGGACTACGGCTTCGCCGTCAACGGCGTGGTGCGCGAGCCGGGGCGCAAGGGCAGCATTCACGATCATGCGCACGCCTGGACCGCGTACGGAATTCTCGACGGCACGGAGAGCCTCGAACGCTTTCGCCGCGTCGACGACGGCTCGAAAGAAGGCTACGCAAAGCTCGAACTGGAAAGCGTAACGGAAGGGACGCCGGGAAAAGTCGACCTCGTGCCGCCCTTCGACGTACATGCCGAGCAGGGCGGTCCGACGCGCTCCGTCGCCGTCATCCTGCGTTCCGAGCGGGTCGCTGGGAAAGTCCTACAGGGCAGCTACAACAGGGAGAACAACACCGTCCGGCGCATCGACGGTCCGACAAATATTCCGTATGAAATTATCCAGGATTGAGCACGCACCACCCGGCGCAGTGAACCGCAGATAAGCTCGGAAATCTCCGGCCAAGGCACAAAGCAAAGATAATTGTTTTCGGAACCTTCGTGCTCTTCGCACGCTTCGTGGTGAACAGACTTTACCCTTTGGCCAGAGCCGCGCCGAGATCGGCGATCAAGTCGTCGGCGTCTTCGATGCCGACGGAATAGCGGATCAGATTGTCTTTGATGCCCACCATCAATCGTTCTTCAGTGGTCAATTCGTAAAAACTCATCAGCGCCGGCTGCTCGATCAGGCTTTCCACGCCGCCCAGCGACGGCGCGATCTGTGGAATGCGGCAGCCGTCGACCACGCGCGAGGTCGCTTCCAGATCGCCGTCGATCTCGAAGGAGACCACGCCGCCGAAGCCGCGCATCTGGCGGCGCGCCACTTCGTATTCGGGATGGCATGGCAACCCCGCATAGTGCACGGCTTTGACGCGCGGGTGCCCCGCCAAAAACTCCGCCAACGCCTGGGCATTTGCGTTCTGTCGCGCCACGCGCAGAGCGAATGTCTTCAAGCCGCGCACGAGCAGATAGGCCGCGAGCGGGTCGACGATCGCGCCCGTCACATGCTGCAGCGAGCGAACACCGTCCACCAGATCCGCCGAACCCAGGACCGCGCCGGCCAATAAATCGTTATGGCCGGCCAGATATTTGGTCGCCGAGTGGAGCACGATATCGATGCCGTACTCGAGGGGACGCTGGTTATACGGAGTGGCGAAAGTCGCGTCGATGAGGGTTTTGACCCGGTGCCGCCGCCCGATGGCGGCGAAGCGCTCGAGATCGACGATGCGATTGTAGGGATTGGTCGGCGATTCGCTGACCAGCAGACGAGTGGTCGGGCGGATCGCCTCCTCGATCGCTTGGTAGTCGCCGGCCGGAACCACCGAGACTTCGATGCCGTAGCGGTGCAGAACCTGGGTCAGAAACTGGCGCGTGCGGCGGTACGAGTCGTCGGTCACGACCACGTGCGAATTGTGCGAAAGCACGGCGTACATCGTCGTCGTCACCGCCGCCATGCCACTGGAAAACAGCAGGCAGTCCTCGGCGCCTTCGAGGGCGGCGAGCTTCTGCTCGGCGATGCGCTGGGTCGGGTTGCCGTAGCGGCCGTATTCCTCGCGCTCGATGCGGCGCTGGAAATGGTCGTGCAGCTCGCGGGTATCGGCGAACGTGTAGGTCGCGGTTTGCACGATCGGCGTCGCGAGCGAATTGCCGAGCTTCGGGCGAGGCTCCCCGCCGTGAACCGCCACGGTGCTGAAGCCCAGCGTTTTTCCGTCGCCGCCCGCGGAGAAGATCTTCGCTTCGCGCGCGCCGTCTCTCTTGGAATTCGGCGCGCCCATCAGTTCTCCAGCAAGCGCATGCGCTCGACATAGTGCGAGATCGCATCGCTGATCTGTTTGGGATTGGCGCTCACCTCGACGGGGCGATTGCATTGGGTTCCCTGGATGCCTTCGAGCGTGCCCGCGTGGTAGGCGATTTTCTGATCGGCGAACTTGAGCCCATGGGCCGTCGAGATGACGACGACTCGTTCGTGCCCGTGCACCACCTTGCGTTCGACCAGCTTGCGCAGCGCGGCCAGTGCGACTCCCGTATGCGGGCAGTTGAACATGCCGGTGCGGTCCGCGCGCGCCACTTCCTCGGCGAGTTCCTGCTCGGAAGCCTGCTCGACCACTCCGTCAAAACGCTGCAGCGTCGCGATGGCTTTGCGGATGCTCACCGGGTTGCCGATCTGAATCGCGCTGGCCAGAGTTTTGCGCGCTGTGACCGGCTCGAAGCGTTCGAAGTGGGTCAGGTAGGAGAGATAGAGCGGGTTGGCGTTTTCCGCCTGCGCGACACAGATGCGCGGCAGCTTCGAGATCAAACCGAGCTCGTGCATCATCAGAAAGCCCTTACCGAAGGCGCTCACGTTGCCGAGATTGCCGCCCGGCAAAATCACCCAGTCGGGGACCTCCCAATCGAACTGCTGAACGATCTCGAGCGAAATGGTTTTCTGCCCTTCGATGCGCAAACTGTTCATCGAGTTCGCGAGATAGATGTGCTTGTGCCTGGTGACTTCCTGCACTGCCGCCATGCAGCCGTCGAAGTCGGTGTCGAGCGACAAAACCAGCGCGCCGTTGGCCAACGGCTGGACGAGCTGCGCCGGCGAGACTTTGTCGCGCGGCAGGAAGACCACCGTCGGGATGCCCGCCGCCGCGCCGTACGCCGCCAGCGCCGCCGAGGTGTCGCCGGTGGAGGCGCAGGCCACGGCATCGATGGGCTCGCCGTTGGCGATCATCTGCTTGACCACCGAGACCAGCACGGTCATGCCGAGATCCTTGAACGAGCCCGTGTGGGAGTTGCCGCATTGCTTGACCCAGAGGTCCTCGACGTGAAGCTGCTTGCCATAGCGGTTGGCCCAGAAAAGATTGGTGTTCCCCTCGCAGGTGGAGACGATGTTTTCGTTGTCGATAAACGGAACGACCCACTCCTTCTTCGCCCACACGCCGGAGCCGTAGGGATAGACGTTCTGCCCGACCCGCTCGTCGAACAGCTTGATCCAGCCCGCCGCCGCGCGCGTTCTGAGCGCGCTCATGTCGTGACTGACTTCCAACAAGTCGCCGCAGGTCGGACAGCGGTAAATGATTTCCAGTAGGCTGTATTGCCCAGGGCAGCCGTTGATGCACTGAAACCAAGCGTTATAGCTCATGGCAAATATTCTCCGCGCGACTCGCTCCTCGTTGAGGTTTTTACTTCTCGGCGACTGATCACAGAACATAATCGGGGCAGGGGCGAAATTTCAAGGCCGGCCGCGACCTGTCGCTACGGTGCTAGGGATTTGCGTCGATCCAGCTTTTAGCGAGATGGATGACAAACCTCTCGGCATCTTCACTGGTCTTGAAGCGATCTGTCAGCCCGCTGATGGTATGGGACTGCCGCTCGCCGTCACGCTTCCATGTGATCTCCGCCCCAGCCGTCCACTGCTTGTCGCTCGGATTGAGCGACGCGAAGGCGATGATGAGCCGGTCGTTGTAGTAGAGGTTCGCCACTGCGAAATTATAAACACGGAATCGCAGGATTGCCAATCTTACCAATCAGAAATCAATCTGTTTCCGACATGAACACATCGGCCTGTCAGCAAAGATTACACAGCGGACACGGTGCGAATTACGGGCAGCCCGGCGGGTAATCGCCGCAGCCCCCAACGGGCATTCACACCCTTCATAGTTGTCACTTTCCTTCCACGCTGCGTCCCGCGACCGCCGTTGTTTCGCCTCACTCGCGGTGGCTTCGGCTTTGCGTCGGCACTGCCCAGCTTGGACGCGCATTTACTCAGGAGACGATCTTCATGAAGTCAAAGTTGGGCTTTTTCGAACCCACCGACACCAGCCTTGCGGAACATGTTTTCAAGCGTACTCTCCGGGACGGCGAAGAACGACTGATGCTCGCAGTGCTGGAAAGCGCCGTTGAAGATTTTCAGAAGTACGCGCTTGCCGAGGACAGCCGCGGCAAGGAACTATTTCAACAAGCGGAGGACTGGATCCTGGAAACCGACAGCTCGTCGTTTTTCTCCTTCGAAAATGTCTGCGCTCATCTTCACCTCGACCCGGACTACGTGCGGCGGGGATTCATGCGCTGGAAGGCGACCAGGCGCGATTGTAAATACAACAGCCGGCGCATGGCATGAAAAGTTGAAATACCTGCTCAATCCGTCAAATATTCCCGCCAATTGATGCGCCGCGGCGGCCGGTCTTTATAAAAATTCTCGCTGGTGCTGATTACTGAACAGCATCCCGACAAAACGGTAATCAACAAAACGAAAAATAAAGCGAATTTCCGACCGCTTCGGGATCCGGCAAGCATCGCAACAGTCGATGTTCTGATCTTCATTTCCTCGCCTCTTCTTTCTACACGTGTTCGTTGCGGTTGGACGCGCGTCTGTCTTGATACGTACCAGCCTACTTCCAGCTTCTTTGGTAACTGTGAATGAAGTGGTCGAAAAACTTGCGGGCTTGCGGACTCAGCCGTGCGAGTAGGCTTGCGTCAGTAAAGCACATGGGCGGCGGTGGAGAATAATCGCAGACACCGCCCCAACCATAGATGATGTCCAGCGTACGCCTGGGAATTTCGGCTCTGTACGTTCCGCGATGGATTCCCCAAGCGTGGAAAAGGCAGGCGTCGCCCGGTGCAAGATCGATCCTGGTTCGGCCGGGCATGTCCGGATGAGTAGGATCATCGCCCTTCCGTATGCTCAATTCTTCCGGCGTGTCCCAGCGCTGCTCAGAGCGTGGCACATATTCAAGCTGGCGATCAGGGAGAAATGCGACCCGAAAGTGGACGCCGGTGTGTTGCTTCATTCTTTCTCGTTCCAAAACTTCGCCGGGCGCCAGAAACTGCGTGTCTCTGTGCCATTCGCCGTCGTGCGATTGCGTGGGGTTGTAGAAGTATTGGGTATTGTGAAACAGCGGCATTTCACCGGCGACGTGACTGATTATGGCAACGATGCGGTCGTCAGCGATAAATTCCAGCAGCTTCAACAGATCATCTTCGCGCGAGCCGAAATATCTCTGCTCGGTGAGATAAGCTATATTTCTCGCCGCCGCCCGACGAGGATCTCCTTCGATGGCCTGCTGAAGGACGTAATCGCAAATGCGGCGTAACGAATCAACCTCAGGCGCAGTCAGAAAGCCGGGGATAACGGCGAAGCCCTGTGCGCGCCACTTTTTAGCGATGTCTTGTACTTTCATGATGCTGCTACGGTCAAGACCTCGCAGCAATGTAGCTCAACGCTCTTTGGCACTGCGCATTGAGATCAGTTCGCATTGCAAAGACGTCCTCGGCCGTGCATTTTCCGTTGCGGCAGGCCAGGGCCATATCGATCGGGCTGAGGTCGAGTCCGGGCGGTTGAACTTGATGGAGATATTCGACGGCACGGTCGTTCGAATCGACGGCCAGGTTGTCCCAGGTGTAGATCAGCCGCGCGGCGTAGAGGATTGCGCGGATGTAGGGTTTGCGATCTTTGGCTTCGAGTGCCGTTAGCCGACTCAACTCAGGCAATCGGGATTTCCAGCTTCGCTCGATACTTTGTAGTTGTTCCTGGTGAATCTCTTCCTTGGTTGGTCTGCGGAAGCCTGGTCTGACCCCCCGCAACAGCGGCACGCCGTGATCGAGCAGGTCGATGCGGTCGATCACCGGCAAACGTCCCCACGCGAATTCCGGATTGCCCCAGAACACAGAAAGCTTCTTACCGTGTACCGGGTCCAACGATTTTGCCTGCGCGATCAAGTCAGCCATCTCACGCGGCGGCTCGGCGCAACTCAGCACGACACCGACGTCGATATCACTATAGATGCTGCTGAATCCGCCGTGGGCCAAGCTGCCGAGTTTGTAGACTTCGACGATCGATCCCCCAAGTTGGGATTTGAAGTGTTCGGCGGCGCGGACCACGAAGTTCTCTAGGTCGGTCGTCATGTGCTTCGCCAGCGCAGCAAATGAATTCCGTTCAGAGAAATGATTTCTCCCTTTGAACCTTTATGACCTTCGCGTGTTTCGTGGTGACACTCTTGTCAATGCAGCCCGTAAAGCCTACGCGGGTTGTGGACCAGGATCTTTTCCGCCAGCGCTTGCGCCACGTCTTCGCGGGCGCCGAGGGTCTCGACCAGCCTTTCCTCAGCGGACGGGTCGTTGTGGCCGTAGTCCGAGCCGATGACGATGTTATCTTCGCCGATGCATTTGGCCAAATACGGAATGTCTTCGTCGGCTTCGCAGGCAATGAACAGATTATAGTCGCGGAAGAACTCGGCGCTGTTCTTGAACTTCGAGCGATCTTTGAACAGCCTGCGCAGGATGTGCATCATGAACGGCGCCCAGCCGGCGGAGGCTTCGATGAAGCCGATGCGCAAGCCGGGGTACTTTTCCGGAATCCGGTTGGCGACCAGATCGCGGAACGCGAAGATCGGCAGCGCGCGGCCGTGAGCGAAGGTATGATTGCGCGCGTGCTCGAAGTAAGGCAGCATCCACGGCGCGCCGGAACCCGTATGAATGCAGATCGCCATGTCGAGCTGAGCGGCCTGCTCGTAAACCGGATGAAAATACGGGTGATCGATGGTCTTGTCGCCTTCGATGCCGCGAAAAAAGATGCCCACGGCGCCAAGCTCTTTCGCCCGCTTCATCTCTTTCAGCGACTCGGGGATCGAGCGCAGCGGCAAGATGGCGACGAACTTCAGCCGCCCGTTGGATTTGTTGCAAGCGTCGCCGAGCCAAGAGTTGTAGGCCTTGCACAAAGCCGTTTCCAATTCCGCGTCGTCGGTTAGGTAGACCAGAAACAGCGTCGGATAAATCACTTGAACGTCGACGCCGAGGCGGTCCATGTCTTTTAGCCGCGCGGCCACGTCGGAAATCTCCCGGCTGGAGATCGCGATGTCGCCGCGCACTTTCTCCGCCTTCTGCGCCGATGGCGTAACCAGCCGGTAACTCCCCTTCCCCGCCGGCTTGGGAAAAATGTTGCCATCGATCAGCCACAGCGCATTCCGGTCCCCGAACCAGGTATCCTCCGGCAAGCCCACCAGCACCGGCCGGCGCGGCGCCATTTTTTCGTCGATCAACTTCCACATCGCCTCCGGTTCGGCAATGTGGGTATCCGCGTCCACTACACCTTTCATGTATTTCTCCTTCGCAAGACTCATTTCGCCGCGTCGCGTACGACCGTCGCATCGATCAGCGCCGCCGGCTGCAACCGCCGGGCGTCCGGCAAGGTCCGTCCCAAATCTTCCAGGATCGTTTTCATCCCTTCCTCGGGAGCGTACGGCAAATCCGGCAGAATCCGTATTTGCTGGTCCAGAGCAAGCCGCAATAGTTCCTTGTCGTCGCTTTTTACATACTGAGCCAAAACTTTTTCGGCAAACGGCCGGTCGGTTTTGATGCGCTTGATGCTTTTGATAATGCCGCGCATGAATTTGACCGTGTTCTGCCGCTCGCGGCCAAGAAACGCTCGGCTCGTCGCGTATCCGGCGAGCAGATAGGGAATTTTCCGCTCTTCAAGATCGAGCAAGACCCTCATGCCGGTTTTTTTGAGCGCGGGAAGAAAGGTTGGCGTAAACACCGAGAGCTGGATATCGCCGCGCTGCATCGCCGCCAAGCGATCGCCTTCGGTGCCGATCTGAACCATCGTCACGTCGGTTTTTTGCAGTCCCAACTGGCGTAACGCGTACTCGGCGACAAAGTCAGCCGTGGATCCGAACCGGCTCACCGCCAAGGTTTTGCCCTTAATTTGGTTTGCGGTTTGAATCTCGGGCTTCGCCGCCAACACGTAAGCCATGACATTCGTGACGCCGCCGATCATCACCAAATCTTTGCTTCCCTGCAGGTAAGCATTCGCGATCGCCGTGGCACCGACCAAACCGATCGGCGTCTGACCGGACACCAACAGTTGCACGCCAAGAGATCCGCCGCGCACGTGGAGAATGCGCACGTCCAATCCTTCTTCGGTAAAATGCCCACCTTCCTTGCCGACCCAAAGATTGAGCATGTTGGCATTGATCGCGGCGTAATTCACCACGAGGGGCGCCTGGCTTTGACTCTTGCCGGACGCCGGGATGATCAAGACGAATAGGCCAAGTAGAAAACACGAGACGTTTTTCATAATCGAACCTTCATGATGGGCTATAACCTGAGGTCACGCTCCGTTGCAAATCGGTGAGGCATGGCAGGCGGTTGCATTCGATTCCCACCTGGACATTTGGAGTTTCAAGGAGTAAGGGGAAAGCTGATTTCATCTGACGGACGAAAGGAGCGGTCATGGCAGCGACACTTATCACTGGCTTGGGACTCGTCGGCACTTCCTACGCGCAGCATGCGGTCAAACGGGGTGAGAACGTCGTGTTTTATGATTTCGCGCCGCGCAAGGACTTTTTGGCGCATAAGCTGGGCGGCGCTAACGTTACGGTGGTGCAGCGAGACATCCGGGACTTACCGTCGTTGATCGAAACCATCCAGAAGCATAAATGCGACACGGTGATCCACACCGCCGGACTGATCGGCGGCAAAGTCGCCAATCCGGTCTACACGGGCTTGCAGATCAACGTCATGGGCACGATCAACGTGGCCGAGGCGGTGCGCCTGACCGGCGTGAAGCGTTTGGTCCAGATCAGCACCTTCGGCATCTACGACCGCCGCAAGGGCGAGCCCAGCCCGATCGACGAAGATTTTCGCCGCGGACCGGGCGAGCCGTACGGCAACTCCAAAGTCGCCAAGGAGCTCATGGTCGAAGCCTACCAGCGCATGTACGGCTTCGAGCTGATCGTGCTGAGATTGGCGAATGTCTACGGCGTCGGCCATTTCGCCGGCGGCTCCGGCGGCGGCGAGATGGTGCAGAACATGCTTCAGACCGGTATCAAAGGCGGCGTCGTGAAGATCGCCCAGGAAGTCGCCCGCGATTTCGAGTACGTCTATTACAAAGACCTCGGCCGCGCGCTCGACAAAGCGGCGACGACGCCGTTGAAGGAGCCGGTCACATTGAACATCGGCACCGGCGTCGTCATCAAGTTCGACGACCTCGTCGCCTTGGCGGAGAAGCTCCTGCCCAAGCTTCAGGTCGAAATCGTCCCCGGCCAACGCCCCCGCTCGGCGAAACAGCCGATGGTGATCGAAAAAGCCAAGCAAGTGCTGGGCTGGAGCCCGGAATACGACATCGAAGCGGGCTTTAAAGACTACATCGAAGAACTAAAAGCGTTGGGATGATGAGGAATTGACCGGTTGTAGGGGCGGTTTCAAAACCGCCTCTAGTGCGTGATTTTTGTGATCTCTGTGGCTGTATTATCCGCCCTCAAATCGACTTCGCCTTTCTTGCCGCTCTTATGGCCGGCATAGCGCACAACGGCGCCGTCGCTTTCGACGATGATGGCGCCGTCGTCGGACGTGCGCAGGACTTCGGCCCCGATCTGCCTATAACGCAAGAGTATGTCTTCCCGCGCGGTTTCATTGCGGCTGCGGCCGCCGGTTGAAACGATCGCGAGTTTCGGCCGCGCGGCGGCGATGAACTCCGCCGAGCTCGCCGTCGGCGCGCCGTGGCGCGGCACTTTCAAGACCGCGCTGCGAACTTCGTCGGCGTGCTGCAGCAGCAGCGCTTCGTCGCGCTTGTCGATATCGCTCGCGAACAGATAGCGCAGCTTGCCGTATTCCAGGCGCAGCACGACGGAGCCCTCCTCGGCCTTCCCCGCCGCGGGATACAAAGCGCATAGCCTCACGTCATCGATTTTCCGGCAGGGTTCGCGGTCGCTGAGCGCGACGCGCTGCACGCGGGCTTTTTGCAATGCATCTTCAAGCTCGTCAAAGCGGCCGGTCTGCCCACGCGCGCCGCCGGACCAGAATTCTCGCGGCGAAAACTCCTCGGCAATCGCGCGCATGCCGCCGTAATGATCGATGCGTGGATGGGTGACGACGAGATAGTCCACTTTCAGAATCTTGCGCGAGCGTAGATAGGGCGCGACAATCGACTCACCGGTATCGAAATCGCCCGCCGCCGCGCCCCCCGCATCGATCAGCATCACTTTCGAACCGGGCAACTCCACCACCGCCGCGTCGCCCTGACCGACGTTGAGATGCGTGACGCGCAACTCTCTACGCTGGTGGCGCTCGCTCCACCAGTAAGAACCGATGGCGCCGAGCATGCCGACGGCAACAACGACGGCAGCCGTGCGGTGCAGCGGTTTGGTAAGAACAAACACGCTGACCAGCAAACCGTAGAGCACGGCGATTTCCAGCGCGTTGGGCGACGGCACGCTGAGATTCGCCAGCGGCAAGCTCGCGAATTGCCGCACCAGCCAGGAGGTTGTCGAAATCAATTGCTCGGCGAGAACGGCGATCAGAGCGCCGGCCTCGGGCGCGAGCAGCGCGCAAAAACCGATGACGAGACCGAGCGGCACGACGAGAAAACCGACCAGCGGAACAATCAACGGATTGGCGATGAATCCGGCGAGCGAGATGTGGCCGAAGTAATGCGCGATCAGCGGGCCGGTGCCCAGGGTAGCAAGCAGCGGCACCGCGAGATGAACGCCCGCCTGCCGCATCCGGGCGCGCGCCCAGCTCCGTTCCTGCGGCAACTGATCGCGCGCTTCGGTGGCAAGCCAGAGATGAAACCTGCGCATGCCCCAGACGATGAACAACACCGCGAGAAACGATAGCTGGAAGGAAATATCCGCGACGACGCCGGGCCAGACGATGGCGATCAGCAACGCCGCCAAGGTCAAACTCGCGAAGACTTCCTCTTCGCGATCGAGCAGCACCGCCAGTTGATACACGCCGATCATGATCGCGGAGCGAACGGTCGGCACCATCGCCCCGGCAAGCGCGGTATAAAAAAGCACGGCGATGAAGGAAAACAGCGCGGCGGTCTTCAGAAGATTCATTCGCAGCATGAGAAAGGTGCTGTACTGCGCGCCGTAGCGAACAAAGCCGAACACCACCAGGCCGAGCATGGCGACGTGGAGGCCGGAGATCGACAGGACGTGATTGACGCCCGCGGCCGTAAACGCCGCGCGCGTCGCTTTGGTGATGCCGCCCATGTCGCCGACCACCAGTGCCGCCAGCAGTGCGCCGCTCTCGTAGGAAAAGTGACGGTCGATGAAACGGCGAATCTGGCGCCGCAGATCTTCGACCAGGGCCCGGATCGGACCGGGACTTCGCGCGAGCAATTCCACTTCTTGATCGTTGTCGAGAAACCCGACGGCGTAGATCTCGCGGCGTTTTAAATATGTCGCGTAATCGAAGCCGCCGGGATTACCGCTGTCTTGCGGCACGTTGGGCCGGACCCAAAGCCGCACTCGGTCGCCGTAGCGCCAGTCACGCCGCGCCGCGCGCAAGGTGATGAGAATATCGCCGGTGACCTCCTCTGCGCCGACCGGCTGCCAGACCCGTTCGGCGGCGACGTGCCAGCGGCTGCGACCGACGAGCTTCTCCGGCTCGTGGCGCAGCGTGCCCTCCAGATACAAGCGCTCGTCGCCACGGGCCATGACCGAACGGAGGTGATTGGCGGGAAAATGCGGCGACAAGAGTTGGCGGTGGCGCACATAGCCCAGCAGCAATGCCGCCAAACACAGCGCCAGCAAAATCGCCCAGCGCCGCCGGCGCGCTGGAAAAATCAGCAACAGCGGCGACAAGAATACCGCGCCGGCCTCGGGCGCAAAATTCCCCGGCGCGGTTGCAACCGCCTGGCCGACGAGCAGCGCGCTCGTCGGCGCGATCAGCCAGGCCGAAGGATGGATGCTTTTTCCAGTTGCTTGCTCCGCTGATCGTCCATCGGTCACGGCCGTCTCTCAATCCGTCGCGTCCCGCAAATTGTGCAGGATTTGCTGCGCGACCCGCTCGTTCATCGAGGGCACCTTCAGCAGCTCTTCGAGGGACGCCTCTTCGATACGTTTGACGCTGCCGAACGCGCGCAGCAAAGCGCGCTTGCGCGCGCCGCCGACGCCGGGAATGCGGTCCAGCGCGGAGTAAAGCGTCTGCCTGGACCGAAGCCGGCGATGATGGGTAATGGCGAAGCGGTGCGCCTCGTCGCGCACCCGCTGCAAGAGAAAGAGCGCGTTGGAGTTGCGCTTCAAGATCACCGGATTGCTCTGCCCCGGCAAAAACACTCGTTCCTCGGATCTCTCGATCTCGGCGCTGCGCGGCGCCGCCTGCACGCGCATCTTGGCCAAGCCCACGGCATCGACGCCTTCAACGCCCAGCTCGGCCATGGCAGTCAACGCCATCGCCAGTTGTCCGCGTCCGCCGTCGACAACGATCAGATCGGGCAGGTCGGCTTCCTCCTTGCCGCGGCTGAACCGGCGCTTCAAAACCTCGAGCATCATGCCGAAATCATCGCCGCCCGACGCTGGATCGATCGTGCGGATGCGAAAATGGCGGTAGAGGTTCTTGTCCGGCTCGCCGTCGATGAACGTGACCATCGAACCGACCGCGTGGGAGCCGTGGATCATCGAGATGTCGAAGCACTCGATGCGCTGCGGATAGCGCTTGAGCCGCAGATGCTCCTGCAGCTCACGGAGCATTTTTTCCCGCGCTTTCTCCTGATCGTGGCGCTCGGAAAAGCTCTGCTTGGCGTTGTCCTCGGCCATCTGCACTAGATGGCGCTTGTCGCCGCGCTGCGGATTGATGATCTCGACCCGCTTGCCTTTGCGCTCGCCCAGATATTCCTCGCGCGCGGCGCGGTCTTCCAAAGTAACCGGCAGAAGAATCTCATCCGGTACGAAGCGCTGCCCTTGATAAAACTGGGTCAGCAAGGAGCCGACGATCTCCTCGTCGGGAAATTCGAGGTCCTCGAGGGAATAGGAAAGATTCTCGGTCAGCTTTCCCTGGCGCACGAGCAACACCTGGACTTCGATAAAGCCGCCCTCACGATAAAGACCGAAGATATCCTGATCGGCGCCCCAGTGCGCCACCATGCGCTGTTTTTCGAGCGTCTTTTCCACCGCCTGGACCTGGTCGCGGATGCGCGCCGCCGCCTCGAACTCCAGCGCGTCGGATTTGGCCTGCATGCGCTGGCGCAGCTCGTCGATCAACTGCTGCTGCTTGCCGTCGATGAACAACATCGCCTGGCGCACCTGCTCGCGATAGACTTCCTCCGGCACCGCCAGCACGCACGGCGCCATGCAGCGCTTGATTTGATATTGCAAGCAGGGCCGGCTGCGGTTGCGAAAATTGTGATCGGTGCAGTTGCGCAGCAAAAAGTGCTTCTCGATGATGTCGATGGTCTCGCGCGCCGCCACGGCGGAGGAAAACGGTCCGAAGTAGCGGTTGCCGTCCTTGACGATCTTTCGGGTGGCGAAGATCCGCGGCCAGGGATGCTGAGTCGTCACTTTGATGCTGAGATAGCTCTTGTCGTCCTTGAGCCGGATGTTGTAGCGCGGCTTGTACTGTTTGATCAGATTGTTTTCGAGGATCAGCGCTTCCTTGTCGCTGCTCGTGACCAGGGTCTCGATGTCTTCCACCCGCCGCAGCAAAAACTGGATCTGCGAGCGCTCGTCGGAATTGTTGAAATAGGAGCGCACCCGGGCGCGCACGTCCTTGGCCTTGCCGACGTACACCACCTTGCCGCCCTTGTCGCGCATGAGGTAACACCCCGGACGCGAGGGTAGATTGGCGAGTTTTTCGGAAGTCGGATTCACGGAATCAGGCTCGCGGCTGCGGAGTTTACACAAACAGCGGAGTGTCGGCTACGGCGAGCGAGCGCAGCCGGCGGGCGACACGGCGGGTCAGGTGTCGGCGGCAGTGAGCTCCAAGTCCGACCCGCGCAGGGCCAATTCTTGTTCCTGCAGCTCTTTTATACGATCGCGCAATTGGGCGGCGTTTTCAAATTCCAAGCGCTGCGCCGCCTCTTTCATTTCTTTTTGCAGCTTGCGGATCATCCGCGGCAGGTCGGCCTTGCCGTACTTGGCCGAGCTTTCCGCCGCCAACGGGATATCGACGTAGTCGGCGTCGTAGATCTTGATCAACGGCGAGCCGAGCGCCTTGACGATCGACTGCGGCGTGATGCCGTTCTCTTTGTTGAAAGCCGCCTGCAGGCTGCGCCGCCGCTCGGTCTCCTCGATGGCCCGGTTCATCGACTCGGTCCTCGAATCGGCATACAGGATCACCGTGCCGAAAACGTTGCGCGCCGCCCTGCCGATGGTCTGAATCAGCGAGCGATCGGAGCGCAGAAACCCTTCCTTGTCGGCGTCGAGGATCGCCACCAGCGACACCTCCGGCAAGTCCAAGCCTTCGCGCAGCAAGTTGATGCCGACGAGCACGTCGAACTGGCCCATGCGCAGCTGGCGAATGATTTCGACCCGCTCGATGGTCTCGATGTCGGAATGGAGATAGCGCACCTTGACGTTCAGGTCCTGATAATACTCGGTCAGATCTTCCGCCATGCGCTTGGTCAACGTCGTCACCAGCACCCGTTCCTTGCGCTCGACCCGTTTGCGGATCTCTTCGAGCAGATCGTCGACCTGGCTCCGCGCCGGCCGAACGATGATCGCCGGGTCCATGAGTCCGGTGGGCCGAATGACCTGCTCGACCACCGCGCCCCGGCTTTTGCCGAGCTCGTAGGCGGCGGGCGTCGCCGAGACGTAGATCGCCTGATTGACCATGCCCTCGAACTCTTCGAAATTGAGCGGCCGGTTGTCGAGCGCCGACGGCAGGCGAAAGCCGAACTCGACCAAGGTCTCTTTGCGCGAGCGGTCGCCGCGATACATGCCGCCGATCTGCGGCACGGTGACGTGGCTCTCGTCGATGACCAGCAGAAAATCGCCGGGAAAATAACTGAGCAAGGTCGGCGGCGGCTCTCCCGGCTTGCGCCCGGTCAAATGGCGCGAGTAGTTTTCGATGCCCGGACAAAAACCCATTTCCGCCAGCAGCTCGAGATCGTAGAGAGTGCGCTGCTCCAGCCGCTGCGCTTCGAGCAGCTTGCGCTGGTCGCGCAGCTCGTTGAGCCGCTCCCTCAGCTCGTCGCGGATGCCGCGCACCGCCTGCTTCATGCGCTCCTGGCTGGTCACGTAATGGCTCGCCGGATAGATGGTCGCCATGTCGGTGCGCCGCAGCACCTTGCCGCGCACCGCGTCGATCTCGCGGATCGCCTCGATCGTGTCGTCGAAGAACTCGATGCGCAGCGCCGAGCGGTCTTCGTAGGCCGGAAAGATCTCGACGATGTCGCCGCGCACGCGGAACGTGCCGCGGTGAAAATCGTAGTCGCCGCGCTCGTATTGAATATCGACGAGCTTGCGCAGCATCTCATCGCGGTTGAGCGTCATGCCCTCTTCCAGATAAACCATCAGCTCGAAATAAGCCTCGGGCGAGCCGAGGCCGTAGATGCACGACACGCTGGCGACGATCAACGTGTCGCGGCGCTCGAGCAGCGCCTTGGTCGCGGAGTGGCGCAGCTTGTCGATCTCGTCGTTGATCGAAGCGTCTTTCTCGATGAAGGTGTCCGTCGAAGGAACGTACGCTTCGGGCTGGTAGTAATCGTAGTAGCTGACGAAGTAGCGCACCGCGTTGTCCGGAAACAGCTCGCGGAATTCGTTGTAAAGCTGGGCGGCCAGAGTCTTGTTGGGCGCGATGACCAGGGTCGGCTTGTTCACCCGCGCGACCACGTTGGCCATGGTGAAGGTTTTCCCCGAGCCGGTGACGCCGAGAAGCACTTGATCGCGGCGGTTGGCTTCGATGCCTTCGACCAGTTTGTCGATCGCCTGAGGCTGATCGCCTTGCGGCTGGAACTCCGCAACTAGACGAAACTGGCTTTGATCTTGGTCGCGAAGAAGCGCCATGTGAAGAAATCTACGAAACGAACGATCTCGGCTTCAAGCCGATGGTTTTTAATTCGTTCATTGAAAGTCGATTCTGGTTCCGTCATTCCGGCGAAGCCGGAATCCAGGCGTTTTTGCACTGACGCAAACCTGGATGCCGGTTTTCACCCGCAGGACGTCACTTCGCCTGCCCGCCGTAGAGCTTGTCGATGTAGCCGCTCTTGTCGATCTCCGTCAGCAGCCGGCCGTCGATGAATTCCGCCGGCTTGTATTGGGCAAAGCGCGGCTGGCCTTCGGCCAAGTGGTCCAGCACCGCTTGCACGGCGCTTTCGACCGCGTAGGGCTTGGCCGGCATCTTCGCGGCATATTCCCACGACTCCTCCAGCGCGGCGCGGTCCTTGGTGCCGAGAAATTTCCCCAGGATGCGCATGGTGTCTTCCTTGCGCGACTTGAACAGATGAACCCCCCGGACGATCGCCCGCAGCGCCCGGGTCGCCAGTTGCGGATTCTTCTGCACGAACGAGCGCCGGGTCGCGATCGTCGAGCCCTGATATTCCAGTTTGAGATCGGTGAGATCGACCATGAAATTCATGCCCGCCTTGCGCGCGAACAACGTCCCCGGCGGCGACAG
Source organism: uncultured delta proteobacterium (assembly GCA_963745035.1). Taxonomy (GTDB): domain Bacteria; phylum Desulfobacterota; class Binatia; order UBA9968; family UBA9968; genus DP-20. Next base: position 61,576 of record CAVUVW010000019.1, on the reverse strand, counting down.
GATCGTCGCCGATACCCTGCCGGTCTGAAGCGCGCTCCACATGACGTCGTTGGTGCCGAGCGCGAGCATCTGCACGTCCTTGTCCGCGTCCAGGCCCAAATGGCGCAGCGCGAAACGCGCGCTCTTCTCGTAGGCGTCGCCGGGGCGCTGAATGCCGACGACTTTTCCCTTCAAGTCCTGCGCGCCTTTCACGTCCGGCCGCGCGACGAAGACCATCGACGCATAGCGCGAAAATCCGCCGAGCATCGCCACGTCTTTGTTCTGCGCCGCCACCGGCAGCATCAGATACGCCGACATGATCGCCAGATCGACTTCGTTCGCGACCAACGCCATCGGCGCAATCGAGCCCGCCGTGCGCACGATTTCCGCGTCGATCCCCTCCTCGGCAAAAAATCCCGCTTCCTTGGCGACGAACGGAACCGAATGGGCCACGGCGCGCGCCGCATAGCCGATGCGCACCTTTTCAGGCTTGCCCTGCGCCGCCGCATCCAACTTGAGAAGAACCAGCAGCACCGATAACGAGAAACCGATACGCAGCCACGCGTTCACGCGAAAACCTCCACGAGATGAATCCAACCGAAGTCAGGATAATGAGAGTGTGAATGAGCATAACAAGATCGATTATGTGGGGCAACGACGGGAAGGCGGAGTCGTCGTGACCTGAATGAGATCGAGGACGAGGAATGTTATCGGCCGTTTCCGCGCGCGATCCGCGCCATGCCTTCGGCGCTGACCGAAACCAGCCGGCCCGGCTGGCTGAACATGACTTTCGCGTGCGACGCCGAAATCTCCCTGCCGAACAGACAGAGGCGCTTGCCGTGCTGATGATAGCCGTTGGCCCACTTGGCGAATTCGTCCGGCGTCGGCGTGTGACCGATGTCAGCCGCGCACCGGCGCACGATGAAGCCGAGCATCATCTTCGAATCGCCGTTTCGTATGTTGCGCGACTCTGGCATCACCTGTTTCTATAAAAAATATCGTTTCGCCTTGCAAGAAGATTGGTGCCGAATTCAGAAGACACCGCGAAATATCGAGCGCGACCAAGAAGAAGATGGACCACGAAGTGATTCATGAGCTGCGCTCGCTCACGGAGAATGAAAAATGCGGGGATTTTCCTCGGTACGTTTTCCCGCGAGTGGTCATTCCCGCGTACGCGGGAATCCAGGTTTGTTCTTCGCCCCAATTGGCCTGGATACCCGCTTTCGCGGGTATGACGAAACCCTGCGGTTACTTAGCTTATTCCCGGTTTTTCTATCGTTAAGCGGAAAAGCTCCAAAAATGCGAAAAGCGAGCCGACCTTCCGTCCGGCTCGCTTTTGCATGGAAAGAAAAAGGAATCGCTAATCGATCATGTGCGTCGTCGCCTTCAAGTGTTTATCGATGGTGGTGTAGCCCTTCCACTGATCGACGAACCAGTAGCGCACCCCAAACTCGAAACGCAGCTCCTTCATGTCGCGATCAAACGGATTGAAGTGCTGGTGATGCAGCATCCCCGGCGGTACGTGAATGGCATCCCCCTGATTCCAGTCGTAACGCTTGCCGCCGATCTCCGAGTAGCCGTCGCCTTCGAGCGCGTAGAGATAGGCTTCCGGATGGGCGTGGCTGTGGCTCTTGGTGTGGGGTAGATCGACGAAGATTGAGCTGATCGCTACGCCGGTGGCCTTGAATCCATTGTCCTTGCCGCTTCGTCCCATCAGAAAATACGTCGCCCCGTGCTTGGACTCGTCGGACTTCACGTGCTGGCTCTGGTGCATGGTGATGCGCCGGCCGTCCTCGGGCCAGTACTGGGACTCTTCCTTGGGAAAGACCGCCATCTTCTTGGGATCGTTCTCGCCGCATACCTCCAGCTGCTCCAGCTTGCCCATGTAGACGGCGGCTTCGAGATGCCAGGCCAGACCGGAGATATAGCCCACGGGCGTGTTGCCGGTATTGAACAATTGATGCGGGGAGCGATACGGGATGTGAATCACTGTGCCGGGATGAAAATCGTAGCGCTTGTCGTCGAGGATCATAAACCCGTCGCCGCTCTCGACGTAGATCGCCTCTTCGCCGTGGAAATGCTTGCCGGTGTGCCAGTTGGCCGGGATCTCTGCCCGCATCATGCAACTCCCACCGGTGGTAAACCCCAACTCGGGGGCGATCATCAGCGCGGCTTTGAAATCCTGGGGGGTGCGCACCCACTTCAAATCCTTGGATCGGGTAAACCGCGGCGACTCGCCCACCGCCTTCTCGTTGGCTTTGGACTGCTCCAGCCAATCGCTGTAAAAATCGCTCATCGTTCCTCCTGCGTTGCGTTTGCGTTGAATTCTAAAAGAATTAGCGGAGGCCCTTCCTATTGTCAAATTCGCGTATCGTCGCGGCATTTCGCCTTGCGGGCGGCGCGCCCTCTTGCTACCTCTCGAATCTTGCAGTTCAACGCCATGAAACGAATCGGTTTTGCCCTACTTGGATTGCTCGTCATTCTTCTCGTTATCTTGGCTGCCCGTGCCATCGCGTTCCGCTCACGGCAAATCGCGCCGCCGCCCGCCGTCCAGATGAGCTTCGATCGCGCCGCGGCCCTCGAGCGGCTCTCGCGCGCGATCCAGTTTCGCACGGTTTCGAACCACGATCCGGCGCAGACCTCCTTCGACGAGTTCACGCGGCTTCATGACTTTCTCCATCAAGCCTTCCCGCATGTCGGCAAACAACTCCCTAGAGAAATCGTCGGCGGCCACAGCCTGCTCTACACCTGGAAAGGCGCAGACGGTGCGCTCAAGCCGATGCTGCTGCTGGCGCACATGGACGTGGTTCCCGCCGACGACCAAAGCTGGCGCTATCCGCCGTTTTCCGGTGCGCTCGCGGGCGGCCACGTCTGGGGGCGCGGTGCGATGGACGACAAGGCGAGCATGCTGGCCATCCTCGAGTCCGTCGAGCATTTACTCAGCGAGGGATTCCGGCCGAAGCGCACAGTCTATCTCGCTTTCGGCCATGACGAAGAGACAGGCGGCCATCGCGGCGCCGCGAAAATCGCCGAGCTGCTGCGCTCGCGCGGCGTTTCCCTCGAGATCGTGGTCGACGAGGGACTGAATATTCTAAATGAAATCGTGCCTGGGACAGATTCTCCGGTCGCGCTCATCGGCATCGCCGAAAAAGGCTACCTGAGTCTTCGTCTAGCGGCGCAAGCGGCCGGTGGGCACAGCTCGATCCCGCCTGCGGAGAACGTCGATCGGCATCTTGAGCCGCGCGCTGCAACGCCTCGACGGCGCGCCGTTTCCCTCGCGCCTGAGCGGCGCGACGCGGCAAATGCTCGAATTTCTCGGGCCCGAAATGTCTTGGAGCAACAAACTGGCGCTCGCCAATCTCTGGCTATTCGATCCCCTAGTGCGAAACCGATTGGCGCAATCGCCGCTCACCAACGCCGCGATTCGCACCACCTCGGCGCCGATCCTGTTTCATGCCGGCCTGGCGGAGACCGTCTTGCCCGCCGAAGCCTCGGCCGTCGTCAATTTGCGGCTCCTGCCCGGCGATTCGATCGCCGGCGCCGTCGCGCATGTGCGCCGGACAATCGACGATCCGCGCATCGCCGTGACCGCGCTTCCCGTGCAGATGGAAGCGTCGGCTGTGTCGGATGTCGGCAGCGCCGCTTTCGAACTCGTGCAGAAAACCATCCGGCAGATCGTACCGGCTGCCCTGGTGGCTCCCGGGCTTCTGGTCGCCGCGACCGATTCGCGCCATTATGCCGCCTTGACTCCGAACATCTTCCGCTTTCTGCCGATTGCTCTCGGACCCGAGGACGCGAAACGCTATCACGGCGTCGACGAGCGCATTTCCTTTGACGACTACGAGCGCTGCGTGCGCTTCTACGCGCAGCTCATTCGCAACAGCCAGCCATAGCCGAGCTATTTCGTGTACAAGCTCTTGATGAAACCGCTCTCGTCGAGCTCCTTGATGAAGCGGTTATCCATGAAGTCCTGGGCTTTGGCGGGCGGCGTCTGCGGGTTTCGCTGGCGGATGAAGTCGATGACCGCCTGCAAGCCGTTTTCGCTGACGTAGGGCGTCCGCGGGATGATTCGGCCGACGTAGTAGTCGTAGCTCGCGTTCAGTACTTCCTGGTCGGAAGTCCGCATGTATTTGCTCAGCACTTTCAGGGTAAATTCGCGGTTCGCCTGCGCATATTGAATCGCCGCGACGAAGCCTCTGGCGAATTTGCCGACCATTTCGGGATTCTCCTTGATCAGCGACCGAGTGGTAATCAGCGATGCCGCCTCGTAGGGAATATTCAATTGCGAAAGATCCAGGATGGAGTGAAAGCCGAGTTTCTGGGCCGCCACGTAGCCGCCGATGGTGACCACCGTCGCGTCGGCGATGCCCTGTGTCATCGCCGAGAGCCGTTCCTGATCGGTTCCCATACTGAGAATGCTGACGTCTTTTTCCGCCAAGCCCAGTTTCTGCACGGCGACTCGCGCGGCAAGATCCGAATCGGTTCCCGGACGGCTCGCGCCGATCCGCTTACCCTTCAGATCGGCGGCGTTTTTGATTTCCTTTCGTGTCACCAAATAGAACAGCAAGCCCGGTGTGGCGGTGGCAATCAAGGTCGTATCCATGCCGCCGAGTCTCGCCAGCACCGAAGAACTCGCGCCAAACGCGCCGAAGTGCGCGTCTCTTGTTGCCAGCGCATTGATCGCGATCGTGCTGCCGCGAAAAAACACCACATCGACGTCGACACCGTAACGCCGATAGAGACCGGCATCGCGTCCCACCCAGAACGGTGTGAGGTTGGGTCCGGTCGACCCGAAGGCGAGGACCGCCCGATCCAATTTCTGCGCGTCGGCGGAATCTGCCGCGAACGCGAGGACCATCATCAACATCATGAGCAGCTTGCCCATCGTTTTTCCTTTCTTCGCTACACAAATCCGACGTTGACCGCAGAGACGCGGAGATCACAGAGAGCGGAGCATGTCGTAACGATAATTCTCCCCTCTGCGTTCTCCGCGCCTCCGCGGTAAACTCCTCAAATCCGGCCCGTCGCTCTTTTCCAGGTACGGCTCAAGCCCGCGAAGAAACCCCCCGCGAGAATGAATACACCGATGAGCGACCATAACAGCGGCTCGTAGGTTGCCCAGCGGTCGAAGATCGCGCCGGCAAGCACCGGCCCGATGACTCCGCCCCACGTGTAAAACAGAGTCATGTAGCCGCGGATTTTGGCGTAGTGCTTGCGCCCGAACAAGTCGCCGACGATCGCCCAGCCGAGCGGAAAAGTGGTTTCCACCGCGGCAAAAAAAATCGTGAACAGCGCCAGCGCGAGAAATGAATTGCCGAAGATCGGTAGGAGCATCGCGGCCGCCGCTATAAAAAGAATCCATGCGGTAAGCCGCGGTTTGTTCATGCGGTCGGCAGACCAGCCGATGAGCAAGGTGGTCGCCATGCCGAGAAATGCGTAAGCGCCCAATAAAAATGCCGCCTCCGCCTGGCTCAACCCCTTCCAGACCATCAGCGGGATGAAATGCACCGAGATCGCGTGATAGCAGCCGTTGCGAATACCGGCAGCGACCACCGATCCCCAGAACGCAAACGAGCGCAGCGCTTCCGCGACCGTGACGTCGACTTCGGGACGATTCGCGGGAGCAGGCGATTCCGTGCCGGTCTCGACATCCGGTACGACGTCGCCATCGGGCACCAACCCCATACTCTCAGGCGAGCGCCGAATGGTCAGCGCCAGCGGGATACCGAGCAGCAGAAAAAGCATGCCGGCGATCGCCGCACCCCAGCGCCATCCCCACGTCTGCACGATCACGCTGAGAATCGGCGCGACCAAGACGCCGCCCATCCCGAACGCCGCGCTGCTAATGGTAATGGCGCGCGCGCGATGGCGGATGAACCAGGTGTTGATCAGCACCATTGGCGCGTGCATGAATCCGCCTGCGTGCGCCAACGAGATCACGCCCAAGTAGACAAACAGAAAGGCCGCGTAGCTATTCACCTGCGAGAGCAGCAAATAACCCACGCCCATCAGCAACACCGCGGCGATCATCACCGGTTTCGGGCCGTAGCGATCGAGCAGATGCCCGACGATCGGACCCTCGATGGCGCCCTCCGCGCGCGCGAGGGAAAAAGCCAAAGACGTCGAGGTTCGATTGAGGTTCAGGTCCTGGCTGAGCGGCAGGAAAAACACCGTGAAGCCGAAGCTATGAAGTCCCGCGCCGAGCACGCGCAGCGCGCCCGCCGCCGCTATCATGCGCCAGCCGTAAAAGAGTCCGGTGAGTTGGTGAAACAAGAAAAAAGATCCTGTGCGAGTGATCGGCAATCTGTGCAGCCAACCCATCGCTTAGCACGACGCCCTGCCGGGCGAAAGCGCTAAGCAAAATCAGCGCGCCGCGCCGGAGCCGTCGAGGATGCGCTTCTCCAGCAAGAACTGCTGGGCCACGTCCTTGGGCTGGCGCTTCTCGCCGTCGACGGCGTAGTTGAGCTTGCGCATCTCCTCGACCGTGAGGATGCCGCCGAGCCGTTGCAACACCGCCCGCGTTTTCGGATATTTTTCCAGCGTTGCCCGGCGCGCCACCGGCACGGCGTCGTAGGGCGGGAAATACTTGCGGTCGTCTTCCAACTGCACCAGACCGTAGCGCGCGATCAAACCGTCGGTGGAATTGCCCGCGATCAGATCGACTTGCTTTTCCGCGAGCGCGCGATAGGTGAGCGAAAGGTCCATCTCGCGGATTTCCTGAAAGTGAAAGCCGTAGGTCTTCGCAAAGCCCGGATAGCCGTCGGCCCGCGACATGAAATCCTGGCCGAAGCCGGCGCGCCACTGCGCCGAGACGCGCGCCGCGTCGCTGATGGTTTTTAGATTGAGCCGGCGCGCATCGTCGCCGCGCACCAAAATCGCGAAGGTGTTGTTGAACCCGAACGGCTCGGTCCAGACGAGATCGAAGCGTTTGGCGTACTCTTGCGCCACCACGCGGTAAACCTCCTGCGGATCCTTGAGCGGCCGGCTTTTCAAGATCGCCAGCAGCGCGGTTCCGGTGTATTCCGGATAGAGATCGATTTCTCCGGCGACGAGCGCCTCATGGGCCAAATTTCCGCCGAGGTCGAAGCGCCGCTCCACCGCCAAGCCGGTCTCCGCTTCGATCGCCTGGGCGAGCAGCTCTCCGAGGATCACCTGCTCGCTGAAATCCTTGGAGCCGACGGCAATCCGGCTGCCGCCGTGACCGATAAAGAAATAACCCGCGGCGAGCAGCGCCAGGGCGCCGGCAAGGCTCGGCCACAGAAAAGTTTTTGGTCGGCTCTTGCGCGCGCCGGCGAATTGCATGGTGCGCTCGACGTAGCCCAGACCGAGGTCCGCGCCCAGGGCGATCAGCGCCGCGGGCAGTGCGCCGGCGAGGATGAGCAGATTGTCGTTGGCCCGCAGACCGCGAAAAATGTAGCGGCCCAGCCCCCCGGCGTCGATCGCCGCCGCGATGGTCGCCGTGCCGACGCAAATTACCGTCGCGACGCGCACTCCGGCGATGATCACGCCGAGCGCGAGCGGCAGCTCCACCTGAAACAGCAGTTGGCGATCGGTCATGCCCATGCCGCGTCCGGCGTCGCGAATCGCCGGATCGACCGAGCTGATGCCAATGAACGTATTGCGAATGATCGGCAGCAGCGCGTAGAGCACCAGCGCGACGATCGCCGTGCGCGCGCCGATGCCGCCGAGAATCTTTACGTTGAACAAATAAATATTGAGCGGGATCAAAAAGCCGAACAGCGCCAGGCTCGGCACGGTTTGCATGATGTTGGCGAAGCCGAGCACCGGCTTGCTGAGCGCAGGCCGGCGGGTGAGCACGATGCCGAGGGGAACGCCGATGAGGATCGCCAGACCCGTCGACACCAGCACGAGCAGCAAATGTTCGAAAGTGAGGCCCAGGAGCTCGCCACCGTGGCGCACGAGAAATTCGCCGATCGTCATGCGCCGCTCGGAGAATTTTGCGCGCCGCGAAAACCCTCGGCGAAGGCGCGCGCTTCGGGATGCGCCGAGCGCAGCAAATCTTCCGGCGGGCCGAGCAGAACCATTGCGCCGTCCTGGAGCAGCGCGATCCGGTTGGCGAGCAGAAACGCCTCGGCGATGTCATGGGTGACGAAGATCATCGTCTTGCCCAGCTCGCGCTGGAGGGTTTGGAACTCGCGTTGAATCTCGCGGCGCGTGATCGGATCGAGGGCGCCGAAGGGCTCGTCGAGCAAAATAAACGGCGGGTCCGCCGCGAGCGCGCGCGCCACGCCGACGCGCTGGCGCTGGCCGCCGGACAATTCCCGCGGCATGCGTTCGGCGAAGCGGTCGGCATCGAGACCGACCATCTGGAGCAGCGCCCGCGCGCGCTCGCGGATGCGCTCCGGCGGCCAGCCTTCGAGCCGCGGCACGACGCCGATATTCTCCGCCACTGTCAAGTGCGGAAACAGACCGATTTCCTGGATCACGTAGCCGATGCGCCGGCGCAGCCGGATCGGGTCCCACTCCACGCTGGCCCGGCCCTCGATCCGAACTTCGCCTTCCGTCGGATCGATCAGGCGGTTGATCAACTTCATCGTCGTGGTCTTGCCCGAGCCGCTGCGCCCGAGCAAGACCAGAGTCTCGCCGCGGCGTACCGTCAAATCGAGATGAGCGAGGAGCTTCTTGCCGCCGGGGACAATGAAGCTCACGTCGCGAAACTCGACGGCGATCTCGTCGTTGCTCATGGGAAATATTTCCGGCGCGGGTCGAAAGCCGGGCCCTTTTCTTTTATAGTCTCTCTACCGATGACACAACCGGCCGCGACATCGATCTTTGCCCCGGGCGAGCGCATCAATTGGACCGCCCCCCAGTCCGGCATCTGGGCGCGCCGCGGCGCGGAGATGGACTCGGTGCCGTCCCTGTCGATTCTGTCCACGCTCTGGGACCAGCCGCGCTGGCTCGAAGCCTACCACCTCTACGATCAGCGCGGCTCGGAGCTTTTCGAGCAGATCTGCGCGCTGCCGGAGTACTATCTGACGCGCACCGAAGACGCGCTTCTCGAAGCGCATGCCGCCGAGATCATCGGTGCCGCGCCGGTGCGCTGTGTCGCCGAATTGGGCGCGGGCTTCAGCAAGAAGACCGTTCATCTTCTGACCGAGCAGGAGCGCCAGCGCGGTCCGAGCATTTTTACGCCCATCGACGTGAGCCGCGCCGGTCTGCTCGCCTCGCGCGACGCGGTTCGCGCGGCCTTCCCGCGCATCGAATTTCACGGCATGCATGCGCGTTACGAAGAAGCAATCGCAGCCATCGATCCGGACCTGCCGACCTTGTTCGTATTTCTCGGCAGCACCATCGGCAACTTCAACCACAGCGACTTGCCGCGCTTCTTCCGCGCCTTGTCGGCGGCCATGGGACCGCGCGACTATCTCCTGCTCGGCGTCGACCGGATCAAGCCGGCGGAAATCCTGGAGGCCGCCTACAACGACAGCCGCGGCGTCACCGCCGAATTCATTCTCAACGTCTTTGCCAACATCAATCGCCTGCTCGGAAGCAATTTCGATCTCGCCAAGATGCGCTACCACTCGCGCTACAACGGCGACTGGCAGCAGATCGAAATGTACGCCGTCGCCAACGAGACCCACGAAGTCCGCTTCGCCGAGCTGCATCGCGCCTTTCACTGGCAGCGGGACGAAAAAATTCTCGTGGAGATCAGCCGCAAATTCGACCCCGAGCGCTTGCAGGAGCAACTCGGTTTTTTCGGCCTCGCGCCGGTGCGCCACCTGACCGACGCCAACCGGTGGTTTTCCGTCCTGCTCTTTAAAAAAAGCAATCCTGACGGATGATTCACTGCCGCGGAACGTTTTGAACGGCTTGAACGATTTGAACCGAGTCTGCCTGCTGGCCTAGAACGGCCGCACGCGAACCGAAGGCGAGCCTTCGGGCAGATCCTGGAGCGCGATCGGGCCGCGCAGTTGGCGCAGCGCGGCGGCAAAATAATCGCCCTCGTATCTTCCCGCCTGCGCGTCGAAGGCGCGCGGCAGATCGCGCCACGGGATCGCCGGGTTGACGTGGTGCACGCCGTGCAGGTTGAAATGGAGCAGCAGCTTCGCGCACGCACCGGGCAGCGAGAGATTGCGCGCGTAGAACAGATCGCCCACCGGGGTGGCGTAGTGATAGACGTTGTCGAGAAAGGAAATCAGAAACGCCCGCGCGAGCCAGAGCGCCGCCAGCAGCGGCCAATGTTCGCCGTAGCACGCTAGCGCAAGCGCCAACCACAAAATCGCCAGGCAGCCGTCGAAGCGAATCTCGCGCAGCGCCGCGGCGCCGAGCCAATTCTCCATCAGGATGGCGCTCACGCTGCCCGGCTTCAGCAGCCGCTTCTGCAGCCGCACCAGCGCGCTCCTGGGCAAAAGAAAATAGAGCGGGCTCAGCGCCTCGGCGAGATAGAGCCCGAAAAAAATCTGAGAATAATATCCCGGCGCGGCGCGCGCCTTGGTGCCGGTAGCGCGGTCGTAGTATTCCGTCCCCTCGACGGGCAGGCGATTGAGCTTATGGTGGACCAGATGGCTGGTGCGGAGAATCCGAAACGGCGCGCCAAACAGGATCGACAACAACCGCCCGAAAAATCCATTGACGTTCCGGTTGGGATGGAACAGGTCGTGAATCGCCTCGTGAATCAGGCTCCAGTACGGGTTGGTCAGGAGCGCCGCCGGAAGCAAGGTCCAGCCCCAGGCCAGGCTTACCGGCAAAAGCTGCAGCGGCAGGAAAATGAATTGATACACATTGAGCGCGACGTAGAAACCGGCCAGACAGAGATTGAGACCGGCGGGAATGCCCCTGCCGCGATCGCCGTGAACCAGTGAGTCGGGCCGCGCGCTCAAAGTTTCAACCCCAACGCCTGGCCCCAAGGCGAGAGACTCAAGAGCACGATGACGCCGAACACGGCGATGATCACGCCCGAGGCCCGATGGACCCAGAAAAGAAAACGCAGGTTGAAGCGCTCGCGAAATGTCGTCAGGCCGAGGAACAAGCCGACCCACCACAGCGCCGAACCCGTGAATACGCCGGCGGTCAACGTCGCCGCCGCCGCATAGTGCCCGTCCAGGCTCGGCACATGCCAGCCGGCGTAGATGGCGACGAAGGAGAGAATCGTCACCGGATTGGAGAAGGTCAGAAATAAAGTCGTCACATAACAGCCGAGCAAGCCGTTGATGTTCTTGATCGCCGTCTGCGCAGCCGGCTCGGCAGTGTAGATCGCGTAGCCGAGATAGCAGAGAAACGCGCCGCCGATCAAGCGCAGAAGCACTTGGTGCGCGCTCAGGAAGCTCGATATCAGGGTAATGCCGAGAGCGGCGATGCCGGCGGCGAGCGCATCCGCGGTGGCGACGCCGAGACCGGAGAACAGCCCGTGGGTCGGCCCCATCATCAATGCGCGATTGATGCAGAGCAATCCGAGCGGCCCCACCGGCACGGCGACGACCAACCCCATCAGCACGCCTTGCAGTAAAAGATAAAGCGACATGAAACCGAAAAGCTAGTCAGCGGGCGCAGCGAAAGCTGATGTTGTGGTGCCCGCCGCGCGGGTTGCGCGACACATGCCGGCCGCGCTGCGTCACGGTCAAATCCTCGGCGGGCGAATCATGCCCGCCGCCTCTCGTGCCGCGCGGCTGATCCGCCGCCGGATCCTCGCGTCCGTCGTGCGCATCGTAGGGATAGGGCCGGTAAAGACTGCTCACCCATTCCCAACCGTTGCCGGCCATATCGAGCGCGCCGTACGGCGACGCGCCTTTCGGAAGGCTTCCCACCGGGCGCAAATCGTTCCAACCGGCGCCGAAGTGCGCCCGCGATTTATCGGGCGCCTCATTGCCCCATGGATACTTCCGCCCGTCAGCGCCGCGCGCCGCCTGCTCCCATTCCGCTTCCGTCGGCAAGCGCTTGCCGATCCACGCGCAATAAGCGCGCGCGCCGTCCCATGACGCCTCGACCACCGGGTGGCGCTCGTGACCGGCATCGGCCTGCCACTTGCCGTCGCGCCGGCGCACCCGCGCGTCGTTGTCGTCGATGTCGTAGTACTTTTCGCCGCGCGGGCCGCGCGCGCCAACGACATTGAGAAAAATCGCAAAAGCGGCGTTGCTGACTTTGGTTCGATCGATGAAAAACTCCGCGAGACGGACGGTGTGCTGCGGCCGCTCGTCCGCCGGACCGTCATTGCGTCCCATCGAGAATGCTCCGCCGGGAACGCGCACCATGTCATCCGGCTCTTTGACTTGCGCGCCGGCGCTCAGCGCCGCCATGAGCCAGACGCCGAACACGGAAATCATGACGATCGTCTCTCGCATCATAAAAATGTTCGCTCGATCCTACGCAATGACATCGGCCTTGGCAAGCAAGCTTGTTCCAACAAGCGCGGCATGCGAGATTCGAATTTCAATGAGAACGCCGGGCGCATTCGAATATCGCGGCGTGGTCGAAGGATTCTTCGGCGCGCCCTGGTCGATGGCGCAGCGCCGAGCGCTCTTCGAGCTGGGCGCCGCGCGTGGCATGAACACGTATCTTTACGCCCCCAAGGACGATCCGTACCATCGCCGGCTCTGGCGCCGTCCCTACCCGCGGCCGGCATGGAAAAAACTGCTGCAACTCATTCAAAGCGCGCAGAAAAGGCGGATCGAATTCGTCTACGGCTTTCATCCAGGCGAAGGACTGCGGTTTTCGGAAGAGAAGCCGATTCGCATCCTGCTGCAAAAAGCGCAATCGTTCTACGATGCCGGCGTAAAAACTTTTGCCGTGCTTTTCGACGACATCCCCTCGCGTTTGATTCACTCGATGGACCGCAATCATTTCAACGACAGCCTGGCCGCGGCGGAAGCCTTGTGGCTCGCGCGCATCATCGCGGCACAGCCGGCGAGCTGGAGAGATGTTCGATGGTGGATTTGCCCTTCTCGCTACAGCGAGGATACGCTGCTCGAACGGGTCTTCGGCCGCTTCGAGCCGCGCTTTCTGGAGACGCTGGCGCGCCACCTCCCCGACGATGCCCCATGCTTTTGGACCGGACCAACGGTGGTCTGTGAGCGCATTTCGCTCGCGCACGCGCGGCGCATCGCGGGAATCCTCGAGCGCCCGCTGCTTCTCTGGGACAACTACCCGGTGAACGATTTGTCGATGCGCGACGAGCTCCACATCGGACCGCTCCAAGGACGCGATCCGAATCTGTGCAAGTACGTTCACGGCTATCTGAGCAATCCGATGCTGCAGCCGTGCTTGAGCCTGATTCCCTTGGCCACTTGTTTCGATTATGCGCGCACGCCGCGCGCTTACCGTGCCGAAAAGAGTTGGACGAGGATTATCGGCGAGCGTTTCGGCGCCGAGACCTTGCCCCATTGGCGCGCGATTCGACATTTCTGCGAAGCGGATCGCGAAGCGAAAAAAACCCGGGAAAAGCGCGCGCCGGCGGCCCGTGAGCGGCAGAAAACGCGCGCCGCAATCGAGTACATCGAGGCCCATCGAACCCAAGCTTGGGCAAAAGAGCTCGAGCCGTGGCTGAAAAAGCTGCGCCAATGGGTGGTTTCCTGAACGCCGCGTTGTGATGCCGTTCGATTTGCGTTAGATGATGATGAAAACGGCGAGGACGTAATCGGCGCCAACCCGAATATTGTATCGGGTCTTAACGTTAATTCTCTTGGGAGAGGTCCAGGCGCTTGTGATGAGCTTCCTTCAAACGCGCGCGGAATGACGAACCGTCGGAAAGAGCAATGCTTGACGCAGCAAGGCTGCACGAAACTTAACCCCAACGAGGACACAAGGAGGACGTAATGGCTTATCAAGACAAATTCGTCGAAGTCGACGGACTGAAGCTTCGGTATATCGAAGCAGGCTCAGGACCATCGGTACTTTTTCTGCACGGTGCGTCTCTCGGGAGTTCCGCGGACGTGTTTCTGCGCAATCTCGGTCCTTTTGCCAAGGCCGGATTTCGCGCGGCTGCCTTTGACCTTCCCGGTTTTGGCCTCTCCGACATACCCGAGAAGCAAAGCGTGCCGCAGCAACGCAATTCCATCCCGAAGTTCATCGATGCCGCGGACCTGGGCAAGACCGCGCTGATCGCGCATTCACGCTCCGGCGGCTTTGCGGTTCAGCTCGCATTGGAAGACCCCGGCCGGTATTCGCACGTCATGATCCTCGGCACCGGCTCGCTGCTGCCGCTGCAGACCGAAGAGCAAGTCGGCAGGTACGAAGCGGTACAGGCGCGCGTCGACAAGGAGATGGCGCAAAAGGAGCCGACCTTGGAGGATGCCCGAAAACTCTTGCAGGCGGACACGTTCAATCATTCCTTGATTTCCGAAGAGGACGTGGCCGTGCGCCACAGCCGCATGATCGGCCGTAATTTCAAAGCTCACCAGGAACGCCAGAATCACGAAGCCCCCGCGGGCGGCGCAAAAGCGTCCAAGCCGCTATATGATAGGCTCACTGAACTGAAGATGCCGCTGTTGATGATCTTCGGCCGCGAAGACCGCGCACACGCCGGTGAACGCGCCGAATTGCTCAAAAAACAGCAACCGCAGATCAATCTTCACATCGTGAACGGCTGCAAGCACATGGTCCATTGGGACGCCTTCGACGACCTGATGCGCCTGGGCGTGCCGTTTTTGAAGAGCTAGCGAGCCTGGGAGAAGAGGGCTCGGTCAGAGAGCAGGGTTCAGATTGCCGACGATGATTTCCAGTGAAACCTTCGATCCCTTCGCTACCATGGGCGTGCGTCCATTGATCGCAGCCATGCGCGAGTTTCGCGCGCGCACACTGGCGCTGGTGCAAGATCTCGATGACCGGCAAATGATCGGACCGCGCCTGGCGATCGTCAATCCGCCGCTCTGGGAAATCGGCCATGTGGCGTGGACGCAGGAGTTCTGGGCCCTGCGCCACCTGCGCAAGGAAAAGCCGCTGCTCGAAGACGGCGACCGAATCTATAATTCAACCGACGTGGCCCATGATACGCGCTGGGAGCTCTTGTTGCCCAGCCGTGAGCAAACCCTCAGCTACATGAATGAAGTCATCGAGCGGTGCATTGGTCGTCTCGAACGATCCGAGCGACTCTCGGCCGACGAGTTTTATTTTTATTGGCTCACGTCTTTTCATGAGGCCATGCATGCCGAAGCGCTGGCCTACACGCGCCAGACGCTCGGCTATCCGGCGCCGGTCGTCCAAGGCGGGCGGGCGGTCGCCGTCGACGGCGGTGGCCGTTCCGGTGATGCCGAGATCCCCGGCGGCAAATACTTGATCGGCGCGACCAAGGCTTTCCCCTTCGTCTTCGACAACGAGAAATGGGCACACGAGGTCATGCTCAAACCTTTTCGCATCGCCCGCGCGCCGGTAACCAACGGCGAGTTTCTCGAATTCGTCGAAGCAGGCGGCTACCGCGAGCGCCGCTTCTGGAGCGACGAGGGTTGGCAGTGGCTCGAATCCGGCGGCTCGCCGCAGTTGGAAAAATCCTTCGCCAAGTTCTTCAAGCGCGGGATGAACGAAGCCCCCGTAATACAGGAATTCACCGAAAGCCTCGACCATCCGATTTATTGGAAGCGCGCAGCAAACGGCCGCTGGCTTCAACGCGTTTATGACCAGTATGTTCCGCTCAATGAAAACCTGCCCATCGTTCACGTGAGCTGGTATGAAGCAGAGGCATATTGTAATTGGTCCGGCCGCAGGCTTCCCACCGAAGCGGAATGGGAGGTTGCCGCTTCGTCTGATCCCGACGCCGGCGCCCGCAACGATTCACGCCGGCTCTTCCCCTGGGGCGACCAAAACGCGACTCCCGACTGCGCCAATCTGGATTGGCGCGCCGGCGGTCTGGTCGAGGTTGGCGCTCATGCCGCCGGCGATAGCGCTTTCGGCTGCCGCCAAATGCTCGGGAATGTGTGGGAATGGACGGCAAGCGAATTTCAACCTTATCCGGACTTTAGCGCGGATCCTTACAAGGAATACTCTCAACCGTGGTTCGGCACGCATAAAGTTTTACGCGGCGGCTGTTGGGCGACTTCATCGCTGCTGATTCGCAACACCTGGAGAAACTTCTACACGCCGGACCGGCGCGATGTTTGGGCAGGCTTTCGCACCTGCGCCCGCTAGCCGAACAACGTGAATATCCAGCTCGTCACCCCCGCGCCGTTGCGCATCAACAACGGCAACCGCATCACCGCGCTGCGCTGGTCCGCGCTGCTCAAAAAGCTCGGTCATCGGGTGCGAGTTACGCAAACTTACGATGAGCGGCGCTGCGACGTGTTGATCGCGCTCCACGCCCGCCGCAGCGCTGCGTCGATCCGCCGCTTCCACGAGCTGCATCCCGACCTGCCGCTGATCGTCGTGCTCACCGGAACCGACCTTTACCGCGATATCCGGCGCAGCGCCCAAGCTAAACAATCGCTTGAGCTTGCGAGCCGCCTGGTCGTGCTTCAACGCATGGCTTTGCGAGAGTTGCCGAGGCGGTTTCATCGAAAAACTCAAGTGATTTATCAGTCCGCCGACGGCGTCGGCGCCGCTCCTGCCGCGCGCCACGAAACTTTCCGAGTATGTCTGATCGCGCATCTGCGCGCGGAAAAAGACCCGCTGCGCGCGCCGCTCGCCGCGCGCCGTTTACCGGCCGATTCACGCATCGAGCTCATTCATATCGGCCTCGCTTTGGACGAAAAGCTCGCGCGCAAAATCCAAGCCGAAGCCGCGCGCAACCCGCGCTACCGCGCGCTCGGCCAGCTATCGCACCGGCGCACCCGCCGGCTGCTGGCGCAGAGCCAACTGGCTTGCATCACATCAAAGATGGAAGGCAGCTCCAACGTGTTGTCCGAAGCGTTGGCCAGCGGCGTGCCGGTGATCGCGAGCCGCATCGCCGGCCTGATCGGAACGTTGGGAAAAGATTTCCCCGGCTATTTTCCAGTCGGCGACACAAAAAAACTTTGCGCTTTGCTGCGGCGCGCCGAAACCGATCCGAAGTTCTATCGTGCCCTGAAGCGCCGCTGCGCGCGCGCCGCGAAGTGGGTGCGCCCCGAGCGCGAGCTCAAGAGCTGGCGCCGCCTGCTGCGGCAGCTCGCTAGGACCAAGCCCAGCGCCAAGTAGCCGCCGCCCCGGTCTCCTCATCTCCCCTTCTCCTTGTCTCCTTCTCTCTCTTGTCTCCTCTTCTCGGCCTCTTCTCTCTTCCCCACCGTCTCCTTCCTCGTGAATCCACTGCTTCACCCAGGGCAAGAGCAAATAAGCCGGCATCGAGAGCAAGAACGTGATCGCGAAGTAATCGCCGTAGCCGTATTTTTCCGCGCCCAATCCGCTGATGCCGCCGATCAAGCGGCCGGTGAGAGAAAAGACCGACGAGAGAAACGCATACTGGACGGTGGCGTGCTCTTTGTCGCAAACGTTCATGAGAAACGCGAGAAACGCCGCCGTGCCGAGGCCGCCGCTCAGCGATTCGAACATCGATGCGCCGTACAGGCCGTAGCGGCCGAGATCGAGCCACTCGACCAACGAATAGCTGATGTTCGATACCGCTTGCAGCAAGCCCAGGAACCACACGCCGTGAAAAATCCCGTAACGCGAGATGAACGCGCCGCCGGCGAGCGCGCCGGCGATGCTGAGGATGATGCCGAAGGTCGTCGGAAAAAGGCCGATCTGAAACATCAAGTCGTCCTGCGCCGGCCAGATCGACTTGCCGTAATCGACCCAGAAAGGTTTGACCATCGGCCCGATGGCGAATTCGCCGAGCTTGTAAGTGAGCACGAAGGCGATCAACGGCACGACCTGCCAGGTGCCGGCCCAGCCGGCAAAGCCCTGCCACCAGTGCGTGCGCGCCTCCTCCGGCAAATTCAGCCGCGGAATCGCGAGCGCGGCGATACCGAGCAGCGCGAAAACGCCGCCGGCGAGCATGAACAAGGCATTCCAAGCCAGCACCGCGGCGAGAAACACCAGCCCGCCGCCGGTGAGCACCAGCGCGACGCGATAGGCCGAGGCGCGCACGCCGTTGGCCGCGCCTTCTTCGTCGCGATTGATCAAGCCGACGGAATAGGAATCGATGGCGATGTCCTGAGTCGCCGACAGCGTGGTCAGCGCAAGAATCAAGACGAGCACGATCACGCCGACGCTCGCGACATCGGCGAACGGCAAGGCGAAGAGCACCGCGGCGATGCCGAACATGCACGCCGTGATCCAGAGACGCCGGTCGCCGAAGCGGTGCACCAGCGGCGACCAGAAGACCTTCAATGAGTATGGCAGCTCGAGCAACCGCAGTCCGCCGATGGCGCGCAGCGACACCCCGTTGATGCGAAAATAAACCGGCAATACTTCCCACAAAATCGCCGCCGGCGCGCCTTGAATGAAGTAAAGCAGTGCAACCACGCCAAGCTTCTTGCGCGACGGCGGCGGGCGCTCTTTAGAAGCGTTCGACATATTGCCCTGGTATAGAGGCAAAAGCCCGGACTTTCCAGTCTGAATACCGGTTTTGCCGGGGCATTTGTAATCATGGCTTAAACTTTTCTTCATCCGCCGGTAAAAATTTGCGCGTAACCTCTCTAATCCATCAACCAGCTTTGGAGGTGTAAGTGGCTTCTGCGAAAACAACAACCGGCTTGGTTCTTTTAGCGAGCCTCGCCTTGGCATCGCTCTCCATGCCCACTGATCTCGAGGCGCAAGCCAAGGTCGAAGCCGTTTACCAGTTCCCGTCGGTGCCGATCCGGGAATTTCAAAACGGGAAAATAGCCGGCAGCGTGAGCAACGACCGCAAAGTTCTATTGGGCTCCGTGGGCAGCGACCTGTGGCGCGGCGCAAGCGACGCGCCCGGCGAGTTCTGGATGATCACCGACCGCGGTCCCAATGGTCAGATCCGCGTCGATGGCCGGAACCGCCGCACGTTCTGGGTGCCCGAGTTCAATCCGGCGATCGTCCGAGTCAAACTGGAGAATAGCGCTATCCGAATCGTCGACGCCATACCGATCGTCGGTCAGTCCGGCAAGCCGGTAACCGGGCTGCCGAACCTGAAAGAGATCGACGAGACGCCATACAATTACAGCCGCAGTGGCCAACGATAACGACTTCGACAGCGAAGAGAGCAAGTACGATGATCACGGCAATAACATCGGCAAAGGCAAGGTCAGCAAGATTCTGGTGCTGTCTCTCGAAAAACCCTTACCGTTGGAGCGCAGCGTCGCGCGCGTCGAGCGGTAGTTTCGCCGTCACTCACCAAGGTGCGCGAGAGCCGATTCTCCGAAGCATCGCTCCCGAACGTTGACGGTAGCGTCGCCCCCACTCGAAGGCGTAGTGCTGCGCTACGGCCAGATTTACAGTAGGCGCGGCGGTCGCGGCTTTTACTTCCAAGATCCCGACAGGCATCTGTTCGAAGTCATGACGGTGCGCGAGACTTGAAGTTAAAAAAACGTCGCCGTCAGAAAATTGCAAATGCGATGACTAGCGCGCCTAGCTGCCGATTTCGCCGCCGTCGTTTTTGGTGATTGCCACAACCGACGGGCGCGGCGGCAGAGCCGGCTTGAAGTCGGGCCAGCGCGTCGATGGTTTTTCGAAGGTCGAGCCTTCGTCTTCACCCGGATGCTGAATGGCGAGGAACAAGGTTTTGCCGTCCGGCGTGAACTCCGGGCCGCACATCTCCGCGCCGGTCGGGCACGCGAAGAAAAGCTTGGTCAGCGCTCGTCCGGGTCCTTCCACATCAGCCGCGCGCATCCCGTCCGGGATGCCGTTCTTCGCTTGGCTTGACCCCTGATCGGTGGAGATCCACAACCGTCCTCGATGATCGACGGCGAGATTGTCGGGGGAAGAGACCCATCCATTCTTGGTCACGCCGGGATGGCACTTAGCATGATGCGCGGAGTCGTTCGGATTGCCCGCGAGTAAAAAGACCTCCCAACGAAACTTCAGCGCGGCATGATCGGCGTCGCCGCCGCGGCCGCCCGGTGGAATCAGCTCGAGAATGTGGCCGTGAGCATTGTCGGCGCGTGGATTCGCAGCATCCACCTGATCGGGCTTGCGCCGTGAATTGTTGGTAAAGGCTGCGTACACACGACCGTTCACCGGATTGGGCTCGACCTCTTCGGGCCGATCCATCGGGGTGGCGCCGACGAGATCCGCCGCTCTCCTGGTTTCGATCAAGACGTCCGCCTGGCTCTCGAAGCCGCTCTCCGGCGTCAACGGCGCGCTCCCCCACACAAGAGGCAGCCAGGTGAGCTCGCCGTTTTCGTGGAACTTGGCCACGAACAGCGTGCCGGAGTCCAAGAGATCGCGGTTGCTGTCGCGATTATTCGGGTCGAAGCGGCCGTGGGTAATGAACTTGTATAAGTAATCGAACGCCTCGTCATCGCCGGTGTAAACCACGACCCGGCCGTCCTTGTTGAGGATCGTGGTCGCGCCTTCGTGCTTGATCCGGGCCAACGCCGTGCGCTTCACCGGTGTAGAGTTGGGAGTGTAGGGATCGAACTCCACCATCCAGCCGAAGCGATTGGGTTCATTGGGCGTCTTCTCCACGTCGAAGCGATCGTAGTACTTGCTCCAGGAATAGCCGCCTTTTGCCGTGAGACCGTACCGCTTGTAGTTTCTGGCCTCGGTGGTCTTCGCCGGATCGCCGCCGAAATAGTTATTGAAGTTCTCCTCGGCAAACAACACCGTACCCCACGGCGTTCGCCCGCCCGTACAGTTGTTGAGCGTGCCGATTACGTATGTTCCCGTGGGATCGGCGGCGGTTTTGAGCCGCGCATGACCCGCCGCTGGCCCGGAGATTCTCATGCGGGTCTGATGGGCCGTAATGCGGCGATTGTAGGGGCTGTCCGGCAAGCTGGTCCATTTGCCTTTGATCTTCCTGATCTCGATGACGCTGTGGCCGTGGGCGGCAAGCTCGATGTCGGCCTGCTCTCTTGTCACGGCCGCCGCGCGCGGCGAGCCCGGGAACATCAGGTGTGAATTCGTGTATTCATGATTGACGCAAAGCAGGCCATGCTCCGAATTCGCTGAACCGGCGGGAAGCGGAAAATAACCGACGAAGTCGTTGTTGTAGCCGAACTGCCGCTCTTGAGCGAACTGGCTCTGTCGTTGCGGGTCGAATTCAGGCGCGTCTCCAACCACCTTATCTCCCCAGCGAATCACGATATCCGCCGAGTAGCCCGGCGGGACGGCGTGACTTTCGCCGATCACGCTGGGGATTTCCGCGAATTTGAGTGTGGACTGCTCTTTGGGAGTTGCTGCCGGCGCAAGTTTGCCCAGCGGTCCTAAACCGCTGAGCAGTCCGGCTGTGAAGAGCGCTTTGAGGGCCGTGCGCCGGCTGAAACGAAGGTCGATGATCTCGGCCATCGTTTGTACGCCCTGCCGCTCGTAAAGCTTGGATTCGCTATCTTCCATAAAAAAGCCCCTCTCACTGTATTTTTGACCGCACGAGGGCCTTTTCGGTCTGTCGTGTGAGATCTGTATTAACGATTGAATATATCTTGATGAAGTTGAGACGGTCTCGCCGGTAACGTTGTTCTAACGCAGCGTCGACCTCTGCAATGCGGAGCTGTTGACTGAGGTGATGTCCGGATTCAGACTATCCGGGTTTTACCGCGGCAACCGAGTAGAGTGATAAGGTTCTGCTGATCGTGATCTTCCTCGTACGACTAGCAGCACAGGATTAAGCTTCCTTACGAATCGAATCTATCTGCCCTGTAAAGTTTTTCGGCTCGTCCTTTTTGGATTCGTCAGCGCTATTCTGATTGCCGGTTACTTCTTTCCTGAAATCGCGTATTGCCCTGCCAAGTCCACTGCCGAGCTGGGGCAGCTTGCTGGAGCCAAACAAAACTACCCCGATAACTAGAATGATCATCAGTTCTGGAATACCAAGACCAAACATTTTTCCTCCATACGTCGTCTCAGATTCACTGAATCAAAGAACTACTCACGGTTTCGAATACGTGCTCTGCCAATCAGTTTGCCAACAACTACGAACGTCAAGCGCCCACGACTAGATTGCAAGGTGAACCAACACTATGCCGAGTTCAATGCCCGCGCGTTTAAATTCTCATTACGGCGGAGAACTTAGATCTTCATAAAGGCTTCCGATTAAGCCAAAAAGACATTGTTTCAGTTTTTCAGCCGGTAGCCGGTGCGGAAGATCCAGCTCACGATCGCCAGGCAAACGGCGAAGAATCCCAAAGTCATCGCCAGACTCACTGCCACGTTGACGTCCGACGACTCGTAGAAGCTCCAGCGGAAACCGCTGATCAGATAGACCACCGGGTTGAATAGCGCGATGGTGCGCCAGCCCGGCGGCAGCATGTCGATGGAATAGAAAGCGCCGCCGAGAAAGGTCAACGGCGTGATGATGAGCATGGGAATAAACTGGAGTTGCTCGAAATTTTTTGCCCAGATGCCGATGATAAAGCCGAACAGGCTGAAGGTCGTCGCCGTCAACACCAAAAAAACGATCATCCAAAACGGGTGCAAAATTTTGATCGGCACGAACAGCGCCGCCGTAGCCAGAATCACCAGGCCAAGCACGATCGACTTGGTCGCCGCCGCGCCGACGTAGGCGAGGACGATCTCCAAGTAAGACACCGGCGCGGACAGGATCTCGTAGATCGTACCGATGAACTTCGGGAAGTGAATGCCGAACGAGCCGTTGAAAATGCTTTGAGTGAACAAGGAGAGCATGATCAGCCCCGGCACGATGAAGGCGCCGTACGCCACGCCGTGCACTTCGGTCATGCGCGAGCCGATGGCCGAGCCGAAGACGATGAAGTAAAGCGAGGTCGTGATCACCGGCGTCACCAGGCTCTGCCAGAGCGTGCGCAATGCGCGCGCCATCTCGAACTTGTAGATCGCCCAGACGCCATGTCGATTGAATACCAGTCTGCTCATCGCTGCGCTCCCGACCCCTCCCGCACCAGGCTGACGAAAATATCCTCCAGCGAGCTCTGGCGCGTGTTGAGGTCTTTGAAGGCGATGCCCAGCTCGGTGACACGCCTGAGCAGCTCCGGAATCCCGCTGCGCTCCGCGGTGGCGTCGAAGGTGTATTCGAGCTCGGTGCCCGCGGCATTGAGGGTCAGAAGCCAGCCGCTCAGCTCGGCGGGAATCGCCGCCAGCGGCTCGCTCAGATTGAGGGTTAATTGTTTTTTGCCGAGCTTCTTCATCAGCTTGGTTTTCTCCTCGACCACGATCAGCTCGCCTTTGTTGATCACGCCGATGCGGTCGGCCATCTCCTCCGCCTCATCGATGTAATGCGTGGTGAGAATAATGGTCACGCCGTTCTCGCGCAGCCGCCGGACCAATCCCCACATGTCGCGCCGCAATTCCACATCGACGCCGGCGGTCGGCTCGTCTAAAAATAAAATTTCCGGCTCGTGCGCCAGCGCCTTGGCGATCAGCACGCGCCGCTTCATGCCGCCCGACAAGGTCATGATCTTGTCATCGCGCTTTTCCCACAGCGACAGATCGCGCAGCACTTTCTCGATATAGGCCGAATCCGCGGCCCGTCCGAACAAGCCGCGGCTGAAGCTCACCGTCGCCCACACCGACTCGAAGGCGTCGGTGGTGAGCTCCTGCGGCACCAAGCCGATCTTGGAGCGCGCCGCGCGATAGCCATGCACGATGTCGTGGCCGTCGACCCGCACGCTTCCCGCCGTGGGTGTCACGATGCCGCAGACGATGCTGATCAAGGTCGTTTTGCCCGCGCCGTTGGGACCCAGCAGCGCAAGAATCTCACCCTTGCGGATTTCGAGATCGATACCTTTTAGCGCGTGAAAACCCGAAGCGTAGGTTTTAGTCAGTTTGGCGATGGAAATCATCGCCGCGCGCGCAGTGGTTTGAGACGCTACGCCAGTCTCAACGGGCAGTCTCTCTTGATGATACGGCATTTTGGCGGCTTCACTTCCGGGCGGAATTTTTGGCGCGCGGTTGGCTCGATCATCCCTTACGGAATGCTCTGCTACTTTTCCAATATAAGCGATCCCCGCCGCGGCTCAACCTCGCGCGCAGGGGTTCGCTTTATCTTCCCGTGAGGACGACCAATCAGACAGGATCTTCAAACACTGAGGTTGGAATTTACGGCGCGCGAGGAGTTGATTTATCGGCTGAGCAATAACTCTGCAAGCTTGCGGAGATCTTGCATATTCACGTCAGACACGGCCCAATAATTCATTCCTTTGGAGTGGAAGCGCGCCGTATTGTAGCCGCGCTCGTTGGCTTCGCGCACATCTGCAGAAGTTTCCTCCGCCGACGGCCAGACAAAAACGTTGATGAGGTGTTGACGATGCCGATAAACGACCGCCGCCACCGCTTTCCCGCCGAGATAATCCAGCCTCCCTCCGACGAGATGAAAGCCGTGGCTCTCGAGGTCTTGCACCGGCGGCGCGAAATCGAGCCGGTTGGACAACCAGGGTTTGACGGAATGGCGCTCCGCCGATGCCAGATCGGTCAGGTGATCGGCCATAAGCGAACGAATGTGCGCGCTCACGACTTCTTGCATTGAACTTGCGCTCCGATGCGCATTGAAAACGCCGGACCCCAAGGCCCAGACCAGCAGCGCCGCCGCAACCGCGCTCGCCCCGATGGCCCAAGCGCGCCACCACGACGGCACCTTGTCGCTGCTCCTTGCTTGCGGCGCGACCACAGCCGCGAACACGCGCTCGGCCAAACCGTGAGGCGCTTGGAATCGCGCCGCGTCTTCACGCAGCGCATTTTGCAGCGCGGATAGGCGCGCCAGTTCCTGGCGCAGCACCGGCGAGCGATCGATCTCGCCCTCCAACTCGATCGTAGACGCTGCGTCCAGCTCGCCGTCGAGATAAGCGTGCAGCAGGATACGCGCGCGATCGGGCGTCATCGGCCACCGCCTTTGCAGTGAGACTGCAGCAGGCTGCGCCGCAAATCGGCGCGAGCGCGCGCCAGCCGCGACATGACAGTGCCGATCGGCGCGTCGATCACCGCGGCGATATCTTTGTAGGACAATCCTTCGAGCTCGCGGAGCACCATGACTTCGCGGAGCGGCGCGGGAAGGCCGGCAAGCGCGTCATTGAGCTCCGTCGCGGTGGTGCGGCGCAGGGCGAGAGCTTCGGGATCGTCGCCCGCTCCACTGTAGAGCGCCGGCGGTATTTCATTGAGCTCGCTGGAGTCCACGGCGGTGACTTCTCTGGGTCGATTGGCGTGGAGCCATGTAAAGCACGTATTGCGCACGATCTTGAGTACCCAGGCGCGGGAATCTACGCCGCGAAAGCCATCGAAAAACGTGAACGCTCGAAGCAGCGCTTCCTGAACCACGTCCTCGGCGTCGTGCTCGTTGCGGGTGAGCCAGCGCGCCAGATTGTAGGCCGCGTCCACGTGGGGCGACACGCTCCTTTCAAAGCGTAATCTCTTGTTGTCCAAGACCAGGCCCCATTTGTGTTAGACCGCTGCGACGACGATTTTATTCCCGATACTCAGGCGCCGGAATAAAGCTCCCTTCCCTGCGGTCTTGCGAATATCGCAAATCTCGCTCGCGGAGGAAACCATGTACCGGACGCCCAGCCTTCAACAAATCGGGGTTTTCCGCAATCGCTCGTCGGTTGCGATTCTGTTAGCGGCCGCAATCATCCTGAGCAGCAGCCTAGCATTTTCCGCCGGTCCGAAGGCCTATGTCGGCAACTTCAAGGACAACACGATCAGCGTAATCGATCTCGAACAAAGGCGCGTGACGGCGACGATTGCCGTGCCGGCGGGCCCGCACGGTATCGCGATCACGCCTGATAATCGCTGGGTATACGTCGCCAGCGACGGCGCGTCCACCGTGAGCGTCATCGACAGCGCCACCGATAAAGTCGTCGAGAACATCGAGGTCGGTAAAAACCCCCACGGCGTCGCGGCAACGCCGGACGGCAAGCTCGTGCTCGTCGGCGTCTACGACACCGATTCCGTGGCGCTCATCGACACCGCCAGCCGCAAAGTGATCGCCAGCGTGGCGGTCGGCAAGCCGCACAACATCGCTATCCACCCGAACGGCCGGACTGCTTACGTCGGCTCTCAGACGCCGGGGAAATTTGCGCTGGCGATTATCGATCTGCCGGAACGCAAGCTTAAGGACATGGTGCCCTTGGAGAAAACCCCGCGCGGCCTGGAGTTCGGACCGAACGGGAGCCATCTTTACATCACTCAGGCCGGAGTCGAATCCGTGCTCGCGGTCGATCCTGCCAGCAACCGCATCGTCGCTGAAATACAGGTGGGTGTCTCACCGCACTACGCCAACTTCACCGCCGACGGAAAGCGCGGCCTCACCGCGGTGCAAGGCCCCAGCCTTCTCGCCGTTTTCGACCCGCAAACGAACCGGCTCGAGAAGTCGATCCAAGTGGGCTCGCGGCCGCATTGGGTGGCCGGCGGCCCGGGTGGAAAAACCGCATTGACGACAAACGAAGACTCCAACGATGTGTCGATCGTCGATCTGGAGAGCGGCGCGGTTACAACTGTCCGCGTCGGCAATGCGCCGCGCAAGATCGCCGTGCAAAGCGCGCCGGCGCCGCAGAGCTCATCGAGCCGCCGCATCACGATCAGCAATTTCGCTTTCGTTCCGGCCCTCCTGCAAATCTCCGCGGGAAATACCGTGACCTGGGTCAACGCCGACGGCGCGCCGCACAACGTCGAAGTCAAGGGCCGCATGAGCTCGGATACTTTGATGCCCGGATCGAGCTACAGCGCAAGCTTCGCCCAGGCCGGCGACTTGGACTATTTCTGTTCCATCCATCCGTACATGAGCGGAACGATTCGGGTAGTCTCGGCATCTGAGTAGCCTGCCAAGTCTTTCTGCCTACCTCTTCCGTTATTCCCCATGCTTCTAGCGTGAATCTTTGTTTCCGTTCGCTAGCTCGTTAGAACAGTAGCTCGTGCGCGCGAGCGCGCCGCAACGGAATCTTCAGCGGACGTGCTTATCCAAAGATCGCCGCGCAGAAGCCGCCATCCTTCTCAAAGCGGCAGTGAAATCTTTCAAACCCGAACGAACTCTCTCCATCCGCCTAACACTCCGCTCGCTTAATTCCACGTTCACCGACAATTCGTTTGGCCGTCAATGTCCGTTAAACCGGCCGGGCAACGCGATTGGCAAGGGCGCAGAGGCTGCCGGGCCCTTTGCGCGACCGCGCTCGGCGTCACGCGCGAACGGGGCTGAACCACCAAACAGCGCGCCGACTGAACGGCCCGGCGCCGCAGCCGCTTAACAGCGCGGGAGATCGCTGCGCTCTCTTTCGCGGCTTCTGACAGCCCGCGAGCGGCGCGGTTGACCGAAACCCGGAGATTCGCCGACCGCGCCGGCGAAGGCGCGCAGGTCCTTGCGGATCCGGTCGGCGCTCAGATTCAACATCGAGCATACCGACTTGAATGCAAAAAGCCCGTCCGAGTCTTCGCTGAACAGCCAGCGCTCCGCCTCCCTGAAGCGCGCATCGCCCAAAGAAAAGCGCCTCTTGTAGGTCAACAGTGCGTCTTTCAACACCGCGGCGAGCAGATTTCTTTCCGGCTCGCATTGGCGCCACTGCGCATAATTGTAGGTGGAGTCACAGCTCAAAGTCTCGTCGGGCGAGAATATGGCAAATAGAAAATGATCGTCCATCGGCGTCTCCCTTCGGCCCCTGATGGCGGGCGTCGACATCTTGCTCTGACTGCATGTCGGCGCGACCATGCCACCGTCGTGTAATCCCGACATTGCGCGTCAGTGAAGCGATCGTGAAAAGTTTATTCGCGCCGGACACCGTGCCTGGTCACGATCTGATTACCGCGTCGATGCGCCGCCTGGGCCGATAGCGGTTTACATGCTAGCCTGGAATTATGACTGTCGTGGATACGCGCCCCGCAACGATCATGCCCCCGGTGGTTCAAAACGGCTCATGCTACGTGAGCTTTGCGTACGACGCGGCGCGCGCCATCGATCTCGGCGAGGCGGAACGCCGCATCCAACAAGCCACCGAGCGGCCTACCATCGCCCACAAGCGCCGCACGCCGAGCTATTTCGAGTATCAACCGCCGCCGGTCCGAACCACGAGCCATGCCGACGCTTTTGTTCTGGGCAAGTTCACGAGCCGGCCGAGCGTCGATCTCATGATCTACGATTTTGGCGCGGTGTCCGTCGTCTACACCGTGCCGATCGACGGCCCGTTTCAAAATCTGCTGGGGCTCAGTGAAGAGCTTTACGATAATGAAGTGCTGCTCGCCGATTCGCGGCTCCGGGTCGATCGGCTCTTGGCAGTGATCGGCGACGCCGCGAGTAAGCCCCATCCCTCGCCGGTGGTGGAAGACTACGTCGTGTTTCACGTCGAGAGCTTTGCCGCGTTTTTCGACCTTGACCGATTCTGTGAAGAATATGCCCGGCCCATCGTGCAAATTCTGCGCGCCGAGTCTCAACCCCTCTCCGATCAGGAAATCGAGGACGCGCTGGCGGTAAAATTCTCCTACGGCACCAACGACATCACGTTGGTGGACTGGAACGCGGCGCTGATCGTCGACAAAGAAGGCGAGGATGTGCGCGCGCTGCTGGAATTCGCCAACGTCGAATTGCTGGAAATGCGCTACGTGGATCAGAAGCTCGATCTCGCGCTGGACCAGGCGCACGAGACCCTCGTCCGGCGATCTTGGGGGCTGTCTTCGTTCCTTGGATCTTACAACGCCGATTTGCGCAGCGTGGCCGAGCTGCAAGTCGACAACGCGACGCTATTCGAAGGCGTCAACAACACCCTCAAGCTCGTCGGCGATCAATATCTGGCGCGGGTCTATCGCATGGTCAATCGCCGGTTTCACCTCGACGAATGGGACCAGAGCATTCTGCGCAAGCTGGAGACTCTGGAAAGCATCTACGAGAAAATCTCCGACCAGGCCTCGACCCGGCGCATGGAGATTCTCGAATGGGTGATCATCCTGCTCATCGCCTTCTCCATCGCCCTGGAAATCGTCTAGCAGGCCCCAGTCATCTCAAAAATCCCAGCGCGGCAGACGGCGCGATTGACCACAAAGTGATTCCTCAGCTTCGACTCAGCCCGCAGATGCCGACAATCGCGTTGGAAACGGATCCCTACATCCGTTCGGAATCATAACAATAGTACACGCCTGTCATTTCGACTATGAGAACATCTATCTCACGCGCTTTTCCAAGAAGCACAGACGTGCAAACAAGCCTCCAGTGCTCTTCATCTTAACTTCACATTTCCGTAACCAATTGCGCCACGGGGTGGGCTAGGAGTGTTTTTTCAACTCAGACGGCACATCGCCGCGGGTCACACATGGACGCCAACACGTATATCAATCGCGAATTGTCCTGGTTGGAGTTCAATCGCCGGGTGCTCGAAGAGGCCAAAGACGAAACCGTTCCGCTGCTCGAAAGAGTAAAGTTTCTATCGATCTTCAGCTCGAATCTCGATGAGTTCTTCATGGTCCGGATCGCCCGGCTGAAGCGCCTGATTCGTGACAATGAGCCGAGCGCGGGCCCCGACGGCTTGACGCCACCCGAGGCGCTCAAGGCAATTTCCAAACAGGTTCACGAGCTCGCCGCCGAGCAGCACCTGTGTTTTTTGAATACCATCCTGCCGCGCCTAACCGAAGAGGGAATTCATCTGCTTCGGCCCGAAGAAATGGGCCGGGAGCAGGAGCGTTTTCTCGAAGAGTTTTTTCACCGCACGCTCTATCCGATCGTCACGCCCCTCGCCATCGATCCCGGCCATCCGTTTCCTTATCTCGCGAACCGCTCTCTGTGCCTGATCTTTTCCCTCCGCGCCAACGGTCGCGTCGCGCCTGCCGCACACCGATCTTTCGGTGGTCCACATTCCCAGCCACGTCGCGCCGCGCTTCATCGCGCTGCCGGCGCCGGAGGGCCGATACGCGTTCGTGCTGCTCGAAGACGCGCTGCATCAGTATCTGCCGCGCCTGTACCACGGCTTTGAAATCCTTTCCTGCCATGCCATTCGCGTGACCCGCGATGCGGATTTTTTGATCCCGCGCCGGCGCGACGAAGATCTGCTCGGCGCCATCGAGCAAGGCGTGCGCGAGCGGCGCATGGGCGACGCCGTGCGCCTGCAATACGATCCGGATCTGCCGCCGGGAATCGTCGCCAAGCTCACCGAAGAATTGGAGCTCGCGCCGGAAGATCTCTATCCCGGCGCGGGCTTCACGGCCTTCACCGATTTGAATCAACTCTACGCCTCGGTCAACGCGCCGCGTTTCAAGGATCGCCCGCAGCTCGCGTTTTCTCTTCCCGCCTTCGATCGCGCGCCGGATGTCTGGAGCGCGATCCGCGCCGGCGACGTGCTCGCGTTTCATCCGTATCAATCGTTCGAAGCGGTGACCCGCTTCGTCGAGGAAGCCGCGAAAGACCCCAAAGTGCTCGCGATCAAGATGACGCTTTACCGAGTGAGCCCGACTTCGCCGATAGCGCACGCGCTCACCAAGGCGGCGGAAGCGGGCAAGGAGGTTTCCGTCCTCGTCGAGCTCCAGGCGCGCTTCGATGAAGAGGCGAACATCACCTGGGCGCGCGCCCTGGAAGAAGTCGGCGCCCACGTGGTCTACGGTTTGGTCGGCTACAAGACCCACTGCAAAGTCTGCCTGGTCGTGCGCCAGGAGGCCGAGGGCATCCGGCGCTACTGCCATCTCGCGACGGGAAACTACAATACGCGCACGGCGGGCGTGTACAGCGACATTGGGCTTTTCACTTGCCGGGAGACTTTTGGGCAGGACCTGACCGAGCTATTCAATCTCTTGACCGGCTACACCCGGCCGCAGAGATTCAACCACCTCGTGCTCGCGCCGTTCGGCCTGCGCGAGTCTTTTCTAAGCCACATCCGCAAGGAAGCCGAGCACGCGCGCGCCGGCAAGCCGGCGCGGCTTATCGCCAAAGTAAACAGCTTGATCGATCCTTCTATCATCGAAGAGCTCTATCTTGCCGCCGAGGCCGGCGTGCAGATCGATCTGATCGTGCGCGGCATGTGCAGCCTGCGTCCGGGCGTGCCCGGCCTCTCGGAGCGCATCCGGGTGATCTCCGTCGTCGATCGCTATCTCGAACATGCGCGGATCTTTTATTTTCAAAACGGCGGCGAGCCGATCTATCTGCTGGCCTCCGCCGACTGGATGCTGCGCAATTTCGACCGCCGGGTGGAAATCGCCTTCCCCGTCATCGAGCCCGCCCTGCAAAACCACCTGAAGGAAATTTTAGAAACCCAGCTCGCCGACAACGTCAAAGGCTGGCACATGCACTCCGACGGTCGCTACGGGAGAGCCGGCGCCAAGGACCAAATCCCACTGCGCTCGCAGGAGCGATTGTACAACCTCGTCGCCGCTTGGTGATTTTTGATGTAATGCCCGCAGGATCGTGCAGGCATTCTTCTTCGAGCGCCGGTCACGATCGTGACTGGTTTCGACTCGTTGCGCTTGACAACCTCCCCTATTGCGCCGATGATCCCGCGCATGTGCAGGAGGCTTGTATCCGCTCTGCTCATTTTCGGCTGGATCAGCCTTTCTGGGTTCGACGTCGTCGAAGACCTGGACGAAGTGCCCGGCCAAGCCGCTGTTTCAACGGCGCCCGACGATGCCGGCGGCGCCGGATCAAAACGAGGCGGATGGGGACCTCTCGCGAACAATATCATCGAGTCGGCCAGCCGAACCAAACAGCCCAACGTCGCGCTTGTGACTCTGATCGCGACGATCTGTCATCTTGATCTGGTTCTCGAGTTCCGAAAACATTCGCAGCTCCACAAACTCCACCGCGTGTTTCTGATCTAGCCTCCAGGGCTCTTTTCCACAGTTCTTTTTCCAACTGCGCGAACCATCTACTTGCTCGCGCGCCTTATCTCTACCGTGGCAGACATTTCATGCCACGTAGCATCGGAAATGGAGCCGATTCATGGAAGATTTCCCTCTCTGGCTGAAAGGTTTGATTTGGCTGGCTGTCGGCGGAACGCTGACCTACGCGTTGGGCGCCGCGCTTTATACAGGATTCATGGGGTAAAGACCCGCTCACCGGAGGCTCTATGTCGATGTTGACATGGCTCCTATACGGTTCGGTATTCATCATCGTGGCCGTGATCTTTATCATCGTGATTTTCGCCTATGCGGTCCTAAACGAGCGGGATGACGGCGACGATGATGAAGATGACGACCGTTCGGAAGAAGGTTGGAAGTGACAACCGGAAACTGGCGCTGAAAGCCGCTACTGAACTTGTCCGAATCACATGGACCGCAGCAGCGGCCAAAGGATCAAGCCCACCAATCCTGAGATCGTCACCAGCACCGGCTCGGAAACCTTGAAGCGCTACAAGCCAAAGAATGCGCCGTCACTGCAAACATCCCGGCGCCTGCGCCTCCAAGTCGGCAATGGTCTGAACGTAAGCCAGGGCCGCGTCCAAGGAGCGAGCACGCGCCTGGGTGAAGCGATCGCGGGTGACGCTGAATTCAAAAATCGTGATCTCGCCACTTTCGTAGGCCTTGCGCGTGAGACCCAGCATTTTTTCGAGATCGCCAAGATACTCGTTGCCGTACGCTCCCAGCGTTTCATTTGCGAGCAGAAGTCTGGCGTACGTCGAATCTATCTGCTGTTTCACGGCAAGCGTGCGGCCTTCCAATTCGGTCTTGCTGATGTTCTGATTCGCCAGCGCCGTCGTTATCTCCTCCTGGTTTCGGTTAAAAAATGGCAGCGGGATGGCAATCTCGCCGCCGACAACGTCTTGATTGTTGTCCCTTTTGTAGCGCGGTCCGAGAGAAATGTTGGGAATCCTGCGCGCCTGGGCCAGCCTGAGCTCCGCTTCACGAACTTCCACCGCCAGCTGCGCGGCCTGCAGGTCGGCGCGGCCCGCGAGCGCACAAGCTTGCAGATTTTGGCGATCGGGAAAAGCGCCCGGTCTCTTCGCCGACGTCTCTTGGAGATTTCCGCTCACAATCAATGTTCCACCCTCTTGCAAGCCGAGCAACCGGCGCAGCTCGTTTTCCACCGCTACGCGCTCGCGCAACTTGCTTGCCAGCTCGTTGCGGACCTGTTCTTGGTCGAGCCGAAGCGTGTTCAGCTCCAGAATCGTTATATCCTCGCGCGCGAAGCGTTTCTCGCCTGCTTGCAGAAGGTTTTGCTGGGCGGCGAGAACCTCCTTCAAGTCGGCGATGCTCTGTTGCAGCGCCATGAGATTGTAAAAGGTCCGCGTCACTTCCAAACGCAGCAACCGTTCCGCATCCTCGATCGACAAGCGCGTCTGCACCAGATTCTTTTGCGCGGCTGCCGAGCGATAGCCGCGCTGCCCGCCGATTTCCAGTTCCTGGAGAAGATTCAGCTCGACGCTCGTGCTGGATCTGCCGGAAGTTTGCGATTCCGTTTCGACACTGAAGCGCGGGTTGTTCTGAAACAACAATCCCGCCTGCTCGGCTCGTCCTTGGGCGATCCCCAGCGAATGGCGCTTGGCTTTAATTTCGGGATTGTCCCGCAGCGCCTGCTGGAGCGCGGCCGGAAGGTCCAGAGAAACCTCCGCCGCGCCCACGATACTCGCCGTCAAGAAAACAATCGCCAGGACCATGCTCAAGAAAAGCGGATTCATACGGTCACTTCCTTTCCCGGCACAGGACGGCCGAACCGCAAATACAACGCAGGCACCACGATCATGTTGAGCGCGGTGGACGACAACAACCCGGCCAGAATGACGATCGCCATCGGCGTGAGGATCTCGCTTCCCGGCTCGCCGGCGCGCAGCACCAACGGCAGCAGCGCGAACCCCGCGCACAGCGCCGTCATCAGGATCGGTGAAAGCCGCTCCAGCGCGCCGCGCTCCACGGCGCGTGCGAAACTCTCGCCTTCCTCCTGCATCAGATGGCGGATGTGCGAAACCATCATGATGCCGTTTCTCGCGGCGATGCCGAGGAGCGTAATCAGGCCGATCATCGAGGCCACGCTCAGAACTCCGCCCGATAAGAAAATGCCGAATATGCCGCCGATCAGCGCCAGCGGCAGATTTACCAGGATGATCAGCGCGTCGCGCAGCGACCGTAGCGCCGCCGACAGCAAAAGGACGATGCCTGCGATCACCAGCACGCTCAAAAAGGCGATCGTCTGCGACGCTTCTTCGGCGCTTTCGAATTGCCCGCCGTAGTTCACGTAATAACCGCTCGGCAGCGAGACCGTCTTTGGCCACGTTGTCCTGGATCTCGCGCACGACTCCTTGCAAATCCCGCCCGGCGACGTTGGCGCTGACCACGATCTTCCGCTGCACGTTTTCGCGGCTGATCGTATTAGGTCCCAGAACTTTCTTGACTTCGGCGAGCATGGCCAAGGGCACCTTCCCGCCGAGCGGCGTATCGATCAGCGTGGCGCCGATGGCCTCGGGACTCTGCCGGTTGGCATCCTCGGCGCGCACCACGAGATCGAAGCTTCTTTGCCCTTCGAGCACGCGCGAAACCGCCTTGCCGAGAAAGGCTGTCTCCACGGCTTCGGCAACCTCCTCCACTTTGAGTCCGACCCGGGCGATGCGCTCACGATCGAATCGCAAGCCCAGGACCGGAATGTCGGTCTGCTGCTCGATGGAGAGATCGACGACTCCAGGGACCTTCGCCATGATGTCGCGTGTTTGCTGCGCTATGGTCCGAAGCCGGCGCAGGTCGTCGCCGAAAATTTTGACGGCGATATTGGCCCGCGTGCCGGACAGCATATGATCGATCCGGTGGGAGATCGGCTGGCCGATGGTGATGTTCATCCCGGGCACGGTGGTCAGAGCGCGGCGCAGTTCCGTGAGAAACTCCTCCTTCGAGCGTTTCTGCATTTTCAAGCCGACATCGATTTCCGCCGCCTCGACGCCCTGGGCATGTTCGTCCAGCTCCGCGCGCCCGGTCCGGCGCGCCGTGGACTTCACTTCAGGGAAGGAGAGCAGCACCGACTCCACCAACTGACCCAGCCGGTTGGATTCCTCCAGCGAAGTTCCCGGCAAGGTCACAGCATTGATCGTCAACGTGCCTTCGTTGAACTCGGGGAGAAAGGCCCGGCCCATAAACGGCAGCGTTGCCAGCGTCACCAGGAAAAGCGCGAGCGCAACCCCGATAATCAGCTTGGTACGTTGCAGGACTACCGTAAGGATTCTCAGGTAGGCGCTCTTCAGGTAGCGCACCACCGGACTGTCTTCACCCTCGGTGACTCCCTTCGTATTCGGCAGTAGGAACGAGCACAGCACGGGCGTTACCGAGGCCGCGACAACCAGCGAAGCGAAGAGCGCAACCACATAGGCTACGCCGAGCGGCGCGAGTAGACGGCCCTCGACGCCGCTCAGGAAAAACAGCGGCACGAACACCAGCATAATGATGAAGGTGGCAAAGGTGATCGAGCTGCGAATCTCGAGAGAGGCGCGCAGCGTTACCGCCAGCGCGTTCTCGCGCAGGGCCGGCTCGATCTTGGCGTTCTCGCGCAAACGCCGGAAAACATTTTCGACGTCGATGATGGCGTCGTCGACCAGCGCGCCGATCGCGATGGCCATGCCGCCAAGAGTCATGGTGTTGATCGTCGCGCCGAAAAATTTGAGCGTCAGCACCGCGGCGAGCAGCGAGAGCGGGATCGCCAGCAGCGCGATGAAGGTGGCGCGCAGATTCATGAGAAACAGAAGCAGGATGACAACCACCACGATGGCGCCGTCGCGCAGCGCGTCGATGACGTTATCGATGGAGACCTGGATGAAATCCGCCTGGCGAAAGATTTGCCGGTCGATCGTCATGCCCGCCGGCAGCGTCTTCTGAATGTTTTCCAGAGTTCGGTCCAATTCCGCCGTTAACGTCAACGTATTGGCTCCCGGTTGTTTCTGCAGCGCGATGATCACGGCGGGCTTGCCCTTCGCCGAGCCTTCGCCGCGCTTGATCGCGGGGCCAATACGCACATCGGCCAAATGGCCCACTAAAACCGGCCGGCCGTTGTTGAGGGCGACCACGGTGTTGGCGATGTCTTCCAATCGCGTCACCCGGCCGGCGCCGTGGATCAAATATTCCTGACCGCCTTCGACGTAAAAGCCGGCGGAAGTGTTTTGGTTGGCGCCCTTAACGGCGGCGATCAATTGGCTCAAGCTGACGCCCGCCGCTGCCAGCCGTTCCGGTGAGACGCGCACCTGGTACTCCTTGACATCTCCGCCGATCGGCGTGACCTGAGATACTCCGGGAACGGAAAGGAGCCGCGGGCGAATCGTCCAGTCGGCAGCGGAGCGCAGATCCATCGGCGTATGCTTGTCGCTGGTCAGGCTGATGAACATGATCTCACCCATGATCGATGAGATCGGCGCCAATACCGGACGCTCGGTCTCGGGAGGCAGACTCCCTGCGGCGAGCTGCAGTTTCTCGTTGACGATTTGACGGGCCTGGTAGATGTCCGTGCCCCATTCAAATTCCACCCAGACCACCGAGATGCCGGTCGCCGTCGACGAGCGCACGCGGCGCACGCCGGAGGCGCCGTTGACCGCCGTCTCGATGGGAAACGTGACCAGGGTCTCGACTTCTTCAGGCGCCATGCCGTGAGCTTCGGTGATTATCGTAACGGAAGGCGCCGTCAGATCGGGAAAAACGTCCACCGGCATCTTGACCGCGACAAAAAAACCGCCGATGAGAACCGCCGCCGCGAGCACCACGACAATCAAGCGGTTCTCAAGCGACCAACCGATAAGTTTGGTAATCATGAGTTAATCCTCAGGCGATCGATCTGCGGTCAATGAGCGTGGCCGTGAGCGGGCAGGGATGTGGACAATGAACCCAGGTGTACCCGGTAGGCTCCTTTGCTCACGATCCGCTCGCCAGCCTTCAATCCCGACTTCACCTCGGCGTAGCCCTCGCTTTTGATGCCCAGCTCCAACTCGCGGCGTTCGAACGTCTCCCCTTCTTTCTGGACGAAAGCGACCGCGAACTCCTTTGTCGTCGACGATGGCGCTTTCCGGAATCGCGAGACCGCGGGACTTTTCGCCAGTGGGCATGGAAAGATTTCCGTGCAGGCCGATGCGCAGTTGCGACTGATCGTTCTGAACTTCCAGGATTAAGCGGCACCGAGCGAGTGGCCGGATCGATGACGCTGCCGATATTCAGCAAGCGCGCTTTGGGTCGAATCAGCGCGAATGGCTCGGGCAGCGCCGGGGCAGCAAACCATGCTCTTCTCGAATTGGCGCACCTTGGGAATGTCGATCTCGTAAAGCCGCCCCTCGATCCAGACGCGCTCGAGATCGACGATCGAGAGCAGATTCTGGCCCGCTTCAACCAGCGCGCCGGGAGTCAGCGTTCGCCGCCACGACTGTTCCGGAGATGGGCGCGCGTAGAGAAAATCTCGTGGCCTGGGACGCTCCGCTTTGCCCGGAGCCTGGCTCGGATCGAGCAAGCCCAATTGTGCGCGCGCGGCGTCCAGACGAGCGCGCTGCACGGCCACGTCGCGCTCGGACTGCTCCAGCCTGCGGCGCGCGACGATCTTGTCTTTATAAAGTTCCTGGACCCGCTCCAGTTCTTTCTCGGCCGCCTCCAGTTCTGATTTTGCGCTGCGCAGCTCGGCGTCGAGTTCCACGCGATTTTTGCTGGGCGTCGGTAGAATCACGGCCAGCTCCTCTCCTTGCTTCACCTTCTGTCCGGGAGTGGGAGCGCCGCGCGGCGACGTCACGATTCTGCCCGGGAATCGGGCGCAACGATCTGAACCTGGCCGGCGGCGGCGGGCTTCACCTCGGCGCTCATCTTCAGCAGCGCCGACAGTTCCCGCTCGCCCACCGGAACGGTCGCGAAATCCATGCGCCACTGCTGCTCCTTGAGGAAAGTGATGCCCGCGCTTTGCGCCGTTTCCGCTTTTGCTGGCGGCTCCGGTTTCTCGAGAACCTTGACCTCGCCCGCATCGATGGTGTCGTAGATCTCCGCCGAGCCGGGGCGATAACGATGAAACGCCATACGGTAGGTGCCGGGCTGATCGATCTTCGCGGTCGGTCGATAGATTCCCGGCACGGTCGGGCTCTTGGCCTCCGCCACGATTGCCTTTCCTTGGGGCGGAGTAAACGAGACTCTCAGCGTACCTTCGGAAACCGGTTTGAAGGTCTCGAGATCGGTTAGATGAGCCGCGAAGGAAGTTTCTTTCCCCACCAGCAGCGGCGCGAACTCGACAAACAACTCGGTCTTGTCGGTCCACTTGGTGACGCTGATCGCCTCCGGTTCCTTTTTCTCTTCGTGATGATGATTGCACGCTGACGCAAACATCAGGAGCAATAAACCTGAAACAGATAGTAGACCCTTCATAGGGTTCCTCCGCTGGCGAGCATCAACGCCGCAGCCGCGGCATCGGGCTCGAATAACAATTCCTAACGCAACGTGCTGGAAAACGGGGAACTAGACGAACCTAGGCGGAGAACGGGGAGAACCGAGAAATTGAAACTCTGGGTGACGAGGCGGAGAGTCGGGCTTGCCGACTACGGCACGGAAAAGTGTCGCGACGGTGAACTGCCGTTGGTGATTATCTAAAAAGTAGAGCTGTTTGTGAAACGGCTGATCCGAATCCTTGAGCTTGTGAGAAGTTAGCGTAACCAGTCCGATCTCACCGCCGTGTTCAGAAGATTCACCATCCTCGTGATGGATACCTGAGGTGCGGCTCTCACCGCTAGTCAGCGACGCCAAGAAATGAGCGTGGACCATCCCATGCCGATGAATTTCGTCCGACTCATGATCATGATCACCGACGAAATGGAAATGAAGCGTTGGGAATATCAGACTTGCGACAAGCAGATGGGCGACGATGAACAGTCGGAAAAATGCTTTCAGCTTGAGCATGATACGAGGGTACTTATAGCGCAGTTAACGAGTTTCTTCCACCGCATAGAGACGTCGCCCGCCCCGGGTTAAGGATTCAATTCGCGTCCCTGTCTTGCCGCTTGTACCCTCGCTGCCGTCGCATCAACGATGTAACGCACCGCGGATTCAGGATACGGCGCAACACTGCTGACGTTGATTTCGCAAAGCACATACGTGTCTTCGCCGGTTTCGTCCTTCGGCCCGAGTAGAAAATCGCAATCCCAAAGAATGGGAAGACTCTCGGTTTCGATTTCAAGTAGTTGCTGGAGTGCTGGTACCCACTCAAGCTCCAACTTGTTTTTCAGAGCCTGGAATTCCGGCTTGGTGGACGGATGGTATAAGCGGGGTCCAGGTTGGGGAGCGTCCGTCGGCGGTGCGCCGGAAGGCGCGGGAAACAATGCATTAATAGCCTGATGGCCAAATCCGGCGACCTTCTCATGTACAAGATAACAGCGAACCATGCCTTCGGTGAGCCGCTCTTGATACTCCTGGTCAATCATCCGCCCATCGGCGAGAAAGTATTCTTCGCAATGCGCAAAAAATTCATTTAGCGTAATCTCCTCTTCGGTGCAGCCGCGTTTTGCATGGCGAACTCGAACAATGCTTTCGGGCTGCGGAGGCGCGCCGTTACCGCCTTCGGCACTGAATTGAACTTTCCATACGCCGATTCCGCCGTTACCACGGTATTGCTTGAGTACGCGGGCTTTCCCGTTTGCCAAGCGCGCCGGCAGTTCCCGACGCATCTGTTCCATGCTGCTGTAGAGATGCGTGTCGCACCCCCAACCGATATCACGCGTTCGGTATAGCACTTCCTTGGTTCCCAATTTCAGGATGACGTCGGGATGTGCGCTGACAAAAATTCCGGCGGCGGCCACCTCGCGAAGCATGGCATCGAGAACAGACCTGTTACGCCCGTCTTGAATGGGATTGACCCATACCAGGACAGCGTCAACTTGCATCAGTTGATCGTGAACTTCCGCGCTAAAATCATCGCGGTAAACCGCCGGTTCCGCGTGTATCCCTTGGGCGGCAAAGGCTCCGAACAAGTCTGCGAACCGGTTATTTTCGGCTGTTGCTTTCGTCCTATCTGCGTAATCACCGGGGTAGACAATTGCGATGCGTCCGCGGGCATCGTGCGCCATAGAATTTCTCTTTCCGTGAAGTCGATTTCCTGTCTGCGTCTTTGGCGAGTACGCTGCCACGCTGCCAGTACTAAAGAGATTTCAGTCAGCTGGAGTGAACGACGTAAGCTCGCACACTGGTCTTTTATGAATGCGAATTCTGGCTGTAAAGCGCAGAGGCGTTTTCCCAGTTGATATTTTGCATGAACGCATCGACATATGCGGCCGCTTTGGCGCCGTAGTCCATGTGATACGAATGCTCGTACATATCGAGCGCGAGAATTGGACCGCCTCCTGCTAGAGAGCAGGTATGGTCGGCGGCCCACTGATTGACGAGCTTTTTGTCGCGGCGCGAATAGGTCAACAAAACCCACCCCGATCCGCCCCCAAGCGCTTTGCCCATGGCGGCAAACTGGGCGTGCCATCTTTCCAGGCTACTAAAGTCTCTGACCAATGCTCCTTGCAGATTTTTGTCCGGTTCGCCTCTGCTGCCAAGGCCGTCGAAATAGAGTTCGTGCAAAATCATCGAGTTGCTCGCGATCAGCTCCTCGCGCTTCAATCCGTTGATTACAAATACCGGCGCGGCGCCGAAATCCAGCGATTCCAACTGCGCGGTGATCGCGTTCAGCCGCTTCACCGCGCCACCATAATTGTTCTCGTAATGACTGACGATGAGTTGTTCCGAAAGTCCTTTGAGCTTGGCGGGAATACAGGAGAGTGGTTTCATTTCATACGGCATAACGATTCCTCCAGCGATTACTTGGGATCAAGAGATTCAACTCTAAGATCATCAAAGTAGGTGACTGAATCCGCCTTCGTCCAAAGCCCCACCCTTCCGCTTTCAGCAAATGTTCGGTCACGAGCTTCGATAACCATTTTGTTATTCCAATAAATTTGAAAGCGATCATCTCGCACTTCGACGGCAAGCGTATGCCAGGAACCTGCGACCACTGGTCCATCCCAGCCGCCGAACTGCTGGCGCTTGCCGTCTTTGACATAGTAAAGACGGACATTGTTTTCCAAAGCGTTGGCCCGTACCACGTAATAGTTATTCTCATCGCGGTATCGGAAAACGAGCCCACATGCCTGATCCACTTTTCCGGAAACGGCTTTACAGCGTACGGACAAACGAAGATTTGAAAGCGAAACGGAATCCGCGACAGCCACGGGAAAACGGTAGCTCGTGGCATCCGTGTCTAACTGCGCCAGAATCTTCGTCCCACTCGGGGTGTCCTTTTCAGCCTGCACCAGCCAGCGACCCACGCGACCGCTGCCGGTTCTCGCAAAGCTAAAACCTGACGGCGGTTTACCGGCCGGATCGCTTTCGAAGTCCCACTTCCAACTTGCGGCATCGCTCGGTGGGGAGTGCATTACCATGAGGGCCAAAATCCCGGCGGTAAAGAGTAAGATCGGCCGAAGGAATTGCACTGTTTCGTACCTCGATCCAGATAACCTCTCGGCAAGAGCGTAGACCGGCGTAATCGATAGCTCCCGTTCGAGCGCGAATCACCCGCCGCGCACCAGTGGCCAAAGAATCAATCCGATCACGCCGGAGATGGTTACGATAATCGGCTCCGAAATTTTGTAGCGCCAAAGAACGGCGAAACTAACCAGCGCAATGATCGCCGTTGTCCAATCGGTTATTGCGCGCATTGCGAGAACAATGACTGCACCCGTGATCGCGCCGGTCGCCGCCGCCGTGGCGCCGTCCACGAAGGCCTTGAGCTGCGGATTGTCTCGATGACGTTTGAACCACGGCGCCGGAACGATGGTAAAAAAGTAGACGGGCAGGAAAATACCGATCGAAGCCATGATCGCGCCCGCCAGGCCGGCGACGAGAAACCCGATGAACGCCACGGTAATGACCACCGGACCGGGAGTGATCATGGCGACGGCGACGGCGTCGAGAAACTGGTGCTCGTTGAGCCAGCCGAACTGCTGCACCACGCCCTGTTGCAGAAACGGAATGATTGCCAAGCCGCTGCCGAACACAAAAGCGCCGGCCTTCGTGAAAAATATCAGGATCTGGGTGAGTATGTCTTGGCTATCCGCCGCGGTTCCAGATTGCCGGACCCAAGCTTCGAAAAGCCAAATGG
The DNA here is from genome assembly GCA_963745035.1 of uncultured delta proteobacterium. GTDB lineage: Bacteria > Desulfobacterota > Binatia > UBA9968 > UBA9968 > DP-20. The sequence continues at coordinate 19,689 of CAVUVW010000019.1, read as the reverse complement.
CCGCTCCCAAGATCAGCGCTGCGCCTATCATCACCGTCCCGAGCTTCCAGCCCGGCCAAGCCCGCGCGAGCAAAACCACCAGGCCGGCAAGGATAAAGAACTCCGCAAGCTCCGCCTGCGCCCAGACGGTCACACCCGTGAGCGCGATGAAGATTCCCCAGAGTAATGGATCGCGCTTGTTGGTGCTGCGCGCGAGCTTGTAGGCCGCAATGGCGATGATGGCGATCACTGTAGCGCCGATCGCATAAAAGAGCGCCTGCATCCACCAAAGCCCACCATAGGCGACGTAGGCGAGCGAAATCGCCACGACCATCAGGAAAGATGGGATGATGAAAGCGAGACCGACGAGGGTTGCGCCGAGAACACCTCCTTCAAAATAGCCGATGGCAATTGCCGTTTGCGCCGCCAGCGGTCCCGGCATAATTTGAGCCAGCGCGAGCGATAGTTTGTAAGTGTCCTCGGACAGCCAACGGCGGCGCTCGACGAGGTCCCGGTGCATGAAGCCGACCAGCGCAACCGGTCCGCCGAAACCGATGGTGCCGAGCTTTAGAAAGTACCATGTGAGCGGCCATAGCCCACTGACGACTTCCCTGGATTGCTCGCGGGGACCTTGGCTTGTGCTCGCATCGATCGACATGGTTGACTCCTTCTTCGGAAACTCGAGAGCTCGCTGGTTGGGTCGGCGGTAAAGTACAATTGATTCATTAATATAACAGCTGTATCTTACGTCAAGAGCAAATATGCAAAACCTATCCGATGCGCGATGGCTCCTACTGATTCATCAGATTCCGCCGCGACCTAACTACCTGCGAGTGAAGATCTGGCGCCGGCTACAGCGGCTTGGAGCGATCGCCATCAAAAATTCCGTCTACGTCTTGCCCAAAAGCGATCAAACGCTGGAAGACTTCCAATGGCTCAGCCGCGAGATCACGGACGGCGGCGGCGACGCCACTGTTTGCGAAGCTCATTTTGTGGATGGCTTGTCGAACGAGCAGGTCGAGGCGCTCTTTCAAGCCGCGCGCGACTCCGATTACCAACAAATTGCCGAAGCCGCCCGAGCCGTGTCGAAAAGTCTACCGCGCAAGGCCGCCCTAAACGACGAGCAGACGATCCGCTTTGGCGCCGAGACCATGAAGCTCAAGAAGCGTTTGGGAGAGATTCTGAATATCGACTACTTCGGCGCTTCCGCCCGCATGACTGCGGAAGGATTGGTTGCCGAGCTCCAGGCACGCGTCGACGGCCCCAAGAGTCGCGCGAAGTCGGTTGCAAGCCGCACCGTCATGACGCCAAACCTCAAAGGAAAAACCTGGGTTACTCGCAAAGGCATCCACGTCGATCGTATGGCCACCGCCTGGGCCGTGCGCCGCTTCATCGATGCCGATGCCAAATTTAAGTTCGTTCCCGCTAAAGGATACAAGCGCGCAGCCGATGAGATTTCCTTCGATATGTTCGAGGCCGATTTTACGCACGAGGGAGACTCCTGCTCCTTGGAAGTGCTTCTCAGCAGAACCGGCGTGCACGACGCCGGTCTCGCTCCCATCGCCGAGATCGTCCACGACATCGATCTCAAGGACGCAAAATTCCAACGCCCCGAAACCTCCGGAATCGCCAGGTTGATCGACGGTATCGCAATGTCGCACAAAGACGACGACGCCCGCCTTACCCGCGCCGCGGCGGTCTTCGATGACTTGTACGAGTATTTTCGACGAAAAAGCCGCGGTTGAAGCAGCTAACCGGCGCTCCAGGTCGAACTGAGCGCGCGGCCGACGAAGTCGCCCGCGTGTAAGGTTGAATTCACGAAATTCGCCCCCGATAATCAGCTCAGGGTTGTTCGTATGCCGGCTAGCGTAATAAGAATCGGCACGTCGGGCTTTTCGTATCCCGGCAAGCCTCCCGCCGGGTGGTATGGCGCGTTCTATCCTGAGCGCAAAACCAAGGGCTTTGATGAGCTCGAGTATTTCTCGCAGATTTTCAACACCTGCGAGATCAATCAGACGTTCTACCGGCCGCCGTCCGCCAAGATCACCAGTGCCTGGGCGGCGAAAACACCAGACGATTTCAAGTTCGCCATCAAGCTCTGGCAAAAGTTCACGCATCCAAAAAAAATCAGCCGGAAAAAATCCGATGAGGCATGGGAGCCGCCGCAGCAGAAGGACTTCGATGAATTCCGCGCGGGCATTCTGCCTCTAGCCGACGCCGGCAAGTTGGGCGCTCTTCTCTTGCAGTATCCGACAGGTTTTCATTATAGCCCCGAGAGTCTCGAAGAGCTGGAGAAAACCCTTAAGTGGTTTTACGACTACCCCAAGGTCGTCGAGCTGCGTCACAAGAGCTGGAGCGAGAATCGCGACGACACCGCTCGGCTGCTTGAGGAATACCGGGCGAGCGAAGTTCTCATTGACGAGCCGAAGTTCAAGACCTCCATCCGGCAGGAAACCGAAACCATTGGCGATGTCGTCTACTTTCGCGCGCACGGCCGTAACGCAAAGGCATGGTGGCATGCCAAGGAAAGCTGGGAGAGATATGACTACCTCTACTCCCGCGAAGAGATCCAGCAACACGCGCAAAAGATCAAAACGGCCGCGCGCAACCCCTCAGTGAAGGCGGTATTCGGAGTTTACAACAATCACGCGAGGGCCAATGCCGCCGCCAATGCCGTGATGTTGTCACAGGAGTTGGGCGTCAGACTGAAGGGAATGCCGAGTGAGGCAATGGTGTCCAAATTTCCAGAAATGATGCAAGAGCCGCGGCATTAAAGCCTGCAATACACACCCGGAACACAACGGCCGCGTACTGCTGCTATTCCCAGGAACGTGGTGATTGAAAAGCGGCGGCGTGATGTCGATCTTACTCTCATCGCCGAGCTCTCAAGCTCGCAAATTCCAGCCGAAAACTCTCGATTGCCAGATTGATTCGACGGCATCGCATTGTCGCACAAAGACGACGACACCGGCCTCATCCGCGCTGCGGCGGTGTTCAACACTTGTATGAGTATTTTCGACGGCAGGCGCGAGGTTGACTCTCTTCAGTCGAAGCGGTTGCAGCTAGGACACACACGTCGATGCCTATTGTCTTGAAAACATAGATATTCTTAAGGCAGGATTCGATACGTAGATGAAACGCCTGATTGCCATCACTTCCTGTCTATTCGTAATTCTTGCCGGTGCCGCTTCGGCATGGGCAAGCTGCGAGCAGTCCTTTCTTCCAGCCAAATTCGGCAGCGCCGCCCATGGCCACGATCATCACTCCGAATCACACCATAAGCACGAGGACAATGCAGTCATTCACTGTCCGACGCTGAATGTATTTCTCCTTAGCGCGATCATTTTCGCAAAGCAAGAACGATCGCGTTGAACGCATCACCCTCGTCGATGTTCCCAAATTCCCCGATCAGTTCCAGCGCATGCCAGTTGTATCGTTCGCTCCACGGTCCGCCCGGTTACTCCCGTTCCAACAACACTCCTCCGTATCTCTTCCTCTCGGTGCTACGTATCTAGAACCGCTCGCGCTGCTTCGTCGTATTTTTTCGTTCGTCAGCTCTGCAACGTGTCGACCCTTGACCGGCCAAGACCGTTACGGCCGTCGATCGGCGAGAGGTTCTACTATGATCGCTCGAGTTTTACTCACGCTCGCATGCATTGTAACGAGTTCTCTGTTTTTGATCGCACCCTCCTCAGCTTCTAAACACACCGGCAAGGTATCCTCCGCGCCGGCGCCGCGGTCCATCGACTCCCATCATCCTCATGGGTGGCGCTTCATGATGCCCAAAGGTGACCCTGCCAAAGGCAAAACGGTCTTCGAAAAATTCGAATGTTACTACTGCCACGAGGTTCGCGGCGAAGGGTTTCCGGGTCCAACGGAAAGCGCGCCCGAGCTGAGTCAAATGGGGCCGATGCACCCCGTCGAGTTCTTCGCGGAATCAATCCTCAATCCCAATGCCGTCGTTCCTAAGGCTTACCGGGAATCGGACGGTAAATCTCCGATGACCGACTTTACCGAGAAGATGACGGTGCGCGAATTGATCGATGTTTCGGCATATGTGGCGTCGCTTAAACCCAAAGGCGTGCCTAAAACAGTCAGCGCGCAGGGTCAGGTCGTCGCGGTGGTTCCGGAAAATGGTGAAATCGTTTTAACACATGGCGAGATAAAGGGATTCATGGAGGCCATGACCATGGGTTACAAAGTCAGTTCCCCGGCGATGCTCAAAACTGTCAAACCCGGTGACACGGTACACTTCACTATCGACACAGAAAAACGTGTGATCAGCAAGATCACGAAGCCTCAACCGACAACACAGCGGAAGTAATAATGGAAAAAATCGAATCTCTCTTATTGGAAAACGTCAATGAGTTTGTCCGCTTTGCTCGCAAGCGTCTCGGCGATCCGGATCTCGCCGCCGATGCAGTCCAAGAAAGTCTACTCAAGGCCCTCAAAGCGGCGGATCAACTTCGCGACCAGGAAAGCGCGAAGGCGTGGTTCTATAGAATCCTGCGCCGCACGATAATCGATCTCTATCGTCGGCGCGATGCGCGCGGCCGTGCGCTTGAAGATTTCGGACGGGAGGTCAATTCGACGCCCGATGTCGACGAAGAACGCGTAGTCTGCGCGTGCATGGAACGGCTCCTGCCCACCATGACACCGCAATATGCTGAGCTGATCCGCGAACTCGACCTGAACGAAGGAGATCCGCAAGCCGTTGCTGCAAAACTCCGTATCACCAAGAACAATCTCAACGTGCGGCTGCACCGAGCCCGTCAACAGCTCAAAGAACGGCTGGAGGAAAACTGTCGTGTCTGCGCCAGGCATGGCTGTTTGGACTGCCACTGCGGCGCACACGCCGAAACCGCCGGCTAAAGTGACGCGGTGTAATTGTATGCCGGCTTCTGCGTCAGCACGGATATAAACGCCGGAAAGGAGTAGAAGATGAAAATAAAACGAATTCTTGTTCGGAATGGTCTTTATCGGTCTCGCTGGGTGCGCACCCTATCAGTTGAGCCGCTGAGTTTGAACCATCCTGCGAATGCGCAGGCTATCGCTACACCTCCACTGCCGCAATCGAAAACCCTCGCATATAGCCGGGAAGATGTTCCGGCCGCCTCGCTGCTCAGCCGCCCAAAGCGGACATGAAGGCCATCATCCGGCGGCTGAGTCGAACGGACAGAAAACCGTGACTGGGCGAAGGCAAAGTGGTCGCGACGGTTCCGAGCGCAAGTCAGCTTGTGGTGGAACACGGCGAGATCAAAGGCTTCATGGATGCGATGACGATGGGCTATCGGGTCGAACCGTCCTCTTTACTTGAAGGCCTCAAAGCCGGCGATCAGGTTCGCTTCACCATTGACGTACCGAAAAAAACCATCGTCAAGATCGAAAGAATGAAATGACCGCGCGGGAGAGCCACACATGATTCTGGCAAAGATTGTCGGGTTCTGCACTATCGGCTCGGTGTTGAGCGGCTGCGTGTCAATGAGCCTGGATGCAGGATTCCAAGATGTAAAGGCCGCGGTAGAACAGCGGCGCCCGCTGGAGATTGCGTGGAACGCCGGCAGTGAGCTGGACAAACAAGCAGCAGAAAAAATCGGTGCTTTGCTAAAGCAAAAACTGACAGCCGACACGGCCGTGCAAGTAGCTCTGCTCAATAATCGCGACTTACAAGCCGTGTACTCCGATCTCGGGGTCGCCCAGGCCGACGTCGTGCAGGCAGGTCTTCTGAGCAATCCCATTTTCGACGCCGCGGTCAAATTTCCAGTTTCCGGCGGAGGCCGACCGGACCTTGAGCTCGGAGCAGCGATGAATTTCTTGAATCTCTTATACATCCCGTTGCGCAAACGTGTAGCGGCGGCTCGATTTGAAGAAACGAAGACCCGCGTGACTGGCGCCGTGCTGGATCTCGCAGGGCGGGTACGCAAAGCCTTTTACACCTACGAGGCCGACGAGCAGATACTCGAACTGCGTCAGACTATCGCTCAGGCTCTCGCGGCCTCGTTCGAAATAGCGCACCGACTCTATCAAGCCGGCAATCTCTCGGATCTCGACTACTTCTCTGAAAGGGCTCAGTTAGAAGCCGGCAAGTTGGCGCTCAGGGCCGCCGAAGTTTCAGTACGTCAGAGCCGCGAAGAGTTGAACGCCCTGATGGGAGTTTGGGGACCGCAAACCCAATGGCAAAGCGCTGGTCGTCTGCCCGAACTCCCTAATCAGCCGCTCGACACAACCGACATCGAACATGTTTCTCTCGAGCGGAGCTTGGATCTCGTCCAAGCGAAACAGCGCATCGTAAGTTCGGGAGAGCAATTGGGATTAACCAGATGGACTGCCCTTATTCCGGAATTCAGCGCCGGACCCGAAGCTGAACGAAGCGATGGTTCGTGGGCAGTCGGACCGAGAATCGATTTCATGCTTCCCCTGTTCGACCAAGGCCAAGCGGCCTTTGGACGAACCGCGGCTGAGCTGCGGCGTTCTCAACTGGAGTATTACTCCCTCGGAGTTCGAATCAGGGGGCAAGCGCGTGCAGCACGCGACCGGTTGGAGGGAGCCAGCGACCGCGCCAGCTATTATCGCGACATTCTCTTGCCACTGCATGAGCGGATCGTCAATGAAACCCAGCTCCACTACAACGCCATGCAGCTCGGACCCTTTCGGCTTTTGCGCGCCCGTGAGCAGCAGATTCAAACCGCCGTCGGCTACGTCGAAGCGCTGCGTGATTACTGGCTCGCACGAGCAGACATCGGGCAAATTTTAGCTGGACGATTGCCAAGCCCTAATGGCGCAATCCGGGCTGCGGCTTCGGCCGAGCCCAATCGGCCAACCGGAACTGCGGGGCATTAGTTCGAAGGAGCAAACATGAGCAAAAAAATATCCCGGCGCGAAATCCTAGGAATCGGCGCTGCCACTCTTGCAGGTGTCGCGTTGTCCCAGAGGGAAGCACATGCCACAAACCACGGAGGCTCCGGGGCAGATTACAGACCGTTCAGAGGCTACAACTCGCAACGTGGAGGCGATCGACCCTACTGGGAAAAGAGTTATAGCGGCGGCCCTGTCGATGTTAAACCGCTAGCGCCCGTCCTTCCGGGTAGAGGTTACAAACCAGTCGTCGTTCCGAATGGAGCGGCTCTCCCGTTCAAGATCATGGACGGCGTCAAAGTCTTTCACCTGATTGCCGAAGAAGTCGATCACCAGTTCGACGCCGGTCTGCGCGTCAAGTGTTGGGGCTTCAACGGCCGTGTGAACAGCACTCACATCGAAGCCGTCGAAGGCGAGAGGGTGCGCATCTATGTGACCAATCGCCTAAAGGTAGCTACATCCATTCACTGGCACGGTTTCAATCTTCCCAATGGCATGGACGGCGTCGGGGGGCTCACTCAGCCACACATCAAATCCGGCGAAACGGCGAAATATGAGTTCACCTTGCGCCAGTACGGCACGCAGATGTTCCACTCGCATCATGACGAGATGACCCAGATGGGCATGGGGATGATCGGCATGTTTATCATCCATCCGAGAAATCCGCGGCCGGAGTATCACGTCGATCGGGACTTCTCGTTGATGATCAGCGAGTGGGCGATTCCGGCGGGAACGTCTCGTCCGAATACACTGGAGATGACGGACTTCAACGTTCTCACGATCAACGGCAAAGTCTTTCCCTCGACGGCGCCATTGGTCTGCAAGACGGGCGACAAGGTGCGCATTCGTTTGGGCAACTTGGGAGCGACCGACCACCACCCGATGCATATTCATGGACATCATTTCCGGGTGACAGCAACTGACGGAGAGGAAATCCCGCTATCCGCGCAATGGCCGGAATCGACGGTTCTCGTCGGCGTCGGCCAAACGCGCAATATCGAGTTTATCTCGGATGCGCCAGGCGACTGGGCGTTTCACTGTCACATGACACACCATGTGATGAACCAGATGGGACATGATTTTCCCAACATGGTCGGCGTCGATCCGCAGGGACTGGACGAAAAACTCCGGCCTCTGCTGCCGGCGTATATGACCATGGGTCACACCGGCATGGATATGGGCAAGATGGCCGAGGTTATGCCTTACCCGCGCAACACGATTTCGATGAAAGGTGCATCGGGTCCGTTCGGCGATTATATCTCGATGGGCGGGCTGTTCACGATCATAAAAGTACGCGATCAATTGCAGAGCTACGACGAAGACCCGGGCTGGTATAAACACCCACCCGGAACCGTCGCGCTCACAGCAACCGATGAGGATCTCCGCCGGGATGGCATCGAGGTCTACCCCGGACTCTGATCCGGGTTGCCGGAGTCAGGATTGAGTTACGTTACAAAATCGTCAGTCACCACACCAGGAACGGAGTCGCCATGCAAATCATTGTCGCAAGTACACTTACCTGCCCTCACTGCGGTCGTACGGAATATTTAACGATGCCGACCGACTATTGCCAGTTCTTTTATGAATGCAATGGCTGTCACCAAGTACTCAAGGCCAATGAGGGGCATTGCTGTGTGTTCTGTTCCTACGGCGACGTACCGTGTCCACCAGTGCAAGAAAGAAAAGGCACGCTGTAATTAACCCCGTTTCAAGCGTCAGCTTGGTCGAGAGGCAGAGTAAGGAATGAGATAGCCAGTTGTCACGTTTGCGAACTAAAGACGAGGTTACTCTCACCTTTGGGAAGTTATGGCGGCTCGGCTGATGTATTTACCTGACTTTTTTACGTTTTGACGACGTGGCATATACGTTGCGCTTATGCGCGAGAGTGGGGTCATGAAATGAACCTTTCATCAGCGAAAATCATTGCGATCCTCGGCCTTTCGATCATCCTCACTAACGCGGGAGTCGCGTGGGCATTGCAGCATTGCTTGAGCGACAGTGAGTCGGCGGACCACATCCATCCAGTTCAGACGACGTCGGCCTTAGCGACAAGCAATCGCGCGTACTCATCTCCTGCCGTTGCCGTTGAACTCCGCCAGAAGCCGTCGTCAAGAATTCACTGCACGGAAAGTCCGCTTTTGAAGCTTTGGTTAGGGGTAACTTCGATTTTTCGCCTGGAAGTACCCAAAGATGATGTCGTAAACGCGTTTTTGCCGGCGGCATTGTTAAATGCAACGGCGAGCGCCTTAACCGGCCGCGGCGTGCCGGCGTCGATCCAGCTATCAGCGAAGCCTCGTTTATCACCACATCTCTCAATCCCCCGACTTAGAATTTAGCTCTTTCCCCTATCCGCTATCACTTTTTCGGATCGTTCTAGTTAGTTAGGAGGGAACTGAGCATGAAGGTCTTCAGACTTTTTACAACGACGATCGCTTTCGCGCTCGTATTGATCAATAGCGAAACATTCGGGGCGGCAGCAACCAACTCAACGCAAAGTGTCGCCGGCGGCGGTGTCACGGCAAAGGTGACTTTTTTGAGTTCAACGAGCGCCGATGATCCGCGATTCCAGGTCGTGCTCGACACGCACTCGGTCAATCTCGATACCTATGACATCAAGACCGTCGCCGTTCTGCGCGATGACACCGGCAAGAGTTATGTCCCCAAGGCGATCGAGAACAAAGGCGGCGGGCATCACCGCGAGTCCGTCGTTACTTTTCCCAAGCTCTCGCCGGGAGCCAAACGGATTGAGCTCATCATTAAGGACGTTGCCGGAGTCAAAGAAAGAACGTTTACTTGGAATTTGGAGTGACCACGGAAAAAATCAAACAGGAGAATATCATGAAGAGAATTATTCTAGCGGTTTTGTTGTCAACGGCAGTCGCTGCTGTGCCTTTACTAGCGCAGGAAAAAAAGGACATGCCGATGAAAGGACAGATGCCGATGAAGGAAGGCATGCCCATGAAAGGCGAAGGGATGCAGGGCGGCGGGATGGACATGAGCAAGATGAAGGAGATGCACGGCACTATGATGGAGATGAAGAAGGGCATGGGGGGGATGATGAAGGGCCAGGGCATGATGAAGAGCGACGAGATGAAAGGTATGGGCGGTACGATGGGCGACATGTCGGGCATGATGAGCAACATGGGTCACATGATGGAGAGCGGCAAGATGACACCCGAACAGATGTCGGAGATGTCCAAGATGATGGGAGATATGTCCGGCATGATGAAGCAGATGTCGGAACGCATGGGTCGCGGGATGAAAAAGACTCAGTAACACGTCCCTCTTCAAAGGAGGCGGATCATGGTTACCTGGCGCAGGATCGTATTTGCGATCTCGATGAGTTGGTTTGTTCCAATATCGGCCTTCGCCCAGGAGCGACCCTACGACTGGGGTTGGGGAATGCACCCGATGGGTTGGATGGGCGGCATTTGGGGAATCGGCATGATGTTTATGATGCTGTTTTTCTGGATTCTGGTGATTGCAGCCGTCGTGTTCGCCGTCCGTTGGTTCATGAGCCAGGACCGAGGTGGGCGTAGCGATTCGGCGCTGGAGATTTTGCGACAGCGCTACGCCCGCGGCGAGATCAACAAAGAAGAGTTCGAGGTCAAGAAAAGAGATCTGAGTTGATTCGAACCTCTGACCGTTAGGAGGAGGCCTTATGGAAATTAAAGCTTCCGCTTCTGGTCTTGCAGTGGGGATTGTAGTGGCGGCGGGATAATTGGTTTGTTGTCGGAGGAAACTCTGAACGTTGGCGATGAAAGTGAAAATAAAAAACAAGGATGAGAAATGGAACAGTTTACCCCGATCGCTTCCCTCATGGGAGGAATCTTAATAGGGCTAAGTGCCTCAGCGATGCTCCTGTTCAGCGGTAAGATTGCAGGAATCAGCGGGATTGTTGGCGGCCTTGTCGATGTGAAGAAGAACGACACGCTCTGGCGCGCTACCTTCATCGGCGGATTGGTCACGGGCGGGTTCATACTCCGGCTGCTTGCGCCTCAGGCATTCGACTTGGGGATCGTTCGCTCTGGAACTGCCCTTGTCTTGGCAGGCTTCATGGTTGGCCTCGGGGCGCGTATAGCTAACGGCTGCACAAGCGGCCATGGGGTCTGTGGTATCAGTCGGTTTTCCGTCCGCTCGATCGTTGCCACCGTGATCTTCTTAGTGGTGGGCGCGGCTGCGGTTTATGTGATCAATCATCTTCTCGGAGGCATCATATGAAGTCGACTCTGGTGTCGTTTATCTCAGGAATTGTGTTCGCCATGGGCCTCGGCGTTGGTGGCATGACCCGGCCAACCAAGGTCATCGGATTTCTCGATGTCGCCGGCAACTGGGACCCAAGCCTCGCCTTCGTAATGCTTGGCGCCATCGGGGTTCATTCGCTTTTCTATCGAGCGATCCGCGCTCGTTCTTCCTCCCGTTTCTCGTTTGCGACCTCGATACCGAGCCGGACGCAAATCGACTCTCGTCTGCTTGGAGGATCCGTCATCTTCGGCCTGGGTTGGGGAATCGCCGGCTATTGTCCGGGTCCGGCTATAACGTCCCTAGCATCAGGAAATTTCTCTGCCGTGATTTTTTTCTTAGCTATGATCACCGGGATCTTTGCCTTTGATTTCACAAGAGTCTTATCAGCACGGCAGGTAGCTGCCGAGCATTCCAGTGGTGCGGTGACGCAGGACATGTAGCCCGTAATTGGGGCGGATCTCGTTGGAGAATAGGGGAAACATATATGGAGACGGAACAAACGGGCTTCGTTAATTGGATAAAGTCACGGACTGGTCTTGCATTCATAGGATTTGCGGTCATCGCTGTATTTTTTCTTTGGGAAGAACATAAGGCGCATCTGCTTGGCGCCTTGCCCTACGTTTTGCTGCTTCTTTGTCCTCTTTTGCACATGTTTCATGGGGGACATGGCGGGCATGGAGGTCACTCCGAGAACCACAAGCATGGCGGAAGAGGAGAAAAAACATGACGGACGCACCGGCTTATGGCCTCTGGTCTTTGGTGATTATTAATTCTTTGATTTTTATTATTTTCGCTTTTAGCTTCTCGAAGCCCCAGACGAAGCGTGATTGGCGCTCCTTCAGCGCGTTCTCCGCTTTTATCGTCGCCCTTTTCGTCGAGATGTACGGCTTTCCGTTGACGATCTATTTGATTTCCGGCTGGGTGATAAAGCGCTACCCAAATCTGGATTTGTTATCTCACGATGCCGGTCATCTCTGGAACACGCTGCTCGGCTGGAAGATCGATCCTCACTTTGATCCGTTACATCTTCTCAGCAACCTTTTGATTTTAGGCGGTTTCATTCTTTTGTCCGCTTCGTGGAAAGTGCTTTATGAAGCTCAGCGGACGCACACATTGGCGACAACCGGACCGTATGCGTATGTGCGTCATCCGCAATACCTGGGATTTATTCTGATCATGTTTGGATTTCTCTTTCAGTGGCCCACGCTGATCACGTTGGTGATGTTTCCGATTCTTGTGACGATGTACATCAAGCTTGCGCACCGGGAAGAGAGAGAGGTACTCGGAGAGTTCGGTGAGAAATATCGGCATTATATGGATTCGACGCCCGCGTTCATTCCGCACTTCGGCGGCCACCGGCGGCTGAATGAGGCGTAATTTTTACGGTCGACACGATGACTCAAGATCGAATCTTCAAAGTCGGGCACCGGTTCCCATACCCGTGCCCGTACTTGGAGCAACGTGTTTCAAGCTGCGGACCCCTGGCGCGGGCGCTCGGTCTGTCGAGACATTTCCCGGCAAACGTTTACGCAGTACCGGCAGATTCAGCGCATTGCTGCATCATCTCGTCGCCCACTGCCACTCGCTCGCAATCTTCGGCACAGCGGTCGCAAACGTCGGCGCAGACTCCACAAACCCGGGCATGGTGCTCGGAATTGCGCAGCATGAAGTTTGCCGCGGTCCGGCAGATCTCGGCACACTCAATCAATAGTGTAATATGCCCGTCCGCCCATGGTCGCCGCCTTTGTCCAAACAGTAAGACAGGGTTTGAAGGCAAATGTCGTGGCAATCGGTCATGATCGATACGGTAGGATCGGCCTGGTGAGACATAACACTACCTCCTTGTTTTTTGTTTTAAGGGGCGCAATAAATGCGCCTGACAACAGCATACGAGTTTCGTGTTGACATCAAAGTATCAGCGCCCTAGAGTTGCGGCAAAGAGAATATGAGACCTAGATATAAGTACATTTCTATAGTGCTATTTGTGATCTACGCTCTTTGTGCGATATGCCCCGGGCGCTTGTTGCCGGTGTTCGCAGCGCAAGCAGCCGAAGCGCGTGAGCCACATGACTGTACCGGCGATAAGCCAAAGACCGAGTCCGATTGCCGCACGGCCTTTTTCCAGTCTCTGCCGCCCCCGACGGGGGAATTCGTCTACAGCTTGAGTCTACAATGGATCTTGGCTTCTCATCACCTGTCGCCGTCCGCATTTGATCTCTTGCCCGGGCGGAGAATCATACACTTGTCTGCGGCCGGCCCTCCAATCGCTTCGTTCAAGCCTAATCTTCGCATCTAGAGATTTTCCTCCTTTTGGCCGGCGCCGCCCTGCGCAGCTCTTCGACCGAGCGGACGGCGTTTTCGTATTCGTGCGCGCTGCCGGATTGGCAGCGCCGTTCTCTGATGTGCCCACTGCATTGTTGGCACGCAGATGATCTGATGGAGGAGCGATGTGTAAGGTCCTATTCAGCTGCAGAGTGGCGCTCGCGCCATTGCTTGTCTTTCAGCTTGCCGCGGCGGCTTTCGCCTCCGAGGCACCTCTGACTCTCGCCGGAGCAGTCAAGCAAGCGCTGAAAAAAAACCCCGAGATTCAACAGCTCCAGCACAGGCTCCGCGCCATGGAAGCGAAAGCCAAGCAAGTGCCTTATCTGGAGGATCCGCAGATTGCGTTCCAGCTCGGCGGGGTGCCACTCTCAAACCCGACCAGCCTCAATCAGGCGGATACGAACTCGATCGGGATTCGCCAGATGGTTCCTTTTTTTGGCAAGCTTGGTCTCAAGGAGAAGATCGCCCAGCGCGAAATAAACATCGCCGAGCAGGAGCTTCGCGCCAAGGAGCGCGAAATCATAGCGATGATCAAGATGTCCTACGCCGATCTTTTCATGGCGCAACGCTCCGTTGAGATTCTCCGCGAGCAGCTGGAGATCGTGCGCGTTGTCATCGGCGCTACCGAGGCGCGCTACCGGGTCGGACAAGTGGCGCAGCAGGATGTTTTCAAGGCGCAGTTGGAGCAAAGCCAGGTTTTGAATCAATTAATTGTTGCGGAAGAAGAAATCACGGTCGCCACCGTGAAGCTGAACACCGCCATGTATCGACCGCCGCGGACGCCGGTTCAGATCGCCGCCGATCTCACGCTGCCCGACGGTGCGCTCGATGCTCCTACGCTCGACGATTTGGCGTTGGCCAGCCGTCCGGAGCTGCAAGGGAGGGAACGGGAGATCGAGCGGGCGGAAAGCATGTACGAGTTGGCTGACCGCAACCGAAAATACCCCGACTTTATGCTCGGCTGGGATTATATGCGCATGCCAATGGAAATGAAGAAGGACCGATATGGCGCCATGATCAATATCACAATTCCCTTTTCCCCCTGGACTGCCGGCAGACGCAACTACGAAGTCGAAGAAAGTCTGGCCGAGATCCGCGCCGCCAGGGCTAACCGGGAGGCGATGCGAAACATGACCGTCAAACAGGTTGGCGAGTCGCAAGCCAGAGTTCAGGCTGCCAAGCGATCCCTTCAGTTATACCGCGAAGGCCTTTTGTCCCAAGCCGAGCTTTCCTTCAGATCCGCGCTCTCGGCTTATCAGACTGGGCGCGCGGAGTTCTTGAATCTGCTCGAGGCTCAGCGAGCTCTGCGGGAGGCGCGCATGGGATACTACAAGGCCACCGCGAGCGTTTTGCAAAACCTAGCGGATCTCGAGCGCGCGGTGGGTCGGGACTTGCAGTAACGGTGGTCCCCACCAACGAATCATACCCGGGAGATAGATTATGAAGATGCTAAAGATTCTGGGCGCTCTGATTGTATTCGCGGGAGTATTTGCGATTGGCTATTGGCGGGGACAGAGCAGTCCAAAAGCGAATCGCGCGTCATCCGATCACGGTGATACGGGAGCGGCGGCCGGCAACCAATCCATGCCAGGCCATAACATGAGCTCGACCGGAGTCAACGTCAGTCCTGAAAGGCAGCAACTGGTCGGCATACGAACAGCAACCGCCGAGGTTCGCCCGATGATCCAAACAATTCGGACGGTTGGCATCGTCACATATGACGAGACGCGGGTCGCTCAAGTCTTCAGCAAAGTTGAAGGGTGGATCGAAAAACTCCTGGTGAATTACACCGGGACTCTCGTGAGCCAGGGACAGCCTCTGTTTACACTCTACAGCCCGGACTTGGTCGCGACACAAGAAGAATATCTTCTGGCTCTGAAAGCGAAACAAACACTCGGATCGAGCTCTATAAAAGAGATCAGCGCCGGATCTGACGCGCTTTTAGAATCGGCACACCGCCGCCTTAGTCTTTGGGATATTTCCGAAGAACAGATCAACGATTTGGAGAAAACCGGGAAGTCTAAACGAAATCTTACGTTTTATTCGCCGATCGGCGGCTTTGTGCTCAAGAAAGACGCTCTTCAGGGAATGCGAGTGATGCCGGATAAGGAGCTTTACACGATCGCCGATTTATCAACTGTGTGGGTCAACGCGGATATCTATGAGTACGAGCTGGCTCACATACGGGTTGGACAGAAGGCGACGATCAAACTCGCCTACTATCCAGCGCGGGATTTCATCGGCAAAGTGTCATGGATCTCCCCGGTTCTCGACGAAAAGACGCGAACAGCGAAAGTTCGGTTGGAATTTTCAAATCGCGACTTCATTTTGAGACCGGAGATGTATGCCAACGCCGAAATAGAAATCAACGCGGGCCGCAAGTTGGCTGTGCCCGATGAAGCCGTTTTGGACTCGGGCCTGAGAAAGGTCGTCTTTCTCGACAAAGGAGAGGGTCGGTTCGAGCCGGCCGAGGTAAAGATCGGTAACAAGTTCGACGGATACTACGAAGTTCTAGCGGGACTCTCTCCCGGAGAGCGCATCCTTGCGAGCGCAGGCTTTCTGCTCGATTCGGAAAGCCGGCTCAAGGAAGCGATGGGCTCAATGGCGGGGATGGCGGGGCACGCCGATATGAAGGGGATGGAAACACAAGCCGCGGCCAAAGCCGGGCGCCAGGAAAAGAAAGTTCAGGATCTGACGCTCACGCTGCTTACTCAGCCTGAGAAGCCGAAGGCGGGCGAGAATGTCATTCGCCTAAAAGTTACCGACAAAGCCGGACAGCTGATCAAGGATGCGCAGGTCTCTTTTGTCTTCAACATGGCGATGCCCGGCATGGTTCCTTCCAAAGGAGAAGGCAAGCTGTCAAAGGATGGTTTCTACGAGACGAAAACGATGCTCGCGATGGCCGGACAATGGGACGTGACCGTCGTCGTGCGGCGGCCAGGACAGAAAGAGATTCAGGAGAAGTTCAGTTTAGTGGCCCAGTAAGTCGAGTGGCGACATGATCGAAAAGATTATCGAAGGCAGCGCCCGGAATAGATTCTTGATTTTCCTCATGGTGATTTTCTTAAGCGCCGCGGGTCTCTGGTCGCTGAAAAATATCCCGCTCGACGCGATACCGGATCTTTCCGATGTCCAGGTCATCGTTTATACGCCCTGGATGGGAAGAAATCCGACCATTATGGAAGACCAGGTTACTTATCCGATCGTCACGACCATGATTTCAGCTCCGAAAGTGAAATTCGTCCGGGGCTTTTCCGACTTCGGCTTTTCCTATGTCTACATCATTTTCGAAGACGGCACCGACATTTATTGGGCGAGGAGCCGCGTACTCGAATATCTGAATCAGGTCAGCGGCAGGTTGCCCAAGGGCGTGACGCCGACCTTGGGCCCCGACGCATCCGGTGTGGGTTGGGTCTTTCAGTATGCTTTGGTCGATCAAACGGGCAAGTATGATTTGGCTCAGCTACGAACTCTGCAAGACTGGTACCTCCGGTATCAGATAGCCAGCGTGGAAGGAGTCGCCGAGGTCGCGAGCCTGGGCGGCTTCGTCCGTCAGTATCAAGTTAATATCGACCCTAATCGTTTGTCGGCATATCGTCTTTCGCCGAAGACGGTCGTCGATGCCATTCGTATGAGTAACAACGAAGTAGGCGGGCGTTCGATAGAGTTAAGCGGCGCCGAATACATGATTCGCGGCCGCGGGTATATCAGATCAGTCAAAGACATCGAAGGGATCGCGGTAGGCGGGGAACGCGGGACGCCTATTCTGGTGCGGGATATCGCCTCGGTCACACTGGGGCCCGACATGCGGCGCGGCATCGCCGAACTGGACGGCAAGGGCGAGGTTGTGAGCGGCATCGTCGTCATGCGTTACGGTGAGAACGCGCTCACTTTGATCGAGCGCGTCAAGGAAAAAATCAAAGAGATCGAGCCCTCTCTCCCCTCCGGGGTAAAGATCGTCACGACTTACGACCGATCCGACCTCATCCTCAGGTCCATCGCGACTCTCAAGGAAAAATTGATCGAAGAGAGTTTGATTGTCAGCGTCGTCATCATCGTCTTTCTCTTTCACATCCCGAGCGCGCTCGTCGTCATTATCACGCTTCCCATCGCCATCATCATCTCGTTCATCGCGATGCACTACCTGAATCTGACGGCGAACATCATGTCGTTGGGCGGTATTGCGATTGCCATCGGCGCGATGGTAGACGCGTCCATCATCATGGTCGAAAACGCCCATAAGAAACTGGAACACTGGGAAGAGCAGGGAAGGCCCGGGAATAGGACAGATGTGCTCATCGAGGCGGCCAAGGAGGTCGGAAAGCCGCTTTTCTTCTCGCTTCTCATCATTACAGTCTCCTTTCTACCGATTTTCACCTTGGAGGCCCAGGAAGGACGCTTGTTCAAACCGCTGGCTTTCACCAAGACTTTCGCCATGTTTTTTGCCGCTTTTCTGTCTATCACTCTCGCGCCGGTATTATTGGTCTTGCTGGTTCGCGGCCGCATCCGGCCGGAAGCGAGGAATCCGGTCAACCGCCTTCTCATCGCGCTTTATATGCCGGTGATCCACTGGGTGTTGCGCTTTAGAAAAACCACGATTGCTCTCGCCGGTCTGGCGTTAATCCTCACAATCCCTGTCTTTATGCGTCTGGGTTCTGAGTTTATGCCGCCCATGAACGAAGGCATGATCTTTTACATGCCGACAACGCTCCCGGGGATTTCTGTAACCCAATCGACCCGGTTGCTCCAGATGCAAGACAGAATTCTAAAAAGCTTTCCTGAAGTCGAATGGGTATTTGGCAAGGCCGGCCGGGCGGAAACCTCAACCGATCCAGCTCCTTTTAGCATGGGAGAGACAACGGTCATGCTAAAGCCCGAATCGCAGTGGCGCACGGTTGCGGTCGATCGCTCCCACTGGCTCTGGCTGTTAGGGTCTATTGGCGATTTTCTGCTTGGCACAACCCGTCCTATCACGTGGGAGGAGTTGGTCGCGGAAATGGACAAGAAGCTCCGGCTGCCGGGCGTAGCGAACGCCTGGACCATGCCCATCAAGAACCGTATCGATATGCTGTCTACGGGCATTCGCACCCCGATCGGCATCAAAATCTTCGGTCCCGACTTAGGCAAGATTGAGGAAATCGGCAAGAACCTCGAGGCGGCACTGCAAATGATCCCGGGTACCCGCACGGTATATGCGGAGAGGGTCACAGGCGGTTATTACCTCGATTTCGAATTAAGGCGCGATGAGATCGCGCGCTACGGCCTAGCGATCGACGAAATCCAGATGCTCATCGAGTCGGTGATCGGCGGGGAGAGCATCACGACCACGGTGGAAGGAAGAGAGCGTTATCCGGTCAGCGTTCGCTACTCGAGAGAGCTGCGCGACGACCCCGAAAAATTAAAGCGCATACTCATTCCCGGCATGAACGGCGCGCAGGTGCCGCTGGGACAACTGGCTGAGCTACGCCTCGCTTCGGGTCCCGCTATGATCCGCGATGAAGACGGCCAACTCTCCGGATACGTTTATGTCGATATGGCGGGCCGGGATATCGGCGGTTATGTCGAAGAGGCGAAGAAGAAAGTCGCCGAGCAGGTCCAGCTCCCCACCGGCTATACGCTTTCCTGGAGCGGTCAGTACGAATACATGGAACGCGCCAAAGAGCGTTTGATCTATGTCGTCCCGCTCACCCTGTTGGTTATTTTTTTGTTGCTCTACATCAACTTCAAATCGGTTGCGCGCTGCGCGATCGTGCTGCTCGCTGTTCCGTTTTCCATGATCGGAGCCGTCTGGTTGCTCTATTTGTTGGATTACAACCTGAGCGTAGCGGTCTGGGTCGGGCTCATCGCGCTGGCCGGCGTGGACGCCGAAACCGGCGTAATCATGCTTTTGTATCTAGAACACGCCTATGAGAAATGGCGCACCGAGGGGCGCATGCGGACAATCAGTCATCTCCATGAAGCGATTATCGAAGGCGCCGTAAAGCGGATCCGGCCAAAGGTAATGACGATCATGGCTATCCTGATGGGATTGCTGCCGATCATGTGGAGCCACGGTGCCGGCGCTGATACGATGAAGCGAATTGCCGCGCCAATGATCGGCGGCGTCATTTCTTCCTTTCTGCTTGAGCTCTTGGTGTATCCGGCGATCTTCGACGTATGGAGGGGTTGGAAAATTCGGCGCGCAAGCCAGAAACTCTGAAGACCTATCTGTGTCTGCTGTTCTGGCCGGGTAACTGAAGCTCGGAAAAGGTCACTATTGACAAACAGTGTAATCGGTTGGCTGCGCTT
>CAVUVW010000018.1:0-61860 GCA_963745035.1 uncultured delta proteobacterium | reverse complement strand
TCTTACTCACGCCTCATACCTCACGCCGCTTGCCCATTGGTACAGGCCGTTTCTCACATCCGGAGCGAGAGAAACTCATCGATGGCGCGGTTCACTTCTACAGGCCGCTCGGCGAAGGGGAAATGACCGCAACCGTTTAGCTTCACGTACTGTGAACCGGCAACAGCCTGGTGGATCTCCAGCTCGTATTCCGGCGTCTTGGCCGGATCGTCGACGCCGCGGATCAAAAGCAGCGGCGGCTCGAGAGTATGAATGCGATCGCGGACATCGAACTGATCGATCGCGACAAAATCACGATACTGCGACAATGGACCCACCCGGCGGTGACATTCGACGAGACGTTCGGCCAGCTCCGGCTCCATAAACAAAAACTGATGCCGCATGAGCTCCAGCCATTGCCGGTAGGACTCGGGATCCGCCGTGGCTTTCGAGCGCAGCTCCAGCGCCCCCGGCGCGCGCTCGCGCGGGCGCATGCCCGTCGTCATCAGCACCAGCGCCTTGACCTCGTCGGGATAGTCGAGAGCGTATTGGAGCGCGATGCAACCGCCCAAGGTATAGCCCACCAGCACCAGCTCTTTCCGTTTGCCTTGCGACCATAACCAGCCTCTCAGCCATTCCGCATATCGCTCCACACTCGTACAAGCGGCTCCTTCGGGATGTCCCGGCAAGGTTGGCGCGAGGCTGCCCGGATAATGTTCGAGCTGATAAACGAACGATTCGGCGCACCCGCCGGCGCCGGGCCCGTGAATGAAAACCATCTGCGTCATAGGTTGTCCGGCCTCCTTGCGTCCTAGGCTAGGCGCACAATTGACTCAGCTCTCGCATATCCGCTAACCGATCGAGTCTCTGTACCAGATCGCGCACGCGCCGCGCCCGGTCGGGGCCGATGACGGGTTCCGCGTTGGCCAAAAATTTCGCTTCGATCTCCGCATCGCTCATGGGATTGTCCGCGGTGCCGCTGGCATGCTCGACGAAAGTTCGGTGGCGCATGCCGGCGACGGTCGCGACCGCCTCTGCCTGATCGCTGCGCAGTGAAGGATCGGTCGTCACTTTGATCTTCTGCCGCAGCGCGACTACCGCCGGGTCGCCGGCGCGCTCGTCCGTGTACTGCGGGATGCGCGCGGCGCCGTCGATCCAGGCCACGGCGGCGCTGTGATAGATGCTGAATTTCGATTGCAGACCGGTGTCGGGAGTCTCGACTCCGGTAACCGAAATCACCAATGGATTGACGCGCAGCGCTATCGCTTCGATGCGCGTGGGATCGACGCCGCCCTGGGAGCGTATGGCGATCACCGCATCGATCGCCGGATGTTGAACGACGCCGCAGGCGTAGGGTTTGTGCCCGTTGCGCTCGATTTCCCAGCCCGTGCCCAAATTCTGAACGAGCTCGTCGGGCGACGCCGCGTCACTGTAAATGCGGCAATAGCCGCGCTTGCCCTCGATGATTTCCAGCGAGCCGTCGAAGCCGCGCTCGGCAAGAAGAGCAGCCAGCACCCCGCTCGATGCCGCCTTGCCGGCGTGAAAGGATTTGCACATGGTGCCGCGATTTTGCTGCATGCCCGCGGATTGGGTCGCGGCGATCGCCATCGCGTAGGTCATCCGTTGGGCGTCGAGCCCGAGTAGCTTTCCTGCCGCCACAGCTGCGGCGATGCTGCCGAGCGTGCCGGTCAAATGCCAGCCGCCCTTGTGATGCCCCGGCGCCGTCCGGCCGCTGCGTACTCCGGCTTCGAATCCTACCGCGTAGGCCATGAGAAATTCCGCGCCGCTCGCCAACCCTCGCTCCGCCAGTGAAAACAGCGCCGCAAGGGTCGGCGAGCTCGCGTGCAGCAGAGTGCCGCCCATGTGGGTGTCGTCGTAGTCGAGCAGGTGCCCGGCCTGCCCGTTGGCGATCGGCGCATCGAGGAATCCAAGTTTTAAACTGCGTCCGAACACCGTCGCCTGGGGTTTGCCGCCGCACTCTTGCAGCACCAGGAGCAAACGATCGAGCGTCGGATGCCTACTCCCGGCGAGCGCGCAGCCCAACCAGTCGAGCACGCCGCGCCTTCCTTCATCGACGGCTTTCTTGGGCAGGTCGGAAAATTGCGCCGCCGCCATGCGCGCGCAGAATTTTTGCGTCACGCCGATAATTTCTTGAGCTGCTTGGTTCACGCGCCACCTCGTTCATCTAATCGTAAACATGGGCTGACCCTGACTTACTCCAGCCGTCGATTTGATTGCAATGGGATGAGAAACGGCGCGACGGTCGGGGATTTGAATTCTGTTGAGAAGGTGAAGAGCGGACTCGGATTAAAAGCGGCACATCCTGAGCTGGATGGTTCAAGCCGTTCAAACCGTTCAATCGCTAACGCTCCGTCAATCCGTAACGCCCGACGGCGCGTTTAAAAGCTGCCATTCTTTTGGGCCGAAAAACTTAAATCGACGGGGGCTTAGATCCGACTCCTGACCAGGGATTGAATGCGCTCCGCGAGCAAAGTGAAGCTTACCGGTCCGATTTTACCGGCGAAAATGAGGTGCTAAGCTCCGAAAACGCCAGGTTTTGGAACGACAATCCTGAAGCTACGGCGACTTAGCTTGGTCCGACCCCAAACCTTTTGATCCTTGCTCGTCACCGAGGCGCTATGTACCGAGTTCGACGCGCGCTTCGTGCTCGTGCCCATCCCTGCCGAATTCATAAAAGGATCGACGAGCCCGTGGTAACCTACGCCGTGCGTGAAGGTCCATCGGCTGCCGCTCCATCGGCTGAGGAGGCAGGAGACAGATGACTGCCGCGTCAGCGACCCAGGATCGCCAAGTGGCGATGCACTTTGGTAGAATACGCTCGTGCCGATCAACAATAACTCCAATACTCCCGCCCGGATGTGGTTCTCTTTTGCATGTAATCTGATCGTGATTGGGAGTCTTTGCTATGGAGCTCGACGGGTGAGGAATCACCAGCGGTTTCGCGATGGCGGGTATAGTGATCGGTGGAATCACGTTCTTGGTTGCAGCCGGCACTCTAGGATACGGCGTGTTCAGAACACTGCGAGATCCAGACTGGAAACCTGAGACACCTCCGTTTCAGATCGACTCTGAAACATACTCCGCGCTTACAAACGCCACGAAAATCCTTGTCGGTTCTCCTCTGAACCTTCCATTGGCTTTACTAAGGAAATGTGCATGGGGCGAGAAAGAGAAAATCTGAGAGCGACAAAAGCGCCTAGTGAGTAACGCAGTTCTAAGCCGCCTACACGGCGCGGGAGGGAATAGAACTGCAACACGTGTTATGGCTTTCTGAGGCAAGAAGACGAGGGGTGAGGAAGTCTAAACTTACGCACTACGATGTCAAAAGCAAAGACTTGACCCGAGCCGGCTACTTTTCGAGATGTTGAATGTTTCTTTAGGGGGTAATCGTGGCCAAAGCACAGACTCACATTGGCTCGGCCGATGTTAGTCGCTGTCCCATTCTCTGAAAACACACCGCCGTCTCATTGAAAGCGCATGTGCTTTGGCACCAAACTTTACAGCAGTATCATCAACCCGAATTTTTCCACGCGAACTTGAATGCGACCATACAGGCTTTACGGGAATGTTACGTTCGTGCTGCAGGCTGAAAAGCGGCGATTACTAATTTTGAGCAATGGTATGCACCGTGGCAAGAACTGTTGAGAGCGAACCCTCTTCTAAAATGGCTGAAGGAGGCACGAAATATTGTCGTCAAGCAGGGGGAACTTGAGCTTAACAGTACTGGGGTTGTGAAGCTGGTTACATGGCGCGACGATATACTCATCGAATCGATCGTGCCGCCGACCATTCCACCGTCATTGATTTTACGCAATCTTCTCTTTATTAGCAGCCATCAATAACAGCAAAGTTTCTCCCGGGGATGCTAAAAATGCAGCAGTCGTTATTGAACGATGCTGGCGTGTTCCTGACTGGCCAGATCGAGAAATTCTTGATGCTTTAGCAGAGGCTTATGGCGATCTTGAGCAACCTGGTGTAGACGCCCATGTTATCTTACGCGAATCCGGCTGTATTTCGTCCGAAAGTGATCATCCTGATTTCTCCTTCCGCTCATCACCGTACTGGTATGCTCGGGTGCATGTTGCTCGGGGCTGAAGATCGCGTGCACAAGTTTGAACTGTCTACTGGCCAAGAATTAAATACGGCTGGCGTCAAACCTGTCCAACCGACAGCACAACAGTTAGCAAGCGCGGTAAGACGTTACGCCTGAAGAAAAATAACCGCATCGCCCAATGGCAAGAAAGTGATCCAATAATCTTTGCCGAACACGTTTTGCACAATGCCAAGCGTATTTTGCGAAAAGATAGGTATCACCATCGAATGATGTTTATCCGTGATGGTTTGGGTCATTGGCATCTGACAGGCGTAAATGCGGCAAACCGGACGGAAAAGCATTTATTACTCCGGATGATTGCCCGATTCATCGAAAGCGTCGGTGCTGATGCCCTCATTGACGTTGGAGAAGCATGGGTGGTCCGCTCACCAAAGACCGCGCAAGTGATAGATGTTGATAGACTTAGCGAGCATCCGCTGCGAGAGGAAGTTCTGCAAGTACTGGTAGCGACTCGCGACGGCACGGTTCGAAATTATATGACACCGTTCAAGCGAGGTACATTTGGCGGTATTAAGCTCGCCGACACGATTACATTTGATGAGGAGTACCAACCTTTCTATTTAACACCGGTATTTGACGTATGGCTTAAGCAAAGGCGCTCTCCTCCGTTGAAGGCAAGCGAACGAGACGAGTTTGGAAGCCTGATCCACTGGACAGGTGCTTTTGTGCAAGGCCACGGCGTTTCGCGGAATGCTGTGAACCATTTCTAAAATCGGAAAACAAGCGCGACCACATCGAGCGCGACATAGATTCAGCCATGGCAATTCGCGATTTCTCCACTGCTGAAGACCTTGCCAGAGCGGCGTTGGCACAATATGTCATCTGGGTACGACAACACACTGCTCCGACGATGAATGTCGCACCGGAACTGCACCGACAATTGGTGGAATTTGATGTGCCAGCTTTGGACGCTCACGTTCGGCGGCTGGGAGAACTCGTCATAGCAAATGGTACGTCGCATTCCTTCGCGGAGGAACTTCGCTATCTCAGCAAAGTAGCTCACGTGCCGGCAGTTAGCCTTCGCTTTATAGCATTAGCATCGCAATGGTTTGTCGAATTGGGTGATTACACCTCAGCGATCGGGGAATTGGAAAAGCTAGGTGATGTCGAAAACGTGAATGACACGTTAGCTCTATTGCTAGCAACTAAACTGTTCGACTACCCGCCAGCTCAGAAAAAGGAGTATTTAACTCGCGCGATTTCCCACGCGTATAGCGATGGAGAGAGGTTGTACGCGCAACTAGAATTGGTTCAGTATTTCCTGAGCTCTGCCGAACTAGAGGAAGCGTTAAAGCACGTAGATTCAGTCATTGCTGTGTCGAAGAGCAGCGTTTTCAATCGAGGGGCTTTAGCGAATGCACTGGCATATCGGTGGAGAATCACCAGAAACGAAGAAGATTTTAAAGCTGCACAAGATGAACTACGGGTGTTCAGCGATTCAGGACACGAGCATATGCTCGCCAGCATACTGATTGAGCACGGGAACTTCGACGAAGTAGAACGTATTTTTTCTGACGCAGCTGCTCTTGGTGATCCACTTGCGCAGTTAGTGACTTTGGATGCTCGCTTGCGCGCTAACCGAAAGGAAGGAGCGCGTGAAATGCTCCTCAACATCAATGCAGAGGCTCTTTCCGCGCATCTTCATTATCCGTACGCTGTAGCTTGCGCGTATGTCGCGCTCGCTTGCAGTGATAGAGAACTTAAGGCAGTCGCAGTGGCTAGGCTGCGGCGCCTTCCATCACAAAGTAGCGAGGCGGCGAAACACACAAATCAATTGCTGAACGCGCTTTCAAATGACAGCGGCCCACAATGGACTTCCCTTTTGGACAAATTTCGTGGACTATTTGCAACGTAAAAGCAGAATTCGCCGCAGCCGTTAGCCGTGTCAGATTTGCCTAAGTCTACTAACCTTTTGCCCCCGGCTAACGTTCGACGGATGGCAAGCAAGAAAATCTGCTAGCTGAGAAGCACGGTAGCCCTGCTCCAACACGGCTTCGCGGATGAATCGACCCCGAGCTTTTACGACGTTTGCCAGGATACGCCGGGGCTGCGGCAAGCGGATGGCGAAGATGCTCAACAGAAAAAACCACCCCGCCGTGGTCGCGACGATCACCAAGGCAGTCAACGGCGCCAAGTCCCAGCGCACGGGCATGTCCATCACCCAGACGCCGAGCAATATCGTCAGCAACGCGCCGATCAAACTCACCGTCACGTTGAAGCAAACTTTGCCGATTAAAAACTGCCGCCGCGTCATCGGATAAGTCAACATCTCGTAAAAAATCCCTGAGTCCTTGTCCATGAAAAAACCCCAGGCGGTGTTCATGGCCACGCTGAAAGCGGTCATTGCGATCACCCCGGGGAGCAAGTAGGACGTATATTCGATCTCCCGTCCATCGACGACGAACGAGCGCGCCAACGCGTAGTCAAACCCGGTGCCGAACAGCACCAGATACGCCGCCGGCACGAGCAAATCCCAAAAAACAAAACCGACATTGGTGATGCGCTGGCGCCAGTCGCGATAAATCACCCCTGCAATGCCGCTCATGACGCCTCCTTCACCAGCGCCATGAAAATCTCTTCCAGATCGGCGCCGTGAATTTCGAATTGCGTGATCGGCACCGTTCGCGCGATGTCTGCCAACTCTCCCAGCAGTGACGCCTCCGTGCCGCGAAACAACATTTCCACGCTTTTGCCGGTCACCTTGAACTCCACCGGCTGCAGGTCGCGCAGTCGACTGGCGAGATTGTCGTCCATCGCGGCGAACGTCAGGCTCACTCGAAACATCTGCTCCGACAGCCGGCGCAGATCCTCAAGCGTGCCGGACGCCAATATACGACCGCGGTCGATAATCAAAATGGTATCACAGAGCTGCTCCGCCTCACTCAGCACTTGAGTCGTCATCAAAACGGTCTTGCCCTTGCGCGATTCGGCGACGATGCGATCCATCACGCGCCGCTTCATGAACGGGTCCATGCCGGTGGTCGCCTCGTCCATGAAGATAACCGGGGAATCGACCATGAATATCTTCGCCACTTGAACCCGGCGCTTGGTGCCGATGCTCAAATCATAGACGGTCTGCCCCAGCTTCTCGCCTAGCTCAAACTCTTCGACGACCGCTTGCATGCGTTTCCGGGCCGCGTGGGGCGGCACGTGATGGAGATAGCGTAGATGAGAAGATTGTCCTGTACGGTCAGCAAGCCGTCGACGGCCGTCTGCTGCAGCACCACGGCGATGCGCCGGCGTACCTCGAGAGGATTGCGCGCCACGTCGCAGCCCATGATTCTCGCGTGGCCGCCTGCCGGCGGAGTGATCGTCGTGAGAATCTTCACGAGGTCGTCTTGCCGGCGCCGTTGGGCCCGAGCAATCCGAAGATCGTGCCTTGCGGCACTTCGAACGACACGCCGTCGAGCGCCACGGTCTCGCGGTCCTTGGATCGATAGACTTTGCGTATGTTTTCGACTTCGATGGCGTTCATAGATTAATTCAAATTCTACAGATCATCCGACAGCAATCCGCAGTTTACGTTATGTTGAGCCTTGGCGAAGGGGCCGCTTGAATTCAGCGAATCCAAGCGCGAACCCCGCAAGAGAAGCAGATTCTTCCTCGCGACGCTCGTCAGAATGACACGCTGCGCAGCTTTTCAGGAAACGAGACTCGGCGGATGAGAACGGATTGCCTAACTTGGGCCGGCAGAGCTGTTAGTCAATGAACCTACTTTCCACCGTAAAGTGTTTTAACGAAACCGCTGTTCTCTAATTCTCTCACAAACCTGTTATCGATCAACTCGTCGACGTTCATTTTCTTCGCTTCAGGACGGC
Source organism: uncultured delta proteobacterium (assembly GCA_963745035.1). Lineage (GTDB taxonomy): Bacteria > Desulfobacterota > Binatia > UBA9968 > UBA9968 > DP-20. Next base: position 53,928 of record CAVUVW010000018.1, on the reverse strand, counting down.
GCACCGCCACTTCGTCCAAAACAAACTTGAAGCCGGCCGTGTCCGCGTAGGGAACTCTTTGGATGACGCCGTTGCCGAACTCTTCCCATAAAGCGGACAGCACTTTCTGATCTCGATTCCGGGTGTATTTTTCCAACGCCTTGAGCGAGAACTCGCGATCGGTCTTGTAGATCTTGATCCCTTCGAGCATGGAACGCATGACGCGGCGGAGAATATCCGGGTTGGTTTTGACGAAGGCGCGCGTCGTTACCACCGAGCCGCTCGTGTACGGCACGCCCATCTCGCCCAGATTCGCCATCGTGCGGAAGCCCGCGTCCGCGAGGTTAAGATGCAGCGGCGGATTGACCAGCGCCCCGTCGATCGCTTTGGTAACCATCGCCGCGGCAGTCTCCGCGCCGCCGCCGGTCTGTATCAGCGCAACGTCCTTGGCATCGACATGCCAGCGATCCAGTAGATGGCGCGTCAGCGTATCGGTTTGACCGCCAAAACGGCTGATGCCGATCTTCTTTCCTTTGAGATCACCCGGAGCTTTGATTGTCGGCGCGACCATCATGCGAAACGTCGCGACATTGACGGTCGAAGCAATGATTACAAGATCGGCGCCCGCGAGATTCGCCTCCACGACCGCGGGCGAGGATCCATGCGCGACTTTGATCTCACCGGCCAGCATCGCCTGGATCACCCGCGAGCCGCCGCCGATGCGAATGATCTCCACATCCAGACCGTTCTTTTCGAAAACCCTGGCTTCCTTGGCGATGAACGGAACAGCTTGAGAGCCGTTGGCTTCGAGATGGACAAAGCGGAACTTTGTGAGCCGCTCTTGAGCATCCACCGTGGAAGCAAAACCAAGCACAGCAAATATGAGAATTGTGAGCATTGATCTTCTCTTGGTTACCGGGATGGAATCGAGCTAATCAAGTGCAACGCGGAGGAGAAACTTCGAAAATCCCTACTTGATTCTATGTTCTTTTTGGATGCATTACCTCGATCTTAGTCGTACAGCAGAACCGCATCGCGTTCGTCACGCCACGAATTCTCATCGGCTTGAGCGAGACGATCGAGATCGCCAGGGGTTGCCGCCGGATCGTCCACCCAATCGCGCAGCAGCTCGCCGCCGTTGATCAGATCAATGGCGAGACGGTCGTTCTCATACTCGTACGGAAATTTTCTCCAGAGATCGTAATCCGGCTGCAGAAGGCGCAGCGCTTTGAAGGCCAGCCCCATGAGACGCCACGGACGAAACCCGTCGTGATCGTAGCTCGGATCATCGACATGGATTTGCACTCCCGCGCAGAGCTTCCCGGCATATTTCTGAAACGTGGGCTCGAACCAGCTCTCGCGCAGCCGGCAGCCGCGCATCCACTCAGGCGCGAGCGAATGCATTTTTGCGAGCAGCGCGCGCGGCTCGAGATCGGGCGCGCCGAAAAGTTCCAGCGGCCGGGTCGTACCACGGCCTTCGGATAACGTCGTACCTTCGAGCATCACCGTCCCGCTGTAGCAGCGCGCCATCCAGAGATTAGATGCGTTCGGACTCGGATTGATCCAGGCGCGTTCGCCGAGTGGCCAGCCGTAGCCGGGTGAACTCGCAGGGCGCCACCCTTCCAACTGAACCACCTCACATTCGACATCCAGGCAGAGACTTTTCACGAACCACTTCGCAAGCTCTCCGAGCGTCAAACCGTGACGCATCGGCAGCGGACCGGCGCCGACAAAGCTCTCCCATTCCGGTCGAAGTCGAAGCCCTTCGACTGGACGCCCGGCCGGATTGGGCCGGTCGAGCACCCGGACACTTTTCTTGTGCTGCGCCGCCGCTTCGAGGATGTAGCGCAAGGTCGTGATAAACGTATAAACACGGCAGCCAACATCCTGCAGATCGACGAGCAGAACATCGAAGCTATCCATCATCGCCGCAGTAGGTCGGCGCACCTCGCCGTAAAGACTGAACACCGGAATCCCCTGCACCGGATCGTGAAAGTCAGGCGATTCGATCATGTTGTCCTGCTTGTCGCCGCGCAGTCCATGCTGCGGGCCGAAGGCAGCCGTGAGATTGATGTCTTTGAGAGCCGCCAGGGCGTCGAGAGAATGAACCAAGCCTGCAGTCACGGAGGCGGGATGCGCGAGCAGCGCGCTCCGCTTTCCCGCCAAGGGCTTCCTTAGTTGCTTATCTTCGATGAGGCGATCGATGCCGCACTTCATGGCTCGGCAGTATAATCGATAGCGGCGCCATGGACCACCGCAGGCTCGATCTGCAAAGTGAAATTGTCGGAATGATGAAAATCAGGCTTTCCCGGAGGATGGCTTGAGCGCCCAGTAGGAGAGCGATCCGTCGCGCACTTTCGATCACGGCGGAAAGCCCGATGCACAAGTAAACATCGGGTTGAATTCCCGGCAAGCGATTTAAGCGGACCTTGGCGCTTAGCTCTAAGGCCTCCGCGCTGCGCTGCACCGCGATCTTCGGATCAAGTCCGTCAACGTGAATAGGCCCTCCGTCGCGATAGTTGCGAAATTCATAGGCCGCCCATTCCCCCGAGGGAGAGAAATTGAACTCGTAGTATTCAGCGTCGTTCTGCGCGCCAATGAACAGTTCAAAGCACGTGTGTTGCCACAACTCGTCTGCTCTTATGGCCGATTGATCCTCGGGGATCCGCAAGCGCTCGACCGCGCCAGTAAGACTGTATTTGATCGTGAGATTTCTGCCCTCATCCCATCGGATGTTTGCTGTGATATTTTCGACAACCGTAGAAGGCGTGTCCGGATGACACTGCAGCTGCGCTGAATTTTCCCTCGAAGTTGACATGAGAATGATTCCCGCAAGATCCGTATTAGCTTCTTCCGCCCATCCGCTTGAAAAACCCTTCCTGCTCCAACTCGTCCATCAAGCGTTCGTCGACGTAGCGGCCGACATTAGTGTCGAACTTGGTTTCCGGCGAGCGCTGCTGGAGCATGTCGATGGCGGCGCGCATGCCGTCGTGCGACATGCGCGGCGGGGATGAAAACGTAGAAGCGAAATACTGATAAGTCTCTTCGACGACCGCGGGATTCTTTTGCTTCATCCGCTGGGTCAGCAGCGCCACACCCTTTTCCTTGCTCGTCATGAACTGGTGAATGCCTTCGGCGTAGGCTTGCAGGAAGCGTTTGATCACGTCACGGTTCTTTTCCATGAACGAGCGCCGCGTCGCGATGGCGTTCATCGGAAAATGAGCCGCTTTGAGCTCGGTCATGTGCGCCAGAGTCGGCAGTCCCATGCGCGCGGCCTCGCCGGTCTCGGGAGGGGCCAGTAAAGTTGCATCGAGAGCGCCGGCCGAAAGCCCCACGAGTCGATTCGCTGCCGGTCCGCTCGCGAGCAAAGTCACCGACTGTCGCGGAATATTCCACTCTCGGAGCGCCAGGATGAGCGACACTTCATGCGCGCCGCCAAGACTCACGATGCCGATTTTCTTGCCGACGAGATCTTTGGGTTGGCGAATCGCCTTCTGCGTGACCAAGCTGAAGGGAAACTTGTTCAGCGAAGAGGCGACGAAGACGAGATCCGCGCCCTGATTGATCGCCGCGATCAGCGCCGTGCCGTCGATCTGGCCGAAATGGATGCTGCCGCCGAGGAGCGCCTGCGCGCCCCGCGCCGAACCGGGAATCATGACGAGATCGGCGTTCACACCGTACTTTGTCATGAAGCCAAAATCCTTGGCAGCCCAGAGAGGCGCTTGAAAGCCCGCGAAGCCCGCGTAGCTGGCGATATATTTTTCTTGCGCGACGAACCGTTGTCGCCGCGCAGAAAAACAATAGCAAAGCCGCGCTCAGCGCTTTACTCATATCGCATGGCCTCCTTGCGCATTTACCTACGTTTTTGCATCACTCTTCGCCGCGCGTCAAGCTGATTCGCAGATCACTGCAGTTCGAGAATTTTCACTCCGTCGTTGTCATTCCGAGCAAAGCGAGGAATCTTTACCGACGGACAGGGTATACGTCAGCGCCTGCCTTGACACTCTTAAAGCCCACCCATAGAACCGTCTCAGCATTCTTGTTTCAAGGAGCAGAAATGGCCTCATGCCAAAACTCGACATTCCAGCTTTCGATTCCAACGAGTTGCAAGAATTGAAGCAAAAACTCGTCGACGGCTGCCACATCCTCGACCGCGAAGGCATCACCGACAGCTTCGGCCATGTGAGCATACGCATACCCGCTACGGAGGCGTTCCTGACCATTGCGGGAGTCAGCCCCGGTTGCGCGACTCTAGATCGGATCATCATGCTCGACCTCGAAGGACATTATCTGGGCGGCGATAAGGCGTCGCCTTACGAGTGGCCGATTCACGCGCGTATCATGCGCGCGCGTCCCGATGTGATGAGCGTGGCGCATACGCATTCACGCTGGAGCGCGCTTTTCAGCGTCATCAAAGGCGGTCTTCGGCCGATTCACATGTACGCGAAATTTCTGCCGCCCAATGGTCCGCCCGATCTATCCTGCCGCCGGGCTGATCGGCACTTTTGAGCGAGGCGAAGCGCTGGCCGCGACTCTAAAGGACAGCAACGCAGTGCTTTTGCGCGCTCACGGCGATGCCGTAGTCGGCAGCAGTCTAGAGCAAACGATCCAACGGACGATCCAGCTTGCCTTCCTTGGCCAGCTCGCGCATATGGCCGTGGCGCACGGCGAGCCGCTCTACATGAGCGAAGAGGAGTTGGCAACCTTCTCTGGTGATCCGGCTTTTCCGGCACGCCCTGGGAATATTACTTGAGCCGCATCCGCGAACGCCGCTCTTCTTGACACCCCGACAAGCGCCGCATAAATTCGCGAAGACAGATTTGTTGTTATCCAACAAGGAGAGTTATGGCCTGCCAGCCACAAAGACGTGCCCAAAATCGACTCGGCGGAACTGAAAGAGCCGATCGAAAAACTGATGACCGCCTGCCACATCCTCGATCATGAAGGCGTGACCGACGGCTACGGCCATGTCAGCGTGCGCGTTCCCGGAGCGGATGCGTTCATCACCATCGCCAACGTGAGCCCGGGCTGCGTCACCCGCGACCGGTTGATCATGCAGGACCTCGACGGCAACTATCTCGACGGCGCCAAAACACCGCCCAACGAATGGCCGATCCATTCGTGCATTCTTGAGAGCCCGTCCCGAGATCGTCAGTGTCGCGCACACCCACTCCAAATGGAGCACGATCTTCAGCGTGCTGCCGATCAAGCTCAAGCCCATGCACCACTACGGCAAATTTTTGTCCGCCGACGGCCCGCCGGTGTACCAGGGAATCGGCCTCGTGCGCACTGTAGAGCGCGGCAACGATCTCGCCGCCGCCCTCGGTCAGCATCCGGCGGTTTTGATGCGCGCGCACGGCGACGCAGTAGTCGGCGAGAGCGTCGAGCAGGTCATCGAACGCACGACGCGGCTGGCCATGCTCGGCGAGTGGAATCATCTGGCGATGCTGCACGGCGACCCGAAATATCTGACCGCCGAGGAGCTCGAAGCTTACAACGCCGACCAGCGCTTCCCCATGCGCGGCTGGGAGTATTTCGTCAGCCGGCTCGAGGCGAAAAAATAATTGGAGTAATGGAGTACTGGAGTGTTGGAGTGATAGATTTGGCAACACTCCAGTACTCCAACATTCCATCACTCCAACTCAAGTGAAAACGTTAGGAGGAAAACGATATGGCCACATCCAAGGAATTCGTCGATCAGCTGAAGAAAGACATTCAGGCGTTTCCCAAAATCCGCATCAAGCATCCGTTCTTGAAAGCCGTGTGCAACGGGACGGCGACCATGGACCAGATTCGCGCCTGGGCGATTCAAGATTATCAGTTTCGCGCCGCCGTGCCGCGCATCGCGATGATGCGCTATTTGGCCTGCAACGATCCGGAGATCGCCCAGCGGCTCTGGGGTGTCGTCGAGGAAGAGACCCGCGGCATGGACACCGGCAGCGCCGGCCATAACGAGCTGGCGATCCGCTTCGCCAACGCCATTGGCCTTATCGAAAGACCAACTCGAGAACGCCGAGCTGCGCCCGTCCACGGCGGCGCATTTGTATTACGTCGAATTGATCATTCATACCCTGCCTTGGTTCGTCGTCATGTCGATCCAGATCGGCGCGGAAGGAACCTTCGGCCCCGCGGCGGCGGCGATCGGGCACGGTTTGCTAAAGAACTACAACATGAAGCCCGATGACGTGCGCTTTTTCACCGTCCATTCCGAAGCGGACGAAGACCACAGCAGCCTCGCGAAGACATCGCGGTGCGCTATCTCCACTCGCCACATCTGCAGGAGCAGACGCGCAAGCACACCTTCCGGCGCATGGAACTGCTCTACGATATCTGGTCCATCGAGGGGTACGAGAAGTAAGCACTGAACAAATCGCGGCCGCTTAGATGAGCGATACGAGGAAACCCTTGGACGACTACTCCCATGTCGTCACCCCCGAATCGTTTTAATCGGGGGTCTCAGTCACGAAGTTCGCCTGGATTCTTCGTCGCTAAAGACATGCGGGAATGACAAACACTGCGAGCACTATCAACCATTGAGCGATGTCTCGACCACTCATTGTAACACCATGCCTAAACTCACTCTAGGATTCATCTCCGCGTTCAACGAGCGCGTCGAGCCGCTGATGAACGGCACCGTCAAAGCGGAAGGCATCGAGCTGATCCCGACCTACTCCCATCCAGCCGAGACTTTTTGGCGCCAGCTCAAGTTCGGCGAGTTCGAAGTGGCGGAGATGTCGATGTCGTCTTATTTGATCGCCAAATCCCAAGGCGCCGACATGATCGCCCTGCCGGTCTTTCCGAGCCGGCGGCTGTTTCAAACCGAGCTTTCCTACCACGTCGATTCGGGCATCACGAAGCCGGAAGACCTCGCCGGCAAAAAACTCGGCGTCGCCGAGTACCAGCAGACCGCGGCGCTCTGGATACGCGGCATTCTCGAGCACGACTTCGGCGTCTCGCAGTACAAGATTCACTGGTACATGGAGCGCAGCGAAGAGATGAGCCACGGCGGCGCGACCGGCTTCAAGCCGCCGGCCGGTATTTCGTTCAATCGCATCGCCCCGAACAAGAGCCTGGTTTCGACTCTGCTGGATAATGAACTGGATGTCGCCCACGTCGCGAGCCCGTTCGTGCTTCAGGCGAATACCCTGGATCGCTCCAGCCGCATCACGGGAAAGGGAGATTGGAGCAAAATACGACCGCTCTTTCCCGATCGCATGGCCGAAGGCGCGCGCTTCCACAAGAAACACGGCTTTCTGCCCGTCAATCACACCTACATCATTCGCGGCGACATCTACAAAAAGTATCCCTGGGTCGCGTTCAACCTCTATACCGGCTTCGTCAAAGCCAAAGCGCTCGCCCGTGAGAAAATGCTGGAGCGTATACCGACGGGGCTGTTCTTCGGTCCGGAATACGCAGCCATGACGCGCGACATGATCGGCGACGATCCTTTTCCCTTCGGCATCAAAGCGAACCAAGCCGATGCTCGACACGATCATCGGCTTTTCCCACGAACAGGGGCTTACTCCGAGAAAACTGGCCGTCGAGGAATTGTTCGCGGAAAGTACTCTCGGTTTATGAGCGGGACTCGAAATCCAGGTCCGGGGTAAAGAGGCAAATATGAAAATAATCCGATGCAGCATTCTTTTCATAAGCACTCTGGTTCTTTTTGTCTCCCACGCTTCCGATCCAGCCATTGCGCAAAGTCCAGATCCCAAAGTCATCGAAGGCGCAAAGAAAGAAGGCCAGATGGTCTTCTATACGACGATGACGCTCGATCAGAGCAAGGAGGTCATCGACCGCTTTCAGAAAAAATATCCCTTTATCAAAGCAACGCTCTTTCGCACCGGCGGCGGTCCGCTGCTCAATAAAATATTCACTGAAGCCCGCGCGGGGCAGCATCTATGGGACGTGACCGCCGGCCGGGCGGAGATGGTGATGCCATTGATGGAGCGAAAACTGCTCGCATCCTACCGCTCGCCTGAAACGAAAATGATCGACGAAGACCTTTTCGATAAGGAAGGCTACTGGTCGGGATACTACGTTATCTCGTATGTGCTGGGATGGCACACCAAATTGGTCAAGCGCGAAGACGTGCCACGCACCTACGAAGCGCTGGTCGACCCGAAATGGAAAGGCGGCCAGTTGTCCTTCGACAACGAAGCCTACGGCATGCTGCAAGGATTGATGCGCGCGTGGGGACGCGAAAAAGCCATTGCCTACTTTCGGCGGATCGCCGCCATCGATCCCGCCTTGAAGCGTGGCAACACGGAGCGCGTCGCACTTGCGGCGGCGGGTGAATACCCGTTGACGATTTCGTACAACCAGACCTTCGAGCGAATGGTCGCGCGGGGCGCGCCCATGGACTGGGTCGCGCTCGAACCGGCGGTGGTCTCCGCCTTTCCGATCATGATCGCGGCGAAGGCGCCGCATCCGAACGCGGCGCGGCTCTATTATGATTTCAGTCTTTCCAAAGAGGGCCAGGAGATGCTGCGAGGGATGCAGCGCATACCGGTGCGCAAAGACGTTGAGCCCGACCCGCCGCGGCTTTTTAGAGGATACAAACGGATCGTGGAGAATCCCGAGGATTACAAAGATTTCGAAGGCCTGGTAAAGCTCTACAACAGCATTTTCAAGCTCCGCTAACGTTGCGATATCGATGGAGAACTTGAGCCTTAGTTTCATTTCCAACTTCAACGAACGGGTCGAGCCGCTCATGAACGGTGGCGTCGAAGCCGACGGCATCGACATCATCCCAACTTACTCCCATCCCTCCGAAACTTTCTGGCGCCAACTCAAGTTCAACGAATTCCAAGTCGCCGAGATGTCGATGTCCTCTTATCTCATTGCGCGCTCGCGCGGCGCCGACATGATCGCGTTGCCGGTCTTTCCGAGCCGCCGTTTCTTTCATGCAGAGCAGTCCTACCATTTGGACTCCGGCATCAAGGAACCGGGCGATCTCAACGGCAAACGCATCGGCGTCGGCGAATACCAGCAGACCGCTGCATTATGGGCGCGCGGCGTATTGGAGCATGACTTCGGCGTCTCCCAGTACAAAGTTCACTGGTACATGGAACGCACCGAAGAATTGAGCCACGGCGGCGCCACCGGCTTTACGCCCCCGGCGGGCATTTCGTTTCACCGCATCCCTCCGGACAAGAGCATGGCGACCATGCTGGTCGATAATGAAATCGACGTCGCGCCCATCGGTGGGCACCTCTCGCGCGCGGTTAACGTGATCGACCGATCCACGCACATGCGCGGCGGCGAAGGTGACTGGTCCAAGGTGAAGCCGCTGTTTCCCGACGAGATCGGCGAAGCCAAACGATTTGTCGGCGCACACGGCTTTGTCCCCGTCAACCACACCTACATCATCCGCGGCGATGTTTACCGCGCGCACCCGGATGTCGCGGTGAAGCTGTACGAGGCGTTCGTCAAGGCAAAAACACAGGCCGCGGAAACACTGAATGAGCGCATCCCCGCCGCGCTGGTCTTTGGACCGGAGTACCTTGCGATGACGCGGGAGATTTTGGGCGACGACCCTTTCCCTTACGGCATCAAGGCCAATGAAGCTATGCTCGAAACGATCATCGCATACTCGGCTGAGCAGGGTTTGACGCCGCGAAAAATGCAGATCGAGGAGTTATTCGCCAAGGAAACACTGGCTCTGTAAGAGGGAAAGAACGCAAAACAGAACCGGACGCTTCAACCTTGCGACCGCATCCAGAAACGCCATTGTCATTTCGACCGAAGGGAGAAATCCTTCCGGGGTCGATTGCTGCGGGACCGTTTTCGGCCAGGAGACACACATGCCCAAGCTTCAATTGAGTTTCATCTCGGCTTTTAACGAAAGAGTGGATCCCCTGATGAAGGGCACCGTTCAGGCAGAAGGCATCGAGATCGTGCCGACCTACTCGCATCCTTCGGAGACCTTTTGGCGCCAGCTCAAGTTCCAGGAGTTCGAGGTCGGCGAGATGTCGATGTCGTCATATCTGATTGCCCGCGAGCGCGGCTTTGATCTCATCGCCCTGCCGGTGTTCCCGAGCCGCCGCCTGTTTCACACCGAAATTTCTTACAACATCGACTCGGGCATCAAGAAGCCCGAAGATTTGGCCGGCAAGCGCTTCGGCGTCGGCGAATATCAGCAAACCGCGGCGCTCTGGCAGCGCGGTATTCTGGAACACGACTTCGGCGTTTCTCAATACAAGGTCCATTGGCACATGGAACGCACCGAAGAGTTGAGCCATGGCGGCGCGACCGGATTCACGCCGCCGCAGGGAATTTCTTTCCAGAGAATTCCGCCGGATAAAAGCATGGCGTCCATGCTGGTCAATAATGAACTGGATGCCGCCGCCATCAACAGCCCGTGGCAGAATACGCCCAACGTCATTGGCCGCTCGCACCGGATTCCGGGAGCGGACGGTGACTGGAGCAAGGTGAAACGGCTCTTTACCGATCGCATGGCCGAGGGTAAACGGTTTTTCCAAAAATGGGGATTTTTACCGGTCAATCACGCCTATACGATTCGCGGCGATGTTTACAAAAAATATCCGTGGGTCGCGTTCAATCTTTATACCGGTTTTGTGAAAGCCAAGGCGGAGTTCAACGCCAAGCTTGTGGACAGCATTCCGTCCGGGCTCTTTTTCGGCAAAGAGTACTTGGCCATGACTCAGGAGATATTCGGCAGCGACCCGTATCCCTACGGGGTCAAAGCCAACCGCAAGATGCTCGAGACGCTCATCGATTTCTCCCACGAGCAGGGGCTCATCACCAAGAAGCCGAAAGTGGAAGAGTTGTTTGCCGAAAGCACGAGAGAGCTGTAAGAAAGGACTCAGAGCATTGGGAGTGCTGTATCGTCAATACCGAAAATCCGTTGCATCATCGGATGTCATTTCGAGCAAAGCGAGAAATCCTTCCTTAAGAGACTAGATCCCTCACCTTCGTTTCGGATGACAAACCTGGACAATGAGACAAAGTTCGACAGTCAGGGAGATGTAAGAAACAAATGAGAACAATGTCTATCCTGCTGCTGTTCTTTATTACTGGCTTTTTGCGCGAGCCATAACACCGCCTCAGCCAAAACCGTCAACTTCGCCTCCAACACGCCGACCCTTAGCGGAACGCTGCCGCTGGTGGTCGCGCAGGATTTTGGGTTTTTCGCCGCTGAAGGTTTGGACGTAAGAACGGTTCTGATCACAGGCGGACCAACCGCCATGGCCGCGCTCGTCGGAGGCGGTGTCGATTACACTTTGGTCGCCGGCGTCGCTGCGGTGCGCGCGATCGGGCAGGGTGCGCCCATGCTCATCATCAGCGGCATCCAACCTTACATGGATTATACGCTGATCGGCGCCAAAGGATTTAACAGCGTCAACGATCTCAAAGGCAAGGTCGTCGGGGTCACCGGCCCCGGCGGCGTCGCGGAATTCGCTGCTGTCGAAGGCTTGACTCGGAAAGGCTTGGTGCGCGATCGCGATTACAAGATTCTGTACGGCGTCGGTAACAGCCCGTCCCGGGCCCAAGCTTTGGAAACAGGAAAAATTCAAGCCTCACCGTTTTCTTTTTTGGAAAGGCTGGCGCTTGAAAAGAAAGGCTTTCCGACCCTGTTCGACATCGGCAGCGTCATTCCCGGATTTCCCTTCGTGGTCATCGCGACCGGCAAACAAAAATTGGAAACCGATCCGGAAGGCATCGTCGCGACACTACGCGCGATTAACCGCGGCCTAGACTTTCTCAAGAAGAACCCCGATAGAGTTGCCGAAAGCGTCATCAAGAAGAACAAGTTCGGCGATCCGACGACGGTGCGGCAGGTGATCAACCAGTTCGCCGGAGTGTATTCGACCGCGATCTCTCGGGATGATATCGACGCCCTCATCGCCGCAACGAAAATCGACGCCGAAGCAAAAAAGGTCGGCGGCCCGGACAAATTTTTCACCCGGCAGTTTTTGGTGAAGGCCGGCAGTCAGGGACGATGAACAAAACCGGAGTAATGGAGTTGTGGAGTTTTGATTTAAGTTGGAGTGATGGAGTAGTGGAGTAGACTGGAGTGGTGGGTTGGTCCTGGATCCGCGCAACACTCCAACACTCCATTACTCAACCACTCCAATTGCAGTGCCGCTGGCTGCCTTAGCTAAAAACGGAACAAAGGAGACGATATGGCGCACGAGTTAGAGTTGTCCATTCTCCTCGCCGACTACCATCGCACGCGCCCGCTGCTGAGCGGCGAGGTAATGGCCGAAGGAATTAAGCTACAGCCGCGGCGCGCCGAGACTGGCGAAGCCTGCCTCAAGCCGGTGTACGAAGAGTTCGACATCGCCGAAATGTCGCTCTCGTGGTACATGATGGCGCGCTGCCGCAATGAGCCCGTGATCGCTCTGCCGATTTTTCCACTGCGCATGCAGATTCATCCCTACATTTTTTGCTCCGCCGCCTCCGGCATTGTGCGGCCGGAAGATCTCAAGGGCAAGAAGATCGGCATGGACGAGTATCGCCTAACGGTTGGTCTTTGGGCACGCGGCATTCTCCAGGAGTATCACGGCGTGCGGCCGGAACAGTGCGAGTGGTTCACCTCGGCCCCTGAAGCCGCCGGGTATAGGATACCGGCGAATATAAAAGTCACCGTCGTGAACGAGCCCACCGAAGCGCTTTTGCTCCGTGGAGAGATCGATGCGCTCATTCCGCCTAACATCGTGCCGTCGTTTCGCGCCAGAGACCCGCGCATCCGCCGCGTCTTCAAAGATGCGCGCGCGACGGTAAATGAATACTTCCGTAAGACGAGAATCTTTCCGATCACGCACACGCTGGTCGTGCGCCAGTCGCTCTTCGACGAGAATCCATGGCTGGTATCGAGCTTGCTGAAGGCTTTCACCGAAGCCGAAGAAATTTGCCGGAAGTCTTACGACTACGCCAAGCGCTCGGCGTTTCCTTCCGCCGTTCTAATTCTTGAGGAAGAAGAAGAGCTGTTCGGCAGAAATCCGTGGGGCCACGGCTTGACCAATGAAAACCAGGTCGTCCTGGAAAAGTTCGTTCAATACGCCAACGAGCAAGGCTACATACCCAGCAGGCCAGCGTTGAGCGATCTTTTCGCGCCGGTTGGAAACTGACTCACTCCGAACCAATTCGCTAGTAAATCACCGCGAGGAAACCTGAGCTAATCCCTCCCGCTCTCGTGGATCAATTAGCTTAGCCGACGAAAGGATTGCGGACGTTGCCCTCACCCCTGCCCTCTCCCATTTCGTAGGCGAGGGAGTAAAGAGAGAGACCGGAAATAGGTGGGACGTCTTTTGCCGAGATCATCACTCCACTACTCCATCACTCCAGTTCTTCGCCTCACTTTCCTCGTAGGCCACCGAAAAAACCGCTCTGCTCGAGCTCGCGCACGATCGTCATGTCCATCTGATCGTCGATGGATAACTTCTGCAACGCCGGCTCGGATTTTTCGAGAAACGCTTTGATTACGGCCACGCCGGCGCGGCTCGGATAGGGAATGTCCGGCATATAGCGCGGATAATTCTTCTGCGTTTCCTCCACCACAAGCGGATCGTCGATTCTCAGGCGCTCGCGCATGACTTTCTTGACAAACGCAGCGTCGTTTCTGAATGTCGCCGTCGCCTCGCCGATGGCTTTGAGGAAACCGCGCACGACATCGGGCTGCTGCTTGATGAACGTGCGCCGGGTCACGACTCCCGCCACCTGGTACTCCGGAACAAGGTCGGCAACATCAGCCAGCTCTCGAAATCCTTCCTGCTTGGCTCGCGCCAGTGTCGGCAACGAAAGTGGTCCGCCAGCGATTTTCTTAGACTGCATACCGTGCAGGATCGGCGGCACGCCGCCCATCTGAAGTATGGGAATATCTGTCTCCGGTTTGAGACCCCATTTGTCCAAGGTCAGCCGCAGCAGCAAGTCGGTTGACGAGCCATAGCGGGTTATGCCCATCGGCTTGCCGCGCAGCTCGCGGTGGTCTTTGATTTCGGGCCGCACGATGATCGAGAACGGCGGTTTCGTGACCAAGCCCAAGATCATGACTGAGTCGCCGCCCTGCGCGTTCACGCGAAACACCGGCTCGATACCCTGTATGCCGATCGGCGTCGTACCACTCAGCAATGATTGCATCGCCTGCGAGCCAGCGACGTAGATTAACTCGACATCGAGATCGTATTTGGCAAACAGTCCCTTGTCGAGCGCGATGAACGGCACGATCGCGGAGCCGGAGATCGAGCTGTATGCCACGCGAAGCGGCGTTTTCGGCGCTGCGCCATGGACAAGAACTGAATCCCACAGGTCAGCCGCGATGAAGCAAACCGCGACCAGGACCTGCGCGCGTCTCAAGGTAGTTTTCATTCGCGCCCCTCTCCGTTTACTCCTTGCTCCTGACTTCTCTCTGCTCTCTTCTCACTACTCACTTACTTCGCTTCCGGTATCTCAATCTTTCCCACGCGCTTGATCGCGTCGGCGAGCATCTTGGCGTCCTTGTCCCAGAATTTTCTGAACTCGGGCGCGTCGAGGTATGCGATCGGAGTCTGAAGTTTTTCCATCGCCGCCGTAAACTCAGGCGTATTCACCGCCTGGCGCACCGCCTCGCGAACACTCTTCATTAGCGGTTCCGGCGTTCCACGCGGCGCGAAGAGACCCGCCCAGATGTAGAATTCGATATCGTAACCCTGCTCTTTAAACGTCGGCACATCGGGCAAAGCCTCAACCCGCTTGGCGCCCCATCCGGCGAGAGGCCTCAGCTTGCCGGCTTTGATCTGCGGGATCACAACGGCGGGTCCGGAAGCCAGCGTGTCCACGTGTCCGCCGAGAATTGCCGTGAGCGCCGGCCCTGCCCCTGAATACGGCACATGCTTCAAGCTGATGCCACCGGCATGCGAGAGCATTTCCATCGCCATATGCAAAGTTCCATACACGCCGGAAGAGGAGTACGAGATCTGCCCCGGACGTTTCTTCGCATCATCGACGAACTCTTTGACGTTTTTCCATGGCCGGTCCGCGCTGACGACAAAGATGGTCGGGTCGGCGGAGATCAAGGCGATCGGAATGAGTTGGTCCATGGTGTAAGCGGGTTTGCGGTCGAAGAGTTTGTCCGCTTCGGGAATGATCGAGATGCTCGATAGCGCCATCAGCAGATTGTAGCCGTCCGGTTTGCTGTTGGCGACGAAGGCCATGCCCACAGCGCCCGCCGCGCCGGTCTTGTTCGAAACCACCACGGGATTTTTCAAGACCTTTTCCATCGCCGCCGCGACCGGCCGCGCGGTAAGATCGGCGACACCGCCGGGCGGAAAAGGCGCGACAATCGTGATCGGCCGGTTGGGGTATTTCTCTTGCGCCAGAGAATCGACGGCAAGGCTGTAAAATAGAATAAGTAGAACCAAGCCGAAGACACGCGGCAAACACTTGGCACTTAGAATGGTTGCCATTTTCTACCTCCTGATCCGCGCCAGCGGATCGAATCCGATCCCTTGGGTTTGGAAGCTATCTACTGTTTGACGCCTGCAAAACCGAGTCGCTGCCGCCAATCCGCTTTCCGCATGACGAACGCGACGATACTCGACAGCAACAATGCAAGCCCCACCGCCAGCAAAGCAAGAGCGATAGGCCGCGTTACGAAGATGCTGTAGCTGCCCGAAGACAAGGATAAGGATTGGCGAAAGCTCATCTCCATCATCGGCGCGAGTACGAGCCCCAATACTACCGGCGCAGTCTCGAAGTCAAACTTGCGAAGCAGATAACCTAACGCGCCCATCGCCGTCATGATGCCGACATCGACCACGCTGCCGTTGACCGCATAGACGCCGAGAACGCAAAACATCAGAATTCCGGGATAGAGCAGCGGATAGGGAACTCGCAGGAGATTGACGAAGAGTCCGACCAGCGGGAGATTCAAAATCAAAAGCACGACGTTGCCGACGTACATGCTGGCGACAAAGCCCCAAAACAACTCGGGCTGCTGAGAGATGAGCAGCGGACCCGGCGAGATTCCATGCACCATCATCGCCGCCATCATCACCGCCGGAATCGGACCTGAAGGGACGCCCAATGCGAGCATTGGAACAAAGGCGCCCGAAGTTGCGGAATTGTTCGCCGACTCCGGTCCGGCAACGCCCTCGATCGCCCCCTGCCCAAAGCGCTCGGGATGTTTGGAGATGCGCCGTTCGAGCGCGTAGGACACAAATGACGAGATGATATGAGCCGAGCCCGGAATGATACCGATCAAAAAGCCAAGTACCGTGCCGCGGCCAATGGGCGGAAGCGAGACGCGCCACTCCTCGCGCGACGGCAGCAACTCGCGGAGCCGCGGTTTTGTGACTTCCGGCGGCGTCGGCTGGCCTGCCGTCAGTAAAATTTCCGAAAGGCCAAAAAGGCCTACGGCCACCGGCACCACGCCGATGCCATCGCCAAGCTCAACGAGATCAAAACTGAAGCGAGAGAACCCCGTCATCGGGTCGATTCCGATCATGCCGAACAAAAGTCCCAGCACCGCCATCGCGAGCGCCTTGAGCATGGAACCGCTGCTCATGTAGGCGAGCGCCAGCAATCCCAAAAGCAGCAGGGTAAAATACTCCGGCGGTCCGAAGCGCAGAGCAAAACTCGCCAACGGCGGCGCAAGGAACATAAGAGCGACGACGCTGATCGTTCCGGCGATATAGGAACCCACCGCCGCAACGGCCAGAGCCGGTCCGGCTCGCCCGCTGCGCGTCATCGCATAGCCATCGATGCAGGTCATGACCGACGCCGCCTCGCCGGGAATGCGCATCAGGATCGAAGTCGTCGAGCCGCCGTACATGGCGCCATAGTAAATCCCGGAAAGCAGAACGATCGCCGAGGTCGCATTCAGACCGAAAGAGACGGGAAGCAGCAAACTGATGCCGGCAAGCGGACCCACTCCCGGCAGGACGCCGACGAGGGTTCCGATAACGCACCCGACAAAAGCATACATCAAGATGTTCGGCGTCAGTGCAACCGAAAATCCGACGTAGAGATTTTGCAGAGTTTCAGTCATATGGCCGCGGCGCCTCTGTAATCAGGCCTAAACAACTTGAACGATTTGAACCTCTTCTTCAGAAGCCGAAGGGTCCTTGCGGTAATGGCACTCGCAGAAGCGTGTGGAACAAAAAGAAAGAACCAAACGCCAGCGCGAATGAAAGAGTCGAGCTCACAAACCAGCCACGTCTTTCGACGATCTTGAGGAGACAAAATAAGATAAGCAGGACAGTGAAGCGGTAGCCGAGACGTTCGAGCCCAAAACCTGCAAAGATACAAGCTGCCAAAATCACCGCGGCATGGCGCCATTCGCGCCATTGAATCGATGACAGTGTTGGCGCGCGGCGGGACGTGACGGCGAGAAGAGCTCCAAAGAACAAGAGAAACAAAGCCAGCAGGATGGGAATGTAAGCGGGGCCGGGCTGGCGGAACGTACCGAGCGGCAGAGTGCCGCTCTGCCAGATCACCAGAAGCGAAAGGATGACTAGCGCTCCCCCGGAGATTCGGTCGGTGGTCAACTCCTCGCTCCTCTTAGATTGGCACTCTGCGTAGATGACTCAGGCATCTATATCTTCCTGAGCAGAAATTCGAAATTCGAATATCGAAATCCGAAACAAACTCACAGTCAAAATGAATCTCAAATAGAAAATTCAAAACCCCGACCGAATTGAACCATGTTTTCAATTTTGTGTTTCGGCCATTCGAATTTGTTTCGAATTTCGGATTTCGTGCTTCGGATTTCCCGTTTCTATTCCGCCTCACTGCCTTACACCTCACTGCCCTTTATGAAACTCCTTCGTCCCGGCATAAGCGCGCGGATTGACCAAGGTGTGCTCCTCCTGCATCAACCAGGCGATCTCAGCCGCCATCGGCACGCTTGCCGCTTCCATCGAGGAATGCGCCGCCATCTTGCAGAATTTCAAAGTCACTTTATCGAACTTGCCGATCTCTTCCCCCCACTTCCACGCCGCATCCTGAAGCTCGGCGTGCGGCACGACGCGATTGATCAAACCCGCGGCCATGGATTTCTGCGCGTCCCAGTTTTCGCCCGTGAGAATCATCTCAAAGGCGAATTTCGTTGGGATGAGAGTTTTGAACATCGTCGCGATGATCGGATACGGCAGGAAGCCTCTCTTGATTTCCGGCAGACCGAACTGGGCTTTATCGGAAGCAATGGCCAGGTCGTGCGGCAGGAGTAACGTAATGCCGCCACCTAAGCAGAAGCCATTCACAACGGCGATGGTCACTTTGGGAAAAGTCCGAATTACCTCGGCGACGTGGTAAGCGCGCGGCTCGGCGCGGCGATCTGTGCCGCGGTTCTTCCCGCCTTCGGTGGGAAATTCCGACAGATCGCGGCCGGCGCAATAGGCTACGTCGCCCGCGCCCGTCGTCAAAACCACGGCGATAGAATCGTCGGTGCGCAGTTCTTCAAAAAGCGAAAGAATCTCCCGAATCGCATCCCGGCTGAGCGCGTTTCTTTTTTCCGGCCGGTTGATGGTAATCTTCGCTACCGCGCCGCGCTTCTCCAATAGAGTAAATTTACCTTCCTTGATCATGAATGGTCCTTTCTTGGGTCGATTGCTGTTTAGGCGAATAGCACCGCATGTGAGGGGAGGTCAACACAGCTGATGGAGTAGCTGCCTGTCCGTCGCCCACCGTGGAATCTCCTTATACGTCATGCCACCTAAGTTTAGTGGTGTCAGCTCGAGCGCAGCGAGAGATCTTTTCGATTCCGTCGCCCGTCAGACAAGAAAGATTTCTCACTCCGTTCGAAATGACACGCCGTGTCTCCCTCATCATCTCCATGCAAATCTTGCAACAAGACCATCGATCGGATATCCCAAGCCATGGAATCCACCATCTATCAAGCCGGTAAATCCGCTTACGTTATCATCGGGCCTGAAGGCGCCACCAACTTTTCGATCGTGAAAGGCAATGGCGGCGCGGCCATCCTGATCGATGCCGACATCCGCCGCATCGACGAAGTCGAAGAAGCACTCAAGCTCACCGGCTGCACGGAAGTCAAATATCTCATCAACACCCACGAGCACTTCGATCACACGTCGGGAAATTTCTACTTCCGCCAACACGGCGTCCCTATCGTCGCGAGCGCCGGTTGTGTCGGCGCGATGCGCGACGAAGGTGAACCTGATTTCGCCCGCATGATGAAGCCGGTGCCGGAATTGTACGACCGTTTTCCTGAATTGAGCTTGACTCTTCCGGACGTCGTTTTTGCCGACAAGACCACGGTGACCCTTCCCGGTGCAACTTTGCATCTCGAATATCGGGCGGAGAACGGGCACAGCCATAGCAAAGGCGACACGACCATCTATTTCGAGGAAGAAGAGATCTTCATCGCGGGCGATCTACTCTACACCGAAGTCCATCCCGTGACTTTCTTTGGCAATATTCCCAACTGGCTCACCGCGTTGAAGCCGCTGTTTCAAACGCACTACAAGCAACTCGTGCCGGGTCATGGCCCCGCGGTCGAGGGAGAGCAAGCGGGCCGGAGCTATTTCAGAAAAATGCACGACTACCTCGAAGATTTTTACGGCAAGCTCGAGGAAATCAAATCGGGCCGAAAAAGCCGCGAAGAAGTCGCCGAGCACATGCTTGGCGGCAGCTACGCTGGACTCGGCAAGACTCGCATGGTGGAGCGCAACATCAACCAGTTTCTCACCGGAAGGTGGTTTTAGATGACAGCCGCACTCTCAGTTTCGCCGAGCCTTTTCACATTGACCGTTCCTCTCAGTTCCACCGAATTCCATTGGTGTCATCTCGAGCGCAGCGAGAGATCTTTCCGATTCCGTCGCGTGTTGGAGAAGGAAGATTTCTCACTTCGTTCGAAATGACACATTGCGAAAATTTCACAATCTTTATCATCGTAATTGTCTGTGTGTCATGGCTGCAGCACAAGCCACATGTACGCCGCCGAAAAACTCGAAAAGCTCCGCGCCGCCTACCCTGCCGTGGCGCCGGGCTCGACGCCTTCCTGGATCACGGCGGAAAAAAGAATCTGGCAAAAATACGGCCTCGAGGTGGAACCGATCCTGGTGAGCGGCGGAGCGCGCGCGGTGCCGGCGTTGATCGGCCAGAGCGTTCAGTTTCTCTTCGGCTCGGACACGGGCGTGACCACCGCGCAGCTCCAGGGTATCCCGGTCGTCCGCCTCGGCGTCACGATGAACACCCTCGGCTCGTCATTGCTCACTCAACCCAACGTCCAGTCCGTACAGGATTTGAAAGGCAAGATCCTCGGCATCTCGCGCGGGCGCGATGCCAGCTATATTCGTCTAGCGAAGCTGTTGCGCGATAATGGCCTCAATCCCAACGAAGACGTCAAGTTTCTTTCCATCGGCGGCGGCGAAGGCGGCCGGCTTTCCGCGCTCAAGGCCGGCGTCATCCACGGCACGATGCTTTTCCCGCCGCTGGATCTGATCGGCCGAAACGAAGGCCTCAAGGTCCTGCAGAAATTCGACGTGCCGACTCCGGGCGGCGGCATCAACACGACCGCGGCGCATGCTCAAGCAAAATCGGCCGCTGGTGATCAATTTTCTCAAGGGCTATATCGAAGGCATTCACTACATGAACCGCAACAAGGACGAGAGTCTGAAAATCCTGCAGCGCTATTTTCAAAACTCCGACACGGCGGCCATGAGCTACCTTTACGACGAAACCACGCGCCGTCTGGAAAGAGAATTGCGCGCCAACCCTGAGTCCATTCGCTTTCATCTCGACATGGCCGCACTCGACGATCCGCGCGCCGCGAAGTTTTCCGAAAAAGACTTCTGGGATGCGAGCGTCGTCGAAGAGATTCGCCGCTCC
This sequence comes from uncultured delta proteobacterium, assembly GCA_963745035.1. Classification (GTDB taxonomy): domain Bacteria; phylum Desulfobacterota; class Binatia; order UBA9968; family UBA9968; genus DP-20. The sequence continues at coordinate 33,153 of CAVUVW010000018.1, read as the reverse complement.
GGCTTCGTCGACCAACTTTACAAAAAATAGGAGATCCAGAGTGGGTTATTACACGAGTCTTCGAGACTATATCGAGACATTGGAGAGCCGCGAAAAACTATTTCGCATCCGGCGCGAAGTGTGCCGCGAGACCGAGCTCGAGCCTCTGGTACGCTGGCAGTTCCGCGGCCTGCCGGAAAGCGAGCGGCGCGCGTTTCTATTCGAGAAAGTCGCGAGCGTCGCGGGCCGAAAATACGACATGTCGGTTCTCTCCGGCGCCTGCGGCTCTTCGCGCGCGATTTACGCGCTCGGCATGAACTGCCGCAGAAGAAGAGATCTTTGACCGCTGGATCAACGCCCAAAAAAATCCCATCGACCCGTTAGTCGTGCCCACCGGCCCCGTCCAGGAAATCGACATCGACAGCAATCTCGACGATGCTGTCGACGCTATCCCCGTGCCGCTAGCCAATCCCGGTTTCGACAGCTCGCTGCGGTTGACCGCAGCGCTATGGGTCACAGCCGATCCGGAAACCGGCCAACGCAACGTCGGTATCTATAGCGGCTATATTCGCAAAGGCGGAAGAATTTCCGTCGGCCTCGGCGCCGGCAAAGATTCGCGCATTCATTTGGACAAAGCCCGGGAGAAAGGCGCGCCGCTCAAAGCAGCCGTGGTGATCGGGCCGACGCCGAACTTGATTTACGCCGCCGCCTCTACTTTTCCCTACGGCGTCGATGAATACGCCGTTGCCGGAGCGATTGCGGGAAAGCCGCTCGAATTAGTTCGCTGCCGCACCGCCGATCTCTATGTCCCGGCGCAAGCCGAGATGATCTTAGAGGGCGAGGTATCGCCGGACGAAATGGACCACAACTGGCCGTTCGGAGAATTCTCCGGCTACATGGCCGGGCGCGGCAAATATCCGCGCTTCATCGTCAAGCACATCACTCAACGGAAAAATCCGATCCTGCTCGACCTCGTGGCTGCCCATCCGCCCTGCGAAGGCAGCAAGCTCAAGCAGATCGCCACCGAAGCGATTTTCTATCACGGTCTGAAAGAAAGCATCGGCATGAGCGGCATCAAGCAAGTGGCGATTCACGAAGAAAGCGGCGGCTGGGGTCTGTTCGTCATCCAGCTCAAAGCGCGCCAACCCGCGCATGCCTGGCAGGCGCTCAATTCCGCCGCGAGCCTGACTCCGGGCCTCGGCAAGATCTTCATCGTCGTCGACGAGGACATCGATCCGCACGATTTGGACGCCGTCATGTGGGCGATGGTTTTTCGCGTTCAGCCGCATCGCGATATTCAAACGGTGACCGGCAGGCGGCCGATGATGGATCCATCTGCAGTCTCGCCCGCGCAGCCGGGTTGGCATCACCACTATCCCGAGCCGCACGGCTCTTCCGCGCTGCTCATCAACGCGCTCAGGAAGTGGAACTACCCGCCCGTCGCTCTGCCGGCCAAAGAATACATGGAGAGCGCGCGCAAGTTGTGGGAAGAGCTCGAACTGCCGCCGTTGAAACCGAAGTCGCCGTGGCACGGCTACGAGCTCGGCCACTGGCCCGACGATTTGCGCAATGCCGCAGCGGCCGTCGTTGCCGGACGGGAACCTGAAGACGACGGCAAGAAGGAGTGAGAGATCAAATGTCGCTGAAAAGCTTACATATGACGACTATCATATTGAGTTCACTGGTATTTTTAGCTTGTGAAGTACAGTGGTCGCTTGGCCATCGATGACATCAAAGTTCACACCTCGGGCAGCACCAGCGCCAATGTCCTCATCTATAAAATCGCCCAGGAAAAAGGCTTCTACAAAGAAGAAAATCTCAACGTCCTGACGATCGCGGCGACCTCGTCGGCGGGCATTCAGGGACTTGTCGGCGGCAGCTTCGACTTCAGCCAGATCCTCGGCCAAACCTCCGCGGCGATCCTGCACGGCGCGCCGCTCAAAAACGTCATGGTTTTCGACACCCGGCCGCTGTTTTGGTTTTTCGGCAGCAAGAAGATCCGGCGCCTGCAAGATTTGAAAGGCGGCAAGCTCGTCGGCGTCTCGAGCCTTGGCGCCAACACCGATCAAATGACGCGCGAAGTCTTGGCGATGAACGGCATCGATCCGCGCAAAGATGTCGTGATTCAAGGCACCGGCACCGGCGCGATACGCTTGGCTGCGCTGCTCGGCGGCAGCCTCGACGCCGCGATCACCAATCCGACCGAAAGCATCGTCGCGCGCAAGCAAGGACTCAACGAGCTTTTCTTCTACGGCGATTACGATCTGAATATCGTATCGGGCGGCGCTGCGCTTACCGATCGCATGCTCAAGGAAAAGCCGGATCTGGTCCGGCGTTTTCTGCGCGCCACTTGCGCGCGCTGCTCTGGTTTCGCGGCAATGAGAAAGAAGCCGTCGCGCGCATGGCCGAGGGATTCAAGATTTCACGCGACGACGCGCTTGGCATTTATAAGGCGACGCTAAAGAGCTATACCCTCGACGGCACTATATCGCGCGATCTGCAGGAGAAAATCATCAGCTTCCAGCGCAAGCAACTGAAAGTCGAAAAAGAAATCGCGCCGGAGCAAGTATATGACTTCACGATGTTGCGCGCGCTCAACGAAGAACTTAAAAAAGCGGGACAATGATAAATGAAATTCTCTCGATCTCTGATTCTCTCCTTATTGTGCATCTCAGCGATTGGCCTGGAGCCCCACTCACGCCCAGAAACTCGAAAAACTCGTGATCGGCTACCCTGCTCCGGTGGCCTCGCTCGGCATCATCGACGTGATGCGCAAAGCGGGGTTGTTCAGGAAGAACGGTCTCGACGTCGATCTCGTTTACATTCAAGGCAGTCCGGTCTTGACGACCGCAATGGTGTCCGGTCAGGTGCCGATGGCATTTCTCGGCGGCGCAGCGCTGATCGCCTCGGCAGTCGGCGGCGCCGACACCGTGTATCTCGCTTGCGGCATCAATACGCTTTACTGGCGATTTTTCACGACGCCGAATATAAAAACGATCGCCGACCTCAAAGGCAAAACACTGGGCGTCACGACGATCGGCTCCCAGGAAGATAGCGTCGTCCGCTTCATACTCCGCGACCGCGGCTTGATTCCCGATCGCGACTTCGCCGTCGTCGCCGTCGGCGGCGCGCCGACGCGTTTGGCAGCTTTGAGCAAAGGCGTGATCCAGGGCTCGACGTTCATTCCGCCGCAAGACATCGCCGCCGAGAGACTCGGCCTCAATCCGCTCATCGATATGAGCACGCTAGGTCTCTATAACCCAGGCAGCTGCTTCGCCAGCACCAAGACCTACATAAAATCCCATCGCGACACCGTGATGCGGGTGATGAAAACTTTTGTCGAGGGGCTGCGCTATTACAAAGAGAATAAAGAGTTCGTACTTAAGGTCACCGCCGATTTCGCACAAAACCGCGACCCCAACGTGCTCAACCCGACCTACGATGTCGTCACCCGCTATCAGGACCGTGTTCCTTACGTCAACATGAAAGGCATCGAGTTCATGCTCAAAACCCTCGAAGCCCGCGACCCCCGCGCCAAAACTTTCGATCCCAACGCCGTAGTCGACGCGAGCTTCATCCAGGAGCTGGAAAAAACCGGCTTCATCGACGCTGTCTGGAAAAAATAGTTTGAAAATAGCGAGAGGAGTGAAGAGTCAGGAGTAAGGAGTCCGCCCGTGCTTCTCTTCTCCTCACTCCTAACACCTCACTACTCACTGCTAAAATGAATATCGGCGAATCACTGCCGCGCAACGCGCAACACTTTCCCAACAAGCGCGCCATCGTCGATGCGCAGCGCACCTTCACCTATCGCGAACTGCACGAACGCACCAATCGGCTGGCGAATTACCTGCTCGCTCAAGGCATCCGCAAGGGCGATCTTGTCGGCCTCTCTTGCGGCAGCCGCGCGGAGCATTTCGAAGCGCTGTTCGCCATAGCCAAGATCGGCGCCGTCGCCGTCCCGTTTGATTTCAACTGGAGCGCCCAAGAGTGCGAAGCGATGATGCGCTTCTTCGCCCCCCAAGCCTTTCTTCTCGAAACGCGCAAGGAAACCCAAGCCCTGAGCAAGATCGCCCGGGATCACGTGCCAAGCAATACCCTTCTCGTGATCGACTCATCTTCTTCCATGCACGCTGAGCCTATCGAAGCGTCTCTCTTTGAATCCGCAATCAATCAAAGCGAGCCCAGTGATCCCGACGTCGAAGTTCAGGGCATCGATGTCTTCCTCCTCATGATCACATCCGGCACCACCGGATTTCCAAAGGCGTGCAGCATCAATCACGAAACCTATTCGCTGCGCTGCATGAACTACGGTCTCACCAAGGGCATGCATCCGGATGAGCGCGCCTTGATGGCACTGCCTGTCCATTTCAATGCCGGCCGCGGTTCCGTCATGAGCATCCTCTATCTCGGCGGGACGATCTTCATTCAGGAAAAGTTCGACGCCACTCTATTTTTGGAGACCATCGAGCGCGAAAAGATCACCTACACGATGCTCGTGCCAATCCTATGCGAGCGACTACTGCGTCACGAACGGTTGGATGAATACCGGAAATCCTCGCTCCGCTACCTTGGCATTACCGGCGGGCATTTATCGAAGGATCTCGCACGCGAGACACGCATGCGGTTATGTCAGCACGTCTCGGAAGCATACGCCTCGACCGACTGCGGCCAGATCACAACCATCAGCGGCGACGATTGGGATTCTCACGGCGACACCGTCGGCAAACCGATCTGGTGCGTACTGGTCCGCATCACGGATGACAACGGCCGCGAGGTTCCCATCGGCACCGAAGGCGAAGTCTGTGTCCGCACCCCGCTGGCAATTCAAGGCTATTACCAAAACCTGCAGGCGACGGAAGAATTTCTCCAAGGCGGCTGGTGCCACACCGGCGACGTCGGTTTCCTCGACAACGAGGGCTACCTGCACATTTCCGGCCGCAAGAAGAACATGATCAAAAGCGGCGGCATCAGCGTCTTCCCTGAAGAAATCGAAGACACGCTCCGCAAGCATCCGGCCGTCGCGGATGCAGCGGTGATCGGTTTCAAGAGTCAGGAATGGGGCGAAGCCGTGAAGGCGTTCGTCGTCTTGAATCCCGGCGCCAACTCGAGCGCGGAAGCCTTGATCCAGTTTTGCAAGGAGTCGCTGGCCCCGTATAAAGCGCCGAAGATCGTTGAGTTTGTTTCGATCCTACCTCGCACCGGCCTCGGTAAGATCGATCGTGGAAAGTTGGAATCCGTGACGAGACAGGATTGAGGCCGGTACATCCTCAGTCAACCCGCCTAGCCCCATTTCGCGATCAGCCCGAGCAAATCGCACACTCGATTGGAGTATCCCCACTCGTTGTCGTACCAGCTGAGGCATTTCAGATATTTGCCGCCGGCGACGCTGGTAAAGGCGGGATCGAAAATCGAGGAGTGGGAATTGCCGATGACGTCCGATGACACGACGGGCGATTTCATCATCTGCAAAATCCCCTTCATCCTCTTCGATTCGGCTGCGGCATCGATCGCGGCATGAACATCCTCCGCGCTCACGCGCTTGTCCAATTCAGCAAATAAATCGACTACCGAACCGTCCGGCACCGGCACACGCGCGGCGATACCGTCCAAGCGCCCCTTCAGCTCGGGCAAAACCTCGCCTACCGCCTTCGCCGCGCCGGTGGAAGTCGGAATGATATTTTCCGCCGCCGCGCGGCTGCGCCGCCAATCCGAATGCGGCACGTCCGCCAGGCGCTGGTCGTTGGTGTAGGCATGCACGGTGTTGATTACACCTTCGACGATACCGAAGGAGTCGTGCAGCACCTTTGCTAAAGGCGCCAGGCAGTTCGTCGTGCAGCTCGCGTTGGAAATCATCCTGTGCTCCGGCTTGAGCCCGTCGTCGTTGACCCCGATCACGACGGTATAATCGATCTCGTCTTTTGCCGGCACGGTGAGAATGACCCGCTTGGCGCCGGCTTCCAAATGTTTGGCGAGCTGCTCGCGGCTGGTGAAGATTCCCGTCGATTCGATGACGGCGTCGATATTCAGCTCGCGCCAAGGCAGCTTGAGCGGATCCTTCTCTCGGAGCATGCGGGTGCGACCATGGGAGGTCACCAGCTCATCGCCTTCGAGCCGCAATGTCCCCTCGAAGCGCCCCATCACGGTATCATAGTTGAGCAAGTAGCGTAGCGCATCGTGGTCGAAGACATCGTTGATCGCGACCAAATCGGCATCCGCGCGCTGGTCGAGAATGCGGAAGACCGAACGACCAATCCGGCCAAATCCATTGATGGCAACTCTCATCGCTTGCCTCCATTACCGAGCCCATCATAGTCCCTGACCACGTCGAGCACCCGGCACGCATGACCCGAGACTCTCGTACCACGCCAAGACTTTGACGATTTTCTTTCCTGCCTTGAGAGTCGCACGCGTGTCGAACAGCAGGGATTGCCGGCAGCCGATGACATCAGAAGAAACGATCGGATCGTCTGTGATGCCAATCAAGTTCGGGAAGCGCGCCGCGGCCGCGCGCATGGCTTCGGTCACCTGATCGATAGTCACATTGCCGTCCCGCATGACGCAGTTGACGTCGAGCAACGATCCGCGTTGGACCGGAACGTTCAGCGCGTAGCCGCTCAATTTGTTCGAGAATTGCGGTAAAACCTGCTCCACCCATCGCGCCGATTCATTGCTGTTGGGTATGATGTTTTCCGCCGCGGACCGGCTGCGGCGAAAATCCTGGTGGGCGTAATCCTGAAGCGACTGATCACTCGAATAGGCGTGCACCGTGGTCAAAGTCGCGCATTCCACGCCCAAGCTCTGGTCAAGGGACTGCAACAGCAGAGCGAACGCATTGGTAGTCGCCGACCCAGCGGAGACCATTCTATCGCCTGCGGCGGCGTGCCCTTCGTTCACCCCCGGGATGACGATCCGATCGATCGGCTCCGCCGGCAGGGAGGCGAGAATCACCCGTTTAGCGCCGGCGCGCAGATGCCCTTCCACGTCCCTGCGCTGGCGGTATCGCCCCGTAGCGTCGACGACGCAATCGACGTCGAGGACATCCCACGGCACCTCTTCCGGCCGCGCGAGCTGGAGCATCCGCGTGCGGAACTTCGCGCTGACTAAGTAATTGTCTTGTAGCTGGCACGACGGCTCGTCAAAACCGTCGCTCTTCAAGCAGATATTCGATGATTTCCGGCTTGCCGATATCGGCCACCGCCACGATATCGATGTCATCCTTTTCGAGGGCAAGATGATAGAGCTGGCGCCCGATCTGCCCCAAGCCCATAATGCCGATTCGGATTTTGCCGTCACGCATGTGGCCACCTCCGTCTCGCGCAAATTTAAGCCGTCGTTGTAATGAGCTATTGTATACCACCCATCTTTAAAGTCGATAAAATGAATTCAAAAATTATTGAGCAGGACCCGCAGACCGCATCGAGCGGGTTTTGTACCTATGCCGGCTTGACAAGATTAGCGCGCAAGATCTTGCCGATTGTGCTTTTCGGCAGGCTGTCGGTGAAGCTGATTGTGTGAGGAATCTTGTATGGCGCGAGCTGCGAGCGGAGACTTTCGCGGATGGATTGGGCAAATTCAGCCGATGGCGTGAAGCCGCCGCTCAAGACAACGATGGCGTGAATCGTATTGCCGATATCGCCGTCAGGTACCGCAATCACTGCGGCCTCGACGATCGCGGGGTGCTTTTGTAAGGCGTTTTCGATTTCCGTCGGTGAGATGAAGATACCCCGGCTCTTGAAGCAGTCGTCGCGCCGCCCGGCGATGAAGAAATACCCTTCGCTGTCCTGATAGGCGAGGTCCCCAGTGAGATACCACCCGTCGCGAATCACCGCCTCGGTGCGCTCTTCATCTTTGTAGTAGCCGAGGAACAGTCCCGGATCCGATGTCGAGATTGCGAATTGGCCGAGATCATCTGTCGGGACCGGATTCAAATCGTCGTCGAGAATCGCCGCGCCAACTCCCGGAAGAACTTTGCCGACGGATCCGGGCTTCACCGGATCTCTCACGCCATTGCCGATAACGAGCTGGTATTCGGAAACCCCGTAATGCTCGTACAACTCGGAGCCGACCCGCTCTTTCCATTCTTTGTAAGTCGCCTCCCGCAACGCTTCGCCGGTGGAGTGCGAGCAGCGCAGGCTGTCTAAGATTATGATTTTTTTCAAAATCAGGCATCGCGAGCAGACGCCGATAAACCGTCGCGACGCAATGAAGCACCGTGACTTTGTACTTTTCAACGGCGGCGAGCACGTTTTCCGGCGTGGCGCGGCCCAGTAGAATTGCGCCCGTGACGCCGTTGCGGAGCGGAAAGAGCAGATTATGCCCGAGCGCGCTGATGAAGCTCCACTCGCCGGTCGCCATCACCACGTCGTTTTCCTGCGGAGGCAGGCGATAGTGATTCAAGTCGCCTAGTGCGACGATCCAGCGATGCGCGTGAACGATGCCTTTGGGTTTGCCGGTCGTGCCGGAGGTGTAAACAATGAAAGCAGGCTCCTCGCTACGGGTATCTGCAGCCACGATAGCGGTTGATGGCCGACCCTCGAGGGCTGAAAATGAAATCTCTTCTGCGTTTGTTTCTCCCGCGCAGACCACGTGCTTGAAGAAACCTCTGCCACGCAGTTCGCGGACGGCCCCGCCGCGCGCTGCCTCGGTAAAGATAAGTTGAGGGCGGGTTTGCTCGAGGACGACAGACAGCTCGGCCGACGTCAGAAACGAATTCACCAGAACGGGAATGACTCCCAGCTTAACCGCCGCGAGAAACGCAACGGCGAATTCCGGCGAATTGCTCATCTTGATGAGCACAAGATCGCCCTGTTTCACTTCGAGATCGATCAAACCGGCGGCGACGCTGGTGACTCGCTGCTGCAAAGTTTCATAGGTCACAACCCCGAAGTCGCCGACCAGCGCCGCGCGCGGCCCGCACCCGCGGGCAATCGAGTCGTCGAGCACTTCACGCGCGATGTTCAGCCGATCCGGCACAACCCGATAGCCGCTTCCGGGACTTTTCTTGACGACCATCGCGGCCTACTTCTTGGTTTTCTTCGGAGGGCTTTTCTTCGGAAAAGGCCAGCCGCCATCGTAAGGATAGCTGTAGCGCGGCGGACGCTTGTCCACGAAAGCGCGCATTCCCTCTTGGCAGTCTTTTGTTCGGGTGATTTCGAGCACGGCATCGAGCTCCTGCTGATAGCCTTCCTCCGTGCGATTCCAATTCCAATACATTTTCACCAGCCGCTTTGCCTGACGTACCGATAGATATGGATTCGCCGCAATGCGGCCGGCCAGAGCGAACGCGGTGTCGAGCAGCTTGGCGGCAGGGACGACCTCTTCGACTAAACCGATTCTAAGAGCTTCCTTCGCATCGATGATTTCGCCCGTGAGGATCAAGCGCATAGCGCGCCCGACCCCAACCAATTTGGGCAGGTTCCGCGCGCCGCCGCTCTCGGGCACGAAGCCCGCCGGGACGGCTACTTCGCCGAAGCGCGCCCGGTCCGAAGCGATGCGCATGTCACACAGCGTTGCCATTTCGAGGCCGACGCCGACGGCGGGTCCATTAATCGCCGCGATCGTCACTTGCGGTAAATCTTCCAGCTTGCGCATGGCGCTCTGCAGAACCTTGTGGCGCAGATCGTTGAAAAAATACTCCGCTATTTCCTTGTACGGACCGGTGATGCCCATAGAGCCTTCGAAGGCGCCGAGCACGTCGCCTTCCGATTTCAAATCGCCGCCGGCGCAAAAGCCCCGCCCCTCACCGGTCAAGATCACGACCTTAACGATGGAATTGCGCGCGATCTCGCTGCATAAGGCATCGAGCTCAAGGCGCATGAGCGGATCGACGGCGTTGAGTTTCTCTGGGCGATTCAAGGTAATGACGCCGATGCACGGCTCGCCGGGATTATTCGGGTTGTCGTGCACGGAGAATTTCAGTGCTCTGTAGTCCATCTATGTCTCCTGGAAAATTTGAGTTATTCCTTGCTTCGTCCGCATGAATTCCGAATCCCCCTCTTTGTACAAAGGGGGAAGTAGGACAGTTTTTAAGATAAGAGCCCGATCCCCTTTTTCCTGCGGAGATGGCTATAGAATCGCAGCCCTCTAGCCCCAAGGATTTATTTCTTTTTCTGACGGCCGTAGTACGACGTGTTCACGGCGACTTCGCCCGCCGGTTTTCGCTCGCGGGAAATCTTTTCACCGGTCTGCCAGAATTCACCGATTACCGCGAGCTTGGCTTCCTCATCGAGCTCGCTATTCCAATCGCCGAGCGAATAGCCGTACCAGGGCGATTCCGGCTCGAGCTTCGGCAGCTCGAGGCGCTCCCAGAGTTTGCGCGCGCGCTCCATGTACTCCTGCTTCGGCAAGGAGATCGGCGGAAAAGTCTCTTTTAAGGTCGCATCCCATAGCAGACAGGAATCGTCGGCGCCACCGCGCGCGTCATGGCGCGGCGCATGGCCGACGTCGGTGCCGCGGATGATTTGCACGTCGCGGTGCGGCTGCGAGCGGTAGCCGAGTGCCCAGAAGACAGCATCGAGATTCTCCGGATCGATGTCATCGTCGACAGCGATGACGATCTTCGACATCGAGGGGCGAAACGTGACCGCGGCCATCAGAGCGCGCCACACTTCAGCCTGGCTCGGTTGGTGCATCTGAATCACCGTGAGCTTTTGCGTCGCCGTGAGCGGCTCGTGCAGCATCACGCGCGTGACGGAGTGGATGCCGAGCACGTTTTTCAGATGATCGAGGTAAAGCGGCTCATATGCCATCTTCTTGATCACGCTCGACTCTGACGGCGTCACCTGGCTGATGATCGAGCAGAGAACCGCCTTCTTGCGTCGCGTGATCGCGGTGACTTCCATGTACGGATTGTATTCTTTCGGATTGACGTGGCCGTGGGACTCGCCGAACGGCGCTTCCGGTTCGAGATATTCGGTCGAGACAAAACCCTCGATGATAATCTCCGCATCCGCAGGCACCATAAGCGGCACCGTTTTAGCCTTGACGACCCGAATCGGCGCTTTCACGAGGCCACCGGCGACGGCAAACTCGTCGACGTCGTAGGCGAGCTTCTGGGCGGCAACATAGGAAATTGCCGGCACGCCGCCGATGCAGAGCGCCGCAGGCATGGGTTCTTTGCGTGCGCGGTATTTTTCCCAGTGCACGTAAATCCCCTGCCCCAGTTCCAGGGACGGATTACAGCCGACCCGATCCTGCGCCTTGATCATCGCCCGGTAGGTGCCGATGTTGTGGATGCCGTTGTCGGGATCCTTGGTGATGTAGTGGGCAGCGCTGATGTAGGGAGCGTTGTCCCAACCCGGTGTGGAGATCGGCACCGGAATGCTATCGAGCCCGTGGCCCGATTTTTTCAGCTCGTCGCCCGTAATGACGATCTCGTGGACCGGCGCGGCGCCGGACGGAATCTCCACTGGCGGGACCGGATTTGCTTTCGCCTGCGCCCAAAGCTGATTAACCTTCGTCGGATCGGTGCCGAGCCCGATGCCGTAGATGCGCCGGTTCGCCGCGAGGATACCGATGGCGACCGGAATATCGTAGCGCTTGCCCTTCGCATCCACCGGCTGTTCGAACAAAAATGCCTTGCGGTCCTTCTCTTTGATGCCGCCGCGAAATTGCCAGCGCACCAGCGGATGCATCTCCTGGTCTTTGTCCACCGGCTCTTTGATTCTAATGAGCAACCCCTCGCGTTCGAGTTGCGCCAAGTGATCGTGCAGATCGGGATAGCCGCGCTCAGGAATGGTCGATGATTCTTCTCCGGCGACTGGATTTCTTTGCTGCCATGATCAGTTGCTCTCGGAGATTTTTCATCGCTCGCAGCCTATATCAATTCATTTTTTTGGTAAAGGCGGATCGTGCATTAAACGCAGTTGAAGAAAGATCACGAAACGCTTTCAGCAGAGCGATGAAGATGTGAAACCGGTTGACCACTTTGCCCTCCGGTTGGTAGAAGAGCATATTTCGCGAAAGAGGAGACTGAAATATGAGCGACAAGAACGGCAACGCGCCTCGCTTCGGTGTTCGGAAAAATATGAAACTCATCGGACGGACCGACGTCGCGGGCGGCGGGCAGGTCGTCGTCGAGAACGGCTATGCCTATGTCGGCCACATGGACCCGCCGCACGGCACGTCCATCGTCGACGTCAAAGACCCGAAGCATCCGAAAGTCGTCGCTGAGATCGAAATTCCCCAGGGCGTACATTCGCACAAGGTGCGCGTCAGCGGCGATATCATGCTCGTGAACCTGGAAAGATATCGCAGCAAGGAGAAACAGCCGAGCGGTCTCAAAGTGTACGACATTTCCAACCGAGAGAAGCCGAAGGAGATCGCCTTCTTCCAGACCAACGGCGGCGTACATCGGTTCACTTTCGACGGCCGTTATGCCTACATCTCGGCACATATCGAGGGATATGTCGGGCGCATTCCGATGATCCTCGATTTGAAGGATCCCACCCGGCCCGAGGAAGTGGGACGCTGGTGGATGCCCGGCCAGTGGATCGCCGGCGGCGAAACGCCGACGTGGGAAGGCACCGCGCATCAGTGCCATCATCCGATCCGGCGCGGCGACCGGCTCTACACGAGCTACTGGCACGGCGGCTTCGTCATCCTCGATATCGCCGACATGACGAAGCCCAAATATATCGGCGGCTACAACTGGTCGCCGACCTATCCGTCGCCGATCCATACGACCTTGCCGATTCCATGGAAGCTCATGAACCGCGACGTAATGGTCGTTTCCGACGAAGAGGCCGGCAAACGCGCGCCCCTGCCCTATGCTTTCATGTGGATGGTCGACATCACCGATGAGACGCGGCCCGTGCCGATCTCTACCTTCAATACCGAGGAAGCGCACAGCATCGAGCCGGGCCACCAATACGGCGCCCACCAACCTGCCGAGCAAGTTTACGATAACAAGATGTTCGTCACTTGGTTCAGCGGCGGCCTGCGCGTCGTCGACATCAGCAATCCGTACTTGCCGACCGAGATCGGCTACTACGTTCCGGAACCGGGACGCGGACAGAAAACTGTCAAAAGCAACGATATCTTCCGCGCGGACAACGGCTTGCTGTATTTGATCGACCGGCTGGACGGATTGGAAATTCTGGAAAGCGAAGTCTGAAAACGGGTTCGTCAGTCGCGAGCGTATTGCCGATAGCTTAACGGTTCGGCGTTCCCCATCGGCCTTTCTTCAGAAGAGCTTTATGAGTCATGAAAATAATTTCGTACGCCTGATCGTAGTGGCTCTCGCGATATTCTTCCACGCTGGGACGGCTCCGGCCGAACCGGTACGCGTCGCCATGCCGTCGAAAAGCTTGACGTTCTTGAACTACTATCTCGCAGACAAGTTTGGTCTATTCAAAAGCGAGGGGCTCGAAGTGAGCCTTCCGGTCGGTAAAGCTGACGTGCAGTTGGCGGCAGTCGTAAGCGGCGAAATGGAGTATATCGCTGCGGCGGGGACGGTTCTTCGCGGGGCCGCGGCCGGCTTGCCGGTAAAGGCGCTGATGTTTACCCTCGACAAACCGATATTTCACATGATGGTGCGGCCGGAGATAAAGCGCATCCAAGACCTCAAAGGCAAAGCCATTGCGGTTACCGCCATCGCCGCCACCGACGCGGTCGGTGCGCGCGCGATGGCGAAAGCGGCGGGCATGATTCCCGAGCAGGATCTGACTATTATCGCCGCTGGCAGCACGGCAAATGCCTTCGCCGCATTGCAGGGGAGCGCGGCTGCGGCCGCTTTGCTTTCGATCCCATTCAACTACAAGGCGGAAGAGCTAGGCTATCGAAGCCTGGGAAACGTGGCGGATTATTTGCGCACGGTGTTGGCCGGCTTGGGCACTTCCGATGCGCGAATCAAATCGAATCCTGCACAAGCTAAACGCGTCGTTCGGGCAACGCTTCGCGGCATGGACTTCGCCAGAGATCCCGCCAATCAGGAAAAAGTCATCCCGTTCATCATGGAAGATTTCCAACTCGACCGGAAAACCGCCGAAGCGTCCCTACGCGAGATCGTAAAGAATCTTTCCAGGGACGGGACCACCGCCGATGAAGCCGTCCGCGCCGACATCGATTTCATCCGCGAACAGAACAAGCTGAAGACTGCGATTCCTCTCGGCCAAGTGGTGGACTACGCAATCTTGAAAGAAGTGTTGGCCGAGAAAAGGTAAGGCGACCTACTGCTCCACAAGTCTCTTCATCCGCTGGGTGACTTCAGGCGGCAGGCCGACGAGATCTTTGATCATACTTTCAATCTCGCCGCCGGTGACGAGGCTGGGATCGAGACCTTTCTTCTGCGCTTCCGCGGCTACGTCCGGATCATTGAGCACTTTCGCAAACGCATCACGCAAAATTTTCACTCGATCCGGCGGAACACCGGGCGGACCGAAGAATGGCCGGCCAAGATCGTCGGGAGAAAGCAGCACCTTGGCGACACGCCGTGTCGATTCGGCGGCGCCGTGCTTGTCCATTAAATTCCATACGGTTGGAACGTCGGCAAGCTGGGGATGCCTTTTCTGCCCTCCCTGCGTGAGCACGCGAACATAGCCCGTCTTGGCCCAGGTTCGCCCGGGCTCGCTGCCGAAAAACGCCTGCACCGTGCCGCCCCAGCATTGCACTTCCCCTTTTTCGATCGCGAGATTGACGTCGCTCGACCCCTGGTATCCGGCAACGATATTCACCTTGAAGCCAAATGCCTCGGCGAGAAGCCGGGGCCAATAATAGCTTGCCGTGCCGACTCCCGTAGCGCCGCATTTCGCCGGCTCCGCCGCCTTGCGCAGATCTTCGAGGATTTTGTAGGGAGTATCGGCGCGAATGTAAAAGATCCGGTCGGTTCTTTCCGGCGAGCCGATCCAGCTAAATTTGCCCCAGTCGTATTGAACCTCTTTTCGTCCGGCGAGCTGCTCGATATAGAGCCCCGGCGTGACGACGCCGAAAGTCAAACCGTCAGGCTTGGCGACGTTGTAGATGTAATTCGCCGCGACCATCGAGCCGCCGCCGGTCATGTTCTGCACGACGAAGCTGGGATTCCCAGGAATATGCTTGCTCATGTGCTGCGCGATCAGGCGCGCCCACAAATCGTAAGATCCGCCGGGCGAGAATCCGACGAGAATGCGTCCGCTCTTGCCCTCGAAGAAAGATGGCTGGGCCAAAAGCTCGGAGCTTGCAGCGACGAAAAACAACAGCCCGAGGACTATTCTCTTCATGGCGCTACCTCCTTAGACCGCGTTACTACGGGTTGCTCGCGCCCATCATTTGCCGAGCAATTTTTTCATTCGTTCGATCACGTCGGGAGGCTGGGTCATCACGTCTTTGGCCAGCGTCTCCAATTCCTCTCCGCCGGTGGGTTCGATTTCCATATTGACTTTTTCGGCGTGCGCGAGAAGCGCCGGGTCGGTCAACGCTTTCATAAACGCTTGGCGCAGGATTTTTACCCGATCCGTGGGAATCCCGGGCGGTCCGATGATCGGACGGCCCAGATCGCCGGAGGCGAGAACCAATTTTGCCAGGCGCCGCGACGACTCGGGAGTTTTGTGCTCATCCATCAACTCGACGAGCGTCGGCACATTCGGCAGCCTTTTGTCGCGACTGGCGCCGGTCTGCACCAGCACACGAACGGAATTGTTCTTGCGCCAGGTTCGGTAAGGATCTCGGTCGCTCAAAAACGCCGAAAGGGTAAAAGCCCGGCATTGCGCTTCGCCTCGCTCCACCGCGAGATCCATCTCCGGACCGCCGGGGTAGCCGACCACGACGTTGAATTTCGTGCCGAGCACTTCCTCCAACAGTTTGGGCATATAATACGCGATCGAGCCGGTCCCGGTGGCTGCGCACTTGGGCGGCTCGGACGCAGTCCGCACGTCTTGCAGAGTCTTATAAGGGAGTATCGGCGCCGCATGATGAGCAGATTATTCGATCGGTCGGTGCTGCCGATCCAGACGAATTTAGCGTAGTCGAACTGGACCTCCTTGCGACCGACGAGTTGATCGAAGTAGATCGCTGGAAGGATCGACAAGAGCGTCAAACCATCCGGCGCGGCGAGACGATAAACGTGGTTGGCGGCGATTGCAGAGCCGGCGCCGCCCATATTCTGGACGATCACTTCGGGATTTCCAGAAATGTACTTGCTGAGATAGGGAGCGATCAGGCGGGAGTACTGATCGTAATTGGATCCGGCCGGGCTGCCGACGATGAGCTTGATACTCTTCCCTTGGTAGAAAGACTGGGCTTGAAGGGTAGAGCTCGCTGCCAACAAAAAGAAAAAGCCTAAGAGAAAACTCATAGCGCTCTCCTTTCCGTTTCCGAAGTGGAAGGCGTCGCTAATATATAGCGCAAGTCAGGGAATGCAACCTCGACTACGGCCCCGGAGACGTCAACTCGGGCGCGGGATTATCTAGTTCTTGTCTTCATGACGCATCCTCTGCGCTGCATCCGGCTGAGTCGGTGCGCAAGCGCACCCTACAAAAACCTAAAAACTCTTCGTGGCCTTCGCGTCCTCCTTCGAAAATAACAGGTAGAGAAAGATTTCCTCACTTCGTTTCGAAATGACAGATGCGTGCGCCTAATTGTCATTTCGAGCGGATGCGAGAAATCTTTCGTGATGCTTTTTCATTATCTTTGCGCGAGCGAAAGTCATGCATCACTTCGTGGTGAACTGTCCCTTCGCCGCTGGTTAGTTAATTTTCCCTGCGCTTTCTGCGCCGCAGTATCGGCCAAATCAGGAACGCTGCGGTTAAGGCGATCAGCGCGGCGCAGATCGGCCGCGTAAGAAAAATATTGAAGCTGCCGCGCGAGATGAGCAAAGACTGGCGCAGCGACGTTTCCATGATCGGCCCGAGCACCAAAGCGAGGATGAACGGCGCGCCTTCGAATCCGGCGCGGCGCATGAAAAAACCAAACACGCCGAAAGCGAGCATGATCGCTATTTCCACGACGTTGGCGTTGAGACTGTAAACACCGATCAGACAGAAGAGCAAAATCAAAGGGCATAGAATAGCGTACGGCGTTTTCAACACCCGCACCCATATGCCGATCAGCGGCAGATTGAGCACGAGCAGCATCGCATTGCCGACGTACATGCTGGCGATAAAACCCCAGAAGAGCTCGGGGTAGCGCGCGATGAACAGCGGCCCAGGCTGGATGCCGTGGATCATCAGCGCGCCCATGAACAGCGCCATGATCGCGCTGGTGGGAATGCCGAGCGAGAGCAGCGGGATGAACGATCCGGCGGTCGCGGCATTGTTGGCGGCTTCGGGCCCGGCCACGCCTTCGATGACGCCGCTGCCGAATTTTTCCGGATAACGCGAGAGGCGCTTTTCCATCGCGTAGGAAACGAACGACGCGATCACAGGTCCGGGGCCCGGTAAGATGCCGAGAAAAAAACCCAGCAGGGAGCCGCGTGCGATCGGCCGCGCGCTGTCCTTCCAGTCTGTGGAATTGGGCAGTAGCCCCTTGATCTTAGTTTCATAGACGGTTTGCGTGCCGATCCGGGCCAGGTTGTCGAGCACCTCGGCGACGCCGAACAAACCCATCGCCACCGGCACCAGACCGAAGCCATCTCTCAACGTCAGGGTTCCATAGGTGAAACGCTCCTGGCCGGAGATCGGATCCATCCCCACCGTGCCGGCCAACAACCCGAGGACAGCCATGATCAATGCTTTGACCATTGACCCCTGGGTGAGATACGCCACCAAAGTCAGACCGGTAAGAGTGAGAGCGAAAAACTCAGGCGGACCAAAGCTCAGCGCGGCCCTGCCCAGCAGCGGTGCCAGAAGCATGAGGCCGATCACGCCGACGGTTCCCGCGATGAACGAAGCGAAAGCGGCCATGCCGAGCGCGGCACCCGCTCTGCCCCGGCGCGCCATGCGGTAGCCGTCGAGACAGGTGACCACCGATGCGGTTTCGCCGGGAATATTGACCAGGATCGAAGTCGTCGAACCACCGTACATGGCGCCGTAATAAATGCCTGCGAGCATGATGACGGCACTCGCTGGTTCCATCTTGAACGTGAGCGATAACAAAAACGCGACGGCGCCGACCGGACCCAGCCCCGGCAGCACGCCGACCAGCGTACCGACCAGCGCGCCGAGAAAACAAAAGAGCAGATTTGCCGGCGTGAGCGCTACGGTGAAACCCAGGCCGACATTGGCGAGGAGATCCACCTTAGATCCCTAGAACTCCGGCGGGAAGCGGCACGCCCAAAAGCCATGCAAAAAGCCCATAGGAGATAAGCGAGGTGGCCAGGGCGATGGCGATGACGTTGCGCCATGGCTGCGGCTCGATGGCGCGCAGCAGCAGAAACATCAACAGGAAAGTCGACGCCAGAAAGCCCAAACGCTCAAGGACGAGGGCGAAGCCGATCAGCACCGCCAATGTGGCACCGATGCGAAGCCAACCGCGGGGCGCGATTTCGTCGGAAGCGAGCGTATCCTCTCTACCGACGAAAGCTCGGCCAAGCAGGATAAGCGACAATACGCCCAGCAAAATAGCCAGGCACTTGGGGAAGAAAGCCGTCTGCGGCACCCGCGCGGTGCCAAACGGCAGCGCACCGGCGGCTAAAAAAATGTAGCCGGCGAGCGCGAGCAAAAGCGCGGCAGCCGCAAGATCTGACCGCATTACAAAAGCAACGGCGCGCATCAATTTGCGATTTTGGCGACCTTCGCGACTTCGGACCATTTGCGCTCTTCTTCGGCGAGAAATTTCGCCGCCTCCTGCGGCCCGAGATTTTCCACGAGCGCCTGCGCCTTCTCGATCTGCGCCGTCACTTCGGCGTCCTTGAGACTCTCGCCGATCGCGCCGGCAAGCCGTTTGGCGATCGCCGGCGGCGTTTTTGCGGGAGCGAAGAAGCCCACCCAGATCTTAAGATTGAGCTCGGAAAATCCCTTTTCCACCGTGGTGGGCACGTTGGGAAAATCCTTGAGCCGGCGATTGGACGCCACTGCGAGCGCGCGCATGGTGCCGGCCTCGATGTGGCTCCGGGTGGTGCCCAACGTCAAGAAGGCAATGTTCACGTGGCCGCCCAAAACCGCCGTCGCCGCGGCGGACTCGGAGCCGAGCGGAACGTGAGTCATATCGATCTTCGTTTTCAGCTTGACCAGCTCACCGATAAAGTGCGGCGTCGTGCCCGGCCCGGCGGATCCGTAGGTGAGCTGCCCGGGATTTTTCTTCGCTTCGGCGAGCACGTCTTCGAGCGACTTCCACGGCGCGTCTGCTTTGACCACCGTCGTGTTCGGGCTGCTGGTCGCCAGAGTGAGCGGAACAAAATCCTTCAAGGTGAAGCCGGAATTCTTATTCACGATGGGAATCAACACGATCGGGGGCGGCGTCACCAGAATCGTATAGCCGTCCGGCGCCGCGTCGCGCGCCGCTTGAATGCCCACGGCGCCGCCGCCTCCAGCCTTGTTGATGACAACGACCTGCTGGCCGAGAAGGCCCGACATTTTCGGCGCCAGGATGCGCGCGACGATGTCGGTAACGGCCCCGGGAGGAAAAGGGTTGATGATCTGGATGGTCTTTGTCGGATAATCTTGCGCCGCCACCGGCGCAGCGCCGAGCATGATGAACGACGCGCATAATGCCGGCAATGCGGCGCAACTTCCGAATCTCCGGGAACAACTTCACAACGTCACCTCCGATCTTGAATCGCATCCTCTGCTAACAGAATCTCCCACGGAGTGTCAAACCAATCTGCTTCGGCTTGACAGCATCGCCGATAATTTTTAGAAGAGAACAGCGTGGAGGCTGGAGAAAGCCATCACGCGATCGCAGAGGAGCTGACATGGGAACCGTCGCCGGAGCGCAGCAGATTCTTGCCGGGTTAAAGGAAGCCGGAATCGATTTGGTATCGAGCGTTCCCGACATCAACATGCTGCAGCTCATCAATCTACTTTACGAGGATAAACAGATTAGCCACGTGCCGGTCGGCCGCGAAGAGGAAGGCGTCGGCGTCTGCGCTGGAGCGCATCTTGGCGGCAAGAAAACCGCGCTGCTCATGCAGAACGGCGGCCTCTTGAATAGCTGCAACGGCCTCACCACTACCGCGCTGCAGTTCGGCATGCCGATCTTGCTGCTCATCTATTACGCCGGGGATATCGGCGACAATGCATTTCACATGGTTGGGCTGGTGACCGAGCCGGTGCTCCAGGGCTTGGGCATCAAGTACATCGTCATGCGCGATCCTGCCAAAGTGAAGCAGGACATCGCCGGGGCGGTAACCCTGGCGAACAGCTCGAAACGGCCGGTGGCTCTGTTACTCACGCGCGCCGTACTTTAGGGAGCAAAGATGAAACGCTTCGAATGCTTGCAGGCGATTGCGCCCTTGATCAAGAACGAGTTGTTCGTCACCACCGCCGGAGGCGCCACCGCCGAATGGAATGCGGTTCATCCGAGCGACGGCAATATTCAGGTGAAAACCCTTGGTCTGTGCTCATCGATCGGACTCGGCGTCGCGATCGCTCTTCCCAAGCGCAAAGTTTTCGTTTTCGACGGCGATGGCGCCCTGTGGATGAATCTCGGCTCGCTCGCCACCATCGGCCTGCATCAACCGAAAAACTTGATTCACATCTGCTGGGATAACCAGCAGTACGAATCCTCCGGCGGCGAGCCGACCGTGGCGACCGCCGGCAAGATCGATTTCGCTGGGATCGCCCGCAACGCCGGCATCCACAGCTCCTGCGTGGCTTCGACAGTCGAAGAACTGAGCCAGGCGGTCCGCCACGCGCTCAGCCATGACGGCCCGCACTTCATCTGGGCGCGCATCGAACCCGGCCGTGCCGAAGCGCCGCCGCTGCAATACGACGAGCTAGAGAACAAGTACCATTTCATCCGCTACGTCGAAGAGAGCGAAGGGATTAATATTCTGCGCGTTCCGATGCCCGCGAGCTACCTGCTCAAATGACCGATTGCGCCTGAGTATTTTCAGCGCACGACTCTATCGCTGCATCCGACTTGTATGCGGAATCGAGCGAGCGACTTCAGCGCATCTTCGCGAGCAGCTCCCCCCACTTGGCCTGCAACCTCTTCCGATCTTCGATGTTGAATACGTTGGTCTTGGCAAACTGCTCACGCCAGGCAAAGGGCTTGCACGCGTTGATCAGCATGCGCCCGACGGTTAAATCGCCCGCCTCGCGCCTGCCTGGCGAGACGCGCGGGTCGAGATCGGCAGTCCAGGCGTCGCGTACGACGTCGACGGCGGTGGTCGGATCGACCCGCGTGCACATGGCCCATAGAACTTCGTCTTGGTTAGTCGGATCGATGTCGTCGTCGACGGTGACGTAATACGTCTTCATGTCGCCGTGGCGGAAACCCGCGGCGGTGATCAACGCCTGTTTGGCGTGGCCGGCGTAGCGCTGCTTGAGCGCCACTACGGTCAGTAGGCCGTTGTAAAAACCCCAGACACCCTGCACGTCCGTGATGCCGGATCGCTCGAGGTGCTCCCACAGATGCACATAGTTCGTGAAGTTGCTCCAGTTAATCGGCCTGAGCGGCGGCGCGCCGGCGATGATCGGATTGTCGCGATAGTAAATGCGCTGGATGCGCACCACGGCTTCCGGGCCCTGATGAGTATAGTAGCCCGGCCACTCGCCGAACGGTCCTTCGACCGCGGTTTCTTCGCTCTCCGGCGGAATCACTCCCTCGACGACGATCTCCGCCTGCGCGGGCACGGGCAATTTAGTCAGCGGCAACTCCACCACATCCACCGGGCTGCCGCGGTAAGCGCCGGCCAGATCATACTCGGAAGTTCCGAAAGGCGGAGACATGGACGCGGTCATCCAAGTTACCGGCTCGCAGCCGAATACCACCGCGACCGGCGCGGCCTTCCCTTCTTTCCAATACTTTTGTGCCAGAATGCGACCGTGCTTCTGCGGGTTGATCCACAGACTGATGCGGTCGCGCCGTTGGATCATCGCGCGATAACAGCCCATGTTCACCCACCCCTGCTCGGGATCGCGCACGATCACCATGTCCTGCGTGCCGATGTAGCGCCCGCCATCGCCGGGGTGCCAGCGCGGTGCGGGAAAGCTTTCGATGTTCACGTCGTCGCCTTGCTGCACGTGTGCGAGAATGGGCCCGTCCTTCACCACTTTCGCCGAAAGCGGCACCGAGTCCGCGCGCTTCTCGCGCCAGCGGCGCAGCAACTCCAACGGATGAATGTCGAGTGGCAAATCCATCGCCAAAGCGAACCGGCGCAGAGTTCGATTCGCATTGGCGCAAACGCGGTGACCGGCCGGATAGCCGGCGAACTTGTCGAAGACGAGCATCGGCCCGCCCCGCTCGGCGATCAGCTCGGTCAAACCGCCGACGTCCATCTCAAGATCGGCGCCCTCGACGTACTGCACTTCGCCGACCGCATCGGCCGTTTTGATGAAATCACCCAGCGATTCGAATGGCATCACTCCTCCTAAATCAGTAAGGAGTCAGTAGTGAGGAGTGAGGAGTTTCACTTCCAAAAACTCCTTGCTTTTAGCTCCTGACTCCTAACTACTTGCTACTAACTACTTACTGTTCCCGTGCAGCGCCGCGTAAATCTTTTCCGCCGTGATCGGCAAGTCTTTGATCCGCACACCGACTGCGTCTTCGATGGCATTGGCGATCGCCGGCGCCGCCGGACTGATCGGATTTTCGCCGATGCCTTTTACATGATAGGGACCGACACCTTCGCCGCTGGCGACGATCACGGTTTTGAGCGCGGGAATATCCCTGATCGTCGGAATCTTATATTCGCCGAAGTTGCCTACCTGGACGCGGCCGTCCTGCACGGGCAGATACTCGATCAATCCGTAGCCGATCCCCTGGACGACGCCGCCGTCGATCTGGCCCTGATGGCCCACCGGGTTCATGATCACGCCTGTGTCGTGCGCCGTCGTCAAGCCGCCGCAAGGAGACTTCGCCGGTCTCGGGATCGACCGCGACTTCCGCGACCTGCGCCGCGAACGCGGTCACCGGAGAATGATCGTCGTCCTTGTTCAAAGACTCGCCGATGACGGAGCGGCCCGCTTGCGCGAGCAGTTCTTTCCAAGCACCCTGCTTCCTGGTTTTCTTGGCGATGATTTTTTTCCCGCTGAAAATGATGTCGTCTTTCGCCCAACCCCACTGGGCTGCCGCAAGGCCGAGCAGTTCTTCTTTGGCCGCGCGCGCCGCTTGAAAAGCCGCGCCGCTCGCTACCCGCGTGCCTCGGCTGCCCCCGAGTCCGGTGTCGGCAGAAACTCCGGAGTCGGTGTCGAGAGTTTTGATCTGAATCTCCTCGGGATCGCAGCCGATTTCCTCGGCGACGATCTGCCTGAGCGTCGTGTACGTGCCGGTGCCTTGTTCGAAAAAAGATGTGTGGATGATGATCGCGCCATCGATGGTGAGCTCGACTTTGAGCGACGTCGTGCCGCCGCCGGGCCCGCGATAGCCCATCGCCACGCCGCGTCCGACGAATTTTCCCTTCGCTGTCGAGTATCCCGCCGCCTTGGCCGCCGCCTTGAGCGTCTCCTTGGCCTTGATGGCGCGATAGTGGCCGCCGGTGAGCGTGATGTCGCCCTCTTCCATGAGATTCTTCATGCGAAACTCGTAGGGATCCATGCCGACCTTGCGCGCCACGCAATCCATGTGCGACTCCGCAGCGAAAAATCCTTGCGGCTCCCCGGGCGCGCGCATCTGCCCGCCGGGGATATTGTTCGTGTAGACGCGGGAAACCGAAATGCGCGCGTGCTCGGCGCGATAGCAGCCGCCCGCATGAGCGATGCCGCCGACCACCGCGCCCGGCCTGAATCCGCCGTAGGCGCCGGCGTCGAGGTAGGCGTCCATTTGATGGGCAACGATCGTGCCGTCGCGCTTGACGCCGGTTTTGAGTTTCATGATCGCCGCGTGGCGCGGTGCGCCGGCAAAAAACTCCTCGCGATACTCCATCACCATCTTGACCGGCCGCCGGCTGCGCAGCGCGAGCAAATAGCAGAGCGGCTCGTCGATCGGCGCCCCTTTGCCGCCGAAGTCGCCGCCGATCGACTACCGGGTTCACGCGAATTTTTTCCTTGGGAATACCGAAGGCCTGCGCCATGCTCTGCTTCAAGCCGTGCGGCACCTTGTTGGGCGACCACATCTGCACCCGCTCCTGCGCGTCGATCGACACCAGGCAACAGTGCGGCTCGATAAAGGATTGATGCACGCGTGCCACGGTGAAAGTATTTTCGACGACGACGTCGGCTTGCTTGAAGCCGGCCTCCACGTCGCCGCGGGTGAACAGATCGTGAACGAAGCGATTAGTCGGACCATCCAGCGGCGTCGGAAGTCCTTTATAGCTGGCTACGTCGGGATGGACGATCGGCGCGCCTTCCTGCACGGCCGCAATCGGATCAAAGACCGCCGGCAGCTCCTCGTATTCGACTGTGAATGAGATCCAAGGCGTTTTCGGCTTGCTCGAGCGTATCCGCCGCGACCGCCGCGACCCGCTCGCCCATGAAGCGAACGCGATCCTGAGCGAGAATGGAAATATCGCGATAGCGCCTGCCGTAAAGAATTCCGCGCACGTCGTTTCCGGTAAGCACGGCGCGCACGCCCGGAGCATCTTCCGCGCGCGACACATCGATGTTCTTGATGCGCGCATGAGAATAGGGGCTGCGCAAGCTCTTCGCCCAAAGCGTGCCGGGCAAAAGCACGTCTGAGGTGTAGCGCGCTTCGCCGGTCACTTTGTCGGTGTTGTCGGTGCGCGGCACCGGCCGGCCGATGATTTTATAGCTCATGGAAACCTCCCTTTGGAGTGATGGAGTGTTGGAGTACTGGAGTATTGCTCTTCCGGAAACCCATCACTCCAACACTCCATCACTCCAGTACTCCAATCTCTCACAGATATCCCTTCTCTTTGTAATACTTCGCCGCGCCCGGATGGAGCGGAATTTGCAGCGGGCATTTCTCCGTGCCGCGACAAAGATTTCTCATGTCCAGCGGCTGATCATCGTCGACGGGAATCGCCTTCTGCCGCTCGTCGATGGTTTCGATCGCGGCGTAGGCGACCTTGTCGGGCAGCCAGCGATGGGTCACCAGCGACCAGCCGCTGTAATCGATGGTCAGCGCGTCCGCTTTGAGCTGGGGATAGCGGCTTTTTGGCAACACGCTTCTCGTGTAACCCATCTGTTCGAGTTTCTTGACGATCGCGGGCTCCATCGGGATGATTTCGTAGCCGTTGTCGAGCGCCTGATCCAACCAGCCGCCTGGAGTGCTGATCCCTTCGTCGAAGACGGCGTGAATCGAGCGTTTCGCGATGGCTTTCAACCGCTCCGGTGAAAATGGCCGGCCGCACTCCTGAACACTCCCGCCCCAGCGTTTGAGACTGGCAAACGACAGTCCGTACAGCGAAAGAATCGTCGAGATCGTAAAATAGGTTCCGTTATTGACGCCTGAGAGCCGGGTCGAAACCCGCAGCGGAAATTTTCGCGCCGCGATGTCGGAAAGCGACTTCACGCCGAGCTTCTTGTCGACGACCAGTGCGATGCGGTCCCATGACGGAAAGCAGCCGAGCACGCGGAGCTGGAGTTTTTGTTTGTAGTAGCCCTTGCCGCGATAGGCCATCGCCACCAAAGATGCCGGATTGACGTAGGCGATATCCACCCGCCGCGTGCCGACTTCCAGCGGCGCGCGCATGCCGCCGTAAATGTCGCCGTTGATGCCGATGCGAAGCAATGTCTGCTTTGCATCTCTCTTGCCCGACGTCAGCGAAACCGCTAGCTGGCTCGCCAACTGGTCCGAGCATTTCGTAAATACACCGGCCGCAAGCTCCAGGCCCGTGGTCGCTCTGATTTGCGGCGGCGAAAGATCGGTCATCATAAGTTCGAGCCTCACTTGTTATCGCGATTTCTGTCTAGATTCGAATTCCGCCTTTACCTGCTCCATGAATACTAGATTCATCAAGCTCTCCTGAGGAATTTCCCGCTCGATCTTTAGCGGCTGTCTCACCTCATATTCGATCACGTTCCTGATTCCTTCGCTCGACGGCAAACCCGGCACGCCCACTGCTACCGCTCGGTTATATCGTTTGATGCTTTCAACCAATGCAGCCTTTGCGACATTGCCGATGCGAAGTCTTTTGATCCCGACTTCGGCGGCTTCCTCGGGTTGATCACGGACAAACATCAAAGCGCTAACCATAGCGCGGAGCCATCGCTTCACCTGCTCCGGGTTTTCCTTGAGCTTCTTGTCGGTGGCAGCGAAGGCTTGAAAAGGAAACGGAAACAAATCGCCCATGAAAGCCAATACGTTAAGCCCTTCCTTCTCCGCGTAACTCAGTGTTCCCGGATCCAGCAGCGTGGCATGGATGGAACCGCTCTTGATCGCCTGAATACGGCGCCCCGCGTCGGCGCCCATAGCGATGCGAGCTATGTCGCCCGGTATCAAATTCGCCTGTTCGATGTACTTGAGAATGATTCGATCTTGACTCGATCCTATGCCGCCGACGGCGATTTTCTTTCCCCTCAGGTCGGCCGGTTTGACGATTTTGGGATCGGTAACGAGATAGAAGGTCACCTTCTCGGTTTGAAAAAAAATTGCCTTGACCGGCGCGCCGTTCGCCGCGCCGCGCATGGCGCTACCGCCGCCACCGCCGAAATCCACGCTGCCGCCAAGCAACGCGGCGGCGGCAACCGGCCCGGCAAGCACGAGCGTTTCGTTTTCCAGCCCCTCTTGGTGGAAGAAACCTTTGCTCTCAGCGACATAGACGGAAAGGTAGTTGAGGCTGGATTGCGGTACGACCGTACGGATCTTTTCTGCGCGCGCATCGGTAGGCACGCAAAAGAGCGCCGATAGGCCCGCGACTATGGGGCATATCTTCCTTCGAATCCGCGCCAGACTGGAGAATTGAGTCGTCATCGTCACGAATCCAAAAGATCCAAGATTTCTCTGATCAAGTACATCCGCGGTGCCCCGGGTGCTAGGGCAGGCCCCAAGTTCTCCGGCGCCGGAGCCTCGGCATCGCGCGCAGCCTGGACGCGCCTTTCGGCAACCAGAGCGCGTCGGTTTTGCGGCTCTTTCAACAACGCAATCACGTCTTTCCACTCCAGCTCATACACGTCCTCGGCTCTATCGATCACATCCGCTTTGACCAAACACTCTCCCGCTTGCGCCAGTGCGGAATCGATCAAAGCCTTTCCCTGCACCGCGACTAATTCGAGCGCCTGTCGAGTTAACTCCTTGCCCAGCTTGGAGATATCCTGGCCGAACTCATCGATGTGCTGCTGCACGAGCACGGTCGGCGCGACCACGCCGCGAATCACCGTAAACCACTGATTGCCGCGGTCGCGTTTTAACGGCCGTAACTTTTCTGCGAGCTCCGCGCGGACCGGCGAAAGTTAAAACTCGCGTCGAATCGCCGATTGTAGAGATCCACCTCTGGTTTGAGCTGCCGCTCCCAGGCACGTTCGATGTTGCGCGTGAAACGGACGCTCTGTGCGTGAATATTTTTCAAACGCTGCGGTAAATTGCTTTCCGCCATCGCCGACGGCAGGGCAGCAAGGTAAACCCGCCCGTGAGAGAGGCGCGAGCGCAACGCATAGAGAGGAAACTCCAGACTTTCCAAGGCGTACGTCAAACCGAAAACCAGTGCGTCGATTTCCAACGTGTAATTGAGCGGGCGTGCCGAGGCAAAGCACTTCTGAACCGCGAGAAACCAGCTAAGCTCGTCATCCGCCGGCGGCGTCCAAGACTTCTCGGAAGTTGCGCCAAAACTCACGCAGGCATCTCCATGGGATAGGACAGACTTGGCTAATAGCGGGCCTACTCGTCGCCCGCCTTCGATAGGAACGCCGACGACCGGGTCATGAACGCCCGATACAAACGGAGCGCACGGTATTGGGACCTTCGTAAATTTGTTCCCACGTATCACCGCGATCGCGGCTGGCCAAGACCCCGCCCCTCGTCGCTACGTTCTGGGAACGTTGCCCTTGCGCCTCGCCGGTACCGGCATAAAGATGGTCCGGCTCGTCAGGATCGACCGACAGATTCCAAACCATTCTTTCCATGCTCGCGGGCAAACCTCCCGTAAGTTGATGCCAGATCGAACCCGAATCGGTGCTTCTAAAGATCGCGGCTTGCGCCCTTTCCTTGCGCATCCAAGCCGGTGGCGTGCCGTTGGCCGTCGTAAGCAGCAACGTCGGCGGCTGCCCGGGAATCACGACAAGATCGTGAAAATAGCTGCGATCGATTCCCTGCTCGGAAAATACCCAGGCGCGGCCATATTGATCGCTGCGATAAAATCCGCGCGCCGTCGCCGCGTAGTACAAGTTGGCGTGTTGGGGATCGCCCTTCACCGTATGGATGTCGACATACTCGATGCCGGCGGAGATATCTTCCCAGTGCTCGCCGCGGTCGGCCGAGCGCAAAATCCCACCATGTTCGAGGCCGACGCAAAGCACGCCCGGATCGTTCCAGTCGACGAACACCGACAGGACGTGACTTTCATGAGGAAATTGCGGGAACCACCACTTTTCTGTAACGGTTTCCGGTTGATTGTTGAGCGCGCTCAATGGAGTCCAAGTTCGCCCGCAATCCGAGGAGCGAAAAAGACCCACCGGCTCCGTTCCCGCATACACGACTTGGGAATCGTTGGGATCGACGGCAACAGAGTGAACGTTGCCGGAAAACGCCAGGTCCCATGATTTGCCGCCGTTTCTCGATGCATAGAGTCCATCTTTCGTCACGCAGGCGTACACCGTATTGGCGGCGCGGACGGTCGCCATGGCCCTGACGAACTTTCCCGACAGAACCTCGCCGTTAGGCACCCAGCCGTCCGTGCCCTCCCGCATCATTGCCAGGCCCGAATCCGTGCCAATGTACAATTGCTTCCGATCGCTCATCGCTAGCTCGCAGTTCCTGCAATCATTTGACGCCACGTCCGCAAAAGCGAGGCTGAGATTATCGTCACTGTGACTCGCGTGTCAAACAATCGCGGCCGTTTGCAACCCCGCGAACGAGATAGTAGTGAAACGTCCATGAAGAAAAGCGCGGAAAAGCAGTCCCTCGGTTCGACACCAGGGAGTCGGGACGTCGCGTTTGAAGAATATGTGTTTCGCGACGAGCCCTTTTACATGCCGGTCGCGCACGAAGTCGAGATCTTTGAAGCGGCACACGCTCGACGGTTGCCGATCTTGCTGAAGGGCCCGACGGGCTGCGGCAAGACACGGTTTCTCGAGTACATGTCCCATCGCTTGGGGCCGCTGCCGCTGATCACCGTCGCTTGTCATGAAGATTTGACCGCCACCGATTTGGTCGGCCGCTATCTCTTGGAAGGCGACGAAACCCGCTGGCTCGATGGGCCGCTTAGCCGCGCCGTGAAAGCGGGGGCGATCTGCTACCTCGATGAGATCGTCGAAGCGCGCAAAGACACCATCGTGCTCATCCATCCGCTATCGGATCACCGCCGTATGCTGCCCATCGAACGGCGCGGTCAAATCATCGAAGCGCACGATAATTTTCAGCTCGTGATATCTTACAATCCCGGCTATCAAACCGTGCTCAAAGACTTGAAACCGAGCACGCGGCAGCGCTTCGTGGCGATCGAGTTCGACTATCCTTCCGAGGAGATCGAAAGAAACATCGTTCAACGTGAGAGCGGCGTGTCCGAAGATGTTGCCGGGCAACTGGTGCGCCTTGCGGGCAAAGTGCGCAACCTGCGCGAGCACGGACTGCAGGAAGGCATCAGCACGCGGCTGTTGGTCTATACCGGCGCAGCTCATAGCGTCAAAACTTGCGCCGCGGGTTGCGTGCCAATCGGGCTTTGTCGCGGCGCTCACCGACGATCAGGAAGTCCAAAAAAGTCTTCAAGAAGTGGTCGAAGCGATTTTTGCGGAATAGAAAAAGCTTTCTCGCCGCGATCATCTAGCCGTCAGTTTGGGGTACGCGGCGATCAACCGGATCGGCAGGTCTTCGACCTTGCCGACCACTTCATACGGAATCTCATCGCACATTTTTCTAAGGTAATCTTCACCGTCACGATCGACGGTGAGACAAAATGGCCGGATCCCTCGCCGTTTGGCTTCGAGCAGCGCCTGACGCGTGTCCTGCACGGCGTACTCCAGATCTTCGGCGTCGCGCCCGTAGTCGCGATCGTAGGGTCGCCCGTCGCTGATCAAAAACAAAAGCCGACTGCTGGCTTCCACCTTTTCCAACTTCCGCATCGCGTGGCGAATCGCCGCGCCCATGCGCGTGGCGTGAGCCGGTTCGATGCGGTCGATGCGGCGTGCGATGCGCTGACCCAACCGCTCCTGAAAATCCTTGACGATGGAGAATTCGACGTCGGCTCGCCCGCTGCCTGAGAATGCGTACAGCGCATAACTATCGCCGATCTTTTCCAAGGCCTGGCAGAGAATGATCGCCGCCTGCTTTTCCACATCGATCGTGCGGCGGCGCAGCGGTTTGCCGCGCGAGTCAACGCCCACGGCGATGGTTCTCAAGTAGTCGCTGTAAGCTTGCGCGCTCGAACTCGTGGGTCGGTGAGCCTTCGCCGCGTCGAGGTGCACGTACTCATTGGTCGTCGCGCTCATGTCGAGCAGCAGCGCCACCGCGACGTCGCGTTGAGTGCGTTCGCGCCGCCAGTAGATCTTCTCTCGCCGGCGCTCCGCCGGCGCGCCGATCGATGAACCGCTCGATCACGCCATCGAGATGCAGATCCTCGCCGTCAAGACGCCGCGTCACCTTGCGGAAAAGTTCCGGTAAATAATGCTCGAAACGGCCGGTAACCTGGGCGACCAACGGCCGATGCTCGGCGAGCGTTTCTGTGTAGAAATCCGACGTGCCCTCGACCATCACGCGTTCGCGCACCCGGCACCACCGGCTGCGATAACTGCCGCTACGAAAGTCCCATTCCGAATACAAGTAGCTAAACGGCTCGGAGCGCAGGAGCGAACCATCCGCTTGCGCCTCTCGTTCGAACAGCTTCATGGGCTCGCTTTGAGCGGAGTGGTTCGTGTCGAGCCGCGTTTCATGTCGTTGTCCAAGACGAAACTCGACTTCTTGCGGCGGCGTGAACGGCAAATCGTCCGCATCGACACAGGGTTCCGCCAAATCGATCGGGAGGGGCATCGCTTCTTTGTGGCGCTGCGAACATCGCGATGATCGAGATCGCAATTGTCCATTGGAGCATTCGGCAGTCGGGCGGCGATCTCATAGAGACGCAGCGCCGCTTCCGCCGAATCTTCGACGGCGGCGCCAGGTTGTTTTGCTTTTTCTAAGATAACCCATCCCGAATCGACACGGTCTTGAGCGATTCGGGCAGGTCTTGCGCCGGATCGCCGCCCAAGCTCATCCGCACGAGCGCCTCGAGGAACGCTTCTCGCAGCGGCAATAGATGCAATCGCGGTCGCGACGCGAGAACGTCCCGCGCTACGCGACGATAAAGGGGCCGAATTCCCGGATAAACCCCAAGCATGCGCGCGTCGATGCGAGCGTCCTCGACCTGATCGAATATCCACCCGCCGAGCTGTTGATCGGGAAACAACTGAAGGAAGCGCTGCCGCTCGCTCGCCCCGCTTTCGGCCGCGGGATTTTGTGCGAGCCGCGGGCGCCAGTCATCGAAACATCTCGACGGCCGGTCAAACCTGAAATCGAACGTGCCGAACTCAAAATGACCCGCTTGATGCGTGAGAATAACTTTATACCAATCGAAATTTTCCCTTTCCGTCGGAAAGCGATCGATCTTCGCCGGCAAGCTGATCGTCAGCGCTTTGCCGTCCTTACTGGCGTCATCCAGCCGGCGCCGCGCAGGCTGGATGCGCCGCGCGGAACCAAATGTATTTCACGCCCGCTCAGCGCCTTGGCGTAGAGCCGTAGGATCTCGCCGGCTTTGTCGAGCTCAGCGGGCGTAGACTCGTTAGACATGGGTTGGCGCCGCTAGTACCCGTATTTTTCCACCACCGGTTGCAACCGCTCCAAGTTCCGTTTCACTTCCTCGGTTTGAGAAATTTCTTCCCAGGCCTCTTTGACCAACTCCTGCCGCACGACGTCTTCGACATCGCCGCGCGTGATCGATTTCGACAGCACGCCCGCGTCCTGGTGCTCTTGCAAAATGCGCCAGACGCCCTCGGCCGTGAGCTGGCCGTCGAGCGGGAAAAAGGCGCTTTCCATGATGCGCATCGGCCGCAGGTCGCGCATGTTTTCGGATGGATCGGGATTGTTGACGCGGATCTTGCTTTCAACCATGCGCTGGAAGGGAAAATTTTCCGGCACGATGCGCATGAAGTGATAGCCGCGGATCGTCGCCTTCCAATATCGCTTGAGCAATTCGGGGTTGCGCTCGATAAAAGATTTGCGCGCCACCGTCACGCGATCCGGGCGGCCGTGCGGCTTACTGTCTTCGACAAAGTCGTAGAGCTTGTTGAAGCCCTTTTCCAAAAGCTCTGGAACGAATTGAT
Source organism: uncultured delta proteobacterium (assembly GCA_963745035.1). Classification (GTDB taxonomy): domain Bacteria; phylum Desulfobacterota; class Binatia; order UBA9968; family UBA9968; genus DP-20. The sequence goes on along the minus strand of CAVUVW010000018.1, from coordinate 811 downwards.
TGCGCACCAGCGCCGCGTCGGTTTCGCCGGCGTGCAGCGGCTTCCAAGCCTCGCGCATGGAGCCGTACCGGTAGCCGACTTTCCATTCCACATCTTTCTCCGGGTCGAGTCCGGCTTGGCGCAACTGGTGCTCGATCCACATGGTCGCGATGCCGCCCTTGTACCAGTCGCCGATCCGCTTCCCCTTCAAGTCGCGAATCGTCTTGATTCCCGGGGCGGTCACCAAGGTAGCTGGAAACCAGTTGCGCCAGCCGCCGATGATGCGCACTTCATCGTTGCCCAACGCGCGCTCGGCGAAAGGCGTGCGCACGTGCACATCGGGAATGATATCGATGTTGAAGGCGATCATGTCGCGCACCACCGTCCCGACCTCATCGTAACGCTCGCCGTCCGGACGGCTTGATTCGATGCCTTTCGGATTGATCTTGGCGTGAACGATTTCCACGTCCAGACCCTCCTGTGCGAAAAATCCCGCCTCCAAGGCATTCATCGCCGCTTGCACATGTCCCGCATGCCAGCAGCCGTTGCCAACTCTAAGTTTCATTCGATCGCGCGCTCCTTCCTCCGCTGCAAAACCCGTATTTCGAAAGCACTCTAACCGGCATGCTTCGTCCTAGACTTGTGACGCGCGACTTTGCTGGTTATTTCGCCCAGGCAAAGAAGCCCTCTTTTTCCACTTCCTTTAGCGCCGTGGTGTCGATGAAATCCGCGGCGCGCCGCCCGCGCAGCTCCGGAACCGTCGCTTGCATGTCCTTGATGTCGAGGTCCAGCGCCGTTTCTAGCGGATGCGTATTGCGAGGTTTGGGCGCAA
>CAVUVW010000017.1:0-387500 GCA_963745035.1 uncultured delta proteobacterium | reverse complement strand
GGCTGATGATGCGCGTCGGCGGCGACGTCACGCTCACGGTTCTGGATGCGCTCAATGTGCCCTTTGCCACTGGCCATCGGCACACGGTGGCCGTCGGCACGCAACTGCACATCGTGTGCGTGACGGCGGTGCCCGCCACCGGCGCGCCCGACCTCATGGAAGGCGTGGTCTACCGCTACAACCTCGCATTCGCCTTCGACGACGGGCAGGGCATGGACCTGCCCACGGCCACCGGCACGCAGACGCTGCCGGGCGCCTTCTGCTACGTCCCCTTCGGCCTGCCGAGCTTCTGCCTGCCGCCGGCGTCGCTGGATGACCTGCGCATCCTGTGCGGCTCGTGCCGCATCCCGCATGGCAACGGCAGGGACTGTTTTTCGATTGGCGACAAGCTGATCGCGCAAGCCGCGTCCAATCCGCTCGCGCGCCCGCACCAGTTGCTGCTGACCGGCGACCAGATCTACGCGGACGATGTCGCGGCTTCGCTGCTGATGGTGCTCTCCGACGCCGCGCACGTGCTGCTCGGTTGGAAGGAACAGATTCCCTACGACGACGCAGGCGGCAAGGCGGACGTGGACAAGCTCTTGCCCTTCCTGCGCCGCGATCCACTGGAGGCGGCGGGCTTCACCTCGGAGGATCTCGACGGGCAGTTGCTCTCGCTCGGCGAGTACCTGTGCATGTACATCATGGTCTGGTCCGACGTGCTGTGGCCCGCCGACATGCCGACGTTCAGCGATCTTATGAAGGCCACCAACGTAGTCTTGGGCGGCGACCCGGACGCGCTGCGTCACTGGCAGTTGCAGCGGGCGAAGAAGGGTCAACTTCGCGACATGGTTCAACCAGAAGAACTTGATGAGTCGGGCAAGCGCAAGCTGAATCACCTGGGTAAGCTGAGGCTGTTCCGTCAAGACCTCCAGGACGTGCGTCGGATGCTGGCCAACATCCCGAGCTACATGATCTTCGACGACCACGAAGTCACCGACGACTGGAACATGACGCGCGACACCTGCAAGTCGCTGTACGGCCGCCCGCTGGGCCTGCGCGTGGCGCAGAACGCGCTGGTGGCCTATTCGTTGTGCCAGCACTGGGGCAACGTGCCGGAAGTGTTCGAGGGCACCGGCCCGGGCAAGGCCATGCTCGACCTGCTCGACGGCACCGATGCGGCCCGCTACGAGACGAATTCGCCCGCGCTGCGCAAGCTGGTCGCCGTGCACGAAGAGTCCGTGCTGGCCACCCAGCCGGACAACGCCGTATTCCATGACCCGGATTCGCTGATCTTCAACTTCACGGTCGAAGGGCCGGGGCATCAGGTCATCTTCACCGACTCGCGCTCGTGGCGCTCGTTCCCGACCGGGCGGGTGGGTGGTGGCGTGCTGCTGCCCAGCGACCAACTCGCAAAGCAGATCGTCGCCACGCCGCCGGCCGGCGACCGCTTCGTGATCGTGGTGATGACCACCAACGCGCCGGCCGTGGAGCCGCTCCGCTCCGCCGCCCGGCACGACTTCATCACCAACCACGTCCAGCACCACCCGGATGTCTACGAGGCGTGGGAGCTGCCGTCGATCCATTCCGATCGCCTGATGGTGAGCCTGAGCGACAAGCTGCCGCTGGTCGACGGCAAGCGAACCGGGGCGCTGGCGCTGCTCTCCGGCGACGTGCATTTCAGCTTCGCGACGCGGCTGCTCTACAATGCCAGCACGCGCGTCGAGGACACGCAGCCCCAGCCGGTCAAGGCGGTGATCGCGCAGTTGGTCGCGAGCTCGTTCCGCAAGGAGACCGACAACACACTCGGATTCCATCGCAACGGGTACGACTTCGTGCCGCGCGGGTTCTTATGGCTCGTGGTCCGCAGGACGACGCGCGACGGGCTCATTGTGCCGCAGGGCTACGTGGGCTGGAGCAAGTCGCTGGGCTCGGAGAAGGCCGTGGGCCAGCACGGCCTCGTGGTAGGCGACACCTTTGTGCCGCTCTACACCGCGAGGCTCGACCAGCCGACGCTGCAGACTTCGGACGTTGAGCTATTCGCGACATTCGAGGGCCTGTCCTTCGGGACGGCGATCGATCCGCAGACCCCGCCGGACTACAGCTACCGGCTCGACTACCTCACGCCGCCCGAGGTGAGCGTGCCCGTGGACACCACGCCGATTCCGCCGCTGCCCGCGGGCAGCACGCCCGACCAGCGCAAGATGGCCGCCGAGGCGCTGCGCCTCGCGGCCACCAAGTACCGCATGTACAACGCCGGCGGCAAGATCAACAAGGTCATCGGCACCAACAACTTCTGCGAGATCACCTTCGACTGGCACCCCACCAACGTCAGCCTGCGCCGGCTGCACCACACGGTGCGCTGGCGCAAGGACAAGGACAGTGAGGTGGAGCTCAGCGACTACGTGGTGAGCCTCGACCCCGATGACGCCAACTTCCCGGAAATGGTGCCCCGGGCGATGTCATGAGCTCATCGCTGTTTGATTCGCTCTCGCGTGGCCTCTCGGTGTTACTTGCACCGATCGTCCGCGTGGTCGAAGAGCCGGGCCTGCTACCGCGCCTGTTGGCCGAACTCGGCGTGCCGCCGGAAGCGAACAGCAACGCGCTGCTGCAATCCCTCTCCGCCATCGCGGAACTGAAAGACCGCATCGAGGCACTGGGCGCGCAGCAGACGCCGTCGTTCGAGAGCATCGCCGCCGTGCTCGATGCGGCCGCCGATGCCTTCGAAGCCTTGCGCAAGCTCGAGCAGCAGGGCCCGCTCGCCGCACTCGAAGGCCTGGGCCGCGAACTCGTCGATCTGCTGCTGATGGCCTTTCTCGAAAGCCGCGTCCCGGCCGCACGGCCCGCAGCGGCACTGCTGACCCTGCTCGAACCGGCCAACGAACGGGCAGGGCAACGCGCCCGTCGTGAAGGACGGTCGCCTGGTGCGCGACACCTACCGTCTCGACCGCTGGCACCTCGACCGCCTCCCCGCGCTGGTGAAAGACCCGCTGGCCGTGCTGCGCGCCGAGTACGGCAACGCGATGCAGACGGTGGCCGATGCGAATGCCATGGCCGACAAGCTCTTCCCGCGGCTGGAGCGCCTGCTGCGTGCGCTTGGCGTTTCCTGCCGCTACGGCTTCGACCCGGACGATGCCACCTTCCTCGGCGACGCTGTCCCGCTGATGGGCCACGCGCTGATCGTGTACGTCGACGATCCGCTGTACGGCGCGGCGGCGGAATCAGGGGTGGTGCTCTCACTGTCGGCCGCGCAGCAGGGCGACCTTGGCCTTGTCATCAGCCCCTTCGGCACGATCGCCGTGCAAGGCAGCGCCGGCCCGTGGAAGCTGGCAGCCGATCTCACGGCCGGCGTCGATGTGGTCGCCTGGGGCCGGCATGGCGTGACGCTGCTCGCCAACCCGGGCACCGTCGAGGCCAAGGGCAGCGCATCGGCCACGCTCGCGAGTCTTGAGGACGAGCCCGGATTCGTCTTCGGTTCGACGGACGGCACACGCATCGAAATCGGCGGCGCCAGGCTGAGCATCGACACCGCGCTTTCCGAGGCGCGGCAATCACTGGCGCTTTCGGCCAACGTGTCGTCATCGGCGATCATCATCGCGCCGGGTGACGGCGATGGCTTTCTGCAGCAGCGATCCTGCCTGCTGACGGCACTGCAGGCGAAATTCGACTTGGGTTTGGAATGGTCGAACGAACGGGGCCTGACTTTTCGCGGCGCCGGCAGCCTCGATGCGACTATTGCCGGTCGGTCTGTCGATCCGCGACGTGCTCACCGTACCCACGATCCACCTGGGTCTGCATGCGAGCGACGCAGCTCTGCTGGCAGAGGTGTCAGCAAATGTTGGGTTGTCGCTTGGCCCAGTTCGCGTGGCAATCGAGCGCATTGGCATCACGACGGCAGTGACCTTTCCCGAACAGCGGCGGCAACCTCGGTCCGGCGGATCTCGACATTTCTTTCAAGCCGCCGGATCGGCTTGGGCCTGGCGATCGACGCCTCGGTGGTGGTGGGCGGCGGCTTCCTGCGCTTCGATCCCGAGAAAGAAGAATACAGCGGGATATTGCAACTCGAGATTGCCGAGAAGATCGCGGTCAAAGCGATCGGATTGTTGACCACGCGGATGCCCGGAGGCGCCAAGGGCTACTCGTTGATGGTCATTATTACCGCCGAAGGCTTTGCGCCGATCCAACTGGGCTATGGTTTTGTGCTTGACCGGCATCGGCGGGCTGTTGGCGATCAACCGCACCTTCGACGAAGAAGCGCTGCGCGCCGGGCTCAAGAACCACACGCTCGACAGCGTGATGTTTCCCCACGATCCGATCCGCAACGCCCCGCAGATCCTCAGCAACTTGAATAAAGTCTTCCCGCCCGCCAACGGCCACCATCTGTTCGGGCCGATGGTGCAGATCGCCTGGGGCACACCGGCGCTGATCACCGCCGATCTCGCCGTCGTGCTCGAGTTCGGCGCCCGGCTGCGGCTGCTGATTCTCGCCCAGGTCGTGGCGATTTTGCCCAAACGGGAAAACGATCTGGTGCGCTTGCAGATGGACGCCATCGGCGTGATCGACTTCGATCAAGGCACGGCCGCGCTCGACGCCACGCTCTACGATTCGCGGTTGCTCAAGAAGTTCGTTTTGACGGGCGACATGGCGATGCGCATGAAATGGGAAGGCTCGCCCAACTTCGCGCTCGCCATCGGCGGCCTGCATCCGGCGTTCAACCCGCCGGCCAATTTTCCCAAGCTCGAGCGCATCGCGATCAATCTCTCCTCGGGCGACAACCCGCGCATTCGCTGCGAAGCGTACTTCGCGCTCACGGCCAACACCGTGCAATTCGGCGCCCGCGCCGAGCTCTACGCTTCCGCGGCCGGCTTCAGCATTCACGGCGAAATCGGCTTCGACGTGTTGATCCAGCTCGACCCGTTTCAATTTCTCGCCGAGTTCTACGCCCAGGTGCAGCTCAAGCGCGGCTCGAGCAACTTATTCAAAGTCAAAGTCGAAGGCGCGCTCGCCGGGCCGCGGCCGCTGCATGTCAAAGCCAAAGCGACGTTTGAGATTCTCTGGTGGGACGTTTCGATCCGGGTCGACAAGACGCTGGTCGGAGGAGAGAAGCCGCCACTGCCGGAACCCATCGACGTGTTGCCGCGACTCAAAGAAGCGCTGGGCAATCCCGGCAACTGGGTGGGACAGCTTCCCGCCGGCCAACGTCCCATGGTCACTCTGCGAGAAAAGCCGAGAGCGGCGACCGAAGTGTTGCTCCACCCGCTCGGCACCTTGACGGTCAAACAGAGCATCGTGCCATTGGACATCGATATTTCCCGGTTCGGCCAAGCCGCGCCCGCCGGAGCGCGCCGCTTCACGATCAGCAGTGTCAGCCTGGGCGAACACAGTCAGACGACCGAGCCGGTCAAAGAATTCTTCGCCCCGGCGCAGTTCTTCGAGATGAGCGACGACGAAAAGCTTTCCCGGCCTTCTTTTGAACCGATGGCTGCGGGGATGAGTATCGGCTCGGAGGAGTTTGCTTTTACCGTCGAACGCCGACGATTGGCTGGAAGTCGAAGCGATAAAATTCGAGACGCTTATCATGAACAAAGAGAACAAGGAAACGCGCCGCAGCGATCCAGAGCATTTGTATCGATTGAGCGCAGAACTATTTGGCAAGCAGGCGCGCTTCGGCGCTGCCGGGGCGGCGGCGATTCGGCGCAGCGGCAAGGCCAAATACCGTTCGGTGGTGGGAAAACACCGGATTGCCAAAGAAGGTTGGAGCATCGTGGCGACGGAGGATCTGACGGTGCAGGCTGTGCCGGGCATCGAAGCGGGCAGACCGGCGTCCTATTCGGAGGCGGCGCAGGGGTTGAGAGAACTGCAACGGCAACGACCACGGCAAAGCCGGCGGCTTTAAGATCCTGCGGCTGTCGGAGGTTGGCGGTAACTAAAAGTGAGTTCAAATCGTTCAAGCCCCTCGTTAAATCCTTCCCGGCGACGATCTCGCGTCGCGGGGAGACGGAGGGGTTGGAACTTTTGGAACCATTGGAACAATAAATTCTCATAGGCGAGGTGGCCATGGCTGAACCAACGTCCGCAAATTATGTGTTCCTGCCGTGGGTGCGGCAGGGAGCTGCGTCCGGCATTCAGACACCCGACGGCTTGACTGCCAATCAAGCCGGCGTCGTTTCGGTGCCCGTCAAGCTGCGCGATCAACAGCGCCGATGACGTCGATCGGCAAGTGCGCCTGTACGGCCCCGGCGATGTCACCGGCATCGATCCGCAGCAGGTGGTGCGCACGGAACCGCGCCATCTCGCCACGGATTTCGAGCCGAACTACTTTCCGGCGATTGACTTTGATCGCCCCGACTTTCCTTGGCTCTTCACGCCGGCGAAGGCGGATGGCGCCGGCAAGCTGCGTCCATGGCTGTGCTTGGTGGTTGTGCGCAAACAGGAAGGCGTCAGTTTGCGCACCGACCGCAATCTGCCGCTGCCGGTGCTCGAAATCAATGCGCCCGCCCGGCCCGAGCGCGAGCTGCCGGATTTATCCGAGTCGTGGGCGTGGGCGCACGCGCAGATTGCGGGCAGCGGGCGCGATGCTGGTTCGCTGAAGCAAGCGTTGACCGGCGCGCCCGCGCTGACGGTGTCGCGGTTGGTCTGTCCGCGCCGCCTCGATCCGCTGACGGAGTATTTGGCGTGTGTGGTGCCGGCATTTGAGCTTGGACTTAAAGCCGGCCTCGGTTTACCGATTCAGCCCGAGGACGAAAACCAGTTGAAACCGGCTTGGACGACGGGAGCGGAATCTCCTTCCCAAGTAACGTTGCCCGTCTATTTTCAATGGGAGTTTCGCACCGGTACCGGCGGTGATTTCGAAGCGCTGGTGGGCTTGCTCGAAGCGCGCGATTCGCGCCAACTGCCGGCGGAAGTCGGCAAACGCCCGATGGACATCAGCCAACCCGGATTCCACACGACGACGCCGCTGCCATCGGACACCGTGCTCGATCTTGAAGGCGCGTTGCGCCGCTTGGATGCGACCGCTTCCGAATGGCCGGAAGAGGCTCGAAAGATTTTTCAGAGCGAGCTCAAAAAAATCCTCGATGCGCCGTCGCGGGCCGCGGCAGAGGAGGGCGCAGACCCGCTACTCGCGCCGCCGATTTACGGCTGCTGGCAGGCAGCGCGGCACACCGTGGACTTGGCTCCCGCCCCGCCTGCGTCAGCGACCTGGCTGGATGAACTGAATCTCGATCCGCGCCATCGAGCGATTGCTGCGCTCGGCACCGCGGTGGTGCAGGATCAGCAAGAGCCGTTGATGGCCTCGGCGTGGGAACAACTCGGCGAGATCGAACGGATCAATCAAATACAGCGTCAGGCCCAGTTCGGCCGCGCCGTCAATGGCGTTTACTATGCCCGGCACTTCAGCCGATTTTCCGAAGAGACACTGCTGAAAGTCGTCGGTTCGGCGCAAGCCCGTGTCGTCGTCGAATCCACGGGCGCCAACAACACGCGGATGCTGTTGTCACAAAGGATTTCTCAATCGGCGATCCCGGCCAGAGCCGTCTCCGCGCCGTTGCGCCGGTTGACGAGCCCGCGCGGCGTGGTCAGCACCCGCTTCAAGACGGGCAGTGCACCGCCCATCGCCATCGTGGCCACGTTGAACACGAAGTTGATTGTCCAGCCGCAGAAGAACGAAGCCGGTCTGGTGACGCTCAACCAGGTTTCGGATAATCAGGGCGGGGGGTTGGCGGGGCAAATCAAGCAAACCGTTCGCTTCGAAAATGCCATCAACGCGCTCGACGCCACGCCCCTGCTGGGCGATTTTACGGTTGCGGCCGAGGGCGCAGCGAAGCGCAGCCTGTTGGACTTCCAGTCCGCGCAGCCGGCCGACAGCGCCGACGCGCAGGCATTTCGCAATGCGGCGAAGGCGCACCAAGCTTACCTGCAGCAGGCGTTTACGCCTTCGATAAAATCTTCGATAAACTTCTCGGCGCCGGTTCAGATGAATCTGACCGACACCAAAGCGCAGCTGCTGCAAAGCGTCAATCCCGACAAGACCATCAAGGCGCGTGTACAGGCTTCGCTGGTCATCGCCGGCGATACGGAGTCGCGTGCCGATCCCCTCGAGCCCATCCTCGATGCGCCCGATTTCCCGCAACCTATGTATGAAGCCATACGCGACCTCTCGCAGGAATTTTTGTTTCCCGGTTTAGAGCAGGTGCCGGCGAACACCGTCACCTTGCTCGAGACCAATCCGAAATTCGTCGAAGCGTTCCTGGTCGGACTCAATGCCGAAATGAGCCGTGAACTGCTCTGGCGGAACTATCCGACCGACCAGCGCGGCACGTATTTTCGCCAGTTCTGGGATACCTCGGCGGGCAGTGATCAACCGGATATCGACAGGATCAACCAATGGCGCGACCGCAAGCTCGGCGAGAATGCCGGCGCGGGCGAACAATTGGTCCTGCTCATTCGCGGTGAGCTGCTGCGACGCTACCCGAACTCGGTGATCTACGCCGTGGCGGCGGTGCGAGAAGGAGATCAGCTTGAGCTGTCATCCGACCCGGCTAAGGAAAGTCATCCGCTCTTTCGCGGCACGCTGAAACCGGACGTCACGTTTTTGGGTTTTGCGCTGACCGATAAAGAAGCCATCGCCGAGCCCGGCTGGTTCTTCGTGATCCAGGAGCAGCCGACCGAGCCGCGCTTCGGGATGGACGTCGCGAACTTCGCGAAACCGCTGCCCGCCTTGGCCACGTGGAACGATCTAAGCTGGCGGCATCTCGCCAACACCGAAGCAGAATTGACGGCTCTCTCGCATGCCTCGACCAAAACAGCGCTGCCGGACGTTGCTGACAAGGCGAAGTGGGGTAAGAACTCCGCGCACCAGGCTTACATCACCTTGCAGCGACCGGTGCGCATCGCGATTCACGCGAAAGAAATGATTAAACAAGGCCCGACGTGATTCATGCTTACTCCTAATCCTGAGATTCCCAACATTCCAAACGCACCCGAACTTGGGGTGCAGTTATCGTTTGGTCCCGCCCGGCCGGTTGTCCTGTTCCCGGTGCGGTTGGAAACCCGTTTCTTTGCGCAAGCCGACGGCAGCTCCGAGCTGCGCGTGCGCGTCTACCCCGATACGGTACACATCGATACGCACGAGCCTGAGCTGACCGCCGACGAGGTGACTTGGGGCGAGCATTTCTGGGAACAGACTTGGCGCGCCGGGAACGACGAAGAACGCGGAAAAACCGCCTGGCGCCAGCTGGCTGATCGCTTCGATCCGCCGCGCGCCGCATGGATCGCCCGCGCGCTCAAACCGCTCAATCCCGAAGACCGCCCGGCAAGTCCTATCGCTGCCGATCAGCCGCTCCCGAAACCCGCGCGTTTTCCATCTCCCGCGACGAATAGCGAGACCTGGACGCGCGCACCGGTGGCGCGCGTGTTGCCGAACCAGTGGATCGTGCTCGGTTACAAGAACGGCCGGCTGGTGGTGAACGTCAAAGGAGGATTGATTTCAGACACGCTGGCGACCGGCCCCGACCCCTCGCCGTCGGCCACTATCGATCAACTCGGCATCGACGCCGGCATGAAGTGGATGGTGGATTTCGACGTGGCGGAAACAGTCGGCATGGGGATTCGCGCAAGACTGACGAAAGAAGATGCCGCTGCAGGATTGGATTTTCTTCTGGTGATGGGCATCAAAGATTCGCTTGACCGGACCACAGACTGGGCGCCGAATCTGGCGGAATTGTTCAACGCGCACCACTACACCGGCGGGCTAAGCTTTGTCCCGCCCGGCACCCCTTCCAATAACACGGCGGATGCGCCTTCCGGATTCAGCTCCAAAGACGCCGGCCATGAAGCGAGCTATCTGGCCGAACGCAGCGCCGCGGCATTTCAACCTGGCGATGGCTCGAATGCCGATGTGCTGGCAACCGCCTTCGGCCTGGCGAACGCCGGTCAGGTGTTTGCCAATCTTCCCAACGCTACGGCAAAAGAACAGCTCGATGGGCGCCACATGAACACGGCCTTGTGGCAGGCGACGTGGGGCTATTTCCTGTTGCAGATGCTCGGTGTCGGCGCAGCCGGTGAAAGCCCCCTCAGCGACGACGATATCGCTTGGGCGCGCAGCCATTTCATCGACTACGTGCGCGCGAGCGGGCCGCTGCCGGCCTTGCGCATCGGCAGACAGCCCTATGGCATTCTGCCGGTGACTTCGCTCAACGCTTGGCAGGCGCCGGCCGATCAAACGAATCCATCGGCGCGCGACGTCGCGTTGCGGGATTTTCTGATCCGTTTACGCGACCTGTGGCGGCGTGATTTTCCGGAAGTCCCGCGCCTCGGCCGGAGCGATGACTTCGACCAGGAAAAAGGCATCGACAAAGATCTGGCCGAGGTCTTGAGCATGGATGGACAGTCGTCCAACTACTCGATGCGCAACCTGATGGGTCGCCACTACCTGGAACATTTGTGGGTGTTTTTGAGCGCCGAAATCTTTTTGGACGTTTGGGGGGCCGTTGTCGAAGAGCCGCCGCCGGAGCCGGAGGCTCCCGAGGAAGAGGAGCCTCCCGAGGACTTGACGCCGAGGGAAAGGATCGCTTGGATCCGGGCTGCGCAGCAGAGAAGGCTTGCCTATGCCCGGGCGCATGAGCGATGGGCCGCCGTAATGGCGGCGCGCCGGCAAAGGCTCGCTTTGATCGCCGCCAAGCGCGCCTCCACGTCCGCGTGGTCGGCGATACAAGACCAGCGCGCTGCGGCGTTGTTGCAAACGCTGGGTGTGACTTGGCGACCGCGGCTGGCGCAAGGTGTGTTTGCACCGCCCGTCGCGAACCTCACAGGAGCGTTGGTGCAAGCAGGGCAGGTGGCGGAAACTTCGCCGCTGACCCCGAACTACATCGAAGCGCTACTCGCCGCGCGCGACCTCGACGCGATTCGTCACGAAACCATTCTGCAACCGCCGCCGCCTACACTGCTTTACTTGCTGTTGCGCCACTCATTGCTGTTAGAATACGCGGCCGGCGCGTCGCGGCTGCTCATCAACCGGGGGCTACTGCAGGCCGGACAGCGGCGCGAGCCAGAGCTGGTGGATCTCCCCCTGGGACAGTTGATGCAAACCGTCTGGCGGCAAATGGCAACGAAGATCACGGTGCCAGGCGTTCCGGAGCCCGTCGAGCTCGGCAAGTATCTGCTCGGCTTCACGCCCTCCGGCGAACCCGACGTCGACCGGGAACCGGACCTGAAAGCGCTGGACGAATTCCGCGCCAGCCTGGCGCACCTGAAGTCACTCACTCCCGCTAGACTCGAACAGTTGATGACCGGCACCCTCGACCTATGCTCCTACCGGCTCGATGCGTGGATCACTTCGTTGGCGACCAAGCGATTGGCCGAGATTCGCAAAGCAAATCCGGCCGGTGTCCTGTTCGGCGGCTACGGCTGGGTGATGAATCTGCAACCCGCGACCGCTCAAATCACAGTCGCGCCGCCGCCGGGCGAATCAGCCCCGCTTTTTCAGTCGGCGAGCAATCCCGGTTTCGTTCACGCGCCGTCGCTGACCCAAGCCACCACGGCGGCCGTGCTGCGCAGCGGCCATCTGGCCCACGCCGGCAATCAAATGCCGAACGATTTGCTGGCGATTGATCTGTCGTCCGAGCGGGTGCGCTTGGCGGCCTGGCTGCTTGACGGCGTACGGCAAGGGCAGCCGCTCGGCGCGCTGCTCGGTTACCGGTTCGAGCGCCGCCTACAGGAAGCCGGAAAAGCGCCGTTCATTTCGTTTTTCCGCGAGCTGGCGCCGCTGGTGGCGCGCAAGCTGGAGCAAACCGATCAACCGGTCGAAGCCATCGCGGCCAATAACGTGGTGGACGGCCTCGAGTTGCAACGGCGCTGGCTGGCGGCGCTGGATCTACTGCGGCGCGTAACGCCGCCGCCCGGGAGCGCCGGCGCGCTCTCACTCCTCTTCGCCCCGCTAACGAACAAACCGCCGCTGCCTGACCTGATAAACTCAAAAGCCGCTTTGGAGGCCGAACTCGACTCGCTGGCCGATTCGGTGGACGCCGTCAGCGACGCGCTGATGGCCGAAACCGTGCATCAGGTCGTGCGCGGCAACCCGGTGCGCGCCGCCATGACAGTGGAATCCATCGCCGGCGGTGAAACGCCGCCGCCCGAACTCGAAGTCGCGCGCACGCCGCGCACCGGCATCGCGCTGACGCACCGGCTGGTGACCTTGTTCAGCGGTGAACCGCAGCTCCCGCCCGAGTGGGGATTGTCGCAACAATCGGTGCGCGCCAACGCCGAGCCGCACTTAAACGCCTGGGCGGCAAAACTGCTTGGCAATCCGGCCAACGTGCGCTGCCTGGTTGAGCGATTGGAAGGGGCGACCGGACAGGTTCTGGAGACCAAGGAACTCCGCCTCGACAAACTCCGTCTAGCCCCCCTCGATTTCATCTACGCGGTCGAAGGCGGAGAAGCCGGACAGCAAGCGGAGATCGAGCAACGCATTTTGTATGCGCTCATGCGCGAGCCGGAGGGCTTTGCGCCGGGTTCGCTGCTGCGGATCAATCCCGGGCGCAAACCGGAATGGGCAGCCAGTGAGTTGGGATACGGGGAGTTCAACGAGTTGCTGCGCACGGCGCGCAAGTTGATCACCAACGCGCGCGGGATTGACGCGGAGGATTTGAACCCGCCGGAACGAAGCGGGAGTTCCGGCGTGGACGTGGTGGAGTTGGAAAAGCGCGCAGAGAGCGCCGAACAGTCCTTGCGCGAAGCGACCAACGAATTCCAACAGCAGTTAAGCGCGGCTGAGACGGCTAACCTGGAAATTTTGCGGGACCTACTATTGCGTTCGGCTGGTTTCAGCGCACCTGGCGCGGTGCCGCTTTCCGCTGCCGGCGATTCGTCAGCCGACCGCCAAATTCTGCTCCTGCAGGCCGGCTCAGTGCTCAAAGAGTTGGCGCAGCGTGTCGAACAACTCACGGCGCGGGCCAGCGGTTTTAATTCCAGCGCGGCGACGGTTGAAGCGCGGGGTGAATACGCACTGGCGCGGCTGCGCATGGTCTTCGGCAAGGCGTTTGTCGTGCTGTCGCGTTTTGCCGCGGCGAACGCCGATGAGCTGCAAAAAGCGCTGGCCGACAGCACCAAAGTACAAGGCGGCGATCCGTTCGCCGCAACCACGTGGTTGCACCGCATGGCTCGCGTGCGCGAGGGCGCGGCTCGGCTTAACGCGGCACTTAATTATTCCGAAGCACTCAAGACCGGCGAAAAACTTAAATTAAGTGTTGCGCAGCTTCCCTACGACGCCAACGATCGCTGGGTCGGCCTGCCGCTCCAAGCGGGACAGATCCTGCCAGGCGGAAAACTTTCCCTCGCCGTGCAATCCGCCGCACTGGTTGATGTGCGCCAGCCGCTGGCCGGGCTGCTGATCGACGAATGGGTCGAAGTCGTGCCCAACGCCACCGAGACCAGCGGGATTTCTTTTCAGTACGACCAACCCAACGCCGCGCCGCCGCAAACGATCCTGATCGCCGTACCGCCGCAGGTCGATTTGCCTTGGACGGTCTGGTCGCTGCAACAGGTGCTGATGGAAACGCTCGATCTGGCGCGAATTCGTGCCGTCGACCCCGACGCGCTGGATGAAGTCGGGCATTATCTGCCGGCGTTGTACTTTGCGCATAACACTGCCGGCGAAACCGTTTCAACCGATTTTACGACAATCAAGTAGAGGAAATTATGCCATCGATAACCAGTTGGATGGGGCTGGAGCCGCGCAGGCGCGATGGTGCGATGAACAACACCTTTGGTGCGTTACAACAAACGAATCACGGGTCTACCAAAGGAGGCTAACCATGGCCGACGTAACAATCTACGAGCATGCAAATTTTCAAGGGCAGTCTCAGGTTCTACCTAAGGGGCGGTACGACGACGCAGCCCATCAGCTGTCTTTCGGTAACGATATAGTTAGCTCCCTCCAGGTGCCTCAAGGACTAGTGGCCAGATTGTATGAGCACTATCACTTCCAGGGGCGTTTCATCGATATCGCGGAGGATACCCCGATCATAAGTCAGTTCTGGAATGACCGAACCAGCTCAATTATCGTTTATGACGCAGCTGAACCGCCGCCCATTACAAGAGAAGTTATGATCTTTGAGCATGCCAATTACGGCGGCCTATCTCAGATCTTGCAAAAAGGGAACTACGATACCGCGCAGATCACAATTGGCAATGAAACCTTAAGCTCTGCGTTAATCCCTACGGGTATGATGCTCAGGCTGTATGAGCATGCCAATTTTCAAGGAGCGTTCATCGATATTAGGGGGGACACTCCGGCTATCAGGATGGATTGGAATGATCGGGCCTCGTCTATTGTCGTTGGTGAAGAAGCCGTGCCATCGATCACCAGCTGGATGCGGCTGGAGCCGCGCAGCCGCGATGCCGAAATGAATACCAGTCTGCAGGCGAGAATCTACGATCCGCTCTGGCTGCTGGCGCGGCAATGGCAGCTGGGAGAGTTTCAGGGCGGAGACAACGGCTCGCCCGTGATCGCCCGCTGGCGCGCGGAAGCGGCGCCGCTGACCCGTTATCATTCGGGCGCGATGACGCCAAACACCAGAGTCGATGCGCCAAGTTATAACCACAGCATGCCGCTGGAAACCTTGGTCGAGCGGGAAACCGTTCGTTCGGCAACCGATCCCATGACGAAGCCGGAAAAACTTCGACTGGCCGCGGAAGCCGGCCAGCAATTCTTGCGCTTGCTCGAACTGCAGCCGCTGTCGCTTGATTACCGCGACGCCTTCATTCGCCAATATCCGTTTCCGGCATTGACGATCGAGCAACGCGCCGCACTCGACCGTGAGAGTCTGAGTTTTTTTGATTTAATGGCGGCGCGTGTCCCCGACGGTCGGCGGCTCTATGGCGCCTTCCGCTCGGCCGGCGCCGGCGCAATTGTGATCGCCGCCGATTTGCAAATTGCCTCGGCCGATTTGGCGGAAGTCGAGAAGGCCGCGCGGCTTTGGCTGCAATGGTTCGAGACGGCTTTCAGCGAGCCGGAAACCACTGATCCGTCGTGGTCGCCGGAACGTATGGAGTATGCGTTTTCCGTGGCGACCCGGCTCAGCGATGGCGAGTGTATATTGACGGCGCAGGAATATTTTGATGGCCATCTGGACTGGTACGCCTTCGATGCCAATCCTGAAGTGACGCTCGGCGCAGCGACGGACAATGCTGCGACAGAAATTACCCGCACGGCGATTCCGGCTCCGGTCAGCTTTCGCGGCATGCCCGCGGCGCGATTCTGGGAATTTGAAGACGCTCAGGTGGATCTCGGTTCGGTGGACGCCGGACCCACTGATCTGGCGCGTATGCTGCTAGTGGAATTTGCGCTGGACTACGGCAACGACTGGTTTGTGATGCCCATCGAATTGGACATCGGCTCGGTCTATCGAACCCGTTCGTTAATCATCACCGACACGTTCGGTGTGCGTACGCTAATCAAATCCTCAAGCGAGTTGGGCGAGCCGCATTCCTCGTGGCGCATGTTCCAGCATTCCTATATGCGTGGGAGCGGCTTTACTAAACCGGCGGCGAATTTGTTTTTCCTGCCGCCGTCGCTGCTCAAGAGTTTGGAAAGCCGGCCCATCGAAGAAGTGCTGTTCCTGCGCGACGAGATGGCGAATCTGGCCTGGGCGGTCGAACGCTTGATTGAAAGCCCGGCGGAAGGATCGCTCAATCGATTCGAAGCTTACCTGGAAAAGAAACGGCGTGGCGCGCCGGAAACCGCGGTAAACAGCTCGTCAGCCGCCGGACCGCTGCACTATCGTCTTGCCACGGAAATCCCCGATTACTGGATTCCGCTGATGCCCGCGCGAGTGGGAGAAGGGCTGCGTCTAAAACGCGGCGCGGTCCTCAAAACGGACGGCTTGCCGGAGCCGGTTCACGCGATGGGACGTATTTTGACCCCTGATCCCGGTCGCGCAACTGGAATTGTTCGAGGAAGAAGTTCCGCGCGAGGGCGTTCGTGTCACACGCAACTACCAGTACACCCGCTGGTTCGACGGCTCGACGCATTTATGGATCGGGCGGCGCAAACAGATCGGCCGCGGTGAGGGATCAAGCGGCCTGGGTTTTGACGTCCTTGGAAATGTGCCTTGATCGTGAATTGCGGACTGCTCCGCTTTTATCTCACATCACTTTGGCGGAGAAGGGAGGGAGTCGAACCCTCCGGGGACCTTACGACCCCCAGACTGGTTTTGAAGACCAGCGGCACCACCGGGCACCTTCCTTCTCCCCGCTCAAAAATCAATTAGCTAACATGTCGGCGCAGCGCGGTAAAGCTGCGGGCGCGAATCGGAACGGCTGATTCAGCACCTCGGACTGCGGCGTCTTGTGAATCGCGCGGGCGGTTTCAGACAATGCGAAGTCGCAAAATGGACGGCGCGATTTACAATTTCCGCAATTGCTCAACGGCATGCGCGCAATTTTCGGAACCCTTATCCGAACGTGAATGTCTCTCAGCTTGATGGATCGGTGGTTCGATGAAGCCATTTTCTACTTTCTGATCCCGCAAAGCTCCGGCGGCGAAACCTAAGCTGAACCAATTCTCTGAAAGCGTCGGCAGGAGGCTGGCCCTCGCAAGCCCACTCCGCGATCCATTATGTCGCTGTTCGCATTTGTCCTATGGACGACGATCTTCGGCATCCGTTTTCTTGGATCTCGCAAAGTTTCTTCGTGATGTTACTTTCGATAGAGCGCAAGTCCCTAAAAATTCGGATGAAAATGCCTCTTGGGGAAGACCTCAAAGGGTGCGGGTACGTGGTCTAAATCTTGCCTTAAGAGACGGTGCGGACGGCTGCAATGCAGTAGCGTGCGCTTGGCGCAGATTTTACCTGTTCGGCGCCGCACAAATCCATGACATGAACGTTTCCGAAATCCATATCGGTCTGACCGCGGGCAGCGAACGCAAGCGCGATCTGATTCAGATCCAATGGTTCGTCGTCATCGCTTGCTGCTATTTACTGGTGGTGCAGGATGGCAATCTCGCGCAAGACTCGGTGAGTCTTTTGCTGCTGTCGGGGCCGCTGGCGTCCATGCTGATTTTCCTGCGCCTGCCGGAAGCCGCTTTCACGCGGTCTTCCTTTCCCTCGATCATGGCGGCGCTCGACACGATTCTCATCTGCATGGCGATCGTCGTCAACCGCCAGAGCCCGTGGGACCTCGTTCTGATATTTTTCTTCGGTGTTCTGGTCGCGGCAATCGGCGAAAATTTTCTCCAGATCATCGTCGGGTGCTTGCTCGTCGCGATATTTTCGGTCGTCCTCATTCCGGTCTCCACCGGCAAAGAGTTTGCGCTCGACGCCGACACGCTCTTGCGAATTCCGCTGCTGCTCGGCGCGTCTCTGGTGTACGGCTATCTGGCGGATCAAGTAAAACGAGAAAAGAAAAAGACTGCCGAAATGGAGCAGAGCCGCCGGCAACAGCTCCTGACCAAAGACCAGTTTTTCTCCAACGTGTCGCACGAGCTGCGCACGCCTCTGACCGCCGTGTATCAGTTTGTCACGATCGTGCTCGACGGGCTCGCCGGCAATCTTACCCCGGAACAGAAGGAATATCTCGGCATCGCGCTGCGCAACGTCAAGCAGCTGCAAGCCATGGTCGGCGATCTCCTGGAGGCGGCGCGCGCCGAAAGCGGAAAATTGGCGATTCACCCGCGCGCCGTATCGCTCAATCTCTCGGTCGAAGAAACCCTCGGCACGTTTTCGGCCGACGCTCGGCAAAAGGGGGTTGTTCTCCACCAGGATCTACCCGGCGACCTGCCGCTGCTCTACGTCGACCCGCGTCGGCTGAAACAGGTTTTTACGAATCTGATCGACAATGCGCTCAAGTTCACGCCGAAGGACGGCCGCGTCAGCGTGCGTGCCGGCATCTTCGACGAGGACCGCGATTTCGTCCGGGTCTCGGTGGTGGACACGGGTTGTGGCATCGGCCTCGGCGACGCGGAAAGAATATTCAATCGCCTCTATCAGGTGGAGAACTCATTGGACGGCAATCGCAACGGTCTCGGCCTGGGGCTCCATATCACCAAAGAACTGGTGGTCCGGCATGGCGGGCGAATCTGGGCCGAAGGCAAACCGGGAGAGGGCGCCGCGTTTCATGTGATCCTGCCGATCTTCTCGTTGCAGCGCCTGCTGCAATCGCTGTTGGACGAAGAGGGGCAACCGATCAGCGCGCTGTCGCTGATTTCCATCGAGTTGCTGCACGATCCGCACTCCCCCGTGGAAGTGGCGAAGGCGATTCAGGAGATGACCTGGCTTACGCTCAACGGCATGGAGCTGCCGCAGCGCACAGCTTTGTTTCCCAACATCGTGCTCACAGGGGAACGGGGTCTGTTCTATGTTGTGCAGGCGAAGGACCTGGAGTCGAGCGCCGAGCTCGCCGAACGCATCAAGAAGGAAATCGCCCGCGCCAAGCAGTTTCGCAATGCCAAGTGCCAGGTGCGGACCTTGGTGTCGCCGATTGAGCTCCAGTCGCCGGAGCGGAAAATCGACGTCGATTTGCTCGCCGCGCAGATCGAGGCGGAGATCTGCCGCGCGATATCGCAGCTCAGACCGGATGAAGGCGGAGGCCGGACCGAGTCTTCGGTACGCCGCGCATACGCGGCGGTTGCCTGATCGCGAGCGTCGGCCGCCTACATCGCGGCGACGCGACCATGCGGGGTGATGCAAGCAGCGATCTCGAGAGTCGAAGGACCGCCTTCGAGAGTGCAGCGAAACAACGGTGTGCGGATTGAGAAAGGAGAGTTATGGACAGTAAAATTATCATGATCGTGGAGGACGACAAGGACTTGATGCTGGCGATGAGCGTGCGGTTGATCGCGCAAGGCTTTACGACGATTTCCGCCCACGATGCCGCGTCGGCGATCCAGTTGGCCGCCACGCGCAAGCCCCATTTGATTCTGATGGACCTGGGCTTGCCCGACAGCAACGGCTTTGTCGTAATGGAGATCGTGAGCCAGCTCAAATCGGTGTCCACGGTGCCGATCATCGTGGTGAGCGCTCGTCCGGCCGACGTCTATCGAGACGCCGCGCTGATGGCGGGGGCCAAGGATTATTTTCAGAAACCCTTCGACAACGACGCCCTGATCGCGGCGATCTATCGCGAGCTGCGCGAAGAAGAACACCGCCTGATCGGGGCGCCAAACTCCTGAGCGGAAGGGTCCACGATGGACCGGCGGAGGCGCTCATGAGCAAGAAAAAAATTCTAATCGTGGATGACAACGAGGATGTATCGCGAGCCTTGCGGGTTTTTTTTCGAGCGCACGACTATCTCACAGTGGCGGCGGGCGACGCGGTGACTGCCATCAGCCAGGCGAAAAGCGAAAAGCCCGATCTGATCATGCTCGACTTGGGTTTGCCGGCCGGCGACGGCTATCTGGTGATGGAAAGGCTCGGCAACATCGACGACCTCGCCTCAATTCCGGTGATCGTCTTCACCGCCCGCGACGAGGAGTCGCACCGCGAGCGCGCGCTCGAGGCGGGCGCCAAGGCATTTTTTCAAAAGCCGGTCGATCATGCGGAGTTATTATCATCGGTGCGGCGCATCCTCACCGGCCCCGATTGCCTGCAGCCATCCGTGGTGTGAACCGAGCGCAGTTTGCTCTGAGACCCAAACCCCAGTTCAAAATGATTGCCCCGCGCGCGCAACCTTCCGGATCGCACGCCTCGAATGATAAGGCAAGTTGCGACTGTTAATCCGAAGCGGCCGCTCACTGGGCGGAGAGCTCAAGACGTAGCCGTCTTCGGCGCGCGCGGTATGGTCAGGCGGAAAGTCGATCCCTTGCCTTTGGTGCTTTCGACAACGATTTGCCCGCCGAGCAATTGGGCAAAGCGCTTGGCGATGTACGGACCTATGCCGACGCCACCGTGGCTTCGCGTCTCGGAGCTGTCGACATGGTAAAACTTGTTGAAAATTTTGGTCAGCGTATCCTCCGGCATACCCACCCCGGTTTCGGAAACTTCAAACTCGATGCACGGCTGCTACGGGTCGGCGCCGTCAAGATCGAAGCCGACCCGTGATTTCGCCTCCTCGCCGCCTGCGGCGCGCGCGCTGACGGTCACGGCGCCGCGCTCGGTGAACTTCACCGCATTGCCGATCAAATTATCGAGAATCTGCCGGAGCTTTCTGCGATCGGTGCAAAGCGGCGGCAGGCTTGCCGGATAGCGCCAAACCATGGTGACTTGCGGCGGCACCATGACCGCGTAATTGGCCCTGAGCTCGGTCAAGAGATTTTCCGTCTGAAATTCCCGGCAGTGCAGCAGCGCCGGCTCGGTATCGATGCTGCTCGCGTACAGCAGCGTATTGATCATGGACAAGAGATCTTTCGACTCGCGGGCGATTTTCGCCAGGGCGTCTTCCTGGGCCGCTCTCACCTCGCCCAAAACGCCTTCTTTGAGCAAAGACGTGTAGCCCATGATCACGTTGATCGGGGTGCGTAGCTCATGGCCATGCGCCAACTGCGCGCGATGAGGCGCGCTTGCCCCCACCGCTTAGGGCTGGATCAGGCCGATCCGAATCGCGTGGCGGACCAAGCTCGCGGTCTCGTGAATGTCGAGCTTGAGCATCAGATTGCGCCGGTGTGATTCCACGGTTTTGACGCTCATTGCCAGGGCGGCGGAGATTTCTTTATTGGTCTTGCCCTCGGCGATGAGCTGCAAGACTTCTCGCTCTCTCTGGGTTAGTGGGTCGCGCTCGGCCTTTTCCTTGGTGAGCGCCGCCTGGACTACGCTGTCGGAGATGCCGGGGCTGAGGTAGGTGCCGCCCTGCAACGCGGCGCGGATGGCGTGCACCAAGTCGCCGGAAGCCTGGGCTTTTAGCACGTAGCCTTTCACGCCGGCGCGGAGCGCCTCCAAGATAAACTGGCTTTGTTTGTGCACCGTCAACAGAATCGTCTTGGTCTGCGGGCAGGCGCCGTGAATTTCGCGCGCAGCGTCGATGCCGTTCAGCGAGGGCATCGAAACGTCCATTACCACCGCGTCGGGGCGCAGCTTGCGGGTCAACTCCACCGCCTCGCGGCCGTCGCTCGCCTCGGCGGCGATCTCGAAGCCTTCGCGCACCAGCACGCTTTTTAAACCGTCGCGGACGATAGCGTGGTCGTCAGCCAGCAGGATCCGGTATGCCATGAATTTTCTCCCGGGGAATCGACAGGAACAGTTTCGTTCCCGCGCCGGGCGCAGACAGGATCTCAAAGCTTCCGCCGGCCGCCTCGACGCGCTCGCGCATGCCGGGGAGACCCAATCCGTGGGCGGGTTTTCGGCCGGCGGCGAAACTTTTGCCGGGATCAAACCCGACGCCGTCATCCTGGATGGCGCACTGAATCAGATGATCGTCTTGCAAAAGCCGCAGAGAAACCGCGGCGGCGTTGGCGTGTCGCACGATGTTGTTGAAACTTTCCTGCACGACGCGGTAAATGGTCAATTCCAGCAGAGGCGAAAGGCGCTCCGGAAGGTTGGCCTCGACGGCGATCTGCATCCCGGTGCGCTTGGCGATCTGACTCGCCAGGTATTCCAGGCTCGGCACCAAGCCCAAATGGTCGAGCATCGCGGGGTAAAGCTCGTGCGAGAGATCGCGCAGGCGTTCTTCCACCTCGTCGAGCAGGCCTTTGATTTTTTCCACCCGCTCCTTGTCGGCGGCTGAGAGCGACTTGGCGAGCTCGTCAAGCGAGATGTACACCATCGCGAGGAACTGGCCCGATTCGTCGTGCAGCACGTGGGCAATGCGCCGCGCCTCTTCGTCTTGCGCCCGCATTAAGCCGTTGGCCAGCGCGCGAATCTGCTTTTCGCTCAGGGCAAGATCCTCCAACAGCTTGCGGCTCTCTTCGTAGAGCTTGGAGTTGTAAATGGCGATGCTCGCTTGCTTTGCCAAGGTTTCGACAAAGCGGATTTCGCGCTCGGTAAAGTCATGTTTTTCTTTGGTCAGCAATGAAAGCACGCCGATGGCCTGATTCTTCACAATCAGCGGCATGCCCAGGTAGGAGACCAGGCCGTGGCGCCGGTAAAAGGAGCCGCGTGCGATGCGCTCGTCGGTCTGCAAATCGTCGATGACCAGGGGGCGTTTGGAACGCAGGATGGTTCGGAGCACGGCGTGGCGCGAGCTCGCATCGCCCGCTTTCCACTGCTCTTCGTCGAGATTGCTGCACGCTACCGGATCGAACTTGCCGGTGGCATCGCTCCATAACCGAATGTGGCTCGCGGCGTAGGGCAGCAGCACTTCGATCTTCTCCAGCAGCATTTGCAAAACCGCCCGGCGGTCGAGGGTCGATGAGATCGCCAGGTTGATATCGTGCAGAGCGCGCAGCTCGTTTTCCGCGCGCTTGCGCGCGCTGATGTCGCGGGTAATCGACGAGGCGCCGATGACCACGCCGCGCTCGTCGATGATCGGCGAAGTTGTCACCGAGACGTCGATGGCCGCGCCGCTCTTGTGCAGCCGCACCGCCTCGTAGGAATTGATGCGCTCGCCTTTTTTGATGCGCGCGAAATTTGTCCAGGGCCGCGGTCATCTCGCCGTCCGGAATCAGGCGCAGGATGGAGGTGCCGATCATCTCGTCCGCGCGGTAGCCGAAGAGCCGCTCCGCGCCCTTGTTCCAACTGGTCACGAAGCCGTCCAGAGTGCGGCTGATAATGGCGTCGCTCGAAGATTCGACGATGGCGGCGAGCTGCGCGCGGATTTGTTCGGCTCCTCTGCGATCGCTCTCGCGCGCTTGGATCGCCTCGGCCATATCATCGAAGGCGCCGGCGAGGCGGCCGATTTCATCGCGCCGCCGGCCCATGCCGGTGCGCGCGGTCAGATCGCCCTTGCCGAGCTTTGCGCTGGTGTCCGCGAGCGCGCGGATGGGCCGCAGGACCAGCACCTTGCTGCCCCACCAAGCGGTCGCCAAAACCAGCACGGCGACCAGCCCCATAAAAAGTAAATTCTGCGCCATGATGGCGCGCATTTCCCGGTACGCCGCCGCTTTGGGAATGCCGACCGCGAGATACCAGGAGCGCTCCCCTTGGCCCCCGCCCAAGGGATGAAAGGCGTAAAGATGCTCGGCGCCGTCGGGCTGGACGGTTTCCATGGTGCCTGCGCTCTTTTGGCGCAGGATCGCGCGCACCAGCTCGGGCTGCGGATACGATGTGCCGATCCATTCCGCCTCCGGCTGGCGCGCCAAAACGATGCCGCGGGCATCGAGCAGAGTGAATGTCGAGCCGGCGGGAACCTGCGTGCGCGCGCTGAGACGATTGACCCAATCGAGGTTCACCGCTAAGCCGACGACCGCCTGCACAGCGCCGTTGCCGTCGAGCATCGGAGCGGCAAAGACCACGTTCGGCTCGGTGTTCATGCGCCCGATCAGAGACTCGCTGGCGATGAACTTGCGGCTGCCGACGACTTCTTGAAACCAGCGCCGGTCGCTGTAGTTCATGCCCGACTGCTTGGGGCGCGTGGCGCACAGCACCGTACCGCGCTGATTGAGGACCACGACGCTGGCAAAGTCGGGATAAGGGTCCGGCAGATTGGTCATGAGATTTTGACAGGCTTGGGGACCGAGCATGAGTAGCGGCAAACGGGTCAGCAAGGTGACAAGCTCATAGGCGTCGTCGATCATCTGCTCGTGATGTTGCGCGGCGATCCGCGCCAGTCGTTGGGCGGTGTTTTTTGCCTCTTCGATGGCTTTGCGATAGTCGGTGAGGGCGTTGTAGATGATCAACGCGAAAGCCGGCAGGAGCGCGAGCAGCACCAGGGCCATCAAGCGAGCGCGCAGGCTCAGTCGAATCAGGCGATTCATAACATTCAGAATAGCCCCCACCGTCGCAGGTCAAAGCCGCCACGAGCCGGTCAAAGGACAATTAAGGAATTGGAAGGCAACCGATGTGCCATTTGGTAAGAATTGCCTAACTTATTGAAGTCGTTGCGAGACCTCGGTCACAGGCGCGAAGAAATTCGGGCCACAAATTGCGTTTATTTAACAAAAAAGGCCAAACCTGGACAGTTTGCGCCGAAGCATTACTTGCGGCGGTTGACGCCCCCCAACCTTCTCTCACTTTCGTGGGCTAGGAGTCAGAGCCGCGCCGCTGATTTGTGTTTGTTCAATCGCAAGGGAACTTGGTGAATCCGGAGCCATGACTTTGGATCGTTGCGGTGGAGCCGATCGCATCCGGCGAAAGAGAGATTATTCGGTGGTGGTTTTAGCCGCGGGCGGACTCGAGTAATGCAGCGCCCGGGCGACGAGCTCCTTGCCGGTGCCACTCTCGCCGAGGATCAGCACCGTGGCGTCGCTCGGCGCCGCCCGGCGGATTCAGCTCGCGGACAGTCGCCATCGCCGACGTGTCGCCGATGATATGCTCGAGCCGATAGGTTTCATTGAGCTCGGAGCGGAGCTTGGCGAGGTCTTGCGGCTGGCGCAGCATCTTTAACGCGTTCCCCACCGATGCCACCAGTCGCTGGTGCTCGACCGGTTTGGTCACGTAGTCGATCGCGCCGCCTTTAAGGGCGCCGACCACATCGGTTACCGAATTGGACGTCGTCACCATGATCGCCGGAACATCGGGATACCGATTGCGGGACTTCGCCAGGAGATCGAGCCCCGAGGCGTCGGGCAGGTGGAGATCGAGGAGCACCAGATCGGGCCTGCTCGCGGCGAGAATTTACAAAAATTCCTGGCCGCTCGAAACGACACGGATGCGATAGCCCTCACGCTCGAGGATCGACTGAACGAGCCGGCCCGACACCGAATCGTCTTCGACGTAGAGAATCTCGGTCGCCGATTTTTCACCGGTTTCATTCACGGCGCCTAGCGTAAACGATCGTTGCGTATTCGGTCAAGCGTCAGCGCCGGTTGACGGCGATTGGACGCGAAGGCGGAGAAAAAATTTTTACTCTGAAGGAAAAGGCAACATGTGTGGAAGGAAATTGCTCACAGCATTTCGTCGTTGCGCGCCATGCCACGCGCAATCCCTGCACGATGGAACGTTTTGGCAACCGTCGCACCGATGGCACGACGGTTGCTCTCTCAGTGATGCTTCACTACGACGCTGAGAAATAGAATAATTGCGAGAGGTACAGAGATGGAAAAAGAACTTGCGGACTCCGCGCCAGCAAGCATACGGTCTTTTGAATGCGAGGGGTGCGGTCAAGCATTTGAATCCTGGGAACGATTGCGCCAGCATCAAGTCGACTGCCAGACCGACGATTTCGATAATCAACCTTGAGCGGGAACAGAGCGGGAAAATCCATACTTGCGTCATGCGCCCGCGGGGGCGCAATCCTTCCGCCGTAAAGGCAAAAGCTTTCCGCCGCTGAGCGATCACCAGCAGTCTACGAGGAATCGCCGCAGCGGACCAACGTCTCCGGCTAGCACGCGCCGACTGTTGTTTTTCCGCCAGCGCGACCGGCAAAATCCGACGACGGCGGACGTTGGAAGCGGCTATTTGAAAAAATCGCGGCGGCTCAGCCGAAGGTGATCGCGATGCGATTGCGCACTCGCTCGACGCCGACGACGCTGCGCGCGGCGCGCTCGGCGGCGCGCCGCTGGCGCTCGGTGGCGACATGGCCGTCGAGGATAGCTGTGCCCTGGACCACCGAAACTTCGACTCCCATGATCGCGCGACTGGCGATCGCCTTGGCGACCTCGCTCTGCAAATCGCGGCTCGGGCTTTCCTTCACCGGCGCGGCCCGCACCGTATCTCGCCGCGCGGTATTTTGCCGCGTCCCAGGCCCTGGCTTGACCTTCTCAGCAGGAGGCGAGTTCGTCGCTTGCGGAGCCAGCGTCTCGGCTGACTGATCTAAGCCGCTTGCTGCTAGCTTCTCTTCGGGCGCGGTGGGTCGGTCGGGGCCGGCCAGCGGAACCAGCGCCTCGGGCTCAGCCATCTTTCTCAACTCAGCCTCGCTCGGCCCTTTCACGACTTCGGCAACCTTGGCCGGCGGCTCCGGAGCGCGGCGCGATTCCTGCGGCGGCGGCGCGCTGTGCTTTAACTTTTCACCCCAACCGGCGACGAGATCGATCGCGTTCTGGGCAGGGGCGATCACGAGATTGATGCTTCGCGCGGGAATCACGGCGGCCGCACCGACAACGAGGGTTAGCACCGTGAACACACGCACCCAGGAAGACAGGCTCTCTCCACGGGGCAGCCAGGAGCGCCGCGACTCGCTCCGGCTGTCGCGCGCGAAAAATGCCGGATCGGCGGCCGCCGTGGAATGCGTCGGGACAAATTCAAAACCTTTCGCGTCGTCATCTTGGTCGTCGTCGAAATTTTGCTCCTCGTCGAAGCGCGCAAAGGACTGCTCTCGGGCGGCTGCCGCCCCGTTCACCCCCGGGTGCATATCGACGCCCTTGGCGGCGATCTCGATCAATTCGGCGCTGACCGCGCCGGCGGCGCCGCCGAGCTGCAAAGCACGCTGGCAAAGCGCGCCGATGGCGCGCGGATTGCCGTCGCTGAGGAGCGCGACGCGCTTGACGGCGCGCTCGTCAAACAGCTCCGCCGGTCGATTGGCGGCCGTCAATCCGTGTTCGATGTAGGCGCCGATTTCCTGGCTGCTGAGCCGCTGCAGCTCGCAGATCATTGGCCGGCGGCGCCGCAACGGAATGAGCGCCGCTTGCGCGAGTTTTGTCTTCAGCCCGCGGCCTCCGGCCAAGACGAGCTGCAGCAACGCGCCCTCGGGGTCTTCGGCGCTGCCGCCGAGAAAATTTTGCATCATGTTGCGCAGCGTCCGGTCGGGCATGAGCTGGGCATCGTCAACCGCCAAGGCGACGATCTCGCAACGCTCCAGGCGCGCGCGCAGGAGCGACTGGCAGCGCCGCACCATGGCGCCCTCGTCTTCCTGCGCTTGATCGTCGTCCAGACCGCGAAGAATCAGACGGAGCAGGTCGGAAAAGCTAATCCGGGCATCCGCTACGAAGATGCCGGTGACGTTGGCCGGCAGATCGGCGATGACCTTGCGGAGAAGAGTCGTCTTGCCGACTCCGGTATCACCGGTGATGATAATGAGCCCTTTGCGGGATTCGATGCCGTAGCGGATGGTGGTGAGAGTTTCCTGGATGCGCAAGTTGCTGTAGAAAAAATCCCGCCCGGCAAAGCCGCCGGAAGACGTCGCGGGCTGCCCATGCGATAGATCGTTTCCCGTGTTCATACCAGCATCAACCTTCTAGGATTTATTATTCAAACTACAAGAAGTTACATTACACACGAGCCTAATTAAGAGCAAGCGCAATGCCACACCAATGTCTCAGGCAAGTACGCTGAATGATTATTTCGCCTCGGGTCAGTCCGAAATTATGCCCCGGCTGTGAAGGAATATCCTTCTCTTTTCGATGGTTTTTCAACTCGACCGTCCCAGCGCCGCAATTGTGTCACATCCTTGAGACGGAGCGGAAACAAGCATCGGCGTGCATTGCGCGATGCAACTTTTCTACTGCAGGAACATTTGCCTGCACTGTGCATCTAAATCTGACATACGTCGTGCGAAAATTCGAGTGACCCGCGGCTGTTTTTTCACCGGCTGAAAGCTTTGTAACCGAAACTTCTTTCATAGTTTGTGGCATGGGCGCTGCTGCTCTCTTTCTGCCCAAGCTGCTGAGCTTGTTGCTGATCGTCAAATGGGGCGAAGCCAGACGTTTTGGCGGGCACTGCCGCGCTCGGCGCAAGCATCCTGCTCGAAGTCGTTGCCTCGACTTTACTGGCGCCGCCGCGCATGTGGTTTCATACCAAGTTCGTGCTCTCGACGTTGATCAGAAGGTCGAGCAAATGGAACGCCCAACAGCGGGCCGGCACCGGCACCGGCTGGAATGCACCGGCCGCTGCGCCATGCTGGGCCGCACGCGGCAGCGCACAAGCGCGCCGAAAAGGCGCTTCCTGATTTTGCCGGGGTGCCGATGTCCCGCGAGCTTGCAAGCGCGTCGGTGCCACCCGAATATGGACAAACCCCTTCCGATCTGTAGGAAAAAACAACCGACTGGGATTTCCTCCGCCGGGCGCACCACCGCGAAAAAGCGACAGATTCGCCTGTGGCATGTACGTTGCTCAATGTTGCGCTACTTAAATGTTGGGGAAAGGCGGGGAAGCAGATGGGAAAGACCACAAATAGCCAATTGGCTCGCGCAGGTTCCGTGGCTCTCGGCGCGGCCCTGGCCTTGGGTTTTGCGCTGTTGACGACGAGCGCTCCGGCGCACGCGGGAGCTCCCACCGAGCAAATTCAGAGCGCCATCGAAAAAGCTCTCGCCATACTCAAAGATCCCAAGCTGCAAAGCGAAGCGAAACGAAAAGAGTTGAAAGAGGCGGTATATCCGAAGTTCGATTTTGCCGAAATGGCGCGCCGCTCTTTGGGAAGCCATTGGCAGCGCCGCAGCGCCGACGAGCAGCGCGAGTTCGTCAAAGTTTTCACCGAGCTGATCGAAAACGCGTATATGAGCAACATCGAAGGCTATAACGGTGAGAAAGTCGTCATCGGCGCCGAGAAACAGGACAAGGATTTTGCCGAGGTCGATACCAAGGTCATCACCAAAAAGGGCGAAGAGATTTCTGTCAACTACAAGCTGCGGCAGGCGGGCAACGACTGGAAGGTCTACGACGTGGTGATCGAAAACATCAGCCTGGTGAACAACTACCGCTCACAGTTCAATCGCGTGATCGCGCAGTCCTCTTACGAAGAACTTTTCCGCAAGATGAAAGACAAGCAGTTCGACACCGCCGGAAAAAAACGCAGCAGCTGAGCGCCGTCGCCCGATCATTTTTCTTAGCGGCCGTCTGCGACTTGCCATGAGGAAAACTCGCTTAATCGGAAACCGTCCGCGGCGTTGGATGAGCACGGCGCTGGCCGCAGCGCTGCTGCTTGTCGTCAGCGGTCCGGCGGATTTGATCGGTGAAGAGTATCAGCTCCAAGCCGCGAAGAAGCGCCGCGCATCGCAGCTTCATTCCTGGCTCGCGGTGCAAGAGGGCGCCGTGGGCGCCACGGACGTTTTGGCGCGGAGCATTCTTCAGGAGGCGAAAAACATTCCCTCGACCCGGTGTTGGTTCTGGCGGTGATTCAAATCGAGAGCCGGTTTGATCGAAAAGCGGTCTCGACGCGCGGAGCGCAGGGCTTGATGCAGCTGCGGCGGGTGGTCGTCGATGAGCTCGTCGGCGAAGGCAAGATTCCCGCGCGCCGCCACGATCTGAAAGATCCGCAGGCGAACGTCGAGATTGGCGTTTCGTATCTCGCCCATCTTGTCGAGATGTTCGGCGATCTCAATATCGCCCTGGCGGCATACAACTGGGGACCCACCAGGATCCGGGAGAAGCTCGCCGCCAACCAAACCATTCCGTCGCAATACGCGAGCAAAGTTCTGCGCGCGCAACGTTTGTTGGAAATCGAGTTGGCGGAGATCGATGCCGGCGGCGCGGTGGCCGCCGGTTAGCCCGCGTGCCGGAAATCTTGGTACTCGTCTCAAGCCAAAACCCGTGAAAACTATTGCGCCGCTTCTGGGGCGCACGTTTAGTATTTCAGACTCAAGGCTGCGGGGCCGAGTCAATCGTGCCTTCAAAAGCGGAGGCGAAACACTGCTCTTTTGTCAGCAAAACGCCGACAAGCAGAGTTCAGCCGCTGAACGCCGCGGCAAATCCTTTCACAATCCATTGGCCAAGATCTGCGATAGGCTGGCATGCAGCTTGCGCTGCTTGGCGATTGTATAATTGTAATTGCGCGCGATTACGTAGGGAGAATCACGGACAAGAACAATATTCTTGAGAGAACCCTGGGGGATCTGATCGCGCGTTAACCGAAGAGACGCGGCGATCAGCCCGTAACAAAGAGAAAACATGCGCGCTGATACGCGCTGATAACGGATTCGTTGTGCGATTTGTTCATCATACCGCCATCGGCCTGCAAGCCTGGTCCCCGCTGTGAATAACGGTTTTATAACTCCAGCAACAGCGCGGCGAGCGCCCGCCACCGGAACCCGAGTCGCGATGAAATCTGCGGCGGGCGATTAATTTAACTTTCATATCATACCCAAAATAACCGGACCGCAAAGTGCCACAGGGCCGGCTCGTCACGTTGCGTTCGCACGTTGCGTTCGATAGTTGGCCTCGCTGGTATGGTTCCTGCGTTACGATTTGACCGGACCTTTTCACCGGTTTGCCGGCGCAATTCGCCGCAGCCCAGATGCGCGAAGCTGCCTTGAATCGCGCGTTTCGCGCGCGTGAACCGAGGGTGGCTCTGGATTGCGCCTAAGTTGGTACTCTCGCACCGGTTCCGGGGGAAAGTTTTGAAAACTGCCTCATGCGGCGGTCTTTGCACTCACCGCTTGCGCCCGGTCTCCGGTCGTACGACGCGGCGTGGCCAACATCATGCAATTTCGATTGCCATATTTTCAAACTGCCTTCTCCCGGCCCATGGCACTCAATTCCTATCTCATTCGCCTGATCATCGGCGTGCTCGGCCCGCTGCTGGTATTTTCTATTTTTATGATGATCCTGTTCGCGCTCCAGGAGCAGTCCAACCGGCGCCGCGGCCTGGAGAGCGCGGCGCGCGCGCTCGCCCTCGCAGTCGATCAGGAGATTAAATCTTCGATCACCAAATTGGAGGCCCTCGCCACCCTGGAGCCCCTGGACGTGGGCGCGGTGAACGTCTTTCAAGCGGCGGCCGCGCGCTTCGTGAAGACCCAGGACAACTGGCGCAGCGTCGCGTTGTTCAGTCCCCGGGGCGCGCGCCTGGCAAGCGTGAGGAAATCGTCGGTCGCCAATGCCCCGCAGATTACGCCCGAGAGTCTCGCCGAGGTGCTGCAGACCCACCAGCCGGTGGTGAGCGACTTTTTGGGTGTGGAAGAAACGCCAGCCGGCGTCAGTGTTCACGTGCCGGTGGTGCGCGAGCGGACGATCATCTACATTCTCACGGCAGCCATCGAGCCCCGGGTGTTCACGGAGATCCTCGCGCGGCAGAAAATTCCCAATGAGTGGGTCGGCACGCTCTACGATTCCAATCGGATCATCATCGCGCGCTCGCGCGATGCGAAACAATTCATGGGCAGGCCCGTGGAATCTCTGCTGAGCCAGACCAATGTGCTCGCCGGCGAACAGTTTCTGCGCGGCGTCAACGCCGAAGGAACCTCCGCTTACGCGGCGGTCAGTCGGTCTCAGGTCACCGACTGGTTTTTCGCGTTCACCGTGCCGACTTCGGAGGTGAACGCAATTCTCTACAGTTCGCTCGCTATTCTCGGTGGCGGCGGTTTGTTGCTGCTGCTCAGCGGGTTGGGCGTCGGGCTGCTGTTTGCGCGGCGCGCTTCCAACTCGATCATCAAGCTGTCCACTGCTGCCCACGATCTCGGCCGCGGCCAGTCGGTGGTCTTCCCGGCGAGCTCGCCGATCGCGGAGCTCGATGGGTTAGCGGGGGAAATGGCGCGGGCGGCGCGCCTGCTGCGCGAGCGCGAGGAAGAGCGCGATCGGGTGGAGGACGCGCGGCGCCGGCAAGAACAAGACCTGCAACGCCAGGCCGATCTGTTGAATTTCGCCAACGAGGCGATCTTTGCGAGCCGGCTCGACAACCGCATCATCTACTGGAATCGCGGCGCCGAACAGCTTTACGGCTACTCCCAGGACGAGGCGATCGGTGCTTTGAGCCATGAGCTTCTGGCGACCGAATTTCCCAAGGGTTGGAATCACTTCGAGACTTCGTTGGTCGCCGCCGGCGAATGGAGCGGGGAACTCAAGCAAAAGACCAAACAGGGACGGCGCATCGACGTGGAGAGCCGCTTCAAACTGATCTACGATCGCGACGGCGGCCGGCTGATGCTCGAATGCAACCGCGACATCAGCCAGCGCAAGAAATCCGCGCAACGCTTGACCGTCGAGCATCAGGTCACGCTCGCGCTCGCCGAATCGGAAACACCCGAGGTCGCGTGGGAGAAGCTTCTCGAAATCATCGGCGCCGGGCTCGAGTGGGAAGCGGCCGCGTTCTGGCTTGTGAACAAACAAAGTCAGATGATCGAGTGCCTCAAAATCTGGCATGACCCGGCGAAAAATTTCCCCAGCTGCGCCGATCGCCCCGCGCTCGCCCGCGGCATTGGGCTGCCCGGCCGGGTCTGGCAAAGCGAGGCGCCGATCTGGATACCGGATATCGTGAAAGAAGCGAGCACGCTGCAGCTTTCTTATCCCGATCTGGATCAGGTGCGCGCGGTCTTCGCGTTTCCCATCAAGATGCGCAACGAGGTTCTCGGCGTGATCGAGTTCATGAGCCCGATGGTGCGGCAACTGGACGACGACGTGCTGAAGACCGTGCAGGCCGTCGGCGGCGAGATTGGCCAGTTCGCCGAGCGCATGCGCGCCGAAGCCGCGCTGCGGGAAAGCGAAGAACACCTGCGCAACCAGGCGCAGGAGCTGGAACAGCAACTGCTGGCGTCGGGCCGTCTGGTCGCCGTCGGCGAGCTCACTGCGTCCATGGCCCACGAGTTCAATAATCCTCTGGGTATTATTCTCGGATTTGCCGACGGTCTGCTTGAAAGCATGGACCCCGCCGATCCGGAGTACGCGCACGTGCGCATCATCGCCGAAGAGGCGAAGCGATGCGAGAAGCTGGTGCAGGAGCTGTTGGAATTCGGCCGGCCCAAGAGCGCGGACTTTATTCGCACCGACGTCGAGCAGATCATCCAAAAAACCATGAATCTGGTGCAGCCCCACGCGGCGAAAAATCGCGTGGAAACGGCCGTGCGGATTCAGGACGAGCTGCCGCTCATGTGCGCCGATCCGCAGCAGCTCCAGCAGATCCTGCTGAACTTGACCTTGAACGCGGTGGACGCCATGCCCAAAGGTGGAACCTTGAGCGTCGGCGCGGCGCGCCATGCAAGCGACGGCATGTTGATCACGGTGACGGACACCGGTATCGGCATCGACGCCGACCTGCTGCCACGGATCTTTCAGCCGTTTTTTACTTCGAAAAAAAGGCGCGGCCTGGGCCTCGGGCTGCCGATCTGCGATCGGATCGTGAAAGCCCACGGCGGGAAAATCAGCGTGAAAAGCCGGGCCGGCGAAGGGACCACTTTCGAGATTTATCTGCCGCTGATGCCGCCGGCGGCCGGCGAGGTGGCGCGTGGGGAAGCTTCGGGCACGCCGGCTAGCACGGGTTCGCCTTTGCCGCTTTAAGGCGGGATAACCAGCACCAAGTGGAAGGAACATCCGCCCGGAATGACAAGCAATAGTAGACGCCTGTCATTTCGAAACGAAGTGAGAAAATCTTCTCTCTGTTATTTTCGAAGGAGGCGCGAAGCGCGCGAAGGTTGGTAGGGTGCGCTTGCGCACCGCTTCTTTCGATACAAAGGTCTGCCCGCGCTGGAAAACTCTCAACTAGGTAGCGCATCGAATCTTCCTTTGTTGCGCCGCCGGCGTTGTCATCATCGCGCGAACGGATAAGCGAAGACATTTTTCCACGGGCCTATTCTCTTGGCGAGAATATTGACTATTATAAAATGGCCGGAGGCTTTCGCCGCGCCGCAAATAAAGGATCACCGACCGACCATGGCTACTGCAAAACCGCAAGCCGGCGCGCCGCAGCACGATAGCGCCGTGCACGCGCCGACCGGCTTCATCACCGACGACGATCTTTTTCTTTTTAACGAAGGCACCCATGCGCGCCTTTACGAAAAGCTCGGCGCGCACTTCGCCCACATCGACGGGCGCGCCGGGGTGCACTTCGCCGTCTGGGCGCCCAACGCCGAGGGCGTGTTCGTAGCCGGCAGCTTCAACGGCTGGAACAAGGAAAGCCATCCGCTGGCGCGCCAAGGTAGCTCCGGCATCTGGACCGGCTTCCTTCCCGGCATCGACAAGGGAGTGCTCTATAAATATCGCATGCGCTCGCGGTTTCTCGGCTACGGCGCCGACAAGGCCGATCCGTTTTCGATCTTCAACGAGATTCCGCCCAAGACCGCCTCGATCGTTTGGGACCTGGAGTACCCGTGGGGCGACGGCGAGTGGATGGCCCGACGGCGCGAACGCAGCGCGTTGACCAAACCGATTTCCATCTACGAGATGCACCTGGGGTCGTGGCGGCGCGTGCCGGAAGAAGGCAACCGCTCGCTCTCCTACCGCGAGCTGGCGCCGCTGCTGGTCGATTACCTGCGCCAAACCGGTTTCACCCACGTGGAATTTTTGCCGCTGATGGATCATCCCTTCTTTGGCTCGTGGGGCTATCAGATCACCGGCTACTTCGCGCCTTCGGGCAATTACGGCACGCCCCAGGATCTCATGTTCTTGATCGACACCCTGCACCAGAACGGCTACGGCGTGATTCTCGATTGGGTGCCGTCGCATTTTCCCGCCGATGAGCACGGTCTGGCATATTTCGATGGCACCCATCTTTTCGAGCACGCCGACCCGCGCCAGGGCTACCATCCGGAATGGAACAGCTACATTTTCAACTACGGCCGGCACGAGGTGCGCAGCTTTCTGATCAGCAACGCGCTCTTCTGGCTCGACAAGTATCACGTCGACGGCCTGCGCGTGGATGCGGTGGCGTCGATGCTTTATCTCGACTATGCGCGGCGCGACGGGGAGTGGATTCCGAACAAATACGGCGGCCGGGAAAATCTCGAAGCCATCGAGTTTCTCAAGCACTTCAATCAAGCGGTCTATGAAAATTATCCGGACGTGCAGACCATCGCCGAGGAATCCACCTCCTGGCCGATGGTCTCGCGGCCGGTGTATGCCGGCGGGCTCGGCTTCGGTCTCAAATGGGACATGGGCTGGATGCACGATACTTTGAAATATTTCTCCAACGATCCGGTGCACCGCAAGTACCACCACCAGAACGTCACGTTCCGCATGCTCTACGCGTTTCACGAAAATTTCGTGCTGCCGCTGTCGCACGATGAAGTGGTGTACGGCAAAGGCTCGCTGCTGAACAAGATGCCGGGCGACGACTGGCAGCGCTTCGCCAACTTGAGATTATTGCTCGGCTACATGTACGCCCAGCCGGGAAAGAAACTGCTCTTCATGGGCGGCGAGATCGCCCAATGGAGCGAGTGGCGCCATGACGGCAGCCTCGACTGGGGGGCGCTGAATTACTCGCCGCACGGGGGCGCGCAGAAATGGGTCGGCGACCTGAACTACTTTTATCGGCAAACGCCCGGCCTGCACGAATTGGACTGCGATCCGGCGGGGTTCGAGTGGATCGATTGCAACGACACCGACGCCAGTATCGTGAGCCTGCTACGCAAAAACCGGGCGCAAGATTCCACCGTCGTGGTCGTTTGCAACTTCACGCCGGTGGTGCGCCGGAACTACCGAGTGGGCGTGCCGAGCGGCGGCCTATGGATCGAACGGCTGAACAGCGACGCGCACGACTACGGCGGCAGCGGCGCCGGCAACATGGGCGCGGTGGAAGCTTCTCCCCTGGCATGCCACGGACGGCGTTTTTCCCTGTCGCTCATGCTGCCGCCGCTTTCGATCCTGTTTTTGGCCAACGAGCAGCGCTGACGCGACGGCCATGGGTGAAACCGCTTCCAAGCTCGGCGCTACCTATCTCGGGCATCAAACCTGTCGCTTTCGCGTATGGGCGCCGCTGATCGCGCCGGTCGGCGTGCGCCTGCTCGGCACCGATAGGCTCATTCCACTCGAAAAGAGCGGGCACGGCTATCACGAGGCGATCGTCGAGGGCGTGGCGCCGGGTGATCTGTACCGCTACCGCCTTGGACCGGAAAGCGAGCGCGCCGACCCGACTTCACGCTCGCAGCCGCAAGGCGTTCACGGCCCGTCGGCGATAGTCGACGAGCAATTTTCCTGGGACGATCCGCAGTGGTCCGGCCCGGCGCTCGACGACTACGTCATCTACGAGCTTCACATCGGTGCCTTCACGCCGGAGGGAACTTTCGAGGCGGTTATTCCTCATCTCGATCATCTCGCCGATCTGGGCATCACCGCGGTCGAGCTCATGCCGGTGGCCGAGTTTCCGGGCGCGCGCAACTGGGGCTATGACGGCGTTTATCCGTTCGCGGCGCACCACGCCTACGGTGGCCCCGCCGGCTTAAAAAAATTGGTCGACGCCTGCCACCGGCGGGGTCTCGCGGTCGTGCTCGACGTCGTCTACAACCATCTCGGTCCCGAAGGTAACTATCTCGGCGACTTTGGGCCGTACTTCACCGACCGCTATCAGTCGCCCTGGGGGCCGGCGCTCAATTTCGACGGCGCTTACAGCGACCAGGTGCGGGAATTTTTCATCGAGAACGCGCTCTACTGGCTCGGCGATTGCCGGATCGACGCGCTCCGCCTCGACGCGGTCCACGCCATTCTCGACCACTCGCCGATCACGTTTCTCGAGGATCTCACGGGCGCGGTCGAGGGCGCCGCGGAACGCTCGGGGCGGCGCATGCTGCTGATCGCCGAAAGCGCCGACAACGACGTGCGCTTGCTGCGCCCGCGCGAGCGCGGCGGCTACGGCTTGGACGGCCAGTGGAACGACGATTTCCATCATGCTCTGCGCACCTTGCTTACCGGCGAGCGCGCCGGCTACTACGAAGACTACGGCGAATTCAGTCAGCTCGCCAAAGCCTATCGCGAAGGCTTCATCTACACCGGCGAGTATTCGCCGTTCCGCAAACGCCGGCATGGCAGCCCGTCGGCGGATATCGCCGCGCGCAAGTTCGTGGTGTTTTCACAGAACCACGATCAGATCGGCAACCGCATGCGCGGCGATCGGTTGAGCGAGACGCTTTCGCTCGAGCAGCTCAAGCTTGCGGCCTCTCTGGTCATCCTCTCGCCCTTCGTGCCGCTTTTGTTCATGGGCGAAGAATACGGCGAGAAAGCGCCGTTTCCCTACTTCGTCAGCCATTCCGATCCCGAGCTGATCGCTGCGGTGCGCCGCGGCCGGCGCGAGGAGTTCGCCTCGTTTCAGTGGCAGGGCGAGGTTCCCGACCCGCAGGACGAGGCGACTTTCTTGAGCGCCAAGCTGCGCCACGATTTGCGTGCCGGCGGCGAGCATAAAACGTTGCTGGAATTTTATCGCGAGCTGATGCGCCTGCGAAAATCCCTGCCGGCGCTGGCGCGCGCGGAGAAAAACGCCACCACTGTAACGGATTACTCCAAAGAAAAAGTACTCGCAGTCGAGCGCCATTGGGAAAATGATCGGGTGCTCATGCTGGCGAACCTCGACGGTGGGCGGCACAAGGTGGATATTCCTCTCGCGCCGGGACGCTGGCGTAAGGTATTCGATTCGACCGAGTCTCGCTGGGGCGGCACGGGGAGCGAAAGCCCCGGCGGCGTTGACGGCGGGAAAAAAATATCGATTGCGCTCGGCGCGTACGCCGCTGTGCTTTTTCAGCAGGAGAATCGAGCATGAACCAAGATTCGCCAACGAGCGACCGCAGCCGGAGCGCGCTCAAAACTTGGCCGGGAAAACCCTATCCGCTCGGCGCGACCTGGGACGGGGCGGGAGTCAATTTCGCCTTGTTCTCGGAAAATGCCAGCCACGTCGAGCTTTGCCTTTTTGACGGTCGCGACGCCAGTCGTGAAACTCGCGTGCGTATGACTGAGCAGAATCAACAGGTCTGGCATATCTATCTGCCCGAAGCGCGGCCGGGCCAGTTTTACGGCTATCGGGTGCATGGCCCTTATGAGCCGGCAAGCGGGCAGCGCTTCAATCCCTCGAAATTGCTGCTCGACCCCTACGCCAAAGCGATCCACGGCACCGTGCGCTGGAGCGACGCGCTGTTCGGCTACACCATCGGCGATGCCGCGCAAGATCTTTCCTACAGCGACAAGGACAGCGCCGCCGGCATGCCCAAGTGCGTGGTCATCGATCCCGCCTTCAGCTGGGGTAACGACTCGCCGCCGGCGACGCCGTGGCACAAGACGATCATCTACGAGCTGCACGTCAAAGGGTTCACCATGCGCCATCCCGGCGTGCCGCCGGAGCTGCGCGGCACGTACACCGCGCTGACGTTGCCGGCGGTGATCGATTACCTCAAAGCTCTCGGTATCACCGCAGTGGAGTTGCTGCCGGTGCATCAGTTTATCGACGACAAGCATCTGACCGATCGCGGCTTGACCAATTACTGGGGATACAATTCCATCGGTTTTTTCGCGCCCGATGCGCGCTATGCGGCGAACGGCGGCGTCGGCCAGCAGGTGGCCGAGTTCAAAAGCATGGTGCGAGCGCTGCACCGCGAGGGCATCGAGGTGATCCTCGACGTGGTCTACAACCATACCGGCGAAGGCAATCAGATGGGGCCGACTCTGTGCTTTCGCGGTCTCGACAATTCCTCGTATTACCGGGTGGTGCAGAACGACCAGCGCTATTACATGGATTATACCGGCTGCGGCAACACCCTCGATATGACCGACCCTCGGGTGCTGCAATTGATCATGGACAGCCTGCGCTACTGGGTGACGGAAATGCACGTGGACGGCTTTCGTTTCGATCTCGCGTCGACACTGGCGCGCGAGCTTCACGACGTCGATCGGCTGGGCGCGTTCTTCGATATCATCCAGCAGGACCCGATCATTTCCCAGGTCAAGCTCATCGCCGAGCCCTGGGATCTCGGTCCCGGCGGCTATCAGGTGGGTAACTTCCCGGTGCTTTGGGCCGAGTGGAATGCTGCCTATCGAGACACCGCGCGCAGCTTCTGGAAAGGCGATGGGGGACAGGTCGGCGGCCTCGGCTATCGCTTGACGGGGTCGAGCGATCTCTACGGCCACAACGGCCGCCTGCCCTACGCGAGCATTAATTTCACAACAGCTCATGACGGCTTCACCTTGCACGATCTGGTGAGCTATAACGACAAGCACAACGAGGCCAACGGCGAAGACAATCGGGATGGCCACAACGAAAATCTGAGCTGGAACTGCGGCGCCGAAGGGGAGACCGACGACTCCAAGATTCTTGCTCTGCGCGAGCGGCAGAAAAGAAATTTCCTAGCAACCTTGTTTCTCTCGCAAGGCGTGCCGATGCTGCTCGCCGGCGACGAGATCGGCCGGACTCAGGGCGGCAACAACAACGCCTACTGCCAGGACAATGAAATCTCCTGGCTCGACTGGAAGCTCGACCGGCCGCGCCGGGAGCTGCTCGACTTCACCCGTTTCTTGATCGAGCTGCGCCAGTCGCATCCGGTGCTCCGGCGCCGCCATTTTTTTCAGGGCCGCAAAATCCGTGGCTCGGAGGTCAAAGATCTCGCCTGGTTTCGTCCCGACGGCAAG
Source organism: uncultured delta proteobacterium (assembly GCA_963745035.1). Classification (GTDB taxonomy): domain Bacteria; phylum Desulfobacterota; class Binatia; order UBA9968; family UBA9968; genus DP-20. The sequence goes on along the minus strand of CAVUVW010000017.1, from coordinate 348,378 downwards.
GAAATGAGCGACGACGATTGGAGCAACGCCGAGGGCCGCTGCTTCGGTTTGCGGCTGGCCGGCGACGCCATCGAAGAACTGGACGACCGCGGTAATCGGATCGTCGACGACACCTTGCTGATTCTTCTGAACGCGCATCACGAAGCGGTGCCGTTTACGTTGCCGGCGCACCGGCGCAAGGTGCGCTGGCGGGTGGTCCTCGACACCTATGAGCCGAACCTCGACCAGAAGAAGCCGCGATTTATGCGCGGCGGAGAAAATTACGACCTCAAGGATCGCTCGCTGGCCGTGCTGCGCCTGCCCAACACCGTCGAGGAGGAGAATGGCGCGGATGACCCGGCTTTGCGCCGGAGCCGGCGCGATACCGCAGCGCGTGCTTCCCTATGAGAATTCCCGGGGCAACTTACCGGCTGCAGTTCACGCCGGATTTCGGCTTCGCTCAGGCCCAGGCCGTGATCGATTATCTGCGCGACCTCGGCATCACCGACATCTACGCCTCGCCGATCTTTCATGCGCGGCCGGGAAGCCAGCACGGTTACGACGTCGTCGATCCGAACCGGCTCAACCCTGAGCTCGGCACCGTCGAGGAGTTCGAGGCGCTGGTCGCTTCGGCGCAGCGGCGCCGGGCTCGGCTGGCTGCAAGACATCGTGCCCAATCACATGGCCTACGATTCGCAGAACCGGCTGCTCATGGACGTGCTTGAGAACGGTCCGGCTTCGCCCTACGCCGACTTCTTCGACATTCAATGGAATCATCCCTATGAGAGCATGAAAGGGAAGGTGCTCGCGCCGTTCCTGGGCCGCTTCTACGGCGAGTGCCTGGAGAACGGCGAAATCAGTCTGCGCTACGATGAACGTGGCCTGCACATCGTCTATTTTTCGCTGACCTTGCCGGTCAACATCGAAGCCTACAGCGAGGTCCTGACCGACAATCTGCCGGCGCTCAGAAGGCGGATCGGCGCCGATCATCTCGACTACATCAAGCTCCTGGGCGTGCTCTACGCGCTGAAAAACATCGCGCCCAGACAGGACGCGCGCCGAGCGCGCCGACCAGATCGTTTTCGTCAAACGCATTCTCTGGGAGCTCTACAGCGGCAACGAGGCGATCCGCCGCCACCTCGACGACAATGTGGCGCGGTTCAACGGCATCCAGGGCGAGCCGGAAAGCTTCAACCAGCTCGATCGTCTGCTGTCGCAGCAATGGTATCGGCTGTCGTTTTGGAAAGTCGCCGCCGAAGAGCTCGACTATCGGAGATTCTTCAACATCAACGAGCTGATCTCGCTGCGCATGGAAGAGGAGCGGGTTTACCGCCATACCCACGCGCTGGTGCTCAAGCTTGCGGCGAAGGCAAATTCACCGGCCTGCGGATCGATCACGTCGACGGCCTGTACGATCCGCTCGGCTATCTCATGCGGCTGCGGCGGGATCTTCCCGACATCTTACCTGATCGTGGAAAAAATTCTCGCCTTCGACGAAGATCTGCCGACCGAATGGCCGGTGCAGGGAAGCACCGGCTACGAGTTTCTCAATTACGTAAACGGGATTTTCTGCGCGCGCGCGAACAGCGCCGGCTGTTCAGCCAGATCTACGAGCGGTTCACCGGCCTCACACGTCCTGCCGCGCATGCTCATGGTCGAAAAAAAACGGCTGATCATCGGCAAGTACATGGCGGGCGATATCGAAGGCCTGGCCTTTCTGCTGAGAAGCGTGTCGAGCCGCGACCGCCACGCCGCCGACGTGACCCTCTACGGTCTCAAGCGAGCGCTGGTCGAAGTACTGGCCTATTTTCCGGTTTACCGAAGCTATGTCAGCCCCGGCCATTGCAGCGCCCAAGACCGGCATTGGCTGAGCACCGCCGTCGAGCGCGCCAAAGCGGGCAATGCCGGATTGCTGCTCGAGCTCAATTTCATCAGACGATTTTTGCTGCTCGATTTCAGCGAGCACCAGAGCGAGGAGGAAAAAAATCATTGGATTCATTTCGTCATGCGCTTCCAGCAGCTCACCGGGCCGCTGATGGCGAAGGGTTTCGAGGACACGACCTTGTACGTCTATAACCGCCTGGTGTCGCTCAATGACGTCGGCGGCGACCCGGATCGGTTCGGCGTGACGGTCGATGAATTTCACGATTTCAACCGGCGCCGCCGGCGCTGGCCGCACGCGATGAACGCCACGGCGACCCACGACACCAAGCGCGGCGAAGACGCGCGCGCGCGGATCACTGTCTTGTCGGAATTGCCGCGCGAGTGGGAAGAGCGGCTGAAAAACTGGGTCAGAATTAACCGTTCGCACAAGGCCAAGATCCGCGGCGGGGAGGTTCCCGACCGCAACGACGAGTACTTTCTCTATCAAACTCTGCTCGGCGCCTATCCCGCCGCCGGCGCGCATGACGGGGAATTTATCGAGCGTCTGAAAGCCTACCTCGTAAAGGCGGTGCGCGAGGCCAAGGTCCACACCGAATGGCTCAAGCCCGACGAGGATTACGAAAAGGGCTTTATCGATTTTGCCGAGGCGATCTTGCGGCCCGGCGATGACAATCGGTTCCTGGCCGATTTCGTGCCGTTCGCCGAAAGCGTAGCTCACAGCGGCATGTTGCTTTCTCTGGCGCAGACGTTGTTGAAAATGACCGCTCCCGGAGTGCCGGATACCTATCAGGGCACGGAGTTTTGGGATTTGAGCTTCGTCGATCCGGACAACCGCCGACCGGTGGACTTTGCCGAGCGGCGCCGTCAGCTCGCGGACCTTAAGACCGCCGAAGCGCGGGATCGCATTGCTTTGCTGAGAGATTTGCTCGCGCGCTGGCAGGACGGCCGGATCAAACTTTACCTCAGCTACAAACTGTTGACCGCGCGCCGGGAGTCCGCCGCGCTTTTCGTCGAGGGGGAATATCTGCCGCTGCAGGCCGAAGGCGCGATGAAAGACCGGGTCTGCGCTTTTGCCCGGCGTTCGAATGGCTCCTGGGCCATCACGATCGTGCCGCGCTTGATCGGCGCAACGGTGTTTCGCGGCGGTATGCCGTTGGCGGAATTCTGGGAATCGAGCACGCTCCGTCTGTCTCCGGAAGCGCCCGAGTATTGGCGCGATGTGGTCAGCGGTGAGCTCATCGAAGCGGCAGGGAATCTCTTGCCCCTCGCAAAGGTTTTTCAACATTTTCCCGTGGCTTTGCTGATTCAAGAAGCGCGCGCCGGCGCTCGGCCGGCGGCCGAGGAGAGCGCTCATGCGGCGAGCGGCCAATCCATCGCCTGATCTCAACCGTCGCGTCGTGATCGAGGGCGTTACGCCGGAGATCGATGGCGGGCAATTTCCGGCGAAGCGCACCCGGGGCGATACCGTGACGGTGGAAGCCGATATTTTCGTGGACGGCCACGAAGCGATTTCCAGCGCGCTGTTGTTTCGGCGCGAGCAGGATGAGAAATGGAGCGAAGCGCCGATGACGGCGTTGGTGAACGACCGCTGGCGCGGCAGCTTTGTCGCCGCGGAGCTCGGGCGCTATGTCTATTCGATCATCGCCTGGCTCGATCCTTTCAAGTCTTGGCGCCGCGACCTGGAGAAAAAAGTCGCCGCCCAGGTCCACGGCGAATTGGACTTGCTGTCCGGTGCGCTGCTGATCGAGGCAGCCGCCAAGCGCGCCGGCACGCAAGGCAAGGAACTCGCTGAGCGCGTTGCCAGCCTGCGTGACCCCAGCCGAAGCCTAGCAGACCGGCTCGCATTGGCGCTTGCCGACGACTTGGCGCGCGCGGTGGAGCGTTACCCCGACCGGACGTCGGCGACGAAGTACGCCCAAGACTTAGTGATTGTCGTCGATCGTGAAAAAGCGCGTTTCAGCTCGTGGTACGAGATGTTCCCGCGCTCGTGGGCCGCCCAACCGCAGCGGCACGGCACATTTAAAGACTGCGAAAAAATCCTACCCTATGTCGCCGCGATGGGCTTCGACGTGCTTTATTTGCCGCCGATCCATCCGATCGGCCGCAGCCATCGCAAGGGCAAGAACAATGCGGTGATGAGCACCGCGGATGATCCCGGCAGTCCGTGGGCGATCGGCGCCAAGGAAGGTGGTCATAAAGCGATCCATCCTGAACTCGGAACATTGGCGGATTTCAAAAAATTCGTCCAGCAAGCGGAGGCCCTAGACGTCGAGGTCGCTCTCGATCTGGCCTTCCAATGCAGTCCCGATCATCCCTACGTAAAAGAGCATCCGGGGTGGTTTCGCGTTCGCCCGGACGGCTCGATTCAATACGCCGAAAATCCGCCGAAGAAATACGAAGACATTTATCCGCTGGACTTCGGCTCGGCGCAGTGGCGCGAACTGTGGCGGGAGCTGCTGAGCGTGGTCGAGTTTTGGATCGACCAGGGTATCCGAATTTTTCGCGTGGACAATCCGCACACCAAGCCGATGGCGTTCTGGCAGTGGCTGATTGGCGACGTCAAAAAAAATCATCCCGAGACGATTTTTCTCGCCGAAGCGTTTACCCGCCCGAAGGTGATGCACGAGCTCGCCAAGCTGGGCTTTACTCAGTCGTACACCTACTTCACCTGGCGCAACACCAAGGACGAGATCACGCGCTACTTCCGCGAGCTGACCGAAGGCGAGGGACGGGAGTATTTTCGTCCCAACCTGTGGCCCAACACTCCGGATATCTTGAGCGAGTATCTCCAATTCGGCGGTCGCCCGGCCTTCATAGTGCGGCTCATCCTCGCCGCGACCTTGGGCGCGAGCTACGGCATCTACGGTCCGGCCTTCGAGCTCATGGAGAATAGCCCGCGCGAGCCGGGCAGCGAAGAATACTTGAACTCGGAGAAGTACGAGATCCGGTCATGGAACCGCGAAAGCCCCGATAGCCTGAAGGACCTCATTGCTCGGGTGAATCAGATCCGCAAAGAAAACCCGGCGCTGCAGAGCGATCGCCGCCTGCGTTTTCATGAGGTCGATAACGAGCAGATTCTTTGCTACACCAAATACTCGGAGGACGGCGGCAACGTGATCGCGGTGGCGGTGAACCTCGATCCGCACCACGTCCAATCCGGCTGGGTGAAAATTCCCACGGAGAGCTTCGGTATCGATCCCCTGGAGTCGTATCAGGCGCACGATCTGCTGAGCGGCGCGCGCTTTGTGTGGCACGGCGAAAGAAATTTCGTCCAGCTCGATCCGCAAACCGCGCCGGCGCATATTTTACGCCTGCGCCGGCGTATCCGGCGCGAGCAGGACTTCGATTATTTTATGTGATGCGATGAAGCGCGAAAAAAAATCTTCCTCAGACCTGGCCGGCGGCGACGATCCACTCTGGTACAAGGACGCGGTGATCTATGAGCTCCACGTCCGGGCGTTCTCCGACGGCAACGCCGACGGCATCGGCGATTTTAAAGGCCTCACCGAAAAACTCGACTACTTGTACGACTTAGGCGTCACTGCGCTCTGGCTTTTGCCGTTCTATCCGTCGCCACTGCGCGACGACGGCTACGATCTGGCGAGCTACACGGAAATTCACCCTGACTACGGCACCCTCAAGGATTTCAAAAATTTTCTCAGGGAGGCGCACCGGCGCGGCTTGCGCGTGATCACCGAGCTGGTGATCAATCACACCTCGGACCAGCACCCGTGGTTTCAACGCGCCCGGCGCGCCGCGCCGGGCAGCAAGGAGCGCGACTTTTACGTCTGGAGCGAGAACCAGGAATCGTACAAGGAAGCGCGCATCATTTTTAAAGACTTCGAAACCTCCAACTGGGCCTGGGACCCGGTGGCCAAGGCCTATTACTGGCACCGCTTCTACTCTCACCAGCCCGATTTGAATTTCGCCAACCCGGCGGTCCAGCGCGCGCTTTTCGAGGCGGTGGATTTCTGGCTCGGCATGGGCGTAGACGGGCTGCGCCTCGACGCCGTGCCGTACCTGTTCGAGCGCGACGGCACGAGCAGCGAAAACCTGCCGGAAACTCATTTATTTTTGAAAGAGCTGCGCCGTCATGTGGACGGCAAACACCGCAATCGCATGCTGCTCGCCGAGGCCAACCAGTGGCCGGAAGAAGCCGTGACCTACTTCGGCGCCGGCGACGAGTGCCACATGGCATTTCACTTTCCGTTGATGCCGCGGATTTTCATGTCGGTGCACATGGAAGATCGGTTTCCGATCGTCGACATTCTCGGCCAGACGCCGGAGATCCCCGCCAACTGTCAATGGACGGTGTTTCTGCGCAATCACGACGAGCTCACCCTGGAAATGGTCACCGACGAAGACCGCGACTACATGTACAAGGTTTACGCCAGCGATCCGAAGGCGCGGATCAACCTCGGCATTCGCCGCCGGCTGGCGCCGCTGCTGGGCAACAACCGGAGGAAAATCGAGCTGCTCAACTGCCTGCTCTTTTCTTTGCCCGGCACCCCGGTGGTTTACTACGGCGATGACATCGGCATGGGCGACAATTTTTATCTCGGCGACCGCAACGGCGTGCGCACGCCGATGCAGTGGAGCGCCGACCGCAACGCCGGCTTCTCCCAGGCCAATCCGCAGCGGCTCTTTCTGCCGATCATCATCGATCCGCAGCATCACTACGAGGCGACCAACGTCGAGGCCGAGCAGGAGAACCTGAGCTCGCTTTTGTGGTGGATGAAGCGGCTGATCGTGCTGCGCAAGCGCTTTCGCGCCTTCAGCCGGGGCACCACCGAATTTTTCTATCCGTCGAACCGGCGCGTGTTGGTTTTCATCCGCCGCCTGGAGGACGAGATCATTCTCACGGTGGCCAACCTGTCACGTTTCGTGCAGTGCGCCGAGCTCGATCTCGCGGAATTCAAAGGCCGCGTGCCGGTGGAGCTCTTCGGCCAGACCGAGTTCCCGCCAATCGGCGATCTGCCCTATTTCATCACACTCGGGCCGCACGGCTTTTATTGGTTCAAGCTCGAAAGCGTCTCTTCGGCGGCGCCGCGCGCGCCGGCCGAGGCTACCCTCGCGTCGCTGGATGTCGCCGGATCGTGGGAAGAGCTCTTCGCGCGCGGCGCCAAGTCCGGGTTGGAAAAGATTCTTCCCGGGTATCTTCAGAGCTGCCGCTGGTTTGGCGGCAAGGCACGGCGCATTCGTTCGGTGACGCGTGAGCGAAGCGATTCCACTGCCGGCGGATTCCGGCGAGGCGGAGCTTACGGTGCTGGAGGTGACCTATACCGACAGCGAGCCCGAAAGCTATCTTCTGCCGCTGGCGTTTGTCTCCGGCGAGCAAGCGGCGGAGTGCCAGCAGGCTTTTCCGCACGCGGTGATCGCCCGGCTCAAGACCAAGCAGGCCGGCACGGCGGTCGAGGGACTGCTGATCGACGCGCTCTACAATCGTGCCTGCGCCAAGACCTTGCTGGAGGCGATCGCGCGCCGGCGCAGCTTTCGTGGCAAATCGGCCGAGATCTTCGCCAATCCTTCGAAGTCGTTCCGCGAGTTGCGGGGCTCATCGCACGCGCCGCTGGAGCCGACGGTCGCAAAAAAGGATCAGAGCAATACCTCGATCGTTTACGGCGAGCGCTTGATCCTCAAGATCTTCCGGCGCATTCAAGACGGCGTGAATCCCGATCTGGAGATCGGCCGGTTTTTGACCGAGGACGCCTCCTTCGATCACGTTCCCAAGCTGGGTGGAAGCCTGGAGATGCGCCGCGGCAATAACGGCTCGGCCACCATCGGCATTTTGCAATGCTGGGTGCGAAACGAGGGCGATGCCTGGCGCTACACACTCGATCACCTGGGCGATTACTTCGAAGCCTGCGCGGCGCTGGCGCCGATGCCGGCCGATCTGAGCGCGCCGCCGGGTCACATGGTGGATTTCCTCGATCGCGAGCCGCCCCATGCGATGAGTGAAGCCGCCGGCTCTTATCTGGCGTCGGCCGCATTGCTCGGCCGGCGCAGCGGCGAGCTGCACGTCGCGCTCGCGTCCGACCGGCAACACCCCGACTTCGCCGCCGAGCCGTTCACGCCTTTCTATCGGCGCGCCGTCTATCAAAGCATGCGCACTCTAACCGACCGCGCGCTGGCGGCGCTGCGCGAGCAGGTAAAGCGCTTGCCCGAAGAGGGACGCGCCGACGCCGAGCGGGTGCTGGCGCTCAAGAACGACATTCTCGGCCGCTTTCGCTTCATCCTCGAGCAAAAGATCACCGCCATGCGCATCCGTGGCCACGGCGACTATCATCTCGGCCAGGTGCTGTTTACCGGCAAAGATTTCGTCATTACCGATTTCGAAGGCGAGCCGGCGCAGCCGATCGGCGAACGCCGCACCAAGCGCTCGCCGCTGCGCGATGTTGCCGGCATGCTGCGCTCCTTCCACTACGCGGCGTTGACGGCACTCAAGAGCGGCGACTTTCGCGTCGAAGATCTACCGCGCCTGCCGGCGGCGGGCAACGGCTGGGTGTTCTGGGTCTCGGTGGTTTTTCTGCGCAGCTATCTCGAAGCCGGCGCCGCTGGCGGCTATTTGCCGGCGTCAAAGCCCGAGCTCAAGGGCCTGCTCGATCTCTACTTGCTGCAAAAAGCCGTTTACGAACTCCATTACGAGCTCAACAATCGCCCCGCTTGGGCGGGCATCCCGGTGCGCGGCATTCTCGATATCTTGCAGACGCCGGCATGAGCGCTGCAGTATTCTTTTTGGATCGAGTTTCTGCGAATAATCCGGGCTAGCCTTTGTTGATCTGCTCCTGCGACACCTTGCGCACCGAGACGCGCAAGGTGGTCGGATTAAGCTGCTGGAGCGTGAGGGTGGGCGGATGGCGGATGTTTTGCTCGGAGATGCGCAACGTTTTTCGGCCGATCTCGGCGGAGGATAGATCGACTTCGACCCGGAGCCTGTTCGGATCGAAAAAGTAAAAAGCGCGCTTTGGTCCGGTGAAGGTCGCGGTCACGGCGGGCGGTTGGATATCCTCGACCCGGAAGTCGGGCGGCAGGTTCTGCACCTGCACCGGCAGGTTGTAGGTTACCTCGGTGGTGCTCGAGCCGGGAACCAAAACATACCAAAGTCCTACGGCCAGTGAGAACGTGACCAGTTTGGCCAGCCAGTTCTCGCGCACCAGCGAGACCGACAATAAACCGCGCGGGCTCGACGGATATTTCTCCTGCAAAAACGCCTGGAGCAACAGGCTCAACTGTTGGATGTTGTTGACCGGCCGGAGCCGCCCCGCTCGGGCCACCGAGATCGTGCCGCGCTCCTCGGAAACCGCGATGCAAATCGCGTCGCTGAGCTCGGCCATGCCGAGCGCGGCGCTATGGCGCGTGCCGACGTTGGCCAACTGCTGAAAATCCTTGGACAGCGGCAGATGCGCGGCAAAGAGCGAGATGCGGTCGTTCTCCACGATCACCGCGCCGTCGTGACCCGGCGAATGAGGATCGAAGATGCTCTTCAGCAGCGGCTCGCTGATCTTGCCTTCGATCTCGATGCCGCCCATCACGTGGCGCGCGATCGGATCTTTGCCCTGAACGACGATCAGCGCGCCGATTTTCTCCTTGGCCAAGTCCGACACCGCGCCGACCAGGATATCGCTGGTGCTCGAGCCCAGGGGCCGCCCGCTTTTCCGCGCCAAGCTCCAAACCGCGATACGCTCGAAGATCTGGCGCAGCTCTTCTTGAAAAATCACGACGATGATGATCAAGAAGATCGCGAAGAAGCCTTGGAACAGCCAAGCGGTCAACTGGAGGTCGAGATAGCGCGCCAGGATGTAGATCGCCGCGAGGATAAATATGCCGCGAATGATAAACGCGGCGCGGGTCTGCTTGAGAAACGCCGTGGCCGTATACAGCAGGACCGCGACGACGAGAATATCGATGACATCCGGGAAACTGATATTTAAAAAGGGCGCGAACATAACCGCCTTTCGGCAAATCTCCGCGAAGTCATCCAGCGCAACCGGCGCGGCGGCCGTTAGTCAAACCTATCGACTGGTTGTGCGCAAACGTTCGTTTCTTTGTCGCACCGTAAGCGGCGAGAAGCAAGCCGCGGGAAAGTGAAGAAAGGCAAAGCGAAAAGACAAAAGTAAAAAGGCGCATGAGAACCGCAAAGCCGGAAAACAGAAGTCGAATGAGTCACTGCCGCGAAGAAACTGTCGATTGCAAGCGCCGAGGCTAGGGAAATCCCTTCACGTAGGAAAAAATCCTACAAAAATAAATTTTTCAACTGTCCGATTCTCGCGGCGTCCTCGAAAAAACAATAGATTAACCAGTGCCGCAGATTGGCACGCAGCTTGTTATAACTTGCGAGGCGAGAATAAACTCGGCGTGAGACCTCACGGAAGTCGATTCGGCAAAGGATCGGCAGCGTCGTCGCTGGCAAACGGATACCCCAATTTTTCGTGGAGCGCGCAATCGTCCAGAGGCGAATCAGAGATTTCCAATCGGGGGACATGTCAGGCACTGCCTGGCATAGCGTAGCGTCCGTTGCGAGCCTGCGGGCGGATCGGACAAATGTCTGAACGTTTTGGCGCTATCGGCGGTCTCAGGGCGGCTGTCACAGAACAACGAAAGGCAAATTGGACCTCTCGGGGGCGATGCGACTTCCCGTCAAGCGCGGGGTTGTGAACTTGCGTAGGAACCAATAGAAAGGAATAGAAGGGGTACCAATGGCTGCCGCGAAAATTTTGGTCGTCGACGACGACAAGAACCTGCTCGAGCTAGCCAGGGCGAGACTCGAAGGAGCGGGGTACGGCGTGTTCACAGCCGTCAGCGACGAACCGGCGCTGGCGGCCGCGCGCGAAGGGGTTTTTGATCTGGCGATCGTCGACCTGCGGCTCGCCGACCAGGACGGCATGGCGTTGATGGAAAAACTGCATGAAATCAACGCCGAAATGCCGGTGATCATCCTGACGGGCCATGCCAGCGTCGAGGGTGCGGTCGAGGCGATGAAGCGCGGCGCCTACACCTATTTGACCAAGCCTTTTGATCCGCGCGAGCTCGTGCTGCAGATCGGTAGGGCTCTGCAAAACCGCCAACTCGCCACGGAAAACCAGCGGCTTCGCGGCCTGCTCAAGGAAAAATACGATTTTGCCAACATCGTCGCCAAGAGCGATAAGATGCAAGGCCTGCTCGAAGCCGTCAGCCGCATTGCCAAGTCCGATTCCACGGTTTACATCCACGGCGAAAGCGGCACCGGCAAGGAACTCATCGCCAAGGCGATCCATCTGGCAAGCGACCGCAAGGACAAGCCTTTCATCGCGATCAATTGCGCCGCGATTCCGGAGACTTTGCTGGAAAGCGAGCTATTCGGCCATGAAAAGGGTGCGTTCACCGGAGCGGTGCGCAGCACCAAGGGTCTGTTTACGCAGGCACACGAGGGCACCCTCTTCCTGGACGAGATCGGCGATATGCCGTTGTCCATCCAGGTAAAATTGCTGCGCGCGCTGGAAGAGCGGCAATTTTATCCGGTGGGGAGCGAGAAGCCGGTATCAGTGGACGTAAGAGTAGTCGTGGCGACCAAGAAAGATTTGATCGAAGAAGTCAAAAAGAGCAACTTTCGCGAGGATCTGTTTTATCGCATTCATGTCATCCCGATTATTCTGCCGCCGCTCAAAGATCGTCCCGAAGATATTCCTTATCTGGTAGACCATCTCCTCAAGAAAATCTCCCAGCAGATGAAAAAACCGATCAAGGGACTCTCGCCCAAAGCGATGCACAAGCTCATGCAGCATGATTGGCCGGGAAACGTGCGCGAGCTGGAAAACGCGCTCGAATACGCCGTTACAATGACGCAGAAAGACGTCATCACCGACGATCTGGTTCTGCAAACGAGAAGTAGCAACGGCGTGGCGTCGACGGATGAGGCGATTCAGACCCAGCTCCTGCCCACCACCCCGGGCTCGTTCAAGACTCTCAAAGAGGCGCGGGCGGAGTTCGAAAAAGCCTATCTTATCCGGCTGCTGCAAATGTGCGATGGCAAAGCCACCCGCGCCGCCGAGATCGCCGGAAAATACCGGGCCGATTTCTACGACCTGCTGAAAAAGCACGAGATCCGCGTGGCGGATTTCAAAAAATCCGCCTGAATCAGCGCGCTGCTTGCCAGTAAGCACGATTCCTGGTTTTAAACGTTCCCTCCAACGTCAACTCACAGTTTTTTCGGGTTCCGTGGTCTTTCGCTGAGAACACGGAAACGACTGGGCGCATTTTTTGTCCTTGTTCATCCCGTGACAGAACGCTTCTGATTTGCCCATGCTCGGCCTTAACGGGAGCCACCGCAATCCTCACGCATCCGCTCGCGCCAGCTTTAGTTCCGGGCGATCTGCTCATGACTTTGATGCATGAAATGGCAGATCCCTTTTAGCTATGTCCTGAATACGCGACATGTTGATGCCCGCCTGATTCCAAGCACGCGATTTTTTTACCCGGACAAGTTTCTGAATTGACACAATCTTCTGTCGTGGGTATTGGAATGTATTTGTTTGCATCGGCGGCTCGAGGTATCCCATGAGTCCTGCCACACCAAAATCATCAGCAAAACAGAAACTCGGGACGACGCGGCAGAATGTGTGGCGACATACGGGCGTCGCCATTACGGCGGCGCTCCTCTCACTCTTCGTGGAAAACGTCACGGCGCAGACCGGCAGTCAAACGACGAGCGACGTCGGCGCGCTCAAAAAACTCGCCTTCGAGGAGCTTTTCGATCTTGAGATCACCACAGTCTCAGGGCGGCCCGAGCGCCTCGTCGAGGACAACGGCATCGGCATCGAGCCGGTGCATCACGAGCGCGTTTTTCAGATATTTGGCCAAGTCCACCCGGAGAAAAAATACGGCGGAACAGGAATAGGTTTGGCGGTTGTCCGGAAAGCCGCGCAGCGCATGAGCGGCGAGGTGGAGGTCGAGTCGGAGGCAAACCAAGGGAGTCGTTTCTGGTCGTTACTGAACGAGGAGAAACATGACAACGACGAATCGCGCGTTACTCCTGGTCGAGGATAACGAAGACGATGTGTTCTTGATGAAGCGAGCGCTCAAGGCCGCTCACGTGGTGAACGAGCTCTATGTCGTGGAGGACGGCCAAGAAGTGCTGGACTATTTGAGTGGCACGGGCAAATTTGCCGACCGGAACAGCTATCCGATGCCGGCGGTGGTGTTTCTCGATCTAAAATTGCCGTACGTATCGGGGCACGACGTCCTGGCATGGATTCGGCGCCGGAAAGAACTGGATTCCCTGGTCGTAATCGTGCTTACGTCTTCCAACGAACCCAGCGATCTCAGCCGCTGCTACGCCCTGGGCGCCAACTCCTACTTGGTCAAACCGCCGACCCCGGAGCAGCTTGAGGATCTCGCCAGGTCCTTCAAATGGTACTGGCTCGAATACAATCACTTCGACGAGACCTGATGTCATGACAGCGATCCCGATCGTGGCCCGCGATTAGTAACTCATCGGATTTCAGGCGATTACCAGATGCGTGCGATAGTGAATAAGTTTCGTCGCAGATTGCGTCCGGATTCTCTTCGCTCGCATCTGGTCCTCCTCGTCGTGGTGGCGTTCGTGCCGCTACTCGCCTTCGCCGTCGTCATGGTGGTTCTCTCCGCGCGCAACGAACGCGCCGTTTTCCAGCGCGGCGCGACCGAACGCACGCGCGCTCTGTTGACCGCAGTCGATGCCGAGGTAAGAAGCTCCATGAGCACCCTCCAAGCCCTGGCCAGTTCACGCTATCTCGACAGCGGAGATCTGCCCGGTTTTCACGACGAAGCCGCACGGGTCCTCAAAACCCAGCCGGGATGGCTGACGATGAACTTGGCTCTGCCCTCCGGCCAGCAAGTCATCAATTTGCTCCGGCGTCCCGGCACTCCGCTTGGCGCCATCGCGGAAAAACCGAGCTTTGATCAGGTGTTAAAGACACAACGCCCGACGGTCGGTGATCTCATCTTCGGCGAACTTACACAGAAGTACGATTTCCGCATACGCGCGCCGGTGATCAGAAATGGGGTCGTTAAGTATGTGCTAACCGCAGTGATCGATCCACGAACCATCGATGAGTTGCTATCGCCCCAGAGACTGCCGCCGAACTGGATCGCCGTGGTTCTCGACGGCAACCGAAAATTTGTCTCGCGAACGATAGAACCGGAGCGCAACGTCGGCCGGCTCGCATCGGAAAGCCTGCGCGCCGCTCTGGATCGGTCATCCGAGGGCTGGTTCCAAGGGACCACCGTGGAAGGGTGGGAGGTGTACACGCCCTATAGCCGCTCCTCGTTCAGCGGCTGGTCGGTAGCGTTGGGGATTCCGGCCGACGTTGTCGACACGACCTTACGGCGCTCAATGCTTTACTTGATCTTTTTTGGCGGCGGTTTGTTAGCTCTGAGTCTTTTGATCGCGTGGGTGTTGAGCAGCCGCACCGCGGCATCGATCGGCTCTCTGGCGATGATGGCTCGAGAACTGGGGTCTGGCAAAAACCCGGCGGTGGATGTTTCATCGAGCCGCATCTCGGAAGTGGAGGCTGTGCGCGAAGCTTTTGTAGCGGCTAATCGTTTGCTCAAAGAGCAATCGGATGAAAAGGAGCGGATTACCGCCCGACTGCAACTGGCGCTGAGATCCGGCAACATTGGGGTCCACGAGTGGTATCTGCGGACCAACGAGATTATCTGGGACGGGAGGGAGCGGGCACACTGGGGCATTTCGTCGGGAAGGCAAATTACCGCCGAGATTTTCCGGCAGGGATTGCATCCCGAAGATCGCGTGAAATTGAGAACGGCGCTGAAGGCTGCCCTCGACCCGAGCGGCGGCGGCCAGTATCAGGCCGATTTTCGCGTGATCGGCATCGAAGATGGCGTCGAGCGCTGGATCGAGGCGCGCGGCCAAGTCGTATTCGAAAACGGCGAAGCGACTCGTTTGAGCGGCACGACCATCGACATCAGCGAGCGCAAGGCGTTTCAGGCGGAGCTGGAGCGACAGGTGCACGAGCGAACCGTCAAGCTGGAGGAAACCATAGGCGAGCTGGAAGCATTCTCGTATAGCGTTTCACACGACATGCGGGCGCCGCTGCGAGCGATGGAAGGCTATGCGAAAGCTCTCTTGACCGATTATCACGGACGCCTCGATGGCGAAGCGATGCATTGGCTCGATCGGATTGCGCGATCCGCGCATCGCCTGGATTCTCTGATCAAGGACGTGCTCACTTACAGCAGAGTGGCGAAAGAGCAGATCCAATTGAGCCCCACAGATTTGGAAAGGCTCATCGAAGATATTTTGTCCACCAATCCAGAGTTTCAGGAGCCGCAAGCGCGCATTGTCGTCCAGAAACCGCTGGAGCGAGTGCTGGGTCATGAGGCCTATCTGATTCAATGCATAACCAACCTACTGAGCAACGCGGTCAAATTTGTCCAGGAAGGGGTTGCGCCGGTGATCCTCATTCGCAGCGAACGGCTGGACGGCAAAGTTCGCGTCTGGTTCGAGGACAACGGTATCGGCATCGCTGCGGCGCATCATGAGCGTATCTTCCAAATCTTCGGGCGGGTTTTTCCCGACGAGAAGTATAGCGGCACGGGAATAGGTCTTGCGATAGTGCGCAAAGCCGTGCAGCGCATGAACGGAGAAGCGGGAGTGGAATCCCAGCTAGGCAAAGGGAGCCGCTTCTGGCTGATTCTTAACGGTGAGAGCCATGACGAATAGTCGAACGGTACTGTTAGTCGAGGACAACAAAGACGACGTGTTCTTGATGCAGCGCGCGCTCCAGGGCGCACGCATCGCCAATCCCGTGATCGTCGTGGAGACGGGCCAGGAGGCGATCGATTATCTCTCGGGCGCCGGCAAATTCGCGGACCGCGACAGCTATCCGATCCCGGCGGTGGTTTTTCTCGATCTCAAACTGCCATTTATTTACGGCCACGAGCTGCTTGCCTGGATTCGCCGCCAAAAGCAATTCGAATCGCTGATCGTTATCGTGCTCACGTCTTCCAACGAAGCGAGCGACTTGAGCCGGTGTTACTCGCTGGGGCGAACTCTTATCTGGTCAAACCGCCGACTGCCGAGCAGCTTGAGGCTCTGGCCAAAGCTTTTAAATGGCAGTGGCTGGAGTATGCGCGGTAGAGCAGACAAGGAAATGGGAAGAACAAGCGGATAGGGAGAGGACGACGGGGCAGCCTTGAAGAAATAAATTTTCGACCCAGCTTGAAGCGCGCCCGATCTATAATAGAATCGTAGGGTGGAGGTCACTGCCAAAGGCATTTCGCTTATCATGATCGACGCGGCGGGACTTTCCTGAACTGCACTCAATTCGAATATGACGACGGTTTCATCTGACAAAGAACCCGCCGAAGCGGCGCTGCGCGAGAGCGAAGAGCGCTTCCGCATGCTCGCCGACAACATGTCCCAACTCGCCTGGACGTGCGACTTACTGGGCAACGTCACGTGGTACAACCAGCGCTGGCTCGACTACACCGGGCTTATCGTTCGAGGAAATGAAGGGATGGGACTGGACGAAGGTGCAGCATCCTGATCACGTCGAGCGCGTGGTCGCGCGCGTCCAGCGTGCGGGCCAAACCGGCGAGCCGTGGGAAGACACGTTTCCGCTGCGCGGCAAGGACGGCCAGTACCGCTAGTTCCTCTCCCGCGCCATGCCGATCCGCGACGAGCAAGGCAACTTCGTCCAGTGGTTCGGCACGAACACCGACGTCACCGAACAGAAGTTGGCCGAAGAGCAGGTAACCCGGCAGGCCCAGGAATTGCGGGTTCTCAATGAGCGCCTTACAGGAATTGGACCGCCTCAAGACCAAGTTCTTCGCCAACGTCAGCCACGAGTTCCGCACACCGTTAACTCTGATGCTCGGGCCGCTGGAGGATGCGCTGGCCGACGCCTGCGGCGTCCCCCCCTCTGCTGCAGCCGATCAATTGCGCGTCTCCCACCGAAACGCCCTGCGGCTCCTCAAGCTTGTCAACACCATGCTCGATTTCTCCCGCATCGAGGCCGGGCGCCTTCAGGCTTCGTACCAGCCAACCGAGTCTGGGCACCTTCACGGCGGAACTTGCGAGCAATTTTCGCTCTGCTTGCGAAAAGGCGCGGCTTGCGCTTGGTGGTGGACTGCCCGCCGCTCGGCGAGCCGGTATACGTCGATCGGGATATGTGGGAGAAGATCGTCCTCAACCTTTCGAGCAACGCGTTCAAGTTCACACTGGACGGCGAAATCGAAGTAAGTCTGGGAAGAAGTGATGAGTGTCGAGTGTCGAGTGAAAGGAAGGAAGAGCCTCGCGCCACACACCCCTCATCACTCGCCACTCCGGGATGCGTCACTCTGACCGTGCGCGACACCGGCGTCGGCATTCCGGTCGAGGAATTGCCGCAGATGTTCGAGCGCTTTCATCGCGTCGAGCACAGCCGCGGCGCGAACCCACGAAGGGACGGGCATCGGCTTGGCGCTCGTGCACGAGCTCGTAAAACTGCACGGTGGGACGGTGCAGGTGGACAGTGCGTTGGGTGAGGGGAGCAGGTTTACCGTCACGATCCCGCTTGGGGACCGCGCATCTCGATCCACAGCGCATCGGCAGCCCTTCGGAGCCGGCGGCGGCCGGGATCGATTCGTCGGCATTTGTGGAGGAGGCCCTTCGGTGGCTTCCGGACGATCACCGGGAGGAAGCAAGCGAGGAGACGTTCTCCTCCGGATTAGCAGCTTCCGATCGCCTGTCCATCGCAGTTCAGCCCCACGGCCGCCGTGCGCGCATTCTCTGGGCTGATGATAACGGCGACATGCGCGCGTACGTCAGCCGTTTGCTGGGCCGGCATTTCGACGTGCAGGCCGTCGGCGACGGGCAGGCCGCTCTGGAGGCAGCCCGCGCCAAGCCGCCGGATCTCGGTGCTCAGCGACATCATGATGCCCAGGCTGGACGGCTTTGGCTTACTGATCGAGCTGCGCGCCGATCCGCAACTGCGCGAGATCCCGATCATCCTGCTCTCGGCCAGGGCCGGGGAGGAGAGCCGCATCGAGGGCCTGGAGGCCGGTGCGGATGATTACCTGGTTAAACCGTTCAGCGCCCGCGAGTTGGTGGCCCACGTCGGCGCGCATCTCGCGATAGCCCGGGTTCGCAAGGAAGCCACAGAGAAGATCCGCTCGAGCGAGGTCGAACTGCGCGATTTCGTCGAGAACGCCAGCGTCGGCCTTCACCGCGTCAGTTCGGCTGGCACTATTTTGTGGGCGAACCAGACCGAATTGGATCTGCTCGGATACAGGCCAGAAGAATACATCGGCCATTCCATTGCTGAGTTCCACGTTGATGCTGCGCTGATCGAGGACATGCTTACCCGCCTGAGTCGGGGAGAGGGTGATCGATTGCGAGACGCGCATGCGCTGCAAAGATGGCTCGATTCGTCATGTGCTCGTCAATTCCAGCGCGTTTTTCGAGGACGGCAAGTTCATCCACACCCGCTGCTTCACTCGCGATATCACCGAGCGCAAGCGTTCCGAGCAAGAGCGCGCCAGGCTGGCGGCGATCGTCGATTCCTCCGACGACGCGATCATCAGCAAGGACCTTAACGGCGTGATCATAAGTTGGAACCGGGCCGCGGAGCGCCTCTTCGGCTACACCGCCGAAGAGGCGATCGGGCAGCCGCTGAGCATTCTCATCCCGGCCGACCGGCTCGACGAGGAGCCGGGCATCCTCGAACGTATCCGGCGTGGCGAGCGTATCGAGCACTACGAGACCGTGCGACGCCGGAAAGACGGGACATTGCTGGACATCTCATTGACTGTTTCTCCGATCGTTGACACGCAAGCGCCGGATTATTGGTGTATCAAAATCGCCCGCGACATCACCGACCGAAAACTGGCCGAAGAAAAATTGCGAAAGAGCGAGGAACATTTGGAGATGCTCAACAGCACTGTTCCTGCGCTGATTTCATACATCGGCAGCGATCACGCTACCGGAGCTGCAACCGGGGCTATACGGTCTGGTTTGGCCTTCCGCAGGAAGAAATTGTCGGCAAGCCCGTGCGGGAAGTCTTGGGAGAGGAGGCCTGGAAAACCGTAGGGCCGCATATCGAGGCTGGTCTTTCCGGTGAGACGGTCGAGTATGAGGCGGAAGTCAAATACAGGGCGGGCGGCACGCGCTGGATCCATGCGCTTTATACTCCTCACCGCGATGCGCGCGGTAATGTCGTCGGTCTGGTTGTGCTGGTCACAGACATCACCAGCCGGAAACAGGCCGAGGACGCTTTGCGGCAGAGCGAGCAGCGTTTTCGTAGTATGGCCGACAGCTCGCCGAACATAATCTGGCTGACCGACGCGGCAGGCAGTCTGAAGTTCATCAATCGCGCTTATCTCGAGTTTTTGGGGATTGGCATCGAAGACGTTCCAAGTTTCGACTGGCGCCAAATTGTTCATCTCGAGGACCGGGACCGGTACGACGAAGCGTTTATGGCCGCTTTGCGAGAACGCCAGCCGTTTCATGAACGGGTGCGGGTGCGGCGCCGCGATGGGGAGTGGCGATGGCTGGAAGCCCGCGGCGCGCCGATTTTCGAGCGCGGCGGCAACCTGACCGGGTACATCGGCAGCTCGCCGGACATTACCGACATCTACGAGTCGCAGCAGGCGTTGAAAGAACTGGGCCAGCGCAAGGATGAATTCCTCGCCAACATGAGCCATGAGATCCGCAGCCCGCTCACCGGCATCATGGGCTACGCCGACATCTTGCTCGACAAGCTAAAAGATCCCGAGGATATCGAGTGCCTGAAGACCATCAAGGAAAGCGGCGATTATTTGATCGAGATCGTCAACGACATTCTCGATCTATCCAAGATCGAAGCCGGCAAGCTGGTCCTCAACATCGAAGACGTGTCCGTCCATGCGCTGCTCGCTGAGATTCAAGCGTTGATGGACATGCGCGCGGCGCAGAAGAAACTGTCCTTGAGTTTGCGCTACGAGAGCGCGCTGCCGGAGCGTATCCAGACCGATCGCACACGGCTGCGGCAAATCCTCATCAATCTCGTGAGCAACGCGATAAAATTCACCGAGCGCGGTCGGGTCGAAATGGTGGTTAAAATAAGCGGTGATCTCCTGCGCATCGAGGTGGTCGACACCGGCATCGGCATCGCGCCGGAGCACCAGCAGATTCTGTTTCAACCCTTCACCCAGGCGGACACGACCAGCACCCGCGAGTATGGCGGCACCGGCTTGGGCTTGACCATTACCAAGAGGCTCGTGGAGATGCTGGGCGGCGAGATATCTTTTGAAAGCGAGCTCGGCAAGGGAAGCGTCTTTCGAGTGGCCGTGCCGATCGGGACGGTGGAGGCATTGCCGCGGAAAAAGAGAAATCTGCCCGAGGCGCGCGCGGCGCAGCCGGGCGAGGGGAGCCTGGACGATCGGCGTGTGCTGGTCGTCGATGATCGCGAGGAGATCTGCTATCTGGTGAGCCGGTATATATGCGAAGCCGGCGGGCGCCCGGAGACCGCGGCCGACGGCGAAAGCGCCATCGAGGCGATTGAGGCGGCCAGTGCGTCCGATCCGTTCCACGCGATGATTCTCGATATTCACATGCCTGGAATGGACGGCTACGAGGTCGCGCGAATCCTGCGCGCCAAGGGTTTACAACTGCCGATCATCGCCCTGACCGCGGGTGCGATGGTGGGCGACCGCGAGAAATGCCTTCAGGCCGGATGCGACGATTACTTGACCAAGCCGATCGATCGGCGGAACCTGGTTCAGTGCGTGGCCCTGCACGCCGACAATGGCCGGACCGCCGTGAAGGCAAACGGCGGCAAAATCAAAGTGCTTCTGGTCGACGACAGTTACAACGCCTGCAAATTTTTGAGCGCCTTTCTGGAGAAGCGCGGCTATGAAGTGCGCGCGGCGCACGACGGCGCGTCGGCGCTCGCGATGGCGCAGGATTTTCGTCCTGACGTCTTTTTTCTCGACATCCGGCTGCCCGATATCAACGGCTACGAGCTGCTACAGCGCCTCAAGGAGCTCGATAGCGTCAATGGAGCGAGGTTCATCGGCTTGAGCGGTTATTTGGATAGCGATGATCCGCGCAGCGCCGCGTTCGATCATTTTCTCGAAAAGCCGCTCGATACCGGCTGTCTCGAACCGATTCTAACTTCCAAGCCTTAAACGGCATACGGGAAATCCTCGGCTCTTAAGGCACGTTGACGCGCAGTAGGCGGCAGAGGTCTTCAAAGCGCTCTACCCAACGGCGCGCGCTCTCGTCGGTTGCGCGCAAGCTCTTCTGCTGTGGATAGCGGTCTTGCAAAAGCCGATAAAAGAGATTCTGCACCTTCCAGAGATCGACGTGGAACGGCAGGTGGGTAAGCGCGCCGGCAGCCTCGGCGACCTTTTCCAGTGAGGCGAGCGACGGTTCGCTTGCAAAGGCTTCGGCGGCGCGCTCGAGGGATCGGCGGTAGGGAAATTCCAAGCTCGCTGTATCCAAGGTCACGCCTTCGAGGCGGGCTGACTGCAAAAGCTCCACAACGCGATGCAACTCGATCGGTGTTTGTTCCAGTGCCGCGCGTAGCTGGTGGTTCAAGACGAAATCGGCGGCGGCGGAAAAGCCCTTCGGCAGCGGAACGCCGAGATCGGTGATCAGGCGCATCAGCGGCGCGCGCGGCTCGTAGATTTGCCGATACAGCGACTCGGCTTCCTGGAGGTTGGTCGCCAAAATCTTTCTCAACACTTCTCTCTGCTCGTCGCGAAACAGCGAGTGCAGGGAATAGTGGGCGCCGCCCAGACGCCGCTCGATCTCGCGCAGCGCCGCGGTTAAATCAGCGCGGGCGAAGGGCTCGGCGATGGCGGCGACGACTTTCTTATACGCCTGATCGTTCATCCGCTGCGCCACGCCGGCGCTCATGTTGTGATCGCCCAGATGAATCGCGGCGAAGGTCAGGCGCTCCGAGCGCAGGGTGATGCGGGAACGCAGCTCGATCCGGCCGACACCGAGCTTGGCGCGGCCGGCTTGGAATACTTCATGGTCTTCCAGGGTGACGTCGTAGCAGTAGATGGCCTTGCGCTCGGGGAAATCGTCGAGCAAATTGCGTAAGGCGTAGTCGGCGGCGAGCTTGGGCCAATCGACCTTGGCGGTGCGCACGCGCCGGTCGTAGACGCGCGCGCCGTCGCCTTCTTCCGGCACGTTGCTCCGCGCCGCCGCCAAACGGCGGGCGAAGCTTGTCTCCAGCGAGTCGCCCAGGAGATCCTGCGCGAGCTGCGCCGCCCGCCCGGCGTATTGCAGGACTTGAACGGTCTCGATGCCGGCCAGGTCGTCGAAAAACCAGCCGCAGCTCGTGTACATGAGCATGGCGTTGCGCTGGAGCTCGAGCAGCTCGAGCGCAGTGGCGGTTTCCTCGGCGCTCAGCGCGTGCGCCGCGTGGCGCGCGAAGAAGCCCTCGATATTTGTTTCCGAACGATCGAGCACGACGTCGATGTAATCGTCGCGCGCCGCCCATGGGTCGCGCAAAAGCTCGCGCGCCTTGCGCTCCCACGCCGGCGCGACCTGGTCGCGCAGCCAGTCGAGCGCATCGCGCAGCGGCGTGCGCCACTGCTGGCTCCAGGCGGGATGGGCGCCGGAGTTGCAGCCGCAATTGCTCCACCACCGCTCGATGCCGTGGGCGCAGCTCCAGGAGCTTTTCTCGATGATCTCGACTTCATGGGTCGGCGGATGTTGCGCCAGGTACTCGCCGTAATTGGTCAGGCGCGCCAGGCCGCGCGCTTCGATTTGCTCGAGGGCGTAGGCGAGCGCCATGTCGCCGAAGCGATGATGATGGCCGTAGGATTCGCCGTCGGTGGCGATATGCGCGAGCTGCGGCCGGTCGCTCGCGG
Source organism: uncultured delta proteobacterium (assembly GCA_963745035.1). Lineage (GTDB taxonomy): Bacteria > Desulfobacterota > Binatia > UBA9968 > UBA9968 > DP-20. The sequence continues at coordinate 325,692 of CAVUVW010000017.1, read as the reverse complement.
CCGAAAACGCGCCGGTCAAGCGCGTGATCAAGCGCTCGCCGCTCGACAGCAGGCCCTCGAAGGCGACCGCGCGGGAAATCGCGCCGTCATAGAAAAATATCGCGATCGAACGGCCCGACGGCAGAGGCTGGCGGTAGGGCATCGTCGCATCGAGGGCGCTTGCGGCGTCGCGCCAGGCGCTTTCGCCGATGCGCCGCAGCCGTCCGGCTTGGTGCGGCGCCAGGATGACGAAGCGCATGCCGAACTGGGCGAGCAGCTCCAGCGATTCCACATCCACGGCGGTCTCCGGCAGCCACATTCCCTCGGCGACGCGCTGGAAGCGATATTCGAAGTCGCGCAGGCCCCAACGTATCTGAGTAACCCGGTCACGGTGGTTGGCGAGCGGCATGATCACATGATTGTAAACCTGCGCCAAAGCGGAGCCGTGGCCGGAAAAATTCTCCAGGCTCCGGCGGTCGCCTTCAAGGATCGCGCCGTAGACTTCCGGTGCCTTGGTTTCGAGCCAGCTCAGCAGAGTGGGTCCGAAGTTGAAGCTCATCCGGGCGTAGTTGTTGACGAGCTTGACGATGGATCCCCGCTCGTCGAGAATCCGCGCGACCGCATTGGGCGCGTAGGACTCTCGGGTGATGCGCTCGTTCCAGTCATGATACGGCGCCGCGGAATCTTGCAGCTCGATGGCTTCGAGCCAGGGATTCTCCCGCGGCGGCTGGTAGAAATGGCCGTGAATGCAAATGTAGCGATTCATGCTATGAATCGAGTGAGGACTGAGAAATGAGGCGTGAGGCGTGCGTCATCCCCGATTTTCTCCTAACTCTTCACTGCTCACTACTCACGGATTGGTCATGACCCAAGTCGTCTTGCGCGGGCCGCGCGGCAATACGATCACGCCGTTGGGCGAGACCGTGTAGCGCTCGCGATCCTTGGCGGCGTTGTAGCCGATCTCGGTCCCCGACGGAATGACGTTGGCTTTGTCGATGATGGCGTTGCGGATGCGGCAGTTGCGGCCGATCTCCACCCAATCCATGACGACGGAGTTTTCAATCCGGCTGAAGCTGTGCACGCGCACGTTGCGTCCGACCACGCAGTTGTTCACGTGGCTGCCGCTGATGATCGTGCCTTCGGCGACCACCGAGTTGACGGCCATGCCCTGGCGATCGTTCCAGTCAAAAACGAATTTAGCCGGCGGATCGGCGTAGCCCACCGTGCGGATTGGCCAGCTGCGATTGTACAGATTGAACGACGGATCGATGGAGCAGAGATCCATGCTCGCAGCGTAGTAGGCGTCCAGGGTTCCGAGATCGCGCCAATAGCTCGGCTCTTCGCCTTTGGACGGAATCGGCACGTGGTTCTTGCGAAAATCGTACGCATAGACGGCGTGGCTGGCGATCAACGTCGGCAGGATATCGCGGCCGAAATCATGGGTGCTCGCGTCATTGACCGCGTCGGCGTCGAGGGCGTCGATCAGAACCTCGTTGTTGAACAGATAATTGCCCATCGACACCAGCGCATAGATTGGGCTCGCCGGGAATCGATTTGGCGTGCTTGGGCTTTTCGTCGAAGCCGATGATGCGCCAATCGGCGTCCACCGACATCACACCGAACTGCGAGGCTTCTTCGATCTTGACCGGCAGCGCCGCGACCGTCACAGCGGCCGATTTTTTCTGGTGCTCGTCGATCATCTGGCGCACGTTCATGCGATAGATATGATCGGCGCCAAACACGGCGACGAGCTTCGGACTGTGGCGCTGGAGCAGATAAGAGTTCTGGTACACCGAGTCGGCGGTGCCCTGATACCATTCCGTCCCGGAGCGCATCTGCGCCGGCACGGGCGTGACGAAGTGCTCGCCGAGGAAATCGGTCGTGCGCCAGCCCCGGTCCAGGTGCTCGAGCAGCGACTGGGCTCTGAATTGGGTCAAAACATAGATCGACAGGATGCCGGAATTGACAAAGTTCGACAGCACGAAATCGATGATGCGATACCTGCCGCCGAACGGCACCGCGGGTTTGGCCCGGTGCTCGGTCAGGGGATAGAGGCGCTCGCCTCGACCGCCCGCAAGTACGACGCCGAGGACATACATCATGGGCCTCTTTTGATCTCTCCTTGAAGTGAAAGTTGCCGATACAAGTTGGCGTAGACCTTGGCGGAGCGCTCCCAGGAAAAATCCATCGCCATGGCGCGGCGCCGGAGCGCGGTCCAGGCCTGCTCTTCGGCGAAAGCCGCGAGAGCGCGATCGATGGCGGCGAGCAAAGCGCGGCTGTCATAGGGTTCGAACACAAACCCGGTGCCGGTCCCGGCCGCGGCATCGTAATCCTCCACCGTATCTTTCAAGCCGCCGATGGCGCGCACAATGGGAATCGTGCCATATTTCAGGCTGAACATCTGATTGAGGCCGCACGGCTCGTAAAGCGAAGGCATCAAAAACAGATCCGCCCCCGCCTCGATCCGATGTGCCAACGACTCGTTGAAGCCGATCTCCACGGCGACGCGGTCGGGGAAGCGCGCCGCGGCGGCGCGGAAAAAATTCTCGAAGCGCGGCTCGCCGCTGCCAAGCAGGACAATTTGCAAATCGCGCTCCATCAAAGAGCCGAAGATCGCTTCGACGAGGTCGAAGCCCTTCTGCGGGGTCAAACGGGAAATCATCGCGATCAGCGGCACTCTGCTCAGCTCCGGCAGGCCGACGGCGCGCTGCAGCGACGCCTTGCAGTCGCGCTTTACCGCCAAGCTGTTTTCGCCGTAATGGCATGGCAGAAACGGATCGGTCCACGGGTTCCAGTAGTGATAGTCGACGCCGTTGAGAATACCGACCAGATCGGCGGCGCGCTCGCGCAAAACCCCTTCGAGGCCGAAGCCTTGTTCGGCGGTCAGGATTTCTTGCGCGTACGAGGGGCTCACGGTGGTGATCTTGTCGGCAAAGATCAGGCCGCCTTTGAGAAAATTGACGTTGCCATAATATTCGAGAAACGGCGGCGTGAAATAGCTCGGGTCGAGATCGAGCAGCGGCCAGACGGAGGAGGGAAAGACGCCCTGAAAGCCGATATTGTGAATCGTAAACACGATTGACGCAGCAGCGATTTCGGGGTAGCGCGCCGGCTCGGCTCTCAAGAAAACCGCCGCCAACGCGGCCTGCCAATCATGACAATGCACGACGTCGACCGGCCGGCGGCGCAGGATCTCGAGGGCGGCGCGGCTAAAAAAAATAAATCGTTCGGCGTTGTCCGGATAGTCTCCGGCCGGCGTGCCGTAGAGAAAGTCGCGATCGAAATAGCCGTCGGCGCGAATCAGGTATGCGTCGACAGCGTTGCCGCGCGAGCTTTCGAGAATCGTCGCTTCTTGCCCGCCGGCGCGCGGCAGCGAATTGTCGATAGCGCTTTCCCGCAGCGCAAAGTTACCTTGCAAGGTCGAGCGATAGGCCGGTGTGATGATGTAGAGCTCGTGGCCGAGCCGCGCCAAGGCGGCGCTCAAAGTTCCGATCACGTCGGCCAAGCCGCCGGTCTTGGCGAAGGGAGTGGCCTCTGAGGCGATCATGGCGATCTTCATTGCGCCTAAACTCGAATCGTGGGGTTCGCACCATCGGCGCGCAGCATCCGTGCGCCAAGCGCGCAGAGCGTTTGCGGAAACGACTGCGTTGCCGCGATTTTACCCGATCGCGCGGCGGATGTCGCCGATTCTTCTCAGCAGGTCGGCGAACTCGGGCAGGGCGCGGAGCTCTTCGAGGCTGAAGCGGGCTTTGCGCTGCCAGTTGGGGCGCTCCTGCCAGGTGCCGGGGACATTTTGCGGCAGCGGTTTCGAGCCAGAGATCTTCCAGATTGATGAGCAAAAATTCTACGGGGCAATCTGCAAGAAACTGTAGCCACGCCCGGAGAACCGCGGCGGCGGCATCATCGGCGGACGCGGCGGCGACGCCAAAATGGCCGATGAGCGCGTCGCGTTGGGCCGCGCGGTAGCCGCGTTCCTGCGCCGCCTGCTCTGAACCGATCGAGCCGAGATCGAGTCGATCGTCGATATCGGCGCCGGTCCAAAAGCTCATGAACGTCGGCGTGTCATGGGTGTTGAGGCTCGCCACGGTATTCGGTGGCGCAGGATCGAGCACGTGCTCGGGCTCGGCGCTCACACCGAATTGACCTACGTGCATGCCGAGGATTCCATGGCTCGCCAGAGCGTGATTCACATAGTCCGGCACCGTGCCGAGATTCTCACCGACGATTTGCACCCGGCAACGATGAGATTCCAAGCTCAAGACCGCGTAGTGCTCTTCGGCGCGATGGTGGACGTAAAGACCTTCGGCGGCGCTGAAGCCGTCGGGCACCCAAAAAACGCGATGCAAGCCCATCACGTGGTCGATCCGCAGCATCGAGGCGTGAGCCATGTGGTGACGCAGGCACTCCCGGTAATAGCGGTAACCCTGGCGCCGGACAGTGCCCGGATGTTGCGGCGGAAATCCCCAGTTTTGACCTTTGACGAAAAGCCCGTCGGGGGGCGCGCCTCCGGACGCTTCCAACGCGAATAAATCTCGATGGCGCCAAACATCGTAGCCGTCGCGATTGACGCCGAGCGGAAAGTCGAGGTAGAGCGCGGCGCTGTTCGCTTTGGTCTCGTTGCCTAGCCGACCCATCTGCTCGTCGCAAAGCCACTGAACGTACAGATGATAGCGCCGCGCGGCATCGTCGTAGCCGTCCGGCCTCAAAGCTCCACCGCGCTCCGGCTCGGACCAGTGGGACCAAATTTTCCGCTCGCGCTCGGTTTTGGCGCGAAAGGCGGCGTAATCCTGAAGAGCGGGCCGGGCAGCGACGAACTTTTCGAAGCTCTCCCGGCGCGCGGAAGACGATGAACAAAGATAGGCGAGCATTGGCTCGGTAACTTTGCGCTTGAGCGCAGTGATTCGGCGGTAATCGATCAGGGGCTGGGCGCGCGCGCGATCAAGCTCGCCGCGAAATTCCTCCGAGCCGGCGAGCGCGCGCGCCGCCGCGCATTCGGCGAACTCGGGAATGCTCGCGACGTCGAGATAAAATTCATTCCAGAAAAGCCGGCTCACCGGCGCGTAGGGACTCGGATTGAACGGCTCGTCAAAAAAACCGGCAAGCATCGGCAGGGTGGCCACCGCCTGAGCGCCCAGCGCGCCGCTCTGCCGCGCAAGCTCGGCCAAGTCGGAAAAATCTCCCGCGCCCCAACTGCGTGCGGAATGAAGCGCGTAGAGCGGGCAGAAAACGCCCCAGCGCTTCGCCGACTCACGCGGAGCGTAGGCCCGATAGGGCGCGGAAAGAACCTGCGATCGGAGATCGAGATCGCCGACTCGAAGATGAAGCTCGTGATAGCCGAGCGGCGGCGGCGCCGCTAAAACCAGGCTGCGGACTGTATAGCGCGCGCTTTCGACGTCGCGGATGATCGGCAAAGCGGTCTTGATCTCTTTCCACACGCAATCGATGGCGGCGCCGTTTTCGAGGCGGATTTCGCCGGCGACCGGTGCTTCCGCCCAGCGGACCGGCAGCCGCAGCTTTATCTGGAACGGCCTGTCTTGCCATGCGACCGTGATCGGCTCGATGACCCGCTGCCAAAGCGCTTGGCGGCGCGCGCGCAGCGCGGCGGTGACATCCGCCAAAGACTCCAGCTCGGCGCCGAGCGACTTGAGAACTCTCAGAATCGCTTCCGGCGGCGCTTTGCGCAGGTGTCCGAGTCCGTCAAAGTAGGCTGTTTGCAGATTGTAAAGGCGCGCGAGGCTTTGCAGCGAGTCCGGTGCCGGCATGTTGAAAATACTTTAGCAAAGAATAAGCCAAATTCCTGCGGGTTTCAGATTGAGAGTGTCGGAAGCGATCGAGAGCGCGACGGAGAAATTGAATGGGAAGGTGGCCCTTAGGCAAGGCGAACCCAGGGTTTTTGCAGCGCGGTGGCGTAGCCGACTTCGGCGGCGTGAGCGACGCCGGCGCCGCGCAGATCGTCGAGCAGCTTGGCGGCGTGGCGTTTGGCGACGGCGATCAACAAGCCGCCCGAGGTTTGCGGATCGAGCGCCACTTGAACGAGTCCTTCTCGCAGCCCTTTGTCGATGACCATCTTGTCCGACAAATAATCCTGATTCCGTTTGCAACCGCCGGTGACGTAGCCCTTTTCGGCCAGGCGCGGCGCGCCGCGGAGCAGCGGCAGCTTGGCCGATTCGATGACCAAGGTCACGCCGCTGCCGCTCGCCATTTCCAGAGAGTGACCGAGAATGCCAAAACCAGTGACATCGGAGCAGGCATGTACGGGATGCTTGCGCGCTACGGCGGACGCGGCGGCGTTGAGAGTCGTCATCGATTTGACGGCTTCCGCGACACTTTCTTCCGAAGCTTTGCCCTTTTTGAGCGCGGTCGTAATGATTCCGGTGCCCAGCGGTTTAGTCAGGATCAGTACATCGCCTTCCTGAACGCCGACATTGCGGAAGATCTTGTCAGGATGAATCACGCCGGTCACGGCCATGCCGAACTTGATTTCTTCATCGATGATGCTGTGACCGCCGATCACCACCGCGCCGCTTTCTTTGACCTTCTCGGCGCCGCCTTTCAAGATCTCACCGAGAATTTCGATGTCCATCTTGCCTTTGGGAAAGCAGACGATGTTCATGCAGGTTTTGGGCTCGCCCCCCATCGCGTAGACGTCGCTCAACGAATTGGCCGCCGAGATCTGACCAAAAATGTAGGGGTCGTCGACGATGGGCGTGAAAAAATCCACGGTGTTGACGATGGCGAGGTCGGGGCGCAGTCGATACACCCCGGCATCGTCGGCGGTTTCGGTGCCGACCAGCATGTCGGGATGGTTAAACTTGGGCAGGCCGTGCAAAACTTGCACGAGGTCGGCTGGGCCGAGCTTGGCGGCTCAACCCGCGGCCTTGACCTCTTGCGTCAGCCGCACGGCTTTTCTCGTTTTCAAAAGCATGACTCGCCAACTGTAAATCTATAAGCAGCGGTTTTCAATGCGGGCGGTTTGACTCCTCAGCTTGCTGCGTCCGGACTCCGTCATTCCCGCATGTTTTTAGCGGGAATCCAGATCAAATTCGGACTGGACCCCCGATTAAAACATTCGGGGGTGACGTCCCCAAAGATACCGACCAGGGCTACCTCACGATGGGCGTACTTTATCACTGGACGGCGCGCAGACTTCAGGCGGCGAATGTCGCCGATGCGGATGGTCAGACCGTCGCGGTCGAAGAACTCTAAAAGCGGAATGGTGTATTTCCGGCTGGAGCCGATCAGATCGCGGAAGGAGGCGGCGGTCATTTCGCCTTTTTCGGTCAAGTACGTGCGCAACGTTTGCCGTAGCTGTTCGATGCTGCTCGCGAGAAAGTACATGTCCGTCGTAATACGCACGACGGCGCCTTCGCGCTCCAAAAGACGCATCACTTCGTTGAGCCGGTTGCGCGGTACTGCCGCCTGCTTCTCGATCTCCTTCAAATCGGGCGGCGCCAACGGCTGCTCGCCTAAAAGTTTCTTGATCTTGTCCATCAGGCTTTTCTCTTGACCCCCGAGCTGAACGCGATGGCTGGCAAGCCGTAAAAGATTTTCTTCCCGTGCGATCAGCTTCTCGCTGATCAGCGCGTCGGTGACGACGCGAAAAATCTTCGGTGACAGCGCGTAGACGAGCTTGCCGCGCAAGCTCTTCCATGTCCATGCCGGGAACCAGCGGGTGAGCCGCATGGAAAGCTTTGAGCAGCTCGAGCAGTTGTTCTTTGACACGTTGCCATTTCTCTTGCGTGGTATAGAGTCTCTCGCCCTCCGCGCTCAGGAGGCGCAGATTTTTCATCTGCTCGATGGCGTCGCGGATCTGGTCCTCGCGCACGTTGAGAAATTGATAGATCGCCTCGATCTGCAGAGCGAAGGCCGCGCTGCTTTCGATGTAGGCTTCGGTGAGCGCCGCGGTGTCGCCCTTCAAGAGCGCATCCAGTCGATCCTGCAGTCGCGTTTCACCGCGCTTGTGGCGTTGCGCCCAAGGGTTGATGATGACTCCACCCGCCAGGGTGCGACGCGCGGTCTCGTCGCGCAGGATGAAATGATCGCCGCGCAAGGCCAGCAGCGGTTCGGCGATCATGATCTGGCAAAAGGCCGACTGTTTCGGCTCGATCTTTTCGCTGGCGCCAAGGATGACGATCTTGCCAAGCCGCTCGGCGGCGCCCAAGTGAACACGCACGCGCTGGTGGTTTTTGAGTCCTTTGCGCGCGCCCGGGCGCACTTCGAGATGAGCATCGAAGCGGTCGGTGACGAGCGATATTTTCTCGTGGCAGATCACGTGGCCGCGTTCGATCTCGGCGCGGTCGGGTCCGGTGAGATTCATCGCGACTCTCTGCCCCCAGCCGGCGCTCTCCACCGATTTGCCGTGCACTTGCAGGCTGCGCACCCGGAAAATGTGATCGCCGGGCAAACAGCGCACTTGCTCGCCGACTTTGATTTCCCCGCTCAGCCCCGTGCCGGTGACGACCACGCCGTGTCCCTGCAAAACAAAGGCGCGGTCCACCGGCAATCGAAAATAGCCGCTCGGCGCTTTCTTGTTTCGGCTCTGCAGAATTTCAGCGATGCGCTCTTTGAGCTCGGCGATGCCCTGGCCGGTGGTCGAAGAGACCGCGATCTTCGGGGAATTCTCCAGCACCGTCCCAAGAGTCAAAATATCGATTTCTTCTCCGACTTCGGCGACGCGCGCGGGCGGCACGAGATCTGCCTTGGTGATGACGAAAATCGCCATCTTGACGCCGAGCAAGTGGACGATGTCCAGGTGTTCTTCGGTCTGCGGCATGACGCCGTCATCGGCGGCGACCGTAAAAAGCACGAGATCGATGCCATGGGCTCCGGCGAGCATGTTCTTGATGAAGCGCTCATGTCCGGGCACATCGACGATGCCCGCGGAGGTTCCGTCGGCCAAATCGAGATGGGCGAAGCCCAGGTCGATGGATATGCCGCGTTCTTTTTCTTCTTTCAGGCGATCCGTGTCGAAACCGGTGAGCGCCTTAATCAAGCTGGTCTTGCCGTGATCGATGTGGCCGGCGGTGCCGATGATGTAAGGCATGATTCAATTTTGGATTTTCGATTTTCGGATTTTGGATTGGAAAGCTTACGTCCGTCATTGGAGCTTGGATCTCTCGAATTTTGGAACGAGATCGTTGGCGTCGAAGATCGTTCTCAAGTCGAGGAGAAAGCGATCGTCTTTGATGCGGCCGATGATCGGCGGATGGGCCGCGCGAAATTTTCGCGCGATGGCGTTGGCGCCGAGCTTGGAGTGCTCGATGCCGACAACGACTGTGGGCAGTTCTTCTGTCGGCAGCGCGCCGCTGCCGATTTGCGCGGTGGACTCCTGCAACCGAAGGTGAAATTCACTCCCCAGCACGGCGGATAACTTTGCCACGACAGTTTCGCCCAGCGCGCGGATCTCATCCATCGGCCGGGTGAAGGCGCGCAAAGTTGGAATCTCTTCGACGATGTTTGGCGATTGGCGGTAGCGGCGCAAGGTGGCTTCGAGCGCGGCGAGCGTCAGTTTACCGCAGCGCAGCGCCCGCTGCAGGTGGTTGCGGTTGATCCTGCCGATCAAGTCTTTTTTGCCGACCATCAATCCCGCTTGCGGGCCGCCGAGAATTTTGTCGCCGCTGAAGGTCACCACGTCAGCACCGGTTTGGATTCTCTCCGCGACGATCGGCTCTTTCGGCAAGCCGTAGCGGCTGAGATCGATGAGCGCGCCGCTGCCCAGGTCTTCCATTACCGGCAGCCTGTGTTTCTTGCCGATCGCGACCAACTGCTCGAGGGTCACTTCGGCGGTAAAGCCGACAACTTTGTAATTGCTCGTATGGACTTTGAGTAAGAGCGCGGTCTTGTCGTTGATGGCGTTCTCGTAATCGGCGGGATGGGTGCGATTGGTGGCGCCGACTTCGCGCAGAATGGCGCCGCTCTTGGCCATGATCTCCGGAATGCGAAAAGCGCCGCCGATTTCGATCAGCTCGCCGCGCGAGACGATCACTTCTTTGCCCTCCGCGAGCGTGTTCAGACCGAGCAGAACCGCGGCGGCATTGTTGTTCACGACCGTGGCGGCTTCCGCGCCGGTGAGATCGACGAGCAGCGCTTCGAGCGTCTGCTCGCGCTTGCCGCGTCTGCCGGCGACGAGATCGAACTCCAAATTGATCGGATGATCGGCGACTTCGACCATGGCGTCGATCGCCGGGCGGGAAAGCAGAGCGCGGCCCAAGTTGGTGTGAAGAATCGTGCCGGTGGCGTTGACGACCCGCACATGGCCCGGCCGGCTGTCCATGAAAACGCGATTCTCAATTCGATCGAGAATAGCTTTCTCGTTAATATCGGTAGCGCCGTCGCCTCCTTCTCTGATTTCCGTCCGCAATTGATCGATGACCGCGCGGCAGTTTTGTGTGACATATTCCCGATTGTAGCGGCTAAGAAGCGACTCGCAGCGAGCGTGCTTGAGCAAAGTAATCGATGGACGGAAGTTCGCGCAGTAGATTCGCGGTCCGATCGGCCATGAGGAGCAAAGCCTTGCACACGGAACCAGTAAATTCAACTTTCGATTCATCGCGTGAGAATGAAGGTCTGCTTGCGAAAGACTGCCAGCGGCTCCGATGATTGTTTGACAAGGTCCGGAGGGTTCATTAAGAGTTCAGTGCAGTGCGCTCGCACGCGCGGACTGAAATGGGTCACACCTCGGAATCCGGAAGCTCTTCAATCGACAAGGCCGCTCGCGATGCGGTCACCACGCTATTGCGCAGCCGCAATGCCAAAGCTCGTTTTATGACGGAGCTGTACGCATCCCTGGAAAAATCCAGCATCGACCGTACGGCGGCGGATCGCGCGCTGTGGCAATTGGAGAGCAGCGGCACGGTGATGGTACGCGATCATTTCTGCGCCGATCCGCATCTTGCCGGGGTCGATTTGCGCGTGGCGACGATCGTCGAAACAGAACGGACCGAAGATCCGCAATTGAGCGCGATTCGCAGGATCGACGAGGCCTGGAACAAGTGGCTTAGCGAATATCTCGCCAACCACAGATGCGGATGAGATGGACATCGCGATGTGTCAGATTTCAAGTCGTCAGATGTTCATACGGTTTCGGATCAATGTTTCGAGCGCTCCAACACTTGAACATTTGAACTCTGTAATTTGACATTCTGAGCGGAGAGAAGATAATTGCGGGTAGCAGTCGACATCGGCGGAACATTTACCGACGTGGTGGTTTTTGACGAAGCCAACGGCTCGTTGGCGTTGGCCAAAGCGTTGTCGACGCCGGCGGAGCTGGCGCGCGGCGTCTTGGAAGGTCTCACGAAAGCCAGCGGTCCGCTTCGGCGAAGTTTCCAGTTTGATTCACGGCTCGACGGTGGTCATCAACTCGATCATCGAGCGTCAAGGAGCCAAAACGGCGCTGATCACGACCAAAGGATTTCGCGATGTCTACGAGATCGGCCGGATCAATCGGCCGGAGTCTTTCAATCCGCGCTTTCGCAAGCACCGGCCGCTCGTGCCGCGGGAGAACATCTTCGAAGTCACCGAGCGCATGCTCGCCGATGGATCGGTGCGCACGCCTTTTGATGAAGAGGAAGCCCGCGAAGTGGCGCGCATCATAAAGGAAGAGGGCTTCGAAGCGGTGGCGGTGCTGTTTCTGCATTCCTATCGCGCGCCCGAGCATGAGATCCGCATGTGCGAGATCCTGCGGGAGACCGAGCCCAAGCTGTTTCTCAGCGCCTCCCATGAGCTGTCGCGCGAGTACCGCGAGTACGAGCGGACTTCGACCGTCGCCGCCAACGCCTACGTCGGGCCGAAGGTGAGCCAATACCTCGGCGATCTCGAGCGCCGCCTGCGCGATCACCGCTTCGCCGGCAATTTGATGATCATGCAGTCCAACGGCGGCTTGTCCGACGTGGAGATGGCGCGGCGTCAATGCATTCAGATGATGGAGTCCGGACCGGCGGGCGGCGTGGTCGGCACCATGGCGCTCTGCGAAATGCTCGACGTCGACGCCGCCATCGCTTTCGACATGGGCGGCACGACCGCCAAGGCTAGTGTGATCCGGCGCGGCGAGCCAAGCCTCTCGCCCGACTATTTCATCGGCGGCTACAACGAGGGACTCGCCATTCGAATTCCCGTGCTCGACATCGTCGAAGTCGGCACCGGCGGCGGCAGCATCGCATGGCTCGACGAAGGCGGCGGTTTACACGTCGGCCCGCGCAGCGCCGGCGCGGAGCCGGGACCGGCGAGCTATGGACGCGGCGGCACGGAGCCGACGGTGACGGACGCCAATGTTATTCTCGGGCGGCTTTCGCCCGAGAGTTTTCTCGGCGGCGAAATGCGTCTCGATCGCCGCGCCGCGGAGAAAGCTTTAAGCGAGAAACTAGCGCAGCCGCTGGCCGTGAATCTAGAACGGGCGGCCGCCGGCATGCTGCAAGTCGCCACCGCGGCGATGGCCAACGCGGTGCGTCATGTGACCCTCGAGCGCGGCCTCGATCCGCGCGATTTTACGTTGGTCGCCTATGGCGGCGGCGGACCGCTGCACGCCGCCTCGGTGGCCAAGGAATTGTCGATTTCGAAGATTATCATTCCCAACGCGCCCGGCCATTTTTCCGCGCTCGGCATGCTTATGGCCGATCTGCGCCGCGACTACGTGCAAACGCTTTTCGAGCGCATGGACGATCTGGAAATGTTCCAGTTGGAGGATCAATTCAAAAAACTCGAGGATGAAGGCCGGCAGGCATTGGAGGCATCCGGCATTCCGCCGGACCGAATCGTTTTCGAGCGCGCCGCGGATATGCGCTACGTCGGCCAGGAGCACGCGGTGGCGGTGCGCATGCCGGCCAATGCCGGCGATGAGTCGGCGCGGGCCGAGATCAAGCGGCTGTTCGACGAGGCTCACGATCTGCGCTACAGCCACAGCGCGCCGGAGGAGTCCGCCGACATCGTGAGCCTGCGCGTCTCCGCGATCGGACGGTTGGGAAAACCGCAGTTCGCGCAAATCGCCCAGGGCGAGAAGACACCGCCGGCAAGCGCGCGGCGCGGCGTTCGCACAGTGCTTTTCGAAGGCGCCGGAGCGCTCGAAGCGCCGGTATACGACCGCGCCAAGCTGCTTGCAGGGCAATGTCATCGCCGGCCCGGCGATCATCGAAGAAGTCGCCTCGACGACCGTGGTCGAGCCCGGAGACACCGTGACGGTCAATGAGTTCGGCCATTTGATGATGCAACTCGGAAGCGCGCAGTAATTGCGCGCGTTCAAGCCGTTCAAAAGGTTCAAATCGTTCAAGCCGTTTAGCTGTGAGATATGAGATCTGAAATTGGCAATTCCGAGCGCAGCGAGGAAAAAGTGGATGCCTTTACCGCGGAGGTGATTCGCAGCGCGATTGTGGCAATCACCGGCGAGATGAAGACCAACCTCATGCGCACGGCGTATCATACGATTATCTACGAGGCGGAAGATTTCACCGTCGGTCTTTTCGACGCCGACGGCAATACGATCTCGATCGGCTTGGGGTTGCCGATGTTCATCCGCGGCCTGTCGGATGCGATCAAGGCGAAGATCGCGTTTTGGGGCAAGGAAAACATCGAGCCCGGCGACATCCTGCTGACCAACGACAGCTACACCATGGGCAGCCATTTGAATCACATGATCTTTACCCTGCCGATTTTCAACGACGGCGAGCTGGTGGCGTTTTCCTCTTCCATGGCGCACTGGCAGGACGTAGGCGGACAGCTTGGCGGCGTCACCCGCGATATTTTTTCCGAAGGCCTGCAGCTGCCGTTCGTAAAAATCTTTCCGGGCCGGCAAAGAAAATCCCGGAGCTTACGGCGATCATTAAGCGCCAACGTGCGCGTGCCGGAGCGAGCGATGGGCGATATGCGCGCGCAGCTGGCCTCGATTCGGACCGGCGAGCGGCGCTTGCTGCATTTGCTCAACGCTACGGCAACGAGGCGTTCAAGCAAAGTATCCGGCTGGTGTACGAGCAGAGCGAAAGATTCGCGCGCGCGGCGGTAGAGAAGATTCCTGACGGCGTTTACGAGGCCGAGTCGTTCATGGACGACGACGGCGTCAATCTCGGCAAGCACATCCCGATCAAAGTTCGGGTCGAAGTCGCCGGCGACAAGATGACGATCGATCTCTCGGGCGTGAGCCCGCAGGTCGCCGGATTTTACAATTCCGGGATTACCGCGGGGCGCTCGGCTGCGGAGCTGGTCTTCAAGTGCATCACCGCGCCGCTGTTATTGCCGATCAACGACGGTTCGTTTCGGCCCCTCAACATCATTCTTCCGCCGGGCCGTGTCGTGAGCGCGGTCAAGCCGGCGCCGGTGCGCGTCTGGATGACCGTGCCGATGACCGTATGCGATACGATTTTTCAGGGCGCTGGCCCCGGCCTGTCCGGACCGAACGATCGCCGGTCATTATGCCGACCTGTGCACGGTCAATCCGCACGGTTTCGATGCGCAGACGGGCCGGTTTTTCTGGTCGCATATCGGCCATCCGGGCGGGGGTTGGGGCGCGAAACACGATGAAGACGGCATGAGCGCAACGGTTTGTTTGAACGACGGCGACACGCACAACTCGCCGGTGGAAGCGACGGAAGCGAAGAGCCCGATCATCGTCGAGCGGCGAACTCTGCGCCAGGATTCCGGCGGCGCGGGAAAATTTCGCGGCGGCCTGGGCGTGGCCAACGAAGTGCGCATGCGCCGGACGGCGACGATCCATGCCCACGTGGAGCGCACGATCTGCGCGCCATGGGGGTTGCACGGAGGCAAGGACGCTCTGGCGAATCGCATCACCATCCGGCGCAAAGATGGCGAGGTGGAAAAATTTCCCTCAGGCAAAATCAAACCGACGGAGATCGACGCTGGCGACGCATTCTTGATCGAAACGGCAGGCGGCGGCGGGTTTTGGAATCCGCTCGAGCGCGCCGCCGAGCGCGTGCTCGCCGACGTGCGCGCGGGTTACGTGTCGCTGGAAGCGGCGCGGCGCGATTATGGCGTGGTGATTCGGCAGCAGGGGCGACGTTTCGAGTTGGATGTGGATGCGACGGCGGAGCTGCGGCGAAGTCGAGCGCAGTGAAGGTAAGTCACATTTCACCACGAAGTGATTCATGAGCTTACGCTCACGCACAGATAAGGAAAAAGCATCGGGAACGATTTCTCGCATCCGCTCGAAATGACAATTAGGCGCACGCCGCATCCGTCATTTCGAACGAAGTGAGAAATCTTTCTCTATCTGTTATTTTCGAAGGAGCACACGAAGAGCACGAAGCTAAAAAATGTATGTGCTGAATCCTTCGTGGCCTTCGTGCGCTTCGTGGTGAAAAGACTTACAGTTCTCAAATAAGGTGACGCATGAAGCAGCTCACAGCCAATGTCTTCGTCGAGACCGAGCTGAAGGGCGCCAACCACGGCATCGTGGCGACGTCGGACGGAATTGTACTTATCGATACGCCGCACAAGCCGAGCGACGCCATGCGCTTGAAAGGGGAGATCGAGCGGCGCGGGCGGTTGCGCTACATCATCAACACCGAGCCTCACGGCGATCACTGGACCGGCAATGCGTTTTTCGACGTGCCCGTCGTGGCGCAGCAGGGTGTCAGAACGCGAATCCTCGGCACTGATCTGGCCGCACACTGCGCGCGGGTCGGTTCGTTTGGTCCCGATGAGCCGGCTCTGCTGGAAAACTACAAAGCCAACGTGCCGGTGATCACTTTTGACAGCGAGATGACCTTGCACGTCGGCAACCACACGTTTCGCATGATCCACATGCCTGGGCATACGCCCTATCAGGCCGCCGTCATTGTCGAAGAAGAAGGCGTGGTTTTTACCAGCGACAATATTTTTTGCAAAGTGCAGACTTGGCTCCAAGAGGCCAATCCGGATCATTGGTTGAAGGCGCTCGAATCCTTGCGCGCTCTTCGCGAGGACACGTTTGTTCCGGGCCACGGGCCGGTGTGCGACAAGCGCTACTTGGACGAACAAGGCTCGTTCGTTCGCGAGTGGGTCGACTATGTGCGCGGCGGCATCGAGCGCGGGATGAATAAAGAAGAGTGCGTCGCGAATCTTACGGCTTTGACCGATCGGTACCCGATGGACGTCGGCCAGGACGGTATGTCGCCGCGGGTGATGCAGCTGAACGTCGCCAATCTGTACGACTATCTGACCGGCGAGGGAATCCACGCGAAGGGTTAAAAGGTTCAAGCTGTTCAAAAAGTTCAAATCGTTCAAGCCGTTTCCAAGAACGGTGAGCCGTGAAGATGAAGTCTGAAATTTGCAATGCCGAGCGGGGCGAAGCCACCGTGGATGCTTTCACAGCGGAGGTGATTCGCAGCACCGTCGTGGCGATCACCGACGAGATGAAGACCAATCTCATGCGCACCGCCTACAACATGATCATCTACGAGGCGGAGGATTTCACCGTCGGCTTGTTCGACGCCGACGGCAACACGATCTCCATCGGCCTTGGTTTGCCGATGTTCATTCGAGGTCTTTCCGACGCGATCAAGGCCAAGCTCGAGCATTGGGGCAAGGAAAACATCTTTCCCGGCGACATTCTCCTCACCAACGATCCCCAGGTCATGGGCAGCCACCTGAACCACATGATTTTCACCCTGCCGATTTACCATGATGGCGAATTGGTCGCCTTCGCCTCGTCCATGGGGCACTGGCAGGACGTCGGCGGCGTGCTCGGCGCAGTGACTCGGGATATTTTTTCCGAAGGTCTGCAGATGCCGTTCGTGAAGATCTTCAAGGACGGCAAACAGGACGCCGAGCTTACCGCGATCATTCGCAGCAATTGCCGCTTGCCGGAATTCGCCATGGGCGATTTTCGCGCCCAGCTCGCGGCGATCCGGACAGGAGAGCGGCGCCTGACACAGCTGCTGCAGCGCTATGGTTCGACGACTTTTAAAGAGAGCGTGCGGCTGATCTTCGCGCAAAGCGAGAAGCTCGCGCGCGCCGCGGTGGAAAAAATTCCCGACGGCGTCTATGAAGCCGAGTCGTTCATGGACGATGACGGTGTCAATCTCGGCAAGAACATTCCAATCAAAGTGAGAGTCGAGGTCAGCGGCGGCGAGATGACGGTGGATTTGAGCGGTGTGAGCCCGCAAGTGGCGGGTCCTTACAATTCCGGTTCTACGGCGGGGCGGTCGGCATCCGAGGTCGCGTTCAAGTTTTTGACGACGCCGCTATTCTTGCCGATCAACGAAGGTTCGTTTCGGCCGTTGAAAGTGGTCCTGCCGCCGGGCCGGGTCGTGAGCGCGACCAAACCGGCGCCGGTGCGCACGTGGATGACTGTGCCGATGACAGTGGCGGACACGATTTTCAAAGCTCTCGCATCGGCCTGCCCGGAGAATGTTTTGGCTGGCCACCATGCTGATCTTGCCGCTCCGCGCACTTTCGGCTTGGATCCCAGGACCGGTAGGACATTTCATTTTCCTCAGACGTTATCGGGCGGTGGTTGGGGCGCGCTGCACGATCGCGATGGCCAGAACGCCACGTTCTGCATCAACGACGGCGACACGCACAATACTCCGGTGGAAGCGGGGGAAGGCAAAGGCCCGGTGTTCATCGCCTATCGAAAATTGCGCCAAGATTCCGGCGGCGCGGGAAAATTTCGCGGTGGTCTCGGCGTGGCCCAGGAAGTGCGCATGCGCGCGCCGGGCAGCGTGCAATCCGCAATGGAGCGGACCCTGTGCGCGCCCTGGGGACTGCATGGCGGGAAGGATGCGCTCGCCAACCGCTTCAGCATCGTGCGCAAGGATGGATCGGTGCAGAGACTTCCAACCGGGAAAACTATCGGCCATGTAGCGCTCGAGGTCGAAGACGGCTTTCTCGTCGAGGTCGGTGGCGGCGGCGGTTTTGGATCGCCTTTGGAGCGTGACCCTGAACGCGTGCTCGCGGATGTGCGCTCCGGCTACGTGTCGTCGGAGGCGGCGCGACGTGATTACGGCGTTGCGATCCGCCAAAGCGGGCGGAGATTCGAGCTGGATACCGCAGCGACGAAAGAATTGCGCCAAGCGAGCCGAGCTACTCTAAATGGCTGACCTGGACTTATATTACCCTCTCGGCCGCTCGCGGAAGAAGGAAGGGTGACGGTAGTAGAGAGGGAATAGTAACCGACACACGGTGGGTGCCCGTCGAAATACTCGGGAGATTTGGAGGCCGTCATGGCGAAGAATATTCGATGCGCGACGTTCATCGTTGCAGCGATCACGATTGTATTTTTTATCTCTGTCGCTTCCGCAAAGTTCGTATCCGCCCAGGAAGCCAAAACCAAGATTCGCATTTCTTATCCCAACATTTCCATCTGCTGCCTGGCCCTGTTTGCCGCGCAGCAATGGAAGATCTTCGAACAGAACGGCCTTGACGTCGAGACTATTCAGATGCGCTCGCAGGCGGCCAATTCGGCATTGGCGAGCGGCGATATTCACTACGTCGCCGGCGTCGGGCCCAACTCGGTGGCGGCAACGCTGAGGGGGTTGCCTTCCAAAGCCGTGTGGTTCGCTTCGGAGTCCCTGATCTATACGGTTCTGGCGCGGCCGGAGTTCAAATCGCTGAAAGAACTGCGTGGCAAGCGCATCGGTCTTACCGGGCTGGGTGGCACGTCGGACGTCGCTTTGCGTATCGCTCTGGAAGCTGTCGGCGAAAATTACAAAGACTTCACCATTGTCGCTCTGGGCGCGCCGCAGCTCATGAGCGGATTGGAAAACGGCACCATCGAAGCCGCCCAGTTGAATTCGCCGTTGAACTATCATGCCAAGAAAAAGGGATTTCGCCCGCTCCTCGAAATCGATCAGCACGTACAGATGCCGCTCGGCGGTCTTACTGCTTCCAATGCCGCCATACAGAATCGCACGAGCGAGTTGAAGCGCGTGATTCGCTCGCTGCAAACCGCCAAGAGAAGCTTGCTGCAATCGAAAGAAAAAGCGATCGATTTGATCATGCGCACGATAAAAGTCGACCGCGAAGTAGCCGAGGAAATGTTCGCCGACAATACCCGCAGCGCCTCGGGTAACGGCGTGCCGAGCCGGGAGGGGATGGAACAGATCGTGAAATCGTTGCAGCTCCTCGGCCAATTCACCGGCAAGAAAATTTCCTTCGAGGAAATCACGGATGCGCGCATCGCCCGGGAAGTAGCCAAAGAGCTGGGCTACAAGAGTTAGAACGGTACTCACCACGAAGGCAGGAAGCGCCCGAAAGTTTTGATCGAAAGGGCAAGGCACGCCTTCCCATTCTCCGTCGGCTTGCGCAAGCTCATAAATCACGTCCTGGTAGATCCTGCGTTCATTGATCTTTCTCTGCCGCTTCGTTAATCGGTGGGGATGGCTTTCTCCGCACGATTCCGCCAGGGAATGAAGGCGGCGATTCCGATTTGGATCGCTTTTGTTCCGTCCTCGCTTGCCTGGGGCATCGCCGCGCAAGATCACGGACTCTCCCTCGAAGAAGTGATTCTCATGTCCGCCTGGGTGTACTCGGGGCCGGCGCAATTTGCCGTACTTGCCCCGTTGGCGGAAGGAAAGTCCGCGCTGCAAGTGCTGATTGCCGGTTTCCTCATGAACCTGCGCTTCCTCCCCATGAGCACGGCGCTGGCGCCGTTTTTTCGCGGCGCGAAACGCCCGCACTTGCTGCTCGCGGCGCACGTCGTCAGCGCGAGCAGCTTCATCGTGCCTTACATGCGGTTCCAGAAAGAGCAGAATGCCGTTGGTGCGAACGAGACAGAACGGCAAAGCGTGGACGGTCGGGGTAATCTGGCGTTTTTTCTCGGCGTCGGGCTGACCAGCTTTGTGGTCTGGGTGGCCGGTACCGCGGCGGGGTTTCTCGCTGCTTTCGGCTTTCCGCCGGGCTTCGATGAGGCGCTCAAATTCATTCTGCCCGGCTATTTCGCCGGTTTGCTGGTAGTGGAGATGAAAGGCAGGGCGATGCCGCTGATTTGCCTCGGCAGCTTGATCGCGGCTCTCCCCGGCATGGCGCTGAGCCCGGGATGGGGTTGGCTGGTTACGGCGATCCTGGTTGCGACGGTGGGGTGGGCACTCGAAGAATGGAAATTACGCGCCTCCAGATAATTTTTATCATTGGACTGCTGGCTTTCGCCGTGCGCGCTGCGCCGCAGATGTTTTTCGTCGGCGAAAAATTTCCCGAGGCTTGGAATCGCTGGCTCCGTTATCTTTCTTACGGTTTCATCTGCAGCATCATCTCGGTCACGCTGTTCATGTCGGGCGCGAGCATCGATACCACCGCGGCGCCACGGCGCTCGATCGCGTTGGCGCTCACCATTTTGATCGCCTACAAAACCAAAAGCGCGGTGACCGGAATGATCGCCGGGGCAGTGTTGGTTCTGGTTCTCTCCCGATTTTTCTAGTGTCCAGCGAAGACGCATTCGGATCTCGCCGGGGTTCCCGCCGAGAGCATGCCGGAACGACGACTGTAAACTCAGCGCAGAGCGTTAACAGGTGTGCTGGTTTGATTGACAGATCGGACGGCGCGGTGTTAGTTTTTTCGCCGACAAGACAAGTTAGCCGGAGCTAAGATGGACTTGATCGATTGCCACGCGCACTGCTTGCCGCCGACCATTCTCGATGCACTGCGGGAATTTGCCGCCGGCAGCTATCTCGGGCGCAGCCTCTACGCCGACGAAGGCTTCAGCTCGCTGGAAAAGCATCTCGTTTTGATGGACCGCTTCGGCGTCGAAAAGGAAGTGATCAACTACGGCAACCTGCTCGTGCCGGCGGCGCGCGCGCGCAAGCTGCCGATGGATGAAGTCGTCAAGATGGTCAACGACTACATCGCCGAAGCGGCGCGCATCGCGCCCAATCGTTTCATTCCCGCGGCGGCGGTGGATCCCATGGGCGGTGAAGGGGCGCTAAAAGAGCTCGACCGCGCGGTGGAGAAACTCGGGCTTTTCGGCATCTCTCTCTCGACCAATCTCGACGGTCGTGCCCTCGACGATCCGGTTTACGAGCCGATCTTCGAACGCGCCAAGGCGTGGAACATGCCACTTTGGGTCCACCCCGGCCAGGTGCCGGCGGCATGGCAGCAAGCTCTCGGACTCAACAATCGCTATCTCAACAGCGGCGTCGGGTTTCTGCTCGACGATATGCTTTGTCTGATCAAGATGATCACCGCCAATGTTTTCGACCGCTGGTGGGGAGTGAAGTTCGTGTTCTGCCAGCTCGGCGGCTTTTTGCCGTTTACGATGGGGCGATTCGATCAACAGTTTTTTTTCGAGCGGCGCGTCTATGAGCAGGAGAAAAAGCCTCTACCTGACTATCTACAGAGGCGCGTCGTGGAGTACTGCCAAGCCTTCTATGTTGACACTCATACCGCGGACGCCTCCGCGATTCGCTGCGCGCTCGATTGCATGACGGCCGATCGGATCGTGCTCGGCGGCGACTACCCGATTTCGCCGCCTGAAATCGGTCTCGGCTACACCATCCCCCAACTCGATAAAGTAGGCCTCTCATCAAGCGATCGCGCCAAAATCGAGCGCCGTAACGCGGCGAAGCTGCTAAACCTGCCGTAATCACGCTCGGAGCTGCATCGATGAACGACCCCAAACCCGCGGCCCTCGTCACCGGCGCATCCACCGGCATCGGTCGCAGCGCAGCGATCGCTCTCGCGAAGAACGGCTATAACGTCGTCGTTAACTACAGCCGGAGCGAAGACGCGGCGAAGATGACTGCGCGCGAAGTGGAGACGGCGGGAGCGAGGGCGTTTCTTTATCGCTGCGACGTGAGCGACGACGACGGCGTGCGTGCGATGCTCGCGGCGGTGGAGAAGGAATTCGGCCGGCTCGACGCGCTGATCAACAACGCCGGCGCGACGGTCGATGTGCCGCCGGCGAATTTCGAAGAGATGACCGTCGAAGCATGGAACCGGGTTTTCTCGGTGAATGTGCTCGGAGTTTTTCTCGTCACGCGCGCGGCGGTCCCGCTTCTCGGAAAATCGCCCAACGGCTGCATCGTCAACACGTGCAGCATCGCCGGGCTGCGCCCGAGCGCGCAGCCTTTGCCGTACGCTGCCAGCAAGGCGGCGGTTGCGAATCTGACGAAGACGCTGGCGAACGCCCTCGGCCCGAAAATTCGCGTCAACGCCGTCGCTCCCGGCTGGATCGAAGGCGAGTGGATGAAACGCACGCTGGCGGGAAACTATGACGGCTTGATGGCGCGCCGCGCCAAGTATACGCCGCTCAAGCGCTGCTGCACGGAGGACGATGTCGCCGACAGCATGCTCAGCCTTATTTTGCACAACCGTTTCGTGACTGGTGAGATCATCATCGTCGACGGCGGGTTTTCGAGCACAACGTGATTTTAAGAGTGAGTCGAGGATTGACGATCGAGGATCGAGGATTGCTATCTTCCATCCTCCATTCTCCATCTTCGAGTTGGATGAAGGTTTCGGCATGTTAGACGGCGTGGTACGATTTCCTCCCGAGTTTGCCGCGCGCTATCGCGCCAAGGGCTACTGGGAGGATCGATCGCTGCGCGACAGTTTCGATCCGGTATTCCGCCGCCATGCCGGGCGAGTCGCGCTGATCGACGGCGAGCGGGCCGTCACCTACGCTCAACTCGACGAGCGCGCCACCCGCTTGGCGCTGAATCTGCTCGACGAAGGATTCGAGCCGGGTGATCGCGTCGTCGTGCAGCTCCCCAATGTCGCCGAGTTTGTCTATCTCTACTTCGCGCTGCAAAAGATCGCGTGCATTCCGATCCTGGCGCTGCCGTCCCATCGACATCGCGAGATGAGCCAGTTTGCCGAGCTTTCCGGAGCGGCGGCGTGCGTGACCTTGGATCGCTCCAAGGATTTCGACTATCGCGAGACGGTGAGAAGAATTCGCGCCGCCCAACGCTCGGTGCGTTTCTGCGTGATTTTGGGCGACGCGCCGGCGGGTTTTCTCTCGCTCGGCGACTTGATCGAGCGGCCTGCCCGGCGCTCGGTGAATGACCTCCAAAAAATTCTCATCGATCCCGAGGATCCGGCGGTATTTCAACTTTCCGGCGGCACGACCGGCATTCCCAAGCTCATCCCGCGTTCGCACAACGACTATCTCTACAACTCCAAGATCGCCTCGGCGGTGACTGGCGTGGGCGCCGAAGAAATTTTTCTCGACGTTTTGCCACTGGCGCACAACCTGCCGCTCGCCTGTCCGGGCTTGCAGGGCTATCTTTTGCACGGCGGCAAATTCGTGCTGTCGAATTCGACCCGGAGCGCGGATGTTTTCGCCCTGATCGAGCGGCATCGGGTCACGCACGTGGCGGTTGTGCCGGCGCTGCTCATCCGCTGGATCAACGATCCGCTGATCACGAAATACGATCTCTCCTCGCTGCGCGTGATTCAGAGCGGCGGTCAGCGGCTTCAGCCCGAGGTCCGACGGCGAACCAAGGAATTGATTCCAAGCGTGACCGTGCAGGAAAATTTCGGCATGGCGGAGGGCATGCTCATGTTCGTGCGCCTCGATGATCCGGAAGATGTGCGGATGGAGACCGTCGGCAGGCCGCTCAGCCCTGACGATGAAGCGCGGCTCGTCGACGACGACGACAACGAGGTGGCGCCCGGCGAAGTCGGCGAGTTGCTGGCGCGCGGGCCGTACACGCTGCGCGGCTATTTCGGCGCGCCCGAATACAATGCGCGCGCCTTTACCACGGACGGCTTCTATCGCACGGGCGATTTGATGCGGCTGCACCCGTCGGGAAATTACATGGTCGAGGGACGCAGGAAAGATTTGATCAACCGCGGCGGCGAGAAGATCAGCGCCGAGGAAATCGAAAATCTGATTCTCGGCCATGCCGCGGTCGAAAACGTCGCTTGCGTGCCGATGCCGGATCCGGTTCTCGGCGAGCGCATGTGCGCCTACGTGATTCTGCGGGCCGGCGCATCGCTAAGCTTGCCGGAGCTTGTCGCATTCTTGGTGGCGCAGGAAATCGCCAAACACAAACTGCCCGAGCGGTTGGAGATCGTGGAGGAGTTTCCGTTGTCGCCGTTCGGCAAGGTGTCGAAAAAAGACCTGACGGAAAAAATTGCCAAGCGGCTCAAGTTCGAAGAGATCGGTTGACTCAAGACCAGCAGAGGAGAGGGCTATGCGCACTCAGCTAGGCAGTTTGCTTCGCCAATTGGCTCCCGCGGCCGCGCTCATCGGATGGATTCTTCTTTTCCGAATGGTTTGCTCGCGGCGGATCGCCTGATCGGCCTGCACTCGGCGCAGGTCATGTCTCAGTCGATGCCGTGGATCGCTCAGGAAGCCGGGCTCTTCAAAAAGTACGATCTGGATTTTCGTCTCGTGTTTATTCCGTCGTCACCCGTCGCCACCGCCGCGACATTGAACGGTGATGCCGAGATTGGCGTTACGGGCGCGGTCGGCAATGTGCGCGCTTATGTTCAGGGCTTTACCGATTTGGTTTTTATCGGCGGCGTAAAAAATATTTTGACTCACAGCATTCTCGGCAAGCCCGACATCAAGCGTCCCGAGGATCTCAAAGGCAAGAAGGTCGCCGTAGGCCGCTTTGGCGGCAATACTCATTATTTTACTATACAGGCGCTCAAACGATTGGGCATGGATGCCAGCAAGGATATTCAAACGATCCAAACCGGCGGCGGGCCGGAGACGCTGGCGGCGTTAGTGGCCGGCAGTGTCGATGCCGCTGGTCTGGTTGCGCCTGGCGACTCGGCGGCGGTATCGCGCGGCTTTCGTTATGTAATCAACGGGCCGGAGATGCGCATTCCCTACGGCGCGACGCAATTCGTGACTCTTCGTTCCATGATCAACAAGCGCGGCCCGGTGATCGGCAGATTCATGCGCGTCATGGCGGAGTCGGCAAGAATTCTCCACACGGACAAGCCGTTTGTCTACAAGGTGCTCGGCAAGTATCTGCGCATCAACGACACCAAGATTCTGGACGCGGCGTATCAATCGGAGATTCCCGCACTGGAGCGCCGGCTCGAAATCGCCGACGCGGCGCTTCAGGCTTCGCTCGATGAAATCGCGCCGGTCGATCCGCGCGCCAAGGCGATCAAACCGGCCGATATGATCGACCGGCGGTATCTGGTCGAGCTCCAGAAAAGCGGCGCGTTTGATAAATAGCATTAGGAGTGAGGCGCGAGACAACAGGCGCGAGAAAGAGAAAAAGCGATGGGTGCCATCGCATGATCTTGATTGACACCTTCCGTGACGGTTGATAGGTTCCGCGCAGTTTAGTGGGTCATCGCGGGGGCGCGACGATGGAGATCGCCGGCGACAAGTTCGTTCTGTTCACCCAACCCGGTTGAAGCAGCTGCCTTAGAACGAAAGAGTTTCTTTCGAAAAAAGGCGTGGACTTCAACACGATCGACGTTCTGAACGATTCCGGGGGACGAGAACAGTTGCTCAGCCTCGGCGCACAGAGCGTGCCGGTGCTGGCAAAGGACGGCCAGTTCATCTTCTGCCAGAACATGGAGGACGTCGCCGAATTCGTCGGTTTGCAAGGGAGCGGACACAGTCCGCTTCCTCCGGCGGTGCTGGTCTGCAAAATGGATCACGGTGCTGCGCGCCGCGCAGCGCTATGTCCGGCAGATTCCTAACCCCCAGTTTGCGCAGCGCGCGATTGAAAATCGCGACCGCTCGATCCGGCTTTTAAGCCATCACATCTTCCGCATCGGCGAGGCGTTTCTCGAAACCGCCATCGATGATGTCGAATACCAGACCAACAATGCCAACGTGCCGCCCGCGGAGGGAAGCTGCGTCACCGGCGCGGAAATCGCGACGTACGGCGACGGCGTTATCGCGCGCATCGAGACCTGGTGGGGCGGGCTCGCGGACAAATCATGCCGGCAAAAGATCAAGACATTCTACGGCACACCGCCGATGCATCAGCTTTTGGAGCGCTCAACCTGGCACTCGGCGCAGCATGCGCGGCAGATGATCGCCGTCCTCGAGCGCTTCGGCATCGAGCCCGACGGCAGGCTCGCCGCCGACGATCTTGCCGGACTGCCGCTGCCGGAAGGAATTTGGGATTAACAGGCTGCTGAAAAAGACCCATAGGCTTCGTTGCGCTCAATCGCCTCGCGTCAACGTACTGCCGATGTACGCCTCCGCTCGACGATTTATCGCGCGCCTCGCCTCTGGATCTTTTTGAGCAGCCTGCAAGACGGTTTCTTCAGCGGGCTAGTACCGCGCACCTTCTATGGATTGGTTCGATGAGACATGTGATGGATCGTCGGCGGCTATCACGATCGTTGCTGCATGTGTCGGGAGTAATCACGGTAGACGCGAGGGCGTATCGAGGCCGAGTACTTCCATCGACAAAGAGGAGCTCAGATGCAAAAGAAAATGCTCGGAGCTTTGTTGGCTGTCCTATTCGTCGGCGCCCTCGCTTTTCACGCGGGGGCGCAAGATTCAAGAAAAGTTTTGGTCGCATACGCCGGACTCATATCCACGCACGCGAGCTTGTGGGTCGGCGAGGACCAAGGCTTTTATAAGAAACATGGGCTCGACGTTTCTTCCGTTTTCATAAGCAGCGGCTCGGTGACGTCGCAGGCACTGGTCGCCGGCGAAGCTAAATTGGCTTCCACCAGTGTGGGCCCGACGGCGGGCGCCGTGTCGGGCGGAGCCGATCTCGTCATTCTTGCCGGCACGATTCATATTCTCCCTTATCAGTTTTGGGTTCTACCTCAGGTGCGCCAGCCCGCCGATCTCAAGGGTAAGCGTGTTGCCATCAGCACGTTCGGCTCGGGCAGCCACCTGGCGGCCGAAGTTGCGCTGCAATCGCTCGGGTTGGACCCGGTGCGAGATAAGATCGCCATCATGCAGGTCGGAACCCAGCCCGATCGCGTAGCGGCGCTCGCCAGCGGCCGGATCGATGCGACGCCGTTAGAGCCGGGTTTCGGGCAGGCGGCGAAAGAGAAAGGGCTCACAGTCATGGCCGATCTGACCAAAGCCGATGTTCCTTATCTCAACACGGTGCTGGTTGGTTCGCGGCGTTTCGTCAAAGAGAGTCCGCAGCAAATCGAAGCGTTTCTCAAGGGCACCATCGACGGCCTCGCTTTCCTGCCGAATCCAGCCAACGAGAAGGTGGTCAAGAACGTGCTCGCCCGGCGCTTGAAGCTGAGCACGCCGCAAAGCGTTCAGATCATGTACGATGCGACCTTGGAAATGCACGCCAAAACCAAAAGCCCTAACGTACCTTTGGCCGGCGTGCAAAACATGATCGACGCGCTGCTGCGGATGAATCCGCGCATGGGCAAGCTCAAAGCCGCCGAGCTGGTCGACAGTTCATTCATCGACCGGCTGGAAAAGTCGGGATACGTGCAAGAGGCGATGAAACGAAACTGACCAGCGGGCGCGGAGCGAAAATCGCTCCCGGGATTTTTATCTTTCCTTAGGAGACAGAGGAGTCGCGAGATCGCGCTCGGAAAGGTGAGCGACGGTCTCACCGGTTTCGGCAAATGTTCGGGTCACTTCCGAAGAAGTATAGATCCATAGAATCGCCAGCGGCGTCGTACCGACATTCACAAAGCGGTGCGGCTTGTTCGCTGGGATGAGCGTCGTGTCGTACGCGTGCAGACGATGGCGCTCGCCGTCGAATTCAGCTTCGGCTTCCCCCTCGAGGATTGTCACCTGCTCGGCGCAGTTATGAGAATGCATCGGCACTTTGGCGCCGGCCGGAAAGCGAGTGATTCCGGTCGTGATGTGCTCGGCGCCGAGCTCTTTTGTAACCAGCGGAGTCGTTCGGATGCCATTGCCGCGATCGACTACCGGCAGCGAATCGATTCTTAGAATATGCGCGTCAGCCATGAGCATCTCCTCTCGAAATCAGCTCAGTGGAGCGAACACTAACAGCCACGTGAACGGCCCGTCAAGCCGATGGGGAAGCCGGACTAGGAAATTTCACCACAGAGGCGCTGAGGGCGCCGAGTAAGAGTCATTGACTAGTAATTTACTCCGAACTCTGCGAACTCCGTGTCTCTGCGGTGAAATCTCCTTTTCTTTCTTCGGGGCCGTTTGCCGCGATCTCACTCTGTGGTAAACATTCCTTCGCCATTCAAAGGAGTCGATATGCTAAGCAAGACTTTCCTTTTTGTCGTGATTCTCATTTTGCTCTTCGGCGTGTCTGCCGCGCCGGCACAATTGAAGAAAGTTAGATTTTCCACCAGCGCGATTTCCATCTCCGAGCTGCCGTTCAAAGTCGCTCAGCTCAAAGGCTTTTGGCGGGAGGAAGGGCTCGACGTCGAAACGATCCTCATTCGCGGCGCGGTCGGCATGCAGGCGCTCCTAGGCGGCTCGGTCGATTATACTTCGGCGTCCGGATCGACGATCGCGGCTGCAGTGCGCGGGCTGCCCGTCAAGCTCGTGTTTATTTCTTCGGCGAAGCCGCAGTTCGACCTGATGTCCCAGCCGGCGATCAAGTCGGTCCAGGAACTAAAGGGAAAAATCATCGGCATTTCTTCCCGCGGCGGGTCCAACGATCTGATGACGCAGTTGATCCTGCAAAAAAACGGTCTGGTTCCGAATAAGGATGTCACATTGATCATCGTCGGTGGGCAGGAAGAGTCGGCGCTCGCGCTGCGCGCCGGGCGCGTTGCCGCCGCCCTAATGACTCCGCCGCGGCCGTTCATGCTGCTGCGCGAGGGCTTCAATCGCATCGCCTACACCGGCGACTACATGGCGACGTATCCTAACGGAGGGATCGGCGTTACCGACGAAAAGATCAGGAGCAATCCCGGCGAGGTACTCTCTTTCGTGAAAGGTACGATCAAAGCTTTGCAATTCTCTCGGCAGAATCGCGCCGAGATGCTGAAAATGATGCCGCCGTATTTGGGAATCAAAGATCCGGCGCTGATCGAGCAACTGTACGACCTCTATTTGACCCGCCTGTCCGTCGACGGCTCGACCGACGAGAGCTGGATGAAAGGCGCCATCGAATTCACCCAGAAAAGCCTGCCCGGCGCAGCCAAAGAGGTTTCGCCAAGCCAAGTTTTCGATTTCAGCTTCGTGCAAAAATCTGTGCGCTAGAGCGTTGTGCCGCGACACGACGCGTACGCTTACCGCTTTTACCGGCCCAAGTACTTCTTCATCAGGCCGTTGGTGAAATCCTGGATTGCGGGAGAGACAACCAAAATCTGTTTGAGAAGTTGTTCCGCTTCGTCGCCCAAGAGGAGCTGCACATCCTCGCCGCTCACTCTTTTCGCTTCGGCCTTGAACTCCGCGCCTTCTCGCATCTGAGCGAAAGCGTCTCGCAATGCGCGCAGTATCTCCGCAGGCGTTTTGGGCGCCGCGTGCAGGGGCCTACCGACGCTGTCCGAGCCCGCCCAAATCGTATAGGCCTGCCACGGCACGCCGCTGAGCCGTTGATCTTTCGCCACGTCCTCGAACACGGGAACTTCCGGATACTCTGATCGCCGCTGGAACGAGCCTGCCCCGGTCAACATGCCTTGCTGCACGAACGGATGATATCCTTGGCCGACGAACTTGCGCAGCACGGGCAGGGTGGCGGTCGGATAGATGTCCGTTTCGTTTCTTTCGAAGGCGAGCTGGATTTCTCCACCGCCGGGATAGCCCTGAACCCAGCGCACGTTCCATTTGAGAAACTCTGCTCCCCAGAGGAAGATTCCGTTCCAACTCTCGTCTCCCGACCGAACGCCGACTTTGAGCGGTTCCCCTGAACCGGTAAGGCGACTGAGACTTGGTTTCCGGATCAGCGCCACCGAGGTGCCGCGGCGAACGCTGCCGACCACCGGCCAGTGGCGGAGATCGTGCTTGGCCTCTTTGACCCCCATCGCTTGCTGGTTGATGCTCGTGGTGCTGGTGTAATGAAGGGTGAGACCATCGGGCTTGGCGAATTGTTCGAACCAGTTGCTCGCAACGGTGCCGCCGGCGCCGGGCATGTTTTGCACAATGATCGCCGGGTTCCCCGGAATATGCGCCGGTAAGAAGCGCGCGAGCATCCGAGACTCGGCGTCCACACCGCCGCCGCCGGGAAACCCGGCGATGATTCTAATCGTCTTGCCTTTGAAGTAAGGCTCCTGGGCGAAGGAAAAGCCAAAGGCTAAGCAATGCAGAAAAGCGACGGCGATAAACGCGCCGCAGCTACCTTTCTTGAACATAAGGAATCCTTCCGATGGATGGTGACGGTGTTTCTATAGCCGAGTTTCCAAGCCGCGTTGCGATCGAGAACGACTCCTCGGTGCCGTCTCTCATAACTTTTCTCCCCACAGGCGCTTGAGAAAGCCGCTGTCGCGCAAGTCGGTAAAGAAGCGCGGATCGTAAAAGTCTTGTGCTTTGGCCGATGCCGCCTGAGGCACGGCCTTGCTGATCAGATTCAGAATGAGCTCGATGCCCTTGGGATCCACTTGCAAGGTTCGCTCTACCGCCCTGGACTCGGAGTCGATCGCATAGGCGTTCACTTCGCGGTCTTCAACCTTGGTGTACTTGGCGACGATTTGATTCGTCCCTTCCGGGTTAGTGAGAAAGTAATGCATCCCTTCGGCATACGCGCGCATGAATTTCGCAAGATCGGCTTGTTTGCGTTCCACGGTGTTGCGCGCGGACAAAAGAACGGTCGCCGCGAAAGGAATTTTCAGCGCGGTGATGTCCAAGATGACCTTGAAACCCAAACGTTGGGCGAAAAGATCGTGCGGCGCGCCGGTGGTCAGGGCATCGATGGTCCCGGCTTTGAGCGCGGGAATGCCCTGGCCGATGCTGCCGAGCTGAATGTAGTTGAGATCCTTCAGCGGATCCATGTTGAATCGCGCCAGGGCAGCCTGGGTAAACATGTCTGGATTGGAACCGACGCGATCGATGCCCAGACGTTTTCCTTTGAGGTCCTCGACATTGGAGAGTTCTTTCTTGCCGACAATGGCGCCGGTCATGCGGTTTTTGGTTTGCCCGATCATGACCAGGTTCTTCGCGCCTCCGGCAATCGCTCGGATCGGCGCAAAACCGCCGATCACTCCGACATCGACATCGCCTGACAGGATCGAAGTCGTGCCCAGCGGACCCGAGGCGATGAAGACCAACTTCAAATCCAAGCCTTGTTTCTTGAAGAAGCCGGCTTCTTTGGCGATCCACATGGGCGCCATCGAAACCACCGGCGCAGTATAGAAGGCAGTGAGCGTGGACGTTTGCGCCGCGCCTTCCCTGTTGAAACCGCTCGACAGAGCGAGGAGAGTGCCGATCAACACACCGAGCTTCGGAAAAGCCGCCATCGCGTGCCTCCTTCTGTGCCTGTGGTGCGCCGGTTGAACGCCCTTCAGGCCATCGCTGGTTGGTGAGTACGACGCCTCGCCCCGAATACCTCAAGCCAGGAAAGATGTCCATACCATCGGCGTCGAATATCGCGCTCCATTCTGATGGGCATATTGACAGCCGTGGCGGCTTTCCAATAGCTTGGCCGCGCGGACGGAAAGTTCGAATGAATTCAGCGCGAACGGGCAACTGGCGCATCGACGTGCACCACCATGTGGTGCCGCCGGAGTTTGCCGACGATGCTATGCCGATCAGGCCACCGGACGTCGAAGAGCAGCTCCGCTCGATGGATGACTGGCATATTCGCGCCGCGATCACTTCGCTCACCCCGCGCGTGCTCTTGAAAAACATGCAGCGCCTGCGTGAAGTCGCGCGGGCGTGCAACGAATTTCAGGCGCAACGGCTTCATGACCATCGCACGCGCTTCGGCTCTTTCGCCCTTCTACCCTTGCCCGATGTCGATGGCGCGCTCGCGGAAATTTCTTATGCGCTCGACGTTCTGCGTCTCGACGGCATCGGGCTTTTTTCGAGCGTCAACGACCATTATCTGGGCGATCCGCGTTTCGATCCGGTTTTCGATGAGCTCAACCGCCGAAATGCGGTGGTGTTCATTCATCCAACCCACTGCGAAGCGCCGGAGCACACGCGCTTGCATGCGCCGCCTTTCGTCGTCGAGTACGTCTTCGACACCACGCGAGCTATCGTCAACCTCATCTATTCCGGCATCGCTTAAACGCTGCCCCAATATTCGTCTTATCGTCGCTCACGGCGGAGGCGCCGTACCTTTTCTCGCGCAAAGGATCGCGATGATGGAAGGGCATCGCGGCGCCAAAGGCGTGACCAACGTGATTCCGACCCTGCGCTCGCTATACTACGAGATCGCCAGTACGACTTCGGCGTTTGCGCTTCGTTCTTTGCAGGAACTCGCCGATCCGTCGCATATCCTCTGGGGATCCGACTTGCCGTTTGTCTACGGCGATCGATTGCGCGAAGAAGTCGATCATTGGGAACATTACGACGGTTTTGATACTTCAGCCCGAGCGGCTGTGGAGGAATGCAACGCGGCGAAGCTCTTTCCGCGTTTTGCCTGCGAGAATTCGGGCTAGTCTGATTCTCCTGGAGGAGGAGCTATGAGCGTTCTTGAGCGATCGAAGCGAACTTGGCCGGCTTTATTTGCCGCTTTGATAGTCTTCATCGGATCGGCGACGCCGGCGTTGGACGGCCGAGCCTACCCGTTTCGCGTCAGCTACGGCGGCACCGCCGGTTATCAGTTGCCGCTTTGGGTGAACAAGGAGTTGGGCTTCAGCAAGAAATACGGCGTCGATCTGGAAATTATTCTGATCCAAGCGGGCTCGCCGAATATCCAAGCTCTGCTCGGCGGCAGCTTGCAGTTGACCCAGACGGCGGCCTCTTCGGCAGTGATCGGCGCAAACCAGGGCGCGCCGGTGGTGATCGTCGCGACCCTGGAAAACAAGCTGCCGATGCTGCTCATCTCCCGTCCCGAAATCAAAGAACCACAGCAACTGCGCGGCAAGGTCATCGGCATCAACCGCTTCGGCGGCTCCAACGACGCGGCCATTCTGATGGCGGTGAAGGCGTGGAAGATGCAACCGAGCGATATCAAGATGCTTCAGACGGGTGGAACCTCGGCGCGCATGGCGGCGCTGATGACGAAAAAAGTCGATGCGACCGTACAGTCTTACCCGGAAATCTATCAGGCGCGCAAAATGGGCATGAACGTGCTGGCCGATATCGGCGACTTCGGCTTTTACACCAATACTTCGAACATCGTGACGCGCTCCTACCTCAAGCAAAATCGCGCCGCCATCAAAGGTTTCATCAAGGGGCAGATCGAAGGTATGCATTACGTCAAGACCAACAAAGAAGGCAGTCTCAAGATTCTCAGGAAACACCTGCAGATCACGGACAGCGAAGCCGTCGAGGGGACTCACGAGTTTTTCGCCAAGCGCTTGGCTCGATCGCCTCGTACGGAGCTGGAAGGCATCAAAAATATTCTCCACCTCGATCGAAGCCGGCCAGAAAAATCCCGCCGACTTTGTCGACATGAGTTTGATCGACGAGATCGAAAAAGAAGGCTTCGTGCAGAAACTGTATGGAAACTGAAGAGTGGAGTGATGGAGTATTGGAGTGTTGGAGTGATGGGTCGGAAACAATACTCCAGTACTCCAATACTCCATCACTCCATTCATAACGGGAGAGCGGCATGGCTACGAAGATTCGTTTATCCGTTGCCGTGGGTGATTACGAAATCATTCGCGCGCTGAAGGAAGGCTCGGTCGAGGCGGACGGCCTGGAACTCGTCGTTTTGACCGGCCACGGGCCGCGCGAGCGTCATTGGCGCATGGCGCGCAATCAGGAATTCGACGTCTGTGAGTTCAACATCGGCGGATATTTGATGTCGCGCGATCACGGCGATCCGCTGGCGGCGATCCCGGTATTTTTGCACCGTCGTTTTCGCCATGGCTTCGCGTTCGTGAACGTCAGCGCCGGCATCAAGACGCCGAAGGATCTGATCGGCAAGCGCGTTGGCGGCACCAACTTTCAGCCCGCAGGGAATATCTGGCTGCGCGGCATTTTCGAAGAGCATTACGGCGTGCCGCACAAAGAGATCACTTGGGTCGTGGATCGCAGCGAAGACGTGCCGTTCACGCCCCCACCGGGGTTGAAGATCGAGATGATTCCCGCCGGCAAGTCGATGGATACGATGCTTGCCGAGGGCGAGATCCCAGCGATGATCAACCCCTACATTCCCGAGCCGATAGTTCACGGCGATAAGCGGGTTGCGCGGCTATTTTCCGACTACAAATCAGTCGAGCGCGAATATTTTCAACAGACCGGCATCTTCCCGATCATGCACGTGACGGTGATGAAACAGGAGATCGCCGATAAGTATCCGTGGGCGGCGGTCAGTCTGGTGAAGGCCTTCGAGAAAGCGAAGAACATCGCCTACAAGCGGCTCGCCAATCCGAGAATCACGCCGCTCGCATGGGTCAGAACGGAATATGAGGAGGAGCGAAAGATTCTCGGGCCCGACCCGTGGGCATACGGTCTCAGTGAGGCAAATCGAAAGAATCTCGAAACAGCTATTCGCTACTGCCATCAACAGGGTTTGACAAAGAAAGCGATGTCCATTGACGAGTTATTCATCGATACGGATCCGGAAGACGGGGGCGACGTCGATCATGTGTGAGCCGTTTCGCAAGTTCGGATGATCAAGTCGATGTTCGTGGGAGGAATCGAAGATGATTTCGCCGCTTTGATGCTCGGTGTTAAGGAAAGAGGATATCGACGTGCAATGTTTCCGGGCCAGTTAAACATTTCTTCTCGTTCTGTGTTCACATCCCGGTATCGTCAGACGCCGGCGAAGCGCCGCAAAAACTCCGCGTCGCTTACGCGGCTGTGACGGCGGCGTTTTCAATTCCTTGGATCGCCAAAGAAGCGGGAATTTTTCAAAAGCACGGCCTCGACGTCGAGCTTGTCTATATCGCGGCGGGATCGCGCGCGGTTCAGACATTAGTCGGTGGCAGCATCGATGTGGCAGCGATCGGCGGCCCGGCCGGCGTGGATGCGAGGCTCGCCGGAGCGGATACCGTTTACGTCGCGATTCCGGTCAACCGCGTGATCGTCTTTACGGTGGCGCAGCCGCAAATCCAGCGGGTCGAGGACATGCGCGGCAAGAGCATCGGGGTTACGCGCGTCGGAACGGTCACGGATTTTTTCACGCGAATATTCCTGCGCCAAAACGGGCTCGTGCCGGATAAGGATGTGATGATCCGGCAGATGGGCGGGCTGCCGGAAACGGTGGCTGGGCTCAAGGCCGGTCAAATCGAAGGCGGCACGTTCGGCTTTCCCGCCGTGCTGCACGCTCAGGCCGCGGGTTTCCGCGTGCTGGTCGATTACAATAAAGCGGGATATCGGTATCCCCTTTCTTCCGTCATCGTGACGCAAAAATTGCTGCGCACGCAAGAGTCCGCCATTCGTAAATTCCTCGAAGCCCACATCGAAGCGGTGCATCGATTCAAAACGGATCCCGCGTTCACGATGAAGGTTATCGGAAAATACACTAAGACGACGGACCGGGCGATGCTCGAGGAAACCCAGCGCGTCTATGCGGATGCATTCGAAAGGATTCCTTATCCGACAGTCGAAGACATGAAGCTCGGCATCACGCAGGTGAGCGAAACCAATCCGCGCGTCAAAAGCGCCGACCCGAAGGAATTCGTCGACCCGCGCTTATTAAAGGAGATCGAGGCGAGCGGCTTTGTGAAGAAGCTTTACGGCAACGGAAAGTGAAAGACTGGAGTACTGGAGTGGTGGAGTAATGGAGTAATGTTTCCTGACCCAGCACTCCAATACTCCCTCACTCCACCACTCCGATTTTGCCTTTGTGAAAATCAACGTCATTGGTGCCGGTCCGGCTGGTTTACTCTTCGCCCTGCTGATCAAGCGGCGCTTTGCGGAGTGGCGCGTCAACGTGTTTGAGCAGAACCCACCGGACGCCACCTTCGGTTTCGGTGTGGTGTTTTCGCTGAACGCGCTCGCATTTCTCGAGCGCGATGTGCCGGATTTACACGAACAACTTATCTCGCGCCTGGAGTCGTGGCCGATGCAGCGTATCGTGCACCGCGACGAGCGCGTCGATATCGACGGCAACGGATTCTCCGCCATCGGCCGCCTCGAGCTCAACCAATTCCTTCAGGAGCTCTGCGCCAAAGGCGGAGTACAAGTCGAATATCAGCGGCTGATCTCGACGCTCGATGAGGTGAGAGACTGTGATCTTCTAGTAGGCGCCGACGGCGCCAATTCCTTCGTGCGGCGGGCATTCGAGCAAGATTTCGCGCCGGAGCTCCAATGGCTGACCAATCGTTTCGCCTGGTACGGCACCCGACAAATTTTCGAGTGTCTGAGCTTGACCTTCCGAGCCAACGAGCATGGCTCGTTCGTCGCGCACCATTACCGCCACAGCCCAACCATGAGCACCTTCGTCGTCGAATGCGATGAAGGGACCTGGCGGCGCGCAGGCCTCGACCGCATGGGCGATGAAGAAAGCCAACGGTACTGCGAGCGCGTATTTGCGCCGGATTTGAACGGTCATTCGCTGCTGTCGAACAAATCGATATGGCGCCAGTTTCCGCTCGTCACGACGCGCCGCTGGCACGTCGATCATGCCGTTTTGCTCGGCGATGCGCTGCGCACGGTGCATTTTTCCATCGGCTCAGGCACCCGCCTTGCCTTCGAAGACGCTATCGCGCTCGACCGCGCTTTCGGCGAAACGGGCGCCGATGTGCCAGGCGCACTTGCAGCGTTCGAAAGTGAGCGCCGGCCGATCGTGGAAAAAATTGTCGCCGCCGCCAACGCCAGCTCGTTCTGGTACGAGCGTCTACCCGAAAAGATGCGGTTGCAGCCGTGGGAGCTCGCTTACGACTACATGATGCGCAGCGGACGCATGACCGACGAGCGCCTGAGCGAATTTTCACCGAAATTCATGGCGCGCGTAAATAGAGAACGAGAAGGCAAAGTTTAGCTGGCAGAGCGAGGTCGGCACCGTCAGCTTGGCCTTAAGAGCAAGGAGCATCGATGGCGAGGAATTATCGCTACATTTCCGCCGACAGTCATTTCGAATCGCCGCCCGAGCAGTGGACGCACCGCGTGCCGAAGCAGTATCGTGACCGCGCGCCGCGGCGCATCAAACTGGCGAACGGCCACGACGCTCTACTCATGGAAGGTCGACCGTTGGTTTACGGCGGCACCAGTCTTTACGCCGGCAGGCCGCCGGAAAGTTTTGACCCGACGGTTTTCGATTTTGACACGACACCGGGATGCGGTTCAGCCGAGCAGAGACTCCGCGAGCAGGACCAGGACGACATCGACGCCGAAGTTTTGTTCGCGCTCGACGTGCGCAACCCCGCGATCCGCGACAAGGCGGCGTTCATCGCCGTCATTCAAGGATTCAACGATTATTTCGCGGAGGAGTATTGCGCCGTCGATCGCGACCGTCTGATCGGCGTCGCCGTTCTGCCCAACATCGGTGCGGAGGAAGATGTTGCCGAAATGGAGCGCTGCAAGCGCATGGGCCTGAAGGCGGTCTGGCTGAGCACGTTCCCAAGCGGACAGAGTTTTCCGTCAGCCGAGGACGATCGTTTTTGGGCGACGGCGCTGGACTTGGAAATGCCGATCATCGTGCACACTTCGTTTCCAACCAAAGTCGGCTCGCGCGAGACCCGGCTTTTCAAATATCCCAAGGAGCCGACGGGCGAAGCGCGGCCGCCGACGGATTTCGTGCAGCGCTTCGCGCGCCAGGGACCGCACCACTCGGGCTCCGTCGAAGCGAGTCAATTGGTGGTCTCGGGAGTTTTCGATCGATTTCCGAAGCTGCAAATCTACTGGGCGGAGAACAACGTCGGCTGGCTGCCGTACTTTTACGAACAGATCGACCACGAATATTCGATCAATCGCTTTTGGGCGGAACGCCATCTCGGTTTGCCGAAACTGAAGCGCCAGCCGAGCGAATACTTGAAAGAGCACGCGCATTGGGGCTTTTTCGAAGACCACGTCGGCGTCAAACTGCGCCACGAAGTGGGTGTGGATCGGATGATGTGGTCCACCGATTTTCCCCACGTCGTGACGCGCTGGCCCAAGTCTCTAAAAACTTTGGATTCACAAATGGCCGGCGTTTCGGCGGATGAGCGTTGGAAAATGGTAGCCGGTAACGCGATCAAATTTTTTATGCTAGATCACAAGGAGGCGTGAGGCGCGCGGCTTGAGGCGGGAGTTCCGGACGAGTAGATATGATAAAGTGAATGATCATCAAATTCTCTTAGGATCGCCGGATCAAAGGAGGAGCGATGGCGATACGATTAAATCACACGATCGTGCCGGCAAGAGATAAGGACGCCGCCGCACGCTTCTTCGCAAAGATTTTTGGTCTTAGCTACAACGGACCGGCGGGACATTTCGCTCCGGTACGAGTCAACGACGAACTGACCCTCGACTTCGACAACGCCGAATCGTTCGAGCCGCACCACTACGCGTTTCACGTCGGCGACGATGAGTTCGATGCGATCTTTGAACGGGTCCAGGAAGCCGGCCTGGCTTGGGGCAGCGAACCCCGTAGCCCCACAAACCGCCAAGTGAACACCCGCAAAGGCGGCCGCGGGATATACTTTCACGACCCGGATGGTCACTTGTTGGAATTGCTGACACGGCCTTGATGGATAAGCCTGCGGATATCTGAAATAGTCGACCTATGGGCAATCGAATTACCGATATCGGTAAGATGAGAAACCAGATCAGCGCTGAAACACGGCCGGGGGTTTTTGACGGCAAGAAGACGGCGAGATTGGGAACGGAAAAGAATCCCGCTGTCGTCAGTGTCCGCTCTGAGAAGAGACGCAAAGAAGTGGCGGCGTCATTTGAAAAAAACGGCTGGGCCTACAGGATCGAGGTCGATTCGGCGAAGCCGGAAGACGTCGCCGACTTGACCCGGCTGCTAAACCCGCCAAAACCAGCGATCGCCGAGAACAAAGTTGGCCGCAACGAGCCCTGCCCATGCGGCAGCGGCAAGAAGTTCAAAAACTGCTGCGGCGCATAAACCCACCAGTTCAAATCTGCCGCAGAACCGGCGCCGCGTGTCGTCACGCGGCTGCCGGTTCTGATATTCTGGACTATTTCACCTCGTACCGCTTTACCGTTGCTCTGCCGCCCTGCAAGCCGCGTGCGTGTTTTTGAATCTCCGCATGCGCCTCGCTATCGCGATATTTGTCGATGTTTTCCTGGTTGTCCCACTCGGAATAGGAAATAAACTCCCCCGGCGCGTCGGTGCATTCCAATAGCTTTTCGGATAAACAGCCCGGCTGCTTGATCATCAGCGGGGCGCAATGATTCTTCCAGAGATCGATAGCTTGCTTCACCTGATCGTTTCTCACCGTGACGTAAATCAGTCTGACGATGGGCATGGCGTACCTCCGATCGTTTTAGAGTCTGACGTTGTTCTTGTCCTCTTCGGACGACTTTGCGTGCCGCGCACGTTTACTCGTACATCAGGCGTCTCGGGCGCCAATGGTGCCGCTGATGCGCTTCCAGGTAATCGCGGCCGGGTAAAGAATTTTATCAACACGACGCCGGCAAGGAAGCCGCCGGCATGCGCCCAGAAGGCGACGCCGCCACCTTCGGCGCCGATGCTCACGGCGCCGCTGATGATTTGAATCAAAAACCAGTAGCCGAGCATCACCCAGGCCGGCATGCCGACGGAAGTAAAGAAAATGCCCAGGAAGATCAGCGCATAAACCCGCACGCGCGGAAATAGAAACAAGTAGGCGCCCATGACGCCGCTGATGGCGCCCGACGCGCCGACCATCGGAATGGGCGAATCGGGAGTGGTCACAACTTGGGCCAAGGCGGCGGTGAGTCCGCAAATTAAATAAAAAGCCAGGAACCGCAGGTGTCCCATGGAGTCTTCGATGTTGTTGCCGAAGATCCAGAGGAACCACATGTTGCCGAGAATGTGCATCCAGGATCCGTGTAGGAACATCGAGCTGATCACGTGCGAGACTTGGCGGCCGGGATCCGTGGCGCAGGCGAGGCCTTCTCCCATCGGAAAGCTTGTGCCGGGCGGGAGTGAAAGGGTCAGCTCGCCGGGGATGAGCCCGAGCTCGCAGACGGACTTGGCAAGAGCAAACGTCGATCCGGCCCCTTG
The DNA here is from genome assembly GCA_963745035.1 of uncultured delta proteobacterium. Taxonomy (GTDB): domain Bacteria; phylum Desulfobacterota; class Binatia; order UBA9968; family UBA9968; genus DP-20. The sequence continues at coordinate 285,805 of CAVUVW010000017.1, read as the reverse complement.
AACGAAAATCCAAGCCAACACGTTCAGGGCGATGATCGCCCATGTAAAAAACGGCGCGCGCTGGGTCTCGTTTTCGTCGCGATAGGGAAACATATCCTTTATTCAGCGTAACGGCGACAATGCCCCCGGTCAATAGCGCTGCTGAAAGAATTTTGCCTGCGATCTTGCATGCTCGCCGGGCCGCTGATTTGACATGGCGACTGACCGTCGGATACGCTACTAACATCTCGGCTGCCGCGTGTGTGGAATTTAGTGACGCATATGGGCCGACGATCGCTCAGGAGGTGCTCATGGCCAAACCCGAACCGAAATCCGAAGGGGATGCGTTTCGCGAAGCGTTCCACCGGCGCATGCACGCCAACAACATGTACGGCTTGTGGGAACTGGCCAGCCAAATGACGCCGAATCCTCAGCCGAAAATGGTTCCGCACATGTGGCCGTGGTCCGTGACCGATTCGATCATCGAGGAATCGGCTCGGGCCGTGCCGGTGGGCGATGAGCGGCGCGCATTGCAGCTTTTCAACCCCGGTCTGGGTGGCCGTTGGGCGACGACGAACAATTTGATCGCCGCCGTACAGATTCTCCTCCCCGGCGAAGTCGCGCGCGCGCACCGCCATACGCCGGCCGCGATTCGCTTTATTATCGAAGGTAACGGCGCTTACACCGCCGTCGATGGCGAGCGCGTTTACATGGCGCCGGGTGACTTAATCTTGACGCCGAGCTGGGCCTGGCACGACCACGGTAACGAGACTCAGGATCGCGTCGTCTGGATGGACGGTTTGGATATTCCGCTGGTCGCGTCCCTCGAAGCGATGTTCTTCCAGTTTTATTCTTCGGCGCAAGTGCCGGCCAGCCGTCCGGCCAATGCCTCCAGACAAATGTTCGGCCACGCGCATATCACACCCACCTGGGTAAAAGAGAAAGGGCAATCGTCGCCGCTGCTCCTATATTCCTGGGAGCAGGCGTGGCAGGCACTGAATTCCTTGCGCAACCACGACGGCAGCGCGCACGACGGCGTCCTGCTCGAATACCGCCATCCACAGACCGGCGGACCGGTATTGCCGACGCTGGCGTGCATGATCCAGCTCCTGCGGCCCGGCGAGCATACCAAGGCGCACCGCCATACCGGCAGCGCGGTCTACCACGTCGTTCGGGGCGAAGGTGCGACCATCATCGACGGCCAGCGCTTCGATTGGGGCAAGGGCGATATTCTCGCGATTCCGCCCTGGGCGCTGCACGAGCATGCCAATGCTTCCAAGGACGCGGATGCGGTGTTGTTCTCCATTCAAGATCTGCCGGTGCTGAGCGCGCTCGGCCTCTACTATGAGGAAGAATACGCCGAGAATGGCGGTCATCAAAAAGTGACATCCGCGTTCAAGGCGGCGTGACCGGTCATTGACGCCGCTACGATGCTGACGGACACCTCGAACACAGTTCGCACATTGGACCGTCCTGCCGGCGCGACTCTCAGACTCCTCACCTCGATTCGCTACCGAGTTCTTGTTCATTTGACAGTAAACTCGACTGTCGGATATTTTCGCCTCGCCTGATCTTAGCGGCGCAATAATTGCCGAAAAGGCGGGGGTTCGCAGCTCAAAATTGCCGCCTGCCGCCGTGCCGGCGGAGAGCAAAGGAGCGAATCATGGCATTGAGTCGTGAAGAAAACGAAACGTTGACGCGGGTGGGCAAGGGGACGCCCGGCGGCGAGATGTTGCGCCGCTATTGGCATCCCTTGGGCTTCAGCAGCGAGTTAAAAAATCGGCCGATTAAAAGACGTCTTCTCGGCGAAGATTTAGTGCTGTTTCGCGATGATAAGGGCCGCGTCGGTTTACTGGCGTTGTACTGCATGCATCGCGGCACATCGTTGGAGTTCGGCCACGTCGAAAACGGCGGACTTCGCTGCTGCTATCACGGCTGGCTTTATGACGTTGACGGGAAAATCCTTGAAACCCCCGGTGAGCCGGCGGACAGCACATTCCGCCAACGAGTCACTCATCCGGCTTACAAAGTACAGGAATTGGCGGGAATCGTGTTCGCGTATCTCGGTCCGGAACCGGCGCCGCTCCTGCCGCGCTACGATGTGCTGGTGCGCGAGGACGGCGTGCGCTCGCTCAGCGGGCGTGTCGTCCACTGCAATTTTTTGCAGATGGTCGAGAACAGCGTCGACCAGCACCATTTCAAGTGGCTGCATCGCACGCCCAAGACCCGCTTTTGGCGAGACGAGAAGCTTACTTCCGATCCGACCGAGTTCGGCATTCGCGATACGTTCACGCGCCGAGTCGGCGATGAATCTTTCCGGACAATCAGTCTGTTCCTGATGCCTAACATGAACAAAGTTGGTTATCACCTGCCGGAGGACCATCCGGCGGCGTTTGCCGCGACACACGAAGGCTACGAGGCGCTGCGCTGGCGTGTGCCCATCGATGATACCAATACGATGCATTTCACCCTCTATTTCGCACCGTTGATCGACGGCAAGGCAGCGAAGATACCGGCGGATCAATCCGAGAAAGGACTGCTCGACAGCGTGCACGGCCAGTACCGCTGGGATGAAGAGACGGGTTGGATCGCCCGGGGCGATCAAGACCGCTGCGCCCAGGAGAGCCAGGGCGCGATCTTCGATCGCACGCAAGAGCACCTCGGCGTGTCGGATGAAGGCGTCATTTTACTGCGCAAGATGTTCAAGCAGTCCATCGAAGCCGTGCAGCGGGGCGAAGACCCGATTGGAATTATTCGCGATCCCGCCAAGAACCAAATCCTCCGTTGGGTTCCGGCTGAATATAAACTCGACCCAAAGAGTGAGGCTGTCCATGAATAGGCTAAATAAATCCGAAATCCGAATCTCGAAATCCGAAACAAACCCGAAGACCGGGAAACCTAGTTACGGAGTTCAAAACGGGCTTGTTTGGAATTTCCTCAGTTTTGATCATTTGAAATTGTTTCGGATTTCGAATTTCGGATTTCGAGTTTGTAATTCGGTTTATGCATGGCGTGCTTGGCGCCTTCGTGCGAGTTGTTCTTTTTATTTCATCATCTTCTTACTTATGGCTGCGCAGGGGCTCGCTGCGGAAACCGTCGAGTCTCTCATCGCCGGAGCGAAAAAGGAGGACGAAATCACTTTTATCGCCGGCGCGCAGACTTTCGGCGGCAGGAAAGGGCTTGCGGATCTGGAAGCCGCCTTCAATCGGCGCTTCGGCTTGAAGACGCGCATCAACTTCGCTGCGGGACCGGATATGAACGCGCGCGCGGCGCGCCACATTACGGAGATCAAGTCGGGACGCAAGCCCTCTTCGGATATCTTTCTCGGCTCGCAATCGCATCAGGCATTGATGCACGTGGAAAAGGCTCTGGAGAAAGTCAATTACGCGGGCCTATTCCCATGGGTGACCAAGGAGATGGAGATTTATCCCAACGAAGCTGTGCTGGTTTACACTTCGCCGAATGGCATCATCTACAATGTCAACTTGATTCCTAAAGACAAAGCGCCGAAAAGCTACCTGGATCTCGTCGACCCGCGCCTAAGCCCGACCTGGGCGGGAAAGTTGGCGATACCGCCCTACGTCGCCTGGCTGGCGGAGCTGTCCCTCAACTGGGGTAACGAGAAAGTTAAGGACTTCGCGCGCAAGCTCGTGGCGCTAAGTGGAGGACGACTGCGCTACAGCGAAGAGGAACGCATCGTCAGCGGCGAATTTCCGGTGATGGCGAATCTCGGTGACGCTTTGGGCGCCATGTGGACGTGGCAGGCGAAAGGCGCGCCGATCGTGGCGGTGCCCGGAACATCGCCGATCAATACTGATTATTTCCAACTCAGCGTGCCGAGGAATGCCGCCCATCCTAATCTGGCAAAGCTGTTTGTCGCGTTCATGGTGACCAAAGAGGCGCAAGCGATTCTGCAAAAACACGAGTCGCGCAGCTCACACCTAGTGGAAGGAACGACCATGCAGAAATACCTCAAGGACAACCGCATCCAGGTGCAGGAGCCGAAGGAATCCATTGACTACTATCTCAAGGGTGAAACCGACGAAGGGCTGCAATTCAAGGCGGAGCTGGCGAAGATTCTGAAACAGTAAGAACCGCATCGGAGTGATGGAGTAAAGGAGTGTTGGAGTGCTGGGTTTCCGATCCAACACTCCAATACTCCAACACTCCATTACTCCTTATCAAGGATCGCCGCGAGCCATTGGAGACGGAACATGCTGTCCAAAGAAGAAAATGAAATGCTGACCCGCGTTGGCCGTGGCACACCGGGCGGTGAAATGTTACGGCGCTACTGGTGGCCGGTGGGTTTTTCCGAGCTTGTGAGAAAGAACGGCCAGCCGACCAAAGCCCGCCTGCTCGGCGAAGATCTTGTGCTTTTTCGGGACGGCAACAACCAGCTCGGTTTGCTGGCGCTGCATTGCTCGCATCGCGGCACATCTTTGGAATTCGGCCGGGTGGAAGACGCTGGCATTCGCTGCTGTTACCATGGTTGGCTTTACGACACCCGCGGCCAGTGTCTGGAGCAACCCGCTGAACCCGCCGACAGCACTTTCACCAAGCGCGTGCAGCATCCGGCCTATAAGGCGCAGGAAATCGCTGGATTTATTTTTGCCTACATCGGCCCCGAACCCGCCCCCTTGCTGCCCAACTACGATCTGTTCTCGCGCGAAGACGGCGAGCGCCATATCGGCGCGGGTCATGATTATTGCAACTGGCTGCAGCGTGCCGAGAATTCCGTCGATCAGACTCATCTCGTGGCGCTGCATGCGCCCGAGTATCCGCATATGGCGTTGAAACGCCCGGTTATCGGCTGGGAGCGGAAGCCATACGGCGCGAAAATTTCCATGCACGTTCCCGGAGTGACCAAGCCGAAGTTTTCCCACTGGATTTTTCCGTCCCACACGCGGCATACCACTGCGCGCGTCGGGCGCATTCCAGACCACGCGATTCGCTTTCGCGTCCCGGTGGACGATACCAACACAAAAACTTTCTGGTTGCGGTTCTATCCTCACGCGGAGAACGACAAAGATAAGCCCCTCGTCGTCAAAACCGTGGGATTCGAGAACGACCAGCCGGGAGTTTACGAGCGCGTCGACGACGGCTGGTGGGGCATTGCATCCAGCGATCAAGATCGCGTGGCGCAGGAGAGCCAAGGCCCGATCTATGACCGGACGAAGGAGCATCTCGGCGCGTCGGACGAAGGCGTCATCATGTTGCGCACGATGATCAAAGATTCCATCGATGCGGCGCTGCAGGGAAGGGATCCGATCTGGACCCTCAGAGACCCCGCGCAGAATCAACAAATCACGTTCGACGCAAGCATGCAGGAGATCGGGCCGCTAACTTAATGGAGGTTCAAATACGTTCAAAATGTTCAAGCCGTTCAAAACGTTTCGGAGATTTTACGCGGATTCAGCCTGACCGATCCGGCAATCCAAAATCGAAAATCCAAAATTCTGAGGCGTGTCGATGTTGTCCAAAGAAGAAAACGATTATTTCACGCGCGTCGGACCGGGAACGCCCGCAGGAGAGATGCTGCGGCGCTATTGGCATCCGATCGCCTTTGCCGCGGAACTAAAGAATCGCCCCTTGAAGCGCAGGATACTGGGCGAAGACCTCGTGTTGTTCCGGGACGACAAGGGTCAGGTACGGCCTTCTACAGATGCGCTGCTCGCACCGGGGGACCTCGTTGGAGTTTGGCCACATGGAGGACGGTGGCTTGCGCTGCTGTTATCACGGCTGGCTCTACGATATCGAAGGAAAGATTTTGGAAATGCCGGGCGAGCCTGCCGACAGCACCTTTTGGCAGCGCCTGCGCCATCCTTCATACAAAGTTCAGGAGCTGGGCGGCGTGCTGTTCGCGTATCTCGGACCCGAGCCGGCCACGTTGCTGCCGCGTTGGGACGTGCTCGTCCGCGAAGACGGCGTGCGCGCCCGCCGCGCGCGCACGGTGAATTGCAACTTCTTTCAAATGATCGAAAACTCCGTCGACCAGAACCATCTGCGCTGGCTCCATCGCACTGCGGCGACGCCGGCCTGGGACGACGGCGAGATCAATCCGCAAGCTTTCGAATACGGCGTGCTCAATACCTACACGCGCCGGGTCGCAGACGGGAAGCGCTATGCCCACGTCAATTTTTTTGTCATGCCGACGATGAACAAGACCGGCAACGTCGAAGAAGGCCATCCCGGCGAGCACCAGGCGAGCAGCTCGGGCGAGGTGATGCGCTGGCGCGTGCCGATCGACGATAGCCACACCATGCATTTCACTGTGGAGTTCGGCGCCGTCGTGGACGGCAAGCCAGTGGCGAAAATCATGAAAGACGAGTCGGCGGCCGGCCTCATCGAAAGCAAGCGTGGCGTCTACCGCTGGGACGAGTCGATTGGCTGGTTTGCCCGCGGTGACCAGGACCGCGTGGCGCAGGAAAGCCAGGGCGCGATCTACGACCGCAGCAACGAGCATCTGGCCTACACCGACCGCGGTGTCATTTTGCTGCGGCGTTTGTACAAGGACTCCATCGAGTCGGTCAAAAACGGCGGCGATCCAATCGGCGTCGTGCGCGACCCGGCGAAGAATGAATTGATTCGACTGAAGCCGTATGAAGAACGACTCGATTAAACGTTCAAATCGTTCAAGCAGTTCAAAACGTTCAAACCGTTGGGGACACGATCGGAGCCTTTAATGAGCAAGTGCATGCGCGCTGCGCTACTGTTCGTTTTGTTTCCGCTGGTTTCGATTAGCTCTGGCGGTCGCTGCAGAGACTCTGGATCAACTGATCGCCGGGGCCAAAAAGGAACCCGAGCTGACTTTCATAGCAGGCGCGCAGACCTTCGGCGGCGCCAAGACGCTGGCTGTGCTGGAAGGGGCCTTCAACAAACGATTCGGCCTCAATATGAAGATCCGTTTCGCCGCGGGACCGGAAATGAACGCCATGGCGGCGCGGGTGATCACGGAACAAAAGAGCGGCGCCAAGACGTCGACTGATCTCTATCATGGATCGCAATCGCACTTCGCCCTGCTCCACAAGGAAAAGGCCCTGGAGCAAGTCGACTGGTCGGGCGTCTTTCCGTGGATCTCCAAACCCATGGAGATTTTTCCCAGAGAAGGGTTGCTGGTCTTCACCTCGCTTAGAGGAATCATCTACAACTCCAAGCTGATATCCAAAGAGAAAGCGCCGAAGAGCTACGAAGATCTGGTGGACCCGAAGTTGAGCCCGACCTGGGCCAAGAAACTCGCGATCCCGCCCTATGTTTCCTGGCTGGTTGAGCTGTCGATGATCTGGAGCGAAGAGAAGGTCAAGGATTTCACGCGCAAACTGGTGGCTTTAAGCGGCGGGCGGCTTCGTTACAGCGAGGAAGAGCGCGTTGTGAGCGGCGAGTTTCCCATCGCGGCCAATATGGGCGGCGCCGTGGAGCAGATGTGGCAATGGCAAGCCAAAGGCGCGCCCCTCGTGGCGGTGATGGCCTCGACCCCGGTGCTGCCCTCCTACTTTCAGCTCGGCGTGCCGAAAAACTCGGCCCATCCTAACCTCGCGAAGCTGTTTGTCGGTTTCATGGCGTCCCAGGAAGCGCAGGCGATCCTCGACAAGCTCGACTTTCGCTCTTCGCACCTGGTAGAAGGCACGAGAATGGCGAAGTACCTGCGCAGCAATCCGATCAAGCTTCAGGAGGCGAAAGATTCGATCGCTTTCTATCTGCAAGGCGAAGACAGCGGGTTGGAGTTCAAGGAAGAACTCACAAAAATGCTGAAACAATAAAAAGAGGAATTGGAGTAATGGAGTGGAGGAGTGTTGAAGTGCTGGGTCTTCCGATCCAATACTCCAATACTCCATCACTCCAAAAATTGGAGCGATCCATGTTGTCCAAAGAAGAAAACGAACTGCTGACCCGCGTCGGTCCGGGCACGCCGGCCGGCGAGATGTTGAGGCGATACTGGTGGCCGGTGGCGTTCACCGATTCGGTGAAAACCAAGGGGCCGCCCACCAAAGTGCGACTACTGGGCAACGAGTTCGTATTGTTCCGAGACAGCGGCGGCAACCTGGGGTTGCTCGAGCTTCATTGTTCCCACCGCGGCACTTCTCTGGAATTCGGCAGGGTCGAGGACAACGGCATCCGCTGCTGCTATCACGGTTGGCTCTATGACCGCGCCGGCAAGTGCCTGGAGCAGCCGGCTGAGCCGGAAGGCAGCACATTCAAGGATCGTATTCAGCATCCCGCCTTTCACGCGAGTGACGCCGGCGGTCTCATCTTTGCCTACATCGGCCCGGAACCGGCGCCGCTATTACCTCAATACGACTTGCTTGTGCGCGATGACGGCTGCCGCGTCGTTGGCGGCGGGGAGGAATTTTGCAATTGGCTGCAGCGCGCGGAAAATTCTTCCGACGGCGCGCATTCGATCGCCTTACATGCAGCGGGCTATCCGAACATGGCGATGAAGCGGCCGACGATCAAATGGGAGCCGACCCGAGTCGGCATTCGAGAAACAACGTGGGTCGAAGGAGTGACAAAGCCGAGAGTCACACATTTCGTCTTTCCCTCGCACGTGCGACACTCTGCGGCGCGCGTCGGCGAACAGCCGCGCCAGGTGATGCGCTTCCGGGTGCCGACGGACGATACGACGACCACGACTTTTTGGATCGACTTTTATCCTCACAAAGATGGAAAGCCGACTCGGCCCGAGCCGTTAAAGATCCGCGGTTTCAAAAAGGATCAACCCGGAGTTTACGAGCGGGTACAGGACGGCTGGTGGAATTTGCCCAACCGCGAGCAAGACCGCGTCGCTCAAGAAACCCAAGGCGCCATCGCCGACCGGACCAAGGAACATCTGGCGACCTCGGATCAGGGCATCCTGATGCTGCGAAAAATGATCCGTGAGTCCATCGACGCGGTAGCCCAGGGCAAGGATCCCGTGGGCGTCTTTCGAAGCGAGAATCAGGCAATTACTTTCGATTCGAGTCGGGATGCGGTTGAGGCGCTTGGGTGACTAGGCCGAGGATCGAGGGATGGAGACTATGAATAAGTCGATGATGGAGGATCGAAGATCGAGGATCGCGGGTGTGAATTGGCCCTATTCGATCCTCCATTCTCCATACTCTATCCTCGAATTACTCACGATCCTCCATCTTCGAGGAACATTGGAGAGAAATTAATGTTTACAGCTATTGCAGCATTGGGCGCATTTTTGGCGATGACCTTCACGGTCTATCCACTACAGGCGCAGTCGCTCGAACAGCTTGTCGCCGGCGCCAAGAAAGAAGGCGAGGTTACTTTGGTTGCTAGCGCTTCCACGTTCGGCGGCAAAAAAGGTTTTGCCGAATTGGAAGCCGGCTTCAACAAACGATTCGGACTCAAGCACAAGATCAATCTCGCGCCTGGCCCGAGCTTTCCGCAGGTGGCGGCGCGGGTTTTGACCGAGATCAAGTCCGGCGCCAAATCTTCGACCGATCTATACCTCGGTTCCGACGGAACCATGAGCGATATGTCACGCGAGAAGGCGCTGCAGAAAGTCAACTGGTCGGGCACCTTTCCCTGGGTGACTAAGGAAATGGAAATTCTTCCGCAGGAGACCTTGCTGGTCTATGCGTCGTTTCACGGCATCATTTACAACTCCAATTCGATTCCCAAAGAGAAAGCGCCAAAAAGTTACGAGGATCTCGTCGATCCGGCGCTGAGCCCGACCTGGGCTGGAAAAATCGCTATTCCTGCTTACATCCATTGGCTGGTCCGGGTGTCGGGAAGTTGGGGGAAGGAAAAAGTGCTGTCCTTCGCGCGCAAGCTGGCGCCGCTCGTAGGCGGAAGGCTGCGCCAGGGCGAAGAAGAGCGCATCGTCAGCGGGGAGTTTCCGATCATGGCGAGCACCGGCGGCGCTTTGGAGGCGATGTGGAAGTGGCAAGCCAAGGGCGCGCCGCTGGTGGGGTTGTCCGGTTCGACGCCGGCGACTTCGTCTTATTATCAGCTTGCGGTGCCGAGCAACTCCGCCCGTCCGGATTCAGCGAAATTGTTCATCGCTTTCATGGCCACCCGAGAAGCGCAGGCCGTCATCGAGAAATATGACTGGCGTTCTTCCTATCTCGTCGACGGCACTCTCATGGCGAAATACGTGAAGGCCAACAAGATCAAGCTTCAGGATCCGGCCGAGCTCAATGAAATATTCATGAAAGACGATGCTCCTTTCGAAGCCGAGCTGACCAAAATTCTGCTCAAATAGCGCATTATGTGTGGCGTTCAAGGTTTAAAAGTTCAGATTTCGAATCTGACCGGAACGTTGAACCGACCTTTGAGCTTTGAACCGAGTAAATGATGAGCGTCATCGAAACTGCGCAGGTCTTGCGGCAGCGGCCGTCGCCGGTGAACTGGTCGCAAGCAGCCATCTTTGGAGTAGCCGGCGTCGCGGCGATTGCCATCGTCGGTTTGCTCGGCACGATCGTGTGGATGAGCTTTCGCACCGGCGTGCCGGGCCAGCCCTCGCCTTATACGCTGAGCAATTACACTTCACTGCTCGCCGATCCTTATAACTACCGGGTCATGATCACGACCCTGATCTTCTCCGGCGTCACGATTGCGGTGGCGATTCCGCTGGGATTTTTGTTCGCCTGGTTCATCGAGCGCACCGATCTCCGCTACAAAGCTTTGGCCATGAGCCTCTTGAGCATCGGCATTCTTTTCCCGACGTTTCTCAAAGCGATGGGCTGGGTTTTCCTGTGCCACCCGAGGATCGGGGTCATCAATATTTTTTTAATGCAATGGTTCGGATTCAACAGCGCGCCACTCAATGTCGCGACCGTGGGCGGCATCGGCTTTGTCCAGGGACTGACGCTCACGCCGCTAGCGTACGTGATGATTTCGGCCGCCCTGCGCAGCATGAATCCCGCCTTCGTGGAGGCCGCCAACGTGCACGGGGTCAGCAAGCTCAAAACCCTGCTCGGCGTGGAGCTGCCGCTCATCTGGCCGGCGCTGTTTTCCGCGGTGATCTGGATGTTTACGGTTGCCGTCGCGGCCTTCGATGTTCCCGGCGTCATCGGCATGGCGAACAATATTTTCACGTTCAGCACCGCCGTTTATTTTATGATCAATCCAAACGAAGGCCTGCCGCGCTACGGGCTCAGCGGCGCTTATGGCACCTTGATGGTGATCTTCTCGCTGATCTTGATGATTCCTTACTTTATCGCGTTAAAGCAGAGCCACCGCTATCAAATCGTTTCGGGGAAATCTTACCAGTCCCGTCCCGTCGAGTTGGGTCGCTGGTGGATGCTCGGTTGGGGACTGCTCGGTCTTTATTTCACCTTGGCGTTCCTATTGCCGCTGCTGGCGATTTTCTGGGTTTCGCTTTTGCCCTACGTGCAGATTCCGTCGCTCCAGGCGCTGGCCTCGATATCGTTCGAGCGTTACAGCGCGCTCGCCTTGGATAGCGGGCTTTTGCAGGCGGGCGTGAATACGCTGCTGCTCATGGTGTTTGTGCCCACTTTGATCGTAATTCTTTGCGGCGCGATCTCGTGGATCGTCACGCGGTCCCGTTGGCGCTGGCGCGTGGCGTTGGATGCCATCGCGTTTCTGCCGCATCCGGTGCCCAATCTGCTTTTCGCGTTGGCCATTGCCTATTTCGCGCTGCTGATTTCCAACGTCCTGCCGGTGTACGGCACGATCTACGTCATCATGGCGGTCTACGTCGTCTGCTGGGTGAGCTTCGGCACGCGGGTGCTGAACAACAGCATGATCCAGTTGCACCGGGAGCTGGAAGAAGCGGCGCAGATCGGCGGAGTTTCAACGTTGAGGATCCTGACGAAAGTGATCGCGCCGTTGATTCGCCCGGGCATCGTCTATGCGTGGATCTGGACTTCGCTCTCCGCGTATCGCGAGTTGACCATGGCGGTATTTCTCGCCTCGCCCAAGAGCCAGGTGCTTTCGACTTATATCTGGGGGCAGTGGCACGGCGGCGGTTTGGGCGACGCCGCCGCCATCGCGATCATCATGATGGCGGTAATGTCACCGCTCGTGGTCACTTTCTGGATCTACGCGCGGCGTCTGCAACACGTGGAGTCATCGACGTAAATAGCGGGAAACGCAGCGGGCAAAGCGAGGCCCGCTGGCCGATGCGCCGGCATAAATCAATATGATCGAAATTCGTTCCCTTACAAAAATTTTCAAAACCGGCGGCGAGACAGTGCGCGCGGTCAACGCCGTCGATCTGCGTGTCAACGAGCAAGAGTTTTTCGTTCTCCTCGGGCTGAGCGGTTCCGGCAAAACGACTTTGCTGCGCTGTGTGGCTGGGCTGGAAAAAGCGGAGGCCGGCGAAATCAAGCTCGGGGAAAAGATCGTCAGCGCGCCGGAGCGCGGTATCTTCGTTCCTCCGGAAGATCGAGCCGTCGGCATGGTCTTTCAGTCTTATGCCGTGTGGCCGCACATGTCGGTTTTTGACAATGTCGCATTTCCTCTAAAAAACGGGAAGCGGCGCATGCCGCGAGAAGCCGTGAGAGATCGCGTGATGAACGCGCTGGGATTGGTCCAGCTTTCGTCGTTCGCCGATCGTCCCGTGCCTTTCTTGAGCGGCGGGCAACAACAGCGAGTCGCCTTGGCGCGGGCACTGGCGGGTGAGCCGAAAGTTTTGCTCATGGACGAGCCGCTCAGCAATCTCGATGCGCGCTTGAGAGAAGAAGTCCGCGACGAGATCCGCAGCTTGGCCAAGAAGCTTGGCATCACGGTGCTCTACGTGACCCACGATCAGGTGGAGGCGATGGCGCTGGCCGATCGCATCGCCGTTATGAGCGGCGGAAAGATTTTGCAGATCGGCGGCGCCGAAGAGCTCTACCATGCGCCCGATAGCCGGAGCGTCGGCGAGTTTTTAGGTTCGATGAATGAATTCAGCGGGGTGATTCGAGACGACCACTCTATTACGATCGCTTTGGGAGTCGTGCTTTGCGCGCCGCCGAACGGCGCGTCCAAAGAAGTCCTTGTCGCGATCCGACCCGAGGATGTCTCGCTTTCACCGGAGCCCAGTGGGCAGCAGAACGAATTCCCCGCGGAGCTCGTTTCCCGGTTGTTTCTTGGCGACATCACGCTGTATCACTTGGCCGCGGCCGGCCAAAAAGTGCGCGCCAAGACGGCGGGTGTGGACCGGCAGCTGGAGGCTGGCCGCGCTGTTTATGTGCGGCTGCCGGAGGAGAAGCTCAAAGTGTTTCCGAAATGACGTGATTAAAGCCGCGCTTCTTGCAGAATATTTCTTATTTCGGCGGTTGATTTGCGGGAATTTCTCGCCGCTGTCCAGTCCTTCCTTCGACAATAATTTTTACTGGCGCGGCGGCAAAGGGCCAGTCCCGGAAAATTTCTTGAACAGCTCGATGGTCTCCGCGTCTCGCGGGATGTCTTTCACCACTTTCGCTTGTTCGTCCGGCATGAGCGGAGTCGGTTCATCGCCGCTTGTTAGCTTGCGGTACTCGGCGATGAACGCCGGATCCGTGTGGGTCTTACGCACGGCTTCCTTCAGAATATCCACCCGATCCTTCGGAACTCCCGGAGGGAACAGCAATGCCGTACCCACGGATCGGAAGTTTCGCATCATGCCCAGAAGTTTTCTTTCCCCTTCCGTTTTCGCAAAGCTTTCGAGATCAGGCAGATTGAGCTGGGCAAAGCGCGGGTCTTTCCAGTTCCGTGGATATTCGATGCCTGCGTGAAAATGTGCGGTCTTGTTTTTGAGGAAGTCGTGCTGAAAGACTGTTCCCATCGACGCGACCTGGGCATCGACCTCGCTACGCTCGAAGGCGACATCGAGGTCTTCATTTTCATACCCCGGAATTATCCGTGAATCCTTTAGGTTGAGAAAATAGGCGATCATACGGCTGTGGAGGTACCCGGTATGCCCAACGGGAGCGCTGCCGATGCGCAAACCGCCGGCTGCACGCAGCTTTGTCAGGCTGTCGTGGCCCAGCGCTGCGCGAGTGATAAAGACGTAATAGAGCTGGTGCTCGGTAGTGCCGAGGTAAATCATTTTGTCGATATCGTACTGCACGCCGGATTCGCCGAGCACGGCGTAGGACACGATGCTGCTGGAAATGCGGAACAAAGTGAGACCGTCGGCGCGGGCGCTGTTGTAAAGATGATTGGCCGCCTTTCGACCGCCGGCGCCCGCCATATATTGAAAAGTGATCGCCGGATTTCCGGGAATGTGTTTGGCGAGGACCGACGCCAAGGCCTTGGCGCGTAAATCGCCCATACCGCCCGGACCGGCGCCAATGATGAGCGTAATGGTTTTTCCTTGATAGAATGGCGTCTGTGAAAACGCCGGATCGATACCAAGCGCAGCCAACATCGCCGGAACCAGAAAAACGAAGAGGCTGAGCGCGTGTTTGGATGGAAGCGGCCGCATAAGCACTCCTTTGGTGATACCAGGTTTCAAGACAATCCACTCGATGCTAGAGCCATAATCGGATTTGCGCTTGAGGTCAATAAGAGAAACCGAATGCCCGGGTAACCCGGGGATGTAACCAGCGACGCGGTGTATTCCGATCGAACCGCGACCGACCGGCTTCATCTCCTTGACAGCTCAGAGCAACCAAAGTTATTCTCGCTCGCCGAAAAGGGACGCATGCGGATCGTCGATTTACATTGTTATCCGAACACCGAGCCGTGGATCCGGTCGCAGGGGCCGTACGTCGAGGCCCTGGCGAAGTATTGGAAACGAACCTGGACATGGAAGAGCGAAGCCGAGGTCATCGAGGAGTTCAAGCAAGCCGGCGTCGAGGCGCTGCTCGTCGCCTTCGACATCGAATCGGTCACCGGGTCGCCGCCTTGCACCAACGAATACGTCGCCGCAATGCGCGACGCTCATCCCGGCGTGATCCGCCAAGCGTGGGGCGCGGTAGATCCGTTGAAAGGCGATCGCGCCATCGAAGATGCCCGGCAGGCGGTCGAAAAGCATAAGCTTTTCGGCTTTCATTTCCACCCGATCATGGGCCACTATTCGGTCGATGAGCGCAGATTGTATCCGCTTTGGGAGGCGATCGACGCGCTCAAAGTTCCCGTGATGATCGACGTCGGCACGACGGGAATGGGCGCGGGCATGCCCGGCGGGCTGGGAGCCGTGATCCGCCACGCGCATCCGGCGGCGATCGATCGGCTGGCCGCCGATTTTCCCGATCTGAATATTGTTGCCGCGCACCCGGGATGGCCATGGACCGAGGAGATGCTCGCCGTCGCGCTGCACAAGGGCAATGTTTCGTGGGAGCTGTCCGGCTGGGCGCCGAAATATTTCCCGGATGCTCTAAAGCGCGATATCAAGGCCCGCTTGCAGGACAAGATCATGTTCGGCAGCGACTATCCGAGCATTCCGTACGAGCGCATCTTCAGGGAATGGCGGGAGCTGGCTTATTCCGACGACCTGATGGAAAAGATTTATCATCGAAACGCCGAGCGCATTCTCGGCCTGTAGGCTTACGCACCATTGCGGCAAACGATGCTAGCGGCCGGGCTCGCGCACCGCACCGATCAACGCTCCGTACAAGACCAGCGGGAGCGAGGAAACCAGGATCATCGCGACCAGAATATCGCCGGTGCCGGTAATCAGTTGGGCAGAGAGCAGCGGCGCCAAAACGCCGGCGGTATAGTGAAGTGACATGATCATGCCCGCGGCGGTGCCGGCGTTGCCTGCCGGCGCGGTCTCTTGCGCGAGAGCGACGACCAGCGCCGGCACCGACGCCTTGAGAACTCCGAAAACGAATATTCCCGCCGCGAGGGCGATCGCTGAGTCCAGCCAATGGAACACGACGAAGGCTGCGGCTGCGGCGGGAAGGGCGCTCAGGACGATGACCCGTTTGCGGCCGAATTTGTCGGATAAAATTCCGAGGCCAAATGATCCGATCATATTGGCTATGCTCAAGACGCCCATAATCCAGCCGGTTTCCTGCAGGGTAAGGGCCTTGGCCGCGCGCAGCGCGGTGGGCGTCCAAGCGGCGCAACTCCAGAATACCGATCCGCCGATGAACTCCGCGACCGCGAGAATGGCGATCGATGTCGAAAGCGCGGATCTGACCGAGCCCGAGCGCTTGGCCATACGCGTCCGGTGCCGATCGCGAACCCAGTAAAGCTGAAGCAGCATGATGGTGGCGGCGATCACTCCAACGGTGAGAAAGGCCGAGCGCCATCCGAAAGATGCGACGAGCCGGCTCGACAGCACGGCGCCGACGGCGCCTCCGGTGCCATAGGTGACCGATATCAGGCTGGTGCCCAGGCCGCGCCGATGCGGCAGTAGATCGGACATCAGCGCATAAAGCGACGGCGCCGTGAAGCCGTAGCCGATTCCCGTCACGCCGAGAAAGCAAAAAAACAAAATGTCATCATGGCTGAAACTCGCGAGCGTGAATCCCGCCGACAAGAGGCTCAACCCGGTAATCAGAACGGTTTTCCGGCCGATACCGTCCGCGAGGCGGCCGGCGACGCCGCTCGTGAGAGCGGCGATGGTCATCATTACCGAGAAGAGGCTTCCCCCGGCGATTTCGGAAAGGGAAAACGTGCCGCGGATCTCGGGCAGCGCGATCCCTAGCGTCGCCACCATCATGGACGGCATGAAGTTCGCGCACGGAACGATGAAGACCGAGGCGCGGTCGCGCTCAGCGGACGTGGATGGTCTCAATGGGCTGATGAGGATGTCCTACTTTAATGGAATGAACACGTAATGGCGCGGCTGGCCGCCGATCACCCGCGTAATATGGCCCCGCCCGGTGGTGTCTTCGGCAAGCATCACGTCGCCCGGTCCGAAGCGGCGAATCGTGCCGTCGCCGGTCTCGATCTCCACCTCGCCGGCAAGCGTGATTACGTACTGGCGCTTGGGCACCGGATGAAAGTCGCTCAAATGGTTCGGCGGCGCCGAGCGAAAGACGATTCCATGAGTCGGCTGGAGGGCGGAAGCCTGGACACGGCCGGCGACGTTCAGTTCGACATCGACGTCTTCGAAGTGCGATTCGTTATCGGCGCCGGTGTACAGCCTGACGATCTTCATCTGCGGGTTTGTAAGAGAATCGGTTCGGAAAAGCAAGGTGAATTACGTGAAGCCGTCGTTCTAAACATTCCAGTGGGTTCAATGGTTCCAGTGTTTCGGATGGTCTTGGAACAATTCGATTGCGCAGGCTCTTTCACTGCTTAGCTGATCCAGTATAAATAGCCTATGAAGTTGCCACCAATGCGAGCGGGAAAAGAGGAGTCATTCCGATGAGTGAAGCGATTTTGGATCAACTTGCCGCGGACATGAACAATCTGCTGACAGAACCTGTGGGCAGCCGGCGTGTGAAGATCACCGATCTCACGCCGCGCGATGGACAGCAATGCAAGCTGGCCACCCGCGTGACCACGGACGATTTACTGCCGCTGTGCGCCTCCATCGACAACTGCGGCTTTTATGCGGTCGAAGTTTGGGGCGGCGCCACGTTCGACGTGTGCATGCGCTATTTGAAAGAAGACCCATGGGAGCGGCTGCGGCGCATCAAGGCGGTGATGCCGAAGACGAAGTTGCAGATGCTGCTGCGCGGCCAGCACATTCTCGCGTACCGGCCCTACACCGATAAGATCGTCTACAAATTCGTCGAGCGCGCCATCGCCAACGGCATGAACGTCTTCCGTATTTTCGAGGCAACCAATGATTTTCGCAACATCGAGTCGGCGACGAAGGCGGTGCGGGAGCTCGGCGGCGAAGCCCACGTCGAAGTCAACTACACGGTCAGCCCGGTGCACACCTTGCAAAAATGGATGGAGTACGCAGAGCAGTTGGTGGAGGTTGGCGCCGATTGGCTGTCGTTGAAAGACGCCACCGGCATCATGACGCCGTTCGACTGCTATCGAATCGTCAAGGGAATCAAAGACCGGGCGCAGGGGAAGCTGCCGGTGCTGCTGCACTGCCACGATATGGGCGGGACCTCCAGCATGTGTCATCTGATGGCGATCCTCGCCGGCGTCGACATGATCGACACGGTGCTGTCGCCGCTCTCGTTCGGTTCGGCGCACCCGGCGACCGAGACCATGGTGGCATCTTTGAAGGACACGCCTTTCGATACCGGCATCGACGTGAAAGTTTTGGAGGAGCCGGCGCAGATCACCCGGCAGATCAAAGAGAAATACGAAAAGTACGAGACCGGGTACACCGGCGTCAGCGCCGACGTGTTCATCCATAAAGTGCCCGGCGGCATGATCTCGAACATGGTGGCGCAGTTGAAGGAAGCCAAGCGGATGGATTTGATGGAGGCGGCGCTCAAGGAGACGCCCAACGTGGAAAAGGACCTCGGACATCCGCCGCTGCTCACGCCGACGAGCCAGATCGTCGGCGTCCAGGCCGTGCTCAATGTGTTGGCCGGAGAGCGCTACAAGATCGTCAGCCGCGAGACCAGCGATTACATCAAGGGAAAATATGGACGGCCGCCGGGAGAAGTGAACAAAGACTTGGTCAAAAAGATCATGAAGGACAAGGAGCCGGATTACTCGCAGCGCTCCGGCGAGATGGCCGATCCCGGCGACTGGGACAAGGCGATCAAAGATCTCGGCCCCTTGGCGAAGAACGATGAAGATCTTCTTCTCGGCGTGCTCTTTCCGATGCAGGCCAAGGAATTTCTCACGCTGAGGGAGAACGGAGGGTTACTGTAGAAGGTTCCATACGTTCCAATCGTTTCAGTTGTTCCACGCCGACTGTAAGGACAAGTTCGGGTGCTCGTTCGATTAATACTGATCAGTAGCCCGGATGTAGGCGCAGCGAAATCCAAGATTGAAGCGGAGCTCCGATCCTCGATCCTCCATTCTCGATCGTCGACCTGATCATGCCTGAGTACCCCGACGTAACGGTATACATCGAAGCGCTCGCCGAGCGCGTGCTGGATCAGCCGATTCAAAAAATCCGCATCGGCAGCCCGTTCGTCTTGCGATCGTTCGATCCACCCATCAGCTCGGCGGAAGGGAAGAAAGTTTTGAGATTGCGCCGGCTCGGCAAGCGCATCGTGTTCGAATTGGAAGGAAAACTTTTTCTGATCGTTCATCTGATGATCGCCGGGCGGTTTCATTGGAAACCGAAGGGCGCGAAGATCGCGCGCAAGTACGGCCAGGCGGCATTCGATTTTCTCCGACGGCACATTGCTCTTGACTGAGGCCGGAACCAAAAAGCGCGCGTCGATTCATCTGGTTCAGGGTGAGGACGCGTTGCAGGCTCATGATCCCGGCGGTCTGGAAGTGTTTGAGGCCAGCCTCGATGAATTCCACGCGGCACTCACGCGGGAGAATCACACCCTGAAAAGGTCACTCACCGACCCGCATGTGTTCAGCGGCATCGGCAACGCCTACTCGGACGAAATTCTCCATCGCGCACGGCTTTCGCCGATTCGATTGACCAAACAGATGACCGGCGAGGAAATCGAGCGGCTCTTTTACGCAATTAGGGATTCGCTGAACGACTGGGTCGAGCGTTTGCGCAAGGAGAGAAGAGGAGGCTTCCCGGAAAAAGTCACCGCCTTTCGCCCCGACATGGCCGTGCACGGCAAGTTCGGCAAACCCTGTCCGGTATGCGGCGCGCCGGTGCAGCGCATTGTCCATGCCGAAAACGAAACCAATTACTGCGCGAAGTGTCAGACTGGCGGAAAGCTTTTGGCGGATCGGAGCTTGTCGCGGTTGTTGAAGGACGATTGGCCGCGAAGCTTGGAGGAGTTGGAGGAGATCAGAGAGGACGCGAATCTGAGACCCGCGGCTGGTGCGCACGCGCACCATGCTTCATAGCATCGGCGCAAACCGCGGTTGAGCCCTCACTCGTTCGATCCAACCTCTGATCTTCGGAAAATCATCCAGTGGAAAGCCGCCTTCGTGAGCGACATGGGTGTAAGCGAAAAGAGCTATATCGGCGATGCTGTAATCGGCGACGAAAAAATCGTTCCTCGCTAAATGTTCTTCCATAATCTTGAGGGCGGCCCAGCCGCCATCCCGCCTGGCGGCGAGCGCGGCGGTCCTTTCCGGCGAGTCCGGCTTGTGCTGCAACCAGAAGCGTGATGTCGCGATGAACGGTTCGTGGCTGTATTGCTCGAAGAACATCCACTGGAAGACCAGCGCGAACTTTTTGCGGTCTTCGGGCAGATATTTCGTGCCTCGGGCGAGGTAGGCGAGGATGGCGTTGGATTCGGCCAGGACAAATCCGTTGTCGTCGAGCACCGGCGTGCGGCCGTTGGGGTTGATCTTGAGAAATTCGGACGTGCGGCTTTCGCCTTTCAGGATATCGACTTCGATAATTTCATAAGGGATGCCGAGATGCGACGAGCAGCAGGCGGACTTTGTAGGAGTTGCCGGAGTAGGCGACGTTAAATAGCTTCATCAAAGTTGACGTTCAAAACGTTCAAGCCGTTTAACCGCTGCGCTCCGTTCAAGCCCTCTCCTTCATCCTCCCCCGCGTCGCGGGGGAGGACAGAGGTGGGGGTTGAGCGATTTGAACGCTTTGAACTATTTGAATCCTATAGATCCGGCTCGAGTATCTCCAACCCTTCATATCGATCGATCAGGTAGAGCTTGCCGTCCTTGTCATGGAAGACGTCGTTGCTCATGACCACGTCGTATCCTCTGCCGGGTTGCGGGATGTAGTAGCCGACTTCTTTGGGCATGTAGGGGTTGGAAAAGTCCACGGCCCGCAGGCCGCCGCCGAACCAAGTGATGTAAAGCGTGTTGCCGTAAACCTGCTCGGCGGGTTGATGGGCGCCGAAGCGGTTGCGGCCGGTCGATTTGCCTTCGAACGGCACGATGTACGTCGCAACGGGAAGCGGCAGCTCTTCTTTGGTAATATCGACGACCCACAGAAACGCGTTATGCGTATCGTTGAGCTTCTCGCCGACTTCTTCATCCGTGACGATCAACCAGTCGCGATCCATAATTTTATTAAGCATCGGCAGAGTGGTGTGGGTGGGACAAGGATAGGGTGGACTATAGTCGAGCGTGCTCACGGTCTTGGGTTTGCCCATGTCCGAAATATCGACGATGGCGAAGCCGCCGTGCCAGTAGCTGATGTAGAGTCGATCACCCCGCCGGATCGGATGGTGGCAGCGAGTGTCGGTGCCGTGCCAAGTCGGCGTCTCGCCGCCGGCCGTCCATTGTCCGGGCATCCACCAGCGGCAGACTTCCTCCGGCTTTTCCGGATTTTTTAGGTCGAGGATCATGGCGATGTTGCCGACGTAGCCCTCCATCGTAGGAGACAGGTAAGCGTAGCGCCCGTCGAAGGTGAAGCGGTGCAGACCTTTGCCCGGGGCCTTGAAAAAGGCGATCTCGCGCGGCTTGGAGCGATTCGAAATATCGAAGATCTTGAGGCCGGCGTCGGGCTCTTTTTTGGTCTTGTAGCGCTCGTAGTTGATCAACATCAAATCACCGCTGACGCGTACTTTGTGCGAATGGATGCCTTCCGGCACCTCAAGCTGGGCGACGAGCTTGGGATGTTTCGGATCGCGCACGTCCAGGATCGAAGTTCCGTGCGGCGGGTCGATGTGGCCGACGTAGGCGTAGCCGTTCTCGACAACTACGGAACCGCCTCCGGGAAGATCCGTGCGGCCGATCTGGTTGATGTTCTTGCTGACGCCGACTGGCGCGGTGCCATTCGTTGCCATGTTTATCTCCTTTGCGAGGCCGTTGAAAAAGGCTCATTTGCTTCGTTGCGCTCGTTCGCCTCGCTCCAACGTACTGTTGTTGTACGCCTCCGCTCGTCGACCGTCGCGCGCCTCGCAACTAAACCTTTTTGAACGGCCTCAAATAAGGTTCTCTTCGATAAGTTTTATGACCGTGCCTTTTGGAGCATTGCGATCACCTGATCCGTCGTGCGCACGCGCGACATGCGCGGGAAGACGAGCTCCATCAGCATGTCATGGGCGCGCTGATCGTGCGATGTGCCGCAGGCGTCGCTCGCGACGATCATGTTATAGTCCAAGTCCCGACCCGAATACAAAGTCGAAGTCACGCCGACATCGGTGGATCCTCCGGAGATAATAACCGTGTCGATGCCGCGCGTGCGCAGCGCGAGATCGAGGTAAGTCTGATGAAACGCGCTCCAGCGGTACTTGACGATATAATAGTCGTCCTCTTGCGGCTCCAGCTCGGCGAGCACGTCGGAGCTTTTGTCGCCGGCGATGACGTGCATTTTTGTTTTCGTCACTTCGCCGTTCGGCCAGGGCGTGAGTGAGTTGTTGGTATCGGTCAGCAACAATGCCGTTGGTCGCGTTGTCCGGGCGGTGGTTTCCCTTGGCGAAGAAGACCGGCAATCGCGCGGCACGCGCCGCCTTGCAGAGGCGGACGGCGTTTTGAATCCACGGCTTCAACGCCCGCGGCTTGCCCGGTTCGGCTTCGGGGACGTACCCGTTCAGGATATCGAAGAATAACATCGCCGTCTTTCGCGGATCGAAATGATTGACGTTCACGGTAAGACCTCCTAGCGAATCTTGATGCCCCGTTTTTCTTTTTCCTCGACGACTTTCCAGCCCTGATGGGCATACCATTCGATCTGGCGGAACATCCCGGTGAGGATGCGCACGTCTTTTTCTTCCAGGCCGGCGCGGCCCAGAATGCGCCGCAAAGCGAGCAGCATGTGCTCGGGATTCTCCGCGTCGAGAAAACCGATCTTCAGCAAGGAGGCGCGCATAATGTCGAACAGCCGCTCGATCTGCTCCGCCTCCGCCCGCTGAATGCCGTCTTCATCCTCTGGAGTGAGCGACGCGACGTAAAGCTCGTAAAGGAAAATCACCGCCGCCTGCGCGACATTGAACGACTGGTACTCCGTCTGGGCCGGAATCGTCACGAGCATCTGGCAGTGTTCCAGGTCCTTGTTGCTGAGGCCGTGGTCCTCGGGACCGAAGAGCAAGGCGACCTTACCTTTTTGCGCCGCGGAGACCACGGCCGGCGCGACGGCGCGCGGCGCTTGGCTGTGACTGCGATAAAGTCCGGGCCGGCACGTGGTGCCGACGACCAACGTGCAGTCGGCAATCGCTTCGCGGATGGTCGGGTAACCCTTGGCTTGCGCCAAAATGTCGCGTCCGTGCACGGCCATCGCTCTCGCCCAAAAGCTCTGCGTGCGCGCGTTGCCGACGATGGCGAGCTCCTTGGCGCCGAGATTTTTCATCGCGCGCGCAACCGAGCCGATATTGCCCGAGCCGCGCGGCCGGACCATCACGATGCGGACATTCTCTAGCATAGTAGGCATTGGGCACTGAGCAGGAAAATCCTAGATCCGAACTGTTGCCTGTTGTCTAATGCCTATTGCCTTCTTCTTTATTTGGCAAACGCGCAGGCGCGATTCTTCCGGATGATGTCGCGGTTCTTACCATCAAATTCGGTGCGGTAGCCGAAATTTTCGTGCATGAGCGATCGGGTGTCTTCGACGTGCTCGGCGCCGAAGACGTGGCCAAGCTCGTGAATCAAGGCGATCACGTCGAATTCCGGCTCCGCGCTCGCGCCCTGGTAGTGAAAGACCTTGCCGATCGGGACGACGACGTAGTTGGACAAACCCTGCGTGCAGTCGCCGATGCGGTCGACGCGCGGGCGCCCGGCGGTCAAATACCGGCTGGTGTTTTCGCCGGTAAAAGCGACGATCAAATCGTAGCTGCCATTCTTTCCGTGAATGGGAAATTCTTTTTGCAGCATGGCCATCAAAGCCGGCGTGGAGTCCACCCGCGCCGCAGCCGGCCAGGCGGCAACGCTTTGCGTCATGATGCGAATATCGAACTCGCGCTCATAGTAGTCCGAAGCGGCCTCGACGATGCCGCGCGCCTCTTCGGTCCAGTTCGGATTGCGCGCGCGGAAGGAAACGTCGGCGAGAACTTTGACGCGCACCAACCGTTGCGGCGTTTCGGGGCCGAGCAGCGAACAGGAGGAGAAAAGGAGCGCGCTAAGGATTGAGCAAATTATCCGTCGGCGCGTAGTCATCGGTGAGTACGGGAACATCTTCCGGCAGCGGTTTGTCGAAGTAGGCGACGGCGATATCCTGAAGCGGATTGGGAAACAGGCCCTTGTCGAGGGTGCCGGCGCGCTTGACGATTTCCTTGATATCGACAGGCTGCTTGTCGCGGGTCGCCACTACGATCACATTTTGGATCGTATCCAGACTCACGTTGTCCGGGCGGCGCGCGGCAAAGACGTAGGTCTGGGGAAAAAGCTGGCGCTGGGTGCGCACAAAAGCGCGGGCGATCTTGCCGGACGGGCCGGTGACCGCGCTGATGAGGTTGGCGACGATAATGCCGTTCGGCGTCAGTTTCTTCTGGGCCAGCGCGAAGAATTCTTTGGTCGTGAGGTGAAAGGGCATGGCATCGGTATAATAGGCGTCGAGCAGGATGATGTCGTATTGGTGCTTTGTCCGCGCCATGAACAAGCGGCCGTCCTGAGCGTGCAGCCGGAGCAAGTTGCTTTCCTTGACGTTGAAAAAGTCCTTCGCCATCTTGATCACTTCCGGATCGATTTCGACGGCGTCGATCTCCATGTGCGGGAACTCTTTTTGAATCTTCTTGGGGATCGAGCCGCCGCCCAGTCCGATGATGAGCATCTTCTTGGCGTCAGGACGGAAGGTCAATCCGATGGAGGTGTACTTCGAATAAATCAGCCGAAGCGCCGTCGGATCTTTAAGATTCATCGCGCTCTGGAGCGTGCGGTCGAAGTACATGTAGCGCGCTTCGTCGTCCTCCTCGATGCGGATGCGATGGTAGAAGGTGTCTTTTTGCAAGAGAGTTTTTGTCCAGGCGACCGGCGCCCATACCAAATTCAAGACTGCGAACGCGGCCGAGACGGTCGCGACGACCCGCGCCGGCGACACGCGCCGTAGGCGAATCAAGGGTACTACAAGTAGCGACAAACAAACCAGCACAACCCCCAGGGTATGAATGATATTGCTCACGCCGAGAACCGGGATCAGATAAAAGGCGGTGAGCAAGGTGCCAAAAATGCTGCCCGCCGTCGACACGGCGTAGAGCGTGCCGGCGGTGCTGCCGACGGTATGGAGTTGGGTGGCGGCCAGCCGGATCACATAGGGCGAGATGGTGCCCATAAAGACTCCCGGCAGCAGAAAGAGCACGGAGCAGGCGATGAGCGGATTCATCCGGGTGCCGAAGTCTCTCATGGCGATCCATTCGTTGATCGCGGGGTAGAGAAACGGCAAAAAGAAAACCGCGATGCCGGGAATCAGGAGCAAAAGCATGAGCTTGCCGTACGACGGTTCCCGCGTCGACAACCAGCCGCCCCAGTAGTAGCCGATGCTGAGCGCGGTCATGACCACGGAGATCAAGCTTCCCCAGACGAAGATCGAGCTGCCGAAGTGAGGCGCCAGGACGCGGCTGCCGGCGATCTCCAGCGCCATCAGCACCGCGCCGCTGACGAAGACAACGATGTAGTGCAGCAGTTGGAGCATCTTCAACTCTCCCAATCCCAGTAAGATCCCTCGGGCACCAGGGCAATCGGTTCGAGCAGCCGTGGCGGCATCTCGTCGATGAACTGCGACGGGCGGGACAATACCATGCGCAAGCTCTTGTCGAAAACCTGCGTCGGATAGCTGATAAAAAGATTCTGTTTGGCGCGGGTGGCGGCGACGTACAACAGGCGGCGCTCTTCCTCGAGCTCTTCCACGCTGGTGGTGTTGTAAAAGGAAGGGAATCTTCCCTCCAACGCCCAGATGATGAATACCGAATGAAACTCCAGCCCCTTGGCCGAATGAATCGTCGAGAGCACCAGCGGGCCTTCGTCGGGATCGACGGCGAGGACGCCGCCGATGCTGTCGTTGGGCGGCTCGAGCGCCATGTCGCTCAGCAGACGCTCGAGGCTCCGATAGCGCTCGGTCATGCCCTGAAAATGTTCCAGGTCTCTCAGGCGCTTGGGATGGTCGTCGGGATAATTCTGCTTGAGGAGCGGCGCGTAATACTGCATCAAGTATTGCGCCTGCTCGGGCGGCAGCTCGGCTTGTCCGGCTTCTTCGAGCACCTGCGCGAGGGTGCGAAGCCCGTGGGCGATCTTGCCTTTGGCCGGGTAGGAGCGCAGACGCTCGACTGCGTTGGTGCCGGCGAGCAGCCATTTGATAATCTTTTGACAGGCGCCAGGGCCGATGCCTTCAAGGAGCAGCAGGACGCGATTCCACGAAACCGCATCCTGCGGATTGGCGAGCACCCGCATGTGCGCGAGCAAGTCTTTGACATGGGAGGTTTCCATGAACTGAAAACCGCCGCGCTTGACGAACGGAATGTTATGGCGCGCCAGCTCGATTTCCAGATCGAAGGAATGAAAGCTCGAACGGAAGAGTACCGCGATGTCCCACAACGGCACGCCCTCTTCGCGCAGCTCCAAAATCTTCTGGCAGACGAACTGGGACTGCATCTGCTCGCTCGCCGCCGCCACCAGCTTGGGCCGTGTGCCGACGCTCTTGCGAGTGAACAGGCGCTTCTCATAGCCTTCTTTGGCGCGCTGGATGATCTCGTTGGTCAGATTCAGGATCGGCTGGGTGCTGCGATAATTTTCTTCGAGCTTGATGATGCGGGCGCCCGGGAACTGCTTGGGAAAATCCATGATGTTGCGGAAATCGGCGCCGCGGAACGAGTAAATGCTTTGCGCGTCATCGCCGACTACGGCGACGTTGTCGTGGGTTGCGGCGAGCAGGCGGACGATCTGATTCTGAAGTTGGTTGGTGTCCTGGTACTCATCGACCATGATGAACCGATACATGTCGGACAGGCGCTCGCGCGCGCCGGCGTGATCGGCCAGAAGATCGCGGAGTTTCACCAGCAGGTCGTCGTAATCGAGCAGCGACTTTTCGCTTTTGTAAGTGCTATAACGGGTCAATAGATCGCTCAATTCGAAACCAACTTCGACCAGGTGCGGATATTCCAACTCGAGCAAGTCGCCCAGCCTGGCCTGTTTGTTGTGGGTCATGCTGAAGATTTCCGCCACCGTCTGCTTGCGCGGAAAACGCTTCTCCTTGGTGTTCAAACCCATGTCGCTGCGGATGAGCTGAATCACGTCCTCGCTGTCGGAGCGATCCATGATCGTGAACGAGGGCGAGAGGCCGAGATAACGCCCGTTCATGCGCAGCACCAGGTTGGCGAAAGAATGAAAGGTGCCGCCGGCCACCTGGCTGCACCGACCGTCGATCAACAGGCTCGCGCGCCGGAGCATTTCCTCGGCGGCGCGCCGGGTAAACGTCAGCAACAGGATCGAGCGCGGATCGACGCCTTGATCAATGAGGTGGGCGACGCGGTAGACCAGCGTGCGCGTCTTGCCCGTGCCGGCGCCGGCGATGATCAGCAGCGGCCCTTCCATCGCGGCCGCCGCCTGGTACTGCGCCTCGTTTAACTCCTTGCGATAGTCGAGCCCTGAACTGCTGCGGACGGGTAGCGTGGAGTTTTTAAGAATGTAGGTTGTCGTCAAGGAAGCTCCAATCGAAACGTAAATTACCTATTTTGTCTCGGGGGAGCAAGCGCGGAAGCGCTCCAAGCGGACGTTAAAAATTGCTTCCGCGAGGGGCGAATACTTTCGGCACAACAATTTGGTCATCCCGACAGGTAAAGCAGCGGCGAACGGACGGCGGCTACGATTTCGGCGCGAAGATCAAGAAAGATTGACGATCGAGAAAATCGAAATTCTCCTGCAGGCGGTAGCCGGCCTGCTCCATTTCGCGTTGGATGAACTCGCTCGGCGTGTAGTGGCGCAGCAGGCCTTGCAGCCAGCCGCGGCGGTCAAACTCGATGATCGCCACCCTTCCTCCCGGACGAAGAAATTGCCGGAGATTGGCGAAATACGCGACGCGATCGTCGATGTGATGGTAGGTATTCGACGTGAAGATCAGATCGACGCCGGCTTTGGGCAATAAAGGATTCTCGGGCTTGGCGAGAATTGTTTCGATATTGCTTTGACGCTTGTCTTTGGCGGCCTTCGCGATCAGCTCGATCATATCGGGATCGACGTCCACCGCGTAGACTTTCCCGCCGGGTCCGACCGCCTCGTTGAGTCGGAAAGTGAAATAGCCGCTCCCCGAGCCGAGGTCGGCGACGACGGCGCCGGGTTGGATTTTGAGCGCGGCCACTACTTTCTGCGGCTGCTGCCAGTCGTCGCGGCCGATGCCTTCATAGGCGCATTGTTTGAGGCGGGCGCAGCCGCCGGCGAGCAGGCAAA
Organism: uncultured delta proteobacterium; assembly: GCA_963745035.1. Classification (GTDB taxonomy): domain Bacteria; phylum Desulfobacterota; class Binatia; order UBA9968; family UBA9968; genus DP-20. The sequence goes on along the minus strand of CAVUVW010000017.1, from coordinate 257,710 downwards.
GCGCCAACACAAATTTCAGAAAATGCCGAGGCTTTCGGGGCATGAGCGAACGTGCGGGGAAGATCACTGGGTCGGCGGCTTGGCCGTGGTCGATTCCAACGCGCGCGCAACCTTCTGACGCAGATCGTTGATGTCGAATGGCTTGCCGATAAAGTCGAAGGCTCCGGAATCGATGGCTTTGGTCGCCAATTGTTGCGAGTTGACGCCGGTGAGCATGATCACCGCGCAGCTTGGATGAATTTCTTTGATGCGCTGGAGAGCTTGAAGGCCGTCGGCTCTCGGCATGAGCACGTCTAGCAGCACAACGTCGGGCCGCGCCCGATCCACCTGGGCAATCGCGGCATCGACCGAGTCGGCCTCGAGCAGGTGGTAGCCTTTTCCAAAGACCATCTTGAGCGACTCGCGTACCCCGACTTCATCGTCAACGAGCAACAGAAGCGGCGGTTTCATGCTGTGGCGCTCCGTGAGACAAACTAGTTTCAGCTTGTCACTTAGTCACTGCGCTGACAAGGGGCGGGAAGCGAATGTTTGGCCGGATTTCACTGCGCACTGATCTCGGCGCAGCGCTCGGAGGAGAGCAGGTGCGCGGCGCATTGTCTTGCGATCTCCACCGGGGACTTCTCGAAGGTGCCGGTGAGATATTTCGCGCTTTCCCGCATGCAGGTGACCTGATCGTTCTCTTGCGCGAAGCTTGCGCAAAACGGCAGCGCGTAGCGCCCGTCCCAGGTATTGTCGATCAGCGCGTAGACGACGCCGTGCATGCAGGAAAGGCGGCTGTGGCCCGTGACCAGCTCGCATTTCTGCGCCGCCGGACGGGTCCGGCCGAGGCGCACTTCATTCGATAGATCGCGGCCGACCGACACAAAGCAGGGCTGGCGAAAGGCGCCGGCCCGCTCACATTCTTGGAAGATCCTCTCGGTGCTCAGCCCCATCTCGGTCATGCGCGAGGTTTGCATGTTGTAGCACTCGCCGCGGTACTCGTCGGCGACTTTGTTGCACGGATAGTGGTAATCCGTCGGGCTTAAATCGCGGCTTTCCGGCGTGGCGTTGAAGACGTTTTCCATGAACACGCCGCCGTAGCAGGAGCTGCGGCTCCAGTCGTCCGGGAGCGCGTTGCAGGCGTCCAGAGACGCCTGCAACTGGTAGCGGGAAAAAAACAGCAGCGCGTGGCCGAGGCCGTGCAGGCACTGAAAGCGCAGGCGAAGGGGGATGTTTGGGTCGCAGGCGAGCGCCGCCTTTTGTTTCAGCTCGGCGGCGCTGGGATGCTTGTCGACTTGAGAATACAGATCGTCGCCGCGAAGAAAACGTTCGACGGAGCCGTGATAGCAGCCCGAGTGACAGGTCTGATCACAGGCGGTGAAGGAATCGTGGATATTGCCTTTGATCCGATAGGTCTCGCGGCCGACGGCGTGCACGACGGGGTGGCAGTCGCGTCGCAGCTCCGGATCCTGTGCCTCGAAGCGTTGGATCAGTTGCAGGACTTCGAAAGTCGAGTGGGTTTTGAGCGCCTCGGCGAACAATCCGTCGAGACACTCGGCGCTCCGCCGGCTGTTCAAGCACGATTTAACCGCTTCCAAGGTCGGCATTGCCGATGCCGCCGGCGCAGCGGCGGTTTGCGCCCATGAAGACGCATCCAGCACGGGAAAAATGGTCCAACACAAAGTGACTGCAAGCACCCGACGATATTTTGACAGCACTCGCTTCCTCCTTTATTCTGTCGGATAGTAGCCTGAACCAGGGGCTGACCGCAATTAATCAGAGACTTAACGCGGCGGTTCTGCTATCGTAGGCGAAGTCGAAAAGAGCCGCGAGCCTTCCGCCGCAACGATTCGCCAAAAAAATATCTCGTGCCAGCTTTGTCGGATAAACGATTGCCGACCCGACGCGTCTAACGATTGTCATGCCTTATAGAAAAATTTTGATCGGTCTCGTTATTGTGCTTTGCTTCATGGTCGCCTCGATCTCCCGGGCGGGCGAGGCGATGATCAAGCCCGAGGCCGTGCCCGCTTACCAGCCTAAATTTTATCCCTTCGAAGACGGCGAGAAAGAAGTTTATCAGGCGACTTGGAATGGCATGCTTTCCGTGGCCACAGCTGAAATTCATACGGTTCTTGCCGTCGTCGACGGCAAGAAAGTCTACCAGGTGCGGGTCGAGGCGAAGACTTCCCGGGCCCTCGATTTGATCTGGCGCATGCGCGATACCATCAGCTCGACCTTCGACGCCAAGTCGCTCTCGCCGTCGCACTTTACTTTCAACCAGCGGGAAAATTCCCGAGTGATCGACACCGATGCGCGTTTCAATCCCGCGTCCAAGCGGTGGGCCGTCAACCGGCAGCAGGCCGGCAAGAAGCCCCGTGTTTACCATTTCGACTCGAACAACACACTCGACCCGATCACGGCCGTCTATCTGGCGCGAAGCGTTGATTTCAAAGTCGGCGATAAGCTCTATTTCAAGGTCTTTGGCGGGCGTTATCAATATCTGCTGGAGCTGTTTGTCGAAAGGAAAGAGCAGGTTGAGCTGCGGTCCGGCAACAGCGTCGAAGCCTACCGCATCATTCCGCGCGTTCAAAACATCACGAAGAAGGGCTATGCCAACCGTTTCAACGAGGCGACGATCTGGATCTCCACCGACGAGCGCCGAGTGCCAGTAAAGCTCAGCAGCAAAATCGCCTTCGGCAGCGTTCAACTCGAGCTCGTGGAAGACAAGCGGCCGCCGCAATCGGCCGCTCTAAAGTCGCGCGGACCCGATTTCTAGCTTTGCGCATACTCGGCTTTCTTTTCCCGCGAAAACACCCACTGCTTCACTTCTTCACTCCCCAACCGAGGAAGCGGCCTGGTGCCGTCATGGCGCGCTCGACTTCTAGGTAGCTGGACGTAGACCTGTGCCAGGATGATCTATGGCGCTTACCTGGATCGGGAGATTTTCGGCGGCACTAAGACGGATCTCTCACGGCATAGAGGACTTCAAACGATGCATCATGGCGATTCGAAGCGTGATCTAGCTCGTAAGTTGTTGGTCTTCCGGCGCTATTTTTAGCAGCAAAGGCGTAAACAAACGCTTGGCTGTGCCGTCTAACAATGCGAGGAGGCGAAACTATGAGATTCATGTCCAATCTGAAATCGAGTTTTGCCGGCGTCGTCGGAAGCGTCGGGCTGGCAAGCACCTTGGCCGTGGGGTGTGCGGGCGGTTCGCTCACTACTCGGGAAAAAGGCGCCGGCATTGGCGCGCTCGGCGGCGCAGCCGCCGGCGGTATCATCGGCTCCGCGGTGCGCCATCCGGGCGCGGGCGCCGCTATCGGCGCGGCGCTCGGTCTCGGCGCGGGCGCTCTGGTCGGCGATCAGCTGCAAGGACGGGAAAATCAAGCCGCGCACCAGGATCAGCAGATCTATCAGAACCAGTTGGAGCTTGAGCGCCAGCAGAGAGATCTCGAAGAGCTCAGACGCCGGCGGGAATACTAAATAGGCGCGGCGTGATCATCGATCGAAAGGGGGGCCTTTGGCCCCCTTTTTTTTGCTTTGAATGAGACCGTCCATTGCGGATCATGCTGGTGAGTTTTTCTTCCACCTCGCCGTCGTCAACTTGATGGCGCCGCCCGCTCGTTCTACACTCACCGCCTGTGAAAATTCTCATCACCGGTGCCGCCTCGCTGGTTGGCAGCCATCTCGCAAGAACACTGACTAGAGCGCGTGAACATGAAGTGGTCGCGCTGCAGCGCGCCGATTTAGACATCACCGATCGCGCCGCGGTCGAGCATTGCACGGCTCGGACCGGGCCCGAGGTTATTTTCAACTGCGCCGTGCTGCAAGTCGACGAGTCCGAGCAGAATCCGGCCAAAGCCCGCGCCGTAAACGTCGAAGGGCCGCGGCTGCTCGCCGCAGCGGCGAACGAGGTCGGCGCGGAGATCGTTCAGTTCGGCACGCAGTACGCCTTCGCAGGCGAGCACGTCGGCCGCGCGCCGTACACGATCGAAGACGAGCCCGGGCCGGTGAATGTTTACGGCAGGAGCAAAGTCGCCGGCGAGCAGGCGGTGCGCGAGGTGTGCGCGCGCAGTTACATCGTGCGCACGTCCTGGGTTTACGGCAGCGGCAAGAACAGCTTTCTCTGCACCGTCGGCGGTGACTTGAAGGCCGGCAAGAAAGTTCGCGCCATCGACGACATCTGGTCGAGCACGACCTACGTGGAAGACCTGATCGCGCGCACGCTCGAAATTCTCCGCACGCGGCGTTACGGCACTTACCATGTCGTCAACGCGGGCACCTGCACGTACTACGAATTCGCCCTGGAAGCGGGACGGCTCGCGGGTTTGACGCACGAGCAGATCGATCCGCTGATCGAAATCAGCCACGAGCGCGATATGAAAAGAGTCGCCGCTCGTCCACGCTACACGCCGCTCCGCTGTTTGCTATCAGAGGAACTGGGTTTGTCGCCGATGCGCGATTGGCGCGCGGCGCTGGCGGCGTATGCTCGCGGATAGCGCCAGCTCGATTTTCGAAGCCCGCGCTTCCGATTTCTTATCGCTCCATCATAGATCCTGTCTTCCTGCTCCGATTGACACTCCCGCCGGCTGTGCGAGTACAACCGCTTAGAAAGTGGAAGTTTTTTCGAACGGATAGGATGACGATGATGAAACGATCGGTGTCGGTGTTTTTGCTTTCGGTTGTACTTCTGCTCGGTTGTATTGAGACCGGTTTCGCTGCGGATACGATTCGTATTGCTTACAGTTCGGTGAATCCGCACGCGCTGCTGGTTTCACTGGCTGAAAAGCGCGGCCTTTACGCGAAATACGGCTTGTCTTCGGTGGTGGTTTACATTCCCGGCGGTACGACCGTGGTGCAGACGATGGTTTCCGGCGATGTGGATCTCGGGCAGCTTACGGGTGCGCCCGGAGTAGCAGCGAATCTGCGCGGCGCCGATATTCTCTACATCGCCATGACGGACGACACGATGGGCTACCAACTGGCAACCCGGCGGGACATCAAGACCGCGGCGGAGCTAAAGGGTAAGCGATTAGGGATCAGCCGGTTTGCTTCGTCCTCAGATTTCGGCACGCGCACTCTTCTCAAACGGCTGGGCGTCGATCCGAAAGACACCACCATTTTGCAAATCGGCAACGAAACCGAACGTCTCGCTGCGCTTAGATCCGGCAGCATCGACGGCTCGGTGTTCAACGCGCCGTTCGGCGCGGCGGCGAAGAAGTTCAATTTCAACGTCCTTGCCGATGCCGGCGCACTCGGGATTCCATATTTCAATACGGGCATGTGCGGCAGCGCGAAGCTGTTGCTGAAGAATGAAGCTCGAATTCTAAACTTCCTGCGCGCCTATCTCGAAGCGATCAAGATTTTCAAAACCGAGCCCGAGTACACAATCAAAGCTCTCGCGCAGTTCAGCCGGATGAACGATCAGGAGCTGCTCAAGGAAGCCTACGAGTACAACAAAAACAGGATCCCGGATATTCCTTATCCCTCGGTAAAGGCGATGCAGGCGGTGATCGATCCGCTGGTCGAAGCTGAGCCCAAGCTCGGCAAAGTCGATGCGAAAAACTTATGTCAGCGACCGGTTTTTGAAGAAACTAGAGGAAGAGGGATTCGTGAAGAAGTTGACGGGCCGGTAAACGATGAGTCTTGCTAAACCGTATATAAGATTCGGAGCCTGACCGAAATAAGCTGCCAGCCGTCCAGGCCGGCTTTGGCGTAAGACGATTATCGACAACATATGTTGCGAATGGATATTGCCTTTACGCTTCTGGTCGTGAGCCAAGCCAAGAAGCCTAGACTCGTCATGAACTCTACTTGGCTTTCCTCGCCGCGGCGATGTCGCCTTCGCTGAAGCGGTAGAATCTCACCGGGTTGTCGTAGAGCATTTTCCGTTTGAAATCGTCGCTCAGGTCCTTGCGCGCTTTTAGATGCGGCAGGTCGCCGCCGAATTGGTCGCGTTCGCGCTCGTGCGGGAAGTCGGAGGCCCACATGATCACGTCGTCGCGAATCAAGTCGGCGAGATAAGGGGCGGTGCGTTCTTCGACTTCCATGGTGACGAAGATATTTCCGCGACTTGAAAAACTTGCTCGGCGGATCTTTGAGCTGCGGCGCCAGGCGGGCGGCGAATTTTTCGTAGTCTTCCTCCATGCGGTCCATCATGAACGGCACCCAGCCGGCGCCGGCTTCGAGATAGGCCATGCGCAGTTTGGGAAACTCCTGGAACACGCCCTGGAACATCATGTTGGTGATTTGAATGAATAGTCCCACCGGATGTTCGAGCATGTGCGCTTCCAGGAAGCTCGCGACCCGATCGAGTCCCAAATTCTGGCTGACGCCGCCGTGTATGGTGAGCGGCACGTCGAGGCGCTGCGCTTCGTCGTAAATTTCATGGAAGACCGGCGAACCATACAGCGCGGTGCGATTGTTGGTTACGGAAGGTAACAGTCCGGCGGAGAATCCCAGCTCCTTCACGCAGCGGCGCAGCTCCGCGGCAGCGGCTTTCGGATCCTGCGGCGCGAGCAGCGCCACGCCCTTTAGACGAGGACTTTGGCTCGTGAAGCGGTGATGGAGCCAGTCGTTGTAACCTTGCGCGATCGCCGACGCCCAGGCAGGAAGTTGAATCATGCCGATCGCCAAAGCAGAAGTCGGATAGAGAACGGCGCAGTCGATGCCATGCTCGTTCTGAAAGCGTATCCACGCTTCTGCATCCGGGTCTTCGCGCTTGCCTTTGCGCGCCAAGCCGCGCTGCCAGCCGTCGGCGTCGAACATCGGCCATGTCGAGTGCCAGTTCATCTCGGAGAAGTTTCCTTTGATGTGGGCAAAGATGTCCTTGTGGTCTTCCATGATATGACCGTCTGCGTCGATTATGAATTCCGCCATTGTGCTATGCCTCCATATGCTTCGGAGATATTGTTCCGGCAATTAAGAAGGATTTCTCCCTGCGGTCGAAATGACACAACTAACAGAGTTGCATTCTGTCATTTCGAAGGAGCGAAGCGACTGAGAAATCTTTCTTAGCACTGAGTGATACCAAGAAGCTCGTAGTCATTCGCTACTGCAGAAAAATCTTCTGGTATTCTTTCTTTTTTACTTCGTAGTCTTCTTTATTGAACTGGTACATCTGCACGAACTTGATCTTGTCGGCGTCGGCGAGTGGCGGATAGACGCCTTTGCGATTGACGAACTCTCCGGTCGCGGCCTGGATCTTCATGCTTTCCTCGTCGAGGAAGAAATCGATAAATGCTTTGCCTGCGTTCGGCCGGGGTGCTTTAGCGCCAAGGCTGATGTACTGCCCGTCGCCGAGCATGGTGTAGTCGCGAACATAATCGAGATCGGCGCCCTGTTTATTGTAAGTGGTCACGAAGCGCGGGAAGGTGATGCCGATGGGTGTCTCGCCTGTGCCGACGCGATCGGCCGCGGGGACGATGGACTCGACAAAGATCGGCCGCGCGGCGGCGAGATCACGGATGAATTTTTCCGCTCTCGGCTTGGTCATGATTTTGTCCAGGCTCGCTAACCACTGGGTGGTCAAAGTGTGATTTACCGGATGGGGCATGACCAGCTTGCCGCGGTATTCGGGTTTGACGACCTCTTCGAGCGTCTTGGGCGCGTCAGCGGCTTTGATGCCGGCTTTATTGTAAATGACGCCGTATAGAACGTTTCGATAACGAGCGCCGAGGTTGGGGTCGATCGCCTCTTTGGCAAAGCCTTTGAAGGACGGCGAATCGTACTTGGTGAAAACGCCTTCTTTCGCGAGCACGTGCATGTGATCGCCGGTCATGGCGACGATGTCGAAAAGCGGTTTGCCGACGCGAAACTCTGCGAGCGAGCGATCGAGAACCTCGGTCGAGCCACCGCGCCAGTATTCCATCTGCAAGCCGGTTTTTGCCTCAAAGGCTTTTTTCAGCGCGTCGGCGGTAAAAGTCTCCATCGAGGTATAGACGATGACCTTGCCGCCTTCTTTCTTCGCCGCGGCGACCATTTGAGCCGATTGGCCGAACGCGGCGCCTCCATTCAACATCAGCAATGAACCGAAGAGTAGAGCGGAAATCTTACGCATGAGAGACTTTCCTTCCTCGACAGAATTCGGCGGAACGCACTTCGATTTATAAGGCAGGTGTTTGCGTTGAGTCAAGCTGGCACTACGGACGCAAACAATTTATCTCAAGCCGTGAGGAGCAGACAATTCAGTTTTTGGCCATCAAGCGTTTGAAGAATCCCTCTTGTTCGAGCTCGTCGAGAATTCCTTCGTCGAGATAGCGGGCAAGATTCAGATCGATCTTTGCCGTCGGAGTGCGCTGCGAAAGCAGCTCCAACGTGTTTCGCAAACCGGCCTGGGAAACTCGAGTCGGAAACGAAAATTTCCTGGCGAAATACTGATACGTCTCATCGATCGCCTTGGGATTCTTGAAACGCAGCCGTTTAGACAAGACCGCCATCGCGCGTTCCTTGTTCGTCATGAACTGGTGTGTGCCCTCGGCATAGGCTTGTTGGAAGCGCTTCACCGAATCGCGATTCTTCTCGAGGAAAGAACGACGCGCGACCATGACATTCATCGGAAATGAGGCTTCCTTCATCTCGCTCATTTCGGCCAAGGAATGCATGCCGACGCGAATCGCTTCATTGATGTCGGGGTACGTCAAGACCGTGGCGTCAATGGCCTTCGCGGACATGGCGACGATGCGAGCCATGGAATCTCCGGCGGGGAAAATAGTCACCGATTGGCGCGGCACGTTCCAAGCCTTGAGCGCGAGGATCGTCGCCGTCTCGGTGGCGCCGCCGACGGCGAGCACGCCGATTTTCTTGCCGACGAGGTCTTCCGGCTTGCGAATCTCTTTCTGCGCCATGAAGCTGTAGGGAAATGAATTGAGCGAGCCGGAAATCATGACCATGTCCGCGCCCTGGTTGATGGCATTGATGGCCGTCGCGGCGTCGACTTGGGCAAAGTTGATGCTGCCGCCTTGAAGCGCCTGGATCTGGCGCACCGAGCCCGGCACGAGAATAACGTCGCCTTTAAAGCCGTACTTGTCGAAGAGGCCGAGATCCTTGGGCGCCCACACGGGCGCTTGAAAGCCGCCGAAGCCGGCGTAAGCGACGAGATGGGTTTCCTGAGCAGCGGAGAGGGCGGGGAATAGGAACAGCAGGAGGATCGTGCACAGCAATTTACAGGGCATGGACGGTGATCTCCTTGGTACCGAAGCCGCGACGAGAATCTTCGGCAATGAAGTTAAACTACCGAACTATCATGTCCAGCCACGCGTCCAACGCTGTCCGCGTTTGACCTTATCGGCGTAGTAGTTCCAATCCGCTGAATGAAACATTTCGTCGCGCGGCCGGCGAAAGAGCTTTTTTCGGCTCACGGCCTGGGTTTCGAGCGATTCGGGAGTCGGTCCTTGATAGCCGTGCAGGCGCGCGACCGCCATGATCTTCGCCGTGCGCTCCATGTAAACCGCAGCCATGCACGCGTCATCGATCGTTTCACCGACGGTCACGATGCCGTGGCCCTTGATCATGAGCCCGGAAGCACTGCCGAGAGTCGCCGCGATGGCAGCCCCTTCGTCGGGGTCGAGTATATAGATCGGGCGACGGAAGATCGGTGTGCCGCCCTTGAAGCGCGAAGATTGCATGTGCACCCAATCCACCGGGGTATCCGCCAGGCTGAGCGCGATGCACATGGCGGCGTGGCAGTGAACGGCGGCGTTGACGTCGGGTCGCGCCTTGAAGATTTCTGTATAGATCACCGACTCGCGCGGAATTGTGCCCACGCCGGAAAGCTTGGTCAGCGAATAATCAAAATGCACGAGCCATTCCTTCTTTCCTCGCTCGGGGCGCCGAAACATCCGCACGGCGATGCCGCGATTGTCCGGCAGGCGCACGCCGACGTGTCCCCAGAGATCGCCGATTTCCCAGTCCAATATTGCGGCGGCGGTATTCAGCTCTTGCTCGTATTGTTTGATCAATGCTCCGACAGCAGCGGCTCGGCGGCGATTTTTGCCATTTTTCATATCAGCTCTCCTGAATCCCGAAGCTTTAGCCTTCGCGCTCGATTTTACGATGCGACCCTCCGGCGCGCGGTGAAGGATGCCGGATTTTCCTTCTGCGCGGATTCGGTCAGGTAGTCGAAGTGCTGGCGCCAGGTCACGTTGCGCGGCAGTAGGTAAGCGAAACAGTCGACGTGCGGGAACCAGTTGCTCCCGGTGACGCGGACGAGATGAGGCGGCTCTCTGCCTTCGGCGAACTCCTTGACCGCGGTCAGAAGAAATTTGCGCACGGCGATCACAGCTTTGTCGCTGACACCGAGGTGCTCCTTGCTGCGGTCGAAGATCGCTCCCATGCTTTCGGTCGCGCAAGCATCGTGGTTGAGGAAGTCCTCGATCCCCGTGAAGTTGACCGTCTTTTGCATTTGCCGGTCTTGCAGGTAGTTATTCCCTGCGTTGCGGATCCGTGTGTAGTCGGACTTGATCTGCTTGCGCCGGTGCACTTCTTCGTCGCGCACCGCGCGGTCGCGGCGAAAGCCGATGTCGTAGCGCCAGCAGTGAGTGTCGTCGGCCGGCACATAGGTGTGAATCTCGTAGCCTTCGAGCTCGTTGGTGGGCCGGCCCGCCGGGACGCAGCCGTACACCGGCATGACGAAGGCGGAAAATCTCACGTAGTGCTGGTCGTCCGCGGCATTGCGCGTGGCGATCAGCCGCACGCCGAAGTCGGTATCCTCGGTTTCATAGAAGGGCGCCGTGTCGCTCTTGTAGAGCGCCTGATTGCGCTCGTTGGTAAACGAGCGATGGAGAAAAGACAAATGGGATGAGTCGCACTCGCCTTCAAGCCCCTGAAGATAGTTGCATTCGAGCAAGTTCTTCGTGACGTAAGTAAACTCCAGCGGTACCTGGGTCCACTCATAGTTGGGAAACAGCGGTATCAACTCGCGCGGGCCAAGATAGGCGTAGATGATGCCGTTAGCCTCGTGGGTCGGATATGCCGTATGGCGCAGCTTCTTGCGGAAGTCGCTGCCGGCGGGCTCTGCCGGAGTATCGACCACGTTGCCCTCAACGTCATACTTCCAGCCGTGATAGATGCAGCGCAGGCCGCACTCTTCGTTGCGGCCGAAAAAAAGTGAAGTGCCGCGATGGGCGCAGCGCTCGCCGATCAGGCCGATGCGGCCATCGGTGGCGCGAAAAGCGACGAGATCTTCGCCCAAGAGTTTTACCCGCGCCGGCGGACCGTCGGGCGCGGGAATTTCTTCTGAGAGCAATGCCGGAACCCAGTAGCGCCGGATGAGCTTGCCCATCGGGGTGCCTGGGTTGGTTCGAGTAACTAGCTCATTGTCCTCTTTCGATAACATCAAAATCTCCTTCGAAGCTGTCCTCGGTAGGCGACTTGGTTCAAGCCGTTCAAAACGTTCAAATCGTTCAAGCCGTCAGAGCAACTAAGTGTCGAGAGTGCCGCGCTGCGAAAATATCGGCATAGGACGGCGCGGCGCGGATCATGCCCTGCTCGACGTTGTACTTGATGAACGTGTCGATGGTGGTCTTGTTCGCCTTGATGCCGTATTTCCACGGATCGCCCCAGGCCACGGTTTGCTCTTTCATGCGCTCGCGCAAGTAGACGACGGAAAAGCCGCCGCGATCACTCGAGATATCGTCGTAGGCGATCTGTTTCGCTTTCTCGAAGGCGGCGTAAAGTTTGGCCGCCAACTCCGGCTGTGCGCGGTCGAGCTTACGGCTCATGACGATCATGTGCACCGGTGTGTAGATGCCGGTATCGCGGTAGAGCTGATGATCGTCCTTCTGGTAATCGGGAAAGAGGCGCTTGATCTTCGGATGGTTTTCCAAGCTGTCAAACATTTTGGTGTCGGAGATGTCGGTGAGGATCGCGTCCAACTCGCCGGCGACCAGTCGCTGCGCCATATTCTTGGATTCATCGACGTACTCGATCTTTAAATTTTGATCGTGCACGGGAAAGACTTCTTTGGCCTGCAACACCCAGCGCACATTCGAGAAGTCGACACCATAGCGCTCGCGCAACAATCCTCTCGCCCATACGGTCAACGCGGTGCGATAGGTGCGCGAGCCGATGCGCTTGCCCGCCAGATCTCTTGGGCGCATGAATTCCCGACTCGGCATGACAGAAGATCAGCTGGTAGGCAGGTTTCCGCTTGGAAAAAACCGGCAGGCCGACGATTTCCCAACCCGCTTCGATGGCGGGCAAGAGATAGCCGATATTCAAATCCATGAGACCGAAGTCGCCGCTCATCAGCTTCGGATCTTCTTTGTTGATCATCGACGACGCTTTGACCGGCTTGAGATTGACGCCTTCGATCGGCACACGCCCTTCGAGGATGGGCAGAGTGATGTCGTAGCGCATAATCGGAAATTCGATATCCAGGCAGTCGGTCGTCATGGTTTCCTCGCGGCAGCGGCGCGTCGACAAAGTTACCATTGCGCCGACGCCGCTATGGTGTCAAGCGGGATGCCGGACTCGCAAATGGCCGTCTTTTGTTGGGCTTGATTGCTGACTACCCGCGACGCCTTCGTCCGATGAGGGCACAAAAATGTAAATGGCAGACAACGCCTGCCAACGTTCTTTGTGCGATTGGGGAAGCCAAAACCAGTTTCTCCGAAAGTAGCACCGACGCAATATCAACCACTTGGGCGAAGTAGGGGGCCGCCCTGGCCTTGGCATATCAAATGCGTAAACACGCCTGCGTTGCATCAATAATCGGCAGAGAGGGACAAAATGGAATCAGCTATAGGGCAGGAGTATTACGACATCCAGTATGAGAAAGATACTTTTCGCGCGGCGGTCTGCCACCGCTGCGGCGCGAAGATGTTTCCGGCGGAGTTGCTTGAAGCCCATATGGATCGTCATGAGCTGAAGGACATGTATCTCCAAGGTGAGCTGAAAAAACTGCAGTACTCCATGAATCGAATGCGCTAGCGATTTCGAGCTTGCCGGTGCGTGCCGGCGACCTGTGTTCCCGAGCGCAAACTGAACTCTCCTCCTCAGTTCAAGTTTGCGGCTATCACGCAGGGTGTCCCCGAAATCGGGGACACCCTTTTTTAAACTTCCCGCAAAAGAATTTTTTAGCAGAGCGCGCCGGCGTGGGGTTTCCTGTTGTCGTAAGGAACCGTCGCTCTTTAATTCATTCATCACCAGCACCGCATGGCCGCGCCCGGAATTGCGTTCCGATTTTCGTCGAAGTAGACGCTTTTACACTCGCTCATTTCTTCTTCAGCACTTCGCCCGCCATCGCGATAAACGCCCGGACTTTGGCGGGCACGAATTTTTGCGCCGGGTAGATGAGCGAGATGGATACTTGATCGCCGCGCCACTGGGGCAACACGCGAACGAGCTTTTCTCGCCTCTGTTGCTCCGCGCAAAGAAAGCTCGGAAGAAAGCCGATGCCCACGCCGAGCACGGCAAGTCCCCGCATCGTTTCGAAGTCGTCCGCGATCACTCTGCCCTTGACCCGCACGCGAACCATTTCCTTTCCGTTGCTCAGTCGAAAGCCGGCGTTCTTGAGCTGCGCGAATACCAAACACTCATGCTGCGCTAAATCTTTGGGGTGGCGCGGCGCGCCGCGGCTCGCGAGATAATCGGGACTCGCCCACAGGCCGAAGTGACCGAGCTCGAATCGCTTGGCGATGAGACCGGAGTCTTTGAGTCGGCCGGCGCGGATCGCGAGGTCGATGCCGTCGCGGAGGAGATCGAGAACGCGGTTGGTAATCACGAGATCCACCTTCATCCGCGCGTGCGCCGCAAGATAGTCGCGAACCAAAGCAGGCACGATGTCATGGCCGACGTCGGTGGGAGCAGTCAGGCGCAGCACGCCGTTCGGTTCGGCGCGCGCGCTTTCCAGCTCGTTTTCCGCTGCTTGCAGATCTTCCAGCGCCCGGACCGAACGCTGGAAGTAGGCCTCGCCGGCTGGGGTCGGACGCAGCCGGCGCGTCGTGCGCTGCAGCAATGTCACGCCGAGGCGCTTCTCCAGCGCCGAAACTTTGGCGCTCACCGTCGAATTGGGCATGCCGAGCAGCTTGGCCGCCTGGCTGAAGCTCCCCGCTTGCATGACCTTGACGAAAATTGCGATGCCGTCGAGATCCATGGCCGGCGATCTTACATTAGGCTGAAGAGTGTTTCCAAGTTTCACCGTCTAGTCGAAAAAGCGTTTCATGTGTATGTTTTACAGCATCAAGGAGATTGCCAAAAAGGAGATTCACGCCATGGATAAACCGATTCGCATTCTCGGTATCGCCGGTAGCCTGCGGCGCAAGTCCTATAACCGGGCGGCGCTGCGCGCCGCGCAGCAGCTTGTGCCCAAGGACGCCGTTCTCGAGACTATCGAGCTCGACGGCATTCCGGTTTTTAGCGAGGATGACGAACGGAAGCCGCCGGCAAAAGTGGTCGAGCTCAAAAAGCGCATCCGCGAAGCGGACGCCGTGCTGTTCGTAACACCGGAATACAACTACTCGATTCCCGGCGGCTTGAAGAACGCCATCGACTGGGCTTCGCGGCCCTACGGCGACAGCGCCTGGACGGGCAAGCCGGCGGCGATCATGGGCGCCTCGGTGGGACGGTTTGGGACGGCGCGGGCGCAATATCACTTGCGGCAGGTCTTCGTGTTTCTGAATATCTTGCCGGTCAATCAGCCGGAAGTCATGATCGGCAATGCGGCCGAGCATTTCGACGGCGACGGCAATCTTACGAACGAGGAGACCAAAAAATTGATCCGCCAATTGCTGGGAATCCTGGTCAACTGGACGCGTGGATTGCAAAAGACGAACGAGGCGCAGAAGAGCGAGGCGTAGTCGCCGTCGGCTTTCCAACGAAACGGGAGGTGCAATCATGAAAACGACAGCACGAAAAATCGCCAAGATCATCGAACCGCAAGCGGTCGTCGAGGGCGCCGGCGTGCGGCTCAAACGCAGCATCGGTACGCGGACGCTCGACTATCTCGATCCGTTTTTGCTGCTCGATCACTTCCAGTCGCAAAATCCAGCCGACTATCAAGCGGGGTTTCCGCTGCATCCGCATCGGGGCATCGAAACGGTTACGTACCTATTGACCGGCGCGGTGCGCCATCGCGATTCGGCCGGGAACGCGGGAGAGATCGGACCCGGCGATCTGCAATGGATGAGCGCCGGGCGCGGCATTTTGCATGAAGAAATGCCGCAAGTGCGTCCGGAGGGTATCGCGGGATTTCAACTCTGGGTGAATTTGCCCAAGAACCAGAAGATGAGCGCGCCGCGCTATCAGAACATTCACGCAAACGAGATCCCTGCGATCGAACGCGAGGGCGGAGCCAGAGTTCGCGTCATCGCCGGCAAAGTCGACGGCGTTGCCGGGCCGATCAGCGGCATCGCCGCCGAACCGACCTATCTCGACGTGTCGCTTGCGCCGGGCGGATCGCTTGTCCAGCCGATTCCGCGGGGGCACTCTGCCTTTGCCTATCTTTTCGAAGGCGAAGCGTCTTTCGGCGCCGCGGATTCAACCGCGGTCGCAGCGCCAAAGCTTGTGGTCTGGGACGACGGTGACGGCGTCGAAGTGCGCGCCGGCGATAGCCCGGCGAGATTTCTACTGGTTTCCGGAGCGCCGCTGAACGAGCCGATCGCGCGCTACGGCCCGTTCGTGATGAACACGCAGGCGGAGATCCAGCAGACGCTGCGCGAGCTGCAGCAAGGCACCTTTGCGCAATAACCCCCGTCATCACCGACGAGCGATGCATGAGGTAGGGGCGGGTTTCAAACCCGCCCCTACTGGTGTTTAGCGCCGGTAACGACTAGCATGAGTCCAGAGATGGCGATGAATGAACCGAAACGGCCGGGTACGGAGCAGGAGGATATGCGCAAGCCTTTGATCGAGCTGCATGGCGCTCTGCTCAAGCTGCACAAAGCGCTCCTCGACTCGGAAAAGATCGTTTACGAGAAGAACGTCGGCCCGATCCAATCGCCGAATCATTTTTTCCAGCTTCTGACGACCGACTCGTATTTTGCCTGGCTGCGCCCCGTCTCACAATTGATCGTCGCCATCGACGAAACCCTCGACGCCAAGGAACCGCTGACCACTGCCGACGTGGATGCGGTGATGAACCAGTCGGTTTTTTTGCTGGTCCCGGCAAAAAGCGGCGGAGAATTCGGCGAGCGCTATGTCGCCGCCTTGCAGCGCGATCCGCGCGTGGTCCTCGCCCACGCGCAAGTCGCCAAGCGCATCGGATCGAAGCAGCCGCAAGATTGAGTTTTAGGTTTGTCGCTCGGCGAGTCGCTCGCGCGTACGGCGCGGAGTCGTTTGAACATTTCACCGTCCGGGCAGCTCCGCAGAATTATCCCTCAGCGCGCAGAATCTTACCGTCAACTTCGACGGATTTGGCGTCGATGAGGATGAAGGCGATCACGCAGGGCTCGCTGGAGCGATTGATCCAGTTGTGAATCGTGCCGCGCTGCACGAGCACGTCGCCGGCTTTAAGGTGAACGACGGAATCGTCAAGCTCCATGTCGATTTCACCTGAAATGACGACGGCGTAATCGATGGAATCCGTCCGATGAACTCGCGGTGAAACGCCGGGCGCGAATTCGACGACACGGAAGACCGTGCCGTTTTTCAAAGTCGTGCCGACCGGCCGCTTGCTCCCATCCTGATCGTCTGCGTTGTCCACCGGAAAAGATTCCGTGGTCCAGACCACGCAGGCTGACCGACCCGGACGTCCGGAAGGTTGGTTCTTGGAAATCTCGTCGATCTTGACGACCGCGCGCCCGTTGGCATCGTGACCGGTGACGACACGGCGTAGCTGAAGTGCCATAGTTTCAGTCCTTTGCTGCGCCGCTCAATCCAACTTCACATCCACGACGACAAAATCATCTGACGCCAGAGCTTGCTGAAAAACCGGCTTTAACTCTTCTTTCTTCGTCACCGCGAAGGCTTTGGCGCCATAGAGCTCGGAGAGTTTGGCGAGGTCGGGGATAAAAAGCTCGGTGCCGATGACGCGGCCTTCGTAGGATTTGATCTGGTCGCGCTTCATGCCGCCGTAGGCGTTGTTGCGCAGGATCAGGACGAAGATTGGAATCTTGTGATAGGTCGCGGTGGCGAGCTCTTGCTGCTCCATCATGAACGAGCCGTCGCCGGTGACGCAGATCACGCGCGCTTCGGGGCGGCCGAGCTTCACGCCCATGGCGGTCGCGAGCGCGGTGCCGATGGCGCGGAACTCGCCGGCATGGATGATCGGGTTTACGGCGTCGATGCCGCGCAAGGTGTCGCCGGTCATGCCCGACGTGGTCAGGATTTCATCGCCCTTGAGCAGATCATTGAGCGCGCGCATCACGGTCTCGTAGGTCAAGCCGTTGTTGGCGGGTTTGCGCTCGACTTCATTTTTCCAAGCTTCCCTGGCTTGCTTGATCGCTTGGGCTCTTGAACCGTTCGGCGGCTTGGGCTGGCGCTTTTTGACTTCGTCGATGATCGCGCGCAGCGCGACCTTGGCGTCGGCTTGAATCGAGAGCGCCGTCGGATAATTGCCGCCGAGCTCGTCGGGATCGGTGTCGATCTGCACGATCTTGGCCTGCTCGGGAATGATCTCATGGCCGAAGCGCATGGTCGTGCCTTCGCTGAACGTCGCCCCGAGGGCAAGAATCAGATCCGACTCTTGAAAGAACTTGCGCGCGTAGGGGCGGCTGCCGAAGCCGAGGCAGCCGAGCGCGAGCGCGTGGTTCTCGGGGAAAACGCCTTTGGCCGTATAGCTCACCGCGACGGGCAGCGACAGAAGATCGGCAAGCTCGCGCACTTCGTCGCGCGCGCCTGCCCAATCCACGCCGGTGCCGGCGAGCACCACCGGAGATTTTGCCTGCAGCAGCAAATCTACGGCGGACCGCGCGGCGGCCGCATCCATCGCGGGCGCGACCGGTTCCGCTCTGGGCGTGAAGCTCAACGGCTCGGGCAGATGCTCGTGCTGCAGATCCTCGGGGACGATGAAAAACACCGGCCCTTGCCGTCCGCGGGTGGTTTGGCGAAAAAGTGAATCGAGCAGCGAACCCAGCTCCTCGACGCGCTCGAGCTTGGCGCTTTGTTTGGTAATCGGCTGGAAGAGCCGGACATGCTCCATGCCATGGAACGACGAATAGGGGCTTTTCGCCGAAGCGGCGGTGTCGATATCCGAGGAGATGACGAACAGCGGCACCGATTCTTTATGAGCCTGGGCAACCGGGGTGACGATATTGGTCGCGCCGCCGCCCGCGGAGACCAAACAGACCGCCGGCTTTTTCGCCGCGCGCGCATAACCGAGCGCCATGTTGCCCGCGCCGCCCTCGTGCTGCGCGTTGACGAACTTCATATGGGGCCGCCTGGCGATCGCATCGCCGATCGCAAACGACGTATGCGCCAGCACGCCAAAAATATTCTCGACCCCTCTCGAGCTCAAATATTCGATCAAAGCATCCGCGACATTGGGTCCAGCCATCGTGCGCCTCCTTGGGATTCTCTACGTCTGATTATTTCACCTCCGGGAAAAAAGCAATGATGAGTCTCGCCGCTTGACGCCGGGCAACATGCGCCACGATCTGCATTGAATGGCTTTGAAACAGTGGTTCGCGATGCAGCGTCAACCTGCGGTTGCCCGTCCGCCGAAAGGCGCAGCGCTATCCGATCATCAACTAGCGCGCAGCGATGCGCGCTTGCGCTACGCCTTCGCTGGCGCGCAGGTCGTGGCGCACGCCGAAGCGGCGGCCGAAATAGCGGACGAGGAGGGCGCCGGTGACGGTAAACAGGACAATGAAGATGCTGATGATACTCGCGGCTTCGCGGTTGCTGATCGCGACGGAAGACAATTCGAGCGCCATGAGCGAGAGCGTCATGGTGTCGCGCGACGCGAGCAAGATAATGCTGCTGGTGGCGCCGGCGGCGCTCACGAAATTCATCACCGCAAGAAGAATCATGGTCGGCATTAAAAGCGGCAGCCAGATGCGGAAGTAGGTTCTGATCCAACCGGCGCCGGCGACGCGCGCGGCTTCTTCCATGTCAGCGCCGACCTGCACGAGCACGCCCTTCACGATATTGACGCCGGTGGTCTTGCCTTGCAGCAGGACGACGATGATCAACGCCCAGATCGTGCCGAAAAGAAAATTCAAACCCGGCGTGCCGATAAAAACCCAGAGCAAACCCAACCCCGCGAGGATGCCCGGAACGGCGCCTGAGCTCCAGATCATCAGATCCAGTGCGCCGCGACCGGGCAAACGCGTGCGCACGAGTATGTAGGCGAGCACGGAAAAAAGCAGTGGACTGCAAATGCCCGCGGTTACCGCGAGGACCAAGGTGGTGCGCAGCGCCTTGACGAACACGGGATCGGTCAGCACCAGCCGCCAATGATCGAGAGTGTACCCCAGGACGAAATAGCCGATCCGCTGCATGAAACTTCCGAGCACCAGGATCGCAAGAGGCCCGACGGTCAGCAAGGCGAGCAGCAAGGCGATGACGCCGAACGCGACGTAATTCCATCTGCCGAGGTCGATCAGGCCGGGACGAAAATTGCCGGTGATCGTCGTGTAGCGGCGCCGCTCCAAAATCCAGCGCTGCAGCGGAATGATCAACGCAATCATCAGCAAGGTGAGGCTCGCCAGCACCGTGGCCTCGCCGTAGTTCGGAATCTGATTGCGGATCAGAGTGAAAATTTTGGTCGAGTAGACGAAAAAGCCGAAAGGCATGCCCAACAGATACTCGGTCTCGAAAGATTGAAACACGCGCAGGAGCTGGAGCGCGAACACCATCATCATCGGCGAAATCATCAGCGGCAGGGTGACTTTGAAAAGCGTTCTTAGATTGCTCGCGCCGCCCACGCGAGCGGCTTCTTCCAGAGTCGAGTCCATGTTGCGAAAGGCGGGGGTCAAGAGCATGACTTTGATCGAAATGCCGTGGCCCATCAGATTTGCCCAGACGATGCCCGGCACGCTGAAAATATTGAACGGGCCCTGCTCGAGAGCGAACAGTTTTTTGAGCGCCACGTTGATTATGCCGATGTCGGGGTCGAGCAGGGTGATCCAGGCGATGGTCGTCGGCAGCGAGGGCACCATGTAGGAAACCCAAAAAAGAAATTCCAACGTATGGCTGAAGGGAGTCCTGGTGCGCGCGAGCAGCCAGGCGATGGCCACGCCGATGGGAAAGCTGACGCAAACAGTCAACGACCAGACCAGCAGCGAGTTGCCGAGCGAGGTGAGCAAGCCGGGCCGCTGCCAGGCATTGATCCAGTGCTTGACTCCCCAGTCGCGCGGCTCGACAAACCAATCGGAGGCGGCATTAAAGCTGTTGATCAGGAGCAGCAGCACCGGCCAGATCAGGAAGTACCCGAGCGCTATCAAGACCGCGGCCATGATGAAATGACCTTTGGTCAGGCGCGGCGCGGCAATGGCTCCAGGAACGTGCGACTGCTCTAAAGTGGGGGATTGGTCCACGGGCAACTACAACAATTTGTTCAAGCCGTTCAAATAGTTCAAAACGTTCAAACCGTTGAGTCCGTCGCACAGGAATCCGGCGATTTGAACTGCTTGAACGTTGAACAGCTTGAACTCTTCGAGAGCTATTTTTGCCTCGACTCCCAGATCTTGAAGATCACCTTCTGCGCTTCTTCGTGTTTCGCGCCCATGCCGGGTTCGGCGTCGGGGAAGGAATACTGCTTGCCGGGCTTGCGCTGCTGATCTGAAACGACCTCGCCAACGGGCACATCGTTGCGCAGCGAAGAGCGATCGATGTTGGGGATCAAAGTATGGGTGAGGGTTTGGCCTTCCTTGGACAGAAACCAGTTGATGAACAACTTTGCCGCATTCGGATGCGGCGCGTTGGCGAAAGCGGAGATGCAGCATCCCGAGCCCGCGGCGCGGATCATGCCGACTTGCTTGGGCAAGAAGACCTGTTTCACCGGCAACCCTTTTTTCGCCAACGCGCGCAGCTCCTCTTCCGCGGTTGAGACAAACTGCACGGAAAACCGGCCGCCGACGAGCCAAGTTTCCAAAATCCGCCGGTCGTCCGAAAACGTCACGCCGGCGCCGGTGAGATAAGTCTTCACCCAATCGGGCCCGCGATCGGGCTCGAAATAGGCGTCGATCATCTGGCGAATGCCGGACGGATCGCCCATGCCTTGGCCTTGGATCTTGCCTTTCCAACGCGGGTCGAAGATATCGCTTTGCTTTTTGACCGTAAGAATATCCGCTTCCTTGAGTTTCTCGGTGTTGAACCAGACCTCGTACTGATCCTCGACGGCTGCGTGATAGATGAAAGCGAATTTGGAATCCTTGTCGCCATACCAGTGTTTGCCGCCGTACCAGAGAGACGCATTGACCACTTCGGGATGGATGAGCAGAGGCGCGAATGGCACCACCGATTCCGACGGCACCAGGCGCTGCTGATTTTCACGCACGCTGATCAACGCGACGTCGACGGTGTAGCGCCCGGCCTTGCGCTCGGCGAGCACGCGATTGACGGTATCGGTCGCGTTGCCGGTCGAGACTTCGACTTTGACGCCGAACTTTTTCGAGAACGCGTCGATCACCGGGCGGTACTGGCGCGATGGCGCGCCGCCCGATGCGATCGCCAACGTGCCTTCCTGCTTGGCCGCGGCGGCGAGCTTGGACCATTCCTGCTCGAAATTGGCCGGCGGCTGCGGCGCGGCGGCGAGGGTGATCTGCGGTGGAAGGACGAATAGGACGAATAGGGCCCATAGGGTTGCGGCGCGATACGTCAATATTTCTCTGCTTTCCATGTATCTCTCCTTCATAATCACTCTTCCTTGTGCGACCAATCCGATGCCCACGCCGTGTGGCCGTCGGGCCGTAGCGTCAACCAGACCTTGCTGCCTTCCTCGACCGGCTCGTGGCGTTCGCCGTAAATCATGATCACGCCTTGGCCGTCGACTTCGACTTGGTATTCGATGCGCTCGCCGACGAACAGGGCGGTCTGCGCCTTGCCGCCAATCATACCCGCGGGCGCCTCGCCGCCGAGCGCCGGGCGGATCTCCACGTCCTCGGGACGAACGCCGATGTAGACGGATTCGCCCGCTTTGACGCCGCCCGGATTGTAGCTGCGCCCAAACACGATGCAGTCGCGCGCGCCGGCGAGCGCGATCGCCATCTGGCCCGACGGATTGGCGGTTTGCACCGTGCCTTTGAACAATAAAGTTCTGCCGACAAAGTCGCGCACGAACTCGTTGACCGGCTCTTCGTAAAGCAGGCGCGGGTCGCCTTGCTGCTGTACGACACCGAAGTTCATCAGCGCGATGCGATTGGACAAACTCAGTGCCTCGATCTGGTCGTGGGTGACGAACAGCATCGCGATGTGCAATCGCTTCTGCAGCAGCTTGACGCTGAGGCGCATCTGCTCGCGCAGTTTGGCGTCGAGATTGCTGAACGGCTCATCGAGGAGCAAAACGCGCGGCTCGGTGACCAGCGCGCGCGCAAAGGCGACGCGCTGCTGCTGTCCGCCGCTTAGGAGCGGCCCGGGTCGATCTTCGTATCCCGCCAAGCCGACAAGATCGAGGACGCGATGAACGCGCTCCTTGATTTCCGTCCGCGGAAATCGGCGCGCCTTGAGCGGGAAAGCGACGTTTTCCGCCACCGTCATGTGCGGCCAGATGGCGTAGGATTGAAAGACCATGCCGACATTGCGCTTGTTGGGTGGCAAAGAAATTTGCCGCGAGGTCATGACAACAGCCTGATCGCCGAAAAAAATATCGCCGGCGTCGGGGGTTTCCAAGCCCGCGACCATGCGCAAGGTCGTCGTCTTGCCGCAGCCGCTCGGGCCGAGCAAGGTCAGGATTTCGCCGTCGAGCACGTCGAGCGAGAGATCTTTCACCGCCGGATTGGCGCCGCCCGGATAGGTTTTCCACAATCCCGCGAGGCGCACAGCGACTTTGGCAGAGGCTGCGGCGATGGGCGTTGACGCGGCAAGGCTCATGGTGCTGTCTCTCTTACACGAAACCTTTGCAGGACTCTACCGAATAATCTGCGAGATCGAACCGGTGAACGAAGGCCGAATGTAAACCCAAATTAACCTCTCGGTTCCGCGACTTCACGTTCAAACGAACAAACTGCAGGCGGATTTTTCCGCGATGATCGCGCACGACCTGCGCTCCCCTTTGATGAACATTACGGGAGTGGCGGAGGTCATGATGCAGGGTATATTTGGCAGCGTAACCGAAGAGCAAACGAAATGGCTCATGAGGATTCAGACCAACAGCCGCAGCCTCGTCGAGCTCGTGAACGATTTCCTCGACGTCTCGAAACTGGAGTCGGGCTACGTTGACGTGAAACGGGAAAGAGTCGACCTGAAAGAATTGATCGAAACGTCCGTGGAGAGCTACGGCGTTTTGGCCCCGGAAAAACAAATCTCGATCCATAATGCCATCGTTTCATCGCTCCCTCTGATCGGCGCCGACCCGCGACGTTTAGATCAGGTCCTGGGCAACCTCATCAGCAACGCCATCAAGTTTACCTCCGAGGATGGCGAAATCGAGGTCGGGGCGCACGCGATGGACGGCGGATGGGTAAACGTCTGGGTCAAAGACAATGGGGATGGGATCGCCGCTGATGAGATCGACCATATTTTCCAAAAATACCGTCAAGCTGACAGTCTAAAAGCTTCTACTCAAAAGGGAACGGGGCTTGGCCTAGTTATCTGTAAAATGATCGTCGAAGCGCACGGGGGAAAAATTTGGGTGGTCAGCGACCAAGGCGCCGGATCCACCTTCTCATTTTCTCTGCCGGCGATGCCGTATGCGTCGGAAGCCTCTGATCAGCGTTGAAGTGATTTTCCGCCTAGAAGCGCAGGTTTAGATGCCCTTCGCTTCTTCCTTCATGTAGAAGCCGAGCTTCCTCATCGCCGGCCAATCGTCGATAGAGAAAAGAATCGTGTCATCATCGTTGGTATTCTCGTGATGATGCCAGGTCCATGCCGGCACGGCGAAGATATCGCCCTGCCCGTATTGCAGCCGTTCGGTTTCGATGACTACAGCGCCCTCTCCTTCGAAGGCGAAGTAGAAAGTAGTACTGTTGTGACGGTGCGGCAAAGTTTTTTGCTTTCTCGTCAGTAACTGCGCTTGCCACGCGATCGTCGGCAAGGTCGGGCCGCCGTCCACGGGGCTGGCGAGCATGATCATGATGCCGTCGCAGGGATCGCTCTCGCCATTTTCCCGAAGCGCCGTCAGCGCGGCCCGACTATCGGACCAGGGATAACGCATGGGCGGGAGCGGAAACGGCGCTTCATTCGGTATCGGCCGCGCCAGCCCGAGCGTGCGCTGACCGTAGGCCGCCGGTTTTTTGATTTCCTCGTAGGGCGCGTCGTTGGGCATGCGCTCGTTGATGTTCACGTTGGGGTTGTAGCCGTTGTCGTAACCGTCGATCCAGATCGCCGGCGTGGTGTCTTTGTTCCAGTGATCGTGAAACGTCCACGGCGGGCTGACGATGATGTCGCCGCGCTCCATCGGATAGGCTTCGTATTCGCAGACAAAGACCGCTTCCTTCGGCGCCTGGCAAACCAGGCGCGTTTCGCTGCGTAGGTTGCGATGCGCCTGGGTGCGTTCGCCGGGCATGAGAATCTGCGCGTTCATCCAGATCGGAAAGCTGCGCGCCTCGACGCCGACGACCGAGCGCATGCCGGTCATTCCTTGAGGCCCGACGGTGACGATCTCGCCCGAGCGCATGAGGCCGCGATAGATGCCGTCCCACTTCCAGTGCGCTGCGGTGTTGCCCCGACGCGGCGCCGCGCGCCCGTCGCGCCTCAGCCCCGCGCCGACGAGATGATGCTCGGCGAGAAAGCGCTCGAGATCTTCGTGCGTGGTTCCGACGTCGCTCATATCGTGCACTCCCAAGCAGATTCATCTCACCACGAAGGTTGCGAAGGACACGAAGTCGGAGTTTGAACACGAATCATTTTAACTTTCGTGATCTTCGCCTTCGTGGTGAATCATTCTACCGATCAAGACGAAAATATTTCACACAATTGTCCACTGTCATGGCGCGCTTTTCGTTTTCCGGCACGCCGGCGAAATCTTCCGCCAGATATTTTTGCGAGTTGGGGAAGTCGCTCGCGGCGTGGGCGAAGTCGGTGCCCCACATGATCTTGTCGTAGCCGATCGCGGCGCGCCGTTTGAGACCCACCGGATCGCGAAGAAATCCCCAATAGTTGCGGTCCTTCAAGTATTCGCTCGGCATGCGGTCCAATTTAGGCAGACCCCACGCCTCCTGGATCATGCCCATGTAGCGCTTGTAATGATCGTCGATTTGCCACAAACCGTACTCCAGCCAGCCGATCATGGTTTCAGCCCAGTAGAATTGTAGCTTGGGGAAGCGGTCCCAGACGCCGGCGAACGCCATCTGCATGGTCGCCGTCATGGCGTCATTGGAGAAGCGCGTAAAGAATTTGAAGGCGTCTTTCTGGTGCACGTCGTGGCCCGGGTCCTTTGGATAGAGATAATCCGGCTCGCCTTTGCCCGAGCCCATGTTGCCGTTGTTGTGATTCGTCAGCGCGATGTTCATATCGAGCGCCGCCGCCCAGAATTTGTCGTCTGCCGGCGTCGGATAGCTCTTGCCGCTTGGATAGCGGTCGAGCTTGACGCCTTTCATGCCGAGCCTGGCGCAGTGCTCCATTTCTTTGATCGCGTCATCGACCCCGGTGGTCGGCAAGGTGCCCATGCAGACCAGCCGGTCCGGCGCCGCCGCCATATACTCTTCGCCGAGAAACTCGTTGTACGCTCGGATGCAGTCTTTGTAGAAGTCATCGTCTTTGGTCTGGCGCAAAACGAACGTGATTTGCGAAAACAAGATCTCGCAGTCGATGCCGTCCTGATCCTGTTCGGCCAGCCGCTGCTCGGGCGCGCCCGTGCCGGCGCAGGTTTCGAAGGTTGGCACCTGCTTGGCCAAGTCGACGTGGGCGACGCGCACGCTGCGCGTGATGCCGATCGTGTTCGGCTTGCCGCCGTCGATGACGACGGCGTCGGAGCCGTTGGGCATCTTCACGCGCTTCGGCGCGCGGTCGCGCCACTTCGCTTGCACGCGATCGCGCCAAATATCCGGATTGAGATCGATGTGTCCGTCGCCGGAAATGCATCTATACTGACGGGGCATGACGGGGTCCTTTCCGATTCAATTGGAGTGATGGAGTACTGGAGTGGTGGAGTAACGGGTTTCCGAAGGCACCACTCCATTACTCCATTTATTTGTCTATTCTTCTGCTCTGAACAATCCCAGGCTTTCCAACACCGGCCGATCGGTTACGGAAAAGAGAATCGCCGGATCCTTGCGGGACTTGTTTTCGAACTGATGCCAGTTCCAAGACGGCACGAAGAAACAATCCCGCGTACCCCAGGCTAGATGACTTAACGAGCCCTTGGATTTTCCCACCGCCGTAACGCCCTCGCCTTGGACGACGTGATAAATCGTGCTGCTTGTGTGGCGATGCGGCTTGGTCGACTCGCCGGGCGGAATCATTTGCACCCAGCAGCCGATGGTAGGCATGGTCGGCCCGCCGGTCAGTGGGTGGGTGTATTCGAGCAAAACGGAGTCGTGTAGATCACGGTCGCCGGCCGCGGCGACTTCGTTGAGTGCATGCAAAGTATCCCGCCACTTATAGGCGTAGGGCAGGGCGGTGTTCGCTGCGCTCGCTGCGCGGGGGCGGATCGCACCGTACTGCTGCCTGCAGTGGCCTTCGCGCTTGATGATCGGCTGTGCGGGTCCTTCGCCGTAAGCTTCTTCAAAGCCGGCATCGAGGTAACGGGTTAGTTGAGCATCGAGCACATCCAGCCATACCACGTTGCTCTTGCCAGGATTGAAGTGATCGTGCCAAGTCCAATTGGGAGTAAGCACGAGATCGCCGGGCTCCATCCGCATTTCTTCGCCTTCGACGTTGGTGTAGGCAATGCCGTCGCCTTCGACGACAAAGCGCAGCGCAGCGGCGCTGTGGCGGTGGCATTCGGCACGCTCGCCGGGCTTTACCAACTGGATGGACATCTGCAGTGTGCGCGAAGTCGATTTCCTCTGGATCAGAGCCGGATTGACGAGCTGGACCGTGCGTCTCTTTGCCGCCTCATCGATGCCGCCCAACTTCACGACCTCGCCCGATTCCATCAGGCACGAATAGATCACGGACCAGGGCCATAAATGAGGAACCAGTTCGGGGTTCTTCTCGCGCGCCTGCCAATGGCCGGCCAGAGAATACTCGGCCAGCCGGGCGTGCAGCGCTTCGAGCTCGGGGGTCTCAGGTGCGGCATGTGGATCGCTCATCGGCACTCCGATCGATTGGGTTAATGACTCGGCTAACAGCTATCCGAAAAACCGCTGATTTTCCAGAGTGATCTGCGGGCCCCATAAGGGACCAGTGTCGGGCGTATCATGCCGAGCACTGCTGCCTGCCACAATTCAGAACGTGATTGGGCCGAATAGGAAAAAATGTTTCCGCTACGAGCTAAATGGGGCCTTGACTTTTTACCTAGCGAACCCAAATTTACCTGAGAAGTCTTCCGCGAGCTAGGGATCCGGAGGACGGGACTAAATAGGATTTTGCTGGTGAGGTAAGATGGAAATGAAGGTGCTGCTACTTGTGCCCAAGGTGGCGTATGATCGCTTGCTGCTAAGTTGCGAAAAGCAGGATCCCAAGTACCAGCTGCTCAGAAACGGGCTTCTCGAAACCGGCAGCAACGGCGTTCAGCAGGTAAGGATCCTTTGTGATCCCGACAAGGCTCAAACTATTCTCGACCTGGCCCGAAAAACTTCTCCAGACACTTTCGCCGCCATCCGCAAGATCAGAAATCTCCCGGATCAATTTTCGTCAGATTAGCTCGTCCGCCGTCACAAGCGATTCTCGACAAATTTTTCGGAGTCGGATGCTAAGATACCGCCGCTGATCCGGCGAGAGAAATTGCTTTTCGGCTTGTTCCCAAGGCGCGCTAGTTACGTGCCATTGCACGCACCCCCGTCCGTCGATTAATCTCGGACCGATTCCTTGGGAGGAAATTCCGTGAAACATTTTGCAGCGGCCATTTTCTTCGGATTTTGGCTCTCGCCGGTTGTTCTATGGGCGCAAGGAGCCAAACCCTCCACGCTCGCCGAGTTGGCGGTGTACAGCGGGCCCGACCGTGAGCAGTTGCTGGTCGCCGGCGCGCGGAAGGAAGGCAAGGTCGTTTGGTATACGGCGCTTGCCGGCGGTTCTTACAAAGAGCTTGCCCGTGCTTTCGAGACCAAGTACGGCGTGCCGGTGGAAGCCTATCGTGGCGCGAGCCGGGATTTGATTGCGAAAGTCCTGGCTGAGTCCCAGGCGAAGAGATACTTGATGGATGTCGCCGAGAGCTCGCCGCCGTTGCTGATGCTGATGCGCGCCATGAAGCGGCTTACGCCGTTCAGCGTGCCGCATCTCGCGAAGTTCTCCAGCGAAGCCAAGGAAGATGCCGGCAAAGGGACGGTCTTTTGGGCGACCGACCGCGAATCTTACATGGGCTTCGCTTACAACAAGGACAAACTTCCGCCGAGCGCGGTGCCGAAAAACTACGACGGCCTGTTGAACCCCGCGTTGAAGGGCCGGATGTCTTTTGTCACCACGGATACCGGCTCGCGCACGGTCGGCGCCATGCTCAGAACCAAGGGCGAAGAATTTCTCAAGAAGCTCCGTGCCCAGGACATCACCATGCACTCGGTTTCCGGCCAGGCGCTCAACGACATGGTCAGCTCCGGCGAAGTCGAAGCCTCGCCGACGATCTTCCGCAATCACGCCTTGGTTGCGGCCGAGAAGAAAGCGCCGGTGGTTTGGGTGCCGATGGATATCGTGCCCGCGAGCGCGGGCAGCGCGGGCCTGTCATCGTTCGCGCCGCATCCCCACGCCGCGGTTCTGTTCATCGATTTTCTTTTCAGCCCCGACGGCCAGAAAATATTGGAGAGCTATGAGTATGGCAGCGCTGCCAAGGAATACGGTTTCAAGCGCTGGTACATCGAAAAAGGCATGTCGATCGAACAGCTCGAACGCGAGAGCGATCGCTGGGAGAAGTGGCTGAAAGAGCTGGGTCGAAGATAGCGACTTCAATAAATGGTCGTTGCCCAGACTCCAGTGCGCTCAATTGTGATGCACGGAGAAGCGCCGACAACCTATCGCCAGGAAAGCGGAAGCAGCGCGATCAGCGCATCGATATGCAGTACGACATAAACCGTCACGGAGACCAAGCATAGGGCCAAATATCCGATCTGGATGATTTCCGCTCGCTGGAGCGTGCGCAAGTTGCGCAGGCGCTCGGGGAGATTAGGAATCAGCGCGAGAGCCTGTTTTCTGAGCATCGGCATAGCCAGTAAGTCCGCGAGGATGTTGTAGCCGTCCAGCTCGAGAAAGCTGAAGGGATAAAGATTGATCAGAGCGCTTTCCCAGAGCAATACTCCGATGCCGAATAGCAACGCCTGTCCTAGGCCTGGTTCCGCTGCATACGCCGCCAGCATGGCAAGACTGCCGAAAAACACTTCGACCAATGGTCCCGCCAAGTCCACCATCAGACGCGCGCGCCGGTTCGACATGAAAATGTCGGTAACGTCGGCGTAAAAGGTCGGCAGGATTCCCTGCAACAGGAAAAATCCCATTTCGCGAACCCGCCGGCCGTGAGCCTTGCACGCGAGCGCATGAAGGAGCACATGCAGCATCGAGGCGGCGAGCAGCGCCGCGAGGATAATCGCTGTGCTCGAGTAGGGCTGTGCCGCCAGCACACGGGCAAGATCCATGGAGTGCGCCGCCAGCTGAAAAGTCGCGGCAAGCGCGACGCAGGCCACCGCCACGACAAGGAAAAAAGTCAGCCGATGGAACAAAAGGAAGCCGCCATAGCGATAAATCGCCGAGCAGTATCGATCGGCGCTACGATTCCTCACGGCAAAGAGGCGCCAGCCCTCGAACAGTCGAGCTAGAAGATGCACGCGGCGGCGCTCTTGCGGGTGGGTGAGCTCGCTCTTAGCCGCCAGATCGATCAGCCCGGCGTGATAGAGTTTGGCGAGCAACTCTCGGATAAGCGAATAGTCGAAAGCGCCATACTCGAGATGAAAAGCTCGGGCAATTTCGTCGAGCGAATTGCGGCCGTCGAGATGCTCCCAAAGGAAATGTTCCCTGGCATCCAACAGCAAATATCGGTCCTGGCGGAGATTGTTCAACACGAACGTACGCGAGCCGTCGAAGGCCAACGGTTGCCGCCTGAGCTCCCATTCCGTCGCCGGCGGTCTTTGCGGCTTGAATCCTGAATAGGCTTGGCCGCTGTCGACCTCGAAGATCTCGAAGGCCGATTCGTCGGCCGATCGGGTCAATAATTGAAGCTTGGCTCGGTCGGGCATGAACGACTATGAGGATTTTCGGTCGAACAAGGCGCGATTGCTTGGCGGCGAATAGCCCGTGGCCTCCATGCCCCAGCGTATCGCTTCCCGGGCCTGTTCATTGGTCGAACGCAACCGTTCGATGAAAACCGACACCAGACGGTAACAAATCTTCGCGGCTATGTCGGGATGGTCGGAAAGGATGTGCATGAAAGCTTTGCGGTCGAGACGCCAGAGCAAGGACTCCACTTTGGCCTGAGCGGTGGCGGAGCGCGGGGCGGCGTCGAAAAGTCCCATCTCGCCGAAAAAATCGCCGCCGCAAAAAGTCGTGAGGACGACGTCCATCGGGCCTTGCACCTGTTTGCTGATCACTACCTCGCCCGTTTCAAGCAGGTAGAGCGCGTCGGAATCGTCAAACTCGCGGAATATGACCCCGCCGGCGGGAGCTTTCTTGCGGACCAACAAGGCGCCGAGAGTGGAGAGCGCATCGCGGTCCAAGTCCTGGAAAAGCGGGACAGTTTGAAGAAATTCAGATGCTACCGACATCGGCTTCACTATGCCAGTGCCGATGCTATCGCAGTGAAAAAAAAACACAAGCACGGCCTGCGCGCCAGACCTTCTTTCGTGCCGGCCGGTATTGCCGAGCGAGATTCGCCCGGCAGCTAGGAACCAACGAGAGGAAACTTGCTTATGCGGCCGAGGCGTATTTCCTGCGCGGCAACTGTTCGGCGCGATCGTACGCTTTGCGCGGGACTTGCTTCAAATCCCAGATGATGCCCATCCAGGATAAGAGTTTAAGCAGGTAATAGGTAATGTCGATTTCCCACCAGTAAAATCCCTGGCGAGTGCAGCCCATGTGCTTGTGGTGATTGTTGTGCCAACCCTCGCCGAGGGTAATCAGCGCGAGCCAAAAATTGTTACGGCTTTCGTCGCCGGTGTCGTAGCGCTGTTTGCCGAAGATGTGGGCGAGGGAATTGATGCTGGCCGTAGCATGAAACAATATGGTCGTGCTGAGCACAAAGCCCCAAACAAATAGCTGCATTCCTGTGACGCCGAGGGAGGGCACGGCATGCTCGAGCAATTTGCCGCACAGATAAACCGCCAGTCCCAGCGCCACCGGAATAGCTTTATCGAAGCGATTGAGCCACACCAATTCGGGAAAACGCGCGAAGTCGCGAATGCGCTCATATTGAGTGGCATAGTAGCGCGTGCACATGAACCAGCCGGCATGGGAGCGAAAGAAACTGTAGTGAATGGGGGAGTGGGGATCGGCGGGGGTGTCCGATTCGCGATGATGGTTGCGATGATTCGCCGCCCACCACAGGGGCCCACGCTGAGCCGATGACGCCCCGACCATGGCGAAGATAAATTGCGCGAATCTGGAAGTCTTGAACGTCCGGTGCGAGAAATAGCGGTGATAAATTCCCGTGATGGCAAACATCCGGATCAAATAGAGCGCGATTGCGGCGCCGACCGCGGTCCAACTCCAGCCGACGACAAAGATTCCCAGACAACCTAAATGAAGGATGACAAACGGCAGGCACCGAATCCAGTTGATACGGTCGATGTCGCGGATTCTCACTGCGGCGCCGGCGGCATGATAGTCGGCGTCGAACCACTGTACGAGCATGGAAGCCAGAGTGTTCTTGTGTAGCCGTTTCATTAAACCAAAGAAGATAGCATGAGGGGGTCGATCGATCAATAAACTTCGCCACTATTAAATGAATTTAGTGATGCGCAGCGAAGCTCCGAGCACTCCGGATGAAAATAGTACGGCGCCGTTGAGTTTGGTTCGAGCCGTTTTTGGTGGCTAGACGGAGGTCCACCTCTTTGTTGACACTTTCCGCAGCTTGATGGTATGAGCCGCTTGGAAGGCACCTTCCTTGTTATGGGCGCGGCACGTCGCACTCGCACGAGGCCAGTGGCGCAAGAATGGCCGGCAGTCGTGCGACAAACCCCGGCCTTTGGTCAACCGAGCTCGTGACAGCCACCGGTTTCTTTAGTTTGGTCGACAGCAACGGAATCTAAACTAAAAAGGAGGCCTGATATGGCATACACAGTCAAAAAAGTTGATGTTTGGGCCGGAGAAATAGCCGATCGGCCTGGCGGACTGGCGAGCACGTTGACGGCGATGAACAAGGCCGGCGCCAACATCGAATTTGTCGTGGCGCGCCGCGCTCCGGATAAGCCCGGCACCGGCGTGGTGTTTGTGACTCCGATCAAGGGCGCCAAGCAGAAAAGCGCGGCTCAACAAGCCGGCTTGGCGACGAGCGAGGGCTTGCATTCGGTCAGGATCGAAGGACCGGACCGCGCGGGACTGGGCGCTCAGATGACCGACGCTCTGGCGGGCGCGGGCATTAACGTGCGCGGCATATCGGCGGCTGCTCTCGGCCGGCGCGCCGTTTCCTATTTGGCATTCGACAGCGCGGCCGATTCGGATGCGGCTGTCAAGATTCTCAAGAAAACGCTCAAATAACTGATCGCGAAGATCCGTTACGGCGCGAAGAATGAAGACGCGCCGTTCGCGCTAGTGTCGCGGCACGCCCGAAGCGGCGAAGTCGCTCGCAGCCGTTTACTTCGTTCTTCGAACGCCGAAGATCTGGTTGTATTGCTCGATGATCGAATTCAGATTGGGTCCGATCGAGGACGGGCCAAGAAATACGAAATCCTTCTGCAACAGTTCCTGCACCCAGGGTTTGTGCTTGATGCCCTTGCGGATCGAGATTCTGCCCGTCACATCCGCGAGACGGGTCTGACCTTCCTCCGACAAGATCCAGTCCATGAACAGCAGCGCCGCGTGCGGATGCGACGAGCGCTGCATGAGCGCGACGAAATTCGGCTCGCCGGCGTAGGGATCGAAAATTCGAAAGTCGATGGGCGCGCCCTGGGATTTGTACTCGGTGACGCGCCGCCCGCGCGCGGCGATGCGTGAGCGCCGATTCGCCCGCCAACATCAACTGCACGCGCATCACGCTGCTCGATCCGGGCATCTGCAACTCCTGCTTGGCCAGCGCTTGCATGTATTCCGCGCCCTTCTTGGCGCCCATGGATTCCAGCAGGATGTTGAACCAGGTGTACTCTTCGGTGCCGAGGCTGATTCGACCCTTCCACTTCGGGTGCAGCAGATCCTGGTAGGTACGCGGCGCGTCCGCGCTCGGGACTTGCTTGGTATTGAACGCCGTAACTAGCGGCGTGACCTCGAATCCCTGCCAGTAGCCTTCCGGGTCGCGCGAGCCCGGAGGCATCGCCTTCTGCTCGGGTGAAAGATAGGCCGTGGAAAGCTTGCGCTGCTTGAGTTGCCACATTTCCACGGAGGCCGAGCCGACCACGTCCGACGGCGTGGCGCCCGGCGCGCGCCTCGGTGTCGACTTTAGTGAACACGCCGGACGGCGTGGAGCGATAAGTGTTGGTCTTGATGAACGGATAGCTCTTCTCGAAGTGAGGCAGGATCTTCGGATAATCCGTGAGGCTCAGCGAGGTATAAAAGACGATCTCGCCTTCTTTCTTTGCGCCCTCTTCGAGAAACGCCTTGCGCTGCACGCCGGAAAGCGCCGCGGCTTTTTTGACGACCTCATCCGCGCTGGCCGCTTCCGCAGCGCGCGCAGAGAAAATCAGCGACGAATAAACGATGAGAAGAGAAACGATGAACGTGAACATATCTTGACCGCCGCGACTTAAAGATCCATGCGGCGCTTATAGCCCCAGCCGACGGTGGAAATGTCGAAAAGGTTGCCGTCGGGATCCGAGCCGCGTCCCTCCGGCATAGGTTGCTTCGCGCTCCTTGGGCGCGCCGGCGGGATGAATTTCGCTGATGCGCTTGGCGATTTCCTTGTTATCTTCGACGTGAAATCCGAAATGATACAGTCCCGGCTGGTGGCCGGGTTCTTTCGGATCGTTGGCGTTCAAGATCGCCAGATTGACTTCGCCGTCGGAAAGATGGACGGAGCCGTTTTTCGTACGGTACATTTCCTCCATTTCGAAAACCCGTTTGTAAAAATCGGCGAGCTTATCGGGCTGATGGGTGAGAATCGCGAGATGACGAAGCTTGGCCATCGTGGTTCCTCCTTGTGATATTGATGATGAGATCCAGCGCTATCATCGGCCTGGCGGGCTGTCAATTATTCGCAAAGTGCGTTCAAAAAGTTCAAATCGTTCAAGCCCCGGATCGAGTCCGGGTCGGTTCAAATCGTTCGGCGGCCGGTCGGGTCATAGCGAGCTGAAATGGGCCGCCATGCGCTCGCGCATGCGGGCATCGGGCATGGGCGCGAGTCCGGCGCGCATATTGTCGGCGAGATGCGCGACCTTGCTGGTTGCCGGTATCGCGCAGGTCACGGCCGGGTGAGAAACGATGAACTTCAGGAAAAATTGCGCCCAACTGGCGCAGCCGACTTCTCCGGCCCAAGGTGGCAGTGCTTTGCCCGAGACGCGGCGAAACAGGCGGCCTTCGGCGAAAGGGCGGTTGACCAGCACGGCGAGCTTTCTTTCCGCGGCCAACGGCAGGAGCCGCTTCTCGGCTTCGCGCTCGCCCAGTGAATAATTCAACTGGACAAAATCCAACTCTTCGCTTTCCAAGACGCGCGCAAGCTGATCGTAAGCGCTCGCGGTGTAATGAGTGACGCCGATGTAGCGGACTTTGCCCTGCTCCTTCCAGCGCCGGAGCGTCTCGAGATGTGAGCGGTAATCCAATAAGTTGTGGACTTGCATGAGATCCATGCGCTGGACGCGCAAACGCCGGAACGATTCTTCCATCTGGCGCACCCCCGCCTCGCGGCCTGAGGTCCAGACTTTCGTGGCCAGAACGAGTTGCTTGTGCAATCCCAGCTCTTGGATAATATCCCCGGCCACGGTTTCCGAGCTGCCGTACATCGGCGAGGAGTCGATGACGCTGCCTCCGGCTTTAGCGAACTCGCGAAGCACTTCTTTCAGCGGCTCGCGGGCAGTTTTGCCGGCGCCGACATCAAAGGTTTGCCAGGTGCCGAGGCCTATGACCGGCAGTGCTTCCCCGGTTCGGGGAATCGGTTTGCGCACGATCAATTCGGCCATCGCCCGCCCTCCAGTCAGCGCTGCTGTCGCGGCGACCGCCGCGGCGCTGAGAAATTTCCGTCGTGAGATGGGATGCGGCATGGATTTCATTGTCATCCGCAATCAGTCTAACGAGAAGAAGGATCGACTGGAAGGCATCGACCGAACCGGCGAGGATCGCCGGGAAGACGGGGTTCTAAATATCGGTAAAAATAGTGTAGAGATGGAATTCGATCAGCGAGATAGAGCTTCGCTGGATTAAGACCCGCTCGCCTCTTAGATGCCCATGTTGTCTTCGGGTTTGCGTTTGCGATCTTTGACGCGCGGGATGCCGCGCCAATCGCCGGCCATCCAAAATTCGGTCAGGCTACCAAATACGCCGAGCGGTATGGCCAGAGCCATGATG
The DNA here is from genome assembly GCA_963745035.1 of uncultured delta proteobacterium. GTDB lineage: Bacteria > Desulfobacterota > Binatia > UBA9968 > UBA9968 > DP-20. The sequence continues at coordinate 222,028 of CAVUVW010000017.1, read as the reverse complement.
AAATACCAAAGGCCGTCGGTGTAGCCGCCGAGGATAGACATCAACACGGCGACTATCTTGGCCGTGGCGCCGCCGAAGATCGCGCCCATCAAGAGCCGCGTGTTGCGCGGGACGCCGTATTGGGTGGCATAAATCCCCCAGAGAACGCCCACGAACAGCGCGAGAAAGGGACCCAGGCAGAGCGCGAAGATTGCGCCGGCCTCGCCGCCGCGCAAGGACATCTCCTCCAACTTTTCTTCTTCGGTCTGGCTGCCGACGCGCACGTCGCCGCGCAGCACGCGAAAGAGATAATGCACCGCGCCGTGAATGCCGAGATCGGGCCTCAGGCCATCCCAGTAAAGGGCGGCCTGAGCAAGAAGCTTCTGGCTGGCCGCCGGTTCGGGCAGCAGGGCGCGCACCTGCGATCCGGCATGGACGGCTACCTGTCGCTCGCTGCGCGCCACCACGAGCAGGACGCTTCTTTGTCGCTCGGCGTCGCTGAGCGGCAGCTTGTCGAATGCGCCGCGGGCTACACTGTCGATATCTTCGCCATCGAGAGTCTTGAGGGTCAGCACGACGATGCCATTTGCGGTTTCTGTGTTGAAGCGGCGCAGCCGCATTTCGAGATCATCGAGGCTCGCGGGGGGAAACATGGCTGCGAAGTCGTTGATGCCGGTCTTGAGCGGCGGCATTTCGAGCGCCGACGAGACGGAGCCGGAGAGGAGAGTGAAAAATAACGCGGCAATGAAAAGCATTATTCTCAACGGATCGATTGGCCGGCACGGTTTTCAAGCGCCGCGAGTTCATCTCGATTCAAGGGAAAGCCGAATTGCTCGTTGCGCATACGCAGCCGCTGGCCGGAGACTTCGCTGATAATTTTTGCCGCTCGACGAAATGATTTCTCCTCCTTGATAAGCTCTCCGAGCGCGCGCGTGCCGGCGTCTTTGTGGCCGATCTCGTCGAGCAAGATTTCGTGAAACACGCGGGCGATTTTCCCTTCGATGCCGCGTTTCTTGAGCTTGCTGCACACCTGATAGAGCGCCCCGCCGCCTCCCTCGGTCAGCGTGATCGCGGCGCGCTCGATTGCTTCATCCTTGCGCGTGATCTCTTTGGATGTGACCTTTCCGGAGCCGTGCAGCAGCCGCGCGAAGCTTTTCGAATATCGGCCGCGAACCTTGGCGAGCTTGCGGTCCTCCGGCAGCCAGGTAAGATCGCGCGGCGTGACTTTGTTGCCGGTCATCTCTTCGAGCAGATCCATCACCAAGCGCGCGTGCTTGGTTTCGTCGGCGAGCTTTTCGGTCAGTTCGGCGTAATCGTGCCGATCGACGCCGCGACCGACGTTGGGATAGAGCGCCGTCAATGCGTCGATGATCGGTTTGATCGCCGAGTATTCCTTGAATCCCTGGGCTTTCAGCCAGCGCAGATGGTCTTTCTTGGTCCTTGGTTTCTTAAAGAACGCGCGCACGACCGCTTCCTCCGCGGCGCGGTATGCGGATGCGAGTTGGGTTAGTCGATTAATGTAGGCTGTTCATGGCGATCAGCCAATCAGGCGTCAGTAAAACAAAAAGCAGCTCCTTCGCTTTGCTCAGGATGACGATTTTGTGCTGCGAAAATCCCTGGGGTTCGTAAAGCGCACCATTCAGCGTGGCGGCGCGGGATACAGTAGCCGCATTTCTTGCAGGTGCGGAGCTTTTCGTCGCTGGAGAATTTCTCGTAGACCTGTCCCACCGGATCGGCGCGGTAATCGCCGACTTCGGCGGAGGTTTCGTAGACTTTCTCGCCACATTGGTTGCAGAACCATTTAAAATAATCGATCTCCCCCGGCCGGCGCTTGCGCTCGAAAACGATGAACCAGGAATTAGCCTCGAGCCGCGGCGAATGCGGCACGCCGGCGGGACAGAGCAGGATCTGGCCGGCTTTGATGTCGGCCGTTTGTTCTTGGCCGTCGGGCGTTCGGTAGACCAGATGCTGCACGCCGGTCAGTTGCAACGTCACTTCGTCCGCCGGGTCGATGTGAAAATCCCAACGCTCTTTGCGGCCGCTGCTCAAAAAAGCGATGGATTCGGAATCCTGCCACAGCACGCGCCGGGTTTTCCCCTCGGCTTTGACCTCTTCGATTATACCTCTGACGTCAATCGGTATGAGCTCTTTCATGGGACGACTATAGCGCCAACGAAAGCCCAGGGGCAACAGAGACTTCTCGCCTTGACCGTCGAAGCAACACGGTGATAAATCTTAGGGGACACATCGTGAAATCATGGAGGTGTTTCATGGCTGAACGAGTTTGGGAGAAATTTCTTACAGAGCAAGACAAAGCGACCCTGGTCGGCAGAGGAGAGCGGAAAATCGGCTTCGGTGAGCGGCCGGCGTTGTTGCTGATCGATCTTTATCGCTGGGTATTCGGCGACAAGCCGGAGGCGGTGACCGAAGCGATCAAGACGTGGCCGGGAAGCTGCGGTCTTGCTGGGTGGAATGCGCTTCCGTCCATTCAAAAGCTTCTCGCCAAAGCGCGTGAAGTCGGCATTCCCATTATTCACGTCACGGGTATGGACGGCGTGGCGGTGGAGCCTTGGGCTTTTCGGCGCGATAAGAAGAAGCGCGCGAACATGAGCGCGGAGGAGTTGGACCGCTTTCGCCGCCGCTATGATATCGTCGATCAAGTCAAACCGATTCCCGGTGAAACCGTTTTCAAGAAAGTCTCGCCGAGCGCTTTCTGGGGCACGCCGCTGGTCGGCCATCTCAACTTTCTCGGCGTCGACACGATCCTCACCTGCGGCGAGAGCACGAGCGGCTGCGTGCGCGCCAGCGTGGTTGACGGCACGACCAATCGGCTGCGCATGATCGTCGCCGAAGAATGCGTGTTCGACCGCCACGAGGCCTGTCACGCGATCAATCTCTTCGACATGAACCAGAAGTACGCCGACGTGCTGCCGCTGGACGACATTCTCAAATATCTCGACGCCTGGCGCGCGGAGAAAGCCGGGCAGGTCGGCTATGCCAACGACAGCATCGAGTATTTGAAAGATCTCGGTCTCGGCGAGGAATATAAGGGACTGCGCTAACGCAATTCGTTCAAGGTTCAAGGTTCAAAGTTCAAGGGTCGAATCGGACTCCTCATGAACTTGGAACCTTGAACTTTGAACGGTTTCATTCCGGTTTTCGTTTCAGGCCGATCCAAGTTACTACTAGAACTACCGCCGAAATCAACGCCATCGCTTGAAATCCCTGCTCGTAGCCCATTTTTTCGATCAACACGCCGCACAGCAGCGGTCCCAGCATCTGGCCCACCGAGGTGGAAGCGCGCGACAGGCCAAGGCTCAGGCCTTTCGCAGCGGGCGGCGCGGCTTGCAGGGCCAAAGTCGTCGAGCCGACGTTGCTGAAGCCAAATCCCATGGTCATGATCGCCAGCGGCAGCAGTAGCGTCAAAAATCCGCTGCCGTAAATCTGCGCCAAGAACATCGGGATGCCGAGGCCCACGCCGAGCAGAATCACGCGCGATGCTTGAATGCGGTCGGCGAGCAGGCCGCCGCTAAAACGTCCGAAAGTATCGGTCAGACGCGAGATCGCGACCATCGTGCCGACGATCTCGAGGCCGATGCCGCGTTGGTTGACGGCGAGGAATGGAAACGCCACGCGGGTCACGCCGACGAGAAAAAAGAACGATTGACAGACCGCAAGACAAGAAGCGAGAAAAGCCGGTTTGCGCAGCAGGTTCACGCCTTCGCGCCATAAGGTTGTTGACGGATCCATGACGGTGCGGCGATACCGGTGGCCGCCCCCGAACAAGATCAGGATGAGCGCAATTAACTCGGGCATGCCGTAGAGCAAGAACAGTGCGTTAGGCCCCAGCCATTTGCCGATGAATCCGCCGAGCAACGGGCCGAGAGTAAAGCCGACGCCTAACGCGGAAGCCATCTGGCCTTGCACCTTTCCTTGGCTTTCGGGTGTCGAATAGTCAAAGCCGATCTTTCGCAAAGACAGCGCGAACATCGCTTCGGTGAGGCCGAAGATCGTAAATACGGCCAGAAACACCGGCATGCTGTCAAGAAAAAGATAGCCAACGGCGCTCATAAGAAATCCGATCACGACCGCGGCGATGAGCAACATTCCCGAGCTGACGTAACTCGCCATCACGCCCGACAGCAGATCGGAGCAAACGCGGCCGACGCCATTGGCGACCAGGGGAATGCCGACGAGAGCGATCGAATAGCCATGTTCCTTCATGAAAAACGGTGCCAGCATGGCGGCTCCAGACGAGCCGGCGGTTTGGCAGACAGCGGCCATGCCGAAATAGGCGATCGGAGAAAGTTTCATGGCGCCGGATTATAGCAACTGATTGGTCGGCGGACTAATGAAGGCGGCAAATTTCCGCTGTGGACAGAGCAAATTGAGATTGATAGAAAGCTGCAAGTGAGCAAGGAGCTCAGGCATGAATATCCCGCAGATTCAGATTCACGACGCCAAACAGAAGCTTGATCAAAAAGAATCGGTATTCGTCGATATTCGCGATCCGGCGTCCTACGGCCAAGCGCATATTCCGGGCGCGCTGCATTTGCACGACGGTAACATCCAGGACTTTCTCCAGAACACCGATAAAGAAAAAGACATCGTGGTGTATTGCTACCACGGCAACAGCAGCCTCGGTGCCACCGCCTTCTTGATCGAGAATGGATTTAAGAACGTCGCCAGCATGAGCGGCGGTTTCGAAGGATGGCGGCAGGTCTACGAGTCGGAGGCAGAAGGCAGAAGAGAATAGCCGAGGATAGAGAATCGAAGATCGAGGATCGCAAGGGAGGTTCTATGGGCATCGTACTCGGTAACGGCGATTATCGTTACGAAGTGATCGAAGGCTGGGGCAAGCTGCCGGACGACTGGACGTTCCACGAAGTCGCCGCGGTGGCGGTGGATCAGAAGGATCAGGTTTATTGTTTCACCCGCGGCAAGCATCCGGTGATCGTTTTCGACCGTGATGGCAATTTTCTGCGCTCCTGGGGTGAAGGGGTGTTCAAGCGCGCGCACGGCGCGACTATCGGCGCCGACGACACGATCTTTCTCACCGACGACGGCGATCACACGGTCAGGAAGTGCACTCTCGATGGAAAAATCCTTCTTACCATCGGAGTGCCGGGGAGCTGCTCCAATTATCAATGCGGCGAGCCGTTCAATCGCTGCACCCACGTGGCGTTCTCGCCGAAAGGCGAGATCTACGTTTCCGACGGATACGGCAATTCGCGCGTGCACAAATATTCGCCCGACGGCAAGCTGCTTTTGTCCTGGGGCGAGTCCGGCTCCGATCCGGGACAATTCAATATCGTGCACAATGTCGTGACCGACAGGGACGGCTGGGTCTACGTCGCCGACCGAGAGAACAATCGCGTGCAAGTTTTTGACGGCAGCGGCAAATACGAGACCCAGTGGAACAACATGCATCGGCCGTGCGCGCTCTACATGGACGTGACGAAAAACGATCCGATTTGCTTCGTCGGCGAGCTGGGTCCAGGTCTGGGCGTGAACAAAGACGCGCCGAACCTCGGCAACCGGGTCGACATTTACGACAAGACGGGCAAGCGGCTTGCGCGTCTCGGCGACATTCATGCCGGCGAGAAGCCTGGCCAATTTATCGCGCCGCACGGAATCGCCATCGACTCGCGCGGCGATATCTACGTCGGCGAGGTGTCCTGGACAATCATGGGGCAGCATCTCAAGCCTCCGCGCGAGCTGCGCAGCCTGCAGAAGCTGAAAAAACTGTAAAATCGAGGACGGAAACGAAGGTTTTCACCGCAGAGGCGCGAAGTGCGCAGAGGTTGGACTAATTATTGATATAATCGTTTTCCTCGGCGATCTCTGCGTCTCCGCGGTGAGTTCTGCTTTGGTCGATCAAGGAGGTTGCTATGCAAAGCAACGTCACTCAACAGCGTGTGCCGGTCCACGGCGATCCCGGTCAGTGGATTCACGTGAGCGAGAGCCCGCGCCATGTGCGCGTGTTCTTCGGCGGCGAAACCATAGCCGACAGCAAGCGAGTAAAGCTCGTGCGCGAGCCGGAAGTTTTGCCCGCCTACTATTTTCCCAAGGAAGATGTGCGCACCGATCTTTTCACCCCGAGCGAATACAAAACGCAGTGTCCGGTCAAAGGCGATGCGGCTTACTGGTCGGTTCGCGCCGGCGGCAAGGCCGCCGAGAACGCGGCCTGGAGCTATCCCCATCCGACGTCACCTGGCGGCGCGATCAAGGATCATATCGCGTTCGACTGGCCGAAGATGGACAAATGGATGGAAGAAGACGAGGAAATTTTCAAGCACGCGCGCGACCCCTTCAAGCGCGTCGACGCGTTGCCGAGCAGGCGCCACGTGCGCGTGGTCATCGACGGGCAGACGGTTGCCGACAGCAGGCGACCGACTCTCGTCTTCGAGACCAATCATCCGGTGCGCTACTACCTTCCTCAGGAAGACGTGCGCATGGACATGTTGGCGCCGAGCGCGACCGAATCGCGCTGCCCGTACAAAGGGCCCGGCGTCCTACTGGTCGGTTAAAATGGGCAACGAGACTTTCAATGATCTCGTTTGGGGTTATATGAATCCGATCCCGGAGATCCCGAAGATCAAAGGTTTACTCTGCTTCTTCCACGAACGCGGCTGCGACATTTACGTCGATGGCGAACTAGTGCCGCGGCCGAAAACCAAGTGGGCGAGCGCGCTGCGGAGCTAAGCTTTCGACCCGGCCATGCATGCGCTCTACTGGGACGGCCATGAGCTGAAGCTCGATTCTGCTTATCCGGATCCGGGGTCGAGGATTGAGAATGGAGAATCGATTGTAGGGGCGACCGGCGGTCGCCCCGTTAACCAAGACCAACCAACCGCGCTTGTCAAAGTTCATCTCGCCGGTATTTGCTCCACCGATCTGCAAATCTTCAAAGGCTACATGGGCTTCAAAGGAGTTCCCGGCCATGAGTTCGTCGGCACTGTCGCCGATGGGCCGAAGGAATTCGTCGGCAAGCGGGTTGTCGGCGAGATCAATTTTGGCTGCGGCGACTGCCATTCTTGCCGGCGCGACTTGAGCCGGCATTGTCCGAACCGCAGCGTGATGGGGATTTTGAACGCCGACGGCGCCTTCGCGGAATATGTCGCGGTTCCCGCCGGCAATTTGCACGAGATTCCGGAGAACGTCAGCGACGAAGAAGCGGTGTTTACCGAGCCGCTGGCCGCCGCTTTCGAGATTCTCACCCAGATACAACTCGATCCCGGCGATGAGGTGTTGATTTTGGGCGACGGCAAGCTCGGCAATCTCTGCGCGCAAGCGCTCCGGCTCACCGGCGCGAAGGTGACTGCGCTGGGCAAGCACGCCGATAAGCTTGCGTTGATCAAGAAAGCCGGCGTGCGCACAATTCAACTCACCGACTGGCGGCCGCGGCAATTCGACGTGGTCGTGGAAGCGACGGGCTCCGCTTCCGGGCTCGAGCTGGCGCTCGGCGCCGTGCGGCCGCGCGGAACATTGATTCTCAAAAGCACCATCGCCGGCAATCACCGGGTATCGCTCGCGCCGATCGTCATTAACGAGATCAACGTCATCGGCTCGCGCTGCGGACCGTTTCCGGACGCGCTAGCCGCCCTCACAGCAAAACAGGTTTCAGTGACGCCGCTCATCGAAAAGATCTATTCATTGCAAGATGGTTTGGAAGCGGTCCAGCATGCGGCGGCGAGCGGGTCGAGAAAGATCCTGCTTCAACCGACCGGCACGAGCGCCGGATGAGTACTAAAACGAGGATCCCGGCGTAGCGAGAAACGCTAATTCGTCAGAAGTCGGTTCACGCCCGAGGATCTTGTTGCGGTGCGGGAAGCGGCCGAAGCGCGCGATGATATCGCGATGACGGACCGCGAAATCGAGATACTCTTCGAATACTTTTGTCTGGCCGGCGCCGACCTCGTCGAGCAATCGACGGAATTGCTTGACGGACCTGTCTTGATGCTCTAGCGACTCAGCGTGCTCGAGCGGAAGGTAAAAGAACACTCTCTCGATCGGCCGGAGCTGCAAATCCATGCCTTGATCGATTCCGTCGATGCACCACGCCAAAGCTTTCGAGTCGTACGCAAAGGCGTTCGGCGAATCGCGATAAATGCTTCGCGGAAACTGATCGGTGAGCAGGATCAGAGCCAAGCGGCCGCGTGGACTGGACTGCCAATCGGAGAGTTCGCCCGCGGCGGCGCGATCGACGAAACTTTCGAACCGTTGGCGCATCTCTGCATCGACATCGGGATTCTTCGACCACCAGAGCGCGGACTTGTTCTTGGCGACTACGCTGTCATCGGTGTCTTCGCCGAACCAAAATTCCAAGATTGTTTCTATCGCCATATTTTCACGATTAGGGCGCGGGTTGTCGGCGCACCAACTCTTCGACAAAACGCTTCGCGGTCGTCAAATCGTAAGAATAGAGTCTCCGCGCCAAAGTCACAGCCGCGATCGTGTCGCCGGACTCGACAAGCTCCAGCAGGCGAGCCTCCTGTTGCTCCCTGTCCAGCTTATCGAGGTCGACAAAGTCTTTCGAGACAGCGGCGGCGTCCTTCACTAAAGTGTGACGCGTCAGAGCATCGAGCAGCGTTTTTACACTCGGAACGACGCCCCAATCGATACGCAAGAGCTTCGGCGACGCCATCCGAACCGGCAGATGCTGATATCGAGTGGAAATTCTTCCGACGCCGACAACCGATTTGCCAAATACGCGCTCGCGTTCCCTGGCGAGCGCTCTGGCGAGCTCGCCTGAGTCGGCGGCAAGTTCGAGTTCCACGGCCCGCCGTGTTTTGGTCGTTGTTCCGGCGGCGTTGGGACTTTCCTGGTCGGGGAGTTTCTGGCGCTCTTTCACCAATCGCGCCGAGCGAATCTCGGCGTAGGGGAGAAACACGACCGCGAGATCCCGATCATCGAAGTGACTGTTCAGATACGAGCGAAACTTTATGAAGAGACCGTGATCGGTCATGCGCAACAGCCAATTCGACGGCCGAAAGCGGGCGGTGACGAGTTTCTGAAAGATCAACAAGAAAGCGACGAGAACCGCGGCGATGTAATAGGCGAGCCAAACGTCGTTGGACCAACCCCACACCAGAACTCCGGCGGCGACGGTGATCATAGTCGCTGCGCCGATGACTGCGCGAAACCGGGAGTAATAGAATACCCGCTGGCTATGATCCGATGGCACATCGGCTAAGCGCATGAGCTGCATGATGAACGAAAGATTGCCTGAAGCGCTTGAACGGAAACGATCTTCAACTGGCTTGCAACCGGCGAAAAAAATCGCCGATGGCGCCATTATGAATGAAGTCGGCGATTTCATCCAAGGGCGTCGGGTCGCGGTTGACGATGGCGAGGAGGGATCCGGACCGCTTGGCGATGACAGGAAAGGAAGCGGCCGGTTGGACCTGCAGAGACGAGCCAAGCACGATGAAGACATCGGCCTGCTCGCTCCACGCTTGCGCGCAGCGCATCGCTTCGACCGGCATGGACTGGCCGAAGGAGACGTTGGCCGATTTCAAAAAGCCGCCGCAGTCGGCGCAAGTCGGCGCGGTGAACGTCTCGCCCAGATTTTCGTAAACGTCGGCGGGTTGATAGCGCTTGGCGCATTGGAGGCAGGTGACGAGACGGTCGGTGCCGTGGAGCTCGACGAGTTTCTCCTCCGACGTGCCGGCGAGCTTGTGCAGGCCATCGATATTCTGCGTGATCAGGCCGAGCATTTGGCCGCGCCGCTCGCACTCGCAGATAGCATAGTGGGCGATATTCGGCTCGACGGTTTTGAAAAGCTCGTAGGTGGCCTTTTTTAGCTGCCAATGCTGCACGCGCGCCGATTCGCTGGCGAGGAAATCTTGAAACAGCACGGGCTGATACTTGGTCCAAACGCCGCCCGGGCTGCGGAAGTCGGGCACGCCGGACTCGGTGCTGATGCCGGCGCCGGTAAAGAAGACGATTGCCTGCGCGGTGTTCACTCGAGCGGCAAATTCTTCCAGATTCATGATCTTTCCGCAGCGCGTTACTTCTTCGCCGGTTCCGGCGGTTTCGCCGGCTCGGCTGGCTTTGCGGGCGCGACAGGTTTCGCCGGCGCCGCCGGCTTGGCAGGTTGGGCCGAGGGCGGTGGCGGCGCGGGTTGGATGTCGACAACCTTCACGTCAAAAACCAGGGTTTTCCCCGCCATCGGATGGTTCATGTCCATTACGACCGTTTTGTCTTTGATTTGCTTGACCGTCATTGGCACGACCACGCCCTCGGGACTTCGAGCCGCCAGCACGGCGCCGACTTTGAGCGCATTTTCCGGAATCTTTTCTTTTGGAACTTCCTGAACGGCGTTGGGGTTGATTTTACCGTAACCGTCCTCGGGTTTGACGGTGACATGCTTTTCGCCGCCGACTTTCATGCCGGTCAGTTCTTTTTCAAGGCCCGGAACCATCATCTTTTGCCCGTGGATATACCGGAGCGGCTCGCGCCCCTTGCTGGTTTCCAGGACCTTACCTTCCGGGCTCTTGAGCGTGTAGTCCAGGCTGATCAGCAGACCATCCTTGACGACGCGCTCATCTTTGGCCTTTTCCGCAGCGAGCGCCGATCCGGCGGCCGCGAGCAATGAAAAAAATAGGTAGACGAAAAATAATTCGATGCGCATGGAACCTCTCATCCCGACGAATGAATTCGATTAGCTTAGCATCGGCGCCAGAGAACTCAACGCGATGCGCGCGCCGATTCTGCCCGAATTAGTATCCGGCAATCACCCGCTTGCCCCAAGCTTCCATCACTTGATCGTAGATCGCGTTGGGCGGCGTCAGAAGGATTCTTTTGATGCCGTCAGCCTCGAGCCGCTTCACCTTGGCGATGCACTCCTCGGGCGCGCCGGCGATGGTGAAGCGTTCGAGCAAATAGTCGGTGACGAAATCCGGATCGACGCGCTCTTCGATCGGCTTGGAGATATCGAAGTTGTCCATGAAACGCTTGACCCCCGCGGCTTCGCCTTCGGGAACGGTCTCCATGGTAAAGCGAAAATTATGGTGCGCGCGGTTGGCCATGCGCGAGCGCACCCGGCGGCGCGCGAGATCGCCGTCGTCGTCGACGACGATCATGCCGGCCGGCATGATATCGATTTCCTCCAGGCGCCGGCCGGCCGACTTCGCGCCTTCGCCGATGCGTTGGCGCGCCCAGTCGGTCACGGCTTTGTCGAAGCCGGTGCCGAGAATGACGCCGTCGCAGGTGCGGCCGGCGACGGCAAGGGTTTTCGGGCCCTCCGCGGAAATATAGATGGGCACGGGGCGCGCTCCGGCCTTGAGCTTGACGTTTCCTCCCGAGCGTTCCTTGCTGTCCGGCACCTCGATGCCGCGGTCGTGCAGCAAGTCGCGAATCGTAATCAGACCCTTCTCGAAGTCGATCAGTTTCGTTGCCGTGCGGCCCAAACTGTACACCGGCCCGTCGCCGGTGCCGAGCCCGATGATCGCGCGGCCTTCGGAAATTTCATTCAAGGTGGCGAACGAATTCGCCGTGATGGTCGGGTCGCGGTACACCATGTTCGTCACCGCGGTGCCGAAGCGGATTTTTTTCGTTTTCACAGCGCACATCGCCAGTGCCTGATACGGATCGACGTTGTTCATATGGCTGTCGGCGAAAAAGATCGCCTCGAATCCAAGCTGCTCGGCGCGCACCGCGCGCTCGACCGCCTCGCGCACCGTGCGCGCCGAACCATGCAGACAGAAATTCATAATTTCCTCATACTAGCATTGGGCTCTTAGTTCAAAACGTTCAAGCCGTTCAACCGCTTCGCCCGGTTCGACGCGTGTAAGTTCATAGGTCTTCAAGCCGCGTGAGGCGCTCCGTGATCTCGGTTCATACGATTTGAACTACTTGAACGGTTTGAACGTCTTGAACATCCTAATTCCCGGCTCCGATTTGCCGTTCCTGCCAGCGCACGCAGGTGTGGATGGCCAGACCCGAGATAAGGAAGCAGACCAGACACAGGCCGAAGGCCCAAGCGTAGGAGCCGGTGGTGTCGAACAGATAGCCGCCGATCCACGAGCCGAAGGCGCTGCCGAACCCGAAGCTGATTTCCAGGAAACCGAAGATGAGGCCGATTTTTCGCCCGGAAAAGATATCGCCGATCACCGCGCCATAGGTCGGATTGCCGGCGCTGTGGCCGATGCCGTAGAGAGCAACCGTGAGATAGACCAGCCATAGCGGCGCGTCGATGGTCATGGCGATCATGGTCGCGACGCCCAGCGCCGTGACGAGCGTGGCGATGCCGTAGGTCTTGCTCCGGCCGAGCCGGTCCGAGATGGACCCCCAAACGATCGTCGCGCCGATGCGAATGAAGCCGATCAGGCCGAAGTAAAATGATGCCGCCAATTTCTCGTAGCCGACCGCGACGAAATGAGCGATCGCGTGGGTATTGATCAAGAAGAGCGCCGTGCCGAGCGCGAGATGGCCGATGGTGATGCACCAAAAGGGAAACGAGCGCACGGCCTGCGCGAGAGTCCAATCGTGGTTGCCTGCGGGTTTCGACGAATGCCGCCCCTGGTGCTGCGCCGCTGGTGGCGTTTCATCGCCGTCCGGAAATTGGCCGACGTCTTGCGGCGCGCGGCGCTGGAAAAGCGCGTTTGCCGGCACCAAAATGAGCAGGCACAAGCTCCCCGTGGCGATGTAGGTCCAACGCCAGCCGAAGTTGTCGATCAAGAGCTGGGTCAGCGGCACCATCACGAGCGCGCCTACGCCCTGGCCCATGGAAGCGATGCCGATCGCGGTGGCGCGACGGCGCACGAACCAAAACGAGATAAGCGCGTTATGGCCGACGAAGCTCAAGGCGCCTTGGCCGAGCGCGGTGACGATGCCGTAGGAGAGGTACATGCCCAAAAGTGAAGTCGCGAAAGAGGATGCCACCAATCCGGCGCCGACCAAGAACGCGCCGAGCGGCATCAGCAGACGCGGGCCGAATTTATCGAACGCGAGGCCGACGAGCGGCGAGGCGATCGCGTAAACGAAAAAATTCGCCGACGCTATGGTTGCGCCGTCGCTGCGCGACCAGGAAAATTCCTCCAACAGAGCGAGGTAATAGACACCGAAGGCGCCGTTGACGCCGCGCATGACGATCATGTTGGCAAAACACAGAGCGAGTATGACGTAGCCGTAGAAGAACGCGGGACGCATGAGAGGATTGGAGTGATGGAGTGGTGGAGACATCCAACTCCAGGGCTTGAACCTTGGAGCGCGTCTATCTTTTTTCCGCTGCCTTGATGTCTTTGATCTTCACGTCGAAATTCAGCGTCTTTCCCGCGAGCGGGTGATTGAAGTCGACGACCACGGTTTTTTCTTTGACTTCGTGGACGCGGATCGGAATCGCTCGTCCATCGGGGCCCTTGGCCATCAAGGTGACGCCCGGTTTCTGCGCCTCGGCGGGAATATTTTCGCGCGGCATTTCCTGAAACGCCTGCTGGCTCGGCATGCCGTAACCATCTTCCGGTTTCACTTGTACTTTCTTTTTGTCGCCGGGTTTCAAGCCTTGTAGCTCTTTTTCCAGGCCGCTGACGATCTGTCCCGCGCCCTGAATGAATGTCAGCGGTTCCTTGCCGACGTTGGTGTCGATGACTTTGCCGTCATCGTCGGTAAGCGTGTACTCGATGGAGACGATCGATCCTTCTTGAACGTTCGAGCCTGGCTTCAGAGTGACGGCTTGCGACGCCGTTCCACCGCCGACGCGCGCGAGGCTAGTCAAAAAAAACAGAGCGGCCAAAACTGCGCCGCTCATGACAAACAACCCCAAAAGTTTTTTCACGATTATCGAAAAGCTCCCCGACGAAATGGCTATTGCGCGTCAACATATATGGGCAAAACTTCCATTACAACTCTCGAACGGCGATCGGGTCGGGATCTTGCGCCGGCGAGCTGTGTTACTGTTCGGACAAGAAGAAAATTTACCGCGGAGACGCGGAGTACGCCGAGCAAAACTTTTGATCAATGAACCAAACTCTACGAACTCTGCGCCTCTGCGGTGAATAAGATCCATAACAGCCATTACAACTCTCGAATGGCGATCGGTTCGGTCTGTTGCGTTAGCGAGTTGTATAACTTATCAACCAAGAAGAAAATTTACCGCGGAGACGCGGAGTACGCCGAGCAAAACTTTTAATCAATGAACCAAACTCTGCGAACTCTGCGCCTCTGCGGTGAAATAGATATGTAGTTTGGTTGCGGCTTTGCCGCGATGTGCTACAAGTTTTTTCTATTATCGAGTCCGGCAACTTGGTTATGACCAGCGAAATTCTTTGGGCTATCGTGTCCGCCGCGGCTTGGGCGGTGGACTCGATTCTGGTGCGCAAAGGAACCGCGTACTCGAATGCATCGACCGCGGCTTTCATCAGTTTTCTCGTCTGCGTAGCGGTCTTGGTTCCGTATATCTTTCTCGCATATCCCGTCTCGACCATCTTTCATCCGGCGAATTTGTATTTCGTCGCCAGCGGCTTGATCCAGCCGGCCATCGTGCGCGTGCTGTTTTACGTGGGTATCGTCCGGCTCGGGGTGTCGCGGGCGGGACCGGTGCGCGGAACCGCGCCGCTGTTCACCATGGCCATTGCCTTCTTCGCGCTCAGCGAACGCCCCGGAATGTTCGTCTATGCCGGCGCCGCTCTGACCGTGGCCGGGACTTGGCTGGTTTCTTACAAGAGGGAAGGGGAAGCCGAGTGGCGCAAAATCGATCTCCTGTTTCCTCTCGGTGCGGCCGTGTTGGCCTCGGTGTCGCAGAACATTCGCAAGATGGGACTGCTGACGATCGATTCGCCGCTGGTAGCCTCGACGGTCAGCAGCGCGACGTCGTTTGTCTGTCTGCTCGTGTCGATGTCGGTGTCCGGAAATATCGGCTCGCTGAAGATCAATCGCGCCAGCCTGCCCTACTACGGCGGCGCGGCGATCTTTGCGCTATTGGGTCAGGTGTGCACGTTCATCGCGCTGCACAAAGGACAGGTTTCGGTGGTGAGCCCGATCATCAACACCACGCCGCTGTTCGTCATCGGTCTCAGCGCGTTGTTTCTACGCGGCGAAGAAAAGATCACCAAGAACGTAGTGATCGGCGTGATCCTGCTGGTGGCGGGAATCGCGGTGATTACCGCGCGATAATCCCGGTACGTTCAAAACGTTCAACCGCTGCGCTCCGTTCAACCGATCGCTTCGCGATCTCCGTTCAAACCGTTTGAACTATTTGAACGGCTTGAACGTTTTGAACCCACACTTTTTACGCTGCCGGTTTGAACTTCGGCAAGGTGATGCCATCGCCGCTGTCTTCGAACAATACTTCGACGGGCATGTCGATGTGGACCTTGTCGATGGGGCAGTTGACGATGTTGCTGCAAAAGCGCGGGCCGTCGTCGAGATCCACCCAGGCGGTGACATAGGGAATGTCGGGGCCGAAACCGCGGAGGGCGGTGCCGACCACTTCGCGGATGACGGTGAAGCAAAAGACTTTGCCTTTGCCGCTCACCGCTATCCATTCGAGCTTTTCGCTGGCGCAATCGCCGCACACCGGGCGCGGCGGAAACACCCACGTGCTGCAATTGCCGCACTTTTGCATCATCAGTTTTCCGGCCTTGGCGCCGTCCCAGAACGGTTGATTTACCGGAGTGATTTCAGGGAGAGGTTTTTTGATCGCTTTTTCTTCTGCCATTGGCAACTCCTGATTTTCTCACCGCGGAGACGCAGAGGACGCGGAGAAGAAAGTTTTTGATTCGGAAAATTCTCGACTCTGCGTTCTCTGCGTCTCGGCGGTGAAGATTGCTCAGCTACGCTTCACTCCCTAAGATTGCCGCGGCGGTGCAGCCGAAATTTTTGCCATAGTTCACTGCGCCGACGCCGGTGCTGATGCCGAACTTGATATTCGGAACTTGCCGGTCGCCGCCTTCGCCGCGGATCTGCCGGACGGTCTCGAGGACGTGCAGCATGCCCCCGGTCGTTGACGGCTGACCGCAGTTGATCATGCCACCGCTGGTCTGAATCGGCAGGTCGCCTTTGAAAGTGAAATCGGTCTTTTCAAAGAATGCTTTGTCGTTCCTGCCGCAGAAGCCGAGGTCTTCGATCTGGATCATGACGATCGGAATGTAATCGTCATAGAGATTCAGGCAGCGGATGTCCTTGTGCGCGACACCCGACATTTCGAACGCGCGTTTGCCGGCTTGCGTGATGCCGGTGATGAGCGGATTAGCCCGGTAGCGCGGCCCGTAGCTGGCGTTGTTGCACTCGCCCCAGCCGAGCAAATAGACCGGCTTCTTGCGCATGCTCTTGGCGCGCTCCGCCGAGGTCATGATGTACGCCTTGCCGCCGTTGGCCGGCATGACGCAATCGAACAGCCGAATCGGATCGGAGATCATGCGCGACTTCTTGTAGTCCTCGATCGTGATGGGCTTTCTCAAATAGGCGTTGGGGTTGAGCGAAGCGTGATAGCGCCCGGTCACGGCGATCTTGCCGAAGTGCTCTTCGGTCATGCCCGATTCGTGCATGTAGCGGCTCATGACGAATGAAATTTTGCAGTTCGGCCCCATGACGCCGAAGGGCATTTCGTAGTCGCGCGTGTCGGCGTGGGCGCCCCGGTGTCCGCCGCGTTCGCTGAACGGAGCTGCGGCGGCGATGACCAGGACGAGATCGCACAAACCCGCGGTGATCGCCGCGGCGGCATGACCGAGCAACGAAACCGAGCTGGCGCCGCCATTGCCTCCCGCCAGTGACACTGCCGGCGTAATGCCGAGGATCGCCGCCACTTCCTCGGGCCAAAACGGTTGTGAATGATTCGTCGTATAAATCGCGGCGAGACCCTGGCCGTCGAAGTCTTTCTTGGTCAGGCCGGCGTCTTCCATCGCCAGGCGCGCCGCCCAGGCGAGATATTCCGCCGTGGATTTTCTCGCTTCGCCAGGCTTGCTGCCGAGCCGATCGGTCGGCGTCTCGCCGATGCCGACAACGGCAGTTTTTCCTCTGATGCTCATGTTTCAAGTTCCTCTCTGTACCGTTTACGTTGAATATATCGCGGCTCTCCGGTACGACGATCGGTGCGCGGAGCGCATCCTACGAAACCTTCGTGTCCTTCGTGCCTTCGTGGTGGAATTTCTGTATTTGCTCTGCCGTGCGATGTTCATCGAGAGATATTTCAGCACAATCGGCCTGTCAAGCGATCCGGGAAGCTCGAGGCAGAACACGGCCAGCGCTTTTCATTGAGATTGACAGCCCTGTGACGAGCGTGGGATAACCTCACTCAATCGAATACCGGCTGACGCTGCTCAGGCTGGCACCATAGACTGATAATACAAAGGCCCGAACGGTTTCATACCGCTTGGGCCTTTTTTTTGGATGAGATCCCGAGTTGGACTTAAGTCGCCTTCCCTCGCTGCTCGTTCTGGCCATCGCGCCGGCCGAAAGGCGATGAATCAAGATAGCTACTCCCCGTATCAATTCGGCTCGCTCACATCGCTGGATTCGTCTGTGCGATCCCCAGCATCAGAAACTCTTCAGCAAATTCACGGCTCTCCTGGGAGATATCGATGAGTCGATCGTGGCACTGTTCGTGCTCCTAACAAGGCGACTCCACGGGCAGAGAGCAAGGAAACGCATGAGGAAAAACTCTCTTCGTCTGACCCTTTGCGCCATGCTTTATGCGCTTTGCTCGTCCGCTCAGGCGCAGCAGCCGGCGAAAGTTGCTCGGATTGGATACCTAACTGCTGGCTCCCCTGCCACGAACGTCGCCCGCACCGAGGCCTTCCGGCGGGGACTGCACGAGCTTGGGTACATAGAGGGGAAAAACATTGTGATTGAGTGGCGCTATGCAGAGGGAAAATTTGATCGGCTGCCCGCGATCGCGGCTGAACTAGTGCGTCTCAAGGTTGACATCGTCGTCTCGGGTGGACCGCAATCAACCCGTCCCATCAAGGAAGCAACTTCTACGATTCCCATCGTCATGGCGCAGGATACCGATCCGGTGGGCAATGGATTCGTCGCCAGCCTGGCGCGGCCTGGTAATAACATCACGGGATTGTCGAACCTCTCCTCAGACTTAAGCGGGAAACGACTGGAGCTTCTGAAGGAGACTGTTCCTAGACTCTCCCGCGTGGGTGTCCTCGGCAACTCGACCGAACCAGGCAACGCACAAGTGTTACGAGAAACGGAACTGGCCACTGAAGCGCTCAACGTGCAGCTTCAATCCCTAGACGTACTAGGTCCAAAGGATATTGGGACTGCATTCCGAGCCGCTAGCAAAGGACGTGCTGACGCAGTCCTCGTGCTGCCGAGCTCCATCCTCAATTCTCATCGAACACAGGTTGCAGAACTCGCGGTAGAGAGCCGGCTCCCAGTCATTTACTGGCACTCCGAGTGGGTGGGAAACGGAGGGCTTATGAGCTACGGCGTCAGTTTTACCGACTTGTTCCGGCGCGCCGCCACGTACGTAGACAAAATTCTTAAAGGCGCGAAGCCCGCCGATTTGCCTGTCGAGCAGCCAACTAAATTTGAGCTGGTGATCAACCTCAAAGCGGCCAAGCAAATCGGCCTGACGATTCCACCCAATGTGCTGGCGAGAGCGGATCGCGTCATAAGATGACATTTTTGATTTTCGATTGCCGATTTTCGATTACGTGAGAAGACGCATGAAAGTATTTTCGACGAAGCGAGTTTCCGATTCTTGTTCCGGCAATCGAAAATCGAAAATCGAAAATCGAAAATTGGTGGGGATCTTTGCTCTCGCTGTCGCATTCGCAATTTGTGGGGCTGTGGCTCAGGCGCAGCAGGCGAAGAAAGTCCAGCGGATAGGGTATCTATCGGGGATCGATGCAGCTACTGAGTCCGTCCGTGCCGAGCCATTTCGGCTGGCTCTGCGCGAGCTTGGCTACATAGAAGGACAGAACATCGCCTTCGAATACCGATATACGGAGGGGAAGGTCGATCGGCTCCCTGAGCTTGCGGCCGAGCTCGTGCGTCTCAAGGTTGATCTCATCGTGGTACCAGGAGGGATCACGAATGATCCGGGCGGCCAAGAATGCGACCAAGACGATTCCCATAGTTATGATGGGCCTTTCGGCCGATCCTGTCGAGGCGGGCCTAGTTGAAAGCCTTGCCCGTCCCGGCGGCAACGTCACCGGCCTTACAACCCTTTCCAGAGAACTAGGCGGGAAGCGGCTGGAGGTGCTCAAAGAAGCCGTTCCCAAAGTTGCCCGTGTCGCGGTTCTCTACGAGTCGGCCAATCGGCCCAGTGTACTCGAGGTAAAATTGGATCTCCCAGTCGCAGCGCGTGCGCTGGGGTTGACTATTCAGCCTTCGGAAGCACGAGCTGCGGACGGTTTCGAGAAGGTATTCGCTGGGCTGAATAAGGAGCGCCCGGATGGACTCTACGTCATCGCGGGCCCGCTAATGACTGCTAATCAAAAACGGATCGCGGGCTTTGCGTTAAAGAGTCGGTTACCGTCGATGTACTACACCAGAGAAGCTGTAGATGCCGGTGGGCTCATGTCCTACGGGGCGGACGTCGCGGACAGCTACCGGCGCGCAGCCACCTACGTGGACAAAATCCTGAAGGGAGCCAAGCCTGCCGATCTCCCCGTGGAGCAGCCGACGAAGTTTGAGCTGGTGATCAATCAGAAGACGGCGAAACAGATCGGCCTCGACGATACCGCCGAAGCGTGCTGGCGCGGGCGGATCGGGTCATTCGGTAGAATTTTGGATGAGGCGAGAAGAGCAATGCAGAAAGTGATCTTTGGATCGAAGTCTATTCGACCAACAATCTAAGAATCCAAAATCGAAAATCGAAAATGGGCGGGGCTCTTTGCAATCGTCCTCGCGGTCACGTTTGGCGGGGCGGTGGTTCAGGCGCAGCAGCCGGCGAGAATTCACCGGATAGGAATTCTGATCCCGTCCTCCGCGTCCTTCCTCTCGGCCCGGGTCGAAGCATTTCGCCAAGGGCTGCGCGAGCTTGGCTATGTCGAAGGAAAAAACATTGTCATTGAGTACCGTTATGCAGAAGGGAAAGGCGAACGGCTGCCTGACCTTGCAGCCGAACTGGTCCGTCTCAAAGTTGACGTCATCGTCACCAGCCGGCCCCGGCGCTACATTAGCTGCCAAGAAGGCGAGCGCGACGATTCCCATCGTATTCGCCGCTGCTTCCGATCCAGTAGGAACTGGGCTTGTCTCCAGCCTGGCGCAACCAGGCGGGAATATCACCGGTCTTAGTCTCATGGTGCCAGATCTAGATGGCAAACGGTTGGAGCTGCTCAAGGAAGCCTTCCCTAAGGTTGCCCGGGTGGCCTTCCTCTGGGAACCGGGTGGAACGAGGGGAAACCTGGCCCTCACAGATATGGAGGCTGCGGCCAAGGCGTTGGGACTCAAACTTCTATCGCTGGAGGTGCGAAGCCTTGACGATTTTGAGGGCGCATTCGCACGAGCGAAAAAGGAACGCGCCCAGGCGCTCATTACGACCACAGGTGCACTTATCAATACTCAGCAACGCCAAGTGTTGGACTTCGCGGCAAAGAACCGGTTGCCGGCGATCTACCACTACAGTGAGTTTGTTGAGGCCGGCGGCTTGATGAGCTACGGGCCAGACAATACGGACTTATGGCGGCGCGCCGCTGACTTTGTCGACAAGATCTTGAAAGGCGCCAAACCGGCCGACTTGCCGGTACAGCAGGCGACGAAGTTCGAGTTCCTCGTCAATATGAATGCCGCTAAGCAGATCGGCCTGACGATTCCGCCGAACGTGCTGGCGCGGGCGGACAAAGTTATTAAGTGATTTTAGATTGCCGATTTTCGATTACGGAGAAAAACAAATGCACAAGACATCTCGAATGCGCTTTGCTTTCTCTGCTCCGACAATCGAAAATCTAAAATCCAAAATCGAAAATTGGTGGGGATTGTTGCTCTCGCTGTCGCATTCGCAATGTGTGGGGCGGTGGCCGCGGCGCAGCAGCCGAAGAAAATTTCGCGCATAGGTTATCTAACTGCCGACTCCCGTTCCGGCAGTGCAGCGGTTCGCAGGAGGCATTCCGGCAGGGACTGCGTGAACTTGGTTATGTCGAGGGGAAAAACATTGTCATTGAGTGGCGATCTGCCGAGGGAAAAATCGATCGCCTCCCCGCGCTTGCAGCCGAGCTGGTGCGTCTCAAGGTAGACGTCATCGTCACCGGTGGTCCCACAGCAACCCGCGCCGTCAAGCAAGCAACCACTACGATTCCCATTGTCATGACGCAGGATAGCGATCCTGTTGGGAACGGGTTCGTCGCCAGCCTGGCGCGACCCGGCGGAAACATTACGGGATTGTCTAACCTTGCCCAGGAGATAAGCGGAAAACGACTGGAGATTCTGAGGGAGATTGTTCCCAAGCTCTCTCGCGTGGCGGTCCTCGGTATGTCTAACAACCCCGGCAATTCGCAATCGCTAAGAGAGACGGAACTCGCGGCGAGCGCGCTCGGCGTGCAGATTCAATATTTGGACATACGAGATTCAAAGGATATCGAGGCTGCATTACGAACCGCGAGCAAGGAGCGAGCGGATGCAGTCCTCGTGCTGAACTTCCCCGGCAACTTTTCCCGAGGGATTCCGGACCTCGCGGTAAAGAACCGGCTGCCGGCGATTTACTACAATTCGACAATTGTCGACAACGGGGGGTTAATGAGCTACGGCGCAAGCATCACCGATCTTGGACCGGCGCGCCGCAACGTATGTGGACAAGATTTTGAAAGGCGCCAAGCCAGGCGATCTGCCTGTCGAGCAGCCCACGAAGTTCGATCTGATCATCAATATCAAGGCGGCCAAGCAAATCGGTCTGACGATTCCGCCGAGTGTGCTGGCGCGGGCGGACAAAGTCATTAAATGACATTTTCGATTTTCGATTGCCGATTTTCGATTGGCCGAGAAAATACATGGATGAAAACGTATTCAAGAAGCGCACAAAGCAGCTAGCTTTACGCATCATCAAAGTCGTCGACGCGCTACCGAAGAACCGAACCGCGGACGTGATCGGTAGACAGTTGATCCGATCCGGCACTTCGATCGGCGCTAACTATCGAGCAGCGTGTCGCGGCAAGTCCACTGCGGATGTGATCGCTAAGCTTCGGATAGTTGAAGAAGAAGCAGACGAGTCAGCCTACTGGATGGAACTACTGATTGAATCGGGGCTTGTACCTGAGGCCAGGCTGTCGGAGTTGTTGCAAGAAACCAACGAGATCATCGCAATGACGGTAGCATCAATAAGAACTCTTCAGAACCGCAACGGAAATCCTCCGATCAATCGGCAATCTAAAATCGGAAATCTAAAATAGGCGGGGTATGAAACGCTTCGTTGGACTGTTTGCAATCTTTGTGACTCTGGCCCCCTGTGGGGCGGTGGCCCTGGCGCAGCCAGCGAAAAAGATCGGTTATGTGGGAGCCGGTTCCCAAGCCACTGCGGGGCATCATGCTACCGCGTTTGTACAGGGGCTGCGCGAGCTTGGGTACGTGGACGGACACAACATCGTGATCGAGTACCGCTGGGCCGACGGCAAGTTGGAAAGTTTGCCAGGCTTCGTCGCCGACTTTGTTCGCCTCAAAGTCGATGTCATCGTTTCTTCGGCTACTCCTGCGATCCGGTTCGCCAAGGAACAAACCAGCTCGATCCCGATCATCATGGCGGGAGTCACCGACCCCGTAGGATCGGGATTCGTCGCCAGCCTGGCGAAGCCCGGAGGAAACATAACTGGGCTGACGCATATCGCTCCGGATTTGACCGGGAAACGGCTCGAGTTACTGAAGGAAGTTGTTCCACGCCTCTCGCGCGTGGCCGTTCTCTGGAACCCGAACCAGCCGGGTCAACAGGCCGCGTACAAGGAAAGTCTGACCGAAGCGCAGGCGCTGAAAGTTACATTGATTTCCCTGGAGGCGCGAAACCAGGAAGAGATTCAAAAGGTTTTATCCGGCATTGGGAAGGACCGACCGCAGGCACTCTTCGAGCTTCCGGATCCATTGATCTTCTTTAACCGGAAGCTGATCACAGAAGCGGTGGCCAGGCAGAAACTCCCGGCAATGTACAGCTTCACGGAGTACGTGGAAGCCGGCGGCCTTATGTCTTACGGCACGAGCTTCCCAGCGTTGTTCCAGCGCGCTGCGGTCTACGTCGACAAAATTCTGAAGGGTGCCAAACCCGCCGACTTGCCGGTGGAGCAGCCGACGAAGTTCGAGTTGGTTATCAATCTCAAGGCTGCCAAGCAGATCGGCTTGACCATCCCGCCGAGTGTGCTGGCGCGGGCGGATCGGGTGATTCGATGATCACAGGCAACAGGCAACAGGCGGTAGGCAACAGTAGGAATCTGAAGCTCGCTGCTTGCGTTCTTTGCGCCGTGATCCTTGCGTTTTGCTCGTCCGCCGAGGCGCAGCAGTCTGCGAAAAAGATTCCCGAGTCGGGTTCCTTTCTCTCAACCGGGCAACGGTTCAAAAAGATCGTGTCGAAGCATTTCGAGAGGCACTACGAAAGCTGGGATACATCGAGGGACAAAACATTACCATCGATTACCGCTTCGCGGACAACGACGCCCAGCGAATGACCAAGCTTGCCGCCGAGCTGGTCCATCTCCACGTCGATGTGATTGTCACGACGGGAAGTTCAGCGACCCGCCCTGCCAAAGAAGCGACCACTACGATTCCCATCGTCATGATGTCGGACAACGATCCGGTGGCGTCGGGATTTGTCAGCAGTCTCGCGCGGCCGGCTGGAAATATCACGGGGCTTACGAATGTCAGCGGGGATCTCGGTGACAAGCGATTGGAGCTGCTTAAAGAAATTACTCCCAAGCTCTCGCGTGTGGCGGTTTTAAGGGATTTGACGAACGTCACCGAAGGGATCGGCGTGGACGAGATAGAGCCAACCGCCCGAGTGCTAAACGTACAAACGCAAAGGTTCGAACTGGCAAAGGCCGAAGACTTCGATAGTCAATTCCAAGCGATCATGAAATGGCGCCCCGGTGGATTGATGATCGCTGGCGGTCCGCTGATGAACGCACACAGAAATCGGATCGTCGAGTTCGCAGCGAAGAACAAATTCCCGGCGACGTACGGACGGGATGAATTTGTCGAAGCCGGCGGCCTGGTCAGTTATGCCACAAGCTTTATTGACTTGTCCCGGCGCGCGGCGACCTATGTCGACAAGATTCTTAAAGGCGCAAAGCCGGCAGACCTTCCGGTGGAGCAACCGACGAAATTCGAGTTGGTCATCAATATCAAGGCGGCCAGGCAAATCGGTCTGACGATTCCGCCGAGTGTGCTGGCGCGGGCGGATAGAGTGATCAAGTGAAAACAGGCAGCAGGCTGAGGCGTGAGTAAGAGAAAAATATGAACAAGAGAATCACTCTCAGGCTGCTAGCAACTCTCTTTCTGGCAACTACTTCTCTTGTCGAGGCGCAGCAGACAGGAAAAGTACCTCGCATAGGATTTCTGGCGCAAAGGGTCAGCCCCACCCCCACCTCTCCCCATCCGTTCGCCGAAGCATTCCGGCAAGGGCTGCGAGATCTCGGTTACATTGAGGGGAAAAACATCCTGATCGAGTATAGCTACGGTGAAGGAAAGCCTGACCGGATTACAAACCAAGTGGCCGAACTCGTGCAACTCAAGGTCGATGTGCTTGTCGTTAGATCTCTATCAGCGATCCGCGCAGCCAAGGAGGCGACCAAGACGACTCCCATTGTCATGGTGACAACTCAGGATCCAGTCGCCACTGGGCTAATCGATAGCCTAGCGCGCCCCGGCGGGAACATTACCGGGCTCACCGGCCTCATCCGAGAATTGAGCGGAAAGCGGCTAGAACTGCTCAAAGAAGCGGTTCCCGGGATATCGCGCGTCGGAGTCCTTGGAGAGGCGAGCAGCTCGGCGGTGGCTATTGCTTTCAAAGATTATGAGGCTGCGGCGCGCGCACTAAAGATGCAGTTTTTATTCCTAGAGGTGCGCGGTCCGAATCCTGATTACGAGGCAGCATTCCAAGCCGCGACCAAGGGGCGCGCGAGCGCGATCATTTCGGTTACCGGTCCGCTGGCCGCAAGTTACCCAAAGCGGATTGCGGCCCTTGCCGTAAAGAACCGACTGCCTTCAATACACGAGGACAGACAGTACGTCGAGGCCGGTGGCCTCATGTCCTATTCATCCAGCGATACGGAAAGTTTCAGGCGCGCCGCCACTTATGTCGACAAGATCCTAAAGGGCGCCAAGCCCGCAGACCTTCCAGTGGAGCAGCCGACGAAGTTCGAGCTGGTGATCAATCTGAAGACGGCGAAACAGCTAGGCCTCACGATCTCGCAAAACGTGCTGGCCAGCGCGGATAAAGTGATTCGATGATCACAGGCAACAGGCAACAGGCGGTAGGCAACAGTAAGAAACTGAAACTCGTTGTCTGCGCGTTTTGCGCCGTGCTCTTTGCGCTTTGCCCGTCCGCTAACGCGCAGCAGGCGAAGAAAACCTCGCGGTTAGGCTATTTATCGGCGGGCGACCCCACTAATGAGTCTGCCCGTGCCGAGGCCATTCGGCTGGCTCTGCGCGAGCTCGGCTATATAGAAGGACGGAACATCGCCATCGAATACCGTTATGCGGAGGGAAAGGTCGATCGGCTCCCGGAGCTAGCGGCCGAGTTGGTGCGTCTCAAGATGGATATTCTTGTGGCCGCAGGAGGGACCGCAGTGATCCGCGCGGCCAAGAATGCGACCAGCACAATACCCATCGTTCTGTTGGGCCAAGGGCTCGATCCTGTCGAGGCAGGGCTAATTGAAAACCTTGCGCGTCCCGGGGGCAACGTCACCGGCATTACAAACCTTTCTCCAGAACTAGCCGGTAAGCGGCTGAAGCTGCTCAAAGAAGCCGTTCCCAAAGTTGCCCGCGTCGCGGTTCTTTACGATCCGTCCAGTCGGGGGAGTACATTCGAGCTGAAAGAGGTTCTCCCAGTCGCGGCGCGCGCGCTGAAGTTGACGATTCGGCCTTGGGAAATACGAGATGCGGAAGGTTTTGACCAGGTGTTCTCTGCCGTCAACAAGGAGCGCCCGGATGGGCTCTACTTGACTTCGAGCCTTCTGATGAGAGCCAACCAAAAACGGATCGCGGGCTTTGCAATACAGAGCCGGTTACCATCAACGTATGCGTTCAGAGAAGCTGTAGAAGCCGGTGGGCTCATGTCCTACGGGTCGGACCTCGAGGACAGCCACCGGCGCGTAGCCACTTACTTGGACAAAATCCTGAAGGGCGCCAAACCCGCCGATCTTCCCGTCGAGCAGCCGACAAAATTTGAACTGGTAATCAACTTGAAAACGGCAAAGCAGATTGGCGTCACCATTCCCCAGAAAGTGTTGGCGCGGGCGGATCGGGTGATTCGGTGAGGCGTGAGTGGTGAGGCGTCAGGCGTGAGGTGAGAAATTGAAACGAGAGATTTTTGCAATTGCGCTTTGCGCCGTGCTCTATGCGCTTTGCGGTTCTGTCGACGCGCAACAGACAGGAAAAATCTTCCGCATAGGTTACCTGGATGATAGCATTACTTCCAGAATCGCGGACCGCTTGGAGAGGTTACGGCAAGAGCTGAGCAAGCTTGGCTGGAGCGAGGGAAAGAATCTCACCATCGAGTCCCGATTTGCAGAGGAAAAATGACCGGCTACCTGAGCTTGCGGCGGAGCTGGTTCGTCTTAAGGTTGATCTAATCGTGGTCGCAGCGACCCCAGCAGCATTAGCGGCCAAGAGCGCCACGACTACGATCCCCATCGTGATGACGAACGCTGGGAACCCTGTGGGTGCAGGCTTGGTTGCGAGCCTGGCGCGGCCGGGTGGCAACGTCACCGGCTTGTCGAGTTTATCGCCCGAGCTAAACACAAAAGGCTAGAGGTACTCAAAGACTCGGTCCCCAAGCTCGCCCGAGTTGGGTTTCTGCGGGGGACAACGGGCAGCGTAGGAAGAGACCTCCAACTGAAAGAAATCAGGCCTGCCGCTGTGGCACTGAAGCTGAAATTGGAGGAGATCGATGCTCAACCCGACGCCAAAGGTTTAGAGAGCGCCTTTCAAACGGCAAAGCAAAAGCAGGTCAACGCGATTATGACGATGTCCACCCGCCCCTTTTTCGCAGAAAGAAAGCGGATCGTCGAGCTTGCCGTCAAATACCGGTTGCCGGCTATTTACCCAGAAGGGGTTTGTCGATGAGGGAGGTCTCATGTCGTATGGGACGGACAACACTGACCTCTTTCGGCGCGCCGCTGTTTACGTGGACAAGATCTTGAAAGGTGCCAAACCGGCTGATTTGCCGGTGCAGCAAGCGACGAAGTTTGAATTCGTTATCAACCTCAAAGCAGCGAAACAAATCGGCCTGACAATTCCGAACCGTGTGCTTGAGCGAGCGAATAAGGTGATTCGATAGGCGTGAGGGGCGAGGCGTAAGGAAGATGGTCTTTAATCGAAAATCCAAAGAACTAACCAAGCCGAGATTTCTCACAAGTTTAGAATGATGCGGATACGGTTTTCCACTTCTTCCATCATAGGATTTGGCAAGGAGCCAATCTCGTGGCGGAAAGACTCGTTGGCCACAGCGATCACTTGGCCTAACAGTAGATCGCTGTCGCGAGAGACTCCGCCTTGGCCCTTCTTGAGGCGAATTCGAAGAATTCCCGGATTTTCCACAAGCCGGGTCGTGGTTGGAATGACGATAGTCGACGGATACTCGGCCTCATTGACGAGATCGGATTGGAGCACTAGGCCAGGCCGAAGCTTTCCGGGCTTGGTTTTGATGCGAGGATTGAAATCGATGATGTATAAGTGCCCCCGTTTGACGGGCATTTACTCCTTCCCATCCGCGCGCGCGACACCGGCGTTGAAAAGTTCTCTGTTCTCCTCACGATCGGCCGCGCCGCAGCGATTCACGGAGTCCTGGATATCGCGGCGTAATTTTTCTTCCTGGCTTTTCTTTTCCAAAGTTCTTAGCGCGGTGCGGATCAGTGCCGATTTGCTTGCGATCCCCAGGTCTTTACGCAACCTTTCGATTTGCTCTTCTTCCTTTTTAGAAACGGCTATTGCTCCCATAATGCTCCTTGTTAGAAGACTTATGAGGTTATTTATAATGCAGCTGGTGATTCAAGTCAAACTCAAATGACAGAGATCAGCGGTCAGATGTCAGAGGTCAGAAAGCCCAGATCCGGAATGAACCATCAGCGTCCGAGCGCCGGACGTTTTCTCTGTGCCGTCTGCCGCTTTGATTTGAAGCCGATCTCTGACCTGCGACTTCTGATCTCTAGTTTATGCGCCATGCTCTTTGCGCTTTGCGGTTCTGTCGACGCGCAGCAGACCGGAAAAGTTTTCCGCATCGGGTTCCTCGATAACAGCACTGCTTCCGGTAGCGCGGTCCTCGTGGACGCGTTCCGACAGGAGCTGCGCAAGCTTGGCTGGATCGAAGGAAAAAATATCGTCTTCGAGTACCGGTTTTCCGAGCAAAAGTCAGAGCGCCTGCCTGAGCTTGCGGCCGACCTAGTCCGTCTCAAGGTTGATGTCATCGTGGGTACGTCGCCGGCGGTGGCGTTATCGGCCAAGAGCGCCACTACTGCCATCCCCATCGTGGCGATCGCTTCGGACCCCGTGGGTGCCGGTCTGGCTGTCAATCTGGCGCGGCCGGGAGGCAATGTTACGGGATTCTCGGGTCTAGCGCCGGAGTTAAATACTAAAAGACTAGAGGTACTCAAGGACGCGTTCCTCAAGCTCGCCCGAGTTGGTCTTCTGCGGGGGTCGACAACCAGCTTAGCTGTAGACCTCCAAATGAAAGCGCTCAGGCCTGCGGCTCTAGCACTGAAGCTCGAATTGGAGGAGATCGAAACTCAACGCGACGCCAAGGGTTTAGAGAGCGCCTTTAATACCGCGAAGCAGAAGCAGGTGGGCGCGATTATGACCACCGCCGGTCCCTTCTTTTTCGCCGAAAGAAAGCGGATCGTCGAGCTTGCCGTCAAATTCCGCTTGCCGGCGATTTACTGGCGGAAGGAGTTTGTCGATGAGGGCGGCCTGATGTCCTACGGGACAGACTTCGATGACCTCTATCGCCGCGCGGCTGATTATGTGGACAAGATCTTGAAAGGTGCCAAACCGGCTGATTTGCCGGTGCAGCAAGCGACGAAATTTGAATTCGTCATCAACCTTAAAGCAGCGAAACAGATCGGCCTGACAATTCCGAACCGCGTGTTGGAGCGGGCGAATCAAGTCATCAAGTGAACAGTGATCATCTCAGTATGGACTTACCCGATTTGAAGCCGCGACTTCCAATAGCCGGGACGGCGGCGCCCATGGGCCACAGCGATAACCTGAATGGTGGATTGGGTGATCCGGTAAACTACCGCGTACGGGAAACGTCGGAGGAGAAACTTTCTCGTGCCACGCAAATGCATGGCCCACCGCTCCGGAGTCTTTTGGATTTGGCTGATGGCGTGATCGAGTTCAGAGATGAAAGCATTCGCGACAGAGGGATTGCGTTCAGCATACCAATCGTAAGCCGCCTTTGCCTCAGCGATTGCGTCAGGATGGAGTCTAACGCTTGGAGCGGCCACCGGATCGTCCGAGGATCTGGCGCCGCGCCACGGACCAGAGAACCGTCTTTACTTTACCCCGATCTAGATCGTCGATGCGTCGCGCAATCTCCTTGCCCCACGCCAATTCAACATCCTCATCAACTGTGTCATCCAAGCTTTCAAGCAGATGACCGGCAAGCGCTGCACGCGCCTCGGTGGGAAGACGCAACGCCTCTTTCAAGACTTTCTCATGATTGGGCTTCATGGTTGGAGATTAAACGCCGCATCGGCTTTCGTCAATCGATTTGCCGCGCGTGTGGGTTAACGGCATTTCCCGCTGACAACGCCAAGACAAAAAGCCCGTGGATTTACCTGTGGAGCAGTCGACGAAGTTCGAGTTGACCATCAACCTCAAAACCGCAAAGCAGATCGGCCTAACGATTCCGCCCAACGTGCTGGCAAAGGCGGATAGGGTGATTCGATGATCACAGGCAACAGGCAACAGGCGGTAGGCGACAGCAAGAAACTGAAACTTGCTGTCTGCGCGTTTTGCGCCATGCTCTTTGCGCTTTGCTTGCCTGTCAGGGCGCAGCAGCCGGCGAAACTTCACCGGATAGCTGTTCTATCGGGGGGATTTCCCCGTTCTTCGCCCGACATCGAGGCCTTGCGGCAAGGGCTGCGCGACCTCGGTTACGTCGAGGGCAAGAACCTTGTCATCGAGTACCGCTATGCTGAAGCGAACCGCGATCGGTACCCTGACCTTCTTGCCGACCTCATCCGCCTCAAAGTTGACGTGATCATCGGGGATGGCACTGGACCGGCCGTTGCCGCGAAGAAAGCGACCGGCACAATTCCCATTGTCATGACATCCACCACGGATCCTGTGGGCAACGGGCTCGTCGCCAGCCTGGCGCGACCGGGTGGAAACGTCACCGGACTGACAAGCATTAGCGGAGAGCTGGGGGGAAAACTCCTGGAGCTGCTCAAGGAGATCGATTCGAAGATCAAGCGCGTGGCGCTCGTGATCCCAGGCGGTCAAGCGCGTGAGCTTGGCTCAGCGAACAAACTTTTTGTCAAAGAGATAGAAGTTCCCGCTCGCGGATTGAAAGTAGAGCTTATCTCCCTGCTGGTTCGGGGACCGGAAGACTACGACGAGACCGTTCGAGCTGCGATCAAAGAACGGGCCGAAGCTCTTCTCAGCCGGCTGCCTCCCGGTATCCCTCTGCTCACCGCAAGCAGTTCGTGGAGTTAGCAGCCAAAAGCCGTCTACGGGTTGTTTCGGCAACGAATCTCGATACCGAGGCTGGCGGGCTCATATCGTACGGGCGGGACCCCAGCGATTCGTACCGGCGCGCCGCGAGGTATGTGGACAAGATCCTCAAGGGCGCCAAGCCGGCTGATTTGCCGGTTGAAGCCCCGACAAAATTAACGATGGTGATCAACCTGAAAACCGCCAAACAGATCGGTGTGACGATTCCACAGAAGGTGCTGGCGCGGGCGGATAAGGTGATTCGGTGAGGCGTGAGTCGCGAGGCGTAAGGCGTGAGGTGAGGAGAATGAAGCGAGAGATTTCTGCGGTTGCGATTTGCGCCATGCTCTTTGCTTTTTGTTCGTCCGTTCAGGCGCAGCAGTCAAGAAAATTCCCCGGATAGGATTCCTCGCTACTCCCTCGCATTCCTCTATCTCGGATCGGTACGAGGCATTCCGCCAGGGCCTGCGCGAGCTTGGATATGTGGAGGGGAAAGACATCGTCATTGAGTTTCGAACTGGCGAGGGAAAGACAAGATCGGCTTCCTGACCTGGCGGCTGAATTAGTGCATCTCAAGGTAGAGGTCATCGTCACGGCGGGTCCGAGATCAACCCGCCCCGCCAAGGACGCGACCTCTACGATTCCCATTGTCATGGCCTTGGATTCGATCCGGTTGGAAAGGGGCTTGTAGCCAGCCTTGGCGCGGCCTGGCGGGAACATCACGGGATTGTCAACTCTTGCGCCGGAGATAAGCGGAAAGCAATTGGAGCTGCTGAAGGAAATCGTTCCGGGAGCTCTCCCGCGTTGCCGTTTTCGGGAATTCGACCCTCGGGCAACCCGCAGTCGTTAAGAGAGATGGAACTGGCCGCAGGCGCGTTCGGAGTGAAGCTTCAGTACTTGACGTACTTGATCCCAAGGAGATTGAGACTGCATTCCGAGACGCAAGGAAGGGGCGCGCTGACGCAGTCCTTGTGTTGGGGAACCCGTTATCAATTTTACAGCGAACACAGATTGTAGAGCTCGCGGCAAAGAACCGGCTGCCGGCGATATACAGCCAGACTGAGAATTTGTGGAAGCCGGGGGCTTATGACCTATGGCGCGAGCATTACGCGACTTGTCCGGCGCGCCGCCACGTATGTTGACAAGATTCTGAAAGGCGCCAAGCCGGCGGACTTGCCGATCGAGCAGCCGACGAAGTTCGAGCTGGTGATTAATCTCAAAGCCGCCAAGCAGATCGGGTTAACAATTCCGCCCAATGTTCTGGCTAGAGCCGACAAAGTAATCCGATGATCTGTTTAAAACCCGAAATTCGAAATCCGAAGCTCGAAACAAATCGAAACGACCAAGGGCAAAACTCTAAAACGGTGCTCGGGAACTCAAAGTCCGCTTTCGCGTCCGTTTGTTTCGGATTTCGATATTCGGATTTCGGATTTTCTTTAGATGGATTCCAGCAAATGTGCTGGCGCGGGCGGACAGGGTGATCAAGTGACACCAAGGCACCTGTCAATAGGCACTAGGCAATAAGAAAAAAGACATGAAGAAAACAATCTCGTTTCTCACTCTTTGCGCTACGCTCTTTGCGCTTTACTCGTTCTCCGCGGCGCAGCAATCAAAGATAGGCTCACCTAGGTTTTCTTGTTCCTGGTTCCTCTGCCACTTTCTCGGCCCGCATCGACGCATTGCGGCAAGGGCTGCGCGACCTGGGTTACGTTGAGGGAAGGACATCGTTATTGAGTACCGATACGCCGAGGGGAAGCTTGAACGGCTGCCGAACCTTGCATCCGAGCTAATCCGTCTCAAGCTCGACCTTATCGTTGCCGCGGAAGTGAGGCGACCGCAGCTGCCAAAAACGCGACCAAAGAGATCCCCATTGTGATGACAAACGGCGGCGATGTTGTGCGGCTTGGGTTCGTCAAGAGCCTCGCGCGGCCGGGTGGAAACATCACGGGGCTAATCAGCCACCCATCTGAGTTAGTTGGGAAAAGGCTAGAGCTCCTTAAAGAGGCCGTTCCCAAAGCTAACCGCGTAGCTATCCTGTTTAATCCGGAAACCCGTGTGGACCCCACTAATAAAGAGGCTCAAAGCAACGGCCCAGGCGTTGGGGCTCAAACTGCAAATCTTAGAGGTCCGAACTCCAGATGATCTCGATGACGCATTTCGAGCCACGGCCAGAGAGCGTGCTGACGCTTTGATAGTGAGATCCGGAGCGTTCGTTAATTTTCATCAAAAACGTATTGCGGAGCTAGCGATAAAAAGCCGCTTACCGGCAATGTACAACGACGTGGATGCGGGTTTTCTGATGAGCTACGATGCGAACCGGCTAGACTCATTCCGCCGCGCAGCCACCTATGTCGACAAAATTCTGAAAGGCGCCAAGCCCGCCGACCTACCGGTGGAGCAGCCGACGAAGTTCGAACTGGTGATCAATCTAAAAACAGCCAAGCAGATCGGCCTGACGATTCCGCCGAACGTTTTGGCGAGAGCGGATCGAGGTGATCAATGAGAAGGTGAGCGAATGTCAGAGTGTCAGGCACGAGGGACGTGCAACAGATGAAGAAAAGAATCTTGGTCTTCTGTGCTTTTGGCGCCTGCTCTTTGCGCTTTGCTTCGCACGCCGAGGCGCAGCAGCAGGGAAAGATGCCGAAGATCGGCTGGCTCTCACCCGGGTCCGCTGCTTCAACCGCTAGGATCGATCTATTCCTGCGAGAGTTCCGTAAACTTGGCTATGTTGAGGGTAAGAACATAACTTTCGAGCGTCGATCCGCTGACGATAAGCTCGACCGGCTCCCGGGCCTGGCTGATGAGCTGGTTCGTCTCAAAGTTGATGTGCTCCTCACGCCCGGGGGGAATGGGGCCTTGGCTCTCAAGAACGCTACCAGGACGATCCCCATCGTTTTTATTGGAGCCGTGTCTGATCCCGTTGCGGCTGGGCTAGTGGACAGCCTGGCGCGGCCTGGGGGAAATATCACGGGGTTCACCAACATTGCGGCGGTTTTGGCGGGCAAACGGCTGGAGTTACTCAAGGAAACCGTTCCCAAACTCTCCCGCGTTGCGGTGCTGTGGGATCCACAAAATCCAGGCGCTGCGCAACAATGGAAAGAAAGCCAACTGCCGGCACGAGAACTGGGTCTGCAACTTCATTCCATGGAGGTCAGCAGCGCCGACCAATACGAGGGCGCGTTCAAAGAGGCGATCAAGGCGCGTAGCGCAGCGCTCGCCGTGACGCAGCACACGTTGGCGACTTCTCATCAAAAACTGATCGCGGACTTGGCGACAAAAAACCGGCTGCCGGCGATGTACTTTCGGGGAGATTTTGTCGAAAGCGGGGGTTTGATGTCGTACGGAGCCGACCAGGACGAACCCTACAGGCGCGCCGCTTCGATGGTCGACAAGATCCTTAAAGGCGCCAAGCCCGCCGATCTTCCGGTGGAGCAGCCGACGAAGTTCGAGCTGGTGATCAATCTGAAAGCGGCGAAGCAGATCGGTCTGACGATTCCTCCCAATGTGCTGGCGAGAGCGGATAAGGTGATCAAGTGAGAATGGAGCACGTCGAGGCGTAAGAGAGTGATGGTGAAACAGATGAAGCGAAAGATTTCTGCCTTGCTCTTTGCGCCATGCTCTTTGCGCTTTGCCTCTCACGCCGAAGCGCAACAGCCGACGAAGAAGATTCCGAGGATCGTGCTTACACGACCCGAGCGTTCCGGTGATCCAGGGGGACAGGTTAATATCGCAGCTTTTCTCCAGGGATTGCGCGAGCTCGGTTACATTGAAGGGACAAATGTTTTCGTCGAGATTTTTATGGCTCGAGCTCCAGCCGGAACGCGCTAATGAGCGCATCGCCGAAGCTGTCCGTCAGAACGTCGACATTATCGTCACAAGCGGGACCGCGACAACTCGTGCAGCTCAAAAGGCAACAAGCACAATTCCCATTATTATGGGCAATGGCGATGATCCCGTTACGGGCGGGCTTGTTGCCGACTTGGCGCGACCCGGCGCCAACGTCACCGGCCTCACCAACATTAGCAGTCAATTGGCAGGGAAACGTGTAGAGCTGCTGAAAGAAGTAGTTCCCAAAGCTTCCCGCATGGCTCTTCTTTTGGATCAGATCCAGTCTCGTACACGCGAGGTAAAGAAACACGCCGACGAAGCAGCCCGAGCGTTCGGTGTTCAGCTTCAATCGGTTGTGGCGCTAGGGCCTGACGATTTCGACAATGCATTCCGATCGATAGCGAAGGGCCGAGCCCAAGCACTGATAGTTCGAACGGGCGGTGTCTTCAATCGGCACCGAACGCGGCTGGTCGAATTAGCCAGCAAGTACCGCCTGCCGTCGATGTACCCGGAGCAGGAATGGATTCGCGCCGGCGGTCTGATGGTCCTATGGATCGAGCCAGCCAGAGCAGTATCGACGTGCCGCAATCTACGTAGACAAGATCTTGAAGGGCGCCAAACCTGCCGAATTGCCAGTAGAGCAGCCGACGAAGTTCGAGCTGGTCATTAACTTAAAAGCGGCAAAGCAGATCGGTCTCACAATTCCTCCCAATGTGCTGGCCAGGGCGGACAAGGTCATTAAGTGAATTTTGGATTTTCGATTTTGGATTTTGGATTGAGAGAAAAACGTATGAGTGAAAACTCGTGGCTCCGAATTCTGATTTCTTTATCTGCTAATCCAAAATCGAGCAATCCAAAATCGAAAATGGTTGGGGCTTTCGGTAATCGTTTACATGCTCGTGTTGGTTGTGGCTGTGGCACTGGCGCAGCAGCCGAAGAAACTCACCCGGATTGGCTACATATCTTCGCGGGACCCATCTCATGAGTCCGCTCGCGCTGAGGGAATTCGGTTGGCTCTGCGGGAGCTTGGCTACATAGAAGGACAGAATATCGACTTCGAGTACCGCTATTCCGAGGGGAAAACCGAGCGCGCTTCCCGAGCTTGCGGCCGACTTGGTGCGTCTCAAGGTCGACATCATGATCATAGCGGGAGGGATCCATTGGATCAGGGCGGCAAAGGATGCGACCAAGACGATTCCCATCGTTATGGTGGGCGCCGGGAACGACCCTGTTGAGGCAGGCCTAATTGAAAGCCTCGCCCGGCCGGGCGTCAATGTTACCGGGCTCACAAATCTCGACGGAAAATTAGGCGGTAAGAGGCTGGAGCTCCTGAAGGAAGCAGTTCCCAAAGTTGCCCGTGTCGCGGTTATCTACCAGCCGGCCACTCCAGCCAATATGTCGAGGTGAAAGAAGACCTTCCACGTCGCGGCTCTCGCCCTGAAGTTGGCTGTCCAAGCTTGGGAGGTACGAGCTGCGGGCGGTTTCGAGCAGGTATTCGCGGCGCTAAGTAAGGAGCGCCCGGATGGACTTTACGTCGCGGGGGGCCCGCTCCTAAATGCTAACCAAAAACGCATTGTGGCCTTTGCGTTAAAGAGCCGGTTACCATCGACGAGACAGCAGAGAAGATGTAAATGGCGGTGGGCTCATGTCCTACGGCGCGGACCTCCCCGACAGCTACCGGCGCGTCGCCACCTACGTCGACAAAATCCTGAAAGGCGCCAAGCCTGCCGACCTGCCAGTCGAGCAGCCGACAAAGTTCGAGCTGGTGATCAATCTCAAAACCGCGAAGCAGATCGGCCTGACGATTCCGCAGAACGTGCTGGCGCGGGCGGATAAGGTGATCAAGTGATCGATTGAGGACAACGAGGAAATCAGGCTCAGTTACGGCAATCAGAATCTAAAATCCAAAATCTTGATCTGGCGGCGTTTTGCGCTCATGCTCTTTGCGCTTTGTGGTGCCGTCTGAGGCGCAGCAGACAGGGAAAATCTTCCGCATAGGTTTCCTGGATAATAGCACTGCTTCCGGTAGCGCGGTCCTCGTGGACGCGTTCCGGCAAGAGCTGAGCAAGCTTGGATGGATTGAGGGAAAGAATATCACCATCGAGTACCGATTTGCAGAGCAAAAGAATGAGCGCCTGCCTGAGCTTGCGGCGGACTTGGTTCGTCTTAAGGTTGATCTGATTGTGGTCTCAGGGACACCGCGGCGTTAGCGGCGAAGAAAGCGACTACTACCATCCCCATCGTGATGACGAACGCTGCGGACCCTGTGGGTGCAGGTTTGGTTGCCAGTCTGGCGCGGCCGGGAGGCAATGTCACCGGGCTCTCGAGTTTAACGCCCGAGCTAAATACCAAAAGGCTAGAGATACTTAAGGACGCGGTCCCCAAGCTCGCCCGAGTTGGACTTCTGCGGCCGGCGGGAGCGTAGCAGCAGACCTCCAACTGAAAGAGCTCAGGCCTGCGGCTCTGGCACTGAAGCTAAAATTGGAGGAGATCGAGACTCAACCCGATGCCAAAGGTTTAGAGAGCGCCTTTCAAACCGCAAAGCAGAAGCAGGTCGACGCGATTATGACGATCACCACTCGCCCCTTTTTCGCCGAAAGAAAGCGGATCGTCGAGCTTGCCGGCAAATACCGGTTGCCGGCTATTTACCCACAGAAGGAGTTTGTCGATGAGGGCGGCCTCATGTCCTATGGGGCGGACTACGATGACCTCTATCGGCGCGCGGCTGGTTACGTGGACAAGATCTTGAAAGGCGCCAAACCGGCTGATTTGCCGGTGCAGCAGGCAACGAAGTTTGAATTCATCATCAATCTCAAGGCGGCAAAACAGATCGGTCTGACAATTCCGAGTCGCGTGCTGGAGCGGGCGAATCAGGTGATCAAGTGAGCCAGAGGCAGAGGTTAAGTCAGACGATTGGATGAGTAGATGCGAAGATGCTTGAAATAATCGGGCAGCTATTTCGATCTCACTCCGACAATCGAAGATCCAAAACCTGTTCTGAGTCTTATCGAAGGTCCAAAATCAAAATGGCGGGCATTCTCGCTCTCGCTGTCGCGTTCGCGTTGCTGGGGCAGTGGCCGAGGCGCAGCAGCCGAAGAAAGTCCCTCGGATAGGGTATCTATCGTCGCGACGATCCAGCTATTGAGTCCACCCGTTCCGAGGCAATTCGGCTGGCTCTGCGCGAGCTTGGCCACATTGAAGGACAGAACATCGCCATCGAGTACCGATATGCCGAGGGGAAGCGTCGATCGGGCGCCGCGCTTGCGGCCGAGTTGGTGCGTCTCAAGGTCGATATCATCGTGGTAGCAGGAGGGGACCCGTGGATCCAGGCGGCCAAGAATGCGACCAAGACGATTCCCATCGTTATGGTGGGCCCTGGGTCCGATCCTGTTGAGGCAGGCCTGGTTGAAAGCCTTGCCCGTCCCGGCGGCAACGTCACCGGCGTTACAAACATTACTACGGAGAACTAGGCGGTAAGCGGCTGGAGCTGCTCAAAGAAGCCGTTCCCAAACTTGCCCGTGTCGCGGTTCTCTACGATCCGACCAATCCGGCCAGCGTACCCGAGGTGAAAGAAGTTCTCCCAGCCGCGGCGCGTGCGCTGGGGTTGACTATTCAGCCTTGGGAGGTACGAGCTGCGGACGGTTTCGAGAGTGTTTTTGCTGCGATGGGCAAGCAGCGCCCGGATGGACTCTATGTGCCGCCGGGCGGCCGCTAATGGGTGCTAACGGAAAACGGATCGCGGCCTTTGCGTTAAAGAGCCGGTTACCGTCGATGTACGGCAGCAGAGAAGCTGTAGATGCCGGCGGGCTCATGTCCTACGGGGCGGACCTCGCGGACAGCTACCGGCGCGTCGCCGAGGCGCAGCAGCCGAAGAAAGTCCCGCGGATAGGGTATCTATCGGGACGGATCCAGCTAGCGATTCCACCCGTTCCGAGGCAATTCGGCTGGCTCTGCGCGAGCTCGGCTACATCGAAGGACAGAACATCGCCATCGAGTACCGATATGCGGAGGGGAAGCTCGATCGGTTCCCTGAGCTTGCGGCCGAGCTGGTGCGTCTCAAAGTTGATATCATCGTGGTAGCAGGAGGGGACTTGCTGATCCGGGCGGCCAAGAATGCGACCAAGACGATTCCCATCGTTATGTTGGGCGTTGGGTCCGATCCTGTCGAGGCAGGCCTGGTTGAAAGCCTTGCCCGTCCCGGCGGCAACGTCACCGGCGTTACAACCTTTCCAGAGAACTAGGCGGGAAGCGGCTGGAGCTGCTCAAAGAAGCGGTTCCCAAACTTGCCCGTGTCGCGGTTCTCTACGATCCGGCCAATCCGGCCAGTGTACGTCGAGGTGAAAGAGGTTCTCCCGGTCGCGGCGCGTGCGCTGGGGTTGACTGTTCGGTCTTGGGAGGTACGAGATGCGGACGGTTTCGAGAGGGTATTTGCTGCGCTGAGCAAGGAGCGCCCGGATGGACTCTATGTGACCGCGAGCGCGCTAATGAGTGCTAACCAAAACGGATCGTGGGCTTTGCGTTAAAGAGCCGGTTACCGTCGATGTACACCAACAGAGAAGCTGTAGATGCCGGTGGGCTCATGTCCTACGGGGCGGACCTGGCGG
This sequence comes from uncultured delta proteobacterium, assembly GCA_963745035.1. Taxonomy (GTDB): domain Bacteria; phylum Desulfobacterota; class Binatia; order UBA9968; family UBA9968; genus DP-20. Next base: position 182,873 of record CAVUVW010000017.1, on the reverse strand, counting down.
ACAGCTACCGGCGCGTCGCCTATCTACGTGGACAAGATCCTGAAGGGAGCCAAGCCTGCCGATCTGCCGGTGGAGCAGCCGACGAAATTCGAGCTGGTGATCAATCTGAAAACAGCGAAGCAGATCGGCCTGACGATTCCGCCGAGCGTGCTGGCGCGGGCGGACAGGGTGATCAAGTGAGAACAGGCAGATCAGGCAACAGGCATTAGGCAACAGGACGAAACTGAAACTCGTTGTCTGCTGCGCTTTGCGCCATGCTCTTTGCGCTTTGCTCGTCCGCCGAGGCGCAGCAGACAGGGAAAATCTTCCGCATAGGTTTCCTGGATACAAGCACTGCTTCTGGTAGCGCGGTCCTCGTGGAGGCGTTCCGGCAAGAGCTGAGCAAGCTTGGATGGATCGAGGGAAAGAATATCACCATCGAGTACCGATTTGCCGAGCAAAAGTATGAGCGCCTACCTGAGCTTGCGGCGGACCTGGTTCGTCTTAAGGTTGATCTAATCGTGGTCGCAGGGACGGCAGCCGGCGTTGGCGGCCAAGAAAGCGACCACTACGACATCCCCATCGTGATGACGAACGCTGGAGACCCCGTGGGTGCAGGTTTGGTTGCCAGTCTGGCGCGGCCGGGAGGCAATGTCACCGGGCTCTCGAGTTTATCGCCCGAGCTAAACACCAAAAGGCTAGAGATACTCAAGGACGCGGTCCCCAAGCTCGCCCGAGTTGGACTTCTGCGGCCGCCGGGAGGCGGCATAGCAGCAGACCTCCAACTGAAAGAGCTCAGGCCTGCGGCTCTGGCACTGAAGCTAAAATTGGAGGAGATCGAGACTCAACCCGACGCCAAAGGTTTAGAGAGCGCCTTTCAAACCGCAAAGCAGAAGCAGGTCGACGCGATTATGACGACCGCCACTCGCCCCTTTTTCGCCGAAAGAAAGCGGATCGTCGAGCTTGCCGGCAAATACCGGTTGCCGGCTATTTACCCACAGAAGGAGTTTGTCGATGAGGGCGGTCTCATGTCCTACGGGGCGGACTACGATGACCTCTATCGGCGCGCGGCTGTTTACGTGGACAAGATCTTGAAAGGCGCCAAACCGGCTGATTTGCCGGTGCAGCAGGCAACGAAGTTTGAATTCGTCATTAACCTTAAGGCGGCAAAACAGATTGGTCTGACAATTCCGAGCCGCGTGCTCGAGCGGGCGAATCAAGTGATCAAGTGAGACGGAGGCGAGTGTCAGAGTGTCGAGGGTCGAGTAGATCGAGACAGAGAAAAAGCCATGAAAAAAAAATCACGTGTCCTTGCTCTTTGCGCCATGCTCTTTGCGCTTTGCTCGTCTGTCGAGGCGCAGCAGCCAACGAAAGTTCCCCGGATAGGATACCTAATGCTGTCTGCCCTTCCACTGTCTCGGCCCGCATCGAGGCATTCCGTCAGGGTCTGCGCGAGCTTGGGTACGTGGAGGGGAAAAATATTGTCATTGAGTACTCGATATGCGGAGGGAAAACTCGATCGCCTCCCCGCGCTTGCGGCCGAACTAGTGCGTCTCAAGGTAGACGTCATCGTCACGGCTGGTCCGCTACCGACTCGTGCCACGAAGGAAGCAACCACTACGATTCCCATTGTCATGGCGCAGGATGCCGATCCGGTTGGAAACGGGTTCGTCGCCAGCCTTGCGCGACCCGGCGGGAACATTACCGGATTGTCAACGCAGCGCCCGGAGCTAAGCGGAAAACAACTGGAGCTTTTGAAAGAGATCGTTCCTAAGCTCTCCCGCGTGGCCGTCTTCGGGACTTCGACCCAGCCGGGCAACGCACAATCGTTAAAAGAAACGGAACTCGCCGCAGGGGCGTTCAGAGTGCAAGCTTCAATACCTAGACGTACTGGTTCCAAAGGATATTGAGACTGCATTCCGAGCCGCAGGCAAGGGGCGGGCTGACGCAGTCCTTATGTGGTGCCAAGCTGCGTCTCCATTCTCACCGAACACAGATTGTAGAACTCGCGGTAAAGAGCCGGCTCCCGGCGATATATCCGCAGAGCCAGTTTGTGGAAGCCGGCGGGCTCATGAGCTACGGCGTGAGCATCATCGACTTGTACCGGCGCGCCGCCACTTACGTGGACAAGATTCTGAAAGGCGCCAAGCCCGCCGATCTTGCCGGTGGAGCAACCGACGAAGTTCGAGTTGATCATCAATCTGAAAGCGGCGAAGCAGATCGGCCTGACGATTCCGCCGAATGTGCTGGCGCGGGCGGATAAGGTGATCCGATGAAAGTAGTCAGTAGTCAGTGGTCAGTCGTCAGCAAGAGCCTCTTCTCCATCGCGCTTTGCGCCATGCTCCTTGCGCTTAGCTATTCTGCGTCGGCGCAGGAGCCTGCAAAGGTCCGCAGAGTAGGCGTGCTGAGAGCCGATGCGCCTGGCACTCTTCCGGTCGAGACATTTCAACAGGCAATGCGCGATCTGGGTTACCTGGAAGGCAAGAATATCGTCATCGAATACCGCTATGCCGAAGGAAAAGTGGACCGGCTACCCAATCTTGCGGAGGAGTTAGTGCGTCTCAATGTTGAGGTCATCTGGGCAGCAGGTCCGGCAATCTCGCATGCTAAGAATGCTACCAGAACAATCCCCATCGTCATTACAAACGTTAGCGATCCTGTCGGATCAGGGCTACGTCGCCAGCGTGGCGCGGCCGGGCGGAAATATCACGGGGCTTGCCTCACTTCAGCCGAGCTTGGCCGGGAAGCGACTGGAGGTTCTGAAGGAGGCCATCCCCAAGCTCTCCCGTGTAGCTTTCTTCGGTAATTCGAAAGTCCCCGGCAACCCACAAGTGTTGAAAGAGACGGAAGTTGCCGCAAAACGTTCGGGCTGCAGATCCAAAACCTAGATGTACAGACTCCCAAGGAAATTGAACCGGCATTCTAGCCGCCAGCAAGGGCCGTGCTCAAGCACTGCTCGTTCTGAGGAATCCTCTTACCGCTATTCACCACCCACAGATCGCGGAACTTGCGGGAAAGAGCCGCCTTCCAACCATGTACGGAGACAGGGAGTTCGTGGAAGCTGGCGGACTCATGTCCTACGGACCAGACTACATCTTTATATATCGCCGTGTCGCCGCTTACGTGGACAAAATCCTCAAAGGAACAAAACCCGCAGATCTACCGGTCGAGGGGCCGACGAAATTTGATTTCGTGATCAATCTCAAAACCGCGAAGCAGATCGGTCTGACGATTCCACCGAATGTCCTGGCGCGAGCGGATCGGTAATCAAATGAAACAGTGCCAGTGTTCAGTAATCAGTTGTCGTAGAAAACAGCGAAAACTATGAATTCAAAAATTCTGGTTACTTACTCTTTGATGATAACTTTTTTTCAGCCAAGGCGCAGAAGCCAACGAAAATCCCCCGGATAGCTTATCTGGCACAGCCCCGCTTCGGCGAATGTCGGTCGTCTCGAGGTTTTTCGGCATGGCTCTGCGCGAGATTGGTTACGTCGAAGGACAGAACATCGCCATCGAGTACCGCTATGCAGAGGGGAAACTCGATCGCCTGCCCGGAGCTTGCGGCTGACCTCGTGCGTCTCAAGGTCGATATCATCATCACAGGGGCACCCAGTGGACTCCGAGCGGCCAAGGATGCGACCAAGACGATTCCCATCGTTATGGCGCTGGGTACCGATCCTGTCGGCGACCTGTTTGTAGACAGCCTTGCCCGACCTGGCGGCAACGTTACCGGCATTCCAAACTTGCAGCGGAAATAACCGGTAAAAGGCTGGAGCTTCTCAAGGAAGCGGTTCCCAAAGTTGCCCGCGTCGCTGTTATCTGATCCGCCGGCCACTCCGCAGCCAATGCACGAGAATTGAAAAAGCTCCTTCCAAGCGCGCCTTGCCCTAGGGCTGACTATCCAACCTTTGGAGGTACGAGATGCGAGCGTGATATCTGAGCAGATATTCCGCCGCGCTCAAGCAGCGCCCTGCCGCTTTGATCGTACTTTCCGGGTCCCGCGAGGGGCAGACAAATAACCAAAAACGCATTGCGGCAGCTTCGCGTTAAAGAGCCGGTTACCGTCGATTTATGACAGCCGAGAAGCTGTAGATGCCGGTGGGCTCATGTCCTACGGAGCGAACCTCGCGGACAGCTACCGGCGCGTCGCCTTTTACGTCGATAAGATTCTGAAAGGCGCCAAGCCCGCCGATCTTCCCGTCGAGCAGCCGACGAAGTTCGAGTTGGTGATCAATCTAAAAACGGCGAAGCAGATCGGTGTGACGATTCCGCCGAAAGTGCTGGCGCGGGCGGATCAAAGTGATTCAGTGAGCCGTGAGCCGTGAGGCGTAAGGCGTGAGATGAGAACAATGAAGCGAAACATTTCTGCGGTAGCGCTTTGCGCCATGCTCTTTGCGCTTTGCTCGTCCGCTCGGGGCGCAGCAGCCGAAGAAAGTTCCGCGGATAGGCTATCTCGCTGACTCCCTCGCATTCCTCTATCTCGGATCGGTACGACGCATTCCTCCATGGCCTGCGCGAGCTTGGATATGTGCCGGGAAAAAACATCGTCATTGAGAGGCGAAACGCGATGGAAAGTCAGAACGGCTTCCCGCACTGGCGGCTGAACTGGTGCGTCTCAAGGTCGATATCATCGTCACGGGAGGTCCGGGATCAACCCGTGCCGCCAGGGAGGCGACCAATACGATTCCCGTTGTCATGGCACAGGATTTCGATCCTGTTGGAATGGCATCGTCGCTAGCTTGGCGCGACCTGGCGGGAACGTCACAGGACTTCAACCTTTCGCCGGAGATAAGCGGAAAGCAATTGGAGCTTCTGAAAGAGATCGTTCCCAGGCTCTCTCGCGTGGCCGTTCTCGGGAATTCGACTATTCCGGGTAACCCACGAGTCCCTAAGAGGATGGAAAGCGGCTTTGCGCGCGCCGACGTTCGGAGTGAAGCTTCAATACCTTGAGATGCTAGGTCCCGAAAGATATTGAGACGCCTTCCGAGCCGCAAGCAAGGGGCGCGCTAGGCAATTCTTGCGCTGGGGAACTCGGTCCTCCTTTTACATTCCGTAACCCAGGTCGTAGAACTCATGGCGCAAGAACCGGCTTCCAGCCGATTTACAGCCAGAGAGAATTTGTCGAAGCCGGCGGACTTGATGTCCTATGGACGCGATGATTTCGCGGACCTGTGCAAGCACGCCGCAACGTATGTGGACAAGATTTTGAAAGGCGCCAAGCCCGCCGACCTGCCGGTCGACAGCCGACAAAGTTCGAGCTGCGTGATCAACCTCATTGCGGCGAAGCAGATTGGTCTGACGATTCCTCCTAACGTGTTGGCGCGAGCGGACAAGGTGATCAAGTAGGCGTGAGCCGTGAGGCGAGAGGCGTGAGTAAGCGGTTGGGATGAAGAGACGGGAAGGATGCGTGAAATTATTAGACGGCTATTTCGATCTGACTCCGACAATCCAAAATCGGCAATCGGAATCGAAAATGTTGGCATTCGGTGGAAAGCTTGCCCGCCTCGGCTCATTTACCGGCGTTGAACAGGCGATTTGCTTTCGCTGCTGGCTTTCTTCAAAAGCCGTTTGCGCTGGCTGGCGCAAGGCTTGAGGTTGCTACTGTCAGATTCTTCCGCCTGGCACCCCAGACAGGCGGGGCAGATCCAGGCGCCGCAGGCGCAGCGTCCGCCCGCTTTGCCTGTCAGACTAGGTTTCGTACTGAAAGCCCGGTTACAGCGCACGCATCTGATCTCGGTCACGGCCTCGATGATTTCCAGGTCGTCCACCGGGGCGATATAGCGTAGAGACATGCCGTCGACCGCCACGCGATATTGAAACGGTTCCTTGGTCGCCGCTACCCCTTGTAAAGTCCCGCCTTTTGTAAAGCAGGCTTTAATGGCGGTCGTGCCTTCGACCTTGCCCTCGTAGCCGATTGTTTTGTGCCGTACCAACGTGCCGTCGCGCAGACTAACACTGATTCTTTCGTCCATAAAAACCTCCTCCGGCAACAAAAACCCCCGGCTCGTTTAAAGCTCGGGGGGCGGTTCGAGAAGTGGAAAAAAGCTCTAAAGGAAGCTGTATCGTAGCATTCCCGATTTTGTTTAGCGAACTCCACCGCAGCTCGAGGCATTGGGTTGCTGTTAGCCGCCGGAAGTGCACCCTTGCTACAAAGCTTCCCCTCCTATAGAGTCGATAACGCTTCATTCCTTCCGATGTAGTGGCGCGCAAGAGGTAGAAGGCCTGCACCCATAACCAGCGGTGGCAAGGACTTCGGCTCCGGTAAGCGAACGTACTCCGGTCCAGACCCCTCCCTCTTCCAAATTCCCAAGGCTAGTGAGAGCCTGAAAAAAGGAGAGTTATGAACCCTCTACTGATAATCGGTGTTCCACTGGGGTTGCTGATCGTGGGCATGATCCTGAACACCTTAGATCTCGGCTTCAATCAACCGCCTAGCTCGCCGGAGCAGGATCCGCTTAAGCGACTAACGGCAGAAAAGGAATCTTACCGCAAGTTTTTCGATCAACAGAGAAGCCGATCAGTGAAGCGGCAGAAAAGGATCGGCCAGTTTGGCTGGTTGGTGATGGCCTCATTCATCGGGGCATTCATCTGGTTGTACAGCGATACGGTGACCAAGACCGGGCTTTCCAGTCGAGTCTCATCGATGCAAACACTGGCAACAGAAGAAGGCAAGCACATGGTCTTGTCACTGACACTGGCCGATGGCAACAACGTCAAATACCTGATCAAGCTGCCCGAGGCTGACAAGTTGCAAGCGGCTACAAAAGAAGTCGCTTCCACGGAAAAGGTTTCATCGTGGGAACTGGAAAGACTGGGCACGGCATTAAGCACCGGACCTCATGCTTTACCGCTTGGCGTCGCTTTGAAGATTTCACACTAGCGAATGGCCGCCTACCGCGGTAAGCCACACTCATATTCGAGGTGCCGGAGACGGCACCTCGAATGATCCACAACCTGTTGTTAGAGCGTTCTTCCCTCCTGTCCTTCCCTCACCGCTCGCAGAACCGGTGCCATTTGGCCAAAGACGATGAATTTAGAGACTTGATGAACGCGTAAAACACTTACGCGTGAATACGATAAAACACCCCCCGAAGATCCATGACGGGTCGAGTTTGAAATGAGATCTCGGCCTTATATCTCGAGCAGCACAACCTGAAAAGTAGCGCTGAGGTAACTGATTAGTCTCAACGTACGTTTGCGGTAAATCTTCTGCGCAATCTACGCAATTCGTCCAAAATTTTCGGCGACAAACATCGGGAACCACCTCTCAGTGCGATTTTCTCGTAAAGTATTTTTCAGTTCGTGCGCAGGATCGCCGGGCTTTCGATTGCAGGCAAGTAAGACCTCCGCGGGTCCCAGACCCGATAGGTCCGTTCTCTTGACCCAAGATTGTTAGATCTTTAGTATCCGGGCACGAAGAAGGCTAAAATCGCTATGGAGAGAATCACCGTGATCCAATATTTCAAAATAATCTTTTTGATCGCCCTTTGCGCCCCGATAAGCAACAGCTACGCTGCGGAAAAACTGATCGCGGATTACGGTGGTCACGCGGGATTTCAAAGCACGACGTGGGTCGGCCGGGATCTGGGTATCTTCGCGAAGCATGGGCTCGACGTGGAAATCATCATGATCACCGGAGCGGCACGCTCCGTCGCTGCGCTGTTGGGTAACAGCACGCATTTCTCCACCGGATCGGCTACCGGACCCCTCGCGGCCGCGGTCAGGGGATCGGACATCAAAGTCATTGCGGCGTCCTACAACAAGTTTCCCTACGCATTCGTCGTCAAACCCGAGATTCGCAGTCCCAAAGACCTGCGCGGCAAGCGGGTCAATATTCTCAACTACGGCGGCTCCAACGATCTTGCGCTGCAACTCGCCCTCAAGGAATGGGGTTTAAAGCATTCCGACGTGCAAGTGATCATCGGCGGCGACGCTCCTACGCGCATGGGCGCGCTCATGGCGGGACGCATCGATGCGACGATTCTTTCACCGCCCCACCTGACCATCGCGGTCAAGGCCGGCTATCGCGTTTTGGCGGATATGGGCGACATGAGCACGAACTTCACACAGTCATCGCTGTACGTGAAAGGCAGCTCGCTCAAGGAGAACCGCGACCAGGTGAAGCGCTTCGTGCGCGGCTACGCCGAAGCGATCCATGTCATCAAGATGGACCGCGTCCGGACCATGAAGGTCTTCGCAAATCGCATGCGCATCGACGATCCGGAAACCGTGCGAACGACCTACGAATACTTCGCGCCGCGGTTTTCCTTGCCGCCGCGGGTGAACTTGGACGGCGTGCGCGACACGATCAACTTTTACGCCGAGCAGAATCCGGACTTCAAAAACCGCAAGCCGGAGGAATTCGTCGATCACTCGCTGCTGGACGAATTGGAGAAGGAAGGGTTTTTCAAGAAGCTGGGATCGTAGCCGTGTTCGTGGCTCGTGCTCGTGAGGGAGCGAGAAATTCGACCACGGTCACGAACACGAACACGGAGCTTAGCGAATCTTCAGTTCCGCCTGCGCTTTTCTCGCGAAGCTCCAGTCGACGATATCCGCTAGCGTTTTGTCATCCTTGGTTTTGCGCGTGTCGCGCACCAAACCCAACACGTTGTTCATGGTTTGGTCGGACGCGACGCCGTCCTTGCTGAACAGACCGACCATATCGCGGTAGATGCTCTCGCGCACGTCGGCTTCCTTGATGCCCCACTTGGCTTCCAGGTGAGATAAGATGTCCGCTTTCCGATTCCGGATGTAATCCGTGGCCTTGAGCACCGCCTTGATCATCTTGACGATCTCGTCGGGCTTCTCCTTCATTTGCTGCGTATGAACCGCGATGCCGCCGAGGGGAATATTCATGATATCGTTGAACGACAGGAGCTGATTGAAGCCGCGCTTCTTCGCGAAATTGTTGAAAGGCGGTACCAGCATGGCGGCATGGATGGAGCCGCTCTCCAGGGCGGCGTAGCGGCTCGAGCTGCCGCCGATCTGCAAAAAGGTCACGTCTTTCTCCGGGTTCATGCCGTACTTTCGCAGGATCATCACCGCTTCGCTGTGCGGCGTGCCGCCGAAGCTGCTGATGCCGAAGGTCTTGCCTTTCAAGTCTTCGACTCTTTTCACATTGGCGCTTGTGACGAGGTAGTGATCCGAGCCGTCCATGGCCGACATCACGATGCGCACGGGCAGCCCGGAAATCGCCGCGCCGACGAAGTTGGAGAAAGTGCCGCCGTAATCGACGTTGCGCGTGACGACGCCGTTGACGACGACTTGATTCTGCATGATGACGACGATGACGTTCAGTCCTTCGCTTTTGAAAAAGCCCTTCTCTTCGGCGATCACGAAGGGAAGCGAAGTGCTGCCGGCTCGTGTCGTCAGACCGAAAGTGAGGCGGTCTTGAGCGAAGCTCAATGGGACAGCTAAGACCGATGCGACCCATAGGACCGATAACGAGAACATAAACAGTCGAGTCACTTTCGGGCCTCTCTTTCCATAACTTTGCTTTTGTTCAATTTCAGCCGGTCCGCGTCGATACGCGTATCCCATAGCACGGCGTCGCCGCCGAGGCTTGGGCTGAACATGTCCACTTGCAGTTGCGTGGCGCAGCCCGGACAGGAGTAGATATGATACTCGCCGATGTACGGCTCACCCGACGGCAAAGGCGGCATGATTTCGTTCAAGTGCGTCACCTGATGCAGAGCGTAAAGCTTGTAGTTGTCGTCCGCCTTGCAGAAACTATGGCCGCAGCGCGTGCAGCGCACGACCTTTTGCTTTCCGTTCGTGGCGATTTCCAGGGCGCGATGAAACTTGAGCAGCGTGTTCCAGCCATTCTGCCCAGAATCATTGGCAGCGACCGCAGGTTTCGCGATCGGCTCGCCTCCCTGCTTTCGCTTCTCCCGAATCTTCTGTCTGCGATTCTCTGTCGCCTGAGCGTCTACTGCTTTGCCGTCGTCGGTTAGAACGACGCCATACGTATTCTCGGCTACGCCGCGGCTCACCCATCCGCGGCCAAAATCCTTCAGCACCGCCTGGGGATCGCGATCGATGGGATCGCCGAATCCGCCACCGCCAGCAACGTAATCGACGAGCAGGCTGCCTTCAGGGAGCGGCACGCGCTCCGGCACTCCAGCCGGCAGAATCGATTTGCCCCATTTGCCTTCGCGCAGGGCTTCGGCGGTCGGGTGCTCACCGCTTTTGACCCGGTCGAGCATACCGAGTCCGGCTTCGATGATTACCCGCGTTGCGCCGTTGCCGGTGGGATATCCCCCGCCCAGACCGAACCCGCCTTGGGCGACGCCGCCGTAAGGTTTGTAGTCGACGCTGCAATCTTTTGAGCCGTAGATGAAATAAACGCGATGGCTGCCGAGGCCGCCGCGGTATTGGCCGAAGCCGCTGCCGTCGGGATTATGCGAGCGCGTGAAGTAGAGAAACGGATACTGCATTTCGATGCGCTCGACGTCGCTGATGCCGGCGGATGGAATATTCATGTGCCCGCCGGTGTTGACGCCGTCGCGGCGCGGCGCGGCGCCCATGCCGGAGCCGTGAATGTCGTAGAGTCCCTGGGCGACGGCGATGCCTTCGCGCGTGTGGCCGCCGTAGAAGTAGCCGGGGCCGCCGACGAATTCCAAATTGCCGGTCGTCGACGCATTGACGTCGTCGTACCGGCCCGAGGCGTAGATCATCTTGGCCACAGCCTCGCAGACGGTGGAGACGAGCACGTTGCCGATGCGCGGGCCGGCGCCGCACGCGGCGGGATACTTGCAGTTGAGAATGCTGCCTTCGGGCACGAGAATTTTCACCGGCCGCATCTTGCCGTCGCTCCACGGCACGTCCCAGAAGAGCGCGTTGGTCAAAGCCAGCGCGATATGCGCGATGGTGCTGGGAAGGGTGGAGTTGTGGTCGGTGTCGGTCTGCGGACTGGTGCCGGCGAAGTCGAAAGTCAGCGAGTCGCCCTTCTTGGTCATTGTGCAGTAAAGCTGCTGCGCGACCGACTTGCGCGTTTTGCGGTCGAGGGTCGTGACGTATTGCCGGGTGACCCACGTCCCGTCGGGCATGGAGCGAAGTTTGGCCCGCGACTTTGCTTCGGAGTCTTCGATCATTTTTTCGCCGGCTTGCTGGACGAACTTGAGGCCGAATTTTTCCACCAGACCGAGATAGCGCTTGGCGCAGATATTATTGCCGGCGATCATCGCCTTGAGATCGAGACCGACATATTGCGGGTCGCGGCACATGCCGGTGAGGGTCTGAAACACGTCCTCGCGAAATTCGTCCTTTTCGACGATCTTCAATCCCGGAACACAAATGCCCTCATGGAAAATTTCGTAGGCGCCGCCGCGTAGAACTCCGCCGGTGTCCGCCGTGTGGGTACTGGTGGCGGTCCACGCGATCAACTCGCCGCGATGGAAAATCGGCTTGACGATCATCATGTCATAGGTATGGGAGCCGGCGACGTAAGGATCGTTGAAGAAAAACTGGTCGCCGTCAAAAAAACCGGGAGCTTTTTCGAACCGTTGCTTGAGATCGCGGATCGCGTCGGAGGTTGCAGCGGCAAAGCGCAGATGACCGGAACAAGCCAGCACCATGGTGCCCTCGGCGTCGTAAAACGAGCTCATGCATTCGCCGCCCTGGGAAACGATCGGCGAAGCGGTCACGCGCTGGAGAGTCATGCGTCCTTCCTCACCGATTGCCCACAAACGGTGAAGGAACATTTCGTAGCGAATGGGATCGATTTTATTCAAGGGAAACTCCTAACGCCATTGAGTTGGAGTACTGGAGTGTTGGAGTGATGGAGTATTGGGTTCGGATTGATAAACCGCATGATGAGAGCTGCAACCCAAGAAAAGGACATTCCACCGCAGAGGCTCAAAGTTCGCAGAGTTCGGAATAATTCTTGATTAACAAAACTTGTCTCGGCGTACTCCGCGCCTCCGCGGTGAGTCTTTCGGACCACGAAATGCCGGCGCATTCGCATCTCCCATCACTCCAACACTCCAGTACTCCATCACTCCAGTTTTCTTCTCTCCATCTTCCTACGGCACTTCCATCACTAAATTCATATACCGATCGACGGTAACTTTATGCTCCGGCGGTACGAGGGTCGTCGTGAACGGTAGCTCGACGATCGCGGGGCCGCGCACGGTGGCGCCGACCCCGAGCCTCTCGTAATCGTAGATCGGTGTGTCGATAAGCTTGCGCTCGGGCCGGGTGAAGAAGACCTGGCGCTTGCCTTTTCGTGCGGCGCGGCTGTCGCCATTGGACTTCTTTTTGGCGCTCAGTTTAGGCTTGGCGACTTTGCCGACCGCGTCGACGCGGATTTCACTGATCTCGATTCCCGCTTTCGCGTATCCGGCGCCGACGCCGTAAAGCTCTTCGTATTTCTTTCTCGAAGCTCGATTGCATTTCGCTCAGTCGTTTGGCGTTCAGACGCTCCCAGCTCACCGGCATCTCGACGCCGGCGCTCTGACGGCGGTAGCGCATGGTGAAGTAGCGGCGAAATTCGATCTGGCTCGGCTTAAAGCCTTCGGCCGCCACGGCGCCGCCCATCTCTTTTTCGATGGCGTCGAGCCGTCCATTGATCACCACCGGATCGGCGGGCAACACGAACTGGCAGCTCATGACCCGCGTGCGGATGACGTCGGCGGCCGCCGCACCGAAAGCAGAGAAGACCGGCGAGGTGGCGAATATATAAATCTGCCGGATGCCCAGTTCGGCGGCGAAACCCGAAGCATGCACCGGGCCGGCGCCGCCGAAGGCATAGATGACGAACTCTTCCGGCAGATAACCGGTGCGAACGACTTGGCGGCGAATCAGATCGGACATCTTGGCGTTGACGATATCGTGAACACCGGCGGCGGCTTCGTGAATCTTGAGCTTGAGCGGCTTGGCGAGATTTTCCTCGATAGCGCGCAGCGCTTTCTCCGTGTTCAAACTTTTTCGCCCGCCGAGAAAATAATCTGGATCGATAATTCCGAGTGCCACATCGCAGTCGGTGACGGTGACCTGTTCTCCGCCGGCGTCGTAGCAAACCGGTCCGGGGCTGGCGCCGGCGCTGCGCGGGCCGACCAGCAACCGGCCGGTCTCAGCCTCGACCTGCGCGATCGTGCCGCCGCCCGCGCCGATGGATTCGATGTCGATGATCGGCTGTTGCATGCGAAACCGCTCGACGATCGGTTCCTGCGCATAGCGCCAGTAGCCTTCGGTGATGAGACCGACGTCGAAGCTCGTGCCGCCCATGTCCGTGGTGATGACGTTCTTGTGCCCGAGCAAGCCGGCGACGTAGGCCGAGGCGATCATACCGCCGGCCGGGCCGGATTGTAGATTGGCGATGGCGCTCACGTGCTCGCGGTGCGCCACGCCGCCGTTGCCCTGCATGATCAGCAGCGGTCCGCTGAGCCCTCCGCTCTGCAACTTGGTCTCGAGGCCTTTCAAATAGCGCTCGACCGTCGGGCCCAGGTAGCTGTTCAGGATCGCGGTGTTGGCGCGGGCGTACTCGCCGGCGACTTGAGAAAGCGCGCTGCCGAAGGACCAGTAAACTTTTCGATGCGGGTCGGCTTCGGCGGTGAGCGCGCGGATCTCTTCTTCGTGTTTTGGGTTGGCCCATGCATGCATCAGGCTGACGGCGATGGCATCGACTTTCTCTTCTTCCATCAGGCGCCGGATGGCGTCCATGACATCGTCCCAATTGAGCGGCACGATCTCGTTGCCTTGATAATCCATGCGCTCGCGCACGCCGATCACGCGCTCGCGGGTGACGAACGGCTCGGGCTTGGTGATCCAGGTGACGTGCTTGATTTCATCATCGGAAAGGCCGTCGACCCGGCCGATGGCGCGCATGATCTCCGTCGTGTCTTCGAAGCCCTTGGTCGTAATGAGACCGACTTTGCAGCCGCTGTGAGTAATCAAGGCATTGGTCGCGACGGTACTGCCGTGTTTGAAAAGCGTTGTTCGGGTAAGCAGCTCGGAAGTGTCGACGCCGACGGCGTTGGCCGCTTCCGCCACCGCGTCCATCACCCCGCGGGAAAAATCGTCCGGCGTGGTCGACGCTTTCGCCGACCAGACCTGGCCGCCGTCGCCCATGACGACGACGTCGGTGAAGGTGCCGCCGGTATCGACACCAATGATGTATTTGCTTCTTGCCGCCATGAATTCCCTTTCGATTTGAACCTCAGATGGAGATATGAGAGGGACCCGCGGCTTGTCAACAGTTGGTCGGATGGAATCTCGCCTGGATTCCCGCTTAAAGCATGCGGGAATGACGGACTTCTGCGAGGCAATTTACATAACGCAGCAAGCTCTAAGAACTCGACCCACGCAGAAGATTAAAAAGCATGCGAAAGGCACAAACGTGTTCGTAGGGTGCGCTTGCGCACCGCCGACCTCGAAGGCGCAGCTTGTCAGGGAATTTGCAAGCCGATGTCGAACTTTGCTGTGTACCCTTGGCGTTCTTCGTGGGCGTCAGCAGCAGTTCTTTACCGCCGCGGCGAAAAAGAGAATCGCTATCGTTCATCACCCGGCGGCCGCGCTTGCTGTTATAAGGAGTTTGGTTGAATACCTGATCGTTCACCGATTCGTCGAAGTAAAGCTGCGACGTGAACTCTTGATTGCGCCCGCCGTCGACAGCGCTGCGGATTTTGAAATGAATATGAACCGCGCGGCCTTCGTACCATCCCGGATAGATCGTCAGAAATTCCGCCATGCCATTGGCATTGGTCTGCTGATACCCGCGCAGGAACTTTCTGCCGCGAGTGTCGAACTGTCGGTCATGTACGTCCGAGTAAACTCCGCCGGCATCGCAGTGCCAGAGGTCGACGATGGCGCGGGCAAGCGGCGAGCAGGCGGCACCAGCGAGGCGGGAAACCTGAAACTCCAAGCGCAGCGGCACTCCGGGCCTTATCGATTTATCGGACGGATCGACGCGGATATCGGAGCGGTTCAGTTTCTCATCGACGAAATAGGGCCCTTCGGTTTGCTCCGGACGAACGACGCACGCGGGCGTCGTTGCCGCCCATGCGCCGGACTCAAAATGCTGCGCGGCGTTCCACAAACGCCGATGGTCCTGGCCGAGAAGAATCGCTGCCGATCCGAGACCCAACGATCTAATCACCTGCCGCCGACTATAACTTCGAATGAATCGATCCATAAGAGCAGCTTCCTTGAGGTTGGCTAAGGATAACATGCATTCTTGGGGTTCCAAGCGTGTTTAGGAAGCGCGCGTCATTCATTCAACTCGTCGTAACCTTTCCCGATAAACTGCAGCAGGCAGAAGCCATGGCCGAAAGGATCGCTCAGAGTCGCGATGTGGCCCCAATTGAAAGATTGAATCTCGCCTTCCAGAGTCGCGCCAGCGGCCAGCGCGCGGCTCACCGCGCGCTCGACATTTTCGACTTGAAAGTCGAGGTGCACCGGAGTCCAGTGCCGGCGATAAGAACGGAAGATGTTCGCTTGCGAGGATGACGCAGCGCTGTCCTGGGGTTTTGCCAAGAGATGTATCTTCGAAGAAGCTCCGCCCATCTCGGCGACCGACCCATCGAAAAGCCGCCGCTCCAAACGCAAACCGAGCGCATCGCGGTAAAATGCCACGGCCTTTTCCAAGTCGTCCACGTCGATATTGATCAACATCTCCATGGTGACTCCCCCAAGGATCGGCTGCTTAGCAAAATTTATCGATGGTGATTGACCTCAGCCGTACGGCTGGCTGAGGTCAATCCAATAGAATTGGCGCAAAGGCGCCGCTACTGAAAGACCTATTGCAGTTGCGGCATGATCTCTTTCTTGAAGAGGTTGAGCGAGTTGACGACTTTTTCGTGGGCCAGGTTGCCGATATGGAACATGCCCATGAAATGATCGGCGCCGACTTGGTTCATTTGACTTTTAATTTGGCGCGCGACGCTGTCGGGATTTCCCGCGATCAGATAGCCCGTGTCCAGCAGACCCTGCCAGTCGAGCTTGGAGAAATCGTGGCGTTCGCGGTTGCCTTCTCTGAAGTAGCTGAAGGAGCGCTCGCTCATCAGCGCCGCCGTCAATTTTTGATCGACAGCGCTCTTGTTGATCGCTTCGTTGAAGCCGCGATTGAAGACCGTGAAAAAATAGCGCATGGCCGGGTCGGCGAATTCCCGGGCCTTTTGCTCACTGTCATCAATAAAGATGTGCCGGCAGAGAATAAACTTGTCGCGACCGGCCTCCCAGCCTGCTTCTTTGGCGTTGGTTCGGTAGTAGTTGAACGTGTCTTCGATCTGTCCAGTGGTCTGATAGACCTGCGCGCAGGGAAGGTGGCGTTTGACACACCATTCCACCGATTCTGCGCTGCGGGCCGCGATCCAGATCGGCGGATGGGGTTGCTGCACCGGGCGCGGCCAGATCGCGCAGTCCTTCAATTTGAAAAAATTTCCTTGATGGCTCCACACCGGCTCGGTCCATGCGGTCATGATAAGATCGTAGGCCTCTTCGAAACGGCCGCGCGATTCCTCTGGATTTACGCCGTACCAAATATATTCCGGCGGAATGCCGCGCACGAAGCCGGCGATCAGGCGACCATTACTGAGACAATCGATCATGGCGTACTCCTCCGCGACGCGCACCGGATGGTTGCGCAGCGGGAGAATATTGCCAAGCACGCCGATCTTGATCTTCTTGGTTTTCTGACTGAGCGCGGCGGCAATCAAATTGGGCGACGGCATCGTGCCGTAGGCGCTGTAGTGATGCTCGTTGAAAACCACACCGTCGAAACCCAGTTCTTCACAGTAGGCCATCTCGTCCAAATGTTCGGCATAGTTCGCAGCGCCCTTTGCGGGGTCGAAAAAACTGCTCGGAACAGGCGTGCGCGGCGCTTCTTTTGGAACATGAGGATAGGCGAGCAGATCGAAGTTATAAAGTTTCACGGAATGATTGCTCCTTCAGTCAAAGCTCGCGGGGATGCTAACACCGGCTTGGAGTTGGGTCAAACTATTCGATCGAAAATCGAGAATAGAGGATCGAGGATCGTAATCCGTCATCCTCTATTCAGTTGTTATCTTCGATCAGCGTCCAGTCTACTTATAATAGCCTTCCTTAATCAGCTGATCGACGAGGCTGGTGTCGACGAATGATGCCGCATTCGCGTTCGCCGCTTTGGGCGTATTTTTCTTGATCGCTTCAAGAGTCGTCTTGATGGTTTCGACCTGCGGCCGATGAACTCGATCGGTCCAGCGGTTGTACTGGTTGTAGGCATATTCGGTTTCGTCGGCGGGGCGTCCCAGATATTCCTTCATGATCTCGACCGTCTTGTCCTTATGATCGAAATAGAATTTCGAGGCCTCGGCGGTCGCTCTTAAAAAACGAATGACGTTGTCGCGGTCGCTTTTCAGATACGAAGCTCTGACGATTTCACCGTTCTGCTGCCACGGAATTCCTAGGCCGGGCAATGCGAGCAGCATTTCGTAGCCGCGTTTTTCCGCGATCAAATCGAATGGCGGCGCAAGAATGCCGAATTGGACTTCGCCTTTTTCCATCGCCGCGAGAATGCTCGCCGGATCGGCATTCGAATGCTGCACCAGCTTGACGTCTTTTTCGGGATCGATTTTCAGCCGGTTGAGCGCGAAGCGCAAAGCGGTGTCGGGAATCGTACCGAAAGGCGCGCCGACGTGGCCGGTTTTACCTTTCAGGTCTTCGATCTTTTTTATGCCCTTGTGGGCCATGACTTTGTACGGGAACACATTGACCCATGAGCCGACCAGCACAAACGGCGGCGCTCCTTCGAGTGTGGCGGTTACGAATGCCGCCGCGCCGGCGCCGGTGGCCATCTGCATTTTACCGGCGAGCATGGCCTGCACAGCCGCGGTGGTATTGGTTTTGATAATTTCGACGTCGAGGCCGTGTTTCTTGTAGTAGCCCTGATTGACGGCGATCGTGAAAAGGCCGGCGCCGGGATTGACGCCCGCCTGGCCGACCGTCATCTTGCGAAGCGCATCGGCGGCATGGATGACGTCGGCCAGCGCCACGGAGCAAAATCAAAGCGGAAACTATTTTCGCCGTCAGTTTCATCTATTCCTCCGCGTAGCCCAAATTCAGGTGCTTATTTTTGCGGCTTCCACTTTTCCAGGCGCCGCTCGAGTGTCTTGAGCAGCTCGTTCAAGCCGGCGCCGAGCCCGGCGATGATGATGATCGGCACGAACATCGCCGCCATCTGAAAACGCTGCGCCGCGACGGAGCTCAAGTAGCCCAAGCCGGTGGCGGCGCCGTACTGCTCGGCGACGACGATGTAGACCAGAGCACGGCCGAGAGCCACACGCATGCCGGCTACGAGATAAGGCAGCGAACCGGGCAGGGATACTTTGAGAAAAATCTGGCTGTCTTTGGCGCCGAAGGCGCGCGCCATGGTGATCAGGCGGTGATCGGTATTGGCGATGCCGACCATGGTGTTGATCAGGATCGGAAACACCGCGGCGAGGATCGTCATGATGATCTTGGAAACCGCGCCGAGCCCGAACATCATGATGATCAACGGCAGCAGCGCAATCAGCGGGGTTGCATAAATGCCGGACAGCAGCGGATCGAAAGTTTTGCTGACATTCTTGTACCAGCCCATCGGCACGCCGAGAACCACGCCGAGAACCACCGAGACGAAAAAGCCGATGGTGAAGTTCGTCAGGCTGAACCAAACATGCTCCCAGATCGAGCCGTTGGCGAAAAGCTCGTAGCCTTTGACAAGGATCGCGCTGATGGGCGGAAAATAAAAAGGATTGATGATCTCGAGGCGGGTGAGAAGCTCCCACGCGAGAAAGAATGAGACGACACCGATGACCCCGAGCCAGTCCGACGTTATCTCGCGCAAACGCTGCCAGGAACGGTTGGTGCTCAGCGGATTGGATTCGTCGACCGAGACGAGATCGAACGCGTCTTGTTCGTTTTGCGCCGTGGGATTCTCCTTGGCCGTGCGTCGAGGCGACTGTATGCGGCGCCCTAATTGCTGTCAAGGCGCGCAGCGCTTCGCAATCTCAGATCTCAAATTTCAAATCGCGAATCCGGATGCTTCTAAGATGTGAAATTTGTCATTGGGCATGCGCGCGGCGAGCCGCGCGCTACTCCCAGCGCTTCATCTTGGAGAAATCATAATCCAGCGAACTGTCAGCGTCGAAGCGCCAGATTGCGCGGCCTTTTTGCCACTTGCCCGCGAAAACCGACCCGAGAAACGATGTGATCTGATTCCACGCAGCTTCGGCTTGCGCGGGCCGGTAGCGGCCAGGCATGGTGTCGTTCAAGAAACCGTGCGGCGCATCGGCGTACATGCGGATGTCGAAACTTTTCTTGGCTTCGGCCAAGACGCTGAACATGCGCACGATATTGTCTCGGTGAATGAGATTGTCGAGCTCGCCGAAGACGGCGGCGATCGGGCAAGATACTTCCTGCATGAGCTTGTCGATCGGCTCGGGACGGAGCGGGTGTGATTTCCAGTCGGCGTCATAGACCGCGCCGTAGAGCACCACCGCGGCGCTGAGCAGCTTGCGTTTAGCGGCGACTAATATGGGCTGCCGGCCGGTTTGGCACACGCCCGACATGGCGACCTTGCTGAGATCCGCCTGAGGAACGGTCTTCAGATGCTCGACGACCGCGTCAAGATCGAACAAAACCTCGTCGTCGCTCAACTCGCAGCGGTCATCGCCGCGCGCGAGCGCCGCTCGGTCGCCGGTGAAACGCGAGAAGAAGTCAGGAACGATGGTGACATAGCCGGCGTCCACAAACTTTTGTCCGAGATCCGTCGTGTGCTCTACGATGCCGTACCGCTCATGCAAATGGATGACGACCGGCTTCTTGGCGGCGCCATCGGGAATGCCGAGAAAGCCGTTCATACGATTGTCGATTTTGATCGAAGTGAGCATCAGATTCTTTCCTTGCTAATAGAATTTGATGCTCTCCTCCTACCACAGGAGAATAGTGAATTTCTACTCGCGCGCTGTGTTTAAAAGACCGGCGATTGTGCGGGATGCGGCCGCAGGACTGCGCTGAATGGGCTGCGCAAAACTTATTCTAGAGAACCACTCTTCGCCTGCACCATGGCGGGCTTTTTGACCGGCGGTCTGTAGATTTCCTGTTTCAGGCTCGGTCGCTTCTTAAGCGCCACTGGCCGGACTTTGACCGCCTTGCGAATTTTCGCCGAGCGGTACAATGCTTCGATGATGCGCACGTCAGCGAGTCCTTCGAGTCCCGAAGGTTCGGGTTCCCTATTCTTCAGAATACAGTCGGAAAAGTGCAGAAGCT
The DNA here is from genome assembly GCA_963745035.1 of uncultured delta proteobacterium. GTDB lineage: Bacteria > Desulfobacterota > Binatia > UBA9968 > UBA9968 > DP-20. Next base: position 162,668 of record CAVUVW010000017.1, on the reverse strand, counting down.
CGGGCGCGAATTGATCGCGCTTGGGAAACGTTTGGGAGCGAGTCTTGCCGTCGATCGTCAGATGAAGCTTCAACGGAAAGGCGTATTCGTATGCGGGGTCGAGCCGCACGCTTCCCTTCGTTCCGACGAGTTCGTAGGAGGATACATCGGCGGCGCCGAAGCTGCTCGTGAAAGTGGCAAGACGGTCATCCGGAAAGCGCAATACGGCCGCCGTCATCTCGTCGATCTCTTTGAAGCGCCGATCCTTGCCGGCCGCGCTATAAGCGATCACCTCGCGCGGCTCGTCTTGAAAAAGGTAGCGCGCGGCATTTACGCAGTAAACGCCCAAATCGTACAGGGTCCCGCCGCCGAGCTCGTCCTCGGTGCGAATGTTCCCAGGTCGAACCTGCAGTGAGAACGCGGAAGTGAAGAAGCGCGGCTTCCCGAGCTTGCCCGAATTCGCGAGCTCGATCGCTTTCAGGTTCGCCTGTTCAAAGTGGAGCCGGTAGGCAACCATCAGCTTGACCCGATGCTTTGACGCCGCCCGGATCATCGCCAGGCATTCTTTCTCGGTCACGGCCATGGGCTTTTCCACTAATACGTGAATTCCCGCCTCCGCCGCGCGGATCGAATATTCCGCGTGCATGCTGTTGGGCAGGGCGATATAGACCGCGTCGATTTCCCCGCTATTTAGACAATCGTCGTATTCGTCGTAGGTATAGCTATGTTCCACCCGATAGCGCCTGCTGAGCTCTCGCAATTTGTTTCGATTACCCGATACGAGCGCGGCTAAGTGTGAATTGCGCGCCGCATGAGAGAATGCCGGGAGCACCGCAACTTGCGCGATATGTCCCAGTCCGACGACAGCATAGCGGATCTTATGTCCCGGTTTTTTCACCATGGCTTTTCACCGACCGATCAAGCAATTCCCCGCGCCCCATGTAGGCGCACAGGGGACGATGCCGCAGGACTCTGATCCTTCGGCAATGAGATGTTGTTGAGCAATTCAGAGACCAGGGCGCCGGTCGCCTAGGCCAGCGGGATTTCACCGCGCCGGTCCGATTGGAAGCTGTCGGAGTTTCACTGTCGTCGACCTGTTCTTCTCAGAGAAAAATCCCTTCAATTTCTCTGCTTCGTTTAACAGCTTGAGAGGCAATGAGAGTGTTATTGTTATGGCACGGTCCTTGATTGATTTCTTTTTTAACGCCGAGCCCAATGCCGGCTGTAGGAGGCAGAATGGATTCACAAACTTTGCTGATTATTTTGATAACCGTCGTCATTTGCGCAGCTATCGGCGTCGGCGCATGGATCGCCTACAATCGTATGCGATCGCAAAGATTGAAACAGCACTTCGGCGCTGAATATGACCGCGCGGTGAACCGGACGCAGGACCGTGACTTGGCGGAGGCAGAGCTGCAAAGCCGCCAGGAACGAGTGAGCGAATACAATATCGTGCCGCTTTCCGAACATGACCGCACGCATTATCAACGCGCCTGGGAACAGGTACAAACCCGGTTTGTCGATGATCCCCGAGGGGCGACCCTCGAGGGCGACGAGCTCATCTTCGCGGTCATGGAAAGGCGCGGTTATCCGGTCAAAGGATTCGATCAGGCGGCGGCGGATCTGTCGGTCGATTATCCGGAGGTGGTGGAAAACTATCGGGGGGCGAGGTCGATCGCCGAGCGCAATCGCCAGGGCGAAGCGAGCACCGAGGACTTGAGACAAGCCCTGGTGCTTTATCGCGCGCTTTTTCACGAGCTATTGCAGGCGCCTTCGACGAATACGCGCGCCGCGGCATCGCGCGCCGGCGAGCGCCAGACAAATCGGCGATTAAAAAGTACACGAGGAGGTTTCCGAGCATGACGGTTTCTAAAGACATCCAATATCCCTAACGACCCTTCGGCCGAGGGCAAGAACAAACTGTCGACGGACGTCATCGCGGGCGCCGCGCAACACAACGTCGAACACGAAAGCCGCGAAGCTCACGACGACGCTAAAATTCAACGGCGCCGCGACGGCTCGCAGCCCGAGCCGCTGTTCGAGGGCAACGTCGACGGCGAGTTTCGTAACCGCTGGCGAGAAATTCAGGCGGGTTTTGTCGACGAGCCGCGCAACGCGGTGGAGCGCGCCGATGAGCTGGTGGCCGAGCTGATGCAAAAGCTGGCACAGAGCTTCTCCCAGCAGCGCAACAACCTCGAGCATCAGTGGGATGCATCCGAGAACGTTTCGACCGAGGATTTGCGCGTCGCGCTGACGCGTTACCGATCGTTCTTCGAGCGGCTGCTGTCGGTTTAATCGGATAGCTCATCGCGGAGACGCAGAGGTCGCGGAGTAAAGAAGTTTCTCATTAGGAAAATATCCGAACTCCGTGTACTCGGCGTCTCTGCGGTGAAAAAATTCTCCGAACTCTGCGAACTCCGTGCCTCTGCGGTGAATTCTGCTTGCTTTACTCGGCGAGGATTTGCTTTAAGCGCGCGATGGTTTCGGGCGTTTGGTTGACAGCCTTTTTGGCGATCGCTTCGAGCTCGGGGCCGCTCACGTATTCCACATCCCATTCGCGCTTCTTTGCCTCGGCGAGGAATTCCGGATCGGCGACCATTTTGGCGTAACCGTCGCGGAGAATTGTCAGTCGATCCGCCGGCAAATTGGGCGGCGTGATAAGCGGCCGGCCGATCAAGCCAGGGGACAGCAGCACCGAAGCGAACCGCTTGAGCGCGTCCGGAGTCTTATGCTTTTCCATTAGCTCATAGATGGTCGGCGTTTCGGGAAATAGAGAATCCCGCTTTTGTCCTCCTTGCACCAACACTCGGACGAAACCTTTTTTCAACCACGACCTCCCTGGCTCGCGCAAAAAAGCTTCCTTGGTGATTGCGTAGCAGTGTACTTCGCCGCGTTCGATGGCGACCTCGACGTCGCGGTTGCCCGGATAGCCTAAGACGATCTGAATCTTGGCGCCGAGCGCTTGCTCGATGAATTTGGGAAAGTAATGGCCGGTCGCGCCGGTGCCGGTGGTCCCGCAGCGCGGCGGCTGCGCTGCTTTCTGAATATCTTCGATGCTCCGGTAAGGAGTATCGGCGCGCATGGTCAAGACTTCGAAGTTGCGCACCGGCGAGCCGATCCAACCGTACTTGGCCCAATCGAACTGCACTTCTTTAACGCCGATCAACTGGTCGAAATAAAGGCCTGACGAAATCATCGCAAGCGTAAGTCCGTCCGGCTTCGCGACGTTGTAGAGCTGATTGGCGGCGATCATCGAGCCGCCGCCCGCGACGTTCTGTACAATCAGATCGGGATTGCCGGGAATGTACTTGCCCAGATGTTGAGTATACAGACGCGCCCAGAGATCGATGATGCCGCCGGCGGTAAAGCCGACGACGATCTTGATCTGCTTGCCTTTGAAAAAGTCGGATTGGGCGTTAACTGCGGATGCCGCTAACAAACCGATGAAGGTCGATGTAATCAGAACAAATTTTCGCATGTGCGCCTCGTCTCCCATAGTTGAAGACGTATCGAGATGATACATCTTCAGATCGCGACTACCGCTTGTAAAGCCGCCCGAACAATCCTTCGTCGTCGACTTTTTTGACGAAGCTCGAGTCGACGAAGTCTTCGGGCTTGAGCCCCTTCGCTTTCGGATTGCGCAGCGCCGTTTCGTCGAGAATTGTCTTGATCCCCGGCAGGGTCGGATAGGGTTTTTCGGGCATCGACTTGACGGCGATCTCGCGGTGGGTTTCTTCGAGGGCTTCGCGGTCGTCCGTCTTCAAATACTTGCCGAGGATCTTGATCGTCGTTTCCTTCTCGCGTTTGTAGAAATGGATGGCTTCGGACAGGGTGCGGATCACCGCCAGCACCGTGTCTGGATTGCTCTTGAGATAAGGGCGCAAGGCGAGCAACGCGGTCAATTGAAACGGAATGTTCAACTCCGCCATGTCGATCAGAGTTTGCATGCCGGCTTTGCGCGCGGTGAGCGTGAACGGCGGCGTGATGATCGTCGCCTGGACGTTTCTCGACTGCAAGGCAACGTAACGCGCGGTCTGCGCGCCGATCTGCAACAAGGTAACGTCTTTCTCGGCGTTCAGGCCGACTTTCGCGAGCGCCATCTTCACGCTCAAATCCGTCGCGCTGCCAAAACGGCTGACGGCGATCTTGGCGCCTTTGAGCTGGTCGACTTTCTTGATCTCGGGGAGAGAGATCAAGCTGTAAGGAAAAGTATTGAGCAAACTCGCGATCACGAGAATATCCACGCCGGCCAACTTGCTCAGCACCGACGACGAGCCATCGGACAAGGTCATCGCGACGTCGCCGCCGATCATGGCCTGAATGCCAAGCGAACCGCCGGTGGTAAACACCAAGGTCGGATCGAGATTGTGCTTTTTGAACAGGCCGACTTCCTGAGCGACGATCAAGACTGCTTGATAAGGGCTCGTCGCGGTGTAAGCGATGTTGATTTTGCGGAGCTGAGCGCCAGCCATGAAGGGAAATGCGACAAAGAACGCACATGAGATGATTAGAACAGTCGTGCGCATTTTATGATTCATCCGCTCTCCTTCTCTAAGTCCGATACTCCATCCTTCCAAGAACACTTTATCGATCTGGAGCTCGCTACAAGTCTACGCGCGAGCCGCCGCAAAGAATGTCGATGACAGCACTCGGATTACCCGGTTCGAAGTCGGAACGCCAGCCGACGTGCTGATCAGGACGGACGAGAACAAGATCCGCCTGATAGAGATCGCGAAGCTCGGGTTCGGCGCGTCGCAGGACGGTGAGCGGCACGCCGCGAGCGCCGGCAGCATTTTCTAGGCCAGAGCAGTCTACTTCGCGCGGCCCGAGAGCCAGGAGCGTGAATCCCTGGCCGAAGTGGTCGAACAAAGCCGCGCCGTCGGGCAGCCACGCATGAGGTGCGCGATGGCCCGGCTGAGCCGTGGGAATGTAGCGCGAGGTTTCGTATGGCGTAGGTTGGGTACCGTCGGGCACGATGACCGGCGAGTTCTCGTAGCGATAGCCGAGGCTGATGCCCAGGCTCTGGAAGTTCTTGGGCTTGGTGCTTTGAATACGTTCTCCCAGCGTCGCCCGGAGAGTTTCACCGCGGATCGGGTCCTCGAGGCCGGGAGTAACTAACTCGTTATCCTCCGAATTCTGAATCGTTTCCGCCAGCGCGCGCTCATGGAATTGCCGGCGCTCGATTTCATAACTGTCCAGCAAATCTTCGCTGCCCCAACCTTGAATGACTGCCGCAACCTTCCAACCGAAGTTGACGGCATCGCCGACGCCGCCGTTCATGCCGTAGCCACCGCTGGGCGACTGCAGGTGGGCGGCATCACCGAGCAGAAAGACGCGGTTTTCACGATAGCGCTCGGCCAAGGCGTTATGCACCGTCCACGGCGCGACGTCACGTATTTCGAAGGCGATCGGCCGGCCAACGACGTTGCGGATAACCTCGGTTGGATCGAGCGCGTTCGGATCGACGCCCATCAGGTCGAAGAACCACACATCAGGTGGATGCAGCGGGCCGACGACGGCGAGGTGCGGCAAGTCATCATTCAAGACGTTATAGTGGAAGGCCTTTTCAAAGGCGAGCGTCGACCAGAGTGCCGGCGCCCGGAAGACGCCGCCGAGTGCTTGCTTTACGGCCGTCAAACGGTGCAGCCCGATGTTCAGTTGCTTGCGGACCGTGCTTCGGCCGCCGTCGCAGCCGGCAAGATATTGGGCGGCAACTACTTCGCGCGCTCCGCTCGCCACCTGCACGATCTCCGCTCTGACCTCGCGGGCATTTTGCTCGAAGCGTTCGAGCTTCCAGCCGAGGCGGAAATCGACGGCTGCCGCCTGCCGAACTTCCTCGCGTAGAACGGGCTCCAGGAACGATTGCGGGATGCGCAGCGTTCTCTCCGGGCTCAGCCGGTTGCCGGTATCCGCCGGCGTGGCATTGCGCAGGGCCGTGATCATCTCGCCGGTCAATCGCGTGACGTACAAGATGGTGGAGGGGAAGTCGTCGCCGAGTGGCGCTGCCGCGCGCAGCTTGCCCGGCACGGCTCGGCCCCAGCGGCGAAACAGCTCCAGCGTGCGCTGATGGACTGTCTTGGCTTTAGGATTGCCGCTGAACTCTTCGTTGGGCTCGACCAGCAGGCAGCGGACGCCGCGCCAGCCGAGCTCGAGCGCGAGCGTGAGTCCAACCGGACCGGCGCCGGCAATGAGGACGGGTGTCCTCGTGGCGGTATCCGCGGGGGACATGTCACTCGCAGAGTATGTCGCGTGGCCGGTTCACTTCCCCGGCTCGTACTGCAAGTTGTCGCGAATCAAATTGGACAAGCCGCGCGCGATCGGGCGGCGGATTTCTTCGCCGACGTGCGCCAAGCCGCCGAGCGCGCGGCCGAGGATCGCGAAGCTCTTCGACATCTGCCAGTGAATGCCCATGTCGAGCGAGATCGCAGCGATGGCGCCGGTGACGTTGACGGGCAAATGTTTGCCGACTTTCTGGTCGGCGATCTTGCCGATCTTGCGCAACAGATCGCAGTAGCGGCCGTAGACTTTGGTTTCCTGGGCGACTTCGAACAGGCGCTCGGCGCGCGGGTCGCCGCCGGTGTGAATGCCGTGGCCGATGCCGGGAATGAGCTGGTTGTTCGCCAGACGCTTCTCGACGGTCTTTAGCGCGACGCTGTCGAGATCAGTTTCTTTTGATTCTCTAGGCAGCGCGTCGTTGAGCATTCTCGCGCAATGCTCGGACGAGCCCAGGTGCACGCTACCCGCGCCGAGAATGGCGGCGGCGACCGCGCCTTGAATCGCTTCCGGCGCGGAATGAAACGTCATGCGCGCCGCCGCGGCCCCGGTTGTCATGCCGTGATCGACGAGAACGATCAGCATGGCGTCGATCATGCGGCCCTGCTCCGGCGTCGGCATGCGCCCCTCGAGCATCAGATAGACCATCTGCGCAAAAGTGATCTTGCCGAGCAGATCTTTGTTCAGATCGTATTCGCGCACGAAGATACGATCGAGCTCCGCCCGCCCCATCGATGAAACGAGTTTTGGTGTTTCGGCCATAAAACCTCCGGTAAAATTAGTTTCTAGTTTCCAGTTCCTAGTTTCTGGTTTCCGGATTTCAATAACTAGAAACTCAAAACCAGAAACTGGAAACTGTCTTGATCAGTCCAATCTCAACAGCTTTGCGGCGTTTTCGCCCATCACTTTTCTCTTGGTATCGTCGCTCATGTCCTTCCGGTCGAGAATCATTTTCGTGACTCCAGGAAATGTCGCGTCCCAGTGCGGGTAGTCGGAAGCGAAGAGAACGCGGTCGGCACCGATCGTTTGGATCACATCGCCGAGACGCGTTTCATCCGCTTCGAAGGATGTGAAGCACTGCCGGCGAAAGTAATCGCTCGGCTTCATCTTGAGCCACGGCACCTGAAACGGCAGAATCTCGTAATGCTCGTCCATGCGCCAGAGCCAGTAGGGCAGCCAGCCCGCGCCGGATTCGAGAAAGACGACCTGCAGTTCGGGATTGCGCTCCAGAGCGCCGCGACAGATTAAGGCGAGGCTCGCGAGCATTTGCTCGAGCGGATGGGAGATCGTGTGCGTGAAGAACCATTGGCCGGCGAAGCGGTCGGCGCCTGCCGTTGGCAAGAAAGCTCCCGATCCTTCGTGCACCAACAGGGGCACGCCGAGCTCGACGACGGTTCTGTAAAGCGGATCGTAATAAGGATCGTCGATGTTGCGGCCCTTCACCGGATTCGGTCTGACGAAGATGCCCTTGAAGCCGAGTTCTTTGACGACGCGCTTCGCTTCGTCCATGGCAAGCTTCACGTCTTGCACGGGAACCACGCCGACGCCCATGAGTCGTTTTCGATCCGCGCCGCAGTAATCGTAAAGCCAGTTGTTGTAAGCGCGGCAAAGCGCGGCCGCGTAGGCTTCTTCTTCCACCGACGTCAAATAGAGTCCCGCTGAAGGAAACAGCAAGCCGCGCTCGATCTCGTCGCGGTCCATCGCTTCGAGCCGCTGCTTGGGCTGAGTGGCGAGATGGCGATTCTCATTGACCGGTGAGCCGTCTTCTTTGATCCGAAACGGCGATTCGTTCGGCCTGCGATGATGACGGTCGCCTTCCAGGCGAAATAACAACTGGCCGTTGGCAACTTTCTCGATCTTGGGCGCGCGCGCGCGAAAAGCGGGTTCCAAATATTTCTCGAAGAGATCGTCGGCCTCGCGCACATGGCCGTCGATATCGATGATTCTCATTCCCGTTTCAGACATCTCATCTCCGTTCGCGCAGCACTTCTTCGATGATCGTCGCATCGACGACGCGATCGAGCGGCAAATCCGGTTTCCCTTGCTGGTCGAGCACGGTCCTCACCGCGTCGGCCAGCGGCCGGGCGTCATCGATCAGCAGCTTGGCATAGATCGCGTGGGATTCCAGCGCGACCTCTTCGTCCAGTCCGAAGAACCTCTGGAGAAAAGGAACGACCTCATTTTTCTGGGTCTTGATCCAGCGCAGGGTGTCGAGTTGAGCCCGCAGCATTTTTTTCACCTGCTCGCGTTCCTGCTGGATCTTCCGGGTCGAAGTGCCGATGCCGACTGTCGCCATGTCAAATACGTCAGCGGCCGAGCCGAGCAAGGTGAAGCCCTGGCGCTTGGCGATGATGAAGAAAGGCAGCGACAGCGGCGTCGCCTCGATGCTACCGGCGTGGAGCGCCGGGAAACGCGTGTCCGAGCCGCCCATGTTGACGAACGCAAAGTCGCGCGGATCGTGGCCGGCGCGCCGGATCAAATGGCGTGCGACGAAATCGTCGGCGGCGCCGACGGTCACCGCAATGGTTTTGCCCTTGAGATCCGCGATCGACTTCACCTGCGGGCGGGCTACGAGTGTGTGAAAAGAAGTTCTGAGCGCGAGGCTCACCAACTTCACCGGTGCGCCGGAAATGCTGCCGCGCGAGATCGTGCTGGCGCCGAAGGCGTAATCGATCTCGCCCGCCTGGATCGCGCCGATGGTGAGCGGCGGCCGCATGGCGATAATTTCCGCTTCGATGCCATGCTTGCGATAAAAGCCGCGCTCTTTTGCTGCCCACGTGTCCAAGAATCCCAGCGACTTCGACGACACGGCGATGCGGACTCTTTCGAAGCTACGCTCCGCCGCCGCCGCGCTCTGCACAGCGACGAGCAGCAACAAACACGAGAGATGGCCGACGGTGAGTAAAATTCCCCCGCGCATACTTGTGTTGCTCTGTATCCACCCCGCCGGAATATTGCAAGCGACTGCGTTCGAGTCGCTGTCGGTGCGCAAGCGCACCCTACGAAAAACTCCGTGCTCTTCGCGCATCCTTTTAAAATTAAAATAACAGGTGCAGAAAGATTTCTCACTTCGTTCGAAATGACAGGTGTTTAACTATTTGTTGTCGTTTCCGAACGATGTGACGCTCGCCCGCAGATGCTGAAAAATGCGTTGGAAGATTCCTCTTTCCTCGTTCATTACGGTTGCCGCACCGGGCCTTCGTGTGAAATCGTCGTTCCGACTTGGGTTTTGCTCCAGTGGAATCATCGAAACAGTTTTTTCATCCAGCCTGAATCGTCGAGCTTCTTGATCACGCTGTTGTCCACCATGGATTTTGCGTCGAAGCGGCTCAGATCGGGTTGGTCTTCGGCGAGCGTGGTCACTTGGCCTTGCAACTGGCTGACCGAGACGTAGGGCGGCACTTCGGTTTGCGCCGACAAGCTCCGCCAGGCTTCTTCCAGGTGGACCTCGTCGGTATTGCGCGTGTACTTGCTGATGATCTGTTTGGTTTCCTTTTTCTGACTCAGAATAAAGCGAATCGATTCCAGCCACGCCATGGCGAAATTCTCCGCCGTGGCGGGGCGCGATTTAAGCAATTTGCGCGTCGTGATCAGGCAACGCACGCCGGCGGGCAGCTTGAGATCCTCGATGTCGAGCAGACGTTTATAGCCTTCCTGTTCCAGCACAAGATTATTCGGCCGATTGAGAATGCTCGCCATGACCAAGCCTTGACGCAGCGCCGCGACTCGTTCCGGCTGCAATCCGGTTTGCACCAAACGCACTTCTTTGAGGCTGATGCCGTAGCGCTTGAGAATGTCGCGCACGTAATAATAGGTCTGATCGCCGGGACGGCTGATGGCGATGGTCTTGCCGCGCAGTTGCTCGATGCGGCTGATCGACGGATGAGCGATGAGGACATAATCAATGACTTTGTTCGCCAGGCAGCCCAAGAGCACCACGTCGCCGCCCCTGGCGGCGTAATTGATAAACGGCGCGGCGCCCGATTGGACGAACTCGATGTCGTTATTGGCGAGCGCGGCGATCGTCGGCACGGTGCCGCGCATGTACACCAAGCTGGTATCGAAATTGTACTTGTCGAAGATCCCTTTGTCCTTCGCCACCCAGAACGGCGCGTACGCGGCGGCGATGCTGGTGTACACCGCGGTTACTCGCTCCGCCGCCGCCGAGAGCGGAGGGGAGAGCAGGAAAATCGATCCGGCAGCGATGAGCGTGATCAATTGTTTCACGGATGTGCATACGCTCCTGTTCATGAATTCCGGCGATCGAGAGCAACGACTTTTGTTATCACACGCGCGTGAAAACTTACACAAGGCCGCCGATCCATATTTAATGGACGGATGGGTTGAAGCAGCGAGTCGATCTCGTTAGATTTGCGACAAGGGCGAATGACCATCCCCGAGAGGAGGGCGATCATGATCCAATACACACCGAAGCTCACCTACGGTCCTGAGACGGCGGATTGGCAAGAGCGCTTCAACCCAGAGCGCATGCGCCGCTTGCGCGTCGAGCGCGCGCAGATGCTCATGCGCAAGCACGGTGTGGCGGCGATCCTCGAAGCCAATCATCACAACATCCGCTACCTGACCGCGCTCAAAGGTTTTGCTTATCCCATGTGCCGCTACGTGCTGTTCTTCGCCGAGCACGATCCGGTGATGTACGAGCACAACGGTTACTACCATCAGATGCCCGACCAGTGTCCCTGGATCAAAGAATGGCGCCCGGCGCGCTCCTGGCTCACCGGCGCTCCGGGACCCGAGGTCTGCGCGCTGGAGGCCAAAGCCTTCGCCGGCGAGATCAAAGCCGAGCTGGAGAAGCGCGGCTTGCTCGGCGAGAAGCTCGGTCTTGGCAGCTTCGACGGCAACGCGCGCGAGGCGCTGGTCAATGCCGGCGTCAAAAACATCGTCGATACGCGCAATCTCATGCTCGAAGCGCGCATGATCAAAAATCAGGACGAGATCGGCTGTCTCAAGACCTGCGCGGCGATGGTCGACGGCGTGTGGTTTCGCGTCTGGGAAAATCTCAAACCCGGCATGCGCGACACCGACTTGATGACGCTTGGCGCAAGCGCCGGCTACGAGATCGGCCTGGAAGCGGCGGTTCCGGGCGGCTGGCGGACCGGGCCGACGACTTTCGATCGCGGCCCGCACGCGACCAGCCGCGTCATTCAGTTCGGCGACTTGGTCTACGGTTCGTACTGCGGCGCGACCTACATGGGCTACGGCAGCTGCACGTATCGAACTTTCATCGTCGGCCGCCAGGCGACGCCCAAAGAGAAGGACTGGTACAAGATCATGCGCGAGCGCATCGATGCGATTATCGGCGAGATCAGGCCCGGCAAGACCACCGCCGACGCCGCCAAGCATTTCCCGCCCGCTACCAAATGGGGATACAAGAGCGAGGTCGAAGTGCTCGCCAGCGAAATCGGCCACGGCATCGGCCTCGGCACGAGCACGGGCTACGATGCGCCGATCATCAATCGTCTCTGGTCGCTCGACCATCCGCAAGTTTTCGAAGAGGGCATGACGATCGCGGTCGAATGCCGCGAAGGCGAAACCCGCGTCGGCGGCGTGCGCTTGGAAAACATGCTGGTCGTCACCAGAAGCGGCGCGGAGATCATGGACTACTTTCCGCGCGAGGAGATTCTCGTCGCGCCGCGGTGAGAAAGTCTCTGCACCTACGTGAGCGAGTGAGAGATATCCCGGATTTCGGTCGCGCTTCATCCGGCTATTAGCAAATGGGACTCGCTCCTAACTCGAGCGCGATGTGTCCTCCACTTGTGCGCGTATCAACCCGATGCCTGGGAGTCCTGAAAGACAGCGGCGAGATCCGGGGTTCCAGCAGAATGACGTTGGTGCCTTGCTGGTAACGCTCTGAGTACTTCGCTCGTACTCCGCCACAATGTCGTAGTCAGCTTCATTTCCTCTGTGTGATGTTGCCGCGCGCGCATCAACGACCGAATTATGTCGCCGCGATTGGTGTGCCAGACAACTCACTGCTCTTGCCAGCAAAGGGTCACGCTGAGCTGATCGAGCGCATTGCAAGGGGAACCAAACCGTGAAAGATTTGATCAAACAAAATTTTATGCCGGTCAGAATTCTAGAAGGCATCACGGTCATCGAGTGCGTGACCTTCGTTACCGGGCCGCATGCAACCGCGCGGCGCGCCGATCTCGGCGCGCCGGTGATCAACTGAATTCATTCTACTATGAAAAAAGTTCTTACCTTGTCGGCGGCGCTGCTTCTCACCTTGACAGCGGTGTCGCCGGGTTTGCTTCGAGCCCAAACCCCGGGCGCGACGACCCAGGAGATCTTCAAGCAATTTTCCGAGCACGTCGTCAAGATCGAAGTGGTCGAAACCGGCTCGGCGGCGAAGGCTTCCGTCGGCACGGGCTTTTACGCCAGCGCGGGCGGGCACATCGTCACCAACTATCATGTGATCTCCAAGCTGATTCACACGCCGGATCGTTACCGCATCGAGATCACCGATGGATCGGGGCAACCCATCCAGGCCAGTGTGCTCGGCGTGGACGTGGTCTACGATCTCGCGGTGCTGCGCACCAACCGCCGGCCCAAGAGCTTTCTCGTCCTCGAATCCAAACCGGTCGAGCAGGGGACTCGGCTTTACTCTCTCGGCCATCCGCGTGATCTCGGCCTGACCATCGTCGAGGGAACGTACAATGGACTGCTGAGGCACACGCTGTATCCGAAAGTGCATTTTACCGGCTCGCTCAATCCGGGCATGAGCGGCGGTCCGGCTCTCACTCAGGCCGGGCGGGTGGTCGGCGTCAACGTCGCCACGGAAGGGGAGCAGATCAGCTACTTGGTTCCCGCCGAGCGCGTGTTCGCGTTGCTCGAACGGACCGTAAATCTTCAAGCGCCGCCGGCGCAAGCCTTTCTCGCCGAAGTCGGCAAACAAATTTACGCCAATCAGGCGCGCTATCTCGAAGGCCTGTTCTCGTCGACAACGCCAAGTGTGAGCGTCGGTCCGTATTCGCTGCCGACCAAGCCCGCGGATTTTTTTCGCTGTTGGGCCGATGCGCTGCGCCGCAAGGAAATTCCCTACGTAGCCGTGACCCACGACTGCTCGACCGACGATTATCTGTTCGTGTCGAGCGAGCAGTCCTCGGGCATCGTGCGCTTCTATCATCAGATGCTGTCCACCGCAGAGCTCAATCCGGCGCAGTTCTTCACGCTCTACTCAAGTCAAGTCCAAGCCGGAAATACCGCCGTCTTCGGCAACGAGGAGGAGGTGACGCCGTTTCGCTGCCAGACGCGCAACGTGCGCACCCAGACGGGAAAAGTGAAAGCCATTCTGTGCGCGCGGCAATACGTGAAGCTGCCGGGGCTCTATGACGCGGCCTTTCGGGTGGCCGCCGTCGGCGCGCGCAACGCCGGGCTGGTCTCGACTCTGAGTCTTTCCGGTGCCAGCTTCGACAATATTCAACTGCTTTCGCGCCGCTACATGGAAAAGATCCAATGGCGCCGTTAGGCTACATCGAAGTCCTCGACGGCAAGGGCGCGGTCAGCGAGCGCGTTGCGATCGAATCTTTCCCGATTCGCATCGGCCGGGCCTATACCAATCACGTGATTCTCGGCGATCCCTACGTCTGTCCGATGCATCTCGAAATCGCGCCCGACGAACGCGGCCGGCTGATCGCGCGCGATCTGGAGAGCGTCAACGGTTTGCGCGCCGAGGCGCGGGACGCGCCTGCGCCGAGCCTGGAAATTCAGTCAGGTAGTCCGTTCCGCATCGGCCACACCCAGCTGCGCTACCGCGCCGTCGATCATCCGATGGCGCCGACGTTGGTGGATCGCGAAAGCAAGCGGTTGTGGCTCAATTCGCCCTCCGCCGCGGTCGCCGTCGGCGCGGCAGTTTTCCTGCTGCTTTGCCTCGACGCTTATTTGACGACCATCGAGCGCGCCACCGTCGCCGCCATCGTTACCGAGCCGCTCACGACCTTTGCCATGCTGCTCGTTTGGGCCGGCCTGTGGGCGCTGGCGAGCCGAGTGGTGGTGAGCCGTTCTCATTTCCCCCAGCATGTCACCATCGCCTGCGGCGCCATTGTCGGCTTTTTCCTGCTGGGCTTTTTTTCCGAATGGCTGGAGTTTCTCTGGCCGTTTATTCCGACGCTTTGGATTGCCGGTCTTTTCGGCTCCGCGGTGGTGATGGCGGCATTAGTCTACGGTCATCTCAAATTCGCCTCGACCTTGCGCCGCCGTTCGCGTCTGTGGGCGGCGCTTTCGGTGAGCGCGGCGATCGCCGGCGTCAGCGCGATCTCCGATTTCGCCGGCCGGAGCAAATTCTCCAACGTCATGGAGTTCACCGGCGTCGTCAAACCGATCGACGCGGCATGGCTGCCGACCAGCTCCATCGACGAATTCATCGACCGCAGCCAAAAATTGAAACAGGAGCTCGACGGCCTGGCGCAAAAAGCCAAGGCGGTCCAGCCCTGAAGCCTGTCTCAACCTGTCCAAATGGTCGCGGTTTGACTTAGACGGGACCGCTGGCTAGTTTACGAACGTTTTCGGCGCTCGACATTCAGCGTTTCAAGAAATCAGAGGAGCCACCTGAAATGATCTATGACGTGGAAATCAATTCGGCGGCGCACTATCCGGCGGCCGATGTGCCGGGGCTGGTGGTCTTGGCCGAGCAAGTCGGTTTCGGCGCGTTCTGGAAGGGCGAATCGAACAGCACCGACCCGCTCGTCATGCTCTCGGCGGTGGCGAGCCGCACCAAGACGATCAAGCTCGGCACGGCGATCTACCACATTTACGGCCGGAGCCCGGTGACGTTGGGAATTCAGTCGGCGACCTTGCAGGATCTTTCCGGTGGGCGGCTGCTGCTCGGCCTCGGCGTCGCCAACAAAGCGATTGCCGGCTGGCACGGCGGCGTGTTCGATCGTCCTCTGAAGAGAGCGCGCGAGTACATCGACATCGTGCGCAAAGTCGCTGCCGGCGAGCGGGTCGAGTACGAGGGCGAGATCTACAACACCGGCAAACGCTTTCAACTGTCGTGGAAGCCGAGTCATCCCGATCTGCCGGTTTATCTTGCCGGCCTCGGGCCGCAGATGACCAAGCTCGTCGGCAAGATTTCCGACGGCGTGTTCATCAATATGGCGACGCCGGAGAAGGTCAAAGAGATCGCCGCGCGGGTGCGCGAGGGTGCCGTCGAAGCGGGACGCGACCCGAGCAAGATCGAGATCATCGCCAAGTCGCGGGTGTCGCTCAATCCGGACAAGAATCTTGCGCGCGCCAAGCTGCGCCAGGTGCTGACCTTCTACAATATCGCCGATCATTACAGCGACATGCTGCGCGGCATGGGCTTCGAAAAAGAAGTTAACGCGATCCACGAAGCCTTTCAGAAAGGCGGCTTCAAGGCGGCCATGGGCGCGCTCACCGACGAGTACATGGACAAGCTGCCGGTGGTGCCGGCAAGCGACGTGCGCGAGATCAAGGACAAGATGAAGGCCTTCGAAGAAGCGGGCGCGACGCGGATGGTGATTCCTTACGTGCCGGTGACCGAGCCGGTGGTCGAAGACGCGCGACGGTTCTTAGAAGCGTGGGGAAATGCATAAGTGGTTTCAAGGTTCAACGTTCAAGGTTCAAAGTCAGACGAAGCATTCTGAACCGGTCTTAACATTGAACCTGGAACGTTGAACCGAAATTTTGACGGGAGGAGAAATTTCCATGTGTGATTTTGCCGCGGATGCGAAGGCCGCCGAGGAGTTGATGGTGGGCCGCACGTTGACCGTCGCGCGGGTGCGCGAGCTCAACGCCAAGGACTATTTTTATCAGATGCTGAAAGACAACCCGGAGATGCTGAAGATCTATCCGGGGATCGAAAACGAATTGCTGGAAGGCGCCATCGATTGCCACATCCACGCGTTTCCCGACTTCGTGCACCGCTCGCAGGACATGATCCAGATCGCCATCGAGGCGTCCAAGTGCGGCATGCGCGCGATCGCCTTCAAAGATCACTGGAACATCAGCGCGACGTCGGCCTATCTGACCCAGCGTCACATCGACGACATGATCGCGCGCGGCGAGCTGAGCCATCGAGTCGAAGTCTACGGCGGCGTCGGCATGTGCTTCGGCATGCGCCCGGAGTACGTCCGCGTCGGCTTGCAGTATCCGAACTTCAAAATGATCTGGTTTCCGACGTTCACCTCATACGGTTTCTGGCGCGGCGCCGGCCATCCGGACCATGAAGGCGTGCGGCTGTGCAGTGAGGACGGCAAAGTGCTCCCGGAAGTGAAACAGATCATGGAAATGGCGGCGGAGAAGAAAGTCGGCATCGGCTTCGGCCATACCGATTTCGAAGAGCTGCTGCCGCTGGCGCGCTTGGCCAAAGAAGTCGGCGTGCGCGCGACCTTGGATCATCCGCTCTTGGAACTGAACAAGCTTCTGCTCGACGAGATGAAGCAGCTGCGCGACCTCGGCGTCTACGTCGGCACGTATTGCCAGCCGATGATCCCGAGCTTGTATCAGCCGGTCGCCGATCCGATGGAAACCATCCGCACGATCAAAGAAATCGGCCCCGACCGCTGCATCATCGGCAGCGACTTCGGCCAGGTGCTGCACATGGACGCCGTCGACGGCATGCGGGTTTTTATCCGTGCGCTGCTCGGCTTCGGCATCAAACCGGACGAGGTGAAGATGATGCTGAAAGACAATCCCGCCGAAGCTCATGTGGCTGGATGAATAGTGACTAGGCAATAGGCAACAGGCAGTCGGCAACAGTTCAAGAGCGCAGCATGCTGCGCTCTTGGTTTATTGAGGACAGGAAAATAATGTAAGACGCCGTGCCCACGGGTTCGAGGAGATTAGATTATCTTTGCTCGTCGATGGAGCAAGAGTTTCTTTAGTATCGACCGATGGCAGTGACTCTCGTCTTCACAGTAGCAGCCGACTGAAAAATTGGTTTGCGATGACAGGGCAGCGAGAAGCGCGATCAAACGGCTCGCCGCCGGCTCACGCATTTCCTTCCGATAGCGCTTTGTGTAGAGCGCCCAGCGGCCTGGCGTGATCGGTTCCGAAAACAACCATGATACAAGCGGCGCGCTAGGCGCCAGCTCCGGAAGCCAGACATCGAAGTAGTTACGTTTCGCGTAATCTTGCTTTGCGAACACCGCGGGGCGGCCGGCGTACGGTGCCGATGCGAAGTCCTTCCTTTCTCCGGCGGGCCGTTCCCAGCCGCACGACGCGAATTGCCATGATTCCGATTATTGCATCGGAGTTCTCACGCGCAAGACGCTAAACGTTCTGCGCGCGGCGATCGAGGAAGTGATTGCGGTGAAGCTCCGTCAGACGAGGAGTCAAGCGGTTGGACGAAGCATTAGCGCCAGAGCCGCTGGGTCGCCAAGCGGCAGCCTTCGGCCATTGCTTGGAATTTTGCCCACACTACGCTCGGGTGAACTTCAGGGTTGTAAGTTGCCTGAGATGAAAAGCCGCAGTCACTTCCCGCGATCACGTTTTCGCGGCCGACCAGTTTCGCGTAGCGCATGATTCGCTCGGCAATAAGCTCCGGATGTTCGACGATGTTGCTCGCGTGGGTGATGACCCCCGGAATCAACACTTTGCCTGCCGGCAACTTCGCGGTTTCCCACACATGATACTCGTGCTCGTGGCGCGGATTGGCGGCTTCGAAGGCATAGGCGCCAGCGTTCACTTTCAAGATGAGATCCACGATGTCCTTCAGCGGCGCGTCATGTACCCGCGGGCCTTCGTTGATGCCGTAGCAAGTGTGGAAGCGCACCTTCTCGGGCGGGATACCGCGGAGCGCATGATTGAGCGCTTCGATGGATCGTTCTGCGATCTTGCGCCGCTCGGCCAAGCTCATCGTTGGATCCTGGCTGTGTATCTCCGTGAGCCACGGGTCGTCGATCTGCAGGATAAAACCGGCATCGACGATGGCCTGATATTCGGTGCGCAACGCGTCACCGACGGCCTGCAGATATTCTTCATCGCTGCGGTAATATTCGTTGGTTCCGACTCCGCTCGGCGCCACAGCGGGCATGAAGACGTCCTCGGTTTGCAATCCGACCAGTGCCGCTTTGAGATTCTCAATGTCCTTTCGAATCGCGTCCCGGCCGCGATAGCTGATCGGGCCGGTGCATACCATCGGCGTGCGCGGCGCGATGCTGCCGCCCATCATGCGCCGGCTAAAGTAATTTTCGTAATACTCAGGAAACGCCGCGACTTCCGCTGCCCACTGTTTCCAACCGCCGGGGGTCGGCGTCTTCGCTTCGAAGCCGCTCAGCCGCTCGCGCACATAAGCAAAGAACCCCGGCTTGCTTTGCTCGCCGTCAGTGACAACGTCGATGCCTCTCTCGACTTGCTTGCGGACAATGTCCGCTACCCCACGCTGAACCCGCTTCTCGTAGACTTCATAGTCGTACGGCTCGTTGTTGAGCTTGGCTTTCATAAGATCGAGCAGATCCTTGGGCCGTGCCAAACTGCCGCAGTGGGTGGCGAGTATGCGTTCCGTGCTGTGCTTCATGGTTTCAGTCTCTTGCTCAAATAGATCATGGTTCCTTGAGCATCATGTTACACCGACGCTCCCTCCGAATAGATCATGAATTCCAAAAGATTCGAGTCGGGATCGCGTACGTACAGGCTCGTGCCCTTCGCTCGGCCGCCGTCGCGGCCGCCTTGCCGTTCTATCGGACCTTCGATGATCGTGGCGCCGGCTTGATCGAGCATCGCTCGTAGCGACTCGACCGAACCCTCCCATACGAAACAAAAGTCGCCGCAGCCGGGCACGGCGGTCGGCCCGCGTAGGGTGAAGCGACCGCTCTGCCATCGTGCCGGTGCATGAAAATTGATCTTCTGATCCCCGAAGTGGACCGAGTAAAAGTGCTCCCGCTCATTAACGCCGAATCCCAGCGCCCGGTAGAACGCCAGCATCGCGTCGGTATTCTCGATCGGGATCGCAACGTGATCAAAGCTTCGAATTGTCATGATAGGTCCTTTTTCAGTCCGACTGAGCAGCGTTCGGTTTATTCCTGAGGTCGGCCGCCAGGCGTTCGACTTGATCCATGACACGCAGCAGATTGCCGCTCCAGAGTTTTTCGATTTGTTCTTCGGTGTAGCCGCGGCGGACCAGTTCCAAGGTTACGTTGAACGTTTCGCTGGCGTCGTTCCAGCCGGCTATGCCGCCGCCGCCGTCAAAATCGGACGAGATGCCGACGTGATCGATGCCGATGAGTTTGACGGCGTAGTCGATGTGGTCGACGAAGTCTTTGAGATTGACGGGCGGGTCGCCGGGGTGCTGCTTGTCGATCTCGGCAAGCTTCGACTCGTATTCGGCGCGGCGCTCGTCGGGGAGTCGCTTGAACGCGGAGTGAAACCGCGCGCGTTGACCTGGGTGATTGAAATCCGGAAGCTCGAATTCTCGCCGTACCGCAGCGAGGGCGGCGGCTCGTTCGGGTGAATCGGTTTTCACTTTCTTCACGAAGCCGTCGTAGGCGACGGCATGGAAAACACCACCGGTTTCTTGGAGCGCGCGAAGCTGCTCGTCGTCCATGTTGCGGCTCACGTCGCAGAGCGCCCTTACGCCGGAGTGGGACGCGATGATCGGCGCTTTGGACAGCGCGGCGGTTTGCATCATCGCCTCTTTGGAAGCGTGCGAGACGTCCACCATGATGCCGAGCCGATTCATCTCGGCGATGACCTCTCTGCCGAGCGGCGAAACGCCATTCCACTTCCAGCCGTCGCGCTCGCCGGTGTGCGAGTCGGCGAGTTGATTGTGGCCGTTGTGGGTGAGGGAGAGGTAGCGGGCGCCGCGGTCGTAGAATTCCTCGACGCGCGCGACGTCGTCGCCGAGCGGGTAGCCGTTCTCCACGCCGATCAGAGCAATTTTCTTTCCTTGGGAGCCGAGCCGACGCACGTCGTCGGAGGTGAGCGCCAACTCCAGCGCGGCCGGCGCGATCTCGCGGGCGAAGCGATGAACCGCGTCGAATTTCTCGATGGCGAGCTTGTAGGCGCGCTCGTAGCTGGCGGGTTTGAGCGCTTCCGGATTCTGCGATTCTCTGGTTTGGCCGACGTAGATGACGAAGAAGAGTCCATCGAGCCCGCCATCAATCATGTTCGGCAAATTGAACTGCGTCTCGAGACGCTGCGTGTAGTTTCGCTCGCTCGTGAGATCGGCCGCGGTGAAATCGATGTGGCTGTCGAGGGTGATGACTCTCTCGTGAATCGCGCGCGCTTGCCGTAGCGGGTCGTCTCCCTTTGTTTTTTTGTCGTTTGATATGCGACGTCCGGCGGTGCTCATGAACAGAAGCAAACTCTTCGACGAAATTCACCGACTCTCAACGATTCTACAGACGGCAATGCCGCGTGGCAAGGCGTTCGCGCTTGCTTAGCGCTCGAATGCGCCGCTTAGGGAGCTTCCCTAGCGGCGCCGCTGCTCTCCGCCGGCGTAACGGCCGAGGACGTGTGCGATGATGCTGCCGGCAAGTTCGTGCTCACCGAGAAATACTTTGCCGGCGTTTTCCTGTTCGAGCAGCACAGCTTCTTCTTCGCTGTGGGTGCGCACGACGGTCTCGATGCGCGGGTTGACCGTGCGCGCGATCTCGATCATGCGCCGGACATCGAGCGTGTCGGGTGTAGCGATCACCAGCATGCGCGCGCGGTGCACGTGGGCCTGGATCAACACGTTTGGATCGGCGGCGTCGCCGGAGACAGCCGGCATATTGCTTGCCCGCAGCTTCTCGACGATTTCCCGATTCTCCTCAGCGACGACGAAAGAGATGCCGTTGGCGGTGAGCGCGTCGCCGATGCGCCGGCCGACGCGGCCATAGCCGACCAGAACGACGTGACCCGTGAGGCGGGTCAGTTCGACGGTCATCGGCAGCACGGCGAGGGGATCGTCCGGGCGCTCCAGGGCTTGCGCGAGCTTGGAGCGCGAGCGAATCCATGCCTGCGCCGGCTCGATGGCGTGGAAGACCAGAGGATTGAGCGCGATCGAGATGATGGCTCCTGCGAGAATGAGGCTTTGGCCTTCTTCCGGCATGAGGCCTAGTTGAACCCCCAGCCCGGCCAAGATGAAGGAGAACTCGCCGATCTGGGCCAGGCTCGCCGATACCGTGAGCGCGGTATTCAGCGGATAACGGAACAGCAGGACGAGAAAAAAAGCGGCCAGCGATTTGCCGAAGATGATGATGGCGAGAACGGCCAAAAGGTGGAGTGGCTCGCGAATCAACACCTGGGGGTCGAACAGCATGCCGACCGAAACAAAAAACAGCACCGAGAAAGCATCTCTGAGGGGCAAAGATTCTTCAGCGGCGCGGTAGCTCAGCGGCGATTCCCTCATGACCATGCCGGCGAAGAAAGCGCCGAGGGCAAAGGAGACGCCGAACAGCGCGGCGGAACCGTAGGCGATGCCGAGAGCCGCTGCAACGACGCACAAAGTAAAAAGCTCACGCGAGCCGGTGCCGGCAACCTGCCAGAGCAGCCATGGGAAAACCCGTCGGCCGACAACCAGCATGAGCGCGATAAAGACCGCGACTTGGCCGAGGGTGAACGCGAGAGTTGTCAGTAAACTCCGATCGCCGACCTGCGCATTGCTGCCGAGCCATAACGAAAGCGGCGGCAGCAGCACCAACACCAAGACCGTTACCAAATCCTCGACGACGAGCCAGCCGACGGCGATGTGGCCGTTGACGGTTTCCAGAACGCCGCGGCTTTCCAGCGCCTTCAACAGCACGACGGTGCTGGCGACGGACAAAGCAAGTCCGAAGACGATGCCGCTCGCGAGGCTCCAGCCCCAAAGCGAGGTGATTGCGATACCGAGCAGAGTCGCGACGGTAATCTGGACAACGGCGCCGGGAAGGGCAATACGCCGCACGGCCAAGAGATCGTTCAGCGAAAAATGCAAGCCCACGCCGAACATCAACAGCATGACGCCGATCTCGGCGAGCTGCGCCGACAGCTCGACATCGGCGACGAAGCCCGGCGTCGCCGGGCCGATGACGATGCCCGCGATCAGGTAACCGACCAGCGCCGGAAGCTTGATCCGCGCGGCGAGAAAGCCAAAGACGAGCGCGAGGCCCAACCCGGCGGCGATCGTGCTGATCAGTGTAACGCTGTGCGGCATCTACGATGAATTTCCATTTCGTTTTAGAATCGACGCTTCCCGCATGCGCGCAGCATCGTGGTCAGCCGGCGCCTGATCGAGCGGCGAGCCGGACGGCTTCATACATTTTTCAATTCTCATCGCGGAATGCAACGATCTCATAATTATTGCAGCGCGGCCGGCTCGCACCGGGTGTTTCCAGAGATCGAAGAGATCGCGGCTTTCACGCTCGTGAAATATGCGTTAGTCTGCGTAAGTTTGCCGACACACTCTGAAAGTCACACCTGTAATGGACCGAAAATGGTGGCTCGTTATCCTCGGCTGCATTACCCACGCAGTAAACACCGGGTTTAGTTACTTCGGCATGAGCGCGTTCTTTCCGTCCTTCGAGCGCGAATTCGGATGGAGCCGCACAGCTATTTCAGGGGCTTTTTCGCTGGCGCGGATCGAGTCCGGACTGCTGGGGCCCATCGAAGGATACTTTATCGATCGGGTCGGGCCGCGCCGGATCATGTACATCGGCATCGTGATCTGCGTCCTGGGGTTTATCGCGCTCAGCTTCGTCGACTCATTACCGATGCTCTATGCCGCGATCGTGCTGGGCATCGTGCTCGGTTCGAGTCTCGGCTACCACATGCCGATCAGCTTGCTCATCGCCAAAATTTTTCACGAACGGCGCAGTCTCGCCTTCGGAATCTTTCGCATGGGGCCGGGACTCTCGGGGGCGATCGTACCTCTGGTCGGGGCCATGATCGTGTGGTGGGGCTGGCGCACTGCGGCGGTGGCTTCGGGCTTGATGCTTTTGACGGCCGGATTGCCGATCGCTTATCTGATCAACAGAATCGCACAAGCCGAAGAAACCGATCGCGAGCTGGCCATGGCGCGTCATCCCGGAGGCGGCTCTATCCCGCATCGATCCTCGGATCCACAGTTCACGTTGAAAGAAGTGCTGCGCCTCAAGGCCTTTTGGTTTCTTTCGGTGGCGATGGCGCTGCGCCATATGGTCACGGAAGGCGTGTCGGTGCACTTCGTCATTCTGCTGGTGGATCGTGGCTGGTCCACGGAAGCTGCGAGCACTTTGCTCGGAGTGTCGGCGTTGATCGGCGCGCCGGCGCGCGTCGGCATGGGTTGGTTGGGCGACCTGCTCGACAAGCGGAAACTCGTCATGAGTCTATTGCTGGCGCTAAGCGTTTCCGTCTGCGCGATGGGTTGGGTGGTTGGCTCGTTCGCCTTCACGGCGTTTATGATCATCTATTCATTGGCGTACGGCGGATTGGCGTCTTTGCAGGAACCGATTCGCGCCGATTATTTCGGTACCAAGGCGTTTGCGACGATTCAGGGCGTGAGCCGTTCTATTACCACCGCCGGAACATTTGTCGGGCCGATTGTGGCCGGACTATTTTATGATCTGACGAAAAGCTACTCGGTCGCGTTTACCATCTTCGCAGTCGTGAGTTTGTTGTCGACTGCTGCTGATGTTTCTCGCCAAGCCGCCCTTGAAGGAAAACGTGGAGCCGACGGCTTAACCGTGGCAGTGTTTCAAACTCTACCGGAGCCCTTCGACACGGCTCAGGGCGAACGGTCAAGTACCTAGTTTCGAAGAAGTAACCCAATGAGCAGGGAATCTTTCTCGACGTCTCATTGGTTTGACAAGCGCTGACGCTGTTGTCATAGGTTCGCATAGTTGCACCGAAGGAGGCTGCGCGCATGAAAGCTGCGGTTCTGCACAAAGTTCACGGCTCGTTGAGCATCGAAGATTTCGAGATACCGGCGATTTCTCCGGATGAGGTCCTGATCAAGGTCAAGGCTTGCGGGGTTTGTCACACCGACCACAAGGTCATCGAAGGACGTATCCAGAGTCGCATGCCGGCAATCATTGGACATGAGGTCTCCGGTACGATCGAAGAGGTGGGAAGCAGCCAGCGAAGCGCTTTCAAGCCCGGCGATGCCGTCATCGTGGGCACGCGCTATCGTTGCGGCCATTGTCAGTACTGTGTTTCGGGGCGGGAAAATCTCTGCCGGGCACGACCCGCGCCGGCGTCTTTGAAGCGGACCGACGGGCAGGAGATCTACCGCTGGAACGTCGGCGGGTTTTCGCAGTATCTCGCTTTGCCGGGCTACATGATTTTCAAGCTGCCGGAAGGCTTGTCCATCGACGAAGCGAGCGTCGTAGGCTGCCGCATGACGACGGCGTACAACGCGGTGAAAAATTCGGCCGAGATCAAACCGGGCGATTCAGCTCTCGTGATCGGCTGCGGCGGCGTCGGTCTCAACACGATTCAATTCCTGCGCATTTTCGGCGCCTATCCGATTATCGCCGTCGATGTCCTCGATGCCAAGCTCGAGGCCGCAAAAAGATTCGGCGCAACTCACACGGTCAACGGCGCGAAAGAGGATCCGGTGAAAGCGGTGCGCGACATGACCGACGGCGGCGTGAACAAAGCCTTCGAGGCGCTCGGCAACGTCAAGACCGCCGATCAAATCATCCAAGCGACCCGGCCGGGCGGCACGGCGACGATCATCGGCGGTCTCGGCAAAGTGCCGTTCACGATCAGCGACGGCAGCTTCACCATGCAAGAGATCAAAATCGCCGGCGTGGCGCTGCGGCGCCCTACCGATGTCGTCGAGGTGCTCAACATGGTGCGCGACAAGCGGGTCGATGTCGCGGGCTTGATCTCCAAACGCTATCGATTCGACGAGATCAACGACGCCTTTCATGATTTGGAAGCTGGAACGAACTTGATGGGCATCACGGTTTGGAACTGAAGTATGCCCGGCCAAGGACAAAGGGACGAGGTGGTGATGACCGCGCTCACGAAATTTCTTCTTGTCTTCGTGCTTGTCTGTTCTGCCTCGCCCACGATGGGCCAGGAGAAAATCACATTTCCCGTGGCGGCCTCGACGAAGACGGCGGGCTACAGTCCGCTGTGGGCGGGGGTGAGGCAGGGGTTTTTTGCTCAGCAGGGCCTCGATGTTCAACCCATCGTCATTCGCGGCTCCGATAGATCGATCCAGGCTCTGATCGGCGGCTCGGTGTATGCCGCGCTCTTAGCTCCCGATGCGCCCATGATCGCTGCCGACCGCGGCTTGGATGCCGCCATCATCGCTGGCAACACGCAGCGGCTGGCGCACTGGATTTTGGGCGGCAAAAACTACAAAACGTTCGACGATCTGCGCGGCGCGACGGTGGGCACGATCAGCTTAACGGCGGGAACCGGGCTGGTGCTACGCCATGTGCTCAAGGCCAAGGGCCTGGAATATCCGCGCGACTACAAGTTGCTTATCATCGGCGGCACGCCGCAGCTTTTTACCGCGCTCACTTCCAATCAGATCGCGGCTGCGCCGCTGGCACTGCCGTACAATTTCGCCGCCGAGGAGCTGGGCTATCATGCGATCGGCAGCTTCATGGAAGTGTTCCCGAATTATCAACTGACGGTGCTGGCCGGAAGCCGTGCATGGTCGGAGAAAAATCGCCGCTTGCAGGTGCGCTTTCTCAAAGGCTGGGTGCGCGCGGTGCGCTGGCTGCAGGACAACGAGAGCGCGGCGACGGATTTCATGATCAAAGAATTTGGTTTCAAGCCCGCGCACGCGCGCCGGGCTTGGCAATATTACGCCGGCAACAAGGCATGGGACTACGATGGTCATGTGAACCTGGAGGGAATGAAAGCGGTCATCCAGATGACGGCGGAACAAAACCAGACGAAGGGGCCGCTGCCGAGCCCGGCGAAATACATCGACGAGAATTATTTGAATGAGGCATTGCGTGAGCTGAAAGATGGCAAGTAGCGGCGAAAGACCCAAAAAGTCGAAACGATATTTCACCGCAGAGGCGCAGAGTTCGCAGAGCTTCGGAGTGTTCTTTAACTAAGAAGCCCTCCGCGTTCTCCGCGCCTCTGCGGTGAGTTCTCGTCCTGCTTTTCGAACTAGGTAGCAACAAGCTGCGGAGGAACGATGGATTATAAAATTATCGATGCGGACGGGCATGTGATCGAGGACGAAAGTCTGTTCGACTATTTGGAGAAATCTTACCGGGAGCAGGATCATCAGTTGAGCTGGGACCGGTTGTTCCCGTCGTTGGATTTTCATCATATCGGCGGGCACAGCACGCGGAACAAGAAATCCTTCGGCGGCGGCAAGCGGGTCGGGCCGAAGGAGTGGATGGAGTTCGTCGAGATGGCGGATATCGAATCCGCGGTGCTGTTCCCGACCAAGGGGCTGCGCATCGGCAACATCAGCCATCCCGATTGGGCTTGCTACGTGGCGCGCGCTTATAACAATTGGCTGCACGATCGTTATTTGAAGCAGAGTCCACGGCTCAAGGGCATGGCGCTTCTGCCTCTGCAGGACGTCGACGAAGCGGTCGTCGAGTTGCGCCGCGCCATCACCGAGTTGGGTTTCGTCGGCGCCATGCTGCCGTCGCGCGGGCTGCCGCTCGATCTCGGGCACAAAACCTACTGGCCCATCTACGCCGAAGCGGAGCGTCTGGGTTGCGCGTTGGGAGTGCACGGCGGCGCCCATCACGGCATGGGCCTGGACACCTTCGAGACTTTTATTCCCATCCACGGCCTCGGCCATCCGTTGTCCCTGATCATCGCATTTACCGGCATGGTGTATCACGGCGTGTTCGATCAGTTTCCGCGGCTGCGCATGGGGTTTTTGGAGGGCGGCGCCGGTTGGGTGACGTTCTGGATGGACCGCCTGGACCGGTCGCATTCCTATCATCTGGAACTTGACCTGCGCGGCAAATACAAGGGACCGTCCGCCGAGCAGCGCCCGAGCGACTACATCAAGAACGGCCAGGTGTTCATCGGCTGTGAGGGCAATGAAGAAGGCTTGCCCTACCAAATTCAACGAGCCGGCAATCAGCACTTTTTGTTCGCCAGCGATTTTCCCCATGAGATCGGCCCGGACGACATCATGCATGAGATCGAGGAGGTCGCCGAAGCGTCGATATCGGATGAGGATAAACGCGCCGTTTTGCGAGAAAACGCGCGGCGCTTTTACAAAATCTAGTCCGCAGTCATCGGCAGACCCGATTTCCGGTCGTGGTTCAGTTCAGAAGGATCTCTCACTTCGTTCGAGATGACAGGTCCGTTGTTTTTGTTCGTCATTCCGAACGGATGTGAGGAATCTTTCCCCTGAGTCCAATGTGTCCATCGGACTCAAAACTGCACCATTACCAATTTCCAAAAGCGAACCGGCTTCTTTAACTCGACGAGCTTGACAATGCGACGGCAGTCGGTAGATACATAGCGGCGCATAGCGCGCGCTTGACCGTGCTATGGAGGGCAGTCCACCCGCATGAGACAAAATCGCTTTCCTGTCATCGACGGTGATGGTCACATCACCGAGCGCAGCAAGGAGATTCTCGAATATCTCGGCGGCAACTATCGCGGCACCAGCAAAGATGAGAGTTGGGCGGATACGTTTTCGCCGTTTCCCTCACTCGACGGCTGGGCGCGGCTTTCGGGCATGAGCTCGCCCGGGCTGCGCGATTATCCCGATTGCGATACCTGGATTTCTTTTCTCGACGAGTGCGGCATTCAAGCGACCGTCGTCTATCCGACCGCTGCCCTGGCGTTCGGGCTGATCCAAGATCCGGTTTGGGCCGTCGATATCGCGCGCGCGTATAATTCCTGGTTGCACGCGACTTATATGAAACGAACGCCGCGCATCCTCGGCGCTGCGCTGATCCCGATCCACGACGTCTCGGCTGCCGTCCAAGAGATGCGGCGTGTAAAAAACGAGCTGGGCATGCCCGGCGCCATGCTGCCGTCGGTGACGCGGCTGCGCAAAGGTTACGGCCACGAGAGTTTCTTTCCGATCTATGAAGAGGCTTGCAAGCTCGACATGCCGCTCGCGATTCATGGCGCGCCGAGCCGCGGCCTGGGCTTCGACTTTTTTGAGAGTTTCGTCGAAGTGCATGCGCTGGAACACCCTCTGCCGCTGATGATCCAGCTCACCAACATGATTTTTCAAGGCGTCTTCGAGCTGTTTCCGCAATTGCGCGTGGCCTATTTGGAAGCAGGCGCGGGCTGGATCCCTTTCATGATGGACCGGCTCGACGAGGACTTCGAGCGGCGCGGCAAGAAGTGGGCGCCGCGACTCAAACGAATGCCGAGCGAGTATATCAAGGGCGGGCAGGTCTACGCTTCGCTCGAGTCCGAGGAGCGCACACTGCCCTATGTGCTGGAACTCTTCGGCGATGACCATATCTTTTTCGCTTCGGACTACCCGCATGAGCGGCAACGCGCGCAATATTTAGAAGACATTCCCGGCATCGAGGCGCGCGCGGATATCTCGGACTCAGCGAAGCGCAAGATTCTCGCCGAGAACGCACGGCGGTTTTACCGGCTGAAGGATTGACGAGCAACGGAAAAGGAGGCGGTTATTAAATGAAGCGCGTAAACTTGGTCTTGCGCATTTCGCTCGCTGTAAATTTTCTGTTTCTGGCTCATCACCAGTTTCAAGCTCGAGCTTGGGCGAAAGTCAATTGCAGCCCGGTGGTGAACACGAGCAATGACTTGCCGCGCACCGTGGCGATTGCCTCGAACCTGGCCGGCACCGGCGCGCACGCCTTGGCATCCGGTTTATCGGCCGTGGCGAGCCGGGCAACGCCGATCGGCGCGAAAGTGCAGCCCTACAACGGCCCAAATGCCTGGATGCCGCTCATGGAAAACGGCGAGGTCGAATTCGGCATCATCAACATTCTCGACTCCTACATGGCGATGACGGGCAGCGGCAATTACAAGAAAGCCTATCCGATGCTACGCATCGTCTCCGGTGGCGTGTTTCCCTTCACCGGCAGCATCATGGTGCGCGACAAATCGGAGATCAAACGGCCGAGTGATTTGAAAGGCAAGCGCATGGCATGGGACTTCGGCGGCCACATGATCACACAAACTTGGCAAAACGCGGCCATGGAAGTGAGCGGTCTCAAGCCGAGCGACGTGGTGCAGGTGCGCTTCTCCAATTTGAACGACGCGATTCGCGCGGTGCCTGAAGGCAGAGTCGATGCGACCTTCGCGGCCATCGGCATCGGTATCAACGAGGAAGCCAACGCCATGGAGCCGATTCGCTTTCTCAGCCTGCCGCCGGGCGACGCCTCCAACAAGATCCTTGCCAAATACGGCGGATCGATCGTAAAGCAGGATCCTACCACCGGCATCCGCGGTGACACCGACGTCATCGGCTATCCGCTGCATCTCGCCTCCTCGACCAAAGTCAGCGATCGCACCGTGGCGACCTTGCTCAAGGCATGGTGGGATAATCACGCCGAGCTGCAAACGATCCATCCGCAATTTAAAAAGTGGACCAAGGACGTTCAAGCGATCACCAACTTCACCGTGCCGTATCATTCGGGAGCCGTAAAGTTTTACCGCGAAGCTGGCGTCTGGACCGCCAAGCATGACGCGCGCACGAAGGAAATCTGCGGTTAGAAAAATAAACTGGAGTACTGGAGCAAAGGAGTGATGGAGTAATGGTTCAGAGAAAACCGTTCCAGAGAATTACCGCGCTCGCCGCGGTGGCATTGTTTTTCGCGGCGCAGGCGCCTTTCGCTCAGGCGAAGCTCGACTGCGGCCCGTCGACCACCAAGAGCGACGCCTTGCCGCGAACGGCGGCCATCGGCACCAATCCGGCCGGCACCGGCGCGCACGCGATCGCGTCGGCGCTTGCTGCGGTGGCGAGCAAAGCGACGCCGATCGGCACAAAAGTGCAACCCTACAATGGCCCTAATGCCTGGATGCCGCTGCTGGAGAACGGCGAGTTGGAGATGGGCATCATCAATATTCTCGATTCTCACATGGCCGCGACCGGGACCGGGAACTACAAAGCGGCTTATCCCAGCGTGCGCGTCATTTCCGGCGGCGTGTTCCCGTTTACAGCGGGGCTGATTGTGCGCGATAAATCGGACGCGAAGCAGATCAGTGATCTCAAAGGCAAGCGGATGGCGTGGGATTACGGTGGCCATGCGATCAACCAAACATGGCAAAATGCTGTGATGGAAGCGGGTGGTCTGAAAGCGTCCGACGTCGTGCAAGTGCGTGTGTCGAATCTCAACGACGGCATCCGCAACGTGCCCGAGGGAAAGGTGGATGCTTCGTTCACCGCGGTCGGTATCGGCGTAGTCGAAGAAGCCAACGCTATGGAACCGATTCGCTTTCTCAGCGTGCCGAACACAGAGGCGGCCAATAAAATTCTCAGCCGCTACGGCGCCTCTGTGGTCAAATCCGACCCTGCCACCGGGATTAAAGGCGAAACTTATGTGATCGGGTATCCTCTTCAGTTGGTGAGCTCCGCCAAAGTCAGCGACAAGACCGTGGCGACCTTGCTCAAAGCTTGGTGGGACAATTTAGCCGAGATTCAAACCATTCACCCGCTGCTGAAACGCTGGACCAAAGATACGCAGGCGCTCACGAATTTCACTGTGCCGTATCACTCGGGAGCGGTGCGATTTTACAAAGAGGTGGGGCTATGGACGGCCAAGCACGAGGCCCGCACCAAGGAAATTTGTGCTCAGAAATAGCCCGGCAAGCGCCGATCCATCCGGCGCAGCGCCGTGCGATCCGTATTGAGTCCACGAGCGGTGCCGAGCAAGTCATCGATGACTGGCAGGAGAATGATTCTTGGAAGCTGAAGAAAGCGTACGCGCCCGCGAGCTGAGCGGCATTCTCAACATCGTCGGCCGCGGGCTGTTGATGGCGATTCCGCTGTGCGGCATCTTCTTCCTGCTCAATATTCCGCAGTACGTCGGCTGGCTGGTTTTTAACGAGCAGTACATGGGGCTCTTCCTCGGATTGGCCCTGTGCTCGACCTATCTCTTGATTCCCGGCAAGCCGGCGCCGGCCCTGCGCTCATTTCCCTGGTACGATCGGGTCGCGGCCCTGGCCGGTCTGACCATCGGTCTCTATATTTTTGTCTACTATCCTTCGATCGTTAACTCTCTCGGCGACATTTCGACGGAGCGGGTGGTCTTGGGCTGCGTGACGGTGCTGCTTTTGGCCGAGGCGTCGCGCCGGCTGGTGGGCTGGCCGCTGGTCATCATCGCGGCATGTTTTCTCGTGTACGCATTGTTCGCGTACATTTTCCCGGGCGATTTTTATGGCCGCGGTTGGTCGATCAGCCGGATTGCGACTTATCTCTACCTTGACGCCAATGGGATCTTCGGCCAGGCGCTGCAGGTCGGCGCGAGCATCGTCGTCGTGTTCGTGATTTTCGGTGAAGTGCTTTACGTCGTCGGGGGCGCCGAGTTTCTGAGTGATTTTTCGCTGGCGCTCATGGGCCGGTTTCGCGGCGGCCAGGCCAAGATTGCCATCGTCTCGTCCAGCCTGTTCGGTAATATCAGCGGGAGCGCGGTGGCCAACGTCGTCGTCGATGGCGCGTTCACGATTCCCATGATGAAAAGGGCGGGCTATCCGGCGCCGGTCGCTTCCGCAGTCGAGGCTGTAGCTTCCACCGGCGGCCAGATCATGCCGCCGGTGATGGGCGCCGCGGCATTCTTGATCGCCGAGTATCTGCAGATTCCTTACGCGAGTGTCGCGCTCGCCGCGCTGGTGCCGGCGGTGCTCTATTACGTGGCGCTTTTTATCCAGGTGGACCTGTTGGCTGCGCGCGGCGGTATCCATGGCTTGCCGCCGAGCGAGCTGCCGCGATTACTCCCGGTGCTAAAACGCTCGGCGACTTTTGTTGGCCCGTTAGCGGTACTGATCGTGCTGATGTTCGTTCTCAATCGCCGCCCCGAGGAGGCGGGGCTGATGGCGGCCCTAGCCGCCCTGATCATCGGTTTTTTGACTCCAGGCGTGAGGATCGGCCGGCAAGAGCTGCTCAAAATTCTCATCAACTCGGGGCGGGGCATGCTCGAGATCGCGGCGATTACCGGTTTAGCGGGGGTGGTCATCGGCGTTTTGCAGCTTACTGGTCTCGGCTTTACGTTGACGTTGACCTTGCTCAACATCGGCCAGAGCAACGCGTTGTTGCTGCTCGTGCTTACCGCTATCGTCAGCATCATCCTTGGCATGGGCATGCCGACGACCGCGGTGTACGTCCTGCTCGCCGTGCTGGTTGCGCCAGGCCTCGCCAAGCTCGGCATTCTGCCGATCGCCGCGCATCTGTTCATTTTCTACTTCGGCATGCTAAGCATGGTCACACCGCCAGTGTGCATGGCAAGCTATGCCGCAGCGTCGATCGGCAAGACCGATCCGGTGAAAACCGGCTGGCATGCCATGCGGCTGTGCGCGATTGCTTATATTGTCCCGTTTCTGTTTGTTTTCTCGCCGGCGCTCTTGCTCGTCGGCCAGTGGTATGAAGTTGTTCTTTCGGTTTTTACCGCGATTATCGGCGCGATCTTTCTCGGCGTCGGCATAGTAGGATATCTCTTCCGCCCGATCGGTGTGGTTAAGCGCGCATTATTTCTGATGGCCGCGACTGCGCTACTGATACCGGTCATCGAGAGCGGAAAGTTTGCAACTCTGACGTGGGTGATTAACGGCAGCGGATTCTTGTTGGCCATTTTGCTTGCGAGCATCGAATGGCTCGCGCGCCAAGAGAACGGCGAAAAGACTACCGCCGCGAGGCAGGCAAAGGCACCCTTGAGTTGATGTTTGAGGCGCACGCATCGATCCGAATACACTCTGGAGCTATGGCGTTAGAACTTCGCCAGAAAGCGTTTTTGTCGTTTGTGGTCCACTTCTGTTCAACAATTGTGCAGCCCGTTAATTGAACGGATCCGCTCGCGCCAGAATTCTTGAATATCCGGTGGCTTAGGTTGGTAGAGGCTTGCCTCTTTTCTGGCTCGCGTCTTGCGTTAGGCCGCAATTACGTTGAGCTCAAGGGAGGGGCCATGCTCTCAGACATCATTGCTTACGCGCTATTGGCGATTATCTTTGTCTTTACCGGTCTCCGCATGTTCGTGGAAAAACCGAATCAGATCAGGGAAAATCTATTTCTAGCGCAGCGAAAACCATTCCGTCGCACGCGCGATCGGTAGCCTTTATTGATTTCGCATCTGCATCAAGGCAAGTGACCGAGTGCCCGGATGCGAATTTCATCTCCTGCTATTTTACCGCTACTTCACCCGCGCGTGTGACGGCCTTCTGCCGGACGAGGCGGCGACCGGATTGCCGAAGAGGGTTTGGGTAGGAATGCCGACGTGCTTGAAGGGCGGGGAGTCCAGATTTCCTAGCTTTTACGTTGAAGCTGCTTGAAGAAACCTTCCTTATCCAGCTCCTTTAAAAATCGCGTGTCGATGAAATCTTCGGGTTTCTTCGATTTCGCCGCAGGAACGCGCTGCGCCACTTCGTCGATGGCGTTGCGCACGCCTTCGATATTCGGATTGCCGCTGTAGTCGGTGACTTGCATGAAACTTTGATAGGTTGCTTCGAGAATTTCGGGATCCGAGGTCTTCAGATACTTGGTGATGATCTTCTTGGTTTCTTCCTTGTGCGTCGCGACGTAGTGAACGCCTTCGATGAAGCCTTTGAGGAAAGTTTTTGACCAGGTGGGGGTTTTCCCGATTGAACCGGTCGGTGGTTTCGATCACGAGTTGAGGATAGGGAATGCCCAACTCCGCAATATTGACCATGATCGGATAGCCCTGTTTCTTCGCGGTCAAGTCCAGCGGCGGGGAGACCAATGTCCCGTCGATGGCGCCCGCAGCCAGAGCCTGGAGGCGACTCGGCTGGGTGCCGCCCTGTAGAATGATGATGTCTTTTACCGGATCGAGGCCGAATTTCTTGCACACGAGACGGATCGCCGTATCGGTTCCCGAACCGAAACGGCTGATCGCGATCTTCTTACCCTTTGAGATCACTCCATTTACTTATTCCTTTCGCGACCACCAAGCTGTACGGGAGCGTGTTGACCAGAGAGGCGATGATCACGGAGTCGGCGCCCTGGGTGCGGGCGGCGATCGTGGTCGGACCGGAATTGATGGCAAACTTCACATCGCCGGAGCGCGCCACCTGAGCGAGGGTCGAGCCGGCTTCGAACACGATCACGCGAGTGTCCAGCCCGTGTTTTTTCCAAAGCCCGGCGTCCTGAGCCACAAATGCATAAGTTAGACTGATCGCGGGCCCGGCAACCCCGGTCAACAGCGCTTTGTCCGCTTGCGCAGCGAGCCGGCCTGAGAGCCAAGCCAATAAGGAATGCCAGCAGGAAGCTAACGATGAGTCTCTGCTTAGTCACGTTGTCTCCATTCCATAAGCGATGCCTTCGCCTTCCAAACTCCCTGTGCTTAGACGCTGCCTCGACCGGCTTTGATGCCTGCAAGAGAAGCGCAATCGTTCGATTGTAGCGCAGATTGCGATTACTCGAAAGTGTTCGGGAATGTCGAAAGCCGGCTAAGCGTCCGCGATGAGTCGGTCGCCCTCGCGCAGAATCCAGGCGCTTTCATGCCGCGTAAAACCGATCTTCGGATAGTATCCAGCAGCCTTCGGCGCGGCGAGCAACACCAGCATCGAGCGCTGGCCCATTCTCTCACGCGTGAGTGTGATGAGATGGACCCCGATGCCGTGGCGTTGATATTCCAGGCGAACGGCGAGGTCCGCCAGATAACCGACATAACCAAAATCGGTCAGCGTGCGGGCGATACCGACCAACAAGTCTCCGTCCCACGCCGTGATCACGAGATTGGCATGTTGCAGCATCTGCCCCATCGTTTGCCGGTCGTCGACGGGCCGCCGTTCACCGAGCGTGGATGCGCGGTAGAGATCGATCATCTGGTCGAGATCCAGGTCGTTACCGAAACGATATTCGATGGACATCGGTTGCCGCGCTCTCCTTTGATGAACTGAATTTCCAGCCTGAATTATAGCAGGTCTTACCGAGGCATGAGCAGTGAAGCGCACGCAGAAGGCGCCTTTGAATTAAAATCAGTTTTTCACGGAAAATTCTGTTGCCGGATGGCGTGAGGTCGTTTCGGGCAAGCTACTGCACGACGACGGCCTCTCCCTGATTGACGACAATTTCACGGATTTTTGCGGGTAAACTGAAGGGCTCGTCGATATCGATCCCACGCGGGTTCTCCCGCGTACGCGAGAAGAACGTTACCAGTTCCTGCACGAGTGGCTTGGGTATCGGGACGCGATGAATTTCCGCCGCCGTAAGCTGAAACTGTCCCTTGCCATCCTTTGTGCGGAGCACGCCGCGCGCGGTTAGCGGCACTCGGCCCGAAATGTAATTGAGCGGATCCATGATACCGCCCGAGCCGCGCTGGCGCTTGAATTCGTCGAGATCGACAAAAACCCGGCCGGCGAGGCTGCCGTTGCCGAGCATGGAAAGGTGCGGATTGGTCAGGCCGCGGGGAATTTTCTCCTTAAGGTTATAATTCAAAAAGGAATTGAGCTCTGTCTCCGGGACGAGAGTTTTCTTCGGCTGAACCGGCGCCGCAGATCCGTTTTTGGCGATTTCCATTATCTTGCGTTCTAATCGGTCACCGTACTCCTTGGAGATTTCAGGCGCTGCTGCAACCGAGACGGCGGCGTGTAAAATCAATGCGAAGGCGAAAACACTGCGCGAGAAAATTGGCATAGTCATTCTATCACGGTAAAATTTGCCGCGGGCGCCATCAAGATATCATGAGATCCGCGCTCGCAGGGCTGCTGTTGCTTAGACGCACGGCGCGGCGTCTTGCAAATGCCCAGACGCCATAGTTTATTTAAGACCCATTTCCAAAGACGAATCAGGAGCGACCCATGGCAGAGAATTTAAAGCCGCGCAGCGGCGTTATCACGGACGGGCCCGACCGCGCGCCGTCGCGGGCCATGCTCAAAGCTGCCGGTTTTACCGATGAAGACTTGCGCCGGCCGATCGTCGGCGTGGCCAACACCTGGATCGAGATCGGGCCATGTAATTTTCACTTGCGCCGGCTGGCGGCGAAAGTAAAAGAGGGCATTCGCGCGGCGGGCGGCACGCCGATGGAATTCAACACCGTCTCGATTTCCGACGGTATCAGCATGGGCGCCGAAGGCATGAAATGCTCGCTCATCAGCCGCGAAGTGATCGCCGATTCCATCGAATTGGTCGCCCGGGGGAACCATTTCGACGCGCTCGTTTGCCTTTCCGGCTGTGACAAGACCAATCCTGGCGTGGTGATGGCGCTGGCGCGGCTCGATATTCCCGGCCTTGCGCTGTATGGCGGCTCCATCGCGCCGGGCCATCTAGGTGAAAAGGATTTGACCATCCAAGACGTGTTCGAAGCGGTGGGCGCTTATGCGAGCAAGCGCATCGACGCCGAGCAGTTTCTTGCCGTGGAAAATGCCGCTTGTCCGGGTGCGGGCGCTTGCGGCGGGCAATTTACGGCCAACACGATGTCGACCGTGATGGAGTTTCTCGGCATCTCGCCGATGGGCAGCAACGGTATTCCCGCGACAGTTGCCGAGAAGGACGAAGCGGCGTTCAACGCCGGCAAGCTGGTCATGGATCTGCTCAAAGCGGATTTGCGACCGTCCAGGATCATCACCCGCAAAGCGATCGAGAACGCGATTGCCTCGGTGGCGGCGACCGGCGGTTCGACGAATGCGGTGTTGCATTTGCTCGCGATCGCCCGGGAAGCCAGCCTCGAATTGACCATCGATGATTTCGATCGGATCAGCGACCGCACGCCGCTCATCGCCGATCTCAAGCCGGGTGGGCGGTTCGTTGCCAACGATCTCTATAAGGCGGGCGGCATTCAACTGGTGGCAAAGCGCCTGCTCGATGCCGGTCTGATTCACGGCGACACAGTCACGGTCACTGGGAAGACTCTCGCCGGGGCGGCGCAGACGGCGAAGGAAGCCGCGGGGCAGGAAGTCGTGCGAACGATGGACCGGCCGCTAAAGACTACCGGCGGCCTAGTCATTCTCAAAGGCAACCTGGCGCCTGAAGGGTGCGTCGTGAAAGTCGCCGGCTATGAACGCATGCTTCACAAAGGTCCGGCGCGGGTTTTCGACCGCGAGGAAGACGCGTTTCAGGCGGTGCAGCAAGGCAAGATCAAAGACAACGACGTCGTCGTGATCCGCTACGAAGGGCCGATGGGCGGGCCGGGAATGCGCGAGATGCTCGGCGTCACCGCGGCGCTGGTCGGCGCCGGCCTCGGAGATTCCGTGGCGCTGCTGACCGACGGGCGGTTTTCCGGAGCGACCCGCGGTTTAATGGCCGGCCACGTGGCGCCCGAAGCGGCGCACGGCGGGCCGATCGCAGCGGTGCGCGACGGCGACACGATCGTCTTCGACATCAAAGCGCGCAGGCTTGATGTGGAGATTTCGGAGCAGGAATTGAAGGCGCGGCTGAGCCAGTGGAAAGCACCGGAGCCGCGCTACAAGACCGGAGTTATGGCGAAGTATGCCAAGCTCGTGTCGTCGGCGTCCGAAGGCGCGGTGACGAGATAAATATAGATTAACGGGGGATGGATCATGAGTCTTCGCGCGTGGATTCTGTTATTGGTGACAATCGCGCTGCCCGCTTGCAGCGCGCAGGAGCGCAAGCTCGCCTACGACGGCTGGAGTGTGTTGGCGGCGCTGCCCGCGTCTAATTCCGAAACCGGCGTCGCCGCGCTCGACGGCAAGCTCTATGTCGTCGGCGGCTATCCGTCGGATCGCAAGACCGTGCCGACCGTGCAGGTTTACGATTCGGAAACCGACAGATGGCAGATCGCTGCGCCGCTGCCGGTGCCGCTCAATCACGTCATGGCCGCGGCGGTCAACGGCAAGGTGTACGTCATCGGCGGTCAAACCACCGAGTCGAGCGATCCGGCGAAGGCGGGTTTCGTCAACACCACATACGAGTACGATCCGAAGACCAATCGCTGGACCACGCGGGCGCCCATGCCGACGAGCCGCGGCGGTGGCGCGGCAGCGGTGGCCGATGGGAAGATTTATGTCGCGGGCGGGCGGCCGCCGGGTGGCGCCGACTTCGCCGTGTACGATCCAAAAGCTGACCGCTGGACGAAGCTACCCAATTTGCCCACGCAGCGAAATCATCTGGCGGCGGACGCCATCGACGGCAAGATCTACGTGGTCGGCGGCCGGTTCGAAGGCGGCTTTAGAAGCCCGCAGAGCGACGCGGTCGAAGTCTTCGACCCCAAAACCAACCAGTGGTCCAAGCGACGACCGATGCTCCGACCGCGCGGCGGCGTGAACGGTATAGCGGCCAATGGCTGTTTTCATCTTTTCGGCGGCGAGGGCAATTCCGAACATCCTTACGGCATCTACGCCGATCACGACTACTACAATCCGGTCACCGACAGCTGGCATCGGCTGGAAAACATGCCGGTTGCCGTACACGGAGTTTCGGGGATGGCTTTCATCAAGGGACTTATCCATTTTCCCGGCGGCGGCACCACCCAGGGCGGCAGCACCGGCTCGGTGATCCATCAGGTCTACAAGCCGACGATGAGTTGTAAATAAAAACCGCTGTTCAAAACGTTCAAGCCGTTCAAATCGTTTCGGATCGGTTAGCGAAGCGCAGTCTAGCCGACTTGCGGCAACTTTTTTGGCATAAAACCTTTGACAGTCTGCTGCGCTCTTCGATAATCTCCGGCGCAGTATGAAAATTTCAAATCTCGAAGAGGAGAATCTTTCATGAGCCTCGAATACGTCAGCAACCAAGAAATCATCCAAGCAGCGCGCCGCAATCTGACCCAAGACGTGTGGGATTATTTAACAGGAGGCGCGGAATCGGAAACGACCATGCGAC
Source organism: uncultured delta proteobacterium (assembly GCA_963745035.1). Classification (GTDB taxonomy): domain Bacteria; phylum Desulfobacterota; class Binatia; order UBA9968; family UBA9968; genus DP-20. Next base: position 123,670 of record CAVUVW010000017.1, on the reverse strand, counting down.
GCAACCGCATGGGATTTGATTGCCTGGCGCTCAGGCCGCGCGTGCTGATCGATGTTTCCAAGGTTGATACTTCAACGACGTTTCTCGGACAGAAGCTGCGCATCCCGGTGATGATGGCGCCCATCGGGTCGCTGCAAACAATCACGCCCCAAGGCGGCGTTGCTGTGGCCAAAGCGGCGGCGGAGTTCGGCACGATGAACTTTCTCAGCTCAGTGACGCAACCGACCCTCGAAGAAGTCGCCGCCTGCATTGACCATCCGAAAATTTTTCAGCTCTACATTCGCGGTGGTCTTGACTGGTGCGCGGAGATTGTCGGACGAGTGAAAAAGGCCGGCTACATCGCGCTCTGCCTGACCGTCGACACCGCGCACTACAGCCGGCGCGAGCGGCCGCTGCTCAACCGCTGGCAGCCGCCCAGCCGCCACAGGGAGTCCGGGCGCATCTATCAAGCGATGCTCACCTGGGAGATGGCCAAGGAGATCAAAAAAATCGCCGGCATGCCGTTGATCATCAAAGGCATCGCCACGGCGGAAGACGCCAAGCTCGCCGTCGAGCATGGCGTCGACGTGATCTACATTTCCAACCACGGCGGCCGCCAGCTCGACCACGGCCTCGGCACCATCGACACGCTGCCGGAAATCGCCGCGGCGGTGAACGGCAAAATTCCGATCGTCCTAGACGGCGGCGTGACGCGAGGCACGGACGTCGTGAAAGCCTTGGCGCTTGGCGCCAGCGCCGTCACGATCGGCAAGTTACAGGGTTGGGGGCTCGGCGCCGGCGGTCAAGCCGGACTGGTGAAGGTTCTTGAGTTGCTCGAAGAAGAGATCACGATTGACATGGCACTGATGGGCGTGACCCGCATCGATCAGATTACCGCTAATTACGTCTGCAAAGCGCAGCCGGTCACGTCCGCGCACGAGATGAGCGCGTTCTGTCATATACCGGGCGGCCAACTGCGTTGAGGCGGAAATACATATGTAAAGCTGAAAGAGCTTAGTTCAGCTTAGGAATAGTGGATTTTCAGAGTCGCAATATTGAAAGGCTTGGCCCCAGATTCGAATCTCAAATCAAAGATTGACCCTGTTCCCGAACCCGGTATTCACGATCAATCCTTGCGCATGTAAGTCATCGCTCAACTCGGATGGCCTCCGCAGCACTGGCCTCACGTACCGTGAATCCTTCCATTGAGACCGTGTACTCGTTGGCCGCGGAGGTCCATTCAAGGTGTTGCGATATTTTTCAAAGAGCATTGGAACGCTTAAATCTAATTTGAATAGATCTTCTCGCTGCGAGTGGTTTGCTGAAATCAGCAGCATAGCTGAAGCCAGCAGGATCAGACTCAACCCGAATAGTAGCCGTCGAATTGCCGTCCACACCTTGATCGTGTCCAATCGAGAGTCAAAATTTCGCCTGATTCTCCGCTAGGGACGGCTAGCGGAATTCGAACTCTTCGGTAATAATCCGGTCGCGCGGGACGCCGAGCGCTCGGAACTGTCGGGCGATGTCCCATATGAAACTTTGCTGACCGCACAACATCACTGCATAGTCGTCCAAGGGCGCAATGTCCGCTGCAACCTGAGCTGCGGTGATCCGCCCACGGCGCGCTGTTAGCCATAGCTCATATTCAATATACGACTCCGCCTCCAAATAACTCTCGCGGATTTCCGAGTCATAGACCGCGTCCTGCTCGTCGCGGGCGATGTAATAGAGCCAGATTCGGCGGAAATCGTGATTGCTGAGCTCAAAAGCGAGCATGCCGAGGAACGGCGTGATGCCAATGCCCGCGCCGATACAGACAATCCGGCGAAAATGAGCGAAACGGTGGGAAGTAAAGCCGCCGAACGGGCCGTAGACGTCTAGCTGCGTCCCGAGATCGAGCGAGGATAGGCGGCGCGTGAAACCCCCGACTGTCCGGATGGACAAGCGCAGACCCCGGTTCACCGGCGTCGAGGAGATCGAAAAAGGATGAAGTTCTTTTTGCTGCCCTTCCATATCGGGGACGCGCAGAAAAACAAATGTGCCGGGCTCGTAAATCATGCGCCGGTCGACTGGGCGCATCACAAGATCGATGATATTGCCACCGCGTGGAACGACCGTCTCGAGCCAGTAGCGATAGCGCGGTCCAAGCCGGTTGAACAGCACGACTCGATAGAGCCACGCAGCTCCACCGGCCAAGACTAAAATCACGATCCATGTTCTCAGCGGCTCGAAGTCGGCGATGGTTCCGGGTTCCATCGCTGCGTGCGCAGTACCGCCGAGAAAAACCAGGCCGGTCAGCCGATGAACCGACAGCCAGCGCTCGTAGCTCATGCGGCGGTCATAGGCAAGGCCGCCAAGCAGCAAAAGCAAATAGAAGACGATGATATCGATCGAACGCGCCGACTCCGACCAGAACGGGATCAACATGTCGCCGATAGAAGCGCCGCCTTCAATTTGTACCAGAGCCAGGAAAATGACGTGTGCGATCAAGAGCAAGATGGCCGATGGCCCGAGGATTCTATGGAAGCGCACCGCGCGATCGAGACCGCCAAAAACGGGCTCCAGCGCGTGAGCGCGAACGACCGCGAGCATGGCAATTGCCATCAGAGTAACCGACCATAAGACGGTGAGCTGAGCGAGCCCGCGCCACGGCCAGAAGCCAGGCAGAATCTCCCCCGAGAATCGGCCGGCGATCCAGAGAACAGTCGTGATGATCAGAGATCCGGTGGTCAGAATCCAACCCGGTCGGCATGCCTCGAGGCTGGGCAACCACCTGCCAAGAGAATTTCTGAGCATCACGCCTTTGTGCACGCTCACTGGATGCCGGCCCATTCCTTAGGTGAATACCAACAAAGTTGTCGAGGCGGCGGATCGGATCTGAATTGTAAAGCACTCATGTTTACGCTTGAAGTGCCTCGATTGCATCGTCGTGGGAGCCGTAAGTGGGAAAAATCAACGAAAACCCGGATGTGTCGAACACTTCTCTGACTGGATCCGGGATACGGTTCAGGGTGTTGTAGGGAATCGTTTTCTTAAACGCGCACAACACTAGCTTGCCGTTCGCGTTTTTGAGACGCTTGCCCGCAAGGGCGAACACGCGCAAGCCCGCGCTGCTGATATAATCGAGTTGCGAAAGATCGATAACGAGGCGGCGGTCACCCGATTCTATTCCGCCGAGAATTGTATCCTCAAACGTCTTCGCGGTGGTCGAGTCCAATCTTCCGGATAGGCTTAGAGTAACAATATCCGCCGTCGTGCGCTTGGTAATTTCCATAATTTGATCCTTTATCATCAGCAGAGGATTTTTCCAGCCCTGTTGCGATATTCCGATCGATGTATGGCATCTCCATTAGGTCTATTCCTAAATTTTGAGAAACCGAGTGAAGATGTTCGCCCGATCATCCGGGTGAGGCAGGGTCCGCGACGGTGAGCGAATGCGGCCGCGTTTTCCCTGCGCGTTCGGTTCGGTGATCAGACTTCTACGACACAACTATCTTGAAACTTTGCCGCGCGGGAAATGATGAAATCAGTTGCCTTCGAGCATGACACGATGCAGACGAAGTGGCTCAGGACATGCTCTGCGCCTGTCATAGTCGGAGAATTTCAAATACGCTTGGCTAGATTTAGCGTCGCTGATCGCGCCGTTCGTTATCGATTCGGCCGCCATTCGGCCTGCCACAAACGATCCAATTTGCTCGCCACCGCCGGCGGCGGTGCGCCGATCAAAGTTGATCTGCGCTGGCGATAAACTTTCCCGTACACCACGCCCTGCGCCGCCGAGTAAAGCAACACTGTGTTGTTGTCGGCGCAATCGTGATCCTTGCAGGCGCGCGCCAGCAGATACTCGGTGCCGTGCGGCCAATTAAGCTTCGTTTCGGATCTCGCCCGGCAGTTTCGAGAGATCGGCATACCAGCCGACCGGATTATCACCGAAGAGTTCGAGTTTCGATAGCCGGCGTAATGACTCGAACCTGGTAGAGAAAGAGCTATCGAAAGCTTTTTAACGCCTCATCTTTGGAATTAACTATCGAAAAAATGGCGAAAAAGCCGACGATTTCAAAGACTTCCTTGACGGGTTCCTGCAGGGAGCAAAGGACAAGTTTATTGCCTGAGAGATGCAATCGTTTCGACGCGAGGAGAAAGACCCTGAGTCCGGCGCTGCTGACGTAGTCGAGCCGGGAGAGGTCAACAACAAACCGTGTCTCTCCTCGATCGATCACCGCGAGAATTTTTTCCTCAAACGTCTTCGAGCTGCCGGCGTCGAGCTGTCCTTCGAGACCGAGAATGAGAAACCCGTCTTTTCTCTCTTCGTGGATGTCCATGGTCACGCCCCTTTTACCTTCAATCTCATAACCAGAATGTTTCTGTCGTTCTGCCTTCGATATTCCAATTCATCGATCAATTTTCGCACGAGATGAATTCCCAAACCGCCTAAAGGCCGCTCTTCCAGCAACTGCTTCGTGTCCGGCTCAGGGGCGTTTAGCGGATTGAACGGTCTCCCGTCATCCTCCACTGCAATGGTCAATCTTCCCTGCTCCAGGGAGAAGCGAGTGATAATGCTATGCTCTCCGCCATCGGCGTAGGCATAAGAGATGACGTTGGTCAGAATCTCGTCCAACCCGACCTTCACGTTGTGCAAGGTTTCCGCGTTTAACTGATGGCGCCGCCCGAAATCATCAGCGATGCGGGCGAGTCGCTCAATTTCCGGAAGGTTGTTTTTGAGCTCGACGACGATGGTTTCGCTCGTCGTTTCCCCTGCGGTCAGCAAGTATTTCAAAGTCAAGGCGGTAATATCGTCCGATTGGGGAGCGCCAGCAGAATGGCGTCCCACCTTATTCACTACGCTGCGGATGATTTCCGTTGCCGAAGAGCCGTTGGCCTGGTGCAGAAACTCCGCCAAACGAGGCTCGGAAAACTGATTTCCTCCCTCATCCATCGCTTCGGTCACGCCGTCCGTGTAAAGAAAAAGTCCATCCCCAGCCCGAAGCATGATTTTCTCCGACCGATACGTTACATCCTGCGTAAATCCGAGGGCCATCCCTCCGGTATTTTTCAAAGGCCGAGTTTCAGCATGGCTGACAAAGTAGGGAAGATTGTGGCCGCCATTGCTGTATTCCACCTCTCCCGTGCGAGTATCCAAAATGGCGCAAAAAACGGTGACGAACATGCATGATTCATTGCCGCGACACAACTCGCGATTCAACAGAAATAATATTTCATCCGGCCGGCTCACTCTAACGGCTGTAGTCCTAAACAGGGTTGTGGTCACGGCCATAAACAAAGATGCTGGAACCCCTTTGCCGGATACATCGCCGATGGCGAAACAGAGGCGGTTGTCATCGATGAAAAAGAAATCATAAAAGTCTCCGCCCACTTCGCGTGCCGGAACCAGCGTCGCATAAAGGTCAAACTCGGGTCTGAGCGGAAACGGAGGAAATAGCTTCGGCACCATGCTCATCTGGATGTCGCGGGCAATTTTCAGCTCGCTCTCAATCCGTTCTTTGGCTGCCGTGGTCTCCTTCAGCTCTCTGACTGACTGCCTTAGAGCGCGCTCCATGGTGATGAAGGACTCGGCCAGTTCCCCCACCTCATCACGGGATTTTTTGGGCAGGCCGTCGATGTCCGATGGCCCGGTCACCGGTTCGGAAAAGTCCTGCGTCGCCAGTTTCCCGGCGTGGCCCGCGAGCTGTTTGAGCGGTTGAGAGATCCTGCTCACCAAAGCATAAGCGACCAACACGCTCAATGAAAAAATTATGAACATAAGTGCTTGCTGCGTCGCCACAGCAGACCAAATGCGCGAACGGATCAAACTTCTATCCATTCCCACGTGCACGTATCCCGCGACGCCCGCCAGTATCGGAAGGGCGATGTCCAGGAAATCTCCCATTCCTTCAACGCGCAAGTTGTTCGTAAGCGCTCCGCCGTTAAAGGCCTGAGTTCGGGTTTGCCTCTGTAGCTCCAGCACATCCCCCGGAACGGTGGGAACAAAGGTGTGAGAAATGGCCTCGCCTTGGCCGTCGAAGACGATCACATAAGAGACTCCCTCGATCTCGGTGAACTGGTCTACCACGGACTGGATCGTCGACACATCCGCATTCAATAACAGTTCCACGCTCGAATCGGCGATACTCTTGGCAATCGCCACGCCTTTGCTTTGATACTCTTGGGTAAGATTACGGTAAAGGTTCCAGCCCGAGAGAATCGAGGTGGCGGAGGCAATGATGCCGAACAAAACAACAATGAGCACAAGGGTCTTGGTAAAGAGGCTCGCCCGGGTCATTTATCCCACCCCTGCCAATCCGACAGCGGAACAAACCGGTCACCTTTCATCGTGGTGAAAAAGACCTTGTCCAACCCCTGATGCTTATGCGGTCCGAAAGTGACCGGCGCATCGATTCCCAAATCGGCACTATTCATGCTTTCGACGATTCCTTTAATGCGGCTTTTTGTTGGACCTGGTCCCATTTTTTTTAGGAAAGCAACGAGAAGTTTTGCGTTCATAAAACCCTCGAAACTGACATAGCTGTGCGGCAGCGCCGTATATCCTTCTGCCATGAGATCCCTAGGTGGCAGCGGGCGGTACTTTTCCATCAGTTGCCGATATTCCCGAACCGCCGGCAGAGCTGTATCCTCATAGCTCGGCACCACCTGCGAATTGATCAGATCTTTCGTATAGTCCTTTCCCGCAGAACGACTGCTCTGAAGCAGGAGGTCGGTCATGCTCTCACTGCCCACAAAAGAAAGATTCGCGATCGGAACATTCAGCCCGGCGTCCCGAGCGTCTCTGATAAACGCAGCGCAGACGGCGTAAGCACCGATGGATATGACGGCATCCGGGGACGTCTTCCTGAGAATATCGACCTGTTCCATGAAGCTCTGAGAATGTTCGGCTCCCCTCCGATAGGTTGCCTCGCCGACCATTTTCAGACCCGAATTCTTCGCGAGCGCTTTTCTGACTCCGTCCCATCCGCCTCTTCCATAAGCGTCGGCTTGATAGAAAACCGCTATCCTCTTTCTCCCGGCCAACACAAAGTTATTGACCAATCCCTCGATCTCATCCTGGTACGAAGCCCGCAGATTAAAAACATATTCACCATAGGGAGGCTGCCTGAGGGGTTGCGCCCCCGTAAACGGAGAAAAAAGGTAGATGAACTTATTGTTATAGCTCTTGAGGAGGGGCAGGACCCTGGTCACCGTGGGAGTGCCGACATAATTAAAAAGAATAAATGCGTTGTCTTCCTCAACGAGTTTGATGGTGTTTTGAATCGCAGGAATGGGGTTATAACTATCGTCGTAGGCTTTGATAACGATCTTCCGGCCGTGAACTCCTCCGGTTCGATTGGCATGCTCAATGTAGGCCATCGAACCCCGGTAAAGCTCGATGCCAAGGCTTTTCGAGGTTCCGGTAAATGCCGCCGACATGCCGATTACGATGTCTTCGGCAAGCAGCCTCGCGGGAAGAAACAAGAACAGAAGCAAGAAAATGGTGTGCTGAATTCTATGGTCGGTCATGCGCGGATCAAATTGCCTGGAGCACCGGAAGCCTCATGACGAATTCGGCACCGTCATTATTTTGGTTGCATTCGAGGCTCCCGCCGAGCCACCCGAGCGTTCTGTTGTAAAGGTCGAGTCGGCGCTTGCCGAAGGCAGCCGGATCAATCCCTTCCCGGCTTGAAAGTCGAATTTCCACGTCACCCGACGCCAGGCGAGCCGCAATGCGGATGTGCTTCGCGCCCGTTCCGGCCATTCCTTCCAGCAGGTTTGTCAATATATCGTCAAGTCGCTCCGCCCCTATGTTTGCGGTCGTTTCCTGCGCGGAGGGCACGAATTCAAAATCGACGTCGCGCAGCGGCGAATGCGCTTCCAACCGGCGCATGAGGGCCTGCAGAAAAGCTTGTTCATCGTCGACCGCTTCCATTAGATCATGGGGTTGCGCTGATGGAGCTTTCTTGGTCCGTTGCAGCAGCTCCGCGATCACTGCGTTTGCGGCTCTCGGCTGCTCCGTCCGAAGAAATTGTAGACCGTGCACGACGCTCAGGAAGTCCAGGAGCCGTCGCTGGGCTCGGTCAACGAGGTGGAAGTCCAGGAGTTGCTGCACATGCTCTTCGGAAAGAATCAGTCTCAGTGACCTGGCGACCTGCACCCCCTTGAGCACCACGGTCCATTCGGGTACGGCGCTCGTGTTGAACGATTCCGCGATGCGGCGAAAGTCGGACAGGATGCCGTCGATCCGGTCCATATCCAAGCTCGCAAGAATCCGTCCGGCGGCACTCTCCTCTTCGAGCAAGGATAGATAGTAGGACATTGTGTACAGGCGGCCGGAAAAGATTGTCAACAGGGCTGTCGTTTCTTCCAGCAGTTCATCCACGTAGATCTTGAGAGCACTGATGCGTTCGGCGTCCAAGAGCGGGACATCGGTCAGATTGGAGGCCTCGGCCTCCATCATCCGGAACTTTTGCCGCATGCTTTGCGCCGAAATACAGTAACCATGCCCGGGACAGCAAACTGCAATTTCGCATGTTGCGAGAAGCCAATTCACGCTGCGCAAGCTTTGCAATAGATCGGCGTGGTTCCAACCGTTGAGTCCACACACCCCGGGATTGCCGGCAAAGGGCAAATCCCCGAGAATAAGCAACGATCCAACTCGCAGCGATATGCTGCAAGGCGAATGCCCGGGGGTATGATAGATCTCAAGCCGATTGCCGTCACCGAGAAACAGCCATTGGCGTTGCAGCGTTGCGCCATCGGGCATTGCGATTGGCTCTGTATGTAGTTCGATTCGTCGATCGTCTTCCAGTTCGAGTGCTGATGGCTCGGACTCCGGGCTTGAGTGAAATAAGATTCCCTCGAATGGCGCGACGCATATGCCGGGGTTGCCTAGGTAAAGATAAGCAACCGTCAAGTTGGGGTCTCTGTTTTTCATTGCTTCGACTCCCGCCTGGTGGGCGAAGCGCTTGATTTCTATTCCCATCGGAAGTTCGAGACCGCCCGCTTCCTGTGAGTGGTCTTGATGGCAATGAGTAAGGAAAACGAGGACGGGGCGCCGCGCTAGCGCCAGGGCATCGGTTAGAACTCGGCTTATCTGCCGCGTTTGCTCCCGGTTGGCGCCGGGATCGACGACAACCAGCGCGTCTCGGGCGGAAAAGATGAAGCAATTTGAGGAAATACAGTTGGTCTTGGGGATGATCGGAAAAATCTCGACCGAATCGGCGCCGGGTACTTGCTGCCAGATGTTCGGCCTGATCTCAATGCTAGAGTCGCCCATGGCACCCAGTTACGAACTCACGTCGATGAAAGATGTAAAACCCGCGAGACTCAAGACATTTTGGATTTGCGGCGGGACATTTAAGAGGCGCAGGCGTTCGCCGCGTTTTTGCAGTGCTTTGGCGGCCAGCAACATGACGCGCATGCCGGCGCTGCTTAGGTACGAGACCTGCTTCAGATCGAGTTGCAGCGCGCCGCTGGAGTTTTCAGCGGCATGCAGCACGGGTTCCTGCAGAGAGGGAGCGGTTGTGCTATCCACGGATCCGACAACGTGGATGACGACACCTGACTCCAATTGCTCAAGCGTGACTTCCAGCTCCTTCATCCCTTTTCCTGATGATGATTGGTATGGGAACGTTATCGAAATCGGCAGCAGATATCCAGGTCGGCCGGCGCGGGTTAGTAACATGATTTCACGAGCGATAATATTTTGCCGGCCTAAGCTTAAAACGATGCAGCAATGAAATGGTCGGGGGACTATGGCTGTGGGAATCGTTGTCAAGGGAAATTTTGAATCGGGGTTGACTGATACTTCAACAGTCCTGGTGGTGGTTGAGCGGATGACGGATCTGCTCGCGGCGTCCCCGGCGCGGAGTTGAAAGGGGATTGGGAAAATGAAAGCCAGCAGCAAAAGCAACGGTAACTATTTTTTCTTGGCGCGCAGCTGTTCGATCAGCATCGTGATTTCCTCCAGGCGCGTTTTCACTTCGGCCTCCGCTTTTCGCAGTTCTTCGGGCGCTGCACCTTTATCGACCGCATCCTCGAAGGCCGTCACGGCAACGCCAAACACTTTCAGCACGCGTCGCGTTTCATCGGTGGGCATGGCTCCTCCTTGATGTTAAAAAAATGCAAAATTCAAAGTGCAAATTGACAAATGAAAAATAATCGGACGGGGCTCCCGGACAGCTCTCGGTCTCAATTTTGCCTTTTGCACTTTTCATTTTGCATTGGGCTCAAGACCAAACCCAAAAGCTGATTACAGCGAAATCCCCAGTTCGTTTAATTTTTCATCCGGAATAAATCCGTTGTCATTCCATCCTCTTGCTCGGTAATAGCCGCCAATCATCTGGCGAAGTTCGTTGGCGCTTAAGCCAACACCCTGGGCGACGCCGGTGGGCAGGATTTCGCTGAGCAGCCGCTCCGGCAGCCAGTCATCGTCACAGCGCCAACCCTCGCGCATGTTGAAAAGTTTTTTTAAGATTGTGAATGCGCTCGCCGACGCGCTCCAGCTCGGCGCTCGAATAGTCCCATCCAGTAACCTTGCTCAAACAGCTCGGCGCCTCGGCATAAAAATCACTGAAACACTTGCGCAGGAATTTACAGACGATGAGCGAGTCGAGCACAGCGGCGAAATCTTCGGATGCGGCGACGAGACCGCCTCTGCCGGAATCGTTGCGAAGACGATCGACCTCGCCGGAAAAATCGGCTTCGTAAGCGCCGGAGCGATTGTGGCAGGCGCCGCGCGGGCTGACCGCCAGAGCCGAGCGCCATGGTTTTCAAGCTGCGTGGTTCATAGCCGGGCAGCTCCAATCCTTTTACGTGCATCGCCCAGTGCATTCTCTGCTCCGCCGATCTCCAATGGCGGCCCGACGCGAACCTTCCGCCAACAACGCGCCCACGCCGCGCCTCTCCGCGATCGCGGGAATGATCGCGAGAAGATCATCCGCTTGTCCGAACTTCAAGCCAAGCTTTTGTGTTTGCGGCAACAATCCTCTCTCGCTGCACTCCATCGCCCACGCCACGGTGCCGCCGGCGCTGATCGTGTCCATGCCATAATGGTCGCAGAGTTGAGCGGTGCTGCAGCACCGCATCAGGATTCTCAATGCCGCAAAGCGGCCCCAGGGCGAAAAGAGTTTCATATTCCAGCCGCTGCTCCTCGCCATTGAGGGCTTTAAATAGCGCTCACATTGGATCGTGCAGGCGGCGCAACCATGCCGGCGGCTGAAATTATTTTCCGTCAGGGTCTCTCCGCTCAAGGCGTCGGCGTGTCAAAAGTCGATTGCTGAAAATTGCGCGTGGGCAAAGTGCCGAGGCGATTGAAAACTGCCAAGTTGGCCACCGTGCCGATCTTTCGATATTTGTCGGTGAGCGAACCCAAGCTTCGCTCGCGCAATGCGCTCGGCGATCTCGTCGACAGCCGTCGGATCGGCCACGGTGGTGGTCATGATCGCCGCGCAAGGCGACTGGCTTTGAGATTCTTCGATCCCATCACCGCGCCGACGCCGCCGCGGCCGGCGTGGCGCCCTTCGTTGCTGATGGTGGCGAAGCGGACTTTATTTTCGCCGGCTTTGCCGATGGCGGCGATGCGCGCGGTCGGAGTGTCGATTTCGGTGCGAATGGTAGATTCGCATTCGAGAGGACTTTTGCCGCGCAGGTGCTCGGCACCGTGGATTTCTACTTTCTCATTGTGAATGAAGATGTACGACATCGCCGCGGCGCGGCCGGTTATGACGAGCGCGTCGATGCCCACTCGTTTGAGCTCGAGCGCGAAGTAACTCGAGGAGAGTGAGTCGGCGATAAATCCGGTGAGCGGAGATTTGGTCACCACGGCAAACTTTGCAGTGGTCGTGAGGCCGGTGCCGACCAGGGGCGCGCTGGCGAAGATCAAAGGATTGGCGGGAGAGAAAGGATCGACTCCCGGCGGCGCATAATCGTAGAGCAGGCTTGTGCCCAACCCGATGCCGCCGAGGAAAGCGCGGAGACGCGACTCCTCGATCTCGCGCCAGAAGCTTTCTCCCGTGCTCAAGTCGACATGAAGCAAACGTCCGTGAAAGCCGTGCATGGGCTCAGCCTCCCGCGTCGGCGGAAAGAATGAAAATCTTGTCTCCCGAGTTTACCTTGGCGCTCGGCGTGCGCACAAAATCCAAGCCGTTGATGTTGCATGTGTAGCCCGAGATCAGACCGTCGGAGCTGATGATCCGGCCAGCGAGCACCGGGAACTTGTCCGCCAGCGCTGAAAAGACCTGGGCGAGTGTCGCTCCCTGCACCAGGTCGAGAGGCACGAATTGGGTTTTGGCCAACATGCGCGCCACGCCGAAAAGTTCGACGGAGACCGAGACGCGATTTTTCCTGCTCCAAAGTTTCAGTGCAGCGTCGTACTCCTCCGGTGAGTTCATGTTGAGAAAGCTCAAGCCTTCTGGATCATGACGGCGGATTTCGTCTTCGTGAATCTTGCGGGTGCGCACCTTATCGTAAAGAAAAATCGGGCGCAGCTCGCCGCGTTCGAGTTGCTCTTTAAGAAGCGGCGCCACACCGCGCCGGTAAACCGCATGGAGAGGTTGCAAGCGATCCTGCCAGAACGGCACGACCACGTCCCAGCCGGAGATCTGCGATACGAGATGGGAAATCAAAGCGAGATTGAGAAAGGGTGCATCGCAGGAGGTCATGAAACAAACGTCATGGCCGGCAGCTTTCAAGCCGTGGTAAATGCCGCTTACCGGACCTTGATAGGCGACCTCGTCGCGCACCAAGAGCGCCGGCAGGGTCGGCAGTTCCTGCTCGGGAGCAGCGACGACGACGGCTTCGGCGAACATCTTTTTGAGACCGCGGAGGATGTGCGCGATGAGCGGCTCGCCGTCGAACGGCAGCAGCGCCTTGGGCCGGCCCATGCGCGAGCTTTTACCGCCCGTCAAAATGACAGCGGTTGCGTCAACGATTGTTTGAGGCTCGTCCATGATCCACGAGTACGCAACACTACTGAAATACTAGGGTCGGGCGAACTTCGGAGTCAAGGAGGCGAGGGACAGCTAAGGATATGAGCTGGATAAATCAGCTCGAAAATGGCGCAAAGGAAGTTTCTAAAATACGCGGTCCGTCAGGTTGTACTGGCCAGTCTCTCGGAAGCGAGATTTATTCTCCGGCACGCTCGATCGTCAGTATCGCCCCCTCGTGACCAACGGCGGCAGTTCCTCCTTGCCTGCGGGCACGATGCGCACGGCGCAGGCCTTGTATTCGGGGATTTTGGCCAAGGGGTCCAGGGCGTCGATGGTGAGCAGATTGGCGGCGGCTTCGGCAAAATGCATGGGAATGAACACCACTCCGACGGTGGTTCGTTGGGTCACCCAGGCACGGAGGACGACCGTGCCGCGGCGTGACGAGACGCGCACGGCCTGTCCGTCGTCAATCTTGAGCCGCGTGGCGTCGGCAGGATTGATCTCAATGCGCGCCTGTGGATAGAGATCGTCGAGTTTCGAATGGCGCGTCAGCGTGCCGCCGTGCCAATGCTCGAGCAGGCGTCCGGTGGTGAGGATGAAAGGATATTCCTCGTCGGGCATTTCGACGGAAGGTACGTAGTCGATATCATAGAATTTACCCCGACCGCGCGGGAAGGTTTCGGCGAATAAATAGGGTGTGCCTGGATGGTTGTCATCCCACACCGGCGTTTGTAGGCCCTCTTTTTCGATGCGTTGATATTTCACACCGGTGTACTCGGGCACTACACGACCCATTTCCTCCAGCACTTCAGCGGGAGTCTGATAGGCCCAGAAGGCGGTCTGCGGCCGGCCAAGCTTCTTTTCGATGCGCACGGCAAGATCACAGACGATCTGCCAGTCGGCGCGCGCCTGACCGCGCGGCTCCAGCGCCTTACGCACGCGCTGCACGCGCCGGTCCGTGTTGGTAAACGTGCCTTCCTTTTCCGCCCAGGAAGCCGCGGGCAAAAAGACGTCGGCGTAGGCGCCGGATTCGTTGATGAACAAGTCCTGCGCTACTAGGAATTCCAACTGTTCCATCATGTGGCGCGTGTGGTTGAGATTGGGCTCGGACATCATCGGATTTTCGCCCATGATGTGCAGGGCGCGCACGCCGCCCGGCCTGACTTCGCTCATGATTTCGGTCGTCGTCAGCCCCAGTCTAAGGTTAAGTCCGCCAGGCTCGATATTCCATGCCTGCTCGAATTTGCGCGCGGAGGCTTCGTCATCGACGCGTTGATAGCCGGGATAGTGCCATGGCATGGCGCCGGAATCCGACGCGCCCTGAACGTTGTTTTGGCCGCGCAGGGGATTAAGCCCGGTGCCTTTTCGGCCGATGTGGCCGGTGAGCAACGCGAGATGGATCAGCGACATGGCGTTGTCCGTGCCGTGCGAGTGCTCGGGTATGCCCAGCGCCCAGTAGATGGCTGCGTTCTTCGCCCCCGCATACATCCGCGCCGCCTGAACGATCAGGTTGCGATCGACGCCTGAAATCGCTTCGGCGTATTCCGGAGTGAACTTCTCCATGGTTTTGGCGAATTCATCGAAGCCCTCTGTGCGCCTATCGATGAATTCCTGGTTGTAAAGTTTTTCTTTGATAATGACGTGCGACATAGCGGAGAAAACCGGCACATCGGTCCCCGGCTTCTCGGGGAGCCAGAGCGTAGCCCAGTTGACCATCTCCACGCGTCGGGGGTCGACAACGATCAGCTTGGCGCCGTGGTTGGCGACCGCGGCCTTCATTTGTAGGGCGATGATGGGATGAGTTTCCGCCGTGTTGGAACCGGTCACGATGAATACATCGCTGTGAATTACCTCGGCCGCAGTGTTGCTCATGGCCGATGAGCCGATGGCCATCTGCAGCGCGACTACCGAGCCGGCATGGCACAAGCGCGTGCAGTGATCGATGTTGTTGCTGCGGAACAGCGCGCGGAAAAGCTTTTGTAAAAGATAATTATCCTCGTTGGTGGCCTTGGCGCAGCAATAAACCGCCATCGCATCCGCGCCGTCGCGCTGGTAAATTTCCACCATCCGGTCGGCGGTGTAGTCGAGGGCCTCGTCCCACGAGACCTCGCGCCATTGATCGCGCTCGAACGCCTGGGTGCGCGCGCCGGGTGCCTGCGCTTTTTTGCGAATGAGCGGCGTCGTTACGCGGTCCTTGTTGTAGATAAAGTCGTAGCCGAAGCGTCCTTTGACGCACAGGTTTCCGTGATTGACCGTAGCGTCAAACGGCGAAGTGACTTTGTAGATGTAATCATCCTTGATGTGCAGCTCGAGATTGCATCCAACGCCGCAGTAAGGACACGTGGTTGGTACGACACGATCGGCTGTGATCATGGTGACTTTCTCCGGCGCTTCCTGCCGGCCCTGCTCGCTTGCAAGATTTCATCTAATGAAATGCCCTGCTCGAGCATCGCCTCGCGCTTGGGCTTGAGCGCTCCGGTGGGGCAGACGCCGACGCATTGGCCGCAGAACACGCAGGTCGTTTCCGGCATGGGCTTGTCGAAGAAGGTGCCGATGCCGGTGTCGAAGCCGCGCCCCTTGAAATTGATCGCGTAGGTAAACTGTGCGTCCTCGGCGCAGACTTGAACGCAGCGCCAGCACAAGATGCACTTGTCATAATCGCGAAGATACATCGGATTGTCATCGAGAACGGGTGCCTCGCGCCGCTTCGCCTCCGGAAAGCGCGCGCGGTCGGCGCGATAATCATCGATGAATTTTTGAATCTCGGGTGATTCGGAGAGATCGACGGCGGAGGCGAGCATCTCGAGAATCGTCCGGCGGCTGCGCTCGGCGCGCGCGCTCGACGTGGAAACTTTCATGCCATCGCTCACACGGCTCAGGCATGCCGGAAGGAGCGGTCTTACTCCGTCAACTTCGACCACGCAGATACGGCACAGGCCGTTCGCCGTGCAGTGGTCGTGATAGCAAATGGTTGGAACATGCCGGTCGACCTGCTCCGCCGCCTTGAGGATCGTTGTCCCAGCGGGCACGGTGACTGAAGTACCGTCGATCGTGAGTGTGACATCGGGCATAAGTAATCCTGCGATTAAGCGGTACCTAGGTCAAGCACCCGGATCATTTCACCACGAAGGGCACGAAGGTTTTGCATCATCAAAACTCCGAACTTCGTGCTCTTCGTGTATTGGAGTGATGGAGTACTGGAGTGTTGGGTCCGGAAAGCATCACTCCATTACTCCAATAATCCATCACTCCTCCGTGTGCTGAATCCTATTTCCGCGCATCGAACATTTCTGGCCAGAGTTTCATCGCGCTCAAGACCGCCGTGGCCGCCGTCTGGCCCAAGCCGCAGAGCGAGGCATCGATCATCGTCGCGCCCACGTCCGATAGCCGTTCGCGGTCGCCGGCGAGCGGATGTCCGGCCGCGGTGCGCTGGAGAATTTCATATTGCCGGCGCGCGCCGAGCTGGCAAGGATAACACTTGCCGCAGCTTTCGTCGGCAAAGAAATGCGCTAGTCGCTTCAGCACGTCGCGCATGTCCGCGCTATCATCGAAAAGCATAACTGCGCCGGAGCCGAGCGGCAACCCCGCCGCGCTCAGGCTCTCGAAGGAAAGAATCACGTCCAGGTCTTTCTCAAGGGCAAATGCGCCGGCGGCGCCGCCCATGAGCACGGCTTGAAGCTTGCGCCCCGGCTTTAACCCGCCCGCCAAATCGAAAAGCAAATGACGCAAGGTCACACCGAACGGCACTTCGTAGAGGCCAGGTCGCTGAACCTTCCCGGACACGCAGAAGAGCTTCGGGCCGGGAGATTTTTCCGTGCCCAGTTTTCGATACTCTGTCGCGCCGCGTTCGACGATCAGCGGGATGTTGCAGAAAGTTTCCACGTTGTTAATGACCGTGGGCTTGCCGAATAGTCCGTGAGTAGTCGGAAAGGGCGGCTTGATGCGCGGCAAGCCGCGCTTGCCTTCGATGGATTCGAGGAGCGCGGTTTCCTCGCCGCAAATGTAGGCGCCGGCGCCGAGGCGCATTTCAATGTCGAAGTCCAATTTAGAACCGAAAATATTCTTACCGATGGCGCCGGCCTGCCGTGCTTCGGCTACCGCTTCGGTCATGACTTTGAAGGCGTACGGGTATTCTCCGCGTATGTAGATATAACCTCGACTCGCGCCTACGGCATAAGCCGCGATGGTCATGCCTTCAATAGTTCGGTGCGGATCCTCCTCCATGAGAATTCGGTCTTTGAAGGTTCCAGGCTCGGACTCGTCGGCGTTGCAGACGATATACTTGGGTTGGCCCGGCGCATTTGCCGCTCCTTCCCACTTGATGCCGGTGGGAAATGCCGCGCCGCCGCGGCCGACCAGTCCCGCGGTCTTCACTTCGCCGAGCACAGCTTGCGGCGTCATCGTCAAAGCCTTTTTGAGTCCGGTATAACCGCCGGTTGCTTGATAGTCGGCGAGGGACGTGGGCCGACCTTGGCCGCAATTGCTCGTGAGGATGCGGATGTCGCCGCCGACAAAGCTCACTGTCTCGTCGCTGCTTACCGCACAGATCGCGGCCGCTTGCTCGGGCGCAGCATGGCCAACAGCGACTTCGCCGACGAGCAGCGCGGGCGTGCGGTCGCACAAGCCCAGGCAAGGCGCATGCTCGACCGTAAACGCGCCGTCCACAGTGACTTGATCCGATGCGACTTTCAAGTGACGGCATAGCGACTCCGCCACCGCCTCGGCTCCCGCCACAGCGCACACCGGCGCGCTGCAGACGCGTACCATAGTCCGGCCCACCGGGTGCCGGTAGAACATGGCGTAGAATTCGATAACACCATACACGTCGGCCAGCGGGACACCCAATGCGCGGGCCACTTCCGCCACAACCGGCTCGGACAGCCAGCCATGAAAACGCTGCGCGGCGTGCAAGGCTGGCAAGAGCGCGGGGCGGCCCTGCGGCGCCAACTCGGCGAGGATGGGGCGCAGAGGTTCGAGTTCGTTGTCAGTCATCTAGTGTTAAGATATTCGGCGCCGTCCCCGTCAAGTTCCATAGGGATTATCCAGCGCCGCCTGTTTCATCTGAGCGTGTAGGTCGACCATCGTCATTGCGCAGTATTCGATCGAATAGCCGGTGCGAAATTCGACGCTTTCCTGGAGCGCGCGGGTCAGTACTGTGCGATTAAAGGCGCCGTGTCCCATGGCCTCCTCGCCGTCCTCGCCGAGCTTGTGGGTATCCATGTCCGCTTCTTCGTGGGTGGAAAAATAGATGGCGTCCGGTTTGCTGAAGCCGTAATGCGTGGTGAGGGCAGTGAACCACTGTCCCGACCACATGGAGAGCGACTCTTCGAAAACGTGCAGCCCCCATAGCTCGACAATCGAGCCGTCGATGAAAATCTTGTGACAATAATCGTTGATTGCGCGGGCCGCCGGGAGATAGGGATCTTCCAACACCTCTTTTTTGTTGAGGCCCATCTTTTCCGCGGTCTGGAGCAGCACCAATACGTGACCCGGCGCCCGGGGAGAAATGAGCTCGTCGGCGATCTTGGCGCAGAACGGACCGAGCAGGTCGAAATTGCGCACGAAAAAAGGCAGGTGCGTGTAGTAGGAAACCGCGTTGAGCGCGTTCACCTCCAAGGAGAAATGGCCCCAGTTTTTGAAGAACTGACGCATCACGGGCAGCGGCAGTTTGCCGTCACGCAACTGCGTCATGAAGGCGCCCTTGTAGATTTTCTCGTGCGCGTACTTGTAAAGCGTCGAGTAAAGATAGTCGACGTAGGCTTTCGCCTCTTGTTCCGTTAGCTTTTCGCCGGCCTTGGGTTCTTTAGGCTTGCTCACCATAACCTCCTGGAAACTCGAAACGGGCGCTGAAGATTTGCTTTTGGGTATCACCGGCCCATTTTCAAGTCAAGGTAAGTTGGCGATTTGGAAATACATTTGCGGCGCGCTAAGATCGGACGATGGCGACCTTGCCCAGCAAAGCGCTGGAGACCTTTCCCAACCCTCGCCCGGAGCGCGATTACGAGATCAACATGGAGTGCCCGGAGTTTACCTGCCTATGTCCGCGCACCGGCCAGCCGGATTTCGCCACGATTCGCATCAACTACGTGCCCGACAAGGTTTGCGTCGAGTTAAAATCACTGAAGCTCTACATTTGGTCCTATCGCAATGAAGGCGCCTTCCATGAAGCGGTCATCAACAAAATCCTCGACGACTTAGTGCAAGCATGCCAGCCGCGCAAAATGACCGTCGTCGGCGACTTCAACGTGCGCGGCGGCATCCATACCACGGTCAAAGTCGAATATCTCAAAGCCTAGCATCGAGTTTCTCTCCGGCGTGCACCGGCAATCGGCTTTTTCCGCCCAATAAGCCAAAACGAGTCGCTGCCGTGGAAAGGCGCGTGCATCGCCGGCCTGAAATCAATCGGCGCGTTAGTGTGTGAACAAGCCTGTGGAGAAGTTGTGAATGGAATTCATGAGGCGCTGCCCACACGTCGCGGCGCCGAGCGGCTCGTCAACTTGTTCGTTACTGTGGAAAAATATTTCAAAAGAATTTTTTGCGACTCGACGAAAAAATTTCTTGCTTTTTTGAGCGGCCCGGGCGAAGCTGATGATTCACATCTTTCATGGAAGTTTTGTGAACGTATCTTTCACTTTACCCAATCCGTTGAAGTAGACGATGGCCGCTCTCGACGACAATCTTCGCAAAGTGCCGCCGCAAAATCTCGAAGCCGAGTCCTCGGTGCTGGGCGGCATCTTGCTGGAGAACGAGGCGATCAATCAGGTGCTCGAGCTACTTCGGCCTGAAGATTTTTACCGGGAATCGCATCGTAAGATTTTACGCGCGATGATCGACATCACCGATCGCAGCGAACCGGTGGATCTGATCACCTTGAGCGAGTTTCTCAAGAGCCGCAACGAGCTGGAAGCCGTCGGCGGCACGGCATACCTCGCGTCCTTGGCGGACTTCGTGCCGACCGCCGCGAATATTGCTTACTACGCCCGCATCGTGCGCGAGAAGGCTATCCTACGCAGCCTGATCAGCACCGCCACCGAGATCGCCACCCGCGGCTACGAAGAACAAGGCAACGTCGAGGAGTTTCTCGATACCGCCGAGAAGGTCATCTTCGACATTTCCGAGAAAAAAATCAAAGCGTCGTTCGTCGCCGTCGGCGACATGATCACCGACACGCTTAAAACCATCGACAAGTTGTATCAGCGAAAGGAGATGGTCACCGGAGTGCCCACCGGTTACGAAGATCTCGACAAGATCACCGCGGGGCTTCAACCCGCCGAGCTCATCATCGTCGCAGGCCGGCCGGGCATGGGGAAGACCGCGTTCGCTCTCAACATCGCCGCCAATGCCGCATATGGCGGCGTGGGCGCTGCGGTCTTTTCTTTGGAAATGGCCAAAGAGCAGTTGGTGTTGCGCATGCTCTGCTCGGAAGCGCGGGTGAACAGCTCTAAAGTCCGATCCGGCTACTTGGGCGAGCGCGATTTCCCGCAGCTCGCCAAAGCGGCGGGGCGATTGCACGAAGCGCCGATTTATATCGACGACACGCCGGCGATTTCCGTGCTCGAACTCCGCGCCAAGGCGCGCCGACTGCTGCGCGACCGCTCGAAAAAGGTCGGCTTGATCGTAGTCGATTATCTGCAACTCATGCGCGGCATGGGTGGTGCCAACAATCGCGAGCAGGAAATTTCTGAAATTTCCCGCTCTCTGAAAGCGCTCGCGAAAGAGTTGAACGTTCCCGTGATCGCGCTATCGCAGCTTAACCGCAAAGTGGAGGATCGAACCGGAAGGCGGCCGCAGATGTCCGACTTGCGTGAATCAGGCGCTATCGAGCAAGACGCCGACGTGATCATGTTCATCTACCGAGAAGAGCTTTATGACAGAAACAACGATGATGTGAAGGGCAAAGCCGAAGTCATTATCGAGAAACAGCGCAATGGTCCTACCGGCACTATCACTCTGACGTTCCTTGGCGAATACACCCGCTTTGAAAACTATACAGAACGAGACGCTTACGGTCTCGACGATGTCGATGAAGCATAAACATACCGCCGCGCTGGTTGGATCGTAATTTTAGCGCCGCACCTATTTCAACCGCACATGCGCATACGCCACGGGCTGATCTTGCCGCTGAATTCCTTCCATAGATTCGTAATTGTTGTTCTAGTCGCCATATCATGCTGCGCAGGTGTTGCTGATGCGGGCGAGACGGTCCCGGCGCCGCCGTTGCTGCTTGCCAACGAGCTCGGTCCGCAACATCGATCCGGCCAAGTATCTGATCAGCGAAAAGTTCGACGGGGCGCGCGCCATATGGGACGGTAAAGCGCTGCGTTTTCGCAGCGGCCGTCCGGTCAGCGCGCCGGCGTGGTTCATCGCCAAGCTGCCGGCGCCGGCGCTGGACGGCGAGCTTTGGCTGGCGCGCGGGCGCTTCGACGCGCTCTCGGGCATCGTGCGCAAAACCGAGCCGGTGGACGACGAATGGCGGCAAGTCAAATATATGGTTTTCGAGCTGCCGAATGCCTCCGGCACGTTCGCCGAACGCGCCCGGCGCATTCGCGAAATCGTCGCCACGACGCAGTGGCCGCAGCTCGTCGCGGTGGAGCAGTTTCGCGTCGCCGACCGCGCCGCGCTCAAGCGCAGGCTCGACGAAGTGGTGCGGCGCGGCGGCGAAGGGCTCATGCTGCATCTGGCCGACGCTCTCTACGTGACCGGGCGGAGCGACGTGCTGATCAAAGTAAAGCCGCAGCAGGACACCGAGGCGGTGGTGATCGACCATGTGCCCGGCAAAGGAAAGTATCAGGGCATGATGGGCGCGCTGCGCGTGCGCGCGAGCGACGGCAAAGAGTTCCTGATTGGCACCGGGTTTACCGATGAAGTCCGCAAGAATCCGCCGCCGGTGGGAACGACGATCACGTACACCTATCGCGGCCTGACAAAAACCGGCTTGCCGAGGTTTGTCAGTTACTTGCGGGTGCGGGAGAATTTCTGACGAACAACCATTCCAACCGTTCTTTGACTCTGCCGAATCGAAAGACGAATTGCCGAAGATACCGATTGTGTTCCTGACTAGCAGCCGCGGTTAACGAAGCTCACGACAGCGCACAAAGTTGACCATTTTCATGCTCATCACCACTTCGCGCTTCTGATTCAGCACTTCAATAAAAGTTCGGATGATGCCGCGATCGGGGCGGGATGCGGAGCGGCGGGTCTCCAGGACGGTGGCGCGCACGGACAATTCATCGCCGGGAAAAACCGGCTTGTCCCAGCGCAGCTCGTCGCCGCCCGGCGAGCCCAGATTGGCGACTCTGGAAAGGTAGTTTTCGGTATAGATCCGCATCATCAACGCCGCGGTGTGCCAGCCGCTCGCGATCACGCCGCCGTAGATGCTGCTTTTTGCCGCTTCTTTGTCGACGTGGTAGGAGAGCGGCACGAAACGCCGGCCGAATTCGATGACTTCTTCTTCATCGACCGCGATGGCGCCGAATTCATGCACCGCTCCGGGGATGTAGTCTTCAAAATAGCGCTCTTCCGGTGCATGGGCAAAACCGCATACATTCATGGTGATCCCGTTGAAGATTCACTGCTGCGCGCTGGCCCGCCGTAAAATTCGCGCAACCTTGGCGGCGATGTTCTCGGCGCGCAGGATGTCGCTGATGATC
Organism: uncultured delta proteobacterium; assembly: GCA_963745035.1. Classification (GTDB taxonomy): domain Bacteria; phylum Desulfobacterota; class Binatia; order UBA9968; family UBA9968; genus DP-20. Next base: position 101,124 of record CAVUVW010000017.1, on the reverse strand, counting down.
GCGGCGGAGTTTGCGCCTGCCTGCCAAACCCGCTCGACGTTCTGCTCGTTGATGCCGCCGATGGCGACGATCGGCAGATCTACGCCGGCGCGAATTTGCCGGAGCATTTCCACGCCGCGGGCGTCGTAACCGGTATTCTTCGTGAACGTGCCGAACATCGGGCCGAAGCCGATGTAGTCGGCGCCGTCTCGTTCCGCCGCGCGCGCCTGCTCCAGATCATGGGTCGAGATGCCGACGATCTTCCCGCCCATGAGTTTTCTGCCGGCGGCGAGCGGCAAGTCGTCCTGGCCGAGATGGACGCCGTCGGCGTCGCAGGCTAGCGCGATATCGACCCGATCGTTGATGATAAGGGCGCAGCCGTGGGCGCGGGTCTCCGAGCGGGCGCGGCGCGCGAGCTCAAAAAATTCCACCGGCGCGAGCGACTTGACGCGGAGCTGCAGCCACTGGACGCCGCCCTCCAACAGTTCGCCGAGCACTTGGCCTGGATTGCGGCCGGCGGTTTGTTCCGGGTCGAGAATAGCGTAGAGCGGCGCGACTTCGAGCGGCATATACGTTCAGGAAGGTTCCCTCTTTAGCTCGATGCGCAGATCGGTGATTTTTTTGCGCAAGGTGTTGCGGTTGATGCCGAGAATCTGCGCGGCGCGAATCTGATTGCCCTTGGTTTTCTTAAGCGTCAGTTCGATCAGCGGGCGTTCGACGCGCTCGATCACGAGCGCATAAAGGTTGTCGACATCCACGCCTTCGGTGCGGCGGAAATAATCCTCGAGTTTGTGGCGGATGATCTCTTGCAAGGAAAGCTGATCGACCTCCATGCGTCGTCGCCGCCGGCTTGCTCTGCAGGGTGAAATCCTTGGGAAACAGGATCGGCCCGGAAGAGAGCACGGCGGCGCGGATCAGCGTGTTTTCCAGCTCGCGCACGTTGCCGGGCCAGGAATGTTCCTCGAGAATTTTTTGCGCCTCGGGCGAAACGCCGGAGATCTGCAGTCCCATCTCGCGATTGATCTTGTCGATGAAGTAGCCGATCAACAGCGCGATATCGCCGCGCCGCTCGCGCAGCGGCGGCAGATAGATGGGAATGACCTTGAGCCGGAAATAGAGATCTTCGCGGAAGCGTTTTTCCTTGACCGACTTGTCGAGGTCCTGGTTGGTGGCCGCCAGGATGCGCACGTCGGCCTTCAAAGTTTCGCGCCCGCCGACCCGACTGTACTCGTGGTCCTGGAGCACGCGCAACAGCTTGGTCTGGAGATCGAGCGGGATGTCGCCGACTTCGTCGAGAAACAAGGTGCCGCGGTCGGCCAGCTCGAATTTTCCCAGACGCCGATCGAGGGCGCCGGTGAAGGCGCCTTTTTCATGGCCGAAGAGCTCGCTTTCCAACAAGTCGCGCGGAATGGCGGCGCAGTTGATGGCGACGAACGGCTGGTTCCAGCGCGGTGAGTTGTAGTGGATGGTCTTGGCGACCAACTCCTTGCCGGTGCCGCTCTCGCCCAAAATCAAAATCGTGGCCACGGTGTCGACGACTTGGCCGATGGTCTTGTAGACCGCCTGCATGTTCGAGCTGGTACCGATGATGTTGACCCCGGGCTCGAAACGTTTCTTGACTTCTTCCTTGAGCTCGCGAAAGTCGCGGGTGAGTTTGCGGCTGTCCATCGCGCGCTTCACCAGCACCAGGACTTCGTCCAGATCGAAAGGCTTGGTGATATAGTCGAAAGCGCCGTTTTTCATGGCGCCGATGGCGTTGCGCATGGTGTTTTGCGCCGTCATGAGAATCATCGCGGTGTCGACGCCGCCGTCCTTGATTTCCTTCAGCAGCTGCAAGCCGTCGACATCAGGCAGCTTGATATCCATCAGCGAGACGTCGAAATGGCTCTCGTGGACCAAGCGCCGGGCGGTGGCGCCGTTGGCCGCGACCTGCACCCAGTAGCCTTCCGCCTCCAGCGCCTTTTGCAGAACGAACCTGAGCGATTCTTCGTCTTCGGTGATCAGAATTTTTCCTTGATCCATCGTCAGTCCGCCACCACCAAGGACACGCGAAAAGTGCTTCCTTCGCCCTCCGTGCTTTCGACCCGAATGGTCCCGCCGTGCTCTTTGATGATGCGATAGCAGGTCGCCAGACCGAGCCCGGTGCCGTTGTTCTTGGTGGTAAAGAACGGCGAGAAAATGTGCGGCAGATCCGCTTCGCGGATGCCCGCGCCCTCGTCGGCGAGATCGACCCAGATGAAGCGATTGCGCGAGGTGCCGTGCCCGCGGACGTGGTAATCGGTCTCAAGCCGAGTGGTCACGACCAGGGCGCCCCGCTCCATCGCCTGAAAGGCGTTTTTCACCAGATTCAAAAAAACCTGGGTGAGGCGGGCCCGATCGCCGCGAATGGGCGGCAAGCTTGGGTCGAACCGCTTTTTCACCTGAAGCTCTTTGTCGCCGACGGCCTGGGATTCCAAAAGCAATACGTCGTCGAAGATCTCATGAATATTGACGGGCGTGAGTTCGAGATCGGCCGGGCGGGAAAGGTCGAGCAATTGCTCGATCAGCTGATTTACCCGATCGACCTCGCGAATCATGATGTCGGTGAACTCGCGCACCGAAACATCACCATCGACCGAACGGCGTAGTAGCTGGGCGGCGCCTTTGATGCCGCCGAGCGGGTTGCGCACTTCGTGCGCCAAACCGGCGGCGAGGGTGCCCATGAGCGCCAGCCGATCAGCGCGCTTTAAATCTTCTTCCAGTTCTTTGCGGCGTTTGATATCGCGCAGCAGCAAGACGGTGCCGACGAAATGGCCGTGGCGATCCTGCAGCGGCGAGACCGTGGCACCGACGGGAATTTTTTTCCCCCAGCGGCTGATAAAATCCCCCTCGGCGCTGGCGCGCCTGTGGCGCGGCGCATGAGTTCGGCTTGATCAGCTCGACCAGCCAAGGCTCGCGCTTGAAAATTTTTTCCAGCGTTTGTCCGAGCGCGGCGGCCGACGAAATGTCGGTGAGGATCTCCGAAGCTTCGTTGAAAAAAATCACTTTGCCGCCCGCGTCGAGCGCGATCACGCCGTCGTCGAGGTTGGCGAGGATCTGTTCCCAGGAGATTTGCGGCGGCGAGCCGCGTTTGGCTTGAACGGTACTTTTCATGATCGGCGCCGGTGAGAAAGCCGAATGATAGCAAATACCGAAAGCCGTTCAACGGCGCGAGCGGCCCCGGGCCTTGCATTGGCGATCTTCTCTATGGTATCAATTTTCTTACACTTTAGGAGTTAGCACTCAAAGTGGGCTATGCCCGCTTTTTTTGTTTCTAGGGGCGTAAGCATGGACGCGACCACCGCCCGCATTTGGGAACTCGCCGCGCCTTTGGCGGAAACGCTAGGATTGGAAATCATCGACATCGAGCTCAGGCACGAAGGCAGCCGGGGCGGCCGGGTATTGCGGCTCTACCTCGACAAAGACGGCGGGCCCAACATGGACGAGCTCAGCCAAGTGAGCCGCGAGCTCAGCGCGCTCCTCGACGTGCATGATGTGGTGGAGGGGGCCTATACCCTTGAAGTCTCCTCGCCGGGCATCAACCGGCCGCTCAAGTTGCCGGAGCATTTCAAGCCGTTTGTCGGCAAGCGAGTGCGCGTGCGCACGCGGGAGCTGATCCAGGGCCGGCGATCGTTTTTGGGGCCGCTGCTGGATGTTTCGCCGGACAAGATTGCGGTGAATCAAGACGGGACCCGTTTCGAGATTCCGTTCGCGGTGATCGAAAAATCGAATTACGAGCACGACTGGAGCGCGGAATATGCAGCAGGATCTAAATAGAGTGATCGAGCAGGTCAGCAAGGAAAAGGGCATCGACAAGACGATTCTCATCAGCGCCTTGGAAAACGCCATGATCTCGGCGGCGAAAAAGAAATTCGGCCACCAGCGCAAGATCGAGGCGCAATTCAATCCAGAGATCGGCGAGGTCGAGCTGTTCGAGGCCAAGACCGTCGTCGAAGCGGTTCAAGACAACGCGACCGAGATTACTCTGGAGGAGGCGCGCGACACCCTCGACCCCGACGCCCAGATGGGCGACGAGCTGCTCTGCAAGCTCGATTCGAGCCTGTTCGGCAGGATCGCCGCGCAGGCGGCCAAGCAAAACATCGTGCAGCGCCTGCGCGACGCCGAGCGCGAAATCATCTACAACGAATTCAAGGGGCGCGAAGGCCAGCTCGTGAACGGCATCGTGCAACGCTTCGAGAAGCGCAACATCATCGTGAATCTCGGCCGCACGGATGCGATTCTTCCCGGAAAAGGAGCAGGTGCCGCGGGAGCGTTATCGCCAGGGCGACCGCATTCGCGCCTATATCGTCAGCGTCGAGATCACCAGCCGCGGGCCGCAGATCGTTCTGTCGCGCACCCATCCGAGCATGTTGATTCAACTCTTCGCCCAGGAGGTTCCGGAAATCTATGAAGGGATCGTCGAAGTCAAGGGCGCGGCGCGCGAGCCGGGCGGGCGGGCCAAGATCGCGGTGGTGTCCCACGATTCCGACGTGGATCCGGTTGGCGCTTGCGTCGGCATGAAAGGCACGCGCGTGCAATCGGTGGTTCAGGAGCTGCGCGGCGAGAAGATCGACATCGTGCACTGGATTCCCGATCAGGCGGAATACGTTTGCCGCGCCCTGGCGCCGGCCAAGGTTTCGAAAATTATCATCGACGACGACGACCATACCATGGAAGTCATCGTGCCCGACGATCAGCTTTCGCTCGCGATCGGCAAGAAGGGACAGAACGTCCGGCTCGCCTCCCGGCTGACCAATTGGCGGATCGACGTGCGCAGCGAGGCCGAGGCCGAGGAAGAGACCCGCCGGGCGCGCCAGTCGATCAACTCCATTCCGGGCGTCGGCGATTTTGCCACGGAGCTGCTCTATCAGTCGGGGTTTAAGTCGGCCGAAGATGTCGCGGACAGCGCTCTGGAGGAGATTCTCGACGTCGAGGGCATCAGTAAGGAGAAGGCCGAGGCCTTGCACGCGTCTGCGAAACAATACGTCGCCGAGAAGCGCGCGCGCGAAGCGGAGGCGGCTCAAATCGCCGCGGCCGCCGCCCAAGCCGCGGCTGACGCCCAAGCCCAGCGCGGCCGAGCAAGAGTCGCCGCCGGAGTAAGGGCATGGCTTGCAGAGGACACCGGCCGCAGCGAACCTGCATGGGTTGCGGCGGCCGCGATGATCAAGCGCGCTTGATCCGCTTGGCCGTCGATCAGGGCCGATTGGCAGTGGACGGGATGCGGGGGCGAGGCGGTTATCTGCATCGGAGTTCCGAATGCCGCCGGTTGTTTGTCGGACGAAAATCGCAATACCGGGCGTTTCACGTAGAAGTCACTCGGGCCATGAAGGAAAACTTAATCAAAGAACTCGAAAATCGGGATCGGGAGTAAGCGCAGATGGGTAAGACGAGAGTCCACCTTTTAGCCAAAGAACTGGGGATCGAAACCAAAGATCTCATCGTCCAGCTCGATCGGTTGGGGCTGCGCGGGCGAAAGGCCCAGAGCGCGCTGGAGGACGACGAGGTGGTGCGCGTGCGCGCGGCTCTGGCAGCGCAGGAAAAGCCGCAAATTCACGTCGGCGAGGAAAAAATCGTCGCGGACCGCGTCGTCAAAAGCGAGGACGAGGGCGACGGGGGCGCCGAAGCGCGCGAAACCGTGATCGAGCGGCGCGTGCGCACCAACGTCATTCGCCGCCGCGTCAATCGCACCGAAGTTGCGCCGGTCGAAATGCCTGGTATGACCAGCGAAGCGGCGGCGCCGGAGCCACCGCAGGTACAATCCGCCGCGTTGCCCGCTGAGGACATTTCTTCGGAGATCGTGCCGGAGATTGAAGCGCCGAGCGAGTGGGACGAGGCGGCGGAAGCATCGCAGTCAGAGGCGTCATTCGAGACTGGCACAGCCGAACCGGCTTCATCTACGGCGCCCGTGCCCGCGGAGCCGCAAACGCCGGCATCGGCAAAAGCGCCGCCCGCGCCGGCGGCGCCTGAGGCGCCGCGCGGAGCGCGCATTCTTGGCCGCATCGACTTAAAGCAAACCATGCGCTTGGAGCCGGCGCCGACGCCGATGCTGCGCAAACCCGTGGGCGCGCCCGCCGGACCTGGCACTCGCGCGGGCGAGGGCCAGCGCGCCGCCGACGGCGCGCCGGCTGCCCCCACCGACGACAAGCCGAAGGCCGGGCGCCATAAGAAGCGAGTCGTCAAGAAGCAGGACGTGCTCGAGACGCGGGAAAAAGAGCTACGCGGCGGCGGCCGCATTCTGCGCAAAAAACGAGCGCTCCCGGGCAAAGAGCTGCGCAGAACCGAGATCACGATTCCCAAGGCGAGCAAGCGGGTCGTCAGGATATCCGAGGTCATTACCGTCGGCGATCTGTCGCGGGAAATGGGCGTCAAAGCCGGTGAGGTCATCAAAAAATTGATGGGCATGGGGATGATGGCGACGATCAATCAGGTGCTCGATGTCGATACCGCGACTTTGATCGCGTCGGAGTTCGATCATCAGGTGGAAAACGTCGCTTTCGACGTCGACAGCGCCCTCGAGCTCGAGCACCAGATCGAAGACCAGGAGACCTCGCTGGCGCCGCGCCCGCCGGTGGTGACGATCATGGGCCATGTCGACCACGGCAAGACTTCGCTGCTCGACGCGATCCGCAGCACCAACGTGACCGCCCAGGAGCACGGCGGCATTACCCAGCACATCGGCGCGTATCATGTGCAAGTCGACGGCCGCAGCGTGACGTTTTTGGATACGCCGGGGCACGAGGCGTTCACGGCGATGCGCGCGCGCGGCGCCAAGGTGACCGATATCGTCGTGCTGGTGGTGGCCGCCGATGACGGCGTCATGCCGCAGACCGTCGAAGCGATTAATCACGCCCGTGCCGCTGAGGTGCCGATCATCGTCGCGATCAATAAGATCGACCGGCCCGACGCCGATATGGAAAAGGTAAAAAGAGGACTTTCGCAATACGGTCTGGTCGCAGAAGATTGGGGCGGTGACGCAGTATTCGCGCCGGTATCGGCCAAGACCCACGAAGGCATTCCGCACCTGTTGGAAATGCTGCTTTTGCAGTCCGATATTTTGGAGCTCACGGCCAATCCGGAAAAGCTCGCCCGCGGCACCATCGTCGAAGCGAAATTGGATCGCGGCCGGGGGCCGGTGGCGACCGTGCTGGTGCAGGAAGGCACGCTGCGCGTCGGCGACGCCTTCGTCTGCGGTGTGTATTACGGCAAAGTGCGCGCGATGATCGATGATCGCGGCGGCAAAGTCGAAGCCGCGCCGCCCGCCTTTCCGGTGGAGATTCTCGGCCTTCAAGGCGTGCCGCAGGCGGGCGATTCTTTTGTCGCCGTCGCCGATGAATCCAAGGCGCGTCAGGTTGCGGAGTACCGCCGGAGCAAGCAACGAGAAGCGGAGCTGGTGAAATCGAGCAAAGTCTCCTTGGAAGAGCTCTACGATCAGATCAAAACGGGCGACGTGAAAGAGCTTCGGGTCGTGCTCAAAGCCGACGTGCAAGGCTCGGTCGAAGCGCTGACCGAAGCGCTCAGCCGCATGTCCACGGACGAAGTCAAGCTCAAGGTGATCCACGGCTCGGTAGGCGGGATCACCGAAAGCGATATTTTGCTGGCGACCGCGTCCAACGCGATCGTTATCGGCTTCAACGTGCGGCCGGAATCCAAAGGCGCGGCGCTGGCGGCGCGAGAAGGCGTCGATGTGCGTCTTTACACGATCATCTACGAAGCCGTGGCGGATGTCCGCGCCGCGATGGAAGGCATGCTGGAGCCGACTTTCCGCGAGCAGATCTCAGGCCCGTGTGGAAGTTCGCCAGACCTTCAACATCGCCGGCGTCGGCACGATCGCGGGCTGCTACGTCAACGAAGGAAAGATCGCGCGCGGCAATCTGGTGCGTCTGCTGCGCGACCAGGTGGTGGTCTTCGAAGGCAAGCTCGCGAGCCTCAAGCGCTTCAAAGACGACGTGCGCGAGGTCGCCGCCGGCTATGAATGCGGCCTTTCTTTGGAAGGATTTCAGGACATCAAGCAAGGCGACGTGATCGAAGCGTACGAGCGCATTCCCGTGATCCGCCGCATTACTCCGCCTCAGCCCGGACGCGAAGCTCCGCGCGTGAGCGGCGTCTAGCACGCTGGCGGTTTTCTACGCCGTCTCCCATGGTTGTGGGGATCCTCAAGCTCAAGTTGGCGATTCCTGAAAACCACTCCCTCAAGGGTAAACGCGGAGTGGTGAAGAGCATCCAGGCGCGGGTCGGCAATCGAATTCAACGTCTCGGTCACCGAGTGCGGCGATCAGGAGCTTTGGCAGAGCGCGGTGCTGGGATTTGCCGCCGCGGGAACCAGTCAGACGGTGGTGGAAGCGACGCTGCGCACGCATCGTCGATTTTGTCGACAACCTCGGCTTGGCGAAGCTCGGCGCCGCGGAAGTCGAGTGCTTCCACTGTTGAGCGCGCCGCCGGCAAAAGGCGCGGTTTTGATCGCTTCATTCAATGGACTATCAACGCTCAGATCGCGTCGGCGACCGATTGCTTGAAGTGATCGCGGAGCTCTTGCGCCGCGAGATCCATGATCCGCGCTTGCAGTGGCTCAATCTGACCGGCGTCAAAGTGAGCAAGGATCTCCGGCACGCCAAGGTGTTCTTTAGTTTCTTGGGTGGCAGTGGAGATCGGCAAGAGGCGTTGGCCGGGCTCAAAAGCGCCGGCGGATTTATTCGCGCGCGAGCTCGGCAAGAAGCTCGATCTTCGGTTCGTGCCGGCGATCGAATTTCTCTACGACGACAGCGAAGAGGAAGCCCGGCGGATCGACGCGCTGCTCGACAAAGTCAAGGAACTAAAGCGCAAGATCGAGGGTTTTCTTTCCGATTTCATCTCCTGAATCGCCCCGCAAAATTCCATGGCCATGACGCGAAGCGGCATTCTCCTCATCGACAAGCCCGAAGGGCCGTCGTCGGCCCAGGTCGTGCACCGGGTCAAGAGTCTCCTGGGCGCGAAAAAGGTCGGCCATCTCGGCACCCTCGATCCTTTCGCATCGGGCCTGCTGTTGATCGGCGTTAACGAAGGCACCAAGATCGCCGATATTTTTCTCGGCGGGGTAAAAAGTTATCGCGGCGTGATTGCGCTGGGGGTCGATACCGACACGCAGGACGCGACCGGGAAAGTCATCAGGGAACGGCCGGTGCCGCCGTTGGGCGCGGCGCAATTGCGCGAGTTAGAGCGCAAGTTTACCGGTGAGCTGGCGCAGGTGCCGCCGATGTTCTCGGCGCTGAAGAAAGACGGCGTTCGCCTGTATCGCCTGGCGCGCCAGGGGAAGGAAGTCCCGCGCGAGCCGCGCCGGATCAGGATCAATGCGCTCCACTGGCGCCGCTCGAGCGCTCAAGAGCTTGAATTTCAGACGACCTGTTCGCGCGGCACTTACGTCCGCACTCTGGCGGCGGATATGGGGCAAGAACTCGGCTGCGGCGCGCACCTGAAAACGCTGCGCCGGACGGCCTGCGATCATCTGTCGATTGAAGACGCGCTCAGCCTCGAAGAGCTCGAGCGCCGCTGCGCGGTCGGGGCGGCGCCGCTGCTGTCGCTGCGCGCCGCGCTGTCGTCATTTGCCCGCGGTCACCTGGCAAAGTCGCGTACTGTCGCGGTTGCGTCTTGGCCAGCAGGAGTTACTGGCGCAAATCGGCAAGCCGCGCGACCTGCGAAAGCATGGTAAGCATTCTCGATCCGCGGGGTGAACTCGCCGCGCTCGCCAAGTGGACGGAGGAAGCGCCCGGCGGGCGCTGGCGGCTCTACCGGGTATTCCAGAACGCTGGATTGACTTCGCGGTCATTGCATTAGATAATGAAACCGGACTATTGAGCGCCTGGTGCGTTGTTAATGCTCGACAGGGTTTCATGCTATGCAGAAAGGTATTGTTGAATTCATGAGCCAATCGACAGGCACGATTCCGGCAAATTCGCATATTCAAAAATGGGTGAAGGAAATGGACGCCCTTTGCCAGCCCGACGAGGTGTTTTGGTGCGACGGCTCGGAGGATGAAAAAGCGCGTTTGACCCAGATCGCGGTCCAGTGCGGCGATCTCATTCCGCTCAATCAAAAGGAGCTGCCCGGTTGTTATCTGCATCGCAGCGCGCTCAACGACGTGGCGCGCACCGAGAATCTTACTTTCGTTTGTACCGAGTCGCAGGAGGAAGCGGGCCCCAACAATAATTGGATGGCGCCCGCCGAGTCCTACGACAAGCTTGCGAAAATCTACGCCGGCTCGATGCGCGGGCGCACGCTCTACGTGATTCCCTTTCTCATGGGACCCGCGGGCTCGCGCTTCAGCAAGGTCGGCGTGCAGGTTACGGACAGCGTCTACGTCGTGCTCAACATGCGCATCATGACGCGCATGGGCAAGATCGCGCTGGATCACCTCGGCGATTCCGACGACTTCACCCGCTGCCTTCATTCCAAAGCCGACCTCGACATCGAGCGGCGATTTATCTGTCATTATCCGCAAGACAACACGATCTGGAGCGTCGGCTCGGGCTATGGCGGCAATGCACTGCTGGCAAAAAAATGTCTCGCGCTGCGCATCGCCAGCAAGCTCGGCCAACAGGAAGGCTGGCTCGCCGAACATATGCTGATCGTCGGCGTGGAAAGCCCGGACGGCGAGATCACGTATATCTGCGGCGCGTTTCCGAGCGCCTGCGGCAAAACCAACATGGCGATGCTGGTGCCGCCGCCGAGCATGAAGGGTTGGAAGATTCACACCGTGGGCGACGATATCTCGTGGCTGCGCGTCGGCGCCGATGGCCGTCTCTGGGCGATCAATCCGGAAGCGGGTTTCTTCGGCGTGGCGCCGGGAACCGGCTCGAACACCAACCCGAACGGCGTGCAAACGGTGAAAAGGGACACGATCTTCACCAACGTGGCGCTGCGCGATGACGGCACGGTCTGGTGGGAAGGCCACGACGACCCGGTGCCCGACAACGCGCAAGATTGGCGCGGCAAGCCTTGGGATCCGGAAGGCGGACACTCCGGCGGCCCATCCCAATGCGCGCTTCACGGTCTCGATCAAGCAGAGTCCGACCTATTCACCGGAATGGGAAAAGCCCGAAGGGGTGCCTATCAGCGCCATCCTTTTCGGCGCGCGTCGCGCAAAAGCTGGTGCCGCTCGTCTATCAATCGTTCAACTGGCAGCACGGCACGTTTTCTGGGCGCGACGTTGGCGTCCGAGACCACCGCCGCGGCGACCGGCGCGAGTGGGCGTGGTGCGGCGCGATCCGATGGCGATGCTGCCGTTCTGCGGCTACAACATGGGCGATTACTGGAGCCACTGGCTGTCCATGGGGAAGCAAGTGGCGAATCCGCCAAAAATTTTTCGCATCAATTGGTTCCAGCGCAGCGAGCGCGGGCGGTTTCTCTGGCCGGGCTTCGGCGAGAATCTACGCGTGCTGCGCTGGGTCATCGAGCGGTCGAAGGGCGGCGGCCAGGCCGATGAGACGCCGATCGGCTACGTGCCCGAGCCCGCGAGCTTGACCGGCGAAGGGCTCGACGTATCCAAAGCGGATGTCGATCAGCTCGTCAGGGTCGACCGCGAGGGCTGGAAAAATAATCTGAAGAGCCAGAGCGATTTCTTCGACACCTTCGGCGACCATTTGCCGGCGGGCCTACGAGAAGAGCACAGCGCGCTGGCTAATCGTCTCAAAGGCTAAACAGGGAGATACTATGCCGCGTGGACATCATGATATCGGCGGTCTTCCGGGCGCGGGACCGATCGATCAAAGTCAGCACGAGCTTTCCGACTGGGAGATTCTTGCCGATGCGGTCAATCAGGCGCTGGGAGCCAGGGGAGTCAAGCGCACGGACGAGATGCGCCGCGCCCGTGAGGAGATGGATTCCGCCGCCTATCGCGACATGAATTATTACGAGCGATGGATCGCCAGCATGGAAGCGATTCTAATCGAGAAAAATATTCTCACGAGGGAAGAGATCGATCGCAAGCTCGCGGAGTTCGATTCTAAGTGGGGCGAGCCATGAACGCTTCCGTCGGTAGGTTCAAACCTGGCGATCCGGTCAAAGTGCGGTTCGAAGATCGACCCGGCCACCTGCGAACGCCTTGGTATGTGCGCGGCAAGACCGGCTGGATCGAGCGTGTCTACGGGGAGTTTCTCAATCCTGAGTCGCTGGCGTTTGGTAGGACGGCCTGCCAAAAAAAGTCCTCTATCTGGTTGCCTTCAACCAGAGTGATCTATGGGATAGGGCCAGCAAGTCCGACAAACTCCTGGTCGATATCTATGAGCACTGGCTGGATCCAGTCGCAATAGGCAGGGGGAGCCGCAGGTGAGCAGCGCAGGCGATGAGCACGGCCACGATCATCCGAAACATGAGCTAAGCCATTATGCTCGACGGATCTATGCCATTCGCGATCTGCTGGTCGAGAAAGGCGTGATCTCGGAGAAAGATATCCAATGCCAGATCGAGTATCAGGAGGCGCGCTCGCCGGCCAACGGCGCCAAGCTGGTCGCCCGCGCCTGGGTCGATCCGGCTTTCAAGGCGCGCTTCATCGCCGATCCGAAAGCGGCCTGCGCCGAAATCGGCATTGATGCCACGGCACTCAATGAATTTGTCGTTCTGGAAAATACCGAACGGGTGCGCCACATGGTGGTCTGCACGCTCTGCTCCTGTTATCCCCGGCCGATCTTGGGCAGGCCGCCTGACTGGTACAAAAGCTTCAACTACCGCCAGCGCTCGGTGATCGATCCGCGCGGCGTCATGAGCGAGTTCGGGCTGGATCTACCGGACGACGTGGAAGTGCGGGTTCACGACAGCACCGCCGATATCCGGTACATCGTCTTGCCGCTGCGGCCGAAGGGGACTGAAGGATGGAGCGAGGCGGATTTGGCCAAGCTCGTCACCCGCGACAGCATGATCGGCGTCATGGATCCGCTGCCAGCGCTTCCCGAATAAAGCCAAAGAACTCCTGCAAAAATCTTCCCCGCCCGGCGCGCGATGCGTGACGCTCATGAAGCGGACTTCGCTCGCCTCGTAGCCCATTTTTTAAGTTGATTTTTTGGGCTACTGCCCGTACCATTTACGTTACAAATTACGCAAATGCGCCGTCAAAAACCTCCATTCGCCGAATTCTCCAAAATGCTCCAGGTGAGCTATGCAACCGCGTTGCGGTGCATCGGGCAGGATCTCGAGCGAAGAGGATTGAAGTCGTTCGATATTCGCGCTCAGAAAAGAACTTTCCTAGTCGACGGTGGCTATCAGGCGCCGCCATCGCCCACGCCCGTGTCGATCGAATACACTTTCGAAGACATCGAGGAATTGGACCGCAGCGGTGAAAACCGCCGGGGTGAGATCGTGCGAGGCCAGGAGTTTATCAATCAAGCGCAGATTTTTCGCACCATCGGCGCCTATTTGGACAGGAATGAGGCGCGCTTTGTCCGCCTTACCAATAATCAACAGCAAGGCGAAAGACACCTTGTTTGTCGTCGAGTATATAACGCGCGACGGCGACTTGGTCGTCGATGATCGAGCGGGCGCGGCGATCTACGATATGTGCGTGCAGATGTACAAGCAACGCGGCAAACTGACCGGCACGGGAGGCCGGCGCTCTCGATAGCGCCTGCAAGTCTCTTCAACAATCCAAGGGTTTTCCGATTTTCGGCTGCGGGAATGATCGAGCGGTGGAGAGTCTCGAATAGTGGAAGAGACGCACGACTACTATTCCGTCTTGGGAGTAAAGCGCAGCGCGAGCCCGGAAGAAATCAAACGGGCGTATCGCAAGGCGGTTTTTCGCTATCACCCAGACCGCAACCCCGGAAACGACGAAGCCGCGGGCAAGTTCAAGCAAGTTCTGGACGCCTATGAGATTCTTTCCGATTTAAACCGCCGCGCGAACTACGATCAGGTAACCCGCCCTGCCGAAGGCGAACCCCAAAGAGAACAGAGTACTGCGGAAGAAGAAGAGGATCCCAAAGCCAATTCCGATCCCGGCAACGGCTTTCACTTCACCCAGGATTTTAAGCACAAAGTCGAGCCGGAGCCGAAATGCCCCTCTTGCTCCGTGGTGGGCACCGACCGCATTGTCTCACGCAAAGCCGGTTCGAGCACCGCACGCGGCAAACAGTTTGTTTTGGCGCCTTTCAACATTATCTTCTGCAGCGCCTGCGGGCACGTCTATGGCGTGACGCCCACCTCGACGTAAGCTTTTCATTTTCACAATTGCGCCTGAGGTCCTGCGCGGTTCTGATGCGGCGCGCCCGCGCGGATATCCCCAGCCAAGTAGCCCTAATGCATCACCCCGCCGCCTTCGACGACGAGAAGCTGGCCGGTAATGAAGTCGCTGTCGGAACTTGCGAGGAATAGCGCGGTGCCGACGATATCCGCCGGCGTTTCGATGCGGCGGAAGGCGCGCTTGTCGATACTGCCTTCGCGGCGTTTGAGCACTTCATCGGACACGGATTCTTCGCTCATGGTCGAGCCCGGGGTCATGCAATTGACGTTGATGCCCCACTCGCCCAACTGGCGCGCCATGACGCGGGTGAGCGCGACCACGCCGCCTTTGGCGGTGGTGTAGTGCGGCATATTGCCGGAGCCGCTGAAGAAAGTTCCCGAGGCGATGTTGATGATCTTGCCGCTCTTTTGCTGCTTCATGATCGGAATCACCGCTTTGCTGCAAAGAAAGACGCCTTTCAAGTTGACTTCGATGACGCGGTCCCATTCTTCGAGCGCCAGATCCTCTACCGGACCCTTCCAGAGTTTTTGCGTGACGTAAATCGCCGCGTTGTTGAGCAGCACGTCGATGCGGCCGAATTTCGCGACCGTCTCCTGCATGAGACCCTCGACGTTGCGCAAAGCGGCGCACGTCGGTGGCGCGCGCCCAGGCGGAGCCGCCGCTATCGGCGATCGCCTTGGCGGTCGCTTCACCGCCTCGCGGCGTCGATATCGGCGATGACGACGTGCGCGCCTTCTTCGGCGAAGCGCCGCGCATAGGCTTTGCCGATGCCGTGCGCGGCGCCGGTGATGATCGTCACTTTGTCTTTCAGTCGCATGTTTCCTCCGCTGCAAAATTTTTCGCCGAGTCGCAATCGCGATGAGTCGAGCCGAGCGTCAGGTAAAGCTTGGAGTCTTGCCTTCGAACAGACTTTCGAGCCGGACGGCGGGAAAACGGAGACCGACGAAAAAGGCGCCGAACAGACCGTAGACCGCGCTGGCTTCGATCGAAGCGCATTTCGTAGACGAGTTTTTTAAATACCAGCGGATCGTCGGCGAAAAGGTCGACGCCCCATTCCCAATCATCGAAGCCGATGGAGCCGGAAATGATTTGCGTGACTCTGCCGGCGTAGTGGCGCCCGATCATGCCGTGCTCGCGCATCATGCGCTGGCGCTCGCTCCATCGGCTCGCTGTACCAGTTCTTCGTTTCGCCGCGAAACTTGTTCATCGGATAGAAACAAAGATAGCGCCGTTGGGGAATTTCCGGCCACAGGCGCGGCGCGGCGGCCTGGCGCTGCTTGGCGAGCTCGGCTTCGATTTCCCGGTTCCATTCCGCGGTGCCGGGCTGAGATCGCTCGTGCCGCCAGTTCGGCGTAGAGTTTTACCGAAGCTTCGTAAAGCCCGAGCTCGACCACCGAGAGATAGGAAGTCGTCGGCTCGATGTATTCGTTAATTTCGCGAGCTGCGCGACGGTCAATTCCGCTTGATTGAGCTCGTCGAGGGTGTTGCGAAAATGGACGAGCATCAGATCGCCTTTGTGCCCGAGCATGGAAAACAAACCGGTGGGCTCCTGCCTGTTTTGCTCCATGGCGCCGAACGTCGCCACCGCATCGCGTCAAAATATGTTTTTTATCCGGTGATCCCGAGCGCGCGCCACGCCGTCCAGCGCACGCGAAACATCTGGTGCAGAATAAACGAGCCGTCGAGGGTCAGAGGGGTGCGGGCGGCGCGAGCTTGGCCCGCTATCGGATGATTGCGCCATGAGATTTGCAGTTACCGCTAGGTGGGCTGGGTCGATGGATCCGCTCGGCGCCGGTTGATCGGGCCTGCCGCCGCGCATTTTGTCGCGGAGCGCCTGAAAGCCGCGCTTGGCGAGTCGATAGATCTTGGGCGCCAGCCAGACGATACGAGCGCGAGGAAAGTCAACACCAGGATCAACATCATGATCGGATGATTAAACATGAGCCAGATGCTGCCGAACACGGCGACATCTTCGGTTACGCTCGCCGCCCAGTTGCTGAAAGGCTCGGGGCTCGCATTGATCGCCAGGCGCGCCGTCGCTTTGGTGCCGTGCGCTACCAGCGAAACCGAACCGCCGGCGAGCAGCGCCATCAACTCCATTGCCGGATTGAGATCGCCCAGCGACTGCGCTGCCAGGATCGCTCCGGCCGGCACGCGAATGAAAGTATGAAGCGCGTCCCAACCGTTGTCGACGTAGGGCACTTTGTCGGCGAAGAACTCGATCAAATACATGACGCAGGCGATGGCGATCACGCCGGGATGGGACAGCACTTCGAGATTCTGCGGCAGATGGATCATCTCCATCCGGTTGGCGATGCCCAAGGCCGCGACGGTGGCGTACAGGTTGATGCCCGACGTCCAAGCCGTGCCCATGGCCAAACTTAATGCTTCGATCGTGCCCATCGGATCACCTCAGTTTCGTCCGTGAAGACCGAACATTAACCGTTTGACGTCGGCGCGGGCGAAATCATAGCGGCCCGGAACGTGCAGCGCCATGGCTACATTTTGAACTTCTCGGCAATCCGCTCCTTGTATTCTTTGGTGAACGCGTTGACCGCGGGAAATTGATCCATCCACTTGAACGGCCGGCAAGCGTCGATCAGGACCCGATCGGTAGTGTAGCCGCGCGGCGAGCGCTCTTCGGGCGGCAGCGCCGGCTCGCACACCGAGGCCCAGACACCTTTGACGATGTCGAGGTCTTCGCGCACGTGACAACGAGTGGCGATGGCCCAGATTACGTCGGCGGGATTGGTGATGTCGATATCGTCGTCGACGACCACGACGAACTTGCCGCCGTAGGCGCCGGCGCGCGCGCCGGCGGCGACGAGCAGGGCCTGTTTCGAATGCCCGGCGTAGCGCTGCTTGATCGAGACCACGGTAAACGGTCCGGGCTGGCCGCCGTAGACAAAGCCCCATACGCCTTTGACTTCGGGGATGCCGGCCTTTTCGAGCTGTTCCCATAGAGTCGCGGCGCCGAGCGGAATCGGCAGATAACTCGACGGCGGCTTGAGCGGCGGCGCGCCGAGCAGGATCGGATCGTTGCGGTAATACACGCGCTTCACTTCCATCACGGGGGTCTCGCCGACGTTGGCTTCGGTGAAGTAGCCCGGCCACTCGCCGAAAGGACCTTCCCTGGGCATTTCCTCGTCCTTCATCGGCAGGATCTCGCCTTCGAGGACGATCTCGGCGTTGGCCGGCAAAGGGAGACCGGTTGCCGCGCCGCGCACTACCGGCACCGGGGCGCCCTGCAGATAGCCGGCGAATTCGAATTCGTTTACGTCGGGCGGCAGCGGCATTTGCGCCGGCAAGAAAAATCGCCGGCCCCTGGCACAAGGTGATCGCTGCGGCGAGCGGCTTGCCGGCGTCGCGCGCGCGCTCGAAGGCGAGCCGGCCGTGCTTGCCCATGTTCATCTTCACTGAGACATGATTTTTGTCCTGCACCATGACGCGGTAGGTGCCGATGTTGATCTTGCCGGTTTCCGGATCTTTGGTGATGATGCCGCAGCCAGTGCCGATGTACGGGCCGCCGTCCAAGTCGTGCCAGTTGGGCACGGGAAATTTGTAGAGATCGACGTCCTTTCCGGCCATCTGGTTTTCGAGGATCGGGCCACCTTCCAACTGGTCCACCGGCACCGGCTTGTACGCGGCGAGCTTTTTGCGCCAGGCGTAGAGATAGTCGATGCCGTTCTCCTCGTTGATGCCCATCGCCGGGCCGGTGCGCTTGCAGGTGCGGAAGACGTTGGAAATAATCCGAAAGCCGGCCGGATAATCCTTGAAATTATCAAACAGCAGCGCGGGCCCTTCTTTGTCGGCCGCAAGCTCGGTGAGCGCGCCCACTTCGGTCTTCAAGTCGGCGCCGTCGATGCGGCGCAGCTCGCCCATTTCTTCGAGCAACTCGATATATCCGCGCATGTCGGTAACGTCGGCCATGAATTCCTCCCGATGGCAATCATAGTATGGTGGCGTGGTGGGGGAGTCAAACGAGGGGAGCGAAAACGCCCCGCATCGGCGGCTTGTCATTGCAAGGCGCTCGTCGAGCGGTTATACGATGCCCATCGCCGAACGAGTTCCGTGTCGATGCCGCCTGATTGTACAATCAAAAAAACCATCTCTTCGACCATGATTGAGGACGACCACGGGTGACCCTGCCGTTTTTTTACGGCTGGGTGATCGTCGTCATCGTCGCACTGTCAGGCGTCCTCGCCGCCGGCGTGAGCAACATCACTATGGCCGTGGTGCTGAAGCCGATCAGCGACGATCTCGGCTGGACGCGCTCGCTCACCGCCGCAGCGATCACCTTGGGCGCGCTGCTCGGCGGTGCGCTTTCGCCGATCTTCGGTCCGCTCGCCGACCGACTCGGCCCGCGTATGCTTTTGCCGGCCGGTGGAGCTCTGGTCGGACTGCTCGCGATCGGCGTGAGTCTCAGCACCGAGCCCTGGCAATTCTACGCGACCTTCGTTCCGGCACGCGCACTCACGGAATTCTTGCTCTGCGGCATGGTGGCGTTCACCGCCGTCGCCAACTGGTTTTACCTCAAGCGGCCGCGCGTGATGGGGCTGGTCGCGATGGCCACGCCGCTCGGCTCTGCGGCGCTGTCGCTCGTCTATCAATTCTTCGTCACGCACTACGGCTGGCGCAGCGCGTTTTTCGCCCTCGGCATCGCGCTCTGGGTGCTGGTGGTGATTCCCGGCTTGATTTTTCTGCGCCGCCAGCCCGAAGATCTCGGCCTGCTGCCCGACGGCGCCGAGCGCATTGCGTCGTCCTCTTCGATCGTCGAACGCAGCGGCGCGGGCGCGCACGAAGTCGCGCTCGAATACAGTTGGCGGCGCGCCGAAGCGCTGCGAACCGCCACGCTTTGGCTTCTCGTCGCGAGCGCTTTTCTGTCGTCCATCGGCACCGGCGGTGTGGCATTTCATCTGGCCGCATATCTGACCGACGGCGCGCTCGCGCCGGCGCTCGCCGCCGGCGTGGTGAGCGTGATGGCGCTCGCCGGCGCGTTCGGCAACGGTGTCTGGGGCGCCCTCGCCGAGCGCGTTCACCCGCGCCGGCTGAGCGTGATCACGCTGCTGGTCGCTGCCGCTTCGGTGGCCCTGCTGATGCAGGCGCGCTCAACCGCGGCGGCGTATCTCTTCGCGCTGCTCTTCGGCACCAACGCGCGCGGCGCCGCGGTGCTCACCCAGGTTCTGATCGCGCGCTATTTCGGTCGCCGCTCGTTCGGCGCGATCAGCAGCATCCTCGACCCCTTTCATAAGGGCGGGCTCGGTCTCGGCGCCTTGTTCGCCGGCATCGCCTTCGACCACTTCGGTGGCTATCGCGAGATCTTCGCGATTTTTCTGGCGAGCTATCTGATCGCCGCGCTGTTGATTTTTCTCGCGCGCCGGCCGGCGCGCGCCGCGCAGTAGCCCGGATTGACTCACATGCGGTGCGGCCGAGGCACAACCCTTCCGGAGCAAAGGCAATGGGCCTGTGCCTCTGTAATGCCAAGCGAGCGAGTATTCATGAGATCTCCGGTGAGAAAGGTTGATCATCGTGCCAAGCACCCTGCATGATCATGAAGCATTTGGCGTCGGTGCCTTTGCCCCTGCAGGGTCACACCTCGGCCGACAGAATCTTCTGAGTGTATCTCGGGCGATGAATAATCGGTACTAGCGTGCCACCGTCGATTCACCGAGCATTACCTTGACTTTGGGGTCGCATGCTTTACCTTGAATCATCATGCCGCGATTTCGGTTTGGTCTCGTCGCGCTGTTGACAGCTATGCTAGGCGCTCTCACCACCCCGCTCGATGCCGCTCAAGTCCAGGAGTTCGTGCTCGACAACGGCCTCAAAGTGCTGTTGCTCGAAGATCACAAGAGCCCGGCGGTCACATTTCAGGTCTGGTACCGCGTCGGCGCGCGCAACGAAAAAGACGGCAAGAGCGGCCTCGCCCATTTTCTCGAGCACATGATGTTCAAAGGAACGCCGCACACGGGGCCGGAGGAGTACTCGCGCATCATCGCGAAAAACGGCGGGCGCTCGAACGCATTTACGTCGTCGGACGTGACCGTGTATTTCGCGACCATGAGCCGGGAAAAGATCGGCATCGAGATCGATCTGGAAGCCGACCGCATGGCCAATGCATTGCTCGGCGAAAAATACTTCGAGCCGGAAAAGAAAGTCATTCAGGAAGAGCGGCGCATGCGTACCGAGGACAATCCGGCCGCGGCGCTCGGTGAAGTCGCGAGCGCGGTCGCCTACACGATCCACCCGTATCGCCGGCCGATCGTCGGCTGGATGCAGGATATCGAAAATTTAGAGCGCCAGGACCTGGTCGACTTCTATAAACTGTACTACGCGCCGAACAACGCGTATATCGTCATGGTCGGCGATTTCTCCACTGAGCAAGCGCTCGAGAAAATCAAGACCGCGTTCGGCAAGATCCCGCGCGGCCCCGAGCCACCCAAGGTCAGCGCCGAAGAGCCGGAGCAGCGCGGCGAGCGGCGGGTGATTCTCAAAAAAGAGGCCGAGCTGCCGTTGGTGCTGGCGTTCTACCATGCGCCCAATCTTGAGAACCCGGACAGCTTCGCGCTCGATCTTCTGTCGGTGGTGCTGGCGGGGGGGAAAAGCTCCCGGCTCCATCACGATCTCGTCTACCAGAAGCGCCTGGTGCGCGGCGTCGATGCGGACTACAGCGGCGTTTCCATCGATCCGGCGGGTTTATCGGTGTACGCCCAGCTCCTTCCCGGCATCGAGGCGGCGGCGGTGGAGCGGGAGATCAATCGCAATTTGGAGAAGGTGAAGACCGAACTGATCAGCGAGCGTGAGCTGCAAAAGGCCAAGAACCAGGTCGAGGCCGCCTTTGTTTTCGCCCAGGATTCGATTTTCGGCCAGGCGATGAAGATCGGCTACTATGAAGCGGTGGGCGGCTGGCGCCAGATGGACGCCTATCTCGATGGCATCAGGAAAGTCACGCGCGAAGATATTCGGCGGGTCGCCGGCCAGTATCTAAACCCGGACCGGCGCACCGTCGGCACGCTGATTCCGACCAAAGAAAAATCCCAATGAAAAAATTGTCGTGGGCGTGCGCGGTTCTGCTCGTCTCGGCCGTCGGCGCTTTTCACGACTTGGGGAGGCATGGTGCCCAAACGCACGGTTCTCAATAACGGCCTGGTGCTGCTCACCTCGGAGCAGCGCGCGCTGCCGATGGTGTCGATCGAGCTGCTGATCGAATCCGGCTCGCGTCATGAGCCGGCCGAGCAAGCCGGTCTGGCCAATCTCACCGCGCGGCTTCTGACCCAGGGAACACAAAAGCGCAGCGCCGTGCAAATCAGCGAGGCGCTCGATTTCATGGGCGCCAGCCTGTCGGCGAGCTGCGGCGAAGATGTGGCCACGGTGAGCATGACGATTCTCAAAAAAGATCTCGCCGCGGGTCTCGATCTGCTCGCCGAAGTGTTGACCCAAGCGAGCTTTCCGCCGGTGGAAATCGACCGCCAAAAGCAGGCGGTCATCGCCTCGATCCGAGCGCGCCAGGAAGACCCCGGCGCCGTGGCTGGAACCGCGTTCGCCGCGGCGCTGTTTCCGAAGAGCCCCTACGGCCGGCCGGTCGAAGGCACCGAGGCGACCGTCAAGCTCGTGCAGCAAAAAGCGCTGCAAGATTTCTACGCGCGCCATTATCGGCCCAACCGCGCGATCATCGCCGTGGTCGGCGACGTGGCGGAAAAAGAAATTGCCGAGGCGCTGAGCAAGGCGATGAAAGGCTGGAGCAAGGGCGCGGCGGGCGCTAAGCCGGCGGCGCCGGCGCAGATCGGCCAGCCCCAGGTTGTGCAGGTCAAAAAAGATCTTACTCAGGCCAACATCGTGCTCGGCCACAACGGCGTGGCGCGCGGCAACCCGGATTACTACGCGATTCAGGTGATGAACTATATTCTCGGCGGCGGCGGTTTTTCGTCGCGGGCGATGGATTCGATCCGCAACGAGCGCGGCCTGGCGTATTCGGTATACAGCTACTTCGCCGCCGAAAAAAGCCACGGCTCTTTTCAGTTCGTGATGCAAACCAAGAACGAGACCGCCGCGGAAGCGATCCGCATCGCCAAGGACGAAATGCGCCGGATGCGCGAGCAGCCGGTGGAGGAGCGTGAGCTCAGCGACGCCAAGGACTATCTGATCGGCAGCTTCCCGCTGCGCTTTGACACCAACCGGAAAGTGGCCGGCTTTCTGGCGCAAGTCGAATATTACGAGCTCGGCCTGGATTACCCCGAACGCTACAACGGGCTCATCGGCAAAGTCACGCGCGAGGACGTCGCGCGCGTGGCCAAGCAGTATCTCCGACCGGACGACCTGATCACGGTAGTTGTCGGTAACGCTACGAAAACCGCCACAAAATAGACAAGTTCCCGGCGCCGGCGGCCCCGACCCGTTTGCCGTCGTAGCGGCGGCTTGACAGTTACGGACCCGCTACGGCATAGTTTATGCGGTTTCGCGGCGCGCGGTTTCCCCCAAAGGCTTAGTCAGGCTCGGATCATGAAGAAAGTTTTGATCATCGAAGACCACGGCGACATGCGCGAGCTGTTGACCTGGCAGATCGAGCTCATGGGATTTACACCGATCACCGCCAAGCGCGGCAATGAGGGAGTGGAAAAGGCGCTGAGCGAGAAACCCGAATTGATTATCATGGATATCATGATGCCGGGCATGGACGGCTGGCAAGCGGCGCGCGAGATTCGCGCCCATGCGGAAATCAAGGATATCCCGATTTTGGCCGCGACCGCGATGTTCCGCGACGCGGACCTCAAACACTGCCTCGAGGCGGGCTGCAACGGCTACATCATCAAGCCTTTCACCTTCCAGGAGCTGCAAGGCAAGGTCCGGGAATTGATTCCTTCGGCGAGCACGACCTTTCCGCTCTGAACAGCGACCGCGGATTTTTTTTCATCGACAGTGGAAGCCAACGCCAACCCAGGCGCGCCGATGCCGGCGCGCGAGAAAGCTATTTTTATCGTGCAGGGACTTCGCCGCGAAGGCCATGAGGCCTATTTCGCCGGCGGCTCGGTGCGCGACATGCTGCTCGGCAAAGAGCCGCAGGACTACGATATCGCGACCAGCGCGCGCCCCGAGGACGTTCAACGGATTTTTCCCGACACCGTTCCGGTGGGCGCGCAGTTCGGCGTCATTCTCGTTTTGATCGACGGCCAGCCCTTCGAGGTCGCAAGCTTTCGCGACGACGGACCTTACCTCGACGGCCGCCGGCCGAGCCAGGTGCGCTACGGCAGCCTGGAGGAGGACGTGCGGCGCCGGGACTTCACGATCAACGGCATGGTTTACGACCCGGTGGCCGATCGGGTCATTGATCTGGTGGAGGGCCGGCGCGACCTCGAACAAGGCCGGATTCGCGCTATCGGCGACGCCGTCCAGCGCTTCCAAGAAGACCGGCTGCGCATGATCCGCGCCGTGCGTTTCGCGGCGAGCCTGGACTTTGTCATCGAAGACGCGACGTTCGCGGCGATCCAACAGCTTGGCGCCGGCGATCACCGATATCGCCTGGGAGCGCATCGGCGACGAGATCACGCGGATTCTCACCGAGGGCGGCGCGCGGCGCGGCTTCGAGCTGCTCGATCAAAGCGGGCTGCTGAAAGTGTTGCTGCCGGAGATCGACGCGCTGAAGGGCACCTGGCAGAGCCCCGACTATCATCCCGAAGGCGACGTTTTCACCCACACGATGCTGCTGCTCGGCCATCTCAAAGCGCCGTCCGAGACGCTGGCGTACGGCTGCCTGCTGCACGACGTGGCCAAGCCGATCTGTTTTCGGCGTGACGGCGACCGCGTGACTTTTTACGGCCACACCGAAAAGGGCGCCGCTATGGCCGAAGAGATTCTCAAACGGCTCAAGCGCGGGCGCGCGCTCTGGGAGCGGGTGAGCTATCTCGTGCGCCACCACCTGCGCCTGGTGCAGGCGCCGAACATGCGCGTGAGCACGCTCAAGCGTTTCCTCCGCGAGGACGGCATCGAGGAGCTGCTCGAGCTGGCGCGCATCGACGCGCTGTCGTCCAACGGCGATCTCAGTTATTACCGGTTTTGCATGGAGCGCCTGGCCGCGCTCGAACAGGAAGAGATTCGCCCGGCGCCTTTGCTGCGCGGCGGCGATCTGATCGATTTGGGATTTGCGCCCGGGCCGCTGTTCGCGGAAATCCTGCGTCAGGTGGAGGATCGGCAGTTGGGCGGCGAGCTGCGCAGCCGGGAGGAAGCGCTCGAGTGGGTGCGCCACAATTTCAGTCATCGAGGTTGAGGGATGAAGAAAATCAGCGGAGTATCGAGTCGTCGGCAAAGCGGAGGCGCGCTCCGACGGCGCGGAGAAAGTGACCGGCAAAGCGCTCTACACGGTGGACGTAGAGCTGCCCAATATGGCCCACGGGAAAATTTTGCGCAGCCCCTACGCCCACGCGCGCCTTGCCCGCGTCGACGCCAGCGCGGCGGAGAAGCTCCCCGGCGTTTTCGCCGTGATCACGCGCGACGACCAGCGGCGCTTGGGCATGTTCGGCGCCGCCTATAAAGATCAAACCATCGTCGCGGTCGACAAAGTGCGCTACGCCGGCGATCCGGTCGCGGCGGTGGCGGCGGTGGACGAGGCGACCGCGGAGCAAGCCTTGTCGTTGATCGAGGTCGATTACGAGGATCTGCCGCGCCGTGACCAGTCTCGACGAAGCGCTGGCGCCCGGCGCCCCGCTGGTGCACGAAGCGGCGGCCAGCGGCGGCGAGCTGATGGGTCAGCACTACGAGGCGCCGAAGGAATTCAGCGGCACGAATCTGTGTTACCGCTTCAGCTACGCCAAAGGCGACGTCGAAGATGGCTTCAAGAAAGCCGATCATGTTTTCGAAGACACGTTCACGTTTCCGCGGGTGCAGCATTTCTCGATGGAACCGCACGCCACCGTGGCCGACGTCGAAGGCGATCGCATCACGCTCTGGGCCGGCACCCAGGAACCGTTCACTTTGCGCGAGCATCTCGCCGAGATCTTCCGCATGCCGCTCAACAAGGTGCGCGTCATCGTGCCCTACGTCGGCGGCGGCTACGGCGGCAAGCTGGCGGTCAAGACCGAACCGCTGGCCGCGGCGCTGTCGTGGAAAGCGCAGCGGCCGGTGCGCCTGGCGCACACCATCGAGGAGAGTTTTCGCACCGTGACGCGCCATCCGGCGCGGGTGCAGATCAAGACCGGTGTGATGAAGGACGGCAGGCTGGTCGCGCGCCAGTGTCTGATTCACATGGAAACCGGAGCCTACGCCGACGCCGGGCCGCGCGTGACGCAGAAGGCCGGCTACCGTTGCTTTGGCCCCTATCGCTTGCCGCACATGAAAACGGACGCCTATACGGTTTATACCAACACGGTGCCGGCGGGAGCCTACCGCGGTTTCGGCACCTTGCAGGTGACCTGGGCGTACGAATCGCAGATGGATATCATCGCCGCCAAGCTCGGCGTCGATCCGTTGCAGTTGCGTCTGAAGAATCTGCTCAAGAAAGGCGAGCTCTACACGCCCGGCGATACGCCGGTGGATTGCGATCTCAAGGCCGGTTTGCTGCAGGCCGCCGAAGAGATCG
Source organism: uncultured delta proteobacterium (assembly GCA_963745035.1). Classification (GTDB taxonomy): domain Bacteria; phylum Desulfobacterota; class Binatia; order UBA9968; family UBA9968; genus DP-20. Next base: position 75,358 of record CAVUVW010000017.1, on the reverse strand, counting down.
GCTGGAGCGCGAAGAAAAAAGCGCCCGGTCCGGGCAAGGCGTTGGGCAGAGGGCTGGCGGTGTGCATGAAGGACGGCGGCGGCACCTACAAAGTTTCCTCCGCCGCGGTCAAAATGAACGCCGACGGCAGCGTGATATTGCTTACCGGCACGGTGGAAGTGGGTCAGGGCGCGCGCACGGCGCTCAGCCAGGTCGTCGCCGAGGAGTTGGGTATTCCCTACGACGCGGTCACGGTGGCGCAGCTCGATACCGACGTGACGCCGTACGACGTCAACACCAATGCGAGCAGCTCCACGGTCGTCATGGGGTTGGCCGTTCAGCGCGCGGCGCAGGATTTAAAGCGCCAACTGCTGCGCCACGCGGCGCGCGTCCTCAAGACCAAACCGGCTCAGTTGTCCTTGGCCGGCGGAAAGATCGTCGAGAACCGGAGCCGCAGTTTGCCTTTCGTCGAATTGATGCAGAAGGTGTTCTTGTCGAAATCGGGCGAGATGATCGGGCGGGGCGCGTACCAATCGATCAAAAGCCCGAAGGCGGCGCTCGGCTCGCCGACAAATTTTTGGGAGATCAGTTGGGGTGGCGCGGAAGTCGAAGTGGATTGCGACACCGGTGAAATTAAACTGCTTAAGTATGTTTCCCTCGCCGATGTCGGCAAGGCGATCCATCCGGTGCTTTGCGAAGGCCAGGACGAGGGCGGCGTGATGAACGCCATCGGCCACAGCCTGCTCGAAGAGATGGTTTACAAAGACGGCCAGTTGCTCAACCCGAATCTAGTCGATTACCGGGTGCCAAGTTTCCACCACTTGCCAAAAGCTTTCGAGACGATTTTAGTCGAAAGCCAAAACGGTCCCGGACCCGTTCGGCGCCAAGGGCACCGGCGAAGGAGGCTTGTTGCCCGTCGCGGCCGCCATTGCCAACGCGCGTCTACCGGGCGACGGGGCTTAGACTCTACGATTTACCGCTCACTCCGGAAAAAGTTTGGCGCGGGCTTCAGGGCCGCGTGGAGTAATTCTCGCCGGCAGATTTTGCGCGCAAAAAAATCCGATCTCAGCGCGAAGAAGAAAGGCCACGGAGAAGCTCTCTGTGGCCTTCATACTTGGATGCCGTTCGGCGTTTGGCCCGAGCCGACTACTCCGGACCCTTGATCAGTTCGATCAATAAGCCTTCCGGGAAGGGCACGTTCAATATTTTCTCGAACAATCCCCAGAAGAACAACCAGGCGAAAAATGTCACTATCGCGGTGATCTTCCAATTCTCGCCGCCGGCGACCTTGAGATAGAGCAAGATGACTAACGGCACAGCGTAAGGGAATCCCAACAGCCAAATCGCAACAAAGCAGCCGACGGTCCACAGAAGGATCGCGATCGTTCGCCGCACGACCACTCGAGTATCCAAGTCGGCGTGAGATCCAGCCGCTTCGGCTGTTTTCTTGCCGGCCAGATCCCGTCCAAGTTGCAAGAAGGCTAAAATCAAAGTGGGTATGCCGATAACCCATGGAAAGAGTCCTGCGCGGTATCCGAAGTTGCGGCTCTGCCAGAGCGCGACCGAGAGCACGACGATCACCGTAAGGGTAAACAGCGCCGCCGCGCCGAAATGTAGAGTGCGGTGACTGTGTACTTCTTCGCCTGGTTGTATTGATGTATCCGCTGCCGCTTTTTTGCGAGCGTCCCGGCGGCTTTTGTATAGCGGGTAAAAAATACCAGCTAACGTCAACACGAATATCGCGAGTACGCCCGGCCTGCCGGTCCAAGCCAAGCCGTAATTGTCGGTGGAGAGAAACAACCGGTTTTCTGCCAGCGGGCCCAACACCAATCCGAGCAGAACCGGCGGGCGCGGCCACTCCATTTTTTCCATGACCCAGCCGAGCGCGCCGAAGAAAAGCACGACGATCATGTCCGCGAAGGCGTTTTTCTCGGCAAATGCGCCCAGATAGATCAGAACCAAGATCAGCGGGATGATAATGCTGCCGCGAACCTGGGTGACTTTCGCCAGCGGCTTCAAAAACAGGAAGCAGATGGCGACGGTGATCATGTTGGAAAGGATGATCACCCAGACGAATGAATAGGTAAGATCGAGTTTGCCCTTGGGCGGTGGCAGCAACATGTCGGGGCCCGGAACTATGCCCTGAATGATGAAGGCGCCGAGCAGGATCGCCATCACGACGCTCGCCGGTACACCGAACGCTATGGTCGTGATCAAGCTGCCGCCCAAAGTGGAGTTGTTTGCCGCGCCCGGACCCAAGACGCCTCGAACATCGCCTTTGCCGAAACGCTCTTTGTCGGGCGAGCTTTGCACCGCGTGGGCGTAGGCCAGCCACTGGGTCGTGGCGGCGCCCATGCCCGGGATGATCGCCGTAAAGCAACCGAGCGCGCTGCAGCGAATCACCAGCCACCAGTGGCGAAACGTGTCCTTGACCCCTTGCATCACACCACCCAGTTCGCCGACTTCCTGTTTGGCGATGCTGGTGCCAAGCACCGCAAGCTCGATGGTTTCCGGAATGGCGTAAAAGCCGATGGTGATGGGCACGAGACCGACGCCGTCCCAAAGAAAGAGTTGGCCGAAAGTATAGCGCTGGATGCCCGAGATGGGATCCAAGCCGATAGTGGCAAGCATGAGGCCGATACCGCCGGCAACGATGCCTTTGAGAACGTCTTCGCCGCTCAGAGCGGCGACGAAGCTTATGCCGAGAATCGCCAGCATGAAAAATTCCGGCGAGCCGAACGAAAGCACGAGCGGCCGAATGATCGGTACGGCCGCGCCGAGGGCGATGCCGGCAAACACGGCGCCGACGAGCGAACTCATCAACACGGCGCCGAGCGCGCGGCCGGCTTCGCCGTTGCGCGCCATGGCATGACCGTCGACAATGGTCGACGCCGTAGTGGGTTCGCCGGGGACGCCAAAGAGAACCGAAGTGATGTCGCCGGTGGTGGAGGTGACCGCGGTCATGCCGAGCAGAAAAGCGAAGGCTTCGACGGCGTTCATCTTGAACACGAAAGGCAGCATGAGCGCCATCGCGGTTGGACCGCCGAGCCCGGGCAGGATTCCGACGACGAAGCCGATCGCGATACCGATCAGCATCAAATTGAACGTCGAGAAGTTAAAGCACTGCAGGAAGCCCGAGACGAGCGCATTCAACATGTCCATGACGACGCAAAACCTCCAGCCCAGGCCGGACAACGATCGCGGCTAAATATCAGCGATTCCCCTAGTTGTAAAGAACATCTTTGAGCTTGCCGACCAGGGCGGGATCGAGCTTGAACAGACCGGCGATGTCTTTCTCGATGTCCTCGACCGGGATCGGCCCGATGTTGAGCCGGGACTTTTTCGCGTCGGCGACAAATTCCGGATCCTTGAGCGTGGCGGCGAATGCGGCGCGCAGCGCCTGCACGCGATCCTTCGGCGTGCCGGGCGGCAGGGTGTAGGTGCGCACGATGTCGCTGTCGCCGTGGATGCCGACGTCGATCATCTTGCGGCCCTCTTCGGTCTTGGCGAATTTGATCGCTTGCGGAACGTTGGCCAGTTCAGGATGGGTTTTGCGGTTGGCCTGGAGCACGACCACGGCTTCGCCGCTGTCGAGCGCCTTGCGCCAGGTCACGCTGACCGAGTCCCAGCCCCAGCAGCCGCCGGCCACCTCGCCGCCCTCCGCGGCCAAGCGCACTTCCGCGGTGCCTTTGTAGCCGGTGACCAGTTGGATCGGCAAGCCGAGCGCCGCCTTCAAAATGCGCGTGGCGTTGTCGGGGGTCGAAGTGCCGGGGGCGATGCCGCCCATTTTGACCGGAGTCTTCGACGCCATCCATCGATCCATGCTGGTGATGCCGCTCGCCTTGGTCATGGCGCAGACGACGTGATCGCTGATCGGCGCGCCGATAAATTCAAACTTGCGGGCATCGAACTCGATGCCGGGCTGGCCGAGAACCTGGCCCAAAAACAAGCCGCCGATGAAATGGCCAATGGTCAGGCCGTCGGGTTTGGCGACTTTGAAAACATGATTGGCGGCGATCAGGCTGCCCGCGCCGGTCATGTTTTCGACTACGACGGTGGGTGAACCCGGGAATGTGCTTGCCCATGTGGCGCGCGAGCGCGCGGGCGTAGGTATCGAAGCCGCCACCGGCGGAAAATCCGACGACGATTCTCACGTTCTTGCCTTTGTAAAACTCTTCGACGCTGGCGGCGCGGGCGGCGCCGCCGAAGCTTAAAATCGCGGCTAATGCCCAAACAATCGGTCTCATGGTTTTCTCCTTTTGGATTGCGCTGGGTTTTAACTGCCATTCGAGGGGGCTGAACGGGCGCAAAGTCGCCCGACGCTAGCCGATCGAATGTAGAAAATCAATTAACGCCTACGACTAGCACGTATTTTCTTTCAAGCAACCGGCTATCGCGCCAAGTAACATGATTGTGTTCGCACGCCTCGGCCATTAGAATAATTCCGTCTGCGCGGCTCGACTGGGCCACGGTAAAAATCGAGGTGAGCGATCATGGCGGATCAGTTCAAAAATTATATCGAGGGAAACTGGCGCGCGGCGAAATCGGGAAAGACTTTCGAGAACCGCAATCCCGCCAACCATAATGATCTGGTCGGTTTGTTTCCCGCGTCCGGGCCGGAAGACGTGGACGCGGCGGTGCAAGCGGCGCGCAAGGCGTTTGCATCTTGGCGTCTGGTGCCGGCGCCGAAGCGCGGCGAAATGCTTTACCGCGCCGGCGAGCTCTTGCGCAAGCACAAGGAAGAGATCGCCCGCGGCATGACGCGCGAGATGGGCAAGGTGCTCAAAGAAACCCGCGGCGACGTTCAGGAAGGGATCGACACCGCGTTCTGCGTCGCCGGCGAGGGGCGCCGGCTGTTCGGCGAAACGACGCCGGCGGAGCTGCCGAATAAATTCGCCATGTCCGTGCGCATGCCGGTGGGCGTTTGCGCGCTCATCACGCCGTGGAATTTTCCCATGGCGATTCCGACGTGGAAAATGTTTCCGGCGCTGCTCTGCGGCAACGCGGTCGTGCTCAAGCCGGCCGAGGACACGCCGCTCACCGCCGTGCGGCTGGTGGAAATCTTGATCGAAGCCGGCGTGCCGCCGGGCGTGGTCAACCTGGTGCACGGCCGCGGCGAAGAAGTCGGCGCCGCGCTGGTGCGCCATCCCCAGGTCCAACTGGTTTCGTTCACCGGCTCGGCGGCGGTCGGCCGGGAGATCGCTTCGGTCTGCGGGCAAAACCTCAAGCGCGTTTCCCTCGAGCTCGGCGGCAAGAACGCCCAGATCGTGATGGAAGACGCCGATCTGCCGTTGGCCGCGGAGGGCGCTTTGTGGGGCGCCTTCGGCACCACCGGCCAGCGCTGCACGGCGACCAGCCGGTTGATCGCGCATCGACGGGTGCGAAAAACGCTCACCGACATGCTGGTCGCGCGCGCGGAGAAGCTCAAGATCGGCGACGGCCTGGACGAGGGCGTCGACGTCGGGCCGCTGATCAGCCAGGCGGCGCGGGAAAAAGTTCAAAGCTACATCGAGATCGGCAAAAGCGAGGGCGCGCGCCTGCTCACCGGCGGTTCGGTCGCAGATGCGCCGGGCTGTAAGGATGGTTATTTCTTCGAGCCGACAATCTTCGACGAGGTGAAACCCGGCATGCGCATCGCCCAGGAGGAAATTTTCGGGCCGGTGCTGTCGGTCATCGAAGTCGAAAGCTTCGAAGAAGCGATCGACGTGTTGAACAACACGGCCTATGGACTTTCGAGCTCGATCTACACGCAGGATGTGACGCGCGCGTTTCGCGCCATGCGCGACATCGAAGCGGGCATCACCTACGTCAACGGCCCGACCATCGGCGCGGAAGTTCATCTGCCTTTCGGCGGGGTCAAAGACACCGGCAACGGTCACCGCGAAGCCGGTACCACGGTCTACGACATTTTTACCGAGTGGAAGTCGATCTACGTGGACTACTCCGGCAAGTTGCAGAAGGCACAGATCGATAACGCAGAGTAGTTTCTAGTTCCCAGTTCGCGGACTAGAACCAGCAACTAGCAAGTAGAAACGGAAAACGGATGAAGGCACCCCACATCAAAACCGCGCTGCCGGGTCCGAAAGCAAAGGCGATCGTCGAGCGCGATCATCGGGTGACCGCGCCGGCGTACGGGCGCGTCTATCCGCTGGTGGTCAAGCAGGCACAGGGTATGGTCGTCGAGGACGTGGACGGCAACTTGTTCCTCGATTTCATGGCCGGCATCGCGGTCGCGAGCACCGGCCATTCCCATCCGCGGGTGGTCGCGGCGATCGAAGCCCAAGCCAAAAAATTTCTCCACATCTGCGGCAGCGATTATTACTACGAACCGATGGTGGAGCTGGCGGAGAAATTGACCCAAGTGACGCCCGGGGCCGGTCCGAAGAAGGTGTTTTTCACCAACTCGGGCACTGAAACCGTCGAGGCGGCGATCAAACTGGCGCGCCACCATACGAAGCGCCAGCATCTCATCGCTTTCCACGGCGCCTTTCACGGCCGCACGCTCGGTGCGTTGTCGTTGACCGCCAGCCGTGCCTCGCATCGCGCCTATTTCGGTCCGCTGATTCCCGGCGTGCATCATTTGCCTTACGGCGGGACGGACTGTGTGAGCGTATTGGAGAAAACGATTTTTCGCCATGAAGTGCGCCCGGAAGAGGTGGCGGCGATCTTCGTCGAGCCCATCCAAGGCGAAGGCGGTTACATCGTCCCGCCGCCGGATTTCTTGCCGACGCTCCAGGAGCTTTGCCGCAAGCACGGCATGCTCTTGGTGGCGGACGAAATTCAGTCCGGTTTTGGCCGCACCGGCAAGATGTTCGCCTGCGAGCACTGGAGCATCGAGCCGGATATTCTCTGCGCCGCCAAAGGCATCGCCAGCGGCATGCCGCTCGGCGCCATGATCGCGCGCGCGGAGATCAGCACCTGGTCTCGCGCCGCGCACGGCAGCACGTTCGGCGGCAATCCGGTGGCATGCGCGGCGGCGCTGGCGACCATCGAGCTGCTCGAACAGGGGCTGGTGGAAAACGCCGCGCGCGTCGGCGCGGTTCTGAAAGAGCAGCTCACCGCGCTCAAAGGCCGCCACGCGGTCATCGGCGACGTGCGCGGCCTGGGCTTGATGATCGGCGTCGACTTCGAAAAGAGCGACGGCAGCCGCGCGCCGGACGCCGAACTGCGCGATCGCGTCATGCAGCAGTGCTTTGAAAAAGGCTTGCTGCTGCTGAGCTGCGGCGAGAGCACCTTGCGCTTCTGCCCGCCGCTGATCGTGGCGCCGGAGGAAACCAAGGTCGCGGTCGAGATCTTCGACGCCGCGGTAGCTTCGGTAAAATAGCCCCGAAGGATCAGCGTCTGTTGCAAGTCACGAACGCCGGAAAAATCTGTATCCGCAGGGGTCGCTCGCAACCTTCGGCGACGTTTCGGTTTGGTGACGACTACTGGAGCTTGTTTTTCAGTTCTTCGAAGAGCTGGGCGAGGTCGGTGTCGTCCGGATTGATTTCCAGCGCGCCGGCGAATTCCTCGAGCGCCTTCTGGATCATGCCCTTGCTCAGATAAATCCGCCCGAGATTGATATAGGGAAAATGACGCGGCTGATAGCGCTTGGCCGATTTGGCACGCTCCAGCCACGGAATCGCGTCGTCGAGGCGCTGTTGCTGCATCAGATAGACGCCGATGTCGTTGTACGGATTGCCGAACTCGGGGTCGAGGCCGATGGCGATTTCGCACTCGGCGATGGCCTCGTTCAGCCGGCCGAGAAAGCTATAAGCCCAGCCGAGATAGGTGTGCGCGTCCGCGGTGGGGTAGAGCGCGATGGATTCTTTGTACAGACGAATCGCGTCGGCGAACTCCTGCGCCATTTGATGCTTCATCGCCGTTTCGATCAACTCCAAGGCGCGTTCCTGATCTTTCGCGTTTGCCATGAGACCCTTCACGTATCGCGCTGTTCAATGGCCGCCTACACGCCCCAGGCGCCGCTCACCTGAATGTTCGCGCCGTTGACGTAGCGAGCTTCGTCCGACAGCAAGAAACGCACGGCGCCGACCGCGTCGTCCACGGAGCCGGCATAGCCGGCGGGAATATATTTTACCATGCGCTCGAGCTCTCCCTCGGGCGCGCTGCCGGAATCGATAAATCCCGGCGACACACAGTTCATCGTGATGCCGTCCGGCGCAATCAGCTTGGCGAAGGAGCGCGACAGGGCCAGCAAAGCGACTTTACTGAGATAGTGCGCCGTAAGCTGGGGTTGGGCGATCAGCTGTTCGGCATTGGCCATGCTGAACGAAACGATCCTGCCCCATTTTTGTTCCGTCATGATCGGGATCACCGCCTGGGTCAGATAAAAGACCGGATGAAGGTTGTTGTCGAACATCGAGTGCCAGCCCTCGTTGGTCTCGTGCAGCAAGGAAACGCGGTGATAGGGCCCGGCGCCGTTGACCAGCGCGTCGATCCGGCCCCATTGACGATGCACTCGGCCAACCAGATCAACGGCTGCGTCCGCTTGAGAGACATCGGCCTGAAACGCCAATCCTTGCCGCCCGGCCCGCTTCACCGCGTCTATCACTTCATCGGCTTCTTTGGCGCTGGTGCGGTAGCAGATAGCCACCGACCAGCCGGATGACGCGAGATCCAAGGCGGCGGCGCGCGCGATGCCGCGCGCGCCGCCGGTGATGAGAGCTACCTTTTCCTTGACCATGGGCTCGGATAGCGAGTCCGAATTGGACGCGCTTTCATTGCGCCTCACTATAACAAACCGTTGCGATCGATAACAAACCGTTGCGATCGCGCCTAGACTGTGCGCGCCGGCGACCGCGCCGTATTGCATTCTTTGCTCTGGAGCGATCCGCCGGAGATATGCTACATTGTAAAAATCATGGAAGCCTTAAGCTTTGACAACCGTCCGGCGTTCAACAAGCCGATTTTGGTTTTGTCGTTCGCCGGATGGAGCGATGCCGGAGCGTCGGCGACGACTGCCGTGCGGTATCTGGTCGATCAACTCATGGCGAAGAAGTTCGCGACGATCGACCCGGAAGAGTTCTATGACTTTTATCGGCAGCGCCCGGTGGTCCGCCTGAACGAGAATAAGGTTCGCGAGATCCACTGGCCTTCCTATGATTTCTATCATGGCGCCGGCATCGGCATCGATAAGGATTTTGTGATCGGCATCGGCGCGGAGCCGCATTTACGCTGGCGCACGTTCACCGAGACCATGCTACGCTTTACGCGCGAGTGCCAGGTTGAAATGGTGATCACGCTGGGCGCCTATCTCGACGAGGTGCTGTACACCCGACCGGTGCCCCTGAGCGGATTTTCCACCGACCCCAAGCTCATCGACGAGCTCGATTTGGTGCCGTCCCGTTACCAAGGTCCCACGGGCATCGTCGGCGTGTTGGCCGATGCGTGCCGCGACGCCGGCGTACCGCACCTGAGTCTTTGGGCCTCGCTGCCGCACTATCTCTCGGTCTCGCCCAATCCGCGCGGAACTTTGGCCCTTTTGCTCCGCCTCAACCAGTGGCTCGGTTTGCGCGTGGACACGACTCCTCTGGAACGCGCCGCCGCCGATTTCCAGGCGAAGATCAACGAGGCCGTCAACGCCGACCCCAAGCTTGCCGCCTTTGTGCGCGAACTCAAGAAACGCGAATTCGAACAGTGAAGCTCTCCGTTCTGGTGCCGGTCTACAACGAGGAGCGCACGCTGGATGAAATCGTCCGGCGCGTATGCGCCGCACCCATGGCGAAAGAAATTATCTTCGTAGACGACGGCTCCAAGGATCGAAGCCGGGAGATCCTCACTCGCCTGGAGGAGGAAAATCGCCGCGCCGCCGATGCGGCCAACCAGATCCGGGTTTTTTTTCAGCCGCAAAATGAAGGCAAGGGCGCGGCCCTGAAAACGGCCCTCGGCCATGCGACCGGGGATATCGTCATCATTCAGGACGCCGATCTCGAATACGATCCCAAAGATTACCCGAGCTTGCTCGAACCGATTCAAACGGGTCTGGCCGACGTGGTTTACGGCACGCGGTTCGCCGGCGGCGGCGCTCATCGCGTGCTGTTCTTCTGGCACTCGATGGGCAATCGCATGCTTACCCTGCTGTCCAATATGCTGACCAATCTCAACCTTTCCGACATGGAAGTCGGCTACAAAGTCTTTCGGGCCGAGGCCTTGAAGGGGATCGAGCTCAAGTCCAAGCGCTTCGGCTTCGAGCCGGAGATCACGGTGAAGCTCGCGAAGAAAGGCTGCCGCTTCTACGAAGTGCCGATTTCCTACCACGGCCGAACCTACGAGGAAGGGAAAAAAATCACCTGGAAAGACGGCCTCGCGGCATTGTATTACATGATCCGTTTTCGCTTCGCGGACTAACCGCCGCAGCACTTTACACGCCAATGCCTCGTCGCGCCTGACGAGCTTGCGCCGTCGCTATGGCCTCGCTCCGTCGGCCCACAGCTCGTCCATATAATCGCGCAACGCTTCGTGCAACGAAAACTTCGGCGCATATCCCAGCTCGGCTTTGGAGACGCTGATATCCATCGGGATACTGCGGCTCTTGTCCGCGCCGCTCGCGCCGCTGACCTTGACGTCGACCTTGGGCGTAAGCTCCTTGACGACCTCCGCAAGCTTCTCCGGACCGTAAACGACGCCGGTTCCGGCGTTGTAGATGCGCTGCTTGGGATTGTGCGCTTGGCACGCGAGAAAGAGCGCCAAGCCGACGTCCTTGCCGTAGACGTACTCGTTGGGGCCGTAGGTTTTGGCGTCGATGCTGATCGGGTCGCCTTTGATCATGCGCAGCGCGAGATCGCGCATGACCATGCCGACGGTGGAGCCGCCGACGTAAAAACCGCGCCCGAAGACGCCGCCCGGGCGAATGATGATGGTATCGAGGTTGTACATGCCCGCGTAGGCGTGAACCAGATGCTCGGAGCAGACTTTCGTGGCGGCGTACAGGTTGTGCCCGCCGATCGGGTGAGATTCGCAGATCGCACCGTCGTTGATCTTGCCGCGTTCGTAGACGCCGAAGGTGCTCACGTAAACGACCCGTTTGAGCTTGCGTAAGCGCGACGCCTCCAAAACGTTGATCGTTCCCAAAATATTGTTGGTCGCGCCGGTGTAAGAGTTTTCCTGGACGCGCCCGCCGATCAAGCCGGCGGTGTGGACCATCGTGTCGATGTTGAATTTTTCCAGCGCGCTCAGGAGCGCGGGCAGATCGCGCATGTCGGCGGCGACCACATCGGCCTTGTCTTTGCCGACGACTTTCTGGATGTAATCGCGATTGGGCGACAGATCGAAAAGAACGACTTTGTGGCCGGCTTCGACGGCATGGCGCGCGGCATTGGCGCCGATCAGGCCGGCTCCGGTAACGAGTATGTTCATCGCTTGTCCTCCTGAGATCTAGCTGAAAATTACATTAGGTGGGTGTATGGCGTTATCTGATGCCCAATTCTTGATTCACTTCTCTTTGCAGGCTGAAATCGAAAATTTTCGATGCCGGGACCGGCTCACGAAGTTTAAGCACGTCGGCATCGGCACGCAAAAAGTCTTCGACCTCTTTGTCGGTAGGAATACCGTTGGCCGTAAAGGCAGGCCGGGCGAGACGGTAGGATTCGAGAGCGACGGCCATGTCGACTTTGAGATAATTTGCCAGCACTTCGGCGGTGCCATGCTCGTTTTCCCAAAAGTAACGGTGCGCGCGCGAGCGTGCCCGCAAGATACGCTTCGTCAGATCACGCCGCTCGCGCAGCATTTTCTCCGAGAAGGCGAGACCGTTCTGCAGGTTGGGCAAATCATCGAGCGTGCTGCCGTGAATTCTCAACTTGAATTTATCTCTTGCCAAAATCACGGTAGGCGGTGACAGGGCGGCGAGATGGATGACCCCGCTGACCAGACTCTGCAACTGCGCGGGAACATCGCCCCCTATCACCACGGTGATGTCCTTGTCCGGATCCAGCCCAGCCTTTTGCAGGAGGCGAACGGCGGCGAGGTGCTGCGAGCCGCCTAAAGTTGTCGTGCCGAAGACCTTGCCTTTGAGCTCGCCAAGCGATTTCACTTCCGGTTTGGTGACGAGCCAAAAGAGATTTTTTTTCAAACTTTGCGTAACGACTTTGGCGGGAATATCGGTGCGTTCCATGGCGCGAATGATCGTGCCCACGTTGTTGATCGCATGGGCGTCGCCGCTCAAAAGCGCCGTCACGCCAATATTGCCCCGAACTTGCACTACCTCGGCTAGCAAATTTTCTTGACGAAAGAAGCCGCGTTCCTGCGCAATATACAGATCGACCGACGCGATGCTGCGGCTCGGGTAGGTGATGACGATTTTTTCCAGCGCTGATTGTCCGCGCGCATGGGAAGTAAGAACGACAAGCAGGAAAAGGGCCAGTGAAAGTGTTCTGGTGATCATCCGGACCTGCAGCGATCAATGTTTAGATGCGCACGCCGCGGATGTCAAGTTGAGCGGCGCAGCAACATTGCGGTTGGCGTCTCGAGACACTTGACGATCTGCGCCGCGTGCAATATATCTGCGGCGTGCGCTACCTGCTGTGATCAATCTTGTAATTTTCCGCGTTCTTTGTAGTCAAAAATCCGTAAGGAAGAGGAGATAACATGGGCAGACCAGGAGCGATAGAATGGCCGGACAAAGCCAAAATCTGTGTGACCTTCATCGTGCCGTGGGAAGTTTGGCCGGAGAACTTCGCCTCCCACGAATCGCTGCAGCGCCAAGGCGGCGCCACGATTCCGCCACCCAAGGCGGTGTTCAAGCAGAACATGGCGCTGATCACCGAGCGGGAATATGGCGACCGGGCCGGTATCTGGCGGCTTTCCGAACTCTTCGACCGGCATAACCTCAAGGTAACTTTTCTCATGAACGGCTTGAAGGTCGAGCAATTCGCCGATGCTTGCAAAGAGTTCAAGGCCAAAGGCCATGAATTCTCGTCCGAGAGCTATGAGCATGAATACTCGTTCATGTACACCAAGGAGCAGGAGCGGGAGTCGATCCAAAAAACCGTGGCGGCGTTTGAAAAAACCCTGGGGCAAAAGCCCACCGGATATCTCTCGCCGGGACACGCATCGACGCCGAACACACTGGACCTGGTTGCCGAGGCCGGCTTTGTTTGGTGGGCGGATCCACTCAACAGCGACATTCCCTATATCGTCGAGGCTCGCGGTCGAAAGGTGGTCGTCGTTCCTTACAACGTGCCGGGGTGTAACGACTACTCCACGTACGGCACCGGGCGAACGCCGAGAGATCTCTTGCAGATCATGAAGGACCAGTTCGACTACCTTTATTGGGAGGGGGAGCAAGGCGCGCCGAAATACTTCGCTTTCAATATGCACCCGTTTGTCTCGGGTGTGCCGTTCCGCACCAAGATCATCGACGAGTTCATCCAGTACGCCAAGGGCTTTCCCAAAGTGTGGTTCGCCCGCCGTATCGAAATCGCCGAGTGGTGGCTGCAAAAGAGCTATCCGTGAGAAGTCGCCTTAACCTGATCACGGGACTCGGGCAATGTCTTTTTCGCCGTCGGCCAAGCGCCGCGCGGAAGTGATAAAGCCGGTGTGCGCGACCATGCGGTGCTGGGGACGCGCGCTCATGCCTTTGAAGTGCCAGAAGCGCATCAAGTTTTCCGACGTCTCGATGCACGCGAAGCGTTTGTCGACGCGCAACGCGTCGATCAGACTTTTCACTTGCAGCACCGTGGGCAGATAGCAGAGCAAGACGCCGCCCGGACTGAGCGCGCCCCAAACCCGTTCGATGACCTGCCATGGCTCGGGGAGATCGAGGATGACGCGGTCGACCGCCGCTTCGGCAAGCGCGCTCGCGACGTCGCCGAGTTTCACAGTCCAGTTCGGCGCCGGGCCGAAGTAGCGCGCGACGTTTTTTTGCGCCAGCTCGGCGAAGTCTTCGCGGATCTCGTAAGAGATGAGCTCGCCCTGGTCGCCGATGGCGCGTAGCAGCGCTATGCTCAACGCGCCGGCGCCCACGCCGGCTTCCACGACGCGAGCGCCCGGAAAGAGATCCGCCCAAAGTAAAATCGGCCCGATATCTTTTGGATAAATCACTTGGGCGCTGCGCGGCAGATTGGGAATGAGCTGCGGTAAGCTCGGACGAAACATCAGGAAGGGCTCGTTGAGGGAGGAGCGCACCACGCTTCCCTCTTCCCGTCCTATTACGTCGTCTACGGCAATCTTGCCGCCGCGGATTGAAATGGCGCGCCGCTGATCTAGTCGGGCGAGATACTCGCGGTCTTTGCGGTCGAGAAACACGACCGCCTCATCAGCTCGCAGCGGTCCTTTGGGATAGCGCGCATTCACTGTGGTCGGCGCTCGTGGGAATCAGGCGGTGTACCTGGTCAAGCCCTTGCGGTTGAGCTCGTCGACGACGTCGCGGACCTCCTGGGATCGGCGCAGATCGCCGACGAGCAAAGCGTCCGGTGTGTCGACGACGAGGGCGTTTTCCATGCCGAGCAGCACCACCAGACGATCCGTCGCATGGATCAGGCTGTTCTTCGTGTGGATCCCCAACCATCGTCCTTGACCGGCGTTGCCGCTCCTGTCTTTTTGCATCATCCGATGCACCGTCGCCCAGCTTCCAACGTCGCTCCAGCCAAAATCGGCCTCCAGCGTTAGAACCCGATTCTCGGAGCCGGCTTTTTCCATCACGGCGTAGTCGATTGAGAGATTCGGCATATTTTTGTACGCGCGCGCGATGAGCGCGCGGAGTTCGGGAGCGGGATTGGCCAGGGACTTTCCGGCCGCGGCGCGTTTGATCGATGCTAATCCCGCCGCGATCGCCGGCTGGTAGCGCGCCAGGAGATCGAGCACGGTGGCGGCCTTCCAGACAAAAATGCCGCTGTTCCAGAGTGCGCGCCGGCGCAACAGCCGGCGCGCCGCCGGCAGCGACGGCTTTTCGGTAAAGCGGCTTACGACAAACGGGCGCGCGGAGTTTCCGTCCACGAGCGCCTTGCCCCGGATGATATAGCCATAGCCGGTTTCCGGATACGCCGGTCGGATGCCGATAGTGATCAATTGATCGTGCCGCTTTGCCAGGCGCACGGCTGCATTAATGGTGCGGCGAAACGCCGCGGAGTCGCCAACCCAGTGATCGGCGGGAAGAACGATCATGATCGCTTCGGGCTCGCGCCGGACCACTTCGAGGGCCGCCAGGCCGATACAGGGGGCGGTGTTCCTGCCCTGGGGCTCGGCGAGGAAACTGGTTTTCGGCAGGCTTTTCAATTCGCGCCGAATCAGGTCGAGCTGGTCCGCGACGGTGACGACCAGCGTTTGACGCGAGCCGCTCAGAAAATCTATGCGCTCGACGGTCGCGGCGATCAAGCTCTTTGGGCTCGATGATCTTGAGAAGTTGTTTGGGCCTGCGGGCGCGGCTGAGCGGCCAAAAGCGCGTGCCCTTGCCGCCGGCGATGATCACGCTGAAACACGTTGTCGGCATCCGTTGTCCTTGGTTGCGGAGATCGCGAGTTATAGTACGGTAGGCGGTATGGCGGTTCAAGCGAAGCACATGGCGACAAGATCGTGGATGCTACCCGCGGGGCACGAGCAGATTCGTCTCGACGCCTTTGCGCGCCGGTGTCTACCGCATTTGTCGCGCCGTGAGATCGAGGTCGCCATTCGTGATGGAGTATTTTTGGCCGGCGGAAAACTCAAGCGGAAGGGTGACCTTTTATCAGCCGGCGATGAGTTGGTTTTTCAGGGTCCCGAAATCTGGTTAGCCGCGAGTCCGCCACCCGATAGCGACCTCGATGTTGAGATTGTTTACGAGGATGGCTCGATCTTGATCGTGAACAAACCGGCAGGGATGCCCACCCATGGCTTTTCCGCGCGTGACGAGGCGACGCTCGCCAATTTTCTTCTCGCCGCATCGGCCGCAGCTCGCAGAGGTCGGCAAGAGCAGGTGGGAACCGGGATTGGTCCATCGACTGGATCGAGAGACGTCAGGCCTTGTCGTGATCGCGAAGACGCAGGCGGCTTTCGAATATCTTCGCTCACAATTTCGCCGCCGGCGAATTAAAAAAATTTATTGGGCTTTGGTCTGGGGCGTCTCGCCAGAGCAAGGCACGATTGATGTGCCGCTGTCGCATGATACGCACGACAGCCGGCGCATGCGCACGTTGATTCGACCATCCCGGGCAAAGACACGAATCTGGAGAGCGGTCACCCAATATCGCCGCATCGGCAAATGCCGCGGCTTGAGTTTGCTCGAAGTCGATATGGAAACCGGCGTGACCCATCAGATCCGGGTTCATCTAGCGGCCATCGGACATCCGATCGTCGGTGACAAGCTCTACGGAGACGAGCAAGCAGAAAATTTCGGCCTGCGGCGGCACTTCTTGCATGCGCGCAGTTTGACTATCGTTGGTCCGGATGATGGTGGGGTGTTGACGGCTGAAGCGGAGTTGCCCGCCGAGCTTGCCGAGCTGCTCAAGCGGCTGAAGGTGAAGGTTTAAGCGGCGCTGCTGCGTATCCCTTTCGCCTTGGCGCAGGCACCACAATAATTGTTCAGCGTGACGGCTTCTTCCATCCAGCCATCGTCAAGGTTGTGGCAGATTTTTCGGCACTCGTGGCAGATAAAATAGAGGCCGTCGATGCTCTTATTGATTTTCTCCCGATTGAGCACGCGGCCCCTGAGTTTATCGATTCGGATGCCGAGGAGTTCCTCATAGTTCTTTTTTATCTTGCGCCGCCCGGCTTCGTCACTTGGAAGATCCTCGTCTTCCGATTCATCGTGACTGCCGTCATCGATGTAGTCGTGAGAGCGGTCCTTGGCGGCGCGACCGGCGCTTTTTTTCTTTGTCCGTGGCATCTTTTTCCTTGGGGCTCCCTAGTCTCGATTGGACATCGGAAATTGCGGTAGAAGGGACGATTTTATTTCATAATGAACGGCTCACTGCTTGTCAATAGCGAAGAGGCTTAGCGGCCTGCGAAAAAGTGGTGCTGCTCCTTATGAAAAAACAACGCGGAAGACCGCTAATTGCGATCTTCCGCGTTGAGTGAAGGGATCTCAATAAAATTAGTTTACTGTTTAATCGCGGCGGCGCGCCTTTGCAGATAGCCATTGCGCACGGCACCGTACAGATCGACCGTCGATTCGGCGACGCGCTCGAAACGATCCAGATTGAGCGACCGTTCATTGACGGTACTGGTCGCTGTACCGGCGACGCTGGCCCACCACGGAATGAAATAGGTATAGGGAGTCATCGCGATGTCGAACGCGTAGCCGACGCCATCTCGAACGGTAAGCGGCGGTAAGAGCGGCAGCACGAGATAAGGGCCCGGCCCCATGCCCCAGACGCCGAAGGTCTGGCCCGTGTCTTCGTCTCTTTGTTCGATGCCGAAAGTGTCTTTCGCGACGTCAAAGAAGCCGACGAGACCGATCGTGCTGTTGATGGTAAAGCGCGCAAGCTCGGTGGCAGCGCCGGTAAGTTTAAGTTGCAGGGTGTTGTTGACCACGCGCCGGACCACGGAGAGATTATCAAAAAAATTGTGCACGCCCCGTTGCACCGGGTCCGGAAATACGAAATCCCAACCGGTGGCGAGCGGTTTCAGCACAAAGCGATCGACGACCTCGCGGTTAAACGAAAACATGTTCTCGTTGAAACCCTCCCAGGGATCCTCGTCAAAATCTTCCCCTGGAGCACTCTGGGCGAACGGCGCTGCATCGGTCATGGCTGGCGACACGCCTGGCTCCAGGTGGGATTGGTCAAGAGCGGTGAGCCGCTGCTGCGCGTCGAGGCCACTGAGTTCGCTGGCCGCGCGCGCGCGCGTTGCTGTCGGCAATACATTGAACACTAAGGCAAAGATCCCGGCTGCAATCACTCGTCGAATCCATTGCCGGTGGTTTCTATTCATCCCTGTCTCCTTCATTGTGAATTACATGAACCGTCCGAACCGGTCAAGCCTGTAGTGCTTTCAGGCGTCTTCGGGAATCGCAAGCCAGAATTATGCCATGAGCGAAAGCTGCACTCTCGCGTTCTAAGGTTGGCAGTTCTTCGGCATTTGGCCTCTTTGATGGTATTTCATCAGGCGAATCGTCGACGGGCGGCGATAAATATTCGCATTGATATCAACGCGCCGACAGAGTCGTCACGCCATGTAAACTAAAGTTGCACGCCGGTATCGGATCGGCTATTTTTGAGTCGTGGCGAACTTGGCAAAGGGGCGCATGGTCGTCATCGGCGTGACCGGTGGAATCGCCTGCTACAAAGCGGTCGAGCTGGTGAGGTTGCTGGTGAACGGCGGATTCCACGTCCAGGTGATTATGACCCGGGGCGCGCTGGAGTTTGTGACCCCGCTGACGTTTCAAACATTGTCCGGTAATCCCGTCGCCACCGAAACCTTCGATCTCACCCAGGAGTCGCAGATCGGTCATATCAACCTAGCCGACAGCGCCGATGCTTTTGTGATCGCGCCGGCCACGGCCAACGTGATCGGCAAAATTGCCGGCGGCATCGCCGACGACTTGCTGACCACGGTTTTGATGGCTACCCAAGCCCCGGTGTTGGTCGCGCCCGCGATGAACATCCACATGTACGAAAATCCGATCCTGCAGGAAAATCTCCGCAAGCTTCGGCGCGTCGGCTATCACATTTTGGAGCCGGCCGAGGGATATCTGGCTTGCGGTTACGAGGGCAAAGGGCGCCTGCCGGAACCCGAGAAGATCGCCGCAGAGGTAGAGCGTTTACTCGGAACGAAAGATCTTGCCGGCGAGCGGCTGCTGATCACCGCCGGGCCCAATCGGGAACCGCTCGATCCGGTGCGCTATCTTTCCAATCGCTCGTCGGGAAAGATGGGCTACGCCTTGGCGAGCGCGGCGCTGCGCCGCGGCGCGGAAGTGGCGCTGGTGAGCGGTCCGACCGGGCTTACAGCGCCCGCCGGCGCGCGACTGATCCCGGTGACCACCGCGGCGGAGATGCGCGACGCCGTTCTGCGGGAGTACGGTCAATCCACCGCGGTCATTATGGCGGCGGCGGTTTCGGATTATCGCGTGGCGTCGGTCTCCGAGAAAAAGATCAAGCGCGGCACGGGTCCGCTCGAGCTGCGCCTGGAGCCCAATCCGGATATTCTCAAAGAGCTCGGCGCCAACAAAAACGGTAAGTGGCTCGTCGGCTTCGCAGCGGAAACCGAAGAGCTGGCGGCCAACGCGCAGAAAAAGCTGCGCGAAAAAAATCTCGATATGGTGATCGCCAATAACGTCGTCGAAGCCGGGAGCGGCTTCGACGGCGACACCAATATCGCCACCATCGTCGATCGCGCCGGCGCGGTTCGCTCGCTCCCGCTGATGAGCAAAGACGAGCTCGCCGATCGAATCTACGATCATCTTCTCGCCCTCAAGAGCCCGCGCTGACTATGGGAACGGCGCGAGAGCCCAAGCCGGCGAAGTATTTTGCCGCGCTGCTCTCATCGGACGACCAGCTTCTGACCTCGGTGGAAAGCGACCTCGCGGCGGCGCTCGGCGAAGTCGACATGCGAAGCGGCGTTTTCTCTTGGACGTTTTCGAGCTTCTACGCCCAAGAGATGGGCGCGGGACTGCTGCGCCGCTTCGTTTCCTTCGCGGCGCTGCGATCGCCCGGGAATCTGGCCGCGATCAAGAGCCAAACTCAACGCATCGAGGACAAGCATCGCCACGCGGCGGGCGGCCGGCGCATCAATCTCGATCCCGGTTACCTCGACGCTTACAAGGTCGTGCTCGCATCCACGAAAAATGCCGGCCAGAGAATTTACTTAAGCGAAGGCATCTACGCCGAAGCCACGCTGCTGTACCACGACGCCGGCTTTCACGGCTTGGAGTACACCTACCTCGATTATCTGTTGCCGCAAACGCTGTCGTTCTTCGCCGCATTGCGGCTGCGTTATCTCGCTCAACTGCGGGAGCCTGCCTGACCTGATTACTCGCGCGCGTTATTGCTACGGTCAACTCTCCGGTGCTAAGATCCGCGGGGAGAGGGGGTTGCCGCGCCGTGTCCGAAGACAGCCAAACGCGAGAGATCGACTCGTTGGTTACGTCATTGCGGCGCCATCTCGAGAGGCGCCAGCGGGCGGGGATTCGCACCCTGCCGAACGAAATGCCGAACAAACGCACGATGCCCGTGATTGGCGGCGAAGAGAAGGCTCCGAAGCGCACAGAAGGTGATCTGTTCTCCGAACCGTCGCCGGCGCTTGGCGCCAAAACTCTCGAAGAGCTGCGCGCCCAGATCGGCGATTGCCGACTGTGTAAGCTTTGCGCCGGACGAACCCACATCGTCTTTGGCGTCGGCAATCCGAAAGCGCGGCTGATGTTTGTCGGCGAGGGACCTGGCCGGGACGAAGACATTCAAGGCGAGCCGTTCGTCGGTCGCGCCGGCCAACTGCTGAACGACATCATCACCAAAGGCATGGGACTCAAACGTGAGGATGTCTACATCGCCAATGTGGTCAAATGCCGCCCCCCCGAGAATCGCAATCCCGAACCGGACGAAGTCGCGGCCTGCGAGCCGTTTCTCAAGAAACAGATTGATTTGATCCGTCCGGAGGTCATCGTAGGTTTAGGCAAGTTTGCGGTGCAGACGTTGCTGCAAAACAAGGTTCCTATCACCAAGGTCCGTGGCACTTGGCATCAGTATCACGGGATCAAACTGATGCCGACCTTTCATCCGGCGTATCTGCTGCGCAATCCGGCGGACAAAAAGTTGGTCTGGGAAGATATCAAGAAAGTCATTAAAGAGCTGCGCGGTGAAAACGCTTAGAATTTTCTTCTTCGTAACGCTGCTTGCCGCCGCGGTATCAGTGTGGGCGCAGACCCAAGAAGGGGCCGGGCCGCACGTCGATCTCATCACCATCGACGGCAGCATCAACCCCGCGGTGGACGATTTTATTCGTGAAAGCATCGGACGGGCCAAAGCGAGCGGCGCCCGCGCCTTGATCATCCAGCTCGACACTCCAGGCGGGCTCTTGAGCTCCACCCGCACCATCGTCAAAGATCTTCTCGGCACGCCGGTGCCCATCATGGTTTATGTGGCTCCCAGCGGAGCCGGGGCCGGCTCGGCCGGGGTATTCATCACCATGGCCGCCAATATCGCGGCGATGGCGCCGGGAACCAACATCGGCGCGGCTCATCCGGTCGCGGGCGGAGGTCAGGAAGTCAAAGGCGTGATGGGGGAGAAGATCGAGAATTTTACGGCGTCGTTCAGCGAAAGCATCGCGCAACAGCGCGGCCGAAATGCCGAATGGGCCATTGAGGCTGTGCGCAAAAGCGTGGCGATTACTGAAACGGAAGCATTGAAGAAAAAAGTTGTCGATATCATCGCCAGGAACATCGACGATCTCCTGAAACAGGCAGACGGCCGCACAGTGGACATTCAAAGCGGCAAGCAGAAGCTTGCGCTGCAAAATGTCCAAGTCGTGCGCCACGACATGAACCTCAAGCAAAAAGTGCTCAATGCCATCGCCGATCCGAACATTGCCTATCTGTTGATGATGGCCGGAATCCTCGGCTTGTACATGGAATTTTCCCATCCCGGGACCATTTTCCCCGGCGTGGCCGGGGCGATTTGCCTGCTGCTTGCGGCGGCCGCGCTGCAGCTCCTGCCGATCAACTACACCGGCCTCGCGTTCATGATTCTCGGCGTCGCGCTTTTGGTCGGCGAGGCATTCTTCCCGAGCTTCGGCGTGTTGGGCGTGGGCGGGATGATCTCGCTCGCCTTCGGCTCGCTGCTGCTCTTCGACACACCGACCTCCGATTTTGGCGTGGATCGCTCGATTGTTTTTACCGCCGTCGCTACGCTCGGCTCCTTTGTTCTGGCGGTCAGCTATTTGGTCTTTCGCTCGCAAAGGGCCAAGCCCACGCTCGGCATCGAGGGGCTGATCGGCGAAGTCGGCGTCGTGCGCGAAAGGCTGGCGCCGCGGGGAAGCGTGTTCGTGCACGGCGAATACTGGAAGGCCGAGGCCAATGATGAAATCGACGCCGGCGAAAAAGTCGAAGTGGTTGGCGTCGACCGCATGATGCTCCGGGTAAAACGGACGCCGGCGCAAAATCGTTCCGCAGGATAGGGGAGGAGGGGATTTATGTTCGGACTGGGCGTGCCTCTGACGTTTTTGATCATCGTTCTGGCGATCATCATCAGCGGCGTCAAGATTCTCAAAGAATACGAACGGGCGGTGGTGTTTCGTCTCGGGCGCATGGTCGGATCGCGCGGTCCAGGCATCACCTACATCATTCCGGGCATCGAAAAAATGGTCAAAATGGACTTGCGCACGGTAACGATGGATATACCGCCGCAGGACGTGATCACGCGCGACAACGTGTCGGTAAAGGTCAACGCCGTGCTCTATTTTCGCGTGCTGGAGCCGAACCGGGCGGTGCTCGAAGTCGAGAATTATCTCTTTGCCACCTCGCAGCTCGCTCAAGTGACGCTGCGCAGCGTGTGCGGCCAGGCAGAGCTCGACGAGCTGTTGGCCGAGCGCGATCGAATCAACAGCCGCATTCAGGAAATCCTCGATCAGCAGACCGATCCCTGGGGCATCAAAGTCGTGTTGGTCGAGCTGAAGCACATCGATTTGCCGCAGGAGATGCAGCGCGCCATGGCGAAGCAGGCCGAAGCCGAGCGCGAGCGGCGCGCCAAAATCATTCACGCCGAAGGCGAGTTTCAAGCGTCGCAAAAGCTCGCGGATGCGGCGGAAGTTATCGGGAAGCAGCCGATGGCTTTGCAGCTGCGGTTCCTGCAGAGCCTGGTCGAAATCGCTGGCGACAAGAACTCGACGACGATCTTTCCGGTGCCCATCGATTTGCTGTCGCCGTTTATCAAGAAAGACAACCCCACGTAGACTGCGCGGCCAATTCACTCGTCTCTCTCCGGCGGTCACTGTCAGAAAAAAACGTAGGGGCACGGCAAGCCGTGCCCCTACCCTTTTTTGCCATGAACCTAGAAGAATTCAATTACGAGCTGCCACCATCGCTGATCGCGGCGGTGCCCAGCCGCGCGCGCGATGAGTCGCGGCTGCTCGTTGTGCGGCGGCAAAGCGGCGCGATCGTTCACAGCGTGTTTTCCGAGCTCGGCGAGTTTCTCGATGCTGGCGATCTCTTGGTGCTCAACGATACGAAGGTCTTTCCGGCCCGGCTGCGGGGGATTAAAGCGAGTGGCGGCCGGGTCGAAGCGCTGCTGCTGGAGCCGTTTACCGAAGTCAAGCGCACTCTGTGGATCGCACTGCTCGACGCCGCGAAGAAGCCGGCGGTCGGAAGCTGGCTGAGCTTCGGCGACGCGCTGCGCGCCGAGGTGATCGGCGATCTCGGCGCCGGCCGGTATGGCCTCGAGTTTCATCACGACGGCGACTTCGACGCGGTGATCGAGAAACTCGGCGAGCCGCCGCTGCCGCCCTACGTGCGGCGCCTGCGCGCGGCGGAATCTTTGGACCGCGAGCGCTATCAAACGATCTACGCGGCCCACGCCGGAGCGATCGCGGCGCCGACGGCCGGTTTTCATTTCACCCCGGAGCTGCTTGCGAAACTCTCCGGCAAAGGCATCGAGCGCGCGCTGTTGACCCTGCATGTCGGGCCGGGTACCTTTCAACCCGTGCGCGCGGCGGCCATTGAAAATCATCGCATGGAAGGCGAGCGCTACGCGCTCGGCGCCGAGAGCGCGGCGCAGATCCGGCGCGCCAAGCGGGCCAAAAGGCGAGTGGTGGCGGTGGGCTCCACAAGCACGCGCGCGTTGGAATGGATTGCGCGGCAAAGAGGCGAGGTCGTTGCCGACGAGGGGATTGCGCGGCTTTATCTCCGTCCCGGCGATCGGTTCCGCGTATTGGACGCGCTGATCACGAACTTTCACCTGCCCGGATCCACTCCGCTGATTCTCGTCGCCGCCTTCGCGGGCCTGGAGCTGGTGCGGCGCGCGTATCGGGAAGCGATCGAAAAAAAATACCGATTTTACAGCTACGGCGACGCGATGTTGATTCTTTAGGAAGGCAACAGGCATTAGACAACAGGCAACGGGTTCGGATTCTTCTCAAATCTTTCCATTCTTTTCATGAGTGATCGTTTCACCATTCTCAAAAGAGACGACGCGACCAGAGCGCGCCTCGGGCGGCTGGTTACGGCGCACGGCGCTGTCGAGACGCCTTGCTTTATGCCGGTCGGAACGCAGGCTGCCGTGAAAGCGATGCTGCCGCGCGATTTAAAAGAAATGGGCTGCCAGATTCTGCTCGGCAACACGTATCATCTGTATCTGCGGCCGGGCCACGAGACCGATCCGGGCGCTCGGCGGGCTGCATGGTTTCATGGGCTGGAACGGGCCGATCTTGACCGACAGCGGCGGTTATCAGGTGTTCAGCTTGGGCGCCATGCGGAAAATCTCCGAAGACGGCGCGCTTTTCCAGTCCCATCTCGACGGAACGGCGCATTTGCTCACGCCGGAAAAGGCGATCGAGATCCAGGAAGCGCTCGGCAGCGATATCGCGATGGCGCTCGACGAGTGCATTCCCGCCGACGCGGCGCGTGACTACGTTCACGCCTCGACCGAGCGCACCGTCCGTTGGGCCAAGCGCTGTGTCGGCGCGCGCGGCAAAGCCGATCAAATGCTGTTCGGCATCATTCAAGGCGGCTTGTTCGAGGATTTGCGCCGCCGTTGCGTCGAGCAGATGGCGGATCTTCAGTTCGACGGCTTCGCCGTCGGCGGGCTCGGCGTCGGCGAAGGGGAAGCTCAGCTGCACGCGATTGCCGGCTTCACCGCCGCTCTGCTGCCCGCCGATAAACCGCGTTATCTGATGGGGGTGGGGCGGCCGGAAGATATCGTCCATGCCGTGCGCGCGGGCTTCGACATGTTCGATTGCGTCATCCCGACGCGCAACGCGCGCAACGGCACGCTCTACACTTCGAAAGGCAAGCTCAACATCAAGCGCGCCGAGTTTGCCGACGATCCGCGCCCGCTGGACGAAGCTTGCGGATGTTATTGCTGCGCCAACTTTTCGCGCGCGTATCTGCGCCATCTCTACATGGCCGGCGAGATTCTCTCCGCGCAGCTCAACAGCCTGCACAACCTTTACTTTTATCACCGGCTCATGGATAAGTGTCGGGAAGCGATTCGTACCGGCAAAGCCGAAGATTGGGAGCAGATTCTCGGCGCGGGCCGCTCGTGAGTCGCACATTCAGGAGGAACCATGTTGGATTTTGCCTATGCGCAGGCCGCGCCGGGAGCAGGCGGTCCGGGACCGATCGTGACGATTCTTCCGTTCATTCTTATTTTCGTCATCATGTACTTCATGGTCATTCGCCCGCAGCAAAAAAAAGCGCGGGACCATCAAGACATGCTCGCCAAGCTCAAACGCAACGATGAAGTGATGACCTCGGGAGGGATTTACGGTAAGGTGATCGACTTGAAAGAAACAGTGGTGACCCTGGAAGTGGCGCCCAACGTGAGAATCCGCGTGCACCGTCCGCAGATCGCCGCCGTACTCACCGGTGAGAAGGCGGCGAAGGAAGGAAAGGAGTAAAGGAATGCGGCAGAACGTTCGGGCGCGGCTCATCGGCTTTGCGATTGTGGCGCTGGCGGCGCTGATCTATTTGATTCCGAGCTTTGGCGGCGCCTTGCCCGGCTGGTGGAGCGCGGTTCTGCCGACCAACCAGATCAACCTCGGGCTGGATCTGCAAGGCGGCACCCATTTGGTTCTCGAAGTAAAGGTCGATAAGGCGCTCGAGAACAACGTCGAGCGCATACGCGCCGATCTGATCAAGGTCCTGCGCGAAAAGGGCGTCTCCGGCGTATCGGTCGAGCGCTCGGGCATCCAATTGCAAGTCAAGGCGGCGGCGGCGAGCGCCGAGCGGCTGCGCGGCATTCTCAAAAGCGATTTCGGCAATCTGATCGAAGCGAAGAGCTCGCAGAGCGCCGGCGCGGGCGCGGAATTCTACCTCACCCTCGGCAAGGAAGAGCTGCGCTCGCTGCGCGACTACGCGGTGGATCAATCGCTGGAAACGATCCGCAACCGGATCGATCAATTCGGCGTGAGCGAGCCGATCATTCAGCGCCACGGGGAGACCAATATTCTGATCCAGCTTCCCGGCATTCAAGATCCGCAGCGGGCCAAGGACCTTATCGGCAAGACGGCGCTCTTGGAATTCAAGCTGGTCGACGACAACGCCAGCGTCGAGGAAGCGATCAAAAGCGGCCCGCCGCCGGGCCGTCAGGTGCTTTACGGCCAGGGAGCAAGCCGCGAAGGCGCCGGCGCGGAACGGGAAGCCTACGTGCTGGAGGCGCGCGCGCTGATGACCGGTGAATACATCCAAGACGCCCGCGTGCGGCCGGCCGAACAGCTCCAAGGCGCTTCCGTCGAGCTCATCCTCAACCCCGCCGGAGCGCGCGTGTTCGAGCAGATCACGGCGGCCAACGTCAAGCGGCGGCTCGCCATCGTGCTCGACAACCGCGTCTATTCCGCGCCGGTGATTCAGGAGCGCATCGGCGGCGGCCGCGCGTCGATCACCGGTAACTTCGATCTCAAAGAAGCGCGCGATCTGGCGATCGTGCTGCGCGCCGGCGCTTTGCCGGCGCCGGTGGAAATCGCCGAAGAGCGCACCGTCGGTCCTTCGCTGGGCCAGGATTCGATTCAACAGGGAATTACCTCCTTCATCGTCGGCGGCGCGCTGGTGGTAATTTTCATGATCGCCTATTACAAGGGCGCCGGCGTGGTGGCGGTGACCGCGGTGGTTTTCAATGTTTTTTTCATGGCGGCGATTCTCGCCGGCTTTCAAGCCGTTTTGACCCTGCCGGGCATCGCCGGCATCGTGCTCACGGTCGGCATGGCCGTCGACGCCAACGTCTTGATCAACGAGCGCATCCGTGAAGAGCTGAGGGCGGGGAGAGCGGCGCGCTCGGCCATCGAAGCCGGCTACAAAAACGCCCTGCCGGCGATTCTCGATTCCAATGTCACGACCTTTCTTTCCGGCGTTATTCTTTTTCAGTTCGGCACCGGCCCGATCAAGGGATTCGCCGTAACGCTTTGCGTCGGCATCTTGACCACCGTTGTCACGGCGGTTTATCTCACGCGCATTTACTACGATTATCGAATCTCGTCCCGGAAACTTGACAGCGTCAGCATCTGAGAGGAGATCCATGGAACTGGTCAAGCCGGGCACAAAGATTCCATTTACGCGCTACCGCAAGCTCGCGTTCCTGTTCTCCACGGTCGTCAATCTGGTGGTGTTGCTCGGATTATTTCTCATCGGGCCCAATCTCGGCGTCGATTTCGCCGGCGGCACGATGATTCATCTCAAATTTCACCAGAGAGTGACGATTTCCGAGATCCGCCAAGCTCTGGAGAAAGTCGGTCTCGGCTCCGGCGTGGTGCAGGATTTCGGCGAACCGGGCGCCCATGAATTTCTGCTTCGTTTGGACAAAAGCCCCGCCGAGCTCGGCGCGCTCGGCGACCAGGTAAAGAAAAGTCTCGCGGATCAGTTCGGCGCGGAGCGATTCGAGGTCCGCCGAATCGAGTCCGTGGGACCGAAGATCGGCGAGGATCTGCGCTTTCGCGGCACCATGTCGGTTATCGTCGCGACTGTCATGATGGGCATCTATATCTGGATTCGCTTCGGCGCGGCTTTCGGAGCGAGATTCGGCCTTCTTTTCGGCACCGGCGCCGTGATCGCCTTGATCCACGACGTGCTGATCACGGTCGGCGCGCTGATGCTCGCCAACTATGAGTTCGATCTCACGGTCATCGCTGCGCTGCTCACCATCGTCGGCTTTTCCGTCAACGATACCGTGGTGATCTGCGACCGCATCCGCGAGAACCTCCGAAAGATCAAGCGCGAAAGCCTCGAAAGCATCATCAATACCAGCATCAACGAGACTTTAAGCCGGACGATTTTGACCACCAGCACCGCTTTGATGGTGCTGGCGTCGCTGTATTTCTTGGGCGGCGAAGTGATCAAGCCGTTCGCCTTTGCGCTGCTGGTGGGATTTGTCTCCGGCGTTTACTCGACGATCTTTATCGCCAGTCCGGTGATTCTCCTGTGGGAAAACAGGGCCGTGGGAAGAAGAAAATAACCGGCGGACGGCGTTGAAGAGATGCCGTACCTAAGCTTCGGCCGCGCTTTTTGATTGTCCTCCCGAGAACCAATGCAGAGTCCTTTATCCAAGCGCTGGACCGTGAAAGAAGTCGATCCGCGCCTCGTCGCGCGACAATCTGCCGCGCTCGATATTTCGCCGCTCCTGGCGCGTATCCTGGTTCTTCGCGGCTGCGCCGAGGAAGAAGCAGCGCGGCGCTACCTGTCGTCGAGTCTGCGCAGCGATTTGCCGTCGCCGTTCGCCATGGCCGATATGGAGCCGGCGGTGGAGCGCATTGTCGCCGCCGTCAGGAACAAAGAGCAGATCGCCATCTGGGGCGACTACGACGTCGACGGCACGACCGGCGCCGCGGTCCTGGTCTCTTTTCTTCGCGAGATCGGCGCCGAGCCGATCTATTACGTGCCGCACCGGATCGAAGAGGGCTACGGCCTCAACGTCGAGGGATTGCGCCGATTGCGGGAGCGCGGCGTCGACCTCGTCATCACCGTGGATTGCGGCATCTCCAACGCGTCGGAAATCCAGACCGCGGCGCGCATGGGTCTGTCCTTTGTCGTCGTCGATCATCATCAGCCGCCGGCGGAGCTGCCGCGGGCGCACGCAGTGATCAATCCACATCGGAGCGATTGCGCCTTTCCCGATAAAGGGCTCTGCGCCGCCGGCTTGGCGTTTTATCTGGTGATCGGCGTGCGCGCGCGCTTGCGCGCGGATGGCTGGTTTTCCGCCGGCAAAGAGCCCGATATTCGGCGCTACCTGGACATCGTGACCCTCGGCACTATCGCCGACATGGTGCCGCTCCAGGGCGTCAATCGCACTTTGATTCGCCGTGGCTTGGCCGAGTTGAGCGTCTCGGTCCGTCCGGGAGTGGTGGCCCTCAAGCAGGTAGCGAGCATTCCCGACGGCGAGGTCAGCGCCGGGCAGGTCGGCTTTCGTCTGGGGCCGCGCATCAACGCCGCGGGGCGGGTCGATTACGGTATCAAAGTCGTCGAGCTGCTGACCACGCCATCTCACGAGATCGCCTTGAAGATCGCCCGGGAGCTCGACGCCCATAACACCGAGCGCCGCGCCATCGAGGCCGCCGTGCTCGAAGAAGCGATGGCCCAGGCGGCGCGTGCCCTGGAGCGCGGCGCTCGTCATTCGCTGGTTTTGGCGGCGGAAGGATGGCATCCCGGGCGTGCTCGGCATTGTCGCCTCGCGCATCGTCGAAAAATACTATCGCCCGACGGTGGTCATCGCTCTGAGCGGCGCAATCGGCAAGGGGTCGGCGCGCAGCATCCGCGGCTTTCACATGGTCGAGGGATTTCGGCGCTGCGCCGGTTGTCTGGAAAAATTCGGCGGCCACGAGTACGCCGGCGGTCTCACGGTGGCGGCGGATAAGATCGACTCGTTCGCCGCAGCTTTCGAAGCGTGCTGTCGGCAAACGCTTTGCGACCAGGACTTGCTGCCGCTGCTCGAGATGGACGCGCCTTTGAATTTCTCCGAAATCGGCTTTCCGCTGGCGCGCGAGCTGGACGTTCTCAAACCCTTCGGCGTCGGCAATCCGGAGCCGCTCTTCGCCACCGTTGGGGTGGAGATCTGCGAGCGGCGGGTCTTCTCCGCCGGCGTGCGCTACCGGCTGCGCCAAGCCGGCCGTGTCCTCGGCGGCGTCGTCTTCGGCGTCGGCGACGACTTTCCGGGCAAGCCCGGCGAGGCCGTCGATGTCGCATACCGCTTGAGTGAAAACGAGTGGAACGGCGCCAGCAGCGTGGAGCTCAGGATCGCCGATATGCGGCCGGCGGGCAGCGTATGATTCGCCATTGACCAGGAACTGCGGCGCACTACTTACGGGGTTAAACACCCCGCGGCGGGAAAAGAACTTCAAGGCGCGGGAGTAGGCATGGGCATACAAACTCGAAGAGACATCGTGTACCTGGCGCTGGCGGGATTCTTCGTCACCAACGCGATCCTCGGCGAGCTGACCGGCGGCAAGCTCTTCACCCTCGGTCCATTCACGTTGAGCATCGGCGTGATTCCCTGGCCCGTGGTGTTCATCGCCACGGATTTGATCAACGAGTATTTCGGCCGCGAAGGAGTCCGCCGGCTTACCTTGATGACCATCGGGCTCATCGTCTACGCCTTCGTCGTGCTGTTTCTCGCCATCCAAGTGCCGGCGGCATCTTTCTCGCCGGTGAGCGACGCGCATTTTCAAGCGGTATTCGGCCAATCACTGTGGATCATCGTCGGTAGCGTGATCGCCTTCGGCGTAAGCCAATTGATCGACGTCGGCATTTTTTGGCTGGTGCGGCAAAGGACGGGCCGTAGCTATCTATGGATGCGCGCCACCGGCTCCACTGTGATCTCCCAGTTTATCGACAGTATCGTCATTATCGGTATCGCATTCTGGCTGCCAGGCAAGGTGCAGACATCGGAGTTTTTGACGGTGGCGGCATCGAACTATTCCTTCAAGCTGATCGTCGCGTTGAGCATCACGCCTCTGCTGTACGCCGCCCATGCGGTGATCGACCGCTTCCTCGGCATCGATGAAGCGCACGAACTCATCGAGCAATCCGCCAAAGCGAGCAAACAGGCGGCGGTATGAAATTGGCCTGCTATTTGAGTTTAGAAAAGGAAAGATCCCTCGCCGACGCTCAGGATGAATTCACCTCGGTTTTCCACGGAGGTGGATTCAATTGCTGATCATGAGATGGCAGGTGCGCGGCAGCTTTTTCATCAGACCTTTGACGACGTGGCCGCGCAGCATGTGATAGAAGGCGGAGCGGCGCGAGGCGCCGATGATGACCGAGTCGACGTCGAGCGTCTTGGCGGCGTTGGCGATGGCTTCGGCGGCATTGTGCGAGACCGCCCATATCGGGATGATCTCGATGTTCTTATCGCGCACCGCCTGAAGCGCGGCGCGCAAAGTTTTCAGTCCCTGTTCGTTGGGCACGTGCGGCGTCTCGCCGGCAAATAAACCAGGCCACTCCTCGACGTAAATACAATAAAGGGCCGATTCCCCGCGACCCTTGGCCCGGGTGATGCCTTCCTGGATAAGCCGCGGCGCCTCGTCGCGCAGCGCCAGGAGGGTCGACGAAGAGTAGAGAGGCTTGACTTCCACGGCCTCCGCCAAGGTCATCAACCCTTTAAGCTCGTCTTCGACCAAGTCCTCAGAGGCGCGATAGGCGCGCGCCTGCAGGCGCTGGATCACCGGGATTTGTACGAGCAAATCGACGAACCATGCGCGGCGCACGCCGACAGCCACCATTAGGCCGATGAGTGTCACCCCGCCGCCGAAATAGGTGGCAAGCGGTTTTTCCACTAGATTGACGCCCCAGGCAACCATGACCATCAGAGTCGTAAACACCCCCAACCAAAAGCCGGGGTCGCGCCGGCCGAGCCGCCAGCGAATCGCATCCAAGCTCAATGACGAGAATACGAACGCGCCCAACAGGCCAAAGGCGTACATATCGCCGAGCAGTTTCATCTCGCCGGCGCTGAACAGAACCACCGCCACGGGAACGACCGTGGCGATGGCGACCGCGATGTGCGGGGTGTTGAACGTAGGATTGCGCACCGAGATGATCTTAGGCAGAAATCCGCCGTTCACGAGCGCGAGAAAGACATGATAGGAGCCGATGATTGCAGTATTGGACGCAAATAAGAGCAAGCTCGACGCGGTTACGACGACGGCAAGCTTGGCGCTCAAGCCGCCGACGATCATACCGAGCTCGGAGATAAAGCGCTCGCTCTCCGTGGCTTTGATCTGCTCCGGCAGCAGGCCGATCGATAGCGCTGTCAGGACCGGCGAGGTAACGATCATCGTCAGCACCACCGCGAGCATCGCGCGCCGCGTCGTTCGGCGCAGGGGAAAACGCATGGTTCGGACTCAATTGGCTGATGCTTTCAAGCCCTGAAAAAGCCAGCCACGCCGAGGAAAAACCGACCAGAAGCTCATAGTTCGAGATGCCCTGAGCGGTGCCCAGTTTGCTTAACACCGTGCTCCATTGCGCGCCGTCCATAGTAAAGACAGCTACGATAATAACGAAAATATTCACCAGAAAGGACGCGCTCGCCATGACGAGCGCCACGGTGGCGCTTTCGCGGATGCCGATTATGTTCAACGCCGCGAGCACGCCCACCCCGGCGCAGGCGAGAAGCACGACGTGCGCGTCGACGGCGGGAAAAGCGCTGCCGATATACTGAAAGCCTGCGACCGCGGAAATCGCCGTGGTGAGAAAGTAGTCGACGATGATGAGCATGCCGCCGAGGCAGCCCCACATGGGACCGAAAGCCTTTGTGGTGATCGTGACAACGCCGCCGCCTTCCGGATTGCGCCACGAGATCTCGATGTACTTGAGCGAAAGCAAGATGAAGCCGCCCGTCGTAAGCAAGACGAAAAACGGCGTGGCATCTTTGACGTGGCTGTAAAGAATGCCCGGCACATAATAAACGGAAGTGCCGATGTCACAAAAGACCACGGCCCAGGCGAGGAACCAGTTAAGCTGTCTTGTTTGGAGAGGGGACCGCATCGAGGGTTTAGAGCGGATCAATATAGAGTTGAAGTCGGCCGGTATCAATCCCGCACGCGGGTTTTGAACCGATGCACGGCGACAAAGCGTCTCAGTTAAAAATCATCAAATGGCAATCTCGTGGCAGCTTCTTTGTGAGTCCTTTGACGACGTGGCCGCGCAGCATGTGATAGAAGGCTGAGCGCCTCGACTGCCCAATCAGAACACCGTCGACGTCGAGAGCTTTGGCTGCATCGCTGATGGCAGTCGCGGCATTGTGCGATACGGTCCAGATGGGTATGACTTCAATGTTCTTGTCGCGAACCTGTTGCACAGCATGGCGCAGCGTGCGGATGCCTTCTTCGTTGGGCCGGTGCGGCGTATTGCCGTTGAACAGCCCGGGCCATTCTTCGACATAGATGCAATAAAGCGCCGACTCGCCTTTGCCGCGCGCGAGATCGATTCCTTGTTGAATCAGTGCAGGATTTTCACCGCGGAGTGCCAAGATCGAGGAGGCCGGATAAAGCGCTTTCAGCTCTACCGCGTCGGCAAGAGTCACCAGACCTTTGAGTTCTTCGTCGACCAACGCTTCGGAAGCGAGATAGGCGCGCGCCTGTAAGCGCTGAATAGCCGGGATTTGATGGAGAAAGTCGACAAACCAAGACCGGCGCACGCCGACGGCGACGAGCATTCCTATAATCGTCAGGGCGCCGCCAAACAGCGTCGCCAGCTCCTTCGCGACCAGATTGACGCTCCATGCCAACAAAATCATGGCGGTCGTGAAGACGCCGATCCAGAAGCCGAAATCACGCCGTCCCAGCCGCCAGCGAATGATATCCAAACTGAGCGACGAAAACAGGAACGCGCCGAGCAAGCCGAAAGCATACATTTCCCCCAGTAAGGCGATCTCTCCCTGGGTGGCGACGATGACCGCGACCGGAACCAAGGTGGCGATAAAGATCGCGATGTGCGGGCTGTTGAACCGTTCGCTTCGCAGTCCGATCACTCGGGGCAGAAAATTACTGTTGGCGAGAGCGAGAAAGATATGGTACGCGCCGATGATCGCAGTGTTCGCCGCGAACAGAAGCAGACAGGAAGCGCTGATCACGGCGGCGAGCTTCAAGCCGAAGCCGCCGGAGAGCGACGCGATTTCTGAAATGAAGCGTTCGCTTTGGCTGGATTTGAAATCAGGGGTCAGCAGATTGATCGATAAGAGGCTCAGCAAGGGCGATGTAAGCACGACGGTGCCGATGACAGCATACATGGCCCATCTCGTGGTCTTGCGCAGGGGCAGGCGAATGGTCGGACTCAATTGGCTGATGCTTTCGAGTCCCGAGAATGCGAGCCATGCGGCGGCGAAGCCGATCAACAAATCTTGCGCTGAGATATCGCGGCCCGGCGACAGGCTTGCCCAAGCTAGACGCCATTGCGCCGGAGAAAAATCCGCTAGCGAAATGACGATCACGACGAGATCGACCCCAAACGCCGCCAATGCCATGAACAGAGCCGCTGAGGCGCTTTCTCGGATGCCGATCACATTCAAGAGCGCCAGAGCAATGAGCCCGGCGCAGGCCAAAACCACGATGTGGTCATCGAGAAAGCCGAGCACGCTGGCGATGTAATGAAATCCGGACACCGTTGAGATGGCCGCTGTCAGAAAATAGCTCGTGGTGATCAACATTCCGCCAAGGCAGCCCCACATCGGACCGAAGGCTTTGGTCGTCATCGTGACCACACCGCCACCCTCGGGATTTCGCCACGTGATCTCGATGTATTTAAGTGCCAGGGGAATAAAACCCAGGGTCGTCAGCGAGATAAAAAAAGGCGTCTTGTCGCCGACGCTGCCGTACAAAATGCCCGGAACGTAATAAACCGACGTGCCGATATCGCAGAAGACTACCGCCCAGGCCAGGAACCAAGTCAATTGGCGGGTGTCTCTTGTGGGTCCCATGAATGCGCGAAGGGCGGGAAAACTCGAGGCTTTCCAAGGGCACTTGCATTGATATCGTCGTTCGACCTATCATGCAAGTTATCGCCACGCTCTTATGGCCCTGCCGGCACAATATTTTCAAAAGCTCGTCGAGAGTTGCCCCGACATAATCATCTCGGTCGATAAGCACGGGATGATCACGTTCTACAACGACGGCGCGCGTCAGAATTTAGGCTTCAGCTACGAAGAAGTTCTGGGAAAAAACGTCCTGGAGATCTATCCGAGCCTCGACGAAGCGCGCCGGGTCATGGCGGCGATGCGGGCAAACAACGCCGACGGCAAGGGCCACGTGCGTAATTTCGAGACGGTCTTCAAGACCAAAAGAGGCGAGAAGATTCCCGTGGCCATCTCGGCTTCGATTACCTACGACGACCAAAGGAACGAGATCGGCTCCATCGGCTTCGCCAAGGACATCCGCGAGATTCGGCGGCGCGACCAGTTGGTGACCCTCGCCGAAGTCGCCATCGGCGTGTCGCACGAGATCAATAATTCGCTCGAAGTCGTGGTCAATCAGATCGAAATGCTGCGCCGGTACGTCGGGCGCGCGGCGAGCGATGAAGATTATCTGGTCGAGTCGGAGCGGCTCGATTCCTTGTCCTCGCAAGTGGAGAAAATTCAGGACATCACCGGGCGCATCAGCCAGATGGCCGATGAAGGCGAGTATGGCACCAAGGAATACTTAAACGGCAAGATGATGGCGGATCTGCACGTCGACGAGGCTAAGCCTTGCGAAAGGCCGAAAGCCGACGCGCGCTATCCGTTGAGCGGCTTGAGGGTACTCGTCGTCGACGACGACGCGCGCATTTGCGAGTCGCTGAAGGACTTGCTCGAAGGAGAGCGCTGTTGCATCGAAACCGCTCCCTCCGGCGCCCGCGCCGTGGAGTGGCTGGAGCGTCAACCGTTCGATCTGGTATTGAGCGATGTGGTGATGCCCGACATGGACGGGTACGAGCTCTACCAAACAGTCAAGGAAAGCACGCCGAAGCTGCCAGTGGTGTTGATGACGGCGTTCAACTACGACAAAGACCATATCATCAAGCGCAGCTGCTTGGAGGGTTTGCAGGGCGTGATCTTCAAGAAGCCGGTCAATCCGGCGCTGCTCAAAAAAATTCTCCTGCAGCAATGCCGGCCCGAGCAAGCCGCCGAGAGGTCCGCGCCGTCCACACCCCGCCGCAAGCCCGACTAGGCGTGTCATGAACAAGGAAGATCATTACAACCGCGGGATGGAGCATTTCGCCGAGGACAGGCTTGACGACGCCGTCGTCGACTATCTGCGCGCGCTCGACGAGGACCCCGACTATGCCGACGCACTGCACGCCCTGGCCATGACGTACGCGCATCAGGAAAAGCTCGATCAGGCCATCGACATCGGCAAACGGCTGGTCGAAGTCGCTCCGAATGACGAGCTGGCGCACACCAGTCTTTCGATCTTTTATCAGCAAAAAGGCATGATCGCCGAAGCGGAACAGATCGCCGCCAAGGCGCGCACTTTGAGTTGGAAGCGCGAGTTGAAGCAGGACAAAGGGCCCGACAAGAACTAACCCGCGCCGCCCGATCTCCGGCCGTCGATTATCGCGAATCTACCAATAGTTTCTTTCTTTCGCACGGTTTCGTTTTAAACTCGCTTCCTTGCCAGTTCTTGCAGTTTCGCGGCGGACTGGATAATGAGTAAGGCTGATCTTGCCGGGTAATCCCCAACCCGGCTTAGAGTGGAGCAGACCATGGCTCTTGCAACCGGCCCGATTGAGAGGCTGGTCCAATTGATTTCAGACGAATCGGTAGTGGACGCAAAGATTCGCGAGACTGAGGCAGCCCTTGCGCTGGTCAAGAAGCGAGTTTCGCAATCTCTCGCGCAACACTACATTTCCATGCGCGAACCCAGGATCCAACTGCCGGAGGAACTTATGAGCGAGGAACAGTCTTACGAGCGCTTGCTGCAGGCGCTTGCACGACATGAAGAATGAGATCGCCAAGCAAATACGGCCGGTGGAAGAGCAAATCATTCAGGCCAACGTCGAGCACCTACGGCAAACTTTCAGCCAGGAGAGCCGGAGATTGTCGAAATGTCTGGAAGAGATCGACGACAATATTCTCGCCTGCCGCCAATATTTGCAGGACTACGAACGGATCCGCGGCAGCTTGCATAGCCTGAACGAGAAAATCACCCAGCTCGGCGCCCAATCGATTCAAGTGCCGGACGGACTGCCGACGACCGATCTCGGTGACATTGTTCGCCAGCGCATCGATTTGCTGCGGTCGCAAGGCAAGGTCTAACGCGCGGCGAGCTCGGCGCGAAAGACGAAAAGCGTGGAAGGTGTTGTGGCAAGCAACATCGTGGAACAGCGGAAACGCGCGATTTGAGGAAATCCCTCGTCCAGCAGGCGTTGTCAGGGGCGAATCCGAGCTTTCTTGCACAACACTTGGTAGGCCGGCCCGTCTAGCTCCTCGCTCGCCGGCAGTCCCGCCGCAACGCGAAAGCTCTTGATGGCGGCGCGTGTGCGCGGGCCGATGATGCCGTCGATGCGTCCCGGCCCGTAACCCAGAAAGAGCAAGGCTACTTGCGCCGTGCGCGTTTCCAGATTGGGAACGGAACCGCTCGCGAAGCGTTCAAATTGCTCGGCGAGCTTCACGTCGTAACGGTTTTGCCAATAATTCGGTCCGTTATACATTCTGGCAAAGCCGCTCCATTCTCTTTTGACCAATTTCTCCGCCAAGCCGTTGGCTTTGAGAAAGCCGGCCATGCAGGCAAGCTGGTGATCTTCGCTCCGCACCATCGCCCGGACCATCCTCACGCAGGATTTGTAGCCGCCGACGGTGCAGTTAAATCCCATAACTTGGCCCATGCCCCAGGACGCGGATTTGAGCGCCGGCTCGGCGCCGAGCTTCGCCTTGGCGCAAAGCGACAGGGCCTTTTCCATTCTCGAATACTGTTCCGAAAGAAGGCCGTAGCCGCCGGCCGGGCCCGAGATGTCCGGCGCTTCGTCGTCGAATCTGCCGTTGGTGTACTTTCTGAACATGTGCCGCTCGAAAAGAATTTGCGGCCGGCGGTCGAGACGAAAGCCGAATCCCTGAGTTAACCCGGCGGTTTCCACCTCCACTACCGTCCAGATATAAGCGGCGTCGTTGGGGCTGAGTCCAAGGATCGCGAGCGCGTTGGCCAAGCCCTTGCGCGTTAGCGGTTGTCCGGTGCCGTAGAAATTCATCGCTGCCCTCCAACTAGAAAACATAATCGTGGGTGACGACGGCCCAACGGGCTATTACTAGCATACTTTGGGTGAAAATTGCTGGCTTGGAAGGAAGCTAAAGCCTTCGCCCGTGACAGCGTTGGCAAGAAAGAACGTTCTGTAATGGCGTCAATCGGCGGAAACCGAAATCGGAAATCCTCACTAGCGGAAATTTGCAGTTGTCGGGAATTATGGTGGTCCCAACGGGAATCGAACCCGTGTTCCCGACGTGAGAGTTCTGCGTTACTCTTTAAGCATCATTCACGAACGGTCTAACTCTGCAATTTTCCAGCAATCCCGTATATCCAGTTTTCACCAATCTTTCACTATTTTCAACGAACGACCTGTCAAAAACCGGACAGTGCAAACTGTGCATATCGGCGTGTTAAAACTGGAAGCGACAGGTGCCGATTCACCGTGCTTGCTGCCAGATGGAGGGGAACAGAATTGCCTCGTGTAAACCTCTTCCCATCGTTCCGATGGGAATCATGGATATGATTCGGAGTCATCGAAGATGTGAAACCGCCGCGCCGGAGTCGAACCGGCGACCTACTGATTACGAAAAACAGCAATCCGTTCCCATACCGCCTGAGCCAGGAAAAGATGTGAAAAAGCAGAAGAATTGAACTGGGCGCGCGCTATTTTTATGGTTAGGTTCAGTTGCCGTGGAAACAATGTAGAAACAAATCTCGGCTCGATCGAAGGCCTCGCCGAGAATGTCGCGGCCGTCGCCGGGACGGGCAGGGGAGGCGTGGGGGACGAATATCCCGCAATTTACTTGATCCTTCTTGTTCAGTTAACTTTAATGCCCCCAAAATGCCCCGCTTTAGTGATCATGCATCGGTCCGCCAAGTATTTCATGATCGTCATGAAATGGATTACGAAAAATGGATTACGAACTAGGGTCGCCGTTATGCAGCCGGGATGGTAAGC
Organism: uncultured delta proteobacterium; assembly: GCA_963745035.1. GTDB lineage: Bacteria > Desulfobacterota > Binatia > UBA9968 > UBA9968 > DP-20. Next base: position 36,732 of record CAVUVW010000017.1, on the reverse strand, counting down.
CCGCGTTGCGGAAAATTGTCGCGTTCGCCACTTCCCAGTTCGGCGGGACGGCGTGCGGTTTGGCCGATCGTGAATAAAATTGAGTTTGCTGTCGGAGACTGATGCTCACGCTGTGGGCGGAAAGGTGCCGCGCAAGAAATCGAAGAAGAAATAGCGGTTCGCATCTGGAACTCTGGACCGGCGCTGTCTCCGGAGGTCATTTTAGAATAGCAGGGCACACCGAAGGGCAGGTCCTTTCTGCACAATCGGCGGAGTATAAAGCCTATGTTATCCTGTTAGTAGAGCGTGCTGACCGGACTGCGAATTAAGCAGCAGTAATGGTGACCAGACGTCGATTTTTGACACTCGGCTCGTCCGCCATGCTGAACGCGGTCGCGATCGGATGTTCGACAACTACTTCAGGGATAACTGCCCAAACAAAGCATCGCCCTTGGCCTCTTCCAAAAAGCCCGTGGGTACTTTCCATGCGCTGGCACGATCTGCTCTTCGCACACTGGCCCGTTCCAGTTGATTTGGTACGATCTCTCATTCCCGACGCATTGGAAATTGATATCTTTGACGGCTCGGCTTGGATTGGCGTGGTCCCGTTTTACATGAGCGGCGTGCGACCACGTTACATTCCGATATCTTTGGCGTTTCCCGAACTGAACGTACGCACATATGTAAAATTTAGGGATAAGCCCGGTGTTTGGTTCTTTAGTCTCGATGCAGCAAGTTGGCTTTCTGTCAGGGTGGCTCGTTGGTTCGGTTTACCGTATTACGACGCCCGGATGACCATTCAAAAAATTCAGGCGGATGTGGTCGACTACGAAAGCGTCCGCACTCATAAAAATGCTCCGTCCGCAGAGTTTTATGCGAAGTATAGCCCCACTTCACCGGAGTATTTTTCAGCACTGGGGACGCTCGATCACTGGCTGACTGAAAGATATGCTCTCTACGGAGGACTGAAAGCAGATCAAATCGTTTCCGGCGAAATTCACCATCTCCCATGGCCACTTCAGCGCGCGGAAGTCGACCTGCGTAGAAATACGATGAGCGCAGCTTTGGGACTGAAATTGACTGATACCAAACCGCTTTGCCATTTTGCTCGATACCAGGAAGTCCTTGCTTGGCCAATCATGCCAATCAAACCGGTTTGAAGTGAACACCAAGGCTAGGGGAGATTTTCCACGACCCTTTGCTCACGTCGTTCACAGGATGGCATATCTTTTCCTAAGGCTAACCAAAGAAAAATTCCGTGCTTAGCCGATAAGAAACTAAAATATGAATACCCCGATGTCTGGCACCAGATTTGCGGATTTTTAAAAGGAAGCTATGCCAAAAACGTAGGAAGGAGGACAGTACAATGACCAACATAAGCGGCGATGTATCACTGGTCGAAGGGTATTTGGACACGTTTCGCCGTAGCGAGCACCTCGAACCTGAGAAATCGCTCCTTGCTGCGGTGCTGGAGGACGCGATTATGGAGTACCGAAAATTCAATCGGGCACGCGATGCATATGGCAAGAGACGATTTCGTGAAGCGGAAGAGTGGATCATGCAGGAGGGTGAGAGCTGGGTATTCTCATTCGATACCGTATGCGTCCGGCTCGGGCTCGATCCGCAGTACGTGCGACGTGAGTTGTGCGAAACCACGAAGGCAGATCGGATGCACAATCGGGCGGCGTGACTCGCGCTGTATCGGCCTGGAACAGTCATTCCAGTCTCGCTCAGAAGCAGGAGTCAAAGGGAGTTGCACCATGAACAAGAAACAAATCTTAGAAGAAGATGCGGCGAAGACGTACAATGCCTTCAAAGTTTTCGAGGGGAAAAAATACACGGGCATGAGAGTCGGAGGTCGACACAAGTGGTATTACTAGAAGGGTGAGTGGAAGGAGAAAAAAGGTTGCGCCGGACCGGTGGGAATTCAGTTACGCCGTCCCGAAACGGCGTGCGGGTCACGCACCGCCGGGGTTCGGTGTTCCCGTCGGGACCGAATACCACTGGTACATTCTTGCGCATCAAAACGTCCGGAAGCTCGACGAGAATACCTATAGTACGGCCCTCACCGGACTCAAGTATAAACTCGCACACAAACGCGCTGGAAAGGACACTTGGAGCGCCAGCGAAAAAGCGCAGCGGCGGCTTCTCATGAAGATCTTACAGGAGATGATGGATGACTTGAGCACCGAGGCACCGGCCGAAGAAGCCCCTGTGCGCGCGTTGAAGCCTACAAAAATCGAGCGAAGTCCAAAAGTCAGATCCAGACAGCCGACGCGATCACCGGGTAGACGCGCTGCACGCCAGGGCGCGTCACGTCGAAAACGTCTGGTTGTTTCCGGAGAGAAGAGGCGTAGGTAATCCGTGACGTTCCGGCAGATCACACTAAAGCGCTGAGCTGCCCAAAAAGAACTCATCGTAGAACTGAGTTGCGAGATAGTAAATTGTGATCGGATTAATTCGAGTAAGCTGAGAGTGCCAGATTCAGGAGGTACCGGCGGGGTAGGAGTACGTCTCGCTCCTTTCGGTAAACTTTGGATGGCGGAGGGGTTTTTCACGCGGACGACGAATTGAAAGCCAAATTTCACGAACAGACTCAAATTTGGCATGTCTACGAGGTAGACACCTATTGGCCTGTGATGGTGATTGAATCCGATAGTTGAAAACTGACTGGCGCGAGTTGAAACTGCGTTATTGGGCAGGGGCGATTCATGAGCAATTATTATTTCGTAACGTTTGAAAGTCGATCAAAACCGGACGCGCTGGTTAAAACTGTTTCCAACGTCATTCTAAAAGATGTGCACCCCGTAATCTGGCTAGCGAACCCGCCGGATGCCTATAGAGAATATTGGGTTGGATATTTGCTGTTTTGGGCAGAAATCCCAGAAAACGTTGCGGTTGAAGGCGCTAAGTATTCGCCGATAGAAGGCCCGAACGAAACGTTTAGTGTTCGCGAAGGCATGGCAAAAGCGTTTAATTTAATCTGAACTCTACGTCCGCAAATGACTTCCTAGTCATCGATCCGTGCGTCCTGAAATTGCCATCGTTAGTACCGGCCGCAGACTGGGGTGCGGCGTTTTGCAAATCCACTCCCCCAGTCCCGGCTGGGCATGACAAAGTTCGCAATCCCATTCTCTGCGCCATACTCGGACCATTGAGATTATCTGAGATCATCGAATGACTAAGCTACTTTCACATCAATCTTTCTTGGTTTCGTCTCTTCCGCTTTGGGTAGATTTAGAGTCAACACGCCGTGATTGAGCTCAGCCGAGATTTTTGACTGATCCACTCTTTCGTTCAATTCGAACTGTCGGAAGAAATTGACCAGCGCGTATTCGCGATAGACTGTATCACCGGGTGCGATGTGAGCCGCATTTGCGCGTATAGTCAACAGGTTGTTTTCCACGCGTACATCCATGCTGTTCTTGGAAACTCCCGGCAGATCCGCTTTCACCACCAGTCCGTTCTGGGTCTCATAGATATCAACCGGCGGCGTTATGTATTGCTCTTGGCTACGCGTCTCTTCTCTGCCCGGGTTGATCGATTTTTGCGAGCGAGTCGCTATAGTTCTTTCTGCCATCGCTCCTGTCCTCCTTCTTGCGCAGATTGTTTTAGGCGATTTTTACATTGATTTGTCTTGGTTTAGCTTTTTCCGCCTTTGGTATCGTTACGAATAGTAGACCATTCTTGTATTCTGCTTCTATTTCTCCCCCCTCGACCTCCAGGGGCAGATCGACGATCCTGACGAATTTTCCGCTCGCTCTCTCGCTTCTGTGAAAAGCTTCCGGTTTCACATCCTCGGCAATGCGGGTTTTCTCCCCGGCCAAAGTGAGCCGGTTATGTGTAACGCTAATATCCAGCGACTTCGGATTTACTCCCGGTGTCAGCGCCTCGATGTAGATATTGTCCTTGTCCTCGAGCAAATTGATTAGCGGATATCGTCTCGGCCCCCTTCCTGGAAGGAAGGCAACGTGACGCAAGGGGTCTTGTGCGACGCCGAAACCTTCAAAAGCCCGATCAATTTCTTGTCGAAGACTTGCCAAATCTTCGAAGGGATGCCACTCAGCCATATTTAGTTACCTCCTGTAATATTTCTGTTCCGATTTCCTGGATTTCGATCAAAATGTCGACACGGGCAATTATCTTCATGCTCTAGTATGACAAAGGCACCCGTAGAGTTCAGCCGGAGTCACATTCCAGTCTGAGTCGTTCTTGAATGTTTCGAGGCTTAGCTTTTCTTTTGGATCAGAGACAGGACTGTTCGCTTGATCTGCGATTTGTAGTTTCAAATTGTTCTGATTCAAATCACTATTTAGTTCGCTCATACAATTCCTCCTTTAGCCTAACTATCGAGGTCTCGACCGGAGCACCCACGGTCCTTTTGGCCGTTCAACCCATCTTTGATAGTTGAATGCCATTGGTGTGCAGCCAAGCGCCGCACCGTTAACCGGAGATTTGGATCGGGCCGTTCGCCGTTGCGTTCTCCAATTCATCGTAGCCAGGTGGTAATAAACATGCTCGTAGTTAGCCGCCATCACCTCGCTTGTGAAGCGGGTCTCGAATTCCTCCCGACATCTTTGCCGAGAAATGTCGCCGATCTTATTGACTGAGCTGACAAGCTCTTCGAGAGATGCTCCCAGGAAGCCCGTAATGCCATGGCGCAGTACCTCCGGCACCGAACCGAATGGTCTCGCGATTACGGGTGTACCGCAGGCAAGTGCTTCGATCATAACGAGACCAAACGGCTCGGGCCAGTCGACTGGAAAAAGTAAGGCGAGCGCACACCCTAAAAGATCCTGCTTCTCGGTCTCGTTTACCTCTCCAATGAATTCGATACGGGGACTGGACAACATAGGCTTGATCACGGATTCGAAATAGTCGCGGTCATTGCGGTCCACCTTCGCAGCTATCTTGAGACGGACTCCCGTACGTCGGGCAATCTCGATAGCGAGGTCCGGGCGCTTTTCAGGAGATATTCTTCCCAGGAAAGCGAGGTAATCACCCGCTTTTGGACTGAATCTTAAAAGATCCCTCGGTAAACCGTGATAGATGGTCCGAACCCAGTTTAAGTCAGGAATCGGACGGCGCTGGTCATCACTGATTGAGACAGCCGGTAGGTCCTTATAGCTTCGATAGATCGGGAGCATTTCTTTTACATCTAGACGCCCGTGCATCGTCGATAACGTTGGCACCTGACGCTAATCGGGCCAGTGGAAACGTTAGACAATCGAGATGCGAGTGGATGATGTCGAAGCGATTGGCGTTGTCATAGACATCGCTCAGCATGGGCAGATGATAGATGTGCGCGAGATGATCGAGTCCGCTGAGTCTCAGTGACTGCGGCGAGCCGGGTACGAGGGGAACGCTGGCTGTGGAATCACCGGAGGCATAAAGAGAGACCTCATGTCCCCTGCGCACTAGCTCTTCAGTCAAGTAGGCGACAACTCGTTCCGTACCGCCGTACAGCTTGGGCGGCACGCTCTCATAGAGCGGCGCTATTTGAGCGATGCGAAGAGGTCGAGTTGATGCTGGAAATACAGCGGGCAGCGTCTTCTCAAATTGCATTACTTACAATTCTCCTATGAAAAAACGCGATGTTTTTGCGCCGTTGGCGCGAGCAAAAGAAATATAAGTCGGAAGTCTAAAATGGCAAGTGGCGAGGAATCACATAGCCAAAAAAAAGGGTCCCATCGGGGACCCTTTCTGAAACCGCCGCAGATGGGCGGTTTATAAGACTGGCGTAATTTACGCCGCTTTTGATTCAAGCTTTTTTGCTATTGTTGTGCTCGATCTGAATCGGGATGCTCCTTCCAACAAGCTGTGCGGGAAGCGGCACCCGGACCTCAAGAACACCGTGCTCATAGCGAGCGGCAATCTTTTCAGCCTCTACGCCTTGGGGAAGCGCAAGCTGGCGTTCAAACTTGCCGTAGAAAGTTTCCCGATATTCGGGCCCGTTCTCTTCAGCCTTTCGTTCCCCCGTGATCGTCAGTAAATTTCCTTCCGCCTGGACATTAACGTCCTTTGGGTCGACACCGGGGAGATCTACCTTAATGACGTAGTCGTTTTCCTTCCGATAGGTTTCTACCCGGGGGACCCAGTTGAGTGAAGTAGAAGGTGACTCGGGGCGTCCAAAAAAGCGCCCAAACAGATCGTCGATATCTCGATGCCAGCTCGACAATTCATCGACTGGGCTCCATCTCGTTAATTCACCAAACATGGTTCAGTTCCTCCTTTCCAGGTCAATCATTCTTCGATTTGAAATTTAATCTTGATCAAAAACGTGTCAAGGCCGGTGTCCGTTTTTTAACTCATCGGTGGGTCTCCGATACCTGCACAGCATCGATTTAGTTTTCTTTGGGATTCCTGGCGCCACCCGAAGGACGGCGACGCGCTCCACTCCTTCACGATCATTACCACCGAGCCGAACGAGTTAATAAGTCCGATTCACAGCCGAATGCCCGTTATCTATGAGGAGGCGACGGGCCAGGAGTGGCTTTAGCGCAACCATGATCCGCACTCGATACTACGACCGTGGCCGGCGGAGCAGATGCAAACGCACGATGTATCAAACTTCGTGAATGCACCGGAACACGACACGCCGGAGTGCATCAAACCCCTCCCTCCCGACTACGTGCCACCTGGGCAACTGCCACTCGTTTAAGTCATCGCCTATGACAAGCCCGGCTGTCTTCGATCGCATCCACGGCAGGAATGCCTTCTCCGGCCTGCGGACGATTTTGCCGTCGATGTCGAATACAATCAACTTCCGGAGCGCTAGGGTTACACGACTCGGGTTTGGTCAAATTCTAATTCGGTCGACACTTTGGGCTCTGCTTTTAAGACACGGCCCATTAAGTTCAATACTTGCTGGTTTTCCCGGCGATCCTCCGAAGCCGTACAATCGGGAGGGATGATGAGACGGAAATCCCGCATATAGGCATCGTTTGCGCTAAACAAAACACAGATATCACCTGCCATGCCGGTAAGTATGAGTGTGTCTGCCCCTAAATATCCGAGCAGGGTTTCGAGATTGGTCTGATAAAAAGCGGAGTGCTTCGGTTTCAGCACGAAATAGTCATCTTCCTCGGGCTGCAGAAGCTCAACAACCGGTTTACCCCTGACTTCGGGTTCTAGAAATGCCTCCACCAGGTGCGGAAAGTCCGAACGCCAGCGGCCAAAATGATCGTTAACGTAGATTGCCGGGATTTTCGCCGCCTTTGCCCGGCGCTTTAGAGCCGCAAGCGCCTTCGCCATTGGCAGCGCGTGCTCAAGGAGTCGTTCGCCGCCTTCGAAATCGATGGGATTGATGACGTCGATGAGGATAAGGGCGGTTGCTGCCTTATCGGGCGCGTTGTTTAGCTGATCCCGCTGACGGCTCATGATAGGTGATCACTCGTGCCCAGTTTGAGAATGTGGGGCGTCGACAGGCTTTGATTCAGGAGAGCCTCGCTGCCTGAGAAAAATGCTAAGCACGACCATTAGACCAATCGAAAGGAATTCGCTTTGCCAATTTTGGAGAGATTCAAACCAGAATTGGTCCGTACCAAGGTACTCGATCATGGTCACGCCCGGTTGACCGTGTACAATCTGCTCGCTGCTATACTCTTGAGCTCCCGAGTAGGCGTGCCAGACAAAAGAAGCGATAAAAAGAAGGACCAGAGCCAATGATAAAGAATGCTCGTAGAGCTTTAGTGCTATTCCGCCCCGGCGAACCGGCCATGGCGATTGAGAATTTGACTCCGAAAGCCGTGGATCTCTATCTACGGCTTCCGATGAGTGAAGCTTTTTCGATTCCGCAGATCCCTTCTGGTACAAGAACGAAGTCAGAATTACGTATGCCGCCATCTGTAAAAATTCACTTTCCCAATTCTCCATCGTGGCTTCGAAGAAAGCTGACGACCCAAGATATTGAACGTAGCTTATGACTGGTTGATTGTGCTGCAGCTGATTTGCATTGTAGTGTCGGTATCCCGCAATACTGAGACCGGTTTCCGTAATCAGAAAAAGGCCGAAGAGAGCGATCGAAAGACCGTTGTTATGAAGTGTAGCCTTGGTCATCCTCATCATCACGAAAGAAAAGGCGTCATGCCTTAAATAGTTCTAATACATCCATGATCGTTTTCTCCCGATCTGTTTTACTAGGATTCTTCAGATACGCGCCTCAGAGTCTCGCCCGCTAAACCCCGGTCTCCAGTGACGGTCGCAATCTCGCCGAGCGAAGTTACACCGACCAAGTCTTGATTTGTATCAACGATGAAAATTCGCCGGATCTGATGCTCTTGCATCTTTTTCGCTGCCCGCTGCACATCGTCGCTCTCGAAGCAGTAAACCGCATCCGGAGTCATTACTTCCTCGACCTTCGTTTGGCTTGGATCTTGTCCGTTGGCGGTGGCGCGGATCGTGATATCTCGGTCGGTGATGACGCCTATCAAATGCTGGCCATTGCAAACCGGCAATGATCCGACATCGAGAGCACGCATCTTCTCGGCGGCCTGCTGCAGAGAGTCCGTCGGCTGGATGGTTTCGACGCGGTAGTTGATGAAATCTTTCAACGGCAGCCGACCGTTGTCCGTGCCTCTGAGTGAACTTCCCGTTCGATCTTTAAAATCGTGACCTTCCAACTTCACGAGCTTGTTATAGAGCCCGACGATCAGCCATGTTGGAGCCCACTGCGCAATGAAGTTTCCCCACTTTCCTCTGCCGGCCACTTGGAGGGCGAAAGAAGCTGCCATCGCCCCGACGGCAATGGCCAAGTAGGCCGAGGACGGAATCGCCGCGGTGTATTCTTCAACGCTCTTGGTGAATTGATCTTCAGTTCGATGGTCGTTGACGCTGTAAGGTTGGGTTTCCATAAAATCTCCTTTGCGTGTGAATGTACTGCCACTGAAAGCAATCGAAATGCCATGACCGCCGCTCGCTATCGCGCGAGACATCCGGCACGCACTGCGCTTTATCTGTCTCAAAACAGAGAAAAGCCCTCCAGCACATGTGCCAGTGCAAACGAAGGCGAGGAGTTACCCCGGGGAGAAGGCCACAGGCGCGTGCCATGTCCATTGCTCTAAGCGTCGCGCATGAATCAGCGTAATTTCGACACGCGCTAATAACGAAGGATACATGACCAGAGAAATGGCTCGGATGGTTTCGACTTTCGGTATTATCCTGCTGGTGACCGCGGGAGTCGTTTCGGGAGCCGAGACCGGAACGTCCGGGAAAGAGACGAAGATAAGCGGCGATGACGCCGAGTTCGTCAAAGCGGCGGCGAGCGGCGGCATGATGGAAGTACAGCTCGGAAAATGGGCGGCGGAAAAAGCGACCAGCTCTCAGGTGAAAGAGTTCGGCAGCCGGATGCGCAAGGACCACTCCAAGGCCAACGATGAGCTCAAGAAGATAGCGGCAAAAAAGGACATCAAGCTGCCCACCGAACTCGAGGCCAAACACAAGTCGATGGTCAACAAGCTGTCCAAGCTGAAGGGCGAGGAATTCGATCGCGAGTACATGGAGGCAATGGTGGACGACCACAAAGAAGATCTGGAAAAATTTCAGCGGCAGGCGGACAAAGGCAAAGACCCGGAGCGTGCTGGAATCGCAGCGCCTCCGATTCGATGCCGTTCATCAAAATGATGCGCACTCGGGTGAATGCGTCATCGTTCAACTTGCTCGTCGGCGCGCGCACGATGTCGCGCCAGTCGAACTTCTGTTGGTCCAGCGCGACGCCTTTTTCTTTCATCAGGTCCAAGCTCACGGGAATCTCCTTTCATGGTACGGAACGATGGGAGGATGACGATTGAGAGGAGCAAGCGCGATGCCAGCAAAGTTCGACGGCGGGAGCCGAGCCCGTGTGTCGCAGATAAAAGAAAGGGCGGCGCGGAAGTGTGCCGGCCACGGCGCGCAGCGCTGCTGAATCGAATGCGCGCGCTCCAGCCGGCCGACAGAGCGTTCTGCTTGACACTTTCTCGTGAGTCGGTCTGCATGAAACTGCGGGACGGTCTAAAGAATTAGCCACCAGTCTGGACGATGGCCAAAGGTAAAACCGCTCCCGGGTCGTCGGCGAAATAGGAACCCTTGCGCTTGTACATTGCCAGCCAGCGCTCTACACGCGTTGCTATCTTGTTATCGACCACGATGGACAAACCTACGTCGGTTCACTGGTTTTCGAGAATCCAGAGATTGCAAAAAATCACCGATTTGTTGCAACTTCATTTAAAAAGCCAATCAAAGAAATAGGCGATTTGGAACTATAGCAACTTACGTTCATGGCAACCCTGTTAGGACGAAGTCCTCTCTCCGCGTCGGTTTTCTTTAAACAGCCTGTCGCCGGTGACCGCCGATTGTCATCCGGGGTCGGAGGCCGGCTACGCTTCCCCAAAAACGTCCAGCAGCCCGCGCTTCAGATCAATCGCCGCGATGCGCGCTTGCTGGTGGAAGCCCCTAAGCGGACGATGGAGCTACGAGCAGGACCGGCGGGACAAGCGCACGGTCTGGCACTACGTGGCCAATGCGTTTTCTCTCTGTATCGATCGCATCGACCCCGGCGTACCGCCACCGGGGGAGCCGTTCAAACCGTGTGGGGTTTCGATCCGCGTCAACCTGCATTCCCTGGCTACGATGTGCGGCGGTCGCGGTGATGCAGAAACCGACCATGGTTAGGCACTAAAGCTCCAGGTCGCCAATTTCTTCGATTGACCGTCCAATGTGGGATTTCAAGAATACAGAGAAACGATGGCAGAAACGGGAGTTGTCAAAAATCAACCTGCCGCGATACGGAAGATCGTCGTTTGTAATGTAAATATCGAGAGCACGGGCTGACTTTGGGTCGTCGGCAACATGTGTTAGAACCCCAATCTCGCCGGTCAGAGTTTTCTCGCCATACCTTTCCTTCCAGGCTGGCGGCCAAATTTTCCCCTTGGCCTTGCTCAATAGCGGATGATGCCGAACTTTCATTGAAAAACCTTATCATGTTGGTTCGCTTGCTCATATCTCTCTCGTCTGCGCCAATAAAATGTTTTTCGGCTGGCCTTCAAAACCAGTCAAACTCTCGGATTGTGAGTTGCTGCGCGTGCTTTTCACCTTCCAGATCGCGACCTGACGTAAGGTTCAATTGTCTGAATGCTTGCATGCCCGAGCATCGTTTGTCGATCTGCGAATCGGTCGCACGTGGTAGTGTCTGACGCGTTCTGAAAAGATTGCGCCACACCGTAGACGTCGACTACCGCAGCACTAGAGCCGCTCATGCAATACGTCGTTAGACGAAGGTTCGCGTTGGACGACTTGTGCGCATGTACTTGCTGGACGTGGTTTCGATGAGCCTCTAAACCGGCAGCTAGCGAAAGAGTGTGCGTTTCATAAAACACGCCCTTCCCCTCGTGTAGCACGTGGGCGTGAAAATGGCTCGTCGTACGCATCACACACACCAATTGCCGGACCGTTAACTCCCCATTCAGCGCGTTGAGCAAAGCAGGACTGGGCGAAGTCACGGAAAAACGTAAATTGCAGGACGCCGCAAGCTGCACGTCTCGCCGCTTAAACTTATCGCCGAACGCATAGGCGCGAACATCCTCGAGCACGGTCCGTCGCGGCGGACACTCGCATCGCCTTTTTCCACAAACCTCACATCCACCCGTGTAAGTCATTGATTTGTTCGATTTTCCGGGCCCAAAGAGCCCGTTTGCTAAAATCTTGTCAGTCGCGATTTTTGCGGTGGAGCACAGGACGTGAATGAAAGAGGACCGGATTTCAATTCACCTCTGACCCGACGATCCCAGGGGGTTCGGTCAATTCTTTACCGAACTACCAGAACAGCCGGATTCAAAGTTCCGCGTTATGGCAACAAGACTAAATTCAATCGCAACGAGACGCAAGGAAATTCGTCGCCACCCGGGGAGCTTCCCCGGCTTGAGTCATTGGACGTGATCAAGAGCACCGAGCAGATATCAGCGCCGTCAATCGAACCGCAGATCCAGGGCTGCCATGCGAAAGGGAAGAGCGCAGACAGTCAGGCTCAGGTAGCCGTCGGTATCAACGACCTCGTATGGAAGTACTTTGAAGATGAGATTCGGGAAGCCTTAGCTGAAGCGCAGCAACAACTCGCGCAATGACACGGCGAAGATTATGCACGAGCGCCCGCGCGGCGGGAGGAGGAGGAAATGAAGAGAGGGGCGAAAAACTGTGAAGACTTATTATCTGTTAGCATCCGGAAGGCACCTGCTCAAAATGTGCTATCAGATACTCATGAAGATGAAAAAGAGCAGGTCACCGATCCTCGATATCGAGGCGCTCAGGAGCCATCGGCCGGATTGTCCGAACATCAAAACGCGCATCGGCACTCAGAGCCGAACGGCAGGTTAATTCAGCAAAATCAATGACTTTGAACGATGCGCAGTGGATCTTGGCCCGCCTGACCGTTAGGATCTGGGCCCACTCCAAAGGAAAGAAGTAATGTCAAACCCCACCCTGACACACTCCCTGATCACGCCGGAACACTTGAGCCGAAAGGCGATCGTTTATGTGCGGCAGAGTAGCCTGGAACAAGTCGAAAAGAACACCGGAAGCCAAGCCTTTCAACGATCGCAGATCGATCTGGCTCGGGACTATGGGTGGCCGGCTGATCGCATTGATGTCATCGACGACGATCTCGGAAAGAGCGGCTCGACCCTCGATCGGAGGACCGGATGGCAACGATTGATGGAGGGGATTGCCTCGAATGCCGTTGGAGCCGTGTTTGCCGCCAATGTTTCTCGGCTCGGTCGACAGATGGGGCCGATCGAGGAGCTGCGCGTGCTCGCCTCCTATCACGGAACCCTTTTGTGTTTGGATAGTCATTTTAGCGATCCCGGCGATCCCAACGACACGGTGCTCACGCAGATCACTGCGAGCATCGCACAGTACGAAAACAAAAAACGTGCGCAGCACATGAGTAACGCCAGAATGGCCAAAGCCCGTCAGGGCGCTGTGGTATCTACGCTCCCAGTCGGCTGGATCAAAGGGCCCGACGGCAAATTCGACTATGACCCCGCCGTGAAAGACTCGATCTATGAGATCATCGCGTGCTTCTGGCGGGAACGCTCCATCCGGAAAGTGGTAAAGGCCATGGGCCATGCTGGCATCAAGATTCCGTCCAGGCAAGGCACATACCTGAAATTCGTCGAGCCTACTCTCGATAACGTGAGACGGATTCTGATCCATCCGGCCTACGCCGGAACTTACATCTACGGAAAAACTGCGTCCCTCGCCGGTCCGGTTCAAGCATCCGGTCAGTCGGCGAGGGTCAAAGTTCCCGAGCACCGCTGGCTGAGATTCCCCAATCATCACCCAGCTTACATGACAGCGGACGAGCAGGAGGAGATCAAGCGAATCTTAAAAGACAATCATTTTGTTCGACGCGGCCGGCCGGGCCGCGGCCCGGCCCTCACGCAAGGCTTACTCCGGTGCCCTAAATGTGAAAAGTTCCTCAGCGTCAATTATCACCGCGGGAAGAGCTACAGCTACGGCTGCGGTTGGAAGAGCAACCCGTGCACTCGGTTCGTCAGCTATGAGTTCGACAGCTACGTCCTGATCGAGGTTTTCAAAGTGCTCAAGACACCGCCTCTTGAGATGCTGAAGGCCGCGTTGGAGGAGTCCAGAGCTAAACAGATATCCCACCAAAACTGGATTCAGTCTGAACGAGAACGACTCGGTCATGAAGAACGACGTGCCCGGGAACGGGCGGATTTAACACGTGGCAGTCTTCAGCGTGTGCATCTCGATGCCCTGCAAAAACTCGAGAAGGTGCTTGAAGAAAAAGCGGATTTCGAAGACAAGATCGCGCGCGAAAAGCTCGCCCCGGATTTCGATAAGGCAGCAAGCGAGTTGGAAGAGCTCTGCGGTCTTGCCGCCGACGTTCCTGCCATCTGGCATCATCCCCTAGTCACCCACCAGGAGCGGAAGGAGATCTTGCGCTGTTTAATCGATCGTGTCGTTGTCAGTGCGACCAAGGAGAGGATCGCCGCGACCATCTACTGGAAATCAGGCCAGACCACCTCGATCCTTCTTTGGCGTGATAAGGGTCGTTACAATCTCGTTCGTGAACTCCATCAACAGGGACTCACGGTTTTTGAGATTCAGGAGCATCTAGCAGCTGGTAAAACGTCGAACGGCCAGGTTGTGAATATCACGATCGGGAGGCTCTACATGATCTTGCGCAAGCTCGGGCTCAGGCCCATCCGCTTTTCAGCAACCTACATCGGGCTGCGGCAGAAAGCACTCACGATGAACCGCGATGGTCAATCGCTGGAGGCGATTGCCGAGCAGTTCAATGCACAAGATTTTAAAAGCGATTCAGGAAAACCGTGGACCTACGAAATGGTTCATAATCTATTAAGGGCACAGGGGGAAAAGCCACTCCGCCTTGAAGAGCTTCACCGCCAAGCAATAGCAGAAGCCCGTTCTCGAGGTCTCAATTACAGAGAGATGGCCGTTGAGTTCAATGCGAAAGGAATTCGGCGCAGAGACAAACAGCCGTGGACGGCTCGTGATATAAGAAAGCGCTGGGCCGATCTCAACAAGCTCCAGCGCAAGCGGACCAATACCAGAACCGCGATAACGACACCCCCAAAGGCAGCATGAACATGAACACCGCTAAGCAACAGCAGCCAAATGCCGCCGCCATTTATGCGCGGGTCTCATCCGAAGAGCAGGTCCAGGGGTATTCGATCCAGGCACAGCTCCGGGCCTGCAGAGAATGGGCGGAGAAGCATGGATACACCGTTGCCAAAGAATATGTCGAGGAAGGTCAATCAGCCTTCCGAAATCTTGAAAAGCGCGAGGTTCTGAAAGAATTACTGGGCGACGCGGTGAATAAGGGGCGCGGCTTTCAGATCGTCATCGTCCATAAACTCGACCGCCTGTTTCGCGATACCGTTGAATCCTCTACCGCCCGGGCAATTCTCAAGCGCGAGCATGTCAGACTGGTCTCGGTCACCGAACCGATGGTCGGCTCTAATACGCCCGAAGACTTCTTCATGGAGCATCTGCTGGTCGGTATGGCTGAGTTTTACTCCCGAAATCTGTCGCGGGAGATCATGAAGGGGCTAAAGCAGCGTGCCCTTCAAGGTCACTTGGTATTCGGTCCGCCCTATGGTTACCGGAAGGAGATCATTGATCGGCAGGAAGGCCATAAGCGAACCCGGATTGTCAGCCGTGCGGTAATCGATGAAAAGACGGCCCCGGTGGTTCAGCGCATCTTTGAGCTCTACGACAGGGGCAAAGGCTACAAATCCATCGCCATGACGCTCAATAGCGAAGGGCACCGCACCAACAAGGGCCGCACATTCCGGGTCACGTTCGTATCGCGGACGCTGCGAAACCGGGCCTATATCGGCGTTTTAGACTACAACCGGTACCAGGGTCGGGGCGAACGAGAGCCGGTCACTGTCCCGGGATTTTATCCGCCGATCATCGACCAGAGCCTCTTTGAGCGGGTCCAGGAAAGACTCAAAACCGAAAAGGAGAAATTTCAAAATCCCTTTGCCCATCGCACGGAATACCTGTTGAGTCGGCTTGTTGTATGTGACTTCTGCGGTCATCACTATTTGGGCACCGCTGCCAAATCGGGCCAGCACCACTACTATTCGTGCAGCACATACCTTCGACGAGGTCGTAAAGAGTGCAATGCACCGCTCCTCAACAAGGGTAAATTTGAAGAGGCAGTCCTGGATCAGATACAGGAGCAAATCCTTACCAAAGAGAATGTGCGCAAATACCTCGACCTCCTGATCGACGGAGCGCGAGAGTCCAAACCGCAGGAACAAACCGCTGAAGAGACGGCTGTCGCGCTTGCCATCAACGACATCGAAGCCAAGATTCGGCGCTGGGAGGAGACACTGGAAAAGGGACTTCTATCGCTCGAGGAATGCGCTGGCCGGATCAAAGACCTTCGTCGTCAGCGTGAGGATCTTCTGCGCCGCAAGGCGGATCTACAGAAGAAGACGTCGAGCCGAGCGAAACTTCTGCCAATCCCGACGCGTTTGATGGACGACTATATCACCAAGATACAGCTACGGCTTCGACAGAAAAAGATCGGCTATAAGAAAGAATTTCTGAGAGAGATTCTGAAGGAAGTGAGGGTGCGGGGGAGTGAAGTGACGCTGACTTACAAGCTGCCGATGACAGTGAGAACTCCTCTTTCCAAGAGCAAAACCCCTCAAAAAGAGGAGTTCTTTACACTGTATCAAATGGTGGAGCTGATGGGAGTCGAACCCACGGCCTCTAGAGTGCGATTCCAAACCGGGGTAAGACTCTCGGCTCCACTGCACAACAAAAGGCAAGCATTTCAATGACTATGTGCAAATTGCTTGGTTTGTGTTGGCTCCTGCCGGCATGAGTTCTCGCACAAAAAGCGGACAAACAAGTCCGTCAGTCTAAAATTTGATTGATGGGAAAATCAGTTCAATCCTGCTGCGATGCTGGATCAACGAAGCGAGCTACGAGAATCTTTTATATCGATTTTATCCGCTCGATCGTGCTTGGCCGACCCAGTGACCACCTTCATGCCATTATTCCCACCTTTCCAGGGCCTCCTATTCCTGGAAGAAATATCCAGCGTTTTTGACTGCTGAAGGCCAACAGTTTTGCTGGTTTTATCAAGTTTTGTCACAGAAGATTCGGACAGCCATAACTTTGGCTCTTAAGGAAGTGTATTGGGCAGAGCCGGGCAACACAGACCGCGGCGCTCCAGTCACCGGTGATGTAAAGTCAGTGAGACTGGTGGGGTAGGAAGAACGTAAACGTTGAACCTTTGCCCATCGCGCTCTCCAGCCAAATCCTCCCGCCATGCAGCTCCACGAATTTTTTTGCCAATGTTAATCCAAGCCCAGTCCCTTCATTTTTGTGAGCGTAGTCCGCTCCCACCTGCCTAAATTCTTCAAATATCTTCGGCGGTTCCTCCGGTGCAATGCCGATCCCTGTATCGCTGACCGAAATCTCCACCCCGCCGTCTGTTTGTCTGGCATCGATTCCGACCCGTCTACCCTCAGGAGTGAACTTGACGGCATTAGAGAGCAGGTTGAGCAGGATCTGCTTGATCTTGCGCTCATCGCCGACGAAATCCACAAGCCGCTCGTCGACTTTAACGTCCAACGTGATGCCATGCTTAGTCGCTCTCTCTCGCACGAACGTGCCGGTGTTTCTCGGAGCGACGCTATGAAGATGATCGGCCTCAAGACCGAGGCAATTTATCGCCGGTATGCGATTTCTGATGAATGGTCGATGAGGGAATCAGCGAGCAAGCTCGACAAATTTCACGCTGCTGATCAAACCACAACAGAACAAGCAAAGTAATGGCAAAGTGAAGCCGAGTTTTGCGAGCGACCAGAGTTTCAGCGGTTGATTTTACAGAGGAAAAATGGTGGCCAGGGACGGAATCGAACCGCCGACACGAGGATTTTCAGTCCTGCGACTGGTGCGGGACTATGTGACACCATTGGGCACCATGTGCATGAATCCAAGCGTTTAAAGCGGGTCTGGCAGGCTCAATTTACCGATTCAAACCGATTCGAGCAAATGGTTCTGGCAAAGTTGTGACAAAGTGGGCTTGTTCTACGCGTTAGCTGTAGGGACAATCACCCGTTCCTGATCACACCGCCCGCCGGTAGAAAGGCTCTTTGCCCCACAACACGCGGCCACGGCTCATTGTCCTCTGCTTACGACTCCCGCGAAAGTCAAGAAGTCGATCATCCGAAAACTCTCCGGTGCGCCTCCGACGGCGGGCAGAGTTGGCGTCCAAGCGAGTTGTACATTCAAGTACGATTGAGGATCGAGCTGCAACAAGCCGATGAAAACTTCGGCCACAATGCGGCCACCCACCGGCCCGAGGCGACTGCCGCCCTCTACTAGCTCAGCTTCTTTCAATATGTAGTAAAAAAGCGGTGTGGATTGGGTAAACGATGGTGCGATAGGTTGTAGCTCCGCCAAATCCGCGCTGCTCAATTGATCCATGCCCATCTCCCGGGCAATGGCCTGTCCGGATGGAAGCTGCCAGGTTAAATGTCGCAGCAGATTGCGCTGCATCAATGATTCGGGTGGCGTACCGCTGGCGATTGCGCCCATCGGCAGATGGAAGAGCGGTGTAGAGATCGTGGTATCGATCAATTTGTTTGGCCGTACTTCGCCGTCCCCAAAATCAAAAAACGTCTGCCAGCCGATAAAGCGCCGCGCTGCCCTCGCTCCGCCTCGAAGATCGACCGGATCCGCGGCGCCTTCGCCAGCCGGGTCGAAGATCATCCCGAAAAAAGCCTTACCATTGTCGCCCGCCAGATTTGCGCGGTAAGAAGGGCGAACCATGCTGTGGCCGAATCGATAAACTATTTGCCACTCGACCGGAACAAATTCCCGTTCCTGCAGCGGATTGTAATAGCGCCGACCCTGGCTAAGAACGTTGTCAACCACAGATTGGCCCACAATCAGCGGCAGAAATTCATGCAGGATCAGCCAGTGATAATGCCAGGTCATCAGACGCCGTGCCTCAGCAAACACTGCATCATCATCATCTGATGATTCTGATTTCTGTGCCCGCACCTCATCCACCGCCCGATTGTGAAAAAGTAAGAATGCGGCGTGCAATCCAGCGATCATGAGGTTCTCATCGTTGCGCGGATCGCCGATCAAGGCTGCTTTGGTTGTGGAGTTACGAGGGAGGTCCTCGAACTCTCCACCACTTTCGACTTTGAGTTTGATCGTGTCCTGCGGATCGTAGAGTTCCGGTGTTTCTTTCGGCCCAGCACCGTACACAGAATCTAGGTCAAAGAAAGCACTCCGCGTATTGGCGGACTTGATCGGCTGTGTCGGAAACCCGAGCCGTGAACGGGAGTCAAAGGTTACGTCATGATCAAGGAACTGGCCGAAGAACGTCACTCCAGCCGTGTGGCTCGCGTTGTTCTGATTAATCTCATTGAGAAGCGGATCAAGGATGAGAGCGCTAGGGCCAGCCTTCAAAGCGTCTTGTGCGTCCATGATACCGCCTGCTTTGCCAAGCTCAGATAAGGCTTCTCGAACAGCATTCGTCGGAGCCGCAAACGGAGGCAATCGAAACATTCTGCCGAAACTATCGGGACGCGCCACATCGGGCGGTTGAGCACCGCGCGCGTATGGAGTTCCCAACCCCATTGTGGCCCAAGTGGCCGCAGCACCTACGCCGATTGTTTTTAGAAATCGCCGCCTAGATGAATCGGTTGTTTGGGTCGACATTACTCTTTTCATCATAGTTTCCCCTTCGTTTAGAAGCTGTTTTACCTATGGACAGTCATCGTTGGACCAAGGAAACAGTACCCGGTGCTGTGGGCGTGTGCTCTGATCGCTTTGAGCACATGCAGAGAGAAAGCCGTTATGCTTCGCGATGGGATTCTAAGATGGTTTGTCGATTATACACGAGCATTGCTGTTGCACCTAGCTGAAAAGAAGCACTCTGCGCGAATAGCCGAATTACTTTGACTGAAGATTACAGATCTCGCATGACGCTGAACCGGATAATGAATTGAAGGGAAGAAAAAGAATTTTTTAAACAACCAGCGTCGTACGTGCTCTATCGATAGAAGACTAGGTAGGATTTTGAATGCCGAGCGCAAGACCGAACTCTCATGAATGCTACAAGCCCGCCGATGCGAATATTTGCATAGAACGCGATGTACGCCACACGAGTTGTTAATCGATTTCCCGGCAGAACGGCTCTTTGCCCCACAATGTCAAGTAGCACCGGCAGCGGGCCAGAACTCATGCTGAGTTTAGGTTGCTGGGAGCAGTCCTTGTGGATGCCACTCGGGCTGGATTTGATTTAACCTCGGTTGGCTTGCGCGAGACGAATTCCGGATGCGCGGCGTTTTCCGGGGCGGCTCTTTAGCTTCCCTTTCAGCGCCCCAGCAAACTGGATAAGCTCCAATCCGTGACATACCCTGCGTTTCTCACGTCTAGCATTCTGCCGATAGAAGAGGCAAGCAAAACGGCGTTCGAACGGTGAGTTCGCCCTGGTCGATTTTAATTTTCTTTTAACGAGATTGCATGCTCTTTTAATTATCCGTCGCTTTGTCCGGGCTGTTAGGATTTGGCTGTAGAGCCAGGTCTTTCGGAGCGGAAAAAGCAATGTCCATTAGAACCGTACTGTTCGGCAAGCCGAAAGATCCTTTAGATCCAAAAGTCTTCCATCAAGTATCGCTTGTCGCCTTTCTTGCGTGGGTCGGCCTTGGCGCGGATGGGCTAAGCTCATCCGCGTATGGACCCGAAGAAGCATACCTAGCACTCGGCGAGCACTATTTCTTAGCCTTACCTCTCGCCGTCCTCATGGCCGTGACGGTCTTTGTCATCTCCGCAAGTTACAATCACATCATCGAATTGTTCCCGACGGGCGGAGGCGGCTATTTGGTCGCCACCAAACTTCTCGGCGCAAGAACCGGACTGGTTTCTGGCTGTGCTTTGATTGTGGACTATATGCTCACCATTACTATTTCCGTTGCGAGCGCGGGAGATCAGATTTTCAGCTTCCTGCCCGGTTCGCTGCACGGGTTTAAACTGGGAGTAGAGTTCATTCTCATTGTCTTTCTCATCTATCTCAATCTTCGCGGCACCAAAGAGTCCGTCCTGTTTTTGCTTCCGATTTTTCTCTTGTTTGTCGTCGCGCATGTATTTGCGATCACGATCGGTATTCTGCCGAGGGCTTCGGAAATTCCCACTGTCGCCTCCGCAACCTATGAAGGAGCAATCGGCGATATTCAAGGGCTGGGACTCTGGGCAACTCTGTTTATTATTCTTCACGCCTATAGTCTTGGCGGCGGCACCTATACCGGCATCGAAGCGGTCAGCAACGGCCTTCAGGCGCTGCGCGAGCCACGAGTTGAGACGGGCAAGAGAACAATGCGCTATATGGCTGTCTCGCTCGCTTTCACAGCGAGTGGCCTGCTGATTTGTTACCTGCTGAACCAGGTCGCGCACGAACCGGGTAAGACCCTCAATGCGACTCTTTTCACGAAAGTTTACGGCGGCTTTTTTCAATCCAATATCGCTTATATTTTGGTGGTAGGGACTCTTGTCACCGAGGCGGCGATCCTCCTGGTTGCAGCTCAGGCAGGATTTATCGACGGCCCCCGAGTGCTCTCGAATATGGCGGTGGACTCTTGGGTTCCGCATCGGTTCTCCCATTTGAGCGATCATCTGGTCACCCGCTATGGCGTGTGGTTCATGGGGTTATCGGCGCTCGCCTTTCTCTTCTATACCGGCGGTAACGTCCGGCTATTGGTCGTCATGTACAGTATTAACGTTTTTTTGACCTTCAGCCTCTCACAGTTAGCCATGTGCCGGCACTGGCTGGCCGTGAGGAAAGTCGAAAGACTCTGGCTCAGGAAGGCTGTGGTCAATGGGGTGGGGTTGTTATTCACAGCGACGATTCTCACGGTCACGGTAGTGGTAAAGTTCGCGGAGGGCGGTTGGCTGACCCTCTTGGCCACATCGGTCTTCGTCCTTTTCTGTTACGGCATCCGACGCCATTACGACCGCGTTCGCGGGGCTCTGAAGCGCCTAGATGATACACTCCTCGAAATTCCTTTCCCCCCGGAACTAAACAAGCCCGTACCGGCCAAAAATCCGAGCGCCCCGACCGCCGTTCTCATTGCCCAAGACTTCGATGGGCTGGCAATCCATTCGCTGCTTAGTATCGGCCGGCTGTTTCCGGACCATTTCAAAAATGTTGTGTTCATTTCCATTGGAGTCATCGACTCAGGCCGATTCAAAGGACATTCCGAGATAGAAAACCTCCGCCGGTCAAAGCAGGATGATCTCAAGAGCCTAGTGGATTTTGCCACTTGCTTGGGATGGTATGCCGAGTATCGTTATGCGTTGGGCATTGATCTAATTGACGAACTGGAGGGGCTGTGCAAGGAAGTGGCCAGGGAGTTCCCCAACTCCGTATTTTTTGCCGGGAAATTGGTCTTTCAACGGGAGAATTTCCTGACCCGCTGGCTGCATAACCAGACACCGTTTAGTTTGCAGCAGCGGCTTCAGTTCGAGGGGCTCGAAACAATGATCCTGCCAATCCGTGTTTCCGTTGCGCCCCAACCTCAGCAAAGGCCCGCTTGATTTCCCCAGGCCGGAACCGTTGGGGAGAAATGCTCGTGACTGATCTCAGGACCAAGAGAGAAGGCGAGTAAACTCAACCACTATGACAGAACGAGCAAATCCGGAGGAAATGCGCCGGGAGCCGGTGGTGAAGCGCTTGTTTCGCAAACCGCTGGTAGCCGCATTACCCGCACATGAGTTTATCCTCGCCGGAGTTGCCACCCTCCTGCTGACCGCGGCGGCTTGGCTGATTGAGCCCGTTACGGGCTACCAGTCAATTGCGCTTCTCTATCTTTTGCTGGTTGTCGCGCTGAGCCTCAGGGTAAGCAGGGGGCCGGTTTTAGCAGCGGCGGCCAGCAGTGCGGTGTTGTGGAACTTTCTCTTCACAGAGCCGCGCTTCACTTTCAAAATTGACGAATTTCACGATCTCATGATGTTTATAATGTTTTTTGTCGTGGCGCTCAGCATGGGACACCTCACCAGCCGGCTTCGCCGCAATGAGATTGCGGAACGGCAGCGCGAGCGACGGACGGCTGCTCTTTATGAGCTCGCGCGTCAAGCGGCATTCGCCGATGATCTGGATAGCGGTCTTCGAGCAGCGGTGCACCTGGTTGAATCGAGCTTTGCCGCGAATGCGGCGCTTCTCCTGAGAGAGAAGGACCACACGCTCTCGATGACTCCTCATAGGGCCAGCTCCTTATCGCTGTCGGAGAAAGAAAAGACCATAGCCGTCCGTGCTTTCAGCGAGCGCAAGAGTGCAGGAAGATTCACCGATACCATGCCCGATGCCGAGGCACTGCATATCCCCTTGCAAGGCCGCACAGCCGTCATGGGTGTGCTTTCAGTACAACCGCCCAAAGGTAAACCTTTCGACTCCGAGCAAAGAGAGTTGCTCGACGCATTCGCCGTCATGATCGGACTCGTGCTTGAAAAGGATCACATCGTCCAAGCGTTCAAGCGTGCCGAGATCCTCGAGACTTCGGAGGAATTGCGCCGCGCATTTCTCCAAAGCGTCTCCCACGAACTCAAGACCCCACTGGCCGCCGTACAGACGGGCATTGATGTTCTCGCCAGAGACATCGGTCGGGGCAAGAGAACGCACGCGGCGCTTCAAGAGATGAAATTCGCGGTGCGCCGTCTCCATCGGGTCATCAACAACCTGCTCAATATGACACGCATCGAATCAGGCGTGATTCAACCTAAATTTGATTGGTGCGATTTGACGGAGCTTATTCAGGCGGCCATCGATCTGGCGTGCGAGAGCGTTGGCGAGCATACGATCGTTATTGATGCAGACGCAAACCTTCCTATGGTAAAGGTCGATCAACCCCTCTTGGAGCAGTGCCTCTGCAATCTCTTGCTCAACTCCGCCGCAAATAGCGCTCCGGGTACACAGATAATCATTAGGGCGGGGGTGGCGGAGGAGAAACTCCAACTTTCAGTTCTCGATGAAGGGAAAGGAATCCGAAACGAGGACTTACCGCGCATTTTTGAGATGTTTTACCGCGGAAGCGACGCGGCTCCGGGCGGCACCGGGCTCGGGTTGGCGATTGTCGATGGCTTCGTGCGAGCGCATGGGGGCGCCGTCAGAGCAGCCAATCGCGACAGCGGCGGTGCGGAATTTGTCATCACCATTCCGGCTGAGAGCTTTCGACCGGAATTGATGGAGGCATCGCTTGAGTGACCGCACAACGGTTCTGATCGTTGACGATGAGCAGCAGATCCGGCGACTTCTTCGGATTATTCTGGAGGAAGAGAACTACCGGGTCCTCGAGTCGGACTGCGGCAGACAGGCGATCTCGGATATTGCGCTGCGCAAGCCGGAGGTCGTCGTGCTTGATCTTGGGCTGCCGGACCTCCCGGGACTAGCCGTTTTGCAAAGGCTCCGTGAATGGAGTCAGGTGCCGGTTTTGATTCTATCAATCCGGGACGGACCCGAAGATAAGATTGCCGCATTGGATGCCGGCGCGGACGATTACGTAACAAAACCCTTCGAAGCCGGTGAACTGATGGCCCGACTTCGGGCTATTCAGCGTCGGGCACGATCGCGCGCGGACGAGCCGTATTTTCGCGCCGGTTCGCTCGGGATCGATTTCACGGCGCGTAGCGTGACGGTCAATGGTCAGGACGTGAAACTAACGGCGACCGAGTACGCGCTGCTCAAAATTCTTGCGCAGCACGCCGGAAAAGTCGTCACCCACAAGCAATTATTGCGGGAGGTTTGGGGGCCGAACTCGGAGGAGCACTCGCAATATTTGCGCGTGTATATGACCCACCTTCGAAAGAAACTTGAGCCAGCCAATAGTCGCGAGAAACTGCTGCGGACCGAAAGCGGTATTGGTTACCGATTGGTGCCCCCCAGAGTCGAGCATTTTTCGTAAAGCGACGGGCATTCTCGATCACTTCTCTCGCGTTGCCCGGTACACCGGGCTTACCCAGCCGGCCTGTAGGGCAAGCGAACAAATACGGCACGAGGATTGTGGATTCTCGTTTCGCGCTAGCGCGAACAGCGCGTCGAAACCAGAGAACCTCATTCCGACGCGCGCCGTCTTGGACAATCAACCCGTTCCTAAAAGAACCCGCCACGCCGGGAGAACGGCTCTTTGCCCCACAATGTCAGTAGCACCGGCAGCGGGCCAGAACTCATGCTGAGTTTGGCGGGTGGGACCACTATTCGTCCGATAGTGGTGTCAAATTCGGACGGGCCGAGAAACGGGAACCAAAATCCAAGACCGATTCACCCCTCATCAGTTGACGATTCTCCAATATCAGGCGGCGGGTCGTTGCTGTCCAAAACCCAAAGGGCATGTTTTCTCCTCACTGGCAAAACTTACAGTTTTGACGTTCCGCCTGTACAATCGCTTGGTCCGAACTCCAGAAGAAATTCTCCCGGCCGATTTCATCCTCCAGTCCGGCACGTTCCAACATCCGTTTGGCGTTTTCATGCACGCCCGCAAACATGAGCACACCTCCCTGCCTGTGGAGCTTTTCATGCAATCGTGCGATTGCCTCGAGACCCGCAGTGTCGATCAGGGGGACACCCCGCATCGAAAGAATCAGCGCATGGGTGTCGCCCAGATTCGCGAAGGCCTCATTGAATGAACCAGTGGCGGCAAAAAATACCGGTCCGGTGACGAATGCGACTTTCACGTGCCTGCACGTGCTATAGATTTCTATGCCCTTGGCGCGTAATTTTTCCGGCTCAACTTCCTGGACATCGATGTCGATGTTGGCGATTTGGCTGAGAAAAATACCACCCGCCACAAAAGTGCCGATTATGATCGCCTGAGTTAAATCCAGAGTAATCGTCGCGAGCATCGTAATGGCAAACGCAACCATTGCCGACCTGAAACGCTTAGTGAAGATGAAGCGAATGGCTTCCCATTCATTCATGCGCCAGGCGGTGACCATAAGCACGCCGGCCAATGCCGCTAATGGGATATGACTCATCACCGGAGCCAGCAGAAACATTGAGAGCAGAAGTCCTAGCGCATGAACGATGCTCACCATGCGCGTTTGCCCGCCGGATTTGATTCCCACGCTGGACCGCGCAATCGCCGCTGTCGCTGGTACGCCTCCGAAAAACGGGATGAGTACGTTGCCCACGCCTTGAGCAATGAGCTCTTGGTTCGCCTGCAAACGAATGCCGGTCATGTTGGATGCGACGGCGCCGCACAGCAGCGACTCCACCGCGCCCAATGCAGTGATCGTCAACGTAGGAGCGATAAGATCGTCCAGTTTGTCCCAGGGAACATCCGTGAACGATAGACGGTCCGTCAGCACCAGCGTTTGTGGGATGGAGCCGATTTCCTGCACGGACCAGTTCAGCACCGCGTTAAGCACAGTGGTCAGAATTATTCCCAGCAGGGACGCCGGAAAGCGCGCGTTCCATCGCTTCGGCCAGAAAACCATCACACTGATGACCAAAAGACCCAGGGCAAGAGACTGCCAGTTGGGAACCCAACCGCCTTTTAAGTATGCCGTGAGTTTGAAAAGCGCGGCCGTCGTTGGTTCGGTTTTCACGCCTAGTAAATTATCAATTTGGCCGATGAAGATGATCAGTGCGATGCCGGAAGTAAAGCCGGTAATGACAGGTGCCGGCACAAACCCGATAAACCGCCCAAGACGTAGAATTCCGATCACAATCAGCAAGCCTCCGGAGAGCAAACCCGCGATCCAGACGCCCTGCAGGCCGTATTTTTGCACCAGTAAAATAAGGACGGCGCTCATCGCCCCCGTTGGGCCGCTGATCTGATATGGCGCCCCTGATAGACCGCCGGTGACCAATCCGGCCACAACCGCCGTAACCAATCCGGCAGCCGCCGCGGCGCCGGATGCCACGCCGAAAGCCAAGGCCAATGGTAGCGCCACAGCTGCAACCGTAAGACCCGCCAACAGATCCTGGCGGAATTTGTCCCCGTTGTAACCGGTAAATTCATCCAGATAGAGACGTTTCAAACTGCGCCGCGTCATTATTTTTACTCGCCAAGGGGAATTGCACCTAGAAAGAGGGTGCAATCCATTAAATAGCTACTGGTGGTTGAGTCGTCGGAATCGCTAGCCTTCTATTAAAGCATGTTTAACAAAATTCCCAAAAACATTTGTTACTCCGTGATCAATTAGCGAACCTTTGCCGATCAAGGAAAGTCGCGAGAAGTCGAACGTTCAAACATGGAACGCAGTAGAGTCGGCTGTACTTTGCGTGTCACGAACCGCATCGGAAATTCTAGTGATCTTTTTCAAGCCATTTTTCAAACTTAACTGCCGAGATTCTCCATTGGTGACCGAGCTTGAAGGCTGGAAAATGGCCGTTCTGAATCATGCGAAGCACTGTTCTCTTGGAGACATTGAGGATGGTAGCAGCCTGATCTAGTGACATGAGCCTCAGCGAATCATCTAAGTTGTTCATTTCGGTCCTCCTGTCCAAAGCGAAGACCAGGCCCCGGACGCGACAATTATGCCAGGGAATACTGTATGTTTTTTGGAAGGTTTGAAAGAATTTTTCGGCACGGGAAGCCAATTCGATTGGTCGCGTCTTGCGCAGCGAGTCCCAACAATCTATCGAAAACGGAGCAGCGACTTGTTGAGTTGCAGTATTGGTATAAAGCAGGACTGCGAGTGAAATTGAAAAGAACTTTGGTTGCGCCAGTTATAGGAATCGGGTCAATGTATGTTCCGCAAAGAGCTTTCTCTCAAGCGACTGACCATTGGTTCGTGGTCAGAGGTGCGAGAGATCTCACTTTTGCCTTTGACTTTGTATGTCTAGGCAATCGCACGACTGCTCAGGACGTCGTTTGGGGCCTGCGGCTCTTGGAGAATGACGGCTCAATTCGTGCCTTGCCTGAGAGCGTTTAGAGTGCAGCAAGCAGCGGGATTAATAAGCTCAGTATTCAAGGAGCTGTTGTGTGCTGGCGACCCTGCGCCTATCGAAAAGCAACAACCAGTCAAATCCAGCGAAAAATTGGTTTCTACTTTCGACAACGCCAGATAAACGTGTTTGCCCTCGCGTTGAGCACGCTTATGACGACCGCAGGGCAGGGAGAAATGGAATCTACCCGACAGGAGGACTTCTAATTCTCGTAGCGCCTCTAACCAGCAGAAAACAAAGAAGAATTTTCTGACTGTGCCAGTACTTTGTCGGTCCGAAATCCCATCCAGAATCGAATAGAATCTCGTCTGACAATCGAATCGCGCTATTCACAGGCAAAATAGCGTTGTCTCCGCTATCCTTGTGCTCATGGCAGGGACACGCGGCAAATCCGGCCTTGAGTGAGAGAGATTACAAGATTACATCTGAGCTATGGGCACTTAGGCATCCGCTAGAATACGATGGATCTATTGCAGGAGGCAGTATGGCCATAGATAAAAACACAGGGGTTGATCTGTCGGCAACGAAAATTTCGGATATGCAAATTCTGTCTAAAAGGGCTGAATCTTCGCCCAAATCTTGGCCCTATCAATTTTTCATGTTGGTACTGTGCCTGTACGCGTTGGGGGTTCTCGCTGCAGAGTCTTTTTTCTCTACCGATCAAGCAACTCGATGGATACTCGATATTGCTGATAATCTTGTTTGTGCACTGTTCTTCTTGGATTTCTTGATGAGTTTTTTTTGTGCTCCGAACAAATGGAAATATTTCTCGACGTGGGGCTGGATAGACCTCGCCTCCAGTATTCCTATGGTCGATGCGCTACGATGGGGTCGGGCGGCTCGTATTGTGCGGATCTTTCGCGTGTTAAGAGGTGTTCGAGCAACTAAACTCATCATATCTTTTATCCTCGACCGTCGATCCGAGGGCACATTTCTAGCTGCGGCGTTAATCTCAATTTTGCTGGTTGTCTTTTCAAGTATTGCGATTCTCCAGTTTGAAACTACTGTCGATGCAAACATCAAGACACCCGAAGATGCTCTCTGGTGGGCTTTCGTAACGATCACTACGGTGGGATACGGAGACAAAGTGCCACTTTCGACAGAAGGACGACTAATTGCTGGGTTATTGATGACCGCGGGGGTTGGCTTATTTGGCACTTTCTCAGGTTTTGTCGCCGCCTGGTTTCTAGAACCTGAAGCTAAGAAAGGCGAGAATGAGCGGGAGAGTCTCCGGCAAGAATTAGTCGCGATTCGACAGTTGCTTGAGAAGAAGTCCTCCGAATAGTCTTGTCCCGCAGTGCACACCTCAAGACGCTGTCATGGGCCGCACCTATGAATTTGTTGACACCTCTTCGAAACTTCGCTACGTATGCGGTGCCTAACACTCAGGCTGGACTGCAATCGTAAGTCCTGATTGCGAATTCGGGCCGAGAGGGAGTCGCAAGGGTCAATGGGGCTTCGGTTTCGCCAGTCAATCAAAATACTACCAGGGCTGAGAATCAACTTCGGCCTGCGTGGTATTTCGGCAACGGTCGGCCCACGCGGTGCCACAGTTAACTTCGGTCCTAGCGGGACTCACCTCAATTTAGGCCTACCCGGTACAGGTCTAAGCTATCGCACAAGGCTTGACAGACCCGAATCCGTGCCTCGACAAACAGCGCCGCCTGAGCCTCGATGGTATGCCGAACCGGACGTCCAAGATAGACCACTTACTACTGGTCTGATGGACGTTATTCAATTCCAAAGCGTAGATGCAGCCTCACTAGGAAGCGGATCACTGGAACGCGTTAGTAATTTGGTCGAAAAACTACAACGCCAACGTAAAACTGTTGAAGGTCAAATCACAGAAGCTGAGCGAGAGGCATTTAGGGCCGAACGCAGGGCTAAACGACTTGCGTGGCTTAGCCGATGGATCGCACCCGCGACCGTTGCTGCACGGCGAGAGTATGCCGAAGAATGTTCGGGACGTTTAGATGTTCTTAGAGAGATAAAGGAGTCGCTTGTCTTAAATGTCGAATTCGGCATTAGCGAGGAATCTAAACAAGCGTTTATCGCCGTCGCTAACGCGTTTGATGGCGTAAGCCGTTGTACCCGGATCTGGGATATTACATCTGCTCAGGGCGTGGACAGATACCGAACACGAAGTGCTGCAAGTCAGTTACTGGACATGCGATTAGTTAGGCTTGGGAGGAGCGATGATTCAGTGCTGACGACCGAGTTCAAACCGCCTCACTTTAAGAACGCCAATGGGGCTGATCTTCTGCTGTACCCTGCTTTTGTTGCTGCGCGGGTCGCGGACCGATTCGCATTGCTGGACATTCGGAAAATTCAAATTACTACGTCAAGTACGCGGTTTATCGTCTATGACGGTGATGTGCCGTCGGATGCTCAAATTGTCGGGAATACATGGCAGTACGTTAATAAAGACGGCAACGCTGATCGGCGCTTCTCCAATAACCCGACTATACCGATGGTCCAATACGGCCAAATCTTTTTTGGAGGAGAAGGTCTCAATGAAGCATGGATGGTAAGCAATGCTGACGCGGGCATTGCCTTCGGCGAAGCCGTGCGACAATACAAAGAATCTTTGACTGACTCGGAGACTGAGGTCGACGGCATCGCGCCGCCCACTGCTGACGAATGGCCCGAGCTGAATTTACCTGAGAAGCTTACGCCGCCACCGTTAGACTGGCAAACGCCCGTCTCGTTCTATCTTGGCCTAACAGTTATTGCCTATTTGCTAATAGTGGGGTTGAAGTCGCCGTTATCCGCAGTCGCAGACTTCACCAATTTTTTGCAAACTCAGCGAAGCATCGCAACTCCCGAAGAGGAAAACTCCGCTGCAGCAAGAATGTCGCCGGATGCATTAACTCAGTCGCCTCTTACAGCAACTGAAATTGCCGAGATGCAGCGGCTTTTAAGGACCGCAGGCTTCGACCCAGGATCGGCAGACGGCAAAGCGGGTGCGAGAACACAGAAGGCGCTATCAGGCTGGGCCAGCAAACGCGATTTACCAAACGCTAAGCTTAATAGAGGTACTTTGGAACTAATGAGACAAGAAGAGCCAACTCGCCGAGTTAATAAGTTGCATCGGGTCGACGTCCCTAGGTAATTGGGCAAAGATATGAGGCTATTAGTTCTCGCAACCTCAGAACTGTAAAATCCGCCAAAATATTGATCACCGTTTCAGAGAAAGAGGGAGCGGCAAGGCTTCGACTGTCCCGGTATTAGAATATTTCCACACCAACCCGGCTGAACCATAAGAATGGGCGTGCGGGCCTACCAGCCTTGTTTTCTTTGAGCTTTCTCAGATTGACTGGTGTTTGTCAGTGGCCACCGCCAACGCATATAGCCCACCGCACCACGGGAGGAAAACCGAACCCACCCGACACGAGGATTATCAATTCTCGTAGCACCTCTAACCACCAGAAAACAAAGAAGAATTTCTTAGCTTTGCCATTACTTTGCTCGGTCCAGAAATCCCACCTAAAATCGAATAGAATCCCGTCTGACAATTCGAATCCCGCTATTCACAGGCAAAACGGCGTTGTCTCCGCTATTCTTAGCGTCATGGCAGGGATACGCGGGAAAGCGGCCCACCCAGGCAACCAGAACGCGTTTCGACATGGTCTGGCGGCGGTGCACAACCGGCGCGCCGAGGGCGACCTTACCGAACACGAGCGGGACATCCAGGAAACCGCCACCAAGTCGCATTAAGCACCACATCTCATTGGCTGGATGATTAGAATTTAGTCAATGAGCCACTTTATACCCCGCTTCCCTCCTTGAAGAATTTTGTCACGAGGGCCGCTTAGGTCCGCAATGGCCGTGGCGGCTCCTCCTGATTGGCTCTGCCTATGCGCTCATACTCGGAGATAACCTGAGCGCCCAACAAAAGTACCGTCGCTGCGAGATCTAAGCTGAGCAGTACCGTAATTGCGGTGGTCAGTGATCCGTAGACCACA
The DNA here is from genome assembly GCA_963745035.1 of uncultured delta proteobacterium. Classification (GTDB taxonomy): domain Bacteria; phylum Desulfobacterota; class Binatia; order UBA9968; family UBA9968; genus DP-20. The sequence continues at coordinate 5,349 of CAVUVW010000017.1, read as the reverse complement.
CCGATCTGTGACAAAGTGGCGAAGTACCAGACGAGCACATGACGAGTTAGCTCCCAAAGCAGTGCCGCCGTGACGCCGCCGATCAGCGCGTGCCGCAGTGACAGCCGTCCAACCGGCATAACCAGGTAGACGGAAGAAATAACGAAAATTTCGCCGCCGAATCCGAGCAGATAAAGAAGCACGCCAGAAACCCTGCCGAGGGACCAGTTACGTCCCAAAAAATCAACGGTTTGGTGCCCCATCGCCTGCAGGCTGGCGGAGACGAGCGTCACCATCAATACGCCGACTCCGAGGAACAAGATGTAGCAATAAGGAAGTAGCGCAGAGATGAGAAAATGGCGCCTGCGGATGGCGACCCGGTGAATAAAAATTACTGACATCGCGTTCTCCAGAACCGTGAATGCCAGGGAGCTGAAAAATATCATTGACGCCACTAGCACCCAGCCGATCACGTCGCGATGATCAACAAAATTCGCCAGCTCAGCCACGATCAATCTGGATTGCCCTGGAATTACCCACTCCAAATAGCGGCCGAGCGCATCAAGCAACTCCGCTTGATCGATAACGTAAGAGAGTCCGATGACGGTAAGAATGAGCAGCGGAACAATCGATAGCAGCGCATAGTAAGCGATGGCGCCCGCCAAAAGTAGTCCTTGATTGGCACGAAAGCCCTTAAGCGTCCGGGCCGCAAAAGCGCCCAACTGCCTGAATACACCGACGTCCGGCATACTACTCATCATTACAAATTATCAAACCCTATGATTTTCGCGAGCGGACAAACGCGACAGCACTGTACAGTGTCATGTCGGCTGACACGGCGTGCCTGCATTGTTGGTCATCGTGCCAAGTTAAGCACAGGCTAAACACCTCGCGCGAATTCATCTTCTCGGAAGGTGTGTGTCAGAAGTTTGGAATTTAAGACTTTGAAGAACGGTTATAGTGCGCAACGGCGACAGCGCGGGCGCTTTGCACGTCCGATGCCGGAGTCTTACGGAGAGAGTGTCTGTAGCTCGAATTACATGGACGGTCTGAACGAGTCGATAAACGAGAGATACTACGCATAACAATAAGGAGGAAAATATGCGCGCGACAGCAGAACAGCAACACTATGCAGGTATCAAGCTCCAGGAGATTGCCGACCAGTGCAGAGAGATCAACCCGGCCCTGGACCAAAAACTTGCTCTGAACGTGGCAATGATGATGAATCCGAATCTGGCCGAGAAATACCTGGGATATTCGGTCCGGCATGATGCCATCGATGAAGGAAAGCGAATCCTCATGAACTATCAAGTACCACGATGAAGACCATCGAGATCCGCTGCACCGCAGCAGTGAACCTGAACCTAACGGACCTGACGCCGCTTCAGGGCGAACTCAAGGAACTAGCAAGCAGAGTTTCGAGAAACTCAAGCGGAGCATTTTGAAGCACGGCGTCACGTTTCCCGTTCTTCGTCTGGCAGGACGCCGGAGCCAACTACATCCTGGACGGTACTCAGAGAGATCGGGTGCTCGTCCAGATGGCCGCTGAAGGCTACAGCGTCCCTGCCCTGCCCTGCGCGTTGATCGAAGCTAAGGACCGGAAAGAAGCGGCGGAGAAGATTCTCCTCATCAGCAGCAGCTACGGGAAGATGACCAACAATTCGCTGGAGCAATTCCTGACTGAGAATGACCTGGAGCTGCCGGAGCTGGACGGCGAGTTGGAATTGCCCAGCATCGACATGGATTTTTTCCGTAATGCTGACTTCGAGCCGAGCGGAGCCGATGACCAGGGCCGGTTAGACAAAAAGAATCCAATCACCTGCCCTTCCTGCGGTCATGAATTCGTCCCCTAAGCTCAAGATCGACTGGTGCAGCTACGATGCGGCGAAGTATGCCGTTCAGCACTGGCATTACAGCCGGTCGTTGCCGTGCTCGAAGACGGCACGATTGGGCGTGTGGGAAAACGACAAGTTCATCGGCGCTGTTGTCTTTGCCTGGGGTGCGAACCGGCATCTCGCCGGTGAGTACAAACTCAAGATGACGGAATGCGCGGAGCTATGCCGGGTGGCGCTAGACAAGCACAGAACGCCGGTCACCCGCATCCTGGCTATCGCGATCAGGATGCTCAAGCACGAGATGCCGGGACTACGGCTGCTCGTGAGCTATGCCGATTTGAACCAGGGGCATCTCGGAAAAATTTATCAGGCAGGCAACTGGATTTACGTCGGCACGACCGGACATGAGGCCGGAATCATGCTGAACGGGAAGCTCACTCACCGGAGAACGATCAACTCGAAGTACGGGACGAGCGATATTGATTGGCTGCGGCAGCGGGTAGATCCATCCGCCAGTCGTTACGAAGGAAAGCCGAAATTTAAGTATCTATTGCCGCTGGACGATGAAATCGCCGAACGCATCAAGCCATTATCGAAACCATATCCAAAACGCGCCGCAAGCAGAGACATCGCTGCGCCAGACCGCCAGTCTGGAGAGGCCGGGGAAGCACCGAGCGCGGCGCTCCAGTGATCACGTCACATCAACTGAATTGATGGAGAATTCAGTTCAATCTCAAGCTAAGGTGACGCTCAGCCGGCGCTGTTAAGCGATCGGTCTGAAGCGGATAGTTAGGTGAATGTTCAGTCCGGGACTCTTAGACGTCCTGGTCTCTTCATGCCTTTGGCATTGACGGGCTGGTTCTCCCTCGTTTCCAATGATGAGAAGAAGTTACTGCCTCCCGCTCGGGGACGCCTGCTCGCGATAGTAACCCAGCGCTCGCTTTACTGGAATGTCCGTCACGCTGAAAACGATGGCCGGGCGGTCGCTGCTGTTCACGTGCTCGTGAAACGCCCAAGCAGGCACGGAAAAAACATCCTTTTCCTCCCAGTCCAGTTGCTGACCGTCGATCACCGTGTAGCCTGAGCCCTCTACCACGTGGTAGCAAACGCACGAGGTGTGACGATGGCACTCAGTGTGCTCTCCCGGGCGCAGTAGCTGGATGTAGCAGCCAATGGTGGGCATCACGGGTCCGCCCGTAATGGGGTTTGTGTACTCCAAGATGATGCCGTCGTAGGATGATCCCGCTTCGGCGGCAGCGAGCCGATCCAGCGCCGCTTTGGCCTGCTCCAGTGGGTAGCGGCACATGGGTGTATGAGGCGTCGACGGCGCAGGCTCCCACGCAGGACGGAGACCGCCGCTGCTGTACCTTGCCTGCGAGTTGTCGTTGCCCTCGCCAGGCGGCTGAATCTCGTCGGGATAATCCTCTCGGAACCCAACTTCCAGCAAACGCACTAGAGGTGCATCCAAGCTGTCGAGCCAAAGGATGGGAACGTCCGATTCGTTCGCGTGGTCGTGCCAGCTCCAGCTCGGTGTGATCACAAGATCGCCAGGCACCATAGGATAGCGCTGGCCATCGACGACGGTATGACCGATCTTGCCTTCGATAATGAAGCGAAGCGCGCCATTGGTATGACGATGGGACCGGACGACTTCACCTGGCAGCACCACCTGAATGTTGGCGAAGAGTGTGTTGGCGGCACCCCACTGGGTACCCGGGTTGGAGAGTACCAACACTCGCCGCTCCGCCTCCTTCGTCCCCACCAATTCTGCTGCGCGCATGGCCAGGGGACGCAGGTCTCTCCAGTGCCAGATATAAGGCGTAGCCTTGCTTTTGGGTTCCCTGGACTGATTCAAGGTCCACAGCGGCCACACGTTCTGAGCCGCTAGGTCCGCGAAGTACGTTTTTAGCTCTTCCCCGCTGGCTTTGATGCTGGATCGTTTCGCCATGGATAGCCTCCATATCGAGGTCGAATGCGCCGCCTAACTATTAAGTGAGCCGCCGTAGGCGGCGACAAATGCCGGTCGGCTTATCTCGGCGGTGGCTCCGACAATAAAATCCAAAATCGGTTTCAATATCCGCCACCCACCGTAGCCTTGTCAATTTTTCGTTTCCCGACAAAAGCTGCCAGCGCGGCGGTTATCTCCCTAACCAACGGCGGCTTATTTCGGCCAGCCCATCACAAACTTTCCGCAGGATTGAACTGAAGGACGAGTGGACCTCTCGATGGAACACCTCACGAGTCGGAGCTGAATCGGAACGGGCACCGAGCCAACCAATCTTAGCTAGCTTCGCCCCTGGCGGCTCAGCGAAACTGCCGGTAACCGAAATCACGGCTGGCAGAAATCCCAGCAGTCCTCTGGCATTCATGATTGCCCCACCTGGAGAAGCGACAGGACTTACGGCGAACCCGGGCCGAAGGAGCTAATCACAGCACTGTGGTCCGAAACACTTTGGCCTTGTCCGGCGGTCGCCAACGGATTAAAAACCACCAAGCTGTCCACGATTGTCCATGGTCCCTTGTCGAAAATGTAATCGATTCGCACTGGAAGGGTTGCAGGCCCGAGTACGGGGTCGATAACTTGGGAAACGCCAATCGTGCAGCCCTGTGTATTGGCCGTGTCCAGGAGCGTGCAAGACGGATCGATGCCGTCCTGGAGGGATATGCCTTTGGCTTCAGCATAGGTGTCAGTAAAACCATCAGAAGTGAGCCGCCTGTACACCTGATCTCCCATCAGACTGTTGAAGTCGCCCAGAAAGATGATGTGATCCGCTGGAACAAAACTCTCCACCTGCGAAATGAAGTTAAGAGCTTCCCTGATTTGTCTAAGACGCTCTTGCTGATTACAGAGGCTACACAGGTGTGTGTTATAAATATGTAACGAGCCGGATTCGGTATCGAGGCGAGTCATCAGTACACTCCTGGTAAGCTCGACCGTAACGCCTGCTACCGTAAGCCCTTCGCTTGCCGGTGTAAGTAGCCTGACGAGCTTGTTACCTGTGAACTGACAGCCGCAGACTAAGTTTGCATTTGCTACCTCATACAATGCCGGCACTCCACTGGAAAAAGCTGTCCTGAGATCGCATTGTACCCCTCTGTCTCGAAGCAGATCGCGAAGTTCGCGCGCAGTGTTCCCATCGACGGGCTCACCACCGAGTCGATCTGCTACAAAGTTGTCCAATATCCCGCCGACTACCTCCTGCAATGCAACGAGCTGGATGTCATTTGAGGCGATAAAATCAGCAATATCAGCAAGCCGCTGCGAACATTGAGGGTATTCAGAAAAAAGAATGTTGAGGGTAAGGACGTTTAGGGTCGCTGCGTTTGACGGGACCGGGCAAAGATTCTGCTGCGACGTAGCCGGAACCGCGCTGGCAATCATAACTAAACCTATTGCTATCATGATCGACCGTTTCATTTTTCTTTCCTCCCTTCGCGCTATTCATGGTCTCGCCTGACGGTTGCACGCTCAGAGCCATGGATTAATTGCTCGGCAACGTAAACGTAAACGTCGACCCTTTACCGGTGCACTCTC
>CAVUVW010000016.1:0-240084 GCA_963745035.1 uncultured delta proteobacterium | reverse complement strand
AAAACCCAATCGTTGGGAAACCAAGTATGGGACGAGCGACTCGCCAGCGGCTTTCGACGCGATGCGGATCTTTTTTAAGGCTTCGGCGCCAAACGACTCGGCCGTCGCGGTAGAAAGAAGCAGAATCACTGCCAGCGGGATTCTAAGCATCGTGAGCCTCCTCCTTTCATAATAAAATTTCAGTTCGATAGGTTGATCTAAACATCGCGTGGTTGGAAAGCAGCGTGAGCGGAATAATTTCGGTCAACGCTGATCTCGTTCCAATGGCACCGAGCTTGCCGCAAGACTCGAGGTTCATCACAACTTTAATTAGGGTCGCGGCCCGGCAAAAATCCGGCCATGTTATCTTTCGCTCCGAAATAGATATCGTCGCCGTGGCCGACCAGAAGCCGCTCGAGATCCAGGTTCATTGCGATCAAGCTCTTGACGCTTTCGTGCGCCGCTTCCGGATCAGACGAAAGATAGGTCGGCGAGACCATCAAATGTTCGCCCGCGCTGACGATGGCGTCCCCCGCGATCATCGTCTTGATGCGCGGCAGATGCAGGCTGATGTGTCCCGCGGTGTGCCCGGCGTGTGAATGACGTTAATCCCGCCGCAATCCGGCAGACTTCTCTCCGCCTTTGACGACATGCTCGACGTCATAACCCGTCGCCTTTTGAATCGCCGGCATGTCCAGCTCGTGCGCCATCACCTCGAACTTGAGCGTCTTCTTGAGCTTCTTCAGCCCGCCGGTGTGATCGCCGTGGCGATGGGTCAGTACGCACAACTTCAAATCCGAATGCTTATGACCCATCTCTTTGATGGCATCCATGATGATATCCGCATCGGCGTCCGACGCCCGGTATCGACCAGGATCACGCGTTCTTCGCCGGCGACGAGAAACGATTTGACGACGCCGCGTTGGGCCATGCAATCCGGCACGGAACGATTTTCACGCCGTCGATCGGAATGTCTTTGAGAATGCTGACCATGATTTCTCCTCACTTCGTAAAATTTGCCGCCGCTTCTTTGATCGCAGCGACGATATTGCCGTAACCCGTGCAGCGGCAGAGATTGCCGGAAATCGCTTTCTTGATTTGCTCTTCCGGTCGGTTTGCTTTCCTTGCTGAGCAGCCCGTAAGCCGACATCAGCATGCCCGGCGTGCAATAGCCGCATTCGACCGCATCGTTTTTCCAGAATGCTTCCTGCAGCGGATGCAATCGCTTGTCCTGCGCCAAGACCTTCAACCGTGACGATTTCATCGCCGTCCGCCTGCACGGCGAACACCATGCAGGATTTCACCGCCGTGCCGTTCCATATCACCGTGCAAGCGCCGCAGCGGCCGACGACGCAGCCCAAGTGCGTGCCGGTCAGTCTCAAACTGTCGCGGAGAAAATGAGCCAATAGAGTTCTCGACTCGACTTCGCCGGAATACGGTTTGCCATTTACAGTCAAAGAAATTGTCTTAGCCATGTGGCAACTTCGCCTGCGCTTTCTCGATGAGATCCAAAATTCTGTCCGGCGTGAGCGGCGTTTCGCGGATCTTTGACGCCGAACGGGCTCAACGCATCTTCCACCGCGTTGCACAGCGCCGGCGGCGGCCCCAGCATGCCGGTCTCGCCCGCGCCCTTGGCGCCCAGCGGCGTAAACGGATTGGGCGTGACGATGTGCTCCAATGCCAGCTCCGGCACCTCCTCCGCCGACGGCAATCGGTAGTCCATGAACGTCGATGACAAGAGCTGACCTTCCTCGTCGTAGCGCAGCTCTTCGTAAAGCGCCGCGCCGATGCCTTGCATGATCGAGCCCTGCTGCTGGGTGTCGACGATCTGCGGATTGATCATGTTGCCGCAATCGTGCACCGTGCAGTATCTGACGATTTTGATCATGCCGGTTTCAATATCGACGTCGACCACCGCGATCACGGCGGCATAGGGATAACTTGAAAACGTATTCATGCGCCCTTTTCGTCCGGCGTGTAGTCGATATTGGGATTGACGAAATAACCCGTGACTTCCAAACCCGGCTCCATGTTTTCCGGCAACAGATGAATCGCGCCATAGGCGGTGCGGACGATTTCCATGACCGCGATGGACTGATCTCGATTCTCCTTGGCGAAGACTTTGCCGTCGCCGATCTCGAGCTTTTCCGGAACCACGCCCAACTGGCGCGCGGCAATGCCGAGAATCTTGTCGCGCATCAATTTGCCCGCCACCCAGGCCGAAGGCATCAAGACCACCGACGAGCGGCTGCTGCCGGTGCCGAAGCCGTAGGGCGTCGGCAAGGTATCGCCGTGAATCACGGTGATCTTGTCGAACGGAATGCCGGTTTGGCTGGCGACGATCTGCGCGAGGGTCGTCTCGTGCCCTTGCCCCTGCTCGCCCATGCTGGAAAAAACCGTCGCCGCGCCCGAAGGATCGATGCGCAACCGGCAGGACGCATAGCCGCCGGTCGCATGAATGCGGCTCGAGCTCGTCGGCTCCATCACCAGAGCGACGCCGATGCCGCGATAGATCCCTTGCTTGCGCAGCTCGGCTTGCTCTTTGCGCAGTTGCTCGTAGCCGGCGATTTCCGCGGTGCGTTTCATCGCCAGATGATACTGGCCGCTGTCGTAGAGCGCGCCGGTGGCGTTGCGATAGGGAAACGCTTCGGCGGGGATGAAATTTTTCATCCGGATATCGATGGGATCGATTTTCAACTCCCGCGCGGCGATATCGACGAGCCGTTCCAGAATATAGGACGCGTCGGCCTTGCCGATGCCGCGCAAGCGACCCATGGGTGGTCTTATTGGTGGAGATGCCGAACGCGTCCACGGCATAGTTTTGGATCTGATAGACCCCGGTCATGTACAACGCCGCGGCCTGAATCGAGTGATCGACGGTGTAAGTCGAGCCCATGTCGGCGATGATCTTGTCTTTGATGGCCAGCATCGTGCCGTCTTTCTTGAGCGCCATTTCGATATAGTGAATCTGGTCGCGGCCATGCCGGCCGTTGCGCATATGCTCGACCCGCGTCTCGCACCACTTGATCGGCCGGCCGAACTGACGCGAGAGATACGGCAGCAGCAACTCTTCCTGATAGGTTTGAATTTTAACGCCGAAGGAACCGCCGACGTCCGGCGCGATCACGCGGATCTTGCCTTCGGGAAAACTCAAGAATCTCGGCGATGCGACCTCGGAGTGAATGCGGATTAGCGGTCGCCGACCACATCGTCAGGCTGTCTTCTTCTTTATTGTAGTGCGCCAGATAAGCGCGCGGCTCGATCGGACAAGCGGTAATGCGGTGGCTGCGAATTTTTTCTTTGACGACGACTTCGGCGTCCTGGAAAACTTTGTCGATACCTTCCGTGGCGAAATGATATTTGTAAACGATGTTGCTGCCGGCGTCTTCATGGACCACAGGCGCGCCCGGCTCCATTGCCGCTTCCGGATCGATGACTACCGGCAACGGTTCGTAATCCACCGATCACCGCCTCGATGGCATCTTCCGCCAGATAGCGATTGTCCGCCACCACGACCGCCAAGGGCTCGCCGAAGTAACGAATCTTTATCCACCGCCAAAGGATAAAGCTTCACCGGCCGCAGCACCGAGCTGCCGCCGACACGCAACGGCTTGACATGCTGCGCGATGTCTTTTCCGGTAAACACGGCGTGCACGCCGGGCATCGAGCGCGCCGCTTCAACATCGATCGATTTGATTTTCGCGTGCGCGCAGGAGCTGCGCACAAACGACACGTGCAACGTCCCGGCCGGCAACAGATCGTCGACGTAGCGTCCGGTGCCGGTGATAAAGCGCTGGGTTTCTTTTCTTCTAACTCGTTCGCCAATGGGCGGATTGATCGGAAAATCCATAGTGATCCTTTAGTTGCGCTGTCCGCGTCTAGAATCGTTTTCACCATCGAGGATGAGCAGTAAACTTCGATCCGCGTCTTCCAAGACCGCTCGAGGCGCGCAGAGTGGATGCAGAGGTTTCTAAGAACTCTTACTCTCGAACTCTTGCTCTGCGTCCTTTGCGTCTCTGCGCGATGTCGTGGTGAAACGATCTTGCGGCTCTTTCATTCATGCGTGAAACTTCGCATCTGTTCAACTGCTCATTCGCCTGATAAACTTGCCCCACTTTGCCTTGGTCTCCTTCAACAGATTCCTCGCTGATCTGCGTGGTGCGCGGGAATTCCTCGATCCAATGATAAGGCCGGCAGGCGTCGATGATCGCCACCGATCCGGTATAGTCCGCCACTTCTTTTTTGTGCTTTGGCAACCGTGGATCGATCTTGTAACTCCATATCCTTCGCGACATATCCAATGACGTCTCCGGATCGCAGCGAGTTGCTATCGCCCACAGAACCTGTTCCAGATTGTAGGGATCGATGTCTTCATCGACGACGATGACGAATCTTCCATGATACCCGGCGGTGCCGCCGATCGCTCCATGCGCCGCTCGCATGGCATGGCCGGGATAAGCTTGCTTGAGCGATATGATGCACATCCCCCACGAGTAGTTGATTGCCTTGATGTCGGGGATACCGAGCGCTTCCAGCTCGTTCCAGATCAAAATACCCGCGCGAGGAAAGAATCCCGCGGCTCGTGCCCAAAAATGGCGGAGCGCCGAGGATGATCGGGTCGTTGCGCTAGAGCATGCTCTTGATCATGGTGACCGGCGCAGGTCGTGCGCCGCCGCCGTAGTATCCGGAGAACTCGCCGAAGGGACCTTCGACTTCCATGCCTTCGGCCGGCGGCAACATCTCGCCTTCCAACACGACCTCCGCAGTAGCGGGAATCGGCAGATCCGTAGCTACACCTTGGGTCACCTCCACCGGCGCGCCGCGCATCCAACCGGCAAAGCCATATTCGGAAACACCCCAGTTCGTGTTGGTGCCGGCGGCCACTAACAGCGACGGTTCTTGAGCCAGGGAAATCGCGACCGGGCAAGGCTTTCCCTTTGCCCAATATTTTTTTCTGATCACGTCGCCATGATGACCTGAACCGATATGAGCAACGATTTTGTTTTTGCCCAACAGCATGAACCGGTAGGAGCCGACATTGATATAGCCGGATTCAGGATCCCGGGTCACCGAGGAAGTCGCGCAGATATACGGCCCGCCATCACGTCCGTGCCATTTCGGCCAAGGCAAACGGGTGAGATCGACGTCGCCGACAAGTAAGACATTCTCTTTAACCGGCCCGTCGTCTACCGCTATCGGTCGATCGGTTCGAATTCTTTCAACCTGTTCTTCCAAAAGAGCACCGCCTCGGGATCCGTCAGATCGTTCGAAACGCCAAAGACCAGCCGTTCCCTCAGTCGATTGGACAGAAAATTGGTAAGCACACGAAATCCTTTTGGGAAGCCCTGAATCGAATCGAAAAGCACGGCCGGGCATTTTTTTCGAAGCGAAGCGAGCTCGGTGATGGCGCCGATTTCCAAATCGCAGCTGGCGCCTTCGACGACCTTCAGCTGGCCGAGTTGTTCCAGAGTCGAGATGTAGTGTCTTAGATCGGAGAAAATCACTTAGCTCTCCTGTCATAGATCTTCGATCCGAGATTCTTTTCGTTGTGTAAGATTGTCACCTCGATCGGTATGCTTCGTGCCGCTGACACAAAAGCCGGGCAGCGGCGCGTTGCCGCTTCGACAATCGATTGAATTGCATCCGCCGCGTTAGGACTGTCTAGAGTGACCTTGTAGGTGATACGTGAAAAGCCTCGCTCGACTTCTTTCTCGGTGTCGCCGCTACCCGCTTCGATGAATCCGGAGATCTCTCCTTCGAGCCTGCTCAGCTGCACATCCGCCACCGCCGCGCTTTTCACGCACCAGACCTGGTGACACATCATGATGCCGGCGAGAAAATAACGCAGCGGCGCCGGTCCGGCATCATGACCGCCGACTTCATCGCCCTCGTCGGCAATGAAGCTGTGTCCCTCGACGGTGGCGCGAAACTGCAGGCCATGAAGCGCCTTGCAATTGACCGTCGTGACGGGACGTTGGGGTTCGCCTTCCTTGCGCGCCCGCCGCTGGGCGAGTTGTCGCGTTGCGATCTCTTTAAGGTTTGGTTCCACTTTGAACATTGTTTCCTCCGATGTTTTTGCTCAGCTGGATCGTTTCAAATTACTGTTGCTTTGGCCGCCTTGAAGACCAACTGCTCAGGCGCCCCGCAGAAAATTCTAACATGATCTCGGCGCAAGCTGCTGGCGCTTCGATATGGGGCAGATGGCCTACGCTCAGGCATTGTGACCAATTCTGATTTCGCGATTGCCTCGTGATAAGCTCTACCATGGGCCACGCGAACGACGACCGTCGCGTTCTCCCCACAGGATCATCGTCGGTGACTTTACGCGATCGAGATAGCGCCGCAGTCGCGGATTGTCAGGGAATTGCCAGGCAAAGCGCGCCAAAGTCCGCCGGGCAAGAATCGTGCTTACGATGGACTCGGCCTTAGGCGTCTCTGGAATGATTTCCATCGCCGAGCTCGCTGAGTCGGATCAGCAAATATCGCCTGCCGCATCGCGGTAGGATCGAGACTAAAGATATCCGCCGCTGGCGCCTCGTCTAAGCGCAATCCCAATGCATCGATGAGGATGAGATTTTTTAATCGTCTCGCTGTAGCGCATCGCCCATTCTGCGGCGATCCATCCGCCAAATGACGCGCCGGCGAGCGCCGGGCGATCGAGATCGAGCACTTCACAGAAATCGAGATAGTGGAAGACCAAATCTTCCATTTCTTCAAATTCATCGAAATCATCCTCTGACCCGGCAAACCCCGGATGTATCGGCACAAAGACTTCGTAATTCGCCGCAAGGCTGTCGTGCAGCGGCAGCCAAGTCGGGCAAAACGAGATCATGAAGAAATAACAAGCGCGGCCCGTCGCCGCCGTGATACAGCCGCGACCTTCGACCTCGAACCGATCTCGTTCTTCTATGATCGTCATCGTGTACTTCTAGATCCGCCTTCACGCCGAACTCCAAACTTTCGATCAAGTCGCTACACTTATCGTCATTCCCGCACACGGGAATCATCTGCCTCTGACGCGGGCTGACTTAATTCGCCGACGTTGCCCGCTCAGTATCGCTACGCCATCCACATTGATATTTCTCAGTTTCGGCATCACCTTCTCCGCAAACAGCCTCATGCTGCTTCTCGGTATACTCCGCGCGGCGCATTGCCCACTGAAAAATTCGCTATCAGTAAGCCAAACCCGACTTTTTTGGCATACTCCTCAAGCCGTTGGCGAACAGTTTCCGGGCTTCCGACCACGACATAACCCGCCTTGTCGACTTCGTCCCAAGTTGCCAGATTCGTCGGCCGCGACTTAAGCCGCCGCTCCATCATCCCCATCGTGCTGGCCAAGGAAGTATGCCCAGGCGGCAAGCTAAACTGCGGCGGCGTTTTCAATAGATTGCGCGCGTAATACCAATAATGCGGTTCGTATTCACGGCGGGCTTTTTCATCGGTTTCGCCGACGTAGATGCCGATGCCCCAGCCAATCTGCGAATGGCGTACGGTGTAACCGGTTTTGTCACAACACTGGCAAAAATACTCCGCCGCTTGCCGGCGTAATTCGAACGGCGCCAATGTGGGCAGCACCATGTAGGTATATTTCTTCTGTGCCACCCACTCCATGGTTTCGGAACTGCCAGAACCGGGAATCCAAATCGGCGGATGAGGCTTCTGATAAGGCCGCGGCCAGACATTGATATAGCGGAATCGATAGTGCGTGCCGTCCCAACTAAACGGGCCCTCGGTGGTCCACCTTTTAATCAATCAGATCGTGCGCTTCATGAAAACGCTCTCGCGCGTACGTCGGGTTGATCTTGTAGGAGAAGTATTCCATCCCGGTGCCCACGACCATCCCGGAAACAACCCGGCCCTTGGTGATCACGTCGAGCATGGCGATCTCTTCGGCAACGCGCTGAGGATGATCGTAGAGCGGCAAAACGTTGCCGAGGATAACTAGCTTCGCCCGATGGGTTCGCCGAGCCAAGCAGGCCGCCATGATATTGGGTGACGGCATGCCGCCGTAGGCGGTTTGATGATGCTCGTTGACACAGACACCATCGAAGCCGAGCTGATCGGCAAGCTCCAGTTCGTCCAGATAACGATTGTAAAGCGGATGGCCGAGCTCGGGATCATAAAACGAATTCGGACAAGTCACCCACGCGGTCTTGTGCGATTGAGAAAAATCCTCCGGCAAGTACGCCCATGGCATCAAGTGAAAACAGTAAACCTGCATGATCCTTAGTCCGGCTAACTCTGAACGGCTTGAACGTTTGAGCCACCAATGCTTTGTCTCCAGCAGTTTTTTCATCCACTTCTACTTCCGTGGCAATACCCAAATCAAAAACATCCGGGATCTCCACTTTGCGTTCCATTTTTCTCGTCTCGCGTGCTCGATCGATGACTCTTTGTCATTTTGCTTTCCTCGAACCCGCCGCCGGGATTGTAACGGCGCAGCTCGTCTTCATAGTTCTCTCGCGCCGCCTTGCGATCGTCGATGCGCATCACTTTTTGGATCATTGTGAGGGTTTCCTCCCGCTTCTGACCAAAAAACAAATGACCCTTTGAGCGTCGCCCGAGAAACGCGCAGCACGACGGGCTTTTCGTCGCGCGATCATTTCATTTCTCGCAATCAAAGGATGGGACACAAAGGGCGGCGGCGTCGTATTCGCAGACTCCGATAACCCGTCCTTGCAGCGCAGCCAACGCGTGCTGGGAGACAAAAGCGCGGCCTGCGACATTGCTGATTTCAAAGCCGCAAGTCGCACCGGGCCTCCGCCGGTCTGCAGCAGCAGGACATCCTGCATGCGGCTTCAAACCATGATCCAGCAAGAATTTCTCTGGTCAGCAGATCAGTAAGAGTACCGAATGCGCTGATGGCGATTTTCTTTCCTTTGAGATCTTCGATGCTCTTGATTTGCGGCGCGACAATCAAGCGATGAAGCAGGAACTTTTGCGCGACATAGACGACCTTTCCCTTGACGTCGCCGGCAACCACCGCGTCGAAGGTGCTGGGGGAATAAGTGAATTGAAACGAATTGGCGATGAGTCCCATGGTGCAGAGATTGCCGCGCGCCGCAAGCACTTCGACGTCCAGCTGTTCCTGCGCGAAGTAACCGTTGTGCTTGGCGATGATCAGAGGCATCACTCCCACGGAATAATCGGTCACACAGACATTCAACTTTCGCGCTTGCGCGTCAATGCTGCCGGGAAGCATGAGTCCGGAAATAACACACAACGCCAGCATGAAACTCATCGTTCGTCGGATCATTGAACCTCCTGAGTCAGGATTTCCTCACTTCACCCCTATGGCTCCCCTTTGATTTTTTTAATTCCGCTTCAGCTTCTCTTGCCATGCTGAGATCGAATATCTCGCTCAGCTCGACCTTGTTTTGGACTTTCAACATTTCGCGGGAGCGCTCTACCACTTTGCGCATGGCCGCTTCATCCAACCCACCGCCGGGATTGTGCCGGAGCATGTCGTCATCATAGATTTGCTTCGCCATCCGTGGACTCTCGATTCGCTGTACTTTTTGGGTCAGAGCGATCGCCTGTGCCGGGTGGTCTCCATAATAGAGTGCCCCTTAGTCACCGCCCGCAAGAAGGAACGAAACATTGCGCGGTCCCGATTCAACAGATCGTCGCCGGCGACAATGGGCGAGGAGAGCCAAGGCGGTTGATCGTAGCGCAGCTCGCGAAATCCATCTTTGAGCGCGATCAACGCCTGCGTCGATGAAACGAGCGCCGCTTTGACGGTGCCGGATTTCAAGGCTCCGTAGCGCAGATCCGGCGTGCCGATCTGCAGCAAAGCGACATCTTTGTGCGGTCGAATACCATGCTGCTCGAGGATCTCTCGGGTGAGCATGTCGGTGAGCCCGCCAAACGTACTGATGGCGATGGACTTCTGTTTGAGATCCGCGAAGGTCTTGATGTCCGGCGCGACCATGAAGCGATGACCAAGAGTTTTTGCGGTGACATAAATCACTTTGCCCTTGAACTTGCCGGCGACCATGGCGTCGAACACGTTGGGATTGGTGGTGAGTTCCATTTGGCCGTTGAGCAAAGCCATCGTGCAAATCTGCCCGCGGGTCACGAGAACATCGACTTCCAATCTTTCCTGAGCGAAATAACCGCGATCCTTGGCGGTGTAGATATGCATGCTTCCCGTACCTGCACCGGGCGTACAGACTTTGAGTTTTTTGAATTGAGCGGATGTGTCGGTGGCAACCAACAGAAGCGCAATGAGCAGGACTGATACAATCAATCCCAAGTTAACCTTCAGTGAGACGATAGTGTAGCATCTACGAACTTCGTCACTTGACTCAGACGTCATTCCGGCCAAGCTGGCGTTAGCTAGCGCGAGCCGGAATCCAGGCGACTCGGAAAAACCTAGATTCCCGCATCCGCGGGAATGACTAACCGCGAACTCCGACGTTTGTGTTGAACCTGTAAAACAGAACATCAAATACTCTTTTCACCGCTCAACAGATCTTTCCACTTCTCTTGCATCTTGTTCCGCAGCTCCGCTGATATCCCCACCTTCTCGGGAAAATGATCTTTCCAATGATACGGCCGCGTCGCGTCGATAATCGCGCAGGACGCGGTATAGTCGCCCTTTTCAACTTTCTCCGGCTCCAGCCGCGGGTCGACGCGCGAGCTCCAGATACGCCGATTGATATCGAGGGAGGTGCCCGGATCGCATCGGCTGCCCATTGCTTCGAATACTTCGTTCAAATCGTGCGGATTGACGTCTTCATCGACGAGAATGACGAAGCGCGTGTGATAACCACCGGTGCCGCCGAGGGCGCCGAGCGCGGCGCGCATGGCGTGGCCGGGATAAGATTGCTCGATCGAAAGCACGACGATGCCGCCGCCGTATCGACGCCCTTTAATGCCCGGGATACCCAGCGCCTCCAGCTCGGAGCGCACGCGCAAACCGCGCGCGCCGAATAAATTGCGCGCGGTATTGGGAAACGGCGGCGAGCCCATGATGATCGGATCGTTGCGGTAAAGCACGGCGTGAATCTTTATCAGTGATGCCGGGCTGGCGTCGCCGTAGTAACCGCCCATTTCGCCGAACGGCCCTTCGATCGCCGTTCCCGCTTTAGGCGGAAGAATCTCGCCTTCCAGCACCGCCTCGGCAGTCGCGGGAATCAGCAGATCGGTATAAACGCCCTTGGTGACTTCCACAGGAGCGCCGCGCAGCCAACCCGCATAATCGTACTCGCAATGGCCCCATGCGGCGTTGTCGCCGGCGGCGATGAGAATCGATGGCTCCTGCCCCAGTGAAATCGCCACCGGACAGCTTTCCCCTGTTCCCAATATTTTTGCTGATGATGTCGCCATGATGTCCCGACGCCATGATGGCCGACGCAAGTCGTCTCGTCGATCAATTTGAAGCGATAGGAGCCGACGTTGACGATAGCCGCTCTCCGGATCGCGGGTCACCGTTGACGTCGCGCACATATAAGGTCCGCCGTCCTTCTCGTGCCAACGCACCCAGGGAAAAGCTTTGAGATTGACGTCTTTGCCCTCTTTGACGTTTTGTTTGACCGGCGCATCGGTGACGAAGACCGGAGGCACGGGCTGGAATTTTTTTACTTGCGCATTCCACCAGCGCGCCGCTTCGGTTTCGCTGATCTCCGGCGGACAACCATGGATGATTTTTTGGCGCTCGGCGTTGTTGAGCATGTTGGTCATCAAGCGCAGCCGCGCGGATAACCTTTGATCGCGTCGAAAAGCAAGACCGGACAGTCCCGCCGCGCGCCGATCATTCCCGTGAGCGCGCCGATCTCCAACTCGCCGTCCGCGCCCTCGATCACCTTGAGATGACCAATCTCTTTCACCAAGGACAAATATTCGCGCAAGTCATTAAACGGACGAGGGCCGCCGCGGGGCTGATATGTTGCCTGCCATATCTTGCTCCTTCGCGATTAACTCGCTTCAAATACGGCTAACGATTAGAACTCTTGAGGAGCCCTCACCGCAGAATGCACGAAGTTCACGAATTCTTCTCTATGAACTTTGGTCCTTTGCGGTTAAATTTCTGCTTCGTGCTATTTCGTGCCCTTCCTCGAAAATTGTTTATGACTTCGCCATTGGCTGACTTCTGAAAAAGTCTCAGCCGGCGACAGCGTCGTATTTCCTTCCCTTTGACGGGGAAGGAGCAAAGGTAGGGGTGATAGCGTTGATCGGTCCGAGGCACCCCTATCCCTGCCTTTCCCCATCAAGGGGAAAGGCGATGGAACCAAGAATGATGCAGCGATAAACTGCCATCTTCATTTCTCTGCGGGCGTGCGTAACACTCATGAATCACTTCGTGGTCGATCAATCTGTTAAATCTTAAACTGCCCCTTTCGCACACCACCGTGTTGTCGATGGTCATCGTGATCCAGTCGGTGATCCCTTCCAATCTGAGAATGCTGTTGACCTTGCCGCGGTCGGCGCCGTGGCCGATGCCGAAATGCATCGCGCCGTAGTGTTTTTTCCACTCGCGCACTGAATCGTTGTCTTTCTGGCAAAGCTTGTTGAGACCGACCGAGATTTCGCCACCGACGAGCCACGAGTTCTCATCGCCATAAGTTTTCACAAACCAACGCACTTGATCCGCTTCGGTCTTGCCTTGGATATCGACGCAGCGGCCCGTCTTTGATCACCAAGGTCACCGGATGCTTCCAGCGCCCGGGCGGAAACTGCGCCGTCACTTCCCATACCACTTTGCCGTTGGCCGTGCCCGGCACCGGCTCGACGTGAGCTTCACCCCAGGGCCAAGTGCCGCCGGCCAACCTGCCGTTCTTCTGATTGCGCCCAAAAGGAATTCGTCCCCACCAGTTGGCAAAAAACCCCGGCTCCAAGCCACCGATCTCTGCGCGTGAGATCAGTGCCGTTGTCCGCTTGCACGCGAATTTTTTTGCCGCTGTCCTGCAGCTCGCCGACCTTGCGCCCGAGAGCGCAAATCTCTTCGATGTCTGTCATTGAAGTCCGGCCGCCGCCATCGACGAGGATTTCAACCGTCAACTCTTCCATCAACCACATGGGCCGCCGCAAGCCTGGCGCATGGCGCGCGAGCCCGGCGTGGAATTGCTCATCGCCGTGGTCGTCAGCGCCACGACGACATCAGCGCCGCGAGCCGCCTCAATCGCCATCTGCGGAACGTCGGCAAAATGCCGCGATAATCTCGGCCACATGCACAGCACCGCCTCGCCACCTTTCTCGTTGATCGCCGCCATCATGCACTGCCAGATCAACGGATCCATCGCATCGTCGGTAATCACGAGCAATTTGTCGCCGGGTTGCACCGAGCGCACCGGGACCTGAAAGCTTTTCATCACCGACATCATCCGCGTGCTCGGACTGCCGAAACGTTCCATCATAACCATGGGCTGCACCTCCTTGGTTTCAAATAACCGGTGAGGAGTTAGGCGCGTAAGGGCAGGTTATCGAACTCACCTCACTCCTGACGCCTTACCGCTCCGTCCGCTTTCGCCGCTTCGATCAAATTTAACAACGCTTCCGGATTCACTGGTATTCGATCCACTTTCACTTTCAAATCAGCCAAGCGCATCTTCGATGGCCAGCGCCACGGCCGTCGGCGCCGGAATCGTGCCGCCTTCGCCGGCGCCTTTGCAGCCGAGCGGATTGAGCGGCGTCGGCGTTTCGATATGAGCGACATCCATGCGCGGCACTTCCATGGCGCCGGGAAAGTAATAGTCCATGTAACTGCCGTTCAATATCTGCCCGCTCTCGTCGTGAATCACTTCTTCGTAGAGCGCGTTGCCGATGCCATGGGCCACGCCGCCGTGAATCTGACCGTCCACCAGCATCGGATTGATCATCGTGCCGCAATCGTGCGCAACCGCGTATCGCTGAACTTCCACGTGACCGGTTTCTTCGTCGACTTTGACAACCGCGACGTGAACGCCGTTGGAGTGGGTCGATCGGCGCGGCGAATAATAAACCGTCGCCTCGAGCCCCGGCTCGATGCTTCGATCAACCATAAAACCCGACACCCGATTCGCCGCTTCGTGCGCCAGCATTCGCAGCGTGATTTTTTTTCCGGCGTTCCCTTGACGAAGATTTCGCCCGTTGACCAAATCCAGATCCTCGCTGCGGCATTCCAGCTTGTTGGCGGCCAACTCCAGCGCTTTCTGTCGCAACTGCTCCGCCGCCTGCGCGATCGCATTGCCCGCGGTCACCATCACTCGGCTGGCGAAAGTGCCCACGCCGTACGGGATCGCCGCGCTGTCGCCGGTAACGACGTCGACGTTTTTGAAATCGACACCGAGATAATCGGCGCAAATCTGGCCGAGTGCGGTCTCCTGTCCCTGCCCCTGCGATGCCGCGCCGGTGAAAACATAAATTCTGCCGTCGGTGCCGACCTTGACGCTGCCGCCCTCGTAAGGACCAAATCCGGTGCCTTCGACGTAAGCCGCGATGCCGACGCCAAGCGCGCGCCGCGCTTGCGTTCGGCCGCTTGCGTTTTACGAAAATCCTCGTAGCCGATCATCTTCGAGCGCTTCTTCCAGGCAAGCGGGATAGTTGCCGCTGTCGTACTCGAGCGGATTGTTATCGCGGTAGATAATGCCGACGTTGTAGGGATATTCGTCTTTCTGAATGAAATTGCGCCGGCGCACTTCGGCGGGGTCCATGATCCAGCTCGCGCGCGACCCGGTCCATGATTTTTTCCATCACATAGACCGCCTGCGGCCGGCCCGCGCCGCGCACCACCATGGCGGTGACTTTGTTGGTGTAAACCGCTTTGAACTCCAGCTGCAGATTGGCGATCTTGTAAGGCCCGGGAATGGTCGCCAAGGTGATCCAAGGAACGACCAAGCTCGTGCTGTAGGCGCCGGTATCGTAGAGAAAAAAATTCTTCAGCCCGACGACTTTGCCGTCGTTGTTGAATGCCGCTTCGACCCAGTGGGTCTGATCGCGCTCCTGGCGGCTGGCGATGAAATGTTCGCGCCGGTCCTCTATCCACTTGACCGCCTTGCCGAGGCGCACGGCGAGCCAGGGCACCAGAAAATTTTCCGGATAAAAACCGCCCTTGGGACCGAAGCCGCCGCCCACCCGCGGCGCGATCACGCTGACTCTATGCTCGGGCATGTCCATCAGCTGCAATAGCGTGCGGCGAATTCGGTGCGGTCCCTGGCACGAAGCCCAGATCGTAAGAAATCCGGCCTTTGGGATCGAATTGCGCGACGATGCCGCGGGTCTCGATCGCATGGCAGCCGCCGCGATGCACCCGCAGAGTTTCCTTGATCACGTGATCCGCTTCCGCGAACGCCTTCTCGACGTTGCCGGTCGACTGCTTCATGAAACCCGCGACGTTATCGGGTTCGCTCTCGTGCACCAGCGGCGCGTCCTGCGCCAGCGCCTTTTCGATCTCGACGCAGGCCGCAGTGGCTTCGTACTCGACTTCGATCAATGGCGCGGCGTCTTCGGCCAAATGGCGCGACTGTCGCGACGATGACGGCGACCGGTTCGCCGACGTAGCGCACCTGATCCTTGGCCAGGGGAAATTCGGTGAGCGGTTTTAGATTCGGATGAGGAATCGTCAGCGGCAACTTGCGCACCGCGCCCAGATCTTCGAAGGTGATCACATCGACGACGCCCGGGAGCGCGTTTGGCGGCAGCGGTGTCGATGCGCAAGATTTTGGCACGCGCATGGACGCTGCGCAGCACGTGCGCGTGCAACATGCCGGGAAAATCGATGTCGTCGACGAATACGCCCTTGCCGGTCAACAGCTCGTTGTCTTCGGCGCGCTCCACCCGCGCGCCGATAAACTTTGAACCGCTGGACCGCAGTGCTCATGATGGCTCGCGGCGTTACCGGTTCGTCCGCCTGAAGTCTCGACGATGGCATTGACGATATTTTGATAACCGGTGCAGCGGCATAGATTGCCCGACACCGCTTGGCGCACCTCGGCGTCGGTCAGCGGGCCGCTTTGCGCAGCAGAGCATCCGCCGTCATCAAGAATCCCGGCGTGCAAAAACCGCACTGGAGCGCGTGATGTTTCTTGAACGCTTGCTGCAGTGGGCCCAGCGCACCGTTGTCAGCGAGACCTTCCACGGTGGTAATCTCGGACTCGTCGGCCTGCACCGCCAGCATCAAACAGGAGCGCACCGGCGCGCCGTTCTGCTGCACCGTGCAACTGCCGCACACACCATGCTCGCAGCCGACATGGGTGCCGGTCAGGGTCAATTCGTGGCGCAAAAAATCGGCGAGATTTTGCCGGCTGTCGACTTCCCTTTCGACCGGCTTGCCGTTGACGATCAATCTAATCTTCCGCATGTCCATTCATGAATTTCGACATAGTCAGGATTTACCCCTCTTTGAAAGAGGGGCGAGGGGAGATTTTCCGAGTGACCCACAGCTCCACCACAGCCGAAATCCCCCTTGTGCCCGCCTATTTTCCAAAGGGGGAAAGTTTTCAGACACCGATGTTTGTCTCACTCCACCATGTCTCAATCCCGCCAATTCGCGCTTGTTCCAGGCATCAGTCAAAGCCCGCCGGGTCAACACCGCGTGAGTGATCGGCGGTAAGCCGCGCTGGCGTGGATGTCCGAGCCCGGGTCGATGTCCGCGGCGATCTCGTTGGCCGCCGTGCTGAATAGATCCGGCGTTGCTTTTTTGCCGATTAGAATTTCTTCCGGCTTGCGCTCGCGCCACGGTTTGTCGCCGACCCCCGTGAAGGCAATTCTCGCATCGGTAATTTCATCCTTGGACAGCACCAATGACGCCGCGACGCCGACGATGGCGAAATCGCCGAAGCGGCGCGCGAACTCGACGAACGAGGAGCCCGAACTCGTCGGCTGCTCGGGAAGCGAGGCTTCCAGCACCATCTCGTCGCCGCCAAGCGCGGTGGTCAGGTAGGATTGAAACAAATCTCGCGCGGACACTTGCCGCGTGCGCGTTCGAATTGCCGACCGTGACCGAACCGTCCAACGCCAGCAATACCGCCGGCAGCTCCGCCGCCGGATCGGCGTGCGCCAGGCTGCCGCAGAATGTGCCGCGATTGCGCGTCTGCTCATAGCCGACGTGAGCCAAGGCAGCGGCGAGCAACGGACAGCGTTGTCGAACCAACGGATCGCCCAGCACGGCGCTTGGCGCGCCAAGCAGCCGATCTTGATCTGCGCCGTTTTCGCTGCGGATATAATCCAGGCCGTCGATGAAATTGATATCGATCAGATGCGCCGGCTCGGCCAGCCGGAAATTCATCATCGGCATCAAGCTTTGGCCGCCGGCGAGAATCTTGCCGTCTTCGCCGACTTCCTTCAATAAAGTCAGCGCTTCATCGATCTCGCGCGGCCGGTGATATTTAAAGTCTGCGGATTTCAAATTTGTTTCCTATTTCTTGATGTCGAAATTGGCCGCATCGATTTTTCCGTCTTTCCTGGGATATCTTGCCGTACAAACCGGACAGAACATGGAAAACTCTTCGCCCTCGTCGTAGATCATTTTGTGAACGTTGTAGCGGTGGCCGCATTTCGGACAAGTAATATAAAATTCCGGTGGCATGGACGTTCTCCTATCGTGACCGTCGCAAATAGATCGACGTTTACTCGTTCTCGCGATCCCGAGTTTTGCCGATTCTCGTTTCATTCCTTCCCCTTGACGGGGAAGCGACGAAGGTAGGGGTGCCCTTCCGTTTTCAATGGCGCGCTTCGCACCCCTATCCTAACCTTTCCCCGTCAAGGGGAAAGGAACTCGCGCTGCATTCACTGTATCGTTCTTAACCGCCATCCGACATCATCCCGTCACTTTTCCCAACTCGGCCGCGCTGACGAAATCTTCCAGACGAATTCGCGCCAGCGCGTCGTCGGGCGGCTTGCCGATATCCGGAAACGGCTTGCCCACGGGCTTGGTGCTGTCGATGATCAAACCGCCGACGCGCAAATATTTGTTCCGTCGACGGATCCTGGCGGTTGGCTTGAAGATCGCGAATGATCTGGACCTGGGCGGAATCGGCGTCGGTCCGCGTGCTGATGGCAAACATCACCATGCTCAAATCGAACGGATCGATATCGTCGTCGACCAGAATTACGTTCTTGATCCGGTCGGCGAAGCTGCCGAGCGCCATCGCGGCAAGCCGCGTGCTTTCTCCCGGCACTCTCGGCTTGAACTGAATCACGTAGGTGTAGGGACAGACTTGATTGACCGCGAGGACGCGCGGGTAACGCTCTTTGAGAACGCTGTAAACGTAAGACGCCGCGCCCAACACTCCATAAGTATCGTGGCCGGTCCAATTGCCGATGCAGATCGGATTGTGCCGCATCAGAAACGCCGTCGGCGTAAATACCGGCTCGAGGGTCTGCGGCGAGTAATAGCGCATGACATCCGCCCACGGCCCGCAGATTTCTTTCTTGGTCAGATCGATCATCCCTTCGAGCACCATCTCGGCGTCGGCGGGAATCAAAAAATCTTCTCCGAGCGTCGCCGACGGCGTGACCCGCACGGCGCTGTCCATCAAGCCGCCGGCGAATTCATATTCGTCGACGCCCCAAGCGCAGTTGGAGCCCGCCGCAACTTCGAACGCCGGATGATGGCCGAGGGCAAAGGCCACCGGCATCTTGTCGTGACCCTTGGCGCGGTAGCGGTTCATGTACTCCATCAAGTGGCGCGGATTGATGCGCGCGGAGGCGTGCTCGGGCGAGTGAACGTGAAGCCGGTGCCAGGAGAGATTGTATCGGCCCGAATCCGGCTCTTTGCCGATGCCGATAGCGCACAGCCAGCCCGGCTTGGCGTCGAATTCATCTTTGCGGTAAACCGGCAGGTCAAAAAGCGACATCTGCGAACCGGTTAACACGGTTTGGTGAATCGGCGCCTCCGATGCGGGAATTTTTGCCGGCTTCGTCGTCAGACGATTGCGCCGCGAGAATTCCTGCGCCAGATCTCTGAAAATTCACTTCGCCGTCGAGATCCATCGCCGCCGCCTGCTTGCGCAATGTGGCCAGCTCGGAGAACAACAGTTCACCTGGCCAGACTTTTCCGCTAAGCGTCTTGAAGCCGCGAAAAAGGTCGCCGGTCGCTTGCCGCTCGCCTTTGAGTTTGGCGAGAAACGCCGCGGCGTCGCACTCGGCGAGATCGAATGTCTTGCCCCGGGTATCGACGCGCAACACCTCGCCGGGCCAACGATCGTCGAGAATCTTCAGAAAAGTGCGCAGGTCTTTCGAGTGAGGCGACATGCTTGACTCCGTTGTCAATGATGCGCGCGCCACTAACGCACGCGCGCGGCGTTCGAGTTCGCGCTTGAATCTGCTTGAGTAAAATACGCTTGATCTCTTGCAGGTGAGATCGCATGAGCTCCTGCGCCTTCTTCGCATCCTTGCGCTTGATCGCTTGAAATATCTCCCGGTGATGGCGCAAGACCTCAAAGCCGCCGTGCGAAACGCCTTCGATGCGCCGCTTGAGCACGAGTTTCTCGCAGGTGTCGTTCAAGACTCGGCTGACAGCGCTGTTGCCGGCAATCTCGGACAGCTCCACGTGGAAGTCCTTATTGATAATGTAGCGGTCGACCAGCGGATCGTTCGCCACGATCGCCTTGCGCGAGGCTTTCACACTCTGCTCCAGCGCCGCGATGCCATCCGGCGTGATGCGCCGGATCGCCTCGTCGATACAGTACGCCTCCAGCGCGCCGCGCAAACCAAAGAGTTCCTCGACCTCCTCCGCAGTCATTTCGCTCACTCGATAACCACGGTTGGTGAGCCGGGTGACGTAGCCTTCCTGGGCCAACCGCGACAGCGCCTCGCGGATCGGCGTCTGGCTGATTTTGAGCCGCAGCACCAGTTCCTCATGCGACAATCGCTCACCCGGCACGATTTCATGCTTGAGAATCGCTTGTTTGATCTTTTGGTAAGCGATCTCGGCAAGACTCAGATATTCCACGCGGAATTTCCTTTGGGCTCGTAATCAAGCATTTTTGTCTTGTTTCCCAACGCCGCACTGCGCTACATAATAAATAATTTATAAATTATCAAATCGTTTTTGAAGAAAAATGCTACGCGATCCGGAAGGAGGCAATGGGTATGAAGCGAATATGGATCGGCGTCGTCGGGCTTTGTCTTTATTTTTCGCACGACCACGGATCGCGCAAGAACTCGGACCCCACTTCCTAGAAATCCGAGATGCTCTGCGCGTTAAGACCGCTACCTTTATGTCGGTCGTCTCGCGGGTTACGACGGAAAGGAATTGTTCTCAAGTCGCCGCAAGGCGGTACGGTCTGCAATTCACGATCAAGGCTCATTCCTAACAATGTCGAAACCCAGGCCGCTTGATCCTTCACCGCGGCCGATCTGTTTGCGCCGCCCGATCCATAAATGCGTCGAGCCGTCGATCCAGCGGGTGAACTGATAGCTGCGCGTAACGCGAACGCCTTCGCGCGGCACTTCCTCTTCGAACAATGCAAGGCTCGACCGGGATCAGGAGTCCAAAATACGTCCCAGTGCATGAACAGGTTCCGGCAAGCCATCCGTCTTGAGCACCGCGCCGCGCTTCAGACGAAGCCCTTGCCCCGTCCGCACCGGCAGTCAACGGAACCCAGTAATCGGGGATTTCCGTTGAAAGACGATAACGCAGCGTGTCCGGCGCTGTCGCCGGCTGTGGCGGCGATTGCCTCGGTTCGCGACGCCGTTTCTGTTCCAGGTAAGCTTCAAATCGGTTGAGCGGTCGCTCGGCGGGGCTTTCAATCAAACGTTCAACCGCCCAGGCCAGATTCGCCATCTCGTCGCGCAGGAACAGCACCTCTTCAATCGGCCGGCTCTCCATACTCTTGAGCAGCGACGGGGGCAGGAAAAACAGATTCGACGCCGGCTTCGTGAGTCCGCTCCCTCGCGTATGGGAATGCTGGAACATTCGCCACGTGCGAATGGGGCTCGCCCAGCTCGCTGGAGGATTTGATCAGCGTGCGGACACCGAACGTGTCCGTGATGACTAACGAACGGGTCCGATAGAGAGATCCAACGTCCAGTTCGATGGGAATGACAAACCAGTCGTTGCCGTAAGCCAGCGCAAATTCGACCAGCAGCATGCGCGCCAGATCGGTCGGCCCGGCGTCCACCGAGCCGAAGTCCACCTGCGCGTCTTCAAACTCCCAGAACCGCGCCGCCGGCATTCCGCGAAAGCTGACCGGAGCCGGAATGACCGTGCGCGTGATTTCTGTAAAGGCATTGTCTGTCGCTGCTCCGAGCGTCACCTCAGGATTCGCATCGAAGGCGTACCAGTCCAGATGCCCTTCAAAATATTCCTGCGCCGTCAACACGCGCTCGCCATCGCTGAACCGCGTTGCCAACCGAAAACGCATACTCCATGCGTTCCGGCAACCACGACGGATTGACTGCTTCAGGCTCGCTGAAAAGCGTCTCGAACCATTGCAACCAGAGCCGCGCGGCCTTCTCGACTTCCGCCAAATCGGCCGGAGCAATTTGCAGAGCGGGCGCGATGACGATTCCGCCCGCGCTTGTCGAACGGAACGCGGCATAGAGCCGCCGGCCGTCGGGGACACGCGATGCCATCAGATCAAAGAAGCTGAGGCTGTCGCTGTCGAGTGTGGCGCGTTGCTCTGTCGTCAATGCCGGAAACGGATATTCGGCGAATGAAGGCGTCGCGGTAATCACGCGACAGCGGTTGCTGTTCCAGCATGCGCAGGAACTGCTGGCCCGCCTCTGCGGCCAGCCTGAGTTTTTCCGGCTTCGCCGTTTGATCTGTTGCCGGACGAATTGTTTCCCGCTCGACCAGTGTTTCGAGCGGCATGCGGCTGCCGTCATAACTGCGGGGCTTGACTCTGGTGTTCGGTGCAATGGCGCCCGAATGATAGCGGGTCAGCCGCGCCGCTTCCGCGCGCCAACGCGCCATCACCGGCGAGCCGTTGTCTTCGCCCTGGAACTCGCCGAGCTGCCATTGCCGCGCCAGCAGCCAGAGCGGATCGTAGATTCTCGCCTGCAAGCTGGTATTCATCTCGGCGTTGCGGCTGCGCGGCTCCAGCCGCATCCAACTGGTGATCGATGGCATGATTTCCTCTACTTGATCGTCGTGAAATCGGTCGAAACGGTATCGCCGGCAGTGTTGCAAGCAAAGTACAACGCGGGCAGGTAATGCCCGACTTCGTCCAGCGCGTCGGGGTCGACGGCGCGAATTCTGGCCAGATCGAGCGTTTCCAGCAGCACCTGCTGCAACGACCAGACCGTCCACGGCGATTCGACCTCCGGCGGCACGGCGACCAGAATCGTTTGCGGCGGGGCGGCGTTGGGTTGATCGTACTGCAACGCGATGCCGGTGGTCTCGGTCGCGCTCGGCACGACTTCCACCCATTCGTCGATGAGCAGCCCGGCCAGCGGCTGGCGCACGTCAACCGGCGCGGCGGATTGCACGGCGAGGGAAAGTTTTCCGCCCGGCAGGCTCTGCCCGGCTTTGAGCGGCAAGCCGACCCAGCGGTCGTCGGCGTCGTACGGAAGCTGCGCGATGGTCAGTTTGAGTTTTTCGCCGGTGTTGAGCGCTTCGGAATAATTGAGCGCGGCATTGAGCCGAGCCACGCCGTCGCGCACGCGCGCCATCCGCTGGAACCAGGTGGTTGAAGCGAACGGATCGCCGTCCTGCACTTTTGCGCTGTCGGCCAGCGCCTTCTCAAGCTCCGCGGCGTTCGCCGCCGTAAAACGCGGCAGCACGACGAACGCTTTGCCGAAGACGATGCGCAGCCGCGCCAGTGCGTGATCGCGCTTGCTCTTCCACCGTCGCCGTGCCGGCGTTAAAACCGTCGGCGAGCGCCGTGAGTTGTTCGACGCGCTGCGCGAGCTCTTTTTGGATCGAGCCCGCCTGCGCGAGCAGCATCTGGCGGTCGGCGGGCGAATCGCCGGCGGCGGAAAGCGGCACAGCGCCGGCCACGCCGAAACTCGCCGAACGCACGATCAATTCCCGCAACACCTCCAGGTTGGCCGTGTCGGGCGTCGCGAGTTGCGCCTTGAAATCGTTCGGCAGTCCGGCGCAACGCCTGCTCGGCGCCGGCCGCGCGTTTTTCCAGCTCGACAACATCCACGCTGAAATCCGTGCTGCGCTCCGGCAAGTTCAAATCGTCGGCGTCAATCGCCGCGCGCGCCGGTGATCAGTTTGCGCGCCGTGCGCAGCAACTCGCTGAACTCGCCGTAACCCAGCTCGTTGGCCTTCCATTCCGGTTTGCGGCCGGGATTGACGCGCAGCAGCGAACCGGGCGCGAAGCCGTCCGGCTTGCGCATGATCGTGTACAGGATGCGCTGTTCGATCTCCGCCTGCTGTCCGCCTTGTCCGCCTTCGACGGCGTAGATGAAATCGAGCGGCGCCAGGCGCAGTTGGTCGAGGCGGAGTCTCTTTCGTCTCCAGAACCTGTCCGGTCGCCGGTTCCAGCCGCTCAACCACGCAGCGCACGTTGGCCGGATTGCCGAGCAGCTTCGCCGCCCAGGCGTTCAAGTGCGGCTCGGCGTTGGCGCGAAACGGAATCCGCAGGCGGCGCCCATTCGGGCGGAAGCTGCGGATCGCCGCTGAACAACGTCACCAGCCGATGCGTCAGCGCGATGCCGGTGCGCGGCGTCCGCACGACTTCGAGTTCGGGCGGCGGCGTTTCGCCGCCGGCGATGGATTCCACCGTGCTGGCGGCGCGCAACGGATTTCCGCGCACGACCTGATACACGCTTTCGGCCATCAGCGCATCGCTGACGGCGTCGACCGAATCGGCCAGCGCGTTCAGCTCGGCTTCCAAGACGGCTCTTGCGTTTGTCAGGTCGGTCATGCGGCGGCTTGTTCGTGAGCGAGCTGAAAAGGACTGCGCGTCGGTGCTGCCAGCGGCGTGACGGATCGTCTTAGCGCCGCCTGCCAGCGGCGCTGCAGCTCCAGCCCGTCCACGACGTTGTTGGCGGCGATGGCTTCGACCGGTTGCGATCGGTTTGCTCCAGCTTCCGCGCCACCAGCGGCGCGAGCTCGCGGAAGAACGCGATGAACTGCGGCTTTCCGGCTTCCTGCAAGCGGCGCTCGAACCGGTAACCGAGCAGCGCGCCGAGCGGTTGCCCTTGCCGCACGCCGTCGAGCAGCCACGTCGCCAAGCGCACGCGCTCCGACGACAGATCGATCGCCAGCAGATCGTTCGGCTC
The DNA here is from genome assembly GCA_963745035.1 of uncultured delta proteobacterium. Lineage (GTDB taxonomy): Bacteria > Desulfobacterota > Binatia > UBA9968 > UBA9968 > DP-20. The sequence goes on along the minus strand of CAVUVW010000016.1, from coordinate 216,006 downwards.
TGATTGCCGGCATGGGCCAGATGGCCGCTGCGCAAGATCGCGACGGTGGAAGCCTGCGTCAGCGAAGGCGTGTGAACGAAGCCGGGATTGTTGGCCGATTGAAAGACCGGCTCCTGTTCGCCGGGCGGCGGCGCGACTTTGGTTTGCGCGGCCGCCGGCTTCAGGTTCATCACCCAGCCGTACCCGCCGAACAGCACGCCCGTCGGACTTGCTTTGCGCATCTCGGCCAGTCGCTTGGTCGCAAACGAGGTGATCCAGGCATCCAGCCGGTGCGAACACAGATCGAGCGTGCCGGTCATCAACTGTTCGAGTCTGGCGACCTTGAGCGACTTCAGGTGCGCCAGGCTGGCGCGGAATTCGCTCAGCGGTTTCAGATCGGGTTCTCGCGTCACGTCAGGTTCGCCGGACGGTGTGAAACCGAGCAGATATTTCCCGACCTCCATCGGCTCCGCCACGCCCGTGCACGCTGATGTTGGTTGTCATCTGCCGCCAGACGGTTTGCGTCAACTGTCCCTGCGGCAGATCCACCAGCTCCGGCTCGCGGCGCAGCGCGGGCTGCAACAATCCACGGTTGATCAGCAGCCGCGACGCGGCGGCGGCGTATTCCAGCAGCATCGAATGGCGCAACAGCAGGTAAAGCAGCGTACGCGGCGGCGGTTGCTGAATGGTTTCGTTGCGAATCGCGTCGAGGTCGCGCGCGGCGAGCAGCGATTCGATGTAGTTCGGGGACAGCGACGAAGCTTTGATCGGCTTGCACCAACGCTCCGCTGAGCGTTGCGACGGGCGGCGCAAACACGCCGCGCGCCAGTCGTGGTCGCCACGTCAGCCCAGCGTTTGCAACACGTGGCTGCGCGCTGTTCCTGTGTGGCCCACCACGCGGAGTGGAGGCGCGCTTGGCGTTGATCACGGCGAGCCTTTGCTGCGTGCCTCCATTAACGCGACCATCGTTGATGCGCCCGCGCAAGCGTCCTGCTGCTGCTGGGCCGAGCCACGCGATCCGTTCCCGCGGAGACAAGTCCGGGAGGCTCCTCTTCTCAGGAGCTCGGCTCCGGCAGCGACTCGTCGACGGCCCCCAGACGTCCAAAAAGAATTCGGCGCTCAAAAACACCCAGAGGTGTTCCAGGTAATGCCGACCCATCAGGTTGCGGATCGAGTAACTGGACGACAGGCCGTCCATGCTCAGCACTTCGGCCAGGTCTTTGTCGATGCCCTTTGCCTGATCGAGATCCTCGCTGCGGCCGAGGCGCGGTACTTCCGGATAATTGCGCCGCCATATGTCGCGCAGCCGGATCAGAAAATCCCGCAACGCCACGTCGCGCGTGGACTGGCTCTGTTGACCGGCCGGCGGCTTCCAGGCATTGAGCGAGGTCACGGGAAGAATGCCATAGGGCTGCTTGCCGATGCGCACTGCCGGCAGCGGCCCGCTCGCACGCACGTAATCGATGAAATGGCTGCGCGCCCAGGCGATGTCCTCGTCGGTCAGCGGGCTTTCGCTGGCTGCGCCGACGCCGAGCATCTGCAACAGAAAGTAGCCCCACGTCGCCTGCCACAACGCGGTGTTCATGTGCCGCGCGTCGAGCTGCTCTTTCGCCGTGGCATTGGGGAGGTTGGCAAAAACCTGCCCGGCGTTCGCCAGTCCAAACGCGGTTGTCAGCACATCGGCATTCGATCCGTCGCCGGGTTGAAATGCCGGCGCGGCGCGTTCGGCCAGATAGCTCGCTTCGTGGCCGGGATCGTTCGAGCTGAAGCCGGACGGCGCATCCGCCGTATTGTTCGAAGGTGTGCCCTGCGGCACGAAGCTCAGCCCGTCGGTGTAATGGTGGGCGTTGAACAATTCCGCCAGCCGCGGCGTCCAGTCTGTCGTCCCGCCAGCGAATCCTTGATGCCCAGCACCAGCAACAAAATCCAATCCGGCGGCGGCATCCTCTTTTGTCAGTCTGGCGCGGATCCCCATCCCGACTTTTTCCGCCGCGTCGAAATCCACCATCCACTTCATGCCCTCGTCAATCCCCAGTTGATCGACATTGGCCGACGGCGAAGGGTCGGGGCCGGTCGGCAGTGGGTCCGGAATCAACCCACCCTTGACGTTGACGACCAGCCGCCCGTTTTTGTAACCCAGCACGATCCACAGGTTCGGCAGCACGCGCGTCACCGGCGCGCGCGTCCACGCCTCGGCCTTCGTCGCGGGAGATGGAAAGCGCGGCGGCTTTCGGCAGCGGCTGATCGGCGGCGACCGGGTTTGCCGGGCGGTCCCCGGGATTCAGCGGCTTGAGCGCGCGGGCGACCCACGCGGCACGCGGCGGATCGAAACGGTCGGCCAGTTGCCGCCAGGCGGCCTTTCCGCGTTCTTCATCGTTCCCCGCGCGCCAGGTCTGTTCCCAGAAATGCTGTCCCCAGGTCAGCTCGTCGGCGGTCAGCTCAGGCTCGTGCGAATCGATGTGCACCTTATCGGGATAGACGCGCACGCGCAGCTCGGAGCTGCCGTCGGCTTGCGGAAAGAACCGCGTCTCCAACCGCACCGGGAACAACACGAGCGGACGGGCGGGACCGAACGACAGCTGCATCCCCACTTCGGGCGTGTTCGGGATGTTTGGAATGTCAGGATTGGGAGTCGGCATGCATCACGTCGAGCCTTGCTTGATCATTTCTCTTGCGTGAATAGCGATGCGCACCGGGCGTTGCAGCGTGATGTAAGCCTGATGCGCGGAGTTCCTGCCCCACTTCGCCTTGTCGGAATGTCCGGCAGCACTGTTTTGACCGAGGCGTGCGACAGTGCCTTCAATTCTTCTTCGGTGTTGGCCAGATGCCGCCAGCTCAGATTGTTCCACGTCGGTCAAGGCGGGCAGCGGTTTCATCGAAATCCGCCACATCCAGCCCGAAGCGCGGCTCGGTCGGTTGTTGCTGGATGACAAAGAACCAGCCGGGATCGGCGATGGCGTCTTCGTCGCTTCAGATGCAAAACCCAGAAACGTGACGTCGGGTTTCAGCGTGCCGCGAAAGAGTGGATGGCGTTCATCAGCCGGTTCGGACGACAGCTCGAGCTGCCCGTCTTTTCGCACCGCCGCCACGGCGTAGATCACCGAGTTCGGGTACCGGCGCAGCAGCTCGCCGCGAAGGAGCAGCACCAGCTTGCTCGCCCGCGCGGGCATTCTCGCCAAGCTTGCGGTCGCCCCACTTGGTGATCGTGTCGATGTCGGGTTGCTCACTGCCCGCCGACGTATCCCAGAACTGGCGAAAATACGTGCCGCGCTGATCGGTCGGGTAATTGCGCCAGAGCAGTTCGCGGCTCATTTCGGCATTCAGTCCGACCAGGAACGATTCGACGAATTTCGGGTTGGTCTCCAGCAGCGTGACGGTGTTCGGCGGCACGTGCTCCAGACCGGGAAACAGAAAATCCTGCGAGAGATCGCGCAAGCGCTTCATACATCGGCTGCGGGAACTCGGGCGCATCCAGGATCGGTTCGAGCGGATCGCACGCGGCTCGGTATCGCCGGCGATGATCGAGCGAAGCCTGTACCCGCGCGTTGATGGTCTTTTCGGGATCGATGCTTTGCAGCAGCGCGCTTTGGTGTCGGTCAGGTTCATCTGAGCGGCGCCGGAAGTTCATCGAAGAAATCGAAGACGTCAACGCCTGCTGCAGGTAAGCCTGATGCGCCTTCGCCGCCTTCCGAAACGCCTGCGCGTCGGGGCTGTCGGCCGGCTGCGCCGGACGTGAAGTCCAACAGGCTGCGCTTCGGCTGCGCCCTCGGGCACAATCGTGAAGTCGCCCAGCAGGCGGTGTGGTGTCGAGCGCGTTGATAGCATTCTCGAAACGAACGGTTTGCTTGATCTGCCCGGCCAATGTCCCGCTCTGATGTTCGGAAACCTGGTTGATCGTCACCAGACCGGCTTCGTTCTTCTGAAGCTGGACAATCGGAACTGTCGTGTTCAACCTGGCCACGATGGCGATGGGCGGCGCGCCGACCGTCTGAAAGCGCGCGCTGATCACGCCGCGCGGGCTTGTCAACCGGCGCAACGGCGCGGAGACGGCTCTGGCCGGGATGGCCGATTGCGAAATCCTTTGCGACAGCAGCATCCGCGTCGTTGTTGGCGCCGGTCGGTTCGACGACGACCCGCGATTGCGCCGGGGCGACCACTTTCAACAGCGTCTCTTCGGAGAATCGGCTGAAGTGTCTGGCGTGGTAGACGGCATTGACGGCGCGGCCGAGCTGGGCCTGACGCCGCATTTGATTGATCCGCTCGATCTCGCCGAGTTGTTCCCACGCCGAGGCCATCAACTGCTCCTGCTGAGTCTGCACGACCGCGGTGCCGAGCGCGGCGACCGCTCGGTGGCGCGGATCGAGATTCAGTTCATCCAGCCAGGTCATGACGCAGGCGGCGGCGGGAGTCAAGTCCACCGTGTGCCGCGCCGCCTGCCAGCAGCCGTAGATCGGCGGCGCGAGCAGCGGATCTTTGCCCTCCTCTGCCGCGGCCTGCCACGGCGCATCGAGGATCTTTTTGAGCTCGCTCTGAAAGGGCTTTCGAGTCTCTTCCGGCCATTCGGCAGCTGGTCGCATCCAAGCGGCGCAACGCGCCTTCAAGCTCGAGCGCCGTGCCCGATGGCAGCGGCGGCGTCATGCTGGAATCCGGGTTGGCTGATGTCCATCCGCCGTTTGCCGACTTCCGCCGGCAGTTCGCGCGAATCGCGCGCTTCGAGCAATCCCACCAGCGCTTCGAAATCGCCGCCGGTGCCGGTGCGAAACTCCCAGTGGAAATAGACCGGCAACGTCACTTGCGAGGAGATTGCGCTCCCGACGTCCAGGCCGGTTTCAACTGCGTTTTCGTCCTCGGGCTGAATCGGTAAACCGAGTCCCGCTTTGCGTCCCAGTTCGAACGCAGGCACCACACAGGCCAGATACTCGGTCAGCGGATCGAGCCGGCGCGGACACAACAACCGCGACACCGTCAGCGCGGGATCGCCCGCCAACGATTGTTTCAGCGAACCAGCATCGCGCCGGCTGCCCGCGACCTGCGCGTGCGCCCACGCCCACGATTCGGACAAATCCGGCAGCTCGCGCTCGGGCCGGGCAGGCGCCTTGATTTCGAGCACCGGCAGCGGCAGATTGCGGTCGACGCGCAGCGTGACGCCTTCCTGTTTGCGCACGACCACCAGGCAGAGCCACGGACGCAACTTGCCGGCGGCATCGGCCTTCGCGGGCGTGAAAAGCCAGGGAAAGTCCGGACGATCAAATTCAATGGCCGGAAAGTAGTTCGGCTCGAAATCCGTGGCCAGATGGCGCGGCTCCGTGCGCACCACCTGCTGCGGATCGATGCCGGTGACATCGCCGGGGCCGTGCAGGCGCACTTGCCGATCGATGTCATCGGTGTTGTTGACGCGCAGCTTGACGGGCACCGAAACGACACCGGCTTGATTTGCACTCAAGCTGTCGGGCGTCTGAATGCCGGATGCAGCTCCCTGCCGCACCCAGGGCAGGAACACATAATTTGCGGAAGTTGGGATAGCCATAGCCAGCCTCGCTAAATCAATCCCATGAGTTCACCTTCAGGACAACTCCGACAGTCGCAGGATCTTCAAGCCGGCGGCTTTGGCAGGATCCTGCTGTTTCAGTTTTCGCAACGCCTGCGCCGCTTCGGAATAGATCGTGGGCTTGCCCGCCTCGATGCCGGGCACCGGCTCCACCGTTAAGCTCATCGGTGGCCACGATGCTCCAACCTTCTTTGGCAATCCGATGTTTGCCCACCACCGTGCGGTATTTGGCTTTGCCGCTGCGCCGAGATCGCTGCTGCCCGGCAGCGCCGAAGCGCGCCTGCTTGCCAAACAGCTCTGCGCTCAATTGATACAAATTGCTCTCGGATCGCTGCGGCGCGATTCCTTCTTCTCTTTGTTCATGATAAGCGTCTCGAATTTTATCGCTTCGACTTCCAGCCAATCGTCGGCGTTTGGACGTGAAAGCGAACTCCTCCGAGCCGATGCTCACCCCCGCAGCCATCGGTTCAAAAGAAGGCCGGGAAAGCTTTTCGTCGTCGCTCATCTCGAAGAACTGCGCCGGGGCGAAGAATTCCTTGACCGGCTCGGTCGTCTGACTGTGTTCGCCCAGGCTGACACTGCTGATCGTGAAGCGGCGCGCTCCGGCGGGCGCGGCCTGGCCGAACCGGGAAATATCGATGTCCAACGGGACGACGCTCTGTTTGACCGTCAAGGTGCCGAGCGGATGGAGCAACACTTCGGTCGCTGCTCTCGGCTTTTCACGCAGCGTGACCATCGGGCGTTGGCCGGCGGGAAGCTGACCCACCCAGTTGCCGGGATTGCCCAGCGCTTCTTTCAATCGCGGCAACACATCGATGGGTTCCGGCAGTGGCGGCTTCTCTCCTCCGACCAGCGTCTTGTCGACGCGGATCGAAACGTCCCACCAGAGAATCTCAAACGTCGCTTTGGCTTTGACATGCAGCGGACGCGGCCCGGCCAGCGCGCCTTCGACTCTGACCTTGAACAAGTTGCTCGAGCCGCGCTTGAGCTGCACCTGGGCGTAGAACTCGGCGAGAAATTGAAACGGGTCGAGCTGGATCAACACGTCGAAGCCGATTTCGCCGTGAATGCTGAAGCCGGACGCGGAGGCGTAGAGTTCGGCGCGGGCGCCGAATTGCACGGTGTTGGCGGTCAGCGCGAAATACGCTTCGCAGCGAATGCGCGGGTTGTCGCCCGAGGAGAGATTGATGGCGATGCGTTCCAGCTTGGGAAAGTTGGCGGGCGGGTTAAACGCCGGATGCAATCCGCCGACGGCGAGCGCGAAGTTGGGCGAGCCCTCCCATTTCAGGCGCATCGCCATGTCGCCCGTCAGCACGAACTTCTTCAGCAGCCGCGAATCGTAGAGCGTGGCGTCGAGCGCAGCCGTGCCCTGATCGAAATCGATCACGCCGACGGCGTCCATCTGCAAGCGCACCAGATCGTTTTCCCGTTTGGGCAGAATCGCCACGACCTGGGCCAGAATCAGCAGCCGCAGCCGCGCGCCGAACTCCAGCACCACGGCCAAATCGGCGGTGATCAGTGGCGGCGTGCCCCAGGCGATCTGCACCATCGGCCCGAACAGATGGTGGCCGTTGGCGGGCGGGAAGACTTTATTCAGGTTGCTCAGGATCTGCGGGGCGTTGCGGATCGGATCTTTGGGAAACATCACGCTGTCGAGCGTGTGGTTCTTGAGTCCGGCGCGCAGCGCTTCTTCGTCGAACGTGCGGTTGATCGCCAGCAGCCCGCCGATGCCCGTCAACGCAAAGCCAAAGCCGAGCTGGATCGGCGCAAAGCCTTCGGCGATAATGATGACCACCAACGAGTAGCCCTTGGCTCCGTCCGGGCATTCGCGTGGTCAGCATGCCGATCGCTTTGACCGCGATCTTCTCGGCAATCTCCAGTTGCAATACCCCGCTGTATTCTTCCTTCTCGGGATCAAAACGCAGAAAGCCTCCGCCCACCACCACTGAGGCGTCGATCGCCAGGCCCACGCCGTTCGGCGGCTTGAAATGGGGATACCAGCCGAAAATGCCCAGGTTCCCGTTGCCAAACGAGACATCAAGCTTGCACCCCCAATCGCTCCACGGTTATCGACAACGGCCCCAAGTTAAGCTCGCCGGTCACAGACGATTCGAGGCCAACCCCATCCTCCGCAACGTTCAGCCTTAGGATAACGCTATTGAGTACCAAGGGTCCAAGCTTCGCGTACACCGGCAAAGTTACCGTCACGCCGGACCCACCTTCAAAGTAAATTCCCCTAGCGCTTGTCCAGCCGATGCGCAGATCGAACGGTGCACCGACCTGCTTTTGCGCAATTGCGTCCTGCAAAAAGTCATCGGCGTCATCCAATGAGAAGTCGAGGCGGCCACCCAACAAGGCTAACTCCAGAAAGCTCACGCCGGGACGATCTGGCTGTTTGTCCATGCCGCCAGTTAGGGAAATCTGCTGCGCGCGCAATCCCGAGCCGCGAAAAAAATTCAAGAGCGTTTTCGGCGCGCCGTCCGGTGAGCCGTGCCGGAGAGTCAAAGCGAACCGGCCCGTGATGGCCTCGCTCACGCCGCCGCCGGCACGAACTTGCAGATCTTCATTCGGCCGAAGGATCATGGCGAGCCGCTTCAATAAATCGCCGGCGGCCGAGATATCGATGAAAGTATCGTCGAACCGGAAAAATGGAATGCTCGCCTTCACTTCGCCGCGCACGATCGGCGCGAAACCCAGACCGCCGTCGCGCGCGCCTTCTGAAGTCGGGCGCGCGCCGAAAACCGAAAAGCCGAGCCGCAGCCCGGCGATGTTGCCGCGCTCCTCGTGGACAAAAGTGATGAGCTGCGGTATCGGTTCCGTTTCCGAAGGGGTTGTCTCCACCCATACTTCCTCGGCCCGCCGGTCCAGCGGCTGTATCCGGCTGCGTAGCCCCAGGGTCTGAAAGAGCTGGCTCAGACGCCGCAAGAAAATCATTACGGCGAACTGCGGCGTGCCCCATCCGTAAGCTTCTTCGGCGAGCGCCGCCGGATCGGTGACCAAAGTTTTGAAAAGATGATAGTTGACGGTCGCGCGCACGTGCTCGACTTGAAAGTTCTCGGGGTCCGCCTCGAAATGCGGGTAGTCGATCACGTTCATCAAATTGAGAACGGCGAAACCGAGCGGGGTTTTCTGCGCGAGATAGTTTATCAGCAAAAAGTCGAACAGCCGCCGCGGCAGTTGTTTGTGGATCTGTGTTCGGTCGACGTAATCGCCGAACGACGCCAGTTTCGTCGGCAGTTCGTCGGCGAGCGCGCGGACCGCCTGCACCAGAGCGTTGATCGCGACGGTCAAATCGGCGATCCGCCTGATGACCGCGATCTCGTCTTCCCATTCCTCGTCCGAGGCGCCGATGACCGCATCGAGCTTTTCGAGAAAATCTCCGAGGTCGATCGTCGCGAGGCCGATGTCGTCCACGCCGGGCGGCAGCTCCCAGCCCATCAAACTGATCAAGGCATTCGCTTCGCCGACGTCATCGTGAATCTCCTTCAAGAACGAGAGCAGCTCGCCGATGCCGGCCGTTGCGCCGTAGATTATATTATTGGCCATGGCAGGAGATTTTTATCCTCGACCTTGCAGTCTTTGAAGAGGAACTTCTGGGCCTGGTTTCTCAATCCCTTGGTGCGAATTTTCAGCGCGCGCAAATATTCTTCCGCGTCGGTTGCCGGCTTCCACGGCAGGATTTTCGGAGTGTGCGCCGCCGCGCTTTGCTCGTTCTTGAACATCCGCAGGTTGTCCTCGGCGCGGCGATTCCAAGTCTCGACCCAATTCATATTGGCGGGATCCGCCGGCACGTTTTCCATTTCGGCGGGAAGAAACTCGAGACCGAGATGTTCTTTCCAGAGCCGCTCGCGCAAGGCCTTGATCACGTCCGTCTGGGGCTGGCCAGCGATGTCGTTGTAGATAACCAGGTTCATTTCGACGCTGCGTGGCGGCTGGCGGGGCCGGTGCGGCAAAGCGTGCGGCGCCGTGCGCGTAAAGGCTTCTCTAACCAATTCGGGAATGTCTGAAATATCGCCGAGCGTTTCGCGGATTGTTTCCAATGTTTCCTTGAAATCAAAGATCAATTTATAGGCGACGAAAAGAATCGCGGCGAGGATCGTCAAGTTGAAAACCATTTGCTTCAGGATAAAAAGAAACAAATACCAAAACAGCTCCCACAAAAACTTGCCGAAGTTATTCTCCAATTGAAGTTTGTCGAGCAACTTGTCGCCGATGGCGCCGGTAGCGATCAGCCCGATCTGATGATAGTTGAGCGAGGTGCCGTCGAGGTTGGCGCTTCCCACCGTCGCCCACTTATCGTCGATGATCGCGATTTTGCTGTGCAGGTAGATCGGCATGATCTCGAAACGCTTCTGCCCTCCAGCACCGACGATCTCGGACCTGCTCCACATGGTATAAACTACAAACTGGTGGCCGTTGATGTTGGCCGCGACCCTCAATTGACTGACGAGCTCGATTTGCTCATCGGGGTAGCCGGGCAAATCGGGGCGGAAATTGAGTACGAGAATAATCTGCAGCTTCGGCTTGGAAGGATCCTTCAGCCGGGCGATCAGCGCGTTGACGATCTCCGGTGAGGTAAAATATTGATTCTCGATGAAGATGTAGCGCTCCGCGTTGTTGATCGCCCGTTCGTAGGCTTCCAAAATTCCGGTCTCTCCGTGAGGAAGGTTTTCCTCCAAAGGCGCCGTGCCTTTGAAAGTGCGCCCCGGCAAGGTCCGAAGCACTTGAACGGAAGCGGCATTCGCGCCTGTTTTTGGAGGAATATCGTTGGGGGTGATCATTCTGAGCGGTTCGCCGGTCGATCTCCAAACCGTGCCAAAGGTTTTGTCGATGTGCGCGACGGCGGGACCTTCAATCTGTATGTTCACGTCGTGGTTGAGCGACCCCTTATGCCGCGCGTCGTAAATCGCGTGACGCTCGTCGCTGAAGTAGAACTGCTTCAACGGCGAGCCCATAAGAATCGCCTTGTCTCCATCCACGACAATCGCTTTGGCGTGGAGAACCGCAAAACCCTTGGTAAATGCGCTGGTGTGAACGCCTTTATTCTTAAAAAATTCGCGTACCTCAGTCACCGTGTCGTTGGCTGACAGAGGAAGGTCGGTGACCATAACATTGACCAATTTCCCGCCCGGATTCTCGGCCTTTTTCTTCAGTTCTTCTTCCAACGTCGCTTCCATCTCGGCCTTGCAATTCGTGGACGGGGGGTTGCTTGGATTGAAAGTATTTTTGAATTTCGTAATCAAATGGTTGTCCACGTCGAAGAACAAGCTCATCAGATTGATGGACGTGTTCGCCCCCATCGCCATGTCGGTTACCGCCGGAAACATCGCGGCGCCGTCAACGAGATGTGTGATCTCGTTGTTTTGGAACAGCGCCACCGGTGTTGCCGTTTCCGGATTCAACGTCGTATGGGTGACGAGCCAACCGTCGATGTTGTCCCGGTGAATTCTGATCAGGCCGGCGTCGAGGATCTCGTCGTCTACGTCCTCCGCTTCTTTTGTTTCGTGCAGCAGTCGGGTGCCGAAGAGCTTGGGATCTTCGTAGCGCGGCCCGAAGACTTGGACCACGATGTCGGGATTTCTATGCGGATCCCAAAAGGTGAAGTCCTCGGTGGAGTAGGTGAGCTCGAAATTTCCATCGGCGTCGGTTTTCCCCGTCTTCAACACATCGTCTTCGTGGAAAAACGGATCGAAATCGATGGCTCTTACGGTGAGATCTTTTAGGCCCGCACCGTTTTCGTCGATGATGCGGCCCTTGACGCCTCGGTTCGGCATACCTACCCCAATCCTAGTTACCCGCAATTTCCGAGAGTCTCATAATTTTCAGTCCGGCGGCTTTGGCCGGGTTTTGCAGTTTCAGTTCTCTTAACGCCTGCAGCGCTTCCGAATAGATCACCGGCTTCTCTTCTGTGATACCGGGCACCGGCTCCACCGTTAAGCTATCCGTCGCCACGATGCTCCACCCTTCCTTGGCAATCCGGTGTTTTCCCACCACTGAACGGTATTTGGCCTTGCCGCTGTGCCGAATCGCGGCCGCCCCGGCAGCGCCAAAGCGCGCCTGCTTGCCAAAAAGTTCTGCGCTCAATCGATACAAATGCTCTGGATCGCTGCGGCGCGTTTCCTTCTTCTCTTTGTTCATGATAAGCGTCTCAAATTTTATCGCTTCGACTTCCAGCCAATCGTTGTCGTCCGAGGTAAAAGCGAACTCCTCCGAGCCGATGCTCATCCCCGCGGCCATCGGTTCAAAAGAAGGCCGGGAAAGCTTTTCGTCGTCGCTCATCTCGAAGAACTGAGCCGGAGCGAAGAATTCTTTGACCGGTTCCGTCGTCTGGCCCTGTCCGCTGAGGCTGACGCCGCTGATCGTGAAGCGACGCGCTCCGGCGGGCGCGGCCTGGCCGAAGCGGGAAATATCGATGTCTAATGGGACGATGCTCTGTTTAATCGTCAAGGTGCCGAGCGGATGGAGCAACACTTCGGTCGCTGCTCTCGGCTTTTCACGCAGAGTGACCATGGGACGTTGGCCGGCGGGAAGCTGACCCACCCAGTTGCCGGGATTGGCCAGCGCCTCTTTTAATCGCGGCAATACATCAATGGGTTCCGGCAGCGGCGGCTTCTCTCCTCCGACCAGTATCTTGTCGACCCGGATCGAAACGTCCCACCAGAGAATTTCAAACGTGGCTTTGGCTTTGACATGCAGCGGCCGCGGCCCGGCGAGCGCGCCTTCGACCCGGACCTTGAATAAATTGCTCGAGCCGCGCTTGAGCTGGAGCTGGGCGTAAAACTCGGCCAGAAATTGAAACGGGTCGAGCTGGATCAAGACATCGAAGCCGATGCCGCCATGAATGCTGAAGCCGGCGGCGGAGGCATAAAGCTCGGCGCGGGCGCCGAACTGTACGGTGTTGGCCGTGAGCGCGAAATACGCTTCGCAGCGAATCCGCGGGTTGTCGCCGGCAGATAAATTAATCGCGATGCGCTCGAGCTTGGGAAAATTGGCGGGCGGGTTGAACGCCGGATGCAAGCCGCCGATGGCGAGGGCGAAGTTGGGCGAGCCTTCCCATTTCATGCGCATCGCCATGTCGCCCGTCAAAACGAATTTCTTGAGCAACCGCGAATCGTAAAGCGTGGCGTCGAGGGCGGCGCGTGCCTTGATCGAAGTCGATCACGCCGATGGCGTCCATCTGCAGTCGCACCAGATCGTTTTCCCGTTTGGGTAAAATCGCCACGACCTGGGCTAAAATCAGCAGCCGCAGACGGACGCCGAACTCCAGCACCACGGCCAGATCGGCGGTGATCAATGGCGGTGTGCCCCAGGAGATCTGCACCATCGGCCCGAACAGATGGTGGCCGTTGGCGGGCGGGAAGACTTTGTTTAAGTTGCTTAAGATCTGCGGGGCGTTGCGGATCGGATCGTGGGGAAACATCACGCTGTCGAGCGTGTGGTTCTTGAGTCCGGCGCGCAGCGCTTCTTCGTCGAACGTGCGGTTGATCGCCAATAGCCCGCCGATGCCGGTCAACACAAAGCCGTAGCCGAGCTGGATCGGCGCAAACCCTTCGGCTGTAATGATGACCATCAACGAGTAGCCCTTGGCGCCGTCCGGGCATTCGTCGTGGTCAGCATCCCGATCGCTTTGACCGCGATCTTCTCGGCAATCTCCAGTTGCAATATCCCGCTGTATTCTTCTTTCTCTGCATCAAAGCGCAGGAAGCCGCCCCCCACCACCACCGAGGCGTCGATGGCGAGGCCTGCGCCAGTCGGGGGCTTGAAACCGAGGTCCAGATCGAAGGGTCCCATGTTGCCGGATGCAAACGTGGCATCGACATGGAAGCCGATGTTTTCGACGCTGACCGTCACCGGGCCGAGTTCTCCCGACAGGCTCGCGCCGACGACGAGACTCAAATCGCCGGACCCGTCCGTCGGCGCGGCCAACCGCAGGACAAGAGCGTCCAGTACGAACGGCCCGATGCTTCGGTCGCGGATGGAGCGCAACTTCAAAGACCTGGCTTCCGGCGAAATGCACGCCGTCGCGGCGCGACCATTCGATGCCGAGGGGAATCTCGATGCGGCGTTTCGCCGCCGCCGAGAAACGATTGCACGAAGGAATCGCTCTCTCCGCCGGCCAACACCAGCGAGAATCCTTTGAACTGTGCGCCCAGGACGATATCCAATTCGCCGGCGCTCGATTTCACGTCAAAATCGATCGCAGCCGATTGAAACTCCAGGCGCGTCGCGCCCGCCGCGCCGAAAAGCACAGTCGGCGTCGTTGCGTTGAAGTCGAAACCTATGCCGATCCCGCCGGCCGGAGGTGCCCTTCCCGGTTCGAACGGGTAACGGACCGAGGCCTCTCCGGGCCGGAGCACAATACCGAACTCCGACGCCGCGTTGGTACCGGCCTTTAGCCTCAAATCGATGGTCGGAGCGATGTGGAATTTGAGGGGAAATTGCTCGGGTATTTGCGGTTGAATGATCACCCCCGGAAGCTTCGCCCCTTCGCCCTTCAATTCCATCAGACTGAAAGCGGCTTCCAAATTCTTTTCCGCGATGGTGATGTAATAGAATGGAACTTTGACGATCCAAGATTCATCGTCTAGGCCGTCCTCCCCGTCGTGATAGGCATCCGCCAGCAATTCGTCGGCCTTGCCGATAAAAACCGGGAACCCGATGGCGAACAACAATTCGCCGACGTGCTGCGCCAAAAGCTGAAATCGCAGATCCGGCTGTACCCCAGCCGTAGACGCGTTCGGGAAGTGACGCCGGATCGTCGATGATTTTGGGAATCTCTTCCCATTTGAAGCGCGTGCGGACGATGCCCCGCTGCTGTGCCGTCGCCGGAAGATCTTCGACTTCGATGACATTGAGCATCGAAAGTAGATTGAAGACAGCGGTCTGCTCCGCCGCCAGATAGTCCGTCAACAAAATTTCAAAAAGGCGTTCGCCGACTTGGGCGAGAAACGAAGGAGCATCGACGCCCGGGGGAGCGGCATCGATGCTACGAATTTTTTCATAGGCCGCCTTCGTCTTGAGCAGCAGATCGGCGATCTCGTCGGCCTCGGCATCGTCGCTCAAGTTTTTCACGCTCGCCGCCGCCTCGGCGATGGCACTGCCGATGGCCGCATATGCCGGCGGCATCCCCGTCGTCTCCCAGCCGAGGCGCAGCATCAGCGCTTGAAAGGCGTTTTCATCGCTGACCGCGCGGCGAAGCGGCTCCAGCGCCGTGACGAAGTGGCGCGCGATCAATTCGAAAGTACCGTGATCGTTTTTCATTTCTGCGGGTAGTACTCTTCGTAGTCGAGATCGAGGGAGAAATGCCTCGAAGGATCTATAATGTCCACCAGCAGGTAACGGCAAACCGCGCAAAACTCTTTGCCGTCGCTGTTGGAATTGCGCATGATGCAACTGCCCGTCGGATGGTAGACGCCGCATTGGTAGGTTTTACCGCCGGTGAAAAGACCGACGATGCGGTTTTTGTGGCTGAAGCAAATCGGCAGATCGACTTTTAACTTTACGGGCTTTTGGATTTCATCGTCATCCGCGACGCAGATTTTGTTGCTGTCGGGATCCATATTGAGCGCGCGCTCCCGGTCCGTAATGTGATCTCTGATGTTCTTTGCGACCAACTCGGCGAACGGATAAGTGTTCGTGCGCACCGACTCGGGAGCGGTGACCGGCAAATAAACGATGCACCCGGGCTGAAATCTCGCCGCGTCCGCCGTGCTGAACGCATGACCGGCTTTCGGCGAGACTAATAAGACGCCGATCAGGGGATTATCGGGACCGCGCGGCCGATTGGGGTCGAGGATTCCGGACGGATCCGCGACATCGACGACCTCGAGATGATCGCTGATGAGGTTCGCGCTCGCGCCCATAAAGCGCGGCAAAGGATTCGGATATTGCCGGAATCTGAGCAGCACGGTGTTACCGACGGCAAACTGCCGCGCCTGTCCCAGAATAACGGGGATGCGAAATTTACCCGGCTGCGTTGGTACTTCCGCAATCGGCCCGACGATCACAGCCGCCTTACGGATCCGATGCCAGCGCCATTTGATCATGTCACCGTCGATCGCGTTGCTCACGGGGTGCAGCACATCGGAATGCTTTTGGAGATTGCCGTAGCTTCGGTCGACATCTATGGAATCGGGCATGGTGCCTTTCTCGCTGTATTCGTCACCCAGGCCGAAGGAATGCGCCACCTCATGGCATCCGCGCACCAACCTTGTATGTGAAATGCGATTGGTGATCTTACCGGTCAAATCGATCTCGAAGGTCGGTCTACCGGTAACGCGCCGAGCCGGAATCCCGTCGCGGTCCTCGACGTTCATCGAGATGTAACCGCGCCCGAAATTGACGCCCCTATCCCATTTCAGCGATGAAAAGATAAATATCAGAGGGTAGCTGCTGGGCCGCGTCCCGTCCGGCCGCGCCATCCAAATGGAGCCCATCGAATTACCCTGGGCGTCGGTCAATCGGTTGAGGATCGGATCCAGGCGAGCCCGAGCCATTCGGCGCGGGTGAAATCCGATGGTGCGGTCGTCGCTCTCCCGGGATACCGCGGGATATTCTCCATAGGCGAGGCCGAACACCGAATCGGTTTCTTCGATAAACGTGCGCTTGGACAGCTTCTGCCAACTTCGCACCGTCGTATCGGCAATCCTGTTCTGCGGCACGCCGTCCAAGATGCTGTCCCAGTAGTCGCGAATGTCCTTAATTTTTCGATCGAGGCCTTGTCCGGGAACCGGAAGCCCGAGTCTAAAGATGACGTTTTTCAGTTTCCACTTGTCGCCGGCGGAGGGATCTTCGGCATCGGGAACACAAAACATATCGACGACGCCGGCGGAATTTGTCTTCGAGCTCTCCGTCCGACTTTTGCTCGGGATAGACCTCGCACAGCACCGAGATGCCGTGATGGCTGGACGGAATGAATGCCTGGTAGTAGTTCATGGACGTTGCAAGCAAGTCGAAGGGACGGGTGAGCCGGCTTTTTTTCATTAACCCGAGCAGGCTTCTGACTTGCCCATCGAATTTGGGCCTGTCCTCAACCTTGTAGCCGTCGCATAAAAATAAAAAATTAGGAACCAACTCCGGATTGACGGTGCCGGGCCAGGTGTCCTGGATCTGCACGGTTTCCGCGCGCACGTTGCTGTCTGACGCCCAGTCCACTGCGAAACGTATGTGCCCAGCCGCTTTGATTTCGGGTGGCGTTGGCAGAGACGGATCTTGCAAGTCCGCAGGCAAGACCGCCTCGATTTGCACCGCGGGGGTGCTCGGCCCGTTTCCCGGCGCGATAATTAGGCGCCCGGTGCCGGCAACGTTTGCAGCGGGACGCCAAACTATATCCGGATGATGCGTGAGATCGCCGACGGTTCCGTCATCGAATTGCGCTCGCACGCTGAATCGCACGCGGGTTGTCTGCGGCAAAGCACCGCTCTCCGGACGCAAAGTCAGAATCGGCGGTGTGAGCCAGGCCGAAGTAACCCGGTTATGCAGATGGACGCGGATGCTGATCCGGTATTCCTTGCCGTCGCTGGAATCTTGGGCCGTGGCGTGGACCAGAAAGTTATGAATGACCGGTTCCGGCGTCGGCGGTGGATCGACCCGTATTTCGCCGGTCTCGTTATTGATGGTGATGCCGAAACCGGTACAGGTCGGCGGATTGACCGTCACATCCATTACGTTTTTAAACGACGGCTGAAAGTTCAGGGTCACATCGGCATTAGCGGCAAGATAAGTCGCCGCGTCCTCGACGACACCGTCGGATCGCGTAAACATCACGGACACGCGCAGCGCTGGCCTGTTCGTGCCCCGCAGCATGTGAATGTCGCATTCTGCGTCGTCTGCCCAAGCAATTGCAGTGATCGGCATAACCGTTCAACTTTCGCTGTGAAAATCGCTCAAATAGTGGTCCAATAAATGGTTCGTGCAAGCAATGCACTTCGAACGACTGCGCCGTTCCACCCAGAGTCACATCTGTTACGAAAAGAACATATGCGTTTTCGCGTTCGACGACTATCGGAGCTGTGACAAAGCGGGATGCGGCTTTCTGTTTTACGGACCGGCACTGTATTGTCCGTTCCGTCGCGAGGGGTTCAATGAAAATCATAAACTTGGAAGCCGAATACTGCTGCGACCGACCAGTATTCTTCGATTACAGATTGCTACTTGGCTTCTCTTCCATGAGTCTTGCCATGCAATGGATTGCTTTCCGGAAATTAGTTTAGCGCGCAAGACTATGTCAAGACTTTGACTGTTTTTTTGAAACCTCAAGCAAACAACACGCCAGCCAGTTGCGCAAATTATCACTGTGTAATCGAAGCGCATTTCGTTGCGCAATCCAATTTCCGTCCAAACAGAAGGGCCTGAATGATGATTGCGTAAAGGAGTGTGCACCCGACGGCAGACCATCGATCTGCACGAGCATCTGGAGAACAATCGATTACTGATTCAAACTTGCCGCGGACATACGCTTCGAAATTTGACAGAAAAGATGGGACCCGATAAGGGCGTTTGCAAGATCGTCTACTTGTAGCCAGGTCGAAAGCAAGGAAGTGACCGAAGTTTTAGAAGAAGGTCTGTCTTTCACCCGCGATGACACCGGAACGGCAGCAATCAATACTCTAATTCCACGTAACCAGATCGGTGATGATAATCTCTTCAGAAGAGACGAGCGTGCGCGTGCCGTCGTCCCAGCACACGTTCACCAACTGCCCGCCTTCGCCTTCAAGCTCGTAGACGATCGTGCCTTCAGTCAAGGCGCCGATCGTGCCGTCGATATCGAGGATTTCGTTCGCCGCGCGGCAGCGAACTCCTTTTAAGCTTACGTCGATCATAACCCGTTCCCGATAATTTGAGCCAAGCGAACCAGTCCTTTTCGCTGCGAGGAAGGAACTCTAAACATGGTTACTTATTCAAATCAATACTTGTTCGATAAATTTCTCAAGCCGGCTTGCCGGGCCGCGGTGCAGATCCCTCACCGGTATTTTCGTTTTTGTGACATCATGCGATCAACGTGATTTGCAGATCCATAACGTTTGTCAGCGTCGGACCGGTGATCAGCAAATCATCGGTGGCGAGCAGAAAATGGTAGGAATCGTTTCTCGCTAGAAATTTTTCTGGATCGAGATTCTTGGCCTTGCCGCGAAGGATCGTCGATCCATCGACGATCCCGCCGGCGGCTTCGGTGGGCCCATCCGCGCCGTCGGTTCCGCCGCTGAGAATGACCACGCCGTCGAGATTCTCGATCGCCGTCGCGGCGGCGAGCGCGAACTCCTGATTGCGCCCACCCAGGCCATCGCCGACTACCGTCACCGTCGTTTCGCCGCCCGCGAGCAGGCAGGCTGGAGGCGACACCGGCGTGCCCGTCCGGACCACGTCCTTGACGAACGCCGCGTGAGATTTCGCCACGACGCGGCTTTCTCCGTGCATCGCCTCGGCAATCACCCTCGCTTGGTATCCGAGAGCCTCCGCGCGCCTGCGCGCGGCGAGCAGTGCCGCGCGATTGTTGCCAATGATGACGTTTTGCACGTTTTCGAATATGCGGTCCGAAGGCTTGGGAGTTTCCGCAATCTCTTGCCTCGCGCCGCTTTGCAAAAAATCGAGGATGGCGGGCGGCAGGCGGTGGGCAAGACTGTAGCGCTGGATGATTTGCAGGCAATCGGCGTAGGTGGTGCTATCCGGCGCCGTCGGACCCGACCCGACGGCTTCCGGCGCGTCGCCCACGACATCGGAGAGAATCAGCGCGATCAAACGCGCCGGCGCGGTAAGTTTCGCGAGTCGTCCGCCTTTCACCTGTGAAATATGTTTGCGCACCGCATTGACTTCATGAATGGTCGCGCCGCTTTTGAGCAGCGCATCGGTGGTTTGCTGTTTGTCTTCGAGCGACAACCCCGCCGCCGGACATGGAAAAAGCGCGGAACCTCCACCCGACAGCAGAAACAAGAGCAAATCCTCCCAGCTGCAGCGGCGCGCAAGATCCATGATCCGGCGCGCCCCATGTAAACCGGCGCTATCGGGAATCGGATGTCCGGCTTCGATGATCTCGATGTTTTCCAGCGGCAGCTTGTGGCCGTATTTCACCACGACCACGCCGCCCGAGACCTTCTCGCCGAGAATCTCTAGCGCCGCGCGCGCCATGGGCGCGCCCGCCTTGCCGCAGCCGGCGATGAAGAGATTACGGATGGAGGATAAGGCATAAGCGCGCTTTTCTACTCGAAGGCGGTCCTTGTCCACATCGAGCGCTCTTCTGACCGCCGCAGCAGGGTCGGCAGATCTCACGCCGGCGGCAAATATCTCCCGTGCATCGGCGCGCAAACGTTGCAGCGTCGTCATCGAGCGCAACTGTAGCAACCGGCGACTGCTAATTTCAAATTACCGATGAATCGTCCGACGATCAAAATGTAAGGCAAAGGCGACGTGTTACAAGCACCGTCGGACATCCGAAGCAAAATCCCGCGGGTTGAGCAAAATGGAAAACCCGGGTCAGAGCAACCCGTTGGCAGCTAGCAAGAGTGAGAACCGCGGGGAAAAAAGGACAAGCCTAGAAGAGTCGAAAACCACCGAAGCCGTACTCGCCGACCGGCTTTCCGCTGCTGGCGTCGAAGATGTCGATGAGCATGTTTTTTTCCGGGTGTCCCGCAAGGAAGCGCGAAAAGATTTCGATGAACTCTTCCTGGTCGGTGGCACTGGCTTGTTTGAAGCCGTCGCCGATGTAGAGTCGATGGGGACGCTTAGTGCTGTCCAACCTCACCCAGAAACGCGAGCCGTTGGAGCCGACTTTGTCGAGCCACTTTCGGTATTCCAGGACACGCGCTTCTATTTCCTTGAAACTGATGTTCTGGGCGAAAGCGAGACTTGGAAATAACAATGCGGATGCCAGGAGAAAAACCCGCGCTCGCGCTCTTCCTGGCATCCGCATTGAGATCAATTTCACTTCACCGATAATTAGTTGACTTTGATTTCGACGCGCCGGTTCTTCGCGCGCCCCTCTCGCGTCTTGTTATCCGCGATCGGCTTGCTCTCGCCGAAACCCTGTCCGGAGACTCGGCTGCCTTCCACGCCCTTCTTCACCACGTAATCCTGTACCGAGGATACGCGGCGTTCAGACAGTTTTTGGTTATATGCTTCGCTGCCCACATTGTCGGTATGTCCGGACAGACTTACCTTCTTGTCCTTGTTCTCGTTCATGAAAGCCACCAGCCGATCGAGGATCGACGCAGCTTCCGGCTTGACGGTGCTCCGGTCGAAGTCGAACAGAACGTCGTCGAGAATAATCGTCCGTTCCACTTTCGGCGCGGGCTTGGGCTCCGGTTTCGGCGGCGGCGGTGGAGGAGCCGGCTTCGGCTTGGGCTCCGGTGGCGGAGGTGGCGGCGGTGGCGGCGGCGGTGGCGGCACTGGTTTTGGCTTCGGATCCTCGGTCATCAAATACGCCAACCCGCCGCAAATGAGCGCGCCGGCGGTGAAACCGATACCAGCGCCCATAGCTTCGTTGCGGTGCTTTCCGTCAATTCCTTGATGCGCTGCGGCTGCACCGCCCCCGGCGCCCATCGCGCCGCAAGTTGCCGCGCCCACCAAAGCGGCTTGATTTCTCGTCATTCCTGTACAGCCCGTCAGGAAGAAGCCAACCGCTGCCCACGCGAAATATTTTTTATGACTCATCTCTGCCTCCCAGCAAAAATTCGGTCAAAATTTTTGCCCAAAGTAGTACAAGGTTCCGAGGAAGTCAAGAATATTTTTGGGTGTTTTTTGGCGTTCTTTTATGCCCGCGTATCGGCACGCAATCAGGTCATTAAGTCAAATAAACCAGCCGCTTAGGCAAGAATACCGCCGATTGGCGCAGCCTTCCGCGTGCAGCAAATTCTCGCGTCCGCCATCGCTCATTCGAAGTTTCAGACCAACGGCGTACAGCCTATGCGCGACCCAATTTCAGGTGACTTCGCCAAGGAAGTTCTCCATCTGCACGCCACTGCTCAAACCGCGCATCATGCCCTGCGCACGCTGCCGGACGCTTTAATACCTGCCACGCTTATTAGGGTGCGCGACGAGGGGAAGTGACCCCATGATCGTGAAATTTGCCGCGTCGATATTTTATATTCTGACCGTTGTTGCTTGCGAGACCGTGCAGCAAACCGGCCAGTCCAATTTCTCATGGTTTCGGAATCTCAAGAACAGCAGTTGGGCGAAGACGCGTATCAAGAGACAACGCCTGTAACCATGGGGCCATGAGGCCTGAGCGAGTCGGTAGCGCGCGTCGAGAAAAGTTTCACCGAGCTGATCGCGTAGTGTCGGCGGGTAATCTTCTCTGAGTCTTTTCACCACGTTGGTGGAAAATGAATCCCATTGCTGCCAGTCGGCGCCCGGCCCGGTGGGAAGCGCAGCGCCGCGACGCGTCTTTCGGCGCGCGGCTCCGGCGCCGCCACATCGGCCACGGCAGCGATGAACTCGGCAAACGACGCCAGCAACAGCGCCCATTTCAACAGCTCAAAAACTCCATAGCCATGTGCCGCGGCCGGCGCGCTCGCGCGGCGCGCCGAGCGCTCCACGCTGCGAATCGTTACTTCAGCTCGGCAGTGCAGTGCGCGCACTTTGTCGCTTTCAGCGGCACCGCCGACAGACAGTACGGGCAATCTTTTGTCGTTGGGGCGGCCGCCGGCGCGGGTCTTTGCATCCGGTTGATCTGTTTGATGAGGAGAAAGATCGCAAATGCGATGATCAGAAAATTGATGATGTTGTTGAGAAAGATACCGTAATTCAATGTCGCGGCGCCCGCCGCTTTCGCGGCCGCGATGCTGGGATAGGCTTTGCCCGAGAGATTGATGAATAGGTTCGAGAAATCGGCGCCTCCCAACAGCAAGCCGATGGGCGGCATCAGGACGTCTTCGACGAACGAGGTGACGATCTTACCGAACGCAGCGCCGATCACCACACCGATGGCGAGATCGACGACGTTGCCCCGCATGATGAATTCCTTGAATTCCTTATACATAGGGTCCTCCTCCCGGATCAGGTTTTCAGCGCCCGACTCTAGTCAATTCGACGCACGCCTATTTTCAAAAAGCTCCCGGCAAGAGCGCTTGTAAGCCGGGAAAAACCGTCAAGTCAACGTTATTCGATTGGTCCGCCGTCTCCCGGCGATAAACGCGCGCGCAACCGGCGCGTCTAATCTTAGGCGGCGATTGCCGAGAAATTTTGCACCATGTATCGTTTTTCAATGAAGCCGCGCGCGCGCATCGGGCTTAGACTGCTGGGAATTTTTTTCGCCGCGTCTCTGCTTGTCTACGCCGCGCTGTTTTTTTTGTTGCGCTCCACGGCGTTTCGCCAATGGGCCGAGACCGAGCTCTCTCGCAGAAGCGGCATGGATGTGCGCTTGGCCGATTTGAGTTTGCGGCCGCCTTTCCATCTCGTTGCCGGCGCCCTGGAGGTTTCCAAGCCCGGAGAATTTCTTTTTCGCAGCCCGCGCCTGCTGGTAACATTTACACCCGTCGATCTGTGGCTTGGGACCGTGCACCGCGTGAGCGCGGAGCGGCCCGTGCTCACCATCGATTTGGCGGAAATGATGAAGCCCGCCGGCGCATCTTCCGCAACCGTCGGGCTTCGTTACCTGAAGATTCACGACGGTTCGATCGTCTTAAAAAAGGGGGGCGCCGAAGTTTTCGAGCTGCCGAACATCAATCTGGAAGCGCGCAATTTAAATCTCGGTCAAGCATCGAGAATCCATTTGCGCGCCGACGTTCCGTCGCTTCAGGGAGAAGCCGAAGTGCATCTGGGCGGAGCGCTGAACGCTCTGACCGGTGAAATCGTCCTTCGCTCCAAGCCCGCGTCGAGAACGTTTTCGGACGGCGCAGTCCAACAAGAGCAACCTGAATTTTTACGGGTGCGCGCCAAACTCGATGCGCCCGAAGATCAGCAGGCGACCGCGACGATCGAAGGCCGATTTGAAAAACTCGCGGCCGGCGCCGGACGGATCTCCGGCAGTCTCAATGCGCGCGCGACGGTCGACAGCGATTGGAAAGAATTTCTCTTTGCCGGCGACGCCGCCGTGCGCAGCATCGCCGAAGCGCTCGGGCCCGCGGGCGCAAAACTACCCGGTGGCGGCGCCGCGGTGAATTTTTCCGGCTCGTTTTTATTGGCGGACAAAACCCTTACGGTAAAATCCGCCCGCCTTAGCTCGCCGTTCGGTACCGTTACCGGCGGCGCAGTCGCAAGCTTCGCCGCCGCATCGCGCATCGACAATGCAAAAATTCTCTGGAGCGATCTGCCGCTGGAGGCGCTGCCGGCGATGCTTCCGCCGCCGCTTAATCTTTGGACGATGGCCGGGCGCGGCCATATCGACTTCGATCTGCGCGGCCCCTTCCATGCGCCCGCGGTCAAGGGCGTCGCGCGCGGCGACGGCGCAAAAATTCAAGCCGGCGAAGTACACTCGGCAAGCGTGAACTTTACTTTGCCATTTGAATGGTCGAACGGCGCGGCGCGCATCCGCGCGGCGAGGATTGCCGCCACGCGGCTTTCTTACGCCGCCAAGGATCGTTGGGAGGCAACGGCCGAGCGCGCGCACCTTACCGGGTCGGTGGATTTTTCGGAGGCGGGCTCGGTGAAGGTTGCCGCCGCAATCGACGCCGGCGGCGGAAAATTCACCTCGCCCGACAGTCGCCGGATCGGCGAGAACTTGAGCTTGCGCGGCCCGCTTGAAATCGCGTGGGTCTCCGGCAAGAATTCCGCGCGCATCAGCGGCGAACTCACCGCGGCGAGCGGCGAAATTTTATGGCACAAGTTTTTCACCGATCTGAAGGCGCAAAAGCCGAAGTTGGCTCTCGACGCGGAGTATTTTCGTGGCGAAGATCGCCTCGAATGCCGCCGTTGCAACGCCGTCCTGGCCAACGTCGGCGCGCTGGATATCGCCGGCTCCCTCGATCGGGTGACGCAAGCGCCGCGCTTGCGTCTGGAGGCGCGCAGCACGAGCTTTTCGCCGGGCGGCTTTTTCGAAGCGTTTGTGCGCGAGAACCTGAAACGCCAGTTTCCGTTTCTTGACACGCTCACGATCGGCGGCGCCATGGCGTTTCAAGCGCGGTTGGACGGCAGTCCGGAAAGTCTCGCCTTGGCGGGAAACGTATCTCTCACCGGCGGGGAGCTGCGCGCCAAGGCGGGTAGCTGGGAAGTCAGCGCCATCGGCCTCGAGCTGCCGTTCGAGATCGGTTGGGGCGAAGCCGCGACAGCGAGCCGCGAGCCGCGTCCCGGCGCCCTGACCATCGGCAAAATCCGCTTCGGCGGCCAGGACGCGCGGCTTAGTCCGGCGGCGGTTTCGCTGTTTAACAACGAGCTCCGTTTTCATGAGCCGCTGCGCGCCGCCGTTTTCGGCGGCGAGATCATCCTCGGCAGGCTGCGTTGGCCGGATATTATCCGCCTGCCAAGGCAACTGACTTTCTCGCTCGAAACCAATCGGCTGCAGCTTCACGATCTCACCGAGGCCTTCGATTGGCCGCGCTTCAGCGGGACGCTCACCGGCTCGATCCCGGAAGTGCAGTCGGCCGACGCGACGCTCAAGACCAAAGGCGAAATTCAGGCCGAAGTATTCGGCGGGCGGGTGCGCATCAGCAAGCTGGAGATCGACAATCCCTTCTCGCCGCTGGCGGCGATCCGGCTCGACGCCGCGTTGGCGAATATCGACCTCGAGCAGCTTTCGAAGACCTTTGCATTCGGCCGCATCTCGGGCATCTTGGAAGGAACCGTGGCCGATCTGGTCATCACCGACGGACAGCCGGCGCAATTCGGCGCGGATTTGCGCTCGGTGGATCGCGGCAAGGAACAACGCATCAGCGTGGAGGCGCTCAACAAGATCACGGTCTTGAGCTCCGGGCAAAGCGCCGGCGCATTGTACGGCGGTCTCGCCAGCCTGTTCGATAGCTTTCGCTACAGCAAGCTCGGTTTCAAGGCGATCCTGAGAAACGACCGGCTGGTGTTGCGCGGCGTGGAAACGCGCGGCGATCAGGAATATCTGGTCGTCGGCAGTTTTCTTCCGCCGACCGTGAACATCGTCAGCCACACTCAGACCATCGCCTTTTCCGAGCTCATGCGGCGGTTGGAAAGAATCCAGACGGACACTCCGGAAATTCAATAATGGGAGGAAGCATGTTGAAGCGAACTTTGTTTTTGACCGTGTTTTTTTACAGCGCCTGTGTAACCGTGAACATCTATTTTCCGGCCGCGGCGGTCGAGCGCGCCGCCGATCAAATCGTCAAGGAGACCTGGGGTGGCCCGGCTGAAGCGGACAAGACGACTCCCGCGCCGCAGAGCCGCCGTTCGACCACGCCGGCACCGAAGCTGTCATGGGGCTTGATGCGCGCGGCGCACGCGCAGGAAGCCGATATCAATGTTTCCAATCCGGCCATCCGCGCCTTGAAAGACTCGATCAAACAGCGCAGCGAAACACTCAAGCCGTATATGGACCGCGGCAACATCGGCATCGGCCGCGACGGTCTGCTCGCGCTGCGCAACGCCGACGGCTTGAATCTCAAAGAGCGCGCCGAGGCGCAGCAGTCGCTCGACGCGGAGAATCGCGATCGCGAGGCGCTCTACGCCGAGATCGCCAAAGCCAACAACATCGACAAAGACAGCATCCCGAAAATCAAAGCCATCTTCGCCAAGAGCTGGATCGACCAGGCGCGCCCGGGCTGGTGGATTCAAGACGGAAGCGGCAGCTGGCGAAGGAAATAGGCGGCGCTAGTATCTTTTATGCCAAATAATATCGATGCCGCTGTCGCCGGTGCTCGTTGTAGTCGTGCCGATCTTCCAATTGGGAGCGATCTCATATTCTAGAGTGACCTCTTGTCGGTGTTCTTCGGTGAGCTGTTGGGAGGCCGAAACGTGAGTCCTGGAGCCGATATAGCGGCCCAAACCGACGCGGTCGCCGCTAAAGTCGAGCTCATCGAACCCCAAACTTTCCAGTCCGAGCGCGTTGGCAACCGACTTAGCGATGCTTGCGGCAATGAAGCCGCTCGCCAGATTGACTGCGCTTTGCTGTAACGAGGCCTGTTCATTTTGGCTCAAGCTATTGAGCGGCTTGCCAAACAGAATCAACGCGAGAACGTCGGCTTGCTCCAAGGGAGGTTGGCTCGTCAGAGTCAAATTCGGTTTTTCCGCTGACCCTGAAATATGGACCTCCACTTGGTAGTTGGGCACCTTATATTGCGCAACAATATCGAGCGACGGATTGATTTTGTCGCCGCCGGTAAACGCCGCCCTGCCGCGAACTAATTGAAATCGACGCCCTTGAAAAGCGAAAGAGCCCCGCACGACATCGACGTGGCCGCTTATATCGATATTTCGCTGTCGCGCCTTTGAAACTTTGATGTCGCCGGAAAGTTCGGCGGTGAGATCCGGGTGGCGCACCAATAGATTCCCAGGGGCACGCATCGCCAGGTCCAGGGTGAGATTGTTAAACAGATCGCTGTCTTCCTTTGCGCCGTTGTTCTCGGCACCGGCCTGCGCCGTTTGCCCTTGAGTGCGATCGCCCCTGATGACGACAATGGTCTCGTCGCGCTTGGTCGGCGCCTTGCTTTGCTCCAAGAAGTTCAAATCGGGACGCAATAAACCTTCAGTGATTACGACCTGCCCTTTGACCGCCGGCGCTAGAAGGCTTCCCTCAACGTCTACTTTGCCGCCGATCCTTATTTGGTAGCGCACCGTATCGATTGCCGGCCAGCGCTGAGCGGTCAGTGAGAGCTTCACTGCGCTCACATCGAATTGTTTGAGCGCCAATGACCCGTTGCCGCGAATTTCGCCATCTTTCGCCTTGGCCGAAATGTCGCTCACGATCAGCTGTCCGGAATCCAAACCGCCGCTGATCGTGAGCGCATTGACGTCGACGTTTAGCGGCACGACTTTGAGACTGCCGTCGCGCAAGCGGAAAGTACCGCGAAAATCAGGCTGCTTGATCGAGCCTTGCGCACGGACGTCGAGCGCGATATCGCCGCGGACATTTCCGACGGCCTTGCCTGCGAATGCATTCAAGAAAGCTATGCTTAAGCCGTCGCTCTGCACTCGGATATCCATGCCTTCGGCCGGTTCGACGCGGAACTTCTCGTGCCAGCTCAAGACATATGGCAGGGTACCGTTTGCCGTGAGCGAATGGGTCGTATCCTGCTGAACCGTCATCCGTATCGCGGCTGCACGTTCCCTGTAATGAATTTCGGCCATAGCCCCCGCATAAGCCTGTCCGGCGATCGTCGGATCGCTCAGCTTCAAGCTGGAAGTGATTTCCGGTGCTGCCGCCGTGCCGCTGATCCGCGCCGTCATGTTGATAACGCCCGACATCTTAGGCGGCTGTGACATGAATGCGGATAGCGTTTCCAGTGGCAGCCGATCGACTTCGAGCCGCAGGTCCTGCTTGCCGGCGAAGCCGAGTTGGCCGTCGAGATTGATCGCGCGCTCGCCGTTGCGGAGCGACAGTTGTTCGATCACGAAAGTGTCGCCGCGCTGGCTCAAGGTTGCCGGACGGACAAGCCGCCAGGCGCCGTCCGGCGCGGTAGCAGAGAGCTGGTTGACCCGCAGGACCGCCCCCTCGGGAGCAAAACTGAGCTGGCCCTTGAGCGCATGCTTGCGATCAGCGCGATCCTGGGCGGTGAAATCGAGATCGATCGACTGCGCGGGCGTACGCGCGAGGGTCGCTCTCCCATCGAGGCGACGAAGGGCAAGCCCGGCATCGAAGTCGGTCACCTTTAACGTTACGACACCTTCCGGAAACGTCCCATCGGCCGCGCCGCGCAAGGTATAATTGACATCGCCGTTTTTGACCGCAACGCCTGCGGCTTTCAAACCGGCCACTTGAATCATGCCTTGAGTTTCGATGTCGGCAAGGTTGCCGCGCGCCTGGCCGGCAACGTTGATTGAGCCGCTTCCTTTGTGATTTGCCAGCTGCAGCCAAGGCGCAACGTCGGCAGACTGGAAGCGGTAGACAACTTTTCCCGCGCTGCCGCGATCGATGCCGAGCTCGCCGTTCACCGTGAGGATCGATTCTGCCGTCCGCAGCGAGGCGCGCGCAATTGCAAGACGGCGATCGCGCAGCGCCGCTTCGACGCGCCCGTCCGTCACGTTTATCGACCCGACCGACGACGGCAGCACGCGCACGTCCGCCCGCGTGTTCATTTCGGCAAGACTCAATCCGGCTCCCTCCACGGTTCCCTGCAGGTTGAGCTTTCCCTTTAAAGCAGAGCTGTCGCCGCTGGCGGCCCCCGGGTCGAAATCTTTGAGCGCGATCGCTGCTTCGTAGGTCGGGCGTTTGCCCTGCAGCCCGATCTTCCCCGACCAGTTCGCCGCGCCGGCTTTGCCGTCGAGACGGCCGTCGACAACCGCCACGCTTTTTTCCAGGCGCCCCTGCAGCGCCACGTTGCCCAGCGTCCACCCTTGGATTTCCGCGGAGCGCACCTCGAAATCGGTCTTGGCCGCAATATCATTCAGCGCGAAGCCGTTACCGCGCGCTTCCAAATTGCCGGCGACAACTCCGGCCAAATCCTTTTGCGCCAGCCACTGGCGCAGATCGAAACCCGCGATCGTCAGAGTCGCGCTGTAGCGCGGCGGGCTCTGCTCCACGTTGGCGCGCAACCGAGCTAACAGCTTGGCGCCCGCGCCGGTCAAAGTCACGTTGCCGTGGAGATCATCGAGCGCGCCCGTCACGTTAAATTCCCCCGCGAGATCGCGCCGAAGCGGCCAGTCGGAAACGAAGTAGGCGAGATCGGCGGGGGCCAGCTTGTCGATGCGCGCCCGCGCTTTGACCTGCAGCACGCCGCCCTGAACGATTTCCCCGTCGAGCTTGATTCGCGAGTTGTGGCTGACCGCCCAGAGATCGTTGAATTTAAAAGTCGGCGGCGCCCCAGTGAGCTGCCGGTAGTCGAGCGCGCCCTTCAGATTCAGATTCGGCAGGCCCTCGGACGCGAGGCCTGAGGCCAGCTCGCGTATTTCGAGGCTGACGCCTCCAGGAAGCAGGCCGAGACCGGCTTCGAGATTGAGATTGCGCGCGCGATAAAGTTTCTCTTGCTTGCCGGCGATGCGCAGATCGATGCCCGCCTCACGCAGGCGCAGCGAGCGCACCACGGTGGTGAAAGCCGAGCTCTGCTCGGGCTCGGGCTGGCGCGGCGCCAGGGCCTCGACGACGTTCCAACTGCCTTCATCGTCCTGCCGCAAGTCGGCCCGCGGCTTGAGCCCGTCGATTTGGGAAATCCGCAATTCGCGCCAGAGCAGGCGCCACAACGAAAAGGAGATTGCCACCCGGGGAATCGTAAGGACCTCGACGTTCTCGTAGCTCAGCGCGACATTGTGGAGCGTCACGTCGCGCCATACCGAGCCTTCCAACCGCTCTATGCTGATCGAGCCACGGATCGCACTGTTGACGGCCGCCACCGCCTCCTCGCGGAGCCAGCGGGTAAAATGTTCGCTGCGCGTGTAGATCACCACTGCAGCGACTACCAGAAAAAGCAGCACGGCAGCGCCGACAAAGAACCATTTTATGATGCGCCGCAGTCTGTCCATCTAAAAGTAAGCTCCAATGCTGAAGTGAACCTGCCAGGATGGGTCGCCGCGCGGCGGCTTGAAAGGAAAGCCCACGTCCAGTCTGACCGGCCCGACAGGGGTTGAATAGGCCAAACCGAAGCCCGAGGAAAAGCGCAAATTATCGACAGGAGGATCGAAGGAGCGCCTCGAGACCTGGCCGAAATCGAGGAAGAGCGCGCCGCTGAGTTCCTTCCATAGCGGGCGGCGAAATTCGAGCGAACCTTCCACGAGACTGAGCCCGCCGATGGGATCGTCGTCGGAGTCTAGCGGTCCGAGCCGGCGCCGCCCGTAACCGCGCACGCTTTTATCACCGCCCGAGAAGAACCGTTCAAATAACGGCAAGTTTTTCTCGGCACCGATGGCGTCCGCCAAACCGAGCTTTAGACGTGCCGCAAACACCGTGCTCCAACCGATGTCAAAGTACTTTTTTGCCTCGCCCGTAATCTTGTAAAAGCTATATTGCCCGCCCCAAATCGCCCCTGCCTGGTCGACCGTCAGCGAGACCACGTGACCCTTTTTCGGATTAAAAGGATCGTCGGAAGTATTCCACACCACTCCTGCCATTGGCCCGGAGACAATGCCGTCGCGGCGAATATCGCCGAGCGCCTCCTGGGTGGCGGTAGAGATCTTGTTGAGCTTGTCGTACTCGACTCGGTAGCCAAGAAAAGCCGTCCATGCGGGCGAGAAGCGGTGATCCACGCGGGGCGAAAATCGTGTCACATTGCGGAGGTAGGTTTCTTCCTTCTCCTGGTCATGGCTGACCCTCAGCGCGCCCTGCGTGTGCGGCGTAAAAAAATGCGGTTGCACCAGTTCAGTCGCGCCTGTCACGAGAATCGAAGAGTATTTAACCTGCGCCGAAAGCCGCCTGCCGCCGCCGAGCCAATTTCGGTGACGCCACTCCAGTTGAGTACGAAACTCGTCCTCGGTGCCGTAGCCGAGCGCGAGGCGGATTTCCCGATAAGCTTTTTCCGACACCTCGACTTCCATCGGCACAGTGGTGGGGGTCCCTTGTGTCTGCGCGGGGGCCACACGGACTGTGCCGAAGAGATCCAGGGCCAGTAACTTTTCACGCGTCTGCGTGACCTTTTTAAGGGAATACATTTCACCTGGTTCATATTGGATTTCGCGCTCAATCAGCTCCGGTTCGACCTTTTGCAAGCCTTTGATCGTGGTGTCGCCGAAGAACGTGATGGGACCAGGCCGCAAGCCGTAACGAATGCGGGCGAGTCGTTCCGCTAACTCGACTTCCGCGTGCCGCTCGCTTTGCGCGTGGGCATAGCCACCATCCAGGAGCGAATTGCGCAAGACCTGCTCGCTCTGCTGGTACTCAGTCTCGCGAAAAACGTCGCCGCGTTTGACGGGCAACTGTTCGGGTAGCGGAGGAGGCTTTTGCTCGGGCGTCTGCAACGCAACTTGGACGTCGATGGCGCCGATCAGAACCGGCTCGCCTTCGCGCACGGAAATGCGCACCACTACCGAATTGGCTTCCGAGTTGATCTCGAGATCGTAGGTAATCGCGGCTTCATAGTAACCCCGCGATTCGTAGTAGCGCCTTAAACGTTCGAGATCGGTCTCGAAGGTGACCGGCTCGAACTCCGGGAGATCCTCCCAAAAACGAAACCATGGCCGCTGTTTGGTCACAATGACACCGCGCAACGCGTCCTCGGAAAATTTTTCATCTCCGGAAAACTCGATGCGCGCCGTTTTCCACTGCTTGGCCGGATCGAGGTCAGCGATCACGGCAGCCAAAACGCTCTGCGAGAAAATGGAAAGGCCGGCCAGCACCATGACAACAAGACCGAGGCGCTTCACTTGCTAATTTTTTATCACCTTACATCCGGCTGCGTAATATGCCACATGGCCGGCCCTATGTTTCAGTAAAATAGCCGGCAATGCGCGATGATCGTCCGATTGTAACCGGCGAGAAACCTAAATTAACGGAGAGCTGCAGGACGGCCGTTCAGCTCCAGGGCACCAAAGGCTGCGCCAGCCTCCCCGCTGGAACACTTCATCAACCCGGCACATCACTGACTGAGGATCTGGCAAAAATCTACGATCTCTTGCCCAATTCTTGGGATCGCTTGGTGGCGGCGACGACGCCGTCCATTACGGTGCCGCGGAAGCCTCTTTGCTCCATGGCGTACAGGCCGGCGATGGTGGTCCCGCCGGGCGAGGTAACCTCGTCTTTCAATTCGCCGAGGTGCTTCTTGCTTTCCAGCGCCATCTTGGCGGCGCCATACACCGTCTGCATCGCGAGCTTGAGCGCGACCTCGCGCGTGAGCCCCATCTGCACGCCACCGTCGGCCAGCGCCTCGATGAAAAGAAAAACATAAGCCGGACCGCTGCCGCTCAGCCCGGTGACCGCGTCGAGATAATTTTCCTCAACCGCCATGCCGACGCCGAAGCTGTTGAGCAGTGCGCCAACCTTCTCCAGATCCGCCGCAGTGGCGTGCGCGCCCGAGCGCATAACCGGCCGCGCCGGCGCCGACGACGCAGGCGATGTTGGGCATGACGCGCACCACCCGCGCGCCTGGCTCGAGGTGCGTTTCGATGCGCGTGAGCGGCACCCCCGCGGCCACCGAAACCAGCAATTTCGCTTTGCCGATCTTCTTGGCAATCTCCCGTGCCACGGAATCGACCACCTGCGGCTTGACCGCCAAGACGATAATATCCGCAAAGTCGCAGAGCTCGCGATTGTCGGCCGTCGTTTTGACGCCGAGATCATGGGCAATCGCTTGGCGCAGCGCCTCGCTCACGTCGCTCGCCATGACGTTCTCTTTGCCGGCCAAACCCGCTTGAATGACGCCGCGGGCGATCGCGCAACCGATCTTGCCCGCGCCGATGACGCCAATTTTTTCCGTCAACACTGGAAACCTCCTGGGCAAGGAACAAGTGCGGCCAGCATAATTGGTCCGCGCGCCAACTTCAAAGCGCTTGGCTGAGTTTCGCAGTGCGCCCCTGGCGCGCGGCATTGCTTCCCCATAAAGACACGGTCTGCACGACGGAAGGATTGCTCCCTGCGGGACGCCATCGCGGATTCCGAGACAAAAAAAGGCCCCCGGCGGTTTGCCGGAGGCCCTGCGCGCCGCGGGCGGCGCAGGCAATTAATATCTCTTGCCCAAATCCTGAAGCGCCTTCAACGCCTCGGCATCGTCGGGAGAGAGCGCGAGAATTTCCCGATACTTCTGCTCTGCCTCGGCGGTTCTTCCCAACTGGGCATACGCCTGCCCGAGGGAAAAACGCAAGTCGTTGCGCCGCCGGCGCATGCGCAAAGCTTCGCCGTAGGCTTCCGCCGCCTTCTCCCACATGGCGAGCCGATAATAGACCGCGCCCAGTTCCGTGTAGATGGTAGCCGACTCCTCGCCCTTGGCCTGGGCTTTCTCCAGCAAAGTTCGAGCCTGCTGGAGCTGTTTCTTGGCCTCGGCGTCATCGGTGAGCTTCTGCGCTTTTGCCGCGGTCAAACGGCCCCATGCAAGCAAGACGGCGGGGTGCTCGGCTTGCAGTTCCCGAGCTTGAACAAACCATTTTTCGGCTTCCGACACGTTGCCGCCGTGCAGCGCGATGTTGCCCAAACCGAGATACGGCAGCACGTCTTTGTTGCCCATCTCGATGGTCTTGCGGTAAACGGCCTGAGCTTCGGGCAGATAGAATTCGTCGCTCATCGCCAAAACATCCGGGATATACTGCGGCCCGCTTGCGAGCGCCGCAAAGGCTTCCTTAGCGCCGTCCGCGCTCTTGTCCTGCTCCAATAAGAGCCGCATCTTTAGCAGATGAAACTTCGGGTTCTTGGGCTCCAGCCGGATCGCCTCCTCGACCTCTTTCAACGCGCGGTTGCGCGCCAAGCTCGCCGCGTAGGCCTGCGCCATGTAGAAGTGGTGCATCGCCTGGGGCACCGGCAGCGCGCCGGACTTGAGCCAGGGCGGATTATCGACGAGAAACGGCGCCATGATGCGCCGGTTGAGTTCGGTGGTCGCGCGCCGCAGGTTTTTCGGCGCGGAGAACTCCAGCTCCGCGCCGTCGTCGGTGTTGATCGCCGCGCCCTTGGAAAACGCGAGAAAGTTTTCGCGGTTCATCCGAAAAAATCCCTGCACCGCGTAGACGTCGGACAATCCCAGATACTCGAGATCGGACTGCAACATCTTGTTGTTGTCGTAAATCTTTTTGACCGCCGGATAGTCGAAGACCTGCTCCTGCTTGCTGCCGATCAGCAGAAAGTCGCTCTCTTTCATGCTCCACAGCGAAACGTGCGGGAACGCCTCGGCGAAGGTGCGGAACACCATACGGAAATCGTCCGGCGACATGGAATAGTTGTGGATCCACTGGGCGAAAATCCCGTCGTCTTTGATCTTCGACTTGATGACTTGATAAAACTCGCGCGTGTACAGGTTGGCGATGCCGGCGATCCAGGGATTGGACGGCTCGGCGGTGATCACGTCGTAATATTTCGGCGTCGCCAGAATATAGTTGCGGCCGTCGGTGGGAATGACGCGCACCCGCGGATCTTCGAGGACGCTCGAGTGGCGCGAATGGCGCGCGTTGCGCGACAGCCGATCGACGGCGCCGCGATAATCTAGGTCCTCGGAGCGCTTCATCAGCTCGGTCCTGGCCTCGGCCTCCATTACGCCTTTGTAGTAGAGACGCTTTTCCTTGTCGTCGTACCAGACCCGGCTCTCGCCGTCCGGCGGAAACGCCACTCCCGCCGGCAGCTTTTCGAGCTTCACCGAGGCAATGTCGAAGTACTTGCTCGCCTCGATCATCGTCGGCTCGATCTCGATCACCTCGATCTCTTTGAGCGACGGAAAAGTCGCCAGCGCCTTGGCCGACATGCCGCTGCCCAGGCCGATGGTGAGCGCCGTCTCCGCCGTCGGATGGAGCAGCATGGCGATATAGCTCGTCATCAATTGGCTGAGCGCGTCGCCGTAGGAGCCGTCGATCTTGCCGTTCGACTTGAAATAGACGTAATCGCTGCCCGGAATGCGGTGCACGCTCACCGTGGTGGTCAACCCCTCGCGATAAAACAGCACGTCATCGCGCCTCATTTCTTCGATGCGCAGCGAGTTGGTCGGCAGCGACTCGTAGCGGTCCGCGTAGATGGTCACGCCGCTCGTCAAAATGTGCGGATCCCAGCGGCGGATCTTGAGCGGCACGATGAGCGCGAGAACCAGCACGGTCAAACCGAAACCGTAGCGCAGCACGAAAGAGAGTTTCGGATCGCTCGCCACCAGCCAAGCGCCGATCAAGAGATTCATGACCACGGCGAAGATGATCGTGTTCTGCACGCCGAGATTCGGAATGAGGATGAATCCGCCGGCGAAGGCGCCGAGCACCGCGCCCACCGTGTTGGCCGCGTAGGAGCTCCCGACCCCGCTGCCGACGCGGAAAAGAGTCTGCGTGAACAATCGCGCCACCAACGGGAAGGTCATCCCGAGCAGCACCGTCGGCACGAACATGACCAGGGCTGCGAGGAAAATCTGCAAATACAAGAACACGGTGAAGGTATCGCCGAAGCCGTGCAGCAGGCGCACGAAGACCAGCGGCAGTCTTTCGAACAGCGGAATCGTCGCCAGCGCCGCCAGCCCGACCCAAAGCTCGATCAAGCCGAACGTGCTCAAACGCGCCTCCCGATGGCCGAGAACGCGCGCGTAGATGAATCCGCCGAGCGCCAGACCGACGAGAAACGTCACCAGCATCGTCGAAAATGAATAAACGGAACTGCCGATCACCAAAGTCAGCGCCCGCGTCCAGGCGTTCTCGTAGACCAGCGACGCGAAACCCGAGAGCGCAAACGAGAGCAGCAACACCCAGCGCAGCGCTAAGGAGCTCGGTGCGTCCGACGTTTCGACCCTTTCGGCGGCCGGCTCGGCGACGACCTCCACCGCGTTCTTGTCGCGCAAGCGATCGACGATCAGAATCACCGCGGCGACGAGCAGGTTGGCCCCCGCCGCGACGAACACCGTCGTTTGCATGCCGAGCGTTGGAATCAGAAAAAATCCGGCGCCGGCGCAGCCGATCACCGCGCCCAGCGTGTTGGTCGCGTAGAGATCGCCGACGCGCCGGCCGAATTGGGCGAAGCTGCGCACAAAGAAGCGGCTGAGCACCGGCAAGGTCGCGCCCATCAGCATGGTGGGAAACACCAGAAGTACGAACGAGAGAAAGAACAGCACCAGATTGAAGAGAAACGGATAGCTTTCATTCAGTCCGAAAATCGGGCCGTAGAGTTTCTGCGTGACCAGGAAGATCCACGGCACCAGAAAGCCGTAGACGCCGACTCCCGCTTCGAGGATGCCGTAGAGCAAAAAATCGTTCCTGCCGCGATCGGCGATCCGGCCGAACAGATAGCTGCCGATGGCGAGACCCGCCATGAACGCGGCCAAAACCGTCGCGATGGCGTAGGTGGTGTTGCCGAAAATTTGCGTGAGCATGCGCGTCCACACGACCTGGTAGATCAAACCCGCCGCGCCGGAGACAAAAAAGCAAAACAGGCCGACGAGAAGCAGCCAATCCTGCCTGGAACGCTGCGCACCATCCGTCATAAGTTCTCCCAAAAGTGTCGAAAAATAATCTCAGAAGTGATAGCAAGCCGATGACAAACTGTAAAGGGTGCGGCGGCGACAGCGCCCACTCGGGCGCTGATAAGCTGTGATGATACGAGCGTTCGTTGACTTTGAAAAAAATGTCGTATAAGCGTAATTCACCGTCCGGCGCCCCGAATTCGACCCTCGCCCCGATTTTTGATATCCGACCGCAGAAGGAAATTTGAGTTTTTCGGGTAAACCGTTCAAACGACTGGACACAGACTCACAAATCATTGGGAGGCAAGCAATGGCTAACGCGAAGACCAACGGCGCGGCTCCGGAAGAGGTCAGAGATCTGCGACATGCGATCGAGTGGATGAAAAAGGAAGGCGATATCCTGATCACCGAGAAGGAAGTCGATCCCGACCTGGAAATCACCGGCATTCAGAAGCAATTGGACGGCGGCTGTCCGATTCTGTTCAATCAACGTCAAAGGCAAGCCGCATCATCGGGCGATCACCAACTTGTTCGGCGACATGAACGTCATCAACAAGATGTTCGGCTGGAAGGACCACGCGGACCGCACGAGAAAACTCGCCTACGCCCTGACCCATCCGATTGCGCCCATCGTCGTCGACCAGAAAGACGCGCCGGTGCAGGAAGAAGTCTACGAAAAACCGGCGGAAGCCAACGAATTCGTCATCCCGATCCGCCACACCGACATCGAACCGGAATTGACCGTCGGCTCGGGCAACCGGCTGATCTCCGGCGAGTATTTCAGCGGCGGCACCGACCTCGGCTACAACCGCATGAATTTTCGCTGGGGCAACGTCGGCACGTTTCAAATTTCTCCCGGCTCGCACATGTGGCAGGTGGTGAGCAAATACTACAAAGACGACAAGATGGTGCCGATCACCATGAATTTCGGTCTGCCGCCGGCGGGCTCGCTGCTGGCCGGCGCCGGTTTTGATTATGTGATTTTGCCGCAAGGCTGCGACGAAGTCGGCGTTGCCGGCGCGGTCCAAGGCGCGCCCATGCGTTTGGTAAAAGCCCGCACGGTGGACGCCTACGGGTTAGCCGACGCTGAAGTCATTCTCGAAGGCTACGTCAATCCGCGCGATCGGCGCTTCGAAACCGCAGAATCGGAAAAGGCCGGCGTTCAAGGCCGCTTTCACTTTCATCCGGAATGGGCCGGTTATATGGGCAAGGCCTATAAAGCGCCTACCTTCCACGTCACCGCCGTCACCACGCGCAAACGCGAAGGCAAGCCGATCATTTTCCCGCTCGGCGTGCACACCCTCGACGATCACAACATCGACACGACGGTGCGTGAAGCGGCGATGTTCGAGCTCTGCGAAAGAATGCAGCCCGGCATCATCATGGACGTCAACATTCCTTACTGCATGACCGACTGGGGCGGCGCGATCATCCAGGTGAAAAAACGCAACCGCATCGAAGAAGGCTGGCAGAGAAATTTCATGGCCGCCATTTTGGCGACCTCGCAGGGCTCACGCCTGGTGATCGCGGTCAGCGAAGACTCCGATCCCTACGACATGGACGACATCATCTGGAACCTCACCACGCGCGTGAATCCGAAAACCGACATCATCAATCCGCTGCCCGGCGGCCGCGGCCAGACGTTTATGCCCGCCGAGCGCATGACCGCCGGCGAGCGCGAGTGGACCGCGTCGAACACCAATTTCGAAGGCGGCATGGGCATCGACGCGACCGTGCCGTTCGGCTACGAGAGCGACTTCATGCGGCCGGTTTATCCGGTCGACCGGATCGATCTCAAAAAATGGTTCAGCGACAAAGACATTCAAAACGCCAAGATCGCGCATGCTCGGTTGGGTGCATTCCTTGGCGCGCACCGGCAGATAAGCTCCACGGCAGCGCGCGGCTTTGCAAAAGGCGGGGAAAAGTTCCCGCCTTTTGTTTTTTGCGGCGACCCGCGCAGCCTCATTCATCGTACACGGCGAAACCGGCTGCGCTTGCGTTCCGCCGACCGAGGCCCTAAATTTCCCCTGATGAGCGTACGCGGAGAAATTCATCTCGGTCAACGCGCGTGGGATGAGATCGCGCGCCATTCTCAAGAAGCTTTCCCGGAAGAGTGTTGTGGGCTGGTCTTTTCCGACGGCGGTACGGACCGGGTGCGCCGGGTGGAGAACATTCAGAACAAGCTCCACGCGCTCGATCCGCTGACCTACCCGCGCACGGCGGTCATCGCCTACGCCATGGATCCGCGAGAGCTGGAATCGATTCTTCAAGCGGAAGATCGCGCCGGCGCCAAGCTCAAGGCATTCTATCACTCTCACCCCGAGCACGAAGCCTACTTCTCCGCGGAGGACAAGGCGTTCGCGACTCCGTTCGGCGAGCCGACCTTCCCGGGCGCGGCTCAGATCGTCGTATCGGTGTACAACCGCGCCGTGAAAGACGTCAAAGCATTTGCCTGGTCCGACGAGAGCAAAGATTTCGTCGAGCTGCCGCTCCGCAAAACCTAACTCCATGACGGCGCCGCGCCACAGGATCGTCGATTCTCAGGGGCTGTCGATTCACTGTCTGGAGTGGGGCGATCCGACCGGCGAACCAGTCGTTCTCGTGCACGGCTTTCTCGACCAGGCGCAGAGCTGGAAATTCTTCGTCGCCGAGCTGCTCGAGCGGGCCGAACGCCCTCTCTGGATCATCGCCCCCGACTGCCGCGGCCACGGTGATAGCGGCTGGGTCGGCGCCGGCGGTTACTACCATTTTCCGGATTATGTTTATGATCTGGATTGTGTCGTCAGGACGCTCGGCCTCACCCGATTCAATCTGATCGGTCATTCGATGGGCGGCACTATTTCTTTTCTCTACGCCGGCACGTTTCCCGAACGCTTGGCCCACCTCGTCTTGATCGAAGGGGTCGGACCTCCGGGAATGGATTTTACCGACGCGCCGTCGCGAATGGCCGGTTGGATCGGCGACTGGCATGAACGCGGCCGCAACCACTTTCGCGAGTACACAAGCGTCGCGGCCGGCGCCACTCAACTGCAGCAAACCAATCCGCGGCTCAAGAAAGAATTTGCCTTCGATCTGGCGCACGCCGGCATGAAGCAGAATGCCAACGGCAAATGGGTTTGGAAATTCGATCCATTGCACCGCACCGCCGCGCCGCAGCCGTTTTACACGGCGCAAGCGCTGGAATTTTTCCGACGCATCGCATGCCCGGTGCTGATCGTCGACGGCGCAGAGAGCCGCCAGACCCGGCGCACCGACAAACAGCAGCGCTACGCCGCCATCCGAGACCACCGAATTCTGACCGTCGCCCGCGCCGGCCATATGATCCATCAGGACAATCCGGCGCAATTGGCGGAAGTGGTCGCGTCGTTCTTCGATCTGCAGTAACTCGGCGGTGCAAGCCGACGACTGCCGCACCAACGAATAAGCTGCCGAAAAGCGCGCCGCGGGACCTTGACTATGGAAGTCGATTTCGGTGATTATGTTCAAAACAACCGAGATGGATTCACGGGAACATGCGATTGAAGGAAAGGTTGTGAGCAAGCGGAATTCTTCGCACAAGGGCGGCGCGGCGCTCCCGGATCAAGCGCGCGCTTCAAGAAAGCGCCTTGAACCGCCGGCGCGAAACGGCAACGCGTGTGGGAATCGCACAATCCGGATGTCGCCCTGACGCTCAAACATTTCAACCGACGCGCCGACAAGTCCGTGGCCCTGAGCGACGGCAAACGGCTCTACCTCCGCGTCGGTGATGAGGTGAATCATTTGCGCTACGAGGAGTGGGGCATCGGCGTGGTCATGGAAGTGATGACCTCATCGGTTCCCGGCGGCACCTGTCTGGCGCGGGTGCGCTTTCAGGACGGACAATTGCGCTGCTTCAACAACGATCTCGACAATGAAGCTTGCTGCTATTACTTCGGCGTGCGCCGCTACTGGAACCCGACCCACGGCGTCGATGCCATCCGGTCGAAGATGTTTTTTGGAGGATAACGCGATGGTCAAGCTCCGGCAGCTTTCGCTCGCTGTGCTGGTTTCGACTCTGATCGGCCTGTCTCCCGCTTTGTTGAAAGCGGAGGAGGCGATCGAAAAGGCCGGAGTCGGGGTCGGCGTAACCGCCGGGAATCTGTTGTTCTTGCCGATCAAAGCCATTTCGCTCACGATCGGCGCGTTGAGCGGCGCGTTATCTTACGTAGTTACGGGCGGCGACACCGAAGTGACCCGCCAAGTCTGGCGAGATACTACCGAGGGACCATACGTAATCACCCCGGAGCTCGCCCGCACCGCTATCGGCGATCGCCCGGAAATTGCCGCCACCAAATAACAACGGCACGCAGCCTCCAATGAAAAGGCCGCGTGCCGTTGTCGAGCGATGATCAGTCGCTTACGCTAAATTCTCTTTAAAAAATTTCGTCGTTCTCGCCCAGGCGTCCTTCGCCGCATCCGGATTGTAGCGATCCGCGTTGGTGTTGTTGTTGAAGGCGTGCTTTGCGCCCGGATAAACTTTCACGTCGAAGTTCTTTCCCGCTTTTGCCATTGCAGCTTTTAGCGGCTCAACGCCCGGCATGATGTTGGGATCATCTTCGGCGTAATTTCCCATCACCTTGCACGGAATATTCGCGACCGCATCGAGCTCGGGATTGCGGCCATAATAAACCACGGCGGCATTGAGATCCTTCGATTTCGTCGCAAAATTGAGCGATTGCCCGCCGCCCCAGCAGTAGCCGACCACGCCGAACTTACCGTTGACGTAGTTCTGCTTTTTCATGTGAGCTACGGCCGCGCTCAAATCCTCGGCGACCATGGTGCCGTTTACCTTTTGGATTTCTTTGGTCGCCTCATCGCTACCGTTCCATTTGTCGCTGCCTCCGATGCGGCTCATACAATCCACCGCGATCGCCGCAAAGCCGTCCTTCGCGAAGCGCCGCGCGACATCCTTGATATGTCCGACTAGCCCTCGGTTTTCGTGAATCACGATTACAGTGCCGAGGTTTTTTCCGTCCTTGGGTCGTGAAACGTACGCATTCACGTTACCGGCGGGTCCAGCAAACTGAACCATTTCCGATGTCAGGCTGGAATCACTGGGGTCAACGATATTATCAATAGTCTGCGCCATTGATCGAAACCTCCTTCAGCTATTTTTTTGATGACTGTTTCCAGCTATAGCGAAAATCAATTTTCAAATCTAGCCCCTTTTTCAAGCCGCAGCGTGCAAAGTTCCGCCAAAACGCCGACGGCGCCCTTGAGAGGCGCCGTCGATTGAAAATCGCGATTTTCGAAAAGTCGGGGTGGTGGTGGTCCTCAAGTCGAAGCGGTGCTCGTGGCCGAAGAGCCCTTATCGCCGGCGCTCTTCGTTGAACTGTCGCTTTTTTTGGATTCGCTCTTTGATTCGGCAGTGGGCTTAGAGGCGCCTTCGTTCTTGGAGCTCTCGGTCTTGGCAGTATCGCTCTTGCCGTCCTCACTTTTGCCCTTGCGGGCGTAGTCGGTGACGTACCAACCGGTACCCTTCAATTGAAACGACGTATTGGAAATGAGCTTTCTCACTTTGCTCTTGCAGGTGGGACACTTGGCCAAAGGCTTGTCGGTAATTCTCTGTGTCGCTTCAAAGGTTCCGCATCTCTGACAGTCGTACTCATAAATAGGCATGAAAGATCCTTAATGTGCGCGTTTCTTGAGCAAATTAATCATTGGCTTCCAAGTTGTCAATCGAGACCGGTCCGTTGAGAACGATCACGCCTGGGCATTGCGGTTCGTGCCGTCCGCTTTAATATGAGGTCCGCCAAACGGCTCGGAGCGATTGCCAAACAACACCAACGGTTCGCTGCCGGTGTTGGTGATCTGGTAATAATCCTTGGCGTTCAAAAAAAGTACCTCGTTCTTTTGAATCGGCCGCTCTTCCCCCTTCAAACCTTTGACCACTCCGCTGCCCGACAGGACAAGAAAAGTCTCCGGATTGGCATGATAATGCATGTCAGTGCCGTCGCCCGGAACGAAATAGAGCATCCAGGAGCGAAAATTATCCGTGCCGAATAGGTCGATTTTTCGCTTCGCCGTCTTCATCAATTCTTCGAGGTTGGCCACGTCCATGTTTAAATCCTCCTCAGGTGATTTTTCGATTCTAGCTCAGGAGAGTCATTCTCAGCAAGGACGCGTAAAGGTCGCCTTGACACCTCGGCGGGTGTGCATTAAGGGGGGAGAGAATTCTCGACTATTCAGAAGGAGCCGAGATGCTCAAGTTGAACGACACCCAAGCAAAAGAATTTGTCGCCGAACTGGCGGCAAAGTGCGACAGGCGTTGGAAGGAGACGGTCGACAAGACTCGTTTCATGAACGAATTGCGCGAAGGAAAACTCAAAAAAGAGACCATCCAGCTTTTCTACAAGAACTGGGGCGCTTTCGTTCCGGTGATCAACTCGGTTTACACCTCGGCCTTCTACAAGCATCTATGGTTTTTTGTGAAAAACGTCGATCTGATGGAAGTCTATACGCAAAAGGTCCTCGATGAGTTCGGCCATCCCTGCCCGCCGGGGCATATTCAAATTCTCATGAGCACGGGCAAGGCTTTGGGCCTTACGAAAGAAGAGGTCCTGCTCTCGCCGATGTTGCCCGAATGCCGGGCGCTGCCGGACTTTCATCGTACCCTGATCAACGATGGCCAAATCCAGGAATACTGGTTTTCGGTTCTGTGGGAGCATCCCTTTGGAAATTCTTGCCTGGATTTTTTTAACGCCCTCACCATGCACTATGGTCTCTCGACCGCCGATGCGAGCTATTTTTCTAAGCACCACGAAGCCGACACCATGGATCACCTGGATCGCAAAGCGCACGGCGCGGTAACCCAGGAGGTGCTCGTCCGGCTCCTGCAGGAAGGCGTCAACGAGCGACCCGGCTACTCGGCGCAATATTGTGCGGTGACGCCGGCGGATTTGAACAAGATATTCATGGACGGCTGCTACGCCGCCACGCATTAGCCGAAAGCGGCTCAGCCGCTTTCGGAATCTCAGATTTCAGATCCCAAATAGCACGAAGCTGTACGCTCTGAAATTTGAAATCTGAGATTCCGGGCGAAGCGAGGACAAATGTCGCTAGAAGAACTGAATCAGAAACTCAAAGAGCAGCACCTGATCGGTTATTGGACAATTCCCAACACCAGCACCGGCTTTCGCGAGCCGGAAGCCAACTTCCGGCCGTTTCTATGGAAATGGAACGAGATCCGCGCGGCGCTCGACCAAGCCGCGCATTTCATTCGGCCCGAAGACGCCTTTCGTCGATTCATCGGCTACCAGCATCCCGACTTGAAGCTCGGCACGGCGCACACTTTGCTCATGGGCGCGCAAATGGTTCGGCCCGGCGAGTTCGCGCCGGCGCATCGTCATACCATGGGCGCGATCCGTTTCGTCGTCGAAGGCCACGGCGCTGCGACGGTGGTCGAAGGCGAGCCGCTGCCCATGGAACCCGGCGATCTGATCACGACGCCGAGCTGGAGCTGGCACGATCACGTCAACAGCGGCGATACGCCGATCGTCTGGCTCGACGGCGCCGACGGACCGATGCTGCACTACTATCAAGCGGGTTTCGCCAATCCGTTTCATGACCGGCAGCAGCCGGTAACAAAGCCGACTGGTTGGTCGCAAAAAACCTACAATGTCTTGCGCCCACAATCGGTGCCAGAGCAGGTCTCAAAAAACTATCGTCCGCCTTATCGGTATGCCTGGAAGGAGACCGAGAAAGCTTTCGCATCAAGCGCCGAAGTCCCCGGTGATCCTTACGATGGTGTCCTCCTGCGCTACTCCGATCCGCTCAGCGGCGGCTCGACGTTGCCGACCGTGAATTGTGAAGTGCAGATGTTTCGCCCCGGCGAAAAAGGCCGCTCGCACCGCCACACCTACACGGTCGTTTATCACGCTTTTCGCGGATCGGGCACAACCCTGATCGGCGATGAGAAATTTGACTGGGAGCAGGGAGATTCCTTCGTCGTGCCGCTATGGAATTGGCACGCTCATGAAAATCGCTCCTCCGA
The DNA here is from genome assembly GCA_963745035.1 of uncultured delta proteobacterium. Taxonomy (GTDB): domain Bacteria; phylum Desulfobacterota; class Binatia; order UBA9968; family UBA9968; genus DP-20. The sequence goes on along the minus strand of CAVUVW010000016.1, from coordinate 171,428 downwards.
GCCGGCAATCCTTTTTTCGATCAATGATCGTCCCGCGATCGAAGCTCTAGGTTTTTTTCGCGAAGAAACCAGAACGTAGCTGTCAGATCCCTCGCCCAGGAAGTGGGAGAGGGCGAGGGTGAGGGCTCCGAAAAAATTGGTCTTTTTCTGAGTTTGAGCAATGAAATGGCGTTTAACGATCTAAGATCCTTCATCGACGCCGCCGCGCGCATCGGCGAAGTCAAAAACATCGACGGCGCGCACTGGGATCTCGAGATCGGTTGCCTCACCGAATTGATGGCCGAGCAAGAAGGCCCCCTCCTGCTGTTCGACAATATCGTCGATCATCCCCAAGGTTTTCGCATCGCCGCCAATGTGCTCGCCAGCGCGCGCCGCTTCGCGCTCGCTCTCGGCTTGCCTACCGACTTGCCGAAAATAGAAATTCTCAAGAGTTGGCGCACCAAGATTCGCGATCTCAAACCATTCAAGCCGAAGGAGGTCTCTTCGGGCCCGATTACCGAGAATGTCCACGAGGGCGATCGTATCGACCTCAGTATTTTCCCCACGCCCAAGTGGCATGAACACGACGGCGGCCGCTACATCGGCACCGGCGACATGGTGGTCATCAAGGATCCCGACAGCGGTTGGTTCAACGTCGGCACGTATCGTTCCTGCATCGCCGGCAAAGATCGCGTGACGCTGTGGATCATCGAGCACAAGCACGGCAAGCAGATCGCGCGCAAGTATTGGCAGGCAGGCCGCGCCTGCCCCGTCGCCATCGTGCTCGGCTGCGAGCCGGCCACTTGGCTGGCCGCGCCGTCGGCCGCCAAGGCAGGCGTCAGCGAATACGAATACGCCGGCGCACTGCGCGGCGCGCCTCTCGAAGTGATCCGCGCGCCTTTCACCGGATTGCCGGTTCCGGCGACCTCGGAGATCGTCATCGAAGGCGAGATGCCTTCGCCCGAAGTTGAGTCCCACGCCGAAGGACCGTTCGGCGAGTGGCCGGGATATTACACGCACAGCGGCAACGAGTGCGTCGTCCGGATCAAGCGGATTCTTTATCGGAACGATCCGATCCTGCTCGGCAACCCGCCGCTCCTGCCGATCACAGAACGCTATGGCATCCCACTCTACGCCGCGCGCATTTGGGACCACCTGGAACAATCCGGCATCTCGGACATCCAAGGCGTATGGTGCCACTGCCATACTTTGATGGTCGTCGTGTCACTCAACCAAAGACATGCCGGTCAGGCGCTGCAAGCGCTCACCGCGATTGCCGGCATGCAGACCGGCGCGAGCATGTACCGCTACTACATCGCCGTAGATGACGACATCGATCCGGTGGACTTGAAACAAGTCATTTGGGCCATGTGCACGCGCGTCGATCCGGCGGAATCGGTGCAGATTCTCAAATCCTGGACCAGCGATCTCGACCCGCGCCTGCCGCCGGACAAGCGCGAGAGGGGCGACTTCACTATGAGCCGCATGCTGATCGACGCCTGCAAACCCTTCCCCTGGCGCGATCGCTTCGCCATGGCGAACAAATTCAGCGCTGAGAAGCGCGATAGAGATCTGGGAGAAATGGGCGCCCAAGCTCGGCCTCAAGTGACCTTCACCGCCGAGGCGCAGAGTATGCAGAGTTCGAAATTTTTCGAGCAACCATCTCCACTCACCTCCGCGTACTCAGCGTCTCTGCGGTGAGTTTTCATGACCGTTTCAATTTGCAAAACCGTTTGACGCGGCCGAGCGCTTCGACTAGGAGAGAACCAAAGAGGAGGAACGCCATGGACAAGGTCAATTTTCCATATCGCTCGGACAGTCACCTGACTTTTCTGCACGTCGTCCACGACTCGGGCTCATGGGCGAAGCACGGCCTCGACGTCAACTACGACTACGAAATTACCTCCGAAGATTCGCACAAGAACGTCGCCGACGGCAGCGTTGAATTCGTCGGAGGCAATCATCTCTCACCGTACATTCGGCGGCCGGCCGGCGACAAATGGGTGTACCTTGGCCAGACCGTCAGTTTGCTCAATCATCGGCTGGTCGTGCGCGCCGACTCCGGCATCAACAAAGTTGCCGATCTCAGAGGCAAGAAAGTCGCGACCAAAGGCAAGCACCCGGGCTTGAACACCTGGCTTTTCATCAAGCAGTCCGGGTTGCTTGGGGATTGCCAGGTTGAGAAGGCCAAAGCAGGCAAGTTTCACTGGGAAGCGGTACGAGACGGCGAAGCCGACGCCGCCTTCGTCACGCCGCCGGCGGATATTTTGTCCAAGCGCGCCGGGCTGAAAGTCATCGACGTGCCGTTTCTGCCGATGGTGTGGTTTACCACGGTTTCCAGCGGCTTGCCCTTCGTCGAAAAACATCCCGACATCGTCGACAAAATGCTCCGCGGCATTTGCGAAGGCATCGCTTACTTCAAGACCCACCGCGCCGAATCGATCAAGATCATCAAGGAGAAATACAAAGCCGAAGGCGACCTCGACGACGAAACGGCCACTCATCTCTACGAAGATTTAAAAACCATCTTGCAGGCCAAACCGTACGCAACGATTCCTGCGATCAGCAACGTTTACGAAATCTCCATCGAGCAGGACAGAGGCGGCGGAAAAAACCGATCCGATGGCGCTCTGGGATTTTCATTATCTGCGGCGCATCGACGACAGCGGCTTTATCGACAATCTGTATCGCACGTAAATGCGAGTACCAGGGATCGCAAAGTTCTGATGCTCCGGTAAAGGAGGCGAATATGAATGGCTCCACCCTGAGGATTCGAGCGCTCATGACCTCCTTGGCAATGCTGTTCGCTTTCGCGGGTGTCGCCGGTGCCGCCAACGCTCCGGTGAATTTTCAGGGCAAGACCTTGACGATTCTCATCACGTCGAGCCCCGGCGGCGGCACCGACACGGCGGGACGTCTGATTTCGCAGTTCCTACCCAAGTACTTGCCCGGCAATCCGGTCACGGTCGTGCAGAACATGCCCGGCGGCGGTGGCATCACCGCCAACAATCATTTTTACGCCAACGCAAAACCGGACGGGCTCACCCTGCTGCAAGACTCCTCTTCCGCCATCGGCAACATGAATCGCGGCGGCCCGCGCATCAAGTACGATCATCGGAAAAGCCGCCCGGTCGGCTCCATCGCCCGCGGCGGCAGCATCTTGATGGTCCGCAAAGAGCTGAAGGATTCATTGACCGATCCAAAAACCCGCAAGCTCGTCGTCGGCGACACTGACGGCATTCGCACCTGGGTGTCCATGACGGTGTGGAGCGCGGAGTATATGAACTGGAACCTGCGCTGGCTCTACGGCTACAAGGGCAGCCGCGAGTTATCGCTCGCATTGCGCCAAGGTGAGATCGATCTCTGGGCGACCTCCAACGCCCGGCTCATCGCCGACATGCGCAAAGAAGGCGGCGTCGACTTGCTCTATCAGCAGGATGAAGAGCGCCGCCCGGACTTTCGCGACGTGCCGACTTTCGTCGAATATCTCGGAAACAAGCGTCCCAGCGGCGTTTCCTGGGAAGCTTATCAGGCGTGGGCCAACTCCGAAGACCTGGACAAGTTCTTGATGGCGCCGCCCAAAACCCCGGACAACGTGATCGCCGCGTTGCGCGAGGCCTTCATGAGAATGAACAAGGACGAGGAGTTCAAATCTCTTGCGACAAAGTTCTTTGGCGACTCCTGGACGCTCAACGCAGGCGATAAGACCGAGGCGATGATCAAGAAGCTCACTTCGATCCCGAAACCGGCGCAGGATTTTCTGACGCAGATCCGCAAGAAATACGGGCTCCCGGTAGGCGGTCCAGTTTCAGAATCTTAATCGATGATCGAAGCCGCCCTCGAGGGGCTCGTTCAAGTCCTCACCCCACACCATCTGGGACTCATGTGCCTGGGTGTGATCTTGGGCAGCATCGTCGGTTTTCTCCCCGGCATTGGCGGCCCGAGCACCCTCGCCATCATGCTCCCCTTCGTGATGACGATGAAAGATCCGTACGCCGTCATCGCGCTTCTCGTCGGCTTCGATGCCGTCGGCAATACCGCGAGCGCGTTTACCGCCGTGCTGATTTCTGTCCCCGGCGGCTCGGGATCGCAAGCCACGGTCCTCGATGGTTATCCGTTGGCGAAGCAGGGCCAAGCGATGCGCGCCCTCAGCGCGTCGTTCGTCGCCTCGCTGGTCGGCGGTCTCATCGGGCCGATCGTCCTGCTCGCTTCCTTGCCCTTTCTTCGGCCGCTGGTGCTGTCGTTCGGCTCGCCGGAATTCTTCATGCTGACCCTTTGGGGTATCACTATGGTCGGCGTCTTGAGCGGCAATGTGCCGCTCAAAGGTTTGCTCGCCGGCATCCTGGGCATCTTCATCTCCGCCGTCGGAGTCGACGACAAGTCGGGCATCGAACGCTTCACCTTCGATAGCAGTTATTTGATCGAAGGAATCGATTTGGTGCTGGTCGCGCTGGGCATCTTCGCCATACCGGAATGTATCGACCTTGCCGCGCGTAAAACCAAGGTGGCGGAAACCCAAGAACTCGGCCACGGTTTCTGGCAAGGAGCGCGTGATGTCTTTCGTCACTGGTGGCTGACTTTGCGCGCCTCGGCGATCGGCATCTGGGTCGGCTTTCTCCCCGGCCTCGGCAGCTCGGTGGCCGACTGGTTCGCCTACGCCCACGCGGTCCAAACCGAAAAGAACAAAGAAAACTTCGGCAGGGGCGACATCCGCGGCGTCATCGCCGCCGAGTCCTCGAACAATTCCAAAGAAGCCGGCGATTACATACCGACTCTCGCTTTCGGCATTCCCGGCGGAACTTCGACGGCGCTGATCCTGACCGCGCTCATCGCCGTCGGCATCAATCCCGGACCGGAGATGCTGACGACCCAGCTCAACCTCACTTTCGCCGTGGTCTGGACCCTCACCGTCGCCAACATCATCGCCGTCGCGATCTGCCTGGCCTTCATCAAGCCGATCTCGCGCATGTGTTTTATGCCGTTCTATTCCCTCGTGCCGCTGATTTTGGTTTTCGTCTTCATCGGCGCCTTCGCCGCCAACCGCAGCAGCATCGACTTGATCGCCCTTCTCGGCTTTTCGTTTCTCGGCTTCCTCATGCGCCGCCACGGCTGGCCGCGCTCGCCACTCGTCCTCGGCATGGTGCTCGGCGACAAGATGGAGAACTATCTGTGGCTGTCCTACGGCCGCTTCGGCTTGGAGTGGCTCAGCCGGCCCGGTGTGATCATCCTGGCGATCCTGTTGGTGCTGTCGCTTTGTTATCCCATGCTGCAAAATCGGCGCGAGCGTGAAGCTCAGCTAAAACAGTCATGAATGCGCGGATGAAGCTCGAAGGGCTGCTGTTTACACTTTTCATCGGCACCGTCATTGCCGCTGCGCTGTGGTTCGCGCGCGATTGGCCGATCCGCGCTTCGATCGGTGTGCTCGTTCTCGGCAGCATCGGTGTAGTCCTGGCGATCTGGCAATTTGCTTTGGACGCCGGAAAATCCGACGCACCGGTGGAGCGTTCCCAATTCGAAATGCCGCTGGCAGAGAGGGAAACCAAATGGGGCAACGTGGAGATCTGGTGCTGGATCGTCGGCTTTTATTTGTTGATCGTGACCATCGGCTTTCCCATCGCCGTGCCCGTGTTCGTGCTCGCCTACAGTAAATTCTACGGCGCCGGCTGGGCGCTCGGCCTAATGCTTAGTACCATCGCCTGGGGCTTCGTCTATGGCGTCTTCGAAAAGATCCTCCATGTGCCCTGGCCCACGCCGCTCATTCAATCGCTCTTCTAAACGTCATACATCGAACTATTCGGCTATCATGCTGAGCGAAAGCGAAGCTCTGCTTTTTTCAAACGTGAAAAGCAGATTCTTCGGCGGATTCATCCTGAGCCTGACGAAGGGCCTCAGATATGTTCTGACAGTGCGTCGCACAAGCGAGAGTCGCGATCCATTCCGGCCGCTGGCAAACTTTCCTGCCTTACGATAATAACGTCCTGATGGTTACCCCCAAACTCGGCGTGAAGATGAGCGCCGACGACGCCAAGGCCTACATCGACGCCGTGAACAAGAAAGTGGTTCAGCGTTGGCGCGAGCGCGTCACCGACGGCCCGTTCATGAAGAAATTCCTCGAAGGCACTCTGCCGATGCCGGCAATTAAATTATTCTTCAAAAACTGGGGCAACTTCACTGTCGAGATCAACACACTCGTGTCGGTCTCGTATCACAAGCACATCGGCTTTTTTAAGCGGCACCCGGATTTGATGGGGCCGCTCGGCTCGAAGATCGCCGACGAATTCATCCATCCCAAGCCGCCGGGCCACGTGCTGGTCATGCTGCAAACCGCCGAAGCCCTTGGCCTCACGAAGGACCAGGTATTGCGCGAGCCGATGCTGCCCGAGTGCCGCGCGATTCTCGATTTCAAACGGCAGCTCATGTGGGAAGGCACCGTCGCCGAGTGGTGGTTCTCCATGCTCACCGAAGAGCCCATCGGTCATTGGTCTGCCATGTGGTTCAAAACTTTGACCGAGAAATACGGCTTCACCAAACAGCAAGCGGTCTATTTTTCGACCCACGAGGAAGCCGATCTGAAAGAGCACGAAGACGGCGTCATGGGTCACGGCAGCTTCAACAAGCTCGTCATGCAGCGCATTCTCGAAGATGGCTACGCCGACACTCGGGAAGGCTACAACCTGGAATACTGCGCCATCGCGGCCGTGGACCTCTACGGCGTCATGCACCGCGCGGCGGTGGAACTGGCAGACTAAGAAAAGGCGAAAGGATGAGGGATGAAGGATAAATATCCGGACCACATTCCCGGTTTCTTCATCCTTTATCCTTTGTTCATCCTTTCATTAGAACGGAGTGACCAATGACCCCAGCCAATCACGACTTGCGCGTCTGGTTAGACGAAGTCAAAAACATCGGCCACCTTCGCAGCATCTCGGAAATTCTCTGACAAAGACAAGGGCGGACTGGTCGAAATGATTCTCGAGCGCAACAAGCATGCGCAGCGCGGCCACGCGCGCCTGCCTCCGACATCGTACCGTCGATCCTTCAACCGGCGTTTGAGGCGTCTTATGTCGACTGCAACGTTTTTGTCCAATTTCAGACCAGCCATTCTCCTGATCAGGAAGCGATACCGACGTTAATTTCACGACTTGGCTAATTGTGACATTTTGGCATGTGCTTTGCTGCCATCGCTTGCCAGAAATTCCGCTATACTTCCGACCGCATGAAAGAAGGCAGCGGAAAATTCCAACCGTATGCACTGGGAATCAATCAGCCTAAGTAGCCCACGCTTCCTATACGATCTCGAGAATTTTTCGCTCTCCTCGTTTGCCAAATCGGTGTTCGATGCGCCGAAAAAACAAACCATCATTCGGATGCGCTGGTTGGTGATCGCCGTTGCTTCCTATCTTTTGCTGTTCGCGCAGGAAACGTTATTGTCGGTCGATTTGATCCATGCCTTTGTCCTGCTTTATGTTTCGACTAATGTGTCTCTTTACTCCCTCGAGCCCAGGTCGTTTGATTCAGTTCGTTTTCTCGCGACGCTCGTCTTTGCCGATACAGTCGCATTGAGTTTCGCGCTGATCGTCGCCGGACAGCTCGGCAGTGATTTCTATCTTTCTTACTTTCTGATCATCATCATCGCCGGTTTCTGGCAGGATCTTCGCTGGTCTCTCGGTTTCGCGATCCTCCTTTGCTTCTTTTACAGTTTCCTTCTTTTTTTGGCCGAAAGTTTGACCACGCATTTGCTGCTGCGCGTGCCGTTCGTTTTAGCGGCTTCGATTTTTTATAGCTATTTTGTCCAAGTCGTAAACAACGAACACACCCTCAGAGAAAAAGCGGAAAGGGAAGCGCGTCACGACTTCCTCACCGGCTTGCCAAACCGGCATGCCTATAAAGAAAGAATGAGTCAAGAAATCGAGCGATCGAAAAGATACTCCCGTGATCTGGCCCTTTTGATGGTCGATGTAGACAACTTCAAGTTAGTCAATGATTCCCTCGGCCACGACGCAGGCGATATCGTGCTTCAGAAAGTCGCGGCACTGTTGAGCGGGAGCCTAAGAACGATGGATTTTGTGGCTCGTATCGGTGGCGAAGAATTTGTCGTCATCCTTCCGGAAACCAATCTCGATGGCGCCATCGAGGTGGCTAACCGACTTTTGTCCGCGATCAGGGAAAACCCCGTGGAGACAACGAAAGGGCTTCTCCCCGTCACGGTAAGCATCGGGATCAGCTCCGGAGCCCTAAACGATTCTTTGGACGAAAGACGACTGATGTCGGATGCCGATCAGGCGCTTTATCGCGCCAAGAGAACCGGCAAAGATCGGGTCGAGACGCTTCGCGCGACGGAAAAAATGGACCTCTCAGCCGCGCCGGACCACTTGAACTAACTATTTTATTGCATCTTGAAGCCGGCGACCGTTGCCCGCCAACCGTCCTCATTCTCACCCGGAACGACCGGAAAATAGTAACTCACCCTATCCAGTAGTCCCGTGTATTTCTTCAAAACTTTTTCCGGCAAATCCGCCCAAGTGCCGCGCAACGCCAGCCGATCGAGCATCTCGTCTGTAATCAACGAGGGCATTTCCGCCCATCGTCCCTTTGCGGCGAAAGCTTTAAGCTGATCGGCGACGTCGCCCCAGCCTTCAAGATCGAACACAGGACGATACGGCGGCGTGCTGGCATAGAAAGAGATCTGCTGCCGCACCTCCGTGTCATAGCGCGCGGCCTCCTTCGGATCGTCGGTGGGAATAACGAAGATACTGCTCGAGAGCTCGATATCCCGACGTTGCCGCCCGGCTTTCTGCAATCCTTGTTCAATGTTCGGCAGCACGATGTCGCTAAGATAACGCACGCTGTGCAGCGGATGCACATGGAAGCCTTCGCACAACTCGCCGCCGAGCTGGCACATGCGCCGGTTCACTCCGGCGATAAAAATCGGTATGCGATGATATTCGTGCGGCGCCGGGCTGAAAAACGGCGTCATCAAGGTCAGCTTGAAATACTCGCCCTGAAAGTTAAGCCGCGTTTTGTTTTGCCAACAGTCCCAAATCGCCCGGACAGCGAGAATGACCTCGCGCATCTTCTCGACTGGCTTGTCCCATTTGACGCCGAAGCGCCGCTCATTGTGGCCCTTCACCTGAGTACCGAGGCCTAGGATGAATCGGCCTTTGGAAAAGCGCGCCAGATCCCAACTGATCGACGCGAGGATCGCCGGGCTGCGCGCGAACGCTACCGCGATACTCGTGCCCACGCTCAAGCACCGGCTATGTTCCGCGGCGAGGACGAGCGGTAGAAACGGCTCGTGCGCCGTCTCAAAAGTCCAGATTCCATCGAAGCCGGTATCCTCCGCGAACCGCGCCAGCGCCGGCATTTGCCCGAGATCATGAACCAGCAAGCTCGCGTCAAACTTCATCGATAGGCTCCCGACCCGTTGAAAGCCGAATGTGCTTCACAATAAAAATCACCTAACAGAACTTGAGAAGAATAGCACAAAGTCGATACCTCTGGATTGCTTGCAATCCCTCCGGATCAAACATAAATAGAGCAAATCATGCTCGGCCCTCAAAACATTTTTCGCTTCATCGTCTCAGCGCTCTTACTCTTCCTACTGATTGTCCCTGAAAAGATTGCAAGCCAGGAAAAGCCCGAGAAAGTGCGCATCGCCATCGCCACGGGATCATTGGCCTTCATGGTGCCTTTTGTCGCGAAGGATCGCGGCTTTTACTTGAAGCACGGCTCCGACGTTGAGCTGATTCAGATGAGGCCGAATATCTCCGTAGCCGCGCTTTTAAGCGGCGAGATTCATTATATCGAGCTGATCGGTTCCGCCATTCGCTCCGCCGCCCGAGGCCTGCCGATCCGCGCGATTTCGACCGGCATCAAGGCGCCGTTCTTCAGCATCATCGGCCAGCATAAATACAAGAGCATCAAAGATCTCAAAGGCGCGGTGATCGGACTCACGTCGATCGGCGGTACCAATCATATCAGCACCCGCATCACGCTGAGCAAGCTCGGCTTCGACCCTGATAAAGACGTGAAGTTCCTCGCCATCGGCGATGAAAAAGTCATGTTCGACGCCTTCAAGGCCGGCCGCGCCGACGTCGTCGTTCTGGCGCCGCCGTTTTCCGTCCAACTCAAACGAGAAGGCTTTCCCATCCTGGCGCAAACGGCTCAACACGTGGTCATTCCCTTTTCTGGCATAGGTACGACTCTCGACCGGATCCAGAACCATCGCGCTCAGATCAAGCGGGTGCTCAAAGCCGAGATCGAAGCGATGAGATTCATTCAAGCCAACGCCTCAGGCACCGCGGACGTCATTCGTAAACGCTTCAACATGGACGAAAAACTCGCTCGAGAGTCCTACGAAATCGTCGTCGAATCCTTCAGCCGTGACGGCCGCGTGCCGCTCGACGGCGTCGACATACTTCTGCAGATCGAAAAAGACCAGAAGCTGATTCCGCCGACGGTGACGCCGCAGATGGTCGTCGAACAGTCGCTGGTGGAAGAAGCGCTGAAGGAGTTGGGTAGCAAATAGCGTAGGATCGCTGAATCAATCTACGCCCGTCGCTTCTGCATTCGGCAGCTATCTGTTCGCGAATCTGGCCGCACGCTTTGAACGTTTTGAACGGCTTGAACGATTTGAACAGGTGCCTTCTCCTATAATTTTTTCACCGGCACCCGCTGCTGCATGCGCTTCTCGCCGGTCTGATAATGCTCGCCCCTGACTGCCAGTTCCGCCTCTGTCTCGTCTTCTTCCGACCACAAGCCTAGATTGTAACCAAACCAGGGATCCTGCGGCTTGAGCTTCGGCAACTCGAGCCTCTCCCATAACTGTTTGGCGCGCTCCATGTATTCTTTCTTCGGCAGCGATACCGGCGGATAGTCCCACTTTCGCGTGGCGTCGATCAGCATGGCGGACGCGCCGGCGATCTCATCCAACGAATGTCCCGATTCTTGGCCCGGAGGAAAGACCGACGGATCCATCTGCGGCGTGCGGTTACGGATGATCAGCACGTCGCGATGAGGCTGCATGCGAAACGCCATCGCCCAAAACAGTGAATCGAGGTTGCGCGGGTTAATATCTTCATCGACGGCAATCACCATCTTGCCGGTCGCGGGATTGTAGCCGACCATGCTGTGCAGCGCCTGCCAGACATGCGCCTGGTTGATTTTTTTCATCTTGATCACGCAGATCTGGCGCACGGCGATGCTGTGAAAGGCGACTTCGGCAATGCCGGGAATGTTGCATTGATCGCGCAGGAAACGCAGATAGTTTCCTTCCGCCGCAACCTGGCGCATGACACTCGATTCGCTCGGCGGCATCTGGCTGATGATCGTCGCCAGGATCGGGTTTTTGCGGTGCGTGATGCACATCACTTCGAAGTAGGGGTTGAGCAAGCGTTCCGCAATGTAACCCGTCGATTCGCCGAACGGCGCCTCCGGCTCGAGAAATTCCGTGGAGATTTCCCCCTCGATCACGATCTCCGCATTGGCGGGCACAAGCATATCATTGGTAACGCACTTCACGACGTCGATCGGCGCGCCCGCGAGGCCGCCCGCGACGTCGAGCTCGCTCACGCTAAACGGTATCCGTGAAGGCGCCGTATAGGCTACGCAGGGGGGCGCGCCGATGACCAGTGCGGCCTGTAGCGGAATGCCGCGCTCCCGGCACTTGCGCCAGTGGTAGCCGCCGTGATTGCTGGAGCTCAAAAACACGCCGGTGCGCGTCGGGCTTTTGATATGGCCACGGTAGTTGCCGACGTTGATGATGCCGGTCTCGGGATCTTTTGTGAACCAATGAGACGCCGTGGTAAACGGAGCACAGTCATAACCGGGCGTGGAAATGGGAATCGGAAATTCGCCCAAGCCCCCTTTCTCCATCAGAGAAGAACCTTTGTAGACAACTTCATGCACCGGCGCTTCGTCTACTACATTCGGAGCAATCGGATTGCTCTGCGCCTTGTTCCAGCGATCCACGATCTCTTCCGGTTTACATTGCAGGCCGAAGCCGTAAATCTGCCGCGACGCCGCCAGAGTGCCGACAACAACCGGAATGTCGTATTTTTTCCCCTTGGCATCGACGACGTTAGTGAACATGAACGCGCGCCGCTCTTCCTCCGAGAGCCCGCGGAATTGCCAGCGCACCAACGGCATCAGCTCGGTGTCTTTGTTGATCTGCTCGTCGATCTTGACCAGCAATCCCGCCTGCTCCAGCGCCGCGATATGTTCGCGCAAATCTTTGAAATAGCCCATCAACGATTCTCCTTACGGCATTGCTTTGCTCTGTGCTATTTGATTTTAAGCATGATTTCTAGACTATCGCGCCTCGGTGAGACACATCACAGAATCTGAAATCTCGAGTGGATCAACTACGGCTGAAGTTGGCAAACTTGAGTTAACCGTTCCGAGGTACGACGGCTTGAACGTCTTGAACGGTTTGAACTGCTTGAACGGAGGTTCTTAAAAACCCAGCGCGCAGCCGCCTTTGCGCGGATCGGAGCCACCGATGAAAGCGCCGGACTCCGGATCGATGGCAATCATGTGCGCGCCGCCGAAGCTTTCCGGATTGCCGCCGACGACTTGATGGCCGCGTCGAGTTAGATCATCCTTGACGGACTGAGCGAACTCCACCTCCAGACCGACTTTCGCACCTTCGATGTGATTAAAACGGGGGGCCGAAATCGCTTCCTGCGGCGTCATGTCGAAATCAATGAGATTGGTAATGATCTGCACTTGGACCTGCGGCTGCACGTGGCCGCCCTTTAGCCCGAGCGCGGCGTATGGTTTTCCGTCCCGCAAGATCATTCCCGGCATCAGCGTGTGCACGCAACGCTTATGCGGCGCGATGCAGTTGGGATGATTCTCGTCGAGCGAAAAGAGATGACCGCGGTTCTGTAGAACGATTCCGGTTTGCGGCTCGACTACGCCCGAGCCGAACCCCATGAAGTTGCTCTGAATAAACGAAACCAGATTGCCTTCGTTGTCGGCAGCGGCAACGTATTCGGTGTCCGTCCCGGTGGCGACTTGCCGATACTCGACTGCAACCCGTTCCGACTCGATCTGCTGCCGAAGATTCTTGATCCTACTGCCAGAAAGCAAATCGCTAATCCGAACTTTCATGAAGTCTCGATCGGCGAGTTGGAGATCGCGATCGAAAAACGCAAGCTTCTTCGCCTCGATCATCAGGTGCAGCGCATCGGCGCTCTGCGGCCCAGCGCCTTTCAAATCGAAGCCTTCGAGGATTCTAAGCATCTCCAAGGCGACAAATCCCTGGGTTGCCGGCGGCATCTCGCAGACCTCGTAGCCGCAATATCCGGCGCTGATCGGCTCGACCCAATCTGAACGGTGATCAACAAAATCCTGCTTCGTGAAAAGCCCGCCCAGTCTTTCCGAGCAGCGTACGAGCTTCTCGGCGATCTCGCCTTTGTAGAAAACGTCGGGGCCGTGATCGGCAATAAGATTCAAGGTCTTGGCCATGCGCGGGTTCTCGAAGATCTCGGCGGACTTGGGCGCTCGCCCGTTGATAAGATAATTGATCGCCCCGCCTTCATCAGCTTTCAGACTCGTCGCCGATTCCTGCCAAGAGTGAGCGGTCAATTCCGCAACCGGAAACCCTTGGTCGGCGTACCGGATCGCCGCTTGCAGAACTTGACCTAGCGTCTTTGATCCATGGGATTCGAGCAGCGTCGCCCAGCCATGCACGGCACCCGGAACAGTGACGGAATGAATGCCGCGCTGCGGCATTCCTTTGAACCCGCTCTTGCGGCAGAAATCGAGGTTCATCGCGCGCGGCGACCTGCCGCTCGCATCGAGTGCTTTCAGTGTTTTCTCTTTGGCGGAATAGAAAAGGCAAAACGCATCACCGCCGATTCCGATCGAGCTTGGCTCAACGACTCCCAACACAGCGGCCGTCGCGACCGCCGCATCGATGGCATTGCCGCCGCTCATGAGAATCTCGACTCCGGCGAGCGTCGCGAGCGGCTGGCTCGACGCCACCATGCCGTTTTTGGCGATCGTTGAAAATTGCTTCATGATGGATCCCGCCGCGCGTGCGATGCGAAAAGATAAGTTATCGGTTAACGCGTCTTGAGAATCTGCGCATAGAGCTTAGCCACTTCATCGAGGTTTTGGGTGTCCTCGGGATGGACAACCTGGCGCTTGTACCCGCGAAAAAGTCTCGCCGGTTTCGGTTCCACGTCACTGCGCGACGGGATCCGTTGGAAATCCCACAATTTTTCCTGGCCTTCCTTCGACAGCGTGAAGTCGATAAACAACTTCGCCGCATTCGGATGCGTCGCCTTCGCCCCCAGCATGACGGTGTTGACCGAAATGACCGCAGGCTCGAGAGGCAGCCAATCGATCGGTGCGCCCTTTTCGGTGAGATACTGAATGATGTTGGCGTAGGCGATCACCAGCGGGAATTCACCCGCGGCGGCGAGTTGAGCCCGAACAGTACTGCCGCGCATGACCACGGGTTCCTGGTCAGCGAGCTTCCTGAGAAAATCGAGCGCCTTCTCTTTGCCCCACGCCGAAATCAGGCCCTGCAAAAAGGTCACATAAGTGCTATCGACAGATATCTTCCGGCCCTTCCACCGGGAATGTAAGAGGTCTTCGTAACTGCGCGGCACCGGCTGTCCTTTGATCAAATTCTTGTTGTAGCCGAGCACCACGGAGTTGACGTAAACCGAAGTCCAATATCCCCTTTTGTCCTTCAAATCATCGGGGAACGACTTTCGTTCCGGCGATTCGTACGGCGCGAGCAATCCCATATCCATGAGCGGCAAAACGATCTCTCCGGTGCCGTGTGCCACATCGAAGAAGCTTTTTCCCGCCTTGGCCTCGGCGATGATTCGGCTGAGCAACGCATTTCCGCCGAGCCGGATGACCGAAGGCTTGAGGAAGGAGTATTTTTGCTGGAAGCGCGCCATGAAAGCGTTGCTTTGATCCGCGCTCATGGTGGTATACCAGACGATCTCGCCCTCTTTGCGCGCCGCTTGAATGACCTTCGGATCCTGCCCGTCCTGTGCGTTTGCCGGAAACACGAGCGCGGTGACGATCCACAACGTCAGCAAAAATCGAATGCCGATTCGTTTCATCGAAGCTTCCTCGCCATGGCTCTCCAGCGCTCGTGAGTTATTTCGGCCAGCGGCGATGCACCGCCATATCGACCCAATGGCCGTCGGGATCCTGGATGCGATGATCGGAATCCTTGTCCGATTTGGAATCGATCTCGGCGTCAAACCCGGCTTCCTGCAATCGTCGTTTGATGTCGTCGAGATCGTCGACTTCGAAACCGAAATGATTGATTCCCTCTTTTTGCTCGTCGCGTTTGACCTCGATGAGAGCGATATTCACATCGCCGTCTGACATGTAAATTGCCCCGCCGAATCCACGCTTGGGCTCCAGACCGAATATTTTTTGGTAGAACTCCACCATCCTTTCGCGGTTTTTTGTCATCACCGCGACATGTCGAACTTTCGGCCGCATTTTCATACCTCCATTCTTAAAGCCTGTAGAGCTGAGCCGCATTCTGCCATCGAATCCGTGCTTTCTCCGCCTCAGGGACTCCCGCGAACGCGCGGTCCAGGTGCGCGCGTGTCGAAGGCCAGGTCGAAGTCTCCAGAGGAAAGTTGGTCGACCAAAGAATATTGGCGCTGCCTGGATACTTCCGCACGCGGAGGCCTTGCTGATCATACCAGCAAGTGGCAAAGCATTGCCGTTGAAAGAGCTCGGAAGGCTTGAGCGAATAACCCTCCGAGTGCAGACCGTCGGCGGCAGACTGATAGTCCGCATACTCGATTTCATACGCCAGCCAGCCGAGAGAACTTTCGGCGAATACAACCTTTAGTTTTGGGAAACGATCGAGCACTCGCGAGAAGAGGAAGTTGGCGAGCACCGCAATCGAACTCACCGAACGCACGATCCCTCCGAAGGCTTGGGCCGCCGCCGGGGTGAACATATCGTCCGCACGCATCTGAATTTTCGGCGACGCACCGGAATGGAAGCACAGCGGCACTTCGAGTTCGGCGCACACGGCCCAGAGCGGATCGTAGTCGAGTTCGTTGATGTGCGGCACGTTCTTGAGTTCCATCGGCGAGGCCGGATAAATGATTCCTTTGTGGCCGAGGGAGACGGCTCGGCGAATTTCCGCCACCGTGCGCTCCATCGGCCAGATCGGCACGATACATTGCGGCACGAAGCGCGGGCTCACGCTCGACCATTCTTCGATCAGCCAGTCGTTGTATGCCTGCACGCAGGCAAGCTCCAAGTCCGCATCAGCAAGCTTGCCGAAACGCTCCCCGGCTAATCCGGCGACTGTTGGATAGAGAACAGAGTAGTCGACTCCATCCGTATCCATCGCGTTAAGGCGTTCGCCGGAATCGTAAGCGGCCGGCGCCATTTGCATCTTTTCTCTCGGGACCGGCCCGAGTTCCGCGAGCGCGCCGTCGATTGCCCAGCGCTGACTGCCGTCGCTCTGGCTTTCCAGATGAGGAATCCGATCGCCCCACTTTTCCCTGGACATGCGCCGTGTCCAAACTTCGCCATGCTCTTGGACATGGTCGTCGGCACTGATCAATCCGTATTTGAGATCCATGATCGGCTATTCTAAATGGTAAAGCCGGGCTGCATTGCGGAAGAGAACTTTTTCCCGATCCTCTGGGGACACGCCTTGCAGCGAGTGTTCCACAGCGTCCCAGGAATTCGGATAGGTCGAGGTGATGTGCGGGAAATCAGATTCCCACAGAATGCGATCGACGCCGATATAATCGCGCAGCTCGATGCCCACCGTCTCGAACCAAAAGTCGACATAGACCTGGCGCCGAAAGAGATCGCTCGGCCGCGTGGCGATACCATCGGTCCATAGATGATGCTTTTCCCACTCATGATCGCACGCTTCCAGCACCGAGCTCACCCAGCCCAGACCGGTTTCGGCGAAAACCCAATTGAGCCGGGGAAATTTGTCGAGCATTCCGGAGAAGATCAAATAGGGAACGATCTGTGTCGCCGTGCAGAAGTTGCGCAAGGTCGATACGCAGTGGGCCTGGCGGCGCGAATAACCCTTCCATTGAGGCAGCGATAATCGTCCGGCGAGCCCGGCCGACGCGTGCAGATGAACGCCGACGCCGAGTTCCTGGCAAGCATTCCACAGCGGATGCCAGAACGGATCGCCGAGATTCTTGAGACCTTTAACCGCCACGCTGGGATCGGCCAACATGTTGATCCCCATGTGGCCGGCCTGCACGGCACGCTCTACCTCGACGATGATCGTTTCTATGGGACTCATGAACGGAATAACGGCCAGCGGAATGAAGCGATCGCTTGCCGCGCGATACTCGGCGAGCGCATCGTTGTACGCCCGAACGCAGTCGAGCTCAAATTCGACATCGTCATAGAAAAAAGTTCCGCCCGGCCCATTGGGGAACAAAACCTCCCCATCGACCCGATCTCGATCCAGAGCCTTCAAACGCTCGGACGGCTCATAGACTGCGAGCGGAACTTCTTCCCAACGCTGCGGATAATAACCGCGTTCGTTCATCGCGGTGGGGCAGTTGCAGACATTCCCACCCTGAATCTCGCTATTGACGATCCAGCGCTCGACCGGAGCGGAAAATTTCTCCTCGCGCACTTCGATGATATGAGGAATCCTGTCTCCCCACTTCTGCTTGGACATGCGAGCCGTATAGGCGTCTTTGCCAAGCTGGCCGTGGGAATCGGAGCTGATTAGACCGAATTCAATTTCCATGACTTGTCAGTAGGTGAACCCGCTTCCGATTTCGCCATCGATGCGGATGGACGAGAGTCACCCCCATCTCTATCTTCCCCCGTGAAGGGGGAAGAAGTCAGGAGCATAGGCTCGGGGTCGCGAAATCGGGATTCCGATCCAATCCGGAAAAACGTTGAACCTGGAACATTGAACTTTGAACGAAAAACGCGCGCTTCGCGCGCTACGCCGCCGCAGACTCCGCCATCTGCGCCATCGCGGTTGCCAACGCGCTGCGGTAGGCGCGATCTACCGCGAGACTGTCGAGCGCGGCGCGAATCACGGCTTGGGCGGTTCGTTCGTCCGTGATGTGGCGATCGTAAATCGGCTCGAACATATCGGAGTGGTCTTCGTCTGCCACCATATGCACTTTTGTGTTGATATCCAGGCCTTCGATCGTTCCACCCTGATCGGCGACGCGCTTGTGCGCGAAGCGAGCCGTAAAACCACCGCCCTTGACGATCGCGGGATTGTTTTTTCTTTCCGTGATGTGATTGACCGTCAGCGCTTCTATCCACGGCCGAGTCGTCGACAAATACATCCATGCCATGATCGCCGCCCTCGCTCCGGGAAGTAAGTTGGATTCCGCCGCAGCTTCCGCCATCTGTTCGTCGGTCAAATGCGCCGATCCCATGCGCGGATCGAAGATCAACTCGTCCTTTTCATGCTCCCAAATAGCGCGCTTTACATCGAGCGGCGCATTCACCGCGGCCGCTCCCCAGCAATCGCGCCGGCTTTTGATGTAGTGCGGATAGTGCAAATCCCAAATTTTTTGCCGCGCCGGGGTCAGCCGCACGGAAAATAGCTGCTTGTACTCCGGCGTTTCGAAATGGCGGTTCACTATAACGTTCAATTCTTCTCTTACCTTCGGCCAAAGAATCATACGACCCTCCTATGGTTCACTTTGAACTACATCGCTTACGGTAATCCGAAAATCTCGCGATAGAGCCTCAAGCTCTCCTTGGCGTCCTGCGCCTTCTCGGGATGAAGCACGACGCGTTTGAATCCTTTGATCAGTCGCGGCGGATTTGGCTCCGTTCCCTCGCGCAAGGTTACACGGCTGAAGCTCTGCAAGAGCCTCTGTCCCTGCTGGGAGAGCATGAAATCGATAAACAGTTTCGCGGCGTTCGGATGAGCCGCTTTGGCCCCCAGCATGATGCCGTCGAATTTGATGACCACGGGCTCGAGATTCACCCAATCCACCGAGTTTCCCTGTGCTTTGGCGTACTCGATCGTGTGGGTATAAGCAATCGCGAGCGGAAACTCTCCGGCAGCCAAGAGCTGCGTTCTCTGACTGTTGCCGCGTCCGATCATCGGCTCCTGCGCGGCCAGTTTCTTGAAATATTCTACCGCCGAACCGCGTCCCCATGCTTGCATCAAGCCGACGAGAAATTCATAGCTCTCGTCATCGACGGAGATTTTCTTTCCTTTCCACTTGGGGTGAAGCAACTCCTGGTAGTTCTTGGGCGCCTCCTCGCGTTTGACCTGCTGCGTATTGAACCCCAGACCTGTAGGCAGGGCATAGCTTCCCGTCCAGTAGCCATCCTTGTCCTTTAAATCGTCGCTGAAGTGGCGCCGCTCGGGCGAGTGGTACGGCGCAATCACTCCCTTTTTCTTGAGCTCGTCGATAAATTCCGGCGTGGTTTGTGACAGGACATCCCAGCTCGGCCGGCCCGCTCGGGCTTCGATCAAGACCTTGTTGTGTATCCCGACGCTGCCGCTGCGCCAGTAACTGGCTTTGATGAAGGGGTAAACCTTCATGAACTCTTCGACGATTTTCTGCGACTGGTCCTGGGCGATGGTGGTCCACCAGCCGAGCTCGCCCTCTTTCTTCGCAGCTTCGATGACTTTCGGATCGGCAGCGACCGCGATTGAGCTGAAAAGCAGCGCAGCGAGAAAGGTCGCCCGAGCTATTTCAACGCGCAGCGCTTCGAGAGATCTCATAGCGGTATTTTCTCCTGCGCCAGCGCTATGCCTTTGCGATACATGGCATTGAACGCCAGCGAATCCTTCGCCGCTTGTATCGCCGGCGCTTCTTTTCCACCCGTTGCATGCTCGGCGAGAAAAGGCAAAAACATATCGCTGTGTTTCTCGTCGGCCTGGCTATGCGCCTCGAGATTGGGAATCTGCTTCCAGCTAAATCCCATGTCCTCCATCCATTTTTTCGCCATGCGCGTCGATTGGCCGCCGCCCAGATCGGCGAGCAAACGATCGTCATTGCACCATTCTGTGATGGTCATTCCGGCCAGCGATTCGGTCCAAGGCAGCTCGCTGGTCATCCATGACCAGGCGTAAAGCGTAGTCAGGGTTTCCGGCAGCGGTTCGGCATTGATAATTTCCTCCGGCTCCAGCCCCACCGATTTTCCCTGGCGAATGAGCAGATGAAGATGGCCGTATTCGGAAAAATCGTCCCGGATGATTTCATCGTACTCATGCTCCAAAATTCTTTGCTTGACGCCCAATACCGGACAATTCGCCGAGACATGCGCCCAGCAATCGCGCCGATGGCGCACGAAGAGGCTCTGCTGTTTAACCATGACCGCAGCCCTGGGCTCGCTCATCTTGATCGAAAAGTAATACTCCAGCTCGGGCGAGCGGATATAATCGCGCACCAATTCACCCAAACATTCATGCCATTGGCTCTCGGTCATGGCTTTGTTCCTTTGTATAGCTTGTCGATGAAACCTTCCTGCGCCAACCGGTCGACGATGGAATTGTCGAAGAGCTTGGCTTTCGACGCGCCTTTCGAGCCGACCATTTCGAGCACGGTGTCCACCGCGGCGGGATCGAC
Source organism: uncultured delta proteobacterium (assembly GCA_963745035.1). Taxonomy (GTDB): domain Bacteria; phylum Desulfobacterota; class Binatia; order UBA9968; family UBA9968; genus DP-20. The sequence continues at coordinate 150,903 of CAVUVW010000016.1, read as the reverse complement.
GCGCGGCACAGAGTCCAAATACTTGCTGACAAATTCGTAATGAAGCTCCGAGCTGCCACCGCGCTGTCCCATATATTTCTCGAGCAGCTTGAGCGCCTGGGGTTTTCTCGTCTTGAGCGCGGCGATGCCCTCGATGTAGGCCCTGACAATCGCCTCCACCGACTTCGGCGATTTTTGCAAATAGTCGTTGCTCACGCCCAGCAGATTCATCGAGAACGGAATGCCTAACTCCGCCGCATCGACGAGCATCTTCGCCTGCGGGCCGGGCGCTTGCGATGAAACGCGGCCCTCGGCCTGGCGCGCGCGAAAACCGATATCGGCCTCCACCACCCCGCCAAATTGACGCAGCTCGGTCTTGCCTTCGAGATGCAGCTTCCGCAAAACCAATCGAGTTACGAAATCGCTGGTCGAGCCGAAGCGGGTAATCGCCAGCGTCTTGCCCTGCAACTGTTCAGCCCGCTGAATTTCCGGCTGCACCCAGAGCTGCATGCCGGGACGGCTCGTATTGCTCGCGACCGCGATGATCGGCGCTCCTTTCACCGTAGCGGCGACCACCGCATTGCTCGCGCCCAAGGCCGCTTGAACACTGCCGCCCACCAGCGCTTGAATCGAGGTGGCGCCCGAGCTGATATGGACAAGATCGGCGGTCAAACCGTTGCGCTCGAACGCGCCGATTTCCTTCGCCATCCAAATACCGGACATGCTGGGACTGATAGCGGCGTAAGCAATAGCAACTCGTTCCTTGGGCGCTTCCGCAGCTTGGGCAGCAACAACAAAGAACAAGAACCAAGTCGGAACAAACTTGACGGCTGCTCGAAGCGTCTTTCCTCCCCCTCGACGGAGGAGGATGGAGAGCTTGGTACAAACCGGTAGCATCATTTACAAAACAAACCGGGCACATGGTTTACAGTTTAAGAGGCAGAGGCAAGGAGGAGCTTGCCAATGCCTTGGGAACAGACCAGTGCCATGGATCAACGAGTTAAATTTATCGCTGACTGGCTGAGTAAGGAATACAGTAAGATTGAATTGTGCAGAGCCTATGGAATTAGCCGTCCCACGGCTGACAAATGGATTAAGCGCTACCAAGACGGTGGAGTTGAGGCGCTCGAGGAGCGCTCGCGCGCGGCGCACCGTCATCGCAATGAGACCCCTGAGGAAATCCGCGAGATGATTATTGCCATCAAGCTTAGCCATCCGAGCTGGGGTCCGAAAAAGGTTTTGGATTATTTGGGTGAGAAAAAACCTAAGTTGACCTGGCCTGCGGACTCTGCAGCCGGTGCGATCCTCAAGCGTGCCGGGCTGGTCAACCGCCGTGTACGTCGGCGCCACGTGGTACCGTACAGTGAACCGTTTAGCGACTGCCATGGACCGAATCAGATCTGGAGTGCGGACTTCAAGGGAGACTTTCTCTTGGGGAATGGTCAGCGCTGTTACCCGCTTACGTTGACCGACAATTTCTCTCGTTATCTGTTGATGTGCCAAGCCTTGGGGCAGCACAGCTATCGGGTGGTTCGGCCGTGGTTTGAAAGAGCCTTTCGACAATACGGACTGCTCCGGGCCATTCGTACCGACAACGGAGCACCGTTTGCCTCGCTCTGTGTGGGCGGTGTCAGCGAGTTGTCGAAGTGGTGGATCCAGCTTGGCATCCGTCCTGAACGGATCAAGCCGGGTAAGCCAAGCCAGAACGGGCGCCATGAACGGATGCATCGAACGCTTAAGCACGATGTTGCGCCTCAGCCAACCTACAGTCGACAACAGCGCGCATTTGACTTTTTCGTAAAGCAGTATAACGGCCAGCGTTCCCATGAGGCCTTGGGACGAAAGACCCCGGGCAGTGTTTATCTTAGCTCCCCACGGCGCTATCCCGACAAACTCCCGCCCGTACAATACAGTCCGGGCATGACCGTTAGACGAGTGCGACACAACGGCGAGATCAAGTGGCACGGCGATCTCCTTTATGTCTCTGAAGTCCTGGCACACGAGCCGGTTGGACTGAAGCAGGTCGGACCCGAGCAGTGGGAAGTCCGTTATAGTTTTCATCTGCTGGGTATTCTCGATCAACATGCAAAAAAGATTATGCCAGCGCAAAACCTGGCACGGAACTAACTCTAAAAAACTGTAAACCATGCGCCCGGTTCAAAACGTAAATGATCCCCGGCTTGAACAGGAGGGGGTTTGATCGTTTTGAACGGCTTGAACGTTTTGAACGACTTGAACCTCGCCTTTTTTAACGCGCCGGCAGCGCCCCTTCTTCGGCCATTTTCTTGTACAGACTTACAATATCAGGGTCGCGCGGCAGCTCACGGATCGCGGTTTCCACTTGCTCGCCGGTGAGCGGCGTTGGACTGGTCGTCATCAATTTCTTGAACTCGGCGTGAAACCCCGCGTCCTTGAACGCCTTAGTCATCGCGCCGCGCAATATCGCGACGATCTCCTTTGGCGTGCCGGGAGAGATGATGTAAGGCCAGCGTGGATAGAGAAAAGTGCGAAACAGGTTGATCAGCTGGCGCTCACGATCATTCTTTGCGAAAGTCTCCAATTCGGGACTCTTTGGCAGGCTCGGAGGAAGATTTCCCTTTGGGATCGAAATCGAGGCGTGAAAAACCAAAAAGTTTTTGTACTCGCCGCCGGGATGGCGTTGAACGATGGTATCCGCGCCGTTCGCGCGCACATCCACCTCTCCTCTTTCGAGAGCGACATCGAGCTCGAGGCCGCCGTAGCCGACGACCATCTTGGGTTCTTTCAAACCGAGCAGGTAAGCGAAGAGCCGGCCGCTCACGTAGATCGGGTGCCCGACAGCTTGCGCGCCGAGGCGCAGGCCGGTCGCGGCGCGGAGTTTTTCCAAACTGTCCAGACCTGACTCTTTGCGGCTGACGAAGGCGTAGGGATCGCCGCTTTCGGTCGAGCCAAGATAGATCAGCTTATCGAGGTCGTACTGGGAGCCGGAGAGGCCAAGGATCGGTCCGGCAACCAAGCCCGCGCCGACCGCCCCGATCGAGAGGCCGTCCGGCTTGGCGGTGGAAAAGATATGATTCGCGGCCTTTCGTCCGGCGGCGCCGGGCATGTTTTCGACGACGATGGTCGGATCGCCCGGAATATGCTTTTTCAAGAAGGGGATCAGCGCGCGCGCCTGCAGATCGCCAGTGCCTCCGGGTTCGCCGCCGCGGATGATTTTGATCGTCTTGTTTTGAAAGTAGGGAGCTTGCGCCAGCGCAGGCCTGCTCGTGAGGCAGACAACATCAGCGACGCGAATGAAAACTACGAGAATGCGCATTCCTGGCGATCGCATGCAGGCTTCCTGCGGATTTCTAACCGGCTGTCAGCGGTCGATAAGAAGACCCGGCGGCCAGCGCGTTTCGAGCATATATTCGAACAGACCCCAGACGAGCGCGTAAGTGCAAGCCGCCGCGATCAGAGCGACGTAACCATTTTTCCTTGCCTTCGATCAGCGCGTAGAGAAAAACCAGCAGCGGCAGAGCGATGACCAATCCCAATAAGCCAGATGCCGACCGCGCCGCCGATGAACCATGCAAAGTACGTCAAGGTGCGCTGGATCTCGGTTTTCTTGTCCAACTGCACGTCGGTGACTTCGTCCATGTCGATGCCGCCGAAGCGCCTGTTCCGCTGCGTTCCCAACCGGTGGCGTCGCGGTAGAGTTGCATGAGGACGAGAATTAATCCCGGTATGGCGGCGACGTACACGGGCATGATCTTGGCGATATTCGGCCACTCCCAACCCGAGAGCGCGGCGCCGACAAAGACCACCAGAAAAAACAGCGTAAAATCAGCTTTCATCTTCCGACCTCGCGATGGCGCCGCTAAATGAAGCAGGCGCTAGTCTCACCCTTCGCCTTGGCACTCGCCTTCGCTCGGCCGCGCATGGTTAAGAATAATGACAGCGGCGGCAAGCAGCGAACAGCACGATCACGGCCGGGCGCGCCAGCCAGGTAGAAACCGTAGCTCGCCACCGAGCGGTAGAGATACTTTTCCATCAGGTCGCCGAGTACGAGGCCGAGAATCATCGCGGGCCGAGGAAAACCGTAGCGGCGCATGAAGTAACCCAAGCGCGCCGAAAGCGACGACGACCAGCAAGATCGACCGGATCGCGGTTGACGCTGAAGGCTCCCATCAGGATGAAGATAAACATGATGGGAACCATGAAGGTGTAGCGGACCTCGGCCAGCTTGGCGAGTTGCCCGGCCAGAGTGAAACCGACGAGCGTGCCGACGATGCCTGAGATGCCCTGGAGCCAAACGATGCTGTAGATCAGCTCGGGATTTTTTTTGACCATTTCCGGGCCCGGCAAGTAACCCCAGGCGAGCAGCGCGACGATAAACAACGCGGTCACCACGCCCTGCGGAAAGCCCAGAAGTAATGTCGTGACCAGGTCGCCGCCGTCTTTGGCGTCGTTGGCGCTTTCCGGCGCGATTACGCCGCGCACGTCGCCTTTGCCGAAGTTGGCTCCGTCCATCCTTAGCGGTCTGCGCCGCGTGGCCGTAGGCGAGCCAGTCGACCACCTGCGAGCCGAGCCCGGGAACGATGCCCACCCAGACGCCGACGAAGCTGCAGCGCAGCACCAGCCACCATTCGCGCAGCGCGTCCTTGGCGCCGTCCAACAGGCTCCCTTTGAGCGGCACCGGCTGCTGCTCGACGCCGAGCTTGGTGAGAGCCAGGTCCAGGGCAGAGGGAACGCCAAACAGCGCCAGCGCGATGATGCTGATGGAAATACCGTCGAGCAGATAAGGTTGGTCGAAGACAAAGCGCATCACGCCGCTCTGCGCCTGCTGGCCGACGGTGGCGAGCAGCAGACCGAATGCCGCGGCGATCAATCCTTTGATAGGCCGGCGACCCGCCGAGCACCGCGACCATGCTCAAGCCCCAGAGCATGACAACGAAAAGCTCGGGCGAGCCCATCAGGTAGATCAACGGACGCGCCGCCGGAATGGCGGCAGCCAGGGTGAAGGTGCCGATCAGAGCGCCCATGCCCGCCGGCCATGAAAGATGCGCCGAGCGCGCGCCGTCCCTCGCCGCGCTTGCCCATTGGATAACCGTCGAGGACCGTCGCTTGGGAACCCGAGCCGCCCGGTATGCCGAAAAGGATCGGCAGGTAGGCCGCGCAGATGGCGCTGACCGAGCTGGCGCCGATAAGGAGGGCGATGCCGGTAAGCGGCTCCCACTTGATGACGACAGGCAGCAGCGATCGCATAAACCAGCGGCATGCCCAATCCCTGAGGCGCCACGGCGGTGAAGGTGCCGATGCTGACCCCGATCAACATCGCCATGAAAACCTTGAGCTGAAGCAGGTTCAAAAAGCCCTGGGCGGCCGCGCTAAAAAGAGAAGGTTCCATGATTAAGGTCTCCTGTCTCGGCTGTTTTCTGCCTCATCGCCAGGAGCAAGGATTCAGTTTCCTTTCGTTGTTGGTGCCACCCTGAAGGCGCAGCGCTCTTATATGGGGTTCAATATTCTCACGCAAGTACTTTTTTGGGGCTATTTCCCGCAGATGTTATTACCGCGGAGACGCAGAGAACGCCAAGTAGGAATTTGTCTCAACAAATTTCCGAGCTCGGCGAACTCGGCGGTGGAGTCTTTTTATTCGCCGCACCGCCCTTCACCGCGCCGGCAGCGGGCCTGCGCCGGAGAGCGTTTTCAGCAGGTCCGTTACCTCGGCATCCCGCGGCATTTCGCGGATCACTCGGGTCAATTCCTCGGGCATCAGCGGCTCGGCGTTCCTCGCCGACCAATTTCGTAAAGTCGCGGTGAAATTCCGGGTCCTTGAGCGCCTTGCGAAATGCTTCCTGAAGAATATCGATGCGGTTTTTAGGCGTTCCCGGCGGTGCGATGTAAGGCGAGCCGACCACTCTAAAGCCCCGCCACATGGTGAGCAGCCTTCTTTCTCTCTCCGATCTTAGCGAAGCTTTCGATCTCCGGCAGGTGGCCGAGCTTCGGATGCTTGTCGCCTTTGGGCACTTCCAGGATGGCATGAAAATTCATCACGCCTTTGTCGAACCAATCCGGATTCCGGCGCAACACCGACGCGGCATTGTTGGCCCTGGCATCGAGTTCCCCGCGCACCAGGGCGGCGTCAACCTCTGGCGCGGTGTAACCGGCGATGAACTTGGGATCTTTGAAGCCTATGAAGTAGGCAAATAGTCGGCCGGCGATATAGGATACGTGGCCGACCTCTTGCGCGCCGATGCGGAGGCCCGAGGCGTTGCGCAATTTTTCCGGGCTGGTCAATCCGAGTTCCTTGCGACTGTAAATCGTGTAATGATTGGTGCTCTCCGGCGAGCCGAAATAGCTGAATTTGTCGATATCGTACAACACGCCGCTTTCGCCCATGACCTGCAAAGCGATAACGGCGCCGCCAAACGCGCCGAGTGTGAGGCCATCCGGCTTGACATTCCGATAGAGATAATTGGCGCCTTTACGTCCGCCGCCGCCTTCCATGTACTCGATGATCAGTGTCGGATTTCCCGGGATATGTTTGCGCAAGGTGGGCATCAGTGCCTTGACCCGCAGGTCGCCGGTCCCGCCCGGCGAAGTCGTCGCGATCATCGTAATGGTCTTGCCTTGGTAAAACGGCGCCTGAGCGAATGCCGGCGCGGCGAATAATAGCGCACACAATGCGGCTACAAGTTTACAGTCTCATTGCTTGTTCTCCTGACGCTTTTCTCAACCACTTCTTCGTTCAAAACGTTCAAGCCGTTCAACCGCTGCGCTCCGTTCAAGCCGGCCTCCTGTTCAAGCCGGGGTGGGGACGCCCGTTTTCAATTGCTGCGCAGCACCCCCATCCTAACCTTCCGCCGTCGAGGGGGAAGGAATAAAATATCAGCAACCTTTTGCGAGAGAGTCATCGCTTGGATCTCCGCACGTTGCGCTATCTTTCATCTCGAGCGGGATCCTACGACACCCGTTCCATCGCATCCGCGATCCCCGCCTGATAGACACGATAAAGTTCTTCCGACTCTTTCGCCGCCTGCAAGATCAATCTTTCGTTTTCGCCTTTGCCGTATTCTTCCCAAACCGGCAGAAACATATCGACATGGCCTTTGTCGGCTTCGCGGTGCGCTTTCCAATTCGGCAGATCATCCCAGGTTATGCCCAGATGCTCGACCCATCGCTGGCCCATTTTAAACGCGTGGCCGCCGCCCAAATCGCCGAGCAGCCGGTCGTCCTGATTCCATTCCGTCGCGCTCATCGCCGCCAGGCCTTCGAGCCAATGCTTTTTCTTGCACATCCAGCCCCACGCGTACAGCGTCGCCGAGGTGCTCGCGAGCGGCTTGGTATTCAAGATGTCGTCGGCGCTTAGACCGATGCATTTTCCTTGGCGAATGATCAAATCGAGATGGCCGTGCTCCGAATGCTGATCGCGGATCATCTCTTCATATTCGTGGCCGAGAATCTTCTGCTTCACGGCGAGCACCGGCGTATTTCCCGACACGTAAGCCCAGCAATCGCGCCGGTGGCGCACATAGAGCGAAAGCTGCTGCAGGATGATTTGCGCGCGCGCCTTGGTAATCGGTATGGAAAAATAACGCTCGAGCTCCGGCGAAGACATCGTTTGCCGCGCCAATTCGCCGAAAGCAGAAGACCATTCGTTCGCATTCATCGTTGTTATTCCGTCACGTCGGCATCAGTTCTAACCTAGTCTTTCCATCTCTTTGGCGATGCCGCCGCGGAATATTTTATGCAGCTCCATGGACTCTTTGGCGGCCTGAATGACGAGGCTTTCCTTCTCACCGACGGCGTAATGCTCTAGATCCTCGAGAAACATGTCGCTGTGCTCTTCGTCCGCTTGGCTGTGCACTTTGAAATTCGGCATTTGCTCCCAGCCAAATCCCAGATCGTCCATCCAGCGCTTGGCCATGCGGCTCGAGAGACCGCCGCCGATGTCGTGATGCAAGCGATCGTCGTTGGCCCACTCGGTGACGGACAACGACACCATCCCTTCGAGCCAACTTTTTTCCCGAGTCATCCAGCCCCACGCGTAGAGCGTGGCCATGGTCGTGGGCAACGGCTCGACCTCGAGCGTTTCCTTCACCGACAATCCTAGGGCTTTGCCTTGACGGACGATGAGATCCAGATGACCGTGCTCGGTATATTCGTCCTTGATCACCTCGCCGTATTCGTGGCGTAGAATTTTTTGTTTCACCGTCATGTGCGGGCAGTTGGCCGAGACATGCGCCCAGCAGTCGCGCCGATGGCGAATGAAGAGACCGAGCTGCGTGGTCAATGCCCGCGCGCCGGCCTTGGTGATCTTGACCTTGAAGTAGTGCTCGATCTCGGGCGAACGCATCGCGTTTCGCACGATCTCTCCAAGCTCGCACCGCCACTGCGCTTGATTCATGCTCTTCTCCTTCGTATCTCTTCCAACCTACTTGCGTGGGGGCTGACGCGATTCCGGACAAATGCTGCAGTCGCGGGACTATTTGTACAGCCGGTCGACAAACCCCTCTTTGATGATTCGATCGATTATCGAATTGTCGAAAAAGTCGTTGACCGAAGTTTCGCCCTTATTCTCCCAATTCAAAACCGTCTGAATAACCGCCGGATCCACTTTTGCCTCACGATCAAGATATTTAACCGCATACTCGTAGGCTTCATCCAACGACTCGCCGCCAAGGAGGTACTTGCCCAAAACCTTATAAGCGAATTCCTTTCTGGTTCGCAGCGCCGCGACTCCCTCGATATACGCCTTGAGCATCGCTTCCACGGAGCGAGGAGAATTCTTGGCAAACTCGCGCTTCACTGCGATGAGATCCATCGAGAACGGAATCCCTAGGTCGGGCAAGTCGACCAACATTCGTGTTTTTGGCCCAGGCTTCATGCTGCGCACGGCTCCCGCGACCATCCCGGTTCGGACCGCGGTGTCCACTTCCCGAGTTCCGCCCATGGGTTGGATCTTGACCTTGTCTTTAAGGCCGAGCTTTTCGAGAACGAAAAGAGTTAGAAAATGCGTCGACGAGCCGTGGCGGGTGATCGCGAGCGCTTTGCCTTGAAGCTGCTCAGGTCTGGAGATTTCGGGTTGGACAAATAAGCTCATGGCCGGTCGGTTGGTGATACTGCCGACCGCGATCAGCGGCGCGCCGCGAAGAATCGAGCTCACCACAGCGTTGCTCGCGGCCACGCTCATGTCCAAATTGCCGCCCACCATCGCCTGCACGGTAATGCTGCCGGAACTGATATAAACCAATTCCGACTTGAGGCCGTGCTTCTCGAAGGCGCCGATCTCTTTGGCCATCCAAACCCCTGCGAATATCGGGCTGATAGCCGCATAAGCAACGCTCACCTTTGGAAGAGCCTGAGCCGTTGACAGTCCGGGCGCGAGGGCGAGAAAAAATAAGGTCAGGGCAGCGTAAATGCGGACTAAGTACTGAGCAACAAACATCCGGCTATCCCATACGCTTTAAATCTGCCGCGACTAGAGACTTGATGCGAGACCTTCCCAGCAGATAACCAAAAAAACTGCAGTGCAGACTGCTCAAAAAGATCTCAGAGGCGAGGCGCGCGAAAATCGACGAGCGGAGGCGTACATCGGCAGTACGTTGACGCGAGGCGATTAAGCGCAACGAAGCATATGAGTCTTTTTCAGCAGGCTGCTAGATCGGCCAGCCGTGCTCGGAGATATCGACGCGGTTACCTTCGACGTCTTTGATCCAGCTTTCCGCAATGGCGCCGTAGGTGTTGTCCTCGGCTTTCGTATCGGCAATTTTCTCGATTTCTTGGACGCTATCGACCTTGAAGCCAAAGTGGTGGATCCCCCAGGGATATTTCTCGGTATGGATAAGAGCGAGATCGAGATGGCCGTCGGATAGATAAATCGTTCCCCCAGGGCGGCGATGTTTTTCTTCCATGCCAAAAACTCTTTTGTAGTATTCCGCGGTCTTGTCGAGATCTTCGACGTTGATTGCGATGTGTCTAATTCGTGGTTTTTCCATGTTCTTCCTCCTTGTTAGCTCAGAGTTTTTGTTAATATCGTCACTTCCGATTTCGTACCCTCTCCCTCTGCGAGAGGGAAGGGTGAGGGCAAACCTGCGAATGACACCCTCACCTCAATCCTCTCCCAGGGGGAGAGGAAAAGACACGATTCAATTCAACGGAATCTTTTCCATCGCGCGCGCCACGCCATCGCGATAAAGCGCGAACAGATCGAGCGACTCTTTTACGGCATCCAGGGCCAGCCGTTCTTTTTCTCCCGTGGCGTACTCTTCCAAAAACGGCAGAAACATATCGCTATGCTCTTCATCGGCCTGCGAGTGGGCGACGAAGTTCGGCATATCGCGCCAGGCGATCCCCATGTCCTCCGTCCACCGCTTGCCCATGCGCGTGGAGTGCCCGCCGCCGATGTCTTTCAGCAACCGGTCGTCGTTGGTCCATTCCGTGACTGTAAGAGCCGACAAACCTTCGATCCAGCTTTTCGCGTGCGTCAGCCAAGCCCAGGCATACAAAGTCGCCGTCGTGGTCGTGATCGGCTTGGTGTCGATAACTTCCTTCGGCGTCATGCCGAGCTTTTCGGCCTGCTTGATGATCAGGTGCAGGTGGCCGTAGTCCGAAAATTGATCCTTGATCACTTCGCCGTACTCGTGCTGCAGAATAGCTTGCTTGACCCCCATGACGGGGCAATTCGCCGAGACCAGAGCCCAGCAGTCGCGCCGGTGGCGGATGTAGAGGCCCAGCTGCGTGATCATCATTTGCGCCCGCGGCTTGTTCATCTTTACCGAAAAGTAATGCTCCAGCTCCGGCGAACGCATGTGATCGCGCACCATCTCGCCAATCGCCTTACGCCATTCGGCTACCTGCATAGTCGCTCTCCTTCACTTATAAAGATTGTCGAAAAACCCTTCTTGAACCAACCGGTCGATTATCGTGTTATCATAAAATCTGCTCGCTGCGATATCCGACTTGTTTTCCATTGCCAAGACGGTTTGGATGCTCCCGTGATCCACCCTCGGTACTCGTTCAAGATAACGAAACGCGTATTCGTAAGAGTCTTCCACATCGCTTTTACGTAGATATTTTCGGATCACATCGACAGCTACATCTTTGCGCTTTTTAATGGTTGCGACGCCGTCGCTATAAGCTTTGAGCATCCCTTCGACGACTCTGCCCGAGTGCTTGTAATATTCCCGGTTCACCGCGAAAAGATCCATCGGAAATGGAATATTGAGCTCGGCAAGATCCGCCAAACCATGCGCCTTGCGATCGGGCTTTACCGAGCGCACCGCGCCGGCGATCAGCCCGGCGCGAAACGATGCATCGGTTTCAGGCGCACCGCCAAGAGCTTGCAGCTTGACCTTGTCTTTCAAGCCGAGTTTTTCTAAAGCGATCAAAGTCAAATAATGCGTCGCCGAACCATGGCGTGAAATTCCCAGCACCTTACCCTGCAACTGCTCAGGCCTCTTGATCTCCGGCTGCACCCATAACGTCATGGCCGGCACGTTGACCACCGATCCCACGGAGACCAACGGCGCGCCTTGCAAGGTTGCCGCAATCACCGCATTGCCTGCGCCGGCGACGACTTCAACTTCTCCGCCCATCATCGCTTGCACCGCAACGCTGCCCGGCGCCGATGTAAAGCAACTCGCCGCGAACTCCGTATTTCTCAAACGCGCCGGTTTCTTTGGCGACCCAGAGTCCGGCGAAGATGGAGCTGATCGAAGCATAGGCGATTCGCACCCGCGGCTGGGGCGTCGCCGCCCATAGCGGTGCAGACATCAACCCATAGCAAACCAATCCCAGGAGAACGGCCTTTCTCATCAATCCGCTCCCTCCGCCTAGCGATCGACACATATCTCGGACACTACCACAGTCGATCAGCTCCGTACTACATCGCCGGCTCGACCAACTCTCGTCGTAAAAACTCCGTCACCAACGGCCAAACGAGATCGGCGAGATACGGCTGATAGCCATCTGATTCGGTCGACGCGAAACCGTGATTTCCGAAATGAAACCGATGCCACTCTAACGGCTGGCCATTCGCATGGAAGCTTTCCATCACCTGCTGCTGAATCGGAAAAGTGCTGGTTCGATCCTGTCCGCCGAAAAGAATCATCGACGGGCATTTGATCTCGCGCGCCGCGTCATTCGGATGGCGCGGCCGTATCTTCGTCGGCTCCTCATCGCGCACCGATGGATAATAAGCGACAAACGCGCGCACGGCGGGAGTCGCGGCGACGAAGTGAATGCCGAGGCGCCCGCCCATGCAGTAGCCGACCACGCCAATGCGCGAGCCGTCCACGTCCTTGCGCGAGAGACAGTAGCGCCAGCCGCGATCAATGACTCGCACGAATTCAGGGTCCGGCGTCTTGTTCTGAATCTCGGTGCCTTTGTCGATGTGCTGCTCCGCCGGGTAGCCGAGCATGTGATACAAATTTGGTATCACCGTCGTGTAACCGAGCTGGGCAAACTTGTAGGCCGCTGTTTTCAAGTAACCCGTGAGACCCGAATGTTGATGGATCAGCAATAGACCCGGACCTTTCTCGGCGCGCTCCGGATGGGCTATGTAGCCCTCGATGCCGTCTTTATCTTCTCTCAAAGGGCGCGTGATCACTTGCTTCATTACCTTGTTCCTCTAATTGGAATCCATTTCGTTGCCGCTCGAAGGTCTGCAGCTAAGACTTCTTGTAGAGTCTGTCGAAGAAACCTTCCCGGCTGAGCTTGTCGACAATCGAATTGTCCTGGAAAGTTTCCGATGGAACGCCTTTTTTGCCCATGAACTCCAAGATCGTTTGCACGGCCTCCGGCTCGGCGCGCGGGATGCGGTCGAGATAAGTGACCGAATCGCGATAGTGATCTTCGACCTGCTTGGCGTCTGCGAGGTGCGCATATTTGGCGATGATTTTTAAAGCTCGTTCTTTATTGTGATTCATGAACGCCACACCTTCGGCGTAGGCTCGCACGATTCCCTCGACGGTTTCCGGATTGCGCTTCAACAAATCGCGCGATACGGCGATCATGTTCATCGAATAGGGAATCCCCATATCGATAAGCCTAACTAGGATCTTCGGCACTGTCAGAGCCGGCCCACGCAGCTCTCCGGTCACGGCGCCGGCGATCTGCCGATTCTGAAATGCTGCAGCGACTTCCAGCGTTCCCCCCATCTGGCGCACAGTCACTGCATTTTCAAGGCCGTGCTTGCGCAAGAGTATTCGAGTCAAATTGTCCGTGATCGAGCCGAACCGGGTGACGCCGAGGGTTTTCCCCTTAAGATCTTCGAGGCGGTTGATTTCCGGCTGAACAAAAAGCCGGTGATAGGGTCGGTTAGCCGTGCCGCCCACGGCGATGATTGGCGCGCCATTTAAGATCGCATTGATCACCGCGTTGCTGGCTGCGCTTCCACCGAGCAGATCGCCGCCGATCAATGCCTGCACGACGACAGGGCCCGAGGAGATGAAGATGATATCGGTTTGAAGTCCGTACTTTTCAAACGCGCCGCTCTCTTTGGCCATCCATACGGCGGTCGCCATCGATCCCACCGACGAGTACGCAAACTTGGAACGCGACTGAGCATAAGCTGCTGAATAAGCATGAATGCAGAGAAGAGTTGCCAATACGAAACCTCCGCATGTGCGGGCGGTCGACGGAATTTGCATCGCTTATCCTTTCAAAATGATTGTCCTGCTCGCTGTGGAATTCCGGGCAAAACCCATCTCATCCGCCGCCGAGTCCGCTTCCCAGAATTTCTACGCCCTCGGTTTTTTGCACGTAGCTCGCGAACTGGTATTTGTTTTCGCGCGGGTCCGGGACGCGCTTGGTTTTCTTCGGCGCGTCCTGGTCGAGCGCTTCGATGCGCGCCCGGATAAAATGCGGCCCGGCGCTGCCGAGCGCAACTTGAATCTTATCCCGAAACGCTGCCGCATCCTCGACGGTGCTGGCACCGCTGATCCCGCACGCTTTGGCGACGGCTTCCAGATCCATTTTGCCGCTCGTCGCAGTGGGCATGCCGGGCGCGTGTTTGTGGCTGCCGAGGTAATTGCCGTTGTCCATGACGACGATGGTCAAATTTTTCGGCGCTTCATTGGCGATGGTGCCGAGCACTCCCAGATTCAAGAGCAGATTGCCGTCGGAGTCGACCGCGACGATTTTTCGATTGGGCAGCGCGAGCGCCAACCCGAGCGCCGTCGATGAGCACATGCCCATGGTCAGATGAAACAAGTTCGCTTCGCGCTCTTTGAGCTGGCCCCAAAAGCCGCTGTTGTTGCCGATGCTCGTCAGCACCAACACCTCATCAGGAACGATGGCCGAAAGTTCTTTGAGCAGGGTGAACCGGCTTACCATAGAGCCTCCTCGTTGAGCAGCACGGCGACCGGCTTGAGCCAGGCGCGCGCGCTCTCGTTGCATTCCTTTATGGTGCGAACAATATCCGGCGAGCGGCTGACGATGCGATAGGGAATATCCATGGCGTTGAGACCGGGCTCGGTTGTTTTCTTGTAAAGTCCCATCCAGCGCGGATCGCCGATGTCGCCACGGTAAGGGATCACGATCAAAACCGGCACCTCGTGAAGCAGGTTGATGCGCGCGAGATGATAGGTCGCCACGAGCAACCCGGATGTGGCGAGGATCAGCGCGGGTTTTTTGCCGCCGAACCAGGCGCCGAACCCGATGCCCGTCGCCTCGGCTTCATTGGCTGCGCCGACATAGTGGATGTCGCGGTCTTCCGCGAGCATTTTATAGACTTCGATGAACTGCGCATCAGGCACGCCGGCGGCGAAATCAACGCCGGCCTCCTTGAGACCCTGGATAACCAATTGCGCCTTTTCCGGCTTCACATTTCCTCCTTCGCTCAGCAAGATCCCGAAAAAATTTCGAAATCCGAATATCGAAATCCGAAACAAACTCAGAACAGTAATCCCAAAATGGGAAAATCCAAAACATTCAATCTGCGGGAAGCCTGTTTTCTCTTGTTTTGGTCATTTCGACGTTGTTTCGGATTTCGGATTTCGTGCTTCAAATTTTTTCTTCTTGTGACTCACTGTGCCACAGCGTCTCAGCGCGCTGGCAGCGGCTGATTACCGCCGAGCAGTTTGTAGAACTCGATGATTTCGGGATCGCGCGGCAGTTCTTTGATGGCCTTGTCATTGGCGTCGGGGGTAAGAGGGGATGCCTCTTCGCCGGTCAATTTCAGATACTCGGCGAGAAATTCCCGATCGGCATAAATTTTCCGCATGGCCTCGCGCAAAATGTCGGCGCGGTCTTTGGGAGTGCCGGGAGGCAAAATGAACGGCGAGCCGGCGAGCCTGAAGGTACGATGGAGTGCCAGGAGCTTGCGTTCCTTGTCCGACTTCACGAAGCTATCCAGTTCCGGCAGCTGGGCAAAGCGGGGGTGTTTGTCGCCGCGAGGAATCTCGACGATGGAGTGGAAATCCATCAAGCCCTTGTCCAGAAACTCGGGGTTCTGCTTTACCACACTGCTGGCGACGCCCGGCGTGGCATCCAACTCGCCGCTCAGCATCGCGACATCGAGCTCCGGAGAAGAGTAGCCGACGACGAACTTGGGCTCCTTCAAGCCGAGTATCAGAGCGAACAGCCGGCCGGTAAGGTAAATCGGATGACCAACCGTTTGCGCGCCGATGCGCAATCCCGAATGGGCCCGCAATTTTTCCATGCTCCCGAGACCGAGTTTCCGATTGGTGAAAAACACATAGTGCGATTCGCTGTTCGGCGATCCCAGATAGATGAACTTGTCGAGATCGTATTGCACTCCGGCTTCGCCCAAAATCGCCGACGACACCATGCCGCTCGGCGCGCTGCCGATGACCAGGCCGTCGGCGCGCGCGCCGCCGCGATAAAGATGGTTAGCGGCCTTGGTGCCGCCAGCTCCCGGCATGAACTCGATCACCACAGTGGGATTTCCCGGCACATGCTTCTTGAGATAGTTCGCCACCGCCCTGGTGCGCATCTCGCCGACGCCGCCGGGAGCGCTGCCGCGAATGATCGTGATAGTCTTCCCTGCGTAGAAAGGCGCCTGCGCAAACCCGGAGGAAAAAGAAAGACCCGTCAACAAGCCGGTAAGGACAGCAACTGGTAGCATTCTATTTGGTTTCATCGGAAACCTCCTTGAGAGCGCGCCAAACTTTCTCCGGCGTTAAAGGCAGCGACTTGACCCGCGCGCCAGTGCTCCAAGCGACCGCATTGGCCACCGCGGGCGCGACCGGAATAATGCCGCCCTCCCCCAACCCCTTGGATCCATACGGTCCGGGACCGTTGCCATCCTCGATCAAAATTGATTCGAATTCTTCCGGCACGTCGTCGAATGTCGGCACTTTGTAATCGATCAAAGTTGAATTGATGATTTGCCCGCCGTCAAAATGGTAGGTCTCATAGAACGTATGGCCGAACCCCATCATCGCCGAGCCTTCGTCCTGTCCTTCGCACTGGATTGGATGGAGCGCCTTACCGGCATCGGCCGCCGTCACATACTTTTCCACGCGCACCTTGCCGGTTTCCCGGTCCACCGAGACTTCCACCGCACCGATGCCGATCTCCCAGAAGAGCGGATTCGCAGGCGTTGGCGCCATACCGCTGTGGGCGTAGCCGGTCCCAACCAGCTCGCCGCCCTGCATCGCAAAGTGCTTGTGAATCAGCTCGCCGTAAGTAATGCGCTTGCCGCCGGCGATCGCTTCGCCGTTCTTCAAAGTGATTGCCTCTTCGGGACATTCGAAATGCTCGGCGGCCAGCTCGACGATCTGCCGGCGCGCGTCGCTTCCCGCCAGCTCGACGGCCTTTCCCATTACCGTCGTCGAGCGGCTCGATCCCGTCGAGCGATCGAACGGCGTGAACGCCGTGTCGATGGGCCGGATCGTCACCCGCTCGAGCGGCACGCGCAATTCCTCGGCGACGATCTGGCTCATGATCGTTTTCGCGCCCTGGCCGAGCTCCACGGTGCCGCACAAGAAAACCACGCTCCCGTCCGAGAGAACGTGAACCGTCGAAGTCGAGGCGAGCGGCGCGCCGGGATCGGTGGTGCCGAAGCCGACGCCGCGCCCATGCCCCTGGCGCGAAGTCGGTCCGTCCCAACCGAGTTTGTCGACCACGAGCTTGAATCCCTTGGCGAGATCGGCATCGAGCGGTTTGTACTTCGGCCGGATCTCTTCGCCTTTGTTGACCAAATTTTTTCGACGCAGCTCGACCGGGTCCATGCCGAGCTTCTGCGCGATGATGTCCATCTGCGATTCCGTCGCCCAGGCGGTCTGCGGCCCGCCGATCGACCGAAACGAGGCGGCGGAAACCGTGTTGGTGTAAACGCAGTAGGAATTGATTTTGAGGTTGGGGTAACGATACGGGCCGAGGATGCGCGTCAACGTTCGGCCGGTGACGATTGGACCGGTCTCGGCGTAGGCGCCGGTGTTGAGATAGATTTCGGCCTGCTTGGCCACCAACGTACCGTCCTTCTTGACGCCCGTCTTGAGCTTGCATTGGATCGCGTGGCGCCGGCAGGTCGCCATCGCCTCGGAGAAAGTCTGCACGACGCGCACGGGCCGCTCTTGTGCTTTGCGCGCCAGCGCGGCCACCAGCGGTTCGATCTTTCCCCCGGACTTGCTGCCGTAAGCGCCGCCGACAAAGTTCACTTGCACGCGCACCTTGGAGAGCGGCACATGAAAGATTTCGGCGACCTCCTGGCGCACGCCGAAGGGATGCCCCGTCGAGGTCCAGATTTGGATGCCGTCGCTATCGACCTGTGCGATCGCCGTGTGCGGCTCCATCGAGTAGTGATAGATCATGGGAAATTCGAAGCTGTCTTCGAAGATCTCGTCGGCTTGCGCGAATCCTTTCTCGACATCGCCCTTGACCAACTCGGCCGTAGCGCAGATGTTTCGCTCGGCGAAATCGTGCAGCCGCGGCGCGCCGTCCGCGATGGCCTCGTCAACATGGATAACCGCCGGCAGTTCCTCGTAGTCGACGTGAATCTTATTCAGCGCTTCTTCGGCCGTGGCTCGGTCGAGGGCCGCAACCGCCGCCACGGGCTGGCCGGCGTAGATGGCGCGCTCGAGCGCAATGATCGGCTGATCCTTGTTTTTACCTCGGCCGATATAGGGACTGATCTCGGTGAAATCTTCTCTGGTGAGAACGGCCACAACGCCGGGCAGAGACTCGGCCTCGCGGGTGTCGATCGCGTGGATGCGCGCGTGGGCGTAGGGACTGCGCAGAAACTTTCCTTCGATCATCCCGGGTATGAGCAAATCGCCGGCATACTTCGCCCGGCCAGTGACTTTGTCACCGCCGTCGACGCGCCGAACGGAGGTTCCAACCACGGAGAAATCGCGTGCGCTTGAGCTCAACTCAGCACCTCGTTTCAATGGGCGGTGATTTCAGGTGTATGCCCTTCGAATAGAAAGTTGCCGTCAAAGACATCCCTCCCGTATAACGCGCTCACCTGCCTGTCAAGTTAGACCGCATCGGGTCCTGATACCGCGAACGAAAGATTTCTAGCAGAGTTGCGCTGAGCGTATGAGGCCCGGAATGACATTCTGAAACAGCCTCACAAATCGGGAATGTTTCTGCGCCCGAGAAAACTTGAACCAGCGCCGGATCTCGCGCGCTTGAGCATCAACACGTTCGATGCGATTCTTCCCAATCATGCCGAAAAACCCCGTACACGGCTTTGTGTGCCTGCTCACCGCCGCGACGGTGTCGTCAATTTTTTTGTCTTATTCCGCGGCAGCTCAGCCAAGGAGTGCGGATGATCTATCGGTAATATTGGAGCCCATCGAAGTTGATTCCCAACGTCCTGAGCGCAAAAGCTTCGGCGCGCTTCGCCTCCTGAGCGCTTTTCATTTGCGCTCCAAGGATCATCGCTTCGGCGGTCTTTCGGGTCTATCGGTCGGAGCCGACGGCAAACTTTACGCGATTTCCGATCGCGGCTACTGGCTGTCGGCGACTATGTCGATGGATTCAGACGGCGCCCTGTCGAGTCTTACCGACTGGCGGATTGCGCCGATGCTGGCGCCGACGAAAAGGCCGGTGAGCGGAAGTTTGCGGGACGCCGAGGCTCTGGCGCGCGCAAAAGATGGCTCCTTCCTGGTCGGCTTCGAAGGCGCGCACCGGATCTGGCGTTATTCCCCGCCGCCGGCGACCTTTCAATCCATTCCCAGAGCCGAGCCGATCCCGCCGACCGCCGCGCGCGCGCCGCGCAACGGCGGCATCGAAGCGCTCGCGGAGCTTCCCGACGGCCGGCTGCTCGCCTTGACCGAAAACTTCAAAAATTCCGATGGAAGCGCCAGAGGCTGGCTCATGGACAACGGCCAGTGGGCCGAGCTGTCTTATCTTCCCGCCGACGGTTTTCGCGTCACCGATTGTGCCGTGCTCGACGACGGCGATCTCCTGGTTCTGGAGCGCCGCTATGTGCTGTTTGGTATCCTCTCCACGCGAGTGACTCTGGTCCCGGCGAGCAGCCTTAAGCCGGGGGTCAAAATCGTCGGCAAGGAATTACTGCGATTGCAGCAGCCCCTTGCGGTGGAAAATTTCGAAGGGATCGCCGTTCAGCAGTCGCCCAAGGGAACGACGATCTTCATGGTTTCCGACGACAATTACAATGCTTTTCAGCAAACCTTGCTGTTGCAGTTTCTGCTGCCGAATACAGCCGCGGACGCGTTGACAACCCCTCCCGCCCCGTAGTTAGGTGACTTCGAAATGAGCGAAGCCGTCGGCGAAGCATCGTCCGCTATTTTTCCCGTTGAACATCTGCGTCAGTTCACGACCGCGGTATTCCGGCACTTTGACGTTCCGGACGGTGACGCCAAGCTCGCGGCCGATGTTTTACTGAAAAGCGATCTGCGCGGCATAGACTCCCACGGCGTCGCGCGGCTCCACACTTATTTCGAGATGTTGGAACTGGGACGCATCAATCCGAAGCCGAAAGTCAAAACTATCCGCGAAAAGTCGAGCGTCGCTACTGTCGACGGCGACAACGGTCTGGGTCTAGTCGTCGGGCCCAAAGCCAACGAAATCGCTATGGACAAGGCCGAGCAGCATGGCTCGGGCTGGGTGAGCGTGTGCAATACCAACCATTTCGGCATCGCCGGCTATTATCCCTTGCAAGCGCTCGAAAGAGATCTCATCGGCTGGGCGATGACGAATACAACCAAACTCGTGGTACCGCTCTGGGGCGCCGAGCGAATGCTCGGAACCAATCCTATCGCCATCGCGTTTCCCGGTTACAAGGAGCCGCCGATCGTGATCGACATGGCGACCAGCGCCGTCGCCTACGGCAAAATCGAAATCGCGCTGCGCAAAAAAGCACCGGTTCCCAAAGGCTGGATCGTCGACAAAGAAGGCCGTGACACCACCAATCCGCAAGATATGATCGACGGCGGCGCGCAATTGCCGCTCGGCTCAGAGTACGAGATGGGCGGCCACAAGGGTTACGGTTTGGCATCGATGGTGGACATTCTCTGCTGCGTGCTAAGCGGCGCCAACTGGGGACCCTTTGCGCCGCCCTTCGCGCTCAGACAGGAAATCCCCGAGCGCAGCGTCGGCAAAGGCATCGGCCACTTCTTCGGCGCCCTGCAAATCGACGGGTTCATCGACAAAGACGAATTCAAGAAACAAATTGACGAATGGATTCACGTTTTTCGCAACACCAAACCCGCGCCCGGAACCAACGGCCCCCTCATCCCCGGCGACCCGGAGCGCGCAGCGGAAGCCATCCGCAGCAAAGAAGGCATTCCGTTGTTGCAGCCCGTAGTCGATGATTTACTGGATATATCGCGAACGACAGGGATACCATTTGAAACTAAGTGAAACATGTTTGTGACTTCGTGTCGCGCTCTTTAACGAAAGAGAATAAAAAATGCCCGTCTACATGGATCGCCATTACATTGAAGGCGCCACTCGACACGCCATCGCAGATGCGCACCAGAAGGATCTGGCGCTGCAGGATAGATATCAGGTCAAGTTTCTGACCTATTGGTTCGATGAGATGCGCTCTACCGCGTTTTGCCTCGTCGAGGCACCGAACCGACAAGCTATTGAGCACGCTCACGACGAAGCTCACGGCTCAATTCCCAACGAAGTTCTTGAGGTCGATCCCGCCGTGGTGGATGCGTTTTTGGGCAGGATCAAGGATCCGCCGCCAGCGTCTCCAGCAAAATCAGAAGAGATTCCTATCGATTCGGGGTTCCGCGCCATCATGTTCACAGATCTGAAAGATTCGACCTTGATGACCACGCTGTATGGCGACGCCAAGGCTCTACATTTGCTTCATGTGCACAATGCTCTGACGCGGAATTCTCTGAACGCGCATCGCGGGCGTGAGATCAAGCACACGGGCGATGGAATCATGGCTTCCTTTGCCTCGGTCCCGGACGCGGTGGAGTGTGCGATCACGATCCAGAAGGCGTTTGCCGCATATAATCAGGAACACTCGGAAACGCCGCTGTTTTTGCGCATTGGTCTGAGCGCCGGTGAGCCTATTGAGGAACATGGCGACCTTTTTGGCCAGACAGTCCAATTGGCGGCCCGGCTTTGCGCGCACGCGGAACCCACCCGGATACTGGTTGATCAGGTAGTGCAAAACCAATGGTCGGATACACAGTCGCCGTTAGCGGACTTAGGAGAAGTGACATTGAAAGGCTTCGATCAGGCCATCAGGGTTTACGAAGTCACGTGGATGCAGGCGTAAAACCTGCGCGCCTGGCTGCAACGCTCTCTGAAGCGCGGCCCGGTCGGTCAACTCAGAGAAACCTCGAGCATCGCAACGCCGCTCGCCGGGCAGTCGATCGATCGGCGACTTTCTGAATACTTCAAGAAAATAGCGCGCGTCTCTTCGCCGCTCCGCACTCCATTTCACGCTCGCTTATACGATTTCTACAAACAGCATCGAGTGGTCCGAAATATTCTCGATGAACGAACGCCGAGCGTTGCCCGTCTTGTTGACCCAGCCGTCGACCAGGACTTTGACCGGCTGTCCGTCGACGGTTTCTTGAGTTTTGAATGCCAGATCCTTGCTCGCGAGCGACATGATCGAGATTGCCTTTTTTCGATCCGGTCGGGCTGCTCCAGGTCTTGGGCGCGGACTTCTCGAGTAGTTGCATATTGGCTTCGCCGGCGGCAATCACAAGCTGCGCGATTTCCTCGGTCTCGGTGACCGGCGTCACTCGGGGAGCTTTCACACGGCCCATGGTGTTGAGATCGCCGAGCGCGATGAAGCGCGATTTGCCTTCCTGCTCGTGCAGCGTTTGGAGCACCTTGTTGAGACTGAAGATTTTCCCGAACATCGTGCGCCGGGTTTTGTATTCCTTCGCCGTGACGCCGCTGTCGGTGTGCAGAAAAAGCATGTTGTTAAACTGCTGGGAGTTTTTCTGCCTGACGCACAAAAGTCCGCCGGGCCGAAGATTCTCGCTTCCTGCCTGGAGCTCGCGCCGTTGCGTATAAAGCACCTGTGCGAACCTGCCGCGGCGCCAGCCGACCAGGATTTCGATCGCCATCTTCGAATCGGTAAACGCGAAGTCGTAGTCGGGGAAAAAATCCCGCACCAGGCGGCGCGCAGCGTCCTTGGCAAGAAACTCGAGAATGCCTATGACGTCGGGATCGTGGGCGCGGATGGCGTCGGCGACGGCCTGAATTCGTTCCGGCTTGCTGTCATTGAATTTTTCGATGTTCCAGCACAAGAGTGAAAATCCCACGATCTCCCTCCGCCGCGAAAATTCGCATAAGTATATGCGCCCGGCTGAGATCGGCGCAATGAAAAAGTGTGGCGATCGAAGGCAATGAATACCGGCGCATCGCGGGCCTCAAACTATGCGCCTGGATGGGCAGCGAGCGGGCTCGGAACGACGCTCGGCGCCAAGCCGAGCGGATTGCTATTCTTCGGTGAGATCGACGAAGATGCCGTCAGGGCTGGAAATCTGGTGCCGGCCGTGGCGGCACGACGCGATCAGCGCAACCCTGCGCTCTCCCTCGCTCGGCTCGGCGATGATGCGCTCGCGCATTTCCGAGTCGGCTTCGCGCAACGCGGCCAGCTCTTTCTTGACGGCCTCCACGCTCTCGACTTGAAAGCCGACGTGCTCCAGGCCGGGCCGGTCGATGCCCGCGCCCTCAAAGTCGCTCATCTTCCACGGCGCAATGATCAAGGTCATCCTGCCGTCCGTGAGATAAAAATTGGGATCCTCCAGCGCCTTGTCGGCTTCGCGCAAATCCAACATGTCCCGGTAAAACGCCGCGATGGCGGGAGCGTTCATGACGCGCAACTTGAGGTGGTGAACGCGCCGGGGATGCTCGCGTTGCCGCTCGACATAAACGTCGCGCCGGTTCGACATGCCCTCCTGGGTCAGATCGAAATAGTTGCCTTCGGGGTCGTGCGCGCCGTAGGTTGCAAATGGCCGGTTCGACGGCCGCTTGAGCACCGCAACTTCAGGATAGTTCTTTTTAATGCGCGCGATCGCTTCGTCGACGTCGTCGACATCGACGCCGAAGTGGTGCAGCCCCGGAATGTAACCCGGCTTCCTGCCGATCATGGTGACGCCGACGTAGCCGTCGCTGATGCTGACCGCGTAATTGGTGCGGATCGCCTTCTGCTCCTCTTCGGAGCCCGGCTTCGATCGCGTCATGCCGAATACGGATTCGTGGAACTTGGCTTCGCGGACGAAGTTTTCACTGACGATGGCAAAATGTTGAATCCGGGTTAACATAGGCCTCCCTTTAGTCGGCTTGGTTCAAAACGTTCCAATCGTTCAAAACGTTCAAATGATCCCCGGCTTGAACAGGAGGGAGCTTGAACGGAGCGCAGCGGTTGAACTGCTTGAACGTCTTGAACGCAAATCATTTACCGGCGATCCGCCTAAAGAATCCCTCTTTTTCCAGTTCATCGAGCGTGCTTTCATCTAGATATTTGGACAGGTTTGTGTCGACCTTCGGATTTTTCTGCGAAACCATCTCCAAGGTGTTGCGCAAACCCTGCGGCGCGATCCGCGTCGGGAACGAAAAACTCGTCGCGATGTACTGGTAAGTTTCCTCGATAGCCTTCGGGTTTTTCTGTTGGAGCCATTTGGTTAGGACCGCGGTAGCTTTTTCCTTACTGTTGAGCAATTGATAGGTCGCTTCTGCGTAAGCTTGCTGGTAGCGCTTCACGGCATCGCGATGTTGCTGCAAGAAAGACCGGCGCACCACCATAGCGTTCATCGGGAACGCCGCGGTCTTCATGTCACGCATGTGCGCGAGCACGTTCATGCCCATGCGCTGCGCTTCGCCGAGCTCAGGCTGAGCGAGCACGGTGGCGTCGAGCACTTTGGCGCTCATGCCGACCAGCCGTTGCGAAGCACCGCCGGCCTGAAGAATCGTCACGCTTTGGCGCGGCACGTTCCACTCCTTGAGCGCGAGCAAGATCGCCAATTCATTGGCGCCGCCGAACCCGACGATACCGATCTTCTTGCCGTTGAGATCCTCGGGCTTGCGGATCTCTTTTTGCGCAACGAAGCTGAAGGGAAACGTATTGAGCGAGCCCGAGATCATCACCAGATCGGCACCCTGAGCGATGGCGTTGATGGTAGTGACCGCGTCGACCTGAGCCAAGTGCGCGCTATTGCCGAGCAAGGCTTGGATCTGGCGTGTCGAACCGGGCGTCAACACCAAATCGGCGCTGACGCCGTACTTGTTGAGAAAGCCGAGCTCCTTAGTTGCCCAGAGCGGTGACTGAAAGCCGGCGAAGCCGGCATAGGCGATCACATAGCGATCCTGCGCAGCGGTATATGTCGGATAGGCCAATACTAACGCGATTAGAACAAACAAATACCGAATCATTTTACTCCTCTTTTTCTTCCATAAACCTGGCGCGGAATTATTGGCCGTACCGCTGTTCGATCGCTTTGATGCGCTCGCGGGTGTGTTGCCGAACATCCGCCGAGACCGGAATGACCTCGGACAAAACTTGCAGATGGAAAAAGCTGTTCGACTTGGGATTGCGCACGACATGCTGCGGGTCGCGTCCTTCTTCCAGATCCGCGATGGCCTTCAGCAGCAACTTGCGCGCGCCGACGATCGCCTTGTCCGACGTGACCAGGTGCTCTTGGGTACGGTCTTGGATCGCGCCCTGGCTCTCGGTCGCAAACGCGTCGTGTGCCTGAAAGTTGAAGCCCATGCCAGTAAAGCTCTTCGTCGCCATCGAATCGCGATCCTGTTGGTAGCGATTGCTGCCCTTGCGAGCCAACTGGTAGTCGGGCGTCAAGTCCGCGCGGTTCTTTTGAATCAACTCCTCGGGGAGCGGCCGCTCGCGGCTGAACATGAAGATGTATTTCCAATGGGAAACGTCGTCGATCGGCACATGCCAATGCACCGCATAGCCTTCACCCACGGTGGAGCCGCCGAAAGCACTCAGATTGGGCATGACAAAGTTAGTAATCCGCAGATAGCACTTACCCGGCTCGCTTTCGCGGGAAGAATAAATGCGCAAGCCAAAGTCGGTGAGCTCGATGTCGATCGTCGGCGCGATGTCTTTTTTCAGCAGTGTATTGTCGGTTGCTTCGCTGCCGGGCACAACGCGCTGGAGCGGCGGCTTTGCCTCGGAGAGATACTGATGCAAGAACGACAGATGCACCGGATCGATATTGCCTTCATTGCCCTGCAAATAGTTGCACCGGTATAGGGCCTTGGTTACGCATCGCTGGTTCACCGGGACGTTGAGAAATTCGTAATTCGGCAACAACGGCGGCTCACCGGGTCCCATGTAGGTAAAAATAATTCCGCCCGACTCGCGGCAAGGATGCGCGCGATGACGGACCTCGCCGCGATGGGCGCCGCCGCCAGGCTCACCCGGCTGTTCGAGCACGCAGCCGGAAATATCGTACAGCCAACCGTGATAGAGACACCGCAAACCGCCGTCTTCGATCCGGCCGTAGCTCAAATCGGTGCCGCGATGCGAGCAGTGCAGCCCGAGCAATCCCGGCCTGCCTTGATCGTCGCGAAACAGCACCAACTCCTCGCCCATGATCCTGACCGTTCGAGGCGGCCCGCCTGCCGGCAGCTCATCCGCGAGCGCCACCGGCTGCCAATAGCGGCGCAAGAGTTCGCCTGCAGGAGTCTTTGGCCCGGTTTGCGTCAGTAAGTTGTTTTCGTCAGCGGAAATCATGTTTCTTCCCTCGTAGTACTCGACGTGCTGTTTAATGAAGTTGTTTAGTCGTCACACCGGCGAAGGCCGGTGTCCATTCATAACAGCTCCTCGTACAGGTCTCTCCACTCGGGATTCTTTTCCTCAATCAATCGAATTTTCCAGGCCCGTTTCCATTCCTTGATTGCCTTTTCTCTTGCGATCGCCGTCGTCATGCTACCACAAGAATCATACCAGACCAGCGTGTGCACCCCGTAACGCTTTGTGAAACCCTCGATAACGTCGTTCTTGTGTTGCCAAACGCGTTGAACAAGATCCGAAGTCACTCCTACATACAAAGTGCCGTTCCGTCTGCTCGCCAATAAATAAACGCACGGCTGCTTCATTTTCCAGACTTGAAGCTCACGTCAGCCGGAGAAGACTCTAATTACGCTTAAAACCTCGATCAAGATCCCACAAATTGCCTTGTCGCACCGGCCAAGGCTGGTGTCCAGTCCGTTTTCAGAAGGCCTGGATTCCGGCATGCGCCGGAATGACGGTATGGGTCCGTTTCGCGATATAGCCCAAACAGAACAGTGCTGATCAATTCTCCGAGCGCTTCCGCGTTGCGAAACTGATGTCGGGCCGGACTTTTAAAGTTTTGCCGTGTTTCACATTGACGGTCCCGGTTTTGACGCCGCGCGGCTTGGTGACGTACCGCGCCCGCGTGCAGTGAACTGGAATGATGCCCGGCCATGCGCGCTTTGCTGTGATATCCGGCAACAGCTCGCCGCTTGGCGCAGAGTGTCGGCGCTCGGCTCTTCATCGGCTTTCGCGCGAAGAATCACGTGGCTGCCCGGAACTTTGTCCGCGTGAAACCACCAGTCTGCGGGCTGTGCTACTTCGAGGCTGAGATAATCGTTGTCGGCGTCCGAAGCGCCGACGAGCAGAGTCCATTGGCCGGGAAGCTCATAATACAAAATGCGGGGTTTGGAAGGCGCGCTCAATGAAGGTCCGCTGTAAACGGAGATTACTTGCCGTAGAGTTTTTTGAAGAAACCCTCATCGTCGAGAGCCTTGAGCAGGGATAGATCGAGGAACTCGCCGGCTCTTCGGCCCTTGAGATGGGCGTAGGTCTGGCTCAGATCTTCGATGTCGTTTTGAATCGCTTCTTCTTTCGGAAAGGGCCGCTCCGGGATCGATCCGAGCAGGTAATTTTTGTGCATCGAATCGAGCATCTTGGGATCCTCGATCTTCAAGTACTTTCTGAACACGCGCAGTGCCTGCTCTTTTTGCGTGCGGCCGATGTACGTGCCTTCAGTGAGTGCCATGATGAAAGCCTTGAGCTGCCGCGGTTTCTGTTTCACGAGCTGGCGGCTCGTCGCGATATCGCTACCGGTCGTATAAACTCCTGCTTCATAAACATCCGCGAGCACGGAAAATTTCATGCCCCTAGCCGCGAGTTGCAGGAGATTATCTTCAGTTCCGAGGGTCGCGTCGATCTTCCCCTGCACCAACATTAACAAACGTCTGTCCGACTCGCTCACCCCTGTCGGAAGCAGGGTCACGTCTTTGCCCGGAATTAATCCAAGTTTTGGGAGCAGGCGTTGAAGAGCGAAATCGGTCCCGGCGCCGATCCGGCTGGATCCGATGATTTTTCCTTTGAGCCCTTGAACCGTTGTGATCGAGGGGTGCGCGATCAGCTTGTAAGCGATATGGCCGAGGCTGGCGATGATGACGATGGGCGCGCCCCGCGCCGCCGCGCCGATAGCAGAGGAACCCGACGCCGCGATGATATCCACGCTGCCGCCCAGCAGCGCGTTGACCGACGTGACGCCCGAGGCGATATAAACGAGATTGCCATCGAGGCCATACTTTTCGAAAAGCCCCAGGTCCTTGGCGATCCAGAGCGGCCCGCGCGTTCCCGACACCGACGCATAGGAAATTGTAAAGGAGTCGAGCTTCCTGTCTTGTGCCGTGACTTTGGCGAAGGATGCGAGGACGAAAAAGCCAAGGGCAAGTATAATGACAAAGAGGCCTCGCTGATAGCTATCGCGCGATTTCCGATTCTCATTTCCTTCCCCTCGACGGGGAAGGACTAAGGAAGGGGTGATTTTTTTTTCACCCCTATCCCAACCTTCCCCCGCCGAAGGGGGAAGGAGCTCGGAATCGCAACCCAGTAACCGTCTGCTGCGAATTCTGCCCATAAACCAGATCGAAAATCGCATCAGTAGTGCTCGCCTTCTTTGAGCGTCCGGATGCCGGCCCGAATCTGTGCTCTCGACTTCACCTTATGCTTGTAGAGAAGAAACGGCCAAGCTCGATACGGATTCTCCAATCTCGCATTGTTCCGTCCGCGACCCGCGTCTTCCATGGGCTTCACGTCGGAAATGCTCATCATTAGAAGCTGATCCTGGCAGGCGCGTTCCAGTTGAATCGCCGAGATGCAGGCGCCTTCAATACCGGGACCAACGACGACAACCCCGTGCCCGCGCAGAAACGTCGCCCAATGCGGTCCGAGATTGGCGACCATTCGTTCGGCCAGAGCGAAGTCGTTGATGCCGCGGCTATCGGGAAAGACCGGCACACCGTCGGCGAAGATCCGCGCCTCGCGGTTGAAAGGAACGAGACCGGACTCGAGCAAGCCGACGAGGATCGAATAGCGTGCGTGGCAGTGAATCACGCTCCCGACATCGGGCCGCTTCCGGTAAACCGCCGCGTGGATCGGCGTCTCGGAGGGAATCGGACCCTTGCCTGCAATGCGTTTCCCGGAAAAATCCACCGTGCAGATGTCTTTGACATCGGCGAGCGCGCCGGCGAAGCGCGGGTTAATCAGAAACGTTTCCGTGCCGGAAATACGCGTGCTCAGATGCCCCGAACCTGAAAGCACGCCCTCGCCGGTAATGACCTGAATGGCCTCGATGAGACGGCGCTTCAGATTTTGGATTTTAAATTTTCGATTTTGGATTGTCGGCCTCCACGTCGAATTTGTCGGCTTAGTAACACGGTAGATTCGACTGCCGTCAATGAAAGTTTGATTGACAGCTCATGGGCATTGCTATACGAGAGTCGCGATGACTCGCGTATGGCTACGCGTGAAGCTTTCCGTTGAAGACTTGGCGTCACTGCGACAAGCTGCTCCTAACTGCGAATTGCGCCAATGCGACGACAGTGAGACCAACCCGGAATGGCTCAGCCAAGTGGCAGGCGTTTTCACCGAAGAGCCTCTGCCCGATTCGCTCGTCGAGAAGATGCCGAACCTCCGCTGGCTTCACGTCACGCGCGGCGGCGTCAATACCTATCTCACGCCGCAGGTAAAGACGCGACCCATCCAAGTCACCGGCTCCAAGGGCATTCACGGCACAGTATTTTCGGAATTCGCTCTCGCATGCATGCTCGCGTTCGCGAAGAAACTGCCGCAGTGCATGGACGCGCAGAGAGCAAAGGAGTGGAAGCGACTCCAGCCGTTCGAGATCGAAGGCCAAACTTTGGGGATCGTCGGGTTAGGAGTCGCGGGTTCGGACCTAGCACGTAAAGCCAAGGCACTCGGCATGCGCGTGATCGCGACCAAGCGCACTGCCATCCCGAAACCTGACTACGTCGACGAGCTAGGCGGGCCGGACCTTCTGCCAAAACTGCTCTCGCAGTCCGACTTCGTGGTACTACTTCTCGCCTCGGTGCCCTTGACGTTCAACATCATCGGCGAGCATGAATTGCGTCTGATGAAGCCAAGCGCCTATCTCATCAATCTCACCGGCGGCCGCGCCATCGAGGAAAGTTTGCTCGTGCTTGCGCTCAAGGAGCGCTGGATAGCCGGCGCTGCCCTCGACGCCTTCCCAAAGCAACCGCTGCCCGAAGATTCCGAACTGTGGAATCTCCCGCACGTGATCATCACCCCACGCATCGCCGGCATTACGAGCCAGAAATGGGCGCCCCTGTTACCGATTTTCCAGGAGAACCTGCTCCGCTTCATTGCCGGCGAGCCGCTGCAAAACTTGGTCGACAAAGAGTTGGGATATTGAGTCGGATCTCGAAGCCAGTTCTGAACAGGCGTCAAACCTCAATGCCACAAGTTTGCGGTTCCGCAAAGACCGTCTTAGTGAGCCTTTTTCTTGCCGGCGCCATTTGCTGATATTAATATCCGCAAGAGCTGGTCTGCGCTGCGTCTTCCGAGCGCGGCTCCGGCCAGCAGTTAGGCTATCCTAATTATGAGGCTGAAAATCTCAGACAAACTTGCTGCCAAAGCACACTCCTTTCCGGAGTCATCTTATGGCGCCACTACGGTGACTTTAATCTTGTCGGACGGAAGACGTATCGATGAAGTCGTCCTCGCTGGAGCAGATGAGATAGTAAAGGTCGGTGGTCGGCATGTGTCTGAAGCGAGCGATCTTGATTTTAGCCTCAGCGACATCGCGGATGTGGTTCCACCTCGGTCATTTGAGGTTCTACGACTCTGGCTTGCAGCGCTCCGTAGTGCTTGGCGTCGACTCTGAGTGCAACTGTTTCAACTGACAACGTGGGTGCAGATGACGTCCGGCCCATTAGTCCAATATGACCGAGCATCGTGAGCGAATGATGAGTGCTTTGAAGACCCGCTTTGTGCCGGCGCTTCGGGAGCGCGGGTTCGCCGGCTCATTCCCCCATTTCCGCCGGCGCATGCCGGGCCGCATCGACTACCTGATGGTTCAATTCTATAGCGCAGGCGGCAGCTTCGTCGTCGAAGTCGGGCGGACCGGACCCGATGGCTTCACCGACGGGCCGTGGAAACACCTGCTCATCGACAAGATTAACGTCGGCCACATTTTCTATGACCGACGAAGGCTGACGCCGCGCGACGCGCATGGCGGCCGGCGCGGTGGGGACTGGTTCGAATTCGGCCCGCGCGGATACGATTCGGGCGAGTCGGTCAAGTCGCAGCAATTTTACGATGCCATCGCAGATCAGGCGCTCGCAATCTTCGACGCCACCGGCGAGCCATGGCTCGCGCGGCAAGAGCCTCCCGATTCCGGCGCCCCTCGCCCAAAGCCTGACGGGCAGCCTCCCTGGCCGTTCGGCGATGGACCGTTCGCCCGCTTCGCGATTGTTTTCCCCTGGAACCGGCCGAATATGCGAATTGCCTGCCTGCTCGCCGGTCCGGAGCCGCCGCTCTACCGTTGGGAAACCTGGCGCCACATCGTCGCGCCGATGACCAAACTGATCGATCTTATGCCGCGTCCCACGTCGATCCGCTCTTTCCAAAACCGGCCGGGCCAGTCGAAATGGCTGCCGTTCGGCCGCTTGTCGTGGAGCGAGGCCAGCAACCGCAAATGGACCGGCGAGTATCTGGAAAAGCCGGAGCCCGTAGAGTTCGAGGCAACCGAGATTTGGTCGCCGAGCCGCAGCACTTGGGCTGAAGAAGGCAAGAACCCGGAGCTCTATGCCAAGGTCGATAACAGCACACCCGGGGAGACGCAGGGCTTCATTCTCGCGCTGCGCCGCGACGTGCTGAAATCGGTTTCCGGCAGCGCCGAAGCCGCCGACCGGGTCATCGACGCAGTCGAGACCGCATTGCCCGGAGCACGCCGGGTCGTCTTTAACCGGAGCTGGAACGAGAAACGTTTGTTCGGCGTCATCGCTCAGAACCCGCTCGACTACACCGGCTCGCCTGAAGTGATGATGTGGGCCGAGACGCACGCCTGGGCGCATGTCGCCTCATTCGCCGCGGAGTAGCGGCCGGAGTGTTCGATGTCCTCACGATTTGAACGTTTTGAACGAATTGAACCTTCTGCCGTTAGGATTGCCTTGTCGCCTGCCTCCTTCTGTAGTATTTCAGCTCTTATCTAAGGGAGGTAACCGATTATGGCCTCGATCCTTTACGTCGGCACCGATGAAGGCGTGGTGACACTCAAGAGCGGCGACGGACGCGATTGGAAAGTCGCCTCTCACGGCCTCAAAGATTGGGAAGTTCCCGAAGTCGCGGTATCGCCGTCGGCGCCCAATAAGGTCTTCGCCGGCACCCGTGGCGACGGCGTTTGGCTAAGCGAAGATTTCGGCGCTACGTGGAAAAAGCCCAGTTACGGCAAGCGCGGTCCGGGAAAAGTGCGCTGCCTGAGCTTCGATCCGCATGATGCCAATACGCTCTACGCCGGCACCGAGCCCATCGACGTTTTTGTCAGCAAGGACGGCGCGAAGAGTTGGGATCGACTCGATTCGGTTTGGAATATCCCCTGGGTTTCTACAATTACCTACCCGGTAGCCGTCGTCGAGCCTCACGTCAGGGACATCACCATCGATCCGAAAAATCCTCAGACCATGTACGTCGCCTTGCAAGTCGGCTACATGCTCAAGACCATCGACGGCGGGAGAAATTGGGAACTGCTCAATAAAAACCTCGACTGCGACGTCCACACCATCGTGCTCCATCCCGAAGACAGCGATAAAATCTTCATCGCCACCGGCGGCCATGACTGCCGCGCCGGCAAAGCTCCGGGCCGCGCGCTCTACTCGAGCCAGGATGGCGGCAAAAACTGGGCGCCGATGGCCGCCGATTTCAAAGAGGAGTACTCCGTTCCGCTCGCGATTCATCCGAAAAAAGCCAACGTGATTTATTCCGCGGTTGCCAACGGTCAACCAGGGCAATGGCGCCGGCGCGAAACCGGGGCCGAAGCGTTTCTGATTCAATCGACCGACGGCGGCAAGAACTGGCACAAGCTCGACGGCGAGGTTTCCAAGGCCAACAAGAGTTTCGTCGAGAGCTTTGCGTTCGACCCCGAAAACGCGGATTGCATGTATGCCGCTCAGCGCAGCGGCGATCTTTTCGGCAGCGAAGACAGCGGCGCAAGCTGGTCCAAATTGAACGTGAACGTGCCGGAGCTGTCCGACATGAAAGCCGCTCACGCGTAAAGAGCTGTTTTGCGTCTAGCGTCTCGAGTCTTGGGTTGTTGCGACCTAAGTACTGAAACCCGAGACGCTGAACTCCAGACCCGAGACCGAAAATTATGGCAAAACTAATCGCTTGCGCAGCCATGTCACACGCTCCCCAGTTGATGCTCAATCCGGACTACTGGCATCTGTTGAATAATCGGCAAGGCGAACGCTTGCCCGACAAACCGGGCCTGGAAAATGAAACCCAGGAAGTGAGATGGGCAAAGTGGAACAGTTGCATGGCGGCGATCGGTAAGCTGCGCGAAACAATCGCAGCTTCACGCCCCGACGTGATTATGGTCGTCGGTGACGACCAGCACGAGAATTTGGTCGATGACAACATGCCGCCCTTTACGATCTACATGGGCGATGAAGCCGAGGCTAGCGTCAGCCTGCGCTATTTGAACCAACCCAAGTCGGAGAATCGCACGACCTATCGCGTCCACAGCAAGATAGGCGAGGCGTTGGTCAACAGCCTGATGGATGAAGGCTTCGACCCGTCCTATTCAAAAAAAACCCGGTATGACGGCGGCCTAGGCCACGCTTTCGCGCGCGTGCTTAAATTCTTGAGCCCGGACGCAAGCTGTGCGGTAATTCCGGTCATGGTCAACACGTACTATCCGCCGGCGCCCTCGGCGAAACGCTGCGCCACATTCGGACACGCGTTGGCGCGCGTGCTGAAGCGTTTACCCGGAGAGGAACGGGTCGTCATCGTCGGCTCGGGCGGCCTCAGCCACACGAAGATCGACGAGAAGCTGGATCAGGATTTCATGCGTGCGCTCGAACACAACGACCAGGATTACATGGCCGCCATGCCCGCGCCTCTCTTAATCGAAGGCACGTCTGAAATACGCAACTGGATCGTCACGGCCGCGGCGGCCAATCGCCCGGGCAAGATGATCGAATACCAGCCGCTCTACCGCACCCCCACCGGCGTCGGCTGCGCCATGGGGTTTGCCTACTGGGATTTGAACTGAAAAACCGTCCCGCGAAGCCTGTTCTCGCATCTGCTCGTCCCTTTAGATTCGTCGGCGCGGCGACTTGGCGCGCGGCTTGACACCAGCAGCTCGTTGGCGTTTAGAATTAAAATTGTCCGAGAAAAGACTACGCACGACCTGGAGGAGAACCAAAAAATGACCTTCACGATGATTTCCGCCGACGATCACATCGATTTGGGGTATTTGCCGAGAGACTTATGGACGGAACGGCTGCCGAACAATTTGCGCGAGCGCGCACCGCACGTCGAAGACCGCGGCGAAAAGGGCGAGTACTGGGTGTGCGACGGCGAAACCTGGGCCGAGTATCGCGGCGAGCGCTGGTTTGCGAAGTCCAATCGCACGCGCCTCGCTCTCGATCGGGGCGGCGTCGGTGAAGCGCACCGCCCGACCACTTCGGAAAAACGTCTCACCGACATGGATCGCGACGGCGTCCAGGCCTCGCTCATGTTTCCCCCGATCATCGCCATGCAAGTGGGCGAGCCCGAACTGCGAAACGCTTGCGTCCAAGCCTATAATGATTGGGCCCTGGAATTCGGCAAGACCGCGCCAAAACGTTTCTTTCCCGTCGCCATGCTTTCTTCCGTCGACGCCGAAGCCGCGCGCGACGAGGTCACGCGGGTGGCAAAGTTGGGCTTTCGCGAGGCCAATTTTCTCGTCAATGACGTGACCCTTGAAATGAATATGAAACCTTGGGACGTGTTCTGGGACGCCGCCGAAGACGCCGGCATCGTGGTTTCCTATCACGTCGGTGGCAGCACGCAGAGTGGCACCGTCAGGGCGACGATCGACGCCGTCAAGCCCGGCGAGCGCCAAGGCACCTTCGACATGGGCCTCAGCAATGGCGCCACTTCATTCTTCAATCCGTTCGTCAACATGTTCAACTTCGGAACCCTCGAGCGCCATCCCAAGCTTAAATTTTGCCTCGCCGAATCCGCCATCGGCTGGATTCCCTTCGTCGTGCAGGAAATGGACTACCGCTACAAGCGGCAATTCGAGCGTAGAAAGGCCGCGGAGATTCCTCTCAAATCGATGCCCAGCGAAATTTTCAAGCGCCAGGTTTGGGCGACGTTTCAAACCGATTTCGTCGGCCTCCATCTCGTCCAATTCTTCGGCGAAGGTCACGTCATGTGGGGCTCGGACTATCCGCACCCGGACAGCACGTGGCCGTTCTCCCAGGACATCGTCGCCAAAGACTCGGCCCACCTGCCGGAGGACGTAAAACGCAAAGTCTACCGCGACAACGCCGCGGCGCTGTACGGATTATGATGTCTGGAGTTTAGAGTCTCGCGTCTCGGGTTATCAAAACTCGAGACTCTAGACGCTGAAGACTCGGGACTAACATTTACACTTCGGAGAAATGAGCAATGGCAAAAAATGGTTTCAAAATCATCGATAGCGACATGCATATCATGGAGCCGCCCGACCTTTGGGAAAAGTACATCGACGCGAGATTCAAATCGCGGGCGCCGCGCGGCATCACCAGCAAGAATGTGCGCGATCTTCGTCTCGCTCATCCCGAC
Source organism: uncultured delta proteobacterium (assembly GCA_963745035.1). GTDB lineage: Bacteria > Desulfobacterota > Binatia > UBA9968 > UBA9968 > DP-20. Next base: position 115,466 of record CAVUVW010000016.1, on the reverse strand, counting down.
GGCACCGAATGGGCGCGCAAATCCACGCCGCAGAACAACACGGCGCGGGGCAAAAACTTCGAAGAAAAGCAGGATATCTTCGGCAAGGACGCGGCGCGCGGCTGGACCTCGGAAGTTCAACTCGAAGCGATGGATATCGAGGGCATCGATGTCGCCGTCCTCTACCCAACGCGGGGCTTGCGCGCGCTGGTAGACGAGCGCTTGGATACCGAGTTCGCCGCGGCGATGGCGCGCGCTTACAACGATTGGATGTACGATTTTTGCCGTCGAGATCCGAAACGGCTCATCGGCGCGGGTATGATCTCGCCCTACAGCATGGACGACGCCGTGAGCGAGGCGCGCCGCTGCGCCGAAGATCTCGGCTTCCGCGCCGTGTTTTTGCGCGCCAATCCGTTAGTCGATCACCAGTGGCAAAGCGAATATTACGACCCGCTGTGGGACGCCTTGGAGGCGCTCAATCTTTCCCTTGGATTTCATGAATCGACGGGCACCGGCAAGAATCAGATCGGCGAGCGCCTCGAGCCCAACTTCATGCTGCGCCGGGTGTACGCCCAGCCGTTCGAGCAGATGCTCGCGCTTGGCTGCTTCTGCGCCGGCGGCGTGTTCGCGCGCCATCCAAAGCTACGCGTCGCATTTTTGGAAGCGAATTGCAGTTGGCTGCCGTGGCTGCTCTGGCGGCTCGATGAGGCCTGGGAGCTCGACGGCGACGTCTTCGCGCCCGATCTCAAAATGAAGCCCAGCGAATACTTCAAACGACACTGCGTCGTTTCGATCGAGCCCGATGAAGTCATCGCCAACAACGTGATCACGCAGGTCGGCAACGCAAATCTGGTTTTTTCCACCGACTACCCGCACGTCGATTCGCGCTATCCCGAAGCGGTGAACCATTTTCTCCGGCTGCCGCTGTCCGAAACCGACAAGCGGAAAATTCTTTGGGATAACTGCGTCTCGTACTACGCGATGTAACGTTATGGGTCATTCCAACCGCGAACTTCTTTGTAGGGGCGGATTTCAAACCCGCCCCTACACAAACCCTTTCCTGTCCTTGCCGCTCTCACGCCAGCTCAGCCGCGAACCTGATTCATCATGACAACATCGCGCGCACGTTCAGTGAATCGCTTCCGCTACAAATATTCCTTCTCTTCATAGTATCTCTTCGCGCCGGGATGCAGCGGAATATCGAGTGGCGCCGATTCCGTCGCCCGGCACAACGGCCTCATATCCAGCGGCTTGTCGTCGTCCACCGGGATGACGTTTTGCCGCGCATCGATTGCCTCACAAATCGCATAGGCCAGATTGCTATCGAGCCAGCGATGGGTGATCAGCGGCCAGCCGCTGAAGTCGATCGTCTCGACGTCCCTCGGAAGTTTCTCAAACTTTGAGGCGGGAAGGACCGATCGTCGATAGCCGAGCGCTTCCAAAGACTTGATCATCGACGGTTCCAGCGGCAACACGTCGAAGTCGTACTCGAGTGCCTCCTCCAGCCAATTGTGGATGCCTTCATCGAACACCGCGTTTACCTTGCCGCTGCGAATGCCTTGGAGTCTCTCAGGGGAGGTCGGGCGTGGCGATTCGTGCACGCGTCCGCCCCAACGCTTGATCTTGGCAAAGGACAAGCCGTACAGGGAAAGAATCTTTTCGACGGTGTACGCCGTCGTGTTGTAAACGCCGGAGGAACGGGTGGAGACTTTCAGGGGAATTTTTCTCTCGGCGATGTCGCGGAGCGACTTAACCTGAAGTTTCTTGGCGACGGCGAAAACCATTTTGTCCCAGGATGGGAACGAGGCCAGCGCTCTGAGCGGCAGCTTCTCTCGGTAAAATCCCTTGCCGCGGTAGGCCATCGTCACGATCGCCGAGGGATTGATGAAGGCAACATCGACCCGCCTCTTGCCGACTTCGAGAGGCGCTTTCATACCGCCCATGAGATCACCGTTGATGCCCATGGTCACGCCCGGAAACTGTTCCTCCCGCGAGCTGGGTTGAATCGCGACCGTCGCCACATTTCCCATGCTGAACATGCGCCGGGTATAAAGCTCCGCGGCGACTTCCAGCGCCATCTTGGTGCGCATCATCCGCGCATTCATCTTCGTCATTTCATCTCCTCTGAACTTGTGCTCATCGTATTCGGGAATGACACCTGTACCGATAATTCCATCCGACTACGGAGTGATTCATAGCTTACGCACGCCCACAGATAATGAAAGTAGGTACGATTTTGCTTCGGTAGTCATTCCCGCGCACGCGGGAATCCAGGTTTGGTTCTCGCCGGATTAGCCTAGATACCCGCTTTCGCGGGTATGACGGACCCCCAACCGCTATTCCGCCAGACGCTACCAATCCGCACCCGTACTTTCGAAGGAGTTCACGAAGAGCACCAATTTTTTGTCGAAGCTGATTTCAAACCCGCCTCCACATCGACCCCTTCGTGTCCTTCGGCCCTTCGTGGTGAAAGGTCTTTTTCTTTTTGCTATGGGGCACTAGATATCGCGGACAATCCCCGGCAGCAGATCGCGCGACAGCAGCGTGATCGCCTCTTCGTAATCCGGACCAAGCTTGGCCAGGCAAATCTGATCGAAGCCGAATTCCTGCGCGCGAGCGCACATCTCTTCGAGCGCGGTGGCGCAGTCGCGCGGCGTGCCGGCGATGAATCCGGCATCGACCATTTGATCGGTGATCAACGCCGCGACGTCTTCGATCGTCCCGCCCGCTTCAAAGGCGTTTTTGATGCGCAGGACGGTTTCGCGCTCGATTCCCAAAACGGCAAACTCCTCTGCTGAGAAACCCATGGCTTCGAGCACCACCAGCATGTGCGCGATATATCGCTTCGGAAAGGCCCGCGCCTTTTCGTAGTCCTGGGAAACCGAAATATTGATTTCGCAGACTTTGCGCAGAGGGCTTCGCCTGCCCGCGGCGACTCGTCCGCGCTCGGTTTGCTCCAGCAGCCCGGCCAATTTGCCGCTGCGCACCAGCGGAATGAAAAAACCGCCGATGAGAATCCCGTCCATGACGCGCCCGGCGATTTCCATGATCTTTGGTCCGTTGCCGCCGCAGTAAAATCGAATCGGCGATTGCGGTTGCATGCCGAGCTGTATTCTCGATTGGGGACGGAGATTGAAGTAGGCCGACAGCGCCGGATAGTCGCCGTAGCAAACCGTCTCTCCCTGAAATAATCTTGTCAGGCATTCAACCGTTTCTCTCACCATGGCGATCGGCTTGACCAGATGGATTTGGTTGCCGGCCTGCGCGTAGTCGCCGCGCGCGATGCCGACACTGATCTCGCGGCCGTCCATGAGCTCGGACACTGATGCGAACGCGTCCGCTGCGTCGATCGGATTTCGGAAATACGGCACAAAAATCGCCGTGCCGAGCTTGATCGGCACCCGCGCGGCGATAGCGGTTAGAATCACGAAAATATTGCGGTGACCGAGATTGTCGTTGATCCAGAGCTGCGCAAAGCCACGCTCACGGGCAAACTCCGCGAGCTCGACCCACTGCGGCACCGAATAACGCTTGGCCAGATGCGTAGTGAACTGCAAGCCGACTTCGCCGTCATACATCGCCATGCTCAACTCCAAAGATCTTGATCGTAACGCCGCGGCGCACACTGGTTATTTCATTTCTGCGCCGGCAACAAAAGAGAGCGACGATCCTTACGGCTCGTGCTTGACACCCATTGCCCTCTTTGGTACCGCTCGCACATCGGTTGAAGCACCGATTGGAGGAGGATTTCTATGAAGAGCGTTGAACCCAAAGGGGCCGTACACTGGATCGACCACCATGTTGTCGGTACCAACAATTTACCCGCCTGGAGTTACTGGGCGAACCATGCCACCGGTTTGCCGATCCGGCCGATCAATGGTCTCACCACCAATATGCGTAAAAAGAATACGCCGATTTTTTGTTTCATGTGGTGGGACGACGAGTCCTGCCGCATCGGCGCGTTCCTTCAGCCGGAGAATTACCCGTCGGCGAAAGAACTGGGCAAGGACCTGCCGCGCTGCGGTTTTTATGTCAGACCCGAGGACATCGATCGCCACCTGCGGCGGCTCGACGAGCACAAGATCCCGCATACGGGTCCTATGAAAACAGCCGCGGATGGCGAGGAAGGCACAGTGGTTTGCTTCGCCGATCCGGACGGCAATCAATATGAGTTCTGGGCGCCGGTCAATATGCCGGCAGGCGCGATGGAAGTGCGCACGTCGGAAAACGTCGGCCGCATCAGCCATTGCGTTTATGGTTCGCGCGACCTGGCGAGAACCGCGGATTTCTTCGAGAAATATTGCGGCATGGAAATGGAGCGCAATGCTCAGACCGCCGAGGGGACACTGGTGCTGCGCATGCGCGGGGGCGCTCGGCTCATCTACAAACTCGTCGATCAGCTCGACGAACGCATCGCCGGCCATAGTCCGTGGTGGGACATGCACACCGCTTTCACGGTGCGCGACGAGGAATTCTTCCCCAACTACCGCCGCATGTGGGAAGGGCTTCCGGAAGAAGCCGGGGCCAAAGAACATCTCAACGACTCCCGAGACAAGGAAGACAACTTTCCGGCGCGCACCGGTTTGCACCGCAGCCCGGTCGGCTACAAATGGAAAGAGATCTATCAACGCGGCGACGAGTTTTACGATTGGGACGGCCACGCCTTTCACTTTATCGGCGGCATACCGAAGAACGCCGACGGTTCTCTGGCTCTCTACACGCCCAAGGAGCAGGACGAGTACCTCAAAGAGCTCGCCGAATCGCTGAAAAAGACGGCGAAGCCGGATGATTGGATGACGGTGCGTAAATAATCGTGGGATTCAGGTACAACGTCCGCCGGGTGGACGGACTCAGGCCGGCGGAATGGCTGCGGCTACGCTTGTGCCATCATTTCGAAGGAAGACGGGCGGCGCCACTGCTTGAGCAGCCGGCCGTCCAATAGCGCGCCCAGCTCCCGCTCTCATATCTTGCGCAGCAACACGATCGCGATGGGACTGCGCAAACCAAATAGCCTATTTATGGCAAAGGTTCGGATCTCGCGCTCATCGGGGAGATTGGCTGTGATAGCATTTGCCCTCGTGCTCGTCTTTTGGGCCACTCTGGCTCCAAGCGGCGGTCTAAGCATCGCCCAAGAAAAGAAACTCGAGCCGCTGATCGTTTCGTACAGCTCGACCACCGGCAATCGGGCGCCGCTTTGGATAGCCAAGGAAACCGGGCTCTACGAAAAATATGGCCTGGACGTGAAGCTCGTCAGTATCGCCGCAGGCAGCGTTTCACTCACGGCACTGCTTGCCGGCAACGTGCATCTCACCACCGATTCGAGCTCGGGCGTGGTCGGCGCAGGCGCGCGCGGGGCTCCGGTAGTCACTGTTTCCACCAACGGCATTCTCCCCTATCAACTGATTGCGGTGCCGTCGATAAAAACGCCGGCGGAGCTCAGAGGAAAAACCGTCGGCAGCAGCCGGATCGGCGCCGGCACCGATTTTCTGCTGCGCCGGATTCTCGCGAAACTCGGATTGACGTTGGGCAAAGATGTGTCGCTGATACCGACCGGCGTCAGCGAGTCGGACAAACGCATACAACTGATGTTTCAAGGAAAGATCGACGCAACCATCGGCGAGGCCGATAAGATTTTTCAGTTCTCCGAACTGGGTGGCCAGAAGATCTCGGTCTTGGGCGAGCCCAAGGACTTCGGTGTGCCGGCCCCGGGCAGTGAGCTTAATACCACGCGACAGAATTTGAAGGAGCTGCGTCCGCGCCTCAAAGCGTTTTTCATGGCATATGGCGAAGCGATTGCCGCCGGCAGGAGAAACCGCGAGCTCGCCTATCAAGTGTTTCCGCAAGTACATGCGCGTCGATAATCCGAAGCTGTTGGACTTCACCTATCGGGTGCAATTTATGGAAGCCATTCCCGCCAAACCCTATCCGCGCGAGGATTCGATCCAGGCGAGCATCGAAGACCTACGCGAGACGACACCCAAGCTGGAGGGCATGAAAGCCACGGATTTCTTTGACGCCTCTCTCATTAAAGAACTCGACAACGAAGGTTTCTTTGCAAAAGTGGCGAAATAGATTCCGGCAGAGACAACCATTATGAACTTCCGAAAAGCTCTTTTGCTGTTGTTCGCGTGCGGAGTTTTGTCTTGGGTTTCGCTCGCCTCGAACGTCCGTGCGCAAGAGCGGGTCCGCATCGGTATTTCAACGGCATCGCTGGGCTTTTTGCCCACAGTCGTCGCTGAGAGGAAGGGCTTCTACGCCAAACAGGGCCTTGCAACCGAGCATGTGCAGATCGCCTGCGCGATCGCCACCAACGCGCTTCTTTCCGAGGACCTCGACTACGCGGTTTGCACGGGTCCGGGTATATCGGGCGCGATCAAGGGACTGCCGATCAAACTGATCATGACGACACAGGACAAACTCGGCTATCTTTTGCTCGTCAAATCCAACGTCCAAAAACTAACCGACCTGCGCGGCAAGACCATCGGCATCAGCACCTTCGGCAGCCAAGCCTACTTGACGACAGTGACGTTGTTTCGCCGCGCCGGCATGGAGCCGGGAAAAGACGTCAATCTCTTGCCAGCCGGCGACAATGCGGCGCGACTTCAGGCCATGGACGCGGGAAAAATCGAAGCGAGCATTCTTTCTTCGCCCTTTGATATCTTCGGCGCCAAAAAGGGCTATAAAGTTCTGCTCTGGAGCCGCGACCATGTGCCGCTGACGCAAAACGCAATCGTTGTCTCAGACAGAAAGCTCAAGCAGTCTCCCGATCAAGTGAAGCGAACGATCAAGGGCAGCATCGAAGCGCTCAAGTTCATTCGTGAGCACCAGGAAGAATCCGTCGCCATCGCTTCCAAGTGGCTGCGCATGGATCCCGCCACCACGCGCGCGGCCTTCGAGAACTATCTGCCGTGCTACAGCGCCGACGGCAGTTTGAGCGATCAGGCTTTGCGCGACCTGATCCAATACGAGCTCGATCGCGGCCCGGTCAAAAAAGAAATTCCCCTTTCGCAAGTGGCCAGCCGCGATCTGCTCGGGCAGGCACAAAAAGAGTTGAACCTTCGGTAAAAGCATGTCCGGTGACGAAAACATTCCTGCGCCGCTCGCCGGTATTCGCGTGCTGGATTTCACTCACGTGCTCGCCGGTCCTTTTTGCACGCGCCTGCTCGCCGATCTCGGCGCAGACGTCGTAAGGATCGAAAGCAGCAAGCATCCGGATCATCCCTGGCCTTCGACTTTTGTCAGCGAGGATAAACGCCATGCTTCGTACTTGAATACCAACCGCAGCAAACGGTCCGTCGCGGTCGACTTGAAGAACGAAGCCGGGCAACGAATCGCGGCGCGCTTGTCCGCGGCGGCGGATATCGTCATCGAAAATTTCAGCGCCGGGGTGATGGACCGGCTCGGACTCGGCTACGAGCGATTGAGCGCGGCTCATCCCAAACTCATCTATATCAGCATGTCCGGCTACGGCCATGACGGCCCGCGTCGCGACTGGACTAGCATGAACATGAATCTCCAAGGCTACAGCGGCCTGATGATGGTCTCAGGCGCTGAAGGCGATCCGCCGACGGCGATCTCCAATTCATGGAATGACTACATCGGCGGCCTGCACGCGTGTTTCGCGATTGTTCAAGCCGTCGATGAGCGGCGCGAAACAGGCCATGGAACGCGGATCGATCTCAGCCAGTTCGAATGCAGCGCGGCGATGATTGGCGCGTTGTTGTTGAAGAGCGCCGTGGACGGGACAGCCCCAAGCCGGCTGGGAAACCGCTCCGAGCAATACGCACCGCAAGGTGTCTATCCTTGCGCCGGGACCGACAATTGGTGCGCATTGTCGGTCGAGAACGCCGGACAATGGCAGGCACTGGCTAGCCTCATCGGACGGCCAAGTTGGGCGGCCGATCCGCGCTTCGCTTCGGCCGCGGATCGCATGGAGCGCCACGATGAGATCGACGAAGCTATCTCAGCTTGGACCAAGCAGTTACTAAAAGAAGACGTCGAACAACGCGTGCGCGAGGCAGGTATCCAGGCTGAGCGGGTACGCCGGATCGACGAGGCCATCGACTCGCCGGACGCATCCGCGGTCTTTGCAGATATGATCGAGCCTCGGGTCGGCTCGATGTTGACGACCAGGCTGCCGTTCACTTTGTCCTTCGTCGATCTGCCCGCTCCGCGCAGCGCGCCCGGCCTGGGCGAGCACAGCCGCGAAGTTCTGCGCGAGTGGCTGGATTGTTCCGCAGGAGAAATCGAAGAACTCGAACGACATCAGGCTCTCAGATGACAGATTCCATAGAAACGATCATCACACCGGAGTTGCGCGCTGGATCGGCCGAAAAACACCGCTGCGGCCATTTGGAAGTGATCAGCGCCGCCGACGTGCGCCGCTACGTCGACGCCACCGGCGATAGTAATCCGTTGTGGCTCGACGACGATTATGCGCGCAATGCAGGTTATCGCGGCCGCATTCTGCCGCCGACACTGGTCGGTTGGGTGCCGTTCAGCTTCAAGGAAGGGACGGAAAGAGCGAATACCGATCCGACCGATCTGCGCCGGCAACTGCCGCTGCCGAGTGAATACACCAACGTGCGCAACGCCGGTTCTGAAACCGAATGGGTGCAGCCCGCGTATCTCGGCGAGCAGCTTTCTACCCAAAGTACCATCGTCGATATCGTTGCGCGGCAAGGGAAAGCAGGGCTGGGCATTTACATCAGCCAGGAAGAACACGTGCTCAACTTCAAGCAAGAGATCGTTTTGCGCCGGCGCCACACATTGGCTGTGTTTCCCGACAAGAAGTTCGCGGCTGAGAAAAAGGATGCGAGTTAGATCATGCGGGTGATCGACCTGACCTCGCTTTCCGGGGCGTACGCCGCACGGCTTTTCGCCGAAGCGGGCCATGAGGTTGTCCGCGTCGAGCTGCCCGAAGGCGATGAGGTGAGACGGCTGCCGCCGTTTTTACGGGGTAAGCAGGATCTTGAGCATGGCGCCTATCACCAGTTTCTCAATGCCGGCAAAAAGAGTGTCACGTTGGATCTCGATGAGGCGGATGATCGTACACGTTTCCTCGATTTGCTCGCTCAAGCCGACGTTTTCATAGGCAACGATTCGCTGCCCTTCGACGAAGAAACCTGCTTAAAGGCCAATCCGAAACTTGTGCTGACCAAGATCGTCGACGATGCGCCGGAGCTTTGCGCAGTGGCGCGCTCCGGCCTCATGTCTTTGACCGGTCATCCCGACCGCGCTCCGGTCACCTTGGGCGGTCATGTTCCCTATCTCGCCGTCGGTATCTACGCGGCCGTTGCCACGGCTGCGGCGCTGCTCGTGCGGAACACTGCCGGGCGTGGTTTGCTTGCGACCGTCTCCGTCCGCGATTCGCTCGCATCCTTCGTCGAACAGGCGATGGTCGAGTACCGGTTTTCCGGCACGATCACGAAGCGCCGCGGCAGTCGCGGCGCGATCACCGCCGTATCCGGCGCCATGCCATGCAAGGACGGCCACTGGGTGATCAGCCAAATCCACCGGCCGGGCCGCTGGTCGAAGTTCGTCGAGTGGGTGGGAGATCCCGAGCTTAGCGCCGATCCGTCCTTGGCGGAGGAAGAGAACCAGCATAAGCACCGGGATTTCATCATGCAGCGCCTGGACGACTGGGCCAAGCGCTTTACCAAGAACGAATTGGTCGAGCAGGCGCAGCGCCTGCACTTTCCTGCTTCGCCGGTGTCGACACCACTCGATCTAGTCGGCGATCCGCAATTGCTCGAGCGCGGTTTCTTGAGCGAGATGGACCATCCAGAATTCGGCAAAATCAATTTTCCACACGGCGCTATCGCGAGCGTTTTGGAAAATCGAATGAACCCGGCGCCGAAGCTCGGAGAACACAACGAAGAGATACTTGGCGGTTTGCACCGAGGTTCGGACAGGGCGCGTAACGCCGTCCGCGGCTGATGATGGGTTAGGAATGGTTATGGACCAAGTGCACTTCGAAGACGTCGCCGTCGGAGCCGAGATTACCGCCCGCGAATACGGGCCGCTCACCATCGTCGACACAGTGCGCTGGGCCGGCTTGCAGGAGAATTGGCAGCATCTGCATTTCGATCGCGATCATGTCCGCGAGCACAACGGACTCAAGACGTTCATCGCCAGCGGCGCGTACCGGCAGGCTTTACTCATGCGCATGCTTACCGACTGGATCGGCCCGCGCGGTTGGCTTCAGAAGATCAGCGTCCGCCACACTTACTCGACCTTCGAGGGAGATATGATGCGCTTTAGCGCGAAGATCGCAGAAAAGTCATCCGACGGATCGGACAGCTTCGTGATCTGCGACCTTGAAGGCACCAACCAGCAGAACCGGCAAATCCTCACCGGACGCTGCACTTTGATTCTCCCGAGGCGCCGCTCCTGGAGAGTTTGAAAGGAGAAACCCCATGACACTACGCATAGATGATTCGGAGTTTTACGCCATAGACGCGCACTCCCATCTCGGTCGCCGCAAGACGCCGTTGGGGCATGGCGTTGCCAGTTTTCTCGGCGACGATCTGGTACGCAATCTGGACGAAGCGGGCCTCGACTGCGCCGTGGCGTTTCCTTTGGGCGCCTCGTACACCGACTATTCCGAAGCGAATCAGATCATGGCCGAGGAAATGGCCAAGTATCCAAAGCGGATTATCAGTTTCTGCCGCATCAATCCCAACTTCGGGCCGGAAGCTTCGGCGAAAGCTCTCGATCATTGTCTCGGCACTTTGAAACTTAAAGGCATCAAGCTTCATCCGGAAATCGAGTTCTTCGATCCCAACGAAGCGGAGCTCATGGAGCCAATTTACAACGCAGCGCGGCGCTACCGCGTGCCGATTATTTTCCACACCGGTATGTCGAGCAAAGCGTCCCCCGGCGTGATCGCGGAGCTCGCGGCGCGCTACAAAGACGTGCCGGTTATTTTGGGGCACATGGGCGTGTCGGAGTACGTGAAACTTGCGGTAGCGGTGGCGCGGCAGAACGAGAACATATTCCTCGAAACCTCTGTGGTCGGCTGGATGCCGCTATTGCTCGAAGCTTTCCGTGGCGTCGGCACGAGCAAGATCCTCTTTGGCTCCGATCACCCTTACAATCCTCTCCCCATGGAAGTGGAAAAGATTTCCAAGCACGTGACCAAAGCAGCGAAGCTCAAAGAAGACGACTTAAAGAAGGTTTTTGCCGATAATTTTCTTTCTATTTTGAAGCATGAGCGGTAAGCAGCGACGCCGCTGCATTAAGCGCTCACATTTTCACCTCGGAGGCTAGATGAAAGTTACGATAAACTGGTTCCGACTTCCCACCGCCGCATCATGGTTGGTTCTCGCCGTCACGTGCGCTGTTTTCGGCGGCGCATCGCAGTCGACAGCCGGCGAAACGCCCGTGCTGCGGGCAAATTACGCGGCGTTCAGTGGCGCCTTTGCGCCGTTGTGGATCGCGGCGGACAGAAATCTCTTCAGCAAATATGGCTTGAACGTCGATCTGAGATATATCGCGCCTGCTACCGCTACCCAGGCGCTGATCGGCAAGAATCTCGAGGTCATCAATCCGGGCGGCGAGATCGTCGAAGCCGGGTTGACTGGCGAGCCGGTCGTGTACATTGCGGGCATCCTGAATCGCGCGGTGATGTCGATCTATGCCAAGCCGGAAATCAAGTCCCTCGCGGATTTGAAGGGAAAGGTCCTGGCAGTCACGGTGCCGGGCGCCACCACGGATTTCGCCGCGCGGCTGTTGCTGCAACAAGCCCGCTTGATCCCGGGCAAGGACGTCAAACTCCTCTACCTCAAAGGCATGGTGGAGATCCTCGCCGGCATCAACCAGGGGAATGCGGACGCCGGCATCTTCACTTCGCCGACTACGCTCAAAGCGCAGCATGCCGGTTTAAAGGAACTGGTGAATGTGACGGAACAAAATATCCCGATGATTCACGCCGCCCTCGCCAGCACGAAAGATTATATGAAAGCCAATCCCGACAACGTGCGGCGGTTTCTGCAAGCCTATCTCGAAGGCATCAAAGTTGCCCGTACCGATGCGGAGTACGCCAAGCAGGTAATCGGCAAGTACACGAAGACGACCGATGTGAACGACTTGGAGAATTCCTATCAAACATTCCTGCCGGCGTGGGAAAGATTGCCGCTGGTACCGGCCGCCGCCGTTCAAACGATGCTTAACTTCGCCACCCACCCCGGCGCCAAAGCGGCGAAGCCGGAAACTTTCATCGACAATTCCATCCTCAGCGAGATCGGCAAGTCGGGGTTCGTCGACAAGCTTTACAAGTGAGCCCGAATGTCGATATGAACTTGGGCGATTCTCCGGTGACGGAGGGAACACAAGTAGGGCTTGCACCTTGGACCTGAGGGCAGACTCCGCGAAGTTGAACGATTGGAACATTTGAATGCCTTCGAGGAAGATGATGCCACGTTTACCTGAGATCGATCCGGACAAACTCTCCCCGGAGCAGCGCGCCATCTACGACAGGCTGATCCGCGAGCGAGGCCACATGCGCGGGCCGTTCGCCGTCTGGCTGCGCAATGCCGAGCTGTGCGACAGCACGCTCAAGCTGCAGGAGATGTTTGCCTCACGGGTAAAACTCGAACGCCGCTTGCTTGAGCTGATGATTCTCGTGGCCGCGCGCCTGGCCACCGCGCAATACGCCTGGTTCATCCATGAGCCCTATGCGCTTAAGTTCGGTATCTCGCCCGAAATCGTTCAGGCGATCCGCGAGCGGCGCACGCCGCAGTTCACGCACGAGGACGAACGCCTGGTTTACGATCTCACGATGGAGCTGAATACCACGCGCAGTTGTCCGAGGCGAGTTACGCAGCGCGGCATGGCGATGTTCGGCGAACAGGTGATGGTCGAGCTCGTCAGCGCCATCGGCTTCTACGCCATGGTCGCGATGACACTCAACGCATTCGCCGTAGCGGTGCCTAGCGACAAAGAACCATTGGCTTAGCAAGATAAGCAACTCAGTGCGAAAACACCTAGTCTAATAATTGTAGCTTCCCCGCTCGTCCTGAGCTCGTCGAAGGACTCCGACATAGTCTACAGAAGGAAAAATGATGAAAACTTTTACGACTCTGTTCCTGTTGCTATCACTCTCCACCGCACCGGCCTGGAGTCAAACGAGCAAACCGTTGTCCGCCGCTGACCTGGCATCTTACACCGGCGCGGATCGTGAGCGCGTTCTGCTGGAGGGCGCCAAGCGCGAGGGCAAAGTAGTTTGGTACACCACACTCGCCGCCGAGCAGAACAAACAAATCGCTTCGGCCTTCGAGGCGAAATATGCCGGCGTCAAAGTCGATACGTTCCGGACCGGATCCTCGGCGCTCGCGCAAAGGCTTCTCACCGAAGCCAAGGCGCAGCGCCATCTCGCCGACGCCATCGAAACGACTCTGCCCGGCCTGCTGACTTTTCGCGAAAATAAACTCTTGCTCCCATACACGTCGCCGCACCTCGCGTCGTTTCCCGACGAAGCGAAAGAAAGGGCGTCCAAGAATTTAGTTTATTGGACCAATGCGCGGGAGTCGTATATCGGTTTCGCTTACAACAACAGGTTTCTGAACGCCGCCGACGTGCCAAAAAACTTCGAAGGCCTTCTCCGGCCCGCGCTAAAGGACAACATGGGCATATCGGGTGACGACACCGGCGCTCGAATCCTCGGCGCCATGGTGCGCGCCAAAGGCGATGGATTCGTAAGAAAGCTCAAAGAGCAGAACATCAGAATGCACATGATGGCGGGCAGCGCCTTGACACAGCTTGTCGCCGCCGGCGAAATTTTCGCATCGCCAAGCCAGTTCTACAGCGCCACCAACGTGGCCGCCAAGCGCGGCGCGCCGGTAGCCTGGGTGCCGATGGACCTGGTCGTGACCAATGCCGGTGGCGCCGCTGTCTATGCTCACGCTCAGCGTCCCCACGCCGCGCTGCTCTTCGCCGATTTCATTCTCAGCCCCGAGGGGCAAAAATTGCTCGAAGATTTATTCTTCGGCAGCGCCCGAAAAGATTATGGCTTCAAGCGTTGGTATCCGGAAAAAGGCGGAACGCTGGCGCAGTACGAAGAATCGCTAGAAAGCTGGCACAAGCTGCTCAAGGAAGTCACGAAGAAGTAACGTAAGCCCAGGATTTATTTCGCCCACGAAGCGGTCGTCGATTCTTCCGCTTCACGCAATTTGAAAATCTTCAGCAAATAGAACAGCGCCGGGAAGATAATCACCGACCCGGCGACCAGCGCATAGAGCAAGTAGCGCAAAGTCGGCTCCGGTGCCACAGCCGTGTAAATCGTCAGAGGCGTCGTCGAAGAATTGATGATGATCGGGTACTGCAGCCGGTACCAGCCGACGAGAACCAGGCCCACCTGAGCGGCCACGAGAATTCTTGCCGCCTGAACGCCATCGCGCCGGACCGCGATCCACAGAGGCAAGAGAATAACGGTCGCGCCGATCATCGAAGCCAGGCTCAGACGGCTTGCGGCAAACAACCGAGCCAGCGGCAGCCCTTCCAACTCGGCCGCGGCGAACACGGCTATACCGACGAGAATAGCGAGCGCGTTCAGCACCAGCGCCCGGCGCGCGAAGATCCGCTTGATCTCGGCGTCTTGAGTTTCGCCGACGAGATAAACCGCGGCAAGAAACGCGAACAACACGCAGGTAAACACGCCGACGGCGAAACAAAACAGGTTGGCCCACGGCCTGACGAACGAGGCATAGAACCCAGCCTCGGGCGGGCTCGAAACGCCGAGCAGCATGCCGCCGGCCACGACCCCCAGCATCAACGAGGTGAGAAAGCTCGAAGCGATAAAGATCGCCGAGTAGTAGCGCTGCGAGCCGTCGTGCACCGCGTCGTAGTGGCGAAAAGTAAACGCGCAGCCGCGAAGAACGATGCCGATCAACATCAGAGTCAGCGGAATATGGAAAGTGACCGAGAGCGCGCTGTAGGCTTTCGGGAAACCCGTAAACAAAATGACCACGGCGAGAATCAACCAGACGTGATTGGCTTCCCACACCGGGCCGATCGCATGGGCAATGACTTTGCGCTGTTCTTCGCGTCGCGCCGTTCCGGCAAAAGCTTCCAACATACCGCCGCCAAAGTCGGCGCCGCCGAAGATGCAGTAGAAAAGAATCGAGACCGCGAGAAAACACGCTATCGCTTCAGCCAGCATGTCTAAACTGCCTCACCATCAACCACGTAACGATGAACGTCAGCATGAGATAGACAAAGGTGAAAAGCATCATTGGATAAATGAGGCCCGGCATCGGCGTCAGGGCATCTTTTGTTTTCATGATGCCATAGATAATCCAGGGTTGGCGTCCGACTTCCGTCACGGTCCATCCTGCCTCGATGGCGATAAAGCCGAGCGGCGTGCACAGCGCGAAGAGCCGCAGCGCGTTTTTCGATCGCAGCCACGTTGGTTTCTTCCATAACGCAAACAAGGACCACGCGCCGAGCGCCGCGAGCAGCGTGCCGATGCCGATCATGATTTGAAAAGCGATGTGGACCACAGCGACAGGCGGCCAGTTCTCGCGCGGCACTTGGTCGAGTCCTTTGACTTCGGCTTCGAAGTCTCCGTGGGCGAGGAAACTCAGAAGTCTCGGGATGTGGATTCCATAACGGACGGTTTGGGTTTCTTCCGAGGGAATGCCGCCGATGATCAGCGGCGCGGGCTTGGACGTGGAGAATAACGATTCCATCGCCGCAAGCTTCGCCGGCTGCAGCACGGCCGTCTGCTTGGCAAGCCGGTCGCCCTGTAGCGGCTGCAATATTGCTGCGAGCGCGCCGATGACGAGCGCGATTCGAAACGCTTCGGCGTGAAACCGCGAAACCGAGTTTTTCAGCAGGCCGATGGCGTGAATGCCGGCGACAGCGAAGCCGGTGGCGCAGAATGCCGCGATCGTCATGTGCAATCCCTGTTGAAGCGCGGCGCGATTGAACATCGCCGCGACCGGATCGATGTTGATTGCCTTGCCGTCCACCCAGTCGAAACCGGCGGGCGCGTTCATCCAGCCGTTGGCGCAGATGACAAACATGCCGGACGCGACACCGCTCACGCCCACGACGATCCCGCTTGCCCAGTGCGCCCACGGATGAATGCGATCCCAGCCGTAGAGAAAAATCCCGAGAGCGATAGCTTCGAGAAAAAAAGCCGCGCCTTCCCATGCGAACGGCAGCCCGCTGATCGGGCCCGCGTATTCCATAAACTTGGGCCAGAGCAGCCCAAGCTCGAACGAGAGCACCGTGCCCGAGACAGCACCCGTGGCGAAGAAAATAGCCACTCCCTTGGACCAGGCTTTGGTGAGGTCCAGATAAACCAGCTCTTTGGTTTTGAGCCAGCGCCAATGGGAAATCGCCATCAAGAACGGCATCGCGATGCCGATCGCTGCGAAGATGATGTGAAAACCCAATGAAATCGCCATCTGCGAGCGCGCCGCGAAGAGGTCCGTCATAGCCCTCTTAATTAAGCTCCGCCGTCCGCGGCGTTCAAGCTCGGAGCTCAAAAATCCCTCAAGCCGAGCCTAGCCGCTCCGAGCCTGCCGGGAACAGGCCGTGACCGGAAGCAAGACAACCGCGCGCGGACCCGCCCGGCATAGGATGAAGCCACCGAGAGCGACGCTAGCCAGAGTTGGATCTTCTTCGTGAGTTTCATTTTCCTCCCCCATTGGTGGTTACGAATGCGTGCCGCCTCTGTGGGCGTTTGCCATCACGTTCGACTCGTAAGTCACCGGATCGATCGAAAGGGTTCAGCGGGTCGGCTTGAAGTCCCAATCAGACCGCGATTAAGATCCATTGAGCTTCTTGCTCGATCTCTTATGTCCTTCGCCCGGGAAATCGTCTGCAGCCGTTGCGGAAAGCGCTTCGAACTTTCGCAATTGCTTAATCTCTGTCCTTGCGGCTCGCCGCTGTTGGTCCGCTACGATCTCGAGCGAGCGAAAACTGCTTTCGATAGAGCATCTTTCGCCCGGCGCCCCGCGTCGCTGTGGCGCTATCGCGAGCTATTGCCGCTTCAAGACGACGGCAACCTGATTTCTTTGGGCGAGGGCTACACGCCGCTTCTCGCTGCGAATAGGCTCAGCGGGGAGCTCGGCTTGCGAAAGCTTTGGATCAAAGACGAAGGGCAAAATCCCACGGGGTCGTTCAAAGACCGCGGGCTATCGGTGGCGATTTCCCGAGCGAAAGAACTCGGCGTCAAAAAAGCCGCGATTCCTTCAGCCGGCAACGCCGGCGGTTCTTTTGCCGCCTATGCGGCGCGCGCCGGCATCGAAGCGCATGTGTTCATGCCCCGCGACACGCCGATGGCCAATCAAATCGAGGCCGCGCAGTACGGCGCCAAGCTCACCCTGGTGAACGGCCTCATCAACGACTGCGGCCGCATCATCGCGGAGAAGAAAACGGCGGAAGGCTGGTTCGATCTCTCGACTTTGAAGGAGCCCTATCGGGTCGAAGGCAAAAAAACCATGGGCTACGAGATCGCCGAGCAGCTCGACTGGCGCCTTCCGGACGTGATCATCTACCCGACCGGCGGGGGCACAGGGCTCATCGGCATGTGGAAAGCCTTTGCCGAGCTGGAGGAATTGGGTTGGATCGGCAAGGCCCGGCCGCGCATGGTTTCCGTCCAAGCGAGCGGCTGCGCGCCCATCGTCAAGGCGTTTTCTGAAAACAAGATAACCGCCGAGCCATGGCAAAACGCGCACACCGTTGCATCGGGTTTGCGCGTGCCGCAGGCGGTCGCCGATTTCTTGATATTGCAGGCACTGCGCGAGAGCGGCGGCACGGCGGTGAGCGTCACCGACGCAGACATGCTGGCGGAAATTCCCCGCATCGGCAAAGCCGAAGGACTATTCTTTTGTCCGGAAGGCGCCGCTTGCGTCGCCGCGTTACGCGGCTTGATCGCTGACAATTGGATTAAGCCGGCCGACGAAGTGCTGATTTTCAACACGGCGGCCGGCGTCAAGTATCTGGACGTGCTGCAGAGAAATAGCGCTTCCCGACAATAGCCCCTGGATCAGCCCGGGCTACCCTGCGCCTCATGGACATAGCACTACGTCCAAGCCTCCGACGGGATCGCGCGCATCACCGGATGCTGGGTCGCGTGGAATGTTTGGTCGCATGTTACCCGTCGAGGAATCGCAGCAGCCCACGTGGCTGCACGCTTGGCACTCGGGCAGAGCGACCAAAACGGTTCCTTCGCTTAGGCATTCCTCGCACGCGTTGGGAGTTTTCTGCGAGGGAAAATCCTTGGAAGTTAAGCCTTGCAAATGTTCACATGAAGTTGCCAGGGCCCTCCCTATCGTAACTGCGCATAGATAACTTAGAATCGCGACACGGCCCACATGGAACCCGCGATCGCCACGAGATCCTCGATTAGGGCGACGTAAATGTCTCGCGTACCTAGCGTTCTCACGATCCATCTGCGTGCATGGTAGCCGGCGAAACAACCTACAACGCCGCCCGCAACGCCGAGCACGGCGCCGAGAAAAATTCCTTGGCCTGCGCCGGCAGCGATGCATGCACCGGTAAATCCACCCGTAACAATGCGCGCGATCAGACCCGGCGGCGACGTGCGGCTCGGAGTTTGCGGCAGTTTGTCCGCAATCAGCTCGATAGCCGCAAGCGCGCTCAGTATCGCTACCGAAGCGAACGAGCCGATGTAGGCCAACGGATAATCGAGTTTGAACCATTTTAAATGGACGGCCCAAGCGGTCGCCGCCGGCGCCGTCAGTGAGCGCAACCCGGCGAAGAAACCGATCAAAAACACTGCTAAGAGAGTCATGTCACTCGACGGGAAGTATTATCTCGAAGCACGATACGCGGCCAGCAGACGGCCATCATAGCTCACCGCGCCGGCAATGGCTCGGCGCCGGAGAGTTTTTTGAAAAGCTCGATGACATCGCGGTCGCGCGGCAGTTCGCGAATCGCTTTGTCCTGCTCCTCCGGCATGAGCGGCGATGCATCGAAGCCGGAAAGTTTTTTGAACTCGCGATGAAACTCAGGATCCTGGAGCGCTTTGCGAAACGCCTCTTGGAGAATTTGCACCTGCGCCTTGGGTGTTCCCGGCGCGAGAATGTAGGGCGTGCCGACGAGCCTGAAGGAGCGATACATCGCCAGTACTTTTCGTTCCACGTCGGATTTGGCGAAACTTTCTATCTCGGGTAAGCGCGCAAAACCGTCCGGCCGGTTTCCTCTGGGAATTTCCACCAGCGCGTGTAGGTCGAGCAGTCCTTTTTTCATCTCCTCGGCGTTGCGCTGACCCAAGGTTTCCAGCGCATTCGCCCTGCCGTCCAATTCCCGGCGCTCCATGGCGATGTCGATTTCCGGTCCGCCGTAGCCGGTGACGAACCGCGGCTCCTTTAAGATTCAGCAAGTAGGCGAACAGCCGCCCGGTGATATAGATGTCGTGTCCAACTTCCTGGGCGCCGATGCGTACGCCCGCAGCGGCGCGCAATTTTTCCAAACTGCCGAGACCGGCTTCCTTGCGCGTGAGAAAAACATAATGAAAGACGCTCACCGGCGAGCCCAGATAAGTCAGCTTGTCGATGTCGTACTGCACGCCGCCGGTGTCGAGGATTGCGTTGGACACCAACGAAGACGACATACCCCCAATGGTGAGGCCGTCCGGCTTGGCGACGCGATAGACATGATTCGCCGCCTTCCTGCCGCCGCCTCCCGGCATGTAGTCCGAGACGATCGTCGGATTTCCCGGAATATATTTCTGCAGAAACGGAAACAGCGCCTTCCGGCGCAGATCGCCGGTGCCGCCGGCGTCGACGATCTGCACCACGGTGATTGTTTTGCCCTTGTAGAAATCGGACTGGGCATATCCACGCACAGCGAGTGCTGTGCAAATCATTATCGCCAAAGCCGCGGCGACAAAAAGTATTCTCATGAGAATCCTCCGATGGATTTCGGACTCATACTCTCACCGATCACCACGAAGACGCGAAGCATACAAAGTTTTCTCCGTAGGTGCGCTTGCGCACCGATCGGCTTTACAGTTAGACCCTTCGCGTTCTCCGTGCTTCCTTCGAAAATACGGGTGTGCGGAATGCTAACGGCTGACCGTTCAAGATTCCGTCATACCCGCGATTCGAAAGCATGCCCTCGCGAAAGCGGGCGGGTATCCAGGCTAATTCGGCGAAAACAAACCTGGATTCCCTAAATTCACAAACCAAGTGCAACACTTTCTGTATAAGGTGTTGCGATGGGACAACGGTATGAGCAACTTTCGCTTAAAGAACGGTGTACAGTATCCGGACTTAGCCAGGCCGGGAAAACAATGCGCCAAATCGCGGCAGCTATGGATCGCGCGCCATCGACTATAATGCGCGAGCTTAAACGCAACAGCGGCAATCAGGTGGGTTACCAGCCTTCCTACGCTGAGCAGCAAGCCAAGAGTCGACGTTGGCGAGGCAGTCGTCTGTTGCGCAAGCCTGATCTTCAAGAAAAAGTGCTCGAGGGCCTGAGCCAAGGGTGGTCGCCAGCACAAGTTGCCGGACGACTGAAAAAGGAGCAAAGAGCCACCGTGATCAGCTATGAATCGATCTATCGGTTTATCGACTCTCAGATCCGTCGTACCAAGGACTACCGCTGGCGGCTCTATCTTCCCCGAGCCAAAAGCAAGCGGGGTTGGCGTGGGCATAAAGGCGGCAGTCCGGTGGATCATATTCAGGACCGAGTACCGATCGATCGCCGTCCGGCCTACATCCACAAGCGCCGCCAGGCCGGACACTGGGAAGGCGACCTGATGTTGTTCGCTCAATACGGTCAGGCGGTTCTGGTTACTCATGAAAGACGCTCCCGGTTGCTCCTGCTCAGCCGTCAACCCAACAAGGCGGCCGAGCCTGTGGCCAAAAAGCTCACCGATCTGTTGGGCTCTTTACCCAAGCTCTTACGTCGGACCATCACCTTCGATAACGGCACTGAGTTCGCCTACCATTACCGACTCCATAAACTATCGATGCGCACCTTTTTCTGTGATCCGCATGCGCCATGGCAAAAAGGCGGCATTGAAAACGCCATCGGACGCTTGCGCCGAGGGCTGCCGAGGAAAACCGACTTGGCCACGTTATCTGAGGACCGTTTGCTCGGCCTGGTTCGATCCTACAATCACACTCCGAGAAAGTGTCTTAACTACAAAACTCCGGCAGAGGTCTTCTGCCATGAACTGTTGCACTTGAAATGTGAATCCACCTTCCCGCGTGCGCGGGAATGACGACCGGTGGAGCGAATCACGCGTTGGGAATTCCGTCATTTTCATCCCTATGTGGGCATGCATAAGCCCATGAAACACTTCGTGGTTAGGAACTATCTTACACTTCGATTTCACCGCTACATCTTTCCGACCAGCGCAGCCACCGCGTGCTCCGCTGCCCTCATGCCGAAACCAAGCGAAGCGAGCAATCCGTTACCCGGCAAATAGCCTTCCAAGCCTTTGCCCGAAACGCCGACGGCTACACCGCCGCCGGCGTAAAGATTGGGAATGATCGAACCGTCGCCGCGCAGCACCTGGCCGTCGGGCGTGACCTTCAATCCGCCTTGCGTATGGTAAAGCGCCACCGTCACTTTGATGCCGTAGAATGGTTCGTTGAGCGGCTGCGGCAGCGCGCGCCCGAAAGCATCTTTACCGCCGCTCGCAGCGCTTTGATTGTAGTCACGGATGGTTTGCTTGAGTCCCTCGGCATCGATCGCCAATCTGCCCGCAAGCTCTTCGGCAGTCGCGGCCCTCAGCAAAAGCCCCGCGTCGAAAAGTCCGGAGAGATTTCTCAACCCCGGCGCGTTTCGATGGAGTTGGTAAATGCGCTCGTCGAAAATTTCGTAGGCTTGCTTGCCGGGAAGCTCGAGCATCTTGATGCCGAGCCCGCCGGGATATCGGGTCTCATCGACGAAGCGCTTTCCGGCCGCGTCGACCATGACGCCGCCGGATAGAGCGATCTCCGGCGCCACCGCGCGCTTTCCGGGACCGATGTAAGCGGGATACGGCTGGAACGCGCCCATGTTTTCCGCCACAGCTCCGATCGCCAAGCCCATTTTGATGCCGTCGCCGGTGCTGCCGGGGTGACCCGGAAACGGAATGTCCACGGCTTTGGGAATATAGCGCGACAAAAGCTCCGCGCTCGCGCCGTATCCGCCGGAAGCAAGGATAACTTTTCGCGCGGCAATTTCGCTGTCCTTCGTCGCCACGCCGGTCACCGCGCCGCTCGCATCTTGCTTGAGCGATAAAACCGGGGTCGAGAAGCACACCTGAATATTCTTCTCCCGTTCGACGGCTTCGAAGAGAAAATCGGTGATGGTCTTGTCCGCTTTCCACGAGTGCGATCGCTGCGCGCTGTGGCCGAAGGCAAACTCGCCGATTTGGAACTCGACGCCCGCCGCGTCCGTCAGAAAATCAGCCACGCGTCCCGAAGTTTCCGCCAGGCGCTTGACGATCTCGCCGTCGCTCTCATGATTGTTCCGCCGCAGAATATCTTGCGCATAGAGTCCGGGACTGTCCTCGATATTCAACTCGCGCTGGCGCCGGCTTCCAGCGGCGCGAATGCCCTTGGAAGAAAAAGCCGTCCCGCCTCCGGGCTTGTCCGTCTTTTCGAGCACGAGCACCTGCGCGCCCTGCTTGGCCGCGACCAGAGCCGCCATGAGCCCGCACCCGCCCGCGCCGATGATAATGATATCGGTCATAACACCATCAACTTTCTGCATCTGCCCTCCCAGGTCAAGAACTTGTCAAACGCCTTTCGCAGCAGATGCCGAGCAGCGCGTCATCCGAGCAGCAGACCTTGGGGCCAATAGAGCTCGAGAGCGCGGCTCAGGAGCAGCGCGAAACCGACGACAGCGACGGTATAGGACAACGAAGGAAGCCAGCGCATGCGCACCCAGCCAAAAAGAAATCCGAAGGTGAAAAGCGCTGTGGCGATGCCGAAACCAAAAAGCCAGATCAGTAAAAAATACAAGACGAGCGCAAGAAAATAGCCCAGGGCCAATCTTATTTTCTTTCCTGTCTCGAATACCGGAGACTCTCGACGCGCGCGCACATCAAGAACAAGCTGGGCGACCGCCATGAAAATCGCGGGAACCGTTGCCGCTATGGGAAATATGGCCCCGAGGTGGGGAAAGTCTTGCGCTTCGTACAGTGCCGCCGCGGCGACAATCAAGACGGCAAGAGTGAACAGAACCGAGGAGGTTTTTCCCAAGGATACCGCACCTTCGGCCGACTCCTCTCCGGGAGCATCCTTTGTCTTGCTTCGCCCGAGAACGATCCAGACTATGGACGCCAGGAGCAACAAACCCATAATGATGACGCCCGGCCGCAAGAGCCATTCGAAATCGTAGCGGCTGATCGATAGCCAGAGATATTGCTCGGTCGGCTTCGTTAAGACGAAGCCCACGAGGAACGGCGCGCGCGGCCAGCCCAGTTGTTTCATGAGCCAGCCCAGGAATCCCAAGCCGAGCAGGGCGAAAAGATCTCCGAAATGCTGCGAGCTTTGAAAGGCGCCAAAAAAAATCGTGACCACGATGGCCGGAGCCAGTTGAGCAAAAGAAACCCAGGTGAAGCGGGACAGCGCGGGGCTCAAAAGAAAGCAGAGGGCTGCCCCTACGGCGTTCGCGATCGCGAGACTCCAGATGATGGTAAAAATCAGATCAAGGTTTTCCTGAACCATGCGGGGTCCGGGCTGAATACCGTAGTAAAACAACGCGCCAAGCAGGATCGCAGCCGGGGCTCCGCCGGGCACGCTGAATAGCAGCGTCGGGATAAGATCACCGGCATCGACGGAGTTGTTGGCGCTCTCCGGACCGATGACGCCACGGATGTCACCCTTGCCGAATTTTTCGCGATCGCGCGCCATAGCGACCACGTGGCCATAGGCCATCCAGGAACCGGCAGTAGCCCCGATGCCGGGAAGAATTCCTGCCCAGACGCCAATCAGCGAGCCGCGCACCACGATGCCCCAATGCTGCCAGACATCTTTGGCTCCCTGCATCCAACCGCTGCCCAAATCGACCCGCTCGGCGATGCGGCCGCCTTTCACCAGCAGATCGACGATCTCCGCGATGCCGAAGATTCCCAGCGCCACGCCGACCAGGGGAATGCCGTCAACGAGGTACAGCTGATCAAAGGTATAGCGATTGACGGCATCCGCGGGAGCGGAACCAACGCTTCCCAACAAGAGGCCAAGGCATGCCGCCAGTCCGCCTTTGAGCGGCGCCCCGCCGGTGAGAAAGCCGGCGAAAGAAAGACCGAGAACGCAGAGCATCAATAACTCGGGAGAGCCGAAAAAAAGCACGAGGGGCCGCGCGATCGGCAAAGAAAGAGTCAGAAAAACCGTGCCGATGAGCCCGCCGATCATCGATGACAAAAACGCGGCGCTCAAGGCCCTGGCCGCCTGGCCCTGCTTGGCCAGCGGATACCCATCCAGAACGGTCACCGCAGTCGCCGCGCCGCCCGGAGTTCCGATCAGCACCGAAGTGATCGTGTCCGCGGTGTGGACCACAGCGAGAGATCCGATCAGCAGCACCATGGCCGAGTTAACATCGAGTGTGTAGATGAAAGGGAGAAGGAGGGCGACCGAGGCGATGCCGCCCAGACCAGGCAAGATACCGATGATCGTGCCGGCGAGCACGCCGGCCATCAGCATGCCCAGATGATGAGGATCGCTGAACCTTTCGAGCGCGATTAGGGCGGCATCCCACATGCGAGGCTACAAAAAAGTTGGAGTATTGGAGTACTGGAGTGATGGAGTGTTGGGTTGTGCCAGCATCATCCCAGTTCCACCACCCATATCTTTCTGCCCACTCGGCTAATCGAACTTCACGCGATATTTCTTTCCCACCCACTCTCTGACGAAGCGTTGGGTTTCCGGGTCGATCTGAAAGGCCTGCTGGATGGTTTTTTCGAGGCGATCGCCGCGCAGCAGCGGATAGCCTCCCAAAACTTTATCGGTCTTGGTTTGAAACTCTTTGTCCTTCTCGAGCTTGTCGGCAGCCTCGTAGTAGACCCGCAGCGCTTCCGCCGGAGCGTCGGCCTTGAGCCAGAGAATTTTCTGCACCGCGAATGCCGACGGCATAAAGACTCTGTACGTTTCCCAGAATCTGCCCGACGGTTTCTTGCCTTTGATCTTCTCATAGACTTCGGGAACCGTCGGCAGATCAGGCACGGCCGGGTCGCGGATGATATTGCCCTTGTCGTCGAGCTGGCCGAAGCTCATCAGCGGTATCGCTTTGCCTTCCTTGATCAGCGGCACCACAGTGGCGTTATAGGCAGGGGTCGTCTGGTAATCGATGTTGGTTTCGCCGCGTTCGAAAGCGATGCGCGCCTCTCCTCTGCCCTTGAAACCGAGCACGCCCTTGGCATCCATCTCCAACAGCTCGAAGCTGATGAGCGGAATCAGATCCAGGCCGATGGCGCTGATACCGCCGTAAATGAGATTTTTGGTTTTGGCGAGATCTTCCACCCGCTTGATGCCCGAAGCCGGCGAAGCATACATCACGCCGCCCACGGGATTCACCAGCGCCGGCTTCCACTGGCGAAGATCGTATTTGGCCGCCTTGTCTCCCAGGAGAACCGGAAAATAGTTGGTCGCCGAGCTCACCAACGTCATGGATCCATCCGGTTTCGCCTTGAGGGCAAACTCCATCATGCCGGGGATGCCGCGGCCGCCGCCGATGTTGCGGAAGGTGAATTTGGGATTGCCGGGAATATGTTTTTCGAGATACGGTGCGATCGTGCGGATCCAGATGTCGGTGCCGCCGGCAACGGGAAATGGAATGATGACTTCGATCGACTTGCCCTCGTAATAGGGCGCCGCCGCGCCCAGACGCCGGTCCGGCAAGCGCCGCGGACAATACAAATACGGCGACCCAGCGGCCGATCGACAATTGAGTTTTGAAACGGAAGTTTTTCATGGCACCCCCTTCAAAACGAGTTCCTCTCCCATACTGTCTTGGTTCTTTCAGTCAAGGACGCGGCAAAGGAACCTGGATCAGGAGAAAGCCTAGCGCCGCCCAAGCCGCAAGCAAAAGAGTGAAAACACCATTTTCACCGCGGAGAATCAGAGTTCGCAGAGTTCGCAGTATTTCCAAAGACCAACTTTTATCTCGGCGTACTCCGCGCCTCGGCGGTGAGTTCTCTGTTAGAATGCCCGAGCGAAGTTGCGGCAACGACCGGATAAGCAAGGAACTATGGCCGCCGCAGGAAAAAATCTCAAAACCTTGGCGCAGAAAATGGCGGAGTTCACCTTCTCGCTTCGCTACGACGCCATTCCGCCGGAAGTGTTGGCCGCGGCGCGACGGCATCTCGCCGATACCCTCGCGTGCGCTCTCGGAGCCTATGACGCGCCGCCGGTTGAAGCGCTCAGAAAACACGCGCTCGCCCAAGGCGGCCGCGCCGATGCGACGATCCTAGGCACGGACGAAAAAAGTTCCCGCCGCGCTCGCCGCATTGGTCAACGGCGCCATGGTTCGCTACCTCGACGCCAACGATATTTTTGTCTTGCGTCGCGGCGGCGCTTCGGGACACTTTAGCGACGGCACCGCGGGACTTCTCGCTCTCGCAGAGCGTTACCGGCAGAGCGGCGAAGAATTGCTCACCTGCTTGGTGGCATCCTACGAGCTACAAGGCGCATTGGCTGAATCGCTAAATTTCTGGCGGCGTGGGCTCCATCCTTTAACCACTGTTGCGTGGGCCGTGCCGATAGTCGCCGCACGCCTGAGCGGCGCGACGCCTGCCCAGTCTGTACATGCTAGCGGCCTCTCGGTAGCAACCGGCACCGTTCTGAATACCTGGCTCAGACCCGCGGCAACAATTCCTATGATCAAGAGTGTCGCAGTCGGATTGGCCTTGGCACGCGCGCTCGAAGCGGCGGACCTAGCCGGCTTGGGAGTAAGCGCCACGGAAGATGCGCTCGAAACCGTGCTTGGCCACCTACAACCCCACACGGGCTCTGGCTTTGATGCCGCACCCCTTGAACAGCTCGGCCGCCGCTGGACCACGACACACAATATGCTCAAGCTGCATCCGGCACAGATCAATACCCAGGCAGCCGTCGAGGCGGCGCTTAGCCTCCACCAACAAGGTATCCGCATGGAGCAAGTACGAAGGCTCATCCTTCATGGCCATCGGCGAGTCGCGGCCGGCATTCAAGGTTCAACCGAAGCGTTTGCTCCCACGACTCGTGAGGCCGCGGACCACAGCACGCCATTCGTCGTGGCCATGGCGCTCCTGCGCGGCCGGCTGACGCTCCAAGAGTTCGAAGGATCGCCGTGGGAAACGGACGAGGTAAGAGCCGCGCTGGCGAAAATAGAGCTGGTGATCGATCCTGATATGGACAGGGCATTCGACAATGAGGGATTTCTCGGCGCGCGCCTTATCGCCGAGCTGAACGACGGACGCACCGTAGAGGCTCGCGTAGATCAACCGAAAGGCCATCCGGAAGCACCCCTGGGCGACGCGGAGCTGCTGGAAAAAATGACCTGGCTTCTGCAAGCCAGTGCGCCCGGAATGAAACCTCAAGGATTGCTCGATCGGTGTAACCGCCTCTCAACCGTCGAGGACGTCGAAGATCTCGTTGCAGCCTGCCGCACGAGAAGCACCTGAGCGCACAAGCGATGCGCCGCGCGCACCCTGCGAAACCCTGGCGCGCGCGTTGTACCTTCTTCGAAAGTACGGGTGCGAAGTGGTAGCAATGGCGGAGTGCGTTTGGATTCCGTCATACCCGCGATTCGACAGCATGCCCTCGCGAAAGCGGGGGCGGGTATCCAGGCGAATTCGGCTAGAACAAACCTGGATTTCCGCATTCGCGGGATGAACAGCGGGACAATCGTGCCGTGAGCGCTCCTACTTTTCATTATCTGTCGGCGAGCGAAGCTCATGGACCATTTCGTGTTGACTGACTTGTCCCGGTAATTCGACCCTCAGATTCCATGCTCGTTCCATCCAATTCGCACGCCGTTCGTGATATAAATTTGTTAATGGCGAAGAAATCCACCGCTGGTATCCTGCTTTATCGCCGGTGCGAAGAGCTTGAAGTCTTCCTTGTGCATCCGGGGGGACCTTTCTGGGCAAAGAAGGATCTTGGCGCGTGGTCCTTGCCGAAGGGAGAAATCGGCGAGGGCGAAGATCCGCTGGAGGCGGCCAAGCGCGAATTCACGGAAGAAACCGGTTTCCCGATCGCCGGCGAATTTCACCCGCTCGCTCCGGTGAAGCAAACCGGCGGCAAGCGGGTTTACGCCTGGGCGGTCGAAGGCGACTGCGATCCCGCTCAGGTTCGGAGCAATCTTTTTTCAATGGCATGGCCGCCCAAGTCGGGCAAGACGCAGGAATTCCCCGAAGTCGACCGCGCCGCATGGTTCTCCATCGCCGAGGCGCGCAAGCGCATCCTTGCGCCGCAGGCGGGATTTCTCGACCAGCTCCTCGCCCTCTCACGCAATGCAAAAACTCCCGAGCCGTCGCCGCTCTTGGGCGAGACCAAACCGTAACGCGGCATTGTCCTAGCCGAATTTTACCTGCGGTGCGCCCATCGAGTATCCTTTCCTGACGACATCATCGATTCATCGCTCATGGAAAACCGCGGCAAATTGCGCACCCTCATCGAGTATTGGGCGGCCCGTGCTCTGCTTTGGGGCCTGAGGTTGTTGCCTCGACGGCTGGCCATTGGCGCGGGTCACGCCTGCGCCTACGTTGCCTATTTTGTCGCCTGGAAGCTCCGGCGCGTTGGCGAGCTCAATCTCAAGATGGCTTTTCCGGATATGAGCCAGAGCGAGCGAACGCGCCTGGTGCGCGACTCCATGTTGAATGTCGGCCGCCATGTGGGCGAGTTCAGCCGCTTCGCCGGCATGAGTCGAGAGACGCTGCGCCGGAGCATCGACTGCGAAGGATTGGACCATATCGACGCCGCGCTCTCTCTTGGCCGCGGCGCGATCATTGTCTCCGCTCACCTGGGCGCCTGGGAAATGATACCCTTCACGCTTTCGGCCTTCGGCTACCCTTTTGATTCTCTCGTCAGGCGCATCGAGAATCCCGCCGTCGAGCGACTGCTCGAAACCATCCGCAGCCGTTTCGGCAACCGCACGATCGATAAGCGCGGCGCCGCGCGCTCCATGCTGGCGTCCCTGCGGGCGGGCAACTTGCTGGCCCTGATGGTCGACATCAACGTCGTGCGCAATAAAGGCATCTTTGTGGATTTCTTCGGCGTGCCGGCCTGCACTACGTTCATCGCCGCAAAGCTGGCGCTGCGCACCGGAGCGCCTTTGGTGCCGGTCTTTATTCCATGGGACGAGCGGCGCCGGAGCTACGTGCTGCAAGTCGGGGCGCCGCTGACAATTGAATGCAGCGGCGATGAAGAAAAAGACGTGCGGCAGCTCACCGAGAAATTCACAAAGCTTGTCGAAGAGCAGGTGCGGCGCTACCCGGATCAGTGGCTGTGGATCCACAAGCGCTGGCGCACCCAGCCACTGGGAGAGAAAAACTTTTACGAGAAGATCGCATAGCGCGCGCTCGCCGGGCTGAGCCGGAAGCGGAAGTCCTGCGGGTGCCCCATAGATAGGTCAAGGCAAATTTTCAGTGCCCCAACTTTGAGCCAGATCTCGCGGTGCCTCCCCGTGGCCCGACCGCGCTCGAGGATTTTCATTTTCGCGAGAAGCTTTTTCACTTTGATCACGAGCGCATACCGGAACGGGTCGTTCACGCGCTCGGTTTCGGAGCGCACGGGCTACTTCGAGAACTACGAGTCTCTTTCCACGATCACGAAGGCTGATCTTTTTCAGCGCTCTCCGTTTCCGTTTGCACGAGTTGACAGGATCACGCGATAGAGCATACGCTGGCGTCAAAATCGCAGAGAGGAGTCGTTCCCATGCTGACGCTCTATTTCAGTCCCGGCGCTTGTTCTCTCGCTTCGCATATCGGTCTCGAAGAAACCGGCGCGCCTTACGAGGCAAAGCCGATCCTGCTCGCCAAGGGACAGCAGCGGACCGAGGAGTATCAGAAGATCAACCCGCGGGGGAAAGTCCCGGCGCTCGATGTCGACGGCAAGGTCCTGGTCGAGAACACGGCGATACTCACTTATCTTGCAAGACGGTTTCCGGAAAAGAAGCTGATGCCGGCCGATCCCGCGGAGGAGGCGCGCGGCATCGCGACCATGTGCTGGTTCTCCAGCATCGTGCATCCCTCGTACCAGCGCGTTAACCGGCCCGAGCGTTTTGCCGAAGGCGAAGCATCGCATGCCGGGGTCAAGGAAAACGGGCGAAAATCGTTCTGGGCCAACTGCCAAGAGATCGACGCCATGTTCCAGGGAAAAGACTGGATCATGGGCAACGAGTACACGCTGGTCGATCCCTACGCGCTGGTTTTCTACGGCTGGGGCGTGCGCGGCGGATTTCCCATGAAAGATCTCAAGGCCTACACGGCCTGGCAGGAGCGCATGATGAAGCGGCCGACGGTCAAGAAGACCGTCGAAGCCGAGCAGAGCGTGGCGGCTGCATAGTTTCTCTCTATCGGCCCGCGCTCTGCCTGAGGGAGACTTGCCGCTCGTTGGCTTGGCGGACGGTAGGAGTTATGGTATTTTTGATACCATGAAAACGACCATCGATCATGCCGGCCGGCTGGTGATTCCCAAGGACATTCGCCGCGAATCAGGCATAAAGCCAGGAATGCCGCTCGAAGTTCGTTGGGAAAAGGGCGCCATTGCCATTACGCCGGCGCCTTTGCCGGTGAAGCTCCAACGGAAAGGGCGGTTGCTTGTGGCTGTTCCCACCAAGGGCACCCCGCAACTCTCGACGGACACGGTCGAGCGGGCCCGCCAAACGTTGCGCAAAGAGCGCTCAGGTGACTCCACCTAGGGTGGCGCTCGCTTTTCTTCCGGATACGAGTTGTATGATTGCGGCCGTATGCTCATGGCATGAGCATCATGAGGCCGCTGCAAATGAAATCGAGCGGCGGCTGGCCGGGCGAGCCAGAATGTTTGTCGCGGCTCCGGCCCTGATTGAGGCTTACGCCGTGCTCACTCGCTTGCCGCCGCCGCATCGACTATCTCCGCAAACGGCTTTGACTCTACTCGAGAGTAACTTTTTGAAATTGGCAACGGTAGTAGCCTTAGCTGCAAAGTCTTACGAAGCCCTGTTGCTGGGTGCTCCGAAGAACAATGTGGCCGGTGGCCGCGTCTATGACGCGGTCATCGGCGCATGCGCCGAACAGGGCAAGGTCTCAACGGTTCTAACCTTCAACGCCGGAGACTTTGCGGCTCTCGGTCAACACTACGAGATCGTAGTTCCAGGAACGATGTAGGCGCTAATACGCCCTGCTTGCCGTGCTCTCAGAAACAAACTCGAGATTTCCTCGGCGGCGCGGTGGCCGCTGGCGACCGCGCCGTTCATGTAACCCTGCCATTGCGCACTCGTGTGCTCGCCGGCAAAAAAGATCCGGCCCGAGGGCGTTTTCAGCAAGCGCCGCCCTGCAGGCGGAAAAGAGCGATCGAACACGGCGTAAGCGCCGCGCGCCCACGGGTCGTCTTCCCAGCTCACGCTATGAGAAGCCACCAAGCGGCCTCGACTGCTATTGAAAAAGCGCAGACGCGAGACTAACTCGGCGCCGCCGCCGTTCTTTAGCAAACGTTGGGTTGCGGCGCTCGCGCCGCCGCCGCCGAGCACAGCGAGCAGGCCTTTCGGCCCGCGCTGGTTTTCGCTCGCGTCCCACACCGCGCCGATCTCCAGATCGGTGGCGCACGCGCGAGGCTTTCCCTGCCGGCGCCATGAAGCGCGATTGAACTGAAGTAACGTTTTGGTTGCCGGCCCGTACTTCAAGCGCGCGAGCGCGTCGCGTTGGGCTTCGGGCAGCCCGGGCGCGTATTCGATTTCCGCTGCCAACGGAGCCGGCGCGGTAACCAGAGCACAGGCGCCGGATACTTCCGCTCTACGCCCGCCGTTCTCGAGCGTGACTCGCACTCCGGTTTTCGTCTGGACGATGCGCCGGACCACGTGGCAGAGCCGCACCGGGCTGCGCAAGTCGCGCGCCAAGCGTTCGGTGAGACGATCGTTGCCGCCGCGGATTCGGTAGAGCGCATTGCCGGCGGGGTTGCCGCCGGCGGCGAACTGGTCGACGAAGACAAGCAGGGAGAGATCGTCGGGATCGGCGACGAAAAAATTGCGCATCGTCATTGCAGTCGCGCGCACCTCTCGCGTCGCGTTGGTCTCTTTCAGCCAGTCGCCGACCGAGCGCGCGGCGATGCGCTCCGCGATGGGACCATGCCATTCTTCCTCGTTGGTTTTGTAGGCGCCGACCAACGGCGCGATTGCACTTTCTGTCGCTTGCCAGCCGCTCAGGCCGAACGCATACGGCGTCGTCCTTTTCGGCCGAGCCGGTAGTGGGCAAAGCCACCGCGCAAGATGCGCTGCTCCGAGAGACCAAGCTCGCGCGCGAGACTTCTAATTTCACTCTGGTCGGCGTCGATCAACTCGCCGCCGGCTTCGCCATGCATGCCGCCAAAGCCATCGCGTAGCGTCCACACCCGGCCTCCGATCCGCTCTCGCGCTTCGAAGACCGTTACTTCGTAGCCGCGTCGCTGCAGGATACGCGCGGCGGCCAGACCCGCCAAGCCCCGCGCCCACGATGATGATGGATGGATGTCGCCATTGCTCCCGAATGCGTGAATGATGACCGATGCCGTCGCCTTCATTCAATATAGCACTCCGGACGCGGCAAATACTGCCTGTGACTAGGATGTTCCCGCACACGAGCGCGCCCTACAGACCGGCGCAGATTTCGGCAGATGAACCGCAAGCGAAAATAGTCGTTGGATTCCGTAACGATTTGAACGGAGTGAAGCGATTGAACGGTTTGAACGACTTGAACGGTTAGTCACTGCTCGGCGAACGAAACTATTTGACTCTTAGCTGTGATGAGGCGAAACGGCCTACGGTGCCGGCAACGGATCCGCGCCGGAGAGTTTGTTGAACAAGTCGACGGTTTCTTTGTCGCGCGGCAGGTCGCGAATCGCCTTCTCCAACTCCTCCGCCGGCAACGGGTCGGGCTCCTCGCCGACAAGTTTTTTGAATTCCGCAAAAAATTCCGGATCGGCGAAAGTCTTGCGCATCGCCTCGCGCAACATCTGGACTTTGTCGGCCGGCGTTCCCGGCGGAAACATAAAGGGAGTGCCCGCGCTGACGAATGCCCTTTGCATCGCAAGGATCTTCCGCTCCTTGTCCGATTTCGTGAACCGTTCGAGTTCGGGGAGCTGGGCATAGACCGGATGCGGGTGTCTTCGCCCCTTCGGAACGTCGTGGACGATATGAAAGTCCACTAGCTTTTTCGAGATCCACTCGGGCGCCTGTCGCACCAGGGTTTGCTGAATGGTCCAGCGGCCATCCATCTCGCCTTGCATCATAGCCAGGTTGACCTCGTCGCCTTGAGCAAACCCCGTGATGAACTTCGCATCCTTCAGACCGAGCACATACGCGGAAATCCGGCCGATGTTGTAGAGGTTGTGCCCCACCGACTGAGCACCGATGCGCACGCCCGAGGCGCCGCGAAGTTTTTCAATCGTGTCCAGGCGCGCCTCCTTGCGGGTCACGAAGATGTAAGGCTCGCCGCTCGTAGGAGAGCCAAGGTAGTGGAGCTTGTCGATGTCGTAGAGTACACCGCTCAGGCCCAGCACCGCCGCCGGCACGAAGCTCGAGAGCATGACGCCCATCGTGAGCCCGTCCGCTCGGGCCCTGTAGATGTAGTTTCCGGCCTTGCGGGATCCGCCGCCGGGCATGTACTCGATGACGAAAGTCGGTCTTCCCGGTATGTGCTTCCGGAGCACAGCAGCGGTGGCTCTGAAGCGCAAATCCACCGTCCCGCCGGGACCGCCCCCGTAAACAACACTGATGGTCTTACCCTGATAGAAGTTGGACTGAGAGAGTCCATGTCCAGGAAGCCCGAAGCCCGCCAGCATGGCCAAGAAGATCATGACAGTCAGTTTTTTCATGCAACCTCCTGCGCGACTTCAGGGCGAATCACGACTGCGATGAATGGTAGAAGTTTGTTCTTGAGCTTACAGCCGACAAGCTGGCGCTCTCGCCAATTTCCAGGGGAGAACTTCCGATAATCGGCTCTCAATGTCAATCTTGGAATTTGTGCTTTCTAGATACCGAGAACACGTTCAGCCTTCGTTGATGTAGAGACAAATCAAGAACTCCGGAGGCCTGTTGCTCCGAACGGGGATTGACACCGATCAGGCTTCGATATAGTCCACGACTTCACGGAGGAGAGAGCGATTGAATAGGGCGCGCGGAGCGTTGAACCGTCAACACGGCAGATGATCCAGGCAGCGAAAGGAGTTTGATATGAAAAAACGAGCGCTTTTGCTTACACTGATTTTCTGTTTTTCGATGATTCTTCCGGGCATCGCTCCCAAGGCCGGAGCGCAGGGCGATCAGTTCTACAAGGGAAAGACCATTCGCATCATGGTGGGCTCGACGGCCGGCGGATTTTATGACCGGTGGGGCCGTCTGTTCGGCAAGTACATGGGCAAGTATATTCCCGGCCAGCCCGAGTTCATCGTGCAAAACATGACCGGCGCCGGCTCCGTGATCGCTACCAATCATGTCTACAACGTGGCGAAACCGGACGGTCTGACCCTGGTCATGCCGCTCAACGGCGTCTACATCGACCAGTTCGCAGGGCGTAAGGAAGTCCAGTTCGATATGCGCAAGTTCCGATTCATCGGCACTCCCGTGACTGAAGCTATCGTCTTCTACATGCGCGCCGACGCTCCCTACAAATCCATCGCAGATATCATCAAAGCGAAGGAGCCGCCCAAATGCGGCGGCAGCGGCACCGCGAGCAGCGACTATATCCTCTCCAAAGTATTGGAGGAGACGGTGGGAGCGAAGTTCAACACCGTATTGGGCTACGCCGGCGGCACCGAGATCGATCTGGCGGTGGAAAAAAACGAGGTTGTTTGCCGCGCGCACAGCATGTCCGCCCACTTCGGCCGCGAACCCTTCGATACCTGGCACAAGAGGGGTTTCGACCGGCATCTCGTTTACACCTCCAATAAAAAGGATCCGCGTGTCACCGACGCGCCGACGCTCAACGAACTCTTCGATCAATACAAGGTGCCGGCCAACAGCCGCCGTCTCGCGCAGGTGCTTTTGGCCGCGGGAGATTTCGGCCGGCCGATGATGGTGACGCCGGGCACCCCGCCCGATCGAGTCAAGATGCTGAGAGACGCCTTCGTCAAAACCTTGAACGATCCCGAAGTGATCGAGGAAGCAAAAAAGGGCCGTATGGATATAGACCCAGCCACAGGTGAAGAGCTGGAAAAGTTGGTAAAAGAGATTTTCGACTCTCCGCCGGACGTCGTCGAGAAGGTGAAGAAAATTCTCGCCAACTGAGGGTTTCGAAGAATGCGTCGGACTTCTAAGGCTACTGCCAATCTTGAATCCCCGGCGCGCGGTTTCGTTTCACCGGCGCGCACCTGGGCGGAACGAAACTGGGCGCGGGTTCACCGGCGGCGACCAGAGGAAAGCGCGACACTCCTCCTAACGACCATATGTCTCGAGCCGCTAAATATTTGCACGTTTGCGCAATTGAGCAAACGTGCAGATTCCAGGTTCTAAGTTCCATGCCTGCCTTGAGCTCGGTCGAAGGGTTCAATGTTCAAGGTAAATTCGATTGAAACTCTCGGGTTTATTCTCACGAACCGGGTTAAACGGCTTGAACAAAGCCCAGACTCGATCCGAGAGATCGAACGGCTTGACCGTTTTGAA
Source organism: uncultured delta proteobacterium (assembly GCA_963745035.1). Taxonomy (GTDB): domain Bacteria; phylum Desulfobacterota; class Binatia; order UBA9968; family UBA9968; genus DP-20. Next base: position 79,760 of record CAVUVW010000016.1, on the reverse strand, counting down.
CTGACGAAACAGAGTCTTGGCCACTAAGTTCGACACCATCGTATGCGGTCTCGGCGCTATGGGAAGCGCCGCGCTTTACCAACTGGCGAAACGGGGCAACAAGGTGCTTGGACTCGATCGGTTTTCCCCGCCGCATGCCAACGGCTCGTCTCACGGCGAGAGCCGGATCATCCGCCAGGCGATTGGTGAAGGCGAGGAATATGTTCCCTTGGTGCTGCGCTCCTATGAATTGTGGCGCGAGATCGAAAACGAAACCGGCAAGAAGCTCCTGACGATCACGGGCGGTTTGACCCTGGAGAGTCAGAAGAGCGAGGCCGTCATGCACGGCCGGCCTGATTTTTTAGACCAAGCGATCCGCTGTGCCGAGAAGTTCGATATCCGCCATGAAATCCTCGAAACCGCGGACATACAGAAGACGCTATCCGCAGTTCGCCGTAACCGATGAGCGCGCTTACTTCGAATATGAAACCGGATTTCTCAGGCCGGAACTTTGTATCGAGGCGCAGCTTCATCTCGCGACCGAGCACGGCGCAGTTGTTCAAACTAATGAGATCGTTGTTTCGGTCGAAAACAGCGGTGATTCCGAAGTGACGGTCGCGACCGGCAACGGCGCCTACTCTGCCGAGAAGGTCATCATCACCGCTGGACCCTGGATCGCCCGTTTCTTGCCGCCGGCATACGCGCATGTGTTCAAGGTGTCCCGCCAGGTCATGTACTGGTTCGACATCAGGGAAGATTGCCGCTCGACGTTTGCGTCGCCCGCCTTTCCGATTTTCATTTGGATCTTTAAAAAGGGCGGCGAGTTTGGTTTCTACGGGTTTCCGACGCTCGACGGAAAAACGATCAAGATTGCGACCGAGCAATTCAAGGCGATCATCGATCCCGATCACGTGCAGCAGGACGTTGGCATGGAAGAAAAGCAATCCATGTACAAAGGTTATGTCCGAGGCCGTTTACCGGGAATTTCCGATTCCTGCGGAACCGCAGCAAGCTGTCTGTATACGACAACCCCCGACTCAAACTTCGTCATCGACGTTCACCCGGACAACGATCGCATCATGATTGCGTCGCCTTGCTCAGGCCATGGATTCAAACACTCGGCGGCGATCGGGGAGGCGCTGGCGGAGCAAGTCATCGACGGCAAAAGCAAGATCGATATCAGCAGTTTCAGCATGAAGAGATTTAGAGATCTGATTCAATAAGCTCAAGTCGTCGAGTCATCGAAGGAAGACGAGCAAGAGCAGCCAGTCAGGTGGGGGTGTCCGCCGAAGAGCGGCTTACGGGCGACGGGAGGCGGGGATTTCGTTGTTTTCGCCGCGTTGCTCGACGACGTCCAGCGCCCGGGTCTCGGCGGACTGACCAGCGTGGCTTTAGTCGCTACCGATCATCTGAGTTTAACGGCAAGCGTCTACTCATCCAGAAGTCATCGCTCGCGAGGCGGATCGGCGCGTTGGTAGAGTTTGTTTCCGTTTAATTTCGTGGCCACAGTTCATCTATTGCCCAGCTCTTTCAATGCATCTTTCAAATAACTCTGATCCACATATCTTGCCGGACTTGGCAGGGGGCCCTTGAGTTGGCCCTGCTCGCCGTAGATTTGGATCAGGGTCTTCACGCCTTCGGTATTGATATCCGAGTCCGGGTACCAAATTCGATTCGCTGTATAGTATTCCCATCCCTGGCGGGCGTGCGCTGGTTTGAGCTTCATTTCCTTGGTTAAAAAATCAATCGCCGGCTCCTTGTTTTCGAACACCCAACGCATCGCCAGAGCCATGCCTTTGACGAAACGGATCAGCAGAGGCCGGTTGGCTTCCGCCCAAGAGCGTTTCACGGTCATCGCGGTGAGCTGATAGTTCGGAAGTACGTCTCGATACCAGCCGATCACATTGAATCCCGCTTCTTCGGCGGCAAAATTAAGCGGTATCGCGAGTGGCGCTGCGGCAATCTGACCGCTCGATAGCGCGGCGAAAAGATCGGCGGTTCCGCCGACGTTGACCAGTTTGTAATCGCGCGGATATTCCAATCCCTTGGATTTTAACACCTGTCTCAAGGGGAACGTGATGCCCGAGGTCAAGCTCTGACCGCCAATCGTCGCGCCGCGCAGATCTTCATAGCGTTTGTAATTTTTTCCACCCATGATCGCGTGAGAGAGACCGTTGATCAAACCGACCACCATCACCAAATCAATGCCGCGCTCGCTTACGTCCATCACTGCATCCGGCGTAGCGCCGCCAACGTAAACGGAACCGGCGACAAGCGCTTGAACCGACGGCGGCGTGCCGCGCAGCAGAACCACTTGCGCGTCCAGACCCAGCTGGTCGAAGAAGCCTTGCTTCCAAGCGACCCAAAGAGGCCCATAGCCCAGAGTCTTACTGGACGCCGCAATCGGGAATTTTACTTTTTCCTGGGATCGACAGGGGGAAGACGAGAGCGCCAAGAGCGAGACGATAATGCTCAAAGCAACTTTAAGCCCGAATCTCATGGGGCACGCTCCCTCGACGAGAGATCGATTAGCACAAAGCGCTTACGCTTACCTGTTCGGTGAATATGAAAGCGTCAGTTTACCAGGCGGAGCATATTGGGCCGGCAATTCGAATGTCAAGCAACATTTCAACTGTGAGCAGGAGGAAAAGCCATAAGCCGAGCACTGTTTGACGGTTTCACTCCGGGAAATCTCCCCTTTCCCTCTTTTTCGAGAGATGAAAGCAAACAACGGCCGGCAATGCGCATGACCGAAAACCGCGCCGGACCCCATGTGGTTGGCGCCGCGGCGATATTTTCTCTGCAAGCTCGCCTACAGCCCGTAGAACCGGCGCGGGTTGTCGTCGAGGATCTTGCGGGCGACAGAGGCGGGGATTTCGCCTTTTGCGCCGCGCTGCTCGATGACGTCCAGGGCCTCGATCTCGGCGGACTGGTCGGCGTGGCTGTAGTCGGTGCCGATCATCAAGCTGTCTTCGGTGCCGTACTTTAAGATGTACGGGAGATCGTCGTTGGTTTGGCATGCCACATAGATGCGGTTGCGGCGAAACAAGTCTTCCGTGAAGTCGATGGGCAGGAACGTGCGGCGAAGTTTCTTGGCCACGAGATCGGCGTAGAGAAAAGGTATCCAGGATGCGCCGGTTTCGATGAAGCCCACTCGAAGCTTCGGAAACATGTCCGGGATGCCATGTTCGATAAGCGCGCTGAACGCGGCGATGGCGACCATGTTTCCGCCAAGCCCTGATCCTTCGGCGGTGGCGGACTCGACGTTGCCGGTCGCGTTGTGGATGCAGATGGGCAGGTCGAGGCGGCTCGCCTCATCGTAGACCGGAAAGAAGTAGGGATCGCTCGCGGCGCGATCGCCACATTCGATGCCCTTCTTGAACACACCGCAGGCGCCGTGATCCTTCGCCCAACGCAGCTCCTCGACCGACTTGTCGATGTCGAGCAGCGGCAGCATCGCGACCCAGCGCAGCCGCCCGCGGCTCTTCTCCGTGGCCTTGGCGATCCAACGATTGTAAGACTTGCAGAGCGCCACATCGATCTCCGATCGTGCGGTGAAAGCATGAAGAAAAAGAGTCGGGTAGAGGACCTGCACGTCGACGCGCAGCTCATCCATGTGGCGGAGGCGCGCTTCCACGTCCAGCAACTCGCGAGTCGCCTGCACGGTCCCAGTGCGCTTGTCGTCGCGCCAGCGCCGGAGTCTGATTGTGCCGTCGATGAGCCAGAGGCGGTGTGGCCGGCTATCGCCCGGCGCGGTCGCGGCTCCGGGATCGAGCGTGACCGGCTTGAAGCGGCGCGCTCCGTCGTCGAGGTATTCCCAGGTCGCTTCCGATTCGTCTATGTGGGCATCGACGTCTACGCGAAACATGGTTCCTCCTGCCGCGCTCAGCAAGCGGTCATAATTTTTCAGTCCGACAAACGTGCTTTATGGCAGAGAAATGGAGCTGTCAAGAAAGCCTATCGGATTGTTTGCGTGTTTCGCCGGGTTCGAACCGATCGCCGATACAAAATCACTAGTTTCAGCAAACGATTTATTCGCAATCGCCCGGTTGATCCGACCTATCGCAAATCTTATGCTCTTAAAAATGGCGCAGGCTCGGCTGCGCCGGCACGAAGAGATCAGGGAGTAAACAGCATGTCACAGGATCATCCGTCCATTTCTTTTCGCACGATCGCGTATGCCTTGAGAATCTGTTTCCTATTCATAGCCTTGATGGCGACGTGGGTGCAGCCGCTGCAGGCGCAAGCGCAGCGCTCGCCGACGCCCGCTTCGGTATCTGGAGTCGTCAACGTCCAGGCTATCGCCAAAGGGCTGGAACACCCCTGGGGCCTCGAGATCCTGCCCGACAAGCGGATGCTTGTCACCGAACGTCCGGGGCGCTTGCGCATCGTCGCGGCGGACGGAAAAATCTCCGAAGCGCTCACCGGCGTGCCGCAGGTTTACGCGAGCGGGCAAGGCGGACTTCTCGACGTGGCGTTGAGCCCGACTTTTGATAAAGATCGGCTGGTCTATCTCTCTTTCGCCGAGCCCGGCGAAGGCGGCGCAGGCACCGCGGTCGTGCGCGGCCGGCTCGGCGAGCGCGCGCTGGACAATACCCAGGTGATCTGGCGCCAACAGCCCAAAGTCAGCGGCTCCAACCATTGGGGATCGAGAATCGTGTTTCGCCGCGACGGCACACTGTTCGTGACTTTGGGCGAGCGCTTCAATCACTCCGAGCGGGCGCAGGATCTGTCGGCGACGATCGGCAAAGTTGTGCGCATCAATGCCGACGGTTCGGCGCCGCGCGACAATCCGTTCGTCAATCGCGACGGCGCGCGGCCGGAGATCTGGTCCTACGGCCATCGCAACGTCCAAGCCGCCGCGCTTCATCCCGAGACCGGACAGCTCTGGACGGTGGAGCACGGCGCGCGCGGCGGGGACGAGTTGAATCATCCGGAAGCCGGAAAAAACTACGGCTGGCCGGTCATTTCCTACGGCACTCACTATTCCCGTTTAAAAATCGGCGAAGGCACGGCGAAACCGGGCATGGAGCAGCCGGTCTACTACTGGGACCCGGTGATCGCGCCTTCGGGCATGGCCGTTTACACCGGCGATCTGTTCGCCGATTGGAAGGACAATTTTCTCATCGGCTCGCTGACTCCGGGAGGCTTGGTGCGCCTGGTGATGAAGGACGGCAAGGTCGCGCAGGAGGAACGCTATCTCGGCGACTTGCGCGAGCGCATCCGCGACGTGCGCCAGGCGCCGGACGGCTCGTTGTACCTTCTCACCGATGCGCGCGGCGGGCAGATCCTCCGGGCGACGCCTGCGAAGCGATGAGAAGTCGCGCGGGTTCTAATCTTCATACTGGCTATACAGATCCTCGATTTCCTGCTTTAGCTCGCTGATTTTCTTCGATAGCTCGTGGAGCTGAGCGAGATTGTTGCGGTCGGCTTCGATCTCGAGCTTTTCGTTGTATTGCTTCAGCGCGCTTTCGCTCTCGAGAATTCGCGCCTCGAGCTTTTCGAACCGTGCTTTTTCCCTGCGCTCGGCTTTTTCACGTTCTTTTCTCTCGTCGTAATCCATTCGCGGCGTCGGCTTTTTCTGCGCGCCATTGCTGTCGCTTTCCTCCTCCCAGCCGATCTTTTCCAGAAACTCATCGTAACTCGAATGGAAGACCTCCGCCTTGCCGCGGTGAAAGACGATCAGCTTGGTCGCCAGCGCGCGCAGAATGCGCTCGTTGTGGGTCACCATCAACACGGCGCCGGGAAAGTTTTGCAGGCTCTCGATCAGGGCGTCGATGGATTCCATGTCGAGGTGGTTGTTGGGCTCGTCGAGCAAAAGAAGATTCGACGGATGAGCCAGGATCTTGCCCAGGAGGGTGCGGCTTTTTTCGCCGCCCGACAGCACTGCGACTTTCTTCAAGGCCAGATCGCCGCCGAACATCATCGTGCCGCAGATGTTGCGTACCTGGGTCCGGCTGAGCGCCGAGTTGGTCCGCTCGATCTCTTCTTCGACGGTGAGCTTCGGATCGAGCCGTTGAATGTTGGTTTGGCCGAAGTAGCCCAGCTTCATGTCGGGATGGGTTTTGATCGCGCCGGTCATCGGCGCAAGCCCGCCGGCGATGACATTCAGCAGGGTCGATTTGCCCTTGCCGTTGTTGCCGATCACGCCGAATCTATCGCGCGCATTGACGATGAGGTTCAGCCCGCGAAATAAGATGTGATCCGGCGTGTAGCCGAACGACAGATCGCGCGCTTCGAGCAAAGTCTTGGCAGAAAACGGGGCATGGCGAAACTCGAAATCCAAAGACTCGATAGCGGCGAGTTCGTCGAGCTTGGGAAGCCGCTCGAGCATCTTGATGCGCGACTGCACCAACTTGGCTTTGGATGCCTGGGCGCGAAAGCGGTTGATGAAGGCCTCGGCCTGGGCACGCTTTTTTTCTTCGTTGGCGCGGGTCTTTTCGTGGATCTCGTCTTCGAGAACGATTTGCGCATAAGCCTTGGCCGTGCCGCCCTCGAACTTGCGAACTTTCTGGCGATGGATCACGGCGGTGTGCGTCGTGACTTTGTCCATGAAGTCGCGATCGTGGGAGATCAGCATCACCTCGCCCCTGAAGTTCGACAGAAAGCGCGTGATCCAGCGCACCGAGGTGATGTCGAGATAGTTGGTCGGCTCGTCGAGCAAAAGCAGATCGGGCTCGGAGAGCAGGAGCTTGGCGAGATTGATGCGGATCTGAAAACCGCCGGAAAACTCGCCGGGCGCTTTCTCGAAGTCCGAGGGTGCGAATCCCAGGCCGGAGAGGATAGCTTCGGCTTTGTAGATGGAATGAGATTCCTCCTCCGGCAACCCCAGCGCCGCTTCTTCCAGGATCGTCGCCCGAGTAAAGCGCAGGTGCTGCTCGAGATGGCCGATGCGATAATTGCGCGGAATGGTGATGTCGCCGGCGTCGGGCTCTTCCTGCCCCAGGATAAGCCTGAAGAGCGTCGTCTTGCCGTGCCCGTTGCGCCCGACCAGGCCCAAACGCTCGCCGGCGTTCATCTGCAAGTTCACGTCCGCGAAAAGCTCGCGCGCGAAATACGACTTGGAAAGCTGGTTGATCTTGATCACGATGAATTCTTAATAAAAACACAACTACGCCAATCGAACAAACGGCATGCCGCACGACCTCGGCGCGCAGGCAAAGTACTGCGCCTGCGATGCAACTCCTTTAAAAGGATAAGGGATAAAGGATGAAGGATAAAATATCGGACTACCTTTATCCCTTATCCTTTCGCCTTTATCCTTTTCACTTTACGATAGGGCAGCTCTTTGGGTAAAAGAAACGTATGCAATCCGAAAATTGGCTTTATCGGCTTGGGCGCGATGGGAAAAGCCATGGCTGCAAACATCGCCAAAGGTGGTTTCGAGCTCACGGTTTACGATCTGCGCGAAGAGCCGTGTAAAGCGCTCGCTGCGCTCGGCGCGACGGTCGCCGCATCGCCACGCGAAGTTGCGGAAAGGAGCGACATCATCGAAATCGCCGTCGTCGACGATGACCAGGCGGAGCGCGTCGTTATCGGCGAGCATGGCGTGATTCACGGCGCGCGACCTGGGTCGATCGTGGCGATTCACAGCACGATCCTTCCCGCGACGGTGCGAAAAATTGCCGCGCGCTGTCGTGCCGATGGAGTCGAAGTGATCGACGTGCCTATGAGCGGCGGCCAAAAAGGCGCCGAGGACCAGCAGCTTGCCTATATGGCCGGAGGCGATGCCGCGGCTCTGGAAAAATGCCGCCCGGTTTTTGTCACCTCGGCGAGCCACATATTTCATCTCGGCGAGCTCGGGACGGGCGCCACCGCCAAGATGCTCATTCAAATCGTAGTTTGCTTGAACATGATTGCCGCCCACGAGAGCGAGCTGCTTTGCGACAAGACCGGACTCGACTTCAAAAGCTTCCAGCAAGTTTTGCACGTCAGTTCCGGGCAGAGCAACGTGTTGGATAACTGGCAGAGGTTCAAAAGACCCCAGGAACCGGAACCTGTTCGCCGGCACCGCGCCGAGGTGTTCGCCGCAAGCTTGGCGCCTGCGCTGGAATTAGCGCGCGATGTTGGTGCGGACCTGCCCGGCACCGCGCTCGCCCACAGTCTTCTAAAACGCGTATTGGAGGTTGATTAAAGAACCGCGCCGCACAGCCGTGTTCCACGCCGATACCACGTCCAGCTCTTTTCGTGATGGATTGATTTCGCGCGCTTTACTGCACAGACTGGTTGCAGCCAATCATTTGCCGAGAGGTGGCCGGTGAAACTTTATTTCAATCCCCAGAGCCGAGCGGTGATCGCCAAGTGGATGCTCGACGAGTGTGGCGCGAAATACGAGATCGTCCCCATTGATTTCAACAAGCGCGAGCATAAGGCCCCCGAGTTTCTGAAGATTAATCCGGCTGGCAAGCTGCCGGCGCTGGTCGACGGCGATGCCAAAGTCTTCGAGGGCGCGGCGATCTGCATGTATCTCGCCGACAAGTTTCCCGAGGCCGAGCTCGCGCCCAAAATCGCCGCGCCGGAACGGGGCCGCTATCTGTCGCTGATGGTGTATTCGACTGCGCAGATCGAGCCTGCAATGGGCGATGCGATTATGAAAGTCGAGACTGCGCCGCAGCGCGGCTGGGCGAATTTCGAGACCGTCAAGGATGTGGTTGAAGGCGAGCTCGGCGCCGGACCGTATCTGTTCGGCGAACGGTTCACCGCCGCCGACGTGATGATCGGCTCCATGTTCATCTGGATGCGCATGCTGGGCATGCCGGACGGATCGCCCTAAGCTGGAGACCTACGTGGATCGTCTTCTGGCGCGCCCCAAGGCGATGAAGATCGGCAAATGAATCCTGCCGTCAGTTTCACGATCACTTTTTGTCGTGGCTGAGCACCTTCTTCTGACCCTGGCTGAGCAGTTTTTTCATTCTTTCAACAAATCTCGATCGGTGCCGATAGCGGTCTTGAATTCATGCCGCGCAACGTCCAAAACTTCGGTGATGGATATCATCGCGCACGGGCTTTGGGGCGGCGCGGCTTTTTATCGACGGCGTTGGCGGAAGTTTTTCGCTGCGGTTCTGATTGGCATGGCTCCCGATTTGCTGTCTTTCGGGATATTTCACGCCATGAATCCGGGCTGGATCAGCATGCGGCTGGCCGGAGAAGTCTCCGGCCCGCCGGCGCTGGCGATCCTTCCGCCCTATCTGTTTTACGCTTACAACATAACGCACAGCCTCGTGGTGTGGGGGGCGCTGTTCGGTCTGCTCTGGCTCGCGAGAAAAATACCGCCTTGGCTTTTGAGCGCGGGGATCTTACACGTCGTCTGCGATATTCCCACGCACACCGAAAGCTACTTTCCCACGCCGTTTCTGTGGCCGTTTCCTACGCCCTTCGTGAATGGGATTCCATGGTCAACGCCCTGGTTCATGATGGCGAACTATGCGGCGCTCATCGCCGTTTATGCCGGGATGTCCTGCTACTTTCCAAAAAGAAACAGAGCTTAAAGTCGCGCATGCAGTACTTTCGCCGGCGCGTTTCGAGTGGAGACATCCAATCGGTCTCATTTGTGTCGACCACTGAACGTCCGGGCCTGCCACGATCGTGCTTACGAATAGGACACGGACTGCTTTTTTGGAGATGAAGCCTTTCTGGATGTGCGATTGCATATCACCGTTAAAATGTGGTCGGAAATGATCTGAAGCCTGGTCGCGAATGAATTGGAAGTTCTTCGATCACGATTGATCCCGCCGAAACCCAAGCCTGCAGCGAGATCCCGTTCGCCTGCTTCCGTCGGGCATGACAAAGGTTTGCTAGAGAAATTCCCCCAACTGCGTCCTCAAATCTCTTCTGCCCTCTCTTGCGAAGAGAGAAATGCAAGTCTTTGCATGGTCAAATACGCTCCCTACGATACAAACAATTAGTTCCTCCAGGAGGTGACGTCATCGGCTTGAATCTTCCAACAGGAACATTCCCTTGCGCTGCGTTGGCATGTCTATTGCGGCTTTCAAGAATTAGAAGATACGAAGAAAAATTGAAGCATCTCGGAACTGTTCGAGCCCACTCGATGGCACAGATAATTGGAAGGAGACTGTTATGAATAATGTATTTTCGTTGGCCACGGGCATCGGCATAGGCGCCGCCGCGATGTACGTGTTAGACCCCGAAGGAGGCGCAAGACGGCGAGCGTTGGCGCGTGACAAAATGACCGAGGCGGGAAAAAAGATGCGCAGAGCCGCGGGTATTACGGCGCGCGATCTCGGCAACCGGAGCGCGGGAATGATGGCTGAGTTTCGCTCGCGATTCTCGAAACGCGAAGTCGGCGATGAAGTGCTCGAGGGGAGAGTCCGCTCCAAGCTAGGCTTTCTGGTGCGCCATCCTTCGGCGATCACAACCGAGGTTTCCAATGGTCGCGTAATTCTCAGCGGCCCGGTACTTTCGGATGAAGAGGGGCAGCTTATCGACGGCGTGCGGGCGGTACGCGGCGTGACCAGCGTACAGAACAATCTGGCGGTGCACGACGATGGCGCGCAAGTGACTGGTCTTCAAGGCGACAAGCCAAAGCCGGGCGGCGAGGTTTGGGACATCATGCAGCGCCGCTGGTCGCCGTCGACGCGTTTTCTCGTGGGCACCGCAGGAGCTATCTCACTCGGCTTAATCGCTTATTCACTTTCAGACGGGTCCGGGCATTCGCATGAAGCGGCCGGCTGGCGAAGAAAAATACCCGGGCCGGGACATAAGAACTGGTTAGAGATGATAAAGTTCTAACGATCTCTAATCGTTCTTGGGTCGTCAAAGATGACTCCCAGCCAATGCGCCGTGTGAGCAGGGCATGAGGCGAAAAACTTGCGAACAGCCATGTTGAAGAAGAGATCGGTGCGTGTGGATCCGAAGCGTCCCAAACGACGACGCAAACGCGGCAAGGGTAAATCAATCAAAAAATCCTCGTAACGCCGCGTTGCTCGGGAAAGACAACTGGCAGGCGCGTTTTTCGTCTTCTTTTCCGGCTCGGCTGCGGCCGATCGTATTAATTATCTGCACGCTTATTCGGCCGAACGAACGTGTATCAATGCTCTCTCGACATCCGGGATGATCTCGGGGCAGCACTGCTTGGCGCTCTCGAAAATGATCCGCAGTTGCTGCTCATTGCACGGGATACTGTAGCCGGCGAACAGTACTCCTTCGACCGCGTGATCAATTCGGGTCGCTTTCTCGATTGCTTCATGGGCGGGAGAATCGGCAGTGATGTGGCTGCGCAGCCGGTCGTAGGCTCGAGGAGCGACCTTAAGAAATATTTCCATGCCTTTCGCCTCAAGACGCGGTTAACGCGAGCGGCAACGTAGAAGCACAAAATGCGCGTCGCCGATTCTTTCGAGCAAACCATCGTAATCGGCGCTCGCGCCGGTCAGCGGCCGCGCTGCTTCGCGCACGCCGCGAATGGTGGCTTTATCAATTACCGGCGCCATAGGCTTGTTCCTACTCGCCACATGCCCGTAAGGCCGTCAAATCGTAACCGGTGAAGCGCTGTGTCGCTCGCGCGCCGCCGCGTCTTGCAATAACTCGCGCACTTCATCATCGCTCGTCTGGGAAAAGTCCTCGTACCAGGCGCCGACAGCCATGAACGGTTCGGGAATAATCGCACATATCACTTCATCGACTTCTTCGCGAAATTCGTCGCAAGTCTCTGGCGCGGCGACCGGAACGGCAACAATGATTTTGGCCGGCCGCATCTGCCGGAGCGCAGTTGCCGCGGCGCGCATCGTCGAGCCGGTCGCTAGTCCGTCATCGACTAAGATAACGGTGCGGTCTTGCACAGCCGGTCGCGGACGGTCTCCGCGGTACAACCGCTCGCGCCTTTCCAGCTCTACCCACTCCTGGCGCGCCACCGCATCGATAGCCTCCTCGGAAATGCCGACGGCCCGGGTAACCTCCTCGTTCACAATGCGCACGCCGCCGCTGGCGATCGCCCCCATCGCGAGTTCCTCGTCTTCAGGCACGCCCAACTTGCGCACGACGAAAACATCCAAAGGCGCATGAAGTGCGTGCGCCACCTCGTAACCGACCGGCACGCCGCCGCGCGGCAGGGCGAGCACAAGCACATCGCCTCGGCCGGCATATTTGCCGAGCTTGCTCGCAAGCTCTTCGCCTGCCTTTCTGCGGGTGGAAAATGGCTTGTCCATCGGAATCGCTGCGTCGAGGCGAGCTGTAAGTCTCGCTCGCGGCCGGAGATTACCAAGTGCCTCAGTGATCCAGCCCAAGCGGCCCTCAGCCGCGGCGCGCGCGTGTGCGCGCCGCCTTGCGCGCGGCGGCTGAGCGGCCGCGCTTTCCCTTAGTACGCGCCGCCCGCTGCGCGCTCGCCGAGCGGTTCGTTCGCGTGCGCCTTCGCGCCGCTCCATGCGCCTGTCGCGACAGTGCCTGCCGGGAAGCCGCGGACCTACCCTCACGCTTCAGAGCCCTTTCGGTGGATCGCGCGCGGCGCGGAGATGTCTTGCGCTTTCCCTTTTGACCCTTTTCATAGGCGCGCTTGGCGCTGCGCCGGGTCTTTTCGGACACGGTACCCGGCGCGGGTGGCGGCAGATCGACGCCGGCGCGCCGGGCCTTGGATAAACCGACGGCAATCGCCTGCTTGGTCGAGCGCGCGCCGTGCCTGCCTTCGCGGACATGATGGATCTCCTCGCGCACGAATTCGCCCGCCTGTGTGGTCGAAGACTTCCCTTTTCGCCTTGCCCGCTTTGCTCTTTCGATGGTTTGTTTTTCCGGCATGATCGGCTCCCTGCGCATTCAACCCGCGCCTGCGGACGCTTACTTTTTGATCGGAGGCTCACCCGCGCCGCCGAATTGGCCGATGCGGCGCTTGACATCCTGTTCGAAGGGCTGCTTGGTTTGCGAACTGACTTTGCGCCCTATCTTCTGTCTCGATGCTTTTTTCTTGGGAGTCGGCCGCTTGGCCCTCTTACTTGCTTTCGCCATGGCAATCTCCTCCGCTCTACGACCAGCGAAGCGCAAGGCGTGTGCCGTCTCTCTCATCTGACCTACGGAAATCGTTTCGTAGCGTCGGAGCGACTCCAAGGAAAGTACGTGCGCATTGCCTGTCCCAAAGTTGAATCAACTTACATTGCGAACGCTGCGGATTATTCCCGTGGACGGGACAGCGCACGGAATTTTTTACGATGGTTTGTCACACGCGGCCATTTGCGCGGTAAACAGATAACGGCATCGCGCTTGCTGAAACAAAGCGGTATGAAATTCTTCTGCCGACACTGTGACGAGGTCGTCGCCGGCCAGCCTTATCGGGTGATCAGCGAGGAGAATGGGGTTGTTCTACTCGATATGACGGTTTGTCACTCGTGCTACGAACAGGCCCGGGCTCTCGGATTGTATTCCGAAGTCCTTTCATCCGAGCCGGCGTCGCTTAAATACCGCCGACCATCGGGCGATGTCCGCATGGCGGCCCACAGGTAGCCGCCATCCTCCCAGCGATTCGAAGTTTTTGTCGATCATCACGACGAAATCGCAATCGCCAGCGCGCTGAAACTCGCGAAAGCAAGTACCGCTCGCGCCACATGGGAATACTCCCAGCGATCGCGCAGCTCTGTCCAGCTGACCGGCCAGGACTGTGACGCGTCGGCCGCGAAGGAGAAAAAGCCGGAACCGGCCCGGCTCAGTTTCTCGTCCTGGAGCCAGAATTTATTTACCGGGTGAGTAAAGAGCCAATACACCGCCTGCACAGCGATGAGTCCAGCTAACGCCGCCAAGATAAGCCAGAAATCCACCGTCCCCAATGGAGTCACGAATAGCAGGAGGATCGTTAAAAGGATTCCAAAGGGTTCGGCAAAGCCGGCGAAAGTGAAACCGGGATAGTAGAAAGGAAAGAAGTAGATAGGCTGCACTGCATAGTACGCTTCCTTTGAGAGCCGCATCTTCCCCGGCAGCTCGAGGGCATGCGCAAGCGCGAGAGCCATAGTTACAGCGACCGCCAGCAGGGTCAGAATTTGCACCACGCCCACCATCAGATTTCGCCATTTAGAAACACGCCGTCCGATAATCAGTATACAACTGAGTAACCGACTTATAAGAGGCGCACTTCTGGAGAGCCGAAATTGGCGCAGGACTCTTTGAGCCGGGTTTCTGGTTTTCTCGGCAGCCGCTACTTGGCGTCGTGAAAAATAATTCCCAGAGTATAGCGCGCGCCGGAGCGAACCGTGCTGACCCCATGGCGAAGATTGGCTCGGTAGTAGCCACGCGCGCCCTGCACGGGGCGATGATGAACGGCGAAGATCACGGCGTCGCCCTGATTCGGTGACAACACTTCGGCCCGCGATTGCCGGCGTGGCCGCTGCTCGGTGAGGACAAACTCGCCGCCTTGGAAATCTTCGGCCGGCCGGCTGAGGAAAAACGTCGCCTGAAAAGGAAACACGATATCGCCGTAGAGATCCTGGTGCAGGCAGTTGAAATCCCCGGCGCCGTATTTCAGCAGCAGCGGCGTGGGGCGCTTCTGGCCGGCGCGATGGCACTGATCGATGAAGTCTGAAAACTCTTCGGGAAAGCGGCGCGCCCTGGCGCCGAGCCGCGCGGCCCATTCGTTAGCGAGCGGCGCAAGCTCACGGTAGAACGCCGCGCGAAGCCGCCCCACGATCGCCGGCAGGGGATAGTCGAAATACTTGTATTCGCCGCGCCCGAAGGCGTGGCGCGCCATGTCGATGCGCGAGCGAAAACGGCCGTCGTCCGCGTAGGTGCCGGCGATCTCTTCACAGCTCCGCTGCGCGAGCGCGCCGGGAATCAGCGCAAAGCCGCGTTGATCGAGCCGCGCACGCGCTCGATCCCAGTCGACCTCCAGTTTTCGCGCCCGCGCCGTGACGCTCAAAAAAGCTTCTCCTGAGTCGGTATCGACCTGCTGGATTCAAAATCCAGCAGCTTGGCTTTCACCACGAGACCGCCGGCGAAGCCGGTCAGCGCGCCGTCGGTGCCGATGACCCGATGACACGGCACGACAATCGACAACGGATTCTTGCCGTTGGCGGCGCCGACCGCGCGGACGGCGTTGGCGGAGCCCAGCTCTTTGGCCAAGGCCAGATAACTTCGGGTCTCGCCGAAGGGTATCTTTCTTAAAGCCTGCCAGACTTTTTTCTGAAATTCGCTGCCGCGCGGCGCGAGCGGCAGATCGAACGCCGTTCTCGTGCTCGAAAAATATTCAGCGAGCTGCCGTTCAGTTTCGTTCAGCACCGGATGGTCCGGATTGAAATTCATGCTCCCGAGCCGCACCCGGTTCGGCTGTTCCTTCTCCCACAGAACAGCGACGAGAGCCGCCGCGTTCGCGACCAGTCTGAGCTTACCCACCGGCGAGTCCATTTCGTTGTAAGACAGCGTCATCTTCGTTTCACCTTTTATGATCTCCGCGTTCTCTGCGCCTCTGCGATGTAATCTTCCGGTTCTTCGAAAGCGTCTCGGCAAATTCCTTCCACAGATATGTGGCCGCGTAAGCCCGCCACGGCGCGAGCCGGTCCAAGTCGAGATCGGGATGGAGCGCGAGCGCTCGTTTCAGAATCAAATCGGTTTTGGGAAACGCATCCGTGTCGCCGATCGCCCGCAGGCTGATGTATTCCGCCGACCAGGAGCCGATTCCCTTGGTTTCGAGCAGGGCCTTGCGCAATGCCGCCGGATTTTGACTGTCGGAAAATGAGATCGCGCCGCTCACGACGCGCCGGCTCAAGTCGCGAATCGCTTCGCGGCGCGCAATCGTCGTCCTCACCGCGTCGAGTTTCGAGCGTGCCAGGATTCGGGCATCCGGAAATAAGCGGATACTTTCCCCAGACGCCGGATCGACGACTTCGTCGCCGTAGCTGCTTACCAACTGGCCGATCAAATTCGTTCTTTGCCGAGCCGAGACAAGCTGCCCCAGGATCGAACATACCGCGGTCTCAAACGGGTCCCAGCCGCGCGCCAGCCTCAAACCGGGAAAGCGCCGGCACAAGCCGGCGAGCAGCGGACTGGCGCAAAAACTCTTTGCAATGAGCATCGGGTCGCAGTCGAGATCGAACATCCTTCCTACCCGGCGCACAACTTCGGCAGCGATCGCGCGATCGTCGCCCACGATCCGAAGTCGCAACCTGGGCTTGCCGGCGACCGCGCGAACCTCAAAAAATCCGAGCATGCCGTCGAGCCGAAACACGCGGGCGAAAGACTCATCCGTAACCCGTTCGACGCCGGGGATCGAATGCGACTGATAGAATCGCAGGATGGCCGGCCAGTCGTACGGTGGCTTGAACGGCAGATCAATCTCGACGCCGCCCCTGCCGCAAGTCTCGCGCATTTTTGATGCCGGTGATCTCATGCTCGCCCGCTATTCCGGCCGGCAGATCTTGCACGGCCGCAAGCCGGCATGTTTCGCATCTTTGGGATCGGCGAAAAACAAAATCCGGCTCTGGTCCACGCGCGCTGCGGTCCGGCAGTCGTTGCGGCAATAAATTTTTGTTCCCTTGTGCCCCCACACCGCGCTCCCGGGAAGCCTCACGGCGCCGTCGCCGAGATCGAAGCCTTCGCTGCGCAGCAGTTGCACTTTGCGCCGCGCTCCGCCGCCGTAGCCGCCGAGCGCGCCGCCTGACGCAATCACCCGATGGCAAGGCACATAGATCGGCACGGGATTGTTGTGCATCGCGTTGCCCACCGCCCGCGCGCCTTTGGGCGCAGCCGCCGCCGCGCCCAAAGCTTGATAGCTGAGCACCGCGCCGCGCGGAACCTCCTGAAGCTTGCGCAAGACTTTCTGCTGAAAGGGACTGGCGGCGAGGCGCAGATCGACGCTGCGGCGCAGCGCTTGCGCCTCTCCGGACAAATAGCGGCGAATCTCCTCGCCCACGCCCTCGATGGCCCGCGGATCCTCCACAAGATCCAAGCGGGGACGAAGTTTCTCGATCGTTGAGGCGACGTCGCCGGCGAGATAATGAATCATCACGATGCCGCCGCCGGTCATGGCTACGAGCAAATCGCCCAGCGGCGACGGCGCCACGCCGACCGCCGCTTCGGGTCGCCGCACGCGCTTGAGCGCGCCGTCGAAGCCGCGGCGCGCGCGCCGCAGCAGATCGTCCAAACTTTCGTCTTTGAATGCGCCGGCGGAGCCGATCAATTTTTCGAATTCCATAAGCATCACCACATCGATTTTAGTTTTCTCGTCGCCTGGGAAACGTTGGCCCGCGCGCTTTCCTGAGAGCCGCCCATGGCCGCTGCGATCTCCGCATAATCCAGTCCCGCGAAGTAGCGCAGTTGCATCGCCTCGCGCTGCCGCGCCGGAAGCGCGGCCAGAAGCTCACGCAGATGCACGGCCGCATAGCCGTCGTTGCCGTTGAGCGCGCGCCGCGCGCCTATGCCTTCCGCCGCCGGGTTTTCTCGATCTTCGGCCACGATCACGCGCGCGCGGCGGGCGCCGTCGCGGGCGCGATTGCGGTAGAGATTGACCGCGATGGCGTACAGCCACGCGCGCGCGTCGCTGTCGGCCTTGAGCCGCGGATAGGCACGGTAGGCGCGCAGCCAGGTTTCCTGAAACAAGTCGGCACCGTCCTCTCGATCGCCCGATAGCCGCACCAGATAGCGCAGGATCTCGCGTTCGTAGCGCCGCAGAATCTCGTCGAAGGACAGCGGCAATCGGAGCTTTTCACGCGCCATGATAATTAAAACCCCGTGCGGGGGTAAATGTGAAAAGAGCCCATGATTTTTTTCTTGGCTTTCGCGAGCTCAGGAAACGGCAGCCCGTTTGTCGCGCGAGCCGGCAAGCCAGATGAAAACTACCGACGCCAGCGCGGTCGCCTGCGCGACCCAGAAGGCCGCGCGGTAGCTGCCGGTCCAGTCGTGGATCGCGCCGCCGAGCCACGGGCCGATGCCGGCGCCGGCGCCGATAAACAGCGAAATCGCGCCGATGATCGCGCCGAAGGACCTGCCGTGAAACAGATCGGCGGCGATGGTCGGATAGAGCGACTGGCGCGAGGAAAAGCCGACGGCGATAAACGGCGGAAACAAGTAGAGCAATCCAACTCCGGCCGGCGCCGTCGATCATCATCAAGAGAAAAATCCCGATCATCAGCGACGCCGAGCCGAGCGCATAGGAGCGCTGCCGTCCGATTCGATCGGCGAGGAGGCCCATGCCGATCATGGCCGGCGCGGTGAACAGCCCGATCATGCCGAGGCCGAACGCCGCCAGCTCCTTCGAGAATCCCGCATCGCTCACCGCCGCGACTTGATGAATCAAAACCATGTGCAGCGGGATCGCGCCGGCAAACACGCCCAAGGCAAACGCCCAGAATCTCCACGTGCGCAGCGCTTCTTCTAAACTCGGCCCGCTGGTATTCGCGGCGCGCGCGCGAGTGGCGGATTTCTCCGGCGCCGGCGCGCCGAAGTCGGGCTTGAGATTCATCTCTTCGGGCCGCTGGCGCTGAAAAAAATAATTCAGCGGCGCGATGATGAGCGCCAGCAACGCGGCGAGAGCGAAGTACGCGGCGCGCCAGCCGTAGACCGCGATCAGCCACTGGGTCCAAGGCACGACGAGGAGAATCCCGAGGCCGATGCCCGACGCGGCGGCGCCGATCGCCATGCCGCGCTTGCGAATGAACCAGTTCGATAAGAATGTGGCCTGCGAGGTCATCGGCAGCGCGGCAAAGCCGATGCCCATCAACACGCCCATGCCGGCGTAAAATTCGATGATCGAATGGGCAAAGCCGCTGACCGACAAAGCCGGCCGCCATGATAAGTCGCGCCGCCCGGCAGCACGATGCGCGGCCCGACGCGATCGAGCAGAGTCCCGATCACCGGAGCGGAGAGCGTCCACAAAACCGAGCCGAGCATGAGCGCGCCCGATGCGGCGCCGCGGCTCCAGCGAAACTCTTCGACGACCGCCACCAGAAAAACCGCGAACGCGTTGCGCGCGCCGAACGCCACGCCGACGGTCAGAAACGCGATGCCGATAACCACCCATGGATAGTAGCGCTGCAAGGCGCGGCTCGGCGCGCTGTCGATTTCCCTTACGGACACGTTATTTTCCATTTCGCGCGAGATTTGCTCAGGCAAAAGAAACAATCCTCGCTAATCTACGCAATTTGCACCGGCAATACGATGCGTCGAGCGACAAAGCGACGACTGTCATCAACGGTTGTAAAATTTTCCCGTTCGCCCTGAGCGCTATCGCGGGGCCTCTTCGATTTTCCACGGCAACCAGCTCTTACAGCCGCTAACGCCATTCGTGCTTGGGATACCTCCGTTGAAGCTGCTGTTTGAGCTTGGGATAAGTGTCGCGCCAGAAGACCGAAAGATTCTCGGTAACCTGCACCGGGCGGTTACTCGGCGCGAGCACTTCGATGCGCACCGGCACGCGGCGGTTGGCGATCCACAGACCGTCGCTGATGCCGTAGAGGTCCTGGATGCGCGCGGCCACCGTGGGCGGGCCGTCGGCCGAGTAGGCGACCTTCACCGCGCGCCCGCGCGGCAACGTGATCCGCTCCGGCGCATATTTTTCGACCCAGGCCTGCTGCTCGCGCGACAGCCACGATTTGACGACGGGCAGGACCGGGCGATCTTTGATTTCGCCGGCGCTGAACGCGCCCTGGCAGATGAGCTCGATCATCGCCCGGCGATCGTCGTCGCCGATGCCGGGCAAACCGAGATCGGGCATCCATTCGCGCAGCCGGTGCAGCCGCAGAATCCACTGCTCGACCGCGTCGTTCCAGTTGTCGAGGACCAGGCGCCCCGCCGCCACCTCGCGGGCGAGCAGCGCGGCGGCTTCATCCGGCGGCGGATCGCCGGAGAGGTTCTGTTCCAGAATGAGATCGCGGAAATATTTTTCCTCGCGGGCGACCACGCGGCGCAGCGCGGGGTCGTAGGCGACCGCGCGCGCTTCTTTGCAATCCGCAGGAAAGAGCTCGCGCAGCCAGGCTTCCTCGACCGCCGTGGCGAGATTCAAAAGCACGTTCAAGGTTCGATCTTTGCCGCCGCTTTGCACTTCGCGCGCCTCGGCGACGACGAACAGCGGCGCTCCGACGACGCTCTCGCGCGCCAGCAGGCCGCGCCGGCCGTGCACCATCATGCAGCGCTGCGAGCCGCCGTCCAGGCGTTTGGCGAGTTGATCGGAAAAGCCCAGCAGCAGGCAGCGCCGCACGGCATCGCCGGCGACCGGCCGGTCGCGCACATCGAGCCCCTCGGCGGCGGCGATGCTCAGAAACTGTTCGAGCAACGGTCCGACCTGGCGCGCCGCTTGCGCGTTCACGCCGGCGCGCCGGCAGCGCTCGGGGTGATAATCGTTGCGCTCGGCAAAGCGCCAGGCGCGCATCAAGACAAAAAAATCCGAGCCGGCGTCTTCGCCGAAGCGCTCGGCGGCGCCCTCTTCCACCGGCTTTGCCTGCCCGCGCAAGAGCAAATCCCGCCCCTGCGTCAAGGCGGCGATCAACGCCACCGCGCGCACGCAGCCGTAATCCTCGGCCGCAAGCAGCATGCGCGCGTAGCGCGGATGGATCGGGAATGCGAGCATGCGCCGTCCCAGCGCGGTGATGGCGCCGGCGGCGCGGTCGAGCGCGCCCAGATCGGTGAGCAGCGTCTCGGCCCGTTCCAGCGCGCGCGCGTCGGGCGCCTCGAGCCAGCGAAACGCGCGCGCGTCGTCGACTCCGCTCGCCTTGAGAGTGAGAATCACCTCCGCGAGATCGAGCCGCTTCACCTCGGGAAGCTCTTTGGCGGGACGGGAGTTCTGCTCGTGCGCGGTCCAGAGCCGCAGGCAATGGCCCGGCGCCGTGCGGCCGGCCCGGCCGGCCCGCTGGTCGGCCGCGGCGCGGCTGATTTTCTCGATGAGCAAGGTGTTGATGCCGCGATAAGGATCGTAGCGCGGCACGCGCGCCAGGCCGCTGTCGATCACCAGGCGCACGCCGTCGATGGTGAGCGAAGTCTCGGCGACGTTGGTCGCCACCACCACTTTGCGCCGGTCCTGGCGCGCCACCGCCGCATCCTGCTCGGCCGGCGGCAGTTGGCCGTGCAAGGGAAACACGGCGAAACTCGCGCCGAGCGCATCGCGCGCCGCCCGCACCGTGCGGCCGATCTCGTAGACGCCGGGCATGAAGATCAGCGCGTCGCCTTGCGGATGCTCCCGCGTAAGGCGCTGGAGCTCGCGCACGGCGAGATCCCAAACCGGCATCTGGCCTGCGGGCTTGGCCAAATATTCGAGCGCGACCGGATAGGCCCGGCCCGCCGACGACAACACCGCGCAAGGCTCGAGATATTTTTCCACGGCGGCGACGTCCAAGGTCGCCGACATGACGATGATAATGAGATCGGGCCGCATTGCTTCCTGGATTTCCAGCGCGCGCGCCAGGGTAATGTCGCCGTAGAGATGCCGTTCATGAAATTCGTCGAACACGATCGCATTCACGCCCGGCAAGTCCGGCTCGGCGAGCATGCGCCGGAGCAGCACGCCCTCGGTCGCGTAGCAGATGCGCGTGGCGGAAGAAATAACGCTGTCGAGACGCATCTGGTAGCCCACCTCGCCACCGAGTTTCACCCCGCGCTCTTGCGCGACCCAGCCGGCGAGCATGCGCGTCGGCAGACGGCGCGGCTGCAGCACCGCCACCTGTCCGTCGCCCAGCAGGCCGCCGTCGAGCAGCATCTGCGGCACCTGGGTCGATTTTCCCGAACCGGTGGGCGCGCTCAGTACCACGCGCCGGCGGGTTTTCAGAGCATCGCGCAGCGGCTGCTCGATTTCATAAATCGGTAGATCGGCGGTTGTCATCGATCATCCTTGCCAAGCGTTTGCGCGCTTCTCCGGCCGTTTCTCTCGTAGGCGTGCCGGCGGCAGCGCTTTCAGGGAAGAATTTCCCGCCGCTCTTTCAGCATCCGGAGATCCTCTTCACGACGGGCTGGCAACGCATCCGCGTCGTCGGCCGCTCGGACGATGAGCTCCGCGGTCTGAACCGACGAATGCAGCCTCGCGATGTAGACAAAGTCGGCGCCCTCTTCGTAGAGCTCTATCGCCGCGCCGATCGTGTCGGCGGCGGCGATCACCTGGGCGTGCGGACAAAGACGCCGCGCTTGGCGCACGAGCCGCAAGTTGGTCGTGCCCCGCAGGATCGCATCGGAAATCGTGCACGCGACGATCTTCGCCTCATGAATGTGCGCGTGGTGCAAGGTATCCATGTGCGCCACGTCGCCATAAAGGCAGCGGATGCCACGCCGGCGCAGCTCGCGAAGCACCAGCGGATTGAAATCGATCACCAGAGTGCGATCGAGAACGCCCGCGCCGTCGGCGTCCCGAGATTGAAATTCGAGCTCGTGGAGAATCGAGCTCGCCTCACGAAAGCAGCCGAGAAACACGACGGCGTTTTCTTGCTCGGCTTTCGCGTCGTCGTCGGCATCGCCGTCGCTGGGAAACCCTATTTTTATCAAAAAAGCAGCCATCCGCCGCTGGATCTCGTGATTGTAGGCGATGAGATAGGTCGAGAGGACGGAGGTGATGGCGAACACGAAAGTCAGAGTTCCCACCAGCTCCGCGCTCACGTGATTCAAAGCCAGACCGAGGGAGGCGATCACCAAAGAAAACTCGCTCATCTGCGCCAGATTGATCGACGGAATCAGGCTCGCCCGCAAGCCGTTGCCGAGCAAATACAGCACGGGAAAAACCGCCAGCAGGCGGCTGGCGAGCACGAAAAGCGACATGCCCGCGGCGGCCGTGACAATCGCCAGCGAGGGCTCGGGGATCTTCATGCCGAGAGCGACAAAAAACAACGTGACAAAAAAATCGCGAATGTTCGTGACCTTGGCGATCACATCGATGTTGTAGGGAAACGTCGAGATGCTGACCCCGGCGACCAGCGCGCCCATTTCGCTCGACAGGCCGAGCCGGTCGGCTGCGCCGCACGACAAGAAAACACCACGCGAGCGCGGCGATCAGTAACAGCTCCGGAACTTTGGCGACAAAGGAGAAAAGCCGCGGCAGGGCGTAGCGGCTCAAGGCCAGCGCGGCGAAAACCAGCGCCGCGCCCTTGACGAAGGACACCAAGAGCGTGCTCAACTGCGGATCATGCAGATTGGGCTGGAGGGCGAGAAAAACGATCGCCCAGATATCCTGAAATACCAGGACGCCGAGGGTGATGCGCCCGGGCAAGGTCGTGAGCTCGAATTTGTCGTAGAGCAGCTTGACGACGATCAACGTGCTGCTGAGCGACAGCGTCACGGCCAGATAGAGCCAGTCGAAGTTGGCGCCGCGCAGCGCGAAGCCCATGAAGATCGCCAAGGCAATGCCCAGCCCGACACACAGAAGGAATTGGCTGACGCCGATGACCAGCAGTGTCCGCCCGGCGCTGGCGAGCTTTTTGAGATCGATCTCGAGTCCGATAATAAAAAGCAGCAGAATCAAGCCGATCTCCGAGATCAACTCGATGATCTCCTTGTCTTCCACCCACGCAAAACCGATCTCTGGCCCGATGACCACGCCGGCGACCAGATAGGCGAGAATCAAAGGCTGCTTGAGCAGCTTGGCGAGGAACGCGGCCAGCGTCGCGACGATGAAGACAAGACCGATATTGGCGAGAAGGCTATGCTGGTCCACGACAAGGGATGATTATCCGAGCGCGAAAGAAAAAGCCAACGTTCGGCGCGCTCACACGTGCGCCCGTCGCCGATCGGGCTTCTGATTCATCGTTCGCTCTGGCCTTGATCTTGCGTCTTTCTCCTCGTATTGATGCAACGAGCGTGAAAGCACTCCTGCATGGCGCTTTAGAGGGACCACTATGGAAAATCAAACATGTCCTACCTCGGTGGACGGTAAAATATGCGGTCTCGCGTTGGTTCTCGTCGAACGCGATTTTGCCTCCGAAACAGAAATTTACGAGTGTCCCCTCGGTCACCGAAAATATGTCTCGCTCGGGGAAAATGAAAAACGCCGTTGTCCGACTTTGACTGACGGCAGAGAGTGCGGTCTAAAGCTTATTGTGGTGGCGCGCGAAGCGGAAACCGCCACGGAAATCTGCGAATGCGCGCTGGGGCACCGCACCTATCTGCCGCTCGAGCCGCAGCCTTCCGACGACGACCTCCCTTGACAGCCGCAAACTAGCCGTTGCCCAGATCCCACTCTTCTTCTTCCAGATCGGTGCGCGTGAAATGGATGACGATCAGCAAAGTGAAGTCGTCGTGATTGGATTTGCCGACGGCGAGCTCGCTCTCGCTGATGAATTGGCCGGTCTCGGTATCGCTGGCGAAAACTTTGACTTCCGCGTGGCCGCTGTGCTTCACGTCGCGAAACAGCGAGATCTCTGGCACGACGAAACCGACGAGCGGGACGGTGAACGAAGGCGCGCCGATGAACGAGTGTCCCCGGTCGACGGCGAGAACTCCTCATGGGAAGCGTAACCGGTCAGAATGTTTTCTCAAGATCGGCGGCGCAGCAGCGGCAGCTCAACATGCGGCCGGGACGGGTCGGCGGCGCCAAGTCAGTCAATCATGCCGCGCGCCTTGCGCACGCTCGCGAGCAGGGAGGTGCGCAGCAGAAATTCTTTATGCTGAGCGGGATCGTCAGCGATCGCGCGCAGCTCGTCGAAGCGGCGCTGGCGTGCTTTCGGATCGCGTTCCTCGAGCCGCTTCTTGTTGAGAATGGTTTGCTCCTGGACAAATTCGATATTCAAAGTGCGCCGCCTTCGCGTGTAACGGTCGAATAGATTGTCGCTTGCCTGCTTGGCGATCACCTGATGCAGGGCATCGACCAGCTCCATGGCGTCGTGAATCCCGCCGTTCAACCCCAGCCCGCCGACGGAATTGTTCACGTGCGCCGAATCGCCGGCCAGGAACACCCTTCCCTTGTGAAACGTGGCGGCGACGCGCTGGTGTACTTTGTAGAGATTGCGATGGACGACGTTGTAGCCGCGCGCCAGCGGATAGACCCGCTGCAAGCGCGCATAGGTGGATGTATCGCCGAGCGCCTCTTCGTCGCTTTCCTCCACCCGGGTCGGAAACACCGCGCGCCAGCGTCCTTTGCCGTCGTCTCCGGCAACCTTGAAGAGATTGGTCCACTCGTCCGGATCGGCGAGATAGTTTCGATAGCAGCAGCCGGGCAAGAGCTCTTGGAAATCATCCAGCGTGGTGAGCACGAGAAACCGTTCCGGCCAGGTGAAGCCTTCGAATTCGATATCGAGCGCCTTGCGGATCGTGCTGCGGCCGCCGTCGGCGCCGATGACGTAGTCCGCGGGAAACACCTCGCGGCCGTTCGGCGCTTCCGCGGTGACGATCGCGCCTTCGGCGTCCTGGGTGACGCCGGTGACGCGGGTGGCGAAGCGCACGTCGGTGTCGGTAAATGTTTTGAGCCTCTCGATGCCCATCCGCGCAAGCTTGTGCTGCTCGGTCTGGACGACGAACGGATACGGCGTCTCGTCGCGCAGGACGTCATGATCGAACTCGACGACCTTGGCGCGGCCCGGCTTGTCCCAGAATTGGAAGTAACGGGCGACCAAGCCTTCTTGAATGAACGCATCGATGAGCCCGACCCGGGCGATCATTTCGAGGGTCGAAGGATGGGTGGTTGCGGCGCGCGGATTGTCGTCGATCTTGGTCTCGGCTTCGAGCAAGGTCACCGCGTAACCGTGTTGCGCGCACGCCAGCGCGGCGATGACGCCGACGGGACCGCAGCCGGCGATAACGATGCGAATGTCTTTCATGCGAGAGCGTGTCTCGGACAAACAAAAATGCGGCTGAAGACGCGAAGCCGACGATCGCAGCGCCAAACGCTCCGGCACCACTCGGCGGCATCAAGGCCATCATCTATTTTCAGCTAAATTACGGCTGCCGCGCTCATTGTCAAGCCGGCGCACGCTACCGGCAAAATGATTGCAATCGCCGGTCTGGTTTCCAGGCCCGCCCGTCGCGCTTGAAACAGCGCACGACCTCGTCCTATTCTCCGAGCATGACGCGCAAGACTACATTCGGCCTCACCTTGTCGAATCGCGCGCTGGTTACCCGTGGAACGCCCGCCGAGGAGCTCATCCAAATGGCGGTGCAAGCGGAGAATACCGGCGCCATCGACGCCGTTTGGGTCGGCGACAGCATCTTGAGCAAGCCGCGCTTGGAATGCATCCCGCTTCTCGGCGCCATCGCGGCGCGCACTTCCAGCGTCAAGCTGGGCGTGGCGTGCATGGCAACCATTGCGCAGCGCAATCCCGTGCTGCTCGCCTTGCAGTGGGCGAGTCTCGACGCGCTCTCCGGCGGACGCGCGTGGCTGGCCGCGTGCATGGGCTACCCCGCGAGCCAGCATCCGATGGCGGCCAAGGAGCTCGAAGTAATGGGCGTGGCGAGCAAAGAACGGCCTGGAAGAATGGAAGAGATGATCCAGGCGCTGCGCGTTCTCTGGTCGGGCGAGCACGCCAGCTTTCACGGCAAATACTATTCGTTCGACGATGTGAATCTCTTGCCCAAACCGGCCCAGCGGCCCTGTCCGATCTATATCGCCGGCACGCCTCGGCCAGCGCAGATCGGCGAGCGCGGCGTCGAGCGCTCGCTGCGGCGCATCGCGCGCTACGCCGACGGCTGGATGAGCAATCAGATCGAGCTCGCGATGTTTCAAGACTACAAGAGCCGGCTAACGAAGATGCTGGTCGAAGAAGGACGAGACCCGGACTCCTTCAGAACCGTCTTGTATTACGGCGTGGCGGTGAACCGCGATCGCGAGCAGGCGTTTCGCGAAGCAAAAACTTTTCTCGATGCCTACTATCAAAAGGATTTTACGCGAGCAGGGGTCGAGATCTGGACGGCTTGCGGTCCCGTGGAACATTGCGTCGAGTGCGTGCGCGGCTTTATCGACGCGGGCGTCGATCACGTCACCATTCGTCCCATCGGCGATAACTTGGATGAACAATTCGCCGTTTACTTGCAAGAAATCCTACCCGCCCTGAAACTCGCTGCCGGCTGAGTTGCCGATCAACAAGCACCGCCGCAATGCTGATCGGGTAGCAATGCTCGCCGGCAGTTCCGCTGCTGCTGCATCGATCAACTATGATTTTTTGAAAATAAAGCGCGCCAGCCCGTTCAAAGCGAGAAGCTCACGGCCGCCGAGACCGTCAATGAGAGCATTCCGAGCGAAACCATCCAGCTCGCAGCGATCGACTACTGCTACGCGGGCAGCATCGCAGATCCAAGCACCGGCGAACGCGTCGACTTGTTCGTTCCGTGCCCCGAAGACGGACCGGAGCAAAACATCGATCTGGCATAATGAGAAGAGCGGAACGGGGAGGAGAAGGTCCTCCCCGTTCGGAAACTTCCGCTCAACTGGCGGGTTGGGACAAGCGCGGACTCGGCTGGAAGCGCCGTCAGTTTCGACTTTGATCAGGAAAATCGAGCCGTAGAACTCCGATCCCGTGGAACGACCCGATTGATCTCACGCCGAGTCCCGGTTCACAATGCGCGCGCTAGATTCTTCCCGTGGATTTGAAGTGATCGATGCGGCTCTTGATGATCTCGCTCAAATCCTGAGTGGGCAGATCATCGGCGACGGCCAATGGCTCGGCGCCCAGCCGGGAGAGCTGGCCGTTGATCGAGCGCAAAGTCGTGCGCAAACGCCTGTACTCATCCAATGACTTCCGGCAATCCAGCAATCGGTGATCGATTTCCTGGATGCACTCGCTGATTCTTCGCGCTTCTCCTTCTTGCAGCACGCGGATGAGCTGATCGAAGGGCTGCTCCGGCTTCTTGGACTCTTCGGACATCTTTAACCTTCCTTTCTATGTTCGTTGAAAATGCGCTATTTGCATGTTCGCGCGGTCAAGACGGAATGATGATCCTTTGCCCGACGTAGATGTAGTCGGGATTCTTCATGACCGGCTGATTCGCCTGGAATATCTTCTCCCATTTGAACGGATTGCCATAATATTTCCGGGCGATATTGCTCAATGTATCGCCCGGCCCCACGGTGTATTCGCGCGCGCTCTCGGCGGAGTTGACCGCCACGACCGATTTTGGTTCCGCGCCGGTCGGCTTGATTTTATCACTTGCCGGCGGGGCTTTTTGACTCACCGAAGGCGCGGCGCTTTCGCGGCTGGCGAGGACGGGCGAGGGCTTTTTGTAAAGTCGGTCGATAAACCCGGAGCCGTCCAGTTCTTTCATGAAAGTCAAATCAACGAAGTCCTCGGGACGAGCCGCGCCGGCTTTGGGACTGGTCGCGGCGAGCTCGCGCAGCATGATGCCGATCCCGCGCAGCGTTGGATAGGGCTTTTCAGCGGTCAAGTTGATCCCGACATCGTCGTAAACTTCCGCCAAAACATCGGCGTCGTTGGTCTTCAAGTATTTCGCAAGAACGGCCAAAGATTCGGCGCGATGAGTTTTGTAGTAGTGAATACCTTCCACGTAGGCCTTCATCGCGTTGCGGACCAGATCCGGACGGGTCCGGATCAGCGCCTGGGTCGTCGCCAGACCGGTGTGTTGATACTCCAGGCCGAGCATCTGCAGATCGGCCATCACGGGAAACCCCATATTTTTCGCCGTCAGCGTGAACGGCGCGGACAACATGGCGCCCTGAACCTTGCCGCTTTCGAGCGACGCGACGATCGCCGGCATATTGCTCGCCTGCAAAATCATGACGTCTTTGTCTGGCGCAAGGCCGTACCTTTCGAGAGCGTAGCGCAACGCGAAATCCGTCGAGGAGCCGTAGCGTGTTACAGCCAGGACCTTTCCTTTGAGTTGATCCGGTTGTTGGATGCTTTTATCGACGAAGAATTTGAACGTCAGCGTGTTGATTACTCCGGCGATCATCACGACGTCCGACCCGCGCAGGCGGCTTTGAATCACCCCGGCGCCGGCCATTTGCGCAAAGGCGACGTCTTTGGAAATCAAGCTCTGCACCGTTGTGCTGCCGCTCTCGATAAAAACGAGCTGCGCGTCGAGACCGTACTTGCGGAACAAGCCGCGCTCATGGGTAATCCACAAGGGCGCCATATTGCCTGAAATGGAGCTGTACGCGATCGTCACTTTCTCGAGCGGACGACTGGCCGGCGACTCCGCCGCGCTCACACGTACCGGCAAGACAATCACCAGCGCAAAAACGACTTGTAACAACCATGCGCGCATAATTTCCTCCTTCGAGCGCATCACGCTACTTCCCTGCCCAGGCGCAACATCGCCGCTCTGAGGCTCGACCGCATGCGCTCGAGAGCGCGCGCCAAGTCGCCGATCTCATCGCCCGAGCTGACACAATCGCCGCCCACCGAAGTCTCCAGATCTCCCATGGTGACCTTGTCGGCTACTTCTCTTAAGCCAATGATCGGCCGAACAATCCAGTGCGCCAGCAAGAAAGATAAAAGCGCGCCGACCAGGGGAACGACGGCAACGACGGCGATAATCGGCAGCAGCGCCCGGCGGATCTCCGTTTGCACCGCATCGGCCCAGAATCCGACGCGAACGCCGCCCATCTGACCTTCCAAAACCGGCACCGCGGCTTCGTAGACTCTGCGGTCGCCGAGTGACAGTTCCCGCCGCCTCGTTTGACGCTTGTCGCTGGCGGAAACTTCCTGCCGCAGGGCATCCGGAAAAGTTCCCAACGTATGCGCGATGATCTCTCCTTTAGGATCTTCGACGTAGGCGTAAGCGACGCCGTCGAGAAGCGTGTATTTGCGCGCCAGCGCATGAAGCGCGAGAGAATTTTTAGCGGCGATATGTCCCGCCGCCGCATCGCTGAAGTTGGTGGCGACGGCGAGAGTCCGCTTGTCGAGCTGATCTCGCAGCGCGCTTTCGGTGAGTCGATACACCGCGGCGATCACAAAAACGCCCAGGATCAACATGACACCGGTAAAAATGCCGCCGATCTTCCACTTGAGGCCCAGCCGTCGCGATTCCGGATTCATGGCTCGTCTCCTTGATGCTGCGCTTACATCGTTTTGAGAGTGGCAATTTCGTTGATCATGATCTTCTGAAATCGCGCTCTCATCGTCTCATTTAAAATTTCCCCGCTCACTCTTATGATGAGCTCCGCCAGCTTCGCCTGCGGAAAAGCGCGGCGCGACTCTCCGAGCGCGGAAATCTGATCGCCGAGGATTCGGTTGGCCATCGGACCCATGGCTTCGGTGGCGGCGCGCGTCATACGATCAAAAAAAACCGCGGAGACGGCCGGCCCTTTGGTCGCGAAACGCGACAGCGTCATGCGGTCGGACTCGCGCAACGCAATCGATGATTCAGGCCAGTCGTTCCCGTTCGTCGGGACGCCGTTGGCCTCCGCGCGTTTGGGATTGTCTCTCGGCGCCGCGGCTTTCATCCTGAGAAGCCCGACATCGGACGGCGTGATCTTTGGAGCTTCCGCGCTCGGCTCCAACAGCAGGCCGCCGGCGGCCTTCATGATCATGTACGGAGAGACCTTCTTCTTCGCCGCCACGCAGGCCATCGCGAGCGCGTTATCGCAAAGAACATTGATCAACCGGGGCGTTCCTCCGGAATATTGCCAGGTCGCTTCCACCGCTTCTTTGTTGAGAAGCTCAGGTCCCTCATATCCCGCGACCTTGAGGCGATGACGAATATAGTAGTCCACCTCGCTCGGCGTTTGTAATGAATAGAGACGGTGGTGCAAGGCGATGCGCTGCTTGATGCGGCGCAAGGAGGGTTTGTTCAACTTGGCCGCCACCTCCGGCTGTCCCACGAGCACGATCTGCAGTAACTTTTCCTCCTCCGTTTCCAAGTTCGACAGGTCGCAAAGGCCCTCGAGGGCTTCATCGCTGAGCTTTTGCGCTTCATCGATCAATAAAGTCACGGTGTGGCCCGCCTGAAGCTGCTCGATGAGATAGCCGTTCAAGTCCTGAATCATTTCCAATCGGCTCTTCTCCTTGCTGCTTATGCCTAGATTCTGGACGATCAACTCGGTCAAGCCGTAGGATGTGAGGTGGCTGTTGGACACGAAGACGAAATGGACGCGCGCCTCGAGGTGGCGTATCAACTTGCGCAAGAGGATCGTCTTGCCTGTTCCCACTTCGCCGGTCACGAGCATGAAGCCTTTCTTCGACTCGATTCCGTGGATCAGCGCAGCCAGACCCTCCAGATACAGCGGATGCTCATAGAAAAACCGCGGATCGGGAGTCACGCCGAAGGGCATTTCACGAAAGCCAAAATGGCTTTCAAGCAAAGCTTTGTGTCTTTGAGAACCGGGAACTTCGATCATGAGCCTACCCTCCTGTGCGGGCCGTCCTTGTTGGAACTGGACAAACGTCACTCTTTTCCGTGTCCAACATCGGGAACACGATAGACAGCTCCTTCGCAGTGAAAAAAACTAAATTGTGTGCCAACGATGATGCGAGGAGGCGCAACTCTAAATTTTTCTTGTCAAATTTGTCAAGCAGAAATCAGCGCAATTAGAAAAATTTTTCGTCGGAGTAGCGCGGCATCTGTTCACAGCACTGTGGATGTTGTCGATAACAACACGTCATTTCTGCAAAAGCGCAGTTATCCACAACTGTGGATAATTTTTTCGCCCTTGGCGACTATTTCGGCAAGAACATTGGCGCCGATTACACGGCGGCGCCGCACACGAGCGGATTTTCGCGCGCTGTAGAAAAAATTGCGCAGCCGTCGCGTGCATCGGCGAGAAGATTTGCTTGGAGAATTTGCGATGAGACGAATCAACGGGACAATCGTTCAATGACTCCCGCAGATCACATTCAGCACGGCCTGGCGTTTTTCTTCTTTGACGACTTTGAGCGCGCGCTTCAGTGCGGCCGGAAGCTCAGCGGGATCATCCACCATCTCGCCGTAGCCGCCATGGGCGGCGACCACCATCTCGTAGCGCGGCGACGGCGACAACTCGCAGAGCGGAAAATTCCCCGTGCTCGTCGCCCAGCCATCCGGCAGGACTTGCTGCGTGGCCGCCTTGCTCGAATGCCAGATCGCATTGTTGCACACGATCGTGAGCGTCGGCAGATGATACGCCTGCGATACGAAATGACAGGCGGTCGGGTTGTTGAACATGTATGTCCCATCGCCGCAGCTCGTGATCACGGTTTTTTCCGGATGAGCGAGCTTCATGCCCAATGCGCCGCCGATCCCCCAGCCGAGACCGCCGGCCGGCGAGCCGCCGAAGTAACTCGCGGGCTCGCTCAAGCTCAAATGCTCTTGCGACACGCCGTGATCGTTGACGATGAGCGTGTCCTTGTCTCTCACTTGATCGACGCAGTAGGACAACCAGCCGGTATCGATGGGCCTTTCCCCGCTCGCCTTTTCAGCTTTTTGCTTTAATCGCTCGCGATGCTGTCTGTGCTGGGAGCGAATCCGCTCGGCGCGCTCCGCCGCGAATTTCGTGTTTCCCGGCCGGACTTTCAATTCCTGCGCGAGCAGCTCCAAAGCAAGTTTCGGATCGCCGCCGATGGAAATATCCTTGGGAAAATGGCGAATCGGAATGCCGCCGTAATTGGGGTCGCGCGCGATTTGGATCACCTTGCAGCTCTCCGGCGGTTTGCCCTGTACCGGATACCACGGCACATCGCTCTCGACCACGACGATCACGTCCGCGTCCTTGACGTAGGGCGCGGAGCTCACGCCGAGATGAAAATCATGCGTATTGGGAAAACTGACAAACGGGCTCGCCGGCGTGACCACGGGCGCCACCAGCGCTTCGGCGAACGAAACCATCGCGCCTACGGCGGTCGGATCCGAGCCCAGGCGGCCGGTAATGATAACCGGATTCACCGCGCCGCGCAGCACATCCGCGGTGCGCCGGATGGTCTCGTCGCTGGGTCGCAAAGCCTCCGCCGTGTTCTTTCGAAAAGGATGAATCGTAACCGAATCCATTTTTTGCGCGAGAACTTCACGCGGCAACGTCAAATAGACCGGGCCTTGCGGGTTACCGAGCGCCATCTCGAGCGCGCGATCGACGACCGCTTCGAGTTGATCGCCGTTGCGCAGCTCGTAGTCCCAGCGCGTGAACTCGCGCAGCAAGCTTCCCTGATCGAAGGACTCCTGACCCCAGTGGATGAAATTGCTCCGGCTCCCGCGCAGCCCTTCTTCCGTGAGCGGCGTCCGGCCCGCGGAAAAAATCATCGGCACGTTGAGACGCGAGGCATTCATTACAGCGGCGGAGGCATTTCCCGTTCCGACAATCACGTGCACCATGACGACCTGCGGCTCGCCCGTGATCATGGCATATCCCTGCGCCATGCTGACGGCGACGAATTCATGCGGCACCGTGATCGGCATCGGATGGGCTTTCTTCTCCGCGCCAAATTTCGCCAAGCCCGTCGATGATCGGCCCGAAGTCCGTCCCGCTGTTGCCGAAAAAATACTTGATCCCGCGCGCGCGGAGGATTTCCAAATACGCCTGCCCGACGTTTTCTACCGGAACGGTTACCGTTTTGTTTGTTTCCATGAAGTCGCTCCTGGATTAGAGGGTGAAATACTCTCTAGCTCATATATGGCTCGAGTCAGCCTGGCAAGATCGAAATTATGAGCTGGCAAGCTTGATGACGGAAGCGCCAGCGTGGAGGAACCTAGAAGCACGCCAACCTGAAACAATTCTTGTCAACTACGTCACCGGCGTCGCATCCTGCACACAGCGAAATCCTTTGACACCATTTTTCCAGTGCGGCAAATAGCGGTGCGAGCAGTCGCAGGTATTGCTTGGGCCGCAAAGTGCTTTGTAAGTTTGGCCGCCCTGATCGACATCGGTCGAAGTCCACTCCCAAATATCGCCGCGCTTTTTGAGCTTGCCAGCGTCGCAGGTTGATTTCCATTCGTCCACTGTCGGCAAGCGCTTTCCGGCGAATCGGCAATAGGACACTGCCTCGTCAAAGTTCACGAGCACGACCGGTTCGCTGCCGCGGCCTTCCGGGAAGCGGCCGTTGATCCAATATTCGGGAGCGGAATGGCGAGTGGCTTGAACAAACTTGAAATACTCGGCGTTGGTCACTTCACTTGGATCGAATGCCGCCGCCGCAAGCACATAACCGGTCAAGACAAACAGCCAGCACCGAGTTGAACGAGGTGAGCTTTTGGTTGTCATTTCCATGCAAGTTTATTTAAGCGCTTGCTGTAGTAACGTAAAATCCACCAACTGAGACGGCGCGACGTTCTTGATACCCGCCTCGGCCAGCATGGCCGTGACAAGCGAGTTGAGCATCGTCTCTTCCACCATGCCGTTCTTCGTATAGTTGTTGACCGCCAATTTGTAGATATCGGCCGCCATCTCGCGATCGAGCTTGAGCCAGCTCATCATGACCTGTTGCGTGCCTTCGGGATTCTCTTGCATGTATCTTAACGCCTGTGTCATTGCCTTCAGCATGCGCCGCACTTGATCGGGCTGTTCCTTCAGCTTCTTCGTATTGACCGCGAGACCGCCCGCCAGCAGACCGTGCAGCTCGGCGGCATTGACGATCAACTTGAGACCGGCTTTCTTCGCTCGGAACGCTTCTCCGTAGTCCATCATCGAGCTGTCGATGGAGCCCGACAGGACCGCGCCGATGCGCGAGCCGGTATCGACCACGCGATAGACGACGTCTTTATCGGGGTCGAGCCCATGATGCTTTAAGATGAATTTCGCGGAAACATGCTGCGAGCCAAGAAATCCCGGCACGCCCACCGATTTTCCCTTGAGCTCGCGCACGGAATTTACATCCGGGCGCACCACCAAGCCCCAGAACGGTCTCATCGTGCCGAGCAAAACGATCCGCACCGGCAAGCCTCGCGCCGCGGAGACGAAGCTTGACCCGGCCCTGAGCGTGTAGTCGACGCTGCCGCTCACCAGCGCGGCGCGGTCGACCTCTGATCTTGTAAGCAGCAATTTAATGTCGAGGTTCTGCTCGCGGAAAAAACCGCGTTGGCGTGCCACTTCCGCGGGCAGGAACGTGACGGTCGGACCGGCGTAGGAGACAAGAAGATCTTCTACAGCCGACGCCGGTGGAATCCGCCAGAGCAAGACAACGACTTGCAGACACAGCAGCATCGCCCAGACCCGTACGCCGGGGAGACTCATGTGGAGCATAAACACTCCTTTCTGAGTTAGAAGTCCTCGCGATAGAGGTCGAGCGCTTTCAGCATGGGCGCGTCGCTCATGGAAAATAAAACCGCTTCATCTGAGGTAGAGCGATTCATGTGCCGGTGAGCATGCCACAGCGGCACCACGAAGGAGTCGCCCTGCTCCCAGTCGAAGCGGCGCTCGGCGATTTCGGTCGAGCCGGAGCCGCGAAACACGTGATAGATGACCGTGCTCGTGTGCCGATGCGAGTCGGTTTGGTGCGCTGCGGGCAGGAGCTGCACTGCGCATTGGATCGTCGTCATCGTCGGCCCGCCATTGATATTGCGATATTCCAGCAGATAGCCGTCAAAGCGGCTCCTTGCGGCGGACGAATCCGCCAAAGCGCGCAGGCTCTTTTCCGTGTCGCGCCACTTGTAATGAAAGAATTCCGCAAGCGGCACGCCTTCGCGCGGAGACGCGCCGAGTTTCTCCATCACCTCTTCGCTATTTTTCTCGATCGGCTGCCGCCGCTCCGGATAGCGCTCTTGCATCACTTGATGGAGAGCGGTGACCAGCGGAAAATCCAAGCCGTCGAGCCAGAGGATCGGCTCCTTTGATTCATTGGAGTGATCGTGCCAGGTGAGCTTGGGCGTGAGAATCAGGTCGCCGGGTTCCATGACGCATTGCTGGCCGTTGACGGTGGTGTAAGCGCCGCTGCCTTGAACCACGAACCGCAGCGCCGCCGGTGTGTGGCGATGCGCCCGCGCGTTCTCGCCCGGTTTTACGTACTGAAAGGAAATTTGAATCGTATGACTCGCGAAACCGTATCGCGGATCGAGGCCCGGATTGACCAGGCGCACCACGCGGCGCTCGCTATGCTCCAGACTGATCACTTCGCCGGCGCGCCGCAAACTCCCGTGCACATCGG
Source organism: uncultured delta proteobacterium (assembly GCA_963745035.1). Lineage (GTDB taxonomy): Bacteria > Desulfobacterota > Binatia > UBA9968 > UBA9968 > DP-20. The sequence goes on along the minus strand of CAVUVW010000016.1, from coordinate 43,959 downwards.
CCCATTTCCACAGACAGGGCTGCACGGAAGTCGTCGGGTGCGGCGGCAGCCCTTCCATGCCGAGGCGCCAATAACCCGACAGATTCTTCTCCGCCATGTCGCGGTCGAGGAGCGCCACACTGTCGCTACGCGCAACCTTGTTCATGCATCGACCTCCGGCTCGCCTGTCGTGTGCATAGCGCTTTGCGTTGACGACTGTCAACCGCACTCGGAAGCGATGGCTCGATTGACATACCGCAAGACGCGTATTTATGATGACGAGGTCGTCTGCATGGCTTCGGATCACCGAGTGGACTCAATGAAAACACTCCTCCACTAGGATCGTATTTCAGAGCGCACCGGCATCGTGTCGCCTCCAATCAAATATTTGTTGTTTCAGATTCCCGGCTGGATAATCGCGGCGGCAGTCTTGACAGCTCTCGTACACTGGGAATTTCTCACAAAAGGGATCGCCGTTCTTTGCTTCTTCGGATGGTTGCTAAAAGATCTGCTCCTCTATCGTTTTTTTCGGCGCGCTTATGAACCGGGGGTGACCGGGTCGGCCCGTTTAGTCGGTTCGAAGGGAATCGCGGAAGGAGATCTCACGCCGAAAGGCTACATCCGCGTTCGCGGCGAGCTTTGGCGCGCGGTGGCCAGTCCCGCCGACCACGTGCTCAGATCCGGCACCGAAGTGGAAATCATCGGCGCAGAGCGAATGGAAGTTTTCGTCCGCGCGTTAGACAGCCCGTTAGAGCGCTAGCATCGCTCCATTCGGACGATAGAAGTCTGAGGCTGATCCACTTCGGGCGAAGGGGACCCAAAACCAGGATTTCTGTAGGGCGTATGGCTACGCCCTTCTGCTCGTCTAGAACACGCCGCTATCGAGCAGCGAGTAGACGATCTCTTTCAAGGACGGATCGATGGTGTCGAGCCGCGAAACCGGCGGGCCGCCGGCCAGCGAATCGACGATCTCCGGCACGTCTTTAGATTGGACCCCCGCGTACCAGACTTTTTGCGGATGAACGACGACATTGGGACCGTATTCGCATCCGCCGAAACAGATATACGGCTTCACCTCGGCGTCCACGGACCGCGCCGCCACCTGTTTGGAAATTTCGTCCATCAATTGTTCCGAGCCGCGGCTCTGGCAGTCGACGTTTTGACACACAAAGCAAGTTTGTCTCATCTCGTTAACTCCGCTCTCGTCTTTGATTAACGCAAACCGACGCGTCAATGCAAGACTTCGGATCGCGCTCGTCTCCGACAGCCCGTTTGGGCCTGACCCACATGAGCCAGATTCTCGGCACGAGCCAATAAAGGAATATGGTCTTGACTCGCGGGCGGCCGATGAAATACCTTTGCGGCGGCTTAAAGGAGGTACGGCGGACATCTATAGTGCTTTGCGGATCCACTAAATCTTGGAGGAGGCAAGTATGAAACAAATTCAAAGACTCACAGTTCTCGCCATTTTTGCGTGGTTGATATTGCCGGCTGGGCTCGGCTGGAGCCAAGCAAACTTTTACGAAGGCAAGACGCTGACGATTATGATCGGCGCTAAGAGTGGCAGTCTGGAGATCGCCTCGCAAGTCGTAGCGCATCATCTGGGCAAATACATCCCCGGCAAGCCCACGGTGATTGTGCAACATATGCCCGGGGCCGCGCATCTGCTCGCGACCAACAACGTCTTCAACATTTCCAAGCCCGATGGCCTGACGATTCTCGCGGCGAATCCCAATGTCGCCATCGCCCAGCTCTCGAAGGTGGAACAGGTGCGCTTCGACGTAAACAAGTTTCAATGGCTCGGCTCCTCAGGGGCCGACGGCGTGATGTTTTCCATCCGTTCGGACCTGCCCTACAAGAGCATCGACGATTTGAAGAAAGCCGAAAAAGAGCTGGTCGCCGGCACCACCGGGCCGGGCTCCAACGCCCACGACTTTCCGCTGCTGCTCAAGGAATTCGCCGGGCTGAAATTGAAGCTCGTCTCCGGTTACCCGGCCAACAGCGATGTCCTTTTGGCGATCGAGCGCAAGGAAGTGGACGCGTGGTCGGCGCTCGGCACGACGATCAAGCTCGCCGCCGATCGCGGCGCGGTGCGACCGCTGGTGCGCGGACGCACCCCGGTGCCCGGATTTGAGAATCTACCGACCGATGAAAGTCTCGCGACCAGCCCGCTCGGCAAATCGCTCATGTCGATCAAGGCGCTGCCGCTCGCGATTGGCCGCGCTTTCGCGGCCGCACCGGGCACACCGGCGGATCGCGTGGCGATTTTGCGCGACGCCTTCGCCAAAGCGCTCAAAGATCCGGAACTCTTGGCCGAAGCGAAGAAAGCCAAGATCGACATGCAGTTGATCTCGCACGAACAGGTACAAAAAGACTTCAACGCGCTGCTCAATCAGACGCCCGAGACGTTGAAGGAAATGGGCAAATACATCAAAGCGGAGAGCTGAACTTCACCGCTCTGAGACCGGCGTTTTGAACGGCTTGAACGGTTTGAACTTTTTGAACGAACGGTTCCGCTTAATCACGAACAGTTCATCGAGCTCAAACCGTTCAGCCGGCGCCGAAATTTCGATGTTATTTTTTGATAAACCGCTGCACCGGCATGTTGCCCTGCTCGAAGCGCGGGTCGTAGGCCATGCCTTCGCGAATGCGCGTCAAGTAGTTGTCCCGGTTCACCCCGAACAGCTCGTAGCGGTAGAGATGGTTCAGCAGAAAAGTGTGCACGCCCATCTGATAAAGCTTACCCACCGCGCCTGAAGTCAACGCGTCGCGCTCTTCTTGAGTCAGGCTGAATTCGCCGATCACCTTCTCGGGCTCTTCCAGCATGCGCTTGCGGAATGCCAGATCGTTGTCCGTCAAATAGAGCAGCTTGTTGACTTGGTAGACGCTCATAACGCGCTCACCCTTCACTCTCGCACTCGAAGGCTGTGTCAGAATGTCATTTTGAGGCGCAGCCGAAGAATCTGCTTCTGTACGCTCTGGAAAAAGCAGATGCTTCGCTTTTGCTCAGCATGACATCCTGGTGAACTGTAGCACTGAGAGGTATTCGCATCATCTCAATTATTGGACCGGTAAAATCCAACACCAAAAAATTCGCTACTCGAATTTCCACACCGCATAGCCGTTGCCGTCGTCGCCTTCCAAAAATAGCGGCTTGGTCTTGCCGACCGCGCCGGCCACGGTGATCCAGTTGAGCAGCTCGCCGCTGTTGTTTCCCGCCGCGTTGATGCGCTCTTCGGTGGCGCGCCGTGCGAGCGTCTGGTACTGACCGCGCATCAACAGTTTTGAAATCGTCTCCGCCCACTCGGTATCGACCCAACCGCGCAGCGGACCGCCGACGTCCATGGCGAAGCAGCCGCTGGCGATGAGCGCGATGCGCTCTTTCCCTTCCCAGGCGTCGATGAAGCGCCGCACCATGCGGCCGAGCGCCACGCAGCGCGTCGCGAGCGGCAGCGGCGATGCGAAGCCGTTGGTGTAAATCGGCACGACCGGAAGCCGCATCTCAGGATTGAGAAAGTGAAGCGGCACCGTCAAGGAATGATCGAGCCGCAGCTCGTGCGCCGCGGCGAAATCGAACTTGTCATGCACGCCGTATTGAAAAAGCGCCTTGGCAAACGGCACGTGGCCGCGCACGGTGTAGCGCGGCATCGGGCACCAGTCTTCCTGAGGCCCCTGCGCCTCTTCGGCCATGCCGATGCAAAACGACGGCAGATTGTTGTAGAAAAAATTGACGAAATGATCGCTGTCCACTTCGATGATGAGATCGGGCTCGGCTTTTTCCACTTGCTCGCGCACCTGCTTCATCAATGCTTCGCCGCGCACTTTGCCGGGCGACTGCTGCATTTCGAAAACCAGGCGCGGCGGATGCGGCACACCGGCGGCCAGAACGAGTTTTGCCATGATGTTCTCCTCTGCGAAGCGCCAGCACGTTGTCGCGACTGTCTTAACACCGCCTCGACAACGGGTCAACAAAACTTGGCTGTTCTTCGTTTCAAAGTTCAAGAGTCAACGGCTCGACTGACTTAAGAACACCTTGAACGGACTTGCATGCTTGAATCTATAGTCGCGCCGGTCTTTGTCGAATTCGATCGGTTAATCAGCCGCAACGAAAAGCGCTAAATCGATGCTCGACGCCTTCATCGACGGCCTTTTTCTCGTTCTCCAGTGGAAAGCCTTCAGCTTGATGCTGGTCGGCATGGCTCTCGGTTTTTGCGTCGGCTTGCTTCCCGGCATCGGCGGCGCGGCGACTCTCGCCTTGATGATTCCGTTCGTCTTCAAGATGGCTCCCGCCGAAGCCTTCGCTTTCTTGCTAGGAATGCATTCCGTGGCCGCGACCACGGGCGATATCACCTCGATACTTTTCGGCGTGCCCGGCGAGGGACTTTCCGCCGCCACCGTGGTTGACGGTTATCCGATGGCGAAAAACGGCGAAGCCGGCCGCGCGCTCGGCGCGGCGCTGATGAGTTCTCTCGTCGGCGCGTTGATCGGCGCCGTCGCTCTGGCGCTCGCGATCCCGATCGTCCGCCCGCTGGTGCTCACCTTTGGGTCGCCGGAGTTGTTCCTGCTCTCCATGATCGGCATCGCCTGCATCACCTCGCTCAGCGGCTCTGAGCGTGCGCGGTCAGATCCGCGGCTTCGCCATGGGCTTGCTCGGCCTGTTGCTTTCGACCATCGGCCAGGAGCGCCAGTCGGGCTCGCTCCGATTCGACATGGGGCTTTTGTACCTGTGGGAAGGGCTCGATCTCGTGCCCGTGTTGGTGGGCATCTTCGCGATTCCGGAGTTGGTCGATCTCGCGGTGCGCGGCACATCCATCGCCGGCGACCGTCCCGCGGCAAATTTGAGCCGCGGTGTGGTCGAAGGCATCAAAGATACCTTCCGCCACTTCTGGCTGGTATTTCGCTGCTCGGCGGTCGGCGTATTCGTCGGCATCATGCCCGGCGCCGGCGGCGGCGTCGCCCAATGGATGGCTTACGCCCATGCCGTGCAGAGCGCGAAAGACGCCAAGGACCGCGAGCGCTTCGGCAAGGGAGATGTGCGCGGCGTGCTCGGGCCCGGCGCGGCGAACAATTCCAAAGAAGGCGGCGATCTCGTGCCGACCATCGCTTTCGGCGTGCCGGGCAGCGGCGCCATGGCGATTCTGCTCGGCGGATTCATGATCATGGGATTGGTGCCCGGCCCCGACATGCTGAGCAAGCATCTGGCGGTGACCTACTCGATGGTTTGGACTCTGGTCATCGCCAACATCATCACCGTCGTGTTGTCGCTCGCCGTGCTCGACCAACTCGCCAAGGTGACATATATCCGGGGCGGATCTGATCATTCCCTTTGTCCTGTTGCTCGTCTTCGTCGGCAGCTACACCGCCAACCGTCATATCGCCGATTTGATCGTCACTTTTTGCTTCGGCGTGCTCGGCTATCTCATGGTGCTTTGGGGTTGGCCGCGCCCGCCGCTCGTGCTCGGGCTGGTGCTCGGCAAGCTCGTCGAAACCTATCTGTTCATTTCCGTGGCGCGCTACGGCTTTGCCTGGCTGGCGCATCCGCTGGTGCTCGTGCTGATCGTTCTCATGGTCGTGGTCATCGTCTATCCCTTTGTGCGCGAGAAGCCCGCGTGGGCCGGCGGCGGTGATTGATGAATAACAGAAAAGGCCACCTCTACTTCAGCGCGTTCCTGCTCCTGGTCGCGGGCTACGCGATCTTCGCGGCGTCGGGCTGGACGTTCAAGGCCAAATTATTTCCATTGGCCACGGCCATCCCGATCCTGATACTGGTGCTGCTCCATCTCTATCTGGAATTTTTCGGAGCGCAGGAAATCACCAAAGGGCCGGCGCTGGAGGCGGAGTTTTCCGCTGAAGTCTCGGACGGCGCCGCGCGCCGCCGCGCCTGTGTTATCTTCGCGTGGATCGCCGGCTTCATCATGTTCGTCTACCTGATCGGTTTTCCGTTGACGGTGCCGATCTTCATTTTTTTCTTTCTGAAATTTCAAAGCGCAACAAGTTGGATTCACTCGCTCGCGCTCACCGGCTTACTTGGGTGTTTTTCTATCTGCTGTTTCAGCGCTTGGTGCACATCCAATTCGAGGCCGGCGCGATCCAGACCTGGCTCGGCATATAGCGCACCCTCGAAAATACCGAGCGGCGAATGAATTATGAAATGAAGAACCCGGAGTACTGTAGTAAACCGCAGCGTTTCCGTCATACCCGCGAAAGCGGGTAGCCAGACTAATTCGCGAAAACAACCTGGATCCCGCGTCCGCGGGAATGACGAGTAGCGGGAGAATCGTGCCGGAAAACTCTGCTTACTTCATCTGCAGGCGAGCGTAAGATCATGAATCGCTTCGTGGTAAACTACAGCTTGGCTGTTTGAGTACTTAGTTGACGGGATACCGGAGGAATAACGCATGCGCTTTGGCACTTTCAGTTATAACCAGGCACGGCCTTGGGTGCCGGAGAAACAGGCTTTCGAGGAATTGCTCGAACAGATACTGCTGACCGAGCGAATGGGCTTCGACGACGCCTGGTTCGCCGAGCATCATCACTCGGATTACGGCATGCTCGCGTCGCCCAATCTGATCATCGCCGCGCTCGCGCCGCGCACCCAGCGCCTGCGCATGGGCAATCTCGTCAACGTCCTGCCGCTCTACGATCCCATGCGTCTCGCCGAAGAGTGCGGCATGCTGGATATCCTCACGAGCGGACGGTTGAACGTCGGTTTGGGCCGCGGCGTGCCGCGCGACGACTTGAAGCACGGTCTCGATCGGGACACGGCGCAAGCGCGCTTCGAAGAAGGCATCGAGATTCTGATGCGCTCCTGGACCGAAGACACTTTCACGTACAGCGGCAAGGCCTGGAACTACATCGACATCACGTGCCGGCCGCGGCCGCTGCAAAAACCCCATCCGCCGATCTACTATGGCGCCACTTCGCCCGACAGCCCCGCCATGGTCGCGCGTCGCGGTTGGAACCTCGCGCTGTCGCGCCAGCCGTTGGCGAACTGCGCCAAAGCGATCAAAGCTTATCGCGAAGAGCGCGCCAAGCACCCTGAGCTTCAAGGGACAGGCAACGCGATCATGGTGCGCGATATTTACGTCGCCGACAGCGACGAGCGAGCGTGGCAGGAAGCGCCGCCGGAGATCACTCGCTTTTGGCAGCTCGCGACCGATAACTTTTGGCGCGGCGATACTCTTTCTCCGGACGATCTCCCAAAATTCACCGAGCGCTTCCCCTATTTCCCCGGCGGACTTACGGTCAAACGGCTTGATGAATGGGGCACCTCGCTGATCGGCAGTCCCGACTACGGTGGTTAAAAAAGCTCGCGAGATGATCGCGACCGCGCAACCGGACTGCCTGGTCGGTATGTTCAGCTTCGGCGGTTTGAAGCATGAGCAGGTGATGCGCTCCATCGAACTGTTCGCGACCAAAGTCATGCCCCACCTCGGCGCATGACCGGGCGGGAAAAAAACATGGAAACAAAACTAGACGCGACGCTTCAATGGCTTGACGTGCGCGACGAGCGGTTCGAGTGGTTGAATGTCGCCGACTGGGAAGCGCGCGACGGCGGACTTCAGCCCGTGCGCGTGCCGAAAGTTTGGCGCGACCGGTGGCCGCCGCGCACCGCTTGGCGCGGCATGTCGGCGGCGGGCGTGACTTTGCGCTTTCGCACTGATGCGAAGAAGCTGGTCTTGCGCGTCACGTTCATCGATTCCGGGGATAGCCCCGCGGGTCCTGCGGTCGCGTGGGAAAGGTCTCGGCCGTCGTTCTTCTCCCTCTACCGCGACGGCAAATACGTCGCCAGCGTTCCGGCGTTGACCGTTTTCACGCAGCAGGATGTGACGATCTACGACGACCGCGCGCTTTCCGGCGAAGCCGAGATCAAGGTCCTGTTGCCGTTCTACTATCGCAACGCCGAACTCATCATTCACGCCGTCGGCATCGAGCGCGACGCAAAACTCTCGCGCCCGGCGCCGGACAACCGGCCGCGCGTGTTGTTTCACGGCGATTCGATCACCCACGGTCACGGCGTCACCAGCCCGCGGGAAACTTACGTCTCGCAGGTGGCGGATAAAGTCGGCTGTGTGCCGCTCAATTACGGTTTCGGCGGGACAGCTTGGGCCGATAACATCGTGGCCCAAACTATCGCGGCGCGCGAAGATTGGGACATTCTCACGATCATGCTCGGAGCCAATTCCCTGGCCGGCGCCGATTCGGCCGGGAAACCGGAGACCGCGGCTCAGTACGAAAAGAAATACGACGCCTATCTTGAAACAATTCGCGCCGCCGCCCCGTCCAAGCCGATCCTTTGCATCACGCCAATCTTGAATCGATTGGATCTGACGGGCGGAAACCAGAACGGCGAAATGCCCCAGGCCTACCGCGAAGCGATCATCCGCGTAGTCCGCGAGCGTCAAAGGACCGACCGGAACCTGCACTTCCTCGACGGCTTATCGATGGTCGACGACCCGCTCTATCTCCTCGTCACGGATACCGTGCATCCCAACGATCTCGGCATGCACCGCATCGCCCAAGGCGTCGCCACCGCTCTCAAACCGCTGCTGGCAAGCTTGGCCTGAAGTTTTATGGACCGGCGCGCGCCAATAAGTCGATAACTCGGCACGACGCAGAATCCTCCGACTCGTTTAAAGCGTTCAGACGGGTAGGACGAAAAGTGTCCTCCAACAATCCCATCCTCGCTTTTGCTCCAACTCAATGAGCCGATCCGTTTAATTTGACAGCGAGCAGATCAACGAATACGTTCGGCGGAGATTGGTAACATCCACACGGCAAACGCAGCTTTGCCAAATGTCGGCGTGAAAATATGACCATTTCTCGCCTCGGATCGCATCGCCCTCGGCTGCCGCAGCGTTTTGGCGGACTGCTGCTTGCGGCGCTTGCCGTTCTTTTTCTTTTGCTCCGTGCGCAGAGCGCGCTGGCGGGGCAGGGCAAGCCGCCGGTTAAAGTCGTCATCGGTTATGGTTCCACCGACGGCGGCGTTGCGGTACTGGGGTTTGCCAAGGAAACGAAACTATTCGAGAAGCAGGGTCTCGATGTGGTGCTGGTCGGCATGGGCACCGGATCGGTCTCGTTGCGAGCGCTGATCGCCAAGGATCTGCAAATCTCCTCTCTGTCGGGTTCCGGTTTGGTGCAGGCCGCGTTGCAGGGAGCCGACACGGTTCTCATCGCCGCTCTCGTCAACGGCTTTGTCTTCAAAGTTTTCAGCGCGCCGGAAATCACCAGCCCGGCGCAGCTCAAGGGCAAGAAATTGGGCGTCAGCCGCTATGGGGCGACATCCGATTTCGCGGTGCGGCTGGCCCTTAAGAAGTGGGGCCTCAATCCCGAGCGCGACGTCAATATTCTGCAAATCGGTACGACGCAGGACACGGTCCGCGCCATGCAAACCAAGATGCTCGACGCTGGGGTGACGACCGGCACCTCGTCGCTGATCGCGCGTAAAGCGGGCTTTCGCGAGCTCGGCGATCTCGCCGACCTGGGGCTGGATTATCCTACTTCCGCCATCGGCACGACCAGATCGTATCTTCAAAAAAACGAAGCGACCGTTAAGGCATTCATGCTCGCCTACATCGAAGCGATCCGCGACTTCAAGCGCAATAAAGAAGCCGCACTGGGGGTGCTGAAAAAATATACCCGTAACGACGACCGCGAGGTGCTGGAGCACAACTACAACGATATCGCGGGCAGATATCTGGCGCTGCCGATCCCGACCCTGGAGGGGATTCGCACGATTCTCACGGAACTTTCAAGCACGACGCCTGCGGCCAAGAGCGCCGATCCGGAGCAATTCGTCTCGTACAAAATCGCGCGGGAGATCGAAGCGAGCGGCTTCGTCAAACGGCTGTATGAAAACTAGGGACAACGCCTGGCGGCGATACGCGTTCGACCTTGCAGGGACGCGCAGAATTGTTGCGCTTTGACGTGCGCGTCGTACGCCCGACTTTAACGGATTTTTTAAACCAATGATCTGGAAGGAGCTCTCGTTATGACCGACTACGTACAAAAGCTGTTGCCGCGTTTTCGCTATGGGGTGATCCAGCCCCGTGCCCACGAAGAAGTCCAGCGCGCGCGCAGCTATCAGCTCTATCGGCTCCTGCCGCTCGACTTCATCGAAATCTCCACGGGCCTCGGGCTGGAGAATTATACGAAGGAGGGCGTCGAGAAAGCGATCAAGAACTACTGGAACTGCGTCGACCGGCTGGCGAAAGAGAAGGTCGATCATATCATCTTCAGCGGCGCGCCGATCTCGGCCATGCTGACGCGTCCGCGGGTGCGCGAACTGCTCAGCGAAACGAAAGAGAAGACCGGCATAGCCGCCGACGCTCCGCTCGAGGCGCTGATCGCGGCGATGAATCATCTTGGATTGACCAAGCTCGCGGTCGGCAGCCGCTGGGCGGACCCGGTGAACGATGCCATCAAGCGCTACCTCGAGGCCGGCGGCATCGAGGTCGTGGGCACCACGAAGCGCAATCAGTGGGCGTCGGACTCTTTCGCCATGAGTTTGGAACAAGGCTTGGAAATGGCGCTCGACGTCGGCCGCGAGGCGGCAAGAACCTGGCCCGAGGCCGAAGCGATTTCGGTACCGGGAGGCGCGGCCATGTCGCTGCACGTTATCCCCGCGATAGAAGAGGAGTTCGGCAAGCCGGCGTTCACCAACATGAGCGCCGAAGTGTGGAATGATCTCGTCCGGCCAAAGATTATTCCGCCGGTTCAAGGATGGGGCCGATTACTCGCCGCTTCGGAAAGTTGATCGACGACGCGCGGCCGGCGTTCATCCGCCGGGCCGGTTCTTATCATTGTCGTGCGCTTGACCGTTCAAGAGCTTTCCCGTCTCCGTTGCATTCCAGCCGCACTCGACATGGCCGCGCATGCGCGAGCCGGCGGCGACGGTCAAGGTGTTGGCTTTCAGATCACCGATCATCTGGGCGGATTCCAAAATCTTGATCTGCCCGGGCGGCGACGTTTCCGTCCAGCTCGCCGCCGAGAGTTACGTTGGCCGCGCTCACCTTCGCCGCGAGCCGGGCGCCTCTTTCGATGATCAAGTCTCCCTTGATTTGAATCTCTCCTTTAAACTTCCCCGCGATGCGCACGTCTGCGTCCCCCTCGATTTTGCCCTCGATGGTGACTCCGGCGCCGAGCACGGATTCGCGACGGCCCCGCGATGCGCCTTCTCTGGCCACGGGGATGGCAGTCGCTTGCGGCGCGCCGGCTGGCGCGGCGGTCGGCTTTTCGTGATTGCCCTCTGCTGTCGTTGGATTCCAAAGCGCCATAAATCCTCCCTGTGCTAAACAACGGATATTTTGCGAAGCGACGAGAAAATGAAGCACTCACGCAAGGCAAATGCCACAACCAAAGAAAATAACGTGCGCCGGCCGGCGCGCCAGACGACTCGCCTGTTCGTGAACCAAACGAATGATTTTCAGGCAATTCATGTCTTTTACCGAAGCAAGGTCGCGCCGTCAATCAGACGCGAGCGCAGCGCGAACGAACGAGCATGAAGGTGATTCCGCCAGCAAGTGTGGGAGAAGCGCTATATCGAAGCGAAGGGATTTGCGGTCAATTCGGCGATGGTTATTACCACAAGTTCAATAGCGCTGTTTTTTAGAACCCGATACCGACACCGATGCCAAAACCGCGCTGGCGGTCCATATCGCGCTGAAATTGCCGGCGCTCGTCGTCTCGAACTTTGTCCAGTTCTTCCTCGAACGTCTTTCCGACCCATTCGGCGTCGGCAAGCAGTTGTTGCGGATTGGAATCCTTGGCAGACACGGATGCCAAGGTCTGATCGATCTGTTTGCGAATATGGAACGAGGGATCCCAAAAAGCTTGGTGAGGCTGGGTCCGGTTCATGTACTCGATCCAGTCATAGATTCCTTTCATGCCGCTTTCGACTTCCTTTAGACCCCTCGACCGATCCCCTGTCTGTATATGAGTGAGTCCCAGGTAGAGCTTGGCCAACTGATCCTGCGAGTCCAATGCAAGTGCTCGTTCCAAGGCCTTACGAGCCTCCTCGTAGCGTTTGGCCTCATACAGGGATCGCCCCAAATAGGTCCAAACGTTCTCGCGATAATTTTGAATGACGTTCACATAATTCGGGTTGGTGTCAGCAACAGCCTGAAAGTACCCTGCCGCAGTCACGGGATCGCCCATCAGCAGCGCCCTTCGGCCGGATTGAAACTGCCCGCTCGCCGCAATGCCCGCGCAGCCTGCTAGCAACACAATGAACCAAAGAGCCGGCAGCCGGTTCGCTCTACCCATAGGGTTGGAGGCTAGGACCGCTCCCAAGATATGTCAATCCCACTTCGAAACATTCTTCGTTAAAAAAATCGCGCTCTGCGGGCCGACGGCCCGAGGAACAATTTCTATTTTTGCCCCAGCTCCGCCACCGCTTCGTTGGCGAATCGCAGATCCATATACTCGACCGGTTTGCGCTTGGGCTTCATGTTGAGGGCGATGGCTTGCCACTGCGCCATCAACTCGACGCCTTTTTCGGTCGGCACCGGAACCAAAGCTTCGCGGATCATCTGGTAAGCGTCCTGAGCGGCGTCGCGGTCCATGCCCAGGCGCTTCATCGAAACGGACAAAGCGTCTTCCGGGTTGTCGCGCGTGTGGATGACCGCGCGCACGATGGCCCGCACCATGCGCCGCACGGTCTGCGGATTTTCCTTGATCGTCTTGCTCATCGTCGGCAAGGCCGGTGAACGCAGTGTCTTTGAATATATCGGCGAGACTCACGAGCCGCTTCAGCCCCGACTTCATCGCCAGATAATCCGACGGCGGCGCGAGCAACGCCGCGGAAATAATTCCCTGCTTCATCGCGGCGATCTTGGGCTCGTTTCCCGGCAGGCTGATGTACTCGACGTCTTTGTCGGGATTGATCTTGTTCAGCTCCAGCAGCGCTTTAGTCCCTGCGGCTGTCGAGCCGCCGAACGTCACTCCCAATTTTTTTCCTTTGAGGTCGGCGATCTTTTGAATGTCGGGCGTCACGACGAGAGAAAACGTCGGCCGCCCCACCTGCTGCGCGAGCAGCATAATGTCGTTGCCTTCCCAAACCGCGGGCATCTGCGGACCGATGGAGAAAATGAAATGGATCTGGTTGGCCAGGAGGGCCTGCACCGCGACGGTCGCGCCGCGCACGAAGACCAACTCCAGGTCCAACCCTTCGCGCTTGAAGAAGCCTCTCTCGGTCGCGACCATGAGCGGGAGAATCTGGATGCTCGGCGACGGAAAGGCGCCGCGCACCGACTTGGGCCGGCAGCTGGTGAACGCCGGTGATGAGGCAGAACGACAAGACGAGACCGATCTTGAACATGCGGCTCTCCTTTGCGCGCCCGGTTACGGCCTTCATAAAATGCCCCGCGACCCGGGTCAAGACTTTCCGATGCAAGCCACGGAAGCGAAGTTTGACTTGCTCCGGCGATCTGCGCTAACAACCCAGCCATGGGAGGTGTCCACTGAAGATCACCGACGTCAGGGCGAGTTTACACCGCGTGCCGGTTTCCGTGCCGCTGCTCAAAGAGCCGATTACCACATCGATTGTTTTCGTTGCGGTCGAGACCGACAAAGGCGTAGTCGGTTATGGCTTGACCCGCGGCTCGCAGCGTTTCGGCATCAAGGAGTTTATCAACCGCGAAGCGGCGCCGTTTCTGCGCGGCAAGAATCCGCTCGAAACCGAGCGCGTCTGGAACCAGCTTTACAAGCAGTTCAATCCTCGCGCCCAGACCGGCATGTGGAGCTCGGCGGTGAGCGCGATCGACATCGCGCTCTGGGACATCAAGGGCAAGCACTATAAAGAGCCGGTCTGGCGCCTGCTCGGCGGAGCGCAGAATCCCGTGCCCGCCTACGTCACCTTCGGCCTCAAGCAATACTCCGCCGATCAGCTTGCCGAGGTCGCGAACCAGCTCGTCGCCCAAGGCGAGAAGCGGCTCAAGATGGTCGTCGCCGTCGATCCCGAGAACCCGCAGGTCGACGCCCAGCGCGTGCGCGCGGTGCGCCAGGCGGTGGGCGATGACGTCGAGCTGATGATCGACGCCAATTATCTTTTTTCATTCAGCCGCGCCCTCGAGCTTTGCAAGCTCGTCGAGCCCTATCGCATCACCTGGTTCGAAGAGCCGGTCTATCAGAACGACGCCCTGCTGCTCGCCGACTTGCGCCGCCATACTTCGATCCCGATCGCCGCCGGCCAGAACGAAGGCCATCGCTTTCGCCATCGCGAGCTGATCGCCAACCACGCGGTCGACATCGCTCAGCCCAACGTCTGCTCGGTCGGCGGCTACACCGAAGCGGTCAAAGTCGCCGCCTTGGCGCAGGCGTTCAACTTGCCGATCGCCAACGGCGGCGGCTGGCCGCATCACAACATGCACCTGCACGCCGCCATGGCCAACGGCTGGCGCGTCGAATTTCATTTCGAGATGTGGGGCGTCGGCGACAAAATCTACAAGGAGCCGCCGGCCCCGGACCACGGCTGGGTGACTTTGGCGGAAACGCCGGGCTTAGGGTTGGAGCCGCGCGCCGATGTGCTCCAAGAGTGCGAGGAAAAGTAAGAAAGGCAACAGGCATCAGGCGATAGGCAACAGGAAGAAGACGAAGGTACCATGGAGGAGGTCTCATGATGACCACCAAAGGAATTGCGCTAGCTGTCCTATTCGTCCTATTGGTCCCGACTTGGCAGTTACTCGCCGCCGACAAGATTACCTTGAGCTCCACCAATCCCACGGCGTTCGACATCGATTATGTTGTGGCCAAGGAAAAGGGAATCTTTGCCAAAGAAAATCTCGACGTCGAGCCGACCTACATGACGCCGGACTTGGTCGTCAAGGCGCTCATCGCGGGTACAGTCGACATGGCCCGATCGGGCACCCACTTCGGCATAATCGCGGCGGTCCGCGGCGCGGAGATCAAGATCATCGGCGGAACGAATTACGGTTACGCCTATCAAGTTATCGCTAACCCGCAATTCAAGACTCTTGCCGACCTCAAGGGGCAACGAATCGCCGGCGCTTCTGTGGCAAGCATCACCACGACCATCTTCAAGGATGTGATGCAGCGCCGCGGCATTTCTCCGTCGGACTACACCATTCTATCTGTTGGCGGGAGCCCCGAAAGATTTCAGGCGGTAGCGTCCGGCCAGGTGGCCGCATCGTTGGCCGAAGCGCCGCCGTTTAATTTCAGATCCATCGAGGCCGGCCGCAGAGTACTGCTCAACTACGGCGACGAGATCAAAAACTTGCAGTACGCCTCGTTCTTTGCGCTGAATAAGTCGTTGCAGCAAAACCGCCAACTGTTCACCCGCTACATCAGAGCAATCGGCCAAGCGCAAAGGTGGCTCAATGATCCCGGCAACGAGAAACCGGCTATCGAGCTGATGGTGCAGCGCTTGAAGGTCGACGCAGGTATCGCCGCGCAAACCTACAAATTCATAGTCCAGGACAACAAGAGTTTCCGTTACGAGGCGTCGATCGATGGACCCGGTCTCGCCGAAATGATCCGCCTGCTGGAGTACGACAAGTTGATACCCAAGCGCGAACCCTGGGAGAGTTTTGTCGATCCCGCGTTTATCGCGGCGACGAAATAGTCTATGTGCTGAAACGGGCGAGTGGCTGTGCCGGAATGCTTTGACGAGCTCAGCATGAACGGGAGAAATTCGCGCGCTACCGGTAAAGCTTTCCGCTCGTCCTGAGCTTCGTCGAAGGACTCTTAAAGGATTTTTAGCACCGTGCCAGGGCCTAGCTGGATGACCCGCACGCGCGCACGACTGCGAGTAGAATTGAACCGAAGAGGCGCCGCCGGCGGAACTATTCGCGCGGCCAGAGCGTCATGCCTTCGGGCTTGAGCTCGAGAAAAATTTTGTCGCCGCGCTTTACCTGCCGCGCCTCCGGCGAGACCAGCACCCGCGTTTCCGCGCCGATCTCGACCGTGTACTCGTAGCGATCGCCGAGAAAATGCACCGCCTGAAGATTCGCTTGGATCGTGTTGGGCCGGCCATCGCCGGTCGTCCCCAAGATCGAAATCTGCTCCGGGCGAATCGCGACCATGACGCCTTGTCCCACGGCAAGAGCTCCGTTCGTCGACGAGATCACGTTGCTCTCGCGAAGAACCAGCGGCGCACTGGCGACGCCTTGGACTTCAATGTTTACCTGTTGGCCCGCGATCGTGCTGACTCTCCCCGGCAAGAGAAATGTTTTGCCCAAAAAATCGCGCACGAATGGAGTTGCAGGATGGTAGTAAACTTCCTCGGGAGTGCCCACTTGTTCGAGCACGCCGAATTTCATGATTGCGATGCGATCGGAAAGGCTCAGCGCTTCGATCTGATCGTGAGTCACGAAAATGACGGTGATGTTCACCCGCTGCTGCAAGGACTTCAGCTCCCGGCGCATTTCTTCGCGGAGCTGCGCGTCGAGATTGCTGAGCGGTTCGTCGAGCAGCAAAACCTTCGGCGAGAAGACGAGCGCGCGCGCCAGCGCTACGCGCTGCTGCTGGCCGCCGCTCAGCGCCGGCGCCGGGCGCTCTTCCAAGCCGGCGAGGCCGACAAGGCCGAGCACGTCGGCGACTTTCTTCTCGGCGTCGCGGCCCTTGATGCCGCGCAGCTTCAGCGGATAGGCGACGTTCTCGAACACTGTCATGTGCGGCCACAGAGCATAGGACTGAAACACCATGCCCATGTTGCGCTTTTCCGGCTTGATAAAAAGATTCTTCTCCGAGGAAACCAGACACTGGCCGCCGAGGTGAATCTCGCCGCCGTCAGGCTTTTCCAGCCCGCCGACCATGCGCAAGGTCGTCGTCTTGCCGCAGCCGCTGGAGCCGAGCAGAGTAAAAAACTCGCCCTCGGCGATCTCCAGATCGATGTGATCGACGGCGACGACCCGGTCGAAAGTCTTGTAGAGATTCTGAATGCGTAAAAAGCTCACGTCATTCCGTCCTTCGCACCAGCGGATGAGTCGTATTCCAGCTCGTGAGGATCGAGGATGGGATCACCAGGGCAGGAATTCGATCCTCCATTTTCAATCCTCGATCCTCAGCCATCTTTTTCCAACTCACTCCGCCCGGATGCCGACCTTCAATCCGAACGAGCGCGCGACGATCGCCACGCCGAGAGTGAGCAAGGTGACGAGAATGATGGTGATGCTGGCGACCTCGCGGTAGCCCGCCGCGACTTGATCGAGCGCGAGCAGCGACAGCGTGCGGGTTTCCGAGGTCGCCAGCAGAATGATCGCCGAGTTGTGCTGCGCGGCGAACATGAACTTGATGACGCCGACGAGCACCATGGTCTGCGCCATCAGCGGAAAGACGATACGGAAATAGGTGCGCCAAAAACCCGCGCCCGACATGCGCGAGGACTCTTCGAGCTCTTTACCCAACTGAACGAAGTTGGCCTTGAGAATTTGCGTCGACAGGGTGATTCCGCCGAGCACCTGCGCGATCACCAGGAGCACGATCGTGCCGTAGAACGGCCGGAACAACGGCGTGCCGAGAAACATCCATAAAAGACCGAGTCCGGCCAACACCCCGGGAATCGCGGAGGGCAGCCAGCAGATCGAATCGAGCACCGACCGGCCGGGAAGCTTGGTGCGCACCAGAACGTAGCCGATCAAGGAGAAGACCAAAGCGCCCACCAACCCCGCGCTCACCGCGACGATCAGGGTGTTTTGCAGCCCCTGGAGAATGCGCCCGTCGTTGAGTGCCATGTTCCAGTAATCGAGGGTCCAGGTCTTCGGCAGATTGAAAAAGCCGAAGCGGGTCATGAAGCTGCCGCCGAGAACGCTCAAAAGAGGGACAACGTCCAGAATGAAAACCACAAGCGCCACGAACGCCGTGGCGGGATAGCGCCAGATGCCGAGATCGATGATTTTCGGCTTGAAGTGGCCGGTGACCGTGGTGAACTGCCGGCGCGTGATCAATCTGCGCTGCAGCGGAATGAACGCCACCAGAAAAATCAGAATGACGCTGCCCAATGCCGCGGCCTGATTGACCAGCGGCGGCTCCTGGCGCGCCAGATCGACGATCTTGGTCGAATAGACGTAAAAGCTCCACGGCACGCCGAGCAGAAGCTCGATCTCGAAGCTGCTGAAGATGCGGATGATGCTCAGCAGCAGCACGACGATAATCACCGGCGTCATCGCCGGCGCCGTGATGCGGAAGAGCGTGGTCAGCGCGCTCGCTCCCGACATTCGACTCGCCTCTTCCATCGACGCGTCCATGCGGCGAAACGCCGGGGTCATCAACATCACTTTGGTCGAGATGCCGTTGCCGACCAGATGCACCCAGATGATGCCCCAGAAAGTATAGATGTCGAAGTTGAGGCCGCTCACCAGCGGCAGTTGCCGCAGCCAGGAGTTGATTAGGCCGGTGCTCGGATCGAGCATCAGCATCCAGCCGAACGTCGTGGCGAGGCCGGGCAGGAAAAAAGAAACCCAAAAACCGAACTCCAACGCGTTGGGAAAAAGAATATTGGTGCGCGCGAGCAGCCAGGAGATAAAGATGCCCAGCGGCAACGCGATCACCTGCAACACGATGCCGATCTTGATGCTGTTCCACAGCGAGCGCCAGATGCCGTACTCGCTGAACGCTTCGCGCCAGGCCTTGAGACCGTACACCGGCGGCTCGGCGATGGTGGCGGTATTGAAGCTATTGAGGATAATCAATGCGAGCGGATAGAGCACGTAAAACCCATGCAGCCGATCAGCACGGCCATGAGCGCCGTGCCGCCGTCGAGCGGCGGCAGCCACGAATGGGGAAACGCTTTTCCGTTAAAGGTTTCGGTCTTCGCCATGGCTCACCCTTCGCGCAGCGAGTTTGTAGCGCGTGACGGCGAAGAGTTCAAGCGGAGAATCGCCGCGAAGAAGCTTCTATTTATACGTGCAGCCGGGATGGTAGGAGCCCATGTTGCAGCGCGCGCCGGCTATTTTCATCGCCGCTTCGAAGTCGCGATGGATTCGCGGATCCTCGTCTTCGAACTCGATCTGCCCGCCGCCCAGTTTGACGCTCGTGAAGGTGCCGCCCTCGCCGTCCTGCGAGCGCATGAACCTGTAGCGCCAGTTGTTCCAGCGCAGCGCCAGATAGCGCGCCGGCGCCGCGCCCGAGTTGAAGTGCTGGTGAAACCACTGGTCCGGAGGCACCACCACGCTGCCCCGTTTCCAGTCGACGCGCTGCGGCTCTTCTCCCTGCGGCCAGAGAATCGAATAGCCCTGACCGCCGAGAATGATCACGTGCGCGCCCGGGACCATGTTTGTGCCCCTTTTTATAGGTCCCCACGGGAAACTCCGAGATATGCGCGCCCATGGTGTTCTTTGCCAGATTGAATTTCATGTTGGTGCTGCCCTTGCCGCGCTCGCTGTAGTCGGTGAGCTTGAGCGTGTGCGTGTCGGGCACGAAGTTGGTCGTCAAAAAGAATCTTCCGGTGAGCTCGCCCTGGCCGCTGAAGTAACCTTCGGTGCGCGGGTCGAAACGGTCGAGAAAGCTGTAGTCGCTGTTGAAGATATAATCGACGTTGTGAAACAGGTTCATCATGAAGCAGCAATTTGTCACCGCGAAGTAGCGCGCCGCTTCGCTGCCGCTGGCGTTGAAATGCTGGTAATCCGCGTTGAGCGGCATGGCGAACATGCTTCCCGGGCCCCATTCGAAGGTGTGTTTCTTGCCGTCGCGCTGCCAGACGCTGGTCGCGCCGTAGCCTTGCGTGACGTAAACCATCTCTTCGTACATGTGTTTCTGCGGCTTGGTCTTGCCGCCGGCGGGGATCTCGCAGACGTAGGCGTCGTTGGTGCCGCCGGTGCCGTCGAGCACGACCATGGAGCAGGGCACGCCCTTCAAATCCCAGTGTTCCAGAGGCAAGGTGTTGACGTCCTCGACAAAGAAACCGTGCACCACCGGAATCTTCTGCTCCGCCTGCCAATATTTGTAGGTATCGATGCGCTCCGGTTTGAGATTCGGATCGATCTGCGCAGTGATTGCCATGAGAGGTTCCTCCGAAGATTCAACGAGCCTGCCGCTTGGTTGTAAATTTTCTACGCCACCTTCTGCTGTTTACCGAACAGCCCGATTCGCTCGTTGATCACTTCGAACTCGATCAAACGATTCTTTCTCGCATCGCGCACCAAGCCGAGGGGCTCGCCGCCGCTGCGCACGATCTCGATCTGCTCGCGCAAAATTTTTCGCAGAAGGATAATGCCTTCGTCGCTGACGCCGAGATGCTCCTGCGTGCGGTCGGTGGGCGCGCCTTGGGTTTCCCACGCCATCGCGTCCTGCACCAATACATGCTCGAGCCGGTACTCGCCCTTGTCATTGCGGATCGGAAAATATTCCCAGGGCGTGTCGCCGTCGGCCGCTGAATGATCGTTCTCGCCGGGCGAGAAATAAACCACGAACACCTGCGTGTGCGCATCGTCCACGGGCACGCGCAATTGCAAATTGTGGCGCAACCTGCCGCTGAGCAGCTTTTCTCGGAACACATGGCGTAGGGTGATCGGGAACAGCAGCGGATGCTGGTCAATCACGGGATGGTCCCCGGGTTTTTTTCCCGGGGTGATGCGCCGTTTTACGATGCCGTGCTCGAACGGTATGAAAGCATGCTCCTCTTCGTAATGATCCACCGTGGGCGCCAGATGCGCCGTGTCGCCGTGCAGCCAATAGAGATGCGACGGATCGACCGAGTTTTCCATCGGCTGGAGCCAGTTGCAACGGTAGATCTCGTGCTTCTCGATCCAGCGCTTGCCGTTCTCCCACGCCAGCACGTCCCAGCGCGGCAACAGCGGCCTCGGCTCCGGCCCTAAATATGCCCACAAAAGTCCGCCCAATTTCTCGACGGGATAGGCAACGTGCTTGATCTTGTCCTTGAAGCCGCTTTCCTCCGGCTCGGCGGGCTGCTCGAGGCATTTTCCCGCGCAGTCGAATTTCCAGCCATGATAGCGACAGCGAATGCCTTCCTCGTCGACGCGGCCAAAAGCCAGCGACGCTTTTCGATGCGGGCAGTGCTCGCCGACCACGCCGTAGCGCCCCGCTTTGTCGCGATACACGACAAGGTCTTCGCCCAGGAGACGAACAGGCCGGATCGGCTTCTCATCGGTGAGTTCTGCGGAAGCCGCGACCGGCATCCAGTAGCGCCGCAGCAGCTCGCCCGCCGGCGTGCCCGGTCCGACGCGGGTCAGCATGTCATTTTCTTCGCGGGTGAGCATGATGCGCTCCTACTTTTTCTCCGCCGTTGCCATGATCTCCTTGGCTAGATCGAAGATCGGCTTCATGTCGCCGTACTCGGGTTTCACCACATCGAAGTATTTTACGCCGGGCTGCAAGCGATTGTCCGGCGGAATGTCGTCCTTGGGAATATCGATGCGCCGGGAATTCGCCGGATCGTCCACGTCGCCGAGCTTTTGCAGCGCGATCTGCCCTTTACGCGACAAGAACCAGTTGAGAAATACCTTGGCGGCATTGGGATGCGGCGCCTGATTCATCAAGCTCACCGATCCGCCGCCCGCCGAAAAGCTCGATCCTTCCTTCCAACGGTTGGTGTCGAAATCTTCCACCGGCAGACCCTGGTTCTTCGCCCGCATGGAATCCTTGCACCCCATGCAGATCGCGAACTTTCCTTGCGCCAGCCAGTCGGTCATCTGACGAAAGTTCTTGGTGTAGGTAATATCCATGCCGCCGAAGAATTTTTTCATGAACTCCGGCCCGAGATCCGGGCTGTAATAGTAAAACTGCATGGTCGCCCCCAGCCCGGTGTCGCGCGGATCGAGGGAGACGATCTTGCCCTTCCATTTGGGGTTGATCACATCCTGATAGGATTTGAATTCTTTTGCGTTCACCTGCTTCGTGTTGTACGCCAACTGCGCGTTGCTCGGCGAGCCGATGAAAGCGAAGATATATTTCCCTTCCGGATCGGCGTAACGGTGCTCGTTGCCGTACCACTTCGACGTGTCCGTGACCTCGGGCAGCACCAGCGCCGGTTTGAGCGGGTCGAGCGCCTTGCCCTTGTAAAGCGTGTTGTACAGGCTGTTGGTTCCGCCGCTGTAGACGTCGGCGATAAACCTGCCGGCGCGCCGCTCGGCCATGATCCGGCTGGTGAGCTCGCTTCCCCGTCCGGTCACCGATACTACGTTGATGCCCGGAAACTCCCGCTTGAAATCCTGCAGCAGAGCTTCATAGCGGTAAATGTAGACGGTCACTTGCCCTTCTTTTCGGGCGGCAGCCAGCGTCTGTTCCCAATCTTTTTTCCAATCGGCTTGGGCGCCCTGCGCCCCGCTCGGAATCACGCACAGCAGCGCACCCGCCAGCAACCCGGCAACACTCACTTTTCGAAGGTTGGCCATGTGCAACCCTTTCTCCGGCCGAATAGTTTCCTATGAGAACTCCAATGTCAACGGGAATCGTTCGCCTTCTCATCCGGCCGCCGATTCACCGCCTGCTGATTTTAGCGCCGCTCGCGCGCCTCACGGCTATCTCCTTGCTTCGACTCCGGCCATGATCTCCTTCGCGAGATCGGCGATCGGCTTTAAGTCCGCATACTCCGGCTTCACCACGTCGAAATATCTCCCGTCCGGCGCTAGCCGATTGGTCGGCGGCACGTCGTCTTTAGGAATATCGATCCGGCGCGAGTTCGGCGGATCGTCGGCATCGCCGAGCTTCTGCAGCGCGATCTGCCCCTTGCGCGACAGGAACCAGTTGATAAAAACCTTGGCCGCATTGGGATGCGGCGCCTGGTTCAACAGGCTCAGCGACCCGCCTCCCGAAGAAAAACTCGAGCCCTCCTTCCATCTCGTCGTGTCGAAATCTTCTACGGGCAGTCCCTGGTTCTTGGCTCTCATCGAATCCTTGCAGCCGAAGCAGATCGCGTATCGTCCCTGCGCCAGCCAATCGGTCATCTGGCGGAAATTTTTCGCAAACTGGATATCCATCGTGCTGAAAAATTTCTTGATGAACTCCGGACCGATTTCCGGGTTGTAATAAAAGAACTGCATGGTCGCGCCCAAGCCACCGTCGCGCGGATCGAGTGACACGATCTTGCCTTTCCACTTTGGATTCGTAACGTCCCAATAGGAGCGGAATTCTTTAGGGTTGACTTGCGCCGTGTTGTAAGCGAGCTGCGCATCGCTGGGACTGGCAAGGTAAGCGAAGACGTACTTGCCTTCGGCGTCCGCATAGCGATGTTCTTTCGCATACCATTTCGACTCGTCGACGACTTCGGGAAGAATCAGCGCCGGCTTGATCGGATCGAGCGCCTTGCCTTTGTAAAGCACGTTGTAGTTGCCGCCCGTGCCGCCGCTGTAAACGTCGGCGATATATTTTCCGGCACGCCGCTCGGTCATAATCCGCGTCGTCAATTCGTTTCCGCGCCCCGGGACCGACACAACGTTGATTCCGGGAAATTCTTTTTTAAAATCCGCCAGCAATTTTTCATAGCGGTAAATATAGACAGTGACCTGACCTTCCTTGCGCGCCGCGGAAAGCGTTTGTTCCCATTCTTTGTTCCAGTCCGCTTGGCGCGGCGATGGCTTGGCCGCCGATGCAGACGAGACCGGGCAGCGCGAGGACACGCGCGAAAGCTCTCAAGCCGTACATACAGTTACCTTTTTCGCTGTTCCAAAACTTCTTTGGTGAAAGCGCGAATCGAGCTCATATCCATCCATTCAGCACGATCGACCACGGGATATTTGCTTTCATTCCCTTCCGGACGGCGATTACCCCTTGGGATTTTGTCTTTCGGGATATCGATGCGCAGGGAGTCGGGTCCTTCATCGCCCAACGTGAAGATTCTCTGGTAAGCGATCTGTCCTTCCCGCGACAGCAACCAGTTGAGCGCCACCTTGGCGGCGTTGGGATTCGGCGCGCGGTTCATCAGCGCCGCGCCGCCGGAACCCGCGGCGATGTACGCGCCTTCTTTAAGATGATCGGGATCGAACCAGTCCACGGGCAGCCCTTGGGTTTGCATCTTGTCCAAATCCATACGCGAAATGGGACTGAAGATGCTGAACGCGAACCTGCCCGCCGCCAACCAGTCTCCCATCTGGCGCGTGTCCGCGCTGATCGTCGGATCGGAGTCGATCAAGACGCGGCGGATGTATTCGCGGCCAAGGCTACCATGATAATAGAAAAATCGTAGGGCATCCCCGGCGCCACCGCTGTTAGGGTCGAGCGCGACGATTTTGCCGCGCCACTTGGGTTCGAGCAGGTCCCAGTAGGAGCGGATCTGGGTCGGGTTGACCAGCTTGGTGTTGTAGCCGACGACCACGCGGGCGGCGCCGTTAAACATGATCAGGTACCGGTTCTCCGGATCGGCGTAATGATGCTTGCCCTGCCACCACTTCGACGTATCCGTGACCTCAGGGAGCATTAACACCGGCGCCAGCGGATCTACAGTCTTACCCTTGTAGAGAACGTTATAGCCGGTGCCTTGGCCGTTCACGTAAACGTCGGCGAGAAACTTCTCTGCGCGCCTTTCCGCCAGGATCCGCTTGGCGACGTCGGCGCCACGGCCAAAAACTCCCGTGACCTTGATCTCTGGATATCTCTTTTGAAACTCGCCGAAGAGCTGCTCATAGTCGGCGCTGCCATAAAGAACCAGCCGCCCTTCCTTTTTGGCGGCCGCGAGAGTCTCTTCCCAATCCTTTTTCCAATCGGTTTGTGCGGCAATCGCCGCGCTCGCAACCGCAAGCACACTCGCAACAAGGAAGATTGTAAATCTAACCATGATCATGAGGCCGTTATTACGTAGGGCGGGTTTGAAACCCGCCCTACAATTGCCGCTCATGCGCGAGATTTCGCGTTCTCTCTGCTTAAGAAACGCAGTGGTGAAAAATCGCATCTCGTTAAAAGCAGATGCTTCACATTCGTTCAGCATGACATCACTTGTCTGAGGCGTTACCCGATATTTGTGACCGAAACGCTCGCCCCTATTTCCTCCGTTGCGCCAAGGCTTCTTTGACAAACTTTCGGATCGGCTCCTGGTCCATCCATTCGGCCCGGTCGACGAAGAGATAGCGATTCGGGTCGCCCTGCGGGCGGCGGTTTCCAGCCGGAACTTTGTCTTTGGGAATATCGATGCGCATCGAGTCCGGGCCGTCGTTGCCCTGGGTGAAAAGCCTTTGGTAAGCGATCTGCCCCTCGCGCGAGAGCAGCCAGTTGAGCGCGACTTTGGATGCGTTCGGGTGCGGCGCCTTGTTGATCAGCGCCACGCCGCCGGAACCCGCGGTGACATAAGCTCCTTCCTTGAGATGCTCCGGGTCGAACCAAGCGACCGGCAATCCTTGCATCTGCATCAGGTCGAGGTCCATTCGTGAGATCGGCGCGAAAATCGTCATGGCGTATCTGCCGCCCGCCAGCCAATCACCCATCTGGCGCGTATCGGTGCTGATCACCAGGTCGGTCTCCGTGAGAATCCGTTTGATCAGATCGGGTCCCAATCCCTTGTGGTGATAGAAAAACCGCATGGCATCACCGGAGCCGCCAAGAGTGGGATCGTACGCCACGATTTTGCCCTTCCACTTCGGATTGAGCACGTCCCAGTAAGACTTGATCTCGTTCGGATTGACCAATTTCGTGTTGTAAGCGAGCACAATGCGCGACTCGCCGTTGATGTTGAACAAAAACTGCGCCTCGGGATCGACGTAATGATGCTTGCCCTGCCACCACTTCGATGCGTCGGTAACTTCGGGCAGGACCAGCACGGGCGGAATCGGATCCAGCGCTTTCGCTTTGTAGAATACGTTATAGCCCGTGGTCATGCCGTTGACGTAGAGGTCACCAAGGTACTTGTCTGCGCGGCGCTCGGCCATAAGGCGCTTTGCTACGTCCGCGCCGCGATTGAATACCCCTGTGACTTTTATCTCAGGGTACTTCTTCTGAAATTCGGCGAAGAGAGATTCAAAATCCGGGCTGCCGTAGAGCACCAGCTGCCCTTCTTTCTTCGCAGCCTGCAGAGTTTTCTCCCAATCCGCCTTCCACGCATCGGCCTGCGCGCCGAACGCGGCGGACGCACACAGCAGCAGCACGAACGTGCCGCCAACGAATTTGCTCGATCGACGAATCATCGGTCCTCCCCGCTTCTGATCAGCTCGCACCTCTCCGCTTCGCACACCGGCGATCTAAGGCTCGCCAAAACAGCGCGTCGCATTCTCCCATAACATCTTCCGCATAGCCTCGTTTCCCGGCGCCTTCCATGCGAGCACCTGATTTGTGGACTCAGGAAATCGGCATTCGGCGTGCGGATAATCGGACGAATACATCAATACGCCGTCGCCGAGAAAGTCGGTAACCATGCCCGCCATCTTCTCACCTTCATGGATCACGACGCTGGCGAAGAATCG
This sequence comes from uncultured delta proteobacterium, assembly GCA_963745035.1. Lineage (GTDB taxonomy): Bacteria > Desulfobacterota > Binatia > UBA9968 > UBA9968 > DP-20. The sequence continues at coordinate 17,680 of CAVUVW010000016.1, read as the reverse complement.
TCCGCTGGTCATGTATTCGCTGGGCTTGTGGGCCAAGGTTTTCGGCAAGGCGTAGGACATATAGACGCTCTGATCATCCATGCGCGCGCCCCAAAACGGCAGCCAGCCGAAGCCCGACTCGAGGATGCAGTAGCGAATGCTCGAGTAGCGGTCCATGATACCGGAGCATAAAAACGCGCTTACCGCTCTCATCGCGCCCCACGGGTGCGAGGCCGTCCGGCCGATAAACGGATTATCCCAGAGATCACGGTATCCGGGGTAGCCGGCGGTGAAGCTGTGATGCGCGACGCAAAGCCCAGCCTCATTGGCCGCGGCCCAGATTGGCTCCAGGTCTGGATGGTCAATGGGAACGCCTTCAGCAAGATTAGGATGAATGCCGACGGCCCAGGGCGCGCGCGCCCATCTTCTGATTTCCTCGACCGATGCTTCGATCGCTCGGCTGCTCACCACGATGAGAGATTTTAGACGATGCGGATACTTGCCGCAGAATTCGTCGGTGAAACGGTGGTTGGCTCGAATAAAACCGACCTCGATTTCCAATTCGTCGGTTTCCGGAGGAAGCCCGGGAAGCATCAGTTGGACATCCACCCCTTCTTCATTCATGTCCCGGATGCGCGCTTCGACATCGTGATCGGATCCGCCGGGGCTCGGAAAGCGCTCCCCCATGAATTTCGGGAAATGGCGCTCTTTCTGCTCTCTCGGCTCTGCTTCGCCCAGAATCCGCAGCTTCTCGCGCCATCCCGATCTTTTCTTGAACACGTATCGATGGCGATATGGCGGCTCAAGGATTTCGCCGGCCCAGCCGATCTGAAAGGGAACCTTGAAACTCTCCCACTCGGAGAGCCGCTTTCGGATAGCCGGATCGAAGTAGGGCTCCAGAGTTTCGGCCATGGGATTGAGGTGCGTGTCTGCGTCAAAGATTTTAAACCCGCCGCGCATCGAGCTTCTCCTCTCCCATTTTACCTCTTCTTCGCCTGCACCAACGCCTTTTCGACGATGTCATAGATCGGCGCCATGTCGATGTATTCCGGTTTATCCACCAGCAAATACTTAACTCCGTCGACGCGCCGCACTTCGCCGCGCACCATGTCTTTGGGCACATCGGTGCGCAGCGACTCTTCGGAATTGTTCGGCGTATTGGCGGCGCGCTGAAATACCGTCTGTCCTTCGCGGGACAGCAGCCAATTGACGAACAGCCGCGCCGCGTTCGGGTGTGGCGGCTGGCTTGGCAACACGATCGAGCCCATGTTGCCGGCGGAAATCGTCCGGCTTTCCTTCCACTGCGCCGTTTGAAACTCGTCCACCGGCAGGCCTTGAGCTTTGACTTTCAAAATTTCAGAGCAAAAAAAGCAGATGGCGAATTTCCCATGCGCCAGCCAATCCGTCGCTTGACGGATTTCCTGAGTGAGCGTTACGTCCATGTCTCCATAGAGTCGCCGGATAAAGTCGGCGCCCAGCTCCGGCGTGTGATAAAACATTCTGAGCCCGATGCGCTGGCTGCCGGAAATTTTCGGATCGCGCGAGAGAATTTTGCCTCTCCACTTCGGTCGCAGGAAATCCCAGTGGGAGCGAATCTCGCCCAGCTCCACGGACTTGGTATGATACGAGACATACTGGCCGACGTTGCCCACATAGACAAAGATATATTGACCCTCGGGGTCGATATAGTGATGCTGGCCGAGCCACCACTTGGACTCATCGATCACTTCGGGAAGAATCAGCGCCGCGCGCACGCTGTTCAAAATTTTCGCGCGGTAAAAAACTTCATAGGCTGTTGTCGCGCCGGCAATATAAACATCGACGAGATATTTCTCCGCGCGCCGTTCCGCCATGACGCGCGGCGCCAGTGTATTGCCCCGCCCGGGGGTCGTCACCAATTTGATCTCAGGAAATTTTTTTTGAAAAGTTTGTGCTACCGCGCCAAGCTCGCCGTCCCCTTCAAGAAGATAAAGCGACAGCGCGCCTTCTTTCTTCGCGGCCTGAACGGTCCGCTCCCATTCGGCTTGCCAGCTTGTCTTGGATTCGGCCGCCTGACACGGTAATCGCCAAAGGATGATGACGAAACCGATCAATGCCACATTCCGAAGTTTCATAAAAACTCCGCGCGCATAGCGTCGGCCATTTTTGAGGCTCGTTCCCAGACCGGGAGGATAAAGGTTAGCATGCCCATCATTCAATGCCGGGCGCAGCACCCGAAGTGGAAGGAACACACTCGACGCGGGCTCAGGCAAAACTACGGATCGCCTCTCTCAATTCTCCATCCTCAATTCTTCCCCGCCGCTTTCAGCGCTTCGTTCATGATCTGCAGAACCGGTTTCATGTCCTGCCACCCCGGTTTGCTCGTGTCGATATAGGCGACGCCGTCGACGCGCCTGCTGAGGGGCGGCACATCGTCTTTGGGAATATCGATGCGCAGCGAGTCCGGCGGGCTTTCGCTATTGACCAGCGTCTTCTGTAAGGCGATCTGTCCTCTGCGCGACAGCAGCCAATTGATGAAGACGCGCGCGGCGTTCGGATGCGGCGCCTTGTTGACCAGGGTGATCGTGCCGAACTGCTGCACCAAGCCCGCCGCCTTCTTTGAAGGCCTTTGGCCCGAAGGTTTCCACCGGCAACCCCTGCTGCTTTAAAACATCCACGTCGCAGAAAAAGCAGATGGAATATTTTCCCACCGCGAGCCAATCGGGACCCTGCCGGTAATCGCGAAACAACTGGATATCCATCTCGCCGAAGAGTTTGCGAACAAACGATGGACCGAGGTCCGGGTGATGGTAGAACAATCGCGCGTTGCCCGATCCCGGCCCGGGAACGCGAACGTCGCGCGCGACAACTTTCCCTTTCCATTTCGGGTTCAGTAAATCCCAATACGATTTGAAATCCCTCGCGTCGACAAGCTTGGTGTTGTAATGGATCGAGCCGTAGGTGGCCGAGCCGACGTAGCTAAATACGTATTGCCCTTCAGGATCCGTGTAATGATGTTGTTTTTGATACCACTTCGAGGTGTCGGTCACCTCCGGCAGAATCAAAGCGGGCTTGATCGGGTCCAGCACCTTGGCCGCATGGAGCTGCCCGTGGGTGGTCACGCCGCCGGAATTGAAGACATCGGCCAGGTATCTATCGCCGCGGCGCTCCGTGACCAGGCGCTGGGCCAACTGCGAGCCGCGTCCGGTGACCGACACCAGTTTGATATCGGGATATTCTTTCTCGAATTCCGGCAAGACCTCCTCATAGCCGCTGATGTAGACCGTGACTTGGCCTTCTTTCTTCGCGGCTGCCAAAACTTTCTCCCATTCAGCTTGCCAAGCCGGCTTCGACTCGGCGGCAAACACCGCACCGTTTAGGAACAACCAGATCGAGACTCCCGCCAAGGCGCAAAGGCGCCAAGTTTTCGAGAAGAAAGATGGCAACTTTTTATATGACTTCATTTTTAAACTCCGAACTTTGCGCCTTCGCGTCCCTTCGACAGCGCTCAGGGCATGCTTTGCGGGATTCCGAGATTGGGTTGCGGCTCCGTGGCGCTAGGTTCTCTGCAGCTACTCTCATCTTAGGTTCCCGGCGGCTCGGCCGGTGTTTCAAGACAATTGCCCCGAATATCGTAGAGCCAGCCATGATAGGCACAGGCAATGCCGCGGTCCTCCACTCTGCCGTAGCAAAGCGAAGCGCCGCGATGCGAGCAGCGATCCTCTAATAGCCCCGCTTCTCCCTTAGGAGTTCTGAACAGCACGAGGTCTTCACCGAGAATTCGTACAAACTTTGTCGGATTCTCGGCGGAAAGATCCGACGCGATCGCGACCGGATGCCAATAGCGGCGTAACAGTTCGCCGGCCGGCGTCCCGGGACCGACGCGGGTGAGCAACTCATTTTGTTCGGCGGTCAGCATTTTACGCTCCTCTTCAACTGTGATTCCTTGGCATTCGTGCCATCCTCAATTCTCACTCTTCCATCCCCCGCTATTTTCCAAAAATGTCATCGATTAGCTTGATTGCCGGATTGATATCCTTGGTTTCAGGGTCGTCGATGTCGAAATACTTCATGCCATCGCGGCGCCCTTCCGCGGTGGGAATATGTTCCTTCGGAACGTCTATGCGGCGCGAGTTCTTGGGGTCGCCGGGTGTGCTCATGATTTTTTGCAACGTTGTCTGACCCTCGCGCGATAGCAGCCAATTGACGAAGACTTTGGCGGCGTTGGGATGCGGCGCTCGGTTCACCAGCGCCACTTGGCCGAAGGCGGACGAAATGTTCACGCCTTCTTTGAACTGATTGGTGTCGAATTCGTCCACCGGCAATCCCTGGGCTTTCGCCTTGGCCGTTCCGGAGCTCTGCATGGGTAACAGTAGTGCAACCTTACCGGTCCCCAGCCAGTCCATTGCCTGTCGAAAGTCGCCGCTCATGTGGACGTCCATCTCCTGATAGAACCGGCGGAGAAATTCTACGCCAATTTCAGGGTGATAGTACAGATATTGCACCGAGGGTCCGACCCCCCGGAGTTTGCGAATGTCGACTGAGCCGACCTTGCCTTTGAGTTTTGGATTAAGAAAATCCCAATAGGATCGATAATCTTTCGGATTGATCAGCTGGGTATTGTAAGCCGGCGAGCCGCCCGAAGACACATTGCCTTCGTAGACAAAGATGTAGTTTGCTTCACGATCGACGTATTTGTGCTTGCCTTCCCACCACTTCGATGTATCCGTGACCTCGGGAAGCATGAGCGCCGGCCGAATCGGTTCGAGCATCTTCCCCAAGTAAAGCACCTGATACAGCGAAGTCCCGCCGCCGTTGTAAACATCGGCGAGAAATTTTTCAGCGCGACGCTCGGCGACGATCCGTGGCGCCAGCTGCGTGCCGGTTCCCGGAACGATGGTGACTTTGATCTTCGGAAAGGCTTTCTGAAACACGCCTGCTTCGATGACCGCGCTATAGCCGGAGATATAGACGGTCAGCTGGCCTTCCGCCTCCGCCGCTTTGACCGTCCGCTCCCAGTTGGCTTGCCACGCCGGCCGCGACTCGGCGCCATATACCGCAGCGGCAATGGCCAAACACATCGCGAAAGCGGCGAGCAGGCGCCTGCCGAGCAGGTTCACCGCAGCGGACTTCGGATCGAATTTTGGAACTCTAGACAAAAGACGCTGGACCCTCTTCATTCCGGACTCGGCACCTGGTGCGACAAGAACACTTCGTGGCGTTTTTCCGCGGATTCAATCATCGCCAAGCATACTTCCAAAGTCGCGGCGCCCCAGTGGCCATCGTGAAATACCGGGCGATCATGCACCACAGCGTTGTACAGTTCCTCGACTTCGGCTTCCCGTCCGCGGCTGCCGGCAGGCAAAGTGATCTGGCGCTGTTCTGACGCGCCGTAGATGCGAAGCCCATCGGGGGTCTGGCGAATGTCACCCTTTTCACAGCTCACGATAGTCATGCCAAAAAACGGCTGCTTCCGTTCCCCGTTCCAGACGTGGCTGTACTCCCCCTCGCGCGCGCCGCCGAAGCGCATCGCTTCTTTGAGTTGTTCTTCTTCCTGCGCTGTGCGCACTTCGCGCAAGCGCTTTCTCACATTGAGATTGGTATTCGGATCGCGATATTGGCCGCCTTCGCCGACCCACTCGAATAGCTCCGCTGTATCGAAAAAACCGTAGCCGCTATAAACCAATGTCGCCGGCGTGCCGTCTTCGAATTCGAGATAGCAAGTATAACTTCCTTCCCACTGCCGGTATTTGTCCCACACACCGGTCATGGCGCGCACGCTGCGGACCAGGCCGCCGCCGATCAAGCGCACGATATCGACCTGATGCGGCCCCTGGTTCAGCACCACGCCGCGGCTCATCGCCAGCTCGTGGCGCATGCGCGGGCGGTACATGAACTCGTTGTAGTTCCAAGTATTGATCATGCGGAGCTTGCCCAGCTCGCCGCTCTCCACGATGGCGCGGATTGACCGAATCGGCGGATCAAAACTGTGGGTGTGACCGCAGAGCAATTTAACGCCATGCCTTTCCGCCGCTTCGTTCATCGAGTCGCACTCGGCGAGGTTCATCGCCATGGGTTTTTCGACGATGATGTGCTTGCCGTGGCGCGCCGCCGTGATGGCGTGTTCGGCGTGAAGCGCATTGGGCGTCGCAATGTAGACGGCATCGACGTTCGGGCTGCGGCATAGATCTTCGACCGTCGAATGCCCTTCGCCGTCGTAAGTCTGGCGAAATTTGCCCAGGGCGTCCGATCGCGTGTCCGCCGCCGCGGTGATTTTGATGAACGGCAGTTGTGCCAGCGGCGGCAAGATCTGCGTGCTTGCGACGCCCAGTCCGGCGATACCCAGACGAAGGACTTCGGTCAAATCTTGGTCCTCGGCGCGAATGCGCGAGCTCCGGTTTCCTTGCTCATTCCAGTCAACCAGAAATCCGAAACCAGAAACTAGAAACTTTATTCTTCGACCAGCGAGATCTCGCTCTTCACGCCTTTGCGCTTCAACTCTTCCAAAAATATCGGATGAATCTCCGCCGGCTCTTCCTCGAGTGGAATCATCTCGTGCAGCTTCGTGCGAAAACGGTCCTGGCTGTACTTGGGGCTCCGCCCGCGCATGGCGAAGTGGCGCAAGGTTGAGTGGCCGGTGTTGAAGTGGCCGTGGTACATGAGATCACCCGGAGAATAAATTGAACCCGGCTTGATCTCGAAGCGCGTGCGTTTCTCGTTTTCGCGCCAGACCATCGCGAAGCCTTCGCCTTGCGTGACGCAGACGATAGCGCCGGGACCGTGGCGATGAAACAAGCTGCGGCTTCCCGCGGGAAACTCCTGAATGTGGCAGCCGTAAGTCGTACCGGCGAGACCGAAGCGCATGATCTTCACGCCCTTGCCCTTCATCGGATAATCGTCGAGCGGAAACTCGTTGACGTCGGGAACCAGATTGCTCTCCCACGAACGAGTAGTGAGCTTTCTATTTTCGTTGAAAAACTCGCGGTCTGGACGAAAGCGGTCCCTAAACTGAAAGGGGTTGCGGAAAATAAAATCCTCGTTGTGAAATAAATTGATCACGTGGGGCGCGTTGGTGCCGGCGAGAAAGCGCACCGGTTCAGTCGAAGCATTGAAGTGCTGATAGGAAACGTTGAGCGGAATGGCGAAGATGGCTCCGGCGCTCCATTCAAAAGTCTGTTTCGCATCACCTTCGAACCAAACCGTCGTGGCGCCGCGCCCTTTGTGAATGTAGATGAGCGTCTCGAACATATGATGCTGCGGCTCGGTCTGCTTCCCGGCCGGAATCTCGCAAATATAAGCGTCCGTTTCCTGCTGCTGGCCAAGATTAAGATAGGAGCCGAGCACTCCCATGCGCGCCCAAGGTTTCACTTCGACGTCCATCAAGTCCTCGATGAAAAATCCGGTGACCGAAGGAATTCCTTCTCTCGCTTGAAATGCTTCGTATGGCGTCGGGCCAAGCTGAATCGGATCGCGATGCGGCAGTCTCATGGCTGGCTCTCCTTTTCCGCAATCATGCAGTCCGGCATATCAGACGCTTTGCGCGGGGACGCATGAAAAAAGGGCGATCTATTTGGCGGCGATCAACAGAACGTTTCTGACGCCGAGATGACTCCACATGACTTTGGCGCGCGCGCGAGACAGGATCGTCTCTAAAACGATTTTCCACCGCGCGACGACCACGGGCGGCCGCCACGTCAAGGTTGAGCGAAAGCGCTGAAAGCCGGCGTGCCGCAACTTATCGATCCATTCCTGGTACGAGAGCATCGTCAGGTGACCGTCGCGATCTTTGTGGTGACCCAAGCCGCTGGGGCACCAGATGAGATAATTCCCGCCGGTCTTGAGAACGCGCCGAACCTCGCGCAGATGCAGATCCACGTCGTCGGGATGCAGATGCTCGATCATGGAAGTGCTGATCGCCCAATCGAACTGATCGTCGGGCAAATCCAAGTGAACCGCCGACATTTGGCGAAATTCGATCTTGCTCAGTTCTTCGCCGCTCAGTGGCCACAGCTCCTTGCGCTTCTCGGCAAACTCGATCGCGTTGGGTGAAATATCGGTGGCGACGATCCGCGCAGCGTTGTCTATGAGCTGGTAAGTCAAATCCCCCGAACCGCAGCCCAGTTCGAGAATCTGCTGATGACCGGCACCGATGATCGTTTTATAAAGTGCGATGCGCTTCAATTTACGTTTGCTCGGCAGCTGCAGCGTCTGTCCCAAGCGCTTCCCGTAGCGCTCGTCGTAGAGGCGCTCGGCAACCTGTTTTCGGTCGGCCGCAGGCGCCTTCAAAAGATCGTCGAAACGATTCGCCATCTTGAGTGAAATTCTCAGCAGAAACTCGGTCAAGCAGCCGAGCCTACGCGGGACTTGTGCCCGCGAATGTTTGTAATCGTGAACGGCACAAGAGTCAAGGTAGAAACCCTCCCGGCGCTAGCCCGCGCAACGGCATCAAAACTTTTGCTTCCGGGGTTGCTAAGCGTGCACGAGTTAGGCTAAGAGGAACTCGGGAATTCTCATCAAGCAACAACCCAAAAAAGGCGGGCGATCATGGAATATTTCGAACCGAAAACGGTCAGTGAAGCACTGTCATTTCTGGACAAGCACGGCGCCGAAGCCAAGGTCATCGCCGGCGGCACCGACGTGATGGTGGACATCAAATTTAAGGAGGAGCCGGGCGCGTTGGTCAATATCAAGAAACTCCCCGGCTTGAGCGGCATCAAAGAGAACGGCGCCGGCCTGCGCATCGGGGCGCTGACGACCATCCGCGACCTGGAAGCCAATGCGCTCGTGCGCGAAAAGCTGCCGGTGCTGTGGGAATCGTCGCATCAGTTTGCGTCCTTGCAGGTGCGCAACACCGCGACTATCGGCGGCAACATTTGCCGCGCTTCGCCGTCGGGCGAAACCTTAGCGCCACTGCTCGTGCTGGAAGCGACCGGCAAGTGCGCGTTCACGGACGGTGAAAAGAGCCAACCGTTCACGTCTTTTTTCCAAGGACCGGGAAAATCGGTCCTCGGAGCAAAGGGTCTTTTGACTGAAATCGACGTGCCCTATCCCGCGGCGGGCAGCAAGAGCGTTTACCTGAAGCACGCGGTGCGCGGCGCCATGGATATCGCCATGGTCGGCGTCGCGGTTATGATCACGCCTGACGCAGGGAAAAATAGCATGCAGGACGTACGCATCGGGTTAGGCGCGGTGGCGCCGACTCCGGTGCGCGCGCCAAAAACCGAAGCGTTGCTGCGCGGCAAACCGCTGAGCGCTTCGCTGCTCAAAGAAGCGGCGGCGATGGCCGCATCGGAATCGAGCCCGATCAGCGACCAGCGCAGCAGCGGCGAATATCGCCGCTGGATTGTCGAAGCTTTGACCCGCCGCGGTCTGGAACAAACCTGGAAAGCCGCCACCGGCAAGGAGGTAGCGTAATGAGCGTCACCATCAACACCAAAATCAATGGCCGATCGGTCACCGCCAGCGCGGACGCATCGACGTCGCTGCTGGATTTTCTCCGCGATACTTTAGAGATGAAAGGCAGCAAGCTCTGCTGTAACACCGGCGAGTGCGGCGCCTGCACGATCATCTACAACGGCAAGCCGATCAACTCCTGTGTGACCATGGCCGCCGACGCTAACGGCGCCGAGATCACCACCATCGAAGGCTTGGCCGATGGCGATAAGCTACACCCCGTTCAGCAGGCCTTCATCGACACCGGCGCGGTGCAGTGCGGCTATTGCACACCGGGATACATTATTTCCGTCAAAGCGCTGCTCGACCGCACCACCAAACCGACGCCTGAAGATATCGAGGAAGCGGTCTCCGGCAACATCTGCCGCTGCACCGGTTACAACAAGATCGTCGATGCGATCCATCTCGCCGCCGATCGCATCGCAGGGAGGGCTTAAGTCATGGCGAAAGCGGAATTGAAAATCATCGGTTCGAGCCCCGCCCGCATGGGCGGCGTCGAGCGCGTTATCGGCAAGGGCGTCTACGGTATCGACTTGATGCTCAAAGATCAGTTGCATGGCGCGATCCTGCGCAGCCAGCACGCCCATGCGAAAATAGTCAGCATCGACACCAGCGAAGCGAAGAAGATCCCCGGCGTGCACGCCGTGGTGACCGCCGACGACGCGCCAAACGTCCGTTACGGCCGCAGTTATATGGATCGCCACATTCTTGCGCGCGGCAAAGTCCGCTTCATGGGCGACCCGGTCGCCGCCGTCGCCGCCGAATCGCTCGCTATCGCCAAGCAGGCACTCAAGAAAATCAAGGTCGTCTACGAGCCGCTGCCGGTGGCCATCGATCCGGAAGAAGCGACCAGTCCGGAAGCGCCGACCCTGCACGAAGACATGCCGCTGCCGAAAACCATTCCGGCGGACGCGGGGCTCAAAAACATCTGCGGCCATGCCGTCGTCAAAGTCGGCGATGCCGAAAAAGCGATGGCCGAAGCGGATGTGGTGGTCGAGGAAGTTTACGAAACCAAGATGATCCACCCGCAATATCTCGAGCCGCGCATCGCCGCGGCGCAGATGGAGCCCAACGGCCGTCTCACCGTTTGGGCCAACGCCCAGGCGCCCTTCCCTGTGCGCCAGGAAACGGCGAAGACGCTCGGCCTGTCCCTCAACAACGTGCGCGTGATCTCAGCCGGCCTGGGCGGCGGCTTTGGCGGCAAGGGCAGCGGTATCACCTCGGGCGCCGCCATCGAGCCGATCTGCGGCCTGTTGGCGATCAAGGCCAAGCGGCCGGTAATGATCGTCCTCGACAAGGCCGAGGAAACCATTTCGACGACAATCCGCGCCGGCGCGAAAATGTATATCAAGACCGGCGTAAAAAAAGACGGCACCATTGTCGCCCGCACCGGCAAAGTATTTTACGACGCGGGCGGCTACTCGGGCTTCGGAGTGCAGGCGGGCGGCCGTTGCACCAACATGCTCGGCGGCTGGTACCTGATGCCCAATTGTCATATCGAGGGCTACAGCGTCTACACCAACAAGCAGGTCTGCGGCCCAGTGCGCGGCCCCGGCGGTCCGCAAGCCGCGTTCGCCGTCGAATCGCATATGGACTCCATCGCCGCCAAGCTGGGCATGGACCCGACGGAATTCCGCCTTAAGAACATGCCTAAAGCCGGCGACAAGATCGTCGGCGTGCCCAAGCTGCGCGATGTTTCGCTCGGCGAGACGGTCAAGATCGCCAAAGAAAAAATCGGCTGGGGCAAAGTAAAGCTGGAAAAAAATCAGGGCATCGGCATCGCGACGGGCTCATGGATCGAAAGCGCCGGTCCCGGCGGTGGCTCCATCGTAAAAGTCAACGAAGACGGCTCGGTGACGGTGCACATCGGCAAGATCGACATGGGCACCATCCCCGGTTTCGGTATTCCCATGATTGTCGCCGAGGAGCTCGGCATACCCGTCAGCGATGTCACCGTGGTCAACGTCGACACCGACGCCAGCCCATGGGACGCAGGCACGGTCGGCAGCCGGGGCATCCTGGTTTCCGGCGGCGCGACGCGACTCGCGGCCATCGACGCGCGCAATCAGATTTTCAAAATGGCCGCGAGCAAATTGGAAGCTAGCCCCGACGATCTCGAGATCGTCGACAAGCAGATCCGTGTCAAAGGCACGCCGGCGAAGGCGGTCGCGCTCGCCACCGTCGCCACCGACGCGCACAATGTCATCGGCGAAGTCATCGGCCGGGGTTACTGCGACAACCTGGCATTGGTGGCCGAAGAAAAAGCCCACGGCAGCTCGCAGCCGTTTACAACGCATGCCTGCATCGTCGAAGTGAGCCCCGACACCGGCAACGTGAAGATTTTGAAATACGTCGCCGTTCACGACATCGGCCAGCCGATCCACCGGGCCGCCGCCGAAGGCCAGATCGAGGGCGCCGCCGCGATGAGCATCGGCCAGGCGCTCTGTGAGCAAGTCGTCTTCGATCAGAACGGCCGGACGATGAACCCGAGCTTCGTGGATTACCTGATGCCGACCATTAACATGATGCCGCGCATCGAGACGACCTTGGTCGAAGGCTATCCCGGCTCCGGCCCCTACGGCGCCAAAGGCGCCGGCGAGATCGCCTGCGTCCCGCCGATGGCCTGCATCGCCAACGCGATCTTCAACGCCACCGGCGTGCGCATCAACAAATTGCCGTTAAGCCCGGAGAACGTGCTGAGAGGGTTAAAGGAAGCCGCGAAGGCTTAAATAGAGGAGCTATTTAGCAGCGTGAAGGGCAGGTGATGAACCTGCTCTTCACTTTTCAAGAAACACCCTCCCCACCAACTGCACTTTATTCTAGCACCACCCGCCACGATCCGGTAAAATCGCCATGGCCTTCGGACTGCGGCTTTTGTAGACGCGCCGATTGCATTCAGCGTCTTTAACCCGGTGTTTGCTTGAAGTTTGTAAAGCTTTTAGCTGCAGCGTTGCTGGCATTTCTTGCCTGCGTAACGCTCTTTTACCTCTTGGATGCGGATCGGTTCCGCTGGAATTATCGTTGCTGGCGCTATGCGGTTTCTCCTTCGGCGTGTCTGACAGCTGAGACTTTTGACTTCGAAGTAGACCTCTTCGGTGCGCGTTACAAAGGTTCCACAGACAATTATGTAGATCGCCACATATTCTTCTTTGGCGCCTTCGAAAAGCCAATTCTCTTTTTTCTAAGAGACGTGATGACTTCTGCATACTCCAACCAAGGAAGTTTTTTGGACATAGGCGCGAATACAGGACAATACTCCCTTTTCATGTCCAAATACGCCGCCGAAATTCACGCATTCGAACCTTGGGATCCTGTTCTGAAAAGGTTTCAGGAAATGGTAAGGCTCAACCACATCGAAAATATTGTCTTGCATCCATATGGGATCGGCGACAGTAATTCAAAAAAGGCTTTCTACAAACCACCCCAGGATAATCTTGGCACAGGGTCTTTCGTGTCTGGCTTCAAGGGAGACAATACTTACGAGGGAGAACTCGAAATTCAAATCGGTGATGATGCCGTAAAACGTTCGGGTCTAAAGTCTGTGGACCTAATAAAGATGGATATTGAGGGCTATGAGAAGCTGGCACTTGAGGGATTGCGCAAAACCCTAAGAACGTACCGACCGATCGTCGAATTTGAACTCAGTATTGATCCAAAGGGCTCGATAAGCATCAAGACATTCAGTGAGTTGGTTTCCTTATTTCCCGAACGATACGAATTTTTGGTCTTCTCCAAAAATAGCGATGCTTCGACCGGCCGGTACCATCTTCAACCGCTTGTCGATCGGATAAGCTTTGATGTCGCTGAACAGCACGACGTCGTCGCTTACCCCGCTGAAAGAAAGACCAGCATTTCTTTGGATGGACCGCGTCTTTAGCGGGTAACTATTCTCTGGACGAGAACCAGCTTTCTGCCTTTCGGGATGATTCAGGCCCGCGGCTGTTTGTCTTCGCCGGTCGCCTGTCAGAGCGCCACCGTCTGAAATCCTGGAAGTCTCGTTCGTAGACGACAGAGTAATGTCGATTTTCGAATGTCCTAATCATACAAACTTTTGATAAAGCCGCTGTCCTCCAGAGATTTCAGGATGCTCGCGTCGACGAATGAGTTCGGATCCGCGTTTTTGGCTTTGGGGTTCTCCTTCGCGAGGCTTTCCAGGACGGTTTTGATTCCGGTCGGCGATGGATACGGGATGCGGTCGAAATAGAGACTGGCGTACTGATCGTAGGTGCGTTCCGCGTATTTTGCCTGGTCGGCGTTCATGCGCATTTTCTTGAGGATGATCTGAACGCTTTCCTTTTTGTTCCTTTTGAAATACGCGATTCCCTCCACATAGGCTCTGAGCACCCGCATCGCTTGATCGCGATTCGTGCGCAGATTGCCTCGCGTCGACACCATCATGCTCTGGAGGTAATGAATATTCATCTTGGCGAGATCGGCGAACACGCGAAACCCGTGGTCTTCGGCGATAAAGTAAGACGGATCGGTCAGCACCGCGCCGTCGACTAGTTTCTTTTGCAGGCTGATCAGCATGGTCGGCGAGGAGCCGACCTGCAGGATCTGAAGCTCGTCGGGCCGTATCTTCCAGACATCGAGAACCATTGTCAGCACGGCGTGCGATGAAGAACCGAACGTCGTGATGGCAATCTTCTTGCCTTTGATTTCCTCTGGCGTATTGATCTCAGGCCGCACCAAAATACGATGGACGCCCTTGTTGTTCTGCGCCGCGACCATGACGACGTCAGCACCCTTGAGCGCCGACGTGATCACGGCGCCGCCGCCTGCGGTGGCGAACTGAATATCGCCGGCGAGTAGCGCGTTGACGCTTCGGGCGGCGCCCCCGCCGATATAGATCGCTTCGACTTCCAGTCCGTGCTTCTTGAATAGGCCGCGTTCTTCGGCAACCCAAATCGCGCTGTTCGTCGGGCTGAATGCTCCCATGCCGATGCGGATCTTATCGAGGGCCCGGAGGTCCGTTGCATAAAAGCAGGCAATGACCGTGAGAAACAAGTAAGCAATAGATCGCATCGTTTTACTCCATACGGTGGGGCGACCGGCCGGTCGCCCCTACTGCTTCAATGCCGGCAATACTTCATTCCCCAAAAGATCGATCTGCTCCAGCCAGGCGCCATAACGAAATCTTAGGTCGTAAACGATGTGGTCGGCGCCTGCTTGTTCATAGGCGCGCGTCTCTTCCGCTATGTCCAGCGGTGTTCCGGCTAAAATAAAGCCACGGATATCCTCCAGCTTTGAGAACCGTCCACTGGCTGGCTTGACCCACGTCGGAAACTTGTTGGCCTCGGCAATAAGCGACTCCATATCTACCTTGCTCAATGCCGTCGCGCGATCCTTAGCAACGCTCGTAAACGGCATGACCGCCGCGCGGATCATCGGCTTTTCGGCTTTTTCGCACAGCTCGCCAATATAAGCCACCAGTTTTACGAAAGTCGCCAGCGTGATGCGAGCGGGCATCCAACCGTCGCAATACTCCACCGCGCGGCGGCATGCCGCGGGTGTGCCGCCACCGTACCAGATCGGGATGGGCTTCACCGGCGTTGGTTTGAGTGAGACATCGGCGAAGTCGAAGTAATCGTTTGTGTAAGAAAGCCGTTCACCGGTCCAGAGCCGGCGGCAGATCTCCACGTTGCTCCGAACCAAGTCCGCGCGCTCCTCAATCCGGGTTGGATATCCAGCGGCGGCAAATTCGTGGGGAAACCCACCCAGTCCCATTCCTAGGATGACTCGGCCACGGGAAATCTCGCTCAATCCCGCAAAGAGCTGGGCGAGATGGATCGGATGACGATGGCAAATCGTCATCGAAGTGCCAAGCGACAGGGTCTTCGTCAGGGCGGCAACCGCCGAAAGCACCAGCATGCCTTCGATGTGAGTGTTATCCGCTCCTTCGATACCGTGCGGCTCGAAGACCAGATGATCTCTCACCCAGACCGAGTCGAAGCCATAGTCCTCGGCTCGCTTCGCTCCCTCCAGAGATTTTTCCACCGAAGCATGCTCGCAGAAATGCGGCAGTAGCAGATAATCCGAATTTAAGTTTCGATGACATTGACATTGCGTCGCGAACAGCTGCCTCTCATAAATCCTGCCCGAAGACATGCCCGTCGCTTCCACAATCTATGGAGCTCTGTCTGCTCACAACGGACTCACGGTTCCACTCAAGCTCGTCTCGAAACGATTTTGATGCCCACCCGCCACGCACAATTTCCTCAGCAGATTCTGCAGCTCGCGATTGCTTAGCGAACGTATATCAACCTTCTGAACCGAGGACAGCGACACACCGTGGTTGGGAGAATCATTGGACAATTCGCGGTGCGACTCGCCGAGCACTTGATCGAGAAATATCTTGTCGGTCGTTGCATCGATAATAAACACCAGGCGCTCAAACGGCACGCGTTGGACCAGCTCCTTGATCTCAAAGACGCATCCAGCATTTTTTTCCGCGAACTTTCTGAGATCCATCATCACCACATCCGTGCTCTTCACCAGGCGCAGGAGCACGCTCTGCCAAGTATCCGCGTGACAGAAAAAATCGTTGATGCGAAAGCGGCCGTCGGCGTCTCGCCGAGGGTCCAACGCGCCGAGGCTGCGCTCTAGCGTGGTTTCACCACGAACGAACAATCGGTCGAGTTTGCCGCTCAGAAAAGCGAGGAACTGGTGCGGCGCAACCGTCGAAAGCGCCAGGTCCGTGCCCGCAATCAAGTAAACGTTCCCAACGTAGCGCCAATGTCGGGTAACGGCATCGAAGAGGATCTCGCTGCGCTTGCCGAGCGAAAATACTCTGAGCACCAACAAAGCCGGAGACTTCGGGCGATTTTCATATTTTTGTCGCAGCATCCTGTTGCCGGTTCTGACTGCGAGTTGGAAAATTGCAAAAGCGACGACTGCCGACAAAGTCCAGCCTGGTCCCGCAAAAGCCAACATGACGGCGTAGAAAGATGCAAAGATCAACCAGAGCGCGTCAACGGTTAACGATTGATCGCTGATCAATTTCCGCTGGTAAGCGTTGCGTATCCAAACCAGTACACGCCAGCCGAATACACCGCAGATGAACGCCGCTGCAGCAATGATCAATAGAAAGTACCCGACCAGCGCGGTACGAATGCTCAAACCCAACGCTTCGGCTGCAAAGACCGTCACGGCCACGGACACGTCTTGGTAAAGAAAAGCGACCGATATGATCGCTAGCACTCCCGCCGAGACCAGGCTCATGAAGCTCAATACGAGCGTAGCTACCGCGCGTGTCCATCGATTGCGAAACAGCACCACTAGAAGTGTGGGCGCGCCGTTGAAAAGCATCCATTTGCCAGCGAGTTGAAGCGGCGAAGCTCCGGACCAGGCGGGCAGCATGAGAGCCCCCGCCTGAAAGGCAGCCTCGGTGGGCATCAGCGCGATCGTCGCGCCGAGCACAAACAGAATTATGAAATAGAGCACAAAGTGGAGTTTGCTCCCGCCTGCAACAATAGCGGTCGTCAAGACTACGGGCCAAGCACAAGTCCATAACATGAAAGCAAATTGTACCGGATGGCTGGCCGCGCTTAGATAGTTGATCGTCGTCTGCGAGAGCGCGGAGACGCTCGATAGGCCGACTACCGATGCAAACAAAAATCCCGCAATGGCATACTTGAGTGCGTGACGGCGCGGCTCTTCATTTGTCCGGCGATACAAGCAGTCCGAAGACTCGCCCTTCGCTGCAAGCGAAACGCGGCTTGGCCCGGGGGCGTCGCACCGCCAGGCCGAATTCCGCAGATCATCGGAGCGTTGTACCTCCACCGTCCGATCCTCGCCATCGCCTGCCGACTCCAGCATCAATTGAGCAACCCGTCTGCGATACAGTCCAAGAAGCAACACCGATGCGACCAAAGTCAGAAACGATGCGACTATCGCAAGAATGGCGACTGCCGAGATAATCCCGAATCCGCTGTGATAGAGAAACGGTGAGGACGGCATGAGGTTGAGCTTATTTTCTTCTGAAGCTGGTCCCCTCAATGTCGAATATGGCCGTGCCTTTCCAATCCTTCCATAGCGATTTCCATCGAATCGTGTTGGGATCTGTGAAAGTGGCGAATCCGTTGTAAGACAATGGGGACAACATGCCGGTCTTCCACTCCATTGTCTGCGTACCTTCACTCCAGGTCGGCGGCGGCAGCTCAACCGCCAAACCCGAGGCGCTGTAGATTACGTAGCGGTAGCTTTTCGTGAGCATATCGTACCAGAACATGGAAATGCTTTTGTCACCGTCTGATTTTCGTGAGGTCTC
>CAVUVW010000015.1:0-364413 GCA_963745035.1 uncultured delta proteobacterium | reverse complement strand
GATGCTGTTCGCCACGCTCCCTTGCCGCCGGAGCGCGCCCGACGCCGGCCGCTTCCACGTACTTTGCCGGGTTTTCGTTGAACTTGTCGACGCAGTGCCGGCTGCAAAAATAATACGTCTGCCCGTGATAGTCGTGCTTGCCGGCGGCGCTGTTGAGATCCACGGTCATGCCGCAGATCGGATCGGTGGCCATGCAAAACTCCTTGTTGTTGCTATTCTGACTCTCAGCCTAGCTGACGCAACAGCAGATTCACAATTACACTAACAAGACCGGGCGGCGGGCATTTTTATTGCGCCTCAGATCGATCAAACCGAGGAGGTGCTTAGTATGGCTCATCATCCGGATCATAACGTCGAGATCATGACCGATTGCCACGACATTTGCCTTCAAACCCTGTCTTACTGTTTGGACAAAGGCGGCGACCATGGGCGGACGGGCATATTACACTATTGATTGAGTGTGCCGAGATCTGCCGGACCGCGGCAAATTTCATGCTGCGCAATTCCGAGCACCATGCCCGGGTTTGTGGAGTCTGCGCCGAGGTTTGCGACCGCTGTGCCGAAGATTGAGAACAGACTGGCAGTGGGCGACGACATGATGCCGTCTGTGCGCTGACATCTGCTGGCGCTGCGCAAACGTTTGCCGGGAAATGTCTCGACAGACCGAGCGCCCGCGCCAGGGGTCCGCAGCTTGAAACACGTCGCTCCAAGTACGGGCACGGGTATGGGGAACCGGTGCCCGACTTTGAAGATTCGATCTTGAGTCATCGTGTCGACCGTAAAAATTACGCCTCATTCAGCCGCCGGTGGCCGCCGAAGTGCGGAATGAACGCCGGCGTCGAATCCATATAATGTCGGTATTCCTCACCGAACTCCCCTAGTACTTCTCGCTCTTCCCTGCGCGCAAGCTTGACGTACATGGTCACAAGAATCGGAAACATCACCAACGTGATCAGCGTGGGCCACTGAAAGAGAAATCCGAGCATGATCAGCAATAAAACCGACGTATTGCGGATGACGCACATACGCATACGGTCCCGTTGTCGCCAAGTGATGTGCGTCCGCTGAGCTTCATAAAGCACTTTCCACGCAGCGGACAAAAGAATGAAGCCGCCGAAAATCAGAATGTTGCTCAGAAGATGTGAAGCGGATCAAAGTGAGGATTGATCTTCCAGCCGAGCAGCGTGTTCAACAGAGATGCCCGGCGTCGTGCGAAAACAAATCCAGACTCCCGGGTAGCGTTTCGCACCAGCCAGCCGGAGAGCAAATAGATCGTCAGCGGAAAGCCGTACATCTCGACGAAAAGGGCGACGATGAACGCGGAGAACGCGCTGAAGGAGCGCCAATCGCGCTTCGTCTCGCGGCTTGCTAGAAGCTAAAAGCGAAAATAATAAAAATCAAAGAATTAATAATCACCAAAGACCAGAGGCCATAAGCCGGTGCGTCTGTCATGTTTTCTCTCCTCTTACCGCTCATGCTTGTGATTCTCTGACTTACCTTCATGCCCTCCATGTCCCCCATGAAACATGTGCAAAAGAGGACAAAGAAGCAGGAATGCGAGGCAGAAGAGGGAACCGCCAGATCCATTCGAGCAATTCGAGAGGGATAACTTCCTTGACTACTATCGAAAGAATCGACCGTTTAAAGAATATGCGTTTTTGGCATGGCAATTCTGGCAAGGAACTCGGCCAAGCGAGGCGGCAGGGCTGAAATGGGGAGCGATCGATATCAAGAAGATGAAGGCCCGGATCTCCGCGTCGAGGCACTTACGAGAAGAGCATTCGACCAAGACAGCTGCCAGCGATCGGACAATCGATCTTATGCCAACGACGATCGATATCTTAAAGCAATTAAAGCCAGCCAAGGAAAAGCCGGACGACTACGTATTCACGAACGAGAAGGGCCTACCGATCGATCAGGCTGAGTTTGGTCGAAAGTTTGGGGATGCCCTGCGAGTTCTGGAGGTCCGGCAGCGACGATTTTACAACTGTAGACACACATGGTTTTCGATCGCTCTCAGTGCAGGCATACCCGTTAAATATGTAGCCGAACAGGGCGGAACCAGCATTCAAATGCTTCAAGCCAATTACGGCAAATTTGTCGGCGATACCGGCGCGGCCAAACTCAGGGCTTTGTATAGTCCGTTATATAGTCGGCCCGCCCGATCCGTGAGAAAGCCATGACTTCTCTCTAGAATGTTTCGAGAAATAATGCTGTAAGCAATTGAGTTGTATGAAATATATAGTGATGGTCCCAACGGGAATCGAACCCGTGTTCCCGACGTGAGAGTTCTGCGTTACCCTTTAAGCATCACTCACGGTTGTTCTAACTCTGCAATTCTACTGCATTCCCGTTTATCCAGTTTGCACTAGCTTTCACTTTTTTCAACGAACTACCTGTCAAAAACCGGACAGTGCAGACTTGCATATCCGCGTTAAAAAATGGAACGGCCAGGTGCCCATCCACCGATGCTTGCTGGCTCCCGGGCGGAGGGGAACAGACTTGTCTCGCGTAAACCTCTTCCCAGCGCTCCAATGATGGGAATCGTGTCCCATCTGAGATATGGTTCCAACTCACAGAAGAATCTGGAGCCACCGCGCCGCAGTCGAACCGGCGACTTACTGGTTTCCAAAAACAACACTTTGAACCTAACAGCACCTACGGTAACCAGAAAAAAGCAACGAAAAGAAGATAAGTAAAGCAAGAAATAAGCGGTTCTCATGGTTCTGTCCTGTTCAAGTGGAGACAATTTGGAAACACGTATCTCAACGTCAGTGCCACAGCACGATGGCCGCTCCTTAGCTCCCTTTCTGCGATCGATCTGATAGTTCATCTGCTGGCCACCAATCGGGTGATAATCTACTAGCAAGCCGTCTTGGCGGCGACCTCGCTTCGATTCGAATAGGCAGTTGCAGACGAGGTTGCCTGAACTCATTTCACAAAGTCGCTGTTTGGTTACCACGATAAGTTTTGAATGCCGCCGACAAGGTTACGCGGCCTTACCTACCGTGGCGTCACGGTGTAGTACTTCACGTTCGCAAAGCTCTGGCCCTCAGGCACGGGCTCCCAGGGCACGCCTTACGCTTGGCGTACAATTCGTCCTGGGCGTGCATGAACAGCCAGTATGCCTGGTCGTGCACGTAGTGGCCTAGTTCCTTCAGCACCTTGGCGCGCTGCTCGGGGTCGACACTTTTTCGGCTCTTGTTGATCAGCCCGTTCAGCTTCTCATCGGGCTTGTGAGCCTTGCGATTGTACAGCGTCCAGCCGAGCATCGCGTCCGGATCGGCGGCGGTCCCCCAGGCCACCGAGGTGATTCCCTTGAACTCGCCCGCCAGCCAAGTGGTTTGCAGCGTAGCGCGCTCGGTCGGCACCAGCCGTACCTTTATGCCCACCTCACCCAGTTGGCTGGCTATCACCTCGGCAATGTCGCGGTCCTTAAGGAATGCGCCGCTGGTTATGCTGAACGTTGCCTCGACGCCGCTCGAATAGCCCGCCTCCGCCAGCAGCTGCTTGGCCCTGGCCGGATTGTACGGATAAGGGTTTACCAACAAGAGCCGCGCACTGTGCGCGCGTACACCACCCAGCTGCGCAACGCCAATACGAGGATCAGGTTGGCGAGCGTGGGTTTTAAGCAGCGCCATCACCGCGATCGCCAACAGTAGATACGGAAACGAGAGCTGAATGTCCGCCAGCCGCATGACCAGCCCGTCCAACCAGCTGCCGTAATATCCAGAAAGCAGCCCGATCATCACACCGAACACCATCGCCACCAGCACACTGATACCGGCGATGCCAAGCGACGTGCGCGCGGCCCAGATTACCCGGCTCAGCATGTCCCGCCCCAGCGGATCGGTGCCGAGCAGGTGCGTCGAGCTTCCGCCGCTCAACCAGTTGGGCGGCTTCAGCCGATTCTCCAACGACATCTGGCCGAAGCTGTACGGCGCCACCAGCGGCGCCGCCAGCGCCACGCCGATCATCAGCACGAGCAAAGCCGCCCCCACCCAGCCGGTGCGCATGCGCGCCAGTCGCCATAGTACCTGGTGATCGCCGCGCCCCCTCGACTCCTGCGCGTCCGCCGCCAGCACCATCGCCTTACCCACGCCGCCCCGCTCTCACGCGCGGATCCAGGTACCCGTACAACAGGTCCACCAGCAGGTTGATCAGCACGAACGCCGTGGCCACCATGATCAGCGCCGCCAGCACCACTGGGTAGTCCCGCTTCAAGATCGACTCCAGCACCAGAGTACCCACGCCCGGCCATGCAAACACCGCCTCCGTCATGACCGCGCCGCCCAGCAATCCCCCCACCTGCAGACCCACCACCGTCACGATCGGCACCAGCGCGTTGCGCACCGCGTGCCGCGTGGTCACCGCCACCTCGGCCAGCCCCTTGGCCCGCGCGGTGCGGATATAGTCCTGGGACAGAACCTCCAGCATCCCGGAGCGCGTGAGCCGTGCCACCAGCGCCAGCAGCCACATCGCCAGCGTCACGCTCGGCAGTACCAGTTGCGCAAAGCTGCCCCGGCCGGAGACCGGCAGCGCGTGCAGCCCCACCGCGAACACCAGGATCATCAGCATCCCCAGCCAGAACGTCGGTACCGACTGCCCCAGCAGCACCACCCCCATCGAGAGGTGGTCGAACACCGAGTTGCGCTTGACTGCAGAGATGATCCCGGCCGGAATGGCAATCGTCAAGGCGATCAGCAACGCCGCCGCCGATAGCTCCAGCGTGGCGGGCAGCCGCTCCAGCACCACCTCCATCGCCGGCCGCCGATAGGCAAACGACTGGCCGAAGTCGCCCTGTAGCAGCCGCGCCAGGTAGTGAGCGTACTGGACCGGGATGGGCTGGTCCAGTCCGTACGCGCGCCGAAAGTCCGCCCGCACTTCCTCGGATGCCTCCATCGGCAGCAGCAGTTGGGTGACGTCCCCGCTCAACTGGAGCAGCACGAACGCTACGATCGTCACCCCCAATAACGAGGGCACTGCCTGCACCAGCCTGGAAAGCACGATACTCGCCACGCCCGCTGCTCCTCACGCCTACGCTGGTCGCCGACGCTGAATGGACGTACGAAACCTCATATACGCTTGGTCTCAATCGCCAAGTTTATAGTCTGAGCTATAATAGGCCGGACTGTTTTCTCTACTAGGGCCGGCATTGTCCCCAGGTTTTCTGTCTATCCTGCCACCTGGCAAGTTTTAGTTGAAATTTTCCTGAGTGACTCCTGCCTAAACTCCTCACGCTGCCGACTTTAGCTTCCGAGATTCTCTCTGCTCTGCCTCAATCGCTGCTACCATGGGCGTCTGTGATCACGCTTGTCCAGTCCATAACGACCCTCTACATCATTGTGTTTTCTAAGCGCAAGGAGAAAGCCGATCTAGAAAAAGCGTGTTCGGTGAAGAGCACCCGGATACCCCACGAGCAGAAACAACGTGGCCGCGTACACGGATCGAACTGGAGACGTCAGATAGGCCTAGGAGCACCGTATCACAGGAAAGTGGTGATACTCAGAATTGCGAGGAAAGAGTGGCAAAGTGCTTCTCAGGCCGTAATGGATACCAGAAAAGTTGGATCGCCGTAAGGAACATGGTTCGCGCGGGATACTCGAGCGGGTGGCGCTGATGGTATCAGATCATAAAAACCGAAGCGTCTTTGAGCGATACAACATCGTGAGTGAAGAAGATTTGGGAGAAGCGGCGCGTCGCACTTGGCAGCACGCCCAAAACCAAGAGCAATCGACGAGCGTCGTCCCGCTTAGATCGAATCAATAAGCGTTCGGGCACAAAACGGGCACAATAAGCACACGCACCAGCCTGAGAATCCTGAATCCGAAGGTACTAAGTAGGGATTTTACTTGGTGCCGGAGGCGGGACTTGAACCCGCACAGGGTTTCCCCTACCGGATTTTGAGTCCGGCGCGTCTGCCATTCCACCACTCCGGCAATGAGTGTGTGAGAACGACAAACTAAAGCGTTTTCAAAGCATTTTCAAACGGCTTTGGCGCTTGCCTGCTTTTTCCTCTGCAACGGCGGCAGCATCAATCCACGCTCGCGAAACGCGTTGACTAACTGCTGATCGCTGAAGTTGACATATCCATCATGGACTCCATTCGGCTTGTGACCGCTGCAAGCCATAACGATGTCACGCGGAATACCTAACGCCGTCCATCGCGTTATCCCGCTACGCCTGAGATCGTGCGGGCGCACGTCATCGTCCGGACAACGCGATTGGCGCGCACCGGCACTCCGAACGCGGAGACGTACAAGCGCGCGTTGATCGACGTGGGCAACGAGTTGCCGAATCTTCGGAGAGCGAGCGAAGATGGATATATCCGCAGCGATGATTACGCACTGCTCGCGCTCTTGGTTCCGCTGTCAGCGGTGAAGTCGAGCGCCAAAACTACTCGCGGTGCCGTTGCGGCGGGAACGCGGCGTATTGCCGCGCTAAGAAGCTCGCGCAGCAGCGCGGTGTGCATCGCGACGATGTTGCAGCTTTTCGTAAGTGAATCTCGGATGCCCGGATGCACGGCGACGCGCTCGATCAGATCGCCTGTTACTTTGATTGATTTCGTTTTTCCCGGCGCGCATGTTGGCCCATGCGGCTCCGTCCCCCTGCTCACGCAGGCTTGCCGGGAATCCCCGTCGCGTTCGTCTGCCCGGCAGCGCGACGGGGACATTTTTTCACCATACAATGAACAACGATTTTCAAACGAAACAAACCACGGTCGTCGGGTCCGGTGAGCGCGTGATTCTCTACTCAGCCGATGGGTGGCGCTGGTACTCCGACATGCGTGAAGCCGAGCAGTGCGCGGCGCGGCGGCAAAAATTCTTGGAGGAACGGCCAAGATCGCTTAAAAAGTCCGCGACGTTTGCTACGCAACCAATCGTCGTACGTGGTCCAGATTCGTTCACGCTAAGCCGGTTCCGAAGCTGCGCCGAGTAACCCTCTGTCGCCGATTAATAGCTTGACACCGGACGAGCGATTTTTGACAATACAGTCAAGTTCCCCATGAAGTTCAGGGACCACCCGCTAATGACCCGCAAAAGCGGTTTCCCGACGTGGCCGCCGAAATGGACGACGACGCGCTGGGACGCCAACGATAGGCCGGTTGGCGAAGTTGGAACGCTTCAGCAACCATTGATGAACGAGTTAATGAACACCAAAATTTTCTTGTTTATTGACTACAACGGCTCTCGCTACATGGGGATGCTGGTTTTTGATGACCAAATATTCTGCGCAGAAATCTTCGCTATACTAAAAGCTAACGTAGGCTGTTCGATCAAAGACATCGGCGACTTGGATTTGTCGCATACGCTCTAAACCCAAAGGTATAAATGGAGCTCCGGCGCAGTCGGCGGAACGCGCAGAGGGAACGCGGGCGCGCTGCTGGCGTCGAGTCCTACCGTCCGCGTCGAGCAGGCTCTCGCGTTGGCCGTGCTTTGCGTGAAGCGGGAACGCTGATGGAGAAGCTTTCAGAGGATGAAGCGTTGAAAGCTTTACAAGAGATGAGATGAAACACTGGGAATGCTGTCATGTAGGTCGATGTCCTAGAATCGAAATTCGACAAAGGAAAACTGTCCCGGTTTGGCAGTTCACGTAGACGGCACCGCAGGCTTCGCAGAACTTGGCTGGCGCGTTTAGGAGAACGAGTTCAGCCCGTGCTTTGCGTGGAAGAAGCGAATATTCGCGGAAATCCAGCGGTCTTTGCGCTACGACAAAGCATTTTGAAGGGCATCCACTTTCCATCTGCCGGGCCCTCCTAGCGAGAAAGAAGCAATGCTGGAGTCTCAAAAAAGCAAAGGACATTCCACCAAGGGAGGGACCTTGGCTTTTGAGAGGGCGCGATGAACGTGAAGCCGTGACGGGAGCCGAGCGAGTTTTCAGCTTGGCGTCAGAAGTGAATGCTGATCTGGTTCCTTGTAGGGAGAACAAAGGATCGGATTCTCGACCGGCTGAATTGGGATCGGCTTGCCCACTCGAGAGTCATTTACGTAGGGGCTGGGCTTACCGACCGTAATCCATCCCGTTCTCTGCACCACTGCCATTATTTCCTTGCAAAGCCACAACTTCGTGATATGGCTTGCACGCCACTCACAGCAAAGGGGGGATACTCACCATGCTCACTCTGCGCGACTTCTGTTCAAGATACGGCCAAGACGCACTAATAATCTCCTCTGTAATAATTCCCGGGTTAGTGCTTTATCTGCTTGTGTAATCGAGCTCTCTGGCGACTCTGATCTGGCGCCCAATCGGTGCGCCGGTGAAGGGCTTGAAAGGAAACTTGACAAGATCCTGAAGGAAAACAAACTTCTCTAGCTGAAAGAGTCCTGAAAGTAAAAGAGGCTGACGAGCGCGCGTGATAGCGGCCCTGACCGGCGCGGGGCTGGCGGCGAGTACCGCGGCGCCACGCGTCGCACCTGGTACGGTATGAGTAGATTTTCGATAAAAGGGCCCATCCGATGGCTGTACGGCGCGAGCAGATCGAGCGCCGCCCTCACTTCAGGCGTGTCTATCTGCCGATGCTTGCACTCAATGGTCGCGGCTTCGAGAATGTCGAGGGCTTCAAGGATGCGCACACGAAAAGGATAATCCGCACGCCCGTGCCGATTCAATATGCGTTTGCCTCATTCGAGACGACGTGGACGGCTATCCAAAAAGCAAAAGCGAGATGAGTGAACGAACCGCCCAGACTTTGGTCGAGAGAGGACGGTGCAAGTTCGACCGCTGTGCTCCAATCTACGTTTGATGCAATATATTTGCGCAATCATTTATTACCGGCCACTATGTTGATTTTAGATTCCTTCCGCACGATGCCGCTTTGAGTAAGGCTTCGTCTCTTGCCAGCTCAATCGGTTCACCTCCAATTTGTTTATAGACTGCTCGTGAGCGACCTATAAATTCGAGCGCCTCGTCTATCCTGCATTGTCGGCCGAGAACTCGGCCGATATTCGCCAGCGTTTGTGCTACGGAGCGTGAGTCTTGGATTCGGTCGAATATCGTCTAAAGCTTTTTTGTATGCAGAAATGGCGTTGTCGAATTCCATCTTGTCAGAATAAATGTTTGCAATATTCCCATGCACTACAGCTTGCTGATAAGGGTTCTTCGTTAGTCCCAACGCAGATTGGTAGAAAGTTAATGCCTTTTGAGGCTCTTTTGTGCGATAGACTCCACCGATGCCTGTCAGAGCAGCAGCTTCACCTTCCATATTGTTAATTTTCTTAAAAAATTCTTGGGCTGCCGTATAAGCTTTTAAGCCCTCCTCATATTCCTGCTGCCTCACATAAACATTGCCCAGGCTAAAAAGCGCTTTAGCTTGCCCGGACACATAGCCGCTCTGCCTAAACGCTTCTAACGCACGCTGATAAGACAGCCGACACTCATCTAATCTATTAAGATTAAAATATATGTTACCCTTGTTCAGGAACGCTATCCCCTGTCCGCGAGTGTTCTTAAGAACTATGTACTTCTTTAATGCAGCTTCAAGCATCGTGAGCGCCTCGCCAGGATTATCCTTTAGAAGAAGAGCCCTGTTATTTTCGAGTCGCGCCATCCCGAGAGTATCGCCGAGTTGCTGGTAGGCTTCTGCTGCGGATTTGTAAAAGGCGTCCGCTTGAATAGCATCGTGAAGATGGTTGTAGACATCGGCGTTGCTATGAAGAAAGTGAGCCTCGTGCCGTTTAATTTTCTTCTTCTGAGCAATGTTGAGCCCTTTAAGGAAGGCCTCCCTGGCCTTTGTATAAAGTGACTGTTTCCGTGAGCGCATTCCCGAGGTTGAGCAAGCCGGACATTGTCGGCAATAAGTTAGCCGATTTTTCATAGTTTACGGTAGCATCACGAAAGCGGCTTGCAGCGAAATCGCGCTCGCCGGCAATAAAATAGTCCTTGGCTTCGCTCGCACGGTCACTCGCGGCCTCGCGCAGCTCGTTCTCAAAGCCGCCTATGGTAGCTTTAACTATTACATTTCCATTACGCTGTTCCACTATTTCTGTTGGCACTTCTCCGGGAAAATTTCTTATCCCATGGGCAGCCCAGCCTGCTAAGGCAGTTAAAACGGCCGCTGATACAAGTAGCACCTGTTTTCCGTCGAGTTTTTTTAATATAGGGAGTCTTTCCCTCTGGCCCCTCGTGAAACGGACGCTACAGAGTATTACTATGCAACCGCTGATGAAGAAGCAGAACACCTCGAGGAATAGCAAGACTTCCAAGACGACATTACTCCTTGGCTACAAATTCTCCGTGTGCGCCTGGACCGAACGTCTTCTTGCGGGTCGATAGGAATGTCACCGAGGGCGATCATTCGTAGCAGAGATACCTCAGCAGCGAATGCCGATGGTAATCGCGGCGAAGATTGCCGCCCCACAACACGAGCACCACCGCTACCAGCTTCCGCCATGTACGGTGCCACGCAACATAGAACCACGCACGCCATGCACCAAAGAGACACAGAAGCGTGAGCGGTACACCGACTATCATGTCGAAGTTCACTGCCATGCCTGTATCACCTACGGCAGAGTATTTGCCGGGCAAATCATTTTCAAACCATTTTCAAAAAAACTGACCGGAAATGAGCTAGAGCGAGCGAAATAAGAGAAATAAGCGAAACGTAAGTGCATAAAAAAACGAGGACTTATTGCTAAGCCCTCGTTTTCCGACTAACACCCCACCGGATTTTGAGTCCGGCGCGTCTGCCATTCCACCACTCCGGCGCGGAGAGCTATTATTGATAACCAACGGGCGCGTGGGATTCAAGAGCAAAGCGAATGAGGACTGAGGGATGAGGACTGCGTACTGAGATCCGAACTTTCACTCTGTCCTCAGTCCTGAAAATCTTAATCCTCAAATATCACCTTCCAGCACTCGCCGAGCGAGCCGACGCCGGTGAGTTGGGGGTGCGTGATGTGCTTTAGCTGAGCGCAGTTGCTCGCCGGCAGCACGCAGCGCTCGAAGCCGAGCTTGCCGGCTTCTTTGACTCGCGCTTCCGCCTGGGAAATGCCGCGAATCTCGCCGGCGAGGCCGACTTCGCCGAACAGGACGGTTTTGGAATCCAGCACATTTTCCCGGCTGCTCGAGGCGATGGCGGCGACGATGCCGAGATCGACGGCGGGCTCGTCGACGTGAACGCCGCCGGCGACGTTGACGAAAATATCCTGATCGAAGAGCTTGGCGCCGAGTTTTTTCTCCAAGACGGCGACCAGAAGCGCGACCCGATTATGATCGACGCCGATGGTCGTGCGGCGCGGCACGGCGAGAAAGGAGCGGCTGACCAGCGCCTGCAGCTCGACGAGAATCGGCCGTGTTCCCTCCATGCTGCAGACGACC
Source organism: uncultured delta proteobacterium (assembly GCA_963745035.1). Lineage (GTDB taxonomy): Bacteria > Desulfobacterota > Binatia > UBA9968 > UBA9968 > DP-20. The sequence continues at coordinate 353,097 of CAVUVW010000015.1, read as the reverse complement.
GCCGAGCCGGGGACTTGCAGCGGCCGCTCCATCAAAAAAATTTCCGAAGGGTTGGCGACCTCTTTCAAGCCGGCTTCCTTCATCTCGAAGACGCCGATCTCGTTGGTCGAGCCGAAGCGGTTTTTGACCGCGCGCAGGATGCGAAAGCTATGGCCGCGCTCGCCCTCGAAATAGAGCACGGTATCGACCATGTGCTCGAGCAGTCGCGGCCCGGCGATGGCGCCGTCCTTGGTGACGTGGCCGATCAAGAAAGTCGTCAGGCCGGTTTTTTTCGCGAGCACGATGATCGCGCCCGACGCTTCCCGCACCTGCGCGATGCTGCCGGGCGCGGACGGGATCGCCGACGAAAAAATCGTTTGCACCGAGTCGATCACCAAAAGGCCGGGCTTGATTTTCTTGACGTGCTCGAGAATGCGCTCCAGCGAGGTTTCGCTCAGGATCAGCAGGTTCGGCGCGGCGATGCCCAGACGCTCGGCGCGCATCTTGATCTGGCGCGGCGATTCCTCGCCGGAAACGTAGAGACAGGTGACACCTTTTTCGCTTACGGCGGCGAAGGCTTGCAGCAGCAACGTCGATTTGCCGATGCCCGGGTCGCCGCCGATCAAGATCACCGAGCCGGGCACCAACCCGCCGCCGAGCACGCGGTCAAACTCGCCGATGCCGGAAAGCAGGCGGCCTTCTTCCGCCGTGTCGATGGCGTGGATCGGCGCCGGATCTTCTTTGGTGCCGAGACTGAGCTCGCCGCGCGGCGTCGAAGCTTTTTCGAAGCGCTCCTCGGCAAACGTGTTCCACTGATTGCAATCCGGACACTTGCCGAGCCATTTGGGCGACTGATAGCCGCAGCTCTGGCAGGCGAAGACGGTTTTTGCTTTGGCCATGAGGTTCGGATCGATCGCGCGAGGTGAATTCCGCTCACTTTAACCGGGTCCGGTTCGAACTCGCAAGCGCGACGATCGGGAAAACCCAGAGTGCAGGACCGCAGCCAAAGAAAGAGGGAGATTTTCACCACGAAGTGGGTCGTGAGCTTACGCCCGCCCACAGATGCTGAAAATGCGTTGGGATAGATTCCTCACATCCGTTCGGAATGACAACGTAGCAGAATCCTGTCATTTCGAACCCTTCGGCAATGCTCGATAAACTCCGTGAGAAATCTTTCTCTACCTGTTATTTTCAAAAAAAGGACACGAAGGGTTTATCGCATCTGGATCATCTAGGCGCAGGCTAGTTGGAGTGTTAGCTTTGAATTCATGGCTGTGCGATCGACCTCTTCGGCTGCCGAGTTCCTGCCCAAGCGGTTTAGCTTTGAGGATTTGCAAGCCGCCGCCGCATCCTGCAAGGGCTGCGACCTCTATCGGGATGCGACCCAGACAGTCTTCGGCGAAGGATCGGAGAGGGCGAGCATCATGTTCGTCGGCGAGCAGCCGGGCGATATGGAAGACCGCCAGGGGCAACCGTTCGTCGGGCCGGCGGGCCGTCTTTTGGACAAGGCGCTCGCAGCGGCGGGGATTCCTCGACAGCAAGCCTACGTCACCAACGCGGTGAAGCATTTCAAATTCATCCAGCGCGGCAAACGTCGCTTGCACCAAAAACCGCTGATCCGCCAAGTGATGGCGTGCAAGCCGTGGCTCGAGGCGGAGATCGAAGTCATCCAACCCAAAATCATCGCCGCGTTGGGCTCCACGGCGGCACACGCCGTGTTGGGCCGTGCCGTCAGGATCAACCAGGAACGCGGAAAATTTATTCCTCTCGATTCGCGCGAGGCGTTTATCACGGTTCATCCTTCGGCTATTCTGCGTTTGCAGGAAAGCAGCGAACGCGAGCGCGAGTTCGACCGCCTCGTGGACGACATGAAAGCAATCCGCCGCAAGCTAAAACTCGGTAAAGCCGGTTAGCTTCCCCAGCCGGAGATTCTTTTCGAAAAAGAGCGTCTCTCAAGATGTAACCAGAGCGCGCGTCGCGGTCGTGTTGCGACGCCGCCATGTGTATATTATCTAATTCCAACCCATGAGTGCCGAAGATTTTATTCAATGGGAGCTGCAGGAGCTTAAGAATGCCGCGCTCTATCGCACGCTGAGGGCCGTTGAGGGCGACCAGGGACCGGTCTTGACGGTCGATGGCCGCGAAGTTTTGAATTTTTCCTCCAACAATTACCTCGGTCTCGCCAATCATCCCAAGCTCGCCGCCGCAGCCAAGGAGGCGATCGATCGCTACGGTTGCGGCTCGGGCGCGTCGCGTCTGATCTCGGGCAACATGACGCTGCACGAAGAGCTGGAGAGGCGTATCGCCGAATTCAAAGGCAGCGAAGCCGCGCTGGTCTTCAACTCCGGATTTCAAGCCAACGTCGGTATTCTCTCGACTTTGGCAGGCGACGGCGACGCGATTCTCAGTGACGCGCTGAACCATGCGAGCATCATCGACGGCTGCCGCTTGTCGCGGGCAAAGACTTTTGTCTATCCGCACTGCGACCTCGATCGGCTGGCATCACTGCTCAAGCAGGCCGAGCGCTGCCGGCGCAAGTTGATCGTCACCGAATCGATCTTCAGCATGGACGGCGACGAAGCGCCGCTCGCCGCCATCGTCGAGCTCGCGGAACGATACGGCGCCTCGGTCATGGTCGATGAGGCGCACGCCACGGGCCTTTTTGGCGCCGAGCGGCGCCGGCGTGGTCGCAAAGCTCGGGCTGGGCGATCGCGTGCTCGTGCAGATGGGGACGTTGGGCAAAGCGCTTGGCGGCTTCGGCGCCTACGTAGCCGGCAGCCGCGCGCTGCGCGAGCTTTTGATCAACCGCTGCCGGAGCTTTATTTTCACCACCGCGCTTCCGCCCGCGGTCATGGCGATGGCAATCGCGGCGCTCGATCTGGTGCAAAGCGAGCCGGAGCGGCGCGAAGCGCTATGGGACAACTGCCGCAGGCTGGCGACAGGCTTGCGCGCGCTCGGATTTCACATCGGCGAGAGCGCCAGCCCGATTTTGCCGCTGATTATCGGCGAGGCTGCCAAGTGCATGCGCTTTTCCGAGCAACTCTTCGAGCGCGGGGTTTTCGCCCAGGGGATTCGCCCGCCGACCGTGCCCGAGGGAACGTCGCGTCTGCGAATTACCTTGATGGCGACCCATACGCGGGCGCACATCGAGCGCGCCCTCGCCGTTTTCACAGAAGTCGGCGCGACTCCGATGACGACCGAGCACGAGAAGCTCAAGCAGCTCGACCATACTTATCTCTGGCACCCGTTCACGCAGATGCAGGAATGGATGGCCGAGGAGCCCGTCATCATCAGCCGCGGCGACGGCCATTATTTGATCGATGTGCAGGGAAAAAAATATTTGGATGGCGTGTCGTCGCTTTGGTGCAACGTGCACGGTCACCGAAAAAAGGAGATCGACGACGCGATCAAAGATCAGCTCGATCGGATCGGCCACTCGACGTTTCTCGGTTTAAGCCATGCGCCCGGCATTCAGCTCGCGGAAAAATTGATCGGCATTGCCCCGCCTGGATTAAAGCGCGTTTTCTACTCCGACAGCGGCGCCACGGCCGTCGAGATCGCGCTCAAGATGGCTGTGCAGTATTGGCAACTCAAAGGCGCGACAGAGCGCACTTTGATCGCTTCGCTTGCGGAGTCGTATCACGGCGACACCGTGGGCTCGATGAGCATGGGCTACTCGGAAACTTTCCATCGTTATTCACAAGAGCCTGCTGTTCCCCGTGCTGCGCCTCACCCCGCCGCACGTGTTTCGCTACTACCAGCGGATGAGCGATGGGGACGCGCTCGAAGCGGCGCTCAAAGACGCGGAGCAGAAACTTTCAGAAAATAAAGATCGGCTCGCCGCCTTGGTGATGGAGCCGCTGATGCAGGGCGCGGCCGGCATGTGGGCGCAGCCGGTCGAGTATGTCCATGCATTGAGCGAAATGTGCCGGCGAAACGGGATCCTTCTCATTCTTGACGAGGTCGCCACTGGTTTCGGCCGGACCGGTAAGATGTTCGCCTGCGAGCACGCCGGGGTGGCGCCGGATATTCTTATGCTTGGCCAAGGGCATCACCGGCGGCTATCTGCCGCTCGCCGCGACTTTGGCCACGGAAGAAATATTCTCCGCGTTCCTTGGCGAATATCACGAGTACAAGACTTTTTTCCACGGGCATACGTATACCGGCAATCCTCTCGGTTGCGCGGCGGCGCTCGCCAATCTCGAGCTTTTCGAACGCGACGATATCATCGCCAAGATGGCGCCGGGCATTCGTTGCCTGGCAGAGCGCCTGCGGGAGTTTCGCACGCTGGCGCACGTGAGTGATGTGCGCCAGTGGGGCTACATGGTTGGCATCGAGCTGGTGGAAGCTAAGGAAAACCGCAAAAACTATCGCGCCGGATCGCAGGATCGGACATAAAGTCATCCTCGAGGCGCGCAAGCGCGGCGTGCTGATCCGCCCGCTCGGCGATATTGTGATTCTGATGCCGCCGCTGACGATTAGCGGCGCGGAGTTGACGACTTTGCTCGACGTCGTTTATGAGTCTATTCGCGCGGTGACGGAGGCGTGAATATTATGTCGAGGATGGAGGATAGAGGATTGAGGATGGCATACCAATCTTCCATCCTCGATCCTCGATACTCGACTGAAGGGGTTTGAGTGGGAAAGGGTATTTTCATCACCGGCACGGACACTGGCGTGGGCAAGACTCTTGTCGCTGCAACGCTTGCGGCTTACCTCCGCGCCTGCGGTTACCGGATCGGGGTGCTGAAGCCCGTGGAAACCGGCTGCACGGAAACAAATGGCACGCTGATCCCGAATGATGCGGTGCGACTCAAGGAGGCTTCAGGCTGCGCCGAGCCCATCGAGAAGATTTGCCCCTATCGATTTGCCGAGCCAGTGGCGCCGAGCATCGCGGCTGAACGGGCCGGCCGGAAGATCGATGTCGATCTCCTGCTGACCACCTACGGCGAGATTAGTGCCGAATATGATATTACGCTGGTCGAAGGAGCGGGTGGTTTGATGGTGCCGCTGTTGCCAAGCTATACGTACGCTGACTTTGCACGTGTTTTGAAACTGCCTCTTCTGGTGGTCGCGGCCAACAAACTCGGTGTTCTTAACCATCTTTTGCTCACCGTGGAGCACGCGAGCTGTAAAGGTTTGAGCGTGCTTGGCTACGTGCTCAATCGTCTCTCAAATGAAAGTTCTCCCGCGGCTGAGACCAATCGCCAGGTTCTGTCAGGGTTGACCGGCGTGCCCTGCCTCGGTGATTTTCCCTTTATCGAGACGACTGAAACTCAGAAGACTTTGCCGTTCGATCTATTCGAACAGGAATTCGACACTCGATTGCTGCAGCCGTTTTTGGCGACGCGATGAAATATTCTTATGATGATGAGGTAAACAAGCGCGCATGAAATTTCGCCACTTGCTCGGAATTACGCTCCTAATCGCTCTTTGGCCGCCAAGCCCCGGCTACGGCGCCGATAAAGTGATTATCTCGTACAGCAGCCGGAGTTACGCGTTTTTGCCGGCGCAGGTCGCCGTCGCCCGCGGATTTTTCAAAGACGAGAATCTCGAACCTGTACTGATCCAGATGCGCAGCCAGGTGGCGGTGCCGGCGCTGATGAGCGGCGAGGTGAATTACACCCTGAGCTTCGGCAATATCGTCGCCGGCGCCATGCAAGGCATGCCGTTCAAAATTCTCGCGGTATTGACCGACAAGCCGCTGCACAGCCTGGTTGCGAAACCGGAAATCAAGACGATCAACGATCTGCGCGGCAAGCGCATCGGCACCCAGCGGATCGGCGGCTCCGACCAGCTCGCCGCCGAAGCGATTCTTCAAGCCAAGGGCATTGATCTCAAGGAAGTCCAGTTCGTGACCTTGGGCGGCGACGAGCCGGTGCGCGTCGAGATTCTTAGAAAAGGACTTGTCGACGCGATTTGCACCGTGCCTCCGGGTCCGGTGCGCCTCACCCGCGAGGGTTACAATCTGCTCGGTGGGCCGAAAGATCTCAAAATAGGCAGCCCGATCTCTTCGGTGGCGGTCACCGATTCCCGACTGAAGAGCAACCGCGACGAAACCAAGAAGGTTTTACGCGCGGTCTTGCGCGGACTTAGGTTCATGCACGAGCGGAGAGACGATACGATTCAGATCATGAGCCGTTGGTTGAGCCAAACGGCCGACGTGGCGCGGGATTCCTACGACTCCATTCTGCCGTCGTTCAGCGCCGACGGCGGCACCGTCGACAAAACCTACGAGTTCGCCATCGAGTCGCGCAAAGCGACGGTACGGGCGGACAAGCCGATTCCGCTCGCTCAGGTTCGCGATCTTACGTTGCTGCGGGAAGTGCAGAAGGAACTGCGCTAGAAATCTTCTACCACCCAGGACTTTTTTCTGAACTAGAATACAAATGTTTCGTTAGGCGTTGTGTCAAAGGACGGTCAAACATACGAAATCAGAGCAGATCGGAGGCGACGATGAATGCAAAACTGCTGAAGCTTTTGATGTTTGCCGGCGCCTGCATCGCAGTCGGCGCGTTGACGGCCGACACTTACGCGCAGGGAAGCTGGACGACGAAAGCGCCGATCCCGCTGGCGCGCAACGAGGTGGCGCTCGCTGCGGCGGGCGGAAAGGTCCACGTGATCGGCGGTGGGGTCAAGGGCGTGGCCGGGACCTACCATGATGAGTATGATCCGGCCACCGATCGTTGGCGTCCGCGCGCGCCGCTGCCCTACGGTCTCGATCACATCGGCACGGCGGTTCTCAACGGCAAGATCTACACCGTCGGCGGCTTCGTCGGCTCCGTGCACAAGGACGGCCAGCCGCATGTTCTCGAGTATGATCCCGCAGACGATAAATGGCGCGAGTTGACCCCGCTCAAGTCCGGCCTCGGCTCGGTGGCGGTCGCTGTCCTCGAGGGCAAGATCCACGCGGTGGGCGGACGCAATCCGGCGGGCGAAACCGTCGCGACGCATCAGGTCTACGATCCGGCGAGCAACAGCTGGAGCGAGCGCGCGCCGCTGCCCAAAGCGCGCGATCATTTGGCGCTGGTTGCTGCCGAGGGAAAACTCCACGCGATAGGCGGGCGCTTCGGCGCCTCCAGCGACAAGACCGACATGCATGATATCTACGATCCGGCGACCAATTCGTGGACCTCAGGTCCGCCGCTGCCGACGGCGCGCAGCGGTCTCGCTTATACGTTATATCGCGGCCTTATTCTCATCTTGGGCGGTGAAGTTCCGCCCAACACATTTGCCGAGAACGAAGCGTACGATCCCAAGACAAAAACTTGGCGGACGTTGGCACCCATGCCCGCCGGAAGACACGGCACCAGTGCAGCGAGCGCGGGCGGAAGCGTTTATCTCGCTGCGGGATCCCTCAAGCCGGGCTCCGGCGGAGTCACCGACCAGCTGATCGTTTTTACGATGCCGTAGCCTCCGAGCAAGATAGTCGGGGCGACTGCCCTTCCACAGCGCGATTGCTTCGCAGCGGACACTTCCTTTCCATCGCGGATGATCGGTTGTCGATCAGGAGCGACTGGGGCGGCGCGTTTCTGTTCCGAAGGTTCTCAGGCCCGGCATCAAGATCCAACAGCCCAGCGTTAGCATCCCGCCCACCGCACAGCCGAAGAGGAGCGAGCCCGGTGCGCCGAGGAGCGCGGCCATGAAGCCCACCTCGGTGGCGCCGACGGAATTCGCGCCTTGCGAAAACATGTTGAAGACCGAGAAGGCGCGGCCGCGGATGTGATCGGGCGTCAAAAGATGAAAGCTCGTCTGGCGCATGACCGCCTGCAGCGAATTAGCCAAGCCCATGATGCCGAGCAAAAGAAGCGACAGCCAGAAGCTCGTCGAAATCGCAAAAACGCCGAGCGCAAGCGCGTAGGCGAGAAAAGACCAGAGTGCGAGCAGCCCTTTGCCCTTGACGTCGCCGATGGCTAGCAGAGTGAAAGTGCCAAGGACGCCGCCGATCGCCGGAGCGGACGAGAGCATGCCGAAACCGGCAGGACCGACGAAGAGAATGTCTTTGGCAAAGATCGGCAGCAGCGGCCGATAATAACCGAACCCGATGACGATAAAATCGAGCAAGACCAGCGTCAAAATAACCGGCTCGGAAAAAAGAAATTTGAGCCCGCCCAGAAAACTAACGAGAGAAAATTTCTCTCGCGCGGTCTTGTCGACCGCCGGAATTTTGAGCAGAACGATGGCGATGGCGGCGGGAAGATAAAAGAGGGCATTGAACAAATACGCGTTTCCCGTGCTCATCCACGCCAGGCTGAGACCGCCGAGCATGGGCCCGACGAAGTGGGCGCCTTGCGAAACGCTGGAGTTGAGCGCCACGGCGTTGGTCAAGTGCGAGCGCGGCACAAGGTGGGAGATGAGCGCCATGCGCGTCGGGTTGAGCACGATGTTGAGCGCCGAGGTGAGCGCTGTGGCGGCGAGAATGTGCCAGACCTGAATCAGCCCGGCGAGAGTCAGGAAGCCCAGGATGATGGCGACGAGAAGATTCCCGAAAATCGTGATCAGAAGAATTTTCCTGCGATCAAGAAAGTCCGCCAGGGTACCGCCGAACAAGCCGAGAGCGAAAATTGGCACTCCCTGGGCTAAACCTGTAAGCCCCAAAAGAAACGCGGAACCGGAAAGCTCGTAGACCTGGTAAAAATTTTGCGCCTGGCGCATTTGCTGCGCGCTGGTGGCGAACAGCGCCAGCAAAAACAAAAAACGGTAGTCGCGGTAACGCAGCGACGCCCAGGGTGGAAGCGATTCAGAGCGGTCAGTGCTGCCGGACGAAGCATCGGACATTGGGCGGTTATCGGCCCGGCGCTAGCTACCGGCGACGCGCATAACTTCGTCGTGGATCAATTTGATGGGCAAATTCTTCGCCGCAGCGATGCGCTTGATGTCGTCGTATTCCGGCATCGCTCGCTTGCGCCCGTCCGGCTGCTCGACGATCTTCACCGCGACTTCGCCGTAGCGGGTTTTTATCTTCTTCGATTCGCGTTGCAAGATGATTCGGCCGATTGGGTAGTGGCGAATGCCGATGGTAGATGTCTCGTGGAAGATAATTCTCGCGAGCTTTTCCCGATCGCGAGGTTCGGCAATGACGCTGAGCAAGGTCCCCGGGCGGCTTTTCTTCATCTGAATCGGCGCAAGAAAAACATCGCGGGCGCCGGCTGCGAAGAGCCGCTCCATGACGTGATCGTAGAACTGCGGATTCATGTCGTCGATGTTGGTTTCGATCACAAGCATTTGTTCCTGTGACCAGCCGGCGTCAGTAGCGCCGACGACCAGGCGAAACAGATTGGGGCGAGTCGGAAAATCTTTTTGGCCCGTTCCGTAGCCGATTTTGTCGATCGTCATAGCGGGTTGAGCGTCGAAATTTTTCCCCAAGGCGCGGACAAGCGCGGCGCCGGTGGGGGTTACCGTTTCAGCCTCGATCTCGACGCCGAAGACGGGGAGTCCTTTGAGCAGTTCCAGAGTGGCGGGGCCGGGCACCGGCAGCGGGCCGTGCTGGGAACGGGTGATGCCGCGGCCTAACGGAATTTGTGAAAAATGAAAGGCATCGATGCCGAGTTCATGGACGCCGATTGCCGCCGCCATGATGTCGACGATGGAATCCGTGGCGCCGACTTCATGGAAGTGCACTTTGTCCACGGCGATGCCGTGGACTTTCGCTTCGGCTTGGGCGAGGCCAGCGAATATTTCGAGGCCGGTGGTCTTGATCCGAGGATCGAGCTTGCTGCGCGTGATCAGATCGCGGATTTGTTTCCACGAGCGCGGCGCTTCATCTTTGGCGCAAATGACGTGAAACTGCGTGGCGCGGATCGAGTGGACGTGTTTCCTTGCGGCCTTGAGCTCGAATTTGAGCGTCGGAATCTTCCTTAATTCCGAGCGGATCTTATTTAGCGACAGGCCGAGATCGAGCAGCGCGGCGACGAACATATCGCCGCTCACGCCGCCGATGAGCTCACCGTAGGCGATCTTCACCGCTCGCCTCGGCGAAGGATCGACCATTGGCCGAAGATCGAGGATAGAGGATAGAAGATCGCCATCCTCGATCCTCCATTCTCCATCCTCGGTCTTTTTACCATCCCCGGCGCTCTTCCCTGCCGCTGGTGTCGATGCGGACGATTTCCGATTTGAAAGGTTTGCCGAGCAAAGTGTCCACCAGCCAGTTCACGACGAGAGGACGTGCCTTGGGATTGCGGATCGAATGGCGTTCGCCTTCGAAGACGTAGAGGAGTTTCGGCGCGGGAATTTCCCCCATGAGCTCATAGACGAACTTCATGTCGCAGTGCTCGTCGTCCTCGCCGGCGACGACCATGTAGGGGCAGGTGATTCTCGAGGTCACGCCGCGGAGCGAAAGCGTTTTAGCAGAATTCATCGAACTCGGTTTCGTCGTCGTAGCCAGACATGTACATGTAATTGAGCTTGAAGGTCGGCGACGACATGTTGAAAATCGCGTATTGGCCCGGCTCCATGCACACGCCGCTCACGGCGCAGGCCTTGAAGCGTTTTTCTTCGGCGACGACGCGCGGGGCCCAGTACGATCCCATGCTCGAGCCCATGACGCCGAGCCGATCGGCGTCGATCTCCGGGCGCTTCACCAAATAATCGCAGGCGAGCTTGCCGGCGTCTGCGTAGTTCGATGCGGTGCAGGGAATGCCGCCTTCGCGCGTCTCGCCCTGTCCGGGGCCATCGATCGCGAGCACGGCAAAGCCCTTCTCGATGAACGGATCGCCGCTCGCCGGATTGTCTTCTTTGACGCCGTCCATGCCCGGAATGTACATGATGCACGGCACTTTCTCGCTGGATTTTCTATTCGGCGGCAGATGCAAAATCGCCTGGATCTTTTTGTCTCCATACGGCAGCCCGACCCGCTCGATGGGACGGCCGGCGTACTTGATGAACTTGTCGTAACAAGCGCGCTTGCGCTCCTGCCAGGCGATGCGCTGCGGATTGCCGTCTTCGTAGATCGCCCACATGGCGTTGGTGTAGAAGCAGGCGGCGATATAGTAGTGCTCGCGCGCTTGAGCGAGATTGCCGGAAGATTCGGCCGCGCGCCCTTGTTCCTCGCGCCGCGCCGCCGCGCTGGAGAACTCGCGCGGGATATCGACGAATTTTTGGATGCGCCGGCAAATTTCTTGCAGATCGGCTTCTACGCCCGGGCCGCAGTTGCGGATGATTTTGCCGGTCCGGCCCTGGTCCCAGTCGATGCCGCGGGTTTGGATCACCTGATCCAGGATCCAGCGCTGCTCGCGCCAGCGACGCATTTTACGTTCGGTTTCGATTCTCATCTGGCCTCCGGCCGGTTCAAAAGTTCAAATGTTCAAGGTTCAAACGTCAGATCTCGGATGCGAAGACCAAGACTATTTTGTTTTGACGAAACGATCGTCGACGAATTTTCGCAAATCAACTCCCTTGAGCTGGGGTGTGGAATCCACAAGACTGTCGCGCACGGCCTCGAGGCCTTTGAGGCCGGGATATGGCGGGCTCGTAATCGCCGCGTCGTATTCCTTGTAACCGCCTTCCAAAATGCGCTCGTCGGCGCGCAAGTATTTTCGCAAGACACGCAACGCGGCGCGGCTGTCTTCGCGATAGATTTTTGCGCCATCGGTCAGTGACGCCATGTAAGCGCGCGCGATCCCAGGTTGGCTTTGAACGAAGGAACGGCGGGCGGCAATCCCGGAAAAAGTGAATTCCCTGCCCAGGTCAGGAATATGCAGCAAAGGCCGGTAGCCTAAGTCGCGCGCAGCGGTCGAGGTCGGCGGCGACAAAATTCCGGCGTTCACTGCCCCCGCGCGCATGGCGGCGAGGATGTCGGGAATGCCGCCCAGCGAAATCATCGTGGCATCCTTGGGTCCGAGACCGAATTGTTCGAGCGCCGTGCGCACGGCCAGATCGCTGGCCGAGCCGATGCGCGTGATGCCGATTCGCTTGCCCTTGAGATCGGAACCTTTCGTGATCGTGGGTTCGGCGAGCAGGGTGAAAACCATCTGGTGTGTGGTCGTGCCGATCCAGACAAAGTCGGCGCCCTGTGCCCAGGCGGTCATCATCGGCGCGGGGGACAGATGGCCAAACTGGATTTCTCCGGCGAGAAGCGCCTGGACCGCGGTGGTGCCGCCGCGGATATAGATCAAATTGGAATCGAGACCATGCTTCCTAAAATGTCCATCTTCCTGGGTCAGCCAGAGCGTGCCTATCCCCGCCGAAAGGGCGCTGTAGGCGGTGCGAACTATGGGCAAGCGATCTTGACCATGAGCGGCCGCGACCGCGACGGCGCAATATGCCGCGAGAATCAGCATTGCCGTCCAGGCTTTCGACCCCAGTGTCACGGCTTCCTGGCTCCTTTTTCGTTGAACGGACGCGTGCTTGGCATGTGTGGGGCACTGTGAAACAATATCTATAGGAATTGGCGCTGACTCTAGTCAAAAAAGCGCGGCATGGCAAACAAAACGGTCGTCCGCTCACCGCGCAATCGGTTGATTCTGCGGAGCTTTTGTGGTTATTAAGATGATAGACTCTTCTCTCGGTGTAATTTCGGAAAATTGCGATGTTATTTGATTTTGCTAATGTCCTAGTGTTTACGGCATTAGGGCTTGGGTTTGTCGGAGTCAATCTGCTGATCGGGCGCTTGCTGCGCCCATCCAATCCCCAAGCCCGTAAATTGTCGACCTATGAATGTGGCGAGCCGGCGATGGGCAGCGCCTGGGTCAACTTCAACATCCGGTTTTACCTTGTAGCGCTGATCTTTATCATTTTCGAAGTTGAAATCGCCTTTCTCTTCCCTGTGGCTTCGGTGTTTCGGCGCTGGGTCGAAGGCGGAGTGGGTGTATTCGCGTTGATTGAGATTCTGATTTTCGTCGGCATTCTTTTTCTCGGGTTGGTTTACGCCTGGGTCAAGGGAGATCTGGATTGGATAAAAAAGGTCCGGGCTTGATCCTGTCAGGAGACGTGGGATGAAACCTTTGATCAATTCCCTGCCGGAGACGGTTTTCACAACGAAAGTTGATGACATTCTCAACTGGGGCCGAGCTTCGTCTCAGTGGTACATGCTTTTCGGCCTGGCTTGCTGCGCCATCGAGCTCATGCAGACCGGCGGGCCGCGGGCGGACTTGGATCGTTTTGGCGCGGTGCCGCGCGCTACGCCGCGGCAATCCGATCTGATGATCGTCGCGGGCACGCTGACTTACAAGATGGCCAAGCGAACCAAGCTGCTCTACGACCAGATGCCCGATCCGAAGTACGTCATTTCGATGGGCAGTTGCTCGAACTGCGGCGGGCTCTTTCAGCTGGCCTACTCGGTTTGCAAAGGCGTGGACAAGATCATTCCGGTCGACGTTTACGTGCCGGGATGTCCGCCGCGGCCGGAGGCGCTGACCGAAGGGCTGCTGCGGATTCAAGACAAAATGATGCGCGAGCGCTGGCTGGTCAAGCCGTCGCGTCCGGCGGAGGAGCGGGCCGCTGAGGCGTAGGCCGGACCCGGCCAATGGACGCACAAGAGATTTACGCCGCTTTAGAGCAGCAATTCCCCGGTCAAGTCAGCGATCTAAAGGCCGAGGTCTTGGAGCCCTATTTGACCGTCGCGACGGATCGTCGATCGTGGAGGTCTGCCGTTTTCTGCGCGACCGCGCCGGGATGGATTTCGAAGTTCTTTCGGACTTGACCGCGCTCGATTGGCCGAAAGACGAAAAAATTCAAGTCGTCTATCACCTGTTTTCTTACAAGCATAATCATCAGATCGTGCTCAAAGTCGATCTGCCGCGCGACAACCCGAAGCTCGCAACCGTCGAGGGTGTCTGGAAGGTCGCCAATTGGTTCGAGCGCGAAATCTATGACTTGTTCGGCGTGATTTTCGACGGCCACAGCGATTTAGACGCATCATGTTGCCCGAAGATTGGACGGGCTATCCGCTGCGCAAAGACTACGTCGAACAGGAAGAATACGACGGCATCAGCACGCAACGCGCGCCATTGGTGGAAAAACTGCTGCGCTAGATTATGAACGAATCGATTGAAACAGGGACCGGTCTAAATACCGAAGACATGACCATCAGTGTCGGGCCGCAGCATCCGAGCACCCATGGCGTGCTGCGCTTTGTGGTCAAGACCGACGGTGAAGTCATCAGCGAGGCCATCCCCGACGTCGGCTATCTGCATCGTTCGATCGAGAAAATCGGCGAGAAGGTGACCTATCACGGCTACGTGCCGTATACCGATCGGGCCGATTATCTAGCCGCGATGTTCGCCAATCAGGCGTTCTGCATGGCGGCGGAAAAGCTTGCCGGCACCGAGGTGACCCGGCGCGGCGAGTTTTGCCGCGTGATCGCCTGCGAGCTCAACCGCATCGCCAGCCATCTGATCTCCGTCGGCACTTTCGGTCAGGACATCGGCGCCATGACGCCGTTCGTGCACGCGCTCAGAGAGCGGGAAACCGTCAATAACTTGATGGAAGAGATCTGCGGCGCGCGGCTGACCTACAATTATATCCGCATCGGCGGCGTCGGCTACGATATCGTTCCGGAGACTTGCTCGCCAAGATCGGCGAGTTTATCGATCATCTCGAGCCGATCGTCGATGAGTTCAATCGTCTGCTGTCGGGCAATAAGATTTTCATTGAGCGCTTGGCCGGAGTCGCGATCGTCAGCAGAGAAGACGCGTTTTCGTACAATCTGGTCGGGCCGAACCTGCGCGGCTCGGGGATCAAATGGGATATCCGGCGCGATATTCCTTATTCCGTCTATCCTGAATTGGAATTCGAAGTGCCGATCGGCACCGCGCACGTGGGCACGCTCGGCGACAGCTTCGATCGTTACTGGGTGCGCATCCGCGAAATGCAGGAAAGCTGCAAAATCTTACGCCAGTGTCTGAAGATGATGCCCAAGGGGCCGGCGATTTCGAAGGTGCCGCGCAAGTTCAGACCGCCGGCGGGCGAATGCTACGCTCGGGTCGAAGCGCCGCGCGGCGACATGGGCTTTTACGTCGTCAGCGACGGCAGCGAGTATCCTTACCGGGTGCGTATCCGCACGGGATCGTTTACCGCTATGGCCATCATCGATAAGCTCAGCAAGGGTATCATGCTCGCGGACCTGATCGCTTTGATCGGCAGTCTCGATGTCGACGCGCCCGAGATCGATCGCTGAATTCGAGTCGTAGATAAATCATGCAACCTTATATTGATCAGTTGATTCAAGACGGCGCCTTCGCCGGTATGCCGAAAGAAGTCGTTTATGCGCTTGCGATGGTGCTCGTCGCCTTCGTCGTGCTTTCGGTTTTCGTCGCGCCGCTTGCCGGCGTGACCAGTTGGCTCGAACGGCGGGTTTGGGCGCGCATGCAGTCGCGGGTCGGGCCCAACCGGGTCGGGCCGCAAGGGATTCTTCAGTGGCTCGCCGACGGCATCAAGAATCTGCTCAAGGAAGATTTGATTCCTGCCGCGGCCGATTCCAAGCTGTTTTCTCTGGCGCCGTATATCGTGTTCATGGGCTTTCTCTGCACCTTCGTCGTCATTCCCTTCGGCGCAAGCTCTGATCGTCGCCGATCTCAACATCGGTATCCTGTACGTTCTCGCGGTCACGTCGCTGGTGGTCGTCGGCATCCTCATGGCGGGCTGGGCGTCGAACAACAAATGGTCGCTGCTCGGCGGCATGCGCTCGGCGGCACAGATCGTCAGCTATGAAATTCCCGCGGGCGTATCGATCGTGACGATCGTGTTTCTTGCCGGCACGATGAGCATGCAGGGCATCATCAAGGCGCAAGGTTGGGGACCGTGGGATTGGTTCCTGTTCCATAATCCATTCACTTTTGCGGCGTTTTTTCTCTACTTCACCGCGGCGCTCGCCGAAGGCAACCGCACGCCGTTCGACATTCCCGAAGCCGAATCGGAGCTCGTCGCCGGCTATGTCACCGAATACAGCGGCATGCGCTTTCTGTTCTTCTTTTTCGCCGAGTGGGGCAATCTCTACGTCATCGGCGCGGTCGCGACCACGCTCTTTTTGGGCGGATGGCAGGTGCCGCCGCTGCCGATTTTCGAAAATAGTCCGGTGCTGCTCGGCATCGCGCAGTTCACAACGTTTTTCTTAAAGGCGTATTTGTGGGTTTTTGTCGCCATGTGGGTGCGCGCGACTTTGCCGCGCGTGCGCGTCGATCAATTGATGGGGCTTTGTTGGAAATATATGGTGCCGCTGTCGTTTGTCTGCTTGCTCGGTACCATCGGATTTATGTTCGTGCCCGATGACCTGCGTCGCGTCATCGGCGCGGCGACCTTGGGCTTCGGTATCGCAATCGTCATCCTATTCGTCATACGGGTGAAATTTCAGATCGACAACGCCCGGCCCGAGCTATACTTTAAACCGCATATCTAGGGATCGAGGTTTTATGGGTGTTCTAAGTTACGGAAAAGATATTTGCCAAGTGATCGCTTCGACGTTCGAGGGAATGTCGATCACTTTTTCGCATTTGATACGCCGTCCCATGACGATTCAGTATCCGGACAAGATTCCGGTGCCGATTCAGGATACTTTGCCGCTCCGCTACCGAGGTATTCTTGAAGTCGATCTCGACATCTGCACGGGCTGTTTGGCCTGCGAAAGAGTGTGTCCGATCACCTGCATCACGATCGGCATCGACGCAGAATAAGGAAACCAAGCAACGCCAGTTCACTCACTTCGACATCGATGTTTGCAAATGCATGTATTGCGGGCTGTGTTCGGAAGTCTGTCCGACCGGATCGATTCGCCATTCGCAAGAATTTGAAGGCGCGAGCTACAACCCGGCCGGCCTGGTGCGCCACTTCGCGCCGCAGATGCAGAACCTTTACAAGCCGAAGAAGGGTGGCGAGACCGATCCAAAGCTCGCTACGAAAGTCGATATCGGACAGAAGTACCTCGATGAGTTTGCCACGCCGGACGGTGGAGGGGCCGCAGCAGAGGAGGGCGGCAGTTGATACGCTGATGCGGGGTAGCGAAAGAAGTGCCGCGTTTTTACCCCTTGATTCGAGTCGGATCTTCCGGTAAGTGACCGAAAACATCTTCAACTTTCCGCGATCCCAACAGTTATAGAATGATATGGACGTTTCGACGGCGGTTTTCTATCTAATCGCTCTCATTACGGTGGGTTCCGCCGCGATGGTGGCGTTTTCCCGCAATATTATTTACTCGGCGTTCTCTCTGCTCGGCACGTTTATGGGCGTCGCCGGGCTTTATGTTTTCCTCGGCGCCGACTTCGTGGCGGCGGTTCAAGTGCTGATTTATGTCGGCGGCATTCTCGTGCTGATTCTATTCGCGGTCATGTTGACCCACCGCATAACCGACGTGCAGGTCACCAACCGATCCGCCGGAACAATTCCCGCGCTGATCGTTGTCGGCGTCCTCGCTTATCTCTTGATCGACACCGCCATGGAAACCCCATGGGTCAAGGCGAAGCAACTGGTTTACGAAGCCACGGCGGGAAAGATCGGCGATCTTTTTCTCTACACCTATCTGCTTCCGTTCGAGCTGGCCTCTTTGGTTTTGCTTGCGGCCATGATCGGCGCGGTCGTGCTGTCGCGCAAGGAGATCAAAGAGTAGCATGTCGCCGAACGACCTCTCTTCTTATCTCATCATCGGCGCGATTCTCTTCGCCCTCGGACTTTTCACCGTGTTGACGCGGCGCAATGCGATCAGCGTGTTGATGGGCGTCGAGCTTATCCTCAACAGCGCTAATATCAATTATGTCGCGTTCTCGCATTTTGGTAGCGGCAACGCCGACGGGCAGATCTATGCGATTTTCGTGATCATGCTGGCCGCCGCGGAGGCGGCGGTCGGCTTGGCCATCGTGCTCGCGATCTTCCAGCTCTTCAATACCATCGATGTCGAAGCGGCGGAAACGCTGAAAGAGTAAAGTAGTGAAGGTTAAGTTGTGAGAAGTGAGGCGTGAGGAGATTCCAGACGCACATTAAAGTTGAATCTATGCGCGGTTCACTGTTCACGGACTTCTTCTCACTGTAACTCTATGGAAAACCCGATACAGACAGATTTTATTCGCTGGATCGTTTTCTTGCCGTTGCTCGGCGCGATCGTTAACGGCCTATTAGGCGCGAAGATCCAGAAGAGCATGGGCAAAGGCGCCATCGGACTGATCGCGTGCGCGCCGGTGGTGATCGCCTTCGGTCTGTCGGTTTGGGCGTTCTTCATTCTCGTCGGTCTCGAACCGGAAAAGCGCTTTCTCATCGATAATCTCTATCGCTGGATCGATCTCGGCTCGCTGAAGGTCGACATGGCCTTCATGGTCGACCCGCTCTCGGCCGTCATGATCCTCATCGTCACCGGCATCGGCGGCTTGATTCACATCTACGCCACCGGCTACATGCACGACGACAAGGCGTTCTGGCGCTTCTTCGCCTATCTCAATTTGTTCACCGCGGCCATGCTGACCTTGGTATTGGGCGACAGCCTGCTGCTGTTGTTTGTCGGCTGGGAGGGCGTCGGTTTGTGCTCCTACGCGCTGATCGGCTTTTGGTACACCGACCATGCCAACGCTCGCGCCGGCAATAAAGCTTTTATCGTCAACCGGGTCGGCGACTTCGGTTTCGTCCTCGGCATGTTTTTGCTGTTCTGGTCGCTCGACGCGCAGGGGCACGGCACCTTGACGTTTCGCGATATGGTGAAATGGGCGCCGTCGATCAAGGACATGATGATCTGGGGCATGCCGGTGGCGACCGTGGCGACCCTGTTCCTCTTTGTCGGCGCGACTGGTAAATCGGCGCAGATTCCGCTTGTTTGTCTGGCTTCCCGACGCCATGGCCGGGCCGACGCCGGTGAGCGCGCTCATCCATGCCGCCACCATGGTGACCGCCGGCGTTTACATGACCGCGCGCATGAACGTTTTCTTTTCCATGGCGCCGGACACTTTGAATGTGATCGCCGTCATCGGCGTCGCCACCGCGCTGGTCGCCGCAACGATTGCGCTCACCCAGTACGACATCAAGAAAGTCCTAGCCTATTCCACGGTCAGCCAGCTCGGCTACATGTTTATCGGCGTCGGCGTCGGCGGCTATGCCGCGGCGGTTTTTCATTTGATGACCCACGCGTTCTTCAAAGCCTGCTTGTTCCTCGGCTCCGGCAGCGTGATCCACGCCATGCATCATGAGCAGGACATGCGCAAAATGGGCGGGCTCAAGACATGGATGCCGATCACTTTTGCGACGTTTTTTATTTCTGTGCTCGCCATTGCCGGCTTCCCGCCGTTCGCGGGGTTCTTTTCCAAGGACGAGATTCTCTGGCTCGCCGCTTCCGGTCACCACTGGGAAATCTGGTTCTTTGCCCTGTGCGGTGCCGGCATGACCGCGTTCTACATGTTCCGCCAGCTCTTTATGACCTTCTACGGCGACTGCCGCGCCGACCATCATACCCAGGAACACCTCCATGAATCGCCGTCGGTGATGACGATGCCGCTTGTCGTGCTTGGCGGCCGGCGCTGTGCTCGCCGGATTCATCGGCCTGCCGGCGGTGTTGGGCGGCAGCCAGTTCGCGCATTGGCTCGAGCCGGTGATTCATCACGAAGAGCACCACGGCTCCCATGCTTTGGAATGGGGTTTGATGGCACTCTCCGTCGGCGTGGCATCGCTGCGGCGCCTTCGTCGCCTACCTCATGTACCGGCGCGAGAGCATTTCGCCGGCAGTATTCGCCAATCTTGCGGGCGGGTTTTTTTATCGGCTGTTCGACCGCAAGTGGTATGTCGACGAGATTTATCAGGTTCTGTTCGTCAACGGCTCCTTGCTGCTCGCCAAAGTTTTGTCCGCGTTCGATGCCTACGTCATCGACGGCATCGTCAATGGCTCGGCGAGCGTGACCCGATTCATTTCCTGGTTGAACGGCCTGTTCGATGCTTACATCATCGACGGCATCGTCAACGCGGTTGCCAACATCACGTTTTGGGCCGGCAACAAGTTTCGCCGAGTTCAGACCGGCAATATCAACAGCTATCTTTATGGGATTTTGATCGCCGTGGCGCTGGCGATCATTGTCAAGCTCCGCTACTGGAGCTGATTTCTAGGGAGAATCTCGGAAATGGAAAACTTGCTCACCTACATGACCTTTATTCCGGTCGCTGGAGCGGCGATCGTGCTGGCGCTGCCGAACAACGCCAAGCTGATTCGTTGGGTCTCCGCCGCCGCGACCGTGCCGCCGCTCTTGATGGCAGTCTGGCTGTTCGCCAACTTTGATCGCAAGCAAGCAGGTTTTCAGTTCGTCGAGAAGTATCAATGGATTCCCGCCTTCAACATCAGCTACTACATGGGCGTCGACGGCCTCAGCATCTCCATGGTTTTGTTGACCGCGCTGTTGAGCTTTCTCTGCATCTTCGCTTCTTTTGGCATCGATAAAGCGGTCAAAGGCTACTTCGCGCTGTTTCTCATGCTCGACGCCGGCATGATGGGAGTTTTCTGCGCCCTCGATTTTTTCCTGTTCTTTGTTTTCTGGGAAGTGATGCTGCTGCCCATGTACTTCCTGATCGGCATATGGGGCGGGCCGCGGCGCGAGTACGCCGCGATCAAGTTCTTTCTCTACACGTTTTTCGGCAGCGCTTTCATGCTGATCTCCATCCTCGCGCTGTATTTTTCGGTTGAACCGCACACCTTCGACATGACGGTCATGATGGCGCAGGCGGGCAAATTCGGCACCGAGCCGCTGCCGATGTGGCCGTTCAATCAGCTCGGCTGGGGTTTCCAGCACGCGGTCTGGATGGCGCATGTTCATCGGCTTTGCGATCAAGATACCGGCGTTTCCGTTTCATACCTGGCTGCCGGATGCCCACGTCGAGGCGCCGACCGCTATCTCGGTCATTCTCGCCGGCGTGCTTTTGAAGATGGGCACGTACGGCATTCTGCGCGTCAATTTTCCGATGCTGCCGGCGGCGACCGCGGACCTGGCGTTTTGGTTTTTGGGCGCTCTCGGCGTATGGAACATCATTTACGGCGCTCTTTGCGCCATGGCGCAAAAAGACCTCAAGAAGTTGGTCGCTTATTCGAGCGTGAGCCATATGGGCTATGTCATGCTCGGCATGGCGAGCTTCACCACCCAGGGAATCAACGGCGCCGTGCTGCAGATGTTCAATCATGGCACGATCACCGGCATGCTCTTCCTTTTGGTCGGGGTCATCTACGACCGGGCGCATCACCGTGAGATTGACGGCTTCGGCGGCCTCGCGGCGATTATGCCGGTCTACACGGGTGTGACCGCCCTGGCCTTTTTTGCCTCCATGGGTTTGCCCGGGCTTTCCGGCTTCATCTCGGAAATCCTGGTTTTGCTCGGCACCTGGCAGAAATATCCGGTCTTGACGATCCTGGGCGCCAGCGGTGTGATCCTGACCGCGGGTTACCTGCTCTGGACCATCCAGCGCGTCTATCTCGGCCCACCCAATGAAAAGTATCTGAAGCTGTCGGAAATCAACGGCCGGGAAATGTTCACCTTGGTGCCGTTGGGCGCCATCGTGATCATCGTGGGTATTTACCCCAATGCGGTCTTGGACATGCTGCGCGCTTCGTTGGATCAGATCAATCAAGCGATTATGCCGCACCTTTAAACGCGCCCATGGACTTAAAGAACATCGGCAGTCTCAGCTTCTTTTATCCGGAGTTCATCCTTTCGGGAACGATCCTGTTGATCATCGTTCTCGACCTGCTCGTGCGCGCCAAGGATCGGCTGGCTCTGATCGCGCTCGCCGGCAGCGTCGCCGCTCTGATCGCCACTTTCGATCTTTATAGCGCGCAACCCGGTTGGCTTTTTCACCGGATGATAATCCTCGACAGCTTCAGTTTGTTTTTTAAAGTCCTCGCCCTGGCAGCGGCGATTCTTTGCATCTTGATGTCGCTCGGCAGCAACGAAATCAAGCAAGTTTACCAGGGCGAGTATTACGCGCTGCTGCTCACTTGCACGCTCGGCATGTTTTTCATGGCCTCGTCGAGCAATTTGCTGATGGCCTATCTCTCGCTCGAGCTGGTGAGCTTGACTTCTTATGTTCTCACGGGCTTCCTGCCGCGCAATCGTCGCTCCAGCGAAGCGGCGCTGAAATACTTGATCTACGGCGGCGTCGCGTCCGGCACGATGATTTACGGCATGAGCTGGATCTTCGGCATGACCGGCAGCCTGGACTACGCCGCCATTCAAGTCGCGCTGGCGCAACCCGAGATCAACAAGGCGGCGCTGTTTATCGCGTTTGTCTTCATCATGGCGGGTTTCGGCTACAAGATCGTTTTCGTGCCTTTCCACATGTGGTCGCCCGATGTCTACCAGGGCGCGCCAACGCCGTTCACGGCGTTTCTCTCCGTCGCCTCCAACGCCGCCGGCATAGCGATCATGATCCGATTCTTTTTTCCCGGCGTCTCGCGCATGGTTCCGGGCGGGGAATGGGCATTCATCTCCGGTGTGGAGTGGCCGCATGTGCTGTTGTTCGTGAGCATGATCACGATGACGGTCGGCAATCTCTGCGCTCTCAACCAGCGTAATTTAAAGCGCATGCTCGCCTACTCGGGGATCGCGCATGCCGGCTATATGCTGATGGGCCTGGCGGTGCTGAACAACGAAGGGCTCTCGGCGATTTTGTTTTACGTGGTCGTTTACCTCATCATGAATCTCGGCGCGTTTTTGGTCGTCGGCATGATCGCCAACGTCACCGGCGGCGAAGACATCGAGAGCTACCGCGGTCTGGCCTGGCGCGGCGCCGTCGTACCCGCGGTCTGCCTGGCGATCTTTTTACTTTCTTTGACCGGCTTGCCGCCGTTCGCCGGATTCATCGGCAAGTTTTTCTTGTTCGCTGCGGTTCTCAAAGAAGGCGGGGTGTTCGTCCTCTTGGCTCTCGTTGCGGTCATGAACAGCGTCGTGTCGCTCTATTACTACGCCAAGATCATCAAGACGATGTTTTTGGATGCGCCCAACCCGGAGGATAAAACAGTATCCCTCGGCGCCGGCGACTTTAATTTCACCCTTCTCGCGCCCCTCACGCTCCTGACGGTCGTGTTCGGCATCTATTTCGCCCCCCTGCTGCGATATACCAGCGAGTCGCTTCGCTTCTTCGTAAAATAATCGGCTTGTGTGTATTCCGCCGCGGTTATCCGGCGGTTTGCGCTGGAGGGTTTGCGATTGCCAGCGAGTGATGGGCGATATTCCTACCCAACACTCTACGACTCCAACGCTCCAGCACTCCATTGTTCGATCTGCCGCATCTTGCCTTGACAAGTCGGAGCGCGCGAAATAACTAGAACCAAGATTCCGTCACGTCCCTGCGAGGAGGTGTCGATGCTCGATACGGCGAAGCAAAAAGGCATGCTGCGCCAGATGATTCTGGTGCGGGCGTTCGAAGAAAAACTAGAAGAGCTCTACCAACGTAAGGCGATGTTCGGCAGCACCCATTCCTACCGCGGTCAGGAGGCGATCGCCGTCGGCGTCTGTTCGGCATTGCAGTCTACAGATCTCATTGCCAGCTACCATCGCGGCACAGGCCACCTGCTCGCCAAAGGCGCCGATCTTTATCTGCTGCTGTGCGAGTGCATGGGGCGCGCTGACGGCTATTCGAAAGGCCGCGGCGGCAAGATGCACATGGGCGATATGGGTTTCGGTTTTCTCGGCAACACGGGCACCGTCGGTGGCACGGTTCCGACCGCCACCGGCGCCGCGCTGGGGGCGAAAGTCCGGGGATCCAACGAAGTTGTCGTGAGTTTTTTCGGCGACGGAGCGGCCAACCAGGGCGTCGTCCATGAAGCCATGAATCTCGCCGGCGTATGGAAGCTGCCGGTAATCTATGTCTGCGAAAACAATCAGTACGCCATGACCGTGAGCTTGGAAAAGAGCGTGGCGATCAAACAATTAAGCGCGCGCGGGGCGGCCTACGGCTTCGAAGGCAAGACGATCGACGGCAATGACGTAGAAGCCGTGTACGAGGCTACGGCGGCGGCCGCGGCGAAAGGACGGAGCGGCGGCGGGGCGACGCTTCTGGAATGCATCACCTATCGATGGGATGGCCATTTCGGCGGCGATCCGGGCACGGCTTATCGCAGTAAGGAAGAGATCGAATCATGGAAGCAAAAATGCCCGATCAAACGGCTCAAGGAAAAGTTGATTCACGAGGGCGCGTTGACCGAGCAGGAATTTGACAAAATGTCGGCGCAGGTCTACGCCGAGCTCGATGAAGTCGCCAAGCGCGCCGAAGCCGCGCCGCTGCCGAAGAAAGAAGTCGATTTGAACAGCATCTACGCGACGACGGAGGCGGCCCATGGCTAAGTCAATAGCGACGGAATCGCAGGCTCCCACCAAAGAGATGCGCATCCAGGAAGCCTTGCGCGAGGCGCTCCGCTACGAGATGGCGCGCGATGAGCGCGTTTTCGTCATGGGCGAAGATGTCGCGCTGTTCGGCGGCGCATACGGCGTGACGCGCGGACTGATGCAGGAGTTCGGCGAGCGGCGCGTGTTGGACACGCCGATCTCCGAGTCGGCGCTGGTCGGTCTCGCCGTCGGCGCCGCGATCAACGGCATGCGCCCGGTGGTCGAAATCCAATTCTCCGATCTCTTGCCATTGGCGATGGATCAGCTCGCCAGCCACGCCGCACGCTACCATTACATGACCGGCGGGCGGGTGTCGGTGCCGATGGTGGTGCGCAACAAGTTCGCCACCAGGGCGGGCGGCGGGCCGAGCCATTCGAGCTGCAATCACGGTGCGTTCATTCATTTTCCCGGGCTGAAGATCATCATGCCGACCACGCCGGCGGACGCCAAAGGATTATTGCTCGCAGCCATCCGCGATCCTAACCCGGTGCTCTGCTTCGAAAGCCATCACCTCTACGGCCAGCGCGGCCCGGTCCCCGAAGGCGATTACACGGTGCCGATCGGTGTGGCTGTCGTCAGACGCTCCGGAAAAGATCTCACGATCGTCACCTGCGGCGGCATGGTTTTGAAGGCCGACGCCGCTGCGGATCAATTGAAAGAAAAAGGCATCGCAGTCGAGATCGTCGACCTGCGCTCGCTCGCGCCCCTCGACAAGGAAACGATACTCAATTCGGTGGCGAAGACCAAGCGCGCCATCGTGCTCGACGAGGGTCCGATGCTCGGCGGCATCTCGGCGGAGCTGGCGGCCATGATCCAGGAAAATTTGTTTGCCGATCTGAAAGGGCCGGTGGTGCGCATCGGCGCGCAGCCGATCCCGCCGCCACATAGCCCGCCGCTCGTCGACGCGATGATTCCCGACGTCGATCAAATCGTCGACGCGGTGATGCGGCTCGCCGAGGGCGGCAAGCTTCCGTAAGCGGATTCTTCATGTTTGCTGCGCGGCGTTGCTTCTCTCGATCGCGCGCCGATTGCGCGAAATTGTTTGCTAACCGGTAAAGCGACGCGATGGAACAGCTCCGGTAAATTGCCGCGTCCCATGATCAACGGTTACGCCTGGCTTAGATCGTTTCTTGCCGGCAGCCTTACCACGCGCTTCGCCGTCTATAGCTTTGTTTGCATCGGACTGATGACGGCGGTCTTGTGGCTGATCGTTTCCAACTATCTGGTCAAGCAAATCCTCGAGCGCGAGTGGGAAACGACCGCGCAGTTGGTGCAGGCCGACGTGCGGAAATTTCTCGAGGCTTACGATTTTCAAGCTAAAGACCGCAAGTCTGTCGGCCACAAGTTCACCGCGCTGCTCGAGCACATGCGGCTTTCGCCGGCGATCGTGCGCTTTAAGGTCTACAATCCGAACGCGGTCGTCATCTGGTCGGACGACAAACAGCTTGTCGGCAAATCGTTCGGCGACGATGTCCAGCTGCAAAGGGCGCTTCGAGGCGAGGTGATCGCCAATCTGAGCTCTTTGACGGCAGGAAAAAGCGTTTCGGCTCCCGGCTCGCCGGGTAAGATTGTCGAAGTCTATGTGCCGGTCTATGCGGAGAAAGACCGGCAGCTTTTAGGCGTGTTCCAGACCTACCGGCGGGCCGATGCGGTGCTGCGGCACGTGGGCGAAGCGCGCCTCGTGGTCTTGCTCACCGCGGTTGCCGGCGGCTTGCTCATCTACATTTCCTTGTTCGCCATGGTGCGCCAGGCCGCGCGCCAGATCGATGAACAGCAAGCGAACCTGCTCAAGATGCAATCCGAGCTGATCGCTTCGCAGCGGATGGCGGCGATGGGTGAAACGGCCGGCGCGGTCGCCCACGGCATCGGCAATCCGCTGTCGTCGATTCGCGCGGCCGCTCAGGTGGCATTGCTGCAAGCCGGTCATGGAGGTGACGGCGCGACGACTCATGAGATTGCCGGGAATCTCCAAAACATCGTGCGCGAAGTAGACCGGGTACAAAAAAGGATGCAAGGTCTGCTGAATTTTGCCAAGCCGCTCGAGCCGCGGTTGGGTTCCGTGGACGTCAATAGCCTGGTGCGCGACGCGGTGGCGACCATGCGCTCGCGTTTTGCCGAAACTGAAATCCAGCCGCAGCTCGATCTCGCGCCCGATCTTCCGAACGTCACGGCCGATCTCGGTCATTTGGAGCAGGCGTTGATGGGGCTGTTGACCAATGCGGTGGAGGCGACCGGGCACGGCGGCGCGGTCGCCGTTCGGACGCGCTCTTCACCGCCCGATGCCGGCGCGAAGGCGATTCATATTTTCGTCGAAGACAGCGGCGAGGGTATTCCCGCAGAGAATCTTCCCCGTGTCTTCGAGCCGTTTTTCACCACGAAACCGCATGGCACGGGCATTGGCTTGCCGTTGGCGAAAAAATTCATCGAGGTCAACGGCGGCTCGATCGCGATCGGCAAAGGCGCGCGCTTCGGCACGAAGGTGGAAATCACGCTCCCCGCCGCCGGCGATATATGAAACAGCACTGCTTCTGCGGAGAAGGCTTGCCAGGTGCGAGAGGACTTTGCGGCCGCGCCCTTTGAGTGTCTTCACGACTCCAGGATCGCGCCTCGCGGAACCGCGCCGAGTGCTACCCTAGAATCTGGGACTATTCCGCTGATCTGAAACGAGGCGTAGCGGCCTGCCGGCCATCCGCCACGCCGACCGCTAGCTGAGCGGGAGCATAATATGCGTTTGGTAGGGCTTACGTTCCTTGAGTCGTTCGTACCAGCCGCTGACGTGGGGAAAATCGGGCCGGTCGATCGGCAGATTGAACCATCGATAGGCCCACACCCCGAGGGGGATATCGCCCAGGGAGAACTCGGCGCCGCCGAGGTAGCGGTTTTTCACCAAGTGATTTTCCACCGTCCGCCAGGCCTTGGCGGTTTTTTCCAGCGCGGCTTCAACCGCTTTGGGATCGCGCTTGTCCGCCGGAGTGCGGATCAAGTTCCAGAATAGCGGCACGATCGCCGCATTGAAGGTCGAAAGCTGCCAGTCCATCCAGCGATTGGCATCGCCGATGCCTTCGGGAGTGGCGGGCAAGAGCTTCCCGGCGCCGTATTTGGCGTTCAGATAGCGCATCACGCTATTGGACTCCCAAAGGATAAAGTCACCGTCCTTCATGGTCGGGACCAGGCCGTTGGGATTCATCTCGCGATAAGTCTTATCGTCATTGCCGCCGAATTTTCCGCCCCAGTCCAGCCGGTCGAACTCCAACCCCAGCTCGCCCAGACACCAAAGCACTTTTTGTACGTTGGAAGAATCGGTTCTGCCCCAGATCTTGATCATGGTCGTAGCCTCCGCTGACAGTTTTTCACCCGCTGTTTATCACCCTTTCCGGTGAATGCCTAGGTCTGCGGACCAATGTTTCACGCCTCTGTCAGTTTCGTACGATTTCTGATAGGGAACGGCGCAGCATCAAAGGTGGAAGGCTGGTTCAATGAAACGTATCATTTTCTCAATCGGGTTGATGTCGGTAGTTGCTTTGCCGTTATTGGCGACGGCGCAAGACCAAACAGAAGGACGAAAACTCTATGCCAGTTATTGTGCCAGTTGCCACGGCGAGAAGGGCAAAGGTGATGGGGTGGCGGCTAGTTCGCTGCCGGTCAAGCCGAAGGACCATACAAACGGTGCGGTGATGAATTCAATGACCGACCAAGCCCTGGTGGACGTGATTTCAAAGGGCGGCGGTGGAACAGGGAAATCCCCCTTTATGCCCGCGTGGGGAACCTCGTTGAATGAAAAACAGGTGCGCGACATCGTTATCTATATCCGCACATTGGCCGTGCCGCCGTATAAGCCTTAGGGCGTCTACTTGGAAAAGAATAAATTTTTTCAAGATCCCCCTTGACGATCAGGGATCTGAGATTAAATTTGCCGCATCCAACCTGTTCTAGCAGGATTCTAAATCTTTGTTTTATTTTAGGAGGGTGTTATGGCGACTAAGATTCGTCCCCTACACGATAGGGTGATTGTGAAACGTATTGCAGAAGAGGAGAAGACCAAGGGAGGCATCATCATCCCGGACACCGCGAAGGAGAAGCCCCAGGAAGGGAAAGTGGTCGCGGCGGGTCCGGGTAAATATGAGGATGGCAAACTGATACCTTTGGGAGTAAAAACGGGTGACAAAATTCTCTTTGGAAAATACTCCGGCACGGAAATCAAATTGGACGGCGAGGAGCATCTGATCATGCGCGAAGATGACATCCTCGGAGTTGTTGAATAAGGAGGAGCGAGGAACATGGCTGCAAAGGACATTCGTTTTAGTGAAGAGGCGCGCGGTAGAGTATTGCGCGGGGTAAATTTATTGGCGGACGCGGTTACGGTAACTCTGGGCCCTAAAGGCCGTAATGTCATTCTTGAGAAGTCTTGGGGATCTCCCACGGTGACCAAAGATGGCGTCTCTGTGGCCAAGGAGATTCAGCTCGAGGATAAATTCGAGAACATGGGCGCCCAGATGGTCAAGGAGGTGGCGAGCAAGACCTCGGATGTGGCTGGTGATGGTACAACCACGGCGACGGTGCTTTCGCGCGCGATCTTCAGCGAGGGGCTGAAATTGGTTGCCGCCGGACACGACCCCATGAGCATCAAGCGCGGTATCGATAAAGCGGTTGTGAGAGTCGTGGACGAGCTCAAATCCATGGCTAAACCCACGCGTGACCGCGATGAGATTGCCCAAGTTGGCACGATTTCGGCCAACAACGATAAAACCATCGGTGCTATTCTCGCCGACGCGATGGACAAGGTCGGAAAAGAAGGGGTCATCACAGTTGAAGAAGCCAAGGGTTTAGAAACTACGCTGGACCTCGTCGAAGGTATGCGCTTCGATCGCGGCTATCTTTCTCCTTACTTCGTCACCGACCCGGAACGCATGGAGTGCGTCTACGAAGAAGGCTACATCCTCATCCACGAAAAAAAGATTTCCAGCATGAAGGATCTTCTCCCGGTTCTCGAAGCTGTGGCGAAAACCGGCAAGCCTCTATTGATCATCGCCGAGGAAATTGAAGGCGAAGCACTGGCAACTTTGGTCGTGAACAAGATCCGCGGCACGCTTGAAAGTCGTTTCCGTCAAAGCTCCGGGCTTCGGCGACCGGCGCAAGGCGATGCTCGAAGACATCGCCATCCTCACCGACGGCAAGATGATCGCCGAAGAGCTGGGCATCAAACTGGAAAACGTCACCATCAAGGATCTGGGACGCGCGAAACGCGTGATCATCGATAAGGACAATACCACTGTCGTCGAAGGCGCCGGCAAAAAGTCCGCCATCGAGGGCCGGGTCACGCAAATCCGCGCGCAAATCGAGGAAACGACTTCGGACTACGATCGTGAGAAATTGCAAGAGCGCTTGGCGAAACTCGCCGGCGGTGTAGCCGTGGTTAAGGTCGGTGCAGCTACCGAAGTCGAGATGAAAGAAAAAAAGGCGCGCGTCGAAGATGCGCTGCACGCAACTCGCGCAGCGGTCGAAGAAGGCATCGTGCCGGGTGGTGGTGTCGCATTGATCCGCGCTTCCGTTGGTCTCGGCAGTATGAGGGTTTCGGAGGATGAGAAGGTCGGGGTCCGGATTATTCAGAAGGCACTCGAGGAACCGCTTCGTTGGATCGCGAATAACGCCGGCGCGGACGGCGCGGTGGTTCTCGATAAAGTAATTAACGGCAAAGGCGCGTTCGGTTTCAACGCTGCAACCGAGGAGTACGAAGATCTCGTGAAGGCTGGAATCGTCGATCCGACCAAGGTTGTACGTACCGCGCTGCAGAACGCAGCTTCGGTCGCTGGCCTTATGATTACTACCGAAGCGATGATCGCCGACAAGCCGGAGAAGAAGAAAGATGCACCGGCGATGCCGCACGATCACGACGACTACTAGAGGGACAACAAACATAAACAAAGGGCGCCGGAGAAATCCGGCGCCTTTTTTTTGGCCTGCAAAGCTGCCGAGTGCTGCGCGATAACTCGCCGCCGCGCAGCATTAGTGACTCATTCAACTCGCAGTGTCTCGAGTTCGAAAATGATTCTTCCGAGATTCGTAGTCCAGCTCTTCGCCTGCTCCGGCATAAACTCAGTTGAGAGCCTTCAAAAAACGAAATCACTCGTCGCGTTGCGCGAGTTTGGGATTTCTCCGAGGAGATATGTTATGAATAGCTGCCAATCAAGCGACCGCTCGCGACCATAGATCGCGGAACGACGAACGGATGCTGAATAAGAATCTTCATCCCTGGCCGCAGATCCGTCTGGACAACCGTGACGGTGGTTGTCGCGTTCGCCGCGCTGGGCGTAGTATTGTTACGCGACGCCTGGGTCGGCGGCGCGTCGTTGAACGATCCCCGCGCCGCGCCACGCGCCGTGACAGCGCGGGGCGATCTCTCGAGCGGTGAAAAATCGATCATTGCGCTATTCCGCCAAGCATCGCCGGCGGTGGTGAACATCACGGCCATCGGCGTGCAGCGTGATTTTTTTACCTTGAACCTCTACCAGATTCCCCAAGGCACGGGCTCGGGTTTTGTTTGGGACAACAGCGGCAACGTCATCACCAATTTCCACGTCATTCAAAATGCCGACGCCGCTCAGGTCACCCTCGCCGATCAATCGAACTGGAAAGCGCGCGTCGTCGGCGTCGCGCCGGACAAGGACCTCGCCGTGCTGCGCATCGACGCGCCGGCAAATCGGCTACACCCCATTCCCATCGGGACGTCGAAAGACTTGCAAGTAGGCCAGAGCGTCTTTGCAATCGGCAACCCGTTCGGACTCGACCAGACTTTGACGACAGGGGTAATCAGCGCGCTCAATCGCGAGATCGAGTCGATAACGCGCCGCCCGATCCAAGGCGTGATTCAGTCCGACGCCGCGATCAACCCGGGAAACTCAGGCGGGCCGCTGCTCGACAGCGCGGGCCGCTTGATCGGCGTCAACACCGCGATCTACAGCCCATCGGGAGCATCGGCGGGAATCGGCTTTGCCATCCCGGTGGACACAGTCAATCGCATCGCTCCCGAGCTGATCCGCAACGGCAAGATCATTCGCCCCGGTCTGGGCATCCAGATCGCCGACGAGCAGATCGCCCAGCGGCTCGGCGTGAGCGGCGTGCTGGTGGTCGACGTCGCGCGCGGCAGCGCGGCCGCCAAGGCCGGCATTCAGCCGACCCGGCGCGACGCCGAAGGCCGCTTGCGTCTGGGCGATATCATCAGCGCCGTCGACGGCAAGAAGGTCGCCACTCCCAATGATCTATACTTGCTGCTGGAGAAATATAAGATCGGTGATGTCGTGACGGTTGCGCTGCTGCGCGACGGCAAGACCGTCCAGGCGAAGGTTGCGCTCGAGGCGATCCAGTAACGGCTCGCCGATGCGGTGTTGCGCTCAGTTCTCCGACGGTTCGCGGGCCGCCGACTGATTGTCGTCGCGCTCATAGGCGGCGATGATCTCCTGCACGAGGTGGTGGCGCGCAACGTCCTTTTCCGTGAAGGTGACGAAACGAATGCCGTGCACGCCCTTCAGGATGCGCGACGCTTCTTTCAACCCGGACGGCTTTCCCGCCGGCAAATCGATCTGCGTCGCGTCGCCGGTGATCACGGCCTTCGAGCCGTAGCCTAGGCGGGTCAAAAACATCTTCATCTGCTCGGGCGTGGTGTTCTGCGCCTCGTCGAGAATCACGAAAGAATCGTTTAACGTTCTGCCGCGCATGAACGCCAGCGGCGCGACCTCGATGGTGCCGCGCTCGACCATCTTGCGGGCGCGATCGAAGTCGACCATGTCGTGGAGCGCGTCGTACAGCGGGCGCAGATACGGGTTGACCTTCTCGGCGAGGTCGCCCGGTAAAAAGCCGAGCTTTTCACCGGCTTCCACCGCCGGCCGCGTGAGGATGATGCGCACGTAATTATTTTTCATCAATTCGGCGACGGCCATCGCCATGGCCAAATACGTCTTGCCGGTGCCCGCCGGGCCGATGCCGAAGACGATGTCATAGCGGCGAATCGCGTCGATGTACGCCTTTTGCGCGATGCTCTTCGGCGTGATCGTGCGCTTGTGCGCCGAGATATAGATCGTGTCGAGAAAAATATCCTGCAAACGGGCGCGCGAGTCGCCGCTCAGGATGCGCACGGCGTAGTCGACGTCGCTCGCGTAGACCGGATAGCCCTTTTCCAAAAGGCCGTAGAGCTGGCGCAGAATCTGGCTGGCGAGCTCCACTTGCAGCGGATCGCCTTCGACTTCCAGCCCCGCGCCACGCACGCGAATTTTTACCTGCAGCGTGTGCTGGAGAATCTTGACGTGCTGGTCGTGTTGTCCCAGCAGATCGCGGAACAAACGGGGATCGTGAAATTCGAGAAAGTTGACGCCGACTTCGGTCACGATCCCGGCGCTTTGCTTCTTTTCGTCTTTCACTCGCTTTCTCCCATGAGTTGGACGGTGATCTCCCGCGTGCGCGCACGATTGTCAAAATCGAGCAGGACGATCTGTTGCCAAGTGCCGAGACAGAGTTGGCCGTGCTCGATCGGAATGGCCAGGGACGGCCCGAAGAGGGAAGCGCGCACATGAGAAAAACCGTTGTCGTCGCCCCAGCGGTCGTCGTGGTGGTAACGGCGATCGGAGGGAATGATTTTTTCGACGAACTCCTTTAGATCCTGGATCAGACCCGGCTCATGCTCGATGGTCGTAAGCGCGGCGGTGGAGCCGGAAACGAATAATGTGGCGAGGCCGTTCTGAATCGATTCTTTTTCCAGGTGCTGGCGAACTTTGGCAGTGATGTCGATGATATCGCAGAAGCCGGCGGTCTTTTCGGAGAGTTTGTAAGCGCGAATCTTGAGCACGCTAGTTTAATACCCCGGATTCCGACGTCCGTTTTGTGCGCGGCTTTTGCGACAGGCGATCGGAGTCATTTTCCGCGGCGAACCAGCTCTTCTGCGCGCTTGAGCGCCGCGTCGATCTTGGTCGGGTCCTTGCCGCCGGCCTGAGCAAAATCCGGCCTGCCTCCCCCTCCCCCGCCGACCATGCCGGCAAGCTCCTTGATGATGTTTCCCGCATGATATTGCTTAGTGAGCTCTCCGCCGACCGAGGCGACCAGGTTGACGTTCGTTTGGCCGGCGCTCGCCAGGACGATGACCGCGGCGCCGAGTTTCTCTTTGAGCTGGTCGGCGAGATCGCGGAGCTGTTTGGCGTCGACGCCGTCGACTTGGCTGACGAGAAACTTGGTGCCGTTGACGGACCTTTGCCTCGCCAGCAGCTCGGGGATCTGGTCCTTTTCAAATTGGCCGCGCAGCTTGTCGATTTCCTTCTCAAGCTCTTTTTGGCGCTCCAAGAGTTTCTTGATTTTATCCACCGCATCGTCGCTGCCGCCGCGCACCAACTGGCCGATCTCTTTGAGGCGCTGCTCGTAGCTGTGAATCAAATCCAACGCGCCCTGGCCGGTAAAGGCCTCGACCCGCCGCACCCCGGCGGCCACGCCGCCTTCGGAGTGGAGCTTGAATATGCCGATCTCCCCGGAAGCGCGTACATGGGTGCCGCCGCAAAGCTCGGTGGAAATGTCGCCTATTTTGACGACGCGCACTCGATCGCCGTACTTGTCGCCGAAAAAGGCGAGGGCGCCGTGGCGGATCGCCTCGTCGTAGCTCACTTCCTGAATCGAGACGTCCGCATCCTCGCGAATGTGCTGGTTGACGTGTGTTTCAATGAGTGCGAGTTGTTCATCCGCGATCGCGCCGCCGTGGTTGAAGTCGAAGCGCAGTCGCTCGGGTGTGACCAACGAGCCGGCCTGACGGACATGTTGACCCAACTCCCGGCGCAAGACGGAATGGAGAATATGGGTGGCGGAGTGATTGAGCTTGGTTTTCTGGCGATGTTTCGGATCGACGGCCAATTGAACTTTGTCGCCGACTTGGACGCGGCCTTTTTTGACTCGCGAGCGATGGGCGGTAAGTTGCGGCGTAGGATGATGCGTGTCGATGACTTCAATCACATCTCCACGCGCGGTCGTGATCGTGCCGCGATCGCCGATCTGCCCGCCTGATTCGCCGTAAAAAGGCGTCTCGGCCGTGAGCAGCTCGATCTCATCGCCTTCCACGGCTTCGTTTCGGCCCGCGCCGTTGGCGTAAATGGCCAAAACGGATGACTCCCCTTCGAGCCGATCGTAGCCGATAAAACGGACTTCTCGGTCCAGCTGAATCTTCGATTCCATGCTGGCCGTCTCGCGCGCTTCACGTCCCCGCGTGCGCTGCGCCTGCATGAGCTCTTCAAAGCCCGCTTGGTCCACGGACATGGATTCACCGCGCAAGATGTCTTCCGTGAGATCGAGGGGAAATCCGAAGGTGTCGTAGAGCCGGAACGCCACATCGCCCGACAGCACTTGGTTCTTTTCTTTCTTGAGTTTCGCCGTCGCTTCTTCGAGAAGAGCCAATCCTTTTTCCAGGGTCTCGCCGAAGCGTTCTTCTTCGCTGCGAATGACTTCGCGGATGCGCTGCTCTTCGGCGCGGAGTTCCGGGTAAGCATCGCCCATCACCGCCGAGACGGTTTTGGCGACTTCGTGCAAGAAAGGCTGTTCGAGGCCGATCAAGCGGCCGTGACGGGCGGCGCGCCGCAGCAGGCGGCGCAGCACATAGCCGCGTCCGTCGTTGCTCGGCATGACGCCGTCGGCGATCAGAAAGCTCACCGCGCGGGCGTGGTCGTCGATGACGCGAAAGGAAATATCCGCCGCCGGATCGGCGCCGTATTTCTTGCCCGTGAGCTTTTCCGTGGTCGCGGTGAGCGCGCGCATGTAGTCGATGTCGTAATTGGATAAAACATTTTGCAAGACTGCGGTGATGCGCTCCATGCCCATGCCGGTATCGACGTGTTTGGACGGCAGCTCTTCAAGACTTCGGTCTTCTTCGCGGTTGTACTGAATGAACACCAGATTCCACAGCTCGATGTAGCGCGCGCAGTCGCCGTTGACCCGGCACACGTGGCCGGTGACGCCCTGTTTGTCGCAAGCGGCCGGACCGCGGTCGAGATGGATCTCGCTGCACGGGCCGCAGGGGCCGGTTTCGCCCATCTCCCAAAA
This sequence comes from uncultured delta proteobacterium, assembly GCA_963745035.1. Classification (GTDB taxonomy): domain Bacteria; phylum Desulfobacterota; class Binatia; order UBA9968; family UBA9968; genus DP-20. Next base: position 317,788 of record CAVUVW010000015.1, on the reverse strand, counting down.
ATTTTCCTTCTCGCCAAAGCGACTCACCCGCTCGGGCGGCAGCCCGCTGATCTTGTACCAGAGTTTCTCGGCGTCATCGTCGTCGACATAGATCGTGGCGTAAAGTTTGTCCTTGGGCAGCCCCCATTCCTTGGTCAACAGTTGCCAAGCCCATTCGATCGCCTCGGCTTTGTAGTAGTCGCCGAACGACCAGTTGCCGAGCATTTCAAAAAACGTGTGGTGATAGGTGTCGCGCCCGACGGCCTCGAGGTCGTTGTGCTTGCCGCTGATGCGCAGGCATTTTTGCGCGCTCGTGGCACGCACGTAGGGAAGCCGCTCCTGGCCCAAAAAAACATTTTTGAACTGGACCATGCCGGCGTTGGTGAATAGCAGAGTCGGGTCCTTGTCGGGCACGAGCGATGAGCTGCGCACCGCGGTATGGCCCTGCCTGGCGAAAAAATCCAAAAAAGACTTGCGAATTTGGTTTCCCGTAGTCATGGCTCTGTCAATCATCTTCTATAGAATAGCGTAGCAAATTAAAAATCACTTTGCTGCCATAGCCGCGGCGGTGTAAAAAGGCCGCCGCGCGGCGCAATATTCTGGGCTCGGTAAGATCGCTGCCTTTGAAATGTCTGGCCAAGAGCCCTTTGGCGCGCTCCGTTTCGTCGACTTGGTCGAAGGTATCGCGCAGCGCGTCCCGGATCAGAGGTAGGCCGATACCCTTGCTCCTCAATTCCTGCTCGATCCGATGAGGACCGTAACCGCGCTCTCGAGCGCGCCCGAGCGCCCAGCCGTGCGCGAAACTCTCGTCGTTCAAATAGTGCAGGGAACGCAGTTTTTCGATGACTGAATCGGCGGCGCCACGCGCGCAACCGCGCCGGCTTAGATACCGTCGAACTTCGGCCTCGCTGCGTGAGCGGTATCCTAGGTAGCGCAGCGCCACTCGCAACGCATCTGCTTCGGAGCCGGGCAGCTCCAAGCTGCTTCTCTCTTTTCTTCTAGCCAGAATAGGTTGAAAACTATCTTCCCCTGGCCTTTTCCTTTTTATCCGCTCCAGCGGGAGTATTGGCCGCAGGAGCCTCGGGCGCGGTCCGTTTCACGCCTGTTTTTTCCATAACTTTACCCATGATCTCGCTTGCGGTCTCCGGGTGGTCCTTAAGAAACTGCTTCGCGGCTTCCCGGCCTTGGCCTATTCTCTCGCTCCCGTAGGAGTACCATGCGCCACTTTTCTCGACGATGCCGCTCTCGCTGCCGAGGTCGACAATCTCGCCGTCGCGGGAAATGCCCACGCCGTAAAGAATATCGAATTCGGCTTCCTTGAACGGCGGCGCCACTTTGTTCTTTACGACTTTCACGCGGGTTCGTCCGCCGATCACATTGTCGCCGTCTTTGAGCGCGCCGATACGTCGGATGTCCATGCGCACGGACGCGTAGAATTTGAGGGCGTTGCCCCCCGTTGTAGTTTCCGGATTGCCGAACATCACGCCGATCTTCATGCGAATCTGGTTGATGAAGATGACGACCGTCATCGAGCGGGCAATGGTTCCGGTCAATTTTCGCAAAGCCTGCGACATGAGCCGCGCTTGCAGGCCCATATGGGAATCGCCCATCTCGCCCTCGATTTCCGCTTTGGGGACGAGAGCGGCCACGGAATCGATCACGAGCACGTCGATGGCGCCGCTGCGCACCAGAGTCTCGGCGATCTCTAAAGCCTGCTCGCCATGATCGGGTTGTGAGACGAGCAGGTCATCGGTCTGGACGCCGAGTTTCTTCGCATAACCTAGATCCAACGCGTGCTCGGCATCGATGTATGCGCCCATGCCGCCGAGTTTCTGCGCTTCCGCAACGATTTGTAGCGCCAGCGTCGTCTTGCCCGACGACTCAGGGCCATAGATCTCCACTACGCGGCCGCGCGGCACGCCGCCAATCCCGAGCGCGATATCGAGACCGAGCGACCCGGTCGAAACCACCGGCACATCTTTGACCACGCCGCCCTCGCCGAGCTTCATGATGGCGCCTTTGCCGAACTGCCGCTCGATCTGGCTGACCGCCAAGTCGATTGCCTTTTCTCGATTTACATCCATCAGTCGTCTCCTTCGCCGCGCCGGTTCATTCTACCTTGAGCGGAATCGTAGCTAAATCGGCGTAACTTGCGCCGTCGGGTTTGAGCAGGCTTTGAATGACCTTCACGCATTCCACACGGGATGCGCCGAAGTCATACGCCTTCCAGTTTTCCAATTGCCGCCCCAATGATTCCGGCGGAACATCGGTCTGACGCCAGCGTCCGATCGTTAAATGCGGCGTGAACGCTCTGCTCTCCGCCGCAAAGCCAAGCGGCTGCAGCGCAGATTCCACTCGCGAAGCCAACGAAATCAGACGGTCGCTATTCAAGCCGACCCATAACACACGCGGTCGTTTGGGGCCAGGAAATACTCCTAGTCCTTTAGCACTAATGGTGAAGCGCGGAAAGAGGCGAAGTTGCTGCTCGAGGGTCTTCTGGATTCGCTCGATCAACGCCTCGTCGATGCTACCCAAAAATTTGACCGTCAAATGAAAATTCGCAGGTGCCACCCAGCGCACCCCAGGGATTTCCGCTCTAAGCTGTGTGCTTGCGCCAGCGATTTTTTCGATGACCGCGGAGTTGAGTGTGACTGCAATGAAGGCGCGAATCACGGCAAAACGGCTAGGTCAGGAGAGCGGCTCGCAGCCAGTTGAGGCCGGCTTGGGAGGCGCCGAGAATGACGCGCTCGCGGTTGCCGAAAAAATGAAACCGGCGCGCTTCTTCGCCGCCCGCTTGGGCGATGCTCATCCACACGGTTCCCACCGGCTTTTCCGGGCTTCCGCCCGAGGGGCCGGCGATGCCGGTAACGCTGAGCGCGACGGTCGCGCCGGTTCTTTCGCGTATGCCCCGCGCCATTTCCTTAGCCGTTTGCTCGCTCACCGCGCCGTATTTTTCCAAAGTGTCAGGCTTGACGCCGAGCAACTCGATCTTGGCGCCGTTGGCATAACTCACCACGCCGCCCAGATAATAGGCCGAGCTGCCGGCGATGCGCGCGATGCGCCGGCTGATCAAACCGCCGGTGCAGGACTCCGCCAGGGCAAGAGTAGATTTTTTTTCCGCCAGGAGCCGTCCGACCTCTTCCTCCATCGTCACGTCGCCCTCGGCGTAGATGTGCGAGCCGAGAACGCCGCGAATTTGCTCGCAGCGCGTGACGAAATTCCCCTCGTCGCGGCGCTCTCCCAGTGCCGTCAAGCGCAGGGTCAGGTCCGGAAAGTGGGCGCGAAAGGAAAGTTTTTCACGGGAAGACAAGGCGATCGGTCTTACCAGACTGTCGAGCTTCGATTCCGTCAGTCCATAGATTTTAAATGCGCGGGAGTAAATCTCATTTCTCTCTCCGCACTCTGAGCGGAGCCAGGGCATGACCGTGGCATCGAACATGGCGGTCATTTCCTCGGGCACGCCGGAGAGCCAAACGAGATCTTTGCCGGGCGCCACGCTCACGCGAAATCCCGGCGCGGTGCCGACGGGGTTGGCGATGATGAGCGCGCCTTGCGGGAAAAGCGCCTGTTTGAGGTTGTTTTCCGTCCAGGGGATGCCGCGCGCTTTAAAGCGTTCCTTGAGGCCCCGTGCCACCGCCTCGTCTTGCACTAACCGGCAGCCGAGAAATTCCGCCACCGCTGCGGCGCTTAAATCATCGGCCGTGGGGCCGAGTCCACCCGTGCCGATGATCACATCGCCCAGGTTGCGGGCCTGATCCAACGCCCAGCCGAGTCTTTCCCGGTCGTCGCCGACTTTGAGCACGGCGGCGACATTGATCCCGACCGAGTAGAGGCGTTCCGCGATTACGGCCGAGTTGGTGTCCACGACCCTGCCGGTGGTGAGCTCGTCGCCGGTGCTGAGGATTACCGCGCTGGTCTTCATAGCAGCCCCATCCAGGAAAGCAGGCGTAAAATCACGAAAACGTAAAGTCCCGCGAGCAGATCATCCAATACGACTCCGGCGCCGCCGGTCAGTCTTTCGAGCCGGCGCGCGGGATATACTTTGGCAATATCAAAAAGACGAAACAAGACAAACGCGCCAACGATCGCCGTCGCAGTGTCGCTGAGAAAGTTGGCCAGGGCGAAGCCGGCGATTTCATCGATGACGATGATTTGCGGATCTTTCGCGCTCAAAAGACGTGCCGCATGGCCGGCGACAACGATCGCGACGACGGCCAGGCCCACGAGCGCGCCCATGCCAAGCAGCGGGTAGGCCTGCTCCAAGCGGTTGATGGCGAGTGACACCGGCAGGCCAACCAACGTTCCCAAGGTGCCGGGCATGCGCGGCAAATAACCGATTCCGGCGCCGCTCGCGAGCAGCAGGATAAAATTACGTATGATTTGACGCATGCTCAATTAGGATTGACGGCACCCTGGCGGTCGCGAAACCGATTCTCTGCCCAGGCACGCAAGCATTAGGCGCAATGATTTTACAGTTTCCGGGACGGCCGCGAGACGGCTAGCCACCGGTACGGACTTACGATTGCGGAGAGGAGACCAGGGGAAGCGCGGAAAGCTCGACGAGATACGTGTGAGTTTGAGTCTCAAAGATCTTTTGCAACGCTGGCTCGATGCTTTCTTCGGCGGGAAAATCGACGCTCAGGGGGTCAATAAACTGCTGGTCTTTGTAGAGCTCGAAGTGAAGATGCGGGCCAGTGGCTCTGCCGGTCGAGCCGACGTAGCCGATAATTTGTCCTTTGATGACGCTTGTCCCCGCCTGAATTCCCGGGGCAAAACCGTGCAAATGGGCATAGCGGCTGGTGTACGTGGCGTCGTGCTTGATATCGATTGTCTTGCCGTAGCGACCGTTCCAGCCCGCTTCGCTGATGACGCCGTCACCGACGGCGCGGACCGGCGTGCCTCTTTGAGCGGCGAAGTCCACCCCCATGTGCGGCAAGGTAGTCTTTAAAATGGGATGAAAGCGAGATTCGGTGAAATGCGAAGTAATGCTCGTGAACTCAAGCGGAAAGCGGAGGAAGGCCCGCGCCAGGCTGCGGCCTTCCAAGTTGTAATAATTACCCTGGCCCTTTTGCTTCTCGAAATAAACCGCGGTGTGCTTTTGGCCGGCATTGTTGAGCTCGGCAGCGAGGATGCGCATCGCCAGATTGCTCTCCCGGCCCTTTCGGCTGCGCTGCTCGTAAAGGATCTTAAAGGTATCGCCCTTGCCCACGGCTTTGCTCAGGTCGACGTCCCAGGTAAAGATGTCGGCGAGCTGCGAGAGCAAAGCCGGATGCACCCCGGCCCTGCGGCCGTCTTCGAACAACGAGGTTTCGACCTCGGCGCTGATCGATTTGATTTCAACGTCGTAGGGCTTTTCCCGGCGCTGAAAAAGAATTCCTCTCATGCCTTTTTCCCAGGCGAGGGTGAAGGCGTCGTCTTGGTCGAACTCCAGGGCCTTTAGCTGGCCGGGAGAGCCCGGTTTAGCCCGGGTCAGAGTGGGCTTGGCGAAATAAAGATGAACTTCCCTGCCCACCGGCAGGGGCCGCCGGCCAATGTCACGGGTGAGGGCGCGTAGCCAGAGTCGCTTCTCAACTTCCGGAAGCGCGTAGCGACCGAGCATGTCGGAGACTGTTTCACCCTGCCGCACCCGGTGCAGCGTGTGCTCGCGGGTCTCAAACGGATCAATCGGCTCCGGCAGGGGTGAACGCATCCAGGTTTTTCGCGGTTGCGCCGACGCGATCTTTCCGGTCGACGAGGGCGCTGGGTTGGTTTTGCTTTTGACGGCTTCTTTGCGAGCGGCTTGTTGCTTGGAAGCGTGGGCGTCGGGGGCGTTGACAGCAAAAGCCGCGGCCACAGCAAAAAACCATGCCAGTTTGTTAATCTGGCCGTGAAAAAAATCCCGCCGCGCCTCCGCTTGGAGAGCCACTGGGATGAGTTGCCTTGCTGTCGACCTAAGCCGCATAATTAAAAAGGATTTTTGAGTTTTAATTGGTTTCGGCTTTGGTGTCAAACGAAAAAACAGAGAGTCTGGCGGTTTAAGGCGATTGGCGGAACTCTAAAGATGTTGTGTCAATCGGGCTCGGCAAAGACAAACTTCCGCAGCGCCACTTCGACCAAGAACAGGCAAAACGCCAGGATAATCAACGGCTGTTTCAGCGGTGCATAGCTTTTAGTTGTGCTGACCTGCGCCTGTGTCTGACTGGAGGCCGGGTTGATCTCGCCACCGGTGGCTTCGGCCATGCGGGCGAGCAGGCGCGTGTTGAAATCCGGCCGCGGCAATTCGCCATTCAACGAGTAGGCAAGGCTATAGCCGACCGGCGGAAAGGCGATCCGCCGGCCACCCCGATCCTCCGAGACGTCGATCCGGTAGTCGCCTGGCTCCGTCGCCGGCAGGACAGTTTGATAGTGTCCCGGTGCCAGCTTGGTAAGCGTACCTTCGGCCTTGGACTTGCCGCTGAGGGTGAAACGGTACTGGCTGTTGGCAGCGACCTCTTCATAGATCGAGAGGTCGAGAACCGACTGATTTTCCGAAAAGGTCACCCGGGCTTCATGGGCCGGAACCAGATTTTCTTCGGGCGGCGCGAGCCATTCCAAGAGCCGATTCCAAAAACCTTGCAGGCCGCTCCACGGAATCCAGTTCCGGCTCCAGCGGCCCTCCAAGTCCATGGTGAATGCGATCGATTTGCCCTGGCCATAGCGCCACGACGCCAAGAGCGGCAGGCGGCGATCCTGGCGCTGGACCGCCAAGTCCATCCGTGCGCCCTTCTTGAGGTCAGTTTCCATAAATCCGAGAACGCTCGGATAAGCTCGGGCGGCGACTCCCGCCAACAGTTCCGAGCCGCGGTCGGGAATGGGCGTCCAGGGTCCCTCGTTCTGCGGCTCATCTTTGGGCTTGTCTTGAAGCTGATCCAAAACGATTTGGGGCAAGCTCGAGGGGTCGATCGTGTGGTGAAACAACCCGCCGCCATATTGGCTCAGCCGCTTCATGATCCGGACGTCGGCCTCGGTGCTGATCGCCACGGCTGAAACCGTGATCTTGGAATCATTCTTCATCGAGCTGACCAGATCGACGAGCTCGCCCTGACTGCCACGGGTCACTCCATCGCTCAACAGAATAATATGCTTACGCGTCGCGTTGGCCCGTTCGAGCTGCCGTCTCGCCTCCAGAATGGCAGGGAGAAAGTAGGTTTGCCCGCCGGGCTTGAGCCTATCAATCTGGGTTTCGATCACGCCGCGCAGGCGCGCCATGGTTTCCAGATAGACGACCACGAACGGCGCATCATCGAATCCCACGACGCCAAGCAGATCGATGTCCCTGAGTTGGCGCGCGACCGCCTTGGCGGCTTCCTTGGCATAGACGATCCGGTTGTCGTCGCGCATGCTGCCCGACTTGTCGATGACCAGAACGATCGCGCGGTTTTTTTCTTCGCGCTTGGGCGGCTCTCTCGGCTCCACCGGCAAGACCCGCTCGATCGGCGTCTGGCGGTAACTGGTGGGCGCAAAGCTCGCATCGGCGCCGAGCATGATAAAGCCATTGCCGGCGGCGACGTGCTTTTCCACCGCCGCGAGATAAGCGGAAGAAAACTTGTCGCGCTCGGCGTTATTAAAAATGACAACTTTATAACCGGTGGGAGCCGGCGAGTTCTCAGGCGCGCGCACGGTGACGTCGAGACCCTGCCGTTTGAGAATTTCTTCCAAGTGGCGGCCGGCGCCGCTCGCACCGTTAATCAGCAGAACTTTGGCTTTGGCGCGCACCGAAACCCACGCCAAAGCGCGGTTGTCGGCCGGGTAGCTGTCGAGGTTGGCTTGGCGCGGAGTAAACGCCGCCTGAAAAGAAGTCAAAGCGCCTTCCGCCGGCGTAGTCTGAAAGGAAAAAACCTGGCTTCCCGGATCCACCTTGACCGTCTCGGTCTTGAATGTCTGGCCGTTGCGCGCCAGCGCCAATGTCCCATCGATCGGCTGGTCGCTTTGATTCTCGACCACGACTTTGAGGTTCAGGCTCTCGCCGCTGCTGCCCTGGGTCGGCGCCAGCAGCTTGGTCACGGCAATATTTGGAATCGCCGGCCGGCCGGCCGGTACTATCGGATGAATTCTGATCCCCGCCGCGGCCACCGCCGGCAGCACCCGTTCGATATTTCCTTCGGTTTCCCACCCGTCGGTGAACAGGTAAAGATTGCGCGGCGCCGGCGGCAGCGCCAAGACAGCCTGCAACACACTCTCAAGGTTGGTTTTCCCGGGTTGGATCGCGACTGCCTTCGATCGGTCGCCGTCGAGGTGTGCGCTCCAATCGGCGACCTCGGCCGCGCTCGAGCCGAAGATGAAAACGCGATCGCCACTGCCGGGCGCCGACAGACCGTTGCGTGAGTTTTTCATCCACTGCCGCACCGAAGCGGGAATACTGTCGGAGGCATCGAAGGCGAAGACGCGCTCCTGGCGGCGCGAATGTTGGCTCGCCGACTGCGGATCGGCGAGAGTGAGAATCACCAGGGCGAGGATCAAAGTGCGGGCGATCACCACCGCGAAACGGCGCTGGCGCGCGCGCAGCCAAAGCAGCGGCAGGAGCACAAGCAGCCAGAGAAAGGCCGGTTTGGCGAAAACGATATCCGCGAACATCGCAGTCATCGGCGCGCCACCATCTGCCGCCAGCCCCGGCGCGCTCCAGACAGCGCCGGCGGCGAGCGCGGGTAGAGAAACCATTCAAGCATGAAAAGCAGCAGCGAAGCGAGCACGAGGTAGGGCCAGAAGGAAAACAGCGTCGAGGCGCTGGCGGCGGCCGCCGCCTGGCCGCGCAACTCGATGGGCGTGGTGTGGCGCAGGTCCGATTCGCCGATAGCCCCCAAGTTGCGGGCGAATAGGTCGCTTACGCCGGCCCGGCTGCGCCGATAAATTCCCTGCTGAAAGGTGGGCTGGAAATAGCCGGCGCCGCGCTTGAGGCCGACGTCTTGACCCGCGGGAGTCGTGAGCGAGTCGCCCGGCTCGACGGAGCCGAGCGGAATCGGTTCTCCGGTCGCCTGAGCCCGCGCCCCGGCGCTCTCGAAGAACCAATCGAGAAGGTTGAGGGTAAAGATCGACATCGGCAAATTGTCGCGGCCCGAGATACGGCAGGGGATCGAATCCGAGGGTGAGATAGCGGATGCCGCGCTGCTCGACGGCGAAGGCGAGCGCGCCGCCCGGACCTTCGAGGATCACCTGGCCGGCGGTTTGCGGCCGCAACGGCCGGGCGTAAGTCGGTCGGAGCAGGCTGAAATTCACGTAACGGGTGAGCCGGTGCGGCTCGCGCCAACCGGAAATCTGGGGCTTTGACATCGGCGCGCCCAAATCGACCAGCGAGCTGTTCTCCGGCGGCAAAATAAACAGCGCGGGGCTTTCCGGCAGGCGCGCGGGCGACGAGTAATGGAAAATCTCAAGATCATGCCCGCCGCGGACGACGTTGCCGTATTCGGCGGGGGCCGCCGTGTCCACGCTGACGCCTTGAATGGTCTTGAGGCTCGCGGCGGCCTGGGGACGCGGAGTGACTGCGAGGATGCGCAGGCTGCGCGATCTGGGAGCGACGGCGAAACGGCGATTGTCGAGGGCCAAGGCATCGCGCGCGCCGATCTCGATTTCGTAGTACGGCCGCTCCGCAAACCCGGCAAAATTCACCGTCGAGGTCTTGTCGGCGGGAACGGCGATCTCCCGACTGGCCAACGTGGCGTCGCCGGCCTTGAGCACAACCTGAATCTTTTCGTCACGGCCGGAGAAGTTGGCCACGGCCGCGCTTGCCTCCATGCGCGCGTCGACGAGCGAGCTGCGGTGAACCTCAAAGCCGGTGACGGCGAGATTCGCGCGCGGCCGGCCGATGGAAACGACTCGAATTGTCGCGCTTTGCTCGGCCGCGGGATGGTCGGTGAATAAATAAACGCGCTGGTACTTTTGCTCGCGGACCAATTGGTTCAAGGCCTGATCATAGTCGATCGGCGCATCGCCCAGGTCATAGGCGCCGAGCTTGCCCACAGCGTCGAGCGCCTGGGCCGGGCTCCACGGGTCGCGATTGAATTTCGCCAGTTGCGGCACGGTCAGGTAGAGATCGATCAACCCGGACGGGCTGAGCTCGCCGGCGACGGCGCCGAGTTTTTCTTTGGCGAGATCGAATCTGGCTTTGCCGTCTTCCACGGCTTGCATGCTCGCCGAGTTGTCCAGGACCAAGGCGACGTTGGTCGGCCGGACCGAAAAGACCGGCTCGCTCAGCGCCAAGATCAGCAGCGCCAGCAGCAGCAGCTGGAGAAAAAACAGCGGCGGCAGATTGATGCGTCCGAGAGGGCGGCTGGCGCGGGTGCCGCCCTCGAGAAAAAGCAGGAGACTTGAAAATACCATGCGGCGCGGCTTGCGCCTTACCAGGTAAGGAATCAGCAGCAGCGGCAGGGCGAGCAGCCCGAGCAGGGCGGCAGGGTTGAGAAACTCCATGACTATTTGAACAGGCCGATGGCCGGCAAGGTGGCGAAGACAAAATCGCCGAGATCGCGATCGGTCACGTAGAGCGAATAGTGCATGCCGCTCTGGTGGCAGAAACTGCGAATCTCCAAGTTATGATGGGCGAGCCTCGCCTGGTATTCGCGCCGCGCCGCCGCGCTCCACTGATGCTTGATCTCATTTTGACTTTCGCTGTCGATCAACGCCACGCTGCCGTTGGGAAAGGGCGGATCGACTTCGTGGCGCGACAGCACCTGAATCGCCACCACATCGAGATTCGACGCGCGCAGCAGGTTGAGTCCCTGCTGGTAAGACGCCGCCGGCATCAGGAAATCGGAAATCAGAATGGCCTTGCCGGGCCGGCGCACCCGCTGGAGATGTTCGCTCAACGCGAACGCCAGATCCAGCGATCCGCCCGGGGCAGCGGAGGTGGCAAATTCCACGCAATCGCGCATGCGCCGCCGGCCGCGATAGAACTGGGACGCGGTGTTGCTCGTGTTTTGGAGCAAATGCAGCTTGACGTGATCGTGATTGGCCAGGACCACGTAGGAAAGCGCCAGCGCGACATGGCTTGCGGGCAAGAATTTCTCCGCGCGCGAGGGAAACGCCATCGACGCGCTGGTGTCGATGAAGACGTAGGCGAAGAGATCGACTTCCTGGCGAAAAACTTTGATGAACAGCCGGTCGCTGCGCGCGTAGATGCCCCAATCGATGTAGCGCAGATCGTCGCCGGGAGAGTAGCGGCGATAGTCGGAAAACTCCAAGCTCGTGCCGCGCCGCGGTGAAGAGTAGCTGCCCGGGTGGCTGCCGAGAAATTCCTTTCGCGTGCGCAAGCGCAGCGCTTCGAGCTGACTGAGAAATTCGGCGGTGAACGGAGTGGACAACATGGACAAACACTTCAGTCTTCGGCGTAGGCGAGCGGATCGACTGCGGCCGGCTTCGCGGAAGCCCTTCAGCCGGAGCCGGCAGCTGTCGCACTGGCCGCACGCCCGCCCGCCCGGTCGCGGATCGTAGCAGCTCCAGGTCAAACCGAAGTCAAGACCGAGGGAATCACCGAGCTTGACGATCTCCGCCTTGGTCATTTGCAGTAGCGGCGCGTGAACGCTCATCCGGCTCTTGCCCTCCACTCCGGCCTTGGTGGCCAGATTCGCCATTTTTTCAAACGCCCGGATGTATTCGTCGCGGCAATCCGGATAGCCGCTGTAGTCCAATTGGTTGGCGCCGAAAAAAATATCCTGGGAGCCGATGCGCTCGGCGAGCGCCAATGCGAACGACAGAAAGATGGTGTTGCGCGCCGGCACGTAGGTCATCGGCACGCCGGCCGCGATCTCGTCCTCGCTCCGTTCCTTGGGCACCGCGATGTCGTCGGTGAGAGCGGAGCCGCCGATCGCTCGCAAGTCGAAGCGCATGACCTTTTGTGTTTTTGCCCCCAAGAATGCGGCAATTTTCCCGGCGCACTCGATCTCCCGCTCGTGGCGCTGGCCGTAGTGGAAGGTCAACGCATGCAGATCGTAGCCGTCCCGTTTCGCGACGGCGGCGGCGGTGGCGGAGTCGATGCCGCCGCTCAGCAGGATCACGGCGTTCTTAGCGGCCATAGCTCAGGAGCGGGGCGTTTTGGTCCCTTCCATCGGATAGCGCTTTTGGTACCATCCGACGATTCCTTCGTCGAGGATCTTCATGTTGCGATAACCGTTTTCGTAGAGCATGCCGTAGGCCAGACTGGCCAGGTGATGGGGGCAAGCTCAATAGAGCACGACCGGGCGATCGCGCGGAATGCTCTTCACATAATCCTTGAACTCCGCGAGCGGGGCGGAAACCGCGCCCAAAATATGCACCTCGTGAAATTCTTCGACCGTGCGCACGTCGATGATCACCGGCTTGGCGCCCGCCTGGATCTCTTTGACGAGATCCTCGATGCCGATAAATTCCGGCTTGATATCTTGCGGCAGCGACTGCTGGGCGAAGGCCGGATATTTGGAAGGATCCGCGTGCGCCGGTCCGATCGAAAAAATTGTCAGCGCCAAGCTCACGAGAGCGGCGCCACCGCTTTGTTGCATCCGGAGCGCGATCATCGTTTGTCTCCTTGATATTGAAAGTTGCTGAACCGCGCGAGCGCATCCAACGGCTGGATGCCGGTATAGCGCTGTCCGTTGATGATCCAGGTCGGATAGCTCTGAATATTTTTCTCCTTGCAAGCCGGCGCCTGGGGTCCCTTGGATCCACCCGGGCTGCATTCGACATAAGGGATGCGCTTTTCCGAGCTGCCAAAGAGGTGTTTCTGCTCGGTGCAGTGAGGGCACCACGAGGCGCCGTAAAACTTCACGTCGGTCTTGGACAGATGCTCCGCCAAGGCGCGAATCCAGGGGTCCTCGGGTTTGGGAGCGCTGCCCAGGTAGCCGGCGTAGTGCAGATGCAGCGCGATCATGACGAGCGCCGCGGCACCGACGCTTTTTCCCAGGAACGGTCCCCAGGAAAACTTCGGCAAGTTCTTCGGTCGCTGCAACGTCGTCAGAAGAAAAATAGCCGTCATCAGCCCGAGCGAACCCAGGCAGTAGGGGCAGGCTGCCTGCAATGACAAAAACGAGACGCCGGTTAAATACAGACTGAAAAACAGACCGAACAGGGAAATCACCCAAGCCCAGCGCCATTGATTGGCGGCATCGCGATTCCACGCGACGGCGCCGAGCAGCGCGTAAGTTAGAAAACCCCAGAATGAGGTCGGCATGCCTAGGAGCGTCGCCCAGCGGCTGCTGAGCACGACATCACAGCCGGCTCCTTCGGCGCAGAACGCGGCGCGGTCTCCTTGCCACGCGGAAAACGTGAGATATCCCGACAAGGCCATGCCGAGAACCGCCAGCACAAACAGCGGCCAGTTCGGCCCCTCGCGCACGAGTCCCGCGGCAGCCGGTTGCTTGCCTTTCTTGCTTTTCTCGTTGGCCATCTCTATCTACCCCTTCAACAAAGTATCGATGTGGTTCTTGAGGCGCGCGAATGCCTCGAGGTCGCGGCTGTCATAGTAGCCGCGGATGCGGGATTGCTTGTCGACCAAGACAAAGCGCGGACTGTGCGGGATCATGCCGCCGGGCGCGGCATCGACCGGCAGCGCCGCCACCGCCAGGTGAAACCCATCCTGGATCAAGCGCATGATGCGATCGCGCCGGCCGGTCAAGAAATACCAGCGCGCGGCGTCGGCTTGGTGTTTGGCGCCGTAAGCCGTCAGCACTTCCGGCGTGTCCCGCTCCGGGTCGACCGTAAACGAAACGAACTGTACCTCAGGCTTGTGGGCATATTCTTGCTGGAGCTTGGCCATCATCGCGGTCTGCAATGGGCAGGTGTCCGTGCAGGTCGTGTAGATAAAATCCGCGATCCAAATCTTGCCGCGCAGCTCGTCGAGGCCGACGGCATTGCCGTTTCTTTCCGTCAATGCGAAATCGGGCACCGCGCCATACTGTTCGAGACTCTCAGCCGAGTTGCCCGAAGCGTGGCCCCACGGTCCCTGCGGCGCCCCGACTCTGAGCCAAAGGGCGGTGCCCAGGACGATGCCCAGACCGACGACGCCCAGGCCAAGCAAGAGAAACTTGGTTTTTGACGCATCCATAAATAAAAACTGCAGGCCGAGAAGATTCTAACGATAAATTCACCGTTTGTGTAGAGCGCGGCGTGACCTGCAGGCGAGCAATCAAGGGTTGACGCTGACGCAAGCCCCGTTGCCCGCCTCACGCCAATCCCGGGAAGCTCGTTCAGAACGAGGAGCGGCTACTGTGTCTTGTCGGACTGCAGCGCGTCGAGCGCTTGCTGGACGAACTTTCGCCGCAGGTCCTTTTCGTCGGCGGGCGGAAGCTTGGCGTCGCCGGTCACGTGGACGATGCCGGTCGCCGAGAACCACCCGGTTGGAGCCGACCATTTTGGCAATCGGCAGGGCGGAGGTGATTTGCACGACCGGGAATGCCCGCCTTCTCCAGCTCGGTCGTGATCGCAGCGCCGCTGCGAGTGCTGGTACCTCACGTCGACGTAAGGATGACCGCGTCGACGCCGTCCTTCTTGATCTTGTCGGCGATCTCCCGGCCGAGCCGGCGCGTATTCGACAGCGGATTGGAGCGGCCGCAGGTGGAAATGAATTCATCGTGGAGCTTACCGATGACGCCGTTCTTTTCCATCTCGCGCATGGCGTCGAGCGGAACCAGCCGATCGGGATCTTCCTGAACAAATCGCGTGTCGTAGCCGCCGTGGGAAACTTCGTATTCTTCGCCGCGCAGATCGTCGCGGCCTTCGATGTTGTAAGCGCCCCAACGCGTCGCGGCGGTGCCCTCGATCCGATCCGGATTGCCCTTGGGAACCAGGCCGCCGTCGGTGATCAACATCACCTTGGCTTTCGATAGATCCTGCATCGCCGCCGGTATCGGCACGGGCGCGAACGACGTGGCCGGCATTTCGGATTCGAACGGCGCGCCGCTCATTTTCGCCAAGCAGCATGTCGACGAGCCGGGTCGCCGCGGTTTTTTCGACCAGTTGATCGCGCAGCCAACCGCGCCGCAAATAGCCTTCCTCGGCCGGGCAAACCGATCGGCGCGTTGGCGACAAGTTTCTGGCCGAGAGCTCGGCCATCTTGCCGAGCACGTCGCGCATTTTTGCCGCATTCGTTCCCGAGTCGATGATGTAGAGCGCGTCGCGGTGGAGATCGACGCCGGGATTTTCTTCGCTCATCGCGGTGATTACGGGAATCTTGAGTTCGCTTTGCACGGCGCGGCAAAGCGCGCCGGCCGCCATGCCGTAGCGTCCGGCATCGAAGCATGGACCGGCGACGAACAGATCAATGCTCGCGGCGCGGAGCCTTTCCAGCACGGCGGCGGTCAACTCATCTTGATTTTCGACCGCGAAATTATCGCCGCAGACAAAAGTCAATGCGACGCGCGCGTCTGCCGCCGAGCAACTGTTCCAGCAGCCGGCCGGGCCCGACCGCGCCGTCGTGGATCTCCAAACCCTTGCCGGCATGCTCCTCAGCGCCGACGCCGCCGAAGAACTGATTCAAGTAATGTGCGACTCGCATGGAAGCTCCTCAAGGCATGAGGCTTGAGGCGCGAGGCATGAGTATGAATCCTCACTCACGCCTCACGCCTTTCGCCTCGTGGCCTTCTAGTACACCAATGCTCTCATTTTCGATGCGCCTTGCTGGTTGGTTACGCCGACGATATTGGCCGCGTCGATCTTCATTGGGCCGGCCAGCAGTTCGGTAAATTCCGCGGTCGCGGCGACGACGCGATCCACTTTTGGCACTTCCCAATACGTGCCGTTGCCGCCGTTGTAGACGATGGCGTTGACTTCCGGGACATTGAAAAGCAGCGCCGACTCGACTCGCCGGTCGCGCGACACGTCGGAAACCATCACCGCCGTTTTTATCGCCCATGTCTTCGAGCAGACGCGCAGTTTCCGCCAGATCGGCGTGGGGCAAGCCGCCGCCGTATTTGGACAGCACCGCGCCGTCGGCTTGCAAATTCCATTTCACCAGATTGGCGGCCGCCTTGCAGTGGCGCTCGCGGTCGAAATTGTCCGAGCCGGCGATGGTGGCGACCGTGCCGACGAAATTTATTTCGCGCGCCTGATGGCGCCGATAGAGATCGAGAATGATCGGATGATTCTGATAGAAATAAGTTTCCGTGCCGCCGAACCATGAATGCAGCGACGGCACGATGGCGCCGTCGAGCCATTCATCGGGATGGAGCATGATCGGCAGCATGCCGTCGGTATTGGCGCCGTAAAGAATCGGCTCGTCGACGGCGGGTTTGCGCTGGCGGGAAAAAATCTGTCCGATGTAGGCGACGCGCGGCAGACCTGCGCGGCTTGCCGCGCCGGCCCGACCGGCTCGAACTGGTGCCGCGATCCGCGGCGCGGTCTTAGAGCGAGTCGCGCGACAGCGCACCGCGACTCGAATGCCGGCGATGCGATAAGCTTTTTCAATCGCTTGGCGCGGCAAATCTGGTTTGGTGTGCGGAATCACGAGCAGGTGCGTGAGCGCGGAATACGGCGCTCGCCTCAGCCGGAGCGCCGCTCATTTCGAGAACGCGCCCGGTGGCGCTTCTCGTAAGATCGGGGAGATTTCCGCGAGCACCGATACCGCCGCGCCGCTTAGAACATGTGTCGTGCCCATTCCCGCCGTAAGCGGCGCGCCCAAAATGCCGGGGAAATCGGCGCCGTAGCCGGGCTCCTTGGCTCGCGGTTCAATCACATCGAAGATCGGCCCGGCGCGGCAGCTCTCGCCCGGACGAACGATTTCGAAGTCGACGCTGACGACGGCATCGTCGTCGAGCACGATACGGCGCAGCTCGTCGGCATCGACGACCAGATCGGTGCCTTCGAGGCGCGCCGGCGCGCCGAAGCGCATGTTTGTGATCGGATGATTGGCCAAGGTCAGTTGCATGATTCTCTCCGAAAGCGTGAAGCGCCGCCAAGTACGGAATCTTATGCCTTGGCGGAGAAGCTTGTCAACGCACGAGGTTCGAAGCGCGGCACGCTGTATTGAATAGTCTCTCTCTTGTTCGAGATGGCAGCGGCCCGGTTATCGATTACTTTTCTGAGCCTGCCGCAGTTTGCTGTAGTTCAAATGTGGGGGCTGGTTTTTCCTGGATGCAAAAGGGTGATATTGAGTATTAAGAATGCAGGGTACCGGATTCACTCATGCTGCGGTTTTCGCCTAATCCAAATCTTGCTCATCTCATCCGCTGGTTCGAATGGGAGGACGACGCTCTCAAAGCGCGCGCGCGAGCAAGACAAGCCGGTGATGCTTTTCTTGTCGGCGTTTTGGTGCCGCTATTGCCAGCGCATGGATGAAGGCGCGCTTTCTGACCGCGAAAACATGGCGTCTGCTGAATGCTTACTTCATTGCGCTTCGAGTCGAAAACGCCACGCGGCCCGACATCGACGCGCGCTATAATCTGAACGGCTGGCCGACATCGCGTTTTTCACTCCCGGCGGCGAGCTGCTTGCCGCGACAAACTACCTTGCCGTCGAGGAATTCAAGGACTTGTTGCTCAATGTCTACATGAGTTATCAGGCGAAAAACCTCGAACAGCGTCTGACGGCAGCGCCTTCTGCAACGACCAGCAACGTCGGCGCGAGAGCGCAAGCGCTCCCATGCGGAAATGCTTGACTGAGATTACGCGCTCGATCATGGGCCAGGCCGATGGCATTCACGGCGGCTATGGGCAGGGTCAAAAATTTATTCATCCGGCCGCAAACGATTTTTTGCTTGCCCTCTACGAGGCGACGCGAGAGGTCGCATATCTCGAGCATGCTTGCCGGACGCTCGACGGTATGCGCGAAGGTCAAATTCACGATGCGAAGGAAGGCGGCTATTTTCGCACGACGAGCGGGGCGGATTGGAGCCAGCCGCATCGCGAAAAGCTTTTGGGCGAGCATGCGGGCCTGCTGCCGAATTGTCTCCAAGTGTTTCGCCTGACCGGGCGGGCCGAATACGGCCCATATGGCCGAAGAGATCATCGACTATCTGAATAACAAACTTTTTGACTCCCAGCGCGGCATCTTCTTCGGCTGCGAAGATTTTTTGCGCCGCGAAGGCGCCGGAAGCTCTTCCACCGAAGAATTTTTTACCATCATCGACGAGTGCATTTACAGCGACGCCAACGCTCAGGCGGTTAGCGCATATCTCGACGCCGCGACGCTTTTGGGTCGTCCCGATTGCAACGAGCGGGCGTTAAGCGTTCTCGAGTTTCTTTGGAGTTGCTGCCGCACGCCCGGCGCAAGGGATGTTTCACTATCACGATGGCGCACCCCGGTGCCCGGGCTGCTCGAAGATCAAGCGCAAGTGGGCACCGCGCTGGTTCAAGCATATTTCGCCGGCGGCGATGCGATATCTCGAGCGCGCGCGCGAACTGGCGGATTTCATCAGCGCGCGGCTAAGAAATCCCGCAGGCGGTTATTTCGATTTGCAGCGGCGGAGAGATCGGCCTTACGGAAATTTCCGTCTGACCGATTTGGATCAAAACGGCGCGGCCGCAATCTTCTTTACTACGACTTTGGCGTGCTTCGGGCGATGCGCGGTATCGAGATGCGGCGCGCTGGGCGTTGGATGCCTTTGCCGATGATTTCGCCGCCCACGGCATTCACGCGTCGCGCTTCGGCCGCGCGCTGCTCGAATATTTCTTTAGCCGATCTAAACCTTGATCTTCATATCCGAGACGATGATCTCGTTATTCGGGTTGCCCTTCCAGACGATGTTTCGCGCCACGCCATAAATCTCCGCCAGAGTGTAGAGCGGCACGATCGGCGCCTCCTCCATGATGATCCGCCCCGCCTGCTGCAGGACCGCCAAGCGCTTTTTCGCATCGCCGGTGCGCTGTTCTTCCTCGATGAGCTTGTCGAGATCGGGATTGCTGTAGCCGGTGCGCTTGGTGACGCCGGTGTGAAAATACTGATCGTAGAAGGTGTCCGCGTCATAAGCTGATCTGCCGGCATAATAGAAAGCGCAGCTTGCCGCCGTTGACGCCGTCCCGGCCCCAGTAAATCGGATACTCCTGGGGCGTCAATTCGACCTTAATGCCGCTCTCGTTGAGCTGGCGCGCGATTACCTGGCAGACTTCCTTGCCCTTGAGGTGACGATCGGGGGCCAAGTGGAGCTTAACTTCCAAACCGTTGGGAAAGCCGGCCTGGGTGAGCAACTCGCGGGCTTTTTTCGGGTCGAACGGGTAGCGCTTGATCGCCGGATCGTAGCCGACCATGTTGGAGCTCAGCGGGCCGTTCAAGACGTAGCCGTTGCCTTCATAGATATGTTTCAGGATCACGACCGGGTCGATGGAATAGTTGAACGCCTGGCGCACGAGCTTGTTGTCGAATGGCTTGTGGGTGACGTTCATCGCCAAAAAATACATGCGGTAGCCGGGAACTTTTTCCACGCGCGTGCGCGGGTGCTTGGCGACACGGGGAATCTCTTCGATGGGCAGATTGCTGATGACATCCGCCTGGCCGGCGAGCAGGCCGGAGACGCGCGCCGCCTCTTCCTTTACGGTCTTGAAGATCGCTTCCTTGATCTCCGGTTTGGCGCGCCAATAATCGTCGTTGCGTGCCAGCACCAACAGGCCGTCTCTTTGCCAGCTCGTGATTTTGTATGCTCCCGTGCCGATTTTATAATTGTCGAGCTGGTTGTTGTTCTTCTCGACCGCCGACTGGCTGACGATAAAACGGTTGTTCAACCGCTCCAGCAGGACCGCGCTGGGTTGTTTGGTCGAGATCACCACGGTGTGCTCGTCCGGCGCCTCGACGCCGGTGACTTCTATAAAGTTGGACGCCTGCAGGCTCTTTTTGTCGTTGACCATGCGGTCGAGCGAGAACAGCACATCCTTCGAGGTAAACGGCGAGCCGTCGTGGAAGCGCACGTTTTTTCGCAGGCGAAAAATCCATTTGCGACCTTGAAACTCCCACGATTCGGCCAATACGCCGGCGTACTCGTTGCGCGAAAAATCCATCTCGATCAGCGGCTCGATGACGTGCTGCCAGATGCCGCTGATGCCGCCGCCGCTGTAGGCGTAGGGATGGAGCGAATCCAAGCCGACGCCCTGAAAAACCACGACGCGGTCGCGGGAGGCGGCCGAAGCCTGTCCGGTGAATGGTAGCGGAGCGCACAGGCCCAGGCCGAAGGCCGCGCTTTTTGTCAGAAACATGCGGCGATCAATCGTTGCTTCTTTGAAGCGCATAAGCGACCTCCTGTGGCCGGAATCTTTCATACCCAGGGTTTACTTGTTGTGCTCGCCGCTTATAGCCGCCCGAGATGCGCAACGTCAAGGCGATCGCAAAGATTGCGCTTGTCGGGCACCGCCCGAGAACGCTAGACTTGAGCCTTGCGGAAAAGTGTTCCGGTCAAGACGGGAAATCCATGCTGAACGTATTTATCGTGCGGCCCTTCGGCGCCAAAGGCGGTATCGATTTTGACAAAGTGGAAGGAGAGTTGATTCGCCCGGCGATGGAACAGGCCGGGCTCACCGGAGGAACCACGGGCGAATTTCTTCAGCAAGGAAACATCCGCACCGACATGTTCGAGCAGCTGCTCATCGCCGATCTGGTGATTGCCGATATCTCGATTCACAACGCCAATGTTTTCTATGAGCTGGGCATTCGCCATGCGCTGCGCGACAAACGGACGTTTCTGATCAAGTCGAGCGCGGCGAACGAAAGCGACGTACCTTTCGACCTCAAGACGGACAGGTATCTGGCCTATGATGCCAACGACCCGCGCGGGGCTCTGGACCTTCTGGCGGCGGCGCTCAAACTGACGTTGGATTCCCAAAACGCCGACAGCCCGGTGTATCAATTGCTGCCTAACCTGCAACCGGCGGACCCGGATACCGTGATCGCCGTGCCGGCGGATTTTCGCGAGGAAATCGAGCGGGCCGAGGCGGCGAACCATGGCGGCGACCTGCAGCTCTTGGCCGCGGAGATCGACGACTTTGATTGGCGCGCCACCGGCCTGCGTCTGGTCGGCCATGGGCAATTTGCCTTGAAAGATTGGGCAGGCGCGAAGGTCACGTGGCAAGCCGTGCGCGATTACGACGACATGGACGTCGAGGCGAACACGCTGCTCGCCACGATCTTTCAAAGGCTCGGCGACTCGGTGAGCTCGGACCAGGCGGTGGAGCGCGCGCTGCAGAGCAGGGGAAGCTCAGCCGCCGAACGGGCGGAGATCCGCGCTCTGATGGGACGCAACGCAAAGAACCACTGGGAGCGGAGTTGGGCCGCGATCGCGCCGGTCGAAGAGGCACAGAAAGCCGCGCTCACATCGCCCTTCGTCGAGCAATCTTTGGAACTTTACCGTCGAGGCTTCATCGAAGACCGGAATCATTTTTATTCCGGTTTAAACGCCCTGGCGATGGTGACCATGTTGACGGAGCTGGCTCAAGCCCAGCCGGCGACCTGGGAAGACAATTTCGACTCCAAGGACGAAGCGGCGCAGAGACTGCGCGCGTTGAAAGAGCTACGCGGCGATCTTGCTTCCGGCGTCAGATTGGCCGTCGAGTCTAAGCAGTTTGCGCTACAGCGAACAGGCAAGACCGATGCATGGGCGGATATTAGCGCGGCCGACCTGCTCTGCTTGACGTCGAGCCGCCCCAATCGCGTGGGGCAAGCGTATAGAAAGGCGCTGGCGGACGTCTCCGAGCAGGCGCGCGACGCGGTGCGACGGCAGCTACTGCTCTATCAGCGTCTCGGTGTTTTGAAAGACAATATCCAGGCAGGGCTGGACCAGATTGCGCCGGTCGTCGGCTACTCGAAAGAGCCTCCGCCGCGGGTAATCCTGTTTACGGGACATCGTATCGACGGACCGAACCGTTCCACGCCGCGCTTTCCCGCCGCCAAGGAAAAACAGGCCAGGGCAATGATTTTGGACGCTGTGAGCAGGGAGAAGGAAAAGACCGATGGCAAGCTGGTGGGCCTGACCGGCGGCGCGTCCGGCGGCGATATTCTTTTTCACGAAGTGTGCGAGGAGTTGAAGATTCCGAGCGAGATGTATCTGGTGTTGCCGAAAAAAGACTACATCAAGGCCTCGGTGGCGGACAGCGGGCCGGAGTGGGTCGAGCGATTCAACCGGCTCTATGAAAAGCTCACGCCAAGAATCCTCGCCGATTCGGATCGATTGCCGCGCTGGTTGCGAGCGAAAAAGAATTACAACATTTGGCAGCGGTCCAATTTGTGGATGCTTCACAACGCGCTAGCCCTGTCGCAGGATCATCTTACCCTGATCGCATTGTGGAACGGCGCCACCGGTGACGGGCCGGGCGGCACCGAGGACATGGTCGAGCGCGCCAAAGACCGCGGCGCGCGGTTTATTCACCTGGATACGAGAAAGCTGCTCGATTGACGGCTGCCTGTCAAACGTTCTTCTTACCTCCGCGGGTTCGCTCATCAAGATCGATCGAAGGCTAATGCACATGCTCATCGGGCGCGGGAGCGCGAGGTCTTTCCTTGCGCAGCAGATCGATTTGCTTGAGTAAGATCTCAATCCTCTTCCAGCCTTCGTTCTCCGCCGGCAGCCAGCGGGCGCGGATGTAGCCTTGTTTGTCGATCAGAAATTCCACATGGCGCGTGCCGCTGACCAGGCCTTCATCGGAGAAGGAGCGAGCGAACAGCTTGTAGGTTTCGGAGATTTCCCGGATGCCTTCGCTGACGATGAGTCCCGGCAGGCGATCGGCTACGTTTTGCAGGTCGATGAGATTGGGAATTACGATCACCTCGACATTTCCCGATCGGAGGGCGGGTAAGGCGCCAACGAGCTCCTTCAGACGCTGCTCCGTTGCTTTCACATCGAGCAAGATCAGCAGGACGATTCTGGCGCCCCGGTGATCTCGGAGCGTCTTGGCTTCACCGGCATTCGTCACGTAAGTGAAATCCGGCGCGATGAGCCAGGGCTCGTTCTCGATGACCGGCGCGAGGGAGCGCGCGCGGTCGCCGGTCGATAGCGCGCGCATGAAATTGATCAGATCCCAGCGCTCCTCTTCGCCGAGGCTCTGCTCGAAGCCCGGCATCGAGGTATTTTTGACGCCATGGCTGACCCACCAAAAAAGATCGCCGGCGGTGTGCGTGTTGGCGTGAGGCGCGGTGAGATCGGCGGGTTTGGGGCGCAACTCCTCCGCCAGTGGTCCGTCGCCATAGCCGGCCGGTCCGTGGCAGGAGACGCAGCTGGTATCCTCGTAAAGCTGCTTGCCGTTGGCGACGGAGATCGCTTGATAGGCCACGGCCGGACGCTTGTAGGTGGTCGGATAAGCGTCGGTGGAAACCGCATCGACCGCCACGCGGCCGGCGTACGCTAACGCGCCGAGTCCAATGACAGCCGTCACGATCCGACGACGGCGCCGCACCAGAGTGGTTATCAGGGCGACGCCGCCGATCGCCGCCCAAACAATACCGCGCTCGACTTCTGCTTGGGCCTTGGGCGCTTTGTCCAGCACGCTCCAATCCCAGCGCGTTGAAAACGGCCAGTCCACTTGGACGTGACGCGCCGGCGGCGTGACACCCATATAGCCGACGATAAGCAAAATGCCGACGCCGAGACTTGTTTCCAGAAAGACGTTGTGGATGAGTTTTCTCACGAGCGTTGAGTTGCTTTGATAGGAACTTGCTTCGACGACTTTCGGCTTAAACCGCAAGCGATTCACGGCCGCGACAGCGAGCAGTGGCAAGAGCAAAGCAAGTTTCAGCAGCAGCAACCGGCCATAAGCGGTGCCAAACAAAGGCGGAAAGCCACCAACCAACGTCCACGCGTTGTAGGCGCCGGTCACCATTACGGTGCCGACGCATACCATCGCGAGAGTAGAAAAACGCTGTGTCGCTGCCCCGGCGACGGCAAGTGTCACAGCAGCGCTTTTGCGGTTGCATTCGCGCAGCATGAGGGCAAGCGGCAGAAGACCGCCGAGCCAGATTCCCGCGGCCAGAAGGTGCAGAGCATCGACTGAGACCTGGGCGATCAGCGCTCTACCTTCGGCAGCGGCGGCGTGGCCTGCGAGCGCCAGCGATGCGAGCAAAGCAGCGCTTAGAATAAATCCGACCACGGTAAGAATGCCGGCATCGTTTCCGCGGCGCTTCGACTCGAACCGAAATATAAGTGGCAAGATGAGCGCTAGGATCAGCCGCGCCGACCAGACGTTGCCGTACTGCGTTTCCCGGAGGAGAGTAAGAATTCCGCGAAAATCGGCGGACTCGCTGACTGCGGCGGTTTGCAGCCAGAGCCCAAGCAAAGCGGATGCGACGAGCGCGAGCCAGCACCAGCGGGCGATGCGCAACTGAATATGCAAGAACGCCGCGAATTCAGCGCGCGATTCATCGGCCAGCACGCCGAAAGGCCGGCCGCGCGATGAGCAAGGTGAAGCTGAAAGCACCGGCTAAAAGCACGGCAGCCGTCACATGAACAAATCGAACGACTGCCGCAAGGTCGGTCATTGTTTGACGGTGAAGGGAAATTGATCTTGAACGATGTGACCGTCGACCGAGAGCACGCGATATTTGACGAAATAGCGGCCGGCAGGCAGGGATTTGATCGACGCGGAGAGCTGCTTAGGATCTTGCGCGTTGACCTCGGCTTTGCCGGCGTCCACCGGCCTGCCCTCGGCGTCGCTCACCGTGATCGAGGAATAGCGCGGCTCTAGGCGTTCGTTGAACCAGAGTTGGATCTTATCCGGCGCGCGGAACAACACGGCGCGCTGGGCGGGGACGGATTTGACCAGATAGGCGTGAGCCGAAAGCGGCGACGGCGCTAGCAACGACAAGAATAGAGCGGCGCTCCACCGAATCATCAGCGAGATTTGGTTTCGATCGGATAGCCGCGCTTCACCCAGCCCGAATAACCTTCCGGCATGACGAAAATATTTCGATAGCCGCGATACTCCAGGAACACGGCGCGATCGGCGATGTCGTAGGTCTTGCAGTCGCAGTAGAGAACCACGCGGCCGCTTTTCGGGATCTCACTAAAGCGGTTCGCCACTTCGGCGATCGGCAGCGAGCGCGCTCCCGGCAATCGATTCTGCTGATACTCCTTCGCCGGGCGCATGTCGATAAAGACAAGCTTCTCGCCGGCATCCATGAGCTGCTTCACCCTTTCCGCGGGAAGCATGTCGATGGTGTCTTCAATTCCATGACCGGCAAGAGCCGCGACTGGGAGCAAGAGAGACGAACGACAGTAGTGGAAGCAGTCCGCCTTGAATCAATTCTCCTGCCGCTTCTCATACTTCACGGTGACATTTTTATTATCCGGCGTCCACGACACCGTCCCTTTTACGCCGGGCGTGTAGCGCGTAATCCAGAAGCCGCCGCCGGGATCGGACGAGCTGAAGAAAACCAAGCCGTTGTCGTGCACGAAAACATCGTCGGCGTGGCCGGCGTCCGAATTCACTCGGCGAAACACCGGCGGCACGAAATGGCCGACGGCCTTAGGCGCGTGAGGATCGGAAATGTCGACGGCCCAAAAGCCGGAATTC
The DNA here is from genome assembly GCA_963745035.1 of uncultured delta proteobacterium. Taxonomy (GTDB): domain Bacteria; phylum Desulfobacterota; class Binatia; order UBA9968; family UBA9968; genus DP-20. The sequence continues at coordinate 292,412 of CAVUVW010000015.1, read as the reverse complement.
TCCCAGGCGCTGAAAACGATATTCCCCTTTGATCATCCGGTCGACATCGTGGATGCCAAAGCGGCGGCCGGGACGATCAGGAGGACAGAACTTGTTCAAGGGCAGCCTGAATGTCGAAATCTGCACCGGATTTTTCTCGTTGCGGACGTCGATCATGTGCATGTACCCGAAGGGACAATTTTCGGGACGGACTAATCTCGTCCCCGGCGACAATGATATCGGGCCTGCCGCCGTGCGACGGAACTACGATGCCGATGCTGTGCGTGTTTCCCTCTTCGGGCGGCGACCATTTGATCTGGCTGATCATGGTCGGCTTGCGCACGTCGCTGATATCCAGAATGATCACGCCTTGGTCGCGATAGGCGAGGTAGGCGCGGTCTTTGTAAGTCGTGATGTCGTGCAGCGCGACCCAGATTTTCGGCAGCCCTTGACGCAGGCCGCCGTCCGGCTCGACCCAATCTTCTCCCGGTTTTTCGCCTCCGGCGGTCCATTGCCCGGGAAACCACCAGCGCGCGACTTCTTTCGGATTGGCGGGATCGTTGATGTCGATGATCATCAAAATATTATCGTAGTAGCCTTCCTTGGTGGTGGCAATGAAAGCGAACTTTCCTTGCTTTGGGATCTTCGTGCAGCCAAAATCCATGGACGCCTCGGCGCGGCGACACGTCGGTTTTGAAAAATGCAGTCTCACGCGGCTTGGCCGGATCGCTGATATCATAGAGGCGGATGCCGCCTTCCCAGGTCTTTTGGTCACGCACTCCGTCCTGATTGATGACTAAGAGATTTCCCAGCACATCGATATACTGGCTCTGCACGCTGGGATGGTTCTTGACCTTGGAGATAATCGCGCGGTTTAGCTGGATCGCTGACGTCGACGATGCTGAAGCCTTGATAATTCGAAATATAGGCGTGCTTGCCGTCTTTGCTGATGCGAAACTCGGCCGCTTGGTCCCAGCCATCGAGATCGGTGTAGGAGAGAATCGTAAAATTCTCCAGTTCGCCATAACTTGGTTGCCGTCCTTGGGCGCCACCGAGAATCGACGATTGGCCGGAGACTTCGGGCACCGTGCAAAGGAGAAGCAATAAGAATGCACCGATTAAAGAACGGTGGAAGTTTGCGAGATGATTCATTTCAGTATCCTCCTTCGGGCAGTGTATGACTAGATCGATCTCGTACACCACGGTCGATGTTGTTCCGTAGATAGTCCAGAACGAATTAGCTGTCAAAGAAGATTTGTTCGTTGATTCGGGCGAAGTCCCGAAGCCAAGCGATCAGCGGCGCGGGATACCTGGACAATCTCTTTGCTCCAGAGTAAGGAAAAGCGATGATGAGCGCACAAAAAGGACGGGCGCATTTCCTAAGAATCGCGCTGCTCATTGTAACGCTGTGCTCGTTGCCGTGTAACTTCGTTGCCGCGCAGACGACCGTTGTTGGTTATTCCTCTGTCACGTCGGTGTTTCTGCCGTTTTGGATCGGCAAGGAGATGGGCTTCTACAAGAAGGAAGGATTGGACGTCCAACTCGTTTACATTCCGAGCTCCACGACGATGGCGCAGTCGATGTTCGCGCGCGAGGTCGTGATCTCGACCGCCAACAGCTCGAGTGTCGTGAGCAGCGGCCTGCAAGGCGGCGACTTGGTCTTGATGGGCGCCGTGATCAACACGACGGCTTTTTACATCATTGCGCGGCCGGAGATCGCGGGTGTCCAAGATCTCAAAGGGAAACGCGTCGGCGTGACCCGCCTCGGCTCGTCTTCCGACTTCGCTGTCCGCGAGTATCTCCAGAAAAACAAGCTCCAACCGGGCCGCGATGTTACGGTGATTCAATCCGGCGGCATGCCGGAACTGGCGGCGGCTCTCAGCAGCGGCGCGATCAGCGCCGCGCCGCTCTCCTCGCCCATGTCCTACGTTGCCGAACAACGCGGCAATCGGGTTTTGGCCAATCTCGCGAATGAAGGAATCTATTTTGTCATCGCCGGACTGACGACGTCGCGCCGTTATCTGAAGGAGAATCGCCGCGATGCCAAAGCATTCTTGCGTGCCTTCGGTCGAGCCACCCACGCGATGTTTCAACAGCGTGATGCGGCGAAGACGATTCTCGCTAAGTATACCAAAGTCGAGGACCCGGGCATGCTCGAAGGCAGCTTGAAATACGCCCAGGATTTCACCGAGAAGATCCCGTTGGTCAGACGCGAGGGCGTGCAGGTTGTGCTCGAACAGGAAGCGGTCAAGAATCCGAAAGCCAAAGACCTCGCCGCCGAGCAGTTCTATGACAACAGCCTCGTGCAAGAGCTGATCAGCGAGGGTTTTTACAAATCCCTCTGGGGCAAGTGACAGGAGTTGAAAAAATGGCCGACTACGCTCCCATCGATGCCGACGGGCATGTCATGGAAACCGACGAAGAATTGCGCCGCTACTTGCCGCCGCCGTTCGAAGGGCGGCGCGCGCTGACCGCGTTGTTTCCGTCGCTCGATGGCTGGCCGCGCAGTACGAGAAAAGCGCCGGACTCTACGCCTTGTCTGCAAAAGTGGCGCACGTTCTTGGATGGTTCCGGTGTGGCCGGCTCGGTGCTCTATCCGACCATGGGCTTGGCTATGGCGCACATCAAGGACACGAAATGGGCGTCGGTGATGGCGCGCTGTTACAACGACTATCTTTATGGCGAGTATCTGAAGCAGGAGCCGAAACGACTGTGGGGAGTAGCGTTGCTGCCGATTCAGGATATCGCGGCGGCGGCGGAAGAGCTCGAGCGCTGTGTCAGCGAGTTAGGCATGGTCGGCGGCGTGATTCCCGCAGCGGGCTTGTCGCGCGGACTTGGCCATCCCATGTACGACCCTTTGTATCAAGCCGCGGTACGGCTCAACGTGCCGCTGGCGGTTCACGGCGGCTCGAGTCAGGGACTGGGGCTCGACCTCTATGATTCATTCATCAAGATTTTGGTGATGGAACATGCGGTCGCGCAGCAGATTCATTTCACCAGCTATATTCTCGACGGCGCGCCGGTACGCTTTCCGACTTTGAAGATGGCATTTCTCGAGGCGGGTGTCGGCTGGGTGCCCTATCTCATGGAACGGCTCGACGAAAAATTCGAGAAACTTTCGCAGCAGGCGCCGCTGCTCAGCAAAGAGCCGAGTTACTATGTTCTCAACTGTCCGATCTATTTTTCATGCGAGCTCGAGGAGAGGCTGATTCCCTACGTCGTCGGCTTGGGTTTGGAAAAGAAGCTTCTCTATCCATCGGACTATCCGCACGAGCGGCCGACCCTCGAGGAATTTTTGAAAGACATCCCGCGCTTCCAGGCGCGAGAAGACCTCTCGGAGCCAGTCAAAAGGCGTATCCTGCGGGATAATTGCGTCGAGTTTTATTCGTTGAAGGATCAAAACTAGCGATAGGGAGAAAGAGCTATGTCGATTGCAGGGCTTCGTTTTGGACACGTGGCTTTCAAAGTAGCCGATGCCGAGCGCAGCGTGCGCTGGTACGCCGATGCCTTCGGCGCCAAAAAAATATATCACGCCGAGGCGCAGGGGGATCGGCCCGAGCTCATGTTTTTGGAGTTTTCCACGGGCCAATGCATAGAGCTATTTACCGGCGGGAAAAACATGCTGCCGTCGCCGCCGGATCCGATCGGCTACATACACTTCTGCGTAGTTTTGGACGATCTGGAACAAGCCCTCGAACATCTGGAGAAGATGAACGTCAAGCCGGAGAGAAAATTCATCGGCCGCGCCAAGCAACGCATCGCGTTCATCTCCGATCCGGACGGCAACAGCATCGAGCTCATGGAGATACCGCCGGAGTCGGAAATCTACAGGCCCTACCCGTGAGAGCTGTTCTGCTCGCTCTCGCGATCAACCTTCTTCTGTCGCAGGCGCTGGTGTGCTATGCGCAGGCTCAGCCCGCTGCGAGCAAGAAAGCCTCGATCAAAATCATTTACAGCGCGTTGACGGCCTCGAACGGACCGGTTTGGCTGGCCGGCGATCACGGACTTTACGAAAAATACGGCCTCGACGTTCAGATCGTTCATGGCCGGGGCGCATCGCCGATCCAGGCGCTAGCCGGCGGCACCGTCGAGCTTGGACATTTCGCCGGGCCTTCGGTGATCTCCGCCAATCTCAGCGGCAGCGATCTGGTCTTCGTCGGCGCGCAGAGCAACTACGTCGTTCTTTCGATCTGGACGCGGAAGGATTCGCCGATAAGAAGCATGGCCGATCTGGCGGGAAAAAACATCGGCGTCAGCGCTCCGGGCTCGGCGACTCACACCACCACCAGAGCGGCGTTGAGAAAGGCAGGCGTCGCTGAAAAGGACACGAAATTCGTCCATCACGGCGCGCTGCCGGAAATCTTCGTCTCCTTGGATCGAGGTCTAGTCGACGCCGGTGTCGCATCGGCTCCCAGGCCGGCGTTTCGTGAACTGGTCGACTTGGCAACCCAACGAATTCCTTTCCTGCAGGGCGCAATCATCGTCGGCCGCGGCTATCTTCAAAAGGAGCGGCCGCTAGTGCTGAGCTTCATGAAGGCGTTTGTCGAGGCGATGAAGCTCGCGCGCGAAAAACCGGACCTAGTTATCGCCTCATTGGTGAAGCACCTCCGCATATCGCCGGACGTTGCGCGCGGTGCCTACCGATCATTCGCCAATGTCTGGGAGGAGGTTCCCTACGTGCGGACGGACGCCGTGCAGGCGATTCTCGACTTCTTGCCCAAAGAGCAAGTGAAAGACGTCACGCCGGAAAAGTACATCGACAACTCGCTTGTGAAAGAACTGGAGACCTCAGGGTTTATTAAGAATCTTGCTCGCAGATGATGCTCGTTGTTTCGAAACGAGCCTTCGCCGGTTTTGTACTCATTAAGGTCGCAAATCCCCTCAATCCCCCTTTAGCAAAAAAGGGGGATGTCAATCATGGGGCGAATTTCTCGAACCCCTCTTTTGAAAAGAGGGGCAGGGGAGATTTGTCGTCTAGCATCGCACAGCCATTATTGAGTTCAGACACGCTATGCTAATACGGCTGGAAATTTCTAAGAGCAGGTATGACTTCACTGCTAAAAAGTCGGATCGAGCGCATCACATCTTCCTCGGCCATGGCGCCGAAATTGAACTCGCCCAGAACCGTATTAAACACGCCTTCTTCCGCGGCGCTCTTGATTTGCTCGACCACGCTTGCCGGCGAGCCAACGAAGGCCAGCTTGCGCGCAGTGAGATATTCCACATCGATGGAGTGCAGCGCAATCTCGGCGCCGCCTGGATTACCGCGTTTGAGATGATTCTCCGCCAGCCTTTTGTAGCCGACTCCGCCGTCGGCACGGGTGCCGAAGACGTGGGTGAAGCAATATTCGAATTGCGACTTCGCCTTTTCTATCGCTTTGGCGTCGGTCTCGTCGACATAGACGAGAATCCAGTAGCCGATGTCCGGGGAATATGTGTGACCCGCTTCTTTCCACAGACGCAAATATTCCCGATAGCGCGGCGCGACCTCGCCGCGCGGCACCAAGAACAGATAACCTGTGTGGACGCCTTCACGCGCGAGCAATGCGAGCGTGTCGGCGTCGCGCGAGTGCATCCAGATCGGCGGATGGGGTTTTTGTAGCGGCTTCACTCCGAGGGTGACGTTTTCATACTGGCGCGATTCCCCTGTGAAGCTAAACGCCGCGTCACTGGAGAGCGCCTTTTTGATGAACAGCAGCGCTTCATGAGTGAGTGCGCGGCGATTTTGGAAATCGGCGCGGTAGGGTCCGAAAAAGTCCGGCACGATGCCCGAAACCAGACCGAGCTCGAACCGGCCGTTCGCTAAGTTGTCCAGCACCGCCGCATCCTCTACGATCCTTAGAGGATCGTAGAGCGGCACGACATTGCCCATTGTGCCGATGCGCAGCCGTTTGGTGCGCGCCGCCGCTGCGGCGCAGTAGATCGACGGCGACGGCATCCAGCTCTCGTTGGGATTGAAGTGGTGCTCGACACAAAACGCAAAGTCGAAGTCTGATTCGTCGGCAAGCGCCAGCTCGCGCCAGAGCTGGTCATAGCGCGCCGCCGCAGTCATGCCCGGCTTGTTCCAGACGTGAGAAAAGTGGGCGAACTTCATCGGGTATTCCAGTAGGGCGGGTTTGAAACCCGCCCTTACGGTTTAATAGCCGTACTTTTTTTCCAACGCTTTCAGCTCCTCGTTGCCCATGTTGGCGTACCATTTACGAGTATCTTCGATACCCGCCGTGTTTTTGAAATAGGCGGCTTCGGTGCCGCTTCGTTTCAATTCCTCCAAACACTGGCGCATGCCGTGCAGCGCCGCGACCTGCAGGACGGTCGGAATGCAACCGACCCGGCCGCCGAGCTCACCCCAGCGCTGTACCGGCATCGCTTGCCGCGGCGGCACGCCGACCATCGGTTTGCCCAGCTTGGCATAGGCTTTGACGTCGTCTTCCGATCGCGCGCTCACCCAAGCGGCGTCGGCGCCCGCCTCGATGCACGCAGCGGTCGCGGTCGAGCCGTTCCTGCAAGGAATCCTTGGCTTCGGAGCGCGCGATGATCACCAAGTTTTCATCGCGCCGGGTATCGACGGCCGCTTTGATCTTGTTGACGAACTCCGCCTTGGACACCAGACCGACGTCGAATCCTTCGTGGCCCGCGCGTTTGGGCGTCATCTGGTCTTCGATGTGCAGCGCGGCGACGCCGGTGTTTTCGAATTCGCGAACCGCGCGCGCCACATTGACGGCGTTGCCGTAGCCGGTTTCGGCATCGCTGACGATGGGAATATTTACGGCATCGGAGATCTCGCGGGCGCGGTTGACCATCTCCGTCAAGGTGAGCAAGCCGGCGTCGGCAAAGCCGAGAGCGCGGTGCTGCCCGCTGCCGGAAATATGCACGAGTGGAAAGCCGAGCCATTCAACCAAACGGGCTTGAATGCCATCGTTGCAGCTCGGCGCCAGGTGGCAAACAGATTCCTGCATCATGGCGCGGAGCGCTTTGCGTTTTTCTGTCGAGTTGAGTTCCATCGTTACGTTCCTTTCGAATAGTAGTCAGTATTTGTCGCGGTAGGGGCGACCGGCCGGTCGCCCCTACGTTATTACTACGCCCGCCGAATACCTTCGCGGGCGAATTCGTCTCTGCGACCGACCGTCGCTTTGAGCAGCTCCGACGGAATCGGTTTCGCACCGCCGAGCACTTCGGCGAAGATCGCCATCTGCGCCGCTTCTTCGACGATCAGATTCGCCCGCGCCGCGGCGGCGGGATCATTACCGAAGGCGAGCACGCCGTGGTTTTCCAAGAGCACCGCTTTGGTGTTTTTCGTGGCGCGCAGGGCGTCGGCGATATTGGCGATCGATTCGCTGGAGCCGCGCGGGCCGTACTTCGCCAGCGGGACGCCGTCGGTCATGTCCTGGCGCACCAAAGCCTCATAGGAACACCCGAGCGCGCGGCTTGCCAGCGCGAAGCTGGTCGCGTAGGTGGAGTGCGTGTGCACCACTGCGCCGGTGGCCGGCCGTTCCTTGTATACGATCGCGTGCATATGCACGATCTCGGCGTTGGTCGGATTGATCTCTCCTTCGATCAGGCGGCCGTCGAGGTCAAGCAGCGCAAGATTCTCCGGTTTCAGGTTATCGAACGAGCTGGTTGCGGTGAGAAGTATCGTGTCGGTGTTCGGCACCCGCACGCTGAAGTTGCCGTGGTGACTCATGGAAATGGCGCCGATTCGAACTAAAAAATTTGCGCTGTCGATCACGGCCTGGCGGAGCGCTGCGTGGTTCAGGGTCATAGTTCCTCCCGAGATTGCGACTTGTTCAACTTACGTTCAGTCATCCAGCCGGCTGCTGAAATAATCCCAGGCGCGGTTCGACACCTCTTCGCCGGCGACCTGAGGATAGATGACTTCCAACTCCGCCGGCGAAAAGTAACGCGGTTTTCCCGCCGCCATCGCGCGCAGTTGATAATTGGCCGCCTCCTCCATCCACAGCGTCATCACGCACACCCGCCGGACATCTTTGTCCGCGACGTTGACGCCGTGGCCGCGCAGGAGCATGGCGCCGTGCCGGCCGAGGGTCGATGCGACTTGGTCGCCGAGCTCGCGCGTGCGAATCAAGGTGATCGCATCGAAAACCTGCACGTCGTTTCTGAAGATTGCGCCGGAGGCGTGCAGCGGGCGGATAGTTTCACCAAGCGAGCCTAAGACGACGCAGCTCGGCGGATGAACGTGGCAGACGGATTGGACATCGGGCCGGGCTTTGTAAATCCTCGCATGAATCCAAAATTCGGTGTTCGGCCGGCCGTCGCCGGAAAGCTGATTGCCGTCGACGTCGAGCACGAGCAGGTTGTCTTTGCGCACCAGCGCCGGACTCATGCGCGGCGGAAAAATGAAAGTGTCGGTGCCGGGAATGCGCGCGCTGACGTGGCCGAAGGCCGCGGCGATGCCTTGCCGGTGGAGAATATGGCTGGCGGTGACGATGTCTTGTTTGATGTCGTCGAGACTCATGGTTCCTTTTCTCTCGGGTCTCAACTCCCATACGATAGCCGAAGCGAAATGTCCATCATATCGGCTCGTATCCGCGGTCGGCTGATGGTCAAGCTTGATAGCGCAGCCGTTATCATCCACTCACAGGCGCAAGCCCCGCGGCTGCTCGCGTTCCGTTGATCTCATCCAAAATCATTTCTTCCACCGATTGAATCTTCCAGGCGAATTCTTTCACCGCACGCGAGTTGTCGAAGTTCCAGGCAGGAATCCGCGCCTTCTCGTCGAAGCTGATTTCGGCGCCGGGCAAGTATTTGATCACGATGTCCGCGATTTCGCGGCCGGTGGGTGCAGGGCCGGTGCCCATGTACGCGTCGTGCTTCACCTGATCGGCGAGGGCGATCTTGGCGTAGAGCTCGGCGATGTCGGCGACGCCGACGATATTGCGCGGCGCGGCAGAGGGCCAGTTAGCATAGCCCGGTTTGCCCAGCGCGGGCTGTTGAATCATCTGGCGCGAGAAGGCCGTGTTGCCGGGGCCGATGACCGCCGTGGAGTGAACTTTGACGATCTGGATGCCGAAGGTTTTCGCGTAGCGCTCCGCCAATCCGTTGTTGAGCAGCTTCATCAGACCGTAGAGGCTTTTCGGCGCGCGGGCTTCGGTGTTTTCGTTGATCGGTTCCGACCCATAACCATCTTGGTAGCCAAACGTTCCCACGGTGCTGGCGAAGATGACCCGATCGAGCCGGGCGAGGCGCGCGGCTTCGAAAAGATTCGTCACGCCGATGATATTCACGCGCGCGGCATTGAGAAGGTCGCGGCACTCGGGCGCGAGCAGCGGCGTCATGAAATAGCCGAGTGCAACCATCCGCTGCACGCCGTGGTCGACGACGGCGGCCATGACTTCTTCGAGATTGGCCATGTTGCCTTGGATGAACGGCACGCGAGGCTGCGTCCAATTCGCCGGCGCAGGCGCAACGTCGAAGGCGACGACATCAACGCCCCGGGCCGCCAAAGTTTTCACCACGTGGCGGCCGATGTAGCCGCTGCCACCCACGACCATGATTTTCATAAATTTATCCTCGGATCCGTTTCTCGTTCTATATGATGGCGTAACTGATCGATGCAATCACGAAATCCATTGCTTGTGAATTGTCATCTTTGCTATTCCTTTCTCAGTCCTTCCTTGAGGGGAAAGACGTCGGAGAAAAGGAGGCGCGAAAATGGCGGCAAAAACTCGACGAATCATCGATGCCGACGGACATGTCGCGGAAGATGGGCAGGCGATCATCGCCCGCATGCCCGAAGCCTATCGCGCGAAGGCTCGTGTGCAACCGTTCCATCCGTTCCCACCCTTCGATCATCTGCATGCTGCGCATCTGGTGGACATGCCCGAGGGCGCCTTCAATCGGAAAGTGGGACCGAAGGAGTGGCTGGGGTTTTTGGACGACGTAGGTCTCGAGAGCACGGTGCTTTACCCCACCGCAGGCGTTGGTTCGTCGAACATCGTCAATCCCGATTGGGCCATCGACGCTGCGCGCGCATACAACGACTGGCTGCACGAAACATATCTACAGCAGAGCCCGCGTTTTCGCGGCTTGGCGTTGCTGCCGCAGCCCGTGTTGAATCCAACGGCCGCGGCGGAAGAGCTTGACCGTGCGGTTACCAAACTCGGGATGTGCGGCGCGGTATTACCCTCAAACAGCCTGCACGCCCCGCCGCTGGGGTCGCAGATCCATCATTCGATATATGAGGTCGCCAACAATTTCGGCTGCTGCGTTGCGATCCACGGCGGCGTGCACGGCGGCATGGGCATGGACGGGCTCGACCCGTACGCCGCGGTGCATGCGATCGCGCATCCGTTGGGGCAGATGATTTCCTTGGCGTCGATTGTTTTTAACGGCCTGCTGGAAAAATTTCCGCGGATCAAATTCGGTTTTCTCGAAGGCGGGGTGGCGTGGCTGCTGTTTTGCCTCGAGCGTTTCGACAGCTCCTACGAATCGCACGTGATGCGCGATCTACGGGGCGGCTATTTAAAGCTTCAGCCAGGCGAGAAAGTCAGCGAATACATCATTCGACATATCAAAGCGCGGCGCATCTTCGTCGGCTGCGAAGGCGGGGAGCCGCTGCTTGCCACTGCGGTTAAAATGGTCGGTGCCGAACCGTTTATGTATTCGTCGGACTTTCCCGCACGAAGTGAACAGCGAGACCTGCCGGCATGAGCTCGATGAGTTGATCGAGAATGAAGACTTGTCCGACGACGACAAGGAGGCGATCCTTTACAGGAACGCGAGCGAGTTCTACCGACTGTAGGGATTGAGCATGTTGCGCCGCAGCACAATCATTTCGGCGCGAACACCAGGAAATACTGGTACGGCAGAAAAGTGTGCTCTTTGATGAGCCGGAAGCCGTTGGCTTCCATCTGTCTGATCAGATCTTCTCGGGCGATTTTCATTTCCAGCGGCGGGCCGAACGGTAGTTCCTTTTTGTGAAAGTCGATCATCACGATCTCGCCGCCGGGCTTGAGCATCTTCTTCATCATTGAAAGGTACTTCGTCGGGTTCTCGACGTGGTGCCATACGTTGCAGATGAAAAACCGGTTGATCGATTGCTCGGCCAGCAGGGGATCGTCCGGATCGGCGAGGACCGAAACGACGTTGTCTGTTTTCAAGTCGCGGATGCGCCGGTTGATATGGCGGATCATGTCCGGGCTCACATCCACGGCGAAAACTTTTCCGTTGGGACCGAGATGATGGGCGATCCGGAATGTGAAATAGCCTGAGCCGGCGCCGATATCGGCGATTACTTCGCCGGCCTTCAGATTAAGCGCGGTCAGCACTTCGTGCGGCTTTTGATACGCATCGCGCTTGGGATCCTCCAGCGCGCCGATGTACGCCTTCGGATCGCTGTGCAGGCGGTGCATCTGGTGTGAATCGCGCTTGACGGCTTCCTGGGCGGCGAGACCTCGCGGCCATAAGGCCAGCGCGGCGACGATTATGATCAGCAACACCGGGATTTCTCCTGTAGGCCGTATCGAATCCGTTGGGTAGAAGGCTACCATATTTCTTACTCGTTCCAATTACATCCGAAAGACTACCGGAACGCGCGCGATCAAGTTGCCTGGTCCGTGATTTATCTGTAATGCTATCCGCTATGGCGCAACAGGAACTCAAGCGGCAAATCGGGTTGTTCTCGGCGGTGATGGTGATCGCCGGCGATATGATCGGCACCGGAATTTTTATCTCCACCGGTGCGATCGCGGAGACCTTGCCGACGCCTGGCGGCGTCTTGCTCGTGTGGTTGTTCGGCGGACTGCTTGCGCTGGCCGGCGCTCTTACTTGCGCTGAGTTGTCTGCGAGCTTCCCCTACGCCGGCGGCGACTACATTTATATCCGCGAGGCCTACGGCAGGTTGATGGGGTTTCTCTCCGGCTGGTCTTCGTTTCTGGTGACGTTCTCCGGCGCCATCGCATTTCTTGCGGTTATCTTGAATGGGTTCGTGTCGTTCTTTATCCCCGCGCTGGGCTCTCAAGATGTGATTTTTTCGATTCCGCTTCCGTTTATTCCGATCAACGCCACTGTGGGCATGTTTTTCTCGATGGCGGTGGTGCTGCTTTTGTCCGGGCTCCACTGTCTGGGCGTGAAGCAGGGAACTCTCACCCAAAACATTTTGACGATCTTGAAGATCGGCGCGCTCTTGGGAATCATCATTCTGGGGTTCTTTTTCGGCAAAGGCAGCACAAGCCACTTCGAGCCGCTCTTCGACTGGGAAAAGATCGGCAACTTCAGCTTGTTTGGCGCGGCGTTCATTCCGGTGATCTTCGCGTACTCCGGGTGGAACGCCGTAACCTATATCGCCGGAGAAGTAAAAGATCCGGACGAAAATTTACCGCGCGCGCTTCTCTACGGCGTATTGATCGTGATGGTGCTCTATCTGGCGATCAACGCGGTTTACATTTACGCGGTGCCCGTGACCGAGATGAAAGGCGCGCTGCGGATGTCCGAAGTCGCCACCACGGCGTTGTTCGGCTACAAGACCTCCGCGTGGATTACCGCCATCATTACTGTCTCCATTCTCGGCGCACTCAACGTGGTGACGATGATCGGGCCGCGAATCTACTACGCCATGGCCAAGGACGGCGTCTTCTTTCAGCGCCTGACCTACGTGCATCCAACGTTCGGCACGCCGACTAAAGCGATCATGCTGCAGGCACTGTGGAGTTGTCTGCTGATTCTTACCAACACGTGGGGCACGTTGTTCACCTACGTGAGCGTGGTGATCACGCTCTTCTCCGCGTTCACCGTCGGCTCGGTGATCGTGCTCCGCTGGAAGAAGCCTGACATCAAGCGGCCGTATCGGCTGTGGGGCTATCCTATCGTGCCGTTGCTCTTTATACTGGTTCATCTGTGGATCGTTTGGGGATCGGTGACTGAAAAACCGAAAGAGTCTCTGATCGGGCTCTTCATCGTCTGCCTGGGAATTCCTGCCTACCTGATCTGGAGAAGCCGGGCACAAAAGAACTGAATGAATAATTGACAATGGGAACGAAAACCAAGACTAGTGGCCGCCGTATTATCATTTCTCCATTCTCAATTCTCAATTAGTTTAGGTTATGGCGATTCGCATCACTAAAGTTTACACGCGCACCGGCGACCGCGGTGAGACGGCTCTGGTCGGCGGAAAACGAGTGCCGAAGGATTCCTTGCGTATCGAGGCCTACGGCGCCATCGATGAGTTGAACTCCATCGTTGGCTTGGCGCGGGTGTTCAACGAAGAGAGCCTTGACGCCGGCGAGGCGCATCAATTTCTTGACGAGGTGCTCTGTCAAATTCAGGACCAGCTTTTCGATATCGGCAGCGAGCTCGCAACCCCGGCGGAGTTTTTTCAGCAAGGCATGTATCGGGTAAGCGAAGGCGAGATCGATCGCCTGGAGAAGCTGATGGACAAATGCCAGGAAGATCTCGAGCCGCTCAAGTCCTTTGTTCTGCCCGGCGGCGGTCGCGTCGGCGCCTACTTGCACCAGTCCCGAACGGTTTGCCGGCGCGCGGAGCGCGACATCCTGCGGCTATCGCGCGAGGAGGAAGTCAATCCCGACGTTCTCAAGTACGTCAATCGCTTGAGCGATTTGTTCTTCGTGCTGTCGCGTTGGATCGCGAAACAGACCGGCGAGCAGGAATATCTTTGGCAAAGAGGACTGATCGAAAAGGGCAAAAGTAAAAAGTAAAAAGGTAAAAAGGACCGGAGGGCACGCTCGGGTTCAGCGTAGAGATGACGGAGGTTCACTGATGGGGTTATTGGACGGGAAGAAAGCGGCGATTTTCGGCGTGGCCAACGACCGCAGCATCGCCTGGGCGATCTCGGAGGCGTTTCACGCCGAGGGCGCCGAGCTGGCTTTCACTTTTGCCGGAGAAATATTGGAGAAGCGGGTTCGGCCGCTCGCCGAAGGCATCGGCTCTAAAATTATCCTGCCCTGCGACGTCACCAAAGATGAAGAGATTGAGAAAGTCTTCTCAACGCTCAAGCAAGAGTGGGGCGGCTTGGACATCCTTGTCCATGCCATCGCTTTCGCCAATAAAGAAGACCTGTCCAATCCGTATACGCAGACAAGCCGAGCCGGATTTCATCTCGCGATGGATGTGAGCGCCTATTCCTTCGTTGCTTTGGCGCAGCGAGCGGCGCCGCTCATGGAAGGCCGCAATGGTTCCATCGTGACCCTCACGTATATGGGCTCGGAGAAAGTCATACCTAATTATAATGTGATGGGAGTGGCAAAGGCGGCGCTCGAAGCGAGCGTGCGCTATCTCGCGCATGATCTGGGACCGAAGAGCATCCGGGTGAACGCGATCTCCGCAGGGCCGATCCGGACTCTGGCTGCTGCGGGGATTTCCGACTTCAAATCCATGCTGCATCACGTCGCCGAGCGCGCGCCGCTCAAGCGCAACATCGACGCTGAAGAAGTCGGCAAGACCGCGTTGTACTTGTGCAGCGACCTGGGCAGCGCCGTCACAGGTGAGGTGCTGCACGTCGACGCCGGCTATAATATTATGGGGATGTAAAAGGGAATGGATGAATGGAGTGTTGGAGTAATGGAGTGCTGCTCCGGACCGCCCAATACTCCAATACTCCAGTACTCCATCACCCCAGTGAGGTCTTTATGGCCATCAAAGAAATCACGCCGCAACAGGCACACGAAATGCTGGCTGCGAATGCCGATGCCGTTTACATTGACGTGCGCACGGAACGGGAATTTGCCAATGGCCACCCGCAAGGGGCCGTGAATATTCCAGTCGCTTTTCCCGATCCAGCGCGTGGGATGATGGTGAACAGCGACTTTGTCAAAGTCGTAGAAGCGAATTTCCCTAAAGAAAAGAAGATCGTCGTCGGCTGCCAGGCCGGACCGCGCTCCAATGCGGCGGCGGGGATGCTGCAGCAGGCGGGATTTCAGGATGTTTCGAACATGCTCGGCGGCTTCGGCGGCATGCGCGATCAAATGGGCAACGTCAGCGCACCGGGCTGGGCGGCATCGGGACTGCCGGTGAGCAACGACAACGGCGAGGGCGTGAGCTACCAGTCTTTGTCAGCGAAGGGTCGCTGAGCATTCTCGATGTTTTCTTTCTAAGAGTGTGTCATGTGAGCGAAAGCGAAGCATCTGTTTTTCACGATGTAAAGCAGATTCTTCGGCTTCGCCTGAGAATGACATTTTGATCAGCCTCAGCAGGAAAGCGAAATGAGCAATCAACTGTACTTCAAACAAATCGAGATGGGGCCGATGCAGAATTATGTCTATCTCATCGGCTCGACGGAGACGCGCAAAGTCGCGGTTGTTGATGCCGCCTGGGAGATCGACACGATCCTGAAGATCGCGGCGCAGGACGAGATGGAAATCATCCATGCGTTCGTGACGCACACCCATCCCGATCACGTTGGTGGTGGATTTGCGGGCATGGAGATAGACGGTGTGACGGAGTTGCTTGAGAAGTGTAAAGCCAAGGTAGTCGTGCACAAAGCGGAAGCGGAGTTTCTTAAGGGGCTCTCGTCATCGGACATGATCAAGAGTGACAACGGCGACAAGATCGACGTCGGCGGCGTGGAGATCCAGCTCATGCACACACCGGGACACACGCCGGGCTCCCAATGCTTTCTCATCGATGGCAGAATCGTTTCCGGCGATACGCTGTTCATCGACGCCTGCGGACGAGTTGATTTCCCCGGCGGCAATCCGGAGCAGATGTACAATAGTCTGACGCAGAAGCTCATGGCTTTGCCAGACGATACGATTCTTTTTCCCGGCCACAACTACGCCGCGAAGCCGCACGCGACACTCGGCGAGCAGAAGAAGACGAATCCTTACCTGAAATTCACTTCGTTGAAGCAGTTTCTTGGAGCGATGGGGTATCGCTGAGCGCTTTGTGGTGAATGTGCCGGCGCGGCGGTCCGCTTTGCAGTCAACGGCAAATTCTCGTCTTGTGGCGCTTGTAGCGATGAGGTCTGGCGCTCCTTCGCCATCGTGACCCAATGAGAATCCTTAGGGCAAAAATCTTTGGAGTCGTTGCGGTGGTGCTCGGCTTGCCTCTCGTATCTGCCGGATGCTCTTTCGTTCGTCAAGAGGCTGCGAGAAAGCCGGCGCCACGGTTCGTGAAGATGCATGCGAAGTTAGATTATTCGGAACATAAACCCTACGCGCAACCGGGCGAAAACGGTATAAGCGGACAAGCCTTTCTCAAGCAGCAAGGAGAGAGTGTCGTCACGTGCGCAGGGAACCGGGTTTTGTTGCTACCGGCGACTTCTTACTTCCGAGAAATGATCGGGCACATGGTCGCAGGAAGCGAACCGGAACCCCCGGAGAAAACCTATCCCAATTTGAAGAACATGATCAGGAGGACGCAGTGCGACGCACAAGGCAATTTTTCATTTTCGGAAGTCCCAGACGGTAAGTGGTTTGTATTGACCCAAGTGAATGCCAGGCACGGCGGTGTGTTGATAACAGAAATGACCCTGTCGAATCATGACGTGAGAGAGATAGTGCTCACCAATAAACACCTCGTCGGTCGCTGAGCCTAGGATAACTCTTGCCAGCCTGTCACTTCCCCGCATACTTGTTCGTCCATAGCGCGCCTTCCTTGGCAGACGGCGCCTTGGCGCGATCCTTCACGATGCCCGCGCCGATAGAAAAATCCAGAACCTTCTGCCAGCCTTCCTGATTCATGTCGCCCCACGGTGGGATCGCGTTGGATACCAGTGAGTAGGCCAGGTTGAAAAGATTGTCGTCCAACCTTTTGGAGTCGGAAAAACGGTGTGCGCGCAATGCGGCCTTTGCCTGCTCGGGAGCAGTATGAAATAGCGCGCCTCCGCGAGAGATCGCACGCGCCGTCGCGGCAACCAACTTAGGATTTTGCTCGGCCCAGTCGGCGCGGCTCATCAAAACCAAGTAGGGATAGTTGGTCAGCTCCGGAACTTCGCCGAGTCCGAGCGGGATAAGCACGTAGCCTTTTCCCATGGCTTCTGCGCTTTCCGCTTGCGGCGGGGATTGCGCCAGGCCGTCGATAATATCGTTCGCCATTGCCGCCACGAGCTCGCTGCCGCCGAGATAGGCGAACTTGAGCTTGGCCGGATCTCCACCGGTTTTTTTTACCAGAAATTTGAAAATTTGCTCAGATACAGCGCCGGGGCTGGTGGCGCCGATGGTGCCGAGTTGTGTCAGGACTTTGAGCCGTTCGTTAAGCGGGCTTTTTCGCGTCAGCTTGAATTTGTCGACGATCGCTTTGCGGACGGTGATGCCCAAAGTCATGTTGCGGTTGTGCGCCTGTACCGCGATCAGCGAGGCACCCTCCTGATTGGCGAGGATGAGCCCCTCCGAACTCGACGCGCAGAAATGGGTGCTACGGCCGACAACGGCGGATTGACAAGGCGCTCCGCCGCCGGCGACGGTGATCTTGCCGCGGACGCCCTCTTGCTCGAAATACTTCAACTGTTCGGCGATCCAGACGGCGGAGTAGGCCATGTTGCCGACCGCTGTGGCGATGGTGATTTCCGGCATTTCCTGGGCAAGCGCCGGCATGGGGATGCCAAGGGCCGCAAGTAACAGCGCAGCGCGGATATTGCGCATGAAGAGGTCTCTGATGGCTCGCATGATTCCTCCCGTCGATTTAGCGCAACGTGACTTACCGTTGTTTTTGCGCGAATGAAATCGAGTCAAGATCATCGATGTCCAGCCTGAAACAAAGACGCCCGTGGAATTGACCCACGGGCGTTTGAGAGAAAAATATCGTTTACGTTCACAATCACGACGGCTTGCCGACAAATTTATTGGTCCACAGCACGCCCTCTTTGCTCGAAGGCGCTTGCGCGAGATCCTTGACGATGCCCGCGCCGGTGGCGAAGTTGATGACCTTTTGCCAGCCGGCGGCGCTCATGGTTCCCCAGGGAGGCATGGCGCCGGCGACCATGTTGTGTGAGAGGTTGAAGACTTCGTCGGTTAATTTGACAGAAAGGCGGTGGGCGCGCAGCGCGGCTCTTCGCCTCTTCGGGTTTGTTGCGAAACAGCGCGCCGCCGCGCGATATCGCGCGCGAGACCGCTATGGCGATCTTCGGGTTCGCCTCGACGTAGTCCGGGCGGACCATGAGAACTTCATAAGGGTAATCGGTCAATTCCGCGATTTCGCCCTTGCCCAGCGGGATCAGGACGTAGCCCTTGCCGGCAGCCTCGGTGATTTCGGCCGATGGCGGAGAGAGCGCATAGGCGTCGATCACGTCGTTCATCAGCGAAGCGGGAAGCTCGGCCGCGCCGATGTAAACGAACTTAAGCACGGTCGCGGATGCGCCGGCTTTTTTCACGAGAAATTTTATGACCTGTTCGGAGGCGGCGCCGGGACCCGTCGCGCCGATGGTGCCCAACTGGGTCAGTGCTTTGAGCCGCGCTCTGGATTGGGCTTTCACGAGTCAGGCCGAGTTTATCGACGATCGCTTTACGTAGGGTTACGCCCAACGTCATGGTACGATTGTGCGCTTGAATCGCGATCGCCGGCGCGCCCTCGACCCGCGCCAGCACAAGTCCCTCGGATGTGGAGGCGCAGAAATTGGTCGAGCGGCCGACCACCGCGTTCAGACAGACCGAGCCGCTCGGCGCGGGCGTGATCTTTATCCGCACGCCCTCCTGCTCGAAATATTTGAGCTGCTCGGCAACCCAGATCGCCGCGAAAGCGAAATTGGGCACGGCGGTCAGCATGGAAATTTCCGGCATTTCTTTCTGTTGGGCTGCGCCTGTGGGGTATCGCCGGCAAGAGCATAAACATGGTCAAGGCGACAATTCCGATCACAAGTTTAGCTTGTTTTCGCATCGCAGAATCTCCTTTCCTTCAGGCCTGGATTTGGATATGTTCTGTTTGCGTCTGCCAGCGCAGCGCTCTGCGCTCGACCGCTCGGCCATTTTGTCCATGATGATCACCATGATCATCAAGACGATGATGCCGACAAACACGTCGGCGGTTCTGAATATCCCCGCCGACATGCGGATGAAAAATCCGACTCCTTCGGTGGCGGCAACGAATTCGCCGACGATAGCGCCGATGACGGCGAAGGGAATGCTGGTGCGGATGCCGGTGAAAACATAGGGCGAGATCGCCGGAAAAATCACCTTGAAAGTGAACTTCCATCCTTTGACGCCCATGAGTTCCGCCAAGTCGACGTATTCCTGATCCATCTGGCGCATGCCGGTGTAAGTATTAAAAAAATTGAGAAAGAAGGTGAGCAGAAACACTACGCCGACTTTGGACCAAAGACCGATGCCGAGCCAGACTATGAAAAGCGGCGCCAGCGCGGTGCGCGGAATGCCGTTGAGCGCGATAATGATCGGCTCAAATATCTCCGCGAGAATCGGCTCCGGCCGAAACTGTAGCCGAGGCGATGCCCGCAATAGCGCCCGATGGGAAATCCGATGGCAATTTCCAAAAAGGTCACCCAGGTATGCTGGAGCAAGTCACCCGAGTAGAAACCGGTGAACAGAGACGTAAAAATACGGCTGGGGCTGCTGATCAGAAACGGTTCGATCCATCTGCCGGAGGCGAATTCCCAAAGCGAGAAAAAAGCCCTCCGACAATGGCGCAATGCGGACGCTAACGTCACGGTGACGCGCGCGAAAACATCCGCTTTGACGTTGCGGTCGTTGGCATAGTTCGGCGTTGTGCCCAGCGACGCATCAGGTTGAGGCCGTACTTGATCTGTTATTTCGGCCATCGCAGCAGCTCTAGGGTGCTCCGATATTGAGCTCGTGGCGAAAGATATTCCACAAGCGGCCATAAGCCTCGTCGAAACCTTCTTGGCGGTGAATCTCGAAAATATTGCGCGGCCGCGCCATCGGATCTTTGATGACGTCTTTGATTTTTCCGGGGCGATGGGTCATGACGACGACGCGGTCGGCCAGCGCGACGGCTTCGACCAAGTCATGGGTGACGAAAACGATGGTCTGACGTTTTTGCTCCCAGATTTTTAACAGCTCATCTTGCAGCACCATGCGGGTCTGTGCGTCGAGCGGCCCGAACGGCTCGTCCATCAAGATCACCGGCGGCTCGTAGGCGAGCGCGCGGATGATCGAAGCCCGCTTGCCCATACCGCCCGAAACTGCGCGGGATAATATTTTTCAAAACCGGCGAGGCCGGCGAGCTTGATGAAATAATCGACTTGCCGCTCGCGGTCGGCGCGCGAGTAACGTTTGGGATTGAGGCCGAAGCCGACGTTTTCCTCGACGGTGAGCCAGGGAAAGAGCTTGCTCTCTTGCGGCACGTAGCCGACCCTGGTGTTGAGGCCGCGCACCTCTTCGCCTTGGAACAGAATCCGTCCGGCGGAGCACCGGCGAAAGACCGGCGACCAGCTTGAGCAAAGTGGATTTGCCGCAACCGCTCGGTCCGACCACGGTGACGAACTCGCCGGGACGGATGTCTAAATCGATGTCCAGAGCGCGCCCAGGTTGTCCTGGCTCGGCGTCTGGAAAAACTTGCTGACCTTTTCGACGCTGATGACTGCCGCGCTCGGCGCAGTCCGATTCGGCGCGTGGCCTGTGCGAGATCCGGCATGAGATCTTTGCTCGCTAGGAGCGGTATTTATCCATTTGAACCCTAGCGTGTCAACCGTGCTACGACTTTTGTCGTGGTCAATTAGTGATTCATTTTAGCAAAGGTCTCTCACGAGTTTATCCTGAGCGAGTTATCATCCCGAGCGGTCAGAGCATGTGAAAAACTACATCGGACCCGTTCGTGGTGAGCGCTGTCCTGAGCGAAGCCGAAGGAAACCATGAACGTAGTCTTCACAGCCTGGCGGTAGCAAGGCATCTTTCGCGGAATGTCGAGATTCTTAGCAAAGTGAAACTGAACCACTACGGAGCCTGGATAATGATTTCCGAATTTTGCTATGGTTGGCATTATACCGGTGTGGGACGCAACAAAAACTGCGCTGGCGGCAGTTGTCGACGGCCTAAGCTTAAATGAATTTTTATTCTGATCGGACTGGACGGGAGAACTAAGATAATGTTCGAGGGACAAACCGTGGCTTTCGATCCGAGGTGGAAGGAGTATGACGCCGAGGAATGGTCGGATGCGCTGGTGGCGTCGATGAAGCTGGGCGGTGTGGAGCATATTTTTTTCGTCTCCGGAGCGGAGATCGCCTTTTACCAGGAAAGCGTGGCGAAAGCGCAGGTGCGCGGCTGGCCGACGCCGAAGTTGATCACCGTGCCGCACGAGGGAGTCGCTTTGAACTCGGCGCTCGGCTGCACGATGATTTCCGGACAGCCTTCGGTGACCGCGGCGCACGTCGACGTCGGAACATTGAATTATGGCGCGGCGCTGCACAGCGCCTGGCGCGGTGGATATCCGGTCTTGATGACGGCCGGCACCGGACCGCGGGCGTATCCGGGTTCGATGATGGGCGCCCGCAACCGGCCGGTTCAGTGGGTGCAGGAGCCGCGCGACCAAGGGGAGATCGTCAGACAATACACCAAGCTCGATCACCGCCTCGAGCATCAGGACAATCCGGGACTGATCGTGAGCCGCATGCTGCAAGTCGCTATGAGTGAGCCGCAAGGACCGGTCTATTTAGCAGTGCCGCGCGAAACGGCGATGTTGCGGCTGCCGAACAAAATCCGTTTTCCCACCCGCGACGAGCTTGGCATCGCGCGGCCGGCCTGGCCCGACGCCGCGGACGCGCGGCGCATCGCCGAATGGCTCGTCAACGCCGAGAATCCATGCGTCTTCGCCAGCAAGGCGGGGCGCAATCCCGAATCTGTCGCGGAGTTGATTCGTTTGGCCGAGCTGCTCGCGTTGCCGGTGATGGATACCGACCGGGTCGATCGTTTGAATTTTCCGACCACGCATCCGCTTTATGGCACCGGTCCCGAATCAAAGGACGCCGACGTGCTCTTGGTAATCGAGAATCCGATGCCGTTCATGCCGCCGCTGGAATCGCCGCGCGCCGAAGCCAAGATTGCCTGGATTGATGTCGATCCGGTGCAGTCGCGCTACAAAACCATGGAGTATCACGCCGATCTCTGGCTACCCGTGCCCGCAGTGACTGCGCTCCGCGCGATTCACGACGCAGCGACGCAGATGCTCTCCCACACGCACATGAGCCGTATCGCCGACCGCAAGGAGAGATTGCACGCGCGCAAGCGCGAGATGGTGCGCGAAGCGGAAGAAGCAGCGCAGCGCGCAGGCCAGCGCCGGCCCATGCACCCGCGCTGGGTGGCGTATCAGTTGGGCAAGATTCTCGAGCCGAACAGCATTATTCTCGATGAGGCATTGAGCAATTCCGGCTACGTCCAGGAGTATCATGGCCGCGACTTGCCGAACACATATTTTGGCGGCGGTGGTTCGTCGGGCGGCTGGGGGAGCGGCGCCGCTTTCGGCGCCAAGCTCGCGAGCCCGGAAAGCGATGTTGTATTGGTCACCGGCGACGGCTTCTTCATGTTTGGCACTCCCCTGCCGGCGCTCTGGAGCGCGGCGCATTACAAAGCAGCCTTCCTCACGGTTATTTTTACGAATCGTTCTTACAGCACCGGAACTTCGGGCTTGAAACGAGCCTATCCCCAGGGCGCGGCCCAGGCCACCGGAAATTATGAGGGCGGGCTTCTCGATCCGGCTCCGGATTTCGGTAAACTAGCTGAGTCGGTGGGCGGCTACGGTGAAACCGTCAGTGATCCTGAAAGGCTTGGGCCGGCGTTGAGGCGCGGTCTCGAGTGTGTTCGACAAGGATCTCCGGCGATCATCTCTGCCCATCTGCCGACGGTGGTCGAGGAGATGTCGCTGGCGCGAAAATAGTGATACGGCGGTTGCCTCTTCGCAGCGAAATTATCGTGGAATGTTAGTATCAGTCGGCTGTCATGCTGAACCTATACTCAAAGCTCCCTTTTCTGGCGAACTTTCAAAAAGGCAGATTCTTCGTCGCCTCAGCATGACAATTTAACCCAAGTCTCTTTGCGGCACGAGGGTAGAAGAAAGGGATTTCTGAAAAGCTGACGGCCAGATCAACTGTTGCGGACTGAACGCTTAAAGTAGCGGACGTGTTGCCGCCGGTCTATTGCGGCGCAGATCGCGGAGATATGACTCAATGGATTACCGAACCATAGACGACATGTACGAACGCGGCACTCTGGTGCGCTTGACCGATCTGTGGACCCCGGGGTTGGCGCGTTATCGTGATCGAGCGGCGGTGGTCATCGACATCGAAGTGCTCGGTTATCCGCGCACGATCAGCCGGCAGAAAAACGGCACCGCGATCAACCAGAAATACGACTGTATCTACACGGTCGCGCTCGCTCCCGATGGGCAGCCTGGAGACTGGAGCCGCGACAATGTTCCGGTGATCCGGGTGATTTCACTAGATGTCGAGTCGGCGGCTGAGCCGGAGAAGAATTCAAGCGACTTCGCGGCCTGGTGCGCCAAGGAATTTTGTGGCGTCGACCCTGAACCGGTCTCCGCAAGCAGCACGCACGGTCGGGGCGCATTCATCGGCGGCGCGGTTTTGCCGCACACGATTCCGATGTACGAGGCGCGCCACCGGCCCGCCGATCATCGCAACAAATCTTTGGCCGCTATCGACCAGGTGAGACAGCGGCTCGACGAATTACAGCCGGATGTAATTGTGCTGGCATCGACCCACTGGATGCCGCGGGACGGGTTCTTTATCGACGACGGCGACAAGCACGAGGATGGCTGCGATGCTTCGTATCAAGGCGTCGAGCCGCAGCTCTTCAGTTTTCCCGGCGATCCCGAGCTGGCGGCGCTGATCGGCGATCTGGCGCGCCGCGCCGAGCTGCCGGTCAGGCGGATTCACCGGGTCGCGCAGGAGCATGCGGTGTGGGTGCCGGGACATCTTCTATCCGGTGATCGACGCACAGCGCTGGTGCCGTGCTCGATCTGGTGGCGCGGGCCGCGCGAGGCTCATCGCCGTTTCGGCGAGATCATCGGCGAGGCGGTGCAAGGGCTCGGGCGGAGAGCGTTTTTCGTCGCCAGCGGCGGCTTGTCTCACACCTTCGATTTTTCCAAACCGCCCGAGTACGTCGTGCCTCAAGGCGAACGATTCGATCGGCTCGCCAAAGAGTGGCTCGAGAAAGGACAGCACGGCAGGCTCATCGACATGAGCGACGACGACTTCGAATCCTGGAATCCGGAGGGACGAGCGGGGCACCTCTATATGATGCGCGGCGCGCTCGGCAAGGACATCAAAGGCAATTCACTTTGCTATCAGGGCAGCAACGGGACGGGGTATCTGACGATGATCTTTGAAGGATAAAGGATAAGGGATAAAGGATAATTTCGGAAAATCGCCGACCTTTTTATCCTTTCGCCTTTATCCTTCATCCTTTCTTTATTGCGGTTTCCAACCTTTGGCTTGCAAATCCGCGGCAACCTTTCTTGCGATCGCGAAATTGAAGAATCTGTCCAGCGGCGGCGCTTCTTTCACGCCGGCGCTTTTGAGCACCGCGTCCAACGCTTTGCGCTGCGACGCTTCGGTCATGGTTCCGTCAGTGGTCAACGCGGGCCGGGCCGCGTCGTAACCTTTCGCGGCGAGATCTTCCTTGATTTTTAGGCTCTGGGTTAGAGCGGCGATGGCGCCTGCGCGGCGTTCGGTCGCGTAGCGCAGCGCTTTCAACGTCGCGCGGGTGAACTGCTCGACCAGTTGCGGCTCGTTGCGCAGCAGCTCCTCGCGCAGCACGATGCTTCCGGTCGGCGCGGTGACGTCGGCCTTGGAAAGCGCCACGAGCTCGTGCATGCCGGCGTCTTGGGCGGAGAAATTCCAAGGCAGCGGCATGAGTGTCGCATCGATGAAACCGGTGGTGAGCGCCATGAAACGCGGCGCGCTGTCGCCGGCCTGAATAAGCGTGTAATCTCGCCCCGATTCCAAACCGTAGTTGCTTAGCAATTCTCTCAGCAGCGTATAACTCGCTTGATTGAGCCCGCCGACGCCGACCTTCTTGTTCTTTAGCTCCTTCACGTCGCGGATCTGCGGCCTGCTGTAGAGCCAGAACAAAGGCCGTTCGAAGGTCGTAAAAAGCACGCGCAGATTGGCGCCGCGAAGATTCGCCGTCATGGCGGCGGTCGGCACGCTCGTGAAAGGCACTTCGCCGGACATGAGCGCGAGATTGGCCAACGTCCCGGTCATCTGAATGAGCTCGACGTCCAAGCCTTCATCTTTGAAGAAGCCTCGCTCTCTTGGCGACGAAGAAAGCGATTTGGGTGATGTTGTAGCCGGGAATCGCGATGCGGATGGGCTTGGCCGTCGCAGAGACATAAACGGCGAGCACGGTAAAGATTGCCAGCGCGCAAGCGAATGAAAGTTTGAGCTTCACGGGAGACTTCCTTTATGCGGCGCCAAAAAAACGCAAGGTGTTGTCGCAAAGAACTTTACGCTTCTGGACCTCCGAAAGATCGTGGCGCTCGAGAATCTCTTTCATTGCGTCGCCGCGCCCTTCGTCGTGGGGAAAATCCGAGGAAAAAAGAATTTGATCCTCGCCCAGCAGTTCCATCTCCTGCGCCATCATGGCGTCGTCGGCTTCCGCCGCGACAAAGATATGGCCGGACTTGAAATAATCGTCCACGTCGCGCGCCAGCAGCCCTTTGCTCGACGGCATGCGCCGCTTATTCAGCACGGCGTAATGCTTCAACCTGCCGGCCATATAGAAAATCCATTCGGCGCCGAACTCGAGAAAGCCGACTTTTAAATTCGGATATCGGTCGAGCATGCCGTGAGCGACGATCGCGACGAAGGCCAAATTGGCCGGCAGAGCTTTGCTGATCATGTTCGAGTCCAGAATGTTCTCGCATAGCTCGCTCAAGGGAGCGTAACTCGACCCCATATGGACGCAGAGCGGCAAGCCGGAGCGCGCGAACTCGTCCCAAACCGGCGCAAAGCTCGAATGGCTGAGCATGCGGTTGCCGACCGTGCCGTAGACCACCGCCGCGGCGGCGCCGAGCTTTTGCATTTCCTCGATCGCCTCGCAGGCCTGGCGCGCATCGCGCATGGGCAGAAGGCCGGCCCACTTGAGCCGTTCGGAATATGCGCGGCATTGCCGTCCCATGTACCGATTGTAAGTGCGGTAGAGCGCGGCTTCGTAGGAGGGCTCTTCGGTGATGTTGGCGTAAAGCGTGCTCGGCATCAAAAACTGCACGTCGATGCCGAGCTTGTCGAGAGTCGCAAGACGCTCGGGCGGATTGGAAAGATCGAGGCAACCGATGGGGATTGCGCCGTGGGCCTTGTCGACATTCGACCGGGTTCCCAGTTCATCCATGACAATGCCGGGCGTGTTGGCGGCGTGGGATCCCGGGCCGAAAACGTGGGGCTCCATCCGCCCTTCGATGAGCCAGCCGGTGTTCCAGCGCCCCAAGTCTTTGTCGTCGATGATGCGCACGGCGCGCGGACGGCGACGGATAAAATCCTCCGGCAAGTCCTGCCACATGGCGGGACTCATGATCGCATGGGCATCGGCGTCGTAGACTCTAAAACCATTCAACATTTCGAACTCCTCGATGTTTTACATCCATGCTTATACGTGCCGGCTCACTCGGAATCAATCTGCGGCGGAAAATGACGAGAATTCTTGCATTCGCTCCGCTCGATGGATAACTTGGCGGTTATTTCACTCGGAGGAAGCGATGAAGATTCTCAGCGAGACCATCGTCAAGAGCAACAGCGGCAAGACTTTTGAGGTCAAGAAAGGGCAGATCATTCGGGTCATCGGCGAGTCCACGGCCGACTATGTCGTCTTCAATCTGCATAACGTCAAAGAGCGCTTCGACCAGGCGCGCACCAAAGTCGATCAGGGGAAAATTTATGTCACCACGGGCGACGTGCTGATTTCCAAGTACAACAACGTCATGCAGACGATCGTGAAAGACACCTATCGCGGCACCCACGACATGGAGAAGGGCATGTGCAGCACGTCTTTTTACAAGAAGTGGGGCGATGAGATTTTCAAGATATACGGCGGCGTTTGGAAAAGATTGGGCAGAAAAAAAGTCGTTGCGCCGAAGCACGGCTGCTGGGAAAACCTCGCCAAGGCGCTGAAGCCGCACGGAGTTGCCAAGGAAGACGTGCCGAGCCCGCTCAACATTTTTCAAACCATGGTGATCAACGCCAAGACCGGCAGCATGCGCTATTCGATGACCCGGCCTCGCCCCGGCGGCGACATGATGGATCTGCGCTGCGAAATGGATTGCCTGGTCGGCATCAGCGCGTGTCCGGAGGGCGGGCGGGGGAAAGATCTCAGAATAGTGATTTATAAAAACTAACGTGTTCAAATCGTTCAAAAGTTCAAGCGTTCAAGCCGTTCATCCGCGCGTCGCGGAAGAAGACCGGAGCCTGTGAACTCGAGCGCAGCGTTGAACGGCTTGAACGTTGTGAACGTGTTTTTATTTGTACAATTTTGTCGATAAACCCGCTCGACTCCAATTCCTTTAAAAAACTGACGTCGGTGAAGTCGGAAGGTTTGGCCTGAGCGGCTTTCGGGTTCTTGATCTTCAACTGGTCGAGATAGAGCTGGATGCCGCGCTCGGTAGGATAGGGAACTTTGAGGGTCAGCTTGGCGACGATCTCGTTATAGGATTCCTGGACGGATTTGTCGTCTTTGATCGCGAGATATTTTTGCAAGACCTTTTGCGCGCCCTTGGGATTCGTCAGATTGTAGTGGCTGCCCTCGACGTACGCCCTGATAAAACGGCGCACGGTGTCAGGTCTTTTCTTGATGTAATCCCGCGTAGTGGCCACGCCGTTTTGCTGCCATTCGACATCGAGCTTGGTGAAATCCAAGCAGCGCGCGCATGCCGATCTCTTTGGCTTTGAGAGTTTCCGGCGCCTGCAGGAGTGTCGCCTGTAGCGCGTTGGTTTGCATCGCCGCTAGGCGCGCGGGAATCGAGCCGGCTTGCACGTAGGTTATTTCAGTTTCCTTGATGCCGAGTCCGTTGAGGACCGTGATTGCTGCAGCGTTGTCGGCGCTGCCGATGCGGCTCACGCCGAATTTCTTGCCTCGCAAGTCTTCCACTCGCTTGATGTCGTCGGTGACGAAAAGCACGTAAGGGAAGCGGTTGGCGCCGCCGGCCACCAGCACGGCGCCGGATCCCTGGAGGTTGCTGGTGACCACGGCGGAGGCGCCGGCGTGCACGATGGGAGTTTCTCCGGAAACCAGCGCGGTAACCGCGAGCGGCGCGCCGACCAAAAGCACGAGGTCGACATCCAGCCCATGCTTCGCGAACAAGCCGAGCTCTTTGGCGGTCCACAAGGTCGCCTGGGTCGGGGCGATCACCGTGTAGGCGACGCGGAGCTTTTCTTGCGCCTCGCCCTTGGCTGGTGAAATTGTTGTTGCCAGCAACCAAAGACATGCCAGCGCGACGAAGCGTCGCATGATTCGCGATCTCATCGGTGCTCCTCCGATTTTGTTCACGTGGTAATGGACTCGGCGGCCAAATATCACATGCTTTTACCTGTGGGACAATCCGCAATGCTCGCGCTGTGAACGTGATGCAAACGACGGCGCCGAAAGCTCGAGTTATTGGCTCGACGCGGCGCGCCACGGCATCAGCCGTCGATCGAAGTATTGAATCAACGCGAGCAAGGCGACGGCGAGTAAAACGATCGTGAGGATGGTCGCGAAGAGCGCGCTGGAATTGAAAGAGGCGCTGAACGTCATCAGCAGGGCGCCGAAACCGACGGCGGCGAGTATCATTTCGCCTGTCACCATGCCGAGCACCGCGCGGCCCATGCCGAGGCGAATGCCGGCCATGATCATCGGCATGGCGGCGGGCAGAATGACTTTCAAAAAGAGTTCGCTCTCGCGCGCACCGAAAGAACGAGCCATCTCGGTCAGGGTCGGATCCACGTTGCGCACACCCGCTGTCGTGTTGATGACGATAATGACGAAGGCAAAAAGAAATACGATCCAAACCCGGGAATGGAGGCCGAGACCGAAGGCGATCACCAGGAATGGAATGAACGAAATCATCGGCACCGCGAGCAGCGCCGTCATGTAAATTTCCAGAAACGACTCAAGCCTGCGGTAGCGGCCCATCATTAGCCCGAGCGGCACGCCGACCAGCACCGAGACAAAAAAGCCAATGACGAGAGCTTGAAAGCTGATGGCGATCGCCTGGAGGAGCTGCCCGGAGACGAGCAGCTCGACCCAGACGGTAACGACTTTGGAAAGCGGCGGAAGCAGGTGCGCATTACCCGTCCGCCCGGCAATCTCCCAAATCGCGGCGAGCGTGCAGAGCGAAATGATTCTGATGGTGCTCGCCTTCATGCTTTTACTTGCGGCCGATCTTTTTCAGCACTTTGTCCAACGGACCGGTTTCAAAGGACTGGTTGAAGCTTACGGCGCCTTTCTTGAGCAGGCCCGATTCTTCGAAGAATTTGATGCTCGCGTCGCCGCGCTCCTTGCCGGCGCCGCCGTTGATGTCCCAGATGCGGAGTTCTTTGTAAGTTCCGGCGATGGCGTCGACCAGCTCCGGCTTGGTTTCGGGCAGCAGCCTCAAAGCATTTTCTTTGACTGAGGCCGGTCGCTCTTCGGCGCTCCGGTGCGCTCTGAGGATCGCTTCGAGCACACTCTCGACGACCGCGCCGTTCTTTTGCACGTAGTCGGCGCGCGCGAAATACATCGAGCCGATGAGCTGTGGAAAAGTCTTGGCGTAAGAGATCATGACGTGAAACTGGCCGGGCTTGGTGCTGAGAATATTGAGCACATCGCCGATCTCAGCCGGCGTCGCGTCGAGTTGACCGCGCATCAACGCTTCGGCGCGCACGTCCGAGCCCGGCACAATCATCCAGTTGGGCGTGATTTTATAGTGCTGCGCCATCCATTTCACGAGAGCCTCGGTCACCGTGATCGGCGCGTGATAACCGATCCGCTTGCCGTCGAGTTGTTTGGGCTCTTTGAGCGATACCGGCGTGACGAGCTGCCATTCATTGCGCACCTGCTCGCCGATAATGCGAATATTCATGCCGCTTTCGACGGCCTTGATAACGGCAATGCCGGCGGCGGAGCCGATGTCAGCTTCCCCGGCAACGACAGCTTGGACGGCAAGATCGGTCTTGGGAAAGAATGTCGGCACGACTTCGATGCCCTGCTTTTTGAGCTGCTCCCAGGCGAGCAGCGAGGGAATGTCGCCCATGTCCGCCGACGACGGGTAGGCGAATCGCACCTTCTTTTGCGCTTGTGCTTCGGCACCCCAGGTGAAACCAACGGCGACGGCTAAAAGCACCATCGATAATCTCGCAAGATAATTAGTCATGGGTACGTCCTCCGGTTTCAAATTTCTTTTATGCTTATTCGATCGCGATCTCGGCCTTCCATCCGGTCAACCGGCGGTCGAGCCATTGCACCGCCTTCATGGTCAATAATGCTATCAATAGAATGGTAAGGATCACGGCGAAGAGCGAATCGGTCGCGAAGGCCGAGCCGTACTGCATGATCATGGCGCCGATGCCGGTGAGGGTAAGCAACATTTCCGCAGTAACCATGCCTTTGACCGCGCGGCCGATGCCAAGCCGCAGGCCGGCCATGATTGCCGGCAAGGCAGCGGGGACGATGATCATGAAAAAGATCTCTTTTTCTCTCGCGCCGAAGGAGCGCGCCATCTCAACGAGCACATTGTCGACCTGTTTAACCCCGGTCATGGTGTTGATGATGATGACGAACACCGCGAAGAGAAACACCACCGCGATGCGCGATTCCACTCCGAGACCGAACCACAGGATAAGCACGGGCACGAACGCGGTGCTCGGCGCGGACATCAGCGCGTTGACGTAGATGTCCAGAAAATGCTCGACGGCGCGAAAGCGTCCCATGAGAAGTCCGAGAACGACACCGACGACTACTGCCAGGCAAAATCCGATGGCCAAGGTGATGAGGCTCATGCTCAGGTTGGAGAGCAGTTTGCCGCTGCTGAGGAGCTTCCACCATGCCGCGCCGATCTGCGACAATGGCGGAATCAAGGTCGAATCCATTGCACGCCCCACGACTTCCCATAGGATCGCCAGAGACAGGAAGGAAAGAAAGTTCGCGCTGACGCGACTATTCAATGATGGTTCTCCATCGCCTTCTTGAGGCTCTCCCAAATGTAGTTCGTCAAGTCGACGAATTTGCTGTCGCGGCGCACCTCTTCGGACACGCGCGGACGCGCCAGGGGCACGTCGAGAATTTCCGCCACTTTTCCGGGCCGAGGCGTCATCACGACGACACGATCGGAAAGATAGACCGCTTCATCCATGCTGTGCGTGATGAAGATCACCGTCTTGCGCTCGCGCTGCCACAACTCCAGAAGCTCTTCCTGCAAAA
The DNA here is from genome assembly GCA_963745035.1 of uncultured delta proteobacterium. GTDB lineage: Bacteria > Desulfobacterota > Binatia > UBA9968 > UBA9968 > DP-20. The sequence continues at coordinate 261,177 of CAVUVW010000015.1, read as the reverse complement.
GTTGGCGGGTTTGCGCGTCGACGGCGCCGAAGGGTTCGTCCATCAGCAGGATTGACGGATTGACCGCCAGGGCGCGCGCGAGCCCGGCGCGTTGCTGCATGCCGCCGGAAAGCTCGTGAGGATAGTGATTCTCGAAGTCGGCGAGACCGACTCGCTTCAAGTAATCGCGCGCGGTCTTCGCGCGCTCCTCCTTGGGTATTTGGCGCAGTTCGAGGCTGAACTCTACGTTGGTGAGCACCGTGCGCCATGGCAACAAAGCGAAAGCTTGGAATACGACCGCGCGGTCGGGGCCCGGCGCGGTGACCTGCTTACCGTCTATGAGAATTTTCCCGCTATCGTACGGGATCAAGCCGTCGATCATTTTGAGCAGAGTGGTTTTGCCGCAGCCGCTCGGGCCGATGATACTGATAAACTCATTCTCGCGGATGGAGAGACTCACATCCGCCAATGCCTTGACCTCCGTTGTCTGTTCTTTGACGGTTTTGTGAAAACTCTTTGAGACGCCGCAGATCTCGACCAAGGGATTTTGGCTCAACGTGTTCAAGTCGTTCAAAACGCTCAATCCGTTCAAGACGTTTAGACCTCCGGGCGGTTCTCGGACGGCTTGAACGATTTGAACGGCTTGAACTTTTTGAACCTTGTTTTCATTGGCCCGTGATCGCCTTGTCATCTTTCCCCGGCTCGTAGGGCCGGGTGTCGCGCGCGAGATCGATTCTGTTGAGCACCTCGTCGGGCGCCTGCGCTTCCTTGGGAAAATGATAGGGCGGCAGCGGCTTGGTCGCGTCGAAGATCAATTTGGTTTCCATGGGCCCCTTTTCCATGCGGTTGAAACCGTAGGCCGTGGGATTCAAATGCGAGCCGATGATATTGGGAATGATCACCAAATCCCGATCGGCCTGGAACCGCATCGCCAGCGCCCAAAGCACTTGAGTTTCATTGAACACATCGACGTCGTCGTCGACGACGATGACATGCTTGATGTTTGGGTCCGTGACGAGCGCTGCTAATGCGGCCTGCTTGGGATCGCCTTCTGCACGCTTCTTGACCGAGATGTAACAGTGCGAGCGGGCGGCGCCGGAGATCGGCATGTTGACACCGGTGGTGCTGGGCACGACTTCCTGGATGCGTTTGAGCAGGCTGCCCAGCCGCGGCGCGGCGCCGATGATGTTGTGCTCGAAATGCGCGCTGTGGATGCACTGGTAGATGGGATTTTTCCGCATGGTGATGGCGGTCACTTCGATGTAGGGCTGTTCGCCCTCCTTATAATAGTAGTGCGGCCATTCACCGAACGGCCCCTCATAATGGCGCTTGTTCGGCGGCACGATGCCTTCGATGATGATCTCGGCGCGGGCGGGAACCATGAGATTGACCGTCTCTGCCTTGACGACTTCGAGCGGCTCGCCCAAGAACGCGCCGGCGATCTCCAGCTCCGAGCCGACGCCGGCTTGCTTGCTGACGGCGGCCATGTTCAAGGCCGGATGGTGGCCGATAGCCAGCGCGACTTCCATCGGTTCGTTGTGATCTTCGTATTCTGCGCGGACATAGTTGGCGTGATTGGCCGGGTTGACCATCAGGCCGAGCTGTCTTTTGCCTTGCTTCTGGTGCCGGTAAATCCCGACGTTGACCGAGCCGGTGTCGCGCTCCTTGCAAATCATCGCCGCGGCGTTGACGTAAGCGCCGGCGTCGCCCTCGTTGATGGTGAGCACGGGTAAAAGATCCAGATCCGCGGCGTCGCCCTTCAAGATCACTTCCTTGCACGGCGCGTCTCGCGCGGGGATTTCTTTTACCGGCCTCGGATTGTGCTCCCGGTGCGCCAAATCTTTGACCATCTGCGGCACCGAGGGCGAGCCCAAGGACAGAGCCAAGCGCTCGTAAGTGGCCCCGAGATTCATCACCAGGGGCATCTTCGAGCCCTTGATGTTTTTGAAAAACACCAGGGGAAATTCGTTTTTGCGCTCGTATTTCTCGACGATCGCGCTGGCTTCATAACGCGGATCGACTTCCTTGTCGACGACCACGACATCTTTGGGACGCTTCTCCAGCACCTCGTCCAGATAACTACGAAAATCTTTGGGCATTTGGACTTACCTCCGGCTCAGTTTCGCGCTCTCCGCGGCCATGCGCCGCGCTGCTCTTGTGTCATTCTATGCGCGCAATCGCGCGCCCCTGTCAAGCCGAGTTCGTCGGGTGTTTCGCGATGGCCAAGGCATATGAAGAACTGACCGCAGAGGCGCGGAGTACGCCGAGATAAGAGTGTGTTGTTGAGGAATATTCCGAACTCTGCGACCTCTGATTCTCCGCGGTGAAAAATAGCAGTTTGCTTGACAGCCGAGAGGGGTTCTCTTTACAGTGCAGTGGGCAAATTGCGATGCGAAAATTGCCGGTCAAATGGGGCATCAGCCTGCCAAATCGCGGCGCGCTGTTCGGTCTCACCGACGTCGATGAGCTCATCGAAACCGCCAAAGTGGCCGAGCAGTCCGGCGTGTTCGAATCGGTTTGGTTCGGCGACAGCTTGATCCACAAGCCGCGCCTCGAAGCGATCACTATGCTCGCGGCCGTGGCGACTCACACCCGCAAAGTGCGCCTTGGCACGATCTGCATGGCGTCGTTCCCCGTTCGGCACCCCGTCTTGCTCGCCATTCAATGGGCTTCGCTCGATCAAGTCTCCCAAGGCCGAACGTTGCTCGGCGTCTGCATCGGCGGCGCGCATGAAGGCGAGCTGAGAGCATTCGGCGTCAAGCGCGAAGAGCGGGTCGGGCGCATGAAAGAGGGCATCCAGCTCTTGCGGCAAATCTGGAGCGACGACGAAGTCGTGCATCGCGGCAAGTATTACACGCTCGAAGGCTACAACATCGTGCCCAAGCCGGTGCAGAAACCGCCGCCGATCTGGATCGCCGTAAGTCCCGAGCGCGAACAGGTGGGCGACAAAGTGGTCGATGGAGCGATGCGCCGGGTCGGTGTGCTTGCCGACGGCTACATCACCATGGGCGTGACGGCCGAAGAGCTTGGAGAAACGATTAACCGTCATCGAACAGACTGCGAAAGAGATCGGCAAGGACCTGTCCAACTTCGAAGTAGCGATTCACGGCATGGTCAATATCGACGACGACAAGCATGCCGCCTATGCTCAGGCCAAGGATTACTTCAATCATTATTACGGTCCGACTTATCCGCCGGAAAGTTTGATCAAAGTCTGGCTCGCGCACGGCCCGCCGAAGGACTGCGCGCGTTTGATCCAAGAATGGATCGACATGGGCATCACCACTCCTGTGCTCCGCTTTACGGCCAAGGATCAGCTCGGGCAGGTGAAGCGATTTGTCGAAGAAGTGCTGCCGCTGTTGCGGTTGAACTGACGATGGGAGGGTTGATAGAAGATTGGAGTATTGGAGTGCTGGAGTGATGGAGTAATGGGATTCGGACTCCGAAACCCATCGTTCCAGTACTCCAACACTCCATCACTCCAATTAGATTTCGAGGTTTCGCCATGTTTGAAGATCTCAGAGGTTTTCTAACTCACCTGGAAAGCCAGAAGCAGTTACTGCGCGTCAAAGACGAAGTCGACGTCAAGTACGAGATCGCCGCGGGCATGCGCAAGACCTCCGACATAGGAGGGCCGGCGCTGCTGTTTGAAAACGTGCGCGGTTATCCGGGCTGGCGTGTATTGGGCGGTCTTTTCGCGACCCGAAAACTCGTGGCGCTCGGCCTCGGCGTGCCGCAAGAGCAGATGCTCGAGCGCTACATGACGCTCGAAGATAAGCACATCCCGCCGGAGATGGTTTCGACGGCGCCGTGCAAGGAAATCAGATGGACCGGCGATCAGGTCGATCTGTCCAAGCTGCCGATCGTCACGCACGCGGACAAAGACTGCGGTGCCTACGTGACGATCGGGGTGCAGGTCGGTAAAAGTCCCGCTACCGGAATTCGCAATCTGTCTATCCATCGCATGCTGGTGCTCGGTAAAGATCGGCTTTCTCTGTGGGCGCCGGCCGATCACCATTTGGGCCGCATGATCTTGATGGCGGAGGAGAAGAAAAAGGGCTTGGAGGTAGCGAGCGCAATCGGGGTCGATCCCGCGATCGTAGTCGGCTCGCAGGCGCGAGTGCCGTTCGGCATCGACGAGTTTCACATCGCCGGGGCGCTGCGCGGCGCGCCCGTGAAATTGACCAAGTGCGAAACCATCGATGTCGAGGTGCCGGCCTTCGCCGAAGTCGTGATCGAAGGTATAACGATTCCCGGCGAGCGGGTTGCCGACGGACCTTACGGCGAATATCCCGGCTGCTACAGCGAAGCCAAGCAAGCGCCGGTGCTCAAAGTCACGGCGATCACGATGCGTAAGAATCCGATCTGGCAGACTGCCCTCACCGGCATGCCGGTGACGGAGAATCACACCTTGATCGAATACGGCAACGCCGCGGTGGTGTATCGTGAAGTAAAAAAGATCGTGCCGGAAGTGCGCGGGGTCAACATGACGCCCGGTGGAACCTTTCGCCATCACGTCGTGGTGTCGATCAAGAAGCGCGCGGAAAATGAAGGACGCAACGTCATCCTGGCCCTGCTTTCGATGGGCATAGGGCTCAAGCAGGTGATCGTGGTCGATGAGGACATCGATCCGTTCGATCCGATGCAGGTCGATTGGGCGATGGCGACGCGGTTTCAGGCGGATAAGGACGCGATCATCATTCCCAATCTCGCGTGCTCAACGCTCGATCCTTCGTGCCCCGAAGCGCGGGTCACCGCAGGATTGGGCATCGATGCCACGGCGCCGATGAAAGATCGCTGGAGATTCGAGAAGGTCGAAATTCCCGGCGTCGATAAGGTGAAATACATCTGATGTGGGGAGTAGCTCGCTGGAACTAAGGCCGTGATGCTCGGCGCGCAAGGAATCCAGTGTTTCTTCGGAGTCCTGGATTCCGGCTCGCGCTACCCCGGACTATGATCCGGGGTTGGCCGGAATGACGCCTCTGTTTATTTCTAACCTTGGGACGATGAAAAACTTCGATTATCTCGAACCCACTTCGGTTTCTGAAGCGTGCGCCTTGCTCAAGCAGCACGGCAGCGATGCCAAGGTGTTCGCCGGCGGCGCGCATATGACAATTCTGATGAAGCAGGGGCTTTATCAGCCGAAGACGCTGGTCAATATAAAAAAAATTCCCGAGCTCAAGGGCATTCAGTTCAAAAACGGAGAAGGGCTGATCATCGGCGCGCTGGTCACCCATCGAGAGCTCGAGACGTCGGCGGTGGTTAGAGAAAAGTTCCCGGTCCTTTGCGAAGCAGAAAGGGAAGTCGCCAACATTCGCGTGCGCAACATGGGCACGGTCGGCGGCAACCTTGCGTCCGGCGAGCCGCTGACCGATCTAGCGCAAATTTTTATCGCGCTTGACGGCAGGTTGAAAATCATCGGGCCGACGAGCGAGCGCACCGCTCTTGTCGAAGATTTATTCCTTGACTTTTATACGACCAGTTTGGCCGAAGACGAAATCATCACGCAAGTCGTGCTCCCGCCGCTGCCGGCGAAATCCGGAATTGATTACATGCGCTTCTCCAGCAGCTCGGTGGTCGATAAACCGTCCGCCGGCGTGGCGGCGCGTCTGTCGTTGGATGGTGAATCCGTTCAATTTGCGCGCATCGTGCTCGGCTGCGTCGGACCGACGCCGGTGCGTGCGCGCAAGGCTGAAGCTTTGATCGGTGGAAAGAAACTTACAGCGGAGCTAATCGGGGAAGCCGCTGCCTCAGCAGCTCAAGAGTGCAGTCCAACGAGCGATCTGCGCGGGTCGGAACGGTACAAACGCGCGATCATCGGCACGTTAGTGAAGCGGGCGTTAGGGACGGCATACGAAAAGGCACTGTGAGCGCATGTTTCGCGAGTTCGCTAAGTTAAGTATGATCATTTTGATGTATTGTTCCGAGTTCCTTCGCTTTCCTGAGGAGGGTAGCAGAATGTCATTCTGAGGCGTAGCCGAAGAATCTGCTTTTCACATTTGGAAAAGGCAGATGCTTCGCTTTCGCTCAGCATGACATCCAGGTGATTTGTGCATCGAGTGATGTGGTTTTAACGCACCGGGTCATGCGAAACGCTGACGCACATCAAAAATTCCATTGCGGACTGTCAGAGTGATTAAAGAATGAATCGGAAGACGATTTCGCTTATAGTTAACGGCCAGGAACGCAGCCTCGAAGTCGAGGCGCGCACGACGCTTCTCGACACGGTCCGCGATCAGCTCGGACTTACCGGCGCGAAGCTCGGCTGTGATATTCAAGTCTGCGGCGCCTGCACATTGCTGGTCGACGGCAAACCGGTGAGCGCCTGCTCGATGTTGGCGGCGGATGCCGACGGCTGTGAAGTTCTCACCATCGAAGGATTGAGCGCGCGCGACAAGCTTCATCCGCTGCAGGAAGCATTCATGGAGTTCGGCGCGCTGCAGTGCGGCTACTGCACCTCGGGTTTCATTCTCACCGCGAAGGCGCTGCTCGATGAGAATCCGCGACCGTCCGACGAGCAGATTCGCGATTACCTCGCGGGCAATTTCTGTCGCTGCGGTTGCTATCAGGAAATCATGCAAGCGGTGAGGAATGCGGCGCGGAGCTAATACGATGGAAACCACGCAAATCGGCAAAACCGTACGTCGGCTGGATTACGAAACCAAAGTAACTGGCAAAGCCCAGTATCTTGCGGACATGAGCGTTCCCGGCATGTGCCACGGCAAGATCCTGCGCAGCCCGTATCCGCATGCGCGGATCAAGCGCATCGATGCGTCCAAAGCGGCGAAAGTTGCCGGCGTCGTAGCGGTGATCACGCGCGACGACATTCTGCACGACGAAGGGATCGAACCTTTCTACGGTCCCGTATTCAAGGATCAGACGATCGTCGCCGTCGATAAAGTCAGGCATGTGGGTGATCCTGTGGCGGCGGTGGCCGCGTTGACCGTCGATGCCGCGGAAGAAGCGCTGGCGCTCATCGAAGTCGATTACGAGGAGCTGCCCGCCGTACTCGACGTGGGTGAAGCTCTGGACGCGAAAGCGACTCTGGTCCATGACTCGGTAAAATTACCAAGCTCGGGCTTTGCCGATCTCGCCGAGATCAAACCGGTGGAAGGCACGAATATTTGCACCCACTTCAAGCTTCATCGCGGTGACATCGCCAAAGGATTCGCCGAGGCGGATCAGATTTTCGAAGACACCTTTACTCTGCCGGCGACCCAACACAGTTTTTTGGAAACCCATGCGTGCATCGCTTCGGTGGAGCCTGGCGGGCGCATCACGGTGTGGGCGACGACGCAAAATCCGTTCGTCGTGCGCACCCAGCTCGCCAATATTTTTAAAGTGCCGGTATCCAAGGTTCGCGTGATCGTTCCTTATCTCGGCGGCGGCTACGGCGGCAAAGTTTATCCGAAGGTTGAGCCGATCACGGTTGCGCTTGCGCAAAAGGCCGGCAGGCCGGTTCGCGTCGTTCTGTCGCGCGAGGAAGTTTTCTACACGATCACCAAACACGCCGCGGTGATCCGCATGAAGACCGGCGTCAAAAAAGACGGCACTTTGGTGGCGCGCGAGTGCGAGATCCATCTCGACACCGGCGCCTATGCCGAGATCGGGCCGCGCGTCGCTAAGAAATCCGGTTACACGGCCGCGGGTCCGTATCGGATTCCCCATCTTAAAATTGATTCCTATTCCATCTACACCAACAAGCCGCCGGCGGGCGCCTTTCGCGGCTTCGGCGTATCGCAATCCGCCTGGGCCGTCGAATCGCAGATGGACATCATCGCCGCCGCACTGAAGATGGATCCCCTCGAGCTGCGTAAGAAGAACGGCTACGACGAGGGCGATAAGTTTGTCACGGATGAAACACTGCGCGCCGTCGGATTGAAGGAATGTCTCGATGAGGTCGCTAGGTCGATCGGATGGGATTCCACTAGGTTCAAGAGTTCAAAGGTTCAACAGTTCAACGACGGAAGCATTCGGCGCGGCAAGGGGCTGGCGTGCATGATCAAGGCGACGATCACGCCGTCGATTTCCTGCGCGGTGGTGAAGCTCAACGAGGATGCGAGTCTGTCCATTTATATAGGCACGGTGGAGATGGGGCAGGGGTCGGACACGGTGATGGCGCAGATTGCCGGCGCGGAGTTGGGAATTCCGATCGGGAAGATTCAAGTGCTGGGGGTCGATACCGACGTGGTGCCGTACGATCTCACCACTTCATCGAGCCGCTCGACTTTTCACATGGGCAAAGCGGTTCAATTAGCCGCCCAGGATATCCAGCGCCAGCTTAGACAAATCGCCGCGAAAGAATACGGTGTTCCCGAAGACAAGATCAGCTTCGCCGACGGCAAAGTGCGGCTGCCGGAGGCCGCGGTCGATTATGCCGAAGTGATGTTCAAGCGCTTCGGCATGCAGGGCGGCACCTTGGTCGGCGACGGGCAAGTGAAGACGTTGACCAAAGACGAGTTCGGCGAGAAGAGCACTTCAGCGTTTTGGTTTCTCGCCGCGGGAGCGGCCGAAGTCGAAGTGGACACCGACACCGGCAAGTTCAGGCTACTCAAGTACGCCACCGCGGTCGATGTGGGCAAGGCGCTCAATCCGCTCAGCTGCCGACAGCAACTTGCCGGCGCGGCGATCACCGGCATCGGCCAAGCGATCTTCGAAGAGATCGCCTACGACAACGGCCAGCTCATCAACCCCAATCTGGTCGATTACGTGCTGCCATCGCTCGGCGACATGCCGCCGGTGATCGATCCGATTTGCGTGGAAACGCCGGACCGAAACGGCCCCTTCGGCGCAAAAGGCATCGGCGAAAGCGCGCTCATCCCCGTCGCGCCGGCGATCGCCAACGCGATCTACGACGCCGTCGGCGTGCGCATCAAAGATTTGCCGATCAAAGCTGAAAAGATTTATCTTAGCCTGGCCGAAAGCGTTCCGCCCATCGATTGAAAATCATGAGAGCACAGTCAGCCCGGTTAACTTTCTCGTCGTTGTATCTGGCCGCGTTGGTGCTGAGCGGCTGCCTGGGCGAGGTGCTGGAAAAACAGGCTGAGCAGATCAAGCAGCAGGAGCTGGAAATCGCGCGGCAGCGAAAAGAATTGGAAGCGATCGCCGCCGGCCAGCAAATCCAGGACGAGAGGCAGAAAGATTGCGTGCGGGCTTTCCGCGACTTTTTCGACAAGGCCCAGGTAGCGACCAACCGCGAGGAGGCCATTACGCTCTATCGCCAAGGCTTGGCGATCTGCCCGAATGACGACGTTGCCCATTACGAGTTGGGCCGGACGCTGGCCGACGCCGGGCGGGCCCCGGAGGCGGCCGAATCCTTCGAAGCCGCGCTTAAAATCAATCCCGATTTCGCCGACGCGCGGCGGCGCCTCGAATCCCTCCAGAAAAACCGCTAGAGCTTTTTTGCTATTTGAAATTTTATCGCCGCCCGGGAGGCTAATGATGATGAAGACGCTGGCCGCGTTATGTTTGGCTCTCGCACTTTCCCTGTCGCCGGCCTACGCCATCGACGACAAGAAGCTCGTCGATCTGACCTATTCGTTTAGCGAGGAAACGCTTTACTGGCCGACGGGAAAGCCATTCCATTTAGAAAAAGTGAGCGAAGGACGCACGCCGGCGGGATTCTGGTATTCCTCCTATAATTACGGCGGCTCGGAGCACGTCGGCACTCACCTGGACGCGCCGTTTCACTTCGCCGAAGGCAAGTGGACTACGGAGCAAATTCCTTTATCGCAAACCATCGGACCGGCCGCGGTGATCGACGTGCGGCGGCAAAGCGAAAAAAACCCCGACTATCTTGTGGAGGTAGGCGACATCCGCGCCTGGGAAAAGGCGCGTGGCAGACTGCCAGCGGGGACGATTGTTCTAATCCGTTCGGGCTGGGGCCGGTACTGGGGCGATCGCAAACGCTATTTTGGCACCGACGAGCCCGGCAACGTCACGGATCTTCATTTCCCGGGCCTGTCGCCGCAAGCAGCCGAGTTTCTCGTCAGACAGCGGCGCGTGAAGGCGGTCGGCATCGATACGCCGAGCATCGACCACGGGCCGTCGACGGATTTCCGCGCCCATCAAATCCTCGGCGCCGCCAATGTGCCGGTCTTCGAAAACGTGGCGCGCTTGGAGCTTCTTCCGCCCAAAGGCGCGACGGTTTTCGCCATACCGATGAAGATCAAGGGCGGCAGCGGCGCGCCTTTGCGGATCTTCGGATTGCTGCCCTGAGCGCGCCTCGCGACCCCACTTTACGCCGCAAAAGCTCGGCCTGCCGCGCACCTGCGCAGTTTTTGCTTTCGCGGAGTAAAACCCATATATTCTGCGGGCGTTTGATCGAGGAGGAATTCACTCTATGATCGCATGGAAAGTCTTTGTACTTGGACTGGTGGCGATGGCAATCGTGAAGGGAGGTACCGTTCGGCTGGTTGCGGCCGCGGAGATTCAGTTGCAAGTTCAGGCAGCGCCTTCAACTCAGGGTTCGCTTTCGCCGACGGGCAAGCTGCTGACCATCGAAGACGCCGTCCGGATCGGCTTGGACAATCATCCGAGAATCAAATCGGCGAACGAGCGGGTCGGCTCTCAAGAGGCGGTCTTGGGCCAGCAAATGGCGGCGTACTACCCGACCATCAATTTCAACAACCGTTATCAAACCTCGCAAAGCAGCACGAGCGGCGGCGCCGACCGCGCCAACGACACTTTTTCCAGCCAGGCAAGCTTCAACATGACTCTGTATAACTTCGGCAAACGGGAGGGCAACGTTCAGGCTGCGCGCGACACATTGGATGCGACTAGACAAGACTACGCGACCACCACTCAGGACATCGTTTTAGCGATCAAGCAGGCTTACTACGTTTATCTCGGCGCTCAAGAACTCGTCAGAGTGCGCCAAGAGACGGTTCGCAGCCGTGACTTGCTGGTGCGCCAAGCCCGGGGTTTCTATGAAGTGGGCACCCGGGCGCGCATCGATGTCGCGCGCGCCGAGGCCAACCTCTTCAGCGCGCAAGCGGATCTGATAGCGGCCGAGAATGCGGTCAAGATCGCCTGGGTGACTTTGCGCAACGCCATGGGATCGCCGCGGCTTCCCGAACAGCCGGTCGCCCCTGATTCGCCGGAAGTGGAGCTGTCGATGAATCTGGCGGGCGCGAGAACCGTCGCCTTCGATGTGCGGACCGAATTGAAGAGCTTCGAGTCTCAGCGCAAGGCGTCGGATCAACTGATCGCCACGGCGCGGCGAGGGCACCTGCCCGACTTGCTCTTCGACGCGAGTTATGGCCGCCGGCACGTCAGCGATCAGCAGATCAACGGCCGGACTCTGAATACATTTCCGTTGCAGCCGACCTGGACGGTCGGGCTAAACTTCAATATTCCCATCTTTGACGGCTTCCGCACGACCAACCGGGTGGAGGAGACGTTGCACAACTATTACAACATCCGCGCCCAGGAAGAGGATCGGCGGCAGCTGATTGCGCTGGAAGTCGAGCAGAGCTACCTTAGGGTCGTGGAATTGCAAGAACGGATCAAAGCGACCGATTCAGCAGCCAGGGCGGCAAAGGAAAATCTCGATTTGGCTCAGGGTCGCTACCAGGTCGGGGTCGGCTCGATCATCGAAGTTACCGACGCGGAGACTCTTTACACGGACGCACAAACCACCTATATACGCACAATTTACGAGTACAAGATCGCCGACGCGCAGCTGGCGCGAGCGATGGGAGACAACCGGATCGGAGTCTTGAAGCAAGGGTCGATCAAATAGCCCACCCAGAAAGGGTTTGGCAGAAGTCGCTATGAAACGCTCCCTCTGGATTCTTGCATTTGTAGTTGTCGTGTTGGGCTTTGCCGGTTTTCAACAATACCAATCCTGGTCCCTGAACAAACCGAAGGACGGTGCGGAAGCGAAACCTAGCGAAGGCACGCCGCGGGCGGCTGGGACCAGCGGAGGTCAACGAGGAGCCGGTGGTGGCGGCCGAGCCCGCGAAGCGGTACCGGTGCTGGTGGCTACCGCCGTGCAGAAGTCGATGCCACTGCAACTGCGCGCAGTCGGCAATGTCGAAGCTTACTCGATCGTATCGGTAAAGAGTCAGGTTACCGGCGTCCTCAATCAAGCGCACTTCAAAGAGGGGCAGGACGTCAAAAAGGGCCAATTGCTTTTCACCATCGACCCTCGTCCCTTCGAGGCGGCGGTCAAGCAGGCCGAAGCGAACCTGGCGCGCGATACGGCGCAATTGAAAAACCTACGCGAGCAGGTGCGGCGCTACGCCGAGCTGGTCGAAAAGCAGTACGTTTCCCGTGAACAATACGATTTGATCAAAACCAACGCCGATGCCGCTGAGTCGGTCGTCGATGCCGACAAAGCGGCGGTCGAAAACGCCAAAGTTCAGCTGAGCTACTGCTATATTTATTCACCGGTCAATGGACGAGTCGGCAGCCTGCTGGTCAACGAAGGCAACCTCGTGCGCGTCAATGACGCAGCACCGCTGGTGATTATCAACCAGATCAACCCGATCAACGTGAGCTTCGCCGTGCCCGAACATCATCTGGCCGATCTCAAGCGGCACATGGCTGGAGGCAGGCTAAGAGCCGAGGCGACCTTTCAGTCGGATGAAGGCCGGGCGGAGGAAGGCTTTTTGGCTTTCGTCGACAACGCGGTTGACCGCTCGACCGGGACCATCAAATTAAAGGCGGAATTTATCAATAGCGAACGAAGGTTGTGGCCCGGACAATTTGTCAACGTGTCTTTGACCTTGGCGACGCAAGGCGATGCCGTAGTCATACCCTCCGAAGCGATTCAAGTCGGGCCGGAAGGACAACAGGTTTTTGTCGTCAAGGAAGATAAACGGGTTGAGATGCGGTCGGTGACCGTGGGGCGGACGCAAGAAGGCCAGGCTGTGGTCGCCAAGGGCCTCAGCGCAGGCGAGGTGGTTGTCCGCGAAGGGCAGTTTTTGCTTGGGCCGGGTTCGCGGATCGAGGTCAAGGATTTGGCCAAGGATGATGCCAAGTCCGATGCTGGTGAGAGGAAGAAAAAGGGCCGCGGCAGAGAAAAAGCGCTGAAGAGCGAGGTGCGTCATGAACATGTCCGGGCTGTTCATCCGGCGGCCGGTAACGACCACGCTCGTTATGGTCGGCATCGTTATTTTCGGCATCCTCGGGTACAAATCGCTGCCGGTTAGCGACCTGCCGACGGTCGACTTCCCAACGATCACCGTTACTGCGAATCTGGCCGGCGCGAGCGCCGAGACGATGGCTTCCTCGGTCGCCACGCCGCTGGAGAAAAATTTCTCCACCATTGCTGGCCTCGATTCGATGAGCTCGACCAGCACTCTGGGCCGCACGCAAATCACCCTGCAATTCAGTCTTAGCCGCAATATCGACGCCGCCGCTCAAGATGTTCAGTCGATGATCGCGCGAACGGCGCGCGACCTGCCGACGAGCATGACAACTCCGCCGTCCTATCGAAAAGTGAATCCAGCCAACAACTCTATCTTACTGCTGGCCCTGACCTCGGATTCATTGCCGCTTTCGACCGTGGATGAGTTCGCTCAGACCATCCTGGCGCAGCGCATATCGATGGTCAACGGAGTTGCGCAGGTCGATGTCATCGGTTCGCAAAAGTATGCCATCAGGGTGCAGCTCGATCCCAATCAACTGGCCGTGCGGCAGATCGGAATCGACGATGTCGTGGTCGCGATCCAGCGGGGCAACGTGGATCTGCCGGTCGGCACCCTCGATGCGCCGGCGAGAGCATACACCTTGGTTTCCGACGGGCAGCTTCTCACCGGCGACGCGTTTCAATCGCTGGTAATTACCTATCGCAACGGCGCGCCGGTGCGCGTCCAGGACGTCGGCCGCGCTATCGACAGCGTCGAGAACAATCGGGCGGCCAGCTGGTTCAAGGACAAACGGGCCGTTATCCTGGGTATACAGCGCCAGCCGGGCGCAAACATCGTCGAAGTTGTGGACGCCATCAAAGAGTTGCTGCCGGGCTTGCGGACGCAGATACCGCAGTCGATTAAGCTCGAGGTCTTTTTCGATCGCACCCAGTCAATCCGGGAATCCGCTCACGACGTTCAACTAACCTTGATCGGCACGATTTTTCTCGTCATTCTCGTGATCTTCTTATTTCTACGGAACGTTTCCGCGACGATCATTCCGAGCTTGGCGGTGCCGATGTCCATCGTCGGCACTTTTGCCGTCATGTACCTGCTGGAGTACAGCCTAAATAATCTATCCTTGATGGCATTGACTCTGGCGGTAGGCTTCGTCGTCGACGACGCTATCGTCGTTCTGGAAAATATCGTGCGCCACATGGAGCACGGCGAAAAGCCCTACGAAGCCGCGGTGAAGGGCGCCCAGGAGATCGGTTTTACCATCATGTCGATGACGATCTCGCTGGTAGCGGCGTTCATACCGGTCTTGTTCATGAGCGGCATGCTCGGCCGGCTCTTGCGCGAGTTCGCCGTGACGATTTGCGTGGCGATTCTGGTCTCCGGCTTTATTTCATTGAGCCTGACGCCGATGCTCTGCAGCCGATATCTGCGGCCGCCGCACGATCAGAAACACGGCTGGTTCTACAATTTCCTCGGCCGCTGCCTCGACGCGATGAACAAGGCCTATGAGGTCACCCTAGCCTGGGTCATGCGTCACCATGTCACGACTATGGTCGCGTCCGTCGTCATATTGATCGCGACGGTTTACATGTTCGGCTTGGTGCCGAAAGGTTTTATCCCGAGTGAAGACACGGGCCAGGTATTGATCAACACCGAAGGGGCGCAGGGAGTCGCGATTGAGCAAATGGTCAAGAACCAGCAGCAGCTCGCTGCGATCGTCATGAAAGATCCCAACGTCGAATCGTTCTTTTCCAGCGTCGGTGTCGGTGGTGCCGGTTTGACGAACAACACCGGGCGGATTTTTATCAAGCTCAAGCCGCGCGCCGAGCGCAAGCTCAACGCCGATGAAGTCATTCGCGAGTTGCGGCCCAAGCTGGCTCAAGTTCCCGGCATCCGCGTATCCTTGCAAAATCCCCCTGTCATTCGCGTCGGCGGCCGGTTGAGCCGAAGTCTCTACCAATTCACTTTGCAGAGCCCGGACGCGCCGGAGCTCTATCGCTATGCGGCGCTTTTCGAAGAACGCGTTCGGGCGCTGGCGGATTTTCGCGACGTAGGAAGCGACTTGCAGTTGAAGAATCCACAGCTCAAGGTCGTCTTGGATCGCGACCGGGCTTCCACGATGGGCGTGTCCGCGCAGGGGATCTCCCAGCGCCAGCTCGAGGAGGCGTTTTGGAGCTCCTACGCGACCCGGCAGGTTTCGACCATCAATACGCCAAACAACCAATATCAGGTGATCGTCGAAATCGATCCCAAGTTTCAGAACGATCCGTCGGCGTTGTCCATGCTCTATATTCGTTCGACCACCGGCCAAGCCGGCACCGCCCAGCCGATGGTGCCGCTCGGATCGTTGGCGACGCTCAACTATACCGTGGGTCCCATGTCCGGTGAATCACTCCGGGCAATTGCCGTCGGCGACGATCTCCTTCAATTTGCGCGAAGGGGTGGCGCTTGGCGATGCCGTCGCGCAGATCAACAGTCTCGCCCGTGAAGTCTTGCCCGCATCGATCACGACAAACTTTCAGGGTACGGCGCAAGAATTTCAGAAATCGATCACCAGTCTTTGGGTGCTGCTGGCTCTCGCGGTCTTCGTCGTCTATCTGGTGCTGGGCATCCTCTATGAAAGTTTCATTCACCCGCTGACCATTCTTTCCGGTCTCCCGTCGGCCGGGCTTGGCGCCCTTATCGCTCTTTACTTCTTCAACATGGACTTAAGCATTTACGCATTCGTCGGCTTGATCATGCTCATCGGCATCGTCAAAAAGAACGCCATTATGATGATCGACTTCGCGCTCGAGGCGCAGCGCAATGAGAACAAGAGCCCGGCGCAGGCGATCTATGACGGCGCGCTGGTGCGCTTCCGGCCGATCATGATGACGACGATGGCGGCGATCTTTGGCGCCCTGCCGATCGCGATCGGTTGGGGCGCGGGAGCAGAAGCGCGTCAGCCTCTCGGCATTGCGGTCGTCGGCGGCTTGATCATCTCGCAGCTACTGACCTTGTACATTACGCCGGTCGTCTATCTTTATCTGGAGAAGTGCCAGGAGTTTTTCGTGGCGCTGCCGGCGAAATGGCGCGGCGCGCGCAGAGGCAGCGAAGCCAAGCCCGAGCCCATCGCGCCGAAGCTCGGCGTTGACAATCCCTGATCACGGCATCTGGGCCAGCGCTCGGTATCTCCGTGGGAGGGCGCGCTGGTTCCTATCCGCTCGCCGCTGCGGGGAGCACATTTTCTTGCCAGAGGGTCCTTCCCGCTTTGTCTGTGCTGCGGCTGCAGAGAGCGCCGGCCTACGATCGCAGCGGCGGCAATGAAGCAGCTTTTCTCGCTCGCTTGCGTCCTCGTGGTCGGGTTACCGGCCGCCGCGTATTTTTTAAACGCAGATTCCTCGAAACCATCCGCGCCGTCTCTTGATCGTTCAGCAATCTCCGCGCCCATCGTGCACGCGCGTCGGGCGCCACTGGTCGGGGAGCTGAAGCTCACCGGCGAATTGCTTCCCGTCGAGCAAGTCGAAGTCATATCTCGTCTCGCCGGAAAGGTGAACGAGATACGGTTCAAAGTAGGCGATTGGGTTCCCGCCGGGACCGTGGTGGCGACCATTCGAGCGGACGATTTGGCTGCGCGTTTGGTTCGCCATGAGGCTGGCGTCCGCGCCGCAGAAAGCGACCTGCGGGCGAGAGAGCGCGAATGGGCGGAAGCGGAAAAGCTCTTGGTTACTGGTCGCGACCTGGCGCGCCGCGACTTGATCGCCCGCCGCGAGGTGGAAGAGGCCGAGGCGACGATGGCAACCGCACGCGCCGAAGCCGACCTGGCGCGCGCGCATCTGGCGCAGCGGCAGGCGATGCTGGCGCAAGCTCAAGCGCTGCGGAGCTTGACGCGCCTGACGGCGCGGATCAGCGGTCAGGTGACGAGACGCAATGTAGAGCCGGGCGCCGCGATTGGCGAGGGCGGCGCCATACTCACGCTCGCCGGTTTGGACAATCTCAAAATCGCCGCCGCGGTCGGCGGCGCCGATGCTTTCGGCGTGTCCGTCGGAGCCAAGGCACGAGTCTCGACCGCGGCATTGCCAAATAAAATTTTCGCAGGGAAGATCAGCCGAGTTGCGCCGGATGAAAGCGGCGCAAACCAGCCGACCGAAGTAGAAATCCAGGTAGACAACCGTCAGCGAGTATTGCGGGCTGGAATGATGGTTGCGGCGACGATCGAGCTCAGTACCCCGAAAGATGCGCTCTTCATTCCTCGCGCCGCGGTTATATCGCGGCATGATGCCAGTTACGTCTACAAAGTCGAGGCGGGACGCGCCGTGCGGCAGGCGGTTGTCGTCGGGCCGGTAGAGGGCGGTGAGATCGCGGTTTTGTTTGGGCTCTCGGAAGGGGACTCGATCGTCGCCGATGCGACCAATCGTGGCTCGCGGTCGCTTGATGAACCGCTAACAGGCTACTGAAAGACCGATATGCCGATTACTCTGAGCAACGTCGACGGGTGCGCTCAATCACGTCGCGTGAACGGATCGAGCTTTTGAGCAGCCCGCAAACTGCGATCAGAGCGCGTGAAAGTTGCTCGGCGCCATTCGCTTACCAGCGCAACGGGTTGAGAGCTTTGCCGACGTTTTCCACGTCTTGACGAATTTGATCGAGGGCGCCTTTCGGCTCGTCTTCGCGAGTGGATGACGACTTTCTGGTCTCCGCGGCTTGCGCGGCGGCGCTCGCGCGTTCAGGCGGCTGAATCGGTCCCTTCACCAGGACCCGCGAGGGCGGCGCTGTCTCTTCTACAGTCTCCTGGCTCTGGGGCTTGACGGGATTTGCGCTTGGCGCGGGCGTCTCCCCAGAAAGACTGCTCGGGCTCAAGAAAAGCGGACCTTTTTCGAGGGTGACTTTCGGTTCGAGCTCGACATTTCTCGCTTGTGGTTTCTTCGTCGCCGCAGTCTTGATTTCTTCTGCGGTCGGCGGGGCCTCAAACTTCCCGGGCTCGACGCCACTGGCTTTGAGCTTCTGGTCGATACTGCTCAAAATGCCGCTGCTTTGAACATCCTGAGAAACTTGACTTTGAGTCTGCTTGGCGATCGCCGCCTGGGTAGCGGCGACGTCTTTGAACGCCTGAGCGGCTTCGGGGGCAGGCGGAAGCTCGGTGCCATCCTTGCCGCTCTGCTTGAGCTTGCCGTCGATGGAGCTCAACAGGGCGGTTGTGTCGGTGGCCGGCGGCGCTTTGACCGCCAAATCATCGGTCTTCGGCAGATCGGCGGGCGGCGGCTTTAGCGCCTGTTGGCGCGCTCCCGAGTCGATACCCTTTTGTTTGAGCGATTCATCGATCTGACCGACAAAGCCGCTGGCTTTGGCTTCCTTTTCGGCGACGGCCATGTCGTCTTTCTTGCTGGACTCTTCCTTTTTCTGCGCCGCGTTGCGCTTCGCCAGCAAGTCGATGGCGCTCTCCGGTTTGGGTTCCTCTTTTTTGCCGTTGTCCGAAGAAGAGAACGGATTCAGCTTGTCCGCCACGCGACGCAGGAAGCCTTTTTCGTCGCCGGGATTCTCATGCACGACCTCGGTTTTCGCCACCAGGTTCAGGTCGCGCAGCTTGGCCAATGACGGGTCCGGCTGGACCTCCGGCGCAGCGGATGGGCGGCGGTCGCGCATGAGCAACAATGCCAGCGGATCGTGTTTTTCCTTTTCAAGCTGGGCCAACTGGACCTTGGCGTCCGCGGCGAATTTGCTCTGCGGATAATGTTGCATCACGGCTTCGTAGGCGAGAGCGGCGCGCAGCTGAATTTTTTTCTCTTCGATAACTCTCGCCGAGGTAAAAAAGACTTTTGACCGCCGTCGGCGTGTCCTTGTACTTGCGCACGATCTCCTCGAAGCGGTCTCGCGCTGCGGGAAATTTTTCCTGCTGAAAATAGAAGTGCGCCACGTTGAATTCGTGCTCGGCCAGGTACTCCAGACACTTGGCGAGCTTTGCTCTGGCTTCCGCCGCTTCGGGGGATTGCGGATACTTGCTCACGACGGTTTCAAAGTAGCCCTTGGCGATTTCGGTGTTTTTTTGGTCGCGGTCGGTGCTGGTAAACTGGTCAAAGTGCGCCTGCCCGAGGCGCAAGGTCACGAATGGAATATGCTCATTCGTCGGGTGCATGGACTGAAATTCTTTGAAGGCGTTGATCGCTTCCGGGTATTGCTGGTTGCGATAGTAGGAGTCGGCGAGCTTCAGCTCCACCTGCGTCATCAGCGGGCTGAACGGGTGATCGGTGCGAATCTTGGTGTAGTTGTCGATGGCGCGAACGTAGCGCTTGTCGTTGAAGTTGCGGTTCCCTTCGTCGAAAAGAGCTTCCGCAGTCGGGTCGGATTTGGCGCCGGATGACCACAGCGACAGCGAGGAACAGCCGGCCAGCGCCGCCAGCAGTAAGAGCCGTGTAAAAGCGGATATCATTCGCATAGGTAACATCCTAGTCTTTAATGTCTTGATGATATATGCGAAACCCGCCCGGAGTCAAGTTTTCGCATCCTAAAAATACCGGCAAATGCATAACTCGCCCGTTCAGTGCGCTGTTTCGCGACCGCGCACGCCGCGTTCTTCATGATACAGCGCGCGGACAAAGGCGCAATCGGTTGACCGGCGCATTATTCGAAACGGGGTCGGCGTGACTTCGACGTCTGTTCGCAGTTGCTCGCCCCTGCGCATCAATCGCGCGGCAGCACTCGCAGCTTGAACTGAGTCTGATTGGAGCGAAACACGAACGGCCAGACGGGAGGGAATACGACGTAGGCCGTTGTTTCGAGAAATGAATAGGTCAAGTCGCCGGGAGGACCTTTGTCGTCATAAATAGTCACGTCGTAATCGCCGGGCGGCAGATCGGGAATCGTGAATTGCAGAATTTTATCCTCGATCCACACGAGCTCTTCGCCCGGTACATCCTTGCGCGCTGGCTCTGCGGCGATGAGTTTAAGCTGCGGCCAGTCCATGATCGTCTTGCCGATCTCGACCCGCGGCCAACCGACCAGGTACTCGATCGCGACGTTTACGGTGGTCGCGGGCCTTCCTTCTCTCGGACTTACATCGACGATACGGGGCGCGCACGATGAGCATAGCGCCAGCAAGCAGACGCTCGCAACGAGTGCGCGAATCATGCGATCTTGCGACCCGCTCTGCGGGTTTTTGTTTGCAGCCTGGCAAGCAAAGAAAAACTTGTTTGACCCGCTCATGATCTCCCTAAATAGCAAAAATCAGCCGGCAGTATAAGACGTTGATTGTTCCCTGCGTTCAGCGACCGGTAAGGCCGTTGCGCTCCAAAGACGGCCAAATTCTGCGAATATTTCCACATCGATAAGACGGAAGTCGTAGAAAAATCGTTAAGGTATAAAGCAATGCCGCGAAAATCCTACTACTCGCGTATTGCTGGAAAGCGGCCCATTCAAGTACAACCTAGCACAAATCAAGGGCGCAATTTGCCCCGTTGGTATAACTGAGTAACGAATTTAGCAGATCAGAGAACAAGGAGGCACAATGAAGAAGAGGTTGGTGAAATTAGCACTGCTGTCGGCTGTGCTGTTCGCTGCGTCCCCGGCTTCTGCGCAGAGCGTCGATGACAAGATCAAATCGCTCGAGCAGGAACTGATGCAGTTGAAGACCCAGCAGGTCGAGTTGAAGAAAGAAGCGACGGCGGCGGCAGCAGCGTTGCCGACGTTCGAGTATCGACCGGGCAACGGCTTGAACATCGAAGCGGCGGACAAGTCGTGGGGCGTGCGGTTCACGGTGGAGTCGCACTTCCGCATGAACTTCGAATCCGGGCGCGATCAGGTCGGCCGGACCCAAGGTGAGTTGATGGGCCGGCGGTTTCGGCCCGGGATTATTTACTGCGTCAACAACTGTCTGTGGGAGATCGAAGCGACGTTGGACTTGGACGGATGGGGCACGGGCACCGGCAAGAATGCTACGGGCGACGATTTCGGGTCGATCCTGCAGCGCGGCGCGGTGAACTTTCACGCCGAGGATCTGCATCCCTGGCTGCCGACGGTGCAGTTCGGCATGGAAGTGCAGAACGCCCAGGGCGGGAGCTTGGCGCGGCAGGGTTCCGGGTCGGTCGGCGCGCAGGCGGAGTACGATCTTCACACCCGCAACAACGGGTTCAACACCGGACGAGCGGGACAAGGCATCGTGCTCAACTGGGATGATCGTTCGTTGGCCGGCATCTTCATTCCAGGGCGTATCGGCAAGTTCCAGCTCGGCATGTCTTCGATCGCCGAAGGCGACGACGGGTTGCAGAGCTTTACCGATCGCAAGGACTTTAATGCCTACCTGAGCATTCAGCCGTTCTCGCAGATCAAGAGCAAATGGATCAGCGGCTTGACATTTGAGTACGGCAGTTGGTTCTGCAACGCGGATAACCGCGCGCTGGCCAATGGCTGCAGCCGGTACCGTATACAGGATCACGGGGACGGTGGCCGGCAGACCTTGTTCGACACGGGTGCCGATACGATTGGCGATGGCCTGCACATCGCGCATGGGCCCGGGGTTGTATGGAGCGTCGGTCCCTATACGTTGCGCGGCATGGCCCATTTCCAGAGGAGCGAGGACCGGGGCAGTGGTAAGGGCGCTCCGGCCGCCGCTAACGTTGTCGGGAAAAAGACAGGCGAC
This sequence comes from uncultured delta proteobacterium, assembly GCA_963745035.1. Lineage (GTDB taxonomy): Bacteria > Desulfobacterota > Binatia > UBA9968 > UBA9968 > DP-20. The sequence continues at coordinate 239,493 of CAVUVW010000015.1, read as the reverse complement.
AGCTTCCTGATCGGTCACGACCTGTATGTGTGGAGCCCGAAGGGGTTCTTTACCGGATCGGCCACGACACCCGGATCGATTTTGTTAGGCACCCACTTTGAGCGCGTGGACATGGAGATCGACTGTTCGCCGAACTGCGGGACCAGCGGTCACTTGGGGCAATTTCACCGTACCCGCATTCTGCTCCGCGAGTGGGATATATGGTATGTCATCGCACCGCGCATGAACGTGGGCCTCAACGTGCTCTGGTACGACGCGTCGAACCTGCGCAATGGAGCCAACCAGGCCGCGCACAATCTCGGGATTTGCAACACGCCCAGTGTTACCCCCGCTACGGGATGTCGAAACGGTAAAGGCGGCGACTGGATCGATGTCATGCTCAACTGGAGATACACGTTCTAGCGAGAGCTGAACGCGTGAGCAAAAAGGGGGAGCCATGGCTCCCCCTTTTTTTTGGCGTACCAAACCACAAAGTCGGTCTTACACCGGCTTCATTCAGCGCGACGACTGTGTTAGCTTCCCTTCGAAGTCGCCGTCGAGCGCTTCGCAAACTCCGAAAATCGATCGCGTCCATGGCCAATCCAACGAGCGACAGCGCCCGGCAGGAAGCTTTTGAGCTGCGCCGCCAGCTCGAAGAGCATAATCACCGCTACTATGTTCTCGATGACCCGCTGATCAGCGACGCCGACTACGACCTGCTGTTTCGCCGGTTGGTGGAACTGGAGCGCGACCATCCCGAGCTCGCGACGCCGGACTCGCCGACGCAGAAGGTGGGCGCCCCGCCGCTGGAAAAGTTCGCCACCGTCCAACACAGCGTGCCGATGCTTTCGCTCGCCAACGCCAAGGACGCCGACGAGCTGCGCGAGTTCGAGGAGCGCGTTCAGCGATTTCTCAAACGCAGCGAAGCGATCGAATACGCCGTGGAGCCGAAGATCGACGGCCTCGCCGTCGAGCTGGTTTATGTGGACGGGAAATTTACGATCGGCTCGACCCGCGGGGACGGCATCAACGGCGAGGATATCACCCGCAACCTCAAAACCATCCGTTCGGTTCCTTGGAAGCTGCGCGCCGGCGCCACTCCGGTGCCGCGGCGGCTCGAGGTGCGCGGCGAAGTCTTTCTTTCGCTCAAGGCCTTTCAGCAGATCAACCGCGAGCGCGAGGAAGCAGGTTTGCCGGTGTTCGCCAATCCGCGCAACGCGGCGGCCGGGTCGTTGAAGCAGCTCGATTCGACCATCACGGCCAAACGACCGCTGGATATTTTCTGCCACGGCTATGGCGGCGTCGAGCACGGCGACGGATCGACGGCGGGTTTTACGAGCCATGCAAGCTTTCGCGAAGCGCTTACCCAGTGGGGTTTGCATCCGGTGCCGCAGGGACAAGTTTTGACCGGGCTCGAAGCGGTACTGCGATTTCGCGATGAGGTAGAAGCGCGGCGCGACGAGCTGCCGTACGAGATCGACGGCCTGGTGGTGAAAGTCAACAGCGCCGAGCTCCAGCGCCGCCTCGGCCAGATCGCCCGCTCGCCGCGTTGGGCTATCGCTTATAAATTCAAAGCGCGCCAAGCCGTCACGCGGATCCTGGACATCCAGGCGCAGGTCGGCCGGACCGGCACGCTGACTCCCGGAGCCAGCTTCGAACCGGTGCCCATCGGCGGCGTAATCGTCAAGGCAGCGTCGCTGCACAACATGGACGAGATCGCCCGCAAAGACATCCGCATCGGCGATTACGTCGTCGTCGAGCGCGCCGGCGACGTGATTCCCTACGTCGTGAAAGTTCTGACCGAACGGCGCACCGGCGAGGAGCGGCAGTTCGTCATGCCGGGGCGCTGCCCGGTGTGCGGCTCGGAGGTGTTTCGTGAAGAAGGCGAGGCGGCGTATCGCTGCATCGGCATCGCCTGTCCGGCGAAGCTCAAGGAGAGTCTCACTTTCTTCGCCTCGCGCGGCGCCATGGACATCGAGGGGCTCGGGGAAAAGTTGGTCGAGCAATTGGTTGACCGCGGCTTGGTGCAAGACGTGGCCGATCTCTACCGCCTCACCAAAGAGCAATTGGTGGAACTGGAACGAATGGCCGACAAGTCGGCGCAAAAACTCCTCGATGCGCTGGAGCGAAGCAAAAATTCCACCTTGGCTCGCTGCCTCACGGCCCTGGGCATTCGCCACGTGGGCGAGGCTACCGCCAGACTTTTGGCTGAGCACTTCGGCGATCTGAAGAGCATCGAGGACGCTTCCGAAGAGGCGCTCCGGGAAGTGCGCGAGATCGGTCCGGAAGTGGCGAAAAGCATCGCGCGCTTCTTCGCGCAGCCGGCCAATCGCCGGGTGATCGATAAACTGCTGCAAGCCGGAGTTTCCTTCAAGCCGGAGCCGAAAAAGACCGGCAGTCTCACGGGCGCGAGCTTCGTGCTCACCGGCGGTCTGGACCGCATGTCGCGGTTGGAAGCGCAAAAGCGCATCGAAGCGCTGGGCGGGCGGGTGAGCTCCAGCGTCAGCCGCAATACCACCTACGTGGTCGCCGGCGCCGATCCCGGCTCCAAGCTGAAAAAAGCCCAGGAGCTGGGCTTGCGCGTTTTGAGCGAAGAAGAATTCGTCGCCTTGCTGGAATCATGAGGCAAGCGGCTCGCGGTTATCGTTTTTCGCATACGAATGAACTACCCAGGGCCCCGATCTCGTCGGCCCGAATGCTTTTATCGGGTCCGGCTCCGGATCCCGCCTGTGGTGAGTTGCGTCGAACCACGGCGTAAAGCAGGGGGAATGACGAAATTCCACCAGTCGCAGCAACTGCGGGGATGATCGAATGACATTGGAATTCTGCAGATCATTATGCGGGAAAGCGCTCGGTCGTCACGACCGCTGGGATTGCGCCTGCCGGAATACTCTCTACTGCGGATTGGGGATGAGGCCGGCTTTGGCCGGGTGGGGAGCCAAGTCGGAAGGCTAGTAACGGTCGCGTCCGCCGCCGTGGCCACCGAAACCGCCGCTGCCGCCCGGGCGTGGCGCGCGCGGCGGCTGGGGGCGCGCTTCGCTGACGACGATGTTGCGCCCTTCGAAGTCGGTGCCGTTGAGCGCGCTGATCGCTTTTTCGGCTTCCTGATCGGAGCTCATTTCCACAAAGCCGAAGCCCTTGGACTTGCCGGTGAATTTGTCGCTGATGATGCGCGCGCTGATGACCGTGCCATGCTGCGCGAAGTGCTCGTGGAGTCTTTCCTCGGTGATATTATAAGAAAGATTGCCAACGTATAGTTTTGCTGCCATCTCGGCCCTCCTTGTTGGATGAAACGCTCCCTCACGGATCGACTTAGCCAAAGGGCAGGGCCTTGAACGGGTCATCGCTCGCTCGGCGCGCTCTTCGCTAACCGAACCTCTGCAAAACGGCGCCAGCCTACAAAAGTCAAAGCGCGCTTGTCAAATCTTTGCGAGCGGCACGGAAAAGAGTCGAAGCGCTTGCCGCCCCGCCCCCGCCTGAGCTAAAAAAATTCCAGCATGACGATCGACGACTCCGGCCAACAAAGAGCGCACATCAAAATTCGCGGCCGGGTGCAGGGCGTTTACTATCGCGCTTCGATGGTCCAGGAAGCGCGCAAAACCGGCCTGACCGGCTGGGTGAGAAACTGCGCGGACGGTTCGGTCGAGGCCATCGCCGAAGGAGCTCGGCCAGCCATCGAATCGTTGCTCGCCTGGTGCCGTCACGGACCGCCGGGCGCGCGCGTCGATAACGTCGAGGTAAATTGGCAAGCCGCGGCGGGTGGTCTTTCCGGCTTCGTCGTCAGGCGCTAGCAGGCGGCTGGAAAAGCCTCTTGCAGGCTGCTCAAAAAGATCCGGAGGCGAGGCGATTGAGCGCCCCTTCGACGTTGCTCAGGGCAATCGGCATATGGGTCATGACTTTGCCGGCGCATCCTTGAGCCGCAAGGCCAATCGATACACGTCGCGCTTGGCCAGGCGGTAGCGCTCGCCCAAGATTTCGGAAATCTGCTTCACGCCGACGCCTGCGCCGATCAGTCGGCGAATTTCCGCCGCCAATTCGTCCTGGGAAATTTGTTCCGTATCTTGCGCGCCGCGCACCACGATCGTGAGCTCGCCTTTCAGCTCTCGTTCGGCGAGCCCGGCAAGGATCTCGTCGATCGTGCCGCGCAGGAATTCCTCGTGAACCTTGCTCAACTCGCGGCCGATGACGATGTCGCGGTTGCCGAGAACGCGTCGCAGGGCGGCGAGGGAGTCCTTCAAACGATGCGGCGCCTCGTAGAAAACCACCGTCCGGTTTTCGCCGCGCAGCGCCTCCAGCCGGCTTTCGCGCTCGCCTTTTTTGGACGGCAAGAACCCCTCAAAGACAAAACGATCCGTCGGTAAACCGCCGGCGCTCAAGGCTGACGCCAGCGCCGAAGCTCCGGGAATCGGCGTCACCCGAATCCCGGCGCGGAGCGCCTCGACCACCAGCCGATACCCGGGGTCCGAGATCGCCGGCGTGCCGGCGTCCGAGACCAGCGCCATGTTCTCGCCGTGCTCGCAGCCGCTCGACCAAGCGCGGCGCCTGAGCCTTCTCGTTGTGCTGGTGGTAGCTCACGAGCGGCGTGCCGATATTGTAGTGGTCGAGAAGAATGCGCGTATGGCGGGTGTCTTCGGCGGCGATCAGATCAACTTCCTTGAGGACGCGGAGCGCGCGCAGGCTGATGTCTTCGAGATTGCCGATGGGCGTGGCGACGACGTAAAGGACACCGGCCATCACCGACCCCCACAAGTGAGGAGTGAGGCAGTGAGTAGTGAGCATTGCATAAGACAGTCTATCGTCTCACGCCTCACTCTTCACTCCTCACTTCCCTCCTATTTCCCCCAATCCCGCGAATAGCGAAAATCGCGATCAATGGTGCGCTGCGAGACTTTGGCGATCACCGGCAGGCGGCGCTTGAATTGCGAAAACATGATGCGCTGGGCGACGTCATCGACGAAGCGCTCGGCAAAACCGGCGGCGATGAGCTCCGGTCTGGTGTAGCGTTGATCGACCATTAAATACAGTAGTTGATCGACTTCGCGATAGCTGAAACCCAATTCTCCTTCGTCGGTCTGCCCGACCCAGAGATCCGCCGAGGGTTCTTTGCGCACGATCACATCGGGAATCTCCAGCGCTTCGGCCAAGGCCCAGACCTGAGTTTTATAAAGATCACCGAGCGGATTGATCGCTGAGGCCATGTCGCCGTGCAAGGTGCCGTAGCCGAGCAAGAGCTCGGTCTTGTTGCTGGTGCCGAGCACCAGGCCGTTCCAGCGCGCCGAATGGTCGTAGAGGATGGTCATGCGCTCGCGCGCCATCTTGTTGCCGCGCCGGCGCGCGTCGGCGTCGGGGAAGCGCTCGAAGTAAGCGTCGATCTGCGGCGTGATGTCGACGAAGATCGACTCGATGCCGCTTTTTTGCACGATCATTTCGGCGTGCGCGCGGCTGTCCGAATGGGAGCTTTTGTAGGGCATCAAAACCGCCAGCACATTGCCCGCGCCGAGCGCTTCGGCGGCGAGTAGGGCGCTCAGCGCGGAATCCACGCCGCCCGACAGTCCGACGACGACCCGCGCCAAGCCGGTCTTGTGCACTTCGTTGTGGATAAAGCCGCCGAGAATCGCGCGCAGCAGAGCCGGATTGGTGGGAATGGCAATCATGATCCCCGGCTTAGGGCCGGCGCGGCTTGATCTTGGGTTTCTTTAGCACGCGCACCTTGCCGCCTTTAAATCCCTGGACGATTTTCAGGGCCGCGGGCCGCTCGCGGATGCGCATCAGCTCGTTGATCGTAAGATCGATATCCTCGTCGCGCAGCAGCGGCGACATGGTGCGTTTGCGCCGAACGGACTCGAGCGAGATTTCGGCGACGAGAAAATCTTCCTCGTAATATTTCGCTTTGGCGAGTCGCTGGCCGAAGGGATCGATGACCTCGGAGCCACCCCAAAAGCCGACGCCGTCCTCGAAGCCGCAGCGGTTGCCGTAGATCATGAACAGGCTGTAGGTCTCGGCGTAGGTTCGATTGAGCATTTCCCAGTAGCGCGCGTTGTCGTCTTGAGCTTGTCCCTCGACGATGCCGCGAAGCGGGCTCGCCGAAGGACACAGCACCGCCAACGCGCCGTCGAGCGCCGCCAAGTAGATGGTCGAGGGATGCCACAGGTCCTCGCAGATCAACAAGGTTAAGCGGCCGAACTTGGACTCGAAGGCGCGCACCCGGTCGCCGCGCGCGAAATAGCGCTGCTCGTCGAACATGCCGTAGGTCGGCAGATAGACTTTGCGATGCACGTGGCGAATTTCGCCGTCTTCGAAATAGATCGCCGAATTGAAAAACCGATGATCCGCGCTCTCCTCGACCAAGCCCGCGACGAACGGCAGCTCGCGGCTGAGCTGTCCGAGGGTTTTCATCTCCGTGGACTTGGCGCTCAGCGCGACGCTCGGCACTGTGTCGCGCAGCAAATAGCCGGTGAGACTGAGCTCGGGAAAAACCAGCAGATCGGCGCGCTCGCCGACGCCCCGGCGAACCGCCTCTTCATAGAGCGCCAGGTTGGCCGCGAGGTTGCCAAGCCGGGGATTGATCTGGGCAAGGGCGATGCGGATCGACACAGATTGACTCCGTCTTCCAAGCGAAGGAAGGAAATTATACGAACTTAACATAGGGCTCGGTTCACTTGCAATTTAATCGCCGCGCGCCTATTTTTGACGAGCAACGTTTGCCTGCCGCAATGCAAAATGAAATGAGCGACGCCGTCGTAATTTTTGGCAAAGACCTTTGACCGTATACCGCCGCGGCCCGGGAGGCTTTCACGCGACGGAAGATTCGCTTCGAATACCGCAACGTGCTCGAAGACGATGATGCGCTGGCGGAAATGCTGAAGCATGCCAATGGCCGGCGCCAGGTGCCGGTGATCATCGAGGACGGCAAAGTGACCGTCGGCTTCGGCGGCTCCTGAGAAGTGTAGCGCGCCGGCGGTCGCCGGCAAAGAAATCATCCTCCCAAGCTAGTCACGCCGGAACAGGACAAGAACCCAAGTTGACCGAACCGTTCAAGCAGCTCCTTGGCGACAAAGTCCACGCGGTATTCGGCGCCGGCGCCGAAGTGGAATCCCTCGCTTCGTTGACGGGCGACGCTTCGAGCCGGCGCTACTACCGGGCTTGGCTGTGCGGGCCGGCTGCGCCGGCGTCGGTGATCGTGATGGAGCTCCCGGGCGACAGCGGCTTGCCGCTCTCCAGCGAAGAACTGGCGATCTTCAAGGAAGGGCCGCGCGAGCTGCCGTTCGTGAACGTTCACCGCTTTCTCGACAAGATCGGCGTTAAAGTGCCGGCAATCTACGGCCATTGGGAAAAGGATGGGATTCTTTTGCTCGAAGACCTGGGCGACACCGCGCTGTGGGACCGAGTGCAGGGGCGGACCGACGACGAAGTCCTGGCGTGGTACCGAAAGGCCATCGATGAGCTGCTGGTCGTCCACACCCGCGGCGTGCAAAATCGCGACGACTCGTGCATCGCTTTTCAGCAGCGTTTCGACTCGAAGCTCTATCTCTGGGAGCTCGACCATTTTATCGAGTGGGGCCTGGAAAAGCGTCCCGGCGCCCGAGTCAAGACGGCAACGATCCGAACGCTGCGCGGCGAGTTTGCCGCAATCGCCGGCATCTTGGAGCGCCAACCCGCCTGCTTGAGCCATCGCGATTACCATAGCTGGAATCTGATGATCCACGAGAACGCGGTGCGGGTGATCGACTTTCAAGACGCGCTGCTCGCCCCGCCGCAGTACGATCTCGCCTCGCTCTTGAACGACCGCGTGACCGACAGCGTGATTCGCCCGGAGCTGGAAGAGCGCTTGGTCCACTATTATATCGACGGCAGCGGCTCGGCGGGCGGTCGGGGGAGCGGCATCGAAGAATTTTTCGAAATCTACCGGTTGTCGGCGATCCAACGGGATTTGAAAGTCATCGGGCGCTTTTACTATCTCGATCTGGTAAAGGGCAAGCCCGGCTACCGGAAGTTTATCGCGCCCACCGCGCGGCGGCTGCTGCGCAACTTCGACAAAACGCCGCAAACCCGCAAGCTCCTGCCGCTTCTCGGCGAGCATTTCGAGGCGATGCAGTGAAAGCCATGGTGCTGGCGGCAGGCCAGGGCACGCGCCTCCGCCCGGTGACCGATCGCATGCCGAAAGCGCTGGTGCCGGTCGCCGGCCGGCCGATGATCGAATACGCGCTTTTGTTGCTGCGCCACCACGGTATCCGCGACATCGTCATCAATCTGCACCATTTCGGCGAACAGATCGAAAGTCGCCTGGGCGACGGCCAGGGGCTCGGCTTGAGCATCCGCTACTCGAAAGAGCCCGAGTTGCTCGACACCGGCGGCGGCCTGCTCAAGGCCAAAGCCTTCCTGCGTGACGGCAGCTTCATCGTCATCAACACCGACGCGCTGATCGACTTGAATTTGGCGGCGCTGATCGACTTCCACGCGCAGACGGGCGCGGTTGCGACCCTGGTGCTGCGCGCCGATCCACGCGCCGATGAATTCGGCTCCATGGACATCGACACAAGCGGCCGAATCATTCGCTTTCTCGACAGCAAGGCGCCGGTCGAGCCAGCCGGCGAGGTACGTAAGCTGATGTTTAGCGGCGTGCAGATTCTCGAGCCGCGAATCTTCGATCACATGCGCGAACATGCCGCCGGGCGGAAGTTCAGCACCACGAGAGACACCTACCCGCGCATGCTCGCCGGCGGCGAGCGCCTTTACGGTTTTCCATTCGACGGCTTCTGGCAGGATCTCGGCACACCCGCGCGCATTCGCGAAGCGGAGCGAAAACTGCAAAGCGCCGAAGCCCGGTTGCATTTTCTATAGGCTGGCGCGCCTATGCCCGCGACCTCCTTGGCTGGATTCCCGCCAAAAGCATGTGGCGAATGACGGCGCAGAATTCACCCATGCCAGACAAGCCGCGGGGAATTGACCCGCCGATTATGAAGTGGCGTCTCCTTGCCTGGATGCCTTAACATAAATATGTAGGCGAGACGCCATGATTGACCAAGTTCGAAACACCCTCATCGGCCTGCAGAATCGCGACGGCGGTTGGGGCGCCGCCGAGGGGCGGCGCAGCAATACCGAGGCGACTTCGCTGGCGCTGAGCGCGCTCCACGCCGTGGGTGAAAGTGCGGCCAGCGATCGGGTTCTCCGGGCCGCGCTCTGGTTGGCCGAGCGGCAAAATCCCGACGGCGGTTGGCGCCTGAACGATGTCGCTACCGCGGGCTCCTGGACGACCGCTTTGGCGATCATCGCGCTCAGCGCTTTTCCCGAGCACGGAGAGCGCGTGTCGCGCGCGGCGCGCTGGCTTGTGGCGCAAGAGGGCAGCAAGCCCGGCATTCTGGCGAAACTGATCCTGTGGGCAACCGGCAAGAGCAACATCAATCGGTTGAACAACGATCTCGTCGGCTGGTCCTGGGTGCCGAATTCATTTAGCTGGGTCGAGCCGACGAGTTATGCGATCCTCGCGCTCAAAAAAGTAAAGGCCTCGCTCGCGGAGAACAATGCACACCAGAGAATCCAAGAAGGCGAGGCGCTGATCTACGACCGCATGTGCAACGGCGGCGGCTGGAATTACGGCAATTCGAAAGTCCTGGACTATGCGCTCTGGCCCTATCCCGACATTACCGCCGTGGCGTTGATCGCCCTGCAAGATCGCGCCGGCGAGACGGCCAATCGACAGAGTTTGGAGACGCTTAAGAAAATCGCTAAGGAAACCAATTCGGGCTTGGCTTGCTCCTGGACCGCGATTTGCCTCGGCCTTTACGGCCAGGCGATCGGCGATTGGCAAAAGCGCGTAGAAAACAGCTTTCGTGAAACCGGCTTTCTCGGCGAAACGAAAACCCTTGCGCTCGGGCTGATCGCGCTGGCCGGCAAGTCCAATCCGTTTCGGGTGTAAGCATGCTGCGCCGTGAATTTCTGAAATACTCGGCTTTGGGCGCGCTCGCCGGGGCGAGCGCGGGCTGCGGGCAGCCGGTCGCGCTGGCAGCGCGACGCATTTCGGCGCAAGGACAATTCGCGAGTGGCGATTTTGCCGGCAAGCCGTTATGACGAGCCGCTCAAAGATATCATCGTCCGGGGCATCAAGCTTTGCGGCGTGAACGTCAAGGGAAAAAGAATCCTGCTCAAACCCAATTTGGTCGAATTCGATCCCAAGGGCGTGATCAATACTCACCCGGCGGTGATCGAAGCGGCCATCGATTCGTTGCGCAGCCTGGGCGCGGCGCAGGTAGTGGTCGGCGAAGGCCCTGGACACCGCCGCGATAACGAATATCTGCTCTCGGCGTCGGGATTGTACGAGGTCGTGAAAGACCATCGGGTGCGCTACGTCGATCTCAACTCCGACGACGTGCGCGTCACGCCGCTGCGCAGCAGCTTTACCGACCTGAAGCACTTGTATTTGCCCGAGACGTTGTACAATGCCGATCTGCTGGTCTCGCTGCCGAAGCTCAAGACCCATCACTGGGTCGGTGCCACCTTGTCGCTCAAGAATATGTTCGGCGTCGTGCCCGGCGTGGTCTACGGCTGGCCGAAAAACATTCTTCACTGGCAGGGCATCGGCAACAGTATTCTCGACATCAACAGCTCGCTGCCGCTGCCGCAGTTCGCCATCGTCGACGGCATCGTCGGCATGGAGGGCAATGGGCCGCTTCAGGGACAAGCCAAGGCCAGCGGCGTGCTGGTCTTCGGCGACGACCTGGTCGCCGTGGATGCCACCGCGGCGAGGTTGATGACCCTCGAGCCGCACAAAATCGATTATCTGGCCACCGCCGGAGAGTTTCTGGGAAATCTGGCGCGAGAGAAAATCGTTCAGATCGGGGAATCCATCGACAAAATGAAGCAGGATTTCCAGGTCATCGACGATTTCAAAAAGCTCAAAGTGTTCACCGGATAGCCGCTGCCGATTCGCCGCCTCGAACCTTCGATCACGGCAGGAACTTCCATCGCGGAAAAAAATGGCGCACGCGTCGTGCGGCTGCCATGTCAGAGCGATAGCGAGCTCTAGACCTCGCCGCCTCCGTTTGTTTGCCAGCCCGAAGACCCTATGTTAGCTTCACGCGTCGGTGAAAAACCATGGCGTCGCTAGGATTGTATCTACCCACCGTTATATTCATCTCTCTTGTCGGCAGCTTTCTCCCTCTCGTGCGCGAGCTCTCCCAGCGCGCGCTCGCGCTCTTGCTCAGCTTCAGCGCGGGAGTTCTTCTCGGCGCGGTGTTTTTTCATATGCTGCCCGAAGTCGGCAGCGTGATCGGCGAGAGCGTCGGTTGGCCGATCCTGGCCGGTTTTCTACTGATTTTCGCGATGGAGCGTTTCGTCTTCGTGCACGCCTGCGAGGAGCGGGACTGCGACCTTCATCAAATGGGCATTCCGGCTTTTTTGGGAATCTCGTTTCACAGCTTGCTCGACGGTCTCGCGCTTGGCGCCGGGCTTATGCTGCCGCAGCTCGGAGCCGTAGTGCTGCTCGCCGTCATCATTCACAAGATGCCTGACGGCATCTCGATCACGTCGATTTTGCTGTCCGCCGGCTGGGAGCGTAAAAAGGTCGCGCTTCTCAGCGTATTGTTTTCGCTTACCACTCCAGCCGGCGCCCTGCTGGCGTATGTGTTCTTGCGCGCGCTCTCGCCGGAAAACGTTGCCGTCGCGATCGGCATCTCCGCCGGCACATTCCTAGCCATCGCCACGGCCGATATCCTGCCGCAAGTGCACCGGATCGAAGAGCGCAATCCCCTGACCTTGGTGTTTTTGATGTTTGGGCTGGCGGTGAGCTGGACCGGCCGGCTGCTGGCGCACTGAGAGCTCGACGCGCTCGTCGGAGGCGGCGCGGGGTCAGTCCTTTACTTTATAGCTGAAGCAGCAAATGGATGCGGTCTTGAAGCACTACGAAGTAAGGGTGACCCTGATGCTCGCTCTAATGGAGCCCGCTGGTAAGGCATTGGGCAGTGAGGCATGAGCGACAGCCGTCATCCCAGCAACAAGACTATCAACTCTGCCACAATGCCAATAACCAAGAGGGCCAATCCGACAACGGAAACGCTGCCGCGGACAAGGCTATAGATCATGACGAGCATGCCGGCAATTAAAATTCCTACAGCCAAGGACATAAGGCAGCCAGTGTAATCGTTAGGGCGTACGCGCCAGATCAATGGACGTTTTAATATCGTGGACGGCGTCCGGGCAAATTATCTGTGCCAGTTCGAGTAACTTCTTGGCTTGATCAGATGCACACAGCACTATTACCAAGCGCCAGGTCGGATCTCTAGAGTCGCTCGTCTCGATGCCGCTCTTCAGAAGCTTATACTCCGAGCTGGTAGGGTCGCATCTGCCCAGAAATCGGTAGTATCTTCTCAAACTCTACTTCGACGATGATCTTCATAGCGGCGCGCACCATATCATTAACAACTTTCAGCGCAAGAGACCGTTGTAAGTGTCAGAAAGACGACAATTCAAAGAATCGCAAGGGGTGGCTAACGACCTCTAATGGCTCCGCTTCCAGGTCGCCGTCTGAGCGATTCAATTTGCTGCGTCATCGATAAGGGAGCAGATTAAGTCTCTTTTTATAATTGAAAGCACTGCTGATGCAATGGACTCTGATGCATGCTCAGCCCGTTCAGCGACCGTTGCCGTCACTTCACGAGCAGGTTTTTCATTCGGTCGATGGTCTCGCGATCGGCGGTAATAACTTCCTTTGCCAGAGTCTCCAACTCCTCGCCGCCGGTCGGATCCAGTTCCAGTTTCTTCTTTTTCACGTCGGCCGACACATCTGGATCGCCGAGAGTCTTCGAGAAGGCCTCGCGCAGGAGCTTGACCCGGTCCGGCGGGACTCCCGGAGTGGCGACGACGGGACGACCGAATTCTCCGGCAGCCAGCACCAGAGTTGCCAAACGGCGCGTCGCTTGCGGCGTCTTGTATTCATCCATGAGTTCGTAAACGGTCGGCACGTCGGCCATTCTCGAATCGCGCTTCTTGCCAGTCTGCACCAGGACGCGCACGAAACCTTTCTTGCGCCAGGTATGGAACGGCTCGCGGGCAAAGAAGCTCGTCACGGTGAAAGCGCGGCAGTGCACCTCGCCGCGTTCCACCGCGAGATCGATCTCTTGTCCGCCTTGATAGCCGGTGACGATGTTGAACTTGGTGCCGATCGATTCATTCAAGAGCAGCATGAAGGCATGCGCCAGACCGCCGGTCCCGGTGGAGCCGCACTTCGGCGGGTCCGAGGCCTTGGTCACGTCATGGATGGTTTTGTAGGGAGCGTCGGCGCGCATGTAGAGGAGGTTATACGATTTCTCGAAGCTCCCCAGCCAAGTAAATTTGCCCCAGTCGAATTGAACTTCCTTTCTGCCGACCAACTGATCGAAATAGAGCGCGGGCAGGAAGACCGCGAAGGTCAGGCCGTCGGGCTTGGCCACATTATAAACATAATTGGCCGCGGTCATGGTCGACGCGCCGGGCATGTTTTGCACGATGATCCCGGGATTTCCCGGGATATGCTTTCCCATGTGTTCGGCGAGAATGCGCGCGTAGATATCGTACACGTCGCCGGCGGGAAGGCCGACGACGATCCTCACCGTCTTTCCCGCGTAGAAGGGAGCCTGAGCTTGAAGGTTGGAGAGCCCTAGAAAGAAAAACGTGAACGCGACAACGAATTTCTTCATGGAATGAGTCTCCCTTCTCGCGATCGACGACCAGCCTCGCGGGCCGTCACTTGCCGATGCCAAAGATCTCGTTGTAGAGCCTGGTGAAGTCTTTGAAGTTCGGTCCGACGATCTCGGGTTTCACCACGAGATATTTATCGACGCGCAGTTGGGGAAACCGCTCTTTCAGCCCCGTCCGCGTCGGCGTCCGGCCGAACTTCTCGCCGAAGAATTTCATACCGCCATCTGCGGCTAACGCCCAATCGATGAACAGCGCGGCGGCGTGCGGGTGCGCCGCGTTCTTGGTCAGCAAGAGATACGCCGGATTGGACAGAACCGGGTCGAAAAGCAGCGTCTCGACCGGCGCCCCTTCGTCTTTCAACTGCAGCGGCCGGTAGCCGTAGAGCCAAGGGGCCATCTGAATCTCACCGGCGCCGACGAGATTGGCTTGTTGAGTGTGTCCCGAAACCATGCGCGGATCGAGCTTGGCGAGATTTCTAAAATAGCTGAGCGCCTTGTCCTTTCCCCAATGGAACAAGAGCGCGCCGAACAGATCCTGGTCCGCCGGGTCGAGAGAAAAACGCCCTTTCCACTTTGAATTGAGCAAATCTTCGTAACTCTTGGGCGCCTCCGCGGGCTTGATGTGCTGCGTATTGAAACCGAGAGCGAGAACGAAATGGTAATGCGCGGTCCACAAGCCTTTTTCGTCCATGAAATCTTTGGGAATGCCTTCGCGGCTGGGCGAAAGATAAGAATCGATGAGACCCATCTGCATCAGCGTGTGCGTCTCGCCAGCCGAGATGTCGATGACATCGGCGAGCGTTTGCCCGGCGCGCGCTTCGGTGGCGAACTTGTTGAATACTCCGGTGGCATTGGCGCGGTAGTGTTCCGGTTGGATGAACGGATAGCGCTTGTGAAACTCATCGAGCAACGGCTTAAGCTGATCGACCGCGGTAAAACTGTAGACGACGACCCGGCCTTCTTTTTTCGCGCCGTCGTTGAGCTTCTGTTCCCGCTCCTTGCCTTTGAGGCCGTCAAATGTTTTGAGCGGCGCAGCCGAGCTTTGACCAAAAACGTAAGATGGAAGAATGTGAGCCGTGACCGCAGCGACGAAAATCAAAAAGAGTAAGCGATTTGTTCTCATAGATCCTCCCTTGCCTCGACGCCTTGACAACCACGTCTCTATCGTAGGAAAGCTGGACCTACCAAGCTGCCGTTACCCGGTGAAAGCTCGCCTCGTACGGGCCGATCAAAGTCATAGAACTTTACCTGCGTCAAGGAGCGTTTATGGTGAAAGCACAACCAAAGGAATTCGCCGCAACGAGCTCGCCGACCCAAGTTCTCGCCGAGTACATCTCCCAACTCTCTTACAAAAGCATTCCTCTGGAGGTGCTGTCGCACATCAAGCTCTGCCTCATCGATTCCCTCGGCTGCGCGCTTTTCGGCTCGACCTTATCGTGGGGAAAGATTATCACCTCATTCACCAAGGAATTGGGCAAAGGGAAGGGGGCGCTCATCTGGGGCGATGGCGCGGAAGTGCCGAGTACCAGCGCGCCTTTGGCCAACGGCACCTTGATTCATAGTTTCGAGATGGATGACCTCCATCGCGTCGGCGTTATCCACCCCGGCGCGGAAGCGATTCCTGCCGCGGATGCGCTTGTCCGCTCGGCCCGCGGCGTCGACGGCAAGACGATTTCTCACGGCGCTAGTCGCCGGTTATGAAGTCGGCTGCCGGGTGGCGATGACGGGAGGCGCCTCTCAACTGCGCCGCGGATTTCATCCCAGCGCAACTTCCGGCACCTTCGCCGCGGGTGCGGCCGCGGCGAAGATGCTCCAGTTGAATCCCGGCAAGACGCTCCACGCGTTGGGCATCGCCGGCACTCAAGCGGCAGGGCTGATGGCCGCGCAACACGCCTCGATGGTGAAGCGTATGCACCCCGGCCGCTCCGCTCAGGCGGGGGTCTATGGCGCGCTGCTCGCGGCCAAGGGATTTACCGGGATCGAGGATATCCTCGAAGCTCCCTACGGCGGCTTTTGCTCGACCTTCTGCGACAATCCGAATCTGACGCATCTGACCCGAGGGCTCGGCGAACGTTTCGAGACGCTCAACGTCGGCTGCAAACCCTATCCGTGCTGCGGCAGCAATCACACCTCCATCGATGCGCTCAAGAAAATTCTTCACGAGCACCCGGAGGTGCGAGTGGAGAATGTGAGCAAGATCCGCATCGGCGCCACACGGGCCACCAAGCTCCACGTCGGCTGGCCCTACGAGCCCAAGAGCATGACAACGGCGCAGATGAATCTAAAGTTCTGTGTGGCGGTTTTGCTGCACGATCGTGACTTTTTCGTCAATCAGATCACCGAGAAGTCCATTCGCAATGAAGCGGTGGTGAAAACAACTAAAGCCATCGAAGTGTTCGAGGACTCCCAATTCGAAACGCTCGGCGACGAAGGGCGTCATGGCGTCAACCTGGAAGTCCAGCTGCAAGACGGCCGGAGCTTCAGCGAGAAGGTGCTCCATGCCAAGGGCAGCGACAAGCATCCCATGACGCGCGATGAGGTGTTGCAAAAATTCCGCCTGCTTGCGTCCCGCGTCCTATCGCGCTCCCGCGTGGAGCGTTTGGAAGATACGTTGCTCAACCTCGAGAAGCTCGACGACGCAAGAAAAATCGCCAAGCTTCTCACGGCGTGAACAAGGCGAGGCTAGACGCACCAAAAGTAGATTGACGGTTAATGGGTTGGCTACTGCCGATTCTTGGGGAGATTCGCGGCTGAGCGCTGCGCATCCATCTTGGTCAGCACGCGGTTCAGCGCCGCGATCTGCGCGATGATTCTTTTGTCCTGCGTGCCCTGAAACTGGAGCGCCAGCTCGTCCATGCGCCATTCGATCTCGGCGCGGGTGAATTTCTTGGGAAGGATGAACTGGATCGGCATCGCTGCCCTATATCGCAGTAGCGAACTGAAGGTCAAGAGGGCGGCCTCATTAGAAAACGGTGCGTGATCCGCCGTTGCAGACTTGGGGAAGATGGCGCGGGGCAGGAGCAAGCCATTGCCATTAAAATCTTGACGCGACCGGCAGCGATCCGCTGCCAAGCTTATTCATGTAGAACATGACAAGCAAGCCTCGAAGAAAGACGGCGAGACGCGGCGCGCCGGCGCGCGTTGAGCTGGAACCGCAAAATCGGACTCACTGGTTGGGTGAAAAATCGCTCTATATCACCGGCGCGATCTTCTTGGTCCACGTCTTGGGTCTCGCTTCTCTGTTCGCGCCGTGGACCGGCATCTTTGACACCCAACCGATCATCGAGCAGGACTGGGGTTTGCACTTTCATCATCTCGCGGCGCTGGAAGCTTTCTGGCGGCAGGATCGTTTGGTTTGGGGCTACAACCCTTTTTTCATGGCCGGCTACCCGTCGAACACGATCCAGGATCTGAGTATCAAGTTTTTTGAGTTTGCGGCGCTGGGACTATCGGCCTTGGCGCCGACGCTGCTTCAGTGGTTCAAGATTTCCGCGTTTCTGGTGATGGCGAGCGTGCCGTGGCTCGGCTACTTTACGGCGCGCATTTTTTTTTTCGCCGACGGTCGTAAAAACCTCATCGCCTTGACCGCGGCCTTTCTGGCGACGGTATACTGGTGGAATTCTCTCCCGCGCGAGATGTTTTTCTACGGCATGATCGGCTTTCCGGCGGCCGCTTATCTGAGCGTTCTGGGCGTCTCGCTTTTCTATCGACTCGCGGCGCACGGTGAATCTTTCGGTTGGGTTCATATCGGTTGCCTGCTTTTTGCCGCGGTCATTCTGCCGTTGCACGTCCAATCTGCGGTTATTTTTTTGCCGCCGATCGTCGCCCTGCTGGCGTTCGCGCCGCAGCTTCTATCCGTGCGGTTATTTTCATGGGGCGCGGCGGCTTTGCTGGTTGCGGTTCTGAGCAATCTGATGTGGCTTGCGCCGGCGCTGGAACACCGCGGCGACGACATTTCAGCGGCGATCGTCGAGCAGCTCCCGCTTTTCGCCGGCGACAACCCGTTTACATTTTTTCTCGACTATCTCGGGCCGCAAGGTTTTTGGACGTTTCGCGCGCCGCTTTTCGAGAAGGGCCTTCGGCTTGCGCTGCTGGCGCTGGGTGTGCTCGGCATCAGGCGCCTGATGCAGAACGGCGACCGCAGTGCCGGCGTTCTTCTGGCCAGCGCCGTTGGCGGCCTGTTCATCCTCACGTACTTCGGTGGTCTTGTGCCGGGGGTGAAATCCTGGCAGCCGCTGCGCTTCAAAGTTGCGCTGGATCTGTTTCTCGCGCTCGGCGCCGCCCATGCCGCCGCTTCCTGGTTGGGCTCTCGCCGCGCCGCGCCGTCGAAGCTCGTGCCGGTTCTCCTCGGCTGCGGGCTCATAACTTTTCTGGTGAACGTCGTGCAAACCGAATCGACAGGCAAGCTGCAACTACGCACGCGGCTCAATCCTCAGATCACTGCCGTGGTCGATTGGATCGCGCGGGAAACAGCGGCTGACGCCCGGGTCCTGTTCGAGGAATCCGGGGACGAAACCGGCTTTGTCTACGACGGCGTTTATCTGTCATCTCTCTTGCCTCAGCTGACCGGACGGCAATTCATCGGCGGGCCGATCAATCTCTATAACGATCGCCACCACTTCGCCGAGTTTCATTCCGGCAGGATTTTCAAGAAAAATATCCAGACACTCTCCGATGGCGAGTTGCGAAACTATCTGCGTCTCTACAATATCGGCGCGATCGTCGCCTTTCATCCGGCGTCGATCAGACGGCTGCAAGCGGCGGGAGATCTGGTCACGCTCGAGCAGCGGATCGGTCTGGTGCATTTGATGAAAGTCCGGCAACCTCTGAGCTGGTTTGTGAAAGGCGAGGGCAAGGTCGATGCCGGATGGAATCGCCTGGAGCTGTCGGATCTCGCCGGCGACGAAGTGGTTTTGAAATACCACTGGGTGCAAGGCTTGAGCGCGTCGCCGCCGGTGAAAATCGAACCGGTGAAAATTCTCGACGATCCGATTCCATTCATCAAGCTCGTCAAACCGCCGGCGCGCGTGATCTTGCGCGTCGGTTCGATGGAATAGAAAAATATCTGGCCTGACTCCCGCGCTCACTTAGCGCGCTGGGCCGGCCGGCCTCCGCTGTTTCATGAGCCGGAGCGCCTCGCGATGGTGTTCTTTCGCTTCGGAAGGTTTGCCGAGTATGGTGAAAAGCTCCGCCAAGCTTTGGTGCGCCGGCGCGAAGTCGGGCTGAATGCGCACGGTTTGCCGAAACCACTGGACCGCCTCGCCATAGCGATTCTGCGCGGCGTAAACGCTGCCGAGATAGTAGCTTGGTTCCGGCAAATCCGGCGACAGCCGGGCGGCTTGTGCCAGAGCGGGAACCGCGTCATCGAGTTTCCCCTGCTTGGCCAGTGCCACGCCGAGGTTCAAGTGCGCGCGCGGCAGCGCCGGATTGAGCTCGATGGCCCTGCGAAAGTAACGGACGCCGGTTTCGATGTCGCCGCGCTCCGCGATGAGCTGTCCATAGTTGCTGTGCGCATCCGCGTAGTTCGGATAAAGCCGCAAGGCCGTTTCGAAATGACGGCGCGCCTCTTCGAATCTGCGTTGTTGCGCATAGAGATTGCCGAGGTTGTAATGCGCGACGCCGTAGTTTGGATCGGCTTGGATCGCATTGAGAGCCGTGTTGATCGCTTGCACGATCTTGCCCTGCTTCAGGTAAGCGTTGGATAGGTTGTTATAGCCTGCGGCTCCCGGTCCGGAGACATTGCTCATGGGCCAGTTGACGATCACGGCCGCGCACAGAGCGATGGCGGCGCCGGTCGCCAGCAAGCGCCAGCTTTTTTCTCTATAAAGCTCGAGCGCCGCTGCGGCTCCGGCGCCGGCGAAAAGCGCCAACAAAGGAGCCAGAGAAAAACGATAGCGGCCAAAGACGTAAAAAATCGCAACGCTCGCCGCCAGCGACAGAATCATCGCATAAAGGAGCCAGAGTTGCCGCCAGCGGGAATAGGTGAGCGCCACGCCCAGCGCGGCGAGGGGCGCGAGCACACCGAAGTGATGGACCGTGCCGAGGGCGTCGAGCAGCCCGGACCAGCTTCGATAGATATAAAAATCGTCGGAGTCTTCGATCTCGCGCGCGTTCCAGACGAGCAGCCATTTACGTCCCAGCAAACCCAGCCAATCGACAGGCCGATTCTTAATATAATCAAGCGAGCGGTCCAGCCAAAAATCCGAGACCTCTCCCGGTGCCAGCGAGCGGCGCGCGGTTCTTTCCGCCAGCCGCTTGGCGTCAGTTCCTTCGAGCTGCGCTTCGCCGATGGTTTTTCGCACCGAGCCGTAGGTGCCGTCGGCGGCTCCATTGTTGCCGATGAAAAAATTCGGCCCGAGCTGCGAAGTGGTGAGCTTGAACTCGCCGCCCACCGCAAGATTGCGCAGCCCCACCGGCAGCAAAATCAAGAGCACGCCGGCGACAAACCAGGCGAGCCATTGCGTGCGAACCTGAAGCGGCCGGGCGGAGAAATAGACGACGATCCACAGCGCGACGACAGGCGCCAGCACGAGCGCATTCTCGCGCGAAAGCCCAAGCAATCCCAAGATTGCGCCGGCGCCGAGCCATTTGGTCCATCGCCCCTCGGCATCCGTTCCAAGCAAAAGCAGCAGCAACGCGCTCAGCAAGAAGAGATCGAGAATGCTTTTTTCGATCAGTACATCGAAAAAGATCGCCGGCGCATAAAACGCCAGCAGCAAGCCTGCGGCCAGTCCGGCGCGGCGTGAAAAAATCTTCTCGCCGACGACAAACACCAGCGCGCAGGAAAGCGCGCCGAGGATGATTTGCACAAAGCGAATCGCCCAAAGATTGTGGCCGAACAGACTTTGCAGCGCGGCAAGGAAGTAGGGATACAGCGGCGCTTGGTAAAAAACCCCTTCGCCGAGCCAGGCGCCCGCGGCGATGCGCCGGGCCCACTCGTCGTAAGTCCACCCGTCGCCCGCCAGGTTATAGAAAAGCGGAATGGATTCGATCTGAAAAAGGTAAATCAGACGGAGCGCGAAGGCGATTGAAAATATCGCCGCCCCGCAGCGCCGGCGGCTCTTCCGGTCCAGATCGGCGCTCGGGATAGCAGCGGGTTTGGCCGACGTAACCGCGCGGGAGCGCGGCCGGTTGACGCGCCGCTCGGTCATGGCGCTGGCGGCGACGTTTTGAGAATGCGCACGGCTTCTTCCAGATGCGCGGCCGCTTCGTCGTTTTTTCCCTGCAGCGCCAGCGCGCGCCCGAGGCTCTCGTGAATCTCGGCCACGCCCGGTTCTAAACGCAAAGCGGCGCGGAAGTGATCGATGGCTTCCTGGACTTGGCCTTGTTTGAGCAGCGTTCGGGTCGGCGGAAGGAACGCAGCCGCCGTCGCCGCGGCGAGAGCGCGCGCAGGCGGAGCGCCGGTCGGCTTGCTTGACTTCCGACTTCCGCTCGGATTAATGCTTTTCATTTAAGGCTTTGCGGGAAGCACATGCCATATAACAGCCTGGCAGAATTCGTTCAAGTTTTGGAGCGTGCCGGTGAGCTACGCCGCGTCGCGCATCCCGTCAAAGCGGATTTGGAAATCACCGAGATCGCCGATCGGGTGATGAAAAGCGCCGGTCCGGCGCTGCTCTTCGAGAACGTCGCCGGCAAGTCGATGCCGGTGTTGATCAACGCCTTCGGCTCGCTGAAACGGATGGCGCTGGCGCTCGGCGTAAACGACGTCGAGGAGATCGCCGCAGATATCGCCAAGCTGATCCAGATCAAGCCGCCAAAGTCGTTCAAAGACAAGTTTCATTTGCTGGGCGAGCTGGTGAAGCTGGCCGGCATTCCGCCGAAGATCGTTAAGGAAGGCCCGTGCCAGGAAGTGATCGAGCGCGCGCCCGACTTGAATCTCCTGCCGGTGCTCACCTGCTGGCCCGGCGACGCCGGACCGTTCATCACTTTGCCGATGGTCTTTTCCAAGGATCCGGTGAAAGGAACGAGAAACGTCGGCCTGTATCGTATGCAGGTTTTCGATCAGCGTACCACCGGCATGCATTGGCACCTTCACAAGGTCGGCGCGCGCCATTACCAGCGGCAAAAAGAAGCCGCCGGCAAGCTGGAGCTGGCGGTTTGCCTGGGCGGCGATCCGGCGATGATTTACGCCGCCACCGCGCCGCTGCCGGACCAGATCGACGAAATCCTGTTTACCGGATTTCTGCGTAAGAAAGGCGTGGCGCTGGTCAAAGGCGTCACCGTCGATGTCGAGGTACCGGCGAATTCGGATATCGTGATCGAAGGCTACGTCGATCCGGCCGAGCCGCTACGCCGCGAGGGGCCGTTCGGCGATCACACGGGATTTTACTCTCTGGCCGAGGATTACCCCGTTTTCCACGTCACGTGCATCACCCATCGCAAGCAGCCGATCTATCCGACCACCATCGTCGGCCGCCCGCCGATGGAAGACGCCTATCTCGGCAAAGCGACGGAGCGGCTGTTTTTGCCGCTGCTGCGCGTCACGTTGCCGGAGATCGTCGACATGAACCTGCCGGTTCACGGCGTGTTTCATAACCTCGCGATCATCGCGATCAAAAAAGAATATCCCGCCCACGCGCGCAAGGTGATGCACGCCTTGTGGGGCCTGGGGCAGATGATGTTCACCAAGACGTTGATCATCGTCGACCACGACGTGAACGTCCACGACCTCGCCGAAGTCACGTGGATCGCCGGCAACCACATCGATCCCAAGCGCGACACCGTATTCGTCGAGGGTCCGGTGGACGTCCTCGATCACGCCGCGCCGGTGTTGGGCTTCGGCTCGAAGTTCGGCATCGACGCGACGAGAAAATGGCGCGGCGAAGGTTTCGAGCGCGAATGGCCGGAGCCCATCGTCATGGATGAGCGAACGAGGCGTTACATCGACTCCATATGGGATAAACTCGGTCTATGAACGAGCAAGCTCTCCGCCAATCGAAAATCCAAAATCTAAAATCCAAAATCTCCGATTACGGCCGCCTCGTACGTTTTTCTCACACCGTGTTCGCTCTGCCGTTCGCTCTTTCTTCGGTCGCTTTGGCATGGCCGAAACATCCGGTGACGCTAAGGACCTTGTTTTGGATTTTGATCGCCATGGTCGGCGCGCGCACCGCGGCCATGGCGTTCAATCGCCTGGCGGACCGAAAATTCGATGCGCTCAACCCGCGCACCCAAGGCTGGGAATTGCCGCGCGGCGCCGTCCGCGTTTGGGAAGCCGTCGCCCTCACCGCCGCCGCCGCTCTGGTCTTCATGCTTGCCGCTTACCAGCTCAACTGGATCTGCTTTATCTTATCGCCGGTCGCGCTCGCGATTATTTTTTTCTATTCGCTCACCAAGCGCTTCACCTGGGCTTCCCACCTGTTTTTAGGGCTTGCGCTGGCGCTCGCGCCGGTCGGCGCCTGGCTGGCGACCTTGCGGCCGCCGATCGATGTGGGCGAGTTGACCGTGCCGATTTATCTCGGCCTGGCGGTGGTCTTTTGGCTCGCCGGCTTCGACATCATCTACTCGCTCCAGGATCGAGAATTCGATCGCGCTCACGGCTTGCACTCGATTCCGGTGCGCTTCGGCGTCGCCGGCGCCTTGCGGTTGTCGAGTTTTTCTCATTTGTGCACAGTCGTTTTTCTCGCTCTTGTGGGGCTGGATGCCGAAATGGGTTTGCTCTATTGGATTGGATTTGCTGCGGTAGCGCTGGTTTTACTCTGGGAGCATCGCATCGTTACGCCTGGCGATCTCTCGCGCATCAACCGCGCTTTTTTTGATCTCAACGCCTACGTCAGTCTCGGCTATTTCCTGTTCACCGTCGCGGATATTGCCGTGAGAAGCTCGTTCTCGGCGGGCGCATGAGTACCGGCCTATTCACGACGCTTTTGACGTTAGCCGGTATCGCCGGCTTCGGTGCGGGATTTATCGGCCTGGGCGGCGGAATATTGCTTTTCCCCCTGCTGCTTTATCTGCCGCCCTTTCTCGGCTTGGAAGCGCTTGATGCCAAGACTGTCGCCGCCTTGGTGATCTCACAGGTTTTTTTTGCGGGCGTGATCGGTGGAGCAGCCCACTGGCGTAAAGGGCGGGTGCATAAAAAACTGACGCTGCTGGGAGCGGTATCATCCGCTATCGGCGCCTTTATCGGCGGCGTCGGTTCGAAATGGGTCTCCGAATGGTTTCTGCTGTTGCTGTTTGGCATCGTCGTGCTTATCGCCGGAGCGGTAATGTTCCTCCCGGGACCGTCCGCTCAACGTGAAGAAACGGCGGCCGACCAAATTCCGATTCCATCCATTTTTCTCTGTGCGCTGTCATTTTTCGTTGGTGCCGTGGTGGGACTTTTGGGCGCGGGTAATTTTCTTTTCGTGCCGCTGCTTATCTACGTGCTCAAGATACCGACGCGAATCACGATCGGCAGCAGCTTGGCCATACATGTATTAAACGGCTTTGCCGGCTTTATGGGGAAGCTCATCACCGGTCAGGTTCCCTTCTTGATGACCCTGGCGATCATCATCGGCGCCAGTGTGGGGGCGATCGCCGGAGAAAAGAGCCATAGCCGGGTATCCCCTAAAGCATTACGCTATGTCTACGCCGGTGTGATCGCGGTTGTAGCGCTGCGCATTTGGGTCACCCTGCTTCGCTCCTGACAAGGTCGCCGTCGGGACTCAATTCACAGCAAGATGCCATGGATTGCAGCCGGCTTCGGGTGCCGCATTTCCGCTATTGAAATCGCGCCACCTCGGAACTATGCTTTTGCCGAAGTAGGAGGGAGCCATGAAAACCACGTGGACCATGTTGCTGTCGTTTCTCGTTTTCGTCTCCGGCTGCGCGAGCCTGCACGTAGGCAGCGACGTTGCCGCGGGAAGGCGCGCAATGCTCGCGGGCCACAACGAAGCGGCGTTGGCTTATTTTCAGAAAGCCGCGCTAGCCGACCCTAACTACCGGTACGGAACCGCGCTGCAGCAGGGTATTTTCAGCTATGTCGGACGTTCCGAGTACGCTATCGGTAGACTGCCTCAGGCAAGAGAAACGCTGGAAAAGGCGCTCAGCGTCAATCGAGACGAGGACATCGCCCGGCTTTACCTCGGTTTGACTTTGGCCCGGAGCGGCGATCGTCAGCGGGGATTAAAGGAAATTGAGGGAGGAATGAAAGGCATTCACGGGTGGCTGGATTATATTAACGAGGCCCATCGGTTTTCTTTCGGCCAGTTCTGGGACCCCGCCAAGGAGATACGCTCGGCGATCCGGCAAGACCTGGCGATCATGTCGGGGCGGGAATTCGACATGCAGAAGCTGATCGCGAGCGGCGAGTGGATCGGCCAACGCATGGAAGAGGAAGGCGACAAGGCGCGCCGGGACGAAGCTCGCGAACGCGCCCGCGAAAGCGACAGCAACGACAGCCCGCGTTAACCGCCGTCGGACAATTGTATTGTTAGGTCGTCCACCCACACGAAAAACCCCGGACAGCCGGGGTTTTTCTTTTAGCCTCCGTAAAGCGGTCTGGTATTCTGAATGCGGGTGTTTTTCTGGAAGTTTTCTTCGTCGTCAATCAGCGCCATCAGGCGATCGGTATTCTGGATAATATTGTCTTTCTCCTCGATGCCCTTGGTCAGCAGGAAAGCTGACCGCCGCAGCGAAGCGCGAATCAAGCCGCGCGTGTCCCAGTAAAGATAATTGTGATAGCCGTCCACCATCACTTTGTTCGCGAGAGTGATGCCACCTTTCAGCGACTCGATTCCCTTGTCATTCTGCCCCAAGCGGAGCTGCGTTAGACCCAACGCGATCCAGGCCTGCTCGTCGTCGTCGTTTACCGCCAAGGCGCGCTGCAGTACTGCGAAAGCATCTTGGTAACGTGCCTTACGGTAATAGGCACGCCCGAGGTACATGAGACTATACTTATACGTCGGATCCTGGCTTACCACGTATTCAAGTGCCACTACGGCCTTGTCCATGTCGCCCGTGCGACCGCGGAGAAACTGCTCCCTGCCCTCCTCGTAACGCCCCCCAACGCCGAACCGGGGAATCGCGTGATTGCAAGCCAATGAAAAACTAACCAGCGATACAATAACGGAAAAGCTCAAGAGCCTCGTCGTACGGTTCACCATTTCCCTGCCTCTTGTTGGAATGCCTTCTCGCTCACGCTACCGAAAACAGAAGGCTTGATTGACTTGCTCCGAAATTTACCAACAACCGGTCCGTAAGGCAATCAGGAAAGGCGCGCTGGCGATGTTCACCGAATGAATGATCCAGTAGAGAGAGTAGAGACGGGATGTCAATGTCAACCGGCGCCAAAAAGCTGCGCGATTTACACCGCAACTCTTGACGTTATCCGAGAGAGTTCGTTGACCCCCTCCAGCGGTTGTGTTAACCCTCGAACAATGGCTAAGCGCTCTTCTTGTGCGGCTGTTCTATTCTCGATTCTTGCCGGTTGCACGACAGCAGCGCCCACGCCGAAACTGCCTCCCGATGGGCTGCTTTGGTCGCCTGACCCGCCCTTTCGCAACCAGCCCAAAGCCGAAATTCCCGCTGAAGCCGCGGCGATCAATTACTTTCTCAAGGGCCAGATTCTGCTCGGCGAGGGCGACTTTGACGGGGCGTTAAGAGAATTTGAAGGCGCCGCCCAGAGCAGTCCCGACGATGCGTTCCTGCGCTTCCGGTTGGCATCGCTTTACTTGCGCAAAGGCGATCTGAAGAAGGCCTTGATCGAAGCGGAAGCGGCCGTCAGGCTCGACCCCAAGAGCGTCGATAACCATTTGCTCCTCGCCGGCCTCTATTCCTCCCTCGGCGAAAACCAAAAAGGTCTCGCTGAATACAACGAAGTCCTCAAGCTCGACGGCAAAAACCAGGAAGCTTTGCTCTATCTGGGCGCGCTCTATTTGCAGCTCGATGATCTGGCGCGCGCCGGTCAAAGTCTCGAGGAGCTGCTCAAGCTCGATCCCAATTCTGGCCTGGGTCACTATTATCTTGGCCGAGTGCGCGCCAAGAGCAAACTCTATCTCGCCGCCGAACAGAGCTACCGAAAGGCGTTAGAGTTCAATCCCAAGTCCGAAGCGGTCCTCCTCGATCTCGCCCTCGTCTATGAGCTCGAGGGCAAGACCGAAGAGGCGATCCAAACTTACCAGCGTTTGCTCGCGGTCAATGCGCAAAACGTTTGGGCGCGCCGGCGCCTGGGCGAGCTTTATGTCGGGCAGAACAAGCTTGACGAAGCGCTCCACCAATTCGAGTCCCTTCAGGGCTCCGACGTTGATCCGCGCGAGACGCGGATCAAGATCGGCTTGATCTCTTTCGAGAAAGGCGACTTCGAGCGCGCCGCCACGGAATTCAATCTGGTGCTCGCCGGCGATCCGGAAAATGACCGCGCGCGCTATTACCTGGGCGCGACTTACGTCGAGATGAAGGCGGACGACAAGGCGCTGGAATCTTTCGAGCGGGTCGGAGAGAAGAGCGAGCTTTACGTCGATTCGCGCATTCAGGCGGCGTATCTCTACGACCGCAAGGAGCAGACGCAAAAGGCCATCGAAATACTCCAGCCTGTGCTCAAAAAGCGCCCCGACCGCAAGGAGATTTACGCGTTTTTAAGCTCGCTCTATCGCAAGACCAAGGAGTATCCCAAAGCGATCCAGGCGATGGAGCGCGTGGTGACCTTGGATCCAAAGAGCGATGAGGCGCACTTTCAGCTCGGCGCGTTGCACGACGAGAACAAGAACAAAGAGAAGTCCGTCGCGAGCATGAAAAAGGCCATCGAGCTCAATCCGAAGAATGCCGCAGCGCTCAATTATCTAGGTTATACCTGGGCCGAGATGGGCGTGCAGCTCGAAGAGGCCGAAGACTTGATCCAACGGGCGCTCAAGATTCAGCCTAACGACGGTTTTTACATCGACAGCTTGGGGTGGGTTTATTACCAAAAAGGGGATTATCCCCGCGCGGTCGAGCAGCTTGAGCGGGCTGTCCAACTCACCGTGGACGATCCCACCATCATCGAGCATCTCGGCGACGCCTACGAAAAGGTGGGCAGACCCGAGCGCGCCCTGGTCCGTTATCGCGAGGCCCTCAAGCATTCCAAGGAAGCCGACCAGGTCAAGCGCATCCGCGAGAAAATCCAACGGTTGGAGAAAAAGATTTGACACGATCCTCCCGCCGTTCCCCGGTTATCCGGTTTCGTCTGTTTGCTCTCCTGACATTGACGGCGCTTCTGATCGGACTCGGCGGCTGCGCGACGGTAAAGCCGCCGTCCGCGCCCAAACCGCCGGTGCCCCAGTGGGAGTCGAGCAAGCTGATCGAGTCGCTCAAGCAGCGCAACGAGCAGTTTCGTACCCTGCGTGCTCTCGCCCAGGTCGATTACGCCGGCCCCGAAGGCAAGCACGGTTTTCAAGAAGCCGTCATCGTGCAGCGCCCGAACCGCCTGCGCTTGGATACCCTGACGTTTCTCGGCGCCATTCTCATCTTCACGGCCAACGATAAAGAGATCCTCGGCTATCACCCGCGCGAAGGCGTTTTCGTCCGCGGCCGGCCCACCCCGGAGCATTTGCGACGTTACACGCAGCTTCCGCTGGAGCTCCAGGAAATCACCATGCTGCTGATGGGCCTGCCGCCGGTGGACGCCGGCGCGCCGTGGAAGCAGGAAGAAAACACGCTGATTTTTTCGCCCAAGAGCGGCAAGCGCGACGTGGTGACGTTCGAATCGCCCCAACCCGTGCCGACGAAATGGGAACGGTTTAATGCTGAGGGTAAGGTCGAGTTGAGCGCGCAGTTCAACGACTACGCTTCCACTCCCGCTGGATTATTTCCGCTTGCGCTCATCACGGAAGCGCCGTTGCAGAAAAAAAAACTCGTGATTCGCTATAAAGAGCCTGAATTCAACGGCACGATTCCGCCCGAGCAATTCACCCAGCAAATTCCCGCGCACGTCAAAGAAGTGCCGATCGAAGCCGTAGGTGACTAGTCATGCGAACGCGTTTGGGCCCGTGGGCACTGGCGCTGCTGCTGTTGCTCGGCTGCGGCGATAAGACCGAGGTCAAGGTCAGCGAAGCTCCGCCGCCGGGCCTAAAAGATACAGGCAAACCGGCAACGGGTGACTGGCTGCTCATCCACAGCCTGAGCGATCCCGAGCAGCTCAATCCATTAACCAGCAACGATGCAGCCGCAAGCTCCTTGCTCCAATACATTTTCCAGAGCCTCCTCACCCGCGATCCGCAAACCTTGGAGCTGCAACCGCTGATCGCCGGCGCTCGCCCGACGATCTCGCAAGACAAGTTGACTTACACGTTTTCGATCCGGCGCGACGCATACTTTCAGGACGGCCGGCCTCTGACGGGCGCCGACGTTCTGTTCAGTATCAAGGCGATCAAGCATCCGCTGGTGAACGCGCCGTTTCTGCGCGTTTATTTCAATTCGGTGATCGACGCGCGCTTGCTCGACGATTTCACCATCCAATTCAAGATCAAAGAGCCGTATTTTCTCAATGAGAGCGTGCTCGGCGGCATCGATGTCTTGCCGCGCCATTATTACGATCCGGAGAATCTTCTGAAAGACGTGAGCGTCGCTGATCTGGGCGGCCCGATTGAGCGGTTGTCCCCTCAAGCGAAAAAATTCGCCGATCAATTCAATAAGAACTACGCTCGGAATCCCATGGGCAGCGGCCCATACAAATTTTCTTCCTGGAAAACCGGCCGGGAAATTGAACTCCTACGGAATGAGAATTATTGGGGCTACGGCAAAGAAGGGGTCGATCAACCGTACATTGACCGCCACCGCTACCGGATCATCAATAATATGGACGCTGCTTTGGTAACGCTGAAGAGCGGCGGCCTGGACGAGATGAGTCTTACTCCGATACAGCATGTACGGGGAACCAGCAGCGACAGATTCAAACGCGACTTTCAAAAGTATGAATACTTCGCGCCGAACTATTCTTACATCGGATGGAATAACAATCATCGAATTTTTCGCGACAAAATCACGCGCAAGGCGATGACTCTATTCACCAACCGCGAACAAATGATCAAGGCGGTTCTCTTCGGCCTGGGCGAAGTCGTGGAAGGGCCGATCTATTTTTTTCGTCCCGAGTACGACAAAACCCTGCCCCGCCATTCGTTCGACCCAAAAAAGGGCCTAGAATTATTAAAGCAAGCGGGCTGGAGCGATACCGACGGCGATGGCATCCTCGACAAAGTGATCGATGGCGAGAAGACTCCTTTTCGTTTCGAGCTCAAGATCAACTCCGGCAACACTACGCGCAAAAGCGTCGCGCTCGTCTTGCAGGATGAGCTGCGAAAACACGGCATCGACGTGAGTGTGCGGGAAATCGACTGGACGATTTTTTTGAGCGATGTCAAAGCTCGAAAGTTCGATGCCATCATTCTGGGCTGGGCCATGTCGGTGAGCGAGCCAGACGCCTATCAAGTCTGGCACTCATCGCAAGCTGCAAACCAAGGATCCAACCACATCAGCTATAAAAATGCGCGGGTCGATGAAATCCTCGAGCGGTATCGGAGAGAATTTGATCCCGATAAGAGAATCGAACTCTATCGCGAATTTCAGAGAATCTTGAGCGACGAGCAGCCCTACACATTCTTGTTCGTGGGCAAGTCTGTCATTGCAGCGCAGCGCCGTATCCGCGGCATCGAAGTATTTCCAGGCGGTGTTCGTCCCATCGACTGGTGGGTGCCGAAGGCGGCGCACAGATACGGCGAGCAACTGGCGGGACGGTGATCCGACTTCATGTCATCTTACGCTTTGCAACGTCTCCTGCTGATGATCCCGACGTTTATCGGGATTACTTTGATCGGCTTTCTCATCATGCGGCTCGCTCCCGGGGATCCTGCCGAATTAAGGGCTGCGGGGGGGCTAGGCGGCGCCGGCGGCGCGGGCATATCCCTGGACAAACAAGCCTCGGTCGACGTCGCAATTGCGCAATGGCGCAAACAGTACGGACTGGATCAACCGCTGCACGTTCAATACGGTCTCTGGCTGAAGAATATCTTCACGCTCGATTTCGGCGAATCGTTTAAAGACAACCAACCGGTCTGGGGCAAGATTGCGGACCGGGTGCCGGTCACGGTGAACCTCAACGTATGGTCGCTTCTGGTCGTTTACATCGTGGCGATTCCTTTGGGTGTGTACTCGGCGACCCGTCGAAACACCTTCGGTGATCAGTTTACGACGGTGGCGGCGTTTGTCCTTTTCGCCGTTCCCACGGTATGGGCAGCGACCATGGCTTTGGTGTTTATCTGTGGCGGTGATTTTTTCTATCTTTTCCCGCCGGGTGGGTTGACTTCGATCGATTATGACCCCAGCTGGCCGTGGTGGAAAAAGTTCCGAGATCAAGCCTGGCATTTGTTCCTACCGGTGGTGCTGTTGTCCTACGGAGGCTTCGCCGGATTGTCGCGCTATATGCGCGCGAGCATGCTGGAAGTGCTGGGCCAAGATTATGTACAAGCGGCTCGAGCAAAGGGGCTCGCTGAGCGAATCGTCATCTTGAAGCACGTCATGCGCAACTCGCTCATCCCGGTCGTCACTATGCTGGCGGCGCTTTTGCCCGCGCTCATTGGCGGCAGTGTTATCATCGAAACGATTTTCTCCATTCCGGGAATGGGACAGCTCGGGTACGAATCGGTGCGTGCCCGGGATTACCCGACGGTGATGGCGCTTTACAGTGTGAGCGCCGTCTTGACTTTGATAGGTATCCTCATCTCGGATCTGCTTTTGTCAGTCGTCGACCCGCGCATTGCATTTGGACGAAGGCAGTCATGAACGATCGCCCAACCGATTTATCATCGGGTTCAGCCGCGACTTCCCATGTTCGGGCCGGGCCTCGCGCCGGCGGCAGCGATGGCTTTTGGGCGGGTGTGTGGAAGCAGTTTCGTCTTAACCGGATCGCCTTGGCGGGATACTATGTCGTCTTGCTTTTGCTTTTTACTGCCCTGTTTGCCGATTTTCTCGCCAATGATAAACCTTTGTATCTCTCGTATAGGGGAAACATCCATTTTCCAATTCTGCGCGGTTATCTCATCGAGAGCGGCTTTAGCTCGTGGCCGGCCGAACTGCTGAATGTCGATTACAAGAAACTTGAGGGGGCGACCGCCGTTTTCCCGCCGGTTCCTTACCGGCAGAGCAGTGTGGATTTGTTTGCGCCGCTGGAGCCCCCCTCGACGAAACACTGGTTGGGAACGGATAAGCTCGGTCGGGATGTGATGGCAGGCATGATCCATGGCTCCAGAATCTCACTCTCGATCGGCTTCGTCGCGGTCGGCATTGCGCTCGTGATCGGCGTTATTCTCGGCGCCATAGCCGGTTATTTTGGCTCCTGGCTCGACATGGCGATTTCACGGCTGTTTGAGATCATGCTGTCCATCCCGACCTTTTTTCTGTTGATCACCGTGGCGGCGATATTTCGGCCGAGTATCTTTATGACGATGATCATTATCGGATTGACAAGTTGGGTGGGGATCGCACGCTTTACCCGTAGCGAGTTTTTGAGAATTCGCAATCTCGACTATGTCACGGCCGCGATCTCGATTGGAGTATCAAGCCGAAAGATCATGTTTCAACATATTCTGCCCAATGCCCTGGCGCCCGTCATCGTTTCGGTGGTTCTCGGAATTGCCGGGGCAATTCTCGTCGAGTCGAGCTTGAGCTTTCTTGGCATCGGAGTTCCCGCGCAATTGGTCACCTGGGGCTCGATCTTGAACGAGGCTAGTGGAGCGACTTTTGCCTGGTGGCTCGCCGTGTTTCCCGGCTTCGCGATCTTCATCACGGTGCTCGCCTATTACCTCGTCGGCGAAGGCTTACGCGAAGTGCTCGATCCGCGCCTGCGGGGCTTGCGCTAGCTAATCCGTTTCTGTTAAGCCGATCGAAGTTCGCCAAATCCCGATAGGAGAAATTCTATGAAACGATTGAAAATGATCGTTTTCATAATGGCGGCCTTCCTCGCGCCGGTTCCGCTGAGCGCGCAAATCAGCAAACCGATCTATATTTCGCTGCCGGGACCAGGCAATGTCCAGCATCTTGCCTACGTTGTTGCCAAGGAGAAAAAATTCTACGACGAGATGGGGCTCACCAACGTCAACATTGTCGTCCTGCGCGGCAACGCGATGAACGTGCAGGCGCTCATGTCGGGCAGCGTGCATTATTCCTCCGCCTTTGGTCCCTCCATGCAAGCTATGTTTCGCGGCGAGCAGATCCGCGTGCTGTTGCAGATCTTCAATCAAATACCGTTCGGTTTAATCACGCGTCCAGAGATCAAGCGGCTGGACGATTTGAAAGGCACGAAGATCGCCGTGACTTTTGGCGGCTCGACCTACAGCGTTTTGCAGGCGCTGTTCGTAAAGCACGGCTTCAATGACAAGTTCGCCGAGTACCTCAACATCCCCGACAACGAAGGCAAGGCGATTGCGCTGATGCAAGGACGGGCGGCGGCGGCGCTGATGGCGCCGCCCACCGATCGGCCGCTGCTCAAGGCCGGCATGAAACGGCTCGTCTATCTCGGCGACGAATTCAAGAACGTGCCGTTCAGCGCACTTCAGTCCATGGCCAAGCATGTTCAGGCCGAGCCGGACATGACCGAGAGAATGGTGAAGGCGGTCATGAAGGCGCTTTACTGGATTCGCGCCAATCGCGAAGGGAGCATCGACATCATCATGAAGAACGGCAGATTGGATGAGCGGGAGGTGGCGGCGTCGCTTTACGATCTCATGCGCGATGCCTATATGCCGGCACTGAGTCCCGAAGGACTCTACAAGCGTGCCGAGCTTGAGTTCGTGCTGCTCAAGGAAAAGCCGAATTTCAAACCCGAGCAGTTCATCGACGATAGATTTTACAAGTCCGGGCTAAAAGCCTTGGCCAATGAACCCGGGGCGAAATTGTAGGAAAAATTAAGCCGCAAAGAGCGCGCACAAAAATAGAAGCAAGCACAAGAAGTTCGCGCAAAATGCGCGTTGTCATTTCGACCGCAGGGAGAAATCTTTCCCTTCCTTGTAGGGTTTCTTTGTGCTCGGACAGGAGAGCAGCTTATGGCGGAAAAATCTCTTGAAGAAATCAAGACGGATATCTTACAACGGAGCCGGCCGCGTCAATCCTTTTGAGCGACTGAAAAAGGATGATGTGGATCTCGTTATCAATAATCTGACGAGTCTTGACGCCGACCTATGGGGAAAAGAATGGGGCAAGATCGGCGTCAAATATGAAGCTTTGGCCGAGGAGCAGGAAAAACAAGGAAAGAAGCAAGACGCCGGCGAGAATTATTATCTCGCGTACGAGTATTATCGCATCGGCCGCTATCCGGTGCCGAGCAGCCCGGAAAAGATAAATTGCTACAAGGGCGCGCTGCGCACCTTTCTCAAAGCAGCTCCTTATATGGAGCCGCCGCTCGAGCGTATCGAGATACCGTTCGAAGGAAAGAAAGTTGTCGGTTATTTGCAAATTCCGAAGGGAGCGAGCCGCCCGCCGGTGGTCATGCACTGGGGCGGCGTCGACGGCTGGAAAGAGGATCGCCGGACGAACAGCGACGTGCTGCTCGGTAAGGGTATCGCTTGTTTCACCATCGACATGCCCGGCGCTGGTGAAAATCCATGTGTAGGGAGCGATCTGCGCGCGGAGCGCACTTTTTCCGCGGCAATGGACTATCTCGCAACACGCAGCGATATCGACGGCAAGCGGATCGCCTGCATGGGCGGGAGCTTCGGCGGCTATTGGGCGGCGAAGCTCGCTCATACCGAGCCGAAGCGGCTGCGCGGCGCGGTCAACTGGGGCGCGGGTGTACACCGGACGTTTCAAGAAGAGTGGCTGCGCCCGGCGCTGACTTTGACGGCGTCGCAATACTTGATGGGACCGGCGAGTCTGCTCGACGCGCGCTCTTACATCTTCGGTGTAAAGACACTCGAAGAGACGCTCAAGATCGCGCCGACGTTGTCATTAGTTACTCAAGGTCTGATCGATCAGCCGTGCGCGCCGCTGCTCTGCATCAACGGCAAGGAGGACGACCAGCATCCGATCAGCGACCTGTATTTGCTCGCCGAGCACGGCAGCCCAAAGGATCTCAGGATTATCGCCGGCGCCGGACACATGGGCCGCAAAAAAGGCCAGTCCAATGACGACGTAGTGGACATCGTGACAAATTGGCTCCAAGAAAAACTTGCATGAAAGGGTATGAGAAAATAATGGCACGCATCGCGACCATCGATAAAAAAGAAGACTTGGCTCCGGAAGACCAAAAAGTTTACGACGCTATTGCCCAGAGCCGCGGCGCCGTGGGCGGGCCCTGGCGGGCGCTGTTATACAGCCCGGAAATCGCGCAGCGCACCATGCATCTCGGCAGCTACGTGCGCTTCGAATCGACTCTCGATCATAAGCTTATCGAATTCGCCGCGTTGGTTTCCGCTCGGGAGCTCGACTGCAAACACGAATGGGCGGCGCATGTGAATCACGCGCAGAAGGCCGGCGTCCCCATGGAGACGATTCGCGCTGTCTACGAGAAGAAGGCCGTAGAAACTTTCTCCGCCGAGGACGCGCAAATCGTGAGCTTCGTGCGCGAGATGATTCACAAACATCGCGTGAGCGAAGCGACGTTCCAAGCAATCTATGGCCGCCTTGGTGAAAAGAAAATGGTGGAACTGACGGCAACGATCGGCTACTACGCCATGCTCGCGTGCACGCTCAATACTTTTGACGTCTACACTGTCACGCCGCCTGATAGACTTGAAGCTCTAGAGTAGCATGCACCTGTACGTTGCCGTGTAGTCGAAGATCATCCAATAAAGCTCGCCGGTGTCGATTATTGAGCTACGGATCAGTCGTCATTCCCGCATGCTTTTGGCGGGAATCCAGGCGAAATTCCCGCTAGAACGTCCAGCAGTGACCCCGACCACCGCGCTGCTCATTTGCTGCACTTGTCGATGAAGCCTTTGATCACGTTATTGAAAGTCTCCGGCTGTTCGCGGTAGCAGAAGTGGCCCGCCTCGTTGATGATGTGCATCTCTGATCTTGGATTGCTGTCAGCGATGATCTCAAAGAGCGCGTGGCCGCGTTTTAGCAGCGCGGTCGGATCGTTGTAACCCCAGACGAGCATCGTCGGTTGGGTGAGCTTGCCCTGGATGATCCAATTCAGAGTCTCTTCCTTGTGCACGGCCAGGTGCGGGAAGAACTGGTTTTTCTTGAGCCCTTCGTCTTCCATCTTTCTGACGGTCTCCTGATACTTGGCGGACGTGCCGATATCCTCCGCGGCATCCATCCAGACCTTCGTGATGTGATCGGGGCGATGCGAATAATGCTCGATGCACCAGCGCTGGCTTTCGCGGCTCAGGCGCGGTTTGGGCGCGTTGGCCATGATGTACTCGGTCTTCGACGGTCCCGGCGCCAGGGTGCCGCTGTCGATGATCGTGCACGAGCGCACCAGCTCGGGATGATCCAGAGTCATGCGCGCAACGACGTAGCCGCCGCGGGAATGGCCGATGACGTGGACGTTGTTGAGTCCGAGCGCCTGCAGCAAACCGGCGGCGTGCTTCACGGTCGCGGCCATCGTGTAGTCGGCGTCGGATTTTGGATTGCCGGTGTACCCCTGGCCGAGCTTGTCCATCGCAATCACGCGATAGCGCTCGGCCAAAACATCGAAATTGAATTCCCAGTCGAGCGCGCATTCGCAGGCGTCGGGCGTGCCCATGTGGCTGCCGTGGACCAACAGCAAAACTTCGCCGCTGCCTTTGTCGAAGTAACGGGTCTTGACGCCGGCGACGTCGATAAACTTCGGATCGGTCATCATGATCGTTTCCTCCTTCTGATCCGCATAGTCGAAAGCTGGCCGCCATGTCAACGGAGGATTGGATTTCAAGTAAATGCGAAATCGTGCGCCGCAACTTGACACGCCGCTTCGCCTGTCGATACTCTCCAGTGCGAGAAAATATGAGAAAGGATTTACCGCAATGAAACTCAAAGGGCAGGTCGCCGTAATCACCGGCGCGGGTAGAAACATCGGCAAGGCGATGGCGAAGCTGTTCGCTTCGGAAGGAGCGAAGATCGCGGTCGTCGAGATGCATGAAGGACGCGGGCAAGCGGTCGTCGATGAGATCAACAAGACTGGGCAGGACGCGATGCTGGTGTTATGCGACGTTGCCAAATCGAGCGACGTGAAAGAAATGGTGAACAAAGTCACCGCCAAATTCGGCGGCATCGATATTCTGGTCAACAACGCCGCTCTCACCGATCACGCGAACATTTTCGACAGCACTGAAGAAGAATTCGACAAGATCATCGCCGTCAGCCTCAAAGGTCCGTACTTGGTAACGAAGTACGTGGCGCAGCAGATGCGCGATCAAGGACGCGGCGGCAAGATCGTCAACTTCGGTTCGACCTCGGGCATGGTGGGGCGCTTCGACGGCATCGCCTATGCCGCCGCCAAAGCGGGCGTCATCAATATGACTCGCGCCATGGCGGTGCAGCTCGCCGATTACAAGATTCGCGTCAACTGCGTCGTGCCGAACCGGTCGGGTTCTCCCGTCGGATACGACGACGACGTGGCCGGCAGCCGGACGGTGCAAAATCTAGCCGGGCGCCTGGGTACGGCGGAGGATCAGGCGAAAGCGGCGCTGTTTCTGGTGAGCGACGAGTCGGACTTTATCTATGGCCATCCCTTAGTCGTCGACGGCGGGGTGATGGCAACGGCGAATTTTCCGCGGGAGCAGTTTCAAAAATAGCGGTTCGTGGCTCAAACGTCGCGGCGATCGTTGTCAGCCAGCGGTTGTCTACATTGTGGACTAGAATCTAATCTTGTCCCAAAACGAATTTGGAAGTTCACTGCAATTCGTTTTTCAGCCAGTTTACAATCGTCGGGAAGGTTTGCGGGGTTTGGCCCATGTGGCCGCCGGGGAAGACGCGCGCCGATTTGGGCGTGCCGTGTTCGAGCAGGATATAAAGATCGTCGATCGGCGTCTGCAGGTCGTTCTTGCCGTTGACGATCAGCATGGGGCACGAAGGTTTGTCCAGCCAACCCTGGTCTTTGAGCGAGAGCGCGGACCAGGGTTTTCGAAGGTCGTCCAAGTTATCGACGCCGAAGAGCCGGCAGCGGGCGATGTCGTGATCCATGAGATAGCTTTCCGCGTTGGTCGATTCGCGCAGCCAGTCTTCCTGAAAGAAATAGTGCACGCCGCCGCCCCAAACGACCGCGGCGCGCAGGCGCTTCGGTTCGACGTGAGCCATCTTCGCCGCCCAA
The DNA here is from genome assembly GCA_963745035.1 of uncultured delta proteobacterium. Classification (GTDB taxonomy): domain Bacteria; phylum Desulfobacterota; class Binatia; order UBA9968; family UBA9968; genus DP-20. The sequence continues at coordinate 201,666 of CAVUVW010000015.1, read as the reverse complement.
TAGCCGCCGAAACTCCGGCCCATGATGGCGATGCGTTCGGAATCGATATCGGGGCGTTTCTCGAGATAGTCGATCACCGCGCTGAAGACCGACTCTGCCGTCGTCGAAGCTTTGATCGGGCATTCACCGACGCCGGGCATGTCGACGGCGCAGCTCGCCATGCCGTTTTTCTGCAAGCCTTCGTCATATTCGTAGCTCTCCGCTTTGAATGAATCGATGCCGCCGAAATTGATGACGATGGAGTGTTTTTGCCCGTCTTTCGGCACGCGCACGTAAGTCGGAATCGTCTTTTCACCGAACGGAATTTCAACTCGCTCCAGCACCGGCTCGAAGTACTTGCCGGCCTTCTCGTACATCTCGAGGCTCTTGCGGAAGCATGCCATTTTTCCCGGGGTGTGCGGCGTCGGATAGCGGCCGGTCGCGTAGTACGCATAGGCTTGCACGTAGGCTGCGCGGGCGTCGTTGAATTTGCCGGCGCGCTCCAGCTCGGCGCCTTGGTCTTCGTAGGGTTGCGCGACGCGCGACCATTCTTTGGCCCAAAGCTCCGGGTCTTTGCTCGGTCAAATTCGCGAGCACCGATTCGACGTCCTCGCGCTTGGCGAGGCGAAAGATATTGCGCTTGCCGGTGCGCTCGCGCACCATCGCTTTGATTTCGTCGAGGTTCTTAACCCGGCCCATGGATCCTCCTCAAGTCGTTCAAGAAGTTCAAGCCGTTCCAATCGTTCAAGCGGTCAAAGACCGAGAGAGTGTCTGTGCGGTTCGTACTCCAGCTCACTATTGACTTCAAGCTCAAAGTCGGTGAAATATCCGCGCTCATCCTGGGATGACGTTGATGCGGGCTGGTATCGTGTTGGAAGTATGCACATTTAATGCTATGGGAAGTGCTATCCGCGATATCTCAATCCGCGGATGGCGAACAGAATCCGTGGAGGAAAAACCATCTAACAGCGCTGCGCAGTGCTGCTCTCGTCATGGCTGAACTGCTTCAGGTCAAAAATCTGCAAACGTCCTTTTTTACCCCCGAGGGCGAAGTGCGCGCCATCGACGGCGTGAGCTTCGAGATCGGCGAGGGCAAAACCATCGGGCTGGTCGGCGAGTCGGGTTGCGGCAAGAGCGTGACCTCGCTGTCGATCATGCGGTTGATACAGTCGCCGCCGGGAAAAATCGTCGGCGGGGAGATTCTTTACCGCGGCCGCGATCTCTTGAAGCTCAACAACGAGGAAATGCGCAAGATCCGCGGCAACGAAATCTCGATGATCTTCCAGGAGCCGATGACCTCGCTCAATCCGGTGTTCACCGTCGGCAATCAGATCGGCGAAGCGATCCGCCTGCACCAGGGCCTCGGCAAGAAAGAAACCCGGGCAGAAGACCATCGAAATGCTCCGGCTGGTGAAGATCGCCGATCCGGCGTCGCGGGTCGATGCCTACCCGCATCAATTGAGCGGCGGCATGCGCCAGCGGGTGATGATCGCGATGGCGCTGTCGTGCAACCCGAGCCTGCTCATCGCCGACGAGCCAACCACCGCTTTGGATGTGACGATCCAGGCGCAGATCCTCGAACTGATGAAGGAGCTGCAGCAAAAGATCGGCGGCATGGCGCTGCTGCTCATCACCCACGATCTCGGTGTCGTCGCCGAGCAGGCCGACGACGTGGCGATCATGTACGCCGGCAAGATCGTCGAGCGCGCCAACACGCGGACGATCTTCAACCATCCCATGCATCCTTACACCGTGGGACTGCTCAATTCGCTGCCGGGCGTGGGCGCGCTCAAGAAAAAGCGCCTCGACGCCATACCCGGCATGGTGCCCAGTCCGTTGCGCCTGCCGAGCGGCTGCCGGTTTCGCGATCGCTGCCCGCGCGCGGCCGACGTGTGCGCGCAAACCGAGCCTCAATTGGTTGAAAACGAAGCCGGCCATACCGTCGCCTGCCATTTCCCGCATACCGAATCGCGGGAAAAGCCGAGGAGCGAAGCTTGAGGATGCGCGATTTGCCGATTGCCACCCATCAAGTCGAACGTTTTGAGCTCGTTGATATGAGCCTGGTAGAAATCCGCGATTTAAAAAAGCACTTCCCGGTCGGTGACGGGCTATTTTCGCGCAACAAAGGCGCCGTCAAAGCCGTCGACGGGGTCAACCTGGACGTGAATGAGGGCGAAACCCTTGGGTTGGTCGGCGAATCGGGATGCGGCAAGTCGACCCTGGGGCGGACCATCTTGCGGCTCATCGAGCCCACCGGCGGCGAGGTGAAGTTTCAAGGCAAGAATTTGCTCGGGATGCCGCAGCGCGAATTGCGCGACATGCGCCGCGAGATGCAGATCATTTTCCAGGACCCCTACGCTTCGCTCAATCCGCGCATGCGGGTCGGCGATATCGTCGGCGAAGGTCTGGAAATCCACAAGCTTGCCAAAGGCAAGGCCAAGCGCGATCGGGTAATGGAGCTGCTCCATCAAGTCGGCTTGCGCGAAGACCACTACGGCCGCTATCCCCATGAGTTCAGCGGCGGGCAGCGCCAGCGCATCGGCATCGCCCGGGCGCTGGCGGTCAGTCCCAGGTTTATCGTCTGCGATGAGCCGGTGTCCTCGCTCGACGTGTCGATTCAAGCGCAGATCATCAACCTGCTGCAGGAATTGCAGGAGAAGATGCATCTCACCTATCTTTTCATCTCGCATGACTTGCGCGTGGTCGAGCATATCAGCCATCGGGTGGCGATCATGTATCTCGGCAAGGTGGTCGAGATCGCCAACAGCGAGACCATCTACCGCGACGCCAAGCATCCTTACACGCGGGCGCTGCTCTCGGCCGTGCCGATGCCCGACACCGACCGCAAGAAAGAGCGGGTGGTGCTCGAGGGTGACGTGCCGAGCCCGGTCAATCCTCCACCCGGCTGCACTTTTCATCCGCGCTGCGCCTACCGCGAAGCGCTTTGCAGCCAGACCGAACCGCCGCTCGATTTCAGCCCCGACGGCCACGGCGTGGCATGCCACGTCTTCGGCCCGATAAAACGGGCGTAAACTAAATTCTCGTTTCCAGGGAATCCGACCGGGATGGCTATCTCGACATCGCTGTCGCGCGGCTTTTTTGGTGACCGCCGGATGCGCATCATGCCCGCGCTTTCGCCGGTTTTGAGAGTTGAAATAGGTGGACGCGATGTTACAATGCCCGACAAGTCACCGCGGTTAAACACTTTCATTTGAAAGCCTCTCGGAAGTAATTCCGAGGGGTTTTTATTTTGTTGAGGAGTTAACGACATGGCAGACGCAAGCGTGCCGATGACCAGCAAGGGGTATCAATTTTTGATGGAAGAGTTGAAACGCCTGAAAACCGTCGAGCGGCCGAAGAACATTCGCGAGATCGAAGAGGCCCGCGGTCACGGTGATCTGTCCGAGAACGCCGAATTTCACGCCGCCAAGGAACGCCAGTCGCTGCTCGATGTGCAGATTCGGGAAATCGACGACAAGCTTGCTCGCGCTCAAGTCATCGAAGTCGCCAAGCTCTCCGGCGACAAGGTGGTCTTCGGCGCCACCGTGGCGCTGGCCGATGGTGATACCGGAGATAAGGTGGTATATCAAATCGTCGGCGATCACGAGGCGGAGCCGAAGAACGGCAAAATTTCCATCAGCTCGCCGATCGCCCGCGCCTTGATCGGCAGGAGCGAAGGAGACGAGGTCCAGGTGCACACCCCGACGGGCGTCCGCACCTTCGACATTCTCAGCGTGGACTACATCGAATAGCTCGCCCTGCGCCGCAAGACGGGGCCGTTCTGGAAAGGCAGCATGTCCTTTTCAGCCAAGAAAGCTGCTCTCACCTGCTACTCGCGACCGCGTCCCGGTCCCGGGCGCGCGGATCACAAATATCTCGATTTCGCATGGCGGCGAGCGGCGCGTCCGGGGCTGCTCGCTGTTTTCCTTTTTCTGGTTTCCACCGCGCCGGCGCGCGCGGAAATCCTGATCGAGTCGCGCGTCGGCTTTCGCGGCGTTTTCCAGCTCGGCCGGCCCTTTCCGCTCGAAGTGGAGCTCAACAATACCGGCCGTCCGGTCGAGGGTGTGCTCGACGTGCAGGTGTGGAAGGGCGGCGCGACCAAAGGCGGTGCGCCCTATCTGGCCAACTATCGACGCGAGATTTTCTTGCCCGGGCAAGCGCGCAAGACCGTTCAGCTCACGGTCGATCCCGACTTTCTCAGCCGGCCGCTGGTGATCCGCTTTTCCGGCGCGCAGACCAAGGCCACGCGCGAGATCGACTTGCGCCGGCACTTCTCGCCGGCGCCCGTTCAGTTGTTGCTGAGCGGCGGGGTTTTTCCGCCGCTCACTTTCGGTGCATCGGCGCAAGGGCGGCTGGTGTCGCTCGCTCCCGCGGAGCTGGCGGCGGACGCGCGCGCTCTCCTCGGCGTTTCGCACATCATTCTTTACGATCAGTCGCTGCGCGAGCTTTCGCGCGCGCAGGTACTCGCTCTCGACGGCTGGCTCACGGCCGGCGGGCAGTTGGTCATCGCCGGCAGCATCAACTACGCGCTCTATCAGGAGCCCGCGCTGGCGCGCTTCCTGCCGGTGCGGGTAAACGGCGTTCGGCAGATTTCATTTGTCCCCAATATCGGCAAAGGCGCGGCGAGGACTTCTTTGGCCGGCGTTTGGGCGCAGTCCTCAACGCTTGCGCGGGGCACGATCGTGGCCGAGTCCGACGGCATCCCCCTGCTCGTGGAAGCCAGCCGAGGGCGCGGCAAGATTCTTTATCTCGCGCTCGACATCGGCCGGCCGCCGTTATCCCAGTGGGACGGCCTGGGAAAATATCTGCAAAGCTTGCTCGCGCCTGCGGGCGGCGGTGAGCCGGCGCCGCGCACCGAATGGAGCGACGCGGTCTTCAACCAGTTGATCGCGAGTCCTAAATTTATTGCGACCTACGTCCCGTCCGGCGCATTGTTCCTGGCCATACTGGGCTATCTCGTCGGACTGGGCGCATTAGTTTGGCTCTGGCAAAAACGGCGGCCGGCACCGCACGTGTTTGTGATTGGTCTTGCAACTTTTATCACTGCCGGCGCTGCCGGCGGCTATGTCCACTTCAGCCAGGGCGGCAATATTCCCGACGGTGTGCTGCTGGTTTCCACCGTGCTCGAAAACAGCGGCGACGGCTTCGTCGAGGCCCAGGCCAATCTGGCGTTGTTTTCCACCCAGCTCCGCGCCTATGATCTCGAGCTCGAGCGCGGCTGGATCGATCTCACGCCGGTGGCGAGCCGCGCGCGCGAGCAAACCGAGCCGGCGATCGTGACCCAGGAGGCGGGCGGCGCAAGCCGCTACCGCCTGCCGCTGCGGGAATGGGACTATCGACTGTTTCGCCTGCGCCGCGTCGACCGTTTTTCCTTCGGCGCCGGGTTCGAAGCCCAAGGCGACCAACTGATCGTGACAGTCGACAACCGCAGCGCCAAAGACCTCATCCAGTGCTGGCTCGTGGTGCCGGGCCAGCGCTTCGATCTCGGCGCGATACCGCAAGGCGCGAGCTGGCGCCGAACATTTCCGCTCACGGGCGGCGCGCTCAAAGACGAAGCGCCTGCGGGCCGTTTGGACAGTCTCAAGCTCCGGGAAATGTCTTTCACCGACAAGACCCGCGATATCCTGTTTCACTCCTCCATGTTTCCGCGCGACGGCGATGCGCGCTGGGCGGGCGGTGCCGCGATCCTGTTCGGTTGGGTGAAAGACCCCGAGCCGCGCGTGCGCATCGACGATGCGCGCATCCAGGCGCAGGACTACGCCCTGTTTCGCGCAATTTTTCCGCTGCCCGGCCCGGAGGACGAATGAGCTCAACATGCACACTGGAGAACAATCTGCCGCGCGGGACGCAATCCTTCCGTTGCCGAGCAAGGTCGCGCTTGGGGAGTCGGGGATGAAAAACAATCCCGTGTGGCGCGAAAGCCTGGACGTATATTTCGGCGAAGGGCACGGCGTTGCCGTGTATTTCTACATCTTGATCATTCTCACGCCGGTGGAGTTTCTCTCGCTCTACGTGCCGTCGCTCGACGCGCAGCAGTGGGCCGGTTCGGCGAGCCTGTTCAAAGTCTCCGCGGTGACCGCGCTGCTGCTCCTGGTCTATTTCGCTTTACGCGTGGCCAACCAGGAATTCGCGCCCTGGCGCTTCAAGCCGCTGCGCCATTGGCTGCGCGAGCAGGCGCAGTCGAGCGCCGCGGTGAGCCGGGCGCAAATCTATTTTCTTTTAATGCACATCGGCCTGTCGGTCCTGCTCTGCTTACCGCTGTTGATCTGGGCCGGCGCGATAGCGCGCACGCCGCCGGTTAACATCGGCTACACCTTGCTGCTCCTGCCCTTTTACGCGTTTACGTACGGCGTCTGGGGCCTGGCGAGCCTGGCGCTTTGGGAGCGCCGGGTCGAGAGCCGCCAGGTTTTTATCCGCAGCTTCTTTGTCGCTCTGGTGATTCTCTCGGCGCTCTTTTACCTGCCGCTCAATCCCGTGGCCTTTGTTCTCACTCTGTTGAGCCGGCAGGAGCTGCCGCCGCTCCAGCTCTTCGGCTGGCAATGGCCGGGCGCCGCAGTGCATTGGACGTTTCATCTTCTCCTCGGCGCGGCCGGCTATGGCGCCCACCGATGGGCGCTTGGACGGGAGGCGACGCCATGAGCGCGGCGACGGAGAAACTCAACGACAAATTCATCGAGCTCGTGCGCTGGGAGCGGCGCAAGCGGCGCGAAGAGCTTTTGCTCGCGGCGTGCTGCGCCGCGCTCGGCTTGACCATCGTCGCTCTGCCGCTAAACGGTTTTTTGCCCCATGAATGGCTGCGCTGGCTGGTTCCGGTCATCCTGCTTGCCGGCCTCGCACCGTGGTTTCTCTATCGCCGCCGCTGGGCGCGCCGGGACGAAATTCGCACCGTGGGCTTGCTCGACAAAACGCTCGCTCTCGAAGAGCGCGCCGTGACCGCCTGGGACCTGGCGGCGCGCTCCGATACCGGCGCCGCCGCGCAGTTGGTCTTCAAGCAGGCGGAAGAAAGACTTCGTTCGGCCGAGCCGCGGGCACTGTTCCCGCGCCGGTGGAACTGGCCGGCGTATCTCGCGCTGCCGCTTTTTGCGCTCTGGATTACGCTTCTCTGGCTCGACGTCGATCGCTGGGATGATCGCGGATTATCCTCCGCGCCGCGCACGCTGGCGCAAAAGGCGCGCGAGTTTTCCCGCGAGTTTCAGGAGAAAGCGAAGAACGAAGGACTGCGCGAGAGTCTCAAGATGGGCCAGGAGCTGGAGAAGGCCGCGCGTCGCGGCATCGAAAACAAGAGCGACGACGAGCAATTCAAAAAAGAGCTGGCAGCGCTGGCGCAGAAATTCGACGACGCGGCCAAGTCGAGAGGCGAGAAGGATTCCGCGACGGCGGAGAGCCGGCAAAGTCTCAAAGACCTGCAGGCCGAGCTGACCGCGGCGCGCGATTTGGCGGAGCTTCCCGAGCTGCCCAAGGGCGCGGAGGATCCGGGCCGGCGATGGGCCGAGCGGTTGGCGAGCATGCCGCAGCTCAAGCGCCGGCTGAATGAAGCGGAGCAGGCCGGGCAAGGACCCGGCCGGAGCGATCTCAAGGCGTTCCTCGATCAACTGGAACGGCGCGTGGCTGGCGAATTGGACCGCCGGGCGCTGCTCGACGCGCAGCAATATTTGCAGCAGATGATGAAGCAGGGCCAGGGCGAGCAGGGCGAAAATCTGGCGCGGAGCCACAGCTCCCAAAGCGACGAAGACGCGCCGGCAGATGGCGTGAGAGAGAAAAATCCCAGCAATCTTCCCGGCAAGGAGCCGGGCAAGAAAAGCGACGAAGCGCCGGCGCTGCCGGATTTTCGCGCCGGGCCGTCGACTCAAGTGAAGGGCGCGCTTGGCGCAGGCGAGAGCACCGCGTTGACGTTCAAGGCCAAGCCGGCGCCGGGAAAGAGCGCGGTGCCGGATTCCGAAGTGGTCGCTTCCTACCGGCGCCAGGCCGAGCAGGAGCTCAACTCCGAGCGCGTGCCGGCGGCGCTCAAGGAAACCATCAAGAATTATTTTCTGTCGTTGGGAGATGACAGGCAAGTGAACGCAGAGAATTGGCGTGATGGCGTGCTGGAGTAACGGAGTGATGGCACGGATTCGATCCCCAGTACTCCATTACTCCACCACTCCAGTACCCCAACTGACTTGAGGAGACGTTAGTCTATGGACGGAGTCAAAGAGATCGAGCAACGCATGGAAAGCGCGCGGCAAAGCTTCAGCGAGCTGCGCGCCGAGATGGCGCGGGTGATCGTCGGTCATGAGGAGCTGATCGAGCACGTGTTTTTCGCGCTCGTGTGCGGCGGCCATTGTTTGCTCGAGGGCGTGCCCGGACTCGGGAAAACTTTGATGGTGCGCCGGCTCGGCGAAATTTTGAGTCTCTCGTTCTCGCGCGTGCAATTCACCCCCGATCTCATGCCGGCGGACATCACCGGCACCAACATGCTCACCGACGATCCTTCGGGCCGCAAGGTTTTCGAGTTTCAACGCGGTCCGGTGTTCGCGAACATCGTTCTTGCCGATGAGATCAACCGCGCCACGCCCAAGACCCAGTCGGCGCTGCTCGAGGCGATGCAGGAGCAAAGCGTCACGGTGGGCGGCAAGATGCATCGCCTGGAGAGCCCATTCATGGTGCTGGCGACGCAAAACCCGATCGAGATGGAAGGAACTTATCCGCTGCCCGAAGCGCAGGTGGACCGGTTTTTTTTCAAGCTGCTGCTGCAATTCCCCAGCCGCGAGGAGTTGAGCCGGATCGCCGATCTCACCACCGCGGCGCCGCCGGCGGCGGCGCACGAAGTGCTCGACGGCGCGGCCATTATGCGCATGCGCGAGTGGGTGCGCCAGGTGCCGCTCGCCGAGCCGGTCAAGGACTACGTCGTGCGCTTGGTGCTCGCCACCCATCCGCACGAAAAGCAGGGCAACGGCACCGGCGGATTGGCGCAGCGCTTCGTGCTCTACGGCTCGAGCCCGCGCGGTTTGCAGAGCCTGATCCTGGCGGCCAAGGCGCGCGCGCTCTTCGCCGGCCGGCCCAACGTTGCCTTCGAGGATATCCGCGCGCTGCTGCTGCCGAGCTTGCGCCACCGCCTGATCTTGAACCTCGAAGCCGACGCCGAGGGCGTCGACGCGGAGAAGATTTTGAGCGAGATCGCCGGGCAGGTTCCGGAGATGACGTAAAGAGTTGAGTTATGGGTCTCGTGTCTCGTGTCTCAGGTTTCGCAAACGCACCGGCGCGGATAGCGGGTGGAGCGCTGGATTTGGTTCGCCGTGCGCGGCGAATGGTTGTCCCGCATTCATCCGCATAACGAGCGAGACCTGCTCGGGTCGACGTTGGCTTCGGAAGTCCGAACCCGAGACCCGAGACTCGAAACCCGAGACTTTTTTCGACACCGACTTCCTGCGCAAGCTCGAACGGCTCCATCTCGTCGCCAAGCGCTTGAGCTTTGCCGGCGCCAAAGGCGAGCACGCGGCCGCGCGCAAGGGCTTCAGCTTGGAGTTTTCCGACTACCGGCGCTACCAGCGCGGTGACGATCTGCGCTACGTCGATTGGAATATCTACCGCCGGCTGGACCGGCTGCTGCTGAAAGTATTCACCTCCGAAGAGGAGATGAACATTTATCTGCTGGTCGATACCAGCCGCTCGATGGCCGAAGGCGCGCCGGCGAAGCTCGACTACGCCAAGAAAGTCGCGGCGGCGCTCGGCTACATCGGCCTCAAGAATCTCGATCGGGTCGGCGGCGCGGCGTTCTCCATGCGGCTGCACGCGCCGCTCACTTTGGGGCGCGGCAGAAAACAGATTCTCAGCTTGTTCCGCTTTCTGGCAGGCTTGTCCGCGAGCGGGGAAACCAATCTGCGCGCCGCCGCCCACTCGCTCACCAACCTGTTTCCGCAGCCCGGTTTCGTCGTGATCGTGAGCGATCTCTTCGATCCGGCGGGCTGGCGCGCCGCGCTGGAAGAGCTCGCCGTCAAACGCTACCAGATCCTGGTGATTCACGTCATCGACGCGCGCGAAGCCGAGCCCGAGGCGCGCGGCGATATCGCGCTCGTCGACGTCGAGGGCGGGCGCGAGCGCAAGCTTTTTCTCGACGCCGAACTGGCGCGCCGCTATCGCCTGGAGCTCGCCGGCTACTTTAAGGAAATCGAAACCCTGTGCTCCGGCCGCCGCATCGACTACCTGCGCACGTCGACCGCCGTGCCGTTCGACGAGTTCGTGCTCCAGACGCTGCGCCAGGTGAGCAGCGTGGCGTGAGTTATGCTCTGGCGTTTTCCAACCGCACTGTTGTTGCTCGCCGGAGCGGTCCCGCTGATCCTCTTTCTGCAAAGCCTCAAGCCGCGCGGTCTGCAAGTTCGCACGGCGACATTTTTCATCTGGGAGCGGGTTTTGAAAGAGCGTCCGCTTGGCACCCGGCTCGGCTGGCTCTTGCGAAAAAATCTGCTGCTGATCCTGCAACTCTTGGCGGCGTTCCTGCTCATCGCCGCGCTCGCCGATCCGTGGCTGCGCTCCTTCGGCGCCGCGGCCGGAGACTTGGTCGTGGTCATCGACCTGAGCGCCAGCATGAAGGCGCAGGAGCGCGGTGTGGCGCGCTTCGACGCGGCGCGGCGCGAGTGGCTGTCGCTGATCGACGGGCTCGGCGGCGGACAGAAGATGATGGTCATCGGCGCGGGGGCGCAGCCGCGCCTGCTCATGCCTTTCACTGCCGATCCGCGCCGGCTGCGCGAGCTGGCGCGCGGCCTGGAAGCGACTGACGCGCCGGGGCGGGTGAAGGACGCGATTCTTTTCGCCCACGCATTTCTCAAGCGCGGCAGCCCTGACCGCGTCGTGGTGTTGAGTGACGGCGCCTTCGCGGGCGCCGAGGAGTTCGCCAACGCCGGCGATCAGCTGCGCTTTGTCCGGGTGGGCGGCGGCCAGGACAACGTCGGCATCGTTGGCTTCGAAGTGCGCCGGCATGCCGAGTCGACGGGTGCCGAGATCATGGTTCACGTCAAAAATTTTACCGCCAAGGCGGTGCGCGCGCCGCTGTCCTTGCTGCTCGACGACCGGAACCTGGCGCGCCAGGAGATCGCGCTCGGCGCGCACGAGCGGCGCGTGCTGATTGTTCCCTATGACGGCGCGTTGGCGGGAAAGCTGGTGGCGCGCTTGGAAGTCGCCGACGACTTCGCGACCGACAACCGCGCCTATCTGGTGCTTGCCGACCGCGCGCCGCTGCGCGTTCTCTACGTCGGCCCGGGCAATCCTTATCTGATTCGCCTGCTACAATTGTTTGCCGACGTCGAGGTGGCGAGCGCGCCGGACTGGGAAGCGGCCCAGGTGCAAAGTCCGTTCGATGTGGTGATTTTCGATCGCGTGGCCGCGCCCGCGCTGACGCGCGGCAATTTTATCCTGATCAATACGATTGCGCCCAATCTGCCGCTCGAGCGCGCCGGCACGATGCACAACCCGCGGGTGGCGATGGCCGCCAAGCATCCGCTCACGGCCGGCCTGAGCTTGGGCGATCTGACGATTCGCGAAGCGTCCCGGGTGACGCTCAAAGGCGAAGGGACTGTGCTGGCGCGCGCCGGGACCTCGCCGCTGCTCTATGCCCTGGAAAGCGGCGGGCTGCGGGTTTTGTTTTTGGGTTTCGATCTGCTCGCTTCGGACCTGCCGCTGCGCGTCGCTTTTCCGGTGCTGTTTCACAACGCGCTCGAGTGGTTTCAACCGCGCAGCCGCGAATTTCCCGGCGCGGCGGTGAAAGCCGGCGCGCCGGTGACTTTAAAATTGGCGAACAGCACGCCGGCGGTGGAAATCAGCTCTCCATCGGGCAAGCGCGAGCTGCTTTCGGCGCCGAAGGATTCCCTGGTTTTCGCCGACACTTTCGAAGCCGGTTTTTACCATTTCACGGGCGGCGGGCGCAGCGCTGCCGGCTTCGCGGTCAATCTACTCGACGAGGAGGAATCCGCCATCGTCCCGCGCGCCGTTTTACACGGCGCAGCCGACAAGCAAGCGGCGTCGAGCGGCGCGCTAGACGCGGTTTTTGCGCTCTGGCCGCTCCTGCTCGGCGCGGTGTGGCTCATCCTCGGCGTGGAGCTCTGGCTCGCGTTTCGCCAGGGCCTGCCGCTTTATCCGATTGCCATGCGCGGCGCGGCGCTGGCGGTGTTGGCACTCGCGGTCATCAATCCGCGCCTGCTGCGCTCGACGAGCGCCCTTGATGTGATCCTCGGCGTTGACCTGTCGCGCAGCGTCGGCCAGGAAGGGCGGGAAAAGGCCCAGGCGGTGATCGAGAGCGCGGCGCGGCTCCAAACCGCCGAAGCGCGCACCGGACTTCTGTCTTTCGGCCGCGCGCCGGAGTGGGAGTCGCTGCCGCGCGCGCGACTGCCGGCGCTCGATTTTTCCGCGCGCCTGGACCGCGAGGAGACCGACGTTCAGGCGGCGCTGCAGGCGGCCCTCGCCCAGATTGGCGAAGGACGGCAGGGGAAAATCCTGCTGATCTCCGATGGCAACGAAAACCGCGGCGAGACCGCTCGCGTGGTGCCGCTGCTGCGCGCCCAGGACGTCCAGGTTTGGACCCTGCCGGTGGGTCTCTCGCGCGGGCGCAACGAAGTGTACTTGAGCGACTTGACCGCGCCGCGGCTGGTCGACAGCGCCGAGGGTTTCGAGGTGCGCGCCGTGGTCGAGAGCTTGCGCGAGACGCCGGCGCGTGTGCGCTTGCTGCGCGATGGGGTTCTCCACACCGAGCGCAGCGTCCAGCTCAAAGCCGGCAGCAATCCGCTGGCGTTTCGCGACAGCATTCGCGAGCGCGGCAACCACTCCTACGAGCTGCTGGTCGAGGCCGCGGACGACACGCTGGCGGAGAACAATTTGCTGCAGGGCGTGGTGGCGGTCAAAGGACCGCCGCGGGTGCTGCTGCTCTCGGCGGAAAAGGAAAGCCAACGGGTGATCTCCCGCGTGCTGCAGGTGCAAGGCTACGCGGTCGTGGAGGCCGCGCCGCAGAGCCATCCGCTGTCGCTCTCCGAGCTGTCCGCCTACGATCTGCTGGTGCTCGATAACGTGCCGGCGTTTCATTTGACCCACGCCAAGATGGAGAACATCGAGAAATACGCGCGCGATCTCGGCGGCGGCGTGCTGGTCATCGGCGGCGCGCAGAGCTACGGCGCCGGCGGCTATTTCCGCACGCCGCTGGAGCGCATTCTGCCGGTCGATATGCGCCCGCCGGCGCGCCTCGAGATGCCCCACGTGGCCTTGCTGTTCGTGATCGACAAGTCCGGCAGCATGGGTTCGGGCGGGGAAGGCAGCACCAAGCTTGACCTCGCCAAGGCCGCGGCGATTGCCGCCGCCGACATCATGAATCCGACCGATCAAGTCGGCATCCTGGCCTTCGACGCCGCCTGGGACTGGGCGCTGCCGTTTCGCCAGGTGGGCAAGGGCGAGTGGATCTCGGAGAAGCTCGCCTCGCTGCAGTCCGACGGCGGCACCGATCTTTACAAGGCGATGGTGGAGGCGCACCGCGGCATCGCCGCCAAACAGGCGGCGATCAAACACGTGATCGCGCTCTCCGACGGGCTCACCGACAAGGCGGACTTTCAAAGCTTGATGCAGAAGATGGCGCGCGATGGCATTACCGTGTCCACGGTTTCGGTCGGCAGCGATGCCGACGTGCAGCTCATGGCGGACATCGCCAAGACTGGCAAAGGACGGGGCTACGTCGCCCTCGATCCGCAAACCATCCCGCAGATCTTCACCACCGAAACCTTGCTGATCGCGCGCGATCTGCTGGTGGAAAAAACCGTGACTCCGGCGATCGTCGCGCCCGCCGGCCCGCTCAAAGGCATCAGTCCGAATAATCTTCCGGCGCTGCGCGGCTATGTGCTGACCTACCCGAAGGCGCGCGCCGAGTTGTTGATGCGGGTCGATAAAGATCCGCTGCTGGTCTCCTGGCGTTACGGCCTTGGCCGGGTGACGGCGTTCACTTCGGACTTGAGCGGGCGCTGGGGCAAGGATTGGGTGAGCTGGACGGGTTTTGCGCAGTGGACCAGCCAGCTCGCGCGCGACGCCATGCGGAAGATTCTCGAAACCCGCATGCGCACCGATTTCCATGCCGAGGGCGAGACGGTCAAGATCGTTGCCGATCTTTCGAGCCCGGACGGCCAGTTCTTGAATCATTTAAACATCAAGGCCAACATCACTGCGCCGGACCACGCGACCCAGGAACGACCGCTTCAACAAAGCGCGCCGGGCCGCTACGAAGGCAAATTTATGCCGGCAGCGCGCGGCATTCACTTTATATCTCTCTACGCCGAGGCCGCCGCCGGCGAGGCGCCGGTGGCGCTGGCAACGGTGCCGTTCGTCGCGCCGTATCCGAAGGAATATCGCGAGCTCAAACCCAATCTGCCGCTGCTGAGCCGGCTTACCGAAGAGACGGGCGGCGAAATGCTCGACCCGGAAAAGCTCGACGAAGGTCTCAAGCGGCTTTACACGCCGTCGCCCGGGAAAAGCCGGCAGGGCCAGGAGACCTGGTGGCCGCTTGCCGGCGCGGCGCTGCTCTTGTTTCTCACCGATTTGGTTTTCCGCCAGTGGCGGGGGGAAAATGCCGCCCTTGGCAGCGAGAGACAATTGCGCGCCGACGAGGGCCGGCAGACATAGCGCTTTCTCGGAGCTTCGACAATCGGCGCAGCGGCGATCTCGAACGGCGCTTTCATTTGATTGCATCGATATCGAACGGGAACTTCGACGTGACGCTCGAGATCATTCCTTTCACCTGCGCGCTCTGCGGCGCTCGATTCGCCGAGCTGCGCAGCGGCAAGTGCGCGCGCTGCGGCAAGGTCGTTTGTCGTCACCATTTTTTCAGAGGCTGGTGGAAAGGGTGGAAGCGAGTTTGTTCGCAATGCGTGAGCTTGGCCCGACGGTGAGAAAAATGGCGCAAAAAAATAGCTAAATTATTTTACTTGTGTTAATGTCGCCGCGTGATGAATGAATCGTCACGCTTTCATCGCATCATCGAAGCTTCGACAACCTGATTTTCTCCCTCGCTACTTCTCGAATGAAGAGTTTGGTCGCTTGACTCTAAACGCCGCTGAAACGCGCATGCGGAGCACGCCGGTGCGCCGTCCTTGAAGCCGCGCTTTGAACCACAAGAGAAAAACATCCGCTGCTCGGAAGCATTTTCATCAGACAGTTGTCTTGGCACAGTTTTTTCGCGTGCAAATTCTGTCGCGTTATCTACAGAATTGGCGCAGCATAATCCGCCTCGACCCTTTCCTTGCTGCCTCATTTTTTTGCACGGTCGAGCAAAAGGGCAATCTGATACACGCCGATGATTAGGAAATATACCTCTGAAGCTCTCATAGAGTGTGTAAAACTGGTTTTTTATCCGAATTTTCCCCCGCCGAACGGCATTCCCGCGTTAGCATGAACAGGCTGGGGAAATTTTTTCACAATTGGTCTTATGCTTGCATTCGTTTAACCGCGACAAACGTCTAATAGTTAGAGCGAGGTGAAACGAACAGGAGACGGCATCGAGGGAGCAGGGAACATAGGACTTGGAACAAGTTGATTCGAGTTGGAAAGGGAGAGTCAATGAGGCCTGGAGACCTATTAAAAACCGCCAAACCCATTCGATCGCAGAAGACCGGTGTCTTGTTGCCCCGTGAAGGCACATTCGTCAGGATGGTGGAAAACATGGGGCGCCAACTGATTTTGGTAAACTTCGGCGCGGCCGGTCACGAGTACATCTTCCCCGAAGAGATCTCCGCCGAGCCGGCCAAGTCCTGATTCTTTTCCGACCTACCAAAGTTCTTTTCAGAAAGCGCTGAGCGTAGTTTCGCGCGCTCACGCGCTGCCGCGAAAACCGCGTTCCTATTGCCCCAAATCCGTTTTTCATCCGCCGCTTGGCTTCTGCGGCGGCTTTTTGATAAAAAATTCGCAGAGTCCGTGATGGCGAGGTGACAAATGGCCGAACGGGTGATCAAAGGCTACCACGCCCATATTTACTACGACCCGAAAAAGACGCGGGACGCCGCGGCGCGGGTGCGCGCCGGGCTCGCGGCCTTCAATGTCCAGCTCGGAAGCTGGCACGACGAGGCGGTCGGTCCTCATCTCGACGCCATGTACCAGGCGGTTTTCTCGACCGACGAGTTCGGCAAAGTCGTGCCTTGGCTGATGCTCCATCGCGAGGGCTTGTCGGTGCTGGTGCATCCTTCCACCGGCGACGGCTACGGCGACCATATGGAACGATCGCTGTGGCTCGGGGCGCGCTTGCAGCTCAATGAAAAGGCGCTGCGGCGCGGTGAGTAAGAGCACGGGCCAAGCGGCATGAAGCGTCTTCACAGCGCGAAAGATCCCCTGATGATCGGCCATTTGAAAAATGTGCTGGCTGCCGTCGGCATCAAATGCGTGGCGCGCAAGGTCGATCTCATCAGCGCCGCGGGCGAGCTCCCGCCGGTGGAATGCTGGCCGGAGCTGTGGGTGGTGGACGACGAGACGTTCGGCCGCGCCAAGTCGGTTCTCAAGAAAACCCTGGCGCCGCTCCACGCGGTAAAAAAACCCTGGGCTTGCGTCGGCTGCGGCGAGACGATCGAGGGCCAGTTTTCCGAGTGTTGGAACTGCGGCCGGGACCGCTCCGGGCGAAAAGCGCAGCGCTTGGCAAGGCAGAGTTCCGCGGCGGCGCGCAGACGCTAACCCCGCCCTTCTATCTTCAATTCACAGAGGAGATTTCATGGAATACCGCCAACTGGGCAATGCCGGCGCACGCGTGTCGGTCGTCGGGCTCGGCGCCAATCGTTTCGGTTCGGCCGATACGCCGCAATCCGAGGTCGACAAGATCATCGACGCGGCGCTCGACAGCGGGATCAATTTTATCGACACCGCGAATGTCTATAATGAAGGGCTTTCCGAGGAGACCTTGGGCCACGCGTTGAAAGGGCGCATGGATCGAGTGGTTCTCGCGACCAAGTTCAACTTTCCACGAAAAACCGGCGCCAATAGCTGGGGCGCGTCGCGCCATCACATGATCCAGTCGGTGGAGCAGAGCCTGCGGCGGCTGCAAACCGACAATATCGCGCTCTATTACTGCCACCGCTGGGACGAGACGACGCCGATCGAGGAAACCTTGCGCGGCTTGGACGATCTGATCCGCATGGGCAAGATCTGCTACACCGGCGCCTCGGCGTATGCTTCGTGGCAGCTCGCCCACGCGAATGTGCTGGCGGAGTTGAAAGGCTGGAGCCGCTTTGTGGTCCTGCAATCCGAGTACAATTTATTGAAGCGTGAGGTCGAGCGCGAAGTGCTGCCTTATTGCCGGGCGCATCGGGTGGGCTTCGTGCCGTATTATCCGCTCGCCGGCGGTTTTCTCACCGGCAAATACGAGATGGGCAAGGCCCCGCCTGCCGGTTCGCGCGGCGCATCGGCGCGCGCCGTCCAAGAGCTCATGATCGAGAAAAACTATCGTGTCGTCGCGCAACTGTCGGCTTGGGCGCAAGATCACGGCCGCGGCGTCAACGAGCTGGCGCAGGCTTGGCTGATGGCCGAGCCGAGCGTGTGCTCGGTCATCACCGGCGCGAGAAGGGTCGAGCACGTGATCAGCAACGTGAGAGCCGCCGATTGGAAGCTCGCCAGCGGCGAGCTCAAGGAGATCGAAGCGATCTTCCGTCCGGAGGATTCTTAAGAGCGCCGACAAGCGACTCGCGCCCGCTTCAATTCCTCGGCTGCGTGTTCCTTCCGGAGAGGATTCCCGGCCGCTAAAATCCGTCACAGAGGCAACAAAAGCTGACCCGCGGCAGGAATGTTCGCCTGCGGCGCCCGGGCGAGCCCGCGCAGCTCGGCTTCGAGCCAGCGAATGTACGGCCGGTAGGCGGCGCGTTTTTCGATCGCCGCGATGCAGAGATCGCGCACTTGAGACGCGTATTCCGGCCAGCGCTCGCGGATCACGCGCGGCAGTTTGATATACGTCGGCGGATCGTCGCAGAAAAGCGGATCGCGAGCCAAGGTCCAGATATCGCACTGCGGTTCGCCCGACGGCACTTTCGCCGGATCGGCTGAGCGCGACCGCGCGCGCTCGCCATGGGCCAGGCCTTGCACCAAATGGGTGAGCTCGTGGCCGATCGTCTGATACGTCACCTTGCGGACGCGGAGCCGGATGATCAGCCGCGCAATCTTTCCCTTTCGGTAGACCACCGTCGCGCTGCCCAAGTGCTTGCGCGTGTAGCCCACCGTGATGGTTGCGCCGCGGAGCTCGGGGAATAAATGCAGCGAGCGCGCGATCATGTCATGCGCGCGGCGCGTGAGCCGGCGCTTCATTGGCGGCGTCAGTTGAATCGGCATGAATGAGATCGTGTAGCGGGAGTCGATCTTGAACGGCGAGTCGACAGTGTCATAATGCGTCTTCGGTTTCGTTTATGACAGAGGCGCAGGACCAGGACAAGGAAAAAAGCGCGGCGCCGTTTCGCGCCGGCTACATTGCCATCGTCGGCCGGCCGAACGTCGGCAAATCGACCTTG
Organism: uncultured delta proteobacterium; assembly: GCA_963745035.1. GTDB lineage: Bacteria > Desulfobacterota > Binatia > UBA9968 > UBA9968 > DP-20. The sequence goes on along the minus strand of CAVUVW010000015.1, from coordinate 183,211 downwards.
CTCAATCGGATTCTCGGCGAAAAAGTCGCCATCGTTTCGCCCAAACCGCAGACCACGCGCAACCGCATCACCGGCATTCGCACCACGCCCGGCGCGCAGATCGTTTTCCTCGATACGCCGGGGATTCACCAGGGCCATTCGCTCATGAACCGGCGCATGGTGGACACCGCGCTGCAGACGCTCGACGAGGTGGACGGGGTCATCTGGCTGCTCGACGCCCAGGACAAGATCAAACAGGAAGAAGAGCGCATCGCCGAGACCCTGCGCGGCGTCGAGACGCCGGTGTTGATTCTTTTGAACAAGATCGATCTGGTCTCCAAAGGGAAACTGCTGCCGCTGATGGAGCGCTGCGCGCAGCTCTTGCCGGGGAAGGAGATCGTGCCGGTGAGCGCGCTGCGCGGCGAGGGAATTACGCTCATCCTCGATCTGGTCGAGAAGTGGCTGCCCGAAGGGACACCGTTTTTTACCGAAGGCGAGTACACCGACCAGTCCGAGCGCTTTCTCGCCTCGGAGATCGTGCGCGAGAAAGTGTTCCTGCTGACCCGCGAGGAGATTCCCTACGGCGTCGCTGTGACGATCGACGAATTTACCGAGAAGCAGGAAAAGAACCTGATCGTGATCGCCGCGACGATTCACACCGAACGGGATTCGCACAAGGGGATTCTCATCGGCAAGCGCGGCGCCATGCTGAAGGAAATCGGCAAGCAGGCGCGCGAGGAACTGGAAACGCTGTTGGGCTGCCGAATTTTTCTCGAGCTGTTCGTCCGCGTCGATCCCGACTGGACGCAAAACCCGCATTTGCTGACGGAGATGGGCGTATAAAGATGGCGGCGCGGTTCCAAGCAAAAGCGTCCGCGGCGGCGCGGCGGTTGCCGGTAGTGGCGATCGTCGGGCGGCCGAACGTCGGCAAATCGACTCTGTTCAATCGTCTGGTCGGCGAGCGCAAAGCCATCGTCGACGACATACCGGGAGTCACCCGCGACCGCAATTATTCCGAAGCCGAATGGTCGGGGCGGAAATATCTGCTCATCGACACCGGCGGCATGGAATCGGAAAGCGCGGACAACCTGGAGCGCAGCGTGCAGGCGCAGAGCCGCCAAGCGGTGACGGAAGCGGATGCGATCGTGTTCCTCTTCGACGGCAAGGGCGGCCTCAATCCGCTCGACCGCTCCGTTGTCGACCAACTGCGCCGCGCCGCCAAGCCGATTTTTTTCGCGGTCAACAAGCTCGACTCGCAGCGCCGCGAGGCCAATCTGTACGAGTTTTTCGCACTCGGCATCGAGCCGCTCTATGCGATTTCCGCCGAGCATGGCTTGGGCGTTGCCGAGTTGATGGACAACGTGGTCGCCAGGTTTCCGCCGGATTCGTCTCCGGGCGAGGAGGCGGAAGCGCGAGAAGGCGCAACCGCTGCGCGTCGCCGTCGTCGGCAGGCCGAACGTGGGCAAATCGACTTTGATCAATCGCCTGCTCGGTTTCGAACGCTCGGTGGTGCATTCCGCGCCGGGAACGACGCGCGATTCACTCGACACGCCCTTCGAGCTGCTGGGAAAGCCCGCGGTTCTCATCGACACCGCCGGCATTCGCCGCAAGGCGCGCATCGACGACCGCGTCGAACAGTTCAGCGTGCACCGCTCGCTGCGCGCCGTCGATCGCGGCGATCTGATCATCCATGTGATCGACGGGCCGGAAGGGGTCACCGATCAGGATGCGCAGATCTTGAGCTACGCGGTGCAGCGCGGCAAGGGGCTGCTGTTGGCCGTCAACAAATGGGATTTGATGCCCCAGGCCGAAAGCGACACGAAAAAATATCGCGACGAAGTCAACTACCGGCTGTCGTTTCTCGACTTTGCGCCGATCGCGTTTATCTCGGCGGCAACCGGGCACGGCGTGCGCAAGCTGCTGCAAACCGCCGCCGTGGTGGTGCAAGCCTACCGGCGTAAGGCGTCGACCTCGGCGGTCAATCAGGCGCTGCAGAAAATCGTGCGCGCGCACGCGCCGCCGCTCGCTCAAGGGCGGGCGGTGAAGTTTTACTACGGTACGCAGACGCGCACGAGCCCGCCGACGTTCACGCTGTTCGTCAATCGCCCGAGCGCGGTGCACGAGACTTACAAAAAATATCTAGTCCATCGGCTGCGCGCCGAGCTGGGCATGGAGCATGCGCCGATTCGCCTGGATCTGCGGCCGCGGCGCGAGGAGAAAAGCGCCAAGCGCTCCTGAGTTTGCGCGGCATGATCGCAGTCCTTGTTACTGCTTTGCAGTTCGCGCGACCGGTTGACTGACAATTTGTCGGCGCTGATGGGCCCGGCCGCTCGGTCGCGCGATGATATTTTCGTTGTCCGCGCCCTTTATCTCGACCGCCCTACGAAAATACTTCTCGATAAAAAGGTTTGTAAAAACAAAACTTTGCCGAGGCGGGCCGCCGGCTGCGCAAGCTTGGTTGGGCGTTGTCCTGGCCTTCGGCGAAGAATTGCCTTATCATTTTGATCTCGTCTCCCTGGCTTCGCACCGATCATCGACCCGCGCGCCAGTTTGACAAAATATAAACGAGTATGGTTGAGCCATCGTTATCTGGAGTTATGCCGACCGTGCGGGTGCGCGACGAATATGCGCAATGGCTTGCGCTTAGCCGGGTCAAGGGGCTGGGCGGCGTCGGCTTTAAGAAGCTTGCGGCGTCGTTTGCCGATCCGACGCAAGCTTTTTTTGCATCGCCCGCCGAGCTGGAGCGGGTCGAGGGCTTGCACCGCGAAGTAATCGAGGGCATCGCGAATTTTTCCGGCTGGGTCGAGATCGACGACGAGCTGCGCCGTGTGCGCGCCGCCGGCATCGACATCGTGCGCTTTACTTCGCCCCGCTACCCGGCGCGCCTGCGCATGATCGCCGACCCGCCGCCGTTGTTATACATCAAGGGCACCTTGGTGGGGGAGGACGAGCGGGCCGTGGCGATCGTCGGTTCGCGCAGCGCCAGCGACTATGGCCGGCGCGTCGCGCGCGATCTGGCGCGCGGCTTGGCGTCGCTCGGATTTACCGTGGTCAGCGGTATGGCGCGGGGCATCGACGGGGTCGCGCACGAGAGCGCGCTCCGCGCCGGCGGCCGCACCATCGCGGTGTTGGGTTCCGGGGTCGAGCGGCCTTACCCGCCGGAGCATGAAGCGCTTTACCGCAGGATCAGCGAAAACGGCGCGGTGCTCTCCGAATTGCCCATCGGCACGCGGCCGATGGCGTTCAATTTTCCCGCGCGCAATCGTCTGATCAGCGGGCTGTCGCTCGGCGTCGTGGTGGTGGAGGCGACCGAGAAAAGCGGTTCCTTGATCACCGCGGCCCTGGCCGTGGAACAGGGGCGCGAGGTGTTCGCCGTGCCCGGCGAGGCGGGCGCGAGCCGGAGCCGCGGCGCCCATCAATTGATTCGCCAGGGGGCCAAGCTGGTCGAGAGCGTCGACGATATCGTCGAAGAAATCGCGCCGCAGCTTGCGCGCCGCGGGGCGAGTCCGGCGCCGGCGCGGCTGCTGCCGCCGAGTGCCGGAGAGCAGACGCGAAAAATTTTTGCTTTATTGCAGGACAACCCTTTGCAAGTGGACCAAGTGATCGAGCGCAGCGGGCTCGCGGCGGCGCAGGTGCTGGAGATTCTTTTGGACCTGGAGCTGCAAGGACTTGTCCGCCAGTCGCCGGGGCATCTGTACGCCGCGGAAAAATAAACTCATCATCATGGAACGCCGGGAACGAGTCGAAGATTATGGCAGCTAAGAATCTGGTCATCGTGGAGTCGCCCGCCAAGGCGAAAACCTTGGAAAAATATTTGGGACGGGATTTTCAGGTGAAGGCCTCGGTCGGGCATGTGGTCGATTTGCCGAAGAGCAAGCTCGGGGTCGATGTCAAAAAAGATTTCGCGCCCGATTTTCACGTCATTCAAGCCAAGAAAAAGGTCATCGACGATCTCAAAAAGGCCGCCAAGGGCAAAGAGCATATCTATCTTGCCTCCGATCCGGACCGCGAAGGCGAAGCGATTGCCTGGCATATCGCCGATCAAGTGGCCAAGAACCACAAGCGGGTGCATCGTGTCCTGATCAATGAGATCACCAAAAAAGCGGTGCAGGAGGCGATCGCCAAGCCGCTCGAGCTCGACCGCAACAAGTTCGACGCGCAGATCGCCCGGCGCGTGCTCGATCGTTTGGTCGGTTATCAGATCAGCCCGCTGCTGTGGAAAAAGGTGCGGCGCGGATTGAGCGCGGGACGGGTGCAGTCGGTGGCGGTGCGGCTGGTGTGTGAGCGCGAGCGCGACATCCGCGCGTTCGAGTCGGTCGAGTACTGGTCGCTGACGGCGCTTTTGGAAGGCCGGCTGCCGCCTTCCTTCAAGGCCCGTTTGGTGCAGTGGCAGGGACAGAAGGTCGATAACAAGAAGTTTCGCCTGGAAAATGAGCAGTTGGTCCAGAGCATCGTCGCTTCGTTGCAAGGCGCGGCATGGACCATCGCCGAAGTCGAGAAAAAAGAACGCCGGCGCTATCCCACCCCGCCGTTTGTCACCAGCAAGCTGCAGCAGGAGGCGGCGCGCAAGCTCGGCTTCCAGCCGCGGCGCACCATGCAGCTTGCGCAGCACCTTTATGAAGGAGTCGAGCTGGGCAACGACGGCTCGGTGGGTTTGATCACCTACATGCGCACCGATTCGACGCGCGTTTCCGCCGACGCGCTGGCGGCCGTGCGCGGGCATATTCAAGGCCAATACGGCAAGGAATATCTGCCGGGCAAGCCCAATACGTTTCGCTCGAAGAAGGGCGCCCAGGATGCCCACGAAGCGATCCGTCCGACCTCGCTCGACTATGCGCCGGAGCGGGTGCGCCGCTACCTGCGCCGCGACCTCTTCCAACTCTATTCGCTGATCTGGGACCGCTTTGTCGCCAGCCAGATGGTGCCGGCGGTGTATGACCAGACTTCCTTCGAGATTCCGGTTCACGAGGCGGTGTTTCGCGCCACCGGGCAGCAGATCAAATTCGACGGCTTCATGAAAGTGTACATCGAAGGGCGCGACGAGCGGGCGCAGCAGGCCAACGGCGCCGACGAAGACGGTGCCGACGAGCCCCAGGAAACCGACGGCGTCCTGCCGGATCTGCAAAAAGGCGATGCGTTGCAGCTCCTCTCCATGGATCCACGCCAGCATTTTACCCAACCGCCGCCGCGCTACACCCAGGCCTCCTTGATCAAGGAGCTCGACGAAAAAGGCATCGGCCGGCCGTCGACCTACGCGGCGATCATCTCCAATATTCTCGACCGCGAGTACGTGATGCAAAACGAGGGGCGCGCGCTGGCGCCGACCGATTTGGGATTTCTGGTCACCGACCTTTTGGTCGAAAGCTTTCCGGATATTTTGAACGTCGAGTTTACCGCCGGCATGGAAGACGAGCTCGACAAGATCGAAGAAGGGAAAGAGAAGTGGACCAAAGCGATGAAGCGCTTTTACACTCCTTTCTCGCGCGATCTCAAAAAAGCCGAAAAGGAGATGCGCGACGTCAAGCGCCAGGAAGTGCCGACCGATGTGGATTGCGACAAGTGCGGCGCCAAGATGGTGATCAAATGGGGGCGCAACGGCGAGTTTCTCGCCTGCCCGCAGTATCCCGAGTGCAAGAACACGAAAAATTTCAAGCGCGGCGAAAGCGGCGAGATCGAGATCGTGGCCGAAGAGGAAGTCAACGAGACCTGCGGCGAGTGCGGCCGGCCGATGCTGCTGCGCTGGGGCAAGTTCGGCAAGTTCCTCGGCTGCAGCGGCTATCCCGAATGCAAGAATATCCAGCCGCTGGAAAAGCCGGTGGATTTGGGTATCAAATGCCCCGAATGCAAGGAAGGCAATATCAAGGAGCGGAAATCGCGCTGGGGCAAAGTGTTCTACGGCTGCGATCAGCTATCCCGAGTGCAAGTTCGCTTCGTGGGACAAACCGATGCCGACTCCCTGTCCCGATTGCGGCAGCCCGATCTTGGTCGAGAAGGTGACCAAGCGCGCCGGCCGCACCCATCGCTGCTATAAAAAGGAGTGCGGCTACTCGATCCAGGTCGCCGAGCAGTAGCGCGAGCAGCTTTTCGCGTCGGCTGATCGCCGCGGCGGCTTGCCGTCGACGTTTTCACCGGCCGGTTCGCCGCGGTCTCCTTGAGATTTCGAGCGCCGGCAGCGACATTCCATGGAAAATTTTGTGCGCATCATCGGCGGCGGTCTTGCCGGGGCGGAAGCGGCTTGGCAGCTTGCTCGGCGCGGCGTTGCCGTGGAGCTTTTCGAGATGCGCCCGGAGCGGCGCACGGAAGCGCACGCGAGCGCGAATCTCGGCGAGCTGGTGTGCAGCAACTCGCTCCGTTCCGATTTGTTGAGCGCGCCGGCGGGTTTGTTGAAGGCGGAGATGCGCCGGCTCGATTCCCTCGTTCTGCGTTGCGCCGAGGCGACCCGCGTGCCGGCGGGCGCCGCGCTGGCAGTGGATCGCGAACAGTTCAGCCGGGCGCTCACGCGCGCCGTGGAGAGTCTCCCGGCGGTGCGGATTGTGCGTCAAGAGGCGCACGCGATCCCGGACGACGGCGTCGTGATCGTCGCCACCGGACCGCTTACCTCGCCGGCCATGTCGAGTGATCTCGCGCGCCGGCTTGGGTGAGGCCCATCTGTACTTCTACGACGCGATCTCGCCGATCGTGACCGCGGAGTCGATCGACATGGGTGTCGCTTATCGCGCCGCCCGCTACGGCAAAGGCGGCGACGACTATCTCAACTTGCCGCTGACGCGCGAGCAGTACGACGGTTTCGTCGGCGCGCTCTTGCGCGCCGAGCGCGTGCCGACCCACAGCTTCGAGCGCTTCATGCCGTTCGAGGGCTGCATGCCGATCGAAGAAATGGCCGACCGGGGTCGCGAAACCCTCGCCTTCGGTCCGATGCGCGCGGTGGGACTGATCGACCCGCGCAGCGGCCGGCGGCCCTACGCGGTTGTGCAACTGCGCCAGGAAAACCGCGAGCGCACGCTCTACAACCTGGTCGGCTTTCAAACCAAGATGACCTATCCGGAGCAGCGCCGTGTTTTCGCGTTGATCCCGGGATTGGCGAACGCGGAGTTCGTCCGTCTCGGCAGCCTGCACCGCAACACCTTCATCAATGCGCCGCAGCATTTGCTCGCCACCCTGCAATGGCGCAAGCGCGAGACGCTGTTTTTCGCCGGCCAGATGACCGGCGTCGAAGGCTACATCGAGTCGGCCGCCACCGGACTGCTGGCCGGCATCAACGCGGCGAAACTTTTGGCGGGAAAGCCGGCGGTGACGCCGCCCACGACCACCGCGCTGGGAGCGCTCTTGGGATACATCACCGATCCGCAGCGCCGGCGCTTTCAGCCGATGAACGTGAACTTCGGCTTGATCGCGCCGCTGGCGGCGTGTCTACGCGGCAGGGCGAAAAAAGAAATGATGGCGCGCCGGGCGCTGGCCGACATGGGGGCATGGGCGCGCGCGAGCGGCGTGACGGGGAGCGCCGAGGATGCGCCGCTTGCGGCCGCGCTCTGGGACGGCGCCGTGAGCCCGCGCCGGAGCGCATTTTTCGACATCGGCACGAACACGGCTCTTTGCCTGATCGCGGAGATCCGCGACACCGGCCGCTTCCGGGTCTTGGACGATCTGGCGGAAATCACCCGGCTAGGACAGGGTGTCGATCACACTCGGTGCATCGGCGCGGAAGGCGAACGGCGCACCCTCGCCGCGCTGCGGCGCTATCGCGCCCGCTGCGATAGCCTGGGCGTCGAAGAATTTTTTGCGGTCGGCACCAGCGCGCTACGCGATGCCGAGAACAGCGCCGAAGTATGCGCGCGTTTTCGCCGCGAGATCGGTTTCGACATTCGGGTCATTTCCGGCGCCGAGGAAGCGGGCTATTCGTTTCTCGCCGTGCAGCGCGGCCTGTCGCTCAGCGAACCGCGACTTTTGGTCATCGATATCGGCGGTGGCAGCACCGAGCTGATCGCGGGCGACGCCGGGGGAATGTCTCATTGCGCGAGCCTCGACCTCGGTTCGGTGCGGCTCACGGAACGGTTTCTTCTCTCCGATCCGGTCAAGCCCGAGGAAGTCGCGCGCATGAACGCGGCCATCGAGGAGACGCTCGCGCGCTTGCGCGAGCCGGACCTCGGCGACGGTGCGCGCCGCGCGATGATCGGCATTGCGGCGACGGTTACGACTTTGCTGGCGATGGAAAAAAACTTGGCGCGCTACTCTCACGCCCAAGTCCACGGCGCCGTGCTGACCCTCGCGGGAGTGCGGCGCCAGGTTGCGCAGCTCGAACGCGCAACGCTGGCGGAGCGGCGCCGGATCGTCGGTCTCGAACCGGGAAGAGCGGACGTGATCTTGGCCGGCGCCTGGGTGCTCGAACGCATTATGAACCACGGCCGCGCCGATCAGGTGATCGTCAGCGACCAAGGCGTGCGCTATGGCCTGCTGCACGAAGCCGCGGCGCCGAAAAAGTGTTGACATTTGCCGGCGAATTGGAAATGATCGACCTTCTTTTTGGCAATTTTTTTTTGGCGAGACGGTTTACAGCAAACGATTGGGGAAACGCGCAGCTTGTCCAAGCGAGGTGAACGCCGATGACCAAAGCAGAACTCATCGAAGCTGTCGCTAAGAGTGCGAAGATCAGCAAAAGCGCCGCCGGCGAAGCGGTGGATGCAACCTTTGACAGCATCGCCAAGGCGATCAAAAAAAGCCGGCGCGTTCAGGTGCCGGGCTTCGGCACGTTCACGGTGCGCTCGCGCAAAGCGCGCAAAGGAAGAAACCCGCAAACCGGCGCGGCGATCAGCATCAAAGCGAGCCGCACCGTTGGATTCAAGGCGGCGCCGGTATTGAAAAACGGCTTGTAGAGCTTCCGGTCATCCGTCGGCGGCCACGCGGAAAACCGGGTGGCCTTTTTTTTGCCCGCTTGATGAGCCCGGTGGAGGCACGTACAATTAATCGCGACCTGCGAAGCTGCTCGCGGCGTCGAACAGAGATGAACCATGTCGCTTAAAACCGAAAAAATCTGGTTTGACGGAGAATTGATCGCCTGGGAGGACGCCAAGGTGCATGTCCTGGCGCATGCGCTGCACTACGGCACGGGATACTTCGAAGGCATCCGCTGCTATGAGCTGGCCGACGGGCGCTCGGCGGTGTTCCGCTTGCCGGAGCACATGCGCCGGCTCGCCGATTCCGGCAAGATTCTCGGATTTCCTCTGCCGTATACGGTCGAGCAGATGTGCCAGGCGACCGCCGAAGTCATTCGCGCCAACAAGCTCAAGGCCTGCTATATCCGCCCTCTCGCTTTCGTCGGACTGGGCGAGCTGGGAATCTACGTACCGCACAATCCGGTGAACGTCTGCATCGCGGTGTGGCCCTGGGGGGCGTACCTCGGCGACGAGGGCATCCTGAACGGTATTCGCGCCAAAGTGTCGTCGTACACCCGGCACCACGTGAACGTAATGATGACCAAGAGCAAGACGACGGGCAACTACGTCAATTCGGTGCTCGCCAAAGCCGAGGTCAAGAAGGCGGGCTACGATGAGGCGGTCATGCTCGACGGCGAAGGCTACGTTTCGGAAGCGAGCGGTGAGAACATTTTTATCGTGCGCGACGGCAAGATCAAAACCACGCCGCTCACTTCGATCTTGCCGGGCATCACGCGCGACTCGATCATCACTCTGGCGCGCGACATCGGCTATCCGGTGATCGAAGATCGTTTCACGCGCGACGAGCTGTACATCGCCGATGAGGCGTTTTTTACCGGCACGGCGGCGGAGCTGACACCGATCCGCGAGGTCGACGACCGGCAGATCGGCGCCGGGCGGCGCGGGCCCGTCACCGAAAAAATTCAGCAAACGTTTTTCGACGTGATCAAAGGGAAGAACCGCAAGTACGAGAAATGGCTCACCCACGTTTGACCTCGTCGCGGCCGCCGGCCGCGTGCCGCCTGATCCTCGATTGATTTCCCATGGCCGAAGGTCTCGACGCGACCCTGCGGGTAACCATGCTGCCGCGCGATACCAACGCGCACGGCACGATTTTCGGCGGCGCGATTCTGAGCCACATCGATCTCGCCGGCGGCATCGCCGCCTCGCGCCAGGCGTCGCGTAACTTTGTCACCCGGGCGATGCGCGGAGTCGAGTTTATCGCGCCGGTGTACGTCGGCGACGTGGTCAGTTTTTACGCCTCGGTCTTGCGCCAGGGCAGAACTTCGATCACGATAAAAGTGAGCGTGGAAGCCGAACGCGGCAGGGAACCGCGCCAGCGGGTCAAGGTCACCGAAGCGGAGGTCATCTATGTCGCGATCGACGAGACGGGAAAACCGACGCCGTTAAAATGACTGTCGCCAAGCCGATGATTTCGCGGTTTTGCCTGAGCGCGATGATTCTTGTCGGCGCGGCGCTCGGCGTCGGAGCAGGCGAAGGGCCGGCCGCCGATGAACCGCCGGGCTGCTGCAAGGCCGATATCGCCCGCTGGCACAAAAATGCCGACCGGCTCTATGGTCAATTCAAGCCGAAAGAGGCGGTCGCGGAGCTGCAAAAAATCATCGAAGTCGACGCCCGTAACTTTGAAGCGCTGGCGAAGCTGGCGCGCGCTTACATCGATATCGGCGACATGATCGCCGAGAACGGCGCCGATTGGAAAGAGCGCAAGCTGAAGGAGTACGTCGTCGCCGAGGAGCACGCGCGCAAGGCGGTCCAAGTGGATCCCAAGTCCGCGTGGGGCCATTTTTGGGTGGCGGCGGCGTTGGGCAGTATCGCCGTGGTCTCGCCGGTGGCAAAGCAGGTTGAGCTCGCCAGCGAGATTCGCAACGAAGTGGAGCGGGCGATCGCTCTCGATCCGCGCAACGGGCCGGCGTACCACATTTATGGCGTGTGGCACCGCAAGCTCGCCGAGATCGGCAGCGCCAGCCGAGTAATGGCCTCGGTGCTCTACGGCCAGTCGGTGCCGACCGGCAGTCTGGAAAAGTCGCTTGAATATCTCAAAAAAGCGATCGAGCTCGAGCCTACCGTGATCGTTTCGCGGCTGGAGCTGGCGCGCACCCATATCGCCAGAGAGGAATGGGAGCCGGCGCGGGCGCTGCTACGATCGATTGCCGACCTGCCGATCCGATTCTCCGACGACAGCAAACACAAGAAACAGGCCGCTCAACTCCTGACCGAGATCAAGGATCGGTAACAGCGCAGGCAGCACCGCCGATTTCGATTAAGAACTGCACTGCTTGATCTTTGATGTCGCGGATCGGCAAGCAGTGCCCGTGCTCCGGGAACGCCACGAGGCGATGCGCCTTACCGAGGCTCGCCAGCCGTTCGCGCAGCAAAAGGGCCTGGGAAAAAAGGAACAAGCGAGTCCCGGCCGCCGTGCAACACCAAAGTGCTGAAGCGCCAACCGCTCACTTCGGACAGCAAATCATGGAAGCGGGGCTGCTCCTCGCCGTCGGGGTTGAGCAACTGACGCAGCCAGAAGCTCGAGGTATCTTGATACAGCGTGGCGAGATCGTAGGCGCCGGAGTGGAGCAGGGCGCCCTTCAGGCCATCGATCTGATGGACCAGCGCCGTCGCCACCACCGCGCCGCGCGAAAATCCGTAATAATATAGAGACGCTCGGCATCGATCCACGATAGCTTCTTCGCCGCCGCGATCGCATCGAGGACGGCACTGCGGGTGGTTTCCTCGAGCAGGCCGGCGCGCACTTCCGTGCCGGCGTAGCAGACTTCCCGGCCGAAAAGCTTCGCTGCAGGCAAGAGTCTGATCGCGCCGAGACCGGACAAGCTATGGCCGTGCAAAAATGCGATCAGAGGAAAAGGGCCCGCGCCGCGCGGTCGAACGAGATAGGCTTCGGCCGGCCGCCCGCGCTTGCATAAAAAAACCGCGCCATCGAGTTTTCTCGAAGCGTGCCGAGCGCGCTTTCCGCCACAGTCCGCGTCGTCGGCGCGGTCGAGCACGCCGAGAGCAGAAGCAGCGAGACGGCAATCCAATGAGTTTTCCAGCTCACCAGTGGCTTAGTTAGCATTTGGCAAAAAACAAAACGTTTGCACCGCCTCCGGCCATTCAGTATCAATTAATGCGGGATGATGAATGACTTTATCCGGCATTGGCTCGCCCTGGTTGTGGCGATGTTCGTGTTCGGCTGCGGTGATGCCGGTGAGAGGGAAAAAGTTTTACGCGTCGGTTTCGTGCCCTCCGAGGACGCACAGCGGGTAATGCAAAACGCGCAGCCGATCGTCGAGATCCTGCGAAAACGACTGAACATGGAGGTCCAGCCCTTCGTCGCCACGGACTATACCGGCGTGGTCGAGGCGCTGCGGGTGAACAAGCTCGACATGGCATTTTTGACGCCGGCCTCTTATGTGTTGGCCAAGAACGAGGCCAATATCCGGGTTATCCTCAAGTCCGAGCGCAAGGGCATCCCTTTTTATTATGCCGCGATCATCGTTCGCGCCGACAGCGGCATCCGCAGTCTCGACGACCTGCGCGGCAAGAGTTTCGCGTTCGGCGATGCGCTCTCGACCACCGGCAACGTCATTCCGCGACGGATGCTCAAGAAGCGCGGTATCGATCCGGTGCGCGACTTCAAGCAGGTCTTACATTCCGGCGGTCACGACGCCACCGTGCTGGCCGTGCTCCACGGCAAGGTCGACGCCGGTGCCACCTACGCCAATTCGCCGGACGGCAGCGACACGGCTTGGATGCGCTACTTGAAAAGCGCCGAGGAGGCGAAGAAGATTCGCGCTATCGCCTTTTCCGAGCCGATCCCGGCCGATAATCTGGTGGTGAGCGCCAGCCTGGAGCGCGGTCTGGTGGACCAGATCGAGCAGACGTTTATCGAGCTCAGCAGCGATCCCCAGGGGAAAAAAATGCTGCGCGAGCTCTATCAAATCGACGGCTTCGTTCCCGCCACCGACGGCGACTATGACTCGGTGCGCCGGGCCTTTGCCGACGCCGGCATCGCCATCAAAGACGGCCTGCAAAAAAAACAGCCGTGACCATTCTCGACATTCGCGAGCTCGGCCATTCATACAACGGCGGCGCGCCGGTTCTGCGCGGCGTTTCCTTCAAAGTGGAGCAGGGAGAATTTGTCGGCATCATCGGCCTGTCGGGCGCGGGTAAGTCGACCTTGCTACGCTGTATCAATCGCTTGGTTCAGGCGGGCTCGGGAGAGGTCCTGGTGCCGCGCGGACTTTTGGCGAGCGCGCCGGACGGCGCGCCCATCGACGTTTTGCAGCTCGATGCCGGCGCTCTGCGCCATTTGCGCCGCCGGATCGGCATGATCTTCCAGCAATTCAATCTCGCCAAACGCTTATCGGTCATCGACAACGTGCTCGTGCGGCGGGCTCGGCTATCAGCCGGCGTTGCGCAGCACGCTGAGAATCTTCAGCCGCGATGAGCGCCGCCGAGCGCTCGCCAATCTCAAGCGCGTCGGGCTGATCGAGCACGCCTACAAGCGCGCCGACGAGCTCAGCGGCGGCGAGCAGCAACGGGTCGCTATCGCGCGGACTTTAATGCAGCGGCCGGCTTTGATTCTCGCCGATGAGCCGATGTCGAGCCTCGACCCCAAACTGGCGCGCCTGGTGCTCGATCTGCTCAAACGGGTGTGCCGCGAGGATGGCATCACCGCGCTGGTGAGCCTGCATACTCTCGAGCTCACGCGCGCCTACGCAGATCGGGTCGTCGGCCTGCGCGCCGGGCAGATCGTCTTCGACGGTCCAACCGAGCAACTCAGCGAAGCCGCGGTGGAGGCGATTTATCAACGCCGCGAATAGAGGCCGGCACCGGTCCGGCGCCATTGCGGAAATGAAAAATCCCGGCGTCGCGCGCCTCAAGAGCCCGTAGCCCGTACCGGTAGCCGGCTTCGATGATCTTATCGACGCAACTCCAGTCGAAGATGCCGAAATTTCCGACCGGCGGATTCAGATAAAGATCGGCGTCGGCTTTGATGCTTTCGATGGCGCGCAAGCTGCCCACTGTTGTTGTGCGATACAAGATATGAAAGATGTTGGGCAGATCGAGTGTTGTTGCGAGCGGATTCAAGCGGCGCCAGAGGAGCTGCCAGCCGGAAACGCTGTAGCTTTCCGGGAGGCTGCTTTTGAATTCCACCTGTTCGCTGACGTCGACGGCGCACACGGCTCCCTGGCAGAGATGTTTCATTACGTCAACCGGTAGATTGTTGACCAGACCGCCGTCGACAAAGATCTCGCCGTTTTCGATCGCCGGCGGCCCGATGCCCGGAATCGACACGCTGGCGCGCACGGCTTTCCAGAGCGGGCCGGCGCGATGGACCATCGCGTCCGCGCGGGTGAGATTGGTCGAGACGCAGAAGAATTTTCCGGGTAGATTCTGAATTTCGCGATCGCCGAACATTTCTTTGAGCATGCGGTCCATGCGCTTACCCGAGTTCAAGGCGACCAGAGGCAAGGTGTAGTTGCGCTGCGGATGGCAACGCGGCCAATGTCGGCGATTCTCGCGGCACATGGTTTGCCAATCCCAGCCGGCGGCATACTGCGCGGCGATCACCGCACCCATGCTCGTGCCGCCGATAAAATCCACCGGGATGCGGTGTTCCTGGAACGCGCGCAGGATGCCGATATGAGCAAAGCCGCGCGCGCCGCCGCCGCTGAGGACCAAACCGACCGCGCTGCCGGTGAGAAAGCGCGCCAGTCTCGCGAAGTCGGCCTGGGATTTTTCAACGACGTGGTAATGATCGCGGATCGGCAAGCCGGCCAACTGCCGATCCGCCTGAACGCGTGCGTCGAAACTCGCGCCGTGCAAAAGCACGAGCTCGATTTCGGGCGCGGCTTCGCGGCCGGAAAAGTATTGTGCGAGCTGCTCGCACCGGGACTTTGCCGGGGCGCAGTTTGCCGCCGCGATCAACAGGATTAAATCCGCCTGACGTATGCACTGCTCGGTCCAGGGCGATAGCTCGACGTCGGCCTGGTAGATGACAAACCGATGGTAACTTTCCAATTCGGTCAGACGTTGGGTGATCGTGGTTGGCCCTGTGTCTGGGTTGCCGTCGCGCGCCGCGTGTCCCAGATCCGACCGCGCGGTTAAATGCAGCGTGCTGCCGAGCTCTTGCAGGGCGGCGCCGAGCAGCCGGGCAAAATCCGCGGCCGGCGCTTGGTCGTCGAACGGCAAAAGTGCCAGAGTTCGAAGGTGGCGCTTGGACAGGGATCGATCGGTGCCTTGGCTTTGGCGCCAGGCGATTTGTTTCAGCAACTCGTTGGCGAGAGCCGGATGTTTCTTGCAAATATCGTCGTAGGCGGCGCGCGACAAGCAAGCCAGCTCGGTATCGCGAATCGCGCGCGCGGTCGCCGAACGGGGCATCCCGGTGACCAGGGCCAGCTCGCCCACGCTCTCGCCGCGGCCGAGCTCGCGGATCGCCTCACCTTCCCTGCCGTTGCCGGCAGCGAAGATGCGCAGGCGACCGGCGATGATGACGTACATGGAATCGCCGGCGTCGCCGGCGTGAAACAGAGTCTTGCCGCCGGGGAGAAATACCGGCTCGAGCCGTGCTCTCAGCTCGCCGAGCGCCTCGCCGTCGAGATTGCGTAAGAGCGCCGCCGAAGAGAGTTCCGTTAGTCTTGCCAAAGGAAGCATCGTTGTTGCGCTTTGCTGAGCTTCGCCCTGCGCCGTCGTTGGCGCGGACCCATAAAACTTGACGCGCAGAATTAGCCGAAAAGAAGCTCGCGTGTCAAATGGCTTGCGCACGTGGGTAAATCTCCGGGGTTGCGAAAGACCGCGCTCTAAGGCGAGCTTGTCGTCGCGTGAGCGCCTGGTTTAGTATGCGCGCGAGCGCGGATTATTCCTGTGAGGCGGCTGAGGCGCGATCCTTCCGGAGCAAGGCAATGGGCCTGTGCTTCGGTAAAAAGTAAAATGGTAGGGCAAGCGCGTTTTGCCTATCTCATGAGCTCTTCGGTGAAAAGGGTCGGTTATCGTGCCCAGCACTCTGCTAACCATGAAGCCTTCGGGGGCCGATGCCTTTGCTCCTCCAGAGGGCGCCTCGGGAGTGTTCTGAGTTTATCGCAGACGATAAATAACCCACGCGAAGCGCGTTGGGCTCGCACACGAGCCTAAACCAAAGGGAGAAGCCATTGGCGGAAGCACGGAAAAGAGACGAAGGTGATATTTTTAGCGAGGCGCCGGCGCGCCCACGCTACGGGAAAAAATCGTATGCGGCGATCGCTATCGGCTTCGTCGTTCTGTTCTGGTCGTTTCATGGCGCGAAGATCCAGCCGGCGGAGCTGATTGACGGCATCCCGCAGATTTTCGCGACACTGGCGCGCATGCTGCCGCCGGATTTCACCAAAGTCACGGCGCCGGAGTATTATTTTTTCCCTGAAGAGCTGAGCTTGCCCGAATTGCTCTTGCCGGTGCCGCTCGGCGACGAGGCGGCGCGCACGCGCCAGCGTTGGTGGAACAACACCTTTCCGCAGACGGTGATCGGGGCAACCCTCGAGACCGTGCAAATGGCCTTTGCCGGCACATTCTTGGCTCTATTCGCGGCCTTTCCGCTAGGTTTTTTGGCGGCGCGCAACATGACGCCGCATCCCTACGTGTATTCTCTGGTGCGCAGCGCGCTCAATCTGGTGCGCACCATTCCCGATCTCGCGCTCGGGCTGCTGTTCGTCGCGGCCGTCGGCCTGGGCGCGTTCGCCGGCACTCTCGCGCTAGCGATTCATACGGCGACGGTGCTGGGCAAGCTGCTCTCGGAGTCGGCGGAAAACATCGATGAGGGGGTGGTCGAGGCGCTGCGCGCCACCGGGGCGAGCTATCCGCAGATTTTGTCGTTCGCGGTGCTGCCGCAGATTTTACCGGATTTGATCTCGTTCACTCTTTACCGTTTGGAAACCAATATCCGCGCCGCGTCAGTTTTGGGGCTGATCGGCGCCGGCGGCATCGGCTACCTGATGAACACGAGCTTTCGCACCTTTCAATATCAAGAAGCTGCGGCGATCGTCTTGGTACTGATCGCATTGGTCATGCTGGTCGATTATCTGAGCTCGCGGCTGCGAAACCTGGTGGTGTAACAAATCGTGCTCACCATTTGACGTCGCTTGCGTCGTGGACATTTTTTTTCGCCATGTGATAATCTTCGCCGAGGAGAAACTGCGTCGATGATTCGTACCGTCGGTCTGGTCGCCAAATATCAGGAGCCCAAAGCCGCACAGGCGGTTCGCTGGCTGATTCCGTGGCTCAAAAAACGCGGCAAGAAAGTCTGCGTGGAGAACGGCTTGACCGGCGCCGGCGCGCAATCGTGCAGCAAAAAGGAGATGGCGGCCAAGGCCGATCTCATCATTTCGCTGGGAGGCGATGGCACCTTGCTCAACATTGCGCCGCTGGTCGAGCGCGCCGAGGTGCCGATTCTCGGCGTGAATATGGGCGGCTTGGGTTTCATCACCGAGGTCGCGGTGAACGAGCTGGAAGCGATTCTGACGAAAACCCTCGAGGGTGATTATCAGGTCGAAAAGCGCATGACCCTGGAGATCCGGGTCATCGGCAAAAAACGCCGGATCCATCGCTTTCGCGTGCTCAACGACGCGGTGATCACCAAGGGAGCGCGCAGCCGGATCATCGATCTGGAAACCTACATCGGCGCGGATTATCTCTGCACCTACCGAGCGGACGGTCTGATCATCTCGACGCCGACCGGCTCCACCGCCTATTCTCTGGCCGCCGCGGGGCCGATTCTCGAGCCGACCCTCGGCGCTATCGTGCTGGCGCCGATCTGCCCGCACACGCTCACCAACCGCCCGATCGTCGTGCCGAGCGACGACACGATCCGCGTCGCTTTGCGTTCGTTCGGCGACACCGTCATTCTCAGTCCGGACGGCCAGCAGGGCGTGCGCCTCAACAACGGCGACAAAGTGGAGGCGCGCGACTACGGTTTGCCGGTGTCTTTGATCAAGCTTCCGTCGCGCAGCTATTACGAGATCCTGCGCGACAAACTCAAGTGGGGCGAGCGTTAGGCGGACGGTCCTATGCTGCGCGAGCTGCGCATAAAAAATTTCGCGATCATCGACGAGGTCGTGCTGGAGTTGAAAGCCGGCCTCAATATTCTCACCGGCGAAACCGGCGCCGGCAAGTCGATCATTCTCAACGCGCTCGGACTGATCGCCGGCGAGCGCGGTGCCGCCGACATCATCCGCAGCGGCGAAGAGGAAGCGACGGTGGAGGCGCTGTTCGATTCCCTGCCGCCGGGGGTCGCGGGCCTGCTGGACGAGGCGGGTTTTCCTGTGGACGGCGAGCTGGTGATCAAGCGCGTGCTCAGTCGCTCGGGCCGCAATCGCATTTACCTCAACGGCGGTCTTTGCCCGCTCGGCGTGCTCGCGCAGGCTGGCGCCGCGCTGGTGCACATCTACGGACAGCACGAGCACCACACGCTGCTCCAGGCGGAGACCCATCTCAACCTGCTCGATGCCTTCACCGGTGACCTGCCGGCGCCGGCAATGAAAGAAAACTACGCCGCGCTAGCTCAGGCGGCGAACCGACTGGGCGAAGCGCGCGCGTCGCTCGAACGGAAACGCCGCGAGCGGGCGCTGCTCGAGGGACAGGCCGCGGAAATCGCCCAGGCGCGGCTCCGGCCGGGCGAAGAAGAGGAAATGCGCGCGACCAAAAATATCCTGGCGCACGGCGAAAAGCTGCACCAAGGCTGTCGCGAGGGCGAGGAGCTGCTCTACGAAGGCGACGCCGCGATCGTCGGCGGCTTGAGCAAATACACGGCGCGGCTGCGCGATCTCGCGAAGATCGACGCGAACCTGCAACCGACGCTCGAGCTGCTCGAGTCCTCGCTGGCGCAGTTGCAAGAAGCGGCGGCGGCGCTGCGCCGCTATGCCGAAAAAGTCCATTGTGACCCGCGCGCGCTCGAACAGATCGAAGATCGCCTGGCGGAAATTCAGCGGCTCAAGCGCAAATACAACGCGGAGGTCGAAGACATCCTGCGGCTGCATGAAGAAAGTCAGGCGGCGCTCAACAACTTGGAACGGGGCGAAGAGCAGATCATCGTGTTGGAAAAGGCCTTTGCCGAGGCGCGGCAAAGCGCCTGGGACATGGCGGGGAAGCTTTCCCACGAGCGTCAGCGCGCTGCGAAGAAACTCAAGCGCGACATGGAAAGAGAAGTCAAAAGTTTAGGCATGCCGGAGACTGTCTTTGAGGTGCGTTTCGCTACCCAGGACGAGAAAACCGACGAACCACCGTTTTTCATCGCCGGCAAAAAACTCACCGAGCGCGGCATGGACCAAGTGGAATTTTACTTCTCGCCCAATCCCGGCGAGCCGGTCAAGCCGCTGGCCAAAATTGCTTCGGGCGGCGAGCTGTCGCGCTTGATGCTCGCGCTCAAAGCGCTGGTGCTGGCTCCGGGAGTGGTATCGACTCTGCTCTTCGACGAAGTCGATGCTGGGGTCGGCGGGCGCGTCGCCGAGATCGTCGGGAAAAAATTGAAACAGGTGGCGTCGCACCATCAGGTCATCAGTGTGACTCATTTGCCCCAGATCGCCGCCCTGGCGGACGCGCATTTCGTCGTGCACAAGGCTGTGGAAAGAGGCCGCACCTTCACCCGCGTGAAAGAGCTTTCCGAGCGCGAACGAGTCGCCGAATTGGCGCGCATGCTCGGCGGCGTCAAAATCACCGAGCAAACCCGCAAGCACGCTGAGGAGATGGCGCGCGGCAAATAGGAGTGCCGAATAAGAGTGCTGAGGACTGAGAAGCGGTATTTTTATTTTTTAAAGATGGCGGGGTTTGACTTTTGGGGAGCTCTTTCCTACTTTTAGCTCAGCATTCAAAACTCATCACTCATCCTTCCCGTTGTGGGGCCGTAGCTCAGTTGGGAGAGCGCTTGAATGGCATTCAAGAGGTCGTGGGTTCGATTCCCATCGGCTCCACCAAAAAATATTTGCAGGCTGTTAAAGTTCTCTCTATCGGTAAATTGTTCATGTTTATCCATGTTCGCTCCTGCGTTAGCCCGTAAACGGTTCACCAAAATAGTTTTTTGCAGAAGAATTTTTTATTGATCGTCTGGACATCCAGACGTCACCCCAGAGTTCGTGACCGGCTTTCGGATAATCGTGCGATGAGCCTTTTTATGCGATTGTTGTGGCGCTCGCCGCGGATAATATGACCGCGTGGCGCAACTCTTCGCGCCGAGCCTGAGGGCTATTTGTCGACCCTGAGGAATAGAAATCCCCTCACAACGCGTGCGTTGGTTTCTTCCTGGGAGCCTGGTTGTAATCAAATCAATCGGTACCATTCCTGCGTATTACAGCTTGTGCGTCGGACTCGGTTTCCTTATTAGATGATGACTCGCAAGCTCGCATACCACCGCCCCAACGTCATTAGCCGCTCGGCTGTTTCAAACTTGTCACCTGTGTCACTGGATGCAATTTTCTGTTACTCACAAAAATGCCCCGTTCCGGGCTCGTTGCAACTGCTGACCGCCAATATTCCTTTCCTTTCTCGGCACAACCGTTGCTCCATCGGGATTCCAACTAATCAACGGGAAGTAAAAAATGCCAAGCAACGGCTCATTTGACGCTGCCCCGGATCACCGGGACAAGATAGGCAAACCTCTCCGCGTATTGATCGTTGATGATTCCGAAGATGATACCCTGTTACTGATTCGGGGACTCTCGCGAGGAGGCTTTCAACCGGAGTTCGAGCGCGTCGAGACCCCCGAAGGCTTGGCTGCGGCACTCGCCAAGAAGTCCTGGGACATCATCATTTCAGATTACGCCATGCCGCACTTTAGCGGCTTGGCCGCGCTCTCCGCTCTCCACGAGAGCGGGTTGGACATACCGTTCCTGCTGGTCTCGGGCACCAATCGGACGGGAGCTTCGAGATGCCGAAGTCCGCAGAGCCAATAAGCGAGCCCATGAATGGATTCGTTACACAGCTCGATACGATCAACTGACCGATCTTCCGAACCGTAATCTGCTGTACGAACGGATCGAGGAACTTCTCGCATCCGAATCGTCCAAGGCTAAACCGTTTGCTCTGATGCTCATGGACTTGGACCGATTCAAAGAGATAAACGACACGATTGGGCATCGGGCCGGCGACTCCGTCCTGCAAAAGGTCGGACTTCGTCTGCAAGGGGCCGTCCGTAAACACGACACCGTCGCCCGGCTCGGTGGGGATGAGTTTGCGGTTCTTCTTCGAGACGTGGATCGGGAGCAGGCTGAGCTCATGGCGCGCAAGTTCTTGAGCGCGCTGGAATCGCCTTTTCAGATCGGCGAGATTGGCTTGGATGTTCAAGCGAGTATCGGCATCGCGCTTTCTCCCGATCATGGCGGGGATAGAGACGCTCTCATGCGTTGCGCGGATATCGCCATGTACCTGGCCAAGGAATCTAGTAGCGGTTACGCGATCTACTCTCTCGAACGCGATTCATACAGTCCGGAACGGCTGGCCCTCATGGCTGAGCTGCACCGGGCCGTCGAGAAACGCCAATTATTCCTGGCCTACCAACCGAAAGTCGACTTGAAGACCGGGACCATTACCGGAGTGGAGGCTCTCGCTCGATGGCAGCATCCCCGGCTTGGCTTAATTCCTCCTGATCGATTCGTCACGTTGGCCGAGCGGACCGGGTTTATCAAAACGATCACAGTCTGGGGAGGCAAAACCGCATTGACTCAGCTCCAGACATGGATGGACAAAGGGATAAAAGCGCCGATCAGCGTTAACCTTTCAGCGCGTACGCTCCATGACGGAAGTTTTCCCGATCAAGTAAAGGAACTGCTCGAAAATTACCGGATGGCCGCCGGTCAGCTCGAGCTTGAGATTACCGAGAGCGTCGTAATGACGGATCCCGTACGCTCATTAGAAATTCTGAAGCGTCTCAGTAAAATGGGCATCACGCTTTCCATGGACGATTTTGGCACTGGTTACTCGTCACTTGCGTATCTCAAGAAACTTCCTGTTAGTGCGGTGAAGATCGACAAATCATTT
The DNA here is from genome assembly GCA_963745035.1 of uncultured delta proteobacterium. Taxonomy (GTDB): domain Bacteria; phylum Desulfobacterota; class Binatia; order UBA9968; family UBA9968; genus DP-20. Next base: position 161,288 of record CAVUVW010000015.1, on the reverse strand, counting down.
GTCATGAATATGCTCGTCGATCAAAGCGATGCGCAGATCGTCCAGTCGACCATTGATCTCGGCCACAACCTCGGCCTGAAAGTCATCGCCGAAGGAGTTGAGAATCGAAAGGTTTGGGACCGCTTGCTTGCGATGGGTTGCGACGAGGCACAGGGTTATTTCATGAGCCGGCCACTGACGGCTCAAGAAATGACGAACTGGATAAAATCTGACAATGATTCGTCTAAAGAAAGTCAAACGGCAGCGTCAAGTCCGAAGATTAAAGTGTAAATTCCTCTTGCCCGCATTAGTGCCAGCGATTTTAATCACCTTGCCGCCTGGAGCTTACACCGCGATTGTGAGCGGAATTGGCGGCGGGCACCGCGTAGGACTGGTGGAACTATTTGAAGTGGATTAGCAGGATACCGTTGTTTCGCGGCTGCTTAGATTAATTCGATCGCTGAACCGAGCTCGTCCGAAGTGGCGATGTCATTCGTGAACGGGGGCTCTCCCGCTTGGCGTAGGCCTGCTCAGGGCGATGTTTCCCCTCACTGCACGCTCGGCGCCGCGCCGAAGTAATTCTTCCACGCCAAGTGCAGTAGCTCGTCGGTCAAGACCAGCGGGCGGTTCTCGTACTTGCAGAGGTCGGTGCAGCGCTGGATCAAATCGCGCGGCTCGCAGCCGCGCAGTGGCCGCTTGTCCGCTTCGTAGAGCCGATAGACGAAATCGAGGCGCTTGGGGTCGTAGTCGTAGCCGCTCTTGCGCACGAATTGCTCGAAGATTGCCGCGTACATCTCCCGATCCGGCGGACTGATATAGAGACGATATCCCATGCGGCGGAGAAACGCGTCGTCGACCAAGTCGCTCGGATCGAGGTTGGTGGCGAAAATCAGCAATTGCTCAAACGGCACCTCGATCTTCTTGCCGGTGTGCAGGGTCAGATAATCGATGCCGCCTTCGAGCGGAACGATCCAGCGATTGAGCAGATCGTGGGGATCGACCCGCTGGCGGCCGAAGTCGTCGATCACCAAGGTGCCGCCGTTGGACTTCATCTGGAACGGCGCTTCGTAGAAGCGAACCGTGCTGCTGTAGATTAAGTCCATGGTCTCAATCGTCATTTCGCCGCCGACAATGACGATCGGCCGTTTGATCCGCACCCAGCGCTCGTCGTAGCGCTCGGCGCCGGTGACTGGAACCGGCTGATGGTTGTGCAGATCGAAGATCTTGATCACCTGCCCGTCCACTTCGATGGCGTGCGGAATCCAGATCTCGCCGTGCTGGGCGCCGTGCAGGGCAGTTGCGATCGTGGTCTTGCCGTTGCCGGAAGGTCCGGTCATGAACAGGCTGCGGCGCGAATTGGCGACCAAGCCCAAAGTCTGCACCGTGCCGTCGGGAAGAACGAGCCCGGACAAAGCCGAAGTCACCGCCTCCGGCTGAATCGGGTCTCGCGCCGCGCTTTGGCGCAGGATCATTTCGCTGTATTCGTGCAACGAGACCGGCGCCGGACCGATATAGCCGTTCATCTCGAGCAATTGCTGGGCGCGCTGCCAGCCGCGGTCGAGCATACCGTAACGGTTGTTGCCGTAGCTCAAGAGACCGCGGATTTCGATGAATTTTTCACGGTAGAGATGCTGCAGCAACTCTTCGGTGATGGGCATGGATAACTTGAGCCTCTCGGCGGCTCGGTCGGTTGCGCAATTGGCATCGGCGTAGACGGTCTTCAGAGCCAAATCAGCGAGAAAGCCGAAGTCGAGCCGGGTGTTTTCTGCTTTCAATGGCAGGGGAGGAACATACGTCGGTGCCGGCGAGTTGGCTGGCTGCGGCTTGCTCATGGCTATTTTACCCTCCGATCTAGCGGCCTCAGAACCTAGGTTCTGGAAAATCTCGGCACCCATTCCCGGTGCTTGGGCCGCATTTTAGGGGCTTATGAGGTTTTTGGCAATCTAAACGGAAAATGCAGGTCGGATCTCGCATCCGCTGCCCGGAGCGCCGAGCGCCGTGATTGAAGCGCATCGGACCTTATGTTATAAAAACTGCTCGTTTGAGAGGAATTTATGAAAGCTGGCATCCATCCGGAATACAAAAACACGACGATTGTATGCGCCTGCGGCCACACCGTGGAAACGCGCTCGACGGCGGGCAGCATCCACGTCGAAATTTGCTCCAACTGCCATCCCTTTTTTACCGGCAAGCAGAAATTCGTTGACTCCGCCGGCCGCGTCGAGAAGTTCAGAAAGAAGTACGGGCTGAAGAACTCAGCGGAGGCCTGAGGCTGAATGTGAGTCACTAGCTTTTGCGGCAACGGAAAGGGCAAAGGGCAGCAGTCATCCCTTTGCCCTTTTTTTATTTGCGCCGGGTGTTTTTCGGACGGCGGGCTCGCCATGCTTGATAAACTAGCTGAAGTCGAAAAGCGCTACGTGGAACTGGAGCAGATGATGTCTGATCCCCAGCTCCTCGGCCAGCAAAGGGAATACTCCAAGCTTGCCAAGGAACGCGCCGAGCTGGAGGAGATCGTCGGCTGCTTTCGCGACTGGCGCAAAGTGGAGCAGGAGATCCACGACAATCGCCAGCTCCTCGAAGAGGCCGACGAAGCGATCCGTGAGCTCGCCAAGGAAGAGCTCGTGTCCCTGCGCGAGCGCAAAGCCGTCCTCGAAGAGCGGCTCAAGCTGCTGATTCTCCCGAAAGATCCCAACGACGCGAAAAACGTCATCGTCGAAATCCGCGCCGGCACGGGCGGCGACGAAGCCGCGCTGTTCGCGGCCGAGCTGTTCCGCATGTATACCCGCTACGCCGAGTCACGCCGCTGGCGCGTCGAGATGATGAGCTCCAATCCCACCGGCTTGGGGGGCTATAAAGAAATCATCATGAGCATCGAGGGCCAGGGCGCCTATTCGCGGCTCAAGTTCGAAGGCGGCGTGCACCGCGTGCAACGCGTTCCCGTGACCGAAGGCTCCGGCCGCATTCACACCTCTGCAGTCACGGTGGCGGTGCTAGCCGAAGCGGACGAGGTGGAGATCGCCATTGATCCGAAAGAGATCCGTATCGACGTCTTTCGCTCCTCGGGACCCGGGGGTCAAAGCGTCAATACGACGGACTCGGCTGTGCGCATCACCCATATTCCGACCGGCATCGTTATCTCCTGCCAGGACGAGAAGTCACAGCACAAAAACCGCGCCAAGGGCATGAAAATTCTGCGCGCGCGCCTGCTCGAACGCAAGCAGGAGGAGCAGCGCTCGGAGATCGCCGCCACGCGCAAGTTGATGGTTGGGAGCGGCGACCGCAGCGAACGCATTCGCACGTATAATTTCCCCCAGGGGCGGCTGACCGACCATCGGATCAATTTTACGCTTTACAAGCTCGAGCGGGTCATGGAAGGGGAGCTCGACGAAGTCGTCGACGCGCTGATCACCTACCATCAGGCGGAGGTGCTCAAGGCGACCGGCTCGGCGGAACACAATGGAAAATCTGACAGCCGCGGCGAATGATGCCGCGCGGCGCGGCGGCGTGCTCCTACGCCAAGCGGCGCAGCGCTTGAGCGCCGCGGGCATCGAGAGCGGCGCGCGTGATGCTGAGGTTTTGCTCGGCCATGCGCTCGGCGTTGGTCGCGAGCAGGTGATCGCCTGCGCCGACGAGCCGGTCGACGACCGGCAGGCGAGAATTTATGAACGGCTGCTGCTGCGCCGTCTCGAGCGCGAGCCGACGGCGTATATCACCGGCGCGCGCGAATTCTGGTCGCTCGTTTTTCATGTAAACCCCGACGTGTTGATTCCCCGGCCGGAGACCGAGCTGCTGGTCGAGATTGCGCTGGAGCTGGCGCGGCGGCGCGGTTCAGGCGCGCTGCTTCGAATCCTCGACCTCGGCACCGGCAGCGGCGCGATCGCGGTGGCGTTGGCGAGCGAGCTCAAAAACGCGGAAGTTCTCGCCACCGACGTTTCGACCAGAGCGCTGGCGCTGGCCCAGGAGAACGCCGAGCGCAACCACGTCGGCAAAAGAATTCGCTTTGTCGAAGGCGATCTTTTTGACGCCGTGCCGGGGCGCGCATGCTACGACTTCATCGTGTCGAATCCGCCGTACGTCCGTAGCGCCGACATCGCCGCGCTCCAACCCGAAGTGAGGCGGTGGGAGCCGCGCGCGGCGTTGGACGGTGGCGCCGACGGCCTCGACTTTTACCGGCTGCTCGCGGCGCGGGCTTGCGATTACTTGGCGCCCGGCGGCGCGCTGCTGGTCGAGATCGGCGCCGGGACCGGCGAGATCGTAGAGCGACTTTTTCAAGCCGCCGGCGGTTGGCGCCGAATTTCCATTTATAGGGATTACGCCGGCCGTCAGCGCGCCGTTACCGCGCGCAAAATCGCCGGCGCGCAGTAACGCTCGTGGACAAGATCATCATCCAAGGCGGCAAGAGTCTTGCCGGCGAAGTCAGCGTGAGCGGCGCGAAGAACGCCGCTTTGCCGATTTTGATCGCTTCGCTGCTGACGCGCGAGTCCTGTGTCTATCGGTCGGTGCCGCACCTTGCCGACATTCAGACCACCCTCAAGCTGCTCGCGGGCCTCGGGGTAAAGGTCGACCAGCAGCGCTGGCGCGATGGCGCGGACGAGGTCAGTTTGCGCGCCGACACCATCGGCAAGTTCGAGGCGCCCTACGATCTGGTGAAAACCATGCGGGCGTCGTTTTTAGTTTTGGGTCCTTTGCTGGCGCGCTTTGGGCGCGCGCGGGTCTCGACTCCCGGCGGCTGCGCCATCGGTGCCCGGCCGATCAATCTGCACCTGAAAGGCCTCGAAGCGATGGGCGCGGCGATCGAGCAAAGCCACGGCTACGTGGAGGCGACGGCGAAGCGGCTGCGCGGCGCGAAGATTTATCTCGATTTGCCGTCGGTCGGCGCCACCGAGAATCTCATCATGGCGGCGACCCTCGCCGAAGGCACCACGGTGATCGAGAATGCCGCGAAGGAGCCCGAGATCTGCGATCTCGCCGCGGCGCTCAACGAAATGGGCGCGCGCGTGCAAGGCGCCGGCGGCGATATCGTGCAGATCGACGGCGTCGACGCGTTGCGCGGAACGACGCACCGGATCATTCCCGACCGCATCGAAGCGGGAAGCTTCGTGATCGCGGCGGCGTTATCGGGCGGAGACGTGCTGGTGCGCGGCGCGCGAACGGATCATCTCGAAGCGTTCTTGATCAAGCTCAAAGAGGCCGGCGTGGTTCTCACGGACGACGCCGACGGCATCCGCGTGCGACGCAACGGCAAGATCAAGAGCGTCGACGTTACGACGTTGCCGTATCCCGGGTTTCCCACCGACCTGCAGGCCCAGATGATGGTGCTGATGGCAATTGCCGACGGCGTGAGCGTGATCACCGAGACGATCTTCGAGAACCGTTTCATGCATGTCCAGGAGCTCGACCGCATGGGCGCGCAGATCAAGCTCGAGGGCAATCGCGCCGTGGTGCGCGGTGCGGAGCAGTTGTCGGGAGCGCCGGTCATGGCCAGCGACCTGCGCGCGAGCGTGGCGCTTGTGCTCGCCGGGCTTGTGGCCAACGGCACGACCGAAGTATCGCGCGTTTATCATCTGGACCGGGGCTATGAGCAGATCGAGCGGAAGCTTTCCCTTTTGGGCGCGCAGATCGTGCGCGTGAAAGCGTGAGATCGTTCGAGGTTCGGTCCAAAAGTTCAAGGTAGAAAACCAGGGATTCAGGCGAGCAATCACGAATGGCGATCAGATTGGTCAAAACTTCCGACCCCGGCTTCAAGCCGCTGCTCAGAAAGATTCTCGAGCGGCGCGGCGTCCGCGACGGCGCGGTGGAGCGGCGCGTGTCGGCAATCGTCGCCGCCGTGCAAAAACAAGGCGACCGCGCGCTGCTGCGCTACACCGCCATGTTCGACGGCGTCCGGCTCACCCCGGCGGCGGTCGAAGTGCAGCCCGCCGAGGTCGAGCGGGCGATGCGCCAAGTGGCGCGCAAAGACCTGACCACGTTGCGCCTTGCCGCCAAGCGGATCGCGGCCTTTCACCGCCGCCAGCGGCAAGCCAGTTGGCGCTATCGCGATCCGCTCGGCATGATGCTCGGCCAACGCATCACGCCGCTCGAGCGAGTCGGGATTTACGTTCCCGGCGGCAAGGCGTCGTATCCGTCGACGGTTCTGATGAACGCGATTCCCGCCAAGGTCGCCGGCGTGAAGGAAATCGTCATGACTTCACCGATCGGCGTAAACGGCGCGATCATTCTCGCCGCGGCGCACATCGCCGGCGTAGACCGCATCTTTCGCGTCGGCGGCGCCCAAGCGGTCGCCGCTCTCGCTTTCGGCACGAACACGATTCCCAAAGTGGACAAGATCGTCGGACCGGGAAATATCTTTGTCGCCACCGCCAAGCGCATGGTGTTCGGCGAAGTGAACATCGACTCCATCGCCGGACCGAGCGAGATTCTGCTGCTGGCCGACGATTCGGCCGATCCGCTGCACGTCGCCGCCGACATGCTTTCGCAGGCCGAGCACGATGAGCTGGCGGCGGCGCTGTGCGTGACCACGTCGTCGGCGGTCGCGGCAAGAATTCAGCGCGCCGTCGAAGCGCAGCTGCGCGGCACCCGGCGGCGCGCGATCACTTTGAAGTCACTGGCAAAGTACGGCGCGATCATCGTCGCGCGCGGCGCGACGGAGATGGTCGATCTCGCAAATACGATTGCGCCGGAGCATATCGAGTTGATCGTCCGGCGACCGGAGCGGATGGCGAAGCGCATTCGCAACGCCGGGGCGATGTTTCTCGGGCCCTATTCGCCGCCGCCGCTCGGCGATTATCTCGCTGGCCCCAATCACGTTTTGCCGACGGGCGGCAGCGCGCGCTTTTTTTCGCCGCTCGGCACTTACGATTTTTTAAAGCGCACCACCGTCATCCACGCGGAAAAACGGGCGCTGCGCAGTTTGGCGCCCAAGCTCACCCAACTGGCGCGCCTCGAAGGCCTGGATGAACACGCGCGCTCGGTAGAGGCGCGATTCAGAAACGGCAGATGACTTCCAAGGAGCGATTGCGGCGCGCAAAAGCTCGGCGCGGGCAGGAATGAAGCGAGGGAAAATCATGGGACGATCGGCTAAAGTAGCGCGAAAAACCAAAGAGACCGATATTACTGTCAAGCTCGATCTCGACGGCAAGGGACAAGCCGCGGTCGAGACCGGCATGCCGTTTTTCAACCACATGCTCGACAGCTTCAGCCGCCACGGTTTTTTCAATGTCGACATCCAAGCGAAGGGCGATCTCGAAGTCGATTATCACCACACGGTGGAAGACGTCGGCTTGGCTCTGGGACAGGCGTTCAAGGACGCCCTCGGCGAGAAACACGGCATCCGCCGCTTCGGCGAAGCCAGTTGCCCGCTGGACGAGGCGTTGGCGAAAGTCGTCGTCGATCTCAGCGGGCGGCCCTATCTTTCGTACAACGTGCAGATTCGGCCGGGACGGGTCGGCGATTTCGACACCGACCTGCCGCATGAATTTTTCGCCGCCTTCGCCAATCAACTCGGCATGAACCTGCACATCGACGTGCCGAAGGGAGAAAACCCGCACCACATCATCGAAGCCTGCTTCAAGGCTTTCGCCCGCGCCATGGACATGGCGACGCAAGTCGATCCGCGCGTTGAAGGCGCGTTGTCGACCAAGGGGAGTCTCTGAAGCTTACGGTCAAATCGTTCAAGACGTTCAAGCAGTTCAAGTCGTTTAAGACTAAGATATGATCGCGATCGTCGATTACGGGATGGGCAATTTGCGCAGCGTGCAGAAGGCGCTGGAGCGGACCGGCCGGGAAGCGGTCGTCACCCGTGATATCGCGCAGATCCAAGCCGCCCGCGGCGTCGTGCTGCCCGGCGTCGGCGCGTTCAGCGCCTGCATGGAAAACCTCGCCAAGTTTGGTCTGGTCGAGCCGATTCGCGAAGTGGTGCGGCGCAAGCGGCCGTTTTTAGGCATTTGCCTCGGCTTTCAATTGCTCTTTTCCGAGAGCGAAGAATTCGGCCGGCAGCGGGGACTCGATTTGTTTTCCGGCAAGGTCAAAGGATTCTGTCCGGGCGAGAATCTAAAAATTCCCCACATGGGCTGGAATCGCCTGGAGAAAAAACTCGATTCGCCGTTTCTCGAAGGGCTTTCAAGCGGCGCGTACGTCTATTTCGTGCATTCCTTTTACGTCGCGCCCGACGATCCCTCGATCGTCGCCACGACCACCGACTACGGTGACGCTTTCGTTTCGAGCATCGCTACGGACACCCTTTTCGCGTGTCAATTTCATCCCGAGAAAAGCCAGGAATTGGGGCTGCGCATCCTCGCCAACTTCGGCCGCTTCGCCGACTCGCGCTGATTTCATGCTCATCCTTCCCGCCATCGATCTCAAAGACGGGCGCTGCGTCCGCCTGTTTCAGGGCGACATGAATAGGGAAACCGTCTACTTCGACAGGCCACTCGACGCGGCGCGCCACTGGCGCGCCGAAGGCGCCGGTCTCATTCACATCGTCGATTTGAACGGCGCGGTCGAGGGCCGGCCGGTGCACACCCGCGAAATCGCCGCGATCTCTCGGGAGCCCGGGTTGGCCGTCGAGCTCGGCGGCGGTTTGCGCTCCACGGAAGCGGTCGAGGCGGCGCTCGATCTTGGCGTCTCGCGTGTGGTGATCGGCACCGCCGCCTATGACAATCCGGAGTTTCTCCGCGCGCTCTGCAAAAAATTTCCCGGCAAGATCGTTGTCGCTATCGATGCGCGCGCCGGCAAAGTCGCGGTCAAAGGCTGGCTCGAAACGACGTCCATGGACGCCGTCGAGCTCGCCCAACGCTGCGCGAGCGACGGCGCGTCGCGAATTATCTACACCGACATCGGCCGCGACGGCACCCGCGAAGGAATCAATCTCGACGAAACGCGAAAAATCGCCCGCGCGGTCAATATCCCGCTGATCGCCTCCGGCGGCGTCTCCAGCCTCGAGGATATTCGAAATCTGCTGCCGCTGGAGAAAGACGGCGTCGAGGCCGTGATCGTCGGCCGGGCGCTCTATGCCGGGGCTTTCTCGCTTCCCGATGCGCTGGCGGCCGTAAAGCGTCATGCCTGAGAGGCGCGACCGCGTCGGGTGCCACCAAGTAGTAGTTGAGCTCGCTACGCAAAAGGCTGTGGCAATGTTGTCTTGTTATCGCGAAGGAGATCGGCGATTTTCAAGCACGACTTTTGCTCACTGTATTTCTATTGACTAATAGTCCTTCCCTTCGGGCTGGTTGTCCAGATACTTTTGTATCTGCTCAACATCCAGAAAACTTCCCCTGGCTGGACTTCTCGGTCGAACGCCGCGTCCAAGATGATGACGCGCGCAAGCAATTTTGATGAATATCATCGGCATCTCCTCTTTTACCACGATTCCGCCGCTGCCCTGCTGCAGGACAACATGTTGACCGCTGCGGCGAATGGTGATGATTGCGATGGTCTCGGCTTTATTAGTTTTCGGTATTCCCATTATTCTTACTCAGAGCACTGCCCTAGTGCATTTTCTCTATATCCGCTTTTCTGATGCAGCCCAGCGCGCGCCAGCCGAAACCCGCAAGTGATGGAGTACCCGGTCAATTAATGGGACGATAGCACCTTTCCTGGAGACAAATCGGCACGCGCCCGCGAAGGTCAAGGCGCCACACGATTTCGCGGTGTGGCCGCGCGGCTGGCGTACCAGATCGGCGTGAGAATCAAACACGTCTACTCAATCAAGGCTTTGGGCTTGACTTCTCGACGGCGAGAGGGTCAAATTGCCAGTCAAAATAGAAGAAGGGGGTATCTTTAGATGAAACAGTCGTTCTCGTTGGTTATAAGCGGCATTCTTATGTTGTCTAGCTTACTGGGTTCGGCGAGCTTTAGCATTGCGGAAGAGGCTATTCAGGAAACAGGTACGTACTCCGTTAGTCCGCCGAGAAGACCTAATTTCTTTCATATACTCGGAAGTATAGTTTTTACTCCGATCCACTTGGTGACTAAAACAGTCACGTGCGTTGGAACCCAGGCGTCTGCCGCGGTAGCTTACACCGCGACCTTTGGGGTCGAAGGTCACTACGATGGAGGAACCAATGGCAGAGATATCGGCGAAACCGCACGCCGCTCGTGCACTGGGTCTTGGATCGTTCGACCATCCCAGGTTGTGCGAGATTACGGCGAATGACGGATGACTTAGCTGTCCAGTTGGTCTACTCCGTCAAGGTGAACCGCTTCTGCAGTGGTAGAGACCCTGCACGTAGCTATTGACTGGCTCGTGCAATAAATCTTGAGGATGATCGCCACCAAAGGTTCCCCACTTGCTTCTTCCACTTATGACCACCGCAGTAACTGCGTTGAGCCTTGAGTCGTAGATAGAGATTTTTATTTCTATTTTGTCCGGTATTCCAGACCACTCGGTCGCTCTGTCCTCCCAATGTAAGATTTCTGGTTCTACGTAGTACGCGTAAACTTCCGACGGCACGATACGTAAACATTCCAATCCCGTACACGCGTCTGATATAAACACGTTATTGGAAAGTTTGGAGAATGCAGCTTTAATTGCATTCGCCGTCATCTTTCCAGAATTTTTATATTCCGTCTTCCCGTACCACCCGTTCTTTGGCGTGGAAATAAATACCCCCTTACCTCTCTCGAGCTTTGCCTCTGCCTCTTTGAGGACCTGATGATTGTAGGTTGCGGCACAACCCGAGAGGAGGATGGCGCCCATTAATATCGGAAATAGTAATGTTCAGTTTAGCCGTCATGGTTGCGCTTTACGCTGTTTACTGGACATTTGACGAGGGGCTTCCGGATACTTATGAACTAGTGTCGTTCAGCACTCAGTCTGACGATAAGGGCAAATAGAATGTGCTGGTCGATTATTCTTGTTTAGTTTAAAATAAGCGACGACAGATTATAGCAGATACGTCACCATGAATAACAACAAAATTCAGTTCTCGATTGATTCTTATGCCGCATGGGCGCCCGGCATAGAAACGGATGATGCATGGTTGGCATGGGCCAAGGACGAATATTTGATCAGCGGAAGCAACCAACCGCCGGTCAAAAATATGACCCCGATGTTACGGCGCCGTGCCGGCTTTGCCGCCAAGATGGCCATTGAAGTCGCCTATCGCTGTTTAGAAAACCGGACTAACGTTCCGCTCGTGTTTAGCTCGCGTCATGGCGAGGCCACGCGCTCCGCGGAACTACTGTCGGATCTGACCCGCGGCTCTCCCCTTTCGCCGACATCGTTCGGTTTGTCAGTGCACAATGCTCCTGCCGGCTTGTTTTCGATTGCTCGGGCTGATCATGCCAACAGCGCCGCCCTTGCGGCGGGTAGGAGTTCGGTTGAAAACGCGGTGATCGAGGCGTGCGGGTTGATCGCCGAAGGAGCGCCCGAGGTGCTACTGGTCGTGTACGACTGCCCGTTGCCCGAGGTATATGCCGATTTTCAGGATTGCTTCGAGCAGCCCTATGCCTGGGCATGGTTAATGCGATCGGCGAAGGGTGATTTTTATTCGCTACGCTGGTCCGCCGACAAAGATACTGCCAGTCTCGGCGCGCAGCGTTTATCCGGCGGGTTGGAAATCCTGCGCTTCCATTTGCGCGGTGACGCCATTTTGGATCGCAGATGCAACAAGCGCCGCTGGCGATGGACGCATCATGCTGCGTAGTCTCCGTAGTCTCCAGAACTATTGGCGCGTGTTCGGCACGGGCTTGGGATTTCTGCCGGTGGGAATAGGCGGTGTCATTCTTTTTCCGTTACTCAATGTTTTGGTACGGCGACCTGACCGCCGCGCCGTGATCGCTCGTCATCTGATCGGGCTTACGTTTCGCGGCATCGTTCGATCGATGCGGGCGATGGGCGTCTTCCAGTACGAAATTAACGGGTTGGAACGGTTGGAGCGACAGGGACTGCTGATCCTGGCCAATCATCCAACTCTGATCGACATCGTGTTTTTGATCGCCTTCGTGAAGCGCGCAAATTGCATCGTGAAAAGCGCCCTATGGCGCAACCCGTTTACTCATGCAACCATTCGCGCCGCAGCCTATATTCGTAATGACGACGACGGATCGCGTCTGATTGACGACTGTATTGCAGCGGTGCGCAGCGGCAGCAATTTGATTATTTTCCCCGAAGGAACGCGGACACCAGCCGACGGTTCGATTGCGCTTAAACGGGGCGCGGCCAATATCGCGGTGCGCGGTTTACGCAACATCACCCCGGTGCTCATACAATCCACGCCAGCCATGCTCGCTAAGGGAGTGAAATGGTGGCGGCTACCGGCGCGCGCGTCGCATTTCAAAATTGAAATTGATGAGGACATCGAAGTTCAGCCCTTTATCGCGGCAGCCGGCAGCGATGTTTTGGCGGCGCGCCATTTAACCGACTATCTGCAAAATTATTTTTCCAAGAAGAGCTGTCGCCATGCAGCCGTCTGAAGACGAAATAAAGCAGTTGATCATCGACGTCTTGCAGCTCGAAGACATCACTCCGGCGGATATCGACTCAGACGCGCCGCTGTTTGGCGACGGACTCGGGTTGGATTCCATCGACGCGCTGGAACTGGGCGTTGCCATCCAAAAGCGCTATGGAGTTACGCTTTCGGCCAAGTCAGAGGAAACCCGCCGCCACTTTGCGTCCGTTCGGACGCTCGGTGTCTTGATCCACAGTAATTTCAATAGCGAGGGGGACTTGAATGATTCTAGCCACTCCAAAGACTAAGGAAGAGATTTACCCTTGGGTGGTTGATATCCTGCACGAAATGTTCGAGCTGGATAAGTCGAGAATCACCCCGGAGACGAACCTGTACAGCGAGCTCGATATCGACAGCATCGACGCGGTGGATCTCGCCGTGAAACTCAAGAACCTGACCGGCAAAAGACTGCAACCTGAAGTTTTCAAGCGCGTGCGCACTGTGCAAGACGTGGTCGATGCGCTCGCCGGCCTGCTGGAGCAGTAACCGAGTTGCGCCGCGTGTTGACCTTTCTGGCGATACTGCTCACTTTGATTTATCCGCTGACGATCTGGCTTGCCGAAGGAAGAATCGAGCCGCGCGCACTTGCCGGGTTATTGTTGCTGGTTGGATTTGCGCGGCTGGTCACTGTGAAAATGAGTCAGGCGACGCGCTGGTGGCTGGCCGCTACCATGCTGCTCGTGCTTCTGGCGGTTTGGGGCAACGCTATGTTTCCGCTGAAGCTTTATCCAGTGATCGTCAGCGCGACGTTGCTCGGCGTGTTCGCCTATAGTTTGATTGTTCCACCCAGCGCCATCGAGCGGATCGCGCGCATGCGCGAGCCGCAGCTGCCATCGGCGGCGATCGGCTATACGCGGCGAGTTACCCAAGTCTGGTGCGTATTTTTTTTCCTTAACGGCGCCATCGCGCTCTACACGGCGCTCTACGCATCATCGGCGCTCTGGTCGTTTTATAACGGCTTTCTTGCCTACATTCTTATAGGACTTTTATTTGCCGGGGAATATTGCGTCCGCCGGCGCGTCATGGGGCGGCAGCGTGGCTAATAAGCTCGACATGTTGAACGTGCTCAGCGCCGAACGGCTACCGTGCCACACCGTCGGTTGGCGCCGAGGCCAGGCGGTGAGCCACGAGCTGTTTCTCGGGCGCGTGGGCGCGTGGCGCGCGCTACTCACGGGAATTTCCGGTCATGCCTTCGCGCTGTATCTCGACGACTCCGTCGAGTTCGCTGCGGCATTATTTGGCGCTTGGCAGGCAGAGAAAACGATTTACCTGCCCGGTGACAATTTGCTGGATACTTGCGCGATTATGCGCACAAGCGTGGACGGTTATTTGGGAGAATTTGCCGCCACGTGGCAGCCTCAAGCCCCCGCGCAAGACGCGATGGATGAAGTGGATGTTTTTCATCATCTCGATCCGGATTTCCTCGGACTGGTGCTGTACACCTCCGGGTCGACCGGCAAGGCACAAGCCATTCCGAAAAAACTGTCCCAGATAGCCGTGGAAGTCGCGGCGCTTGAAACGCAATTCGGCGCGCTGCTTGGCGCCGCCGATATCGTGGCGACCGTCTCGCACCAGCATATCTATGGTTTGCTCTTCAAAGTGTTGTGGCCGATTACGGCTGGCCGCGCGATTCATGCCGCAAGTTTTTCCTTTTTCGAGGAATTGGGCACCGCTTTGGCGCAGCGCAATAGTGCGTTGATTTCGAGTCCGGCGCATCTGAAACGGGTGCAGGAGAATTCGGTTTTGGTGCCGGCGCGAAAGACGCTTGCAGGTGGTCTTCTCGTCAGGAGGACCGTTAGCACTCGAGGGCGCCCGCGAATGCAAGCGCATACTCGGACAGGTGCCCATAGAAGTTTACGGTAGCTCGGAGACCGGAGGCGTCGCCTGGCGCCAGCAAACGAACGGACCGGACGAAGCGTGGACGGGTTTTCCGGGTGTGCGTTGGCGCATCGATCCAGTTGGTCAAGTGCTCGAAGTCAGTTCGGGGTATTTGCCAAATGCGGAGTGGTTTCGCACGGCCGATCGCGCGGTGACCGGAACTGAAGGTCGCTTTCTGCTGAGAGGACGGAGCGACCGAATAGCAAAAATCGAGGGCAAACGCGTTTCGTTGAGCGCCATCGAGTCTCTACTCATGGCATCGCCTCTCGTCACGGCAGCACGCATCATTGTCCTCGAGGGAAGCCGACAACGGCTGGCCGCATTCATCGTTCCATCCGGGAGTGGTCGACAACGGCTAGCCGAGCTTGGCCGGCTGAATTTCAGTCGCGCCTTGCGCGCCTTGCTTGTCGACTCGATCGAACCAGTCGGCTTGCCGCGCATCTGGCGCTACCCGGAAGCGTTACCGGTCAATGCCCAGGGTAAGACAACCGTTGCCAAGCTTAGGGCGTTGCTCGATCTCGGCAATACTCGGCCGACGCAGCCGCGTAAACGTCTGGTTGAAAAACATTCTCATGAGGCCGTATTTGAGCTCGTTGCGCCGCGGAACTTGCTCTATTTCAATGGCCACTTTCCCGGTCGACCGATTTTGCCAGGAGTGGTGCAGGTCGACTGGGTGATCGCATGCGGGCGACAGTGCTTCGATTTGCCGCCGCTCTTTCGCGGCGTTCATGCGCTCAAATTTCAGCGCGTCATTCCTCCCGAAACCCCGGTCAAGATCGAGATTGCCTATGACCGGGCCAAATCTTCCATATCTTTCCAAATCACATCGGCACTCGGCCGCCATGCGAACGGACGAATCCTCTTCGGAGCCAACCATGTTTAGTCCTTGCGCGGTGATTCCCGTGTACAATCACGAACGGGCGATCGGTAGCGTGGCGGAGGGCGTTGTGCGACACGGTTTGCCTTGCATCATTGTCGACGACGGTAGCTCGGCAGCCTGCGCAGCTGTTCTCGACGAGCTGGCCGTCGCGGCACCGAGCCAAATCACTTTGATGCGCCATCCAGTCAATCGAGGCAAAGGCAGCGCCGTGCTTACGGCGGTTCGCCACGCGGCGCGCAGCGGATATAGCCATGCGCTTCAAATCGACGCCGATGGACAGCATCGGGTCGGCGATATTCCGCATTTTCTTGAGCAGGCGGCGGCGCATCCATGCGCGCTGATCGTCGGTTGTCCCGAGTACGATCCGAGCGCGCCGGCGCTTCGGCTTTGGGCGCGCTATCTCACCCATGTTTGGGTCTCGATCAACACTCTGTCGCGCCAGATCAAAGATTCGATGTGCGGCTTCCGCGTCTATCCGCTGGCGCCGTTGGTGGCGCTCGACCAACGCTGCCGTCTTGGCGAGCGGATGAACTTCGATATCGAAGTGCTGGTGCGCCTGTACTGGAGCGGCCTGGAGATCATCAATGTGCCCACCCGGGTGACCTATCCAAAGAACGGCGTGTCGCATTTTCGCGCCTGGGCGGACACCTTGTTGATTTCCCGCGCCCATGCCCAGTTGTTTTTCGGC
This sequence comes from uncultured delta proteobacterium, assembly GCA_963745035.1. Classification (GTDB taxonomy): domain Bacteria; phylum Desulfobacterota; class Binatia; order UBA9968; family UBA9968; genus DP-20. The sequence continues at coordinate 145,417 of CAVUVW010000015.1, read as the reverse complement.
ATGCTGCAGCGATTGCCAATCTTGATCTCGCGCAATAGGAGCGCTCAATGAAACCGCTCTTCGCTCCCGTGCGCGGCCGCCACTGGGCGCACATCGATGAATTTAGCTTCATCGCCGGCATGCGCCTGTTATTTTGGCTCTGTCGGGTTTTCGGGCGTTGGCCGGTCCGCGTCGTGCTCTATCCGGTCGTAATCTGGTATATGCTTGCCAAGCCGGCGGCGCGGGCGGCGTCGGAAGATTATTTGCTTCGCGTGGCGCAGCAAAACGGCATCGGCTCACGTAAACCCGGGCGATTTCACGTGTTGCGCCATTTTGTCTCATTTGCCGAAAACATTCTCGATAAGATGCTGCTGTGGAGCGGCTGGGTGCCCAACAACTCGGTTGAATACCAGAATCTAGAATTGATCGCCGCACAAGTAGCCTCGAAGCGCGGCGCTCTCTTGATCTGTTGCCATCTCGGCAATCTGGAATTGTCCCGGGTGCTAGCCGAGCGAATGGATGGGCTCAAAATGACCGTACTTACCCATACCAAGCACGCGGAGAAATTTAACCGCCTGCTGGCGCATCTCAATCCCGAAAGCCAATTGAATTTGATGCAAGTCACCGAGTTGTCGCCTGAGACCGCTATTCTTTTCGCAGAGAAAATCGCGCTGGGAGAATTTATCGCCATCGCCGGCGACCGCATTCCGGTATCGCCTCGTCCCCGGATTGCCCTGGCAAACTTTCTCGGCGCGCCGGCGCCGTTCCCGGTGGGCCCGTATGTTATGGCGAGTTTGTTTCAATGTCCGGTTTACCTGCTGTTCACGTTGCGGCATGGGGGGGTGGCGGAAATTCATTTCGAATTATTCCGCGAGTCGATTCATTTGCCGCGTCGAGAGCGTGAGCGCAGGCTGGCCGAACTCGCGGCGGACTACGCGCAACGACTCGAACATTTCTGCCGCCGCGCGCCGTTTCAATGGTATAATTTCTACGATTTTTGGCACTTGCCGGCGTACAAGGGCTCTGATGGAGCGCGCTGAAGACAAACCTGAAACTCGTGTCGTTCAGTTCGACAGTGAACGGCTCACGATCGAAGACATCGTCGATATCTCAGATGGATCGGCCGGCGTGCGCCTGTCGGATGCCGCGGAGTTTCGCGGCATGATTGCGCGCGGCGCCGAGTTTCTCGACCGTGTTTTGCTCAAGGAAGGCGCGATTTACGGCGTCACCACCGGCTACGGCGACTCCTGCAACGTGCCGGTCGAGCCGCAACTCATGACGGACCTATCGCGCCATCTTTATACCTATCATGGGTGCGGCCTGGGGGTGTGTTTTTCCCCGGCGCAGACGCGCGCGATCATGGCGACGCGTCTCGGGTCGCTCTGCAAGGGATTTTCCGGCGTCAGCGTCGAGCTGCTGGAACAAATAGTACGGCTCCTGCAGCACGGACTGCTGCCGGTTATTCCGTCGGAAGGTTCGGTCGGCGCCAGCGGCGATCTCACCCCATTGTCCTATCTCGCCGCCGTGCTCTGCGGCGAAGGCGAGGTATGGCACGGCGAGGGCGCACTGCCTGCTGCCGCAGCGCTCGCGCGGGCCGGGGTTACACCGCATCAACTGCGCCCGAAAGAAGCCCTGGCGATCATGAACGGGACGGCGGTGATGACTGCGCTCGCTTGTCTCGCTTTTGCGCGGGCCGAGTATCTCCTGCGGCTCGCCACCCGCATCACCGCGCTGTCCTCGTTCGCCCTCGCCGGCAACGCGTACCATTTCGACGCCACTCTGTTCTCCGTCAAGCCCCATCGCGGCCAGCAGGCGGTTGCCGCTTGGCTGCGCCACGACCTGGCGTCCGATCAGCCGGCAGAGGACAATCAGCGGCTGCAGGACCGCTATTCGATCCGTTGCGCGCCGCACGTCATCGGCGTTCTTGCCGATGCGCTGCCATGGATGCGTGAATCGATCGAGAATGAGCTCAATAGCGCCAACGACAACCCGATCATCGACGCGGCGGAAGAACGCATTCTCCTTGGCGGCCACTTTTACGGTGGCCATATCGCGTTTGCCATGGACAGCATGAAAAATGCCGTCGCCAATTTGGCCGATTTGCTCGACCGACAGATGGCGCTGTTGGTGGACAGCCGTTACAGCAATGGCTTGCCATCGAATTTATCCGGCGTCACTGGATCCAGAGCCGCGATCAACCATGGGCTCAAGGCCTTGCAGATCAGTGTTTCAGCCTGGACCGCTGAGGCGCTCAAGTTGACAATGCCTGCCTCGGTGTTCTCGCGTTCCACCGAATGCCACAACCAGGACAAGGTCAGCATGGGGACGATCGCCGCGCGCGATTGTCTGCGCGTGCTCGAGTTGACCGAACAAGTGGTGGCCGGACTGTTGATCGCCGCCCGTCAGGGTGTGTGGCTGCGGCGCAGGCTGAAGCCAGCGATAGCGCCGCAGGCGCCGCTTGAAGCCATGTTGGATGCGCTCGGTGCCGACGTTGCTGTGGTCGAAGAAGACCGCCGCCTAGAGCCGGATTTGCGCCTGTTGCTCGAACGCATCCGCAGCCGGGCCTGGAAGTTATATGACTAGAGCGACCGGCAGATGGTGCGCCGAGACCGAGACGCAGGTGCAGTTTTTCGATCTTGACCCCATGGAGGTCGTCTGGCACGGCCACTATGTCAAATATCTCGAGATTGCCCGCGGCGCCCTGCTCGATAGCATAGGCTACAACTATCCGGAGATGAGGGATTCGGGTTATCTCTGGCCGGTCGTCGATTTGCAGATCCGCTACGTCGCGCCCGCCCGATTCGGCGCGCGCCTCAAGCTGCGCGCCGAGATCGTCGAGTGGGAGAATCGTCTCAAAATCGAATATTTGATCAGCGAAGCCAGCAGCGGAAAACGCCTAACGCGGGCCAGCACGACTCAGGTGGCGGTAGAGATCGCTACTGGAGAGATGTGCTTTGCGTCACCGGCTGTGCTGTTCGAGAGATTGAAGGTGACGCCGTGATGGCAGGCGGAGTTCTCGCGTGCGCTGCGGCACTAGCCGTTGCGCTTGCAGCCGCGGCTCCGACGGAAAAAATCCAAGCGCTCCTCGCCAAGCCCAAAGTTCTCTGTGGCAGGTTCGACCAAACCAAGCTACTGGTTGGCCTGAAGAAACCAGTCACATCGAACGGCCGCTTTTGCGTGGTCGTTGACAAAGGCGTGTTGTGGCGAACGCTGCAACCCTTCCCGAATACCCTGAGGGTTACACGCGACGAGATCGTCCAGATGCACGGCGAGCGCGTGGCGCTGCGCCTCGATGCGCGCCGCGAGCCAGCGCTGCGCATGGTCAACAATATTTTGTTTGCGCTGTTCGCCGGAGATCTCGGCCGACTCGAAAGCTTTTTCGAGATTGCCGGCACTGTCGGTGAAAAAACCTGGAGCGTCACCCTCAAGGCGCGTGAGCCTGCCCTGGCCAAAACGATCGCCGCGCGTCGGCCTGGAAGGCGGCATGTACGTCAGAAACGTCACCATCAGTGAAGCCAATGGCGATGTCACGCAGATTGTGTTTTCGGCGATTCAAACCGGTGATGGCGCCATGAACGCCGACGAGGCGGCTTTGTTTTGAGGCGGCGCAACCTGCTCGCTTGCTTTTGGGGAGCGATCGTTTTCTTGCTGGCGATGCATAACGTCTATCTGCTAACCAGCGGACGGCTTATTCCTGACAGCGATATTCTGGCGCTTTTACCGATACAGGAGCGCGATCCGGTAGTGCAGAAAGCTGTGACTCAAGCCGTTGCGGCGACGCAGCAGAGGCTGATCGTGCTCGTCGGTGCGGTGGGTTGGCAAGAGGCGCGCCGGGCCGCCGACGCTTACCTTGCGGTATTGGCAGGACACAATCAGCTGCTCCGGTTGGAGCAAGCTGATCGGTGGCAGCAGGACGAGCAGTTGTTTCAGCAGCACCGGCTGGGTCTCTTGACTGCGGCCGATGAGCTCGCCCTGAAGAGCCAGACGAAAGCTTACTGGGTCGAACTCGCGCTCGCCAAGCTTTACAGCCCTTTCGGAGGCTTAAAGCTCTCTGCTTGGCAGGACGATCCCTTCGGATTGTTTGCCGGGTGGTGGCAAGCCCGGGCGGGTGAGACCCCGATGCGGCCGCGCGACGGCCGCTTGTTTGTGCGAGATGCAGACCGCGATTATGTCGTTATGCCGTTTGTCCTTGGCGCTCCGGCTTTTTCCATGAGTACCCAGGCGGCTGTCATTCCGGTTCTCGACCGGGCGCGGCAAGCAGCGCGCAAAGCGGTGCCAGCAGCCGAGATCTTGGCGGCGGGGGTTGTCTTATTCGCCGCCGCCGCAGGCGCACAAGCGCAGCGGGAAGTTTCGATCATCGGCGTCGGGTCGCTTCTGGGCATCGGTTTACTGACCTGGCTGACATTTCGATCGCTTAACCCGATTGCATGGATCATGCTGTCCATCGGCATTGGCTGCCTCGGTGCGCTCTCGATCTCCTGGTTGCTGTTTGAGCGCATTCATTTACTGACGATGGTCTTTGGCGCAAGCCTCATCGGCGGCGCCCAGGACTACGGCAGTTATTTTCTATGCAACCGACTTGTGCCGGAGAGACAAACCGTCGACTCGTGGCAATTGCTCCGCCTGCTTTTGCCGGCACTGGTGCTGGCGCTCGTGACCACCGTAGTCGGTTATCTCGCCCTTGCGTTGACGCCTTTCCCGGGTTTACAGCAGATGGCGGTTTTTTCCGCTCTCGGCTTAATATTCGCCTGGCTGACCGTGATCTGTTGGTTCCCGGTTCTGCTGCGAGGCCATGCCGGCGAGAGCGCGCCAGTGATCAGATGGATTACCGGCCGTTTTATGCGTTTGCGGTTGTGGCATTCCCGGCGGCTGCGCTTATGGGCGGCCGGGTCGGTTGCGCTCATCGCGGTTTTCGGTCTTGGCCGGCTTGGCGTTAAAGATGATATCCGCGTATTGCAAAACCCGCCGCGACATTTGCTCGACGATCAGCTCAAGGTAAGCCGGGTTCTGGCGGCGCCCGCGCCGGCGCAGTTCTATCTGGTGCGCGGGCCGACCATCGAAGACTTGCTGCAGCGCGAGGAGACGCTCACGCGGCGCTTGGATGCGCTCGTCGAACAGCAAACCCTCGCCGGATATCACGCCGTTTCCAACTGGGTGCCGTCGCTGCGCGCTCAAGCGGCGCGCCGCCGTCTTATCGGCGACACGGTTTTGAGTGAAAACGGCGCCCTCGGAGAGCTGGCGCGGCGCATCGGCGCCGATGCGCGCTGGACCGACAGCACGCGGACGCGCCTACTCGGCGCGTCCGCCGCGTTGTCGGTCGATGAGTTTCTCAAGACACCTGCAGGCGAAGCGGTCCGCCATTTATGGCTTGGACAAACGGGCGGCGCTTACGCGAGCATTGTCGCATTGAGCGGCGTCAGCGAGGCAAACCTGCCTCTCCTGGGGCGCGTCGGCGCCGCGCTCGACGGTGTGCAGTGGGTGGATACCGTCGGTGAAATCTCCTCCGTTCTGGGTCGCTATCGAAAATACATGGGCTGGGTGATCGTGCTCTCCTATCTCGCCGTCTATGCCCTGCTTTACTGGCGCTACGGCGGCCTTGCCTGGCGCGTATTGGCGCCCATTGCGCTGGCGAGCGTCACAACGCTCGGAATGCTGGGCATTACGGGGCAGAGCCTCCAGTTGTTTCACGTACTCGCGTTGATGCTGCTGCTTGGCATCGGCGTCGATTACGGAATCTTTTTTCAGGATCATCCCGGTCAGTCCGACCCGGTAGGTTGGCTTGCCATGGGTTTGTCCGCTTTGAGCACGCTACTTTCTTTTGGCTTGCTCAGTCTCAGCCAAACACCGGCGTTGCAAGCATTCGGACTGACGATGCTGATCGGCACGATTACCGTTTGTTTGATCGTGCCATGCTTCGGCTACGACAAGCAGACAGCCGACGTGAACGAAGGTTGCAGAAGATGATCTCCCGAATCGCTGTGGAGGTTCTGGTCATCGGCGCCGGTCCCGCCGGCACACTCGCGGCCGCCTTGCTTTGTCGCCAAGGGCGCGAGGTGCTGGTGCTCGAACGCGAACAGTTTCCGCGATTTAGCATCGGCGAGAGTTTGCTGCCGCAAAGCATGGAATACCTCGAGGACTCGGGCATGCTGGGCGCTGTGCAAGAGGCGGGGTTTCAATTGAAAAACGGCGCCGTGTTTGCGCGCGATCAACAACTCACCGCGTTCGACTTCAGCGATAAGTATTCGGCGGGTTGGAGCTCAACCTACCAGGTTGAACGTGCGCGCTTCGACCAACTGCTGGCGCTCCAAGCGGCGCGCCAGGGCGCTCAGGTCCATCACGGCCACGAAATCGTCGCGGTGGATGTAAGCGGCCCGCGCCCGCGCGCGATCGTACTCGACTCTTCGGGCAACGAATATACCGTCGACGCCGGGTTTATTCTCGATGCCAGCGGCTTTGGCCGCGTGCTGCCGCGCTTATTGCAGCTGGAAGCTCCGTCCAATTTCCCGGTACGCGCGTCGGTGTTCACGCATGTGGATGACGGCATCGCCGCTTCTGAGTTCGATCGCAACAAGATTCGCATCACGGTTCATCCCGCGCATCCCGCGGTTTGGTACTGGCTCATCCCTTTCGCTAACGGCCGCTCATCCATCGGCGTAGTCGCGGAAACGAGCTTTCTGGCGCGCTATACGGAGTCGCATACGCGAACGGCTGCAAGCGCTGATCGGTGAGGACCGATCTTTGAGCCGCCTGCTCAGGCAGCGCTCGTTGGGATACGCCGGCGCGGCAGATCGTCGGCTACGCGGCAAACGTGAGATCGTTATATGGTCGCGGCTTTGCTCTGCTCGGCAATGCGGGTGAGTTTCTCGACCCGATTTTTTCCTCGGGAGTGACGATCGCTTTCAAGTCAGCGAGCCTCGCGGCCAGTGCGCTCGGCCGCCAGCATGCCGGCGAAAAAATCAGCTGGGAGGACGATTTCGCGGCACCGCTAAAACGCGGTATCGATACCTTCCGCGCCTTTGTCGAGTCGTGGTATCGCGGCGGCTTTCAGCGGATCGTATTTCATGCCGACCCGCCGGGGGAAGTCCGCCGCATGATCTCAGCGATCCTGGCGGGTTATGCATGGGACCAAAGCAATCCTTATGTTCACGATACGGCGCGGCGTTTGGCGGCGCTGGAGGAACTGTGCTACGAGCGTTAGGCGCAATTTTCACGCTTGGCTATTTGCTTGGGCTGCGCGCCGGATTCCCAGCCGCCGCGGCTGGGGTTAAAACTGCCGCCGGCAACGTTCGGCGCGTCGATCAGTTTGCAGCAGCATCTCACGGTGGAGCGAGAAGGCCGCATCGATGAGCTTGAAGCAGCGTTGGAAATCGATGCGGAACGGATCGCTTTAGTGCTCCTGGCGTTGAACCAGCGGGTGCTGTCGTTTCACTATGACGGCCGCTCCCTTGACTTCTGGCGCCACCCGAGGATTCCCGGCGAGGTGCGCGTCGAAGACGTCTTGGAAGACCTGCAACTCACACTCTGGCCGGTGGAAAAGCTGCGTGCGGTGTTGCCTGCACCATGGCGGATCGAAGAAAATGGCGCGGCGCCGCATCCTGACTGGCCGGCGAGCTGCCGGTCGACGGAGATTCACTACAGCGGCGAGCCGCGCTGGCAGCGGCAAAATAGTGTTGAACAATTTCCGTTATCGCTATCGGCTGACGATAGAGTCTGTTTTGAGCGGGTCAGTACAGATGATTTATCTCAATCAGCTCGGCATGATCTGTTCGTTGGGCAACGCGCTCGCTGATATTAGGCGACAGCTCCTGGAGCTCGGCCAAAGCGGCCTGTCGATGACCGACGACTATTCGCCCGGCCGCTGTGCTGCCGCTCGGCCGGGCCGATGACCCGCCGGCTTTGCCCACCGACGATGCATGTCCGTTGCGACATCGAAGCCGCAATAACCGGCTCCTGCTCGGTGCATTGCGTCAGATCAGAGCGGGGGTGGACGCAGCCATCGAGCGCTTCGGCCCGAGCCGGGTCGGCATTGTGATCGGCACTAGCACCTCCGGCATCGCCGAGGGCGAGAGCGCGTTGCGCAAGTTTGCCGAGCGAGGGGCGCTGCCCCAGGAGTTTCATTATGGCCAGCAGGAATTGGGTTCGCCGTCGGAGCTGTTGGCTGACATTCTTGGCACGGGCGGTCCGGCTTACGTCCATTCGAGCGCATGTGCCTCGAGCGCCAAGGCATTGGCCAGCGCGGCACGCCTGTTATCGATGGGGGCATGCGATGCGGTTCTGGCCGGCGGCGCGGATACCCTGTGCGCTTTCACGGTGGCTGGATTTGCCGCTCTTGAATCGGTGAGCGAAAGTCGCTGCAACCCGCTTAGCCGCAATCGCAATGGGATCAATATCGGGGAAGGTGCGGCGTTGTTTCTGATGAGCCGCGAGCCGGCGACAGTTACGCTGCGCGGCTGGGGTGAAACTTCCGACGGTCATCACATCTCCGCCCCCGACCCTGCCGGCGGCGGCGCCCGGCTGGCAATGGAACTGGCGTTGGACCGCGCCGGCGTTGCCGCAGCGCAGGTGGATTATATCAATCTGCACGGCACGGCGACGCTGCAAAACGACGCGATGGAGGCGCGCGTGGTGCATGATCTGTTCGGAGACGGCGTTTGGGTGAGTTCGACCAAGCCGTTTACTGGTCATACCTTGGGCGCTGCCGGCGCCATCGAAGCAGGGCTGTGCTGGCTGGCGATGCAGGATGACAATCGCTCGGGCAAGTTGCCGCCCCATCTGTGGGATCGTGAGTTGGACCCGGGTTTGCCGGCGCTGAACGTCGCTGAGCCCGGCGCCAATTTGGGGCGTCCTTTGAGTTTGAGCTTGAGCAATTCGTTTGCCTTCGGCGGCGCCAATGCAAGCCTGTTGTTCGGCAGAGATTGACATGAAGAAGATTCCCGAGATTCGCGCGCTCTTGCCGCACGCCGGACCGATGGTCTTGCTCGATCGTGTCATCGCAGCCGACGACGAGAGTTTGTGCGCCGAAGTTACGATTCGCTCGGACAGTTTGTTTTGCAGAGCCGAAGGTGTCGGCGCTTGGGTGGGGGTGGAATATATGGCTCAAGCGATTGCCGCCTACGCGGGCTTCATCGCCCATCGGTGCAATGAGCCAATCAAAATCGGTTTCCTGCTGGGCACCCGCCGCTATGAATGCAGCCGCCCCTGGTTCACCGTCGGCACGCGTTTACAGATTCACGTTCGGCGGGTTTTTCAAAGCGACAATGGCATGGGATCGTTCGAATGCAGCATCGAAGATCGCGGCGAACCGCTGGCGCGGGTAATGATGACGGTGTATCAGCCGGTCAATGAGGCTGAGATGCCGGAGAGCGTGGGATGACGAAATCCGTCTTGGTCACGGGCTCGAGCCGAGGTATCGGCGCAGCGATCGCGCTCAGGTTGGCGCGCGATGGTTACGACCGTTGTCGTGCATTGCAGGAGTCGGCGCGAAGATGCAGATCGAGTGGCGCAATCCGCTGCGGAGCAAGGCGGTCACTCTCGGGTGCTGCAATTCGATATTGCCGACCGTGAGACTACCGCGGCGGCGCTGACCGCCGACATCGAACAGCATGGCTGTTATTACGGCATCGTGTGCAACGCCGGGATTGTGCGCGACAACTCATTTCCCGCGATGAGCGGCGAGGAATGGGATATAGTACTTAAAACCAATCTCGATGGATTCTACAACGTGCTCAATCCCTTGATCATGCCGATGGTGCGCCGTCGAGCGGCGGGACGCATCGTCACTCTCGCTTCGATTTCCGGTCTGATCGGCAACCGTGGTCAGGTAAATTATAGCGCCGCCAAGGCCGGCATCATCGGTGCGAGCAAGGCTTTGGCGCTGGAGCTCGCTAAACGGGAGATCACCGTCAATTGCGTGGCACCCGGGCTGATCGAAACCGAGATGATCCAAGATGTACCGCGGGAGGAAGTAATGAGTCTGATCCCGGCCCGCCGGATCGGTAAGCCCGAAGAGGTTGCGGCCGCCGTGAGTTTTCTTCTTTCGGAGGACGCGGCCTATATCACGCGCCAGGTGATTTCGGTGAACGGGGGGTTGGCATGAGGCGGCGGGTTGCCGTTACGGGAATGGCGGGTATCAGTCCGATCGGCAATACTTGGCCCTGCATCCGCAATCATTTGGCGAGCTATCGCAATGCGGTAACGCGCATGCCGGACTGGGCCGATTATGATGGGTTGAATACTCAGCTCGGCGCCCCCGCCGTCGATTTCACGTTATCCGAACGCTACACGACCAAGGCGACGCGCAGTATGGGGCGGGTCGCCCTGATGGCGACACGCGCGAGCGAGCTCGCCCTCATCGACGCCGGATTCATCGACGATTCTTTGATGAAAAGCGGCCAACTGGGGATCGCCTACGGTTCGTCTGCCGGCACGCCGAAGGCGATCTGCGATTTTGGAAAGATGATCGACGAGAAAAGCACCAAAGGAATCAACGCGACGACCTACATCAAGATGATGGGCCATACCGCGGCGGTTAATCTTGGAGTCTTTTTAGGAGTCACCGGACGGATCATCACCACTTCGAGTGCCTGTACCTCGGGAAGCCAGGGGATCGGGTACGCCTATGAGACTATCCGAGCAGGTCGCCAGCGTGCGATGATCGCCGGCGGCGCTGAAGAGTTGTGCGTGACCGAAGTCGCGGTATTCGACACTTTGTTCGCCACCAGTGTGCGTAACGATGCAGCGCCGACAACCCCCCGTCCCTTCGATGCTGCGCGTGACGGTCTGGTGCTCGGTGAAGGCGCTGGCACGCTGATTTTAGAAGAGTGGGAACACGCGCGCGCGCGCGGCGCAAAAATTTACGCCGAAGTCGTTGGGTTCGGCACCAACAGCGACGGTTGCCATGTGACCCAACCCAACGCGAATACCATGCGGATCGCGATGCTGCTTGCACTGGCCGACGCCGAACTGCCCTCGTCCGCCATCGGCTATATCAACGCCCACGGCACCGGCACGCAACACGGCGACGTCGCCGAAAGTCTGGCGACGGCGAACATCTTTGGCCATGGCGCTCCGATCAGCTCCTTGAAAAGTTACATGGGGCATACGCTCGGCGCCTGCGGCGCATTGGAGGCATGGATCAGCATTGAGATGATGCGCATGGGCTGGTTTGCGCCGACAATCAATCTTATGGACGTCGATTCCGAATGCGCCGACCTGGATTACATCATCGGCGGCGGGCGCGAGATCGACTGCGAATATATCATGTCGAACAATTTCGCCTTCGGCGGCATCAATACTTCGTTGATTCTTAGAAGATGCGACTAGAGGTTCTTCTAGGCAGCGATGGGAAGACTCACGAGGATGAACATACGAGGATTTGCCTTGATCGTTCTCGGTTTAACCGGCGTGGCGGATCGGTCCGGTGGCGCGTGCTGCAGGCGATTTGGTCAAGATCTGAGCCGTGAAACTTGGACGCGGGTGTAACGCTTGGTTGTACTGAAAAGGAGTAGTCCGATGAAAAAAACCATTTTGTTGGCATCTTTTGTGATCTGTATGCTGGCGATTGCTCGGCCGTGCACCGCGCGCGACACCAAATATCTGCTCCCTATCGCCGTGGCGATGGAGGTCAAAGACTCGCAAGACAAGCTCGATGGTTCGATAAAGTTTTTCTTCGGAGACCAGCCGACTCCGCAAGTGATCAGCAAACTTGGCACCGATGTTTCCAACCGCAAGACCAACGCCTTCGGCAAGTCGGACGAAAAAGCCTGTAACTGGGCATTTCTCTCTGCCATGGTAGCCTTGCAAAAGCGCGCACAGCAACTCGGCGCTAACGCTGTCGTAAATATCGTGAGCTACTACAAGAAAGAAGTCATGTCGAGCGCGAGCCAGTTCGAATGTCATGCAGGAGCACTCATTGCCGGCGTTGCGCTTAAGGGCGACTTTGTCAAAATTCCCGAATAATCGGTCCGCGCCGACAGCTGCTTCGGTATGGTTACTTGATGCGAGCGGCGTAGAGGACGAAGTGCAAGCGTTCTTCGCCGAACGACTCAGTCTCAGCGAGCAGCAACGCTACGCCGGTTTCGTGCGGCCGCAGCGCGCCCGTCAGTTTCTACTTGGACGAATCTTGCTGAGAATTGCGCTAGCTCGTCTTACCGGTTTTCTGTTTGAGCGCATTGAAGTTAGCGACTCATGTGACCACGTGCCGCAGATTAGGTTTCCTGGCGCCAACAGTTTGCGGCCGAACTTCAGTTTATCGCACAGCCGCGAGTGGATCGCCTGCGTAGTAAGTCGTGAAGCGAAGGTGGGGATCGACGTTGAAGTCAACGATCCGCGGCGGAACTTCAGCATGCTCAGTGAAGCCGTTTTTCATTTCCAGGATCATCGTTGGCTGCTAAGCCTTCCGGAAGAGTCCCGAACGCGAATGTTTTACGAACTATGGAGCACGACAGAGGCTTTGTTCAAACTAGCGACGAATCGAGGTTCCAAGCCGGCGTCGGCAGCTTTGGTCGGCAGCGATGGTCATCTGCCGACGGATACTTGTGATTGGCATCGATACTCGCTTTCCAACTCCGAGGTGACGATGATTGTTTGTAGCGATCAACGACTCGCGGGAATTGATAAGATCGAGCTCGTGGACCTATCTCCAGAGAACTGGGAGATGGTTAATCGTATGAAGGTAGTTAAACAGCTCTGCCGCAAGGAAATTTAGCAGTAAAAGTTCGTCACATCTGCTGAATCGACAAAGTTTTATTTAACTTGCCACAAATAAAGCACGTGTTGGTGCTTATAGCCGCCGGGCTTGAGTTCCACATTCGGCAGTTTCAAGATTTTATCCGGCGGCCAGCCTTCGATGCCGAAATCGTGGGCGACGATGCGCGCGCCGGGTTTCAAGTATTTTTTTAGATTCGGTCTGATCTTCTCATTGAACCAGGGGAGCATGTAGAGGGTCACGACGGTTGCTTGTGAGAGATCGGTCTGCAGCGCGTCCTCGGCGCGGAACTTGACCAAATGGCCGACGCCGGCGGCCTCCGCATCCTGCCGGGCTTTTTTGAGTAGAATTTCATCCATCTCGATGCCGACTGCGCGCACGCCGTATTTTTTTGCCGCGCGAATCACGATGCGTCCGTCACCGCTGCCGAGATCGTAAAGTACGTCACCCTTTTTTACTTGGGCAAGTTCGAGCATCTTGTCGACCACTTCCGTCGGCGTGGGCACGAACGGGATTTCCTCAGGAAAATCGGCGCTAGAAGTTTTCGAGGCAGCGCCCAGCGCGCAGACCAGCACGAGAGCGGCCGGCAAAGTTTTCATGGCTGCATTGATAGCATGGCGATCCGACGCAATGGAACAGGCGCGATCGGGGTGAGTGGGAGTCGCTCTTCATCGGCTGGTTTGTGCTTTAGGCCAAAGAGGATTATGAATATCGAGATATGGACAACGACGGCTCAGCAAACCGGAAGCATCCGCCGCTCTCATTGCCTTTTTACTATGGCTGGTTGGTTCTTGGAATTTGTTTTCTGACCACGTTAACGAGCGCGGGAGTGCGCTCGTCGCCGTCGGTGCTGATCCATCCGCTGGAGGCGGAGTTCGGCTGGAGCCGGACTTTGATCGCCTCGGCGGTCAGCATGAATCTTCTGCTTTTCGGCGTCGCCGCGCCGCTGAGCGGCTATCTGATCGATCGCTTCGGGCCGCGCAAAGTGATGATGGGCAGCCTGCTGCTGCTGATCGTCGGCGTCAGCGGTACGATGGCAATGACCGAGTTCTGGCAGTTCTTTTTGGTTTGGGGAGTAATTGTCGGGCTCGGCGCCGGCGGCGTGGGTTCGGTGTTGACCGCTACCATCGGCAATCGCTGGTTCGTTGCCCGGCGCGGCCTTGCGTTGGGGATTCTCGGCAGCGCGAGCTCGACCGGCCAGATCATTTTTCTGCCCTTCTTCATGGCGATGATCACGTACGCCGGCTGGCGTTTGGGATCGATGACCCTGATCATCGTCGCGTTGATTCTGCTGCCGCTGATTTTTCTCTTCATGCGCGACGATCCGTCCGAGATCGGGCTCGAGCCCTACGGCGCCGGCCAGCCGGGCGCGGCGAGCGGCGGCGCGGCCTCGTTGCGCGGCATGCCCGCCAAGAACGCGACGATCACGGCGCGCGAGGTGGTGACCCATCCGACTTTTTGGCTGCTCGCCGGGAGTTTTTTCGTCTGCGGTGGCACGGCCAACGGTTTGATCGGCACGCATCTGATCCCGCACGAGATCGAGATCGGCATCCCGCAGATCGCGGCCGCCTCGCTGCTCGGCATCATGGGCGGGCTCAATATGGTCGGGACGATTTTTTCCGGCTGGATGATCGACCGAGTGCAGTCCGCAACGATGGCTCGCGCTGGTTTATGCGCTGCGCGGCTTGTCGCTTTTGATCCTGCCCTTCGTCCATGATTTTACCGGCCTCGTGTTTTTCGCGATTATCTATGGTCTGGACTGGTTCGCCACCGTGCCGCCGTCGATGGCGATCACCGCCGACACCTTCGGCAAGCAAAACGTCGGCAAAGTGTACGGCTGGATTTTCATGTCGCACCAGATCGGCGCGGCGATCATGGCTTCGGCCGCCGGCGCCATCCGCACCTGGATGGGCGACTACCAGTTCGCTTTTCTCTCGGGCGGAGTGATCGCGATGATGGCTGCGGGACTGGCGTTGCAGATCAAGATGAAACCGCGCGAAGCGGCGCCACCGGCGGCGAGCGCCCAGCCGGCGTAGTTCAAAGTGTCAAGTTTCAGGTTTCAAGTTTCGGGTGTGCTGCGCAGATCGCCGTGCCAACTAGAAACCAGGAACTACTTTTTCAATCCGACTCGGTGAAATTCGAGACCCGCCACTGGTTGCCTTCCCTGCGCGCGTTGATCAGCCACTTGCGCGTAAACGACGTGCCGTCGTTGGACTGAATGGTTCCCTCGTAGAGAAAAGAAGCGCGTTCGGCGCTTTCTTTTTTTTCCAGCAAGGTGTAGTGCACCCGCGGTTTTTGCGTCGAGGCGTCGACTTTCTGGCCGTCGGTGAGACGGATCTCTTCGTTCACTTTGTGCAGCGCGATGCTCACGGCGAGGGCTTTGGCTTTGGGCAGATTGATGTGCACGTAGTGCTGGTCGACGAACTCTTCGACCACGCCCTGGGCGGTGCTCGAGTCGCGGCCGCAGGCGGCGATCAGAAGCAGCAGCGACAGCGAATAGCTCGATCGAGCGCAAAAACTTCGCATGAAAATTCCTTAGCGGACATGGGTCAGGAGCCAATCGAGAGATTCTTCCAGCGCCCGGCGCATCAGCGCCGGATCGGAAAGCCGATGATCGCCGCCCGGCAGGATCGACAAACGCTTTTGTCCGGCGAGGCAGCCGTGCAATTCGTAGGCTTCCTCGACCGGTACCACGGCGTCTGCGGCGCCGTGCAGCACCAACGTCGGGCATGCCACCGCGCGCGCGGCTTGCGGCGGGTCCAACCGCTCCAGATCCTCGAGCAGCGAGACGTTCAAGCGCTTGCCGTTGTACGTCGTAAAGCCGCGCGCGCGCCAGTCGCGGAGCTGCGCTTCGGTCAGCATGCGCCGGGGAAAGTGTTCCGGATGGAGCGGCGCGGCGACCGTGACCAGCGCGGCGATTGCCGGCTGCGTGGCGGCGAACAGCACGGCGACGGTGCCGCCCATGCTCGATCCCAGGAGCGCGATCTTTCCGGGCCGATGAGTTTGCACGAGTGTGTAGGCGGCCCTGAGATCGTCCGACTTCTCCGCTGCAGGTGATCTCTTCGAAGCAGCCGCTCGACTCGCCGACGTAGGTAAAATCGAAGCGCAGCGCCAGCACGCCCGCGGCGGCGAGCGCGCGGGCGAGAAAGACCAGTTTCTCGCTGTTCTTGTCCGAATCCATGCCGTGGCAGAGAATCGCCGCGCCGTTCGGCTTCGACGTGCGCGGATGATGCAGCACGCCGCTCAGCCGGTCCTGCCGGCAGTTCAAAAAAATGATGCGCTCTTCTTTCATCACTTCTTTATTCGTTTAGCATACCGTCCGGAGCGTCGAAACAAGGGATTGTCGTTTAGTTATCGGCGAGGTCGTGCTAATCTGCGAAAGATTGGAAAAAGCGAGCTTGATGGACGAGCTGATAGAAGAGTTTGCCGATCATCTGCGCCAGGAGCGGAACTTTTCGCCGCATACGCTGCGCAACTATCTGAGCGATCTCGGGCAATTTCATGCGTTTCTGCGCGAGCGGGAGCTCTGTCTGGACGGCGACCAGGTGGACCTGCGCAAGGTCGACGTTCACGCCGTCCGCGCGTATCTGGCGGCGCTCGCCAAGGACCGCAAAAAGAGCTCCATCGGGCGCAAGCTCGCGGCGCTGAGAAAATTTTTTCGCTATCTGGTTGCCGCAGGCAAGATCGACAAAGATCCTTTGCTGCCGATTCATTCACCCAAGCAGGAAAAACCTTTGCCGCCGTTTTTGACCGTGGACGACGCGTTTCAGCTTCTCGGGTCGGTGCAGCTCAAGACCGGCCTCGACGTGCGCGACCGGGCGGTGCTGGAAGTTTTCTATTCCACCGGCATTCGCGTGAGCGAGCTGGTGGGACTCAATTGGGCCGACGTGGATTTTCAGCTCGGCATTGTTCGGGTGATCGGCAAAGGATCGAAGGAGCGCATCGTCCCCATCGGCGAGATCGCCCTGCAAGCGCTGCAAAGACTACGGCGAGGAGCAGCGCAGGCGCTGGCAAGCGGCGTGCAAAGGCGAGACGCCGGTGTTTCTTAACAACCGCGGCGCGCGTATCACGACGAGGAGCGTGGCGCGCATCGTCGAGAAGCATTTGAAGCAGGCGGGTATTCCGGTCAAGATGGGGCCGCACGGCCTGCGCCACAGCTTTGCGACCCACCTGCTGAACAGCGGCGCCGACTTGCGGGTGATTCAGGAACTGCTCGGACACGTCGAGCTTGTCGACCACGCAAAAATATACCCATTTGAACCTGGACGCGTTGACGGCGGTCTACGATAAGGCGCATCCGCAGGGCGTGAAGAAGGCATGAGGCTTGTGGCGAGAGGCATGAGGCAGAGAACATACGGGGTTCCGAGAATTTTTCTCACGCCTCACGCCTCACGGCTCGCGCCCATATTTTTATGATGCACGGAACGACCATATTGGCGCTGCGGCACGGCGGTAAAGTCGTGGTCGTGGGCGATGGGCAGGTGAGCTTGGGGCAGACCGTGATGAAGCGCAGCGCGCACAAGGTGCGCAAGCTGCATCACGACCGGGTCATCGCCGGTTTTGCCGGCGCGACGGCCGACGCCTTCACCTTATTTGAAAAGTTCGAGGCCAAGCTCGATCAGTTCAACGGCAATCTCAAGCGCGCTGCCGTCGAGTTGGCCAAGGATTGGCGCACCGATCGGGTGCTACGCCGGCTCGAAGCGCTGTTGATCGTCGCTGACGCGAGTGATTTGCTGGTGATCTCCGGCGCCGGCGATGTGGTCGAGCCCGACGACGGTGTGATCGCGATCGGCTCGGGCGGCAACTACGCGCTCGCCGCGGCGCGCGTGCTGGTGAAGCACACTCAGTTGGATGCTCGGGTGATCGCCGAAGAGGCGATGCGCGTGGCCGCTGGCATCTGCGTGTACACCAACGACCAACTCACCTTTGAAGAATTGTCCTAGCGAATCGAATCACGGCCGGCACTTCATGCTCCCAGAAAAATTGGAGTATTGGAGTGGTGGAGTAATGGCAGTGATGTTTGCAGAACCCAGCACTCCAACGCTCCGGTTTTCTAAAGATTGCATTTCCTGGGGAAATTGCTAGGAGTGATTATTCCTTATGAATCAGCTAGCTAGAACTGCGTCACCCGACACGGGATCGGCTCCCGCGCCGGTGATGACGCCGCGCGAAATCGTTTCCGAGCTCGACCGCTACATCGTCGGCCAGAAGGAAGCCAAGCGCGCGGTGGCGATCGCTTTGCGCAATCGCTGGCGGCGCCAGTTGGTGCCCGAAGACCTGCGCGACGAGATCGCGCCGAAAAACATCATCATGATCGGTCCCACCGGCGTCGGCAAGACCGAGATCTCGCGCCGGCTCGCCAAGCTGGCGCAGGCGCCGTTTATCAAAGTCGAGGCCTCCAAGTTCACCGAAGTCGGCTATGTCGGCCGCGACGTGGAATCGATCATCCGCGATCTGACCGATCTTGCGGTCAACATGGTCAAGGAAGAAGAAAAGCAAAAAGTCGAAATCAGAGCGCGGGAGGTCGCCGAAGAGCGGGTGCTCGATTTGCTTCTGCCGGCAAGCTCCGCCGGCGAGGCAGACGGCGACGCGGTGGACGCGGCGCGCCTGCAGTCGACTCGGGAAAAGCTCAAGCGCATGCTGCGCGAAGGCAAGCTCGACGATCGCTTCGTCGATATCGAGATTACCCAATCGGCGATGCCGATGATCGAGGTGCTGACGCCCCAGGGCATGGAAGGCATGGAATTCAACCTGAAGGAAATGTTTTCCAACATGCTGCCCAAGAAGACCAAGAAAAAATCCGTCAAGATTCCCGAAGCGCTGGAAATCTTGACCCAGGAGGAAGCGGGCCGGCTGGTTGATATGGACAAAGTGACCGGCGAAGCCGTGCGCCGGGTCGAGCAGTCCGGGATCGTGTTTCTCGACGAGATCGACAAGATCGCCGGACGCGAGTCGGCGCATGGCCCCGACGTGTCGCGCCAGGGCGTGCAGCGCGATCTTCTGCCGATCGTCGAAGGCTCCACGGTCAACACCAAATACGGCATGATCAAGACCGACCATATTCTGTTTGTCGCTTCGGGAGCCTTTCATTCCGCCAAGCCGTCGGACTTGATCCCCGAGTTTCAAGGCCGCTTCCCGATTCGCGTCGAGCTGAGCTCGCTCACCAAAGAGGATTTCGTGCGCATCTTGACCGAGCCCAAGAACGCTTTGATCCGACAATACGAGGCCCTGCTCGAAACCGAGGGCGTCCATCTCAAATTCGCGGCCGACGCGGTCCAGGAGATCGCCCAGATCGCCTCCGACGTCAACGAGCGCACGGAAAACATCGGCGCGCGCCGGCTCCACACGATTTTGGAGCGCCTGCTCGACGATGTTTCCTTCGCGGCGCCGGAAATGCGCGGCAAGGAGGTGGCCATCGACGCCGCCTACGTGCGCGAGCGCCTGCAGCCGATCTTGATGAACGAAGACCTGTCGCGGTATATCCTTTGAGCGATCGGCCGATTGCATGGATAACTTTATCGGCAAGGCGGAGGTCTTGATGGAGGCGCTGCCCTATTTTCAGCGCTTCTATGGCAAGACCTTCGTCATCAAATACGGCGGCCATGCGATGGAGAACGAGGAGCTCAAGGCGAGCTTCGCGCAGGATATCGTACTGCTCAAATACGTCGGCATCAATCCGGTCGTGGTGCACGGCGGCGGGCCGCAGATCGATTCCGTGCTCGACAAGATGGGCATCACCAGCCGCTATGTCCGCGGCATGCGGGTCACGGACCAGGAAACTCTCGACATCGTCGAGATGGTTCTGGTCGGCAAAGTGAACAAAGAAATTGTCACCCTGATCAACCAGCACGGCGGCATGGCGGTGGGGCTGAGCGGCAAGGACGGCGGACTCATTCTGGCGAAAAAGATGAACGTCACCGTCGCATCGCCCAACGGCGAGTCGCCGGAGATTATCGACATCGGCATGGTCGGTGAGATCATCGGCATCAATCCGCTGGTGATCGAGTCGCTCGACCAGAATAAGTTTATTCCCGTCATCGCGCCGGTGGGCGTCGGCAAGCAGGGCGAGACCTACAACATCAACGCCGATCTGGTGGCCGGCGAAATCGCCGAGGCGCTGCACGCGGAGAAGCTGATTCTCATGACCGACGTGGAGGGCGTGAAAGACAAGAAGGGAGCGTTGCTCAGCACGCTCAAGGAAAACCAGGCGCGCAAAATGATCCAGGAAGGGGTCGTCGGTTCGGGCATGATTCCCAAGGTCGAGTGCTGCATCAACGCGCTCAAGGGCGGGGTGGAGAAAACCCATATTATCGACGGGCGGGTGAAACACGTCGTGCTCCTCGAGATTTTTACCAAGGAGGGGGTGGGGACCGAGGTGGTACGGAAGTGAAGAACCGAGATGTCGCCGCGCTGACAGAAAAATACGTCGCAAAAACCTACGCCCGGGCGCCGATCGCGCTGGTCAAAGGCAAGGGCAGCAAAGTCTGGGACGCCAACGGCAAAGAGTATTTCGATTTTCTCGCCGGCATCGCGGTCAACAGTCTGGGCCACTGCCATCCGGCGATCGTCAAGGCGATCAAGCAGCAGGCGCAAAAGCTGCTGCACGTCTCGAATCTTTATCACGTCCAGCCGCAGGCCGAGCTGGCGCGCGAGCTGTGCCGCCATTCGTTTGCCGACCGGGCGTTTTTCTGCAACAGCGGCGCCGAGGCCAACGAAGCGGCGATCAAGCTGGCGCGGCGCTACGGCTCGGAAAAACTCGGCGGCAAATACGAGATCATCTCGACCCACAACTCGTTTCACGGGCGCACCCTGGCGACCTTGACGGCGACGGGACAGGAAAAGATCCGCGCCGGATACGATCCACTGCCCACCGGCTTTCGCCAGGTGCCGTACAACGATCTCGGCGCCACCGAGGCAGCCATCGATGCGCAGAAAACCGTGGCGATCATGGTCGAGCCGATCCAGGCCGAGGGCGGCGTGGTGGTCGCCAATGAAATCTACCTGCTCGGCTTGCGCGAGCTCTGCGATCAGCGCGGGCTGCTGTTGATCTTCGATGAAGTGCAGACCGGCATGGGGCGCACCGGCAAGCTCTTCGGCTACGAGCACTTCGGCGTCAAGCCGGACATCATGACTCTAGCGAAAGCCTTGGGCGGCGGTTTGCCGCTCGGCGCCATGCTGGCGCGCGACGACGTGGCGCAAAGCTTTGGTCCCGGCAGCCACGCCTCGACTTTCGGCGGCAATCCGGTGTCGTGCGCTGCGGGGCTGGCGGTCATGGATGCGCTCGTTAAGGGCGGCGTGCTCAAAAATTGCGTGCAGATGGGCAAGTACCTGGTCAAGTCGCTCGAAGCGCTCAAGAAGCGCTTCTCGTTTATCCGCGAGATTCGCGGCAAAGGCTTGCTGATCGGCGTCGAGCTGACCATCGACGGGAGCAAGATCGCCGAGACCTGCATGCAGGAAGGGTTGCTGCTCAACTGCACCGCCTCCAAGGTGCTGCGCTTCGCGCCGCCGCTCACGATCACCAAGCGGGAGATCGACCGCGCCATTGCCTTATTGGAAAAAGTTCTCGCGCGCCAGTAAGCCGGCGCGCGCACTCGTCACATGAACAAACGCGATCTCGTCAATTTCGCCGGTCTGAGCCGGCGCGAATTTGACGCTATTCTCACTCTCGCAGCCGACCTCAAGCGCAAGCAGAAGCGCGGCGTTCAACACCAGTTGCTAGCTGGAAAAAGCCTGGCCTTGGTGTTTGAAAAGCCGAGTCTGCGCACGCGCGCGACTTTCGAGATCGGCATGAACCAGTTGGGTGGCAGCGTATTCTTCATGGGTCCCAACGAAATCGGTCTCGGCACGCGTGAGACGCCGGCTGACTGCGCGCGCAGTCTCGCCCGCTGGGTCGATCTCATCGCGGTGCGCACGTTCACGCAGGCGACCCTCGAGGAGATGGCCTCCTATTCCTCGGTGCCGGTGATCAACGCCCTCACCGATCTCTATCATCCTTGTCAGGTGTTGGCCGACTGCCAGACGCTCGTCGAGCACAGGGGCGAGCTCGATGGCTTGAAGATCGCTTTCATCGGCGACGGCAACAATATGGTTCATTCCTGGCTCGAGGCCGCCGCGCTCGTCCCCTTTTCATTCACGCTGGCTTGCCCGAAAGGCTATGAGCCCGACGGCGAGATTCTCGCCAAGGCGCGCGCCGCCGGCGCGAACGTCAGCGTTACCCAATCAGTCGCAGGAAGCGGTTGGAGGAGCCGATGCGGTCTATACGGACGTGTGGACCAGCATGGGTCAGGAAGAGGAAGCGCAGCGCCGCCGCCGCGCCTTTCGCGACTATCAGATCAACGACAAAGTGGTGAAGATGGCCAAGCGAGGGGCCGTGGTGATGCATTGTTTGCCGGCGCATCGCGGCGAGGAAATCACCCACGAAATTTTGGAGAGCCCGCAGTGTGTCGCCTTCGACCAGGCCGAGAACCGGCTGCACGCGCAAAAGGCGGTCATGGCGTGGTTAATTAATGGGTTCAAAAGTTCAAAAGTTCAAAGTTCAAGGCTTCCAAAAAAACAGCGGTAGAGGACTTGGATGACATCGTGAAGGTCAACAAGGTCGTATTGGCATACTCGGGCGGGTTGGATACGTCGGTGATCTTGCGCTGGCTGAAAGAGGAATACGGCTGCGAGGTGATCGCCTTTTGCGCCGATCTGGGCCAGGGCGAAGACCTGCAGGCGGTCAAACGCAAGGCGATCCAGACCGGCGCGAGCAAAGTCGTGATCGGCGACCTGCGCGAGGAGTTCGTCAAAGACTATGTGTTCCCGATGCTGCGCGCCAACGCGGTTTACGAAGGCTCGTATCTGCTCGGCACCTCGATCGCGCGGCCGCTGATCGCCAAAGGACAAATCGACGTTGCGGTCAGAGAGAAAGCCGACGCCGTGTCGCACGGCGCCACCGGCAAGGGCAACGACCAGGTGCGCTTCGAGCTCACTTACTATGCGCTGCGGCCGGGCATCAAGGTGATCGCGCCGTGGCGTTTGTGGGACCTCAACGCGCGCTCGACCTTGATCGACTACGCGCGCAAGCACGGCATTCCCGTGCCGGTGACCAAGTCCAAGCCGTACAGCACCGACCGCAATCTGTTTCACATCAGCTACGAGGGCGGCATTCTCGAAGATCCCTGGAAAGAGCCGCCCGCCGACATGTTCGTCTGGTGCCGTCCGGTGGAAAAAGCGCCCAACCGCCCGGAGTACATCGAGATCGACTATCTGCGCGGCGACCCAGTGGCGTTGGGCGGGCGCAAGCTGTCGCCGGCCAACTTGCTCGCGCGCTTGAACGACATCGGCGCCAGGCATGGCATCGGGCGGGTCGACCTGGTGGAGAACCGTTACGTCGGCATGAAATCGCGCGGCGTTTACGAGACCCCCGGCGGCACGATTCTCCACGCGGCGCACCGGGGCATGGAGTCGATCACCATGGACCGCGAGGTGCTGCGCCTGCGCGATTCGCTGATTCCACGCTACGCCGAGATGATCTACTACGGCTACTGGTTTGCGCCGGAGCGCGAGGTCTTGCAGAAAACCATCGACGCAGCGCAGGCGAACGTCAGCGGCCGGGTGCGGCTGAAGCTCTATAAAGGAAACGTCAGCGTGGCCGGGCGCAAATCGGAGACGTCGCTATACGATGCCAATGTCGCGACTTTCGAGGCCGACCAAGTCTATCAGCAGGCGGATGCCGAAGGATTCATTCGTTTGAACGCGCTGCGCTTGCGCCAGCGGCGACTGAGCCGAGCGAAGTAAGCGAGAAATTCGAACAACTAAAGAAGAAACCTAGATCGATCTTGAATCCATCGCGAACAAAAAAGACCAAGCTCTGGGGCGGACGTTTCAGCGGCGGCACCGCCGCTTCCGTGGAAGCTTTTACCGCGTCCATCGACGTCGATGCCCGGCTCTACCGCCACGATATTCGCGGCAGCATCGCGCACGCCAAAATGCTGGCCAAGCAGCGCATCATCTCGACCACGGATGCGCGCAAAATCGTCCGGGGCCTGCAATCGGTGGAGCGCGAGATCGACGGCGGCAAGTTCAAGTTCTCCGAGGCCGACGAAGACATTCACATGAATATCGAGCGGCGCTTGACCGAGCTGATCGGTCCTGCCGGCGGCAAACTGCACACGGCGCGGAGCCGCAACGATCAAGTCGCGCTCGACATGCGGCTTTATCTGCGCGAGGAAGTAAGAACGATCATCGCGAGCTTGCAAGAACTCCAACGTGAGCTTGGCCGGGCGGCGAAAAAACACCTCGACGTGATCATGCCCGGCTACACGCACTTGCAGCGGGCGCAGCCGGTGCTGTTGTCGCATCACTTGCTCGCTTACGTCGACATGTTCGGGCGCGACGGCGCGCGCTTTGGCGATTGCCTGGAGCGCATCAACGTTCTGCCGCTCGGCTCGGGCGCGCTGGCGGGAACCACGTTCCCGATCGATCGGGCCTATGTCGCGAAGCTGCTCGAGTTCCCGCGCGTATCGAAGAACAGCATCGACGCGGTGAGCGATCGGGATTTTCTCTTGGAATTTTTAGCCGGCGCGTCTATTCTTTTTGTCCATCTGAGCCGGCTCGCCGAGGAGCTGGTGCTCTGGTCGAGCCAGGAGTTCGGCTTCATCGAGCTGCCGGACCGCTACTGCACGGGCAGCTCGATGATGCCGCAGAAAAAAAATCCCGACGTGCCGGAGCTGATCCGCGGCAAAACCGGACGG
This sequence comes from uncultured delta proteobacterium, assembly GCA_963745035.1. Classification (GTDB taxonomy): domain Bacteria; phylum Desulfobacterota; class Binatia; order UBA9968; family UBA9968; genus DP-20. The sequence continues at coordinate 120,997 of CAVUVW010000015.1, read as the reverse complement.
GTGTTCGGCCATCTGCATGCGCTGCTGACGATCATGAAGGGCTTGCCGCTCGCGTATAACCGGGATCTGCAGGAAGACAAAGTTCCGCTCTTCGATACCGTCGACACGGTGGCGTCGAGCCTGAAGATCATCGGGCGAAGTCATCGCCGGAATGACGGTGCGGCGCGAGCGCATGTTGACGGCCGTCCAAGACGGTTACATGAACGCCACCGATGTGGCGGATTATCTGGTCGAGCGCGGTCTGCCGTTTCGGCAGGCGCATGAGATCGCGGGCAAGATCGTGCAGTACTGCGTCCATGCAAAAAAGCGCATCGAAGAGCTGTCCGTAGCCGAGCTCAAGCGCTTTTCGAACAAATTCGAGAAGAACGTTTATCGGTATATTTCGGCGCAAGCAGTGATCGATCGCCGGCGCGCGCCGGGCGGGACGGCGCGGCGCAACGTGGCGCGCCGGCTGAAGGAGCTGCGAGTTTAGATGAAACGATTCCTGGTTCTTGCGCTGGTGCTGGCGGCAGCATGGGCTTGCGGCAAAAAGGGCGATCCGCGGGCGCCCGAGCTTGCGACGCCGAAAACGATCACCGATCTGGCCGCGCGCTCGGCACCGACCGGCATCATTCTCACCTGGGACCGGCCGACGGAGTACGTCGACGGCACGGCGCTCAAGGACCTGGCGAGCTTCGTGATTTTCCGCAAAGAAATTTCCCAAAGTTGTCCGGACTGTCCGGTGCCCTATCGCCCGCTGACCACGGTTCACGTGGAAGATCGGGGCAAGTTCGCGCAAAAAAAACAGTACCGCTACGATGATCAAGAAGTGCGGCCCAAGGCGATTTACCGCTACCGGATCTCGTCGCAGCTGCTCGACGGCTCCTTGAGCGCGCCGTCCAACGAAGTAGAAATTTTACGGGGTGATCCATGAACCATTTCGAATACCGCGGCGGCGAAATGTTCGCCGAGGAAGTGCCGCTCAAGCGCATCGCCGGCGAAGTCGGCACGCCGGCCTACGTGTACAGCCTGGCGACGCTCAAGCGCCACTTCCAAGTCTTCGATCAGGCTTTTGCCCGAGTGCCGCACATCGTGTGTTTTTCCGTCAAGGCCAATTCCAACCTGGCGCTGCTGCGGGCGTTCGCCAAGCAAGGAAGCGGCTTCGATATCGTTTCCGGCGGCGAGCTGTTTCGCGCGCTCAAAGCCGGCGGCGATCCGAAGAAAATCGTCTTTTCGGGAGTCGGCAAAAAGAAAGAGGAGATCGAATACGCGCTCGACGCCGGCATCTTGATGTTCAACGTCGAGTCCGACGAGGAATTGACCGCGCTCAACGAGATCGCCGCCGGCGCCGGCAAGAAGGCGCCGATCAGCTTGCGGGTGAACCCGGACGTCGATCCGCAGACCCATCCCTATATTTCCACCGGCATGAAGAAGGCCAAGTTCGGCGTCGACATCAAGAAGATCGCTGGAGACTTACAAAAAAGCCGTATCGCTGAAGAATATCGACGTGATCGGCGTGGACTGCCACATCGGCTCGCAGCTCACGTCGTTGACGCCGTTCGTCGACGCATTGGCGAAGGTGCGCGAATATCTCGATCGCGTGCTTGCAGGCGAGATGAAAAAAGAAGGGGCGCAGATTCGCTACCTCGACTTGGGCGGCGGCTTGGGCATCAACTACAACGACGAAACGCCGCCGTCGCCCGATGCCTACGCCAAAGCGATCATCGAGGGGCTGCAAGGCTTGGAGGTCACCCTGATTTTGGAGCCGGGCCGGGTGATCGTCGGCAACGCCGGAATTCTTCTCACCGAGGTCCAGTACATCAAAGAGACCGAGACCAAGAAGTTCGTCATCGTCGACGCCGGCATGAACGATCTGATCCGCCCCGCGCTGTACGGCTCGTATCAGGCGATTCGCCCGGTGGTCGAAAGCAAAGCGGAAGCGATCGTCGCCGACGTGGTCGGCCCGATCTGCGAGAGCGGCGACTTTTTCGCCAAGGACCGCGAGATCGCGCGGCCGCGGCGCGGCGATCTGCTCGCGGTGATGAGCGCCGGCGCCTACGGCTTTACGATGGCGTCGAACTACAATTCCCATCCCAAGCCGCCGGAGGTGCTGGTGGACGGCGATCAGTATTACATCGTGCGCCAGCGCGAGACGATGGAGGATTTGATCAACGGCGAAGTGATTCCGGCATCGCTGCAATGAATTCGTTTAAACGTTCAACGGTTCAAACGTTCAAAGGTCGGATCGGATGGAGCTAGAGTTCACCAAGATGCACGGCGCGGGCAACGATTTCGTTTTCATCGATTGTCTGAAACGAAATATTGCCAATCTGCCTGCCATCGCCAAACAGCTCTGCGATCGCCGCTTCGGCGTCGGCGCCGATCAGTTGCTGACGGTGCATCCGTCCAAACTCGCCGACTTCAGGATGGAGATCTACAATGCCGACGGCAGCCAGGTGGAGATGTGCGGCAACGGCATTCGCTGTTTCGCCAAGTACGTTTACGATCACGGCATCACCACCAAGCGCGCCCTCGAAGTCGAAACGCTGGCCGGCATCATCCGGCCGCGCATCGTCGGCGAGCTGGTCGAAGTCGATATGGGCGAGCCGATCCTCGAGGGGCGGAAGATTCCGGTGGACGCCGACGGTGAGATCAAGAACCGGCCGCTGGCGGTGGACGGTAAAACTTACGAAGTGACCTGCGTGTCGATGGGCAATCCGCATTGCGTGCTTTACCTCGATGATATCGACTCCCTCGACCTGGAAAAACTCGGCCCCAAGTTCGAGCACCATCCGTTTTTCCCCAAACGCGTGAACACCGAATTCATCAAGATCATGAGCCCGTCGGAAGTGAAGATGCGCGTTTGGGAGCGCGGCGCCGGAGAAACCTGGGCCTGCGGCACGGGCGCGAGCGCGGTCGGCGTCGCCGGCGTGATCACCGGACGGACCGAGCGGACGGTGACGATCCATCTCAAGGGTGGCGATCTGTTGATCGACTGGCGCGACAACAACCGCGTCTACATGACCGGCGGCGCGGAGGAAGTGTTTCACGGCACGGTCAAGATTTAGCTTTGAGTCTCGGGTCTCTTGTCTCGGGTTGCAACGGAACCCGCAGACGGATTGGGAGAGGTTCCAATGTTCAGCGGGTCGATGGTTGCGCTGGTCACGCCGTTCAAAGACGGCGGCGTCGATTGGCAGAGTCTCGAGGGCTTGATCGATTTTCACCTGCGAAACGGCACCCACGGCATCGTGCCGTGCGGCACCACGGGGGAATCGGCGACCCTCAGCCACAAGGAGCACGATGAAGTGATTCGCGCGGTGATCAAGGCGGTCAACAAACGCATTCCCGTGATCGCAGGCACCGGCTCCAATTCGACCGACGAAGCGGTGCGGCTCACCCGCGAAGCCGAGAAGTCGGGCGCCGACGGCGCGCTGATGATCTCGCCGTATTACAACCGCCCGACCCAGGAAGGGATTTATCAGCACTACAAGAAAAGTCGCCTCTGAGGTCGGCATTCCCGATCATCGTTTACAACATTCCCGGCCGCACCGGATCGAAAATCGAGCCGGAAACTCTGGCGCGCCTGGCGGAAGTGAAAAATATCGCCGGCGTCAAAGAAGCCACCGGCTCGGTGGATCAAGCGATCGACGTGATTCGACTGTGCGGCGACCGATTGGCGGTTTATTCCGGCGAAGACTCGCTGATCTTCTCGCTCATGGCGCTCGGCGGCAAAGGGGTTATCTCCACCGTCGCCAACGTCGCGCCGAAGGAGACCGCGCAGCTCGCCTCGGCTTGCCTCGCGGGCGATTGGCAAAGGGGCCGGGAGCTCCAGTTCAAGCTGATGCCGCTGATTCGCAGCGTGTTCCTCGAAACCAATCCGATTCCCGTCAAAACCGCGCTATCGCTCATGGGCAAGTGCGGCGGCGACCTGCGCCTGCCGCTGACGCCGATGGCGGAAGGAAATCTGAAAAAGCTGACCAAAGCGATGCGCGAGTTCGGCTTGCTGCAAAACTAAATGGCGCTTGGGATTATCGTCTGCGGCGTCGGCGGGCGCATGGGCGGCGCCGTCGTGCGCGCGATAGCGCAGTCAGCCGACTACCGGCTGGTCGCCGCCATCGACAAGCGCGGAAGCGCGCGCTTGGGGAAGGACGCGGGAGAAATCTCCGCCGCCGGTAATCTCGCCGTGCCGGTTACGGACCAGCTCGAGCCGGCTCTCAAACCCAACGCGGTCATCATCGATTTCACCAACCCGGAGGCGTCTTTGAGCTTCCTGCGCGCCGCGGCAAAAAAGTCCACGCCGATGGTGATCGCGAGTACGGGCTTCACGCCGCGGCAGCAAGCCGAAATCAAGCGGCTGGCTCGACACGCGCCCACCTTGTTGTCGGCGAACACCAGTTTGGGCGTGAACGTTCTCGTGTCTCTTCTTGGCAAGGCGGCCAAGATGCTCGGCGACGATTACGATGTCGAGATCGTCGAAGCGCACCACCGATTCAAGAAAGACGCGCCGAGCGGGACGGCATTGGCGTTGGGTCGTTCGGTAGCCGAAGCGCTCGGCCGGAAGCTCGATGAAGTCGCCGTCAACGGCCGCAAAGGCATCGTCGGCCCGCGCGGCAACAAAGAAATCGCGCTGCTCTCGGTCCGCGCCGGCGACATCGTCGGCGAGCACACAGTCATCTTCGGCGGCATCGGCGAGCGCCTCGAGTTCATCCACCGCGCCCACAGCCGCGACACCTTCGCCCACGGCGCCCTCCGCGCCGCCCGATGGCTGGCCAAACGAAAGCCCGGGCTTTACGGCATGCAGGATGTGTTGGGGCTTTAGACTGCACTTCTAGCTCGAAACTGACCGCGGCCGTTATTTTTGGATAATTCGCATACGCTTAAGTATTCGCGCCCTGGATGCTTCCTCGCGTCGCAGACTGACGGACATCAGTCTAAATCGTCATAAAAACAAATAGTTGATCAAGGCTTGACTGTGAACTATCATACTTAAACTTTTTGCTTGCTACGCGAATACCACGTTCGATGAACCACCTTGTAAACACCCTTAGATACTCCTTCGTTGTGCCGATCTATAACGATGGTTATTTGGTCGAATCATTCTGTGAAGCGATAAATCAAGAAATGAATAATCTTTTAGAACTCACCGACATCAGCAAGGATGTTGAAGTCATATTTGTAAACGACGGTAGCTCCGATGGATCGCAGCAGCAACTGGAAGCGTCGGCTGGAAGATATGGTTTTGTGAAAGTGATCGAATTGAGTCGAAATTTTGGGCAACACCTTGCAGTGTCCTGCGGGTATCGGTTGGCATCTGGAAACTTTGTCGGAATGATGAACGTTGATATGCAGGATCCCCCTGATCAAATTCCTCTGTTGCTGAAAGAATTAGAGTCCGACAACTGTGATATCGTGGTTGGTCTTCGGCAGGAAAGAAAGGATAATTTACTCGAACGGGTGACGTCGCTGATGTTTAATCAAATCCTTAATTGGCTAACGGGAGCTAAGACCCCTATTAATGCGGCGTCACTTCGAATTATGAACCGGCGCTTCGTAGACGCTTATAATACACTCGATGACAAAGTTCCTTATATTCCGGGGCTAGAGCACTGGCTCGGCTTTCGCCATTCTTGGGTTTCGATTCGACATAGCGAGAGATCCGTCGGAAAATCCAGCTACACTTTTAGAAAACGCCTTAGGATGGCGAGTGAGTCTATTCTCGGATTTTCCGATTTACCGCTACGATTTGCGGCCCTACTTGGAACCGTAATCACCGTCTTAGGGTGTCTTTTAATGTTGGGCTTGTTTGTCCGAAGAATTGTCTTTGCCAACCTTTTGGGTGGGTACACATCGACTATAGCCATGATCGTCATCCTGGGCGGGACCAATTTGTTGTTTATGGGTCTCATCGGTCTGTATCTTGGTCGGGTTCTTCAAGAAGTTCAAGGAAGGCCACGGTGCGTTATAAAGTCGTTGGTAAACTTTAGCACGGCTCAAAGCCTCGACGCTGTCCTGACACGAAAGCAGTAAACGTGACCAGAGAGGAATTCTCCCAGCAGATTGCTACGGATGGTTTCGCGTTATTACCCGACGTGATTCCCAGTGAAAGGGTTCAACCGCTAAAAGCGGATCTTGAAACTGCTATTGCTAAGGAAAGTCAATATCAACGAAGAAGCGGTGCTAAGATCGACTTTGGAATGGTTCTGCTTTGTTCGTTGTATCCCGGCGAACTCATACGGGTATTGGACTTGGAGTCGCTTTTAGAACCTTTCGAATGGATTCTCGGCGAAGGGTGTATCATTTATGCCTACACATCCTCGTCTATGCCACCCCACGGAACGAACTATTCGGCCGAATTCACATCGACTGTCCCAGATTGATTCCTGGGTATGTTACTAATGTGGGAGCGACTATTCTGTTGGATGATTTCACTGAAGAGAATGGGGCGACATTTTACATGCCACGATCTCACCTAAACTCACGCGCACCAACAGAAGAAGAGTTTTTTCGACAGGCGAGAAGACTCGTGGCGAAAGCTGGCAGCGTGTTTTTCTTCAATGCACGGCTTTGGCATGCTGGTGGGCAGAATAAGACTACGCACTGGAGGCATGCGCTAACAATCAATATGTGTCGTTCATTTATGAAGCAGAGGCTCGATATTCCTCGCGCGATGAGTCAGATCGATTTGTCGGGAATACCCGACAGAACCCTCCAAAAGCTGGGTTTTTTTTCCCAGATTCCAGCGAACTACGATGAATATTATGCGCCTCTTCATGCGCGAAAATACCGACAGAAAGTGGAATGACCATGGTAGAGAATGAGAGTCGGCAATATAAAAAAGTGATCGATGCTAACCAAAGGCTGCATACGGTATTAGCTTCCTATTACGACGAAACGGAACCTCACTTTAGAGCGGAGAACGTTGCTCACGTTGATCGGCGCATTAGCAACATTGCTAACGCGACGAGCGCGCGGCGTCTTCTAGATTTGGGCTGTGGCACCGGATTCATCATCAACATTGCAAAGAAATACGTCAAAGACATTGATGGTGTAGATGTCACCGAATCGATGCTCAAACGAGTAGATTTAACAGGAGATGCAGTGATTCGGTTGCATCTCGCCGATAGTGGCTCTTTTTCAGTAAATGAAGGTGCATACGACATGGTGACGGCATACTCGTTTCTGCATCATCTATATGACATTAGGCCGACTCTACGAAATGCTGCAAAAGCGCTGCGACACGGTGGTAAGTTTTATGCCGACCTTGAGCCAAACTATTACTTTTGGAAGGCCATCAGCGAGCTCAACTCTAATGGCGAATATGATCCTATTGTGAGGAGAGAAATCGACTCCGTTTTAGAAAAAGATAGTGAGATTGAAGCCCGGTTTCACGTTGATAAAGAAACATTCAATCAAGCGGAATATGGTAAATCCTTCTTGGGTGGTTTCGCACATGAAAAGCTCACCGACATTTTGCTCGATGTCGGCTTTAGAGACATAAAGATTTATTATTATTGGTTCTTAGGTCAAGCGGAGTTAGTTAACGATTCCCGACGGAGTCGCGAAGAGCAAGTTGCTATTGCGGACGTGTTATCAGCGACTCTTGAAAGAGGCCTTCCCCTGACGCGCCAATTATTTAAGTATGTCGGGTTCGTTGCGACGCGTTAGTGAATCATAATCCGAGATATGAAGTCAGTTGACGTAAACACAGCCGCGAAACATTTGGGACTTCGACCTGACGTTACTATCTCACCGATAGGGCCCGAGCATGCAGAAAGAATGTTGCAATGGGTCTGTGATCCTGTGATCGCCGTGGCGCTTGGCCTGCGTCGGAATCCGACTCGTGAATACACTAAAGAATGGATCCAACGATGTCTCGACGACCCACTAATCAGCGCGTATGCCTTACTGCTAAACCAATCCCATGTTGGAAACGTTGTGCTAGATAGAATGGATTCTTACTTAAAAAAAATCCGTCTCTCAGTGTATGTCGGAGACGCCACTGTGAGAGGGGCTGGTGTCGGGCTTACTGGAGTTTACAAGGCCCTGGCCAATGGTTTCCAAAAATATGATCTACATAAAGTGTGGCTTACGGTCGATGTGAATAACCAAGCGGCTCTAAAAACCTATGCGAAGCTCCATTTCAAAGTAGAGGGAGTGTTGCGTGATGAATTTGTAATTAATGGTCGCCGAAGCAACGCTTACTATATGGGTTTGCTTCGCGCGGAATTTGAGCAGCTATCACGGCTGGTTGACGGATAACGCCTAAACCTCGTCAAGCAGCCACCACGGCACTGCGATAGGTGCAATGTTATGAAATGCGTAATTAACCAACCCAATTATATCCCTTGGCGCGGCTACTTTCATCAAATCAGTAAAGCTGATGTCTTCGTCTTCTATGATGATGTTCAGTACGATAAGCACGGCTGGCGTAATCGGAACCGAATTAAGACTGCAAATGGTCCAGTTTGGTTGACAATACCAGTCCTGAAAAAAGGGGTTGTGAAGAATCATATTCCAATAAAGGAGATTTTTATTGATTGGTCGCAGGATTGGGCGCATAAGCATTGGAAAACAATTGAACAAGCTTATGGCAAAACTCCGTTTTTTGAAGTCTATTCCTCGAACATTGAAAGAGTTTTACGCATGTCGATTCGATAAGTTAGCAGATCTCACTATTCAGTTGACAATCCTAATAGCTGAAGTTCTGGGCATCTCCGGAACCAAGTTCGTCCGGTCATCTTCATTGGAGCCTACTGGGACAAAAACCAATCGCCTTTTAGATGTTTTGAAGCAACTAGGAGCAACTCACTATATTTCCGGCCCTGCTGCTAAAAGTTATCTAGAGGAGGCAAAACTCGCTGATGCGGGAATTGTGACGGAGTACATGATTTATGATTATCCCGTTTATTCGCAGCTATATCCGCCGTATGACGCACAGGTGTCGATTCTGGATTTGATCTTCATGACAGGGCCTGACGCATTGAAATTCATTTGGGAACGGCCGTAATTACAAAACGAATAGGACATTCGCATGAAGAGACGACGAGAATGTCTGTGAGCTTTCGCATTCCTTTTAATAAGCCCTTTATCGTCGGTAAAGAACTTTACTACATCGCTCAATCGGTCTTGCAGCTTAAAACGAGTGGTGACGGGTTATATACGAAGAAAGGGCAAGATCTAATGAAGCGCACTTTCGGCGCTCAGGAAATAATGCTTACGACATCATGTACCACCGCACTAGATTTGGCGGCAATTTTGGCTGATGTGAAAGATGGAGATGAAATTATTCTACCATCTTACACGTTTGCCTCTACTGCTAATGCGTTTCTTTTGCGTGGTGCTCGTCCAGTGTTTGTTGACTGCCGTAGAGACACGCTGAACATTGACGAGAATCTGATCGAGTCAGCCATCACGGCAAAAACCCGTGCAATCGCTCCCGTTCACTACGCGGGGGTTGGATGTGAGATGGATACAATTTCTAAGATCGCACAAAAGCACGGGTTGATTGTTGTCGAAGACGCTGCTCAAGGCGTCAACGCAAAGTACAAGGGGCGATATCTTGGGACGATAGGCGATATGGGTGCCTATAGCTTTCACGAAACAAAGAACTTCATTTGTGGCGAGGGTGGTGCAATCATTTTAAATCGGCAGGACCTAGTGGAAAGAGCGGAAATTGTTCGAGAAAAGGGTACAAACCGCAGCCGCTTTTTTCGCGGCGAAGTGGATAAATATACGTGGGTAGATATCGGATCTTCGTTACTGCCATCGGATATCTTGGCAGCTTTTTTATACGCGCAGTTGGAAAATATGGAGGTAATAACAAGAAAGCGCCAGGAAATTTACACGATTTACGAACAACTTCTACGACCTTTAGAAGTTCAGGGTCTTGTCACCCTCCCAATTATTCCGCCTGACTGCGAATCAAACTATCACATGTTCTACATAATTCTCAATTCTTTTGGGGAAAGAACGAAGCTAATAGAGTACCTCAAAACACGGGGGATTCTGTCGCTATTTCATTATGTTCCACTCCATACATCACCGATGGGGACAGCAATGGGTTACCGTGCTGGAATGCTGCCGGTTACCGAAACCATTAGTGAGCGATTGCTGCGTCTACCAATGTATTACGAAATGCAACCGGGCGAGGTCGAGTCCGTGGTAGATGAGATTTTTACATTTTTTGATGCTGCATAAATCTCCGCGATACAGTCGCCTACTCGGTTATCTGTATATAAGCTCATTGGTCGTTCCTGCGTGGATCGGCTTAAGGTCAAGTGTCCCGGGTATTATTTGTGGCGAAGATCCGTCTTTTCAATAGACAACAAAGAATCGTGAAATATTTACGCATTTACATAGCGGTTTTCATAGGGGTGTTGATCGGTTTAGCTTTGACCATACGACTCGACAGTGTTCCCCCCCTATGGTGGGATGAGGGATGGACACTATCAGTCGCTCGTAACTGGGTAGAGTCCGGTCATTACGGGCGGCTCTCTGTCGGAGAACCTGTGTCGGCGGCGATAACTCAAGCAAGTTACATTACTGGCCTTGTTGCCCTAAGTTTTTGGCTGTTCGGCGTTGGGATCGTTCAGGCGCGAATAGTTGAAGTAATGATCACTGTAGCGACGCTATTGTTGATGTACTATCTCGTTCGGCGTATCTACAATCAGTCTATAGCTTTGGGGACTTTGGCTGTCATGACGTTGCTGCCCGCATATATCGATCTTTTCCCAATATATGTGGGTAGACAGGTTTTGGGCGAAATGCCCGCAATGTTTTTCCTGCTTGCGGGTTATATGGCCATGCTGTCATTGCCGCGGTACCGACTATGGGCGTTAGCCTTGGCCGTGCTATTTTGGGCATTTGCGCTGATCACGAAACTGCAAGTTCTCCCGTTCTGGATGTGTTCACTGGCGGTTCCCTCGTTGGTAGCTGTGTACCGGCGTGACTGGAAATCCTTTTCATTCTGGGTCATTACGCTCGTCGGCTCATTGGCCGGATCTCATATTCTTATGGTGTTCTCCGAACAGCTCTTACAGGCCAAATCCGGTGTTGCAGATCCGATCCATGGTTTGTATGACGTGACCGCTCTAGTCATATCAATCCCTTCTCGGATGTTTGCTTTGATTGTCGTTATCATGTTCGGTCTTCCGACGCTGCTCGGGTTGTGTTACGGACTGCTGAACATAGTGACCAACAAACTAGACTGGAGATTTACCGAGCAAGTGAAGATCGCGTTGCTCTTTCTGGCATCGAGCTGGTTTGGTTGGTTTCTGCTGTTCTCGGTGGGTTGGGTGCGATATATCTTTCCGCCGATCTTCGTCGGCAGTATTTTTGTCGCGTGCATGATCTACGATCTGACCCGAGGTTACGATGTCACCTACACACTTCAACAGGGTCGCGCTTTTTTCAGAGGCCGTGGTTTTAACAAAGAGGCGGTTGGTGCCTTATTAGTATTGTTGATTGTAGTAATTTCCGTGCCCAGAACGGCGACGGCTGTGTACAAGACCTACGTAATAGACGCTGATAATTCAGTGCAGCAGACGGCTGACTTTCTGAATTCACAAACTCCCGCAGATGCGTTGATAGAGACCTATGACAGCGAGCTTATGTTTCTTTTAAATCGTCCTTATCACTATCCTCCCGATCAACTACTTGTCGATTTGATTCGGCGCACCTTTCTTTACGAGGACAATATTGATGTCGATTATGACCCGCTGGTGGCGAACCCGGACTATCTTGTCGTTGGTCCACATAGCAAACAGTGGCGACTTTACGATCCTGTTGTAAGAGCCGGAGCATTTCGCTTACTGCAAAGTTACAAACGCTATCAGATTTATGAGCGAGTGCGTTGATAGGTAGCTTAGGCATTGCGGAATGCATTCTGACCGCTGTTTCTTTACTGCTTCTTGACTCTCTTGCAACTAACCATATGGAACCTTCTGTGCCACGGCGACGCAACTGCTACCTGTTGGCAAGTACTTTCTTTTTTCGATTCGCCGCAACTCGTAGGCCAAGCTGTGTTCCAGAAGACACGTTGTGATCCCGCCGCGCTCGGCGTGGTCCTGTTCTATCGAAGGTATGTCGATGGAGTGGCGCATCCATAGCCGACTCGGTATAGATCGAATAGCGAAAACGGCTGGCACGAGAGCACAGAAAAAGTAACTGCAGTATTTCACGGCAAACCCAGTCGATTCTAACGTTTTTGTCAGTGTCCGCACTGTATATCGGCGGTGGTGTTGGGCGTAGTCATCTTCAATCGACCAGAGAAAATTATATGCAGGCACCGTCACGTACACATATCCTTTCGGCAGCAACTGACGGTGGAGACTATTTAGGAACTCTGAATCGTTTTGAACATGTTCAAGTACATCGAAAAGGCCGAAGGCCGGGATCGTTTGGTCTTGGAATTCGCAATCCTCGAGTGCAGCATGGATAACGGTACCTAGACCGCGTGTCTTAGCATTTCGAGCGCCCCGCGCTCCGGGTTCAACAACGACCGTTTCAACTCCAGAGTGTTCCAACGCCAGGGAGACGTATCCATTGCCGGCGCCGATATCGAACACCGGGCCATTTGGAACAAAAGACTTAACGAGAGTCGTGATTACTTTATTACGATGGCGGAACCAGAACGATTTCCCCTCGATGCTTAAACATAAATCATTCCCGTCTCGAGGATACGAAACCTGCCTTGCGCCGGTACTCACCCAGAGACCGTCGGAGTTTTGTTTAAGTTTAGATGTGAACTTGGGGATATCGATAGCAGACATGGTTTCGTAGCCTCCAAAGTAACGAACTTTGCGCGGTTTGACTACTTAGCTCTTAATCGGAGGTCGCTGAATGAGTCTTTGCTGTTTTGATCATTATTGTATTAATGGTGCTTTGGTATGTAAAGGTTAAATCGATTGGCAAAACGATTTTCTCTTTGTTGAAGGTTCGGAATATGAAACAAAAAAAACTCGAAGACATTTCGCCTCGAATTCCTGTGGAAAGCGAAGAATCCAGCCATCGTGAGACAGGGTTGGCCGCGGTCCTATCAAAACCCTGGGTTTATGATCTATTCACCAGTTTGTTAGGAAGGGAGCGTAGCCAAGTCAAACTAGTGCAGGACTATGTGCGTCCGTCTCCCGCCTGCCGCATCTTGGAAATTGGTTGCGGTACAGGAAGAATTTTATCCTACCTACCGGACTCGATTGCCGATTATACAGGTTTTGACTTAAATCCGTTATATATAGAATCTGCCAAGAAGCGCTGGAAGCACAGAATCAATTGTAGATTCTTCTGTCAAAAAGTCGAAGATGCAGGGACATGCCAGCAGGGGCGTTACGATATTGTTCTTGCTCTTGGGATTGTTCACCATCTAAATGACAGCGAAGCAGATTATCTCTTCGACATTGCCTATCAAAGTCTGAAATTGAACGGCGCATTGATTACATATGACAATGTGTACATAGAAAATCAGAACCGGTTTGCAAAATGGTTGATTTCGAAAGACCGAGGGCGCGCCGTACGTAACATCGACGGATACAAGCGACTAGCAGCGCAGCACTTCGGAGATATTGAAGGCGATATTTTGCATGACACACTCAGAATTCCGTACACGATTTTTGTAATGCGATGCGTCAAGCGAACTGTTGGATAGCATCGGCTTTTCTGATTCTTTGTGGGCCAAACCAAACCGCTATCCGATTGATTGTTCTAAGCGGATATTTGATGTGGCAAACCGCCTTGTTTTCTGCTCTTTGGGTCAGGTCTAGGTCTGCTGCAAAAAAGCTCTCGGACAAGTGTAATATATCGGTTTAATGGCACATCGTAATTGGTCGGTTCGAAAACGACACGGTCAATTATAGTCCGTTGGGCGTTGGCGTGGCTGTTTGTTGCGATAAATCAAATGCGGTCGAGGAGCCATGGCGGTATTGTTGAAGTCGGACCTCGGTCGCCGCTCACCTTAGGCTGAGCGCCGCGCTTTTGACTCCGCTCCTGCTATCCTTTACATTGTTAAGACTCACTCTTTATTTAGGATTTCCCGATGGTCGACATGGACAAGATCGTGTCGCTGTGCAAGCGGCGCGGCTTTATTTTTCAATCGAGCGAGATTTACGGCGGCACGGGCTCGTGCTGGGACTACGGGCCGCTCGGCGTCGAGCTCAAGAACAACGTCAAGCGCGCCTGGTGGCGCGACAACGTGCAGAACCGCGCCGATATGGTCGGGCTCGATGCGTCGATCTTGATGCATTCGAAAGTTTGGAAGGCGAGCGGCCACCTGGATCACTTCACCGACCCGATGGTCGATTGCCGCGCCTGCAAGCGGCGCTTTCGCTCGGATAAACTGGAAGAAGAAGCGTGGGTGCACTTTTGCGAGGCGACCAAGGGCAATAAATTCAACATTCCGGGCGGCGAGCCGTGCAGGCACTGCGGCCAGAAGCGCACGCTCTGCCCGGCTTGCGGCAAGGGCGAGCTTACCGAGCCGCGCCAGTTCAATCTCATGTTCAAGACGTTCATGGGGCCGGTGGAAGACGACGCAGCGGTAACTTATCTGAGGCCGGAGACCGCTCAGGGAATTTTCGTCAACTTCGACAACGTGCTTCAGTCCATGCGCCTCAAGCTGCCGTTCGGCATCGCCCAGGTCGGCAAGGCGTTTCGCAACGAGATTACGCCGGGCAATTTCACTTTTCGCACGCGCGAATTCGAGCAGATGGAAATCGAATTTTTCGTCATGCCGGGGACCGACGAAGAATGGCACCAGCGCTGGATCGACGAGCGTTTCGCGTGGTATCCGCGCTACGGCATACGCCAGGAGAATCTGCGTTTGCGCGAGCATGAGCAAGACGAGCTGGCGCATTACGCCAAGCGCACCGCGGACATCGAGTATCTTTTCCCGATGGGCTGGAGCGAGCTCGAAGGCATTGCCAACCGAACCGACTTCGATTTGAAGCAGCACGCCCAGTTCAGCGGCAAGGCGCTGGAATACTTCGACGAGGAGAGCAAGCAGAAGATCGTTCCGTACGTCATCGAGCCGTCGGCCGGCGCCGATCGCGGCACTCTGGCTTTTCTGGTGGACGCCTACCGGGAGGAGGAAGTCAAAGGCGAGAAGCGCGTGGTGCTGAATTTTCATCCCGAGCTGGCGCCGATCAAGATCGCCGTGCTGCCGCTGCTCAAGAAAAACCCGCACATCGTCGAGACCGCCCAGCGGCTATGCGCCGAGATGCGCAAACGCTGGCACTCGGTCTACGACGATACCGCTTCGATCGGGCGGCTCTACCGGCGTCAGGATGAAGTTGGCACGCCGTTTTGCGTCACCGTCGACGTGCAGACCGTCGGCGACGAGAAGGCCGCCGCCGACGAGAAAGTGACGGTTCGCGACCGCAACAGCATGGGGCAGGTGCGCGTGGACATGTCCCAACTTGCGGCGGTGATGGAGAAACTCATGGCCGGCGGCTGGACCGAAGTTCACGCCGAGCACGGAGTGTCCAAAGATTAGCGGGCGCTCGGTGCGGCTCCGGCGCGCAACCCGAAGGGCATCAAAATTCTGCGCTACTACCACCGCGTCAAGTTCCTCATCGACCGCCATCGCCGTCTCCTCGTCCTCGGCATTCTCTCGTTGATCGCCACCGATCTGGCGGGGATCGCCTTGCCGTGGCTGATCAAGGGCGGCATCGACGCGGCCCTCCAAGGCGGCGGCGCGGATCGATCGCTGCTCCACTATCCGCTTTTGATCCTCGGCGCGGCGGCGCTTCAGGGATTTTTCCGCTACTGCTGGCGCATCAACATCCACGGCTTTTCGCGGCGCTGCGAAGCGGATTTGCGCGACCGGGTCTTCGCTCATCTGCAGCGGCTTCCCCTCGGTTATTTTCAACACACCAAGACCGGCGATCTGATGTCGCGTCTGACCAACGACATCCACGCCGTGCGCGAGTTGATGGGCTTCGGCTCGCTGGCGATCGTCGATGCAGTGGTCGTGATCGTCTTCAGTCTCACGTTGATGATCACCATCGATCCCTGGCTCACGCTCTGGTCGATGATGGCCATGCCGCTGATCCCGGTCGTCGTGCGCTACTTCGGCCGGGAGATTTTTCGCTCCTCGCGCGAAACCCAGGAACGGCTGAGCCAGCTGAGCGCCTACGTGCTGGAGAATTTTTCCGGCATCCGCGTCGTGCAGGCCTACGCCCAGGAGCAGAACCAGATCGACGGCTTCGACGCGATCAGCTTCGAATACCGGCAAAAAACCATGTGGCTCGCGACGCTTTGGGGGATCTTCTGGCCGCTCATGCAGGTGATGGCCGGCATCGCCGCCGCCGTGGTGCTCTGGCTCGGCGGGCGCCAGGTGCTGCAGGGAACCATGACTTTGGGCGAGTTCGTCGCCTTCAACGGCTATCTCGCGATGCTCACCTGGCCGCTGATGGCGATCGGCTACACCGCCAATCAATACCAGCGCGGCACGGCGGCGCTGTCGCGCATCGCCGAAGTTTTGGATACCAGGCCCTCGCCGCGCTACTTATCCGAAGCATCGTCAAATGGCGCCGGTCCCGTGGCCGGCACCATCGAGTTTCGCGATCTGAGCTTCGCGTACGATCCGGCCGGCGCGCCGATCATCAAAAATCTTGATCTCAAGATCGCCGCTGGAACTGTCTGCGGCATCGTCGGCGAAACCGGCTCCGGCAAAAGCACTCTGGTGAATCTGCTCCTCCGGCTTTACGAACCCCGCGACGGGCAAATTTTTATCGACGACACCGATATCAAGCGGCTCGACCGGCAGCGCTTGGAAAAAGCAATCGGCTACGTCTCCCAGGATATTTTTCTTTTCTCCGGATCGGTGCGCGAAAACATTCTGCTCGGCGGCGAGAACGGCGCGGCCGAGCGGGTCGAAGAGGCGGCGCGCATCGCCCGGCTGCTGCCGACCGTCGAATCGTTTCAGGCGGGCTTCGATACGGTGATCGGCGAGCGCGGCGTGCGCTTGTCCGGCGGTCAAAAGCAGCGCACCGCATTGGCCCGGGCGATTATCAAAAATCCGCCGATCCTCATCCTCGACGACGCTTTTTCCAGCGTCGACGTCGAGACCGAGGAGGAGATTTTGCGCGAGCTCAAGCATTTCATGAGCGGGCGCACGACCTTGCTGATCTCGCACCGGATCTCGACCGTGCGCGACGCCGACCAGATCATTTATCTCCGCGCCGGCGAAATCATCGAGCAGGGCAGCCACGACGAATTGCTCGCGCGGCGCGGCGCCTATTTCGACCTCTATCGCCGGCAAAGTCTGGCGCGCCAGGTCGAGTCTATGGAACGCGCGGAAAGCCGATGGTGAGCGAAGATCTTCATCAAGAAGACGAGATTCTCGGCAAGGCGTACGACGCCCGGCTGATGGCGCGCGTGCTGCGCTATCTCCGGCCGTACTGGAGGCTGTTGACGATTTGCTTCGTCTTGCTGATGCTGCAAACCGGCGCCCAGCTCCTCGGACCGTATATCACCAAGATCGCCATCGACCGCTACATCGCCGCAAAGGACCTCGGCGGCCTCGATCTCATGGCCCTGGCCTATGTGGGCGTGGTGATCTTCGGATTTCTCGTGCTGTTCGCGCAAACCTACGCGACCCAATACATCGGCCAGCGCGCCATGCACGATTTGCGCATGGATATTTTTTCCCATCTGCAGAAGCAGGACATGGCGTACTTCGACCGCAACGCCGTCGGCCGGCTGATGACCCGGACCATCAACGACGTGGAAACCCTAAACGAGCTCTTCAGCACGGGCGTGGTCGGGTTGTTGGGCGACGTGTCGATCGTCTTCGGCATCGCCGTCATGATGCTCTGGCTCGATTGGCAGCTTGCGCTGGTTTGTCTCGCCGCCTTTCCGGTCATTCTCTACATCAGCCGTTTTTACCGCCGCCGCGCCCGCGAGGTGTATCGCGAGAGCCGGCTGATCTTGGGCCGGCTCAACGCCGGCCTGCAGGAAAATATCGCCGGGGTGGCGACCATCCAGGCGTTCGGCCAGGAAGCGAAAATGTACGGCCGCTTTCAGGAAATCAATTTTCGCTACCGCGACGTGCTGCTGCGCAGCATCCGCTACAACGCCGTGTTCTTTCCCGTCATCGAGCTATTCAGCGCGCTCAGCGTCGGGCTGCTGCTCTGGTACGGCGGCCAGCAGATCCTGGTCGAATGCCATCCAGGCCGGCGTGCTCGTCGCCTTCATCCAGTACATCCAGCGCATGTACCAGCCGATCCGCGACCTGGCGGAAAAATACAACATCATGCAGGCCGCCATGGCGTCTTCGGAGAGAATCTTCGCGCTGCTCGATACGCCGGAAACCATTAAAAATCCGGTGCGGGCGAAACGGGCGGAAGCTTTCGCCGGCGCCATCGAATTTAACGACGTGTGGCTTTCCTACCGGCAGGGTGAGCCGGTGCTGAAAGGCATCTCCTTTCGCGTCGCGCCGGGCGAGAAAGTCGCTCTGGTCGGCGCCACCGGCGGCGGCAAGACCTCGATCATCGCGGCGCTCTGCCGCTTTTACGACGTCGAGCGCGGCGCGATTCTGGTCGACGGCATCGACGTGCGCGAGTGGAATAAACAGGAGCTGCGCCGCCATCTGGGGCTGGTGCTCCAGGACGTGTTTCTCTTCTCGGGCGACATCGCCAACAATATTACTCTGGGCGATCGGCGCATCGGCGAAGAGCGCATGCGCGAAGCCGCGCGCCGCGCCCACATCGCGCCGTTCATCGAACGGCTGCCGAATCGCTATCAGGAGGAAGTCCAGGAGCGCGGCTCGACCTTGTCGCAAGGGCAGCGCCAGCTGCTGTCTTTCGCGCGCGCGCTGGCGTTCGATCCGAAGATCTTGATTCTCGACGAAGCGACCAGCTCGGTGGATACCCGGACGGAAATGCTGATCCAGGAAGCTCTCGACGAGCTTTTGAAAAACCGCACCGCGCTCATCATCGCCCATCGCCTCTCGACCATCCAGCACGCCGACCGAATTTTGGTCATTCATAAGGGCGAGATCTGGGAAGAGGGGACCCACGACGAGCTGCGCGCCAAGGGCGGGCTCTACGCGCGCTTGTACGACTTGCAGTACCGCTTCCAACAGAGCGACGGTTTGCGCGACGAGGTTCCCGCTGAAAATTATTAGACGGAAGGAGTCCCTCGTTACGCGCTGCGCGCTACTCGGGAAATCGGATTGGTGCATTGCATACTCGTGCTCCCTGGTATGGACTAGGGTGGGCACGTGGGAACTTGCGAAATAGCGTTTGCGAATCGAGTCGCGTTTCCGATTCCCCGAGTAGCGGCCGCGTTTTGGCCGCGTATCGAGGGGCAGGATGCTTTGACAAACTCCGGATGATTGCTTTGGCGGATCATGGCCCGGCCGTTTTTCACGTACATGCTGCGGTGCTCGGATGGATCCTATTACGTCGGCCATACCGACGAGATCGAGCGGCGGATGGCGCAGCATTGAGCGGCGGGTACATCGGTTACACCGCGACCCGGCAACCGGTGCAGCTCGTCTGGTTTCAAGAATTTCAAACCCGGGAAGAAGCGAAGGCGACGGACGCCCAAATCAAAAAGTGGAGCCGCAGGAAGAAAGTGGCGTTGATCGGCGGCAATGTTGATGAGTTGAAACGAGCGGCGCGCAAAGATTGGTCATTATATCGAAAACGCCGAGGAGAAAATTCTTGACGGCGTTTGACTAGACGATCAACCCGATTGGCGTATTTCCGCGGAAACCAGGAAAAATCTTGCCACTATCACGCTGGCCCAAATGGCGCGCCAGCACTTCGCCGCACACCGCTCGATAATCGGTGGTCAAATCGAGATCGCGGCCTTCGTACAGAACCTCCGGCGCGAGGCCGGGCCAGCGGCCGTAGACTTTGCCGCCGCGCACTTTCGCGCCCATGACGAACATCACGTTGGCGTGGCCGTGGTCGGTGCCGCGGCTGCCGTTCTCGCGCGCCGTGCGGCCGAACTCGGACATGGTGACGACGACAACGTCTTCCATGCGCTCGCCGAGGTCCTGGCAGAAGGCGGCAAGGCCGTCGCCGAGCTCCTTCAGTCGATTGGCCATCTGTCCGGTGGCGCCGCCTTCGGCGACATGGGTGTCCCATCCTTCGATCTCGTGGAAGGCGATTTCCAGCCCGACATCCGCCTTGATCAGCCGGGCAATCTGTTTTAGCCCCACGGCGAATCTGCCGGCCGGATAGGCTGGCGGTGCTCGGCGGAATCTTGGCCTCGACGGCGCGGAGCCGCGCCAGCGCGTCGAACAGGTTGCCGCCGCCGCGGCGAAACAGCGGGTCGGCGGAGTTGGCGTAGAGTTTCTGCAACGCCGCGCCGGCGCTCGCACTGCGCAAGCGGAACTCTTCGATCGACGAAAGCGTCAGGGACGGCGCGGCGCCGGCGAGAATGCGCGGCGTTTGCGGGCTGACCGCGACGCCGCGAAACGGCGAGTCGCTTTTCGGCGCGCTGCCCAAACAGCGATTGAGCCAGCCGTCCGGCGTATTCTTGATGCCCGGCGTGCCGAGCTCCATGGAATCCTGAGCGTCGAAGTGCGAGCGCGTGTTGTCCGGCGAGCCGGCGGCGTGAACGATCGCGAGCTCGCCTTTGTCGTAAAAAGTTTTAAGCGGCGCGAGCGCCGGATGAAGAGCGTAAAAGCCGTCCAGATCGACGGCGCGCTCTTCGCCGGCCGCCGGCTCGGCGATGGCGATGGTCGGGCGCAGGGCGTAGTACGCGGCGTCTTTGAACGGCACCACGACGTTGAGCCCGTCCATGCCGCCGCGCTGGAAGATCACCACCAGCACTTTGCCGCGCGCGCCTTGCTCTGCGCCCGCGGCGCGGACCAGAAACGGCGGCGGCAGGCCGAGGGCGAGAAACCCGAGCCCGGCGGATTTGAGAATGGTCCGGCGCGAGCGATTCATAATTACCTCCGCTGAAATTCCGGCGCGGCGAGAAGCAGCGCCAGCCCGTCGGGCCCGGTGGTTTCGGCGAGCGCCGCGCGCGTCGCCGAAGAAAGCGCGTCGGGCGCGATCAACCGGACAAAGCTCTGCGCGTCGGCGGGCGGCGCTGGCAGGCGCGCGCCGTTGACCCGGTTGGCGACCAGATCGGCGGCAAAGTTCATGCGCGTCAGCAACATATCGGGGCTGATCCAGGAGGAGCCGACGTCGGGGTAGCCGGTCGGCGGCTGCGCCAGAAAAAGTGGCTCGCCCATGCGCGCGAGATAGCGCAGGAGCTGCGGCGTGACTTGGGTTTCCGCTTCCATCAAGCGCAGCGCGCTGGCGACGTATTCCAGCGGTTTTTTGATTTTGGCTTGGTAGAACTCCGAAGAAAAGAACTCCGGCGCCTCGACGATGCTCCGGATGACAACCCGGATATCGCCGTCGCTGCGGCGAAATGCCTCGGCGGCGCGCTCGACCAGAGCAGCGGGCGGCTCGTCGGCGACGAAGCGGCGCACGAGTTTTTTCGCGATGAACTTTTCCGTGGCCGGATGGCGCGCCAGCAGATCGATGACTTTGAGGCCGTCCTCCATGCCGCCGCCGGCCGGTATTTGTGTGCCCAGGACAGTCTTGGCGCCGAGGTCGTGCAGCCGGGAATCGAAGTAAAACGCGGCTTCGCCGCGCGGCCGGCGCAAGGTCCAACCGGTAAAGCAGCGGGCGATTTCGTGAACGTCGCGCTGGCTGTAGCCGCCGTCCACGCCCAGGGTGTGGAGCTCCATGATCTCGCGCGCATAGTTTTCGTTGATGCCGCGGCGGCGCGTGTTCGCCGCCATGCGCGCGGCCGCGCCGTTGGGACTTACGCTCAGCCAGTTGTCGAGATAGAAAAGCATCGCCGGGCTCTCGGCCGTGGCGCGCAACAGCTCGCGGAACTTGCCGAGGGCGTGGGGCCGGATCGTATCGCGGTCGTAGGCAGTCATGAGCCAGCGGTCGGCGCCTTTGGCGGCGAAGACGTTGAAGTGGTTGCTCCAGAAGTCGACCATCAGCTCGTAGAGCTGGCGCTCGCTCTCGACGGCGCGCAAAAGCCGCGCCTGCTGCAGCTCAAAAATGACCACGCGCGGCGCGTTCATCGGGCCGGTCGCCATGCCGCGCTCCTTGGCGACGTTGGCGGGCGGATAGAGCTCATAAAGCTCGCGGCTGCTCATGCGCATGGTCTTGAGCCCGGCGACCTTTTCGTCCACGGCGTTGTCGGCGATGGCCTGCGGCGCCAACTGTTCGTCGAGATAGGCGCGGATGCCGATCCGGCTTGCCCGCTCAACCGTCCTGGACGTCGCGCCGAAGCTCGTGCGGTTGAGAAAGTGGAGAATGCGCTGCTCCTGGGTCAGTTGCGCGGCCACGGCTTAGTCCTCCTTAGGAGCTTTCTCGCGCGAACGCTTCGCGCAATTGTTTGCTTTCTTCAATCGCGCCCCGCTCGCGCAGCTCGCGGCGCTTTTCGCGAATGTCGCGCTTTTCCTCGGGCGAGAGGCGCTGAAAGCGTTCGCGCATCTTTTCGCGCCATTCTTGCTTTTCCTCGGGCGAAAGCCGCTCGCGCTGTTCCAAAAGTTTTTGCCGGAGCTCGCGCCGTTCTTCGGGCGGCAACTCGCGCAGCTTGTCCAAGCGCCGTTTGAGCTCTGCGCGGCGCTCGGGCGGCAACTCGCGCCAGCGCTGCCAGCGTTCCCGCAAGCGCTCGCGCTGTTCGGGGGTGAGATTCTGCCAGCGCTCGAAGTTCTTCCGTGCCTGCGCTTTTTCTTCCGGTGGAAGGCTGCGCCAGGTTTCCAACTTTTGCCGTAGCTCTGCTTTTTCGTCAGGCGCCAGGTTTTGCCAGCGCTGATAGCGCTCGCGCAGCTCCTGCTTTTGCTCGGGAGGCATGCGCTGCCACCTTTCGAGCGCATCCTTGTCGGCTTGCGCCGGCGCGGCGCCCCGCGGCGCCGCTTGGCCGTGCGCCGCGGCGGCGATCAGCAAGACAAGGCAAAGCGCGCCGATGGATTTTAACAATAGGCTCACTTCATAGGTCTCCGGTTTCTTACCGGCGCGGCTTTGTGCGGCGCACTCGCCGCGCTCCGCGCTCTTCCCGATGATGCATGTCCCGTCTTTCATTTGCTATGTCATCTCTGTCGGACGTCGGAAATCGATCACTCTTAACAGTTGTGATCGGCGGCTGGGGTGTCTGATCGCCGCGACTGCCGCGGCCGCGAGCTCACGCGGCATCGCCTTGGCCGGCCATGGATTCCAACACATCGAGGTTGTCGAGGACTTCCATGGCATTAAAAAATTCCAGGTTCTCCGCCACCGGCAGGACCTCGATGAGCGCCGCGTCCTCCCGCGCCGGATCACTCGACGTCCAGATCCCGCGGCCCACGGTGAACGTCAGGGCGAGCGCGACCATCGCCGCGGTCGCGAGCGCGGGCATCCAACGGGGCTGAAAAAAAGCCGCAAGTTTTTGCGACCAGGTTTTTCTCTCGACGACGGCGTCGATCTTGTGCCGGAGCTCGCGGTTATAGTCGGTCCAGAAGCTTGGCGGCGGCTCGCCCGCCGCGATTGTCAAGGGCATGAGGGCTCCGAGATCCTTCAGGTAGGCCGCGCAAGGAGCGCAGCCTTGAACGTGAGCGTGCAGGTCGGCGCGTTCGGCGCCGCCGAGATCGCCGTAATGCAGCAGCACCAGATTTTCTTCCCGCTCCGCGCACGGGGCCAGCAGTTGTGGAGTCGTTTCCGTCATGGCCGATCTCCTAGGCGAATTCCGCGAGGCGTTCTCTGAGCGCCGTCACGGCGCGATGCAGGTGGACTTTCACCGTGCCTTCGGCGGTGTCCATCAGCTCGGCGATTTCCTTGATCGAAAGTCCTTGGTGATTCTTGAGCACGAAGGCGACGCGCTGCCTGGCCGGCAGCGCTTCCAGCGCAGCGCCGACCTTGGCCGAGATCTGCCGCGCCAGCACTTGCTGTTCCGGCGAGCGCGGCCGCGCCGGCTCGTGGGACGGCTCCATTTGGCCGACCGCCGTTTCGTCGAACTCCGCTGCGGGCGCCCGCTTGTGGCGCCGCTTGTAGTCCAGGCAAAGGTTCACCAGGATGCGGTAAAACCAGGTATAGAACGCTCGATCGACCGTCGAAATTTTTTAAATTGATAAAGGCTTTCAAGAAAGCCTCCTGAGACAAATCCTTGGCGTCCTCGCCGTCGCGGGTGAAGTCGAACGCAATATGATAGGCGCGGCGCTTGTGGCGCTCGACCAGTTCCTCGAAAGCTCGGCGATCGCCACTGCCGGGCCGACGCCACCAACTCTTCATCCCCAGGATTCACCGATGGGCTCCGGTTTTTCTCTGCTGGGTCGCTGGAGAAGCTGCTCGCGGGCGAGCGGTGCGAAATCGCACGCCCTAGGCCAAGCGAAACCACCTGGGTTCCCTAACTCTCCACGCCCGCGGCATGGCTCGGCGAAAATCCTGAAGCACGCTCCGCGCAGCTCCCGTACGCTCCTCTGACTCGCCGCCAAGGCTCATGGTTCGATGAAGCACGTCGGTATTCTTCCGGGGTTGCGCTGTAGCGTCTACCGAGCTTAGACGCGCATGACCCCGAGAGGTTTACTCCAGAGCTAGACTGATCTGCAGTCTTCATCGAATCGCCACGATTCGCCACGTCAACGAAAGTTGCACGATTCTACTCGTTTGCGCGCCAATGGCCAATCGGGTTCCGCGCACCGAGAGACCGTAGGGCGCCGTCGAGCGGCCGCCGAATTGACAAGCCGGAGGCGCTGGGCTATCAGAGCAAATCATGAGCGCTGATCCGTCCCGGCCGACGATTGCTTGCGCGCCGCGCTGGCTCAGCGTTTGTCTTCTGCTCGCGGTTTTTTTCCTGCCGCTGCATTTTCATGCGGTATCGGCCGCCGCACCCCAGGTCACCAAAGAGTGCGCTTGCTTGCATGGCAGCCGCGCTCAGGCAGGTCTAACCAGCGCGCCTTCGTACTGCGTGCCTTTGCTCGCCGCGAACGAAGTCGTTCCGGTTGCCCAGGTCGATTTCGATAATCACTCGGTACGCATTCCGTCCAGCCGCGCCCCTCCGCGTCCGGTCTCCCGCTAGTTTCAGAAAGTTTCGCAGGATTGTCGACGCTGTCCCTCCGGCCCGGTTGGGAGGGGCGGAGTCTTATTTTGGGAGACCGAATTATGAACACGTCATTGGCAAAAATGATTGTTTTGCTTGTGGCGCTGGCGCCGGTGTTGGTGCTGTGGCGCCCGTCGCCGAGCGAAGCTCAGAACGAGATCGTCGAACTGCTCAAACGGCAGATGGCCGAGATGCAGGCGAACATGAACAAGATGGCCGAGCGGATCGAGCAGTTGGAGCGGGAGCGCGCGAGCGCCAACAGCAAGGTCGCGAGCGTCGAGAAATCCCTGCAGGCTTCACGGAGCGCGCCCTCGGCGCTGAACCCTGCCATCGGCATGGCCATCGACGCTACCGCGGAACATCGCGCCAAAACCGGCGGCGATTTCAACTTCCGCGCCGCGGAGCTCGGCATTTCCGCTTCCGTCGACCCCTACGCCCGCGCCTATGCGTTCTTCACCGGCAGCAAGGACGAGTTCGAGGTTGAAGAAGCGGCGATCGTCACCACCTCGCTGCCGTGGAACATGCAGGTGCGCGCCGGGCGCTTCTTCGCCGACTTCGGCCGCTTGGCCAAGTTTCATCCGCATGAATACGCGTTCGTCAACACGCCGTTATCATTGGAGCGGATCGTCGGCGGCGAGTCCAAAGCCGACGGCGTCGAGCTCAACTATCTCTTTCCGACGCCGTTTTTTCTGCGTGCCACCGTGGGCGGTTACAACAAGCTCGGCGCCGAGAACGAGCGCCTCGACGACACCAAATCGCGCACCTGGAGCCGTTTCACTTATCTTGGCAGATTGCAGACCTATTTCGACCTCGCCGACAATCACAGCATCGAATTGGGCTCCAGCCTGGCGTTCACGCCGTCGATCCGCATTCCGTCCGATCCTGAAGGCGGCGATCGGACTTTGACGGGAGTCGACTTGACCTATCGCTATCAGCCCTTGGGCAGCACGCTTTATGAAGGCCTCACTTTGGGCGCTGAGTTTTTCGGCAACAGCGAGCGGGTCGAGCGCGCGTCGGGATTTCGCCGCATGTTTGCCCCCGGCGGCTACGCCTACGCCGAAGCAAAGCTCAATCGCGAGTGGGCCGCGGGGTTTCTCTACGACAACGCGCCGAGTCTGGCCAGCCCCGGCAAAAAGACCATCGGCTACTCTCCATTCATCACTTGGAACCTGAGCGAATTTAACCGGCTACGCTTTCAGTACAGCTACCTGGATGACCAGGTGCGCGAGGAGAAATCTGAGCGCGGCCACCAGTTTTTCTTGCAATGGACCACGGTGCTGGGCAGCCACACGCATGGCTTTCGTACCCGCTGATCTCGACGGGAAAGGAGACATTAGCATGAACGCATTTCGGAGAAATTTTTTATTAATCGTCATCATGGCGGTCATGATCGGCGGCTTTGCGCTTCCGGCTCACGCGCAGAAAATTCGCGTGATCACGACGACGCCCGAGCTGGCGGACATGACGAAACAGATCGGCAGAGAGCTCGTCGACGTCGAGAGCCTCACCCGAGGCGTGGAATACATGCATGCGGTGCCGGTGAAGCCAAGCTTCGTGCCGCGGCTCAATCGCGCCGATATCCTGGTCGTGATGGGGCTCGACTTGGAAATATCGTGGCTGCCAGCGTTGTTGGAGGTCGCCAGCAACGTGAAAATTTTGCCTGGTCAAGCCGCCCATATCGACTGTTCGACAGGCATCAACGTTGTCGAAGTGCCGCAGTCCCTGGATCGTTCGGAAGGGGACGTGCATCCCAAGGGCAACCCGCACTACAATTTGGATCCTGCCAGCGGCAGAACCATGGCGCGCAACATCGCGGCGGGGTTGGCGCGCAATTATCCTCAGCACAAGAATGTCTTCGAGAAGAACCTGGCCGGCTACCTCGACGAGTTGGAGAAGGCGATGGCGCGTTGGCAGAGCATGGCGGCGCCGCTCAAGGGCGTCAAGTTTGTTTCGTACCATCGCGACTGGAGCTACTTCGCCGATCGGTTCGGCTTGCATCAGATCGGCATGATTGAGCTCAAACCGGGCATCGAGCCGACGCCGAATCACTTGGTCGCGCTGGCGCAAAGGATGCAGCAGGAAAAAGTGCAGCTCATCATCTACGGGCCGCAGAGCGATCGGTTTCCGCGCCAATTGGCAAGCCAAACCGGCGCCACCGTGGTACGACTACAGCAGATTGCCGGGGGATCCGCCGAGACCGACACCTATATCAAATTTATCGACCACAACGTGCGGAGTTTGCTCGCTGCCGTGAAAAAGGGTTAAAAGTCTGGCCGATGTTCGAGCCGATCAAATCGCAGGAGGGCTTGGATGGCTGACGCGCTCCCTGTGGTCAGCCTTCGTGGAGCGACGTTGGGATACGAAGATGCTGCGATTCTCAGAGACGTGGATCTCGACATCCGCGCCGGCGATCTTATTGCGATCGCCGGGCCGAATGGCTCGGGCAAGACGACGCTGTTCCGATCGATCCTCGGATTTCTACCGATTCTCGGCGGCTCGCTGGTCCGTAACTGCGCGCTCAACGAGATCGGCTACGTGCCGCAAAGCGCGGCGTTGGACTCGGCGTTTCCCATCACCGCGCGCGAAGTGGTCGAAATGGGAGGATATGGCCGGCTGAAACCGCATCAGATGTTTCCCGCCGTCGAAAGGAAGCGCTTGGACAAGGCCCTCCAACAAGTCGGTTTGAGCCAGCTCGCCGGGCGGCTGTTTTTTTCTCTCTCGGGCGGGCAACGCCAGCGTATGCTGATCGCGCGCGCACTTATGGTCGAGCCGAAAATTCTTATTCTGGACGAACCGCTCGCCGGCTGCGATCCCGAATCGCAGAAGGCGATCAGCGATCTGCTCGTCCACTTGAGCCGCGATGAAAACATCGCCGTGTTTTTCTCGAGCCACGATCTGCGTATGGTAAAACACGTCGCGCGAAAAGTGCTGCGCGTCGACGGCGGTCGAGTGAGCTCGGACGAAGGCGATCCGGCAGAACATCCATGGTAAGCGTCTTCGAGCTTTTCAGCCCGTCTTTCCTGCTGTTTCCGGCCTTCGCGGGAAGCGCGATTCTCGCGTTTGTCTGCCCGCTGGTGGGGGCCCATTTGCTGCTACGGCGCCGGGTTTTTCTCGGTCTGACTTTGCCGCAGGTTGCCGCCTGCGGCGTGGCGTTCACGTTCTGGTTATCGCATGAACTGGGCGTGAGCCACGGCACGGGCGGTGAAAGGTTGCTCGCGACTATCGGGTCGCTCGTTTTTACGCTTGCCGGCATGGGTCTGCTCGCTTATCTCGATCGTCATGCAACCGGATCTCCGGAGGGGCGGCTCGCGGCCGCCTATGCTTTCGCTTCGGCGTTGACAATCTTGTTTGTCGTGTTCAATCCGGCCGGCGAGCTGGAGATACTCAATCTGCTCAAGGGTGAAGTCATTTCATTGTCGCTGGGAGAATTGCAACTTCTGGCGATCGTTTTCGCGATCATCTATGCGGGGCTGGTGCTTTTCCGCCGCGAGTTCTTGTTGAACTCCTTCGACCGCGATCTCTCCTTTCTCCTCACCGGCGGGAGCGTCCAGTGGGGCTTTTGGTTGTACGTGCTGTGTGGTTTTAGCATCGCCATCGGCGTCATCATGGCCGGGCCGCTTCTGGTATTTGGGTTTATGGTCTTGCCGCCGCTGGTGGCGCAAGCGCTCGCGCGCGGGATGAGTTCTTTCCTGACGCTATCCTCGGTGCTTGGTTTCGCGACCGCGCTCGGCGGTTTTTATCTTTCTGTGCGGCTCGATCTCCCCTTGGGACCGACAGACGTCGCGCTCGGGTGCGTTATGATCTTCTTCACCTATGGCATCCAATGGCTGCTGAAAAAAATACGCGCATGATTCGAGCGGTATTTTTGATCTCTATGCTGGTAGTTTTAGGCTGCGCCGCGGGAGCGCCGCAGAAACCGCTTGCCGTCCAGGCGCTCGGCGGAAAGTCTGTGTGGATTCCATCGGTGCGCAACAGCACCGACAGCGATCTGCGCCTTCCCGGCGCCAACCCGCTGCGCTCGCTGGGTGAAATCGCCGGAAAAGTGTCTCCCGACTATCGCCCTACGGTGATGGATCTGCTGCGCGCGTCCGTCAAACGAGAAATTGAGCAGCGTAAGGCCCAGGCGCGTTTTCCGGAGGAGCACGATGCCCGTTTTGCGGTCTTGCCGTTCGGCAACGAAGCGGCGGCGCGCATCGCGCGCGAAGGCGGACTCGACGGCGCGCTCTTGCTGAGCGAGATTCGCCGCTGGGAAGCCGATGCGGCCGGTTTGCTCAGGCTGTGGGTCGAGTTCAAGCTCGTGCGCATCGCGGACGGCGCGTTGCTGTGGGAGCGGCGCGTGCAAAAAGTATTTCCCGGCGGCCGGTCGGGAAATCCCGCAGAGATGCACAATGACGCGGCGAGGGAAGTTGCAAAGAGCTGTTCTGATCTCGAAGCTTGCTGAAAAAACTCTTGCAGGCTGCTCCAAAAGATTCAGAGGCGCGGCGCGCGATGAATCGATCCTTCGACTCCGTTCAGGACAGGCTGGAGGCGTACATCGGTAGTACGTTGACGCGAGGCGATTGAGCGCAACGAAGCATATGGGTCTTTTTCAGCAGTCTGCCAGGCTTTACACTCGTCGATGCTCTGATATAGTTCGGCCACGTTCATGGCATCTTTACTCGTAAGAAATATCGGCACTTTTGTTACGGGCAAGCTGGAGAGCCCGCTGCGGCAGGCGGATTCGATTTTTATTCGCGACGGCATCGTGCAAGCGATCGGCAAAGGTTTGAGCCAAGCGGCCGACCAGGTCATCGATGCCAACGGCATCACGGCCATTCCCGGACTGATCGATTCTCATTCGCACCCGTCCATCGGCGAGTATACGCCGGCGCAAAACTCGCTTTCGTGGATCACCAACTACATGCACGGCGGCGTGACCGCGCTGATCTCCGCCGGCGAGCTGCATCTGCCCGGCCTTCCTCTGCCGCCGGACGCGCGCACGGCGCTGTCGGTCGCGATCGTGACCAAGAAGTGCTACGACAACCTGCGTCCGTCGGGCGTGAAGGTGCACGCCGGTACGCTCTTGCTCGTTCCCGGACTCAGTGAAAAAGACTTCGACGAGATCCAGGCGCTCGGCATCAAGCTGATCAAATTCATCTTCTACGATTATAGCCTGCTGCCGAATGGCGAGGCTGAACGGTACGTCGCCTGGGCGCACGCGCGCGGCATCAAAGTCAAGATTCATTCCGGCGGCGTGTCGCGCTCGGGTGTGAGCCAGGTGGCCGGATTCGACATGGTGCAGAAAATCAAGCCGGACATCATCGGCCACATCACCGGCGGGCCGATTCCCATGCCGGAAGAAGACATGATCCGCATCGCCGGTCGAGACCGAATGTTTCATGGAAATCTGCACGTCGGGAAACTATCGCTTGGCGCTGAGTCTCGCACGAGTCGTCAAAGCCAAAGGTCTGCATCATCGCGTGCTGATCGGCACCGATACACCGGGCGGAACCGGCATCGTGCCGCGCGGGATTTTGCGCGAGATCGCTTTTATCTCGTCCGTCGGCGAGATCGAACCCGAGAAGGCGATCTGCATGGCGACGGGCAACGTCGGCCGCGCGCATGATTTGAACATCGGCATTTTGGAAGAAGGACGTCCGGCCGATCTCGTGTTGATGCACAAGATCACCGGCTCGGTAGCGAAGGATGCATTGGATTCGTTTGCCAAAGGGGATCTGCCGGGCATTTCCTACGTGATCATCGACGGCGTAGATCCGGGTCGCCGGCCGCAGCCAGCAGACTCCGCCGCCGGAGCGGGTCGCCAGCCAATCCTGTTGTTAAGGAGAATCCCAAGTGAGCGGGTTTGATTTTGGCGTGGGTCTTTTTCCCACCGAGCCGTTACAGAAAATGATTCACCTTGCCAAGGTGAGCGAAGAGTCGGGCTACAGCCATATCTGGGTCGGCGACTCGCATCTCATCTGGCGCGAGGCCTACGTCAACATGACGGCGATGATGCTCAACACGACCAAGGTCAAGTTCGGCACCGGCGTCACCAATCCGCTGACGCGCCATCCCTCGGTGCTCGCGAGCGCCTACGCCACCCTCGAAGAGTACGCGCCGGGCCGCATGATCGTCGGCATCGGCCTGGGCGACAGCTCGGTGGAAACCATGGGCTTGAAGCCCTCCACGCTCGCTAACTTCGAAAAGTCCTTGGAGCAAATGCGCGAACTCTTCGCCGGCAACGAGGCGCAACTGCCGAGCGGCAAGATTCATCTGCTTCATCCTTGCAAAGCGCAAAGTGCCGATCTATGTCGCCGCCAGCGGGCCGAAGATGCTCGAGCTCTCCGGGCGCATCGCCGACGGCATCATTGTGCTAGTCGGCGTCGCCGACGAATACATCGCGCACGCGCGAGAAAAAATTGCCGCGGGCGCGAAAGCCGCGGGACGCAAGCTGGAGGACATCAATCTCGTTCTTTGGGTTCCCTGCGCGGTTTCCGAGACCGCTTCGGCCAAGGATGCCGTCAAAGCGCACGTCGCCCGCGTCGTCGCCCATCCGCTGCCGTATGTGCTCGATCCCAACGAACAGAAAGTTCTCGAAGAAATCCGCAAAACCTACGACTACTACCACCACATGGACCAGCAGGCGAACCACGCCGAAGTCATTCCCGACTGGCTCGTCGACAAGTTCGCCATCGCCGGCACGGTCGCCCAGTGCCGCGCGCAGATCGAGCGCATCAAGAAAACCGGCATCCAGCAAATCGCGATCATTCCCTACAGCCCGCCGGGCGGGAGCCGGGAAGAGACGATTCGCGGATTTGCCAAGGCGATGAGCTAAATTGGTCGCGATATTATGCGACGAAGGAGGCGCGATGAAAATTGTTCATACGATGATCCGAGTCAATGATCTCGACGAGAGTTTGAAATTTTATTGCGACGGGCTCGGCATGAAACTCTTAAAGAAACGCGAATACGAGTCCGGCCGGTTTACCAACGTGTTCGTCGGCTATGGGTCTGAGGAGACGGACGCAGTCATCGAGCTTACGTACAATTGGGATACACACTCATATGATATCGGCAACGGCTTCGGCCACATCGCTCTCGGTGTGCCGGATGTCTACAAAACCTGTGACGAGCTTCGCGCAAAAGGCGTTAAGATCGTGCGCGAGCCGGGACCGATGAAACATGGGAGCGGTAACAACGCCATCGCGTTTCTCGAAGATCCCAACGGCTACAAAATCGAGCTGACGACGCGAGCGGAGTAGTGGTTGAATCCGTCGCCACGCTCACGCAGCGGATTATCTGTGCAGTCGTCGTGTTAATCTTATCTGTTGCATGAGGCGCGCAGTCATAAGTAACGCGCGCAAGCCTATCAGTTAAGCGGCGGGAAGAGGACCGGCTGCGACAAGCCGACGCCTGGTAGGCTCGACCAGTCAAATTTAGGCCTTCGAGCGTGCGCGCGCCCAAAAGCTGCAGATCGCCGGGTTCCGCAAAGACGACTTCGTCGATTGTGAAAAATTTGTCGAGACGGATAATCGCAAAGCCGACACTACGAGTGACTTCCTGGCCGTTTGCGAGAACAAATGGCACGTCCTTTTTTTCGCGCGCGTATGCCGATTCGTTCGAGCGATCCGCTCGGACACCCAGGTGAATTCGCTCCCGGTATCGACCAAAAGTTTGCGTATGATTACCGAACGCAGACCTCTCCGATGGGTTTTCAATCTTACATTTTGTGTGAAACGTTTCCGATCGAAACCACGTCGCATTCACGTGCATTCTCAGGCAACGTTTTGCATCTTTGTCGCAAAGTCACGCCGGAGGTCGGAGGCGGGAGTGGCTTGCCATCTTTTAGGTATAGTTCAATCGCTTCCTCGACGATCTGGCACAACTCGTCGAAGACCTTTTTCTCATCATCCCCATGGCAGCAGCCTAGAACCAAGCCGGGGGCACTTCCCACGTAGCACTGATCTTCTTCGGGCCATTCCACAATCTTTGCATATTTGGCACTGTCTTTCATTTCTTCGACACCTCGTATCACCGCAACGTCAAAGTCAGTTTCACCGGAGTGAATTAATTTCGACAAGCCCGCTCTCCAAAAATTCCTCCTTCCTCCCTTTTCCAAAAGGAGGAAATGAAAGTCTCCCTTTTGCAAAGGGAGATTTAGAGGGATTTGTAACCTTGCATAACACGACTTTGACGAGACCCTGATCCTCGTGTGGCGAATGCGCGAGCGGGCCGCTTTCAAACTCCACCTAGGTGACGGAGCGTAGCGATCAGCCTACTCCTTGCGCAGCTGGACGACCTTTGCGTTGCGGGTCTCCGTGCCCTCGCCTGAACTTGCCTTGCGTAAAAGTCCCGGCGCCACGTTCCAGTGCTGGCCGTTATCCGTGATGACCGTGACCGTTTTCTTGTTATAGCGAGTGATTGTCCCAAACAGCGCTGGCCGTCCTTCGGGCTGAAACGTGACCCGATTGCCGATCCTAAAGTCGAGCATCTGCGAATGCGCGCGCATCTGGTTCAAAAACCGCAACCGCGCCACGATCCGGTTGTTCAAGTCGATCAGTTCTTCCTCGGTGAGTTTGTCGATGTCAATTTTCATGACCACTCCTGTTTTCTAGTAAACATCCCATCGATTGATCACGCTGGCTCTGTCAGCCAACGTCTGCCTTTGCTTCGCCAGTGACCCGCGGCGAGCCACCGCTAAGATGCGAGGCGTTGTTGAGTGCCTATTTTCGATAATCATCAAAGAATCGTTCATCGATATCGTAGGTCCGTTTGGGTATGAGTCCTAGTTCGAGACGCTCAAACATGTCGACAAGAACATCTCCATCGACGAGCTCAATGGGTGGAACTCCGTCGCGCCGTGCTTCTTTCTTGGCTTCAAGTGTAAACGTGCCCGTGGTGATGATTATGCCCTTATCAGCACGCCCCATCATGGCGCCTCGAAAATCGCGCACGTGGGAAGGAGTGACAGTCCCCAGATATCGTTTGCACTGGAAAAGGACATTGAAGCTCACGAAGGGATTAACCTGCAGAGTCCCAATTCCGTCTATCCCTCCGTCTCCTGCCCTGCCCGTAACTGTCACGTGTTGAAATCCAGACTCACGAAGTAGTCTTTGGCTTAGGCGCTCGAATCCATCCGGTGACAACGACCTGATCAATTCTAGCAGCCGAGTCCTGTGGTCCTGCAACTCTATGTCATTGGGTAACGGTTCGTCCGCCGAAGGCGTATTCTGCTTCTTCGCTTGCTTTGCCCCGGTGAGTCTCGTTTGAACGCTTTTGAATACTTCGAGCGGATTGACCTTTGTGATGTCAGCGGACCTACCCTTATCTGTAAGACTCCACACGCCTCTCTTGGATGAATCCAAGTAACC
The DNA here is from genome assembly GCA_963745035.1 of uncultured delta proteobacterium. Lineage (GTDB taxonomy): Bacteria > Desulfobacterota > Binatia > UBA9968 > UBA9968 > DP-20. Next base: position 86,636 of record CAVUVW010000015.1, on the reverse strand, counting down.
ATCCCACACCAGATATTGGCGTGCCCAGTGTACTTGGTTCTTAATCCGAGATTGTCCATTCTTGTTGACGGCCTCCTGTTCTGATTCGGAAACCTTTGCTATTTCAAGGGAACGGTCAACAATTTCGGAAGGAGTGCCAGTGCCGCCAGATTCCAGCAGCAGCTCAAGAATCGGCCGAAAGAAACGGATGAACTCAGGGCCTTTAGCTTGTTTCATATTTCCTCATGACACCCAACTATTGAGTCTGCAGCTGCAATTCCAGCAGTGTACTAGGGGATATTGAACCGTTGTTCAAAGCCGGTACGTAGGGATATCAATTTCACGTTGGCCGCGCGTGGTCATACTCAGCGCTTTTGGCGATCCAAAGAAATTTGCTTCTACAGAGGTCTCGTCTCTTTCATTTGGCCCCCTGCGCCAGTCCCTCTTTCTTCGCGATCTCCAGCGCGGTGTTTTTGTCGCGCTCGATCATCGAGCGAAACTCGGCGGGGGCGATGTACTGAACGACGCCGCCGGTTTTTTCAATTCTCGCGCTGAATTCCTTGGACTTGATCACTTTCTCAGCCGCGGCCGTCAGTGTATCGATGACCGGTTTGGGTGTGCCGGTGGTAACGAAGGCGCCGGACCAACTGTCGAGATAATTTCCTTTGATGCCCAGCTCAGCGGTGGTCGGGACCGAGGGCAGTCCCTGCATCTTGTTGCTGCCCAGGAGCGCCAAGGTTCTGAGCTTGCCGGCGCTTTCCTGCGGCAACGTCGCGATCGCGGTGCCGATGACGAAATCCAGATGCCCGCCCAGGAGCGCGGGAATGTATTCTCCGCCGCCTTTGTACGGGACATGTTTGATCTTGATGCCGGTGACCTGGGAGAGGATCAAAGAATTAAAGTGGCCGCCGACGCCGGTGCCCGCCGTTCCGTAGGACAATTTGTTGGGGTTCTTTTTCGCCGCATCGATCAGGTCATTGAGATTCTTGTACGGCGACTCCGCGCGCACCGTCAGTCCGTCCGGCGCGGATGTGATGAAGGCGACGGGATAAAAATCCTTGTTCGTGTCGTATTTGATGTCTTTGAGAGTAACCGGCGCGAGCACCATGCCGCCGAGCGTGTTCACCAAGATGCTGTAGCCATCCTTCGCTGCACTGAGCATGGATGTGGCGGCGAGGCTGCCGGTGGCGCCGCCTTTATTGATCGGCGCGATCGGGGTGTTCAGCACCTTCGACATCTCTTCGGCGAAAATTCTGCCGGTCACGTCGGCAAAGCCACCGGCCGGAAATGCTACGACCATTTCGATTGGCCTTGAAGGGTACTTATCCTGCGACCAGAGGAGAGTTGGCGCCGTACTGAGAGCGATCGCATGTGCCAAAACCAGCGCCAGAAATCTTTTGCGCAATGGAGTCATCATTATTCTCCTTTCCCTATCAGAAACCCAAGAAGCCTTTGGGAAGCCTGATCTTTAGCCACAGCTCGAACATCGTATAGCTCGCCAGCGCCGCCGCGCATGCTACGCCAAGGGATCGGAACCAGTTTGTGCCCTCGACGCAAGCCAGTAAGAAACTCACGAGAATAAACGTTGTCAGAACAAAACCGAGCCTTTCCAAAAAGAAGCCGTACAACAAGACCGAGAGAAGTACCAGAGCAATCTTTGTCCAGTTGATCTCGCGCATTTCCCGCGGCGTTTCCGCGGGAGTGCGAACGGAATCGGCGAAGACGATGAGGGACAGGACTGTCAGAATCAGCCCCGACCAGAAAAAAATGAAACCCGCGCCCGGCTCGGTAACGCTTCCCAGACCGAGCTGGATGGCTTCGTAACATGCCAGCAGTCCGGCGGTAACCCAGAATAGCGCGCCGGCACCGGCGGCGATTGTTTTAGTCCTCTTCGCTGAGTCCACGTCCCAACCTTATCTGTCCGAACAGCGGCGCAACGAGCACAGCGACGGAAAACAGAATGAATGCCGCGGAGATCGGCCTTTGTAGGAAGATCAAAAGGCTGCCATCCGATTGGATCAGCGAGCGCCTCAAAGCGGTCTCGAGCAAAGGACCCAAAACGAACGCGAGCACCAGCGGCGCGGGCTCGAAAGCGAATTTCTTCATGAGCAGTCCGACCACGCTGAAGACGACCGCGACGTAGATATCGGTGGTGCTGTTGTTGAGACTATAAGCGCCGATCAGACAAAAGAGAACGATAAAGCACGAAAGATAGGAGTAGGGGATTTTGAGTACACGCACCCACAAGGGAATCAGCGGCAGGTTGAGAACCAAGAGCATGAGATTGCCGATGTACATGCTCGCGATCACGCCCCAGAATAGATCGGGGGAATTCTTGATCAACAAAGGTCCGGGGGTGAGGCCATAGATCATCAAGGCGCCTAGCAAAATCGCCGTCATCGCAGTAGAAGGTATGCCCAAGCTCAGAAGCGGGATAAAGGTTCCGCCGACGGCGGCGTTGTTGCAGGCCTCCGGCGAAGCGACGCCTTCGATGGCGCCGTTGCCAAATCGTTCGGGACGGCGCGAGAGTTTCTTTTCCAGGGCATAGCTCAAAAATTGCGGCACGATGGCTCCCACTCCGGGCAAGAGTCCCAGGAAAAATCCTAATAGCGAGCCGCGCGCGATCGGGCCGACGGATCGTTTCCAGTCTTCGCGGTTGGGGAAAAGCCCCTTGATCTTCTCGGCAAAGACTTCGGTCTTGCGCCGCACGCCGAGGTTCTCCAGAACCTCGGCGATGCCGAAAAGCCCCATCACCACCGGCGCTATGCCAATCCCGTCCGCCAGTTCCAGCATGCCGAAAGTAAACCGCGGCGTTGCCGTGATCGGGTCGAGGCCGATGCATCCGAGCAGGATGCCGACAACCGCCATCATCAAAGCTTTCGCCATCGATTTTCTCGCCAGATAGGCAACCACCGTCAACCCCATCACCATCAGGGCAAAATACTCCGGCGGGCCGAATCGGAGCGCGAAATGGGCGAGCGTCGGAGCGAGCAGGATGAGGCCGAAGATGCTGAAGGTGCCGGCGATGAAGGAAGCGAAGGCGGAAATCCCGAGGGCGGCGCCGGCCCGGCCCTGACGCGCCATCTGATAGCCGTCGAAACAGGTCACCACGGACGAGGCTTCGCCGGGAATATTGAGCAAGATTGAAGTCGTCGAGCCGCCGTACATGGCGCCGTAGCAGATGCCCGAGAGCATGATAATGGCGGAGATTGGATTGAGCGCGAAAGTGGCCGGCAAGAGCAGCGCGATGGTCGCCGTCGGACCGATGCCGGGAAGCACGCCGACGAGGGTTCCCATGGTGACGCCGATGAAGCAATAGAAAAGATTTTGCGGCTGCAGCGCGATGTTGAAGCCGTAAATAAGGCTCGCCAGGGATTCGAGCATTTGTCCGGCGAATCTAGCTCGCGAGTCGAAAATAAGTCAATTGCGCGGTGTAGAATTTAGCTGTACTTCTTGCCCATGGCAAAACTAATATCAGCACCGACGGTCATTCCCGCGGCTGGGCAGCCGCCGAAGATCATCGAAGAGTTTGTCGGCCGGGTGAACTCGCAGACTCGCACAATCAGCATCGCCAAGATGACGAGCCCATCAGGATGGCGTGAGCCCGGCCAGACTCCGGAATTCGCCGAGTACACCGTGGTGCTGCGCGGCGAGCTGCAAGTCGAGACTCGCTCGGAAAATTTCAAAGTCGCCGCCGGGCAGGGGATCGTCGTCGAAGCCGGCGAGTGGGTGCGCTACAGCACGCCTGGGAGTGACGGCGCGGAGTATCTGGCGATCTGTCTGCCGGCGTTTTCATCGGCGACCGTTCACCGCGACGAATAGCGCATCCGCCGCTATTTCTTGATGATTCGGTAGCCGATGCTGTCGAGCACGTTGTAGAGCTGGATCACGTTGGCGGCGGGGGCATAGCCGATATTGCTCTGGGTCGAGCGGACGAAAGAATCCTTCCATTTGGGATGGCCGTTGGCGTCCAGGTAGTCTTTCTGCGAGAGGATCAACAGCACCAATTTCTGCATCGCCGTCACGTAGTCCTTGTCGTCGCGATTGCGGGTCATGACGACCGAGGGAACGGCGTGGGTATCGACCTCGTCCACCCACGGATAAGTCGCTTTGGCGATCTTCTTCTTCGGATAGATTTGCTCCAGCCCGCTATCCGGCGGCAGGCTCACGAAGCGAAAATTCTTATCGAGTTTCTGAAAGGCAGGAATCGGCGCGCCGCCGACAAACACGAGCGCGTCGATTGCGCCCTGGTCGAGCTTCTTGATCGCGTCTTCGGGGGCGTCGAACACCCGCTCGACCTGCAGACCGAAGCCGGCGAGCAGGACTTCGGCGGTGAGCGCCGAGCCGCTTTTCTCCGGGCCGACGGCGACCTTTTTCCCCTGGAGCTGATCGAAAGTTCGGATTTCCGGATTCTTGGTGATGACGTGAATTTCCTCGAGATAGAGATTGAGCGCGACTTTGGCTTCCTGAAGCACATTGAGCCCGGCTTCCTTCTGCATGATCTCGGCGACAAACCGCAGCACGTCGAGCTGCATGATCGCCAGATCGACTTTGCCGGCGCCGAGCAGGTTGATGTTGTCGAAGGAGCCGCCGGTGACGATGACATCGATCGGGATGCCCTCTTTCTCGGCGATCTGCTTGATGTCCTGAGCGACCTTGAAGTAGGTGCCTTCGGCCGAGCCGGTGGCGATGGTGATCGCGAGCGCCTCGGTGTGGAGCAGTAAAGCGAGCATGACCGGCAAAATTCTTTTCATGTTTCCTCCGAAACGCTGGCGCGCCGCGGCAACGCCCGCAAGACGATGGCGGCAGCGCGCATGGATTCCCACGGCTATAACACACTCGCGGCTAAAGAAAACGCGCGACTGCGAAAATTCCGATCATCGCGAGCGCCAGCGCGACCTTGAGCGCGGCGCCGAGCACCACGCCGATGGTGGCGCCGACTCCGGCGCGCGCGGCCTGCTCGAGATTGCGCCGCGCCGACAGCTCGCCGATCACCGCGCCGATGAACGGCCCGAAAATCACTCCGGGAAATCCCAGGAAGACGCCGACGAGCAGTCCCAAAATCGCGCCGATGACGGCGCGCCTAGAAGCGCCGAATTTTTTCGCGCCGAACATGGTGGCCCAGAAATCGACCGCATAGGTCAGAAGCGCGATCAGCGCCAGAACGACGATGGTCCAGAGGCCGACGTAGGCAAAGTCCTCGGTCCAGGCGGCGAGCAGCAAGCCGGCGAAGATAAGCGGCGCGCCGGGGAGAGCCGGCAGCACCAGGCCGATCATTCCGGCGACGACCAAGCCGAGGGCGAGGAGCAAAAAAGCGAAGGAGCTTTCCATGACAAGAATTTCACGGTGGGCGCGCCGGAGTTGCCTCAGCGGCTGCGCGGACCAGGAATGACGCCGGCCAAGCGTTGGGCGATGATCTTGTAAACGTCGGGGCAAAAGCCGAAGCCGAAATGGGTGGTGCGCACCTCGACGTGTTCGACGTTGGCGCCGTTGTGGTCGATGCACGCCTGCCATGCGACCACGGCATCGCGGCGCGAATAGATCGCGATCACCGGTGTGCACAGGGAAACTCGATTGCGCGCTTCGATGGCCGAGGCGAGGGCCTCCAGGTCGATGCCGCGGCGCTGAAAGGACTGGGCAAAGGCCGTATACTTCGGCCCGCCCACCACCGGGGTGCCGAGAGTGACGACTTGGCCGATGAGGTCGGCGCGCTCGCGCGCCAGCTCGCGGGCAAGATAACCGCCGAAGCTCCAGCCGATCAGGTGCACTTTGCTTTGATTGCGCTGCGCCAGGGAGGCGGCGCGCTTGAGTATTCTCGGCAGCAGCTCGGCGGCGTCGCCGACGTTGCGTCCCAAGCCCCAGCCCCGCGCGTGATAACCGAGCAGGCGGAGATAGTGTTTCAGCAACAGAGTGGAAATATCGCCGGCGCCGTAACCGGGCAGGATCAGCACCGGCTGGCCATGCCCGCGGGGTTGGCGGGCAAGCTCGGGGAAGCGCAGCAGCAGGCGCGGCAGTTCGATCAAGCCGCGCACTTCACGAATCATACTGAAGGGAGCAGGTGGCGCGAGTAGTTGGCTCATGGATCGAGTAAGAATCTCAACAATTCATTCCATCAGTCTACTGCTCGGCGCGGCGCGAAACAACGTGGGCCTGTTCGCATGGTCGAAACCGGTAAACGGAGCGCGCCGGCTTGTGCCGGAGCCGTTGATCGAATCCGCGCACGGTCAGAATTTTGTCTTTGCCGGAAACGGGCAGAGCTCGTTGATCACGCACTGCGGACACTTGGGCTTTTTGGCCACGCAGATGCGCCGGCCGTGGTATTGCATCAGGTGGCAGAAGCGCACGCGCTTTTTTTCCGGGACGACTTTCAGCAAATCCACTTCGACATCATCCGGGTCGGCGGCTTTGGTGAAGCCCAAACGCTGGGCAAGCCGCATGACGTGGGTATCGACGCCGATCGTCTGCCGACCGAAGGCATTGCCCAAAACGATGTTGGCGGTCTTGCGGCCCACGCCCGGCAGCGAAAGAAGATCATCGAGATTGTCGGGGACGCGGCCGCCGAAGCGCTCCACGAGTTGCTTGGCGCAATTGTGAATCGATCTGGCTTTGTTCCGGTAAAAGTTGATTTTGCCGATCTCGGCTTCCAGTTTAGCCGGCGTGGCGGCCGCGTAATCGGCGGCCGTCCGGTGGCTTTGAAAAAGTTGCGGAGTGATCTTGTTCACCAGATCGTCGCGCGCCTGGGCGGCCAGGATGAGCGCGACCAGCAGCTCCAGGGGATTTTTGAAGTCGAGATCGAGCTTGGCGTCGGAGTGCGCTTTCTCCAGCCGCGTGAGGATGCGCTGCATCCGTTTTTTGGCGTCGAGTTTTCTTTGCGGCGCGGTCATTTTGGTTTTTCCGGGATTTATGCTAGCAAAAAGCCAACTGCAAAGGGAGGAAAATTCCATGGACGCGAGCGTACTCACGACCGTCAAACAGAATATCCGCAAGCTCAAAAAAGAAAAAGCCGAGGTCCGCGCTTCATCGAAGGACGCAAAGAAGATCAAGAAACTGCAGCGCCAGGTGAAACTGCTGAAGCGCGAATCGCGAATCTTGGCAAAACAGAAAAAGGCGACGGCCGCCGCCGAAGCCGCTGCCGCCGAGGCCAAGGCGGCGGCGGAAAAAGCCGCGGCGGCCAAAGCGGCGGCGCCGGCGGCGTAAGGGCCGAGGCTTTATGGCGCAGCCGTTTCCGGTGCGCGGCCGCGGGGCGGCCGGCAATCCGAAGAACCGCTTCGAGTCCATCGAAACGGTCCTGGAGCCACAGGATAACGACGACGTTTCCTCGCCGCACACGGAGTTTTTTCCGGACCGTTCGAAATCACTCATCGCCTACAACGACAGCCCCGACGTCGGATTCGATGCCAGCATCAATCCCTATCGCGGCTGCGAGCACGGCTGCGTCTACTGCTACGCCAGACCAAGCCACGAATATCTCGGCTTTTCTTCGGGTCTCGACTTCGAAACCAAGATCATGGTGAAAGAGGACGCGCCCGAGCTGCTGCGCAAGGAGCTGTCCAGCCGCGCCTGGAAGCCGCAGCTCGTCGCGCTCAGCGGCAACACCGACTGCTACCAGCCGATCGAAAAGAAAAAACAGCTTACGCGGCGCTGCCTGGAAGTGTTTCTCGAGTTCCGCAACCCAGTCGTCATTATCACCAAAAATTTTCTGGTGACGCGCGACGCCGACGTTCTCGCCGAGCTGGCGCGCCATGATTGCGTCGGCGTGACGATTTCGGTGACCACGCTCGATCACAAATTATCCTCGCTGCTCGAACCGCGCGCCTCGCGGCCGGCCCGCCGGCTGGCGGCGATAAGAATTCTCGCCGAAGCCGGGGTGCCGGTCGGCTACCTGCAAGCGCCGATGATTCCCGGACTCACCGACGCCGAAGCCCCGGCGATCGCCGCCGCTGCGGCTAAGGCCGGCGCGAGCTTCTCCGGCTACGTCGCGCTGCGCCTGCCGTTTGCCGTGAAGTCGTTGTTCGAGCAATGGCTCGAGCAGAACTATCCGGAGAAGAAAAATAAGATTCTCAACCGGGTGCGGGAAATTCGCGGCGGTAAGCTCAACGATCCCAATTTCCAATCGCGCATGCGCGGCCAAGGGATCTACGCCGAGCAGATGGCCGAGCTCTTTCAACTGGCGCGCAAGAAATCCGGTATCACCGAGCGCTGGCCGAAGCTCACCACCGAGCATTTTCGCAGGCCCGCGAGAGACCAGCTCAGTTTATTCTGACCCGCGCCGCTCGCGCGTCTTAATCGCAGTAGTATTCCAGTTGGTAGCCGTTGGGATCGCGGAAATAGATCGCCGCTTTGCCGCGCCGGCCGTCGATCCTGACGCCTCGCGCGCGAAGCGCCTTGGCGGTTTTCTTGAGGCCCGCGGGCGTGACCTTGAATCCGAGATGCTCCAGGGACTGCGTTCCTTTCGGGCGCGCTGTGCTCTTTACAAAATTAATCAGGTCGCCGCTCCCCGGCGTGGTGAGAAAGAGCATGGCGGGCGGATGGCGAAACGCGACCTTCATCCCGAGTATCGCAGTGTAAAACTCTTCGGTCTTCTCCAGATCGCGGGTTTTGAGCGCGATATGGTTCAAGCCTTTTGCCGCCATGAGACAGATCCTCCCTTCAGGGATGCTCATATTTTTCTATAACGCCGCCGTCGCGGCGCGCAACCGCCCATAATTCGTCTCGCTTTTCCGCAGCGGCCTTGCTACTTTAAAAATTCTCCTGAGCCGGCGCGCGATTTTCGCCTTTCATGCCATCGCCCAAGCCCAAATTTTTCTACGGTTGGTACATCGTCGGCGTGGGATTTCTTTCGCACCTGGCGTGCGCGTTTCACATGTCGAGCACGCTCAGCGTGTTCCTCAAACCGTTGACCGAGGACTTGGCCGTTTCGCGCGGCTTGTTTTCGCTGCTGCGCTCGGGCGAGATCCTCATCGGCGCGGCGCTGGCGCCGCTGGTCGGACCGTTGGTCGATCGCCACGGCGGCCGGTGGCTCATGGCGGGCGGGGCGCTGGTCGCCGGCGCCGGCTTCATGCTGCTCAGCCAAGTGAGCTCGTACTGGCAGTTTCTCTTCCTGCGCTGGACGTTTATCACCATCGGCGGCGTCTTTATGTGCCACATGGTCGTGAGCGTCACGATCTCGCGCTGGTTTGTGCGCCGGCGCGGTCGCGCCATCGCGATCGCAAGCTTGGGCCAAGGCTTGTCGAAGGTGTGCATTCCGCCGCTGACGGCGATGCTTTTTGTCTGGCTCGGTTGGCGCTGGACCTGGTCGGTTTTCGGCATGATCACGTTGATCCTGATCGTCATTCCGGCGCTGATCTTCATGCGCCGAAGCCCCGAAGATATCGGCCTCAAACCCGACGGCGACGAGCCTGACGGGCATGGCGGCGAACCGGGCACGCGCCGGCGGGCCGGCGCCGCCGCTCCGATCGCATCGGACGAAGTCCTTTGGCACTGGCGCGAGGTGATCCGCACCGATACGTTCTGGGTCGTGTGCTTTATCTACGGCATGGTCAACGTCGGCATCGCCGGTCTCAATCTGCACGTGTTCGCCTACGTGACCGATATCGGCTTCTCGGCGACGATGGGCGCCACGGTGCTGAGCATCATCGCCGCCACTCAGCTCGGCTCGACCTTGGTCTGGGGCTTTCTTGGCGAGCGCATGGAGATTCGCCATTCGAGCTTGCTGATGTTTCTGATTCAGGCCGTCGGCCTCGGACTCGCGCTTGCCGCGAGCGAGGCGTGGCTCCTATACGCCGGCTTTTTGCTTTACGGCGTCGGACTCGGCGGCGGCTGGGTACTGCAGGAGCTCGTCTGGGCAAATTATTTCGGCAGGCTGTCGCTCGGCGCCGTGCGCGGCGCGGGAATTCTGGTCACCCACGCCTTCGGCGCCGCCGGCGCGCCGTTCTTCGGATTCGTTTACGATGCCACCGGCAGCTACACGTCGTCGTTTATTTCCTTTATTCTCGCCCTGGCGCTCTCCGCTTTGCTTAGCCTGACCGTGCGCGCGCCGCGCAAAGCTCCGCCGGCCGAACTTGGTTGACCCGCGCGATGAGAGCCAGCATAATAGGCCGATAAGCTTGACTCCGCCCATTGCCCATGGCCGCGAGAACTTCTTCCGTTGATCTGCGCTTTGACGGGCCGCGCGACGGTCTCTTTAAGCTGATCTTTGCGGGCCGCCTCGACTCGGCCACCACCGGCACGGTTTGGCGCCCGGCGTCTTCGGCGCTCATTCAGGCGAAGGCGAAAAGCGCCGTCGTCGACGCTTCGGCAGTCGATTACTGCGACGGCGCCGGGATTGCGCTGCTGGTCCATCTCCGGCAAGTGCAAAGCAAGGCGGGCGGCCATCTGGAAATCGCCGGGCTGCGTCCCGAGTTTGCGAGCTTGCTCGACGACTGGGCGCCGGAGCCGGCCATTGCGGCCGCGGGTGACCGCTCGCGGCGCAAGAACCTGACCGTGGAGCTCGGCGAAGCCACCGTCGAGGTTTGGCGCGACGTGCAGGTTCTCGTGAGCTTTGTCGGCGAGATGAGCGTGGCGCTCGCGCATGCCGCGATCCATCCGCGCAGCGTGCGCTGGCGCGATGCCTTGGCGATTGCCGAGACGGTGGGGGTTAACGCGCTGCCGATCGTCGCGCTGATCAGTTTTCTGTTGGGTCTGATCATGGCCTTTCAAGCCGCGACCCCGCTGCGGCAATTTGGCGCCGAGATTTTCATCGCCAATCTGATCGGTCTTTCGATTCTGCGCGAATTGGGGCCTTTGATGACCGCGATCATTCTGGCCGGGCGCTCGGGCTCGGCCTTCGCCGCCGAGCTCGGCACCATGAAAGTGCGCGAGGAGATCGACGCGCTGCGCACCATGGGGCTCGATCCCGTGCGCTTTCTCATCGTGCCGCGCGTCTTCGCCGCTGTGTGCATGACCCCGCTGCTCACCGTCTTCGCCGATCTGCTCGGCTTGATCGGCGGCGCAGTGGTGATGCTCTCGCTCGGATTTCCGCTGGTCACGTACTTTCACCAGGTGCAGTATGCGGTGAGCTACGGCTCTCTGGTCGGCGGTCTGGTCAAAGCCTTTGTCTTCGGCATTCTCGTCGCCGGCATCGGCTGCCTGCGCGGCCTGCAGGCGCGCACCGGCGCGACCGCGGTCGGCGAATCGACCACCAGCGCGGTGGTGAGCGGCATCATCTTGATCGCGATCACCGACGGAATTTTCTCCGTGGTTTACTATTATTTGTGGGTTTGATGGCCAACGCGGCGCAACCAGAACCGATCATCCGAGTGGAGAATTTCACGCGCCGCGTACGACGGACACGTGGTGCTCGATCGGGTCAACTTCGAAGTCTATCCCGGCGAAGTTTTCGCCATCCTCGGCGGCTCGGGCTGCGGCAAGAGCACCTTGCTCAAACACATGATCGGGCTCTACCAGCCGGCGGCGGGCCGGATCCTCATCGATGGGCAGGATATCGCCGCGGCGACCGGCGGGGAGAAGCTGGCGATCCTGCGCAAGTTCGGCGTGATGTATCAGAGCGGCGCGCTCTTCGGCTCGATGACCTTGCTGGAAAACATCGCGCTGGCGCTGGAAGAATTCACCGATCTGCCGCCCGAAGCGATTCGCTTGATCACCCTGATGAAACTGCAGCGCGTGGGCTTGAGCGGTGCCGCCGATCAGCATGCCCGCCGAGCTCAGCGGCGGCATGCAGAAGCGCGGCGCGATCGCGCGCGCCATGGCGCTCGATCCGCGGCTGTTGTTCCTCGACGAGCTTTCGGCCGGACTCGATCCGGTCACTTCGGCCGAGCTCGACCAACTGGTGCTCAGCCTGGCGCGCAGCCTGCACATCACCTTCATTGTCGTGACCCACGAGCTGCCGAGCATCTTCACGATTGCGGACCGGGTGATAATGTTGGATAAACAAGAGAAGGGGATCATCGCCATCGGCGCTCCGGAAGAGCTGCGCGATCACAGCCCGGACCCGCGCGTGCGGCGGTTTTTCACGCGCCAGCCCGAGCCGGAAACGTAGCCGTGCCGGGAAACGCCCGCCAACCATGCGACAACGCGCCCGCAGTGGAAAAACTCAGTTACTTTAAGATCGGCCTGTTCGTCATCACGGCGATCGTGGTCGGGGTGATCGGCGTGATCGTCCTCGGCGTCGGCACGGTGCTGCAGAAAAAGGCCTTGGTCGAGACCTACATCGACGAGTCGGTGCAAGGGCTCGATGTCGGCTCGCCGGTGAAGTTCCGCGGCGTGCCCGTCGGCAGCGTGGAGCGCATCTCGCTCACCAGCGCCGAGTACAACACCGCGCGCCAGTACGTGCTCGTGCGCATGTCGATCTCGTCGAACATGTTTCAGTTTCCGGTCAACGATCCGAAAAGCGCGGCGCTCAAGCGCGAGCTCGACCGCGGCTTTCGCGTGCGCCTGGCGCCGCAGGGCTTGACCGGCGTCGCCTATCTGGAAACCGACTATCTCGATCCCGAGCGCAACCCGCCGCTGGAGATCGACTGGCAGCCTGCCCACCCTTACATTCCTTCGACGCGCAGCCGGATCACCCAAGTGAGCGAGGCCGTCGAGCGCATCGTACAAAACATCGGCGATATCGACATTTCCCGGCTGAGCGAGAGCGTCGAAAAGTCGCTGGCGGCGATGACCAAACTCGCCGACAGCGCCAACCTGGAAAAAATCGGCGATCAGACCGGCGCCCTCTTGGCTGAATTGCGCGCCACCAACCGGCAATTGAACGCGCTGGTCAGCAGTCCGGAGTTAAAGGCAGGCCTCACCGATGCCGCCGCCGCGGCGGGAAAAGCGCGCCAGCTCATCGAGCGCGCCGAAAAGCCCCTCGAGCAAGTGCTCGCGGACTTGCCGCAGACTTCGGCGAGTTTAAATCGCATGATGACCCGGCTCGATACGGTGACGAACGATTTGCCGGAGACCAGCGCGCAGGCGCGCCAAACCTTGCAGCGGCTCAATCGCTTGCTGGCCACCCAGCAGCGCGAGCTGGACAGAACCATGGAAAATCTGCGCGTGGTCTCGGAAAATATCAGAGAGATCACCGAAGGCGCCAAGAGGTATCCGTCGCAAACCCTATTCGGCGCGCCGCCGCCGCCTTCAAAGGTCATGCAGCGATGAATCGAGCAACACGACTTACGCGCTACGGGGTTCTATTGGTTTCGCTCTTCTGTTTTGCTTGCGTCAGCTTCGAGCGGAGCTACCCGAACAAGCGCTACTTCGTCATCGAGCTCAACAGCGCCAAGGACGGCAACCCCGGCGGCGGCGAGATTTTGTCGATGTACAACCTGCACATTTCGCCGCGCTATGCGGATCTGGGATTTGTTTATCGCATGTCGGAAACGGAGTACGAAGCGGATTTTTACAACCAGTTTCTATCCTCGCCCGCGGTAATGATCAGCGAGGAAACGCGCAAGGCATTGGCCGCGTCGAACAAGTTCAAGTTTGTCGTCGGTCCGGCGAGTTCGCTCACGGCCGAATTACACTCTGGAAGGCTCGATCAACTCGCTTTACGGCGACTTCAGAAAACCCGAGCGCTCCCGCCGCCGTCCTGGAGATCGAGTTTTTTCTACATAACGAGAATCCCGCCAATGCCGGCATCGTGCTACAAAAACGCTACATGAAATCGGTGCCGCTAACAGAACGCTCACCCGAGGCGCTGGTGCGAGGCTGGAACGAGGCGTTGCAGTCGGTGGTGGCCATGTTTGTCGCCGACTTCGCAGCCCTCAAGTTGTAAAGCACCGCAATTTGCCCACCCAGCAAGCTGTCTCGCTAAAAAGCGTAATCGTCATTAAACGCGAAAAAGTGCGACGCGTCGTTCCGACAAGGGTTATTGCGCGGTTTTGATGCGGCAAAGAAAAGAGCGGTGCGGCAGGGATCCGCTCACCGGATCGGCCAGATCGGCGCCGATCAGGGTTGCCGGGTTGGCGCCGCTTGTGTCGTAGGGATCGTAGCCAGGCAGTTCCAATTCTTTACAGTCCTGCCACCAGCCGTGCTGGCAGCAGACGATGCCCGGCACGATGTTCTGCGTCACGCGCGCTTTTACCTTGATCGCGCCGCGCGGTGTTTCGACGATCATCCATTCTTTGTTCTTAACGCCAAAGTGACGCGCGGTTTCAGGATGAATATCCGCGCTCGGCTCGGGTGAGGACTTGCGCAGGCTCGGCAGCGCGCGCTGCTGGCTGTGCACGTAGGTGGTGAACTTGGCGTTGGTCAGCACGAGAGGAAAATCCACCGCGATGTCGGGGCGGCTCACCGGACTCAGCGCCGGCTCGACGTACTCCGGCAAAGCGGCGATGCCGTTGGCGGCAAAAGGGAGGCAGTAAAGCTCAACCTTCTTTGACGGCGTGGCAAAGCCGCGCGCCCGGCCGTCTTTGGCCGGCTTGGCATGCTTTTCGAAAACCGGTGGCGCCGGTAGCGAAATTCCGCCGGGAGCGCTCTTCAACTGCTCAAGGCTAACGCCGCTCGGTTGAAGCTCGTACGCGTAGCCCGCCTCGATGTCGCCGTGCCAGAATTGCTCTGCGAATCCCATGCGCTTTGCCAGCTCGAAAATGATCCAGGTGTCCGGGCGGCGCTCGGCCAGCGGGTCGACGACGGCGGCGCGGTACTGCAAATGGGTTTTGCCGTTCGGACGATGCTCGAACGCGTAGGTGACGTTCGCCATCTCGAGAAAACTCGTGGCCGGGAGCACGTAGTCGCACAACTCCGCCGTCGGCGTCATGAAGAGATCGGCTGCGACGCCGAACTCGAGCGCCTCCATCGCCGCGCGTCCGCGCCGTGAATCGGCGTTGGACATGATCGTGTTCGAGCCGAAGTTCAGCAGCGCTTTGATTGGATAAGGCTTCTCGTCGAGGATGGCGTTGAAAACATCATAGGCCGCGCAGTTACCCGGTTTGGCCGGCGGGCCGAGGGGCTTGCGTTCCCGGCCGACGCGCATGGCGCCGGCTTCTTTCGGCAGGAATTCTTTGCCGCCGACATCGTTCACCGGCACTTTCGGAAAGGACACGTTGCCGCCGCGGCGATCGAAGTCGCCAATGAGCGCGTAGAGCGTGGCAATAGCGCGGCTCGTCTGCGTCGCGTTGGTATGCTGGCCGACGCCGTTCCACATGTACATGCTCACGGGCCGGTTGTGCGCCAGGAGGAGCGCGGTTTGCCAGACTTTCTGCGCCGGCACCCAGTGAATCTTTTCCGAGCGCTCGGGCGCGAACTCCGCGGCGATTTCGCCGAGCCGCTCGAAGACCGGCTTACACAGGATTTCCGCGCCGTCTTTTCCTTTGAGCGAGCGTGTGCCAAATAGCGCGGGCAAGACGCGATCACCATCGTAAGTGCCGGTCGCCGGATCGTAGATCGCGGGTTGGCTGCTCGTTTCGTTCCACACAACGTAGCGCTGAGTGACGCCATCGGAAGAAAGATCGGCTTCGGTGACGAGACGATCCGTCCCCGGATTAAGCAGAAACGTTCCGTTGGTCCATTGACGCGCGAAAGCGGCGTCGTACCAACTCTCTTCCATTAGGCAGTGGATCAACGCGAGAGCCAAAGCGCCGTCGGTGCCTGGGCGCGGCTGCAGCAGCAGGTCGGCTTGAGCGCCGATGCCGATGCGGCGCGGGTCGACGACCACGGTTTTCATGCCGCGCGAGCGCGCTTGCACGATATCGTGGGCCAGGATGAGCGAGGTCGCGCTCGGGTTGTGGCCCCAGAGGAGGAAAGTGTTGCTGTGCTCGAGATCCGGCGTCGGCAGATTCGAGCCGAAGGTGTAGCTGAAGCCGGTGTCCTTGTGCCAGTTGCAGACGTGGGTCGTCGAAACCCAATTCGGGCTCCCGATCAAATGCAGTAGGCGGCCGAGCCAGCGCTCGACGTCGTCCACCGATGTTCCGCTCTTGGTGCCTTTGGCGAGCGCGATGGCCTGGGCGCCGTGCCGGTCGCGAGTATCGAGAAGGCGGCGCGCAATGTCGTCGAGCGCTTCCTCCCACGAGACCCGCTGCCAGCCCGGATCCGGATCGCCCTTGGGCCGAGTGCGTCTGAGCGGATAATCGAGTCGATCGGCGTTGTAAACCAGCTCCGGCGCGGCTTTGCCCTTGATGCACATGACGCCGCCGTTGGGATGATCGTGATCGGGATCGAGCCGCGTAACTCGGCCGTTCTCGACGGTGGCTATAGTCGCGCAATGCGCGGTGCATAGCGCGCAGTAGCCGCGTACGCTATGGGAGGGTTTTGCCAGATCAGCCATCGAAGACAGTGAGATTTTCTAACCTCGACGCGTTCATTCCTAACAAACCATCTTGATCTTGAGTTTGCCTTAGTCCTCGTAGTGGTTCGAAGGATCACCCGTCTTTCTTCGTGTTTAATCACTTCGCGGCGATTCCGAGATCCTTCCAGACTTCCCGGAGAAGAGAAAAATCCACCAATTTTGCCACCGGAGGAGAGTCCTTGAGTTCCATTGGTGCGGTGATCGTGAGGTCAATATTTTGCCGGAGAATTGCCTCCTCCGCTCCGCCCGGCGCTCGTGAATTGATGGCCCTCATTGAAACATTTGCGGCGGCTTCGGTTACGTCTCTGGGATAACCAAACTCCGCCATGGCAATGCGAATGGTCTCTTCTTTATTGTTGGCCATCAGAAGAACGCTCTTGACCATCGCCCGCATCCAGCGTTTTAGCTTGTCCCGTCCCTGCAGCAGCTTGGAGTCGCTCGTTGCGTATCCGCCCCAAGGCCACGGCGCTAGATCGGCTAAATAGCCGAGCTCGTGAAACCCTTTCTTCTTCATCAAAAAGGCCATATCGGGGTTGACCGCCATGGCGTGAATGATTTTTGTCTCCAGAGCAGCGAGGATGGTTTCGCCTCCCCCAACGGTAAAAAATGTAACATCCTTATCCGGGTTCAGGCCGTTCTGTTGCAGCACCATGCTAGCGGCAATTTGAGTACTATTTCTCGGCCCGGTTGTGCCGATTACCTTGCCTTTTAAATCCTGCACTCGCTTGATTTCCGGTGCTCCCACCAAAACGAACGTCGATTTGTAAAAAGGAAAGAAGATCGCCTTCAAAGGCGCGCCTCTCGCCGCGCCTCTCATGATCGAGCCAGCGGCGGCGGCGACATCGATTTCTCCGGCAATCAGGGCAGGCGCAATGGTGCTACTCCTGATCAGAATCCATTGGACCTCCAACCCTTCGTCTTTAAATAGTCCGGAGCGGATCCCGATGAAGAGAGGAAGTTGGCCGAAGCTCTTATCGGGGAGTGCTACCCTGACGCGTTCGGCGCCGAAAGCCTTCCTTCGGATTGAGTCGAGCCACAAATCTCCAGCAGCAACAAAAGAAAAGACGAGGATTGCAACGATTCTAAGTTTAAGTCCCATGTTTGGCATCCGAAAAGAACGTTTTCTATCCGGTAAAATTTTATCACTTGTTTAGAGCACGCTTCAGACCTTTCCTCGCGCATCGGCTTGAACCCTCTTAGCGCAAGCTTAGAAAAATATCTAGCTTCCCACAATCGGTCCTCGCCGGTGGTAGCGCATGATCTCTGACGCCTGATCCCTGGACATGTTGACGATATCAAGCCATGCTAATTTTCCAAAATTCCCTGGCTTGACAGGTGGGATTCAACAGTGGAATACATATGGCCGTCTCAAACTTTGCTCTGGCGGCGTCACGTTGTCTCCGGAGGTCAAAACATGGCACAGGAAGAAGAACTTAAACAGGCGCTTTTGCAGGCGCTCGAAAGTCTTCCAGCACAAGCTAAACGAGGTTTACTGGATAGACTCAACCAGGCGGCGAAAACGTCGAGAGCAAGAATTCCTGGTGAGATATCGATAGCTCATTACGCGGAGATTAATCAACTCTTATTAGACGTGCTCAGCGAGACCGGCGCCATGCAAGTTGTGGCGCGCTTGAATGAGACTGACAAGGAAGAACCGGCGCCGGTTTTCGTCGGGTGGGTTGAAAATGCCGAGCGAACGCGGGCGAGAGTTCGAGAAGAACGATTCGGCCATCCGACGCTGTTACGGGCCGGAGACACGGCATCCCTCCACGACTTATGAGAGATGTCTTCCTGCGAAGGAAGCATCGAGCGTAACTGGATGAAGCCCTCCCATGTTCAGGAGCGCAAGAGCGTAACGAGCTTTGTCTTTCGCAAAAAACCGGGGTGAACTATTTGCGGGTCATTTCGCATCGAGGTGCAGGAAAATGGGAAGCAACGTCTGGGGCGTCGGTGTGCTGGGCGCGGGATTTTCCACGAGAACCTGATGACCCCGCTAATGTTGATGAGGAATTCTCAGGATCTGGGCACAGAGCGATAAGCACGCCAGTTGGTGCCTTATCTAACGAAAGAATTTTGACCTCGGAGGGCCAGTTCTCTGAAGCGATAAAAGATCATGGCGCGATCGAACCGCAGAACGGGGAGTCGCAAACGGTCGCCGTCCGTGGTTCCCAAAAAGATCGAGCGCATTCGTGGGAAGGCCCAGGCACTTGCGGCGCTCCTGACGATTGCGGAAACCGCCACCCAATCCCTCGATACCGAGAAAATTGTCAACGACACTCTCGATAAATCGCTCGAGATCCTCCGTTTCGACGTCGGTTATATCAGAGTATTGGATCCAGACACGCGCGATTTCGTCGTGCGCGCTGCGCGCGGTCTTTCCTCCAGAGAATTTCTCTCCAGTCGCATTCCGATCGACTCTTCTCACGATATTCTAAGATTGATCCTCTCCCGTGAGCCTGTAATCTTTCCCGATATTCGGAGGGATTTTCGATTCCAGGCTCGCACGATGGAGCGAGAGGGCGTGATTTCAGCCACGTTCGTGCCAGTAATGTCAAAAACGCGCGTTATTGGATTACTTGTCGTCGGCAGCCGCAAGCGTCACAAATTTATAAAAGGAGAAATCAGCCTCCTCACGGCTTTTGGCTCCCAGCTCGGGATGGCATTAGAGAATGCCCAACTGTTTGATCAGGTCACTCGAGACAAGGCGTATATCGAAAACCTTGTTGAAAATGCCGGCGATGCAGTTGTCTCTGCGGGCTTGGATGATCGGATCCTTACTTGGAACCGCGCCGCTGAGATCATCTTTGGTTATAGTAAAGAGGAGGCGATCGGACGAAACTTGGCTATCCTGCTTCCAGCGGAGCATGCCAAGGATCTAGAAAAAATTCGGAACAAGGTTGAGCAGACGGGTGTGATCCGCAACTTGGAGGTAGGCAGGAAAAGGAAGGATGGGGTCATCATTGAAGCGGCCCTCGCGGTCTCGCCGATCAAGGATGGCGCGGGAAGCACGACGGGCTTTCTTCATTTAGCCAAAGACATCACGGACAAGATGCTTTATGAAAAGAGGCTACGAGCTCTCGACAAATTGAAATCGGACTTCGTCTCCAATGTCTCTCACGAACTCAGGACGCCGTTGACCGCCGTCAAGGGCTCCGTGGACAACATGCTTGACGGACTCACGGGGCCGCTGAATGAAAAGCAGGCCCGCTATCTCACGCGCATCAAATCGAACACAGACCGTCTTTCTCGGCTCATCAACGACCTGCTCGATTTATCACGAATCGAGGCCGGACGAATCGATATCAGGCCGACGGTTCTTTCACCGGAGCTCCTGGCTAAAGAAGTTATCGAAAGTCTCCGCTCTATAGTCGTTGACAAGTTTATTGACCTGGAAGTCGCTTGCCATGAAGGCGGCGTAACGGCATGGGCGGATCGCGATAAGGTCACACAGGTGCTCATGAACTTGGTCGGCAACGCCGTCAAGTTCACCTCCGCACAGGGCAAAGTGGCCGTGGTTATCGAAAGAAAGGACGATGAATGGGTGCAAGTGTCGGTTGTAGATACGGGCCCGGGCATTCCGCGCGAAGAGGTCGATAAAATCTTTGATAAGTTCTATCAGCTCGCGCAAGGCGATAACCGTAAGAGTCGAGGAACCGGACTCGGGTTAGCCATATCCAAGGCCTTAGTGCAAATGCATGGCGGCAAGATCTGGGTAGAAAGCGAGGTAGGCAAGGGAAGCACCTTCGCCTTCACTTTGCCTGCACAGCAGCCGTCTAAGTCTCACCGACCAGTGGCGATCTGAAAGGCTGGCGATGGGGCTCAAAGTTCTCCTGGTTGATGATGAAGAAGACATTCTCGAGGTCATTCAGGACCGGTTGCAGGCTTACGGCTTCACCGTGGTGACTGCCAACACCGGATTGGAGGCGTTGAATAAACTTTCGCAGGAAAAATTCGACGGAGTTTTTCTTGATGTCAAGATGCCTGAAATGAGCGGGATCCAAGCGCTCGAGGAAATTCGCAAGACCGATAAGAAAATCCCGATTATCATTATCACCTCATCTTCCACTCGAGATGCGGCCATCGAGGCTATCGCCAAAGGGGCCAATGAATACGTTCTGAAGCCGTTTGAGTGGGAAGAGCTCAAAGCCAAGATCGAAAAAGTCTATCACATCGCCCTCTAGCGTGATTCGATGAAGTCCTCTAATGAGAACATCCTCGTCGTCGATGATGATCCGGATATCCGCGAGGTCCTAAAAGACCGGTTGGAATCCCTTGGCTACGTGGTGCAAGCGGCGGCGGACGGCAAAGAAGCCTTGAAAGTGCTGGAAAAACAGAACCCACAGCTCATTCTTTTGGACATCGAGATGCCGGCCATGAGCGGGCTCGAAATTCTCAAAGAGATTCGTAAAAGAGAGCTGGATATCACCGTTATTATGATTACTGCCTACGGCACGATCGAACGCGCCGTCGAGGCTATGAAAGAAGGGGCTTACGACTTCATCCCGAAGCCTTTTGAGCCGGACCATGTTGCCCTTGCCGTGCGCAAAGCCTGGAGCGCGAAAAGCTCAAACGTGACGTAGAAGTCCTCTCCGTGCAGATCGGAGAGCGCTACCACTTGATTGGCGGCAAGAGTGCCGCGATGAATGAGGCTATCGATTTAGCCAAGAAGGCGGCACGTAGCAGGTCGACAGTTTTGCTGCTTGGCGAGAGCGGAACGGGAAAGGAAATTTTTGCCCATGCCATCCACGACTGGAGCGACAGGAGGACCGAACCGTTTGTTGCCATCAATTGCGTCGGTTTGTCGAGAGAACTGCTCGAGAGTGAATTGTTCGGCCATGAAAAAGGCGCCTTTACGGGCGCTGATCAACTCAAAAAAGGAAAGATCGAATTGGCCCAAGGCGGAACGGTGTTCCTCGATGAAGTCGGCGATATTACTCCGGAGATTCAGACCAAGCTTCTAAGATTTCTCCAGGAGCGTGAATTCGAGCGGGTTGGCGGGACGAAATCGCTCGAGGTAGACGTGAAAGTTATAGCCGCCACCAATCGCGACTTGGATGGGGCGGTCAAAGAAGGCCGTTTTCGCGCCGATCTTTTCTATCGGCTGAACGTTATTGCCAATTTCGCTTCCTCCCTTGAGAGAAAGACGGGAAGATATTCCTGAGCTTGCACACTTTTTCTTGAGGCGATTTTCTTTAGAGACAAAGAAAAAATTCAACGAGATCAGCCAGGATGCCTTGGAGAGATTCCTTGGCTATGATTGGCCGGGAAACGTGCGGGAGCTGGCCAACGCGATTGAGCGCGCAGTAGTTTTGGGCCAGGGTCCCAAACTGACTCTCCGACGACCTTCCCGCCGCAATCGCTTCGCGCGGGATTTGCCACGGCCGCTCACTGAGCTTGTCCTATAGCGAGAATATTGAGGCCTACCGACGTCAGTTGATTGTAAGAGCGCTCTCTGAGTCACAAGGAAATCGTGCTGCTGCTGCCAAAGCCTTGGGGCTTCAACGAACCTATTTGTCTCGGCTGATCAAGACGCTGCGTATCAGCTGAATACTTTTTTCACCTCGATGTATCCTTAAAGATATCTTCCGACGTTTCCTAGAGGGTAGGTTCAAATTCGCCCGCCAAAATTCTCCCGTCAGATTAGCACCTTAGTCTAAATCGGTCGCCATTTTTTTCAGCTGGCACAACAGCTGCTCTACGGGTGAGTGTGAGCATCCCATCATTGATGAATAGGAAAGCAGTTATGACGGATCTCAGGGCGCGGCGGAAAATAAGCCGTATTTCGCCGCTCCGGCTGTCAGCTGAAAAGTGGGAGGATAACATGAAGGGCTCAACCGCAGACGCAGGTGCACTCGAGATGAAACCTTTCGAGGCCTTACAGGAATGGAACCGGACTTTGATCGCGAAAGTCGGCCAGCAGATGGATTTGATCGAGCGCATGAGCCGCCTCAAGCGTTATCTTTCGCCCCAGCTGGCCGATTCCATTCTCAAGAGCGATGACCCTGATCTCTTCAAGAGCCATCGCCGGGAGATCACGGCTGTATTCCTTGACCTACGAGGCTTTACAGCTTTTTCGGACACTGCCGAGCCGGAAGAGGTTATGGCGCTCCTGCGAAGTTATCACACGCATATGGGCGAGCTGATCTTCAAATTCGGTGGAACCGTCGAACATTTTGTTGCGGACGGGCTGATGGTTTTTTTCAATGCTCCCGTACCCTGCCAAGACCATACGGAGATTGCCGTGCGTTTGAGCCTGGCGATCTGCGATCGAGTAAAGGAGTTGCGCGCGGGATGGCTGCAAAAAGGATACAACCTCGATTTGGGTATAGGCGTCGCGGCCGGATATGCGGCCGTTGGTAATATCGGCTTTGAGGGGCAGATGGCATATGGAGCGGTGGGCAACGTCACCAACCTTGCGTCGCGTCTTTGTGGAGCCGCCAAGGGCGGTCAGATTCTTACCGACCAGAAGACGCTGAATCACATCGAAGCGTTGGTCGAGGCGGAGCCGCTCGAAGAGATGTATCTAAAAGGCTTCGTCCGTCCGGTGCGCGCTTTTAATATCGTAGGTCTCAGACGGCAGGCGGAAAGTAGCGAACGGAGTCATATTTTTCAGACGAAGGTGCCGGCGTGCCGCTGACTCATTCAGGTCCAGGTACATCCAAGTTCAAGTCGTTCTATTCGGTCATGTCGTTCAAGTCGCCGAAAGTAGTCCCGTAATTCTTGCTAATCTAACTCCGGCCGGTTCGGCTTGCCAATGAAGCCCGGACCGAAGCCGGCTTCGTTGGCCGCCCAGGCGCCGGCCACGCGGCCGCTGAAGATCGACGGGCCGAGCATGGTACCTTCGAGACCGGCTTTGCCGTTGATGTGACCGCCGGCCATGCCGGCGACTTCGCCGGCGGCATACAGGCCCGGAATCGGCTCGAAATATTTATTGAGCACGCGGCAGCGCAGGTCGGTTTTGACACCGCCGAAGTTTTTCCGCGCCAGCGGAAAGATCTGGATCGCGTAGTAGGGAGGCACGTCGAATTTCTTCGAGCCTTTGAGCGACTTGCCGAACTTCGGCTCTTTGTCCATGCCGCGATCGAAGCAGCGATTGTATTCTTCGATTTCCGCGAGAAAGTCCTTGAGATCCTCCACGCCGGTTTTTTTTCCGAGCTCTTCGAGGCTCTCCGCCTTTTTGATGAACGGCGAGTTATCCAGCAGCTCTTGGACCTTGGCGCGGTCGATGACGTCGCCGCGGCGATAGTAGGGATCGGCGACGTCGATCTTCTCGAGCATCGGCGTGTCGGCGAGCGCCCACGCATGAGGCGGATTTTGCGCCAGCAGCGCCGGCGTCGCCGAGGCGCCGCCGGTCAGCGATTCGTTATGAAAGCGCCGCCCCTGCTGGTTGAACCAGAGATAGCCCGGCACCATGCGAAACACCAGGCCGCGCCTTTGCCGCGGGTCGCGATAATCGGGCGTGGCGTAAACATAGAACCAGATATGCTCCATGTGGGTGAAGTAGCCGCCCAGCTCGCGGATCATGTTGTGGCCTTCACCCTTGGCGCCGAAACCGGAGCCCTCCATGACTTTGAATTTCTTGAACTCGGGGCGGTGCTCCAAAACCATGTCGAGATTGGAGTTGAATCCGCCGGTGGCGACGACTACGGATTTGCTGCGGATCTCCAGAAGTCTCGCCGTTGCGCGCGGCGGCAACGCCGCACACCCGGCCATTTTCCGTGAGCAGCTTATCGGCTTTGGTTGCCGTCATGATCGTGACGTTGGCCAGCGACTCGGCGGTTTTGATCAGCGCGGTCATCAAACCCAGACCGTTGTTGTCCGGCCGGTGCCAGCGCAGCACGCGGTTGCCTTCCTGAAATTTCATGTCGACCCATTTGGCGCCGCAGCTCTCGGCCCAATGATAAAGATCGTGCAAGCGTATGCTCCAAATAGTAGCGCGCCCAAACTTCGTCGGCCGCGCCGCCGCCCCATTTGATCCAATCTTCGAAGGCCATGTCCGGAGTGTCGTCGATGCCCTGAGATTTTTGCAGCGGCGTGCCGACGATGCAGCAGCCGCCGCCGGAGATCGCGGCGGTGCCGCCGCATTCGGCGGCGCCCTCCAGGACGATCGCCTTACCGCCGGCGCGATGCGACTTCGATCGCCGCGGGAATTCCCGCGCCGCCGCCGCCGATAATCGACACATCGGTTTTGAGACTGGAATTCGCCATGAATTCTGCTCCTTCGCGGGCCGGATGGATGATCGAGAATTATCATCGTTGCGGATTGCCGGTCAAATCGCGGCGGCCGTTGAACGGTCGCGGCCCGGCCTCGGAACTTTGTCGATAATTCGCGATTACAATTTATCCGTCATTTGCTAAAATCGGGGTGCTCTCCGAGATCTTGAGCAAGGGCGCGTTTCGAACGATGGCCGATATTTTCATCAGCTACGCGAACGAGGACCGTGAGCGCGCGGCGCAACTGGCGGCGCTGCTCGAAGCGGCGGGTTGGAACGTGTGGTGGGACCGGCGCATACCGGCGGGCCGCACGTGGCGCACCGTGCTCGAAGAAGCGCTTGACGATACGCGCTGCATGATGGTGCTTTGGTCGCGCCATTCCGTGACCAGCCCGTGGGTGGCCGAGGAGGCCGAAGAGGCGCGCCGGTTAAATAAAACGCTGATACCGGTGTTGATCAACGCGGTCGAGCCGCCGATTGGTTTCCGCGCCATTCAAGCCGCCGATCTTACGCGCTGGGACGGTTCCGCCGACGATCCGGCGGCGCGCTTGTTGATCGCCGATCTCAAGTCTCTGCTCAGTCCACTGGAGCCGGAGAGAGTCCGGCCAATGGAACGCGCGGAACCGCCCGAGACCGGCGTCGAAGGTAAATTTTTCCGATGGATCACGCTTCACTGGCCGAAAGCGGCGCTGGGCGCGCTCGTGCTCGCGGCCGGCTTCTTCATCATGCGGCAAGACTGGTCAGGTTCGGCGCCGACACCTGCCGCGCCGCCGGAGGCGAAAACTTACGAAAATGTTCCGGCGCCGCGCTTGACCCGCCTGGCGGTAAGCGGAAAGCGCAACCGGATCAAGCCGGCGGAGACCGTCAAGCTGACATTGAAGGGACAGTACTCCGACGGATCGCAAAGCGATCTCAGCGCGGGCGTCGAGTGGCTGAGCAGTAACACCGGGGTCGCGGTAGTCGATGATCACGGCGAAGTAACCGGGCTCAAGGCCGGCACAACCAACATTATCGCCAAGATCGCCGGCGTCGAGAGCGCGGAGTGGACGCTCGGCGTCGAAAGTCTCGAGCCGCCGGCCAAGCCGGCGCCCATGCCGAGGCTGGTGGGACTGCAGATCGATTCGAGCAAGCAGGAGCTGGTCGCGAGCGAGAAAATCCCGCTGCGGGTCAGAGGAACATATTCGGACAGGAGCGAGAAATATTTATCGAGCGCGATCGAGTGGCGCGTGAGCGATCGGACGGTGGCATCGCTCACCGAGCGCGGCGAGCTGATCGCGCGGCGCCCGGGGAAGATCGAAGTGGTCGCGCGCGCGGACAATATCTCCAGCCCTGCGCTGGCGTTTGTCGTGAAGGAGAGCCGCAAGGCGCCGGAGCCGCAGCCGGTGAAGCCGATCGAACCCGCGCCGGTCAAACCGATCGAGCCGCTGCCGATCAAGCCGGTCCAGCCGCCGCCCGTCAAGTCTCCCGTGTTGTCCGAGCAGGCAAAAACGCGGGTCCTGGCCCACGTCGGCCGCGCGCAAACTTTTCGCGAACAGGGTAACTATGCCGCGGCCTTGGCCGAGCTGGAAAAGGCCAGAGGCCTCGATGCCGCCAACGAGGACGTGCAACGGGAAATCGACCAGACCAAAAGAGCATGCAACGCGGAGAAAGTCCTCGGCAATCCGGTCCAATGCTAATCAGGCGAACGCAGCCAGTCTGAATTCTTCTGAGTGTTCCGGACGATGAAAGCTTGGGTTAGCGTCTCAACTGTCGTTCGCGCTCGGCGCGCTCGTCGCGGCGCGCGCGGTCGCTTTCTTCCTCGAGCCGATATCCGAGCCATTCCGCGTTCCCCATGGCCGCGTCCCAGTCGGCGGGCGCGGCGACTTGTTTCATGGTGAGCTGAATCTGCTTGCGAATTTCCTGCGACGGGTCCCAGAACTTTCCTTGGGGCGCATAGGCGATGGTGTCGTTCAACCACTCGCTGAGGCCGGAAAGGGCAGCGCCGAGCTCCTTGGCGCCTTGGGCGCGGCGCGCCTCATTGGATTTGCTCTTTGCGCCCGGCGCGCAGGCTCTGCAGTTCGCTTACGAGAAAATTATCCGCGCCCGCGCTCCGCAGTTGGCTTTCGGTTTCCTTAGTGAGGTCGAAGCTGACGCCGCGTTCGCGCGCCAGCGCCGCGACGCGCTTCGGTTCGACGCCTTCGCGCAGCGCAAAGGTGACTTCCTGCAATCGGAAAGCGTTGGCCGGCGCGGTCGGCGCGGCCGGACGAAGCAAGGTCAAGCCTAGGTACAATCTTGCCACGTGATCGTCGCGGCGCTGGCTGAGCGCTTTCTCGAATGCCGAGCGCGCCTCGTCGTAGCGCCCCGAATTGTAGTGGGCGCGGCCGACGTAGGTCCAGATGTTTTTGGGCGGCGACACCGAATCGGAAACGAACGCGGGATCGCTCTGCGCCACCCGGTCGAAATAACCAAGAGCGTTCTCCGGCTCGCCGCGCAACAGCGCACGCCGGCCGGCGAGAAAGTCGGTTTGCGAGTTCAACGAGGCGCAGGCGGCAATGAAAAGCGCCGAAGTAACCAGCGAGCGCAAGGATTTCATAAGCGGCCCGCACAGAATAAGCGCTGCTCCGGAAAAAGACAAGATAAAGTAGCCGCAGTCACGCGTTCCTTCAATAATCTTTTCGCCGGATCAACGTGGCCGTTCCATTCGGGAAAGATTTCTGACTTCGTTCGAGCGGATCGCTTGTTCATTGTCATTCCGAGCACAGCGAGGAATCTTTCCCGATCTTCAAATTCATGGCGGATTGAGAATGAATCACAGTCTTCCTTGTGCCTGTGAATGGCGTCTGTTAAGGAAAACCAAGACTCGGCAACATGCGCTTCTCACCCACACCGTGGCTCGTCGCTGCCGTCGCCTTCGTCGTGCTCGGCGTTTCCCGCGGCATGCATTCCTCGTTCGGCGTCTTCAACGTCGCTTTGCTCGATACCTTCGGCTGGAGCCGCGGCGCGACCGCGGGGATTTTTTCCATCCTGCTCACCGTCGACGCGCTGCTGTCGCCGGTGGTCGGTCACCTGCTCGATCGCTACGGCACGAAAAAAATTACGCTCGCCGGTTGTCTGGCGTTGACGGCAGGTCTGCTGCTGAGCAGCCGCGTCTCCGAGCTCTGGCAGCTCTACATTTGCTTCGGCATCATCCTCGCCGTCGGCTTTACTTTCACCGGCATGGTGCCGCACATTTTTTTGATCTCGGAATGGTTTTCCACCAAGCGCGCCTCGGCCATCGGCTTTGTCTACGCGGGCTCGGGAGTGGGCATCATGCTGCTCGCGCCGCTGAGCGAGTGGCTGATCTCGAGTTACGGCTGGGCGCGGTCCTTCGAGATCTTCGCCGCGCTGGTGGCGATCGGCATGCTGCCGATCGTCGGTCTTTACTACCGCCGCGGGCCGCACGGCCATGGCTTGAGCGGTGCCCATGCCCGCCATCACGTCGAGAGTGGAGCCGGTTCGAATCAGTGGACGGCAAAACTTGCGCTCCAGAGCTTGCAGTTCTGGCTGCTCTTCATCTCGCGCATCGCCGCGGCGTGCGGCACCACGGTGATCGTCACCCATCAGGTCGCCCACGTGGTCGACGTCGGTTTCAGCAAGTTTCTCGCCGCGTCGGTGTTCGGTCTTGCCGGCATCACCAGCAGCTTCGGCAGGGTGATTTTCGGCTTCATCGCCGATTGGCTGTCCAAGCAAGCCGCCTACACGCTCAATATCGCCATGACGGTCATCGGCGTCGGCGCGCTGATGATCTTGCGCGATCCGAGCCAGGCCTGGCTGCTCTACGTCTACGTGATTTTTTTCGGCATCGGCTTCGGCTCGCGCGCGGTGATCTTTTCGGCGCTCACCGCCGATATTTTTTCCGGCAAAGGTTTCGGCTCGATCCTCGGTTACTCGACGGTCGCGGTGGGCGTCGGCGGCGCGCTCGGCTCGTTCCTCGGCGGCCTGTTCCACGACTGGACCGGCGACTATCTTTTTTCCTTCGGCCTTTCCACGGTCCTGCTCGCGGTCTCCGATCTTTGCATCTGGATCGCTTCGGTCGGCGCCGTGGCGAACTACGACAAGCGCTTGTGGGCCGCCGGCAATTGAACTGAGCGCTGCGCCAATCTTGAGGCGCTTTGGTGAAGCTGTTAGCTTTGTTTACGGCAAATTTTATGGACGCTCGGCTGCGAGACGGCATCGATCTATTCAACGGCGGGAAATTCTTCGAATCGCACGAAGTTCTGGAAGGGTTTTATCATGACACCGCCGACGAGAATAAGCCCTTTCTCGAGGGGTTGATCGGTCTGGCTGCGGCATTTCGCCTGTTCCGCGATTTTACCGAGATCAAGGGACCGGTGCGGATGATCTACCAGGCGCTCATCCGCCTGGAAAACTATCAACCGGCATTCTTGCAAGTCGATGTGAAGGATCTTTGCCAAGGTGCCGAGGCCTGGGCCAAGGCGGCGGAAGTCGCAGAGGTCGCGCCGGCGCCGTCGAGCATTCCAAAAATCAAATTGCAGCGTTTTAGTTTCTTCTCATGAGCGCCGTGGCTCTCGCCGACCGGCTGGACCGTTTTCTCCACGGAACGTGGACCGGCAGCAAGCGTGTTCAAGGCCTTCAGGGCGGCGCGCGCGCGCTGGTGCTTTCTTTGATCGCCGCGCGGGCGCGCCGCCCGATCCTGATCGTGACGCCGGGCGCGCGCGACGCCGAAAATCTCTACGAGGATCTCAATTTTTTTCTCGGCGCCGAAGCCGCGGCCGACGCCGCTGCAGAACCGCGTGCATCTTTTCCCCTCCTGGGAAGTGCTGCCGTTCGAAAACCTTTCGCCCCATCCCGAGAATATCGCCGGGCGGCTCGAAGGCTTGTACAAGCTGGTGGAGGAGCCCGCGCCGATTCTGATCGCCAGTCCGGCGGCGTTGATGCAGCGGGTGATTGCCAAAGAAGCGCTGCGCCGGTCGTATCTCTATCTGGTCGCGGGCCAAGATCTGGCGCGCGAAACGCTGCTCGAACATCTGGTCCAGTGGGGCTTTCAGAACGTGCCGCTGGTCGAGGAGCGCGGCGATTTCAGCGTGCGCGGCGGCATCGTCGATCTGTTCTCGCCCGGCTACGGGCGGCCGCTGCGGCTGGAGTTCGACGGCGATCGGCTCGACTCGATCCGCGAGTTCAATCCTTCGAGCCAGCGCAGCGAGCGGCTCCAGGAAGAGATGCTGCTCTTGCCGATGAAGGAATTTTCGCTCAAAGGCGGCGGGTTGGACGAGGCGCTGCGCCGTTTGGATCAGCGCGCCTTGGAGCTGGACGTCGACCGGCGCGAGAAAAACAGCCTGATCGAGTCGCTGCGCGCCGGCATCCCGTATCCGGGCATGGAGTTTCTGGTTCCGTATTTCTGCCCGGAGCTCGCGCCGGTGTTTTCCTATCTGCCGGCGGAGACCTTGATCTGGCTCGACGGCGTCGATCGCGTAGAGGCGGAAGCCGAGCGGTTCGGCCGGCTCGCTTGGGAACGCCATCGCAATGCCCAGGAGGAGCACCGGTTGGTGGCGCCGGTCGAGGCGCTCTATTTAAACGAGCACCAATGGCGCGATGCGCTCGCGCCGTTCTCCGTCGTCCATGGCGAATCCTTGATCGTCATGGCCGTCTCCGACCAGGCGCAGGCAACGACCTTGACCGTGGAATCCTACCTGACTACGGACATTCGCCAAGAAACCGCCCTGCACGGCAAGGAGGCGTCGCTGGCGCCGCTGGTCGACCGATTGAAAACTTGGCGGGGCGAAAAAATTATCTTCGCCGCGCCGACCCGCGCCGATGCCGGCCGTTTGGCCGAGCTCTTGGGCCATTACGACCTGCAAGCGGCGCTCAGCGAACGGTCCGTGCGCGAGTTGCTGCTCGCCGACGGGCCGAACCGCGCGATCGTGTGCGGGCAGCTCCATCAGAGTTTTCGTTTGCCGGAAGCGCGGTTGGTGCTGCTCACTTTCGATGAGATCTTCGGCACGCGCAAGCGCCAGCCGGCGGCCGTCGCGAAGAAATATCCGAGCCATTTTTTGACGAGCTTGAGCGAGCTCAAGCAGGACGACTACGTCGTTCATCTCGACCACGGCATCGGTGTTTACCGCGGTCTCAAGTTCATGAAGGTCGCCGACGTCGAGGGCGAATTCCTGCACCTGGAATATGCCGGCGGCGACCGCATGTACCTGCCGGTCGACCGCATCAACATGGTGCAGAAATATATCGGGGGCGACGGCGCCGCGCCGGCGCTCGACAGGCTCGGCGGCACGGCCTGGGAAAAGGTCAAGGCGAAGGCGCGCAAGTCGATCTTCGCCATGGCCGAAGAGCTGGTCCAGCTCTACGCGCTACGCGAGGCGCGGGCGGGCACGGCCTTCGCCGCACCGGACACCATGTACACAGAGTTCGAGGCCGCCTTCGAGTACGAAGAGACTCCCGACCAGCAGCGCGCCATCGATGAGACGCTTGCCGGCATGCAGGGCAAAAAACCCATGGACCGGCTGGTGTGCGGCGACGTCGGCTACGGCAAGACCGAAGTGGCCATGCGCGCGGCGTTTCTCGCCGTCGAAGGCGGCAAGCAGGTTGCCGTGCTGGCGCCGACTACGATCCTGGCCCAGCAGCACTTGCAGACGTTTCGCCACCGCTTCCGCAATCACCCGGTGCGCATCGAGATGGTCAGCCGCTTTCTGACGGCTAAAGAGGTCGGTCAGATCTTGGCAGAAGCCGCCCAGGGCAAGGTCGATATCGTCATTGGCACCCATCGCCTGCTGCAAAAAGACGTCGAGTTCAAGGATCTGGGGCTGGTGATCGTCGACGAGGAGCATCGCTTCGGCGTGGTGCACAAGGAGCGGCTCAAAAAAATGCGCCAGCTCGTCGATGTCTTGAGCCTCACCGCGACGCCGATTCCGCGCACTCTGCATATGTCGCTGGTCGGCATCCGCGATCTGAGCATCATCGAGACGCCGCCGGTGGACCGTTTGGCGATCCAAACCTACGTGACCCGTTACGACGAGCGCTTGATTCGCGACGCGGTGCTGCGCGAGCTCGAGCGCGGCGGGCAGGTATTCTTTCTTCACAATCGGGTCGAGACCATCGAGCGCCTGGCGCTGAAGCTCGCCGATCTAATTCCGGAGGCAAAACTGGCGGTGGCGCACGGCCAGATGCGGCCCAAGGAACTTGAGAAAGTCATGCTCGATTTTTTCGAGAACAAGACGCAGGTGCTGGTCTGCTCGGCGATCATTGAATCGGGCCTCGATTTTCCCAACGCCAACACGATCATCATCAACCGCGCCGATCAGTTCGGCTTGGCCCAGCTCTACCAGCTGCGCGGCCGGGTCGGCCGCTCGCACCGCCACGCCTACGCGTATTTACTGATCCCCGGCGCGCAGGCGATCACGCCGGACGCCGAGAAGCGGCTGCGCGCGCTGCAGGAGATCGACGGGCTGGGCGGCGGCTTCAAGCTCGCGCTGCACGATCTCGAGATCCGCGGCGCCGGCAATCTGCTCGGCGAGCAGCAGTCGGGGCAGATCACGGCGGTGGGCTTCGAGCTCTACACCGAGATGATGGAAAACGCCGTCAAGGAGCTCAAGGGCGAAGAAGTGCTGCCCGAAGTGGAGCCGGAAATTCGCCTCGGCATACCGGCGTACTTTCCCGACAACTATATTCCCGATGCCAACCAGCGGCTCTATTTCTACAAACGGCTGGCAACGCCGCGCGGTGCCGAGGAGCTCGAAGAGCTGAAGGAAGAGATCAAAGACCGCTTCGGGCCGTACGGCACAGTGGTCGAAAACTTATTTCTGGTGATGAGCCTGCGGCGCGTGCTCAAACAATTTATGGTCCAGCAAATCAGCGTCACGGACGGCAAAGTCTTTTTACTGTTCCACGCCGAGTCGCCGATGAAAGTCGACAAGCTCTTGGAGCTGATTCACCAGCAAAAAAATCGTTTTCGCCTGTCGCCCGACGGCCGCCTGTCGTTTACGCCGAAGAGCCAGGAATGGTCGGCGCTGATGGACGAGGTCGCCGATCTGCTGCGCCAGGTTGGAGAAAGCTCGGGGGCGCGAGGACTTTCGCACGCGCTTTTGTCCGCTCCGACGTAGCCGAGCGGTGGTCGAGCAGGTTTGCTGCGAAGCGGTAGAAAGCCGGTTTTTCGCGGCCGCTGGTTTGGCTTTTTTCGCCGGGTGTGATACCTCTTGGCATGTTCTGTCGAGATCCTTTCAGCTGAGATGCTTATGCTGAGACGCGCCATTTCCATCATTTCGCTGTTGATTCTGGTTGCTCTCGCGAACGGCGCCTTCGCCACGGTGATCGAGCAGCTCATCGCGGTGATCGACGGCGAGCCGTATACCCTGTCGAACATCAACGCCTACTCGAAGGCCAAGCTGGGCCGCGGATTTCCTGTCGGCAGTTTAAAGGACATCGGCGCCCAGGACCGCCAGGTGCTCGAGCAATTCGTCACCGACAAACTGCTCGAAGCGGAAGTGCGCGAATCCGGGATCGTCGTCACCGACGCCGACGTGCAGCGCTACATCGACCAAGTGAAGAAGAACAACCGGCTCTCCGAAGAAGACCTCAAAGCGGCGCTCAGCCGGGAAAACCAAACTTTGGCGACCTACAAGGCTTCGGTCAAAGCGGAGATCGAGAAGAGCGATCTCATCGACCGGCAGGTGAGAAGGAAGGTCACAATCAGCGACGAGGACGTGGAGCGGTATTACAAGCTCAACGCGAAAAATTTTCGCACCGGCGACCGCGCCAACATCCGCCACATTCTGCTGTCCTTGCCGGAAAACGCTTCGGCCGAGCGCGCGCAGGCGGCGATGACCAAGGGGCAGGAGCTTTATCGGCGCATCGCCGCGGGTGAAGACTTTGCCGCCCTGGCGCGCGAGCATTCCCAAGGCGCGGGGCAGGCCGACGGCGGCGAGATCGGCTGGGTAAACCGCGGCACCCTGATTGCCGGCATCGAGGAAGTCGCGTTTCAAAAGCTCTCCGTGGGCCAGGTGAGCGAGCCTTTCCGCACCAGCATGGGCATTCATATCGTCAAGCTCGAAGCGAGGGACGCCGGCAGTCCGGTCCCGCTCGCCACCGTGGCGCCGCGGATCAAAGAAGAGCTGATGAACAAGGCGCTCGAAGAGCGCTTCGCCAAGTGGGTCAAGACCGATCTCCGGCGCAAGCACAGGGTGGACATCAAAGTCGCCGGCGTAGTCTTTAAGCCCGAGGATTCCAAAGAGGGCACGGTGGACACCCTGATGGCGAAATCGACCCGCTCCACGCGCCGCGAAGACCGCTCGTTTTTGAGCTATCTCAATCCGTTCTCCTACGTCGTCAAGGAAATTCCCTTCGAGGAAGAAGGCGACCCGAACAGTCCGCTCAAGGGAAAGAGCGTCGTCAGCGTGCTCGGCATGCCGCTGTTCACGACTGAAACGGTGGAGGAGACGCCGGATATTTTTGCGCCGCCGCCGAAGGAGTCCAAAGGCAGCATCCTCGATTCTTTGAATCCGTTTTCCTCCAAGAAACCGTAGCTCCTTGTCGTCCAATTCTCATGCGCCGGTGAAGCGCCGCGGCATTCGGGCGCCTAAATCTCCACATTCATGGCGCGTAAACCGATCATCGCCGTCACCATGGGAGATCCGGCGGGCATCGGTCCGGAAGTGATTCTCAAGGCGCTCGCCGATCCGGCGATCAAAAAAATCTGCCGGCTGCTGGTGCTCGGCGACTGGGGCGTGCTCGAGCGCGCCCGTGGGCGCGGGAGAAATCCCCATCTGCTTTGCTGGCAACCGGGGCAACAACTGCTGCCGATGCTCGACCATCCGCGCGCGCATGTGGTTTGCTCGCTGTCGGCGCTAAGCGCCCGGGAATCGCGCCCCGGCCACCCGTCCAAAGCCGGCGGCCACGGCGCTTTCCGCTACATTCGCGTGGCGGCCCGGCTCGCGCTTTCAAAAGTCGCCGACGCGATCGCCACTGCGCCGATCAGCAAGAGCATTCTGATCGATGCGGGCTACAACTATCCGGGCCACACGGAGCTACTGGCCGAATTGAGCCGCACTCCCGAGTGCCGCATGATGCTGATGGGCGCCCAACTGCGCGTCGTGCCGGTGACGGGACATATTCCGTTTACCCGAGTGGCGCGCAATTTGACTGTGGAGAATATTCGCACCACCTTGGAGCTGACCCAGCGCGGGCTTAAGAACTTCTTCGGCATGGCGCGCCCGCGCATTGCCGTGGCGGCGCTCAACCCGCACGGCGGGGAAGAAGGGATCTTCGGCAACGAGGAGATCGAGGTGATCGCTCCGGCGGTAAAGCAGGCGCGGCGCCAAGGCATCGCCGCCGCAGGGCCGTTCCCGGCCGATAGCCTGTTTCATCACGCCGCGCGCGGCGACTATGACGCGGTGGTTTGCATGTATCACGATCAAGGGCTGATCCCGCTCAAGCTGCATCATTTTTTCGGCGGCGTGGCGCTGACCCTCGGGCCGCCGTTTATTCGGACATCGGTCGATCACGGCACGGCCTACGATATCGCCGGCACCGGCAAGGCGGACGAAACCAGCATGAAAGAAGCGATTGTCTTGGCCGCTCGCCTGGCGCGCCAAAAGGAAAAACGAAAGGCGCCATGAACCCGTCGATATTTCGCGAATACGACATCCGCGGTTTGGCGGAGAAAGATTTCGACAGTGAGTTTGCGCTGCTGCTCGGAAAGGTGCACGGCAGCGCGATCGCGGCGCGCGGCGGCAAGCGGGTCACCGTAGGTCGCGACTGCCGCACGACTTCCGATGCTTACGCCGATGCGGTGATCGCCGGCATGGTCTCGGCCGGCCTGCACGTTTACGATGTCGGCGTGTGCCCGACGCCGCTGCTTTATTTTTCGCTCTTCCATCTCGACGTCGACGGCGGCATCGAGATTACCGCGAGCCACAATCCCTCCGAGTATAATGGCTTCAAAATCTGTCTGGGCAAAGACACGCTCTACGGCCAACAGATCCAGGACATCCGCGCCGCCATGGAGCGGAGCGATTTCCGCGAACGACCGGGCGGCAAGGTCGAACGCTACGATATCGTCGCGCCGTATCACCAATATTTGTCCAACGATGTGCGCAAACTTTCGCGGCCATTGAGAGTCGTCATCGACGCCGGGAGCGGCGTCGGCGGGCCGGTGGCGCCGCCGGTGTTCCGGCGGCTCGGGTGCACGGTCTGGGAGATCGCCTGCGAGCCGGACCCAAAGTTTCCCTTCCATCACCCCGATCCGACGATGCCGGAAAATCTCGAGATGCTCATCGACAAGGTGAAAAAGGAGAAGGCGGACCTGGGCATCGCATACGACGGCGACGCCGACCGGATCGGCGCCGTGGACGAGCAGGGCAATATTCTCTGGGGCGATGAATTGCTCGTGCTGTTTTCGCGCGACGTTCTCAAGCGCCATCCCCAGGCGACGATCATCTCCGAGGTGAAATGCTCGCAGCGCCTCTACGACGATATCGCCAAGAACGGCGGTAAGGCGATCATGTGGAAAGCCGGCCATTCTCTGCTCAAGGCCAAAATGAAAGAAACCGAGGCGCTGCTCGCGGGCGAGATGAGCGGCCATATGTTTTTCAAGGAACGCTACTTCGGCTATGACGACGCGATTTACGCCTCGCTTCGTCTGCTCGAAATTCTCGCCAACTCCGGCAAGCCTCTGTCGGCCTTACTTGCCGATTTGCCGCGGAGCGTTTCGACTCCCGAGATTCGGGTCAACTGCCCGGATGAACGAAAATTCATCATCGCCGAGAGAGCCACGGAATATTTCCGCAAGCACTACGATGTTATCGATGTCGACGGCGTACGGGTGCGTTTTCCCGAGGGGTGGGGATTGATTCGCGCTTCCAACACGCAGCCCGCCCTGGTGCTCCGGTTCGAAGCCAACTCGGACGCCAAGCTCAAAGAGTACCGCGCGCTGGTCGAGGAAAAACTCGAGGAGTTCGAAGCTCAATAGGCCTGCCATGGCCGGCAACATCGTCATCAAGGGCGCGCGGGTTCATAATCTCAAGAACATCGACCTGGAAATTCCGCGCGATCGCTTGGTCGTCATCACCGGCGTGTCCGGCTCCGGCAAATCGTCGCTGGCCTTCGACACGCTCTACGCCGAAGGCCAGCGGCGCTATCTCGAATCCCTCGGCGCCGACGCGCGGCAGCTTCTTCAGCGTTTGGAGCAGCCCGACGTCGACAGCATTGAAGGCTTGTCGCCCACCATCGCCGTCCAGCAGAAACCGGGCCTTGCCAGTCGCCGTTCGACGGTCGGCACCCTGACCGACATTCAAGACTATCTGCGCCTGCTCTTCGCGCGCGCCGGCGATCTCTATTGCGTCGCCTGCGGCCGCGCGCTCAAAGTCCATACCGTCGAGCAGATTGTCGATCAATTGCTTGCGTTGCCGGCGCAAACACGGCTTGTGATCTTGGCGCCAGTGCCGCTGTTATCGCCGGCGAATGCGCAACTGCGGCTGCGCGACTACACGCGCCAGGGCTTTGCCCGCGTGCTGATCGACGGTGAGATGCGTGAGCTCGGCGACGAAACTGATGTTGGCGCCGCGCGGCGGCTGGATCTGGTGATCGATCGGCTGACGGTGCGCGACGGCATCGAGAAGCGGCTCGCCGATTCGCTGGAAACGGCGGCGCGTCATGGCGGCCAGATGATCACAGTTCAAGTGCTCGACGGCAGCGAAGGTGAGCGCGAGCTGATGTTCAGTCTCAAATCGGTGTGCCCAAATTGCGCCGCGGCGCTGCCCGAGATTACCCCCGGACTGTTCTCGTTCAACAGCCCCGAAGGCGCCTGCCCAGGCTGCAATGGCTTGGGCTCGGTCGTCAAATCGGACGGGCGCGCCAAGGCCGAGGACGATGACGGCGCGGCGACGCCCTGTCCTGAGTGTGGCGGGGCGCGGCTCAGGAGAGAGAGCCGGGCGGTGAAAGTCGGCGGGCGCGACATTGTCGAAATCAGCGCGTGGCCGATCGCTTCCGCTCTGGAATTTTTCACTCATCTTGCGCTCGGCGAAGAACGGCGGATCGTCGGCCAAAAAATCATCGACCAGATGCTCCGGCGTTTGCGCGTCATGGCCGACCTGGGCCTCGAGTATCTTAGTCTCGACCGGCCGACGATCACGCTCTCGGGCGGCGAGCTGCAGCGCGCGCGCCTTGCCACCCAGATCGGCGCGGCCATGGCCGGAGTCCTCTACGTTCTCGACGAGCCCAGCCTAGGTTTGCATCAAAAGGACAATGCCAAGCTCCTGGCGCTGCTCGGCCGGCTGCGCGACATCGGCAATACGGTGCTGGTCGTCGAGCATGACCGCGAAACCATGCTTGCGGCGGATTATCTCATCGACATGGGGCCCGCGGCCGGTGCGCACGGCGGCGAAGTGGTGGCCCAGGGAACTCCGGCGGAGGTCGCGCGCGACGAGCGCTCGCTCACGGGGCGCTATCTATCGGGACAGGCGCAGATCCCGATCCCGGCCAATCGCGGGCGCGGCGCCGGGGAGTTCGTCACGGTTCGAAACGCCGCCGCGCGCAATCTTAAAAATCTCACCGTCGCGTTCCCCATCGGCGCCATGACCTGCGTCACCGGCGTTTCCGGCGCCGGCAAGAGCACCTTGGTGATGGAGGTGCTTTATCGCGGCGTGGCGGCGCGCTTGCGGCGCGTCGCGAAACCGGACAATGCCGCGCACGGGAAAATTGTCGGCTGGGAGCATTTCGCGCGCGTCATTGGCGTCGATCAGACGCCCATCGGCCGCACGCCCCGCTCCAATCCGGCGACCTACACCGGAATTTACGATCATTTGCGCGAGCTCTTTGCGCAATTGCCCGAAGCGCGGCTGCGCGGCTACGGCAGCGAGCGATTTTCGTTCAACGTCAGCGGCGGGCGCTGCGAAGCATGCGCCGGCGAAGGCGTGACACGCGTCGATATGCACTTTCTTCCCGACTTGTACGTCACCTGCGCGGTGTGCCGCGGGCGCCGCTACAATCGCGAGACCCTGGCGATCAAATACAAGGGGCTGAGCGTGGCCGATGTGCTGGACCTGACGGTGGATCAGGCATTGGAGCTGCTCGGCAATGTGCCGCCGATTCACGACCGGCTGCGCGCGCTGCGCGACGTGGGTCTCGGTTATCTCCAGCTTGGCCAGCCCGCGTCCCGCCTGGCCGGCGGCGAGGCCCAGCGGGTGAAGCTCGCGCGCGAGCTGGCGCGGCGCTCGACCGGGCGTTCGCTCTACGTTCTCGACGAGCCGACCGCCGGGCTCCATTTCGAGGACGTGAAAACCCTTCTCGAATTGCTCCATCGGCTGACCGATTTGGGCAACACGACCGTGATCGTCGAGCACAATCTGGACGTCATCAAAAATGCCGATTACGTGGTCGATCTAGGACCGGAAGGGGGCGCCGCAGGGGGTGAGTTGGTTGCCCAAGGCCGCCCTGAAGAGATTGCCGCCGCCGCAGCCTCGGCGACCGGGCAGTATCTCAAGGAAATCTTCGAACGGCCCTGATCGCGCTGCCAGAAGTCGCTTGGCCAAAGATTATTCCTCCGTGATTTCAGCAATTTACTTGATAGGTTTGGGGTTGACTCAAGCCCGTGCTTTTGGTTAACTTGAAATCAGACTTAATTGGTCTGAAATTGAAATAACGTGAAGACGCCGATTTATCTTGATAATCACGCGACTACGCCGGTCGATCGACGGGTGCTCGACGCCTTTCTGCCGTATTTTACCGAAAGCTTCGGCAATGCCGCGAGCAAGAGTCACGCCTATGGTTGGGAAGCCGATGCGGCGGTCGATGCCGCGCGCGAGCAGGTTGCCAAGCTGATCGGCGCCGCCGCTCGGGAAATCGTTTTCACCAGCGGCGCAACCGAATCCGATAATCTCGCCATCAAAGGGGTGGCCGAGGCGTACCGGCAAAAGGGCGATCACATCGTCACCTGCGTGACCGAGCACAAGGCGGTCCTCGATAGCTGCAAGATTTTGGAGAAGCAGGGATTCAAGGTTACTTATCTGCCGGTGACGGCGGCGGGCTTGGTCGAGGTGGAACGCTTGAAGGACGCGCTCACCGACAAGACGATCTTGATTTCGATCATGGCCGCCAACAACGAGATCGGCACGGTGCAGCCGATCAAGGAGATCGGCCGGTGGGCCAAGGAGCGCGGAATCATCTTCCACACCGACGCGACCCAGGCGGTAGGCAAGATTCCCATCAGCGTCGAAGATATGGGCATCGATCTGTTATCGCTGACGGCGCATAAAATGTACGGTCCCAAGGGCGTCGGCGCGCTCTACGTCCGGGCGGCGCGGCCGCAGGTCAAAGTCGCGCCGTCGATCGACGGCGGCGGCCATGAGCGCGGCATGAGATCCGGGACGCTGAACGTCGCCGGAATCGTCGGTCTGGGCAAAGCATGCGAGCTCTCCCGGCTGGAGATGAGCGCCGAAGGTGAGCGTCTGACGGCGCTCCGCGAGCGGCTGAGGCAAGCGCTGCTCGATCAGCTCGACGGCGTCTCGGTCAACGGTGACTTGGTAAAGCGCTTGCCCGGCAATCTTAATAT
This sequence comes from uncultured delta proteobacterium, assembly GCA_963745035.1. Classification (GTDB taxonomy): domain Bacteria; phylum Desulfobacterota; class Binatia; order UBA9968; family UBA9968; genus DP-20. The sequence goes on along the minus strand of CAVUVW010000015.1, from coordinate 46,648 downwards.
GAGCTTTGCCTACGTCGAAGGCGAGTCGCTCATGATGGGGCTGAAAGAGATTGCCGTCTCCAGCGGCTCGGCCTGTACGTCGGCGAGCTTGGAGCCGTCGTATGTGCTCAAGGCGATCGGCTTGGAGGACGCGCTGGCGCACGCGTCGATTCGCTTCGGCATCGGCCGCTTCAATACCGAGGAGGAGATCGACTTCACGGCAAAGCGCGTGGTCGAGGAAGTTCGTCGGCTGAGGGAAATTTCGCCGGTTTACAAGGCGAAGAGAAACAAACTACAAAAACGCTTGGCTGGAGATGTCAGGCGGCAGGAAGAAGTTTCCTGAGCGAGTTGGAGGAGGACGATATTTATGGCCATGGGAATCAGTCTCACCGATCGCGCCGCGGCGCGGATCAACGAGCTGATTGCGGCCGATAGCCGCGAGGGACAGGGGCTCCGAGTAAAGGTCGTCGGCGGCGGTTGTTCGGGCCTGCAGTATAAAGTCGATTTCGACGTGCCCAAGACCAGCGACAAAGTTTTTGAAAGGGACGGCGCCAAAGTGTTAGTGGACATGAAGAGCCTGCTTTATTTGACCGGCACCGAGCTCGATTACAAAGATGAGCTGATGCAGTCCGGCTTTGTGTTCCAGAATCCCAACGTGAAGAAAGCTTGCGGCTGCGGCGCGTCGTTTACCGTTTGATTGAATAGGAAGCAGAATCATGAAACCAGCGACAAATACAGTCGAAGATCTCGCCCGGCGCGAGTACAAGTACGGCTTCGTCACCGATATCGAAGCCGACACCGTTCCTCCGGGACTGAACGAGGAGATCATTCGTTTCATTTCGGCGAAGAAAAATGAGCCGGAGTTCATGCTCGAGTGGCGGCTCAAGGCGTACCGGCACTGGGCGAAGCTGGAAAAATCGGAGGCCGAGCCCAAGTGGGCGATGGTGCATTATCCGCCGATCGATTATCAGGCGATCCGCTATTATTCGGCGCCCAAGAGCAAGTCGGAGGGGCCCAAGAGTCTCGACGAAGTCGACCCTGAGCTGCTGGCGATGTACGAGAAGCTGGGTATTCCTCTAAGAGAGCAGGAGGCTCTGGCTGGCGTCGCGGTGGATGCGGTTTTCGACAGCGTGTCGGTAGCGACGACGTTCAAGGGAAAACTGGCCGAGCTGGGCATCATTTTTGGTTCGTTCTCGGAAGCGGTGCAAAACCATCCCGAGCTGGTGCAAAAATATCTGGGCTCGGTGGTGCCCTACACCGATAATTTTTTTGCGGCGCTGAATTCGGCGGTCTTCAGCGACGGTTCGTTCTGCTACATCCCCAAGAGGCGTGCGTTGCCCGATGGAGTTGTCCACGTACTTTCGTATCAATGCCGCGGAGACCGGGCAGTTCGAGCGCACCTTGATCGTCGCCGAGGAAGGCGCGACGGTGAGCTATCTCGAAGGCTGCACCGCGCCCATGCGCGACAAGAACCAATTGCATGCCGCGGTGGTCGAGCTGATCGCTCATAAGGATGCGCAGATCAAGTATTCCACCGTGCAAAACTGGTATCCGGGCGACGCGGAAGGCAAGGGCGGCATCTACAACTTCGTCACCAAGCGCGGCAAATGCCTCGGCGCAGCGCTCGAAGATTTCCTGGACCCAAGTCGAAACCGGTTCGGCGATCACGTGGAAGTACCCGAGCTGCATTTTGCAGGGCGACGATTCGGTCGGCGAGTTTTACTCGGTGGCGCTGACCAACAACTATCAGCAGGCCGATACCGGCACCAAGATGATTCATATCGGCAAAAACACCAAGAGCACGATCGTTTCCAAAGGAATTTCCGCCGGCCACGGGCAGAACACCTATCGCGGACTGGTCAAGATCATGAAGGGAGCGAGCGGGGCGCGCAATTATTCGCAGTGCGACTCGCTGCTGCTCGGCGACAAGTGCGGCGCGCACACGTTTCCTTATTTGGAAGTCTTGAACAACGCCTCGCAGGTCGAGCATGAGGCGTCCACGTCGAAGATCGGCGAGGACCAGCTTTTTTACTGCAAGCAGCGCGGTCTTTCGAACGAAGACGCGGTTAACCTGATCGTCAACGGTTTCTGCAAGCAGGTGTTCAAAGAGTTGCCGATGGAGTTTGCCGTCGAGGCGCAGAAGCTCTTAGGCGTCAGCCTGGAAGGCAGCGTGGGGTAGAGGGGAAGTAGTCAGAGATTCGGTGATGGCGAGCGAAATCTATTTCGATAACAATGCGACCACGCGGGTATTGCCCGAGGTGGCCGAGGCGATGATGCCGTTTCTCACCGACTTTTACGGCAATCCGTCGAGCATTCATCGATTCGGCAGCCAAGTCGGCGAAAAAATGTCCGAGGCGCGGGCGCAGGTCGCGGCTCTAATTGGCGCAGCCGATCCGGTCGAAATCGATTTTTACCGGCAGCGGCACGGAAGGCGATAACGCGGCAATCCGCGGCATGCTCGAAGCGCGGCCCGGATAAGCGCCACATCGTAACCACGCAGGTCGAGCACTCCGCTGTGCTAGGCTTGTGCCAGCACCTGGAGAAAAAGGGCTATCGGATAACCTGGCTGGGTGTAAACCAGGATGGCGCGCTCGATTTGGAGGAGCTGCGCGCCGCGCTCACCGACGACACGGCAGTGGTTTCGATCATGTGGGCGAACAACGAGACCGGCGTCATTTTTCCGATCGAAGAGATCGGCGCGATCGTGCGGTCGAAGGGCATTCCCTTTCATGTTGACGCGGTGCAGGCGGCCGGGAAGCTTCCGATTTCCGTTAAAGATCTGCCGGTCGATCTGCTGACCATCTCCGCTCACAAGTTTTACGCGCCGAAAGGGGTCGGCGCGCTTTACGTGCGCCGTGGCATTACCTTTTCGCCGTTCATGATCGGCGGCCATCAGGAGCGAAACCGGCGAGCGGGCACTGAAAACGTGGCGGCGATCGTCGGCATGGGGAAGGCGGCGGAAATCGCCCTTGAGCGTATGGCCGAGGATTCATTGCGAATCGGCAAATTGCGCGATCTGTTGGAAGACTTGTTGCTCGAATCGTGTCCAGGCAGCCGGGTGAACGGAAAGGACCAAGAGCGGCTGCCGAACACGTCCAACATCAGTTTTCGGTATCTCGAAGGGGAGTCGATTCTCGTGCTGCTCGACCAACACGGGATTTGCGCCTCGACCGGATCGGCGTGCACCGCCGGATCATCCGAGCCGTCGCATGTGCTGCGGGCGATGAAGGTGCCGGCGGATTGGCTGCAGGGCGCGGTGCGTTTCAGTCTGGGACGGTTCAATACCGAGGAAGAAGTTCGTTATGTGAACGAAAAGCTGCCTGCGATCGTCCAACGCCTGCAAGGACTTTCCTCTCTGGGCAGGCTGGGACAGCAAGAACGCACCCGGACCGAGCGGGACGGCACAGGCATCGTCGGAGCAAGGGGGTAGTTTCATGGGGCTCATGCAGATTCCACGGCGGGTCGATTACGGGTTGAGAGCGGTCATCTATCTATCGGATCAGCAGCCGGGAAAATGCAGCTCCATAGCGGAAATCGCCAAGCACCAAGGGGTGCCGCGAAAGTTTTTGGAAAAGATTATTCAAGATCTGGTCCGGCAAGGACTGATCAAGTCCAAAAGAGGGTCGGCCGGCGGTTACATGCTGGCGCGCTCCGCCGAAGCGATCTCGTTTTGCGATGTCATCGAAGCGATCGAGGGTCCAATCGCGGTCAACGCCTGCATGGATCATGCTTCAGGCTGCGATCAGATTCCTCGCTGCACGATGATCGGCGTGTGGAGCGAGGTGCAACGCACCGTCACAGAGGTTCTCAGCCGCACGACCATTGCGGCGCTGCGACAGCCGGCCTGTAGAGATGTAATCGGGTCTTCTTCTCTTTCGAGTGCGGCGTGAACCGGCAAAGAAATTCACTGGGAGACAAGCCGTGCCCCAACGGGAGGTGGTTTTATGAGTTACGAAACAGGACTTAGCATGGAAGAGCGGGTTAGCTCGTTGTTCCAACCGGATACGCTGCTGCCGGAGCAGTATCTGGACACGTTTCGGCGCAAGCTTCACCTGGAGCCGGAAAAGAAGCTCATGCTGGCGCTCTTGGAGGATGCGATTGCTTGCTATCAAAAGTATCTTTTCGCGCGCGACAGCAAGGGAAAGGCGCTGTTTGAAGAAGCGGAGGGGTGGGTGCGGCAGCCGGGCGGCGGCAGCGTCTTCGCCTTCGACAGCGTCTGTGAATTACTCGGTTTAAATCCCGATTATCTCCGCCGTGGGATGGCCGAGTGGACGCAAGCCGCGCTGACGCAGCGCGCCCCGGCCAAAGTTTATCAACTCGCTTCCGAACCGCCGCAAACGGCGCGGCGCGGCGGTCAGCCGCCGAAGCCGAAGAACAAGGCAGCGCTTGCGCCGAGCGGCCGGCCGGTAGTGCTCGTCCAACGCAATCTCTCCGCCAACACGGCGGCGGCGGTCTCGTTCCGCCGCCGCCGTTTCATTTCGCGATGAGGCGCTCCCTCGGATTGCGAGCGCGCAGGCCCCATACCTTGCTCCGGAAGGGTTGCGCCTCGACCGCTGATTTCGGTTGAAAATCGCCCCAAACAAATCCATAGATGAAACATGAGGAGGAACCGAGAAGCGGAAGGTCAGCTGGGGGACAACTGCTCTATGATTTTCGCTATCGCGTCGGCGAGTATGTGCTGCGGGCCTTGGTTCACGTCGTGCCGCGCCTGCGGCTGCCGATCATGCTGAGGTACACGCGCTTCCTTGCGCGTCTGACCTACCTGCTGCTGTGGCGATATCGGCAGCGCATGGAAGAAAACGTCGCATCAGTATTCCGCGAGGCGCCGGTCAAGGAAAGAAAAGCGCTGGTGTGGGCCGCTTGGCTCAACTTCTCGCGCGTCCTGCTCGACACGACGCTGGTGACCTATTATTCGAAAGAGCAAATTTGCGCCATGGTCGCGCTCGAAGGGGAAGAGCACATCCGGCGCGCGCTCGAACAAGGCAAGGGTGTGCTCGCACTCAGCGCTCATCTGGGGAGCTTCACGATGATCGGCGCGCGCCTAGCCGCAGGGGGATTCCCGTTCAGCGTGGTGGTGAAAGCTCCCCGCGGACGAGCGCCTTGCCCGGCTGATCGACGGCTATCGCACGCGCATCGGCATTCACACGATTTCAGCCAAGCCGCGCCGCGAAGCGGTGCGCGACATTCTCAAGGCGCTGCGCGACAACCGCATCGTCTTGATGATTGCCGACGAATTCAAATCGGGCGACGTGACGGTCGATTTTTTGGGATTGAAGGCGCCGGCGCCGCGCGGCCCGGCGACTCTGGCGCTACGCACCGGGGCGATCACACTGCCGATGTTTGTTACCAGGCGGGCGGATGAGTCGCTGGTGCTCTCGGTGGGCGCGCCGATCGCGCCGGTGGAGCGCGACGATCGGGAGAAAAGCGTGATCGCGACCACCGCGGCCTACACGCGCGTGATCGAAACAGCGATCCGCCGAAACCCGGCTCAATGGAACTGGCTCGGCTTACGGCGCCGCGACGCCGGCAGGATGGCGCGCGCGGAAATCGCCCGAGCGTTAAAAGCGGCAGGCGTGCCGCCTCGGCGCGGCGGCAGGCGTTCGAACCAGGTAGACAGCGGCACTTCTCTTTAGCGATCGAGCTTGGAATCGAAGCCCGGATTTAAAAGTCCCTCGTTTCTCGGTCGCTTCCAGGTAGCGCATGAAACGGTACTTGTTTTCGATCTCGTCGAGCTTCAGCGGCGGAAGATTTTCGGGTTGGCCAGGTTCGACTTTCATGGCGAGCAAAGTCAATTCGTTGCGCCGCGCCGCTTGCGCAAATTCGGCACGGAATTCCTCCGGCGAGTCTCACCCACTTGGCGTGCTCGTAGCCTGCGCCCTTCGCCAGCGCGACGGCGTCGCAGTCGCGCGACGCGGTCGCCGTGCCGCCCGAGGCTTCGAAAATCTCGTTATCGAAAAGCAAATGGAGAAGATTGCCGGGCCGCTGCCGCGCGATCGTCGGCAGACCGCAGAGATTCATGAGAAAGGCGCCGTCGCCGTCGATGGCGATCACCTTGCGATGCGGCAGCGCGATGGCCAGCCCCGCGGCGATGGAGGAGACCAGACCGAGGGTGCGGGTTTTCAAGTTGCCGTCGCCGGGCCGGAGCGCCCACCACTCGCGCGCCGCCCAGCCAGTGCACACCGCCAGCGCGTCGCCGGCATCGCCCGCTATGGTCCGCAAATAATCATAACGCTGCATCATTGCACTCCCAGAACGGGTTTGGTCAGCAGCACCGCGACGGGGCTGCTTGGAGTCGTCGGCCAAGATTTGCGCGCCGCGCAAGGTTTCGTCGACAGCTTGCCGGTCGCGCAGCACGAAGCTGCGAAAGCCCATCGCCTGGAGAACCGGTTCGGTGACCGCGCCCAAGGTCGTGAAGCCGCGGTCGCCGATGTCGCCGGCATAGTAAATCAACATCAAGAGCGGTATTTGAAATTGTAACGAGGTAGTGGTGAGGGCGTTGCAGCTGTTCAAAAATCCGGCGTTCTGCATGATGATCGCGGTTTTTCGCCCCGCCAAATAGGCTCCCGCGCAAATGCCGATGCCCTCTTCCTCGCGGCACAGCGGCACATGGATAATATCTCGATCTCTTTCCACCGCCCGGATAAGCTCGAGCATCTTTTCATCCGGCAAGCGTGGCGATAAAGTCGATGCCGGCTTTCTTGAGCCCCGTTAGAATCGCCGCCGCCGATGCCGTTGCGAGCTGATTGTCCATCGCGTTCTCGTGTTCCAATCCTTGTCGCGCGCCTGCGTCGCACCGCGCTTTATCGCTACTGCGAATCGGCGGAGCTTGTCAAGTTTGCCGGATGAGAGGCGCCGCAAATGGTCTTGACAGGCGCCCGGCAGCACCTATAGTGATTCGAAAAAGGTCATGGAAGAAAAGCAAGTCAAAGTCAGCGAACAGCACGTGTGGGTCGGCGTGGAAGATCGCCACGTGCACCTGGGCGTGACCAACTACCTCCAAGCGGCGCTCGGAAAAATCATTTCCGTCGAGCTCCCCGACGTCGGCGATCAAGTCGAAGCGGGAGAAATCTTCGCCGAGGTCGAATCGGTGTCCACGGTTCACGAGTTCATCTCGCCGGTTTCGGGCAAGGTTCTGGCGGTGAACCCGCATCTCGAAAATCATCCCGCGGTTATCAACGAGGATCCGTACCGCGAAGGTTGGTTGATCGAAGTGCGGCTGAAGAACGACTCCGAGCTCGACGGCTTGATGGGCATGGACGAGTATTACCATTTTGTATTCAAAGAAAAGGGCTGAATTCTTCCACCTTGCTCCGGCGCTGATTCTGTTCTTGCAAGTGCTCCCGCCCGTCGGACACGCGCTCCAGCAACCGCCGGGCGAGAGTCCCGACGCCTATCACGCGGCTCGCCGCGTGATGATTGAGCGCGATCTGCGCGGGCGCGGCATCAAAGATCCAAGAGTGCTGGCGGCCATGGCCGCGGTGCCGCGCCATCGGTTCGTGCCGGAAAATCTGCGCGTCCGCGCCTATGAAGACCGGCCTCTGCCGATCGGCGAAAACCAGACGATTTCCCAGCCGTACATCGTCGCTTTGATGAGCGAGCTGCTGGAGCTCAAGCCCACCGATAGAGTTTTGGAGATCGGCACCGGGTCGGGTTATCAAACCGCGGTCCTGGCGCATTTGGCGGCGGAGGTGAGCTCGATCGAGATTATCCCGTCGCTCGGCGCGCGCGCCAAGAGAATTCTCGATGAGCTCGACTTCAAGAATATCGAATTGAAGATCGGCGACGGCTTTTACGGCTGGGAAGATCGAGGTCCCTTCGACGCGATCCTCGTGACGGCTGCGGCGCCGAAAATTCCCGAGCCGCTTGCGCGCCAGCTTCGCGACGGCGGCCGGCTGGTGATGCCGCTCGGCGCACCGGGGAAATCACAAAGATTGATTCGCGCGCGCCAATCGGCGGGTCGATTGAAGACCGAAGACCTCAGCGAGGTTCTTTTCGTGCCGCTCCGGGGCGCGATCCAGAAACCGGTCCGCTAGTTTCGGCGTCGCGGCCGCGCCGGCTCTGAAAGCGGTAGACGATATCGCCGGGTCGGGCCAGATTGAGCTCTTCACGCGCGACCTTTTCCAAGTGATCGTCGTCGTTGCGGATGCCGTCAATGCGCCGCCGCAGCGCCTCGTTTTCCTTCTGCAAGCGGTAATTCTGCTCGTCGAGCCGGCTCTTTTCGCCGCGCAAACGCCAAAGATGGAGCGCGCCGCGCTCGCCCACGACGGTGACCAAGGACAGCAGCACGATCAGCGCGCCGATCAGATACAGAGGCCAACGCTGCGGCAGAGTTAAACGCGGCATCATAGCGAGAATAGGTGGCAATATAACACATTTTATGTTTTTGTCTTGTTGGGGTTTTTCTTGGGGGTGGACGATGAAAATTCAACGGGTGCACGCGCGTGAAGTTCTGGATTCCAGAGGACAGCCGACGGTCGAAGTGGAAGTGACGCTCAAGAGCGGCGTCGCCGGGCGGGCCACGGTGCCGTCGGGCGCTTCCACTGGCGCGCACGAAGCGGTGGAACTGCGCGACGGCGGCAAGCGTTTCCTCGGCAAAGGCGTGGCGCGGGCGGTGCGTCACGTGAATGAGGTGATCGCGCCGCGGCTGCGCGGCAAAGAAGCGCGCGATCAGCTTGCCGTCGATCAGCTCATGCTCCGGCTCGACGACTCGCCCAACAAAGCCAAATTGGGCGCCAACGCCATTCTCGGCGTGTCGCTCGCCGTCGCCCACGCCCAAGCGCGCGCGCAGGGACTTTCGCTCTACCGCTACCTCGGCGGAGCCGCCGGCAAGACTCTACCGGTGCCCATGCTCAATGTGCTCAACGGCGGCGCGCACGCCGACAACAACGTCGATTTCCAAGAATTCATGATCGTTCCGTACGGCATGAAAAGCTTCGCCGAAGCGCTGCGCGCGGCGGCTGAGATCTTTCAGACGCTCAAAAAAGTCTTGCACGATCGTTCGCTGTCGACCAGCGTCGGCGACGAGGGTGGATTTGCGCCGCGGCTCAAGAGCAACGCGGAAGCCGTCGAGCTTTTACTCGAAGCAATCAACGCCGCCGGCTACAAAACCGCCACTCAGGTAGCGCTCGCGCTCGACATCGCGTCGAGCGAGTTCTACGACGACGGCGCCTATCTGTTCAAAAAATCCGACGGCCGCAAACGCAGCCGGGACGAGATGGTGCGTCTCTACGAAGATTGGGCGCGGCAGTATCCGATCCTTTCGATCGAGGACGCGTTCGCCGAGGACGACTGGGAGGGGTGGCGCATGATGTCCCAGGCGTTGGGTAAAAAAATCCAGCTCGTCGGCGACGATTTGTTCGTGACCAACAGGCTCCGCTTGCAGCGGGGCATCGACGCCGGCGTCGCCAACTCGATCCTGGTCAAGGTCAACCAGATCGGCTCACTCACGGAAACCCTCGACACCATGAAGCTCGCCAAGGAGGCCGGCTACACGACGGTCATGTCGCACCGCTCCGGGGAAACAGAAGACGTGACCATCGCCGACCTCGCGGTCGCGACCAACGCGGGGCAGATCAAGACCGGCGCGCCCTGCCGCGGCGAGCGCACGGCCAAGTACAATCAGCTTCTGCGCATCGAAGAAGATTTGGGAAAACGCGCGGTCTATGCCGGAAAAGGCGCCTTTCATGCCAAGCGCGGCCGGTGAGCGGTGCGCGCCAGCGCTGGGGAAGGCTGCCGCCCCGTTGTTCAGACGCGAAACGCTCCAAGGGAAGAGCCGGCGCGCTCGGTCCATTGCGGCCCGTCTCGCCGCGGCGTATCCGCAGGTCGCATGCCCGCTGGCGCACAAGAATACGTTCGAGCTGCTGGTCGCGGTGATTCTCTCGGCGCAATGCACCGACGCGGCGGTGAACAAGATCACGCCGGCGCTTTTCAGCCGCTATCCAAATCCCGCCGCGCTCGCGCGCGCCGCGGTGAGCGATATCGAATCGGTCATCCGCAGCCTCGGGCTGTTTCGCGCCAAAGCGCGCTCGCTCAAGCGCTGCGCGCAACAATTGGTGGACGAATTCCACGGCGCAGTTCCCTCGTCCATGGAGGAGTTAACCCGCCTCGCGGGCGTCGGACGCAAGACCGCCAACGTGATTCGCGGCCATGCCTTCGACCTGCCGGGCATCGCGGTCGATACTCATTGCAAGCGCCTGTCGCGCCGCTTGGGCTTCACGCGCCGGCACGAGCCGCTCAAGATCGAACAGGATCTGAGCCGGCTGCTGGCGCCCGAAGAATGGACCGGGTTCTCGCACCGGCTGATTCTTCACGGCCGAGCGGTGTGCCACGCGCGCAAGCCCAAGTGCGGCAAGTGCGTGCTGCGCGCGCTCTGTCCTTCACGGGATGAAGACGCCGGCGCCTGAGAAACCTGCCAAAAGTTCCAATCGACCCGGATCTTCGCTTACTCGCCGTAGTGTTGCTGTCGCCGAACCGGCTTGGGCTTCGGTTGCCACTGCTAGCGCTTTACGGTCCAAATTGTCCAGCGCTTGCCAAAACGGTTCTGGAAGATGTGTATGAACGCAATCTGTAAGCGAAATTGTTGGGTTTTTTGGTGTGGACCCGTGGCACATAATTGGCTTCCGCCAGTGTGACCGTTCCATGGATACGCCCGGGTCGCTGTGAAAGCCGCAGATCGTCGCGCGGAATCTTCGCGGTCCATCGTGAATTCAACTATGGGTTCTCCCCGATTACCGATCGCAATTTTCAAATAGATGTTCATGAAATCAAAGCGGATACCGACGGGTGTCGGCGGGCTCGACCTCTTGATCGAAGGCGGGCTGCGACAGGGCAAAACCTATCTGGTCATCGGTCAGCCGGGCACAGGCAAGACGGTTCTTGGCTTGCAGTTTCTGATGAACGGCTTGTTGGCGAAGGAGAAAGGCCTCTATGTGGCGATCGATGAAAAACCCATCGATGTGATCGATCAAGCGGCGTCCCTCGGATGGGACTTGGCGCCGTATATCGATGCCAAGGAGTTCCTCATTCTCGACGCCTCGGCGTATTTCAACACGCGGGAGGCGGACGATTCGGGCAAGGGCATCGACGTACAAAGAATTCTCACCGACTTGAATACATACATCATGCGCTTGGGCGCTACGCGGCTGGTGATCGATCCGGTCGGGCCGCTGCTTTTTAACAACGATGCCAGCGTGCGGGCGCTCGATCAGGCGCGCCGGCTATTCTACGGCCTGCAAGCGAACACGAAGACAACGAATCTGTTGACGACGTACGCCGTCGAGCGGAACGCGCGCGGCATCGAGGAATATCTGCGTGTCGGGAACCTTCGTTCTCGAGATGGAACGGGTGAACAGCCGGTTTTCGCGTAGTCTGACCATCGAAAAGATGCGCAGCACGGCGCTGGAGCCGGCGCAGTACAGGTTCCACATCGTCCCGGACCGAGGCATTGTGCTGAACGGATTGGCGGAGCTCAAGCGCCAAGAGTCCGCGACGATCCGGCTCCGCTGAGTAAAAATTTCACCTCGCCACAATTCGCTAAGTAAGCTCAGCAAAATCAGGCGCGTAGAGCGCAAGTCCCGGCTGCACTGAGCCGGGACGGAATTCCAATGCCATAGAATTCGCCGGAATATTGGCTGAGTCGGTCTTTGGGAACGAACGGCGCGGGCTTCTATTTCATCCAGCTCGTACCAAGTCGCGCTGCTCCGTGTTTGACTATCGCGCCGGCAAGGGCTCGCTGCCCGCGAGCTTATTAAATAGCGCGATCACTTCCGAGTCGCGCGGGATATCTTTAATGGCTTTTTCTTGAGCCTCGGGTAGGAGAGGAGTGGCGTCGTCCGCGGTCAGTTTCTTGAACTCCTTTATGAACGCCGGGTCTCTAAATGTCTTGCGCATGGCCTCGCGATACTGGTTGGCGATCTCGGGCGGTGTGCCCGGCGGAAGCACATAGGGTGATCCGACCAAACGGAAGGTGCGAAACATGGTCATGATTTTGCGCTCTCTGTCGCTTTTGGCGAAGGTTTCCAGCTCGGGCAGCTTGTTGAACACCGGATGCGGGTGGCGATCCTCCTTGGGAATTTGAATGATCGCATGATAGTGGATCATTTTTTTCTCGATGAACTCGGGCGATCTTTGCAGGATGGTATCCGGAATATTGGCGCGGCCGTCCACCTCGCCCCGCGTCATGGCGATATCCACTTCGGGACCGGAATAGCCGGTGACGAACTTTGGCTCTCTTAAACCAAGCAGCCAGGAAAAGAGCCTGCCGTTGATATAGATGTCATGTCCGACCGTTTGTGCGCCGATGCGCAGGCCGGGCCGCGCGCGCAGCTTCTCCAAGCTATCCAGGCCGAGTTTCGACCAAGTGCCGAAAACATACTGCGCCGTACTGTTGGCGGCGCCGAGATAAACAAGCTTGTCGATATCGTATTCCACCCCCGTGGTCCCAAGCACTGCGTTGGCAATGAGACCGGAACCGACGTTGGCGAAGATCAGGCCATCCGGCTTAGCGTTATAAACATAATTCGCCGCTTTTCTGCCGCCGCCGCCGGGCATGAACTGCGTGACGATGATCGGTTCGCCGGGAAGATACTTTCTCAAGAATGGAATTGCCGCTTGCGCGCGCAGCGCGCCAGTGCCGCCCGGCTCGCGTCCCTGGACTAGAATGATCGTCTTGCCCTGAAAATAGGGTGTCGATTGGCCGAAGAGCGGCGTGCCGGCGACGAGAAGAGCGAGAAACACGAAGGCCGATACCGTCAGTCGTTGCATCATTCTTCCCCTTACAATCGCGTGCTAGTCCATTATCATCCGGAGGTACCAAGTCAAGGCAGGTCGCGAACGAGATTCACCAGCGCCGTCTCGTCCACCTCTCCATAGCGCGCCGATCTTTTTTCGACGGGCGACCCGGTGAGTCGAACTCCGTCGGGCGCTCGAGCTTCAGCTGGGCGGCCGCGGCTTCGCGCTTGCGCTTGCTTTCTTCAGTTTCCTCGTAGAGTTGCTGCGCCTGGGAAGCCGGACCGCGTAGGCGTGATGAGCCTTTGACGATCACCGTCCACTCGTAGGAGCCGCGGCGGATCGTCAATTCGTCGCCGGGACGGATGGCGCGGCTGGGTTTTGTGCGCGCGCCGTTGATATTGACTTTCCCGCCCGTGACCGCTTCCGCGGCGAGGGCGCGTGTCTTGAAAAAACGAGCCGCCCAAAGCCATTTGTCCAACCTGATTTCCGTGTTGGCTTGCGGCTCACTCATTTCGGTTATTGGTTCGCGTTTCGGTCACGGCCAAGCGAACGTCGGCAGGGTGCTATTATGAAGTAGCTTGTAGTCCGTGAGGTCAACTTGCAGCGGCGTTACGGAAACGTAGCCGTCCTGAACGGCATTGCAATCAGTGCCGTCCTCGTTGGCAAAGCCGAGATCGTCGCCACCGATCCAGTAATACTTGCCGCCGCGCGGATCGATTCTCTCGACGATGGTTTCGCTGTAGTGGCGCTTGCCCATGCGCGTCACTTGCCAACCCTTGAGTTCTTCCTTCGGCACCGGCGGAACGTTCACGTTGAGAAGCGTTTTGGGTGGAATATCGCGCTCGGCGATGCGCTGGACCAAAGTCGCGGTAAACTCGGCGGCGGCGCGGAAATCAAAATTTTTGAACGTAACCAGCGAAACCGCGATGGCGGGTATGCCCAGCAAGGCGCCTTCGATGGCAGCGGATACGGTGCCCGAATAGATGATATCGTCGCCCAGATTGGGCCCCTTGTTGATACCCGAGATCACGAGATCGGGTCGCACCGGCAAAAGACCGGTGAGCGCGAGCTTCACGCAATCGACCGGTGTGCCATCGACGGCGAGCCGGCGCTCGCCGAGCTCGTAGACGCGCAGCGGGCGATGCAAAGTGAGCGCGTGGCTCATCGAGCTCTGGGCTCGGTCGGGCGCGACAGTGTAGATCTCGCCCACGTCGCGGAGCTGGTCTTCCAGCGCGACGAGCCCTTCGGATTGAATGCCGTCGTCGTTGGACAGCAGGATGATCATGCGGCGTATTGTGGCAAAGATGCCGGGAACCGACAAGTGTGCGATTTGGCCCTCGCCGACCTTGTGCCGCGCGCGCGGGCTAAGGTATAAATTTGGCTCTGACGAGGAGAATTTTATGGCCACGGCAGAAATCGTTGCGATCGGGTCAGAGTTGCTGCTGGGACAAATCGTCGATACCAATTCGGCGTGGATGGCGCAGCGATTGACTGCGCTCGGCGTCAATCTCTATTTCAAATCGGTCGTCGGCGACAACCCGGTGCGGATGAAAGAAGTTATCGCGCGCGCAGTGGAGCGCGCCGATATCGTCATTACCAGCGGCGGCATCGGCCCGACCCAAGACGATTTGACTCGAGAGATCGTCGCCGAGGTGACCGGACGCAAGTTGGTCCAGGACGCCGGGATGTTATCGCAGGTGGAAGAACATTTCCGCCGCCGTGGCCGGCCGATGACGCCCAACAATATCCGCCAGTCCTACATGCCCGAGGGCGCGATCCCGATCAAAAATCCTAATGGCACGGCGCCGAGTTTCATCGTCGAAGATCCGCGCGCGGTGGTTTATTCCCTTCCCGGCGTGCCGGTGGAAATGAAATGGCTATTCGAGAATGAAGTCGAGCCGTATCTGCGCAAGAAATTCAATCTCGCCGAGGTGATTCACTACCGCGTGCTGAAGATCATTGGCATCGGCGAGAGCGCGGTGGATGACAAGGTCGGCCATCTTATCGCCAACTCCAGCAACCCCACGGTCGGGGTGCTGGCGCTGCCGGGGCAAGTCGATGTGCGGGTCGCCGCCAAGGCGGCCAATCGCGACGAGGCCATGAAGCTGATTGCGCCGGTGGAAGCCGAAGTGCGGGAATTGCTCGGTACGGCCATCTTCGCCGCCGACGATGAGACGATGGAGCACGTCGTCGGTAAGCTGCTCCGCGCTCATAAGAAGACCGTTGCAACGTGCGAAGATCTGACCTGCGGCCAACTGGCCGAGCGGCTGCAAACCGCGGGCACGGATTGCTTCGGCGCTGGCTTCATCTGCAACAGTGAGGCCTCGATTCGCGCCCTGGTGAAAAACGTCCGCGAGCCGGCGAATGTCGACGCGTTGCTCAAGGATCCGGTGGCTTTGACCGATGAGCTCGCGCGGGCGGCGCGTGAACTATCGGGCTGTGACTTCGGGTTGGCTTTGCACGCGATCGCCGATCCCAACAGCAAGATTCAGAATCTTGCGAGCGGACAAGCGTACGTTTCGCTCACCGACGGAAAAAAAATGTTAAGGCGGGAAAGCGCCACCGCCGGGCGCGGCGCCTACGATCGCTCGCGCATGACGCTCAACGCGATGGATCTCGTGCGCACTGCGCTGGTCGAAGGGGACCGGTGAAAGAAGGTCTCAGGTCTCGTGTCTCGGGTTTGGAGTTAAGGACTTCTAGGTCACTAGCAGCTTCGGCGCGAGAGCCTGTAAATCACGGAGCGGTTCTTCCAGACTCCTGATCGCTCCGCCCCAGAAATCTGGGTTCTCAATGTCCTGACCCACGGTACGCTTGACCACGTTCTCGGCGGTATCGCTGCCGGCTAGTCTGAGAAACTCTTCATACTTAGGCAGGAAGCTCGGGCCGGCTTGCTTGAACATGCCGTACAGACCGCGGCTCAAGAGATAACCGAAGGTATAGGGAAAATTATAGAAAGTCAGGCCGGTGATGTAGAAATGCAGCTTCGACGCCCAGAAGTAAGGATCTTCGTCGCCAGCTTTTAAGACGTCGCCCAGTATTCGCCGCTGGGTCTCGATCATCAGCTCTTTCAAACGCGAAACGCTCAATGGACCTTGCGCGCGCTCTTCGTAGAATGCCTTTTCGAATTCGTAGCGCACCGGAATATCCAAGAGATAGATGGCGCCGTGGCCGATCTCGATGTCGAGAATGAGCGCTTTTTGCGCGTCTGTCACCAACGGATCGTCGAGCAAGCCGTTCATTAAAACCTGTTCGCCGAAAGTGGACGCGGTTTCGGCCAACGTCATAGGATAGCCGCGCGTATAGGGTCGGAGATCGCGCATCATCAATCCGTGGTACGCGTGGCCGGATTCAT
This sequence comes from uncultured delta proteobacterium, assembly GCA_963745035.1. GTDB lineage: Bacteria > Desulfobacterota > Binatia > UBA9968 > UBA9968 > DP-20. The sequence continues at coordinate 30,588 of CAVUVW010000015.1, read as the reverse complement.
GCGCCAAGGTCAGCACGTCGCCGAGCGATTCGTTGTAGGTCATGAAAATGCGCGACTCTTTGCTCAGCATGGAGCTGGTGCAAAAGCCGCCGGGCCGCTTGCCCGGGCGCGGCTCCCAGTCGACCCAATTTTTCGCGATCACCTGTTGATGAAAAAAATCTCCCAGCGCCGGATAGGCGCGGGCAAAGGATTCACCGACCATTGCCGTTGCCTTGTCCCAGGAGAGGGGTTCTTGAGCGGCCAATTCGAGCGGCGCGCCGAGATCGTACCAGGCGATATGCTTCCGGCCCATCAGCTTCGCTTTGAACTTTAGGATCTGCCGCGGAATCTCGATATTCGCCATCAATGCTTCGCACATGGCATCCAAAGTTTTTCGGCTGATCGCGGCTTGAAACAACGCAATATCGAGGAAATGATTCACGCCGCGGTGGCGGTTGAGTGTGAGGCGCGTGCCGGCGATGGCGTTGAGCGCGGCGGCCGCGGTATCTTCGATTTCTTGCCAAGCTCGGTTGCCGCCGTCGAACGCCGCTTTTCTCACGCGCCGGTCCGGATGATCGAGCAGCGAGCGGCGCTGCGACATCGGCAGCAGCTTTTGTGAGCCGTCGGGGAAAACCATTTCGAATTCGAGCTTGGATGAAACCGTATCGTAAAGCCGACCCCAGGCCTGCATGCCGTCGACCCCGAGATCAGTGGCGAGGACTTCCTTCTCTGTGCTCATAGCGCGCTGCGCTTCCTCGCGCAGGCGGTTGAGATAGTTCGCTGCGCCTTTGAGCGCGGGCCGCGCCGCGAAGGCGGCGAAGGATTCGCCATTGGTTTCTTTGACGGCGCGTAGGAATTCGATGCGGATCTTGGCGATCTCGGCGCGCGTGCGCACCAGCGCGGCTTCTTCTTGGAGGTACGCTTCGTTGCGCGCGTCCGATGAGGCGAGACAGCCGACGTAGGACCCGAGATGCGACATGCGTCGCAGGATGTCTTCGTGGCGCAAGAAAATGGCTTCCCACTGCGCCGCTGATGAGCCGTCCAAGACCGGCAAGGCCATCGCCGCCTTGTGCAATGCGGCGACATCGGCGCGGATGGCTTCCTTGAAGCGCAGCATTTCCGCGCCGTTGAATTCCGGAAAGTAGCTTGTGAGGTCCCAAGTCATTTGTAGAAAGTCTCTAGTTTCTGGTTTCTGGTTCGAGTCAGCCGGATCAGATTTCGACGTTCGTGCCGATGCCACGCTCTAACGCCTTGTGATACACGAGACGGGCTGTTGCTACGTCCTGAATGGCGATACCGACTGATTTGTAAAGCGTGATCTCGGCCGCGCTGCTTCTGCCCGATTTGGCGCCGGCGAGAACTTCGCCGATCTCGGCATGAATATGGTTCTTGCCGATCGAATTCTCTTCGATAGCGAGCAGAATGTCGCCGCATTCAGCCATGATCGCTTCACGCGAATCGACGACCACTCTTGCGCGCGCCATGGTGGCGCCGTCGAGTTCACGCGAATCGGGGCGGTGCGAGCCGACGGCGTTGATGTGAACGCCGGCCTTCAAGGATTCCACTTTGACAATTGGCGTTTTCGCCGTGCTCGCGGTGACTACGATGTCTGCGCCGCGCAGCGCTTCTTCCGGGCTCGGCGCGACTTCGATGGTTATACCCGTGGCCGGTTCCAGGTCTTTCTTAATCGCGGACGGCGCTGGCACCTGACGGGCTGTAAATCTTGACCCGCTTGATTTTCCGGACGCGGCTCAAGGCTTGGATGTGAGTGCGGGCTTGAACCCCCGCCCCGAGGATTCCCATCACGGGCGTATCAGCGTTGGCTAGTGCTTTGGTCGCCATGGCAGATGCGCAGGCGGTTCGAATGGCAGTGATGTAACTGCCGTCCATTACGGCGATCAGCTTGCCCGTCTCGGAGCTGAAAAGCAGGATCGTGCCGAGGATGGCCGGCAAATTTTGCTTGGGGTTCTCCTGAAAATAGGTCACGACTTTCATGGCCAAAGCTTTATCATCGCTCAAGAAACCCGGCATGCTGGTGATGCGGCCCTGAATCTGCGGCAGCGGGACAACCAGCCGCACCGGCATGACTGCTTTGCCCGTGGAGTACTGAATGTGCGCGTGCTCCAGCGCGGCGATGAGCTCGTCGATGTCGATAAGGCTCTGAACTTGTGTTTCGGACAGCACCAACATAATTCTCTCTTGATAGCACAACCGCGGCGGCAAGGGGAGCCGGCGTGGCGGAAAGGGAGGTTTACATGGCGAAGCACCAGCACATTATTCAGCTTTCGGAAGTTCCGGTGGACAAAATCAACGCGCCGGCGAATTCGGTTTCGGCGGCCAGCGGCAGCGTGTCGGCGCGCAGATCGGCGCGCGCAAACTCGGCTATAGCTTTTTTAACGTGCCGCCGGGCAAGGCGGCGTTTCCCTATCACACGCATACCGGCAACGAAGAAATGATTTACATCATCGACGGGGCAGGAATTTTACGGTTCGGCAAAGAAGAAATCGCCGTCACCGGAGGAGCGTGATCGCCTGCCCGCCGGTGCCGACTATGCGCATCAACTCATCAATGCGGGATCGACGGAGCTCCGCTATCTGGTGGTGAGCACGATGGAGTTTCCCGATCTGTGCGATTACCCCGACTCCAACAAAGTCGGCGCGTACGGCAGCGCCGCCGTTGGTCCGAATGTCGGCTTCCGCGCTCTTTACGTGCGCGACCGAAATGTAATTACTACGAAGGCGAAGACGGAAGAGAAGTCGAGCGCATCAGTGAAAGCGGCGCGCCGCAGAATAGCGGCCATCACTGCTTTGATTCTTTTTCGAATTCTTCCAGCGCAGCTTTAGTCTTGTCTTCGCTCTGCTTGAGTGAATCTTTGGCGCCTTCCAAAGTTTTGAATGGCTGGGTGACGACTTCTTTGACCGCTTCTCGACCGCTTGTGACGGGGTCTTTTTTCGAGTCGCAGGCAGCGCTCATCAACAGGCTCACGCTCAGGGCTGCCAAAGTAAGGTAAAGGCTTCGGCTCATGGTAAAATCCTTTCCCCACCGAGAACTTCTTCGAGCTTCGATCGAGCGATGTCGCCCTGGCGAATGATCTTGATCAGGTCGCCGGAGATTTCGACAACGGTGGAGCCTGTCTTGGAAGTGAGCGTGCCGCCGTCGACAAAAATATCGATCTGTCCGGAGAAATAGTCTCGCGCTTCTCTGCCGTTTCGGGCGGCGGGCCGTCCCGAAGGGTTGGCGCTCGTCGCCGTGAGCGGATGACCGAGAGCTTGAACCAACTCGTTGGCGATCGGTTGGCTGGATATCCGCACGCCGATGTTCCCGGCCGCACTGACGAGCGGCCGCGCGATATCGCGGCGCGCTGGCAAGACGATTGTCAATGGACCCGGCCAAAAGTGGGCGATTAACCTTTCAGCCAGCGGCGAAACGTTAAGCACCAAGCGCGACAGCATGCTGCGATCGGCGATGAGAACCGGGATGGGATTGGCCGGATCACGGCCTTTGAGTTGAAAAACTTTTTCGACAGCCGCCGCATTGAGCGCATCGGCGCCGAGGCCGTAGAGGGTTTCCGTCGGGAATGCGATGACTTCGCCGCGGCGGAGCGCGGTCACCGCTTGGCTCAGCGTTTCAGCTTTTTCTTTCACTCTGCAGCTTTCGGTCCCGATCTTCGACGCCGGCAGCCATCTCCTTTTTGAACTGATCCAGCTTGGTGGCAACGGCGCTGTCCGTGCGCGCGACAATCTGCGCCGCAAAAATGCCGGCGTTGGCTGCTCCCGCCTTGCCAATCGCCATCGTCGCTACAGGAATACCGGCCGGCATCTGCACCGTGGCGAGCAAGGCATCAAGGCCCTTCAGGCTTGACGAATCGATCGGAATGCCGATCACCGGCAACGTGGTGTTAGCGGCAATCGCGCCGGCCAGATGCGCGGCAGCGCCCGCGCCGCAAATAATAGCTTGCAGGCCGCGCTGCTGCGCTGTCGCGGCGTATTCCGCGGCCTTCTCGGGGGTGCGGTGTGCAGACATGATGCGGGTCTCATAGGCGACGCCAAAAGAATCGAGCCGCTTCTCCGCTTCGCGCATCACCTCGAGATCGGAATCGCTGCCCATCAAGATGCCGACTTTGGGATTGTTATCTGCCACAGTGCTCCTCCGTTTTTCAATCCAGCTGCCATAAAGTTATCGGAATCCTTCGACAGGCTCAGCGCGAACGAAAAAAAATCTTAAAGACCTGAGCCAAGTCCGTGCATGTTGATTTCCCGACGGGCTCGGAACTGAAGGCCGTCGAGAAGCCTGCCGTGAGGCTTCTCGAACGGTCGAAGCATTCCGGAATCCTTTTTTCGGTGTCTCATGTCCGGAGTCTGAGCTTGCATTCAACGCTAGACCCTAACCCGAGACGCTAGACTTTCCTAACGCTCGTTTCGCGATGTCTTTCCGGTAGTGCATACCGTCCCAGGAAATTTTACCGACGCCGCGATAGACTTCTTCGACCGCGTCGGCGATGGTCTCGCCGCGCGCCGTCACTCCGAGCACGCGTCCGCCGCTCGTGACCCAATGACCATTGTGCTTCGCCGTACCGGCGTGGAAAACAAACCCGTTGGACCAGTCTTTCAATCGATCGAGACCGCGAATCTCCTTGCCCTTCTCGTATTCACCCGGATAGCCGTTGGCGGACAGCACAACGCAAACCGCCGGGTCTTGGCGCCATTCGGCTCGTGCCTCTTCGAGGCGGCCGTCGATCGTTGCTTCGAGCAAAGGCACCAGATCGCTTTTCAAACGCATCATAATCGGCTGACATTCGGGGTCACCGAAGCGGGCGTTAAATTCCAAAACTTTGGGACCGCTGGCCGTGATCATGAGACCGGCGTAAATCACGCCGCGATAGCGAATGCCTCTTCTCTTCAAGCCTGCCAAAAGGGGCGTGAAAATTTCCTGAAGAATGCACTCTTGAAGCGCCGGCGTCACCACCGGCGCCGGCGAGTAGGCGCCCATGCCGCCGGTATTCGGGCCTTGATCGCTATCGAAAACGCGCTTGTGGTCCTGGGAAGTGGCGAGTGGCAGGATGTGCTCGCCGTCCGTCAGCGCCATGAACGAGGCTTCTTCTCCGTCGAGAAATTCCTCGACCACGAGTTTTTCACCGGCGCTCCCGAAAGCTTTGCGGACGAGAATCTCCTCGATGGCAGCATGTGCCTCCGCGCGATTGGCACAAATAAGAACGCCTTTGCCTGCTGCCAAACCGTCGGCTTTGATCGACATAGGGTGGCTTCTGCCGGCCGAGATAAGCTTTTGCTGATGCGGCGTCGGTAAAAGTTCCGAAAGCAGCGGTGGGAATATGATTCGTCGTCGAGGATCTCCTTGGCGAACGCTTTGCTGCCTTCCAGTTGCGCTGCTACTTTGTTGGGACCAAAGATGCGTAGCCCCCGGGATTCGAACAGGTCGACAATGCCGAGAGTCAGGGGCAGCTCCGGGCCGACGACCGTCAGATCGATCTTTTCCTTCTCAGCGAACGCGGCAAGCTCGTGAATTTTTTCCGCGCCGATCGGCAACAAGCTCGGCCAGCTCACCGATGCCGGCGCTACCCGGCGCGGCGTAAATCTTCGTCACCCGCGGGCTCTGGCTTATTTTCCAGACCAGCGCATGCTCACGGCCGCCGCTGCCGATGACGAGGACTCTCATGGAGATAAGTTTCCAGCCGTCAGGTCAGCAGGAACGAATACGAGACCTGCCCGCTGCATACTGGCGACTGACTACTGTTTTTAGTGCCGGAAATGTCTCATGCCGGTGAAGATCATCGCGATGCCATGCTCGTTCGCGGCGGCGACGACCTCGTCGTCTTTGATCGAGCCGCCGGGTTGGATCACGGCTTTGGCTCCGGCATTGGCCGCTTCGTCGAGCCCGTCACGAAAGGGGTAGAACGCATCGGAGGCGACCGCGGAGCCTTTGAGATCCAGTCCGTGAGTGGCGGCGCGCAGGACGGCAATCTTGGTCGAGTCGATGCGGCTCATCTGGCCGGCGCCGACGCCGAGAACTTGCTCCGGCGAGGCGAAAACAATCGTATTCGATTTGACATGGCGGCAAACGCGCCAGGCAAAATCGAGTGCTTGGTACTCTGCTTCCGTTGGTTTGCGTTCAGTCACAACTTTGCAGGCGCGCACGTCGACGGTTCCCATGTCCCAATCTTGAATCAGCATGCCGCCGCGTACCCGGCGCAGGTCGTAACCGCCCCCCTGGGGCTCGTTCATATCAACTTCGAGTAGCCGAATATTGAGCAGACGCTTTGCCGACGACAGCACCGCTTTTGCCTCCGGCGTAAAACTCGGCGCGATCACGATTTCGAGAAAAATGTCTTTAAGCTCTTTGGCCGTTTCTTCATCAACCGGTCGATTGAAAGCGAGTACGCCACCGAAGATCGAAACCGGATCGCAGGCTTTTGCTTTGCGGAACGAGTCGCCCAGCGACTTCTTTGAAAGAGCGACTCCGCACGGGTTGTTGTGTTTGATCGCAACAGTGGCGATATCGGAAAACTCCAGAACCGTGCTCAATGCCGCGTCGGCGTCCAGAATGTTGTTGAATGAGAGCTCTTTGCCCTGGAACTGTTTGGCGCGAGCGATGGATGGACCGCTATCGCCCTTGGTCCCGTAAAACGCCGCAGTTTGATGCGGGTTCTCGCCGTAGCGCATGTCCTGCAACTTGGAAACTTGAATATTGACGGTCCGGCCCCAGCGTTGGGGCTTTTGGCTCTCATCAAGTGAGGAGAAATAATTCGAAATGGCGCCGTCGTAGTGAGCGGTGTGCTGAAAAGCTTTCGTGAAGAGCTTGAAGCGTGTCCCCGGCGTGAGCGAGAGACTGTTCTCCCGCAGCTCCGCCAAAATGGAGTTGTAATCTTCCGGATCGACGACGACACCGACATGCTGATGATTCTTTGCCGCGGCGCGTACCATGCTCGGGCCGCCGATGTCGATGTTCTCGACGATTTCTTCGAACGGCGCGGCGCGCGCGACCGTCGCTTCAAACGGATAGAGATTGACGACGACGAGATCGATGGGCGCGATGCCATGCTCTTTCATTTTCGCGACGTGTTCGGGATTGTCGCGCAGCGCGAGAATGCCGCCGTGAATTTTCGGATGGAGCGTCTTGACCCGGCCATCCATCATTTCCGGAAAACCGGTCAATTCCGAAACATCTCTGACCGCGATCTTGTTTTCGCGCAGCAGCGACGCCGTGCCGCCGGTGGAGACGAGCTCGATCCCCAATGCGGCAAGGCCGCGGCAAAATTCAACGACGCCCTTCTTGTCCGAAACGCTGACCAGGGCTCTCTCGATCCTGCCCACTGCCGGTGATCCTCCTAAGAATTTAAATGAATGCGGGGAACGCGCGCGCTGATGGAAGTGAGAATCTCGTACGAGATCGTGTTGGCCCAGGCGGCTATCTGGTCGGCGGATATTTCCGCGCTGCCTTGACGGCCGAGGAGAACAACCTCATCTCCCTGTTGTACGTTTCGTATATCGGTAACATCTATCATAGTCAAATCCATGCACACTCTTCCGGCGACTTTGGCGCGCTGACCGCCCACCAAAACTTCTCCGCAATTGGACAGCAGGCGCGGATAACCGTCGGCGTAACCGACCGGCAAGGTGGCGATCAGACTTTCGCGCTGGGTGATAAACGTCTGGCCGTAGCTAATGCTCGTCCCGCAAGGAACTTTCTTGAGCTGAAGGATTTTTGTTTTCCATGCGAGCACCGGCTTCAAGCTGATTTGACTCGCCATCACGGGCGAAGGATAGACGCCGTAGAGCATGATGCCCGGGCGAACCATATCGAAATAGGCGGCGGGCAAGGTAATCGTTGCCGCGCTGTTGGCGAAATGAACCAGCCGCGGGCGAATATTTTCGCCGCGCAGGCGTTCAATGACCTGTTTGAAAACCGCCAGTTGTCGTTGCGTGTAGTCGCCTTCGACGCTCTCGGCATGGGAGAAATGTGAAAATACGCCGTCGATTTTAATGGCGTTGAGATCTTTCAGCGCACCAATCCAATTTTCGCACTCTGCGGCGACCAGACCGAGCCGGCCCATTCCGGTATCGATCTTTACATGCACATCAAGGGTCGCGCCCTGGCCGCCGACCGCCTTCTCAAGATCGCTCAGTCGGCCGAGGTCGTGCACGACCGGGGTCAGCCCATGGGCAAAAAAGTCAGCGAGCTGGGCTTCATAGACGCCGGCTACAACCAAAATGGGTTCTTTGATGCCAGCTTGCCGCAGCTCGATGCCTTCCTCCAAAGTGGCCACCCCGAAGGCGTCGCTGCCGGCGGCGCTCAGAGTGCGCGCGACCGCGGCGGCGCCGTGGCCGTAGGCGTTGGCTTTGACCATGGAAAGGATCTTGATCTCGGCGCCGACTTGGTCGCGGATTTGGCGCAGGTTCCAGTGCAACGCGTCGTGATCAATGGAACAAAACGTCGGACGGCCGTGAGGAAACTCAGACATGAAATAAGCTGCGTTCTCGCCCGGGCGTTTCAGGAAATTTTCGCGCCCGCTTGCACCGGTTTCTCGGGAGTCAACACGATCACCCGGCCTTCATCGGATGCTGCTAGGAGCATACCCTGGCTCTCCAAGCCGCGAAGCCTCGCGGTCTCCAAGTTGGAGACGACGATGATCTGTTTGCCGATAAGATCCTCCGGCGCGTAGTGACTCCTGATGCCGGCGCAGATTTGCCGTTCCTCTTCGCCCAGATCGACGCGCAGAACCATCAAGCGGTCCGCATTTGGGTGGGGTTCCGCGCTTTTAACCGTCGCGACTCTAAGCTCGACCTTACGAAAATCATCGATGGTGATCATCGGGTTCTAATTGGAAGTAGTTTGGGTATGCGTAAAATAACAGAACGGCGCGGGCAAAAAAAGCAAAAGCCGCTTGACTGGGCTCGGTCACTTTATTATTAGTAACTATTACTAATAAGAAGGAGGTTTTATGGCAAAAAGTTTGGCTAACACGAAAAGTCACGAGAACCTGAAGCATGCCTTTGCGGGTGAGTCTCAGGCGAATCGGCGCTATCTCTATTTCGCGCGGGTCGCGGACATCGAAGGATACCCGGATGTGGGCGGTTTATTCCGCGACACGTCGGAGGCGGAGACCGGGCACGCCTTCGGTCACCTGGATTTTCTCAAAGAGGTAGGCGATCCGTGTACGAACGTTCCGATCGGCACCACGTCGAAAAATTTGAAGTCGGCTGTGGAAGGCGAGACCTACGAGTACACTGAAATGTATCCGGGGTTTGCCAAGACCGCGCGCGACGAGGGTTTTTCCGAGCTGGCGGAATGGTTCGAAACTTTGGCCAAGGCGGAAAAGTCTCACGCCGGCAGGTTCGCCAAGGGCCTCGACACGCTCGGCAGCTAATCGACCATAACCATAACATCGTCCGCGCCGGCGGACAGGCGTCCGTCCTGCCCATCCGCCGGCGCGGCACTAGCGCGGCGCGAGGTGAGTTGTATACTTCGTGAAGAATGGAGCACTAGAGCCGGGGTTAAGGGTCACATGAACAAAATTATTCTCGATGACATTCTCGGCTTCTCTGCGTATGAAAAGATTCGTCAGAAATTTCGCGAGAAGATCATCGAAACGAAAAAGAAGCGCCGGATAGCGGTCGGCGACAAGGTGTCGGTCGTTTTTGAAAACCGCGATACGGTGATTTTTCAGATCCAGGAAATGCTGCGCGCGGAAAGGATCAGCGATCTAGACAAAATTCGTGAAGAGATCGCGGTTTACAACGAGTTGATTCCCGGTCCCGGCGAACTCAGCGCGACCTTGTTTATTGAAATCGAGGACCAATCGCATTTGCGGGACGATCTGCTGAAGTTTCTCGGCATCGATGAAGCGGTGTCTCTGAAGGTGGGCGGGCATGTCATCCCCGGCCGCTTCGAAGAAGGGCGCAGTAAAGAAGACAAAATCAGCGCGGTGCAATACGTGAGATTTCCGCTCGATGCCCCAGCCCGGCAGGCGCTCGTGAGCGGGGAGTCCGCCGAGTTGCTGATCGATCACCCCAATTACAAAGCCCGTGCGGTTTTGGGGGATGAATCGCGCCAGTCTTTGGCGGAAGACGTGGTGAACTGAGCATGGCCAAGGCGCGAAGACACGCACGCACGACCAAGCAGCTGCAAATCATCTGGGACACGGTGAAGGACGACAAATCGCATCCGACGGCCGACCAGATCTATGACCGGGTGCGGAGGAAGCTGCCGAGCATCAGTCTCGGAACCGTTTACCGCAACCTGCAAAAGCTGGTCGCCGACGAGAAGCTCCAGGTGCTGATGCGCGGCCGCTCACAGCACTTCGATCCGCTGGTGGAGCGCCACCAGCACTTCATCTGCGAGCTTTGCGACCGCGTGTACGATGTCCTGATCGACAACCAGAGAGAGATCAAGCCGGTCAAACTGCCGCACGAGGGATTCAAAGTCACCTCCCACCAGCTTGCCTTTTACGGCACCTGCAAGCACTGCTCAGCTTAGCGTTCTCGCCGCAAGTATTCTTGTAATCGAACCGCTCGGGCGATAAAGTCGAGTTCGGTTCACGGTTTCCCTTTTGACTCAAGGGTGTTGGCTTTGAGCACAAACTAAAAGAAGTCAGCGGGCGGGAGGTCAAATGGAACGGCGCGGATTTCTCGGTTTGGCAACAGCGGCTTTCGTCGTTGCGCTGCGCGGGATCGCCGAGGCAATCTGCAATCCTTCATTGGTCCAATTGTTTCGGCACGGGCGCCAGCTCGTGCAAGCGCGGGGCAACGGCATGAAGTCGCCGTCTCTGGGCTCGTACTTTCTCCAGTGGTACGGCCACTCGAGCTTTCTGATCCACTCGGGAAGCCAAACCAAAGTTGTTGCCGATCCGAATTTCAACGTCACTCCCGGCATTCAGGCCGATGCCGTAACCGTGAGCAACGATCATTTTACGCACAACAACACGGGAGCGGTAACCGGCAATCCGATTATTCTTCGCGGCATTACTTTCAAGCAAACGTGGAACCCGATCCGCACGAGCGTCAAGGATATCACGATCGTCAATATTCCGAGCCAGCGCAGTCAGAGCTGGGGAGCCATAGCGAACTCCATTTTCGTCTACGAGATGGGCAGCTTGTGCCTCGCGCATCTGGGCAACATCGGCCATCTGCTGACGCCCGAGCAGGTCAAAGTCTTGCAGCACGTCGACGTCATGATGATGCCCATCGATGCGATGACCAATCTCGGCTTTGAAGATATTATGAAAGTCGTCGAGCAGGTGAAGCCGCCCATCGTTATTCCCATGCACTACGACGTGGCGCGTCAAGCCGAGCTGTTTTCGGCGTTTGCTCAGACGCATTACCCGGTGAAGAAAATCGCCCAGTCGCAACTGACGCTCAATCGCGGCATGCTGCCGAAATCAACCGAGGTATACGTCTTGGCGCATCCTCGTCCCGCTTCCTTCGGCGACTGACGCCTCGGGGACGCGCGTGGCCCTCGTTCGAAATCGTCGCCGACCACAAGAAATCGACGGTAGGAGGCGACCGGTTGATGTTTGTCGTCTTTCCCCTATAATTGACGCCATCGCATTGGGCGCGCGTTGTGACCATGAATCGCGAAGACATCGACTACTTTCGAAACCTGTTGAATCAGCGGATCGCCGAGCTGCGCCTGGAAGCCGGTAAGACCGTCGAGAACATGGACGAGGACGGGAACTTTCCCGACCCGACCGATCGCGCGTCCATGGAATCGAATCGGAACTCGATCCTGCGCATCCGCGACCGGGAGCGCAAACTCATCTTCAAAATTCAGGAAGCGTTGCAGCGCCTGACCGACGGCGAATACGGGATCTGCGAAGAGTGCGGCGAAGAGATCGGCATCGAGCGGCTGAAAGCCCGCCCGGTGACGACGCTGTGCATCGCCTGCAAGTCCAGCCAGGAAATCGCCGAGCGCAAGGCCAAAAGATTCGTTTAACTCCAACCGAAAGATTCTATGAAAGTAAGAAAAGCGGTCATTCCGGTAGCGGGCCTCGGGACGCGATTCTTGCCCGCCACAAAGACGGTTCCCAAAGAGCTCTTGCCGATCGTCGACATCCCTTCGATCCAGTATGTCGTGCAGGAGGCGGTGGACGCCGGCATTGAAGAAATTATATTCGTCACCGGGCGCGGCAAGGACGGCATCGAAGACCACTTCGACGATGCGCCGGAACTGGAGCAGGTGCTTGCGGATCGCGGCCAGGCGGAGATGGTCAAGATGCTCCGGCGCATTGCCGAGATGACGGAGGTTGTCTCGGTGCGCCAGAAAAAACCTCTCGGCTTGGGCCATGCGGTTCTCTGCGCGCGCGATCTCGTCGGCGATGAGCCTTTTGCCGTGATGCTCGCCGACGACCTGATTGACAGCGACACTCCATGCATCCGTCAGCTCTTGGAAATCTTCCAGGAGACCGACGAGTCGGTGGTGGCGTTGATGGAAGTGTCGCAATCCGAGGTCCATCAGTATGGCGTGATCAAGGGCACGGTTCTCAAAGACCGGCTGTATCAGGTGGAAGCGACCGTGGAAAAACCGCCGGCGTCCGAGGCGCCGTCGAGAATGGCGATCATTGGCCGCTACGTGCTGAGGCCGGAGATTTTTTCGATCCTGCAAAATCTTCCGCCCGGCAAAGGCGGGGAGATTCAATTGACCGACGGTTTGGCGCAGCTTGTGCGCGAGCGCAAGATGTATGGCTGTGAATTTCTCGGCGATCGATACGACATCGGCGACAAGTTCGGATTCGTTCGCGCTACGGTTGCCTTCGCGTTGAAAAGGCCGGACTTAAAAGATAAGGTGATGGAGTATCTAAAATCAACTTCGACTTAAGCGGGGCTGTAGCTCAGTTGGGAGAGCGCTAGAATCGCACTCTAGAGGCCGTGGGTTCGACTCCCATCAGCTCCACCATTTAAATCAACACCTTAGAGGAGGGACCTAGGAGAGAGGAAAGCTAGACTGTCCGTGATTTGTCCGTGTTCCATTATGCTACCGCTCTCGATGAGTCAATCCGCACAACGGACGGCTCTCTAGGTTGCTCCTCAAGGTGTGATTGTAACCGCTCCGCTGCTTTCGCCAAATCCGCCTCACTGACGATATTATACCGATCAAATACTGCGCGGGTCTTATGACCGCTTAGGCTCATTGCCACTCGTTCGGGAATACCCGCTCTGACCATATTTCTGACGGCGCTTCGTCGTAGATCGTGAACTATTAGTTGTCCGAGCCCGGCCGCTTTACACGCTGATTTCCAAGCTTTTCTGAAGCTGCCTATAGGCTGCCCAGCATTGTGAAAAACGTTAGGGCAAGTGAGAAGTCGGTTCTGCTTTGCCCGTTCGATGATGTCTAATAGTTCGCCTTTGATCGGCAGTAACCGTCCGTCCTTATTCTTGCTGACCTCCGGCCGGAGTCTTATGACTTTCCCGGCTACGTCAACGTCTCGCCATTCTAAGGCTCTCATTTCGCTCACTCGCCATCCAGACAAATACAGAAATGTCACGGGATCTTGTAGATAGTCGGACAGATTTCCCCTCAAAGCAAGAAAGTTTCCGTGGTCCAGGAACCCTTGCCGGGCATTATTTTCTTCCAACGTCGGTATATGAGGCTTCGATGAAAACTTTCCGGCCTGGATTGCTAGCGAAAACATCCGCTTCAGCGCTGCCAGTTCTCGGTTAATTGTCGCGTTCTTTGCACCTTGTTGCTGCCGCCGTGCAATATGTGCATTTATTTTTTCGGTCGTGATATCAACTGCTTTGTATAGGCTAAAGGAGCTGATCAAATGCTTTATAGGATATTCAATAATTTTTGTTGCTTTACGTTTGTTCACAAAATAATCGCTCTTAAGGTCTTCACACAACTCCTCAAATGTAACTCGTTCTTGAACTGGACCCAGCAGTTTCCCGGAACCGATTTCACCTAAGCGTTTCTTCAACAGCTTTTTGGCATCTGATTCACGATTAGACTCTGACGACTCACGGTATTCCTTTCCCCTATGGTAATAGCCAATCCACCAAATTGAGCCGCGTTTAAAAACTCGGCCTAAGCCTCTCATTTTTTTATTCCTCCCTTTTTTGAAAACTTTTCTAGGTAATCATCCAGTGCCCGCCGGATGATTTCCGCCATACTTATTCGTTGATCGAACGCCAATTTTCTTAGCCGTTCGAATGTTGCTTCCCCCAGGTAGATCATCGTTTTCCTAGGGGTACCCTCCTTTCGATAAATTTTGGGCATGGGGAGGACATTATTATAATGACATATATTAGTCAAATAGTCTTCCGGGTTTGTAAGAATTTCCGAATGCCCTGATACGAAAACCGGAGCATCTTGGGGCCAAGCTTCCGGGTAAAAGGCAACTTTTTACTGTTTCGATACAGCCAGTCTTCTGAGACGCACAGGAGCTTGGCGGCTTCTTCAGCGTCTAGGAGCCGGTCTTCATCTTGACTCCTATGATGATTAGCTAGTGCATCATGGATAATGGGCTCAAAAATTGCCCTCAAAATCTCGTTTAATGACAAGTTTTCGCTGTTCATCGTTGTTTCTCAATCATCTCCTTCCTGACCCGGCTTAAAGCACTCACAACGTCGGGAATTGAACTTTCATGAACTACGCCCGGGGTACCATGCCGGAATCGTCAACAATAATGATTTGGGGGCGTTTCAAACGATCGCGCTTAACTTTTACGAGATCGAATGTTTCCAATTGCAATAAGGCCCTTCTCGCGGTCTCACGATGGATTCCAAATTCATCTAACATTTTGCGATTAACTTTAACCTCGGCATTTTTGCTAACACCCGCTAAATACCAGAGCATGATTCCGAGATGGAGCGCTTTTCCTTTCAATCGGGATGCTTGGCAAATCCAAGAGAGTGGAATTGTTCTGACGTATTTCCGCTTTGGCTTAGCTATTCGCAGCTTTTCATCTACATTAAAATGTTTGATAGCAGCATCTATAGCATCCTGGTTAAGGTTTATTTGTGTTTCATTGATGTTCAATCGATTTTTATATCTCCTATCTATATATTTAGTAATTTCCTTAATAACCTTTATAGTAATATATCCTGTTCCTCACTCACGAGTTATTCTTGCCTCAGACATGGGTAGCGGCTTGCTCACTGTTAAGGCAGCCGAACTCTTCTAATATTTCTAGTACGGTTCCCCACATTTGTTCACCACGCTCGTCATGATAATGATCTGGGTACCGAAATAGCTTAGCGTCGGAACGGAGTTTAAATTTCTCCAGAATAATTGAACTAGCTTCCTCCATAACGTCCCGTGTCTCATCGACTACATCCTCAATCGCTTCCAGTGGTGCTTCAATCAATATCGCGTCATGAACGGGAGCACAGATTTTTATGCCCCGCTCGGTTGCTAAGCAGCAGGCCAGGCGGAGCATTTCTGCTCCATTTGCTTGCATCAAAAAATTTCTAAGGGAGCGATGATTGATATCAGAGCTAGTGATATGGATGGGCCATCCAAAAACAGTATAGAGTTCGTTGTGAGCCATCGCATATTCGACAGTTGCATCTGACCACTGCCAAAACTTGCAGAATACTCTACGGTGATGTTCCAGCAAAAGCTTTGCTTCATCCTCTGACTTCCCTATGCGTTGGGCGAGACTAGCCGAACCCATGCCGTACTGAACCGCCAGAACACACTGTTTGTATACCTCTCGAATGGCTCGATGACTCTGCTTAGTCGCCCCAGACGGAACTGCACCGGCTTGTCGTGCAAAGGCTAGATATGGATCGCCAGTCGCGTAAGCCTCCTGCATAATTAAATCTCCACTCAATTTGGCGGCAATACCAAACTCTTGTTGATTCCAATCGATGTAAGCTATGCCGTACCCGGGCTCCGGTTTGATCAGACTGCGCAGCCAGACTGCTGGGCCAAAAATACATTGAGAATTGCTTGGTTGATTCCGGCCGGTTTTGGAGCGAAAAGCTGATAAAATAAATCTATTTCGTCCATCCCGGCCTACAGTTAAGTCTTCCAATTTCAATTTCGATATCGTCTCTCGTAATGCACGTATTGGTTGTACTTGCGGATAAAGTATCGACATCCGTTCAAAAGTTTCGCTGTCCAGGCTGAGTTTACCTGAAGGAAGTCTCGGCCAAGCAATACCTTGAGCCCTCGTCCACGCATCCCAGCGGTTCACTTTGAAGATGGTGCCATCGTAAATGTTGGTTTCCGCATCGATTTTAGTGATTAGGCGCGTCTGAATCCCTGACCAATACTTTCGCAGTTCACTCAAAACCGGCACATTTATCGGGACACCATTAATTTCGATCTTTGCGGCAGCCTTCATAAACCTACCCCGGTGCATTGCACGGGGTAAATCGATTGAATCTTTCATCACCTCATATAACCGCTCCAGCGCGATAACATCGCTCCGACAATAATTTCTTAAAGCCCGCACTTCTTCACCCGTCCATGGTCCGCCCCGAATTGCCAATTGGCGCATGGAATCTTTAACTACGCTATCAACTGCATCAATGCCAAAATACATGAGAGCGTGCAGTATGTTAGCTTTCGTATTGAAGTTCAGTGCGTTCGTCCGGGCTCGGAATTCGATGAAAAGATCCAAAACATTTACGGGCAATGGCCAATGCAAAACCTCAAAACAGCCCACTTCTGCACTCGCGTAATAGGAGACAAAAAGCTTGGTTGAGCCTAGGGTAAAAGGTGGTTCCGGGTTCCTTGAACCATCTAACCAACAATCAATACATCGGCCGCTCTTTAACTCCTTAGCAAAAAAAGTGATGGGACTTGGACAGTCTCCGGCCAGTGCCCTAAATTCAAAATCTCCAAACCATATTTCATCGAAGTCGTCCAAGTCCCGCTTCATCTAGTTATCACCTCGCAAGGCTTTTACGATCGGATGCTCTAAAGTTCTGATGTACCTATCCTTAAAAGCGATCTTGATAATCTCCTCGAAGGTACGCTCAGGCCATCGAGGCTTATTTTCTAATGACTCCCAAGCTCTGATCCGGTGCATTTTGAGTGTGGGTACCCAATACCTACGTGTCCATTGAGTTTCTGCGGTCCTCGCCGCGACTAAATCAGTCTGAATGAATTTATCTGCTACACCGTCTTTAGGTAGCCTTACAGGCCAGATAAAAAGTCTTTCCTGTGTAGTTATGGCCATAAACAGAATTACTGGCTGAATATCATCTGCAAGCTCCGCATGAAGTACGGGATCTACAAGATAATAGTGATTGTCGCTCTTCAGCGAGAGAACTACCGTCTGAAATCGGTACTTTTCATCTGGATGAACCCGGAACCATTCCTGAGATCCTGGCTTGCAAACTTCAACTAAGGCAAGAATGTCCGTACCGGCAACTATTTCATCAAAGTTTTGTTTTAACCGAATATCATCTAAGCTCCATGCGTCATTACTGTTTTGTTGTTGCTGTTTTTCGTCTTCCATATCGTTGCTGTCCTTCTTCGGTTTTTTCTCGTCCGCCATATTATCGTGATTCCTTTCGCATCAGTTGACCTGGGCGCAGCAATTCATCATCGCGGAGTAAATCTCCGTTTGTTCAAGGAGCTAGCCCAATTAAGTTACTTAGATTTCCTAGAGCGGCAAGTAAACAGCGGGTTTGGCTGTTGTAAGTCTGTCGAACAGGTAGGAAATGTACTAATTTCGTTCTACCAAGGTATTTCTTGTTTTCTGAGTGATCACCTCACGATTGTAATTTTACCGGGCCTACAAACCGGACTTCGCTGCGTATTGATTCTGGTGCTTACAAGAACTTACTAAGACTCTATTTGCTTATTCAGATGATGGTTTCCGTCTTTCTTCTAAGCAATCATAGGTCAATAACCGTTGCTGCTAGTGAAGATTAAGGAAGCACAAATCGTAAAGCTGCATCTTAAAGGACGCTGTAAGTTGCCCCAGTCCGCCTCGGTCCATTTTTATGGTACGGCACGGCGAGAGACAAATCAATAGATATTCGTCTTCGCGACCAAATTTTTTTTAACAAAGTCGTATGGTTAAACGGTAGGTTGAGAGTGTAGGTTGAGATGTAGGTTGTAATATTAGATTGCTAGCGGGGTTGTTTCGGAGTAAGTGATTGTATGTCGTTATCACGCATCTCTAAATCGTAAAAAGATAGACTTAGTTGATAGTACGACGTCGTAAGCTATCGCTAAGTCTTAGATCGTCAGGCCATCCAGGAACAGCCCGAATTTGGTACATCGGGCTGCCCCCACGTCTTGCATCGTAACGTTCGGGAACAAAAGTTAGGTAAAGCGGTTGGGCTTTCAGTACTCGTGAACTCTTGACCGGCTGATAGGCTCACCTCTGGTTCGAATTTCAATCGCTCACGCTCTGAATTTGCAACGATCTTGACCTCGTCCTCGTTTAACTCATAAATTTTGTATACCAGGTTATTTATCTGGCCAGCCACTATTTCAATGTTGCGCTGGAGACGACTAGTGGAATCGGGATTTTCAAGTGCGTCAAGTTCCCGGTTCAGGGCATACATTGTGAGCGAGCACTCCCGTGTCCAAATATTGGGGAGTACGAGGTGAGACGATAACTTTGGGTGCTTTAAAAAGATGGTTCGACGAGTGCTTTCATTGGTTAGAGTGTCCAAATTGCAAAGTCATGACGTGGGCGCCGAAATTTCTACCTCCAAGGTTTCTTTCTCTAAGTAGCAAAAACTTCTTACTCTTTGATTGCTATTTAGGCGATCCCTCTGATGTTCAAGAGCTTTTGAAAGACAACAAGCTCACTACAAAGAGATCCAAACCTTCCTCAAGTCCAAATATAACTACCGCGCGCCATGGTACGAATAAGCTCTGCAAACAAGCCCATAGCAGGACTCATTTCATTTAGGACAGAGGTTCCGGCAAGGATCGCGCCAACTTTAGCCTTAAAGCGATCTTTCCAGCCGAACTTGAACCAGTCAGTGATAGTTAATCCTGTGGCGCTGGGTCCCCGGGTGATCATTTGCGCAGGCCTCAACGACCTGTTTCGTGAAATCGTCCAACGGCCGAACGATTGAAAATAATCGGCGAGAACTAGACAATCGCTCATCGAGCACTTGTACAAGCAATTCCGTCTCACGCCTAAGTTTCTCCGAACTAGTGAATCATTCTTGGGGCTTTTGAACCGGGGGGTAGGGAGCACGATATTGCCAAGGCGAAGACGGGCCTTTTGTTGTGCATCTTGGACGCGGACATCTGACGCACAGTGGTTCAAAAGCAATTTAAAATTACATAGTTGCGACAGAGCATTAGATACGTCATCCAGCGCACCACCGGCTGTCATCGGGGTATCTCGGGCGCCCTGGAAGTGTATTGGACATCCGGTTGGTTCTGGAAGACTTCGCCATAACACTAGACCGAGAACTGGAATCTCCATACTACCCCGTAGGTTGTATTACAGACGGGCAGCCAAATCATAAGCACCGAAAGAAGGTTGTACAAGCTGATCCGAGTCCGCTTTAAGCCAAACTTAACGACTATCTAACAGTCTATCGTTGGTGGCACAGCTCAAAAACCGAACAATAAAAGCGCCGAAAGTCGGTACCCTATGCGCCACGAAGTTGATTCTCTAGGCTGCATTTCTTTGGGTATTAAATTGGCTTTTAGAAAGCTCACTCTCATGCTTTTACGCGGTGATCTCGTTTTCTCCAATTTTCCGCGAAAGCAGCAACATCCTTCTGACCTCTTGGATGACAGCTCTTGTGAACTAGAGCACCGTTATTCAATACAGTCCGGCCACCATCTGCATGCTGCTCAACGTGATGAATTTCGGCTTCGCTCCATAGGACCTCCCCATCACATCCAGGCGCTTGGCACTGCTTCTTGTCACGGTAGTAAATGATTTCGCGCTCCAATAGACCGAAATTGCGGTTAGAGTCCTTCAATTGGGGAGTAATTATTTCGTGCATTTTTTCCGAGAAAAATTGATGACGTTGCTCAATAGTGGCTCCCCTATCACTGTTTGTTCGTGTCCATTGGCCGTATCGTGCCCAATATTCGGATGTTGGGTCGACAAACCGCGATCGCGTCGCTTCGGCCAGTTTTTTCTTGAACATATCAAATGCGCCTGCGAACCTGTCCTCCCATGATCGTGTGTAATCATCCAGTAACGAATCAAGCAGGAGAACTAAACTCATCGCCTCATGACCGATCACTTTTTTTCGCTTTCCGTCATATAGTAGCCGGTTGAGTTTATCGAGAATTTCACTAAATCGCTTTGCGTCGGACGAATTTGGGTCGAAATCTAGATTTTTGTAATAGAAGGAATCAATAGACTCGCGGTTAACGTCTGAGAGTTTTCCTGTCTTTTTTCGACTTTCATACAGAATTACCATCTGAGCAGTCAGCTGCCGGTACTCACCACGGTTCCTTTGCTTTGCTTTCATGACCTTCGTAAAGAAGTCATGACCGGGATATCGCGGAATTTCCGGCTTCCCTGCAATGTTTAGGATATATTCGGTGAAACTGCCGGGCCAGGCATCCCTATTTTCTTGCGAGTTAAGAGGCATACCGGCTTGAAGTCGAATGAATAGGTCGCGAGCCTCATTGGAAAGATCCGTTTCCAGTAACACGATGGCGAGCACTGTTCCGAGAAGTTGATCTTTGAGGGTTTGGGGAAGCTCATTAAACCGTTTACCTCCCCACGGGCATGGCTGCGTTTGAATGAAACTTGGGAATTGGGCCTCTTCAGCATCTTCGACGGGGTCAAACACTTTGAAATTACCTTCTCTATAGTCATTCAAAGCATTAATACGCTGTTGCCCATCAATGACTTCAAAGTCCTCCCGCCTGTATTCGGCGACTTCCTTAGAGATGTGATGCAGATAGATGAGCGGAATTGGGTATCCGCGCAGTACGGAATCGACTAAACGTTTCTTCTGTGCAACGCTCCATACCGCGCTCCTTTGATATTCAGGATTTGGATATAGCATGTTAGCTTTCTTGAGCTTTAAGAGGTCGCCTACAGTTTTCTCCGTATGCTGTGCTTTCATACTCTAGTCCTCCATGCGTGCAATGTTGTGATCGGCTATCGTTGTGAATCAGCCAGCCAGTTAACACTCCTGTGATTTTTAATTTTTCCTACAAGAAAATCCAATTTCCTTTGAACTCCGAAGCCTGATCTTCCGAAACTCCACCATCACCACTAACCCCCCGATTCGGTCCTTCTAGTCGTGATTCCAATATCCACCTTAATTACAGCCAGCCAGAAAATGTAAACTTACTCTCACCTGATATAGCAAGTTGCTATATAGCCGTCAAGGCCGGCGCGACGAAACATTTAAGCGGCCATTATCGCAGAGCCTACTTTGAGGATTCTTTCTGCTTCAGGATGAAATCAATCGCAAGGGCAGTCGCTTTGGAGATTTTAACGCGGTCTCTTTCCATGCGGGAGATTGTGGTCCAGTGAACACCAAGTGCGTCCGCTAAATCTTGTTGCCGAAGGTTAGCTGCTTCTCTTTTGGCTCTCAACTCTTTGCCCTTCATTGAGAGGAGTTTAGCAATATGCTTACTTGGCGACAAGAAAATTTCGGGTGATCGCAACTCATATTAAGCGAGCGACAGTTGGACCTGTCTCAAGATACGTTTCGGTGAGTGATCGTCAGCCATTGCTGTGGAAACCGAACGGGGTTTTGACCACTTAGAGCGCTCGCACGGCGTCGAAGGTTATCTGATTTCATGCAACGCCTCCCGCCGAGTTAAATGGCGAAGGTATAGCGCCGTTGTTCGGCTCTTCTTTCGCTCCTTTTTCTCGTCACTTTCAAGTCCTTCGCGGCGGACATCACGCCTTCGCAGCGCGTGAAGGAGTTCGTCAGCATCAGACCGGGTCCGTCCGCGACGGGAGAGATCGGCCGGCTCAACAAGGGCGAACGGGCTCCGCTCCTGGAGTCGGTTCCTCACTGGTACAAGATACAGCAACCCAACGGCCAGCCAGGGTTCGTTCCCAAAGCGTGGACAGAAATTGCAACCGAGGACCCAAACGTCTCACCGCCAACCGCGACCTCGGCCAGCTTTAAGATTCACTTTCTGGACGTGGGCACCGGCGACTCGGCAATCATCGACATGGGCGAGCAAGAAATCCTGATCGACGGCGGAAACTACGCCAATGATCTGCATGACTACATTAAGCAGGAGGACATCGTTCAGGGCACGATCGAACTCGTCATCGTCACCCACGGTGACCAGGACCACTGGAAAGGGATGGTGAGGTTGTTCAACTTCGACGGGCAGGGCACCACGCCGCGCACGCTTCGGGAGTTCTGGGACCCGGGTTACAACCGAGATTGTAATCTTACAGCTGCGGGGAGGAAGAACTATCTCGACTTCATCAGCAAGGTCAAAAATATGAGCGGGATCATCTTCAAGCGTCCGCTGGAGACATTTCACGCCCCCTCAACCAAGAGCAATCAGCTTGCGCCTTTTTCATTGCCGGGCATCTCAAACGTCAAGTTCACGGTACTGCACAGCGCTCAAACCCCTCCAGACCAAGGCGACTGCGCTTACAAGATCAACAATGCCTCCATTGTCGTCATGATCGAAATCAACGGCGTCAGGATTCTTTTCACCGGTGATGCCAATGGAAAGGAGCGCAACGAACCCTCACCAGGCACTCCGGGGCATATTGAGAAACTCCTGCTTGACCTCGAGGCGCAAAACCCTGGCATGCTCAAGGCAGACATCCTCAAGGTCCCTCATCATGGAAGCGAAACGGCGAGCACTCAGGCGTTCATCGACAAAGTGAATCCGAAGTTCGTCATCATTTCTGCCAGCACGACGCATCACCTGCCCAAGCAGACCACCCTAGACCGTTACATCAACGGTCAGCGCGTCATACTGAAGACGGACGTGAATGTCGAAAAAGGCAAGGATCACGTTATCTGCGCGAGCGTGGTGGTCGGTGAAGTGGACTGCAACTACAAGACCGTCTGGGAGGAGCATTAATCCCCGATCTGACTTGCAATCTCCGCCCATCGGCGATAAACGGCAGCGGCATGTCTGATGACGAGACCCATCAGTTAGAGCTTGTCTCACAGTTAATCGATGCTCTGATGACGCAGCTGGAGCAAACCAAGGATAGACCCGCAACCCGCGAGGAAATAGCCAAGAAGATAGTCCGGCTTGGCGCATTATACCGGGCAATCAGAACTGGCGATGATCTCTTCGTGCAGGCTCGTTAGAGCGTCTCGGTAGCATCGCAAGGCACTTCTTGACCCTTCTTGGCAGATCGCGGTATATGTCCGCCTCCCTTCGGAGGTGGGTTATGTCGGTCGGTAACTCAGTTTTCTGGTTCGCGGTCGGATTTATTTCGGTCTGCGCGCTGGGCATGATCGTTTACGCGTGAGATTCAATCATGCAATTCCGTCAAGGACTTCGCTGGATCATCATCGGGGCAATCGCTGTCCTTCTCTGGATTGCCTACCTCAACGCCTGAGCCCATGGCCCGCTACTTCGCCAGATCCTGCCCGCGCTGCGGGAGCTATGTGGGAATCACGATGCGTGAGCCGCGAAAAGAATGCGTCTGAGCAGGCCAGCAACGGTCGTTGCGTGGGCTGCAGTTACCGGCTGGCGTGGATTGTGGTAACGGACGCTACTTAAGCTACTGTCATGCGGAGCTGCAGCCCGTAGCCTTTTGTTTCAACACCGCTGTGGTTCATGATCTGTTGAAACTGATACTTCTTATCGTCGCGCTGGTTGTAGTGGTCTGGCTTTTTACGATGTGGTCCGGGAAGTCGCTTCCCAATGACTCGCCGGTACAAATCCAAACTGGAACTCAATTCTGATGTCAATGATTAGAGCTGGCGGAGGTCGCATCGTTACCTGATCACCCTATCCGCTACTGCTGAGCACAGACGCGAAGTAAATGCCCGCGTCCTTCGTGGTCAAACTGCTGATCAATCACTCCTCGATTGAAACCGTTTCACCCGCCATTAAATCCTCCTTGCTGTAAACCACTGGACCCCTGACCGTAAACGTTGGTTGCTCCAAATACCCTGAATTGCCACTTCTACTGGATAAAAACAAAGTAAATTTACCATGGACCAATCTTTGCTTTTTGACCATGCCAGAAGCCCATATCCAGTTGAGGGTGACGTAAGGCTGGCATCCAAAGAGGGGACTTCATGAAAAACTTCTTACCGGACAAAACTTTTATCGTTAGCAGAAACAATTGAGCGTCGGCTTGACGCCGCTGCTCGTGGAGCAAATCGAGTTTACCGAGTGGATTAGAGGGCGAGGAGCAAAAGCTGTCAGATGCGCGTACAAGGCAGCGCATCTGAGGCGCAGAATACCTGCCTGTCGAAAGGAAAGGTGAGGTCATGCCTCTCACGGCGAGCAATGAGGTCATCCTGATCCCGTCTGGAACAACTACCGGCTACGTTACCATCAACTGGGACTTCTCACCTGACAAGATCAAGCTGGAAGAGCGCACTTTCAAAGTCGGATCGACCCCCGGCGCCTTTCAACCGCGCGTGATACCCTCTAATGAACTGGTCGCCGGCTCCTATACCCAGGCGCTCACGCCGGGCGATGTGTACGAGGTTCGTGCCTTCGACATAGACTTCTTTATAGGCACCAAGGCGTCCGAGGAGATGATTGCTAGGGGAGCGCTTGGCAAAGTCGTCGTTCATGCGCTGGGGTTGCCGACCACTCTTCAAAGAGCGTTCACTGAGAAGGTCGGTGGCACGTTCTATCGTTACAGCATTACTACCGGCTCGGCCGCTACCGGCTCGGCCCCTGCCGGCCCGATTCAGACGCACGCCATCATGGAGGTCGGCAAGGAGGAGCCGACCGCCGACGCGGCTGGCTTTCGCATCATGCCGAACCCGATCATGACGGTGAAGTCGTTCACACCCGCGATTACTCACCACTTGACCACCGACAAGGTTATCTTCGGATTGCCGGCGGAGGATCGGATGAAGCTGACGGAGGCGCGCTTCGCGTTGATCCGGGTTTCCGACGCGGCGGGCGGATGGCAGCAGATCGTGCGCCCATTCAAGACCCTTGAACGGAGGGTGACGATCAATTTCCCCACGATCGATGTGCAAGGCCTTGGCGAAGCCCCCTCCGAAACGGAGGCCGAAATGCGATTCAAGCTCGAGGCCTGGGTTCGCAACGGGCAAAGTTGGCAGACCTTCCAGTCTTTCGAGTTCGAGAACCATCAGACGACCCTTGCGCCGTTCAACGTCACGAACTTCGTGGCGAGCCCGCTGGTCGTCATCGGGCCGCGACCGATCAAAGACCTGATCGCCGGCGTGGCGGTTCACGTCCAGGAATTCGATCCCTGGCCATTTGAGGACGAACACGCATCCAGCATTGGGTTCGGCGGGCCACGGGTGATCGAGGTCATTCCCGGCGAAGGCAATGAAAACAAACCCATCAACATGATCCTCCGAGCCTCACAGGAATACGACCCCTTCGACACGGAGCAAGAAGTGATCGTCGACGCTCGCGTCACCGTTACGGTCGAACACGTCCCCTGAGGGTGCAGAGGTGGAGGTATCCGCATAGCGCCACCATGTCGAGTACGGGCTGGCGCTAAACGGGATGACCCCAATGCCGAAGCGCTGGCACGTTGCCGATCCGCCGAACCGTCAGGAGCGCTCACGGAACACAATTGAAAAGATTCAGGGTAGTCGGAATCGGTTCATCGACGACCCGAGCTTAGCAGCCGCCTTGGAATAACGGATTGAGGGGTCAAATATATGTTCAAGAAATTCCTTCTGACTAGGCTGAGGTTGCTAATGATCCCGGGCGTTCTGCTTGGTTGCGCTTCCGAATCGCTCGCGCAGGTACCGATTCTCCCGGTGGATTTTAGGCCGTTCGTCGATGGACGTAACTGGATTGTCAGACAGCCGTTGATCTATACCATCGGCATATCGAAGGACAGCCTCACCGTACCCGCTGGATTTGTGACCGACTTCGCCAGCATTCCCCAGGTTTTCCATTCGTTACTTCGGCAGAACGGGAATTACCTTTTGCCTGCCGTCGTTCATGACTATCTCTACTGGAAACAAACTTGTACACGCGAACAGGCGGATCAAATTCTTTGGCTCGGAATGATTGAAAACAAAGTTCCCGCATTCCAGCGAGCACCCATTTATGTGGCGGTCCGCACCGCGGGAGGATTTGCATGGGAGGCAAACACACGCGATAGCGCCGCACGACTGGTTCGGATATTACCACCAGAGCGATTGAGCATCGGACCCAACAAGCTGTGGTCTGATTACCAGCGGGAGCTTTTGAAGGCGGGCGTTGTTGACGGCACAGACAGCCCGGTTGCTCCGAGCTTTTGCGCCCGCGCCGACATGCGGACGGAAGACGCCCTGAACACTAGATAGTCCGTTTGTTTTAGGACTTCATCCCACCTTGACGGCTTACATTGGCGGGCGATATAGCTCGGCGATGGCCCGCTACTTCGCCAGATCCTGCCCGCGCTGCGGCGGCTACGTGGGAATCACGATGCGCGAATCACCGTGGAAGGCGCCGGTTCAGGCTGTGAATGGCCGCTGCGTCGGCTGCAGTTATCGGATGGCGTGGCTTGTGCTGAAGGGCAACAAACCTCCAGTGCTTAAGAACTCCGCCGTGCGGAGCCGCTAAGTCCGTTTTGATAGACTGCGCCTGGGACTCACCGGTGTGCTTCAAGATCTATTGAAGCTGATCTTGCTCATAGCCGCGTTGGCTCTAGTCGTATGGCTCTACACTCTTTGGTCCGGGAAATCGCGTCCAAATCACTCGCCAGTACAGGTTCGAACCAAACTCAACAGCCGTCCGCCCTCGCATATCTCCTGTTGTCACCTGATCACCCTGTCCGCCCGCGCCAGCACGTTCGGCGGAATCGTGAGGCCGATCTGCTTGGCGGTCTTGAGATTGATCACCAGCTCGAACTTTGTCGGCTGCTCCACAGGGAAATCGGCTGGCTTGGCACCTTTAAGAATCTTGTCCACGTACGTAGCGGCACGCCGGTCCAGGTCGAGCGAGCTGACGCCGTAGGCCATAAGCCCCCCGGCCTCAACAGATCTTGCCGACTCGTATATCACCGGAAGCCGGAATTTTAGCTCGAGTGCCGCCATCTCTTTTCGATGGGAAGTTCCGAGGGCGCCCAGCATTATAAGGATTGCCTCAGCCCGCCCTTTGGTTGCCGCACGGAATGCGGGCTCGATTTCTTTGCTGATTAGCACATCCAAGTACTGCAGCTTCACTCCTAACGCTCCTCCCGCGACCTCCACTTCTCTCAACTCTTGCACATTGCCTGGGCTGGTCGAAGTTCCGAAAACAGCCATGCGGGCAAGCTTGGGAATGGTCTCCTTCAGGAGTTCCAGTCGTTTTCCGTTTATCTCGGGGGAAAGTGTCGACAAGCCGGTGATGGTTCCGCCAGGCCGCGCCAGACTGGAGACAAACCCCGAGGCAATTGGATCACTGGCCCGCGTCATCACAATCGGGATGGTTGTCGTTGCTTTCTTCGCTGCCTCGGTCGCTGAGTTGCCTCCACTAACGATGACCTCAACCTTGAGACGCACTAATTCGGCCGCAAGCTCGCTCACGCGATCAGGTTTGTCATCTCCATATCGCCACTCAACGACAATGTTCTTCCCCTCCACATACCCAAGCTCGCGCAGACCTTGGCGGAATATCTCGACGCGGTCCGCCATAGCGGAATGAGTGAGGGTAGATAGAAATCCCACGCGGCGGACCGTTGGCGGCTGCTGCGCTGTCGCGGGCAAGTTTATTACACAGAGCAAAGCGGCAAGGGGGCAGCTGGAAAGTATTTTCTTCACGTTCTTCACTGTTGCCTGCCGCCTCGCACCTATTGCCTACTTAATTACTCGATCCGCCCTCGCCAGCACGTTCGGCGGAATTGTGAGGCCGATCTGTTTGGCGGTTTTGAGGTTGATCACCAACTCAAATTTCGTCGGCTGCTCGACGGGCAGATCGGCGGGCTTGGCGCCTTTCAAAATCTTGTCCACGTAAGTGGCGGCGCGGCGGTGCAGGTCGGCCAAATTAACACCGTAGGACATGAGCCCGCCGGCTGAGACATAATTTTGTCCATAGTAAATCATTGGGAGTCCCCTGATCGCTGCCAATTCGGCGATCTTGGTTTGGTGGCCGCTGCCGACCGAGCCCGATACTAACCAGAGCGCGCCGTTAGCCCGCGCTTTGACGGCGGCTTGGAAGGCACTCTCAAAGTCTTTGCGGCTCAGTACATCTAGGTATTGAACGCTTACGCCTAGCGCTTGCGCGGCGTTTTTGGTTTCGTTCAACACCGGGGTGTCGCCGGGACTGCTTGAAGTCCCGAACATCGCCGCGCGAGCCAGTTTAGGCACGACCTCTTTCAAGAGTTCGAGCCGTTTGCCACTTGTCTCGGGAGAAAGAGTGGAGAGCCCGGTGATGTTTTCACCCGGGCGCGCAAGGTTAGCAACGAATCCGCTGGCCACAGGATCATCACTTTGTGCCATGACAATGGGAATGGTCGTGGTCGCTTCCTTCGCCGCGCGCGTATCTCCTCCACTAGAAGCCACGATGACATCCACCTTGAGCCGCACTAAATCGCGCGCAAACGCGCGTTGGCGGTCACGATCTCCCTCCGCATATCGATCCTCGACAATGATGTTTTGTCCTTCTACATAGCCAAGCTCGCGGAGACTTTGTCGAAGTGCTTCATTATTTGTTGCCGATTGAGCGGAACGGGACCCGCCATTCAGGTATGCTATCCGCGGAGTTTTACCCCGCTGCTGTGCCTCGACGGATACCGAAAGCGCAGAGAGAATCACACATAGCGCGAGCAAAGTCTTTGCCTTCATTGTTTTTCTCACGCCTTTCGCCTCACGACTCACGCTTCATCGAATTACCTTATCCGCTCTCGCCAGCACTTGCTGCGGAATCGTTAGACCGATCTGCTTTGCCGTTTTCAAATTGATCACGAACTCAAACTTCGTCGGCTGCTCCACTGGAATATCGCCAGGTTTGGCGCCTTTGAGGATTTTGTCCACGTAGATAGCGACGCGGCGATAGCTGTCCGCTGCGTCCGCCCCGTAGTACATCAGCCCGCCCGCATCTACTGCATCTCTGGTCTGATATATCGACGGTAACCGCCTGGTTAACGCAAAGCGCGCGATCGACTTTGCGTGAGCACGCATGTCTGGACCACCGGTAATGTGGAGTGCATCCGGGAGCTGCTTGCTGAGCGCGGCGAATAACTTTTCGAAACCAGCTGCATCGCGTACCTCCCGAGGCTGAATCGTCAATCCCAGAGCGCGCGCCGCGACCGGAAGAACCTCTTTTATTTCGCGTGCAGTGCCGGGAGCGGTCGGATCGTACAGAACCGCGACGCGGACTATTTTTGGGACGGCTTCCTTGAGCAGCTCCAGCCGCTTGCCGCCTATTTCTCTGGTGAATTGAGTTGTAAGCCCCGTGATGTTTCGCCTGGGCGAGCAAGGCTTTGAACCAGTCCTGCCTCGACGGGGTCGAGGCCAGCGCCTGTCATGACGATGGGAATGATTTTGGTCGGATTCTTACGGCCCTGACCCAGACGGTGCCTCCGGCTACTATAAGGATGTCTACCTTGAGACGTACCAGCTCGGCGGCAAGACTAGCGGCCTGATCGCGGTTCCCCGCCGCATATCGGTACTCCATAGCGATGTTCTGGCCGTCTATGTACCCAAGCTCGCGCAAAGCAACTAGCACTCCCTGCGAACGGACGGAGTCACTGACTGCATCCGTCGAGGAGAGATAACCTATACGATGAACTTTCTTCGGCTCCTGCGCCGATGCGGTATGGCAGTTGTCAGCAAGACAGTTGTCAGCAACCAGCGAACGAGCCTTCCATCTAGTGAATTCATTCTGAATGACCTCAAATGCCCGAGCGAAGATGCACGCCTATCGGATTACTCTGTCCGCTCTCGCCAGCACGTTCGGCGGAATCGTTAGACCGATCTGTTTGGCGGTTTTAAGATTGATCACGAGCTCGAACTTCGTCGGCTGCTCCACAGGAAATCGGCAGGCTTTGCGCCCTTTAGAATTCTTTCCACATAGATCGCGGCGCGGCGGTAGCAGTCCAGGAGCTCACCCCGTAGGACATGAGCCCGCCGGTATCGACCCTCACCTCAACTGCGAACAGGGACGGTAGGTCGGCTCCTCAACCAAAGTTCGCGATCCGTTTTTCGTTAGTACGAAAGAGAGAGCCTCCGCCGGGCAGACAGAGTGCCTCCGCGCGCTCCTTGTTCAGCGCTGAGAATACACGTTCGACCCAGCGACATCGCGTACCTCCCAAGGCTGAACCGTCAGGCCCAGCACACGCGCGGTGACCGCAAGGTCCTCTTTCACCTCCCGTGCAGTGCCGGAAATGCTTGGCTCGTAGAGAACCGCGACACGGTTCAGTTTGGCAACTACTTCCTTGAGCAGCTCCAGACGCTTACCGCCCAGTTCTCTCGAAAGGTTTGTAAGTCCAGTAACATTGCCGCCGGGACGGGCAAGGCTCTCAACAAAGCCTGCTCTAACGGGATCTGAGCCTGGGCCGGTCATAACGATAGGAATTTTTTTGGTGGCATTCATGGCTGCTCGGATGCCGCCATCTCCTCCGGCTACCACGATGAGGTCAACCTTACGACGCACTAAGTCGGCCGCAAGTTC
>CAVUVW010000014.1:332500-1058753 GCA_963745035.1 uncultured delta proteobacterium | reverse complement strand
ACACCTATTCAAGCAATCCTAGTGAACGGAGGTGCACATCCCGCTACATGGCGTTTCACACATCGGCCTTTCGACGCTCGACCTTGCTGCGACACGCAGCTTCTACGAGGATGTGCTCGGCTTCCGCCTCGTGACCATTGAGCAGATCGATTTCAAAGAAGGGGGATGTATCCGCCACGCGTTTTTCGACTGCGGCGATGGCCAACTCCTGGGATTCATGGAACCTCACGGTATCAAAGGACTACCAGCCGAATATGACACCAGCATCAATCAAGTCCTCGGCCTGCCCGAATGGATTTACCACTTCGCCTTCAACGCTGGCTCGGTCGAAGAGTTGCACGCGAAGCGCGCCGAGCTGATTGCCAAAGGTGTCAAGGTCACGCCGATCGTCGATCACGAGTGGGTGCTGTCGATCTACTTCAAGGATCCCAACGGCCTGCTGCTCGAGTACGCCGTACAGACGCGCGCGCCCGCCGACCCTCATCTAAGCGCGGGCCGGCGCATCACGGCCAGCCTGCGCCCCTCCCGTGTTACCGATTTCCGCGATTCCTAGTGCCCGGCGGGGAGCATACGCATCGCGGACTGGCGAAGAAGTCGAAAAGATCGTCGGCAGTTTATTCAACTCGAGCCCGCCTTGGTCGCGAAAATGGCGGAGATACTGAAATAGGTTTTTACTTTAAACTAGAGTCCGTCACCGAAATAGCCCGCCGATCGTTAGGGAGATAACCCGCCACGCCAGGTCGGCTTATCCCGGAAATCAAAATATTGACAAAGCTCCGTTTGCAAACGAATATTGCAAGCGATTTCAATTTTTGTTCTTCGCGCTCGTCGCGGGGATAGGCCGACCGGTAATTGTTGATACCTACGGCGGCTCACTTAATACGTTCGACGCTCGCGGCCGGTTCCACTAGCACTAGCTGATCATGAACACCGCGCACGCGCGGCAAAGAAAACCTTTCAAGGGGGGAGGATCATGAGACCAATTGAAAAGCCCTCACTGCGACCATGGTCTCACTACTGGTTCTGGGAGTTGCGTTGCCCGAGAGCGATGCCGTCGCCCAGCAAAAGTCACTCAAAGATCAGCTCGTCGGAACGTGGATGTTCGTCTCGAGGACCACTATCCGAGCCGATGGCAGCAAAACCGACCGCCCCAATCTGAAAGGCATCCTGATCTATACAAGCGACGGCCACTTTGCTTTTGTGAGTGTGCGCGCTGACCTTCCCAAGTTGGCGAACCCTGACCGAGAGCGGGGGACCGCGGAAGAATCCCAAGCCGTGGTGGAAGGATCGATCGCCTACTATGGCACATACTCGATTAACGAGGCGGATAAGGTCATCACCGCCCAAGTTGAGGGAAGTACGTTCGCGAACATGATCGGGACCGATCAGAAACGAATTATTACCTCGCTCACGGCGGACGAACTGAAGTTCACCAATCCAAGGACGTCGTCCGGCGAGACACTTGAAATTGTCTGGAAGCGAGCCAAGTAGGTGCGGCTTTGGTGACCAGCTGTGCCATCGACTGATCCCTGGGCCACGCAGGGGGATCGCAGGGGCAAGCTGTGTCTCGTGGCGGCTTGCGGCCCCGTGGGCGATGGTCGGATTCGATGAGGCGTCGAACGATTGGGTTGAGAACGATGCGGCGGACCGCGCCTTTCACCCAAAACGTTAGGCAACATGACGGAGACAGGAGGTCGCGTGAATTATAAACTCTCCAACGTGAGGGTCTTTGTCACGGACTGGCAGCGGGCCATTCGCTTCTACACTGAAACTCTCGGGATGGCCACAGCATACCGAAGCGACGAAATGGGTTGGGGCGCAATGGCTACCGGCGAGGGCCAGCTCGCCCTGGAGAGTGTGGACCCTTCCGACTCCAGAGAGCCGGGGAGCTGGTCGGGCGGTTTGTTGGCGTCTCGCTCCTGGTCGCCGACATCTTCGCGACATAGAAGTTCCTCGCGGCGCGCGAAGAGATTTGAATTTGCCGCCTGCAGCCCATATGATCCCTTCGACTGGAGAAAAACTTCATGGACACCATTCGCTTTGTCGACACCACGATCCGCGACGGGCATCAGAGTTTGTGGGCGGAGAATATGACTACGGGCATGATGCTTCCGATCGCGGAGAATTTGGACGATGCGGGATTCGAAGGTATCGAGGCTGATTTCGGGCTCGTGGGACGCTTAAGGACAGAATGAAAACGAAGAAAAATCTGGACGGCCTCGTCACCGATCTTCGTTTCGGCACGCGTCTGCTGTTTCAAGAACTGGGCGACCCGTGGGGCCATATCGCGGTCCGCTTGCCGAAGGAAAGCGGGCGCGACGGCTTTATGCTCAAGCACGTGCGGGTCGCGCCGCCGCCGGACAATCCCAATACGATCATGACGTTCGATTACGATGGTAAAGTGATCGAAGGCGAGCGCCGCGTGCCGTGGGAACTGCCGCTTTACACGGCGATCTTCAAAGCGCGGCCCGACGTGCAGAGTGTCATCCATACTCATCCGCTGATCGCCACGGCGCTCAGCATGGCGGGCAAATCGGTTTTCGCGATCACGCACCAGTCCGCACCCTTCGAGCACGGCATTCCGATCTACGGCGGCGACATGGTCAATACTCAAGAGCTCGGCGAGGGCTTGGCCGAAACCCTCGGCAATCGGCCGGCGGCGTTACTCAAAGGTCACGGCGCGGTGGTTGTCGGTTCGAGCATCGCCCACGCCGTGCAAAGCACGCTTTACCTCGAGCAAGCCGCCCAGCAGCAGATCTGGGCGGCTACTCTAGGCACGCCGCAGGTGCTCGATCAGCATCTGATCGACTTCCACAAGAACCTGCCGCCCGGCGACGGCGGCTTGGCGCTTTGGTTCACCAAGAAGCACTACGACGAGGAAGCGCGAGCCGCAGCCAAACCGTCAGCAAGCGAGCGAAAATCTTCTAAGCCAACGAAGAAAAGATAAATCGCGGGCGCCCAGCGCGCCGCGCTGGAAGCAATCTCGGAAGAATTTCCTGCCAAGACGCAAAGATCAGAGATGATCGGGTGTCTTTGAAGCTTGCCGATCATTGCTGCAAGGTAGCGAAAAATTTCGAACGGCAATACGAAGCTGTGTCCGAAGCTCTCAAGCGTTGGCGCGGAGTCCGATGTTCGCTACGTCGAGCAGCACGCGGCCGAACTGCTGGCGCGACTCGAAGACCCGGTGAGCATCCGCAGCCTGTTCCAGCGGGAAAACATGGCCGATGGCGACCTGCAATTTTCCCTCGGCGTGAAGCGCTAGGACCTGTTCGCATTCATCGGGCCGGCTGCCCTTGGAAAACAAAACGGTCGCCTGGTTGAAGATCAATGGCGAGACTCGGAACGTGAGCGCCTCGCCGGCGGCGCTGCCGGGGACAACGATCCGGCCGTTCGGTTTGATCGTGGTCGCAAGCTTCTCGAAGCTCTCCCCTCCCACTGTATCGAAAATCAAATCTACACCCCGCCCGCCGGTCAGTTCTTTGACTCGCTCGACCACGTTTTCGGCGCTCGTGTCGATCACTTCCGCCGCGCCGAAAGATTTTAGCCTGCGAGCCTTTTCGGCCCCGCGCACTAGGGCGATGCTGCGCGCGCCGAGCGTGTCGCGCAATGCCGATGGCACCGCTGCCGAGGGATCCATTGGCGGCCGGGAACAAGCAGAACCTCGCCGGCTTTCAACCGGCCCAACGCAATGATATTGTGCCAGGCCGTCAGCGTGCTGCCCTGAAAACTGGCGGCTTGATCGTGGCGAAGCCCGGCCGGTTTGCGAATGAGACTGGCTGCCGGCACCGTAATGAAGTCCGCGTAGCCGCCCCACGAAGAAACGCCTTGATAGCGCGGCTTGCGGCACATCTCCGGCATATCGCCTCGGCAAGTGTCACAAACTCCGCAGGGCGTGATGTTGCGCGTGATCGCTTCGTCGCCCTCTTTCCAACCCGTGACGCCGGCGCCGACAGCAGTCACCAGGCCGCTCGACTCGCGGCCCAATTGAAACGGCAATTGCGCACGAAAATAACCGTCCTGCCCTGCGCGCATGTTGGCGTCGTTGCGCCGAATACTGGTCGCGCAGACTTTTAGCAACACTTCGCCCGCGGCCGGGGACGGCGCCGGCACCTCCTCCAGTTTCAACACTTCCGGACCGCCGTATTCGTAGAATCGCACTGCTCTCACGACGTTTCCTCGCTTCGTTCTTCCGACGAATGGTGGCAATCTATAGCAAATTTCACCACTAGCGCCAATGCGAGTGAAACATTCCTTGATGGCCGCAATGATCGCCTTGACTCCCTCATAGGGCTCGTATACTAAATGCAATCGACTCTTCCTACTTGGAAAAAACTTCACGAGATCCGTTTCCAAACTCATGGCCAAAACACTTTTTGTTGGCACAAAAAAGGGCTTCTTCGCGCTCAGCCGCGCGAGCAACGATAGCTGGCGCGTGGCCCACCGTGCGCTCGAGGGCGTGGAAGTTTCTGACCTGATCTTTCAGCGGGAACGAAATCGCCTATGGGCCGCCACCCACGGCAAAGGCGCGTTTTACAGCGACGACGCGGGTCAATCCTGGCAAGGCGCGGGAACGCCCGAGATGGCCAAACTGCACGCCCTTCAGGATCACCCCGGCAGCCCCGACGAACTGTATGCAGGGGGTGAACCGGCGCAGATTTACAAATCCGCCGACGGTGGAAAAAGTTGGACGAGATTGGGCGACTTGAATAGCTGCGCCGGCGCATCGAAATGGTTTTATCCCCTGCCGGTGGTCGGCACTCATATCCGTTCGGTGGCGCCGAGCGCGTATGACCGCAATGTGATCTTCGGCGCGGTCCAGGTCGGCGGCGTGGTGCGCAGCAGCGACGGCGGCAAGAGCTGGACGGACTTCAGAAATCTCGATCTCGACATCCATACCGTGCGCCTCCACCCCCGCGATCAAAAGCGTGTTTATGCCGCCGGCGGCCACGAAGGTTTCTTTCGCAGCGCGGATGGCGGCGAGACCTGGAAACATTTGAGCGCGGGGCTTGGCCGCTTCGGCTACGACTTTAGCTTTCATCCCGAGAAGCCGGAGCGCATTTTATTCGCCGCCGGCATCGGCGAGCCGCCTCACTGGGCCAATCATCCGGAAGGAGCGCGCGCGCAGGTTTATCTCTCCGAAAATGATGGCGACAGCTGGAGCACCATGGACGTGGGCGATGCCAAAGGCACCAAGCTCATGCTCTACGAGTTCGCCATCGATCCCGAGAATCCGGACAATCTCTGGCTCGTCGCCGGCGACGAAGTCTCCCGAGTATTCGAAGCACCGGGGAAAATGTCGGACAAAATCTATGGGTCAATCGATCACGGCGCAGTCTACCAGAGCACGGACGGCGGCCGATCGTGGCGCTCAGTCAACGAAGAAATTCCCTCAGGTCGGGCGATCATCGCCGGTTAGAAGCAGGTAAGAAGATCATGGGTCGTATCGTTTTCGCCGCCGGCGTGCCGCACGTGGGCGCGATACTTATCGGCATCAAGCGCGCCGGCGAACAGGGTGAGCGCGTCAAACAAGCCTTCGACCGGCTGCGCGACGAGCTGCGCGCGGCCAAGCCGGATGCGCTGATCATCTTCGGCTCTGACCATTTCAAATCGTTCTTTTACAATCTCGTGCCGCGCTTCTGCATCGGTGTCGGCGCCGACTGCGATGCCTGGGACGAAGGCGTGCTGTCCGGCGACGTGGCCGCAACCTTCCGTGTCCCAGTGCACCAAGCGCTCGCCCGCGATATCCTTGCCAAGGCCGTCGAACGGGGCTTCGATCTCAACTCCGCCGAAGAGCTGCGCCTGGATCATTCGTTTTACTCGCCCATCGAGCGGCTCACGCCGGAGCACGATGTGCCCATCGTGCCGATCGTTCTCAACGTGGCCATTCCGCCGCGCCCGTCGCTGCGACGTTGCTACGAACTCGGCCGGGCCGTCGGTGAGATCCTCAAGGGCCGCGCTGAAAATGAGCGCATCGCCGTGCTTGGCACCGGCGGCATGTCGCACACCGTCGGCGTGCCGGAGTACGGTTTCATCAATCCCGAACTCGATCGCCAATTTCTCGATCTGCTGGCGAGCAACCGCGTCGATGAAATCATTGATCATTGGACTCAGGAGTTCATCGATACCCAGGGCGGCAACGGCATGAATGAAATCCGCATGTGGCTCGCCATGGCCGGCACGGTCGCGGGGGCCACCGGCGAGGTGATGCTCTACGAAGCGATGAAAGGCTGGGGCACGGGCGCCGGCCTGCTGCGGATGAACACCGAGACAGCGAAGATCTGACCCGCGAGATCAATATGAGCGCGTATCAAATTCAGAAATTCATTTGGGAGCTCGATCGCAACCCGCCGCTAAAAAAACACTTCAAAGCCGATCAAGACAGCGTACTGAATCGCTATCCGCTGACCGATGACGAAAAACGCATTCTCAAAGAAGTCGACGCGTGGGCGCTGCGCAAGATGGAAGTTCATCCGATCTTGATCCGGCAATACACCCGAGTCTTCGGCATCGAGCATGAGAAAATCTTCACCCACAGTCCGCATTTTCCAGCGAAAGTGAATCCCTGAGAGGCAATCGCGCCTCGCAGTCATCCTACCCGGTAAACCCGATGAGAGTCACCGTGCCGGTTCTCCAGCAAATGAAGCGGGACGGCCGCAAGATCGCCGCCGTGCTCGCGGCAGACTTTCGTTCGCTTGAAATTATCGACCGTTCGGCGGTCGACATCGTTCTGATCGCCGATTCGGCCGGCGTCAACATCTTCGGCCACCGCTCGCCCAGGGAAACCACGACGGAAGAGCTGTTGCTGCTCTGCCGCGGCGCGCGCCGCGCTATTAAGCGGCCTTTTCTTCTGGTCGACCTGCCTTTCGGCGCCTGTTCCGCCAGCGTCGAAGACAGCGTGAGCAATTCCATTCGCCTGGTGAAGGAAGGCGGCGCCGACGGCGTCAAGATCGAAAGCGATCGCGGGAGCATCGCCGCCGTCGCGGCGATCTCGCGCGCCGGCGTCCCGGTGATGGCGCATATCGGCGCAACGCCCCAGCTCCAGGCGCGGCTTGGCGGTTTCGAAGAAGCGCGCCGCAAGATCTCGGATGATGAGCTGATCGATCTCGCGCGCTCGCTGGAGCAAGCCGGCGCCTTCGCTTTGGATCTGACCATGGGCGGCGCAGCCACCCGGCGCGTGGTCGATGCCGTCAAGATCCCGGTTCTGGGCGGCCGCGGTACGAGCGCCGACGGCGACGGACAATTTCTCCAGGTCAATCGGCTCGCGGGCTGGACCGTTTCCGCGCTCGACGACGACACCCCGCGCTACGCCAATCTCGCGCGGGCGCTGCTCGATGCGGTCAACGCGTACGCCGCGGACGTCAAGGCAGGCAACCTAGGCAAAGGACGAGACCGTTAGAGGCGATTTCCCGCCCTCAATACATAAGAGAAAGGCACACGTCATGGCTGTCACCATTCCGAAACTGGCGCAGATGAAGCGCGAAGGCAAAAAAATCGTCGGCGTTGTCGTCTACGAACACCAATCCGCGCTGATCGCCGACCGCGCCGGCGCAGACATCGTTTCGCTCGGCGATTCCTGCGGCCACAACCTGCTTGGCCAGGAAAACCAGGAAGCCGTGACGCTGGATGAAATCTTAATGCTCGCCAAAGGGGTGCGCCGCGGCGTCAAGAACGCTCTTTTCTCCTGCGACTTGCCGTTCGGCTCGTACCAGGTGAGCGCCGAAGACGCCGTGCGCAACGCGGTGCGGCTGGTCAAGGAAGCCGGCGCCGACTGCGTAAAGCTTGAAGTCACCGCGGCGCAAACGGACATCGTCGCGGCCATCGCCCGCGCCGGCATTCCAGTATTCGCGCAGTTTGGTCTCACACCGCAGACCTCGGCGCACCTGGGCGGGTGGGAGTCGGGAGCGACGATCAGCACGGACAAACTCGTCGAAACCGCGAAAGCGCTGGAGCAGGCCGGCGCTTCGATCCTGGACTTGACCTGGGGCGGCGCAGCGACCGGACCGGTGACGCAGGCGGTAAAAATTCCCGTCATGTGCGGCCTCGGCAATGACGGCAGCTCGGACGGGCAGATCAGAACGCTATTTCGCACCGTCGGACTGGGCGCCGGCGCGCTCAGCGACTCCATTCCGCGCTACGCCAACGTGGCGAAGGTCGTCCTCGAAGCTATTACAAACTATGCTGCGGATATTCGGGCAGGAAAACTTCCGTTGGGATCATAAGCGCTATCAATAAGAGCATGTGCTTCATCGTAGAACTTTGGTGTGAATTTTTTCCCTCGATGAAAGGTTTCTTGCAAGGCAGTGAATCACCCCTATTCTAACCTTCCCCCGTGAAGGGGGAAGGAACTCGGGATTTGCCGTCTCACAAATTTGAGAGTAGCAAGCTAACTTCGTGGATCATAACGATCGGCTCGCTTTCTCGACGTAGCTGCGATCGACCCAGGTTTCCAGCGGCGGCACTGCGGATAGGCCGCCGTGGTCCACGGCGAGCTTGAGAAAGTTCTCGATGCCTTTCATGTTCGGCCGCGCGTCGGTCGACATCATTTTCTGGCGTATGAGCATATCGTAGGTCTGCTCCTGCCAGCTCGGCTTCCAGTTGGGAAAGTAATCGAGCAGAACCGCCAAGGCTTCTTTCTTATTGGCCGGGTCGTGCAGCCAGCGCGTCGCCCGCACCAACGCGCGCATGGTCGCCACCAGCGTCTCTTCGTTTTTCTCCGCCCACTTGCCATTCACCGCGAAGCCGGCGTACTGCACGTCTTTGAGATAGTCTTGGGTAAAGCCGAGGCTCTTGAAGCCGTCATCCAGCAGCACGAAATCGTCCGGCTGGCCGATCAGGCAGCCCTGAATCTGCCCAGCCCGCATGGCGCCGATGCGGTCGGTGGAGCGTCCGATGCTCAGGTAAGTGTAATCCGACTTTTTGATGCCGTTGACCGCCATCATGCTGGCGAACATGGTGTAGAAGGCGCCGCCCGGACTGCCCGCTGCCAGCGTTTTGCCCTTGAGATCGTTCCAGTTACGAATATCTTTTGAAACAATCGCGCGAAAACTAGGCTTTTCCTGCCCCGTGCCAATCAATTTGATCGGCGCGCCTTGCAGTACCGGCTTTGCCGCCGAGTCGATCGAGTAGGTGTTCATGTGTATATCGTTGGCAAGCAGCGCCTGGGTCTGGAGCACGCTCGAGCGCAGCATGATCACTTCGACGTTGAGGTTCTCACGCTTGAAAAAGCCGCGCTTTACCGCCGCGAAGATCTGCCAGTTGGACGACGAGTAGGCCGTCAAGGCGATGCGCATGGGCGGCTGGCCGGCAGCAGCGGCGAGCGCCGAAGCGTTCGGAAAAAGGAAGCTAAGCACAGTGAGCGCCAGCAAAGCGCGTATGGATACCATCCTCATCATTCCTCCTGTTAGGGAAAAACCGGTTCAAGCCTTAAGGTGCGCGTCAAAAAATTTGAGCGCCCGGCTCCAGGCAAGCTCCGCGCTCTCCGGCGCATAACGCCGTGCCGAATCGTCGTGGAAGGCATGCTCGGCGGCCGGATAGACGAAGAACTCGGCTTGCTTATTATGGCGTTGAAGTAAAGTTCGCAATTGCGCGACATGGCCCGGCGGGCACACAACGTCTTGATCGCCGACGTGGTACTGCATTGGACAAGAGAGCGCCGGCGCCATAGGCAAATAGGAACGCTCCTTGCCGTCCGGTGTAACTTCCGCCTTGACGATGATCGGCCCGTAGAAATCGACGAAGCAGCGAAACACGTCGGTGCGGCAAACCGTGTTGAAACCTTTACCCCCACCCATGCAGATACCGTAAAGCGCGATGCGGTCGGCGATCGTCTCGGGGCGACTCTTGAGGTACCCGTAACCGTTCATCAAATCGTTGAAGACCTGATCGTCGGGCAGTGCGATATCGATCTTCTGCCGCCGTTCGACGTCCGACGCGCCGCTGGGCGGTTTGCCGCCGACGCGGGAAAATAAGTCCGGAGTAATCGTCGCGTACCCGGCCGCCGCCAACCTGCGCGTCACGTCCATGCGATGCTCGGTAACGCCCGGATTCTCGTGGATCATGACGACGCCCGGCCACGGTCCTCTTCCCTGCGGCACACTGAAATAGGCGCGTATCGCTGCGCCCCCGCTCGAATACTCCACCCACTCCGACCTCAACTGCGAAGCTCCTGCCATTCGACTCCTCCGAAAATAACCCGCTATCGGCCCATCAAGTAGCCGCAGATTAAATCATAAGTCAACCGTCACCCAGCGGATCAAAACCGGAACGAACCTCAGCTGTGATTGATTGGGGGCATCGTTCAGCAAAATTGAAGAGTAACAACTGACCATGGTCAACAGCCAAAATCTGCCGTCAAAATTTTTACGGGCTATCCAGGAAAATCGCGACGTTGACAACACCCGGGTTAGCTGATGAATATTGCACGATTTGAACTTCTATTGTCCAAGCCGTCGTTGGAATAAGCAAATTCGTGATTGTCTGCGCCTATGGCGGCTCATTTAATAGTTAGCCCGCTGAGCAACGCACAGGAGAAGCGCATGATTGAAGTCACTGGGATCGATCACATCTACATAGCGGTATCCGATCTTGCAGTGTCCGAGCGGTTCTCCGATCTCGTTCTGGTCCACGCGCTCGGCTTTCGTAAGAACGCATTTGCGCTAAGTGACGAGCCGCATATCCAATATGCCTGCCGGCACTTTGGCTTTGTCCTACGTCCCGCCCGCGTCGTGTCCAAACATGAGCCATATTCTCCGGGCCTCCATGACTTCTGTTTTCGCGTCGACTCTGCAGCCGAGGTTGAAGAGACGATTCCAAAAGGCCCAGAATCGGCAGCTACCAGGTTATAGTGGCCATGCAAAGTACATGTTCCGATTTACGCGCGTTTAGGTTTAAGTGGCGATGAGAAAACCTTCCGATTTCACGACAACTCACTTCGGTCCTCGGGTATCAATCGGGAGGAGTCAATTGTTAGCAGTGTGGCGACATGCGGCATGAAGCGTGGACTGTTGGGCGCGTGGTTAAAGCACTGCGGCGAAAGTCGCTATTGGGTGGATCGGTGGTTGCCCTCTTGCTGGCAGGTGCCTTGTGTACAGCAGTTGGCACGGCTCTCGGGCTGGCGAACTTTAGGGACGTGGATTATCCGGACAGCGCCACTCTGCTTAGAATTGAGCAAGTCATCCGTTCTGGTCATATCTATCCTGACAGCGATCGCCCTCCATATCTAGTTACTATTTACGGGCCATTGACTTATGTCCTGCTTACAGTTCCTTATAGGTTGGCGCAAGCCGTTGGCATCACTCCTCAGGTGCTGGTGCGACTCGTTATAGTGTGCGCGCTGTGCCTGTGCGTTTTACTCATATTCCTGATCAGCAGACGACTGTACGGCTCGCGCCCGATCGCGTGGCTTTGCGCCCTATTCGCCGTGTCTGCGCATCCGCTAGCTTTCTGGACAACTCAGATTCGAGGCGATTTCCTAGCACTTGCATTGTCGCTTTTGAGTGTTTACTGGTTCCTCCTCACGAATGCGCGCCCGCAGGCGATCGGTGCCGCATTCTGCGCCGGGATTGCACTTCTCGTTAAGCCGACATTCTTCTCCGTGCCGATCGCTATTGTTAGCTGGCTTCTCTACCAGCGGCGATACAAGGAGGCTGTCCTCTGGGCTACAGGCGTTGCGCTGACCGTTGTCGGTGGATATGCAATTGTGTGGTGGCGTGAGCCTCTGATGCTGAAACACATCGCGGCTCTTCGGCACCCGGTTCTTGAATTCCCAGGGGCGTTATCCATACTTTGGAACGCCGCGTCTCAACCAGTGGTGCCTCTCGCTATTATAGGTGGTTTCTTAGCTCTATGGAAACGTGCTCCTGAACGGCTCCTCTTTGTCATTTACTGTATTGTCGCGTGGCTCGTGGCGAGTCTCACTATTCCGCAAGTGGGAGGCAACATAAACTACTTCTGGGAACCATTAGTGGCCTCGGCAGTCCTGGCTGGGCCGGGACTGTGCGAACTTCAACGGAAGGCAAATCGCACTCCGATACTGGTCATAGCGATGCTCTTTGTATTGCTCCTGCAGGCGTTTGTGCCGATGTTGCGGCAAGAACTTGAGTATCTGAGAAGTAGTTATGCGAATGTTAGCGACTATCAAGTTCGCAAGACGAAGTGGGAGTCTTTCGTGTCCACGGTGTCCGGGCGAAGGTTGCTGTCGACCCTTCCAGACGTGACAGTTCACAGCATGACCCCGGAGATTCCCGACCCATATTTGAATTCGGTTCTCGAACTCCGAGGCCGATGGAACTCCGGGCCTGTTGTAACTCAAATAAACGCGGGCATGTACGATCTCATTGTCATTCGGAAAGGAGAGGCCGAGGACCACGAGAGTGACCGCTACCGTGGTCTTCGGAAGTGGGACGACAGGATGTGGGGAGC
Organism: uncultured delta proteobacterium; assembly: GCA_963745035.1. Taxonomy (GTDB): domain Bacteria; phylum Desulfobacterota; class Binatia; order UBA9968; family UBA9968; genus DP-20. The sequence continues at coordinate 1,046,333 of CAVUVW010000014.1, read as the reverse complement.
CCTGAAGAGAACTTACCGGCTCACATGTGTATTCGAGGGTATGGAGGTTTGGTTGCCCATTCGCGGCTCTGGCGAGATCCTTCATAGCCTTTCTGGTATTGGCTGTATAGCTGTAGCTCTCAGCTCTGGGCCGTCTATATCTTCGCGCTAAGAGCATGGCGTCCAAGAGTGGCACTAATCCCTCATATCGGACGTTCGGCGGCCGATCGCGAACGCGATCATCGATACTGCAAGGGCCTGTGGTATAGTCTCGCTGCGGCGATCGTATCGAAGTTCGCTGACCTCAAGGAGGCAAACATGTCATTTCGTGATGGCGGAATTGTACTCGGTGCTGGTGAGGGCAAAACCATCTCGGTGTTAGGCGCCCCGTACACCTATAAGGCTGCCAAAGAAGATACCCGCGGCGCGTATGCGCTCATCGAGCACACGGTAGTAGGCGATGGGCCTTCCCCGCACATTCATACCACGGAGGAAGAAGCCTTCTACGTGCTCGACGGGGAACTCAACGTTCTGGTCGGAGAACGGACCGCCACAGTGACGGCCGGGGCGTTTGTGCTCGTCCCCCGTGGCACCGTCCACACGTTCTCGAAAGCGGGGACGGCGTCGGCCAAGGTATTGGTCATCATTTCTCCAGCGGGCTTCGAGAAGTTCTTTGAGGAAATCGCAGGGCCGACTGACCTGGACAAGATTATGGCGCTCGCGCCGAAGTATAACTTGGAAATCGTCGGGCCAGGGCCCGAACAGGGCGATGAGGAGCGTTGACAGGTCACCGCTGCGTAACCGCGGACCAGCAACGAAAGCGGGATGTCTAATCATCTTGGCGTGGCGGGGTAGGTAGGGTATGGCGGAGGCGAGATTGACGGGACGAAGCGGACCCAGGCCGCCGAACTAGCGGTTGCACCGGAGCCGGCGCACACGAGTTCTTCAGCCGCTGGCCTGTATGCCGCGCCGGCGCGGTGAACCTGGCGTTACAACCACTTTTCATCTTTACATACCATTCAAACCCATAGTCTCGTCGCGCGCGCTCGGCCTTCCCGCAACAATCTTCATGACCGCGGCCAATAGATTTGAATTTGCCGTCGTCACCTCATATGATTCTCTCGATTGGAGAAAACTTGATGGACACCATTCGTTTTGTCGACACCACGATCCGCGATGGACATCAGAGTTTGTGGGCGGAGAATATGACTACGGGCATGATGCTGCCGATTGCGAAGAACTTGGATGACGCGGGATTCGAAGGGATCGAGCTGATTTCCGGCTCTCATCTCAAGAAATGCGTGCGCGAGCTGAAGGAAGATCCTTGGGAGCGCGTTCGCCTGATATCGAAAGCCATCACGAAGACGCCGCTGCGACTTATCGCCGGCCGGGTGAACACCTTCGAATACAACCCGCCGTCCATGTACCGCCTCTTCGTCGAGCGCATGGCCGCCAACGGCATCCGCGAGGCGCGGATTTCGGACGAATGGAACGACTACGAAGGCTGGAAATTTCGCGTCGGCGAATGCCATCGCGCCGGCTTGGCGTCGATCTTGAACTTGATCTACTCCGTCTCGCCCAAGCACAGCGACGAATATTTCGCCGAGCGCACGCGCCAAGCCGCGTCACTCAAGCCTTACCGCCTGTGCCTCAAAGATCCCGGCGGGCTGCTCACTCCGGAGCGAATGGAAACGTTGGTGCCGATCATTTTCAAAAACGCCAACGGCATTCCCGTCGAATTGCACACCCACTGCACGACCGGCCTCGGGCCGCTCTGCTGCATCAAGGGCATGGAATTGGGCATTCGCTCGATCAACACAGCGTTGCCACCGCTCGCGGACGATACTTCGAATCCCTCGCTTTTCAATGTCGCGAAGAACGCGCGCGCCTTGGGCTACAAGACCGACATTGATGAAGAGGTTTTGAAGCCGGTGTCCAGACATTTCACCGCCATCGCCAAGCGCGAAGGCTTCACCATCGGCGCGCCGGTGGAATACGACTACTCGCAATACCAGCATCAAGTCCCCGGCGGCATGCTTTCCAACCTGCGCCATCAGCTCCGCAAAGTCGGACTCGAGCACAAATTCCCCGAAGCGCTCCAGGAATCGATCCGCGTGCGCGAGGAATTCGGCTATCCGATCATGGTCACGCCATTGTCGCAGTTCGTCGGCAGCCAGGCGGCGATCAACGTCATCGTCGGCGAACGCTATAAGGAAGTGACCGATCAGGTGATCAAGTTCGCGCTAGGCCACGCCGGCGCCGAAGGCGCGCGCGACATGGCGCCCGATGTCAAAGACAAGATTCTCGATCGCCCGCGCGCCAAGGAATGGGCTAAGTGGACGCCCGACGAACCGACGCCGGACGAGATGCGCAAGCGTCTCGGCGCCGAAGGCACGTCGGACGAAGAGCTGCTGCTCCGCTGGATCGTCGGCAAGGAAGACATCGACGCCATGCGCGCCGATCCGCGCCCGCTCGAGTATCTGAATTCCGAGCAGCCGCTGGTGAATCTTGCTGCAGGAACTCTCCAAGCGCACCAAGAACCGCCAGATCCACGTCCAGACGCCGGGATTCTCCGTGACCTTGGAGCGACGCGCGTAGCGCGCCGCTCCAGGTAGTTCAATTCGTTTAAGCCGTTCAATCGTTTCGCGGAGCCCACCTCGGTCCTCCCCCCGCGTCCGCGGGGGAGGATGGTTCGGCTTGAAACCTCCGAAACGATTTGAACGGAGCGCAGCGGTTGAACGTTTTGAACGGCTTGAACCCGATCGGTTCGGAGGCGCCGCCACCTTGAACTAAATTCATTGCAGTGCAATAAACAAGGAAATTCACTAGGAGGCAGGACCATGGCAAAAGATATCGTCGGGATCGACGTGCATGTTCATCTATCGGATGAATTTACCCAGAAGGCGAAAGGCGATCGCACCGCGCAGATGGCGCGCTACTTCGGCCGCGAGCGGCCGCCGGTTTCCATCGACGAGATGGCGGACCAGTACCGCGCGCGCAAGATGATGGCGGTGATCATGAACACGCGCGATGAGACCGTCACCGGCTTGACTCCGGTGCCGAACGACCACGTCGCCAGCGCGGTGAAGAAGCATCCCGACGTCTTTCTTGCCTTCGGCGCCATCGATCCTTGGACCGGCAAGCTCGCGCTCGACGAGATCAAGCGCTGCAAAGACTTGGGCCTCCACGGCATGGGCGAATTGAATCCCGCGCGCCAGCATTTTTTCGCCAACGACATTCGCTTCTATCCGCTCTGGGAACAATGCGCCAAGCTCAACATGCCGATCCTCTTTCACGGCGGCATGGCGGCCGCCGGCGCTGGCACTCCCGGCGGCATGGGCATCAAGCTAAAATACAGCCAGCCGATTCATCTCGACGAAGTCGCCGCCGATTTTCCCGAGCTGAAGATCATCAGCGCCCATCCTACCTGGCCGTGGACCGCGGAAAGCCTCGCGATCGCGCGGCACAAGGCAAATTATTTCATCGATCTTTCCGGCTGGGCGCCAAAGTACTTCCCGGCGGAGCTGGTGCACAACATCAATACCTTATTGCAAGACAAGGCGATGTTCGGCTCCGATTGGCCCGCCATCGGCGTCGAGCGCTGGCTGGAGGAGTTCCAGCAGGTCAACATGAAACCCGAAGTGCGGAAGAAGATCATGCTGGATAACGCCGTGAAATTCTTCGGCTTAACGCTGTAGAACGGAAGGCATTCACCGCGGAGACGCAGAGGACGCGGAGAGAAAGAGTAAAATAGCTATACTCTGCGTTCTCTGTGCCTCTGCGGTAAGATCGGTGTTTCGGAGAGACTGAATAATAATGACGATCGACGGGATTAAATTCGTAGACACCACCATCCGCGACGGCCATCAGAGCCTGTGGGCCGAGAACATGACCACGGGCATGATGCTGCCTGTCGCCGAAGCCATGGATCGCGCCGGCTTCGACGCCATCGAGCTGATCTCCAGTTCGCATTTGAAAAAGTGCGTGCGCGAGCTGAAGGAAGATCCCTGGGCACGCGTGAAGCTCGTGAGCGAGCGCATCACCCGCACGCCGCTGCGCTTGAACGCCGGGCGCTTCAGCGCCTTCGATATTACGCCGCGCTCGATGTACCGGCTGTTCATGGAGCGCATGGCCGCCAACGGCATCCGCGAGGCGCGCATCTCGGAAGAATGGAACGAGCTCGAAGGCTGGACCTGGAAATGTAAGGTCGCCAACGACGTCGGCATCAATCCGGTACCGAATATCATCTACTCGGTTTCGCCCAAGCACACCGACGAATATTTCGCCGAGCGCACGCGACAGGCGGCATCGCTCGGCGTCAATCGCCTGTGCTTGAAAGATCCCGGCGGATTGCTTACCCCCGAGCGCGTGCAGACGTTGGTGCCGATCATGTTCGCCAACGCCAACGGCATTCCGATCGAGCTGCACACCCACTGCACCACCGGTCTCGGCCCGCTGTGCTGCCTCGAAGCCGTCAAGCTCGGCATCAAGATCGTCAACACCGCGCTGCCGCCGCTCGCCGACGGCTCGTCCAATCCTTCACTGTTCAATGTCGCGAAGAATCTCCGCGCGCTCGGCTACAAAACGCTGATCGACGAAGAGATTCTGAGACCGGTGTCGGACCATTTCACTTACATCGCCAAACGCGAAGGCTTCCCCATCGGCGAGCCGGTGGAATACGACTATTCCCAGTATCAGCATCAGGTGCCCGGCGGCATGATTTCAAATCTGCGCTTCCAACTCCGCAAAGTCGGCATGGAAAGCAAGATCGACCAGGCGCTCGAAGAAACTCAACGCGTGCGCGCCGAGCTCGGCTATCCGATCATGGTCACGCCGCTCTCGCAGTTTGTCGGCAGCCAGGCGGCGATCAATGTGATTGTCGGTGAGCGCTACAAGGAAGTCACCGATCAGATCATTCAGTACGCTCTCGGCTACTGGGGCAAGGAAGGCGCCGAGCTCATGGCGCCCGAAGTCAAAGCGAAAATCCTCGACCGCCCGCGCGCCAAGGAATGGGCTGCCTGGCAGCCACCGGATTCGACGGTCGCCGAGCTGCGCAAAAAAATGAACGCCGAGCACGTCTCCGACGAGGAGTTCTTGCTGCGCTGGAACTTGAACGTCGAGGAGATCGAAACCATGCGCGCCGCCGGCGCACCCAAGGAGTATCTCACCTCCCGCCAGCCGCTGGTGAATCTGCTCGAGGCGTTAAGCAAGCGCAAGGACTTTCGGCAGATCGTTATCCAAAAGGGCGACATGGCCATTTCTCTGCAGCGATAGATAGGAAGAAATTTTCACCGCTGAGACGCAGAGCTCGCAGAGTTCGGAATTTGTAACAACAAACTCTCATCTCAGCGTGCTCTGCGCCTCTGCGGTGAGTTCTATCGTAGGCCGAGGGAAATCCTAAACTGCAGGAATACATCAAAAACACCATCGAATGGAACGCTTCTTTTTCATTTCCGGCGCGATCGCGGCTTTTGTCGCCGTCGCGCTCGGCGCCTTTGGCGCGCACTCGCTGCGCACCAAGCTTTCCCCGGACATGCTCAACATCTTCGAAGTCGGCGTGCGTTATCAGATGTACCATGCGTTCGGCTTGATCGCCGTCGCCTGGGCGATAACCCGCTGGCCCGAAGCCAACCTCAACGCCGCCGGCTGGGCTTTCATCGTCGGCATCATCGTTTTCTCCGGCAGTCTTTATCTTTTGACTCTCACCGACGCACGCTGGCTCGGCGCCATCACTCCGGTCGGCGGCCTCGCCTTCCTGATCGGCTGGGCGATCCTGGTCTGGTCGATCGCGCGATAGTAAGACGTGGAGTAATGGAGTGGTGGAGCAATGGAGTACTGCGTTTCCGGAATCTCCGGAACCCATCACTCCAATACTCCAATACTCCATCACTCACTGTTGCCTTCCCCTGTTGCCTGTTGCCTCCCCATCCTTTAGCCTTCTACGATGATCATCGGCGTTCCCAAGGAGATCAAAACCGAGGAGAATCGGGTCGCGGTCACTCCCACCGGCGTCGCCGGCTTCATCGCGCGCAATCATAAAGTGCTCATGCAGAAAGGCGCGGGTCTCGGTAGCGGCCTTTCAGATCGTGCCTACCAGGGCGCCGGCGCGACCATCGTCGACTCGGCCGAAGATGTGTGGCGCGGGGCCGATATGATCATGAAGGTCAAAGAGCCGCAGGAGTCGGAGTTCGCGCTCATGCGCGAAGGCCTCGTCCTGTTCACCTATCTGCATCTTGCCGCCAATGAGACGGTCACTCGCGCGCTGCTCGAACGCAAAGTCACCGCGATCGGCTATGAGACGATCCAGCTCGACGACGGCTCACTGCCCTTGCTGGCGCCGATGAGCGAGATCGCCGGGCGCCTCTCGATTCAGGTCGGCGCGTGGTGTCTTCAGGCGGAAAACGGCGGGCGCGGCATTCTCCTCGGCGGCGCTTCGGGCGTCCGCCCGGCCAAGGTCGTCATTCTCGGCGCCGGCATGTCCGGGACCGCGGCATGTCAGATCGCAGCCGGCATGGGCGCCTATGTGAGCATTCTCGATATCAATCCGACCAAGCTGCGCTACGTCCACGACATACTCGGCAGCCACGTGACCACGCTTATGTCCAATCGCGCCAACGTGGAGGAAGAAGTCGTGGATGCCGATCTGGTCGTCGGCTCCGTGTTGATTCCCGGCGCCCAGGCGCCGAAGCTCATTCCGCGCGCGTTGGTCAAGAGAATGAAACCCGGCGCCGCGTTCGTCGACATCTCCATCGATCAAGGCGGTTGTGCCGAAACTTCGCGCCCGACCAATCACCGCGATCCTATTTACGTGGAGGAAGATGTCGTGCACTATTGCGTGACCAACATGCCCGCCATCGTGCCCAACACATCGACCTACGCCCTCACCAACTCCACGCTTTCGTACGGACTCGAGTTGGCCAACCGCGGCATTCCCGCGGCCCTCACGCGCAACAAGGCGCTCGCCCGCGGTGTCAATACTTACGCCGGCAAAGTGACCCACGAAGGCGTGGCCAACGCGTTCCATCTTCCGTGGACTCCAGTCGAGGAGGCGATTCGCCCATGAGACTTGTAACGCGCGCCGATTTTGACGGCCTTGTGTGCGGCGCCTTGGTGACGAAATTCGAACCCATCGATGATTATCTCTACGTCGAGCCCAAGTTCATGCAGGACGGGCTGGTCGACATTCGCGCAGGCGACATCATCACGAACCTGCCCTATCATCCGAATTGTACGTTGTGGTTCGATCACCACATCACCAACACGACGCCGAACTTTCCTCAGCCGATCGTGCTCGGCAAGGGCGGTTTTCGCCTCGCGCCGAGCGCGGCGCGCGTGGTTTGCGAATACTATACGGAGGTAGGCAACAGGCAGCAGGCAACAGGCAACAGTAAGATTCGACCGGAAGAAATACTTTCGTTTCTGAACACGGAGCGGATGAAGTATCTGCTGCACGAAGCGGATCGGATCGACGCAGGCAAACTGGAAAAAGAACGACGTGCTCGATCCGCAGGGCTACGTTTTGATCTCCATGACTACCGACGGGCGCAATGCCGGCGACGAGCCATACTGGTTGAAAATCATCAATCTGCTGCGTGACAAAACTCTGGAAGAGACCTTCGCCGACCCCGACGTGAAAAGGCGCTGCCAGCAGATCCGCGACGAGCAGGAAAAGCTGCGCAAGCTGCTGCTCGAACGAGCCCAACTGCGCGGCAACGTCATTTACGTCGATCTGCGCGGAGTCGAAGAACATTCCCGACGGCAACCGCTTCTTGATCTTCACGCTATTTCCCAAAGGCAATATTCAGGTCAAAGTCACTCACGATACCCAGCGGGAAAACACCACGGCGATCTCCGTCGGCTACAACATCTTCAACCCGACCTCCAACGTCAACGTCGGCGAGCTGCTGAAAAACTACGGCGGCGGCGGCCACAAAGTCGTCGGCTCGAGCCGTGTGCCCAATGAAAAGGCCGAGCAGTCGATTAGAGAAATATTGGACGCAGTGACGGAGAAGGAAGAAGGCAACAGGCATTAGGCAACAGGCAACAGTTTCGGAATAGAGCCAAACCCTTGCCGGTTTCCGACTATTGCCTGATGCCTGTTGCCTAGTGCCTCGCCGGCAATGAAACTCATCAAGATCAACACCGCGCTCAAGAGTTTGAAGAAACTCAACGAGGAAATTCGCTACGCCGATTGTTTCTCAGACAAGCAATTCACCGCCGGCTTGATCGCTTTTCGGCCGAGCAAGAAAGCCAATCCGAAACAAATCAACCATGCCGACAAAGATGTGCTCTGCCACGTGGTCAAAGGCAGCGGCCGCTTGCGGATCCGCGGGAAACGCACTCCGCTAAAACCGGGGATGGTCTGTCATATTCCGAAGGGCACGCCGCACGACTTTGCGGCGGGAACACGCAGCGAGTTGGTACTGTTCTATTCGCTGATCAAGACTGGTTAGCGTCACTGTTTCCAGGTCTTCAAGCGAAACTGACGGCTTCGCTCTGCCGCGATAAATTCACCGTAGGGTCAACCCGAATGTTTTAGTCGGGTCCAGTGCCGAATAACGCCTGGATTCCGCTTAATACATGGGAATGACGGACTTCGGATCGCCAGGCGCCAGCTCACCACCACTTTGCCTATTCATGCTTCGCCGTAAAAAAGCCGTCCCACACCGCTGACGCGGGCTTCGGTCGTTTGTCTCCGGTCTGCATGCCGATGTAGGCCCATATTCGCGCCAGGTCCGCTGCCTGCGGACGGAGGCGTGAAACCAATCGATCGGAGTCGGTGGTGGCGAAGTTGATGACGAACTCGTAGTTGTCGCGCGCCGCGGTCTTGAGCAAGTATTCGGTGAACTGAGTCTGATCGGCGTCGGAACCGTATAAAGTCGTGTTGTAGGAGCTCAAATCGACCGGACGCGAGGTCATACCGCTTTCCGACACGGCGACACCTTTTTTGAAGCGGGTCGCGAAGTCGAGAAAGCTCGCCGGCACCGGCCGGAGCGCTTCCGCGCTCATGTGCGGATAGAGGCTCATCGCGAACAGATCGCTGTAGCGCATCAGGTCCGCGACCTCTTTCTCTTGGTTGGTTCCCTTGGCGTCGCGCGTGAGCCGCTTGTAGTGCAGCACTTCCGTAGTGAAGAACACCGGCAGCGAACGGTGCGTTTTCTTGATCGCGGTGTAGGTGTCGCGGTGGAGCTCCTTGAGCTGCTGCCATTTCGATTGATCGCGCGACAACATGACGTTGGATTCGACCCCGATGGCGAGGTAATCCGGCCGCATCGCCTCCACAGCACGCAGAATGAAATTCAGGTACGCACGCTTCACGCGCGGGCTGTTGAGCGCTTCCTTGCTCCATGCCGGGGGCAGCGGCTGATTGTCGGTTTCGCCCCAATAGGGCGCCAGGCCGCGTTTATCCCGGTTCAAGGGCGAGATCGACAAGAACAGTTTTTTTCCATTCGGCGGGCGGTAGCTCATGCTGTCTTGAACGTCTTTGGAAAAGGGTTTGCCGTCGAGCGCTTCGGGCCAGGGAATGCCGCCGATAAACATGACCGAGACGACATCGCCGTGGGCGTGCGCATATTCGCGCGCCACGGCCACGCCTTCCTCGTTGAGATCCGCGGGCCACAGAGTAAAGCCCATCAGAAACGGCCGCGTCGCCGGACCGCGATACTCGGGCAGCGGAGCGGGCGGCTCTCCTGTTGGAGACGGCACAGGCGTGGGATCGGACGGCTCGAACACACCGGGAGCGGTGCACGCCGCCAGAGTCAGAACCATGATGAGCAGAGAATGGCCAAAAGAACGATTGCGCATGATGTCATTTTCTCGCTTTGTCGATCAATTCAACGGAGCGGAAATCATAAGGAATACCGGGCGGTTTATGAAGCGAATGCGCGGCGTCGGCTAGCGGAACAGTTCTTCGTGGGCCGTGCAGCGCGATAGTTTTCTGATGTCGGCGGGAAGCTGCGCCGCCTTCGGCATCTCGGCCCGGTCCAGAAGAACCGGAATCACGCGGATGTTTTTTCCGAGCGCGGCGGCGATTTCTATGTGCACCGGATCCTCCGCGTCGTCCAGCCTGCGTTTGCCGTGGCCGTCGTCCATAGCGAGCCAACTTTCGCCGATCACCGCGATCAGCACTTGGCACGAGCTCACTTTGCTGCGCACGACTTCCGGCCAGTCGTCGCCGAGCCCGATCTTGCTCACGTCGAAGAAAACGTTCTCCGCTCCAAAGCTTTCCGCCAAGCGACCGTAGAGCTGCCGGCTGTCGCCTCGGCTATCTTTCTGCCGGTAGCTGATAAATATTTTGAGCATTCGATTCTCTCTGCGCTACGAGGCTTGGATGTCGCGTTCCCCGGCTCGGTCCGATCGACCGGCGGTTCGGCTCATTATCTGGCTTTCGTTTCCGGCGATCAACCCCGTTTTTGCCTCCGGTTGACTTGACTTGCCGGGAAATTCTCGGAAAATGATTCAGATTTGACTCGATAACGAGCAACCAGCTCGTGCGGCGACGGCGCTGAAAGCGATTTTGCATTCCAAGGCAAGGTTCAAAATTGTTGCGATCATGGCGCTGGCCTTTTCGCTCTGCGCCGGCTGCTCTTCGTCAGTGGGCACTCCCGATGCGCGCTACGCCGCGGCGGGCGATCTGCTCGACATCGTCAAAGATTTTCAGCGGCTCGCCAAAGAAGACACCTATCGGTTTACGATTCCCAAAGACGTGACGGGCGTCAACATCATGAAGGCCACGCTGGTTCGTCTGAACGACTACGAGACCAAGAACCGCGGCCAGTACAGCGACATCGTCCAGTTCAATAAGGCCTCGGCATTGGAGCGTTTGCGGGAGTACGATCAAGCCGCGGCGCTGTACCGTAAAGTCGGCGAGACCGACGGCCGGCTCGGCGCCGAAGCAGCCAAGAACGCGCAGATTCTCGACGACTTCTTGCGCATCTTCGACCGCGCCGTGCCGGCCGACGATCCGTTCAAGTACATCGCCGGACTCGATCAGAAAGTCGCCGCATGGAATCAGCTCATCGAGAAACATAAAGGCACGCAATATGAATTTCTCGCGCGCGTCGAAGAGGAGCGCATCGACCGCGCCAAAGTCGCCTTCGTCGAGGCCAACCGCTACCGGCTCAAAGACGGCAACCAATTGACCATCGTCGGCTACGGCCAACTGGTCACCAAACATGAGCAAAGCAAGAATATCCACCGCTACTTGATCGACTTCGGCGACTTCTACATGGTCCTTGCAAAAGAGTATGCCTCCCAGTACGATCCGGAAGGATTAGTTTATGATTCCAAGCTTTTGGACCAGTTTGTGAAATCGGCGCTCAAGCTCTATTCCGAAGTTGCCCAGGTGGACGGAATCGTGGAAAAGGTCGAGGCCCAGGGAAAGATCGAAGCGACGCGCGGCTTTCTCGAAAAAATGACGAGGCTCAATCGATGAGACGAAAATCTTTCTCGATTGCTGCCGGCCTTTTGACGCCGGCTGTGCTGCTCCTGGTTGTATTCGCATCCCACGCCCAAGAACTCCCGCTGGAAAAGATTCTCAACCCGGTGGCCGACTACGATCCGTTCGAGGCCGCCGGCGCGACGCCGCCAAAATTTTTCCCCGATGAAGTCGATCGACGCGCGCGGGCCCTGCTGATCGACGCTTTGACCCAGCGCAACGACGGCCTCGCCGACCACGTCCAGTTTTTCAAAAGCCAGGACGCCGAGCTCAACAAACAGCGCGGCGCGAGCACGGGCTTGGCCGAGCACGCCCAGGATCTATCGAACAACACGCTGAATGACCGCGAACGCTACATCGCGGCGCAAAAAGAAGCGATCAAGAAAGCATCTACGCCGGAACGCAAGAAATATCTCGAGGCGATCGTCAACCACGACGACGCCGTCCAGTCGGAACGCTTGATGCGCCAAAGCTCGACAAATTTTTGGGGCGGCATGTTCAACCGAGTGCTCGGCTCGGTCGACCTCGTCGGCGTCGCCTCGGGCAACTATATCGGCGCCGCCGCCGAGACCACCATCGCCCAGCTCTACGCGCTCCTCGATCGCGACATGCCGATCGAAGAGCGGCGCGCGCTGGCGCGCGATCTCGACCACCTGAAGCGCTTTCCCGACGATCCGCGCAACGCCGCGATCCGCAAACAGGTCGAGTCTCTCGACAAAAAGAAACGCGCGGCGTTGACGCGCAAGCAAATGGCGAAAGCGGACGAAGCGCTCGCCAAGGGCGAGGCGGAAAAGGCGCTGTTTTACGTCGAGATGGCCTCGTTCATCGAGCCCAAATCAAAGCAGTTCGAGGAGACCCGCCGGCAGGCGGTCAAAGCGCTGCGGGACCTTGAAGATGCGCGAAAAAACGCGCTCGCCGCGGGTGCGGAACCCAACGCCGGCGCCGAGCAGCAGGCCGACGTCGAGCGATTACTCGAAGCGCTGAGCCTGCGCGATAGCAACCACCTGCAGCGGGTCGCCATCGACATGGAGAAAAAATATCAGGGAAAACCGCTGGCCGACGACGCGCGCGACGCGGAAGCGGTTGCTTTGGAAATGAAGGGATGGCGCGAGGCGGCAAAGAAAGTCATCGAGCAGATAGCGCAGTCGTCAACCGATGCCGAAACCAGGAAGCGCGCCCACGCGCTGCTGCAAAGCCCCGAATATAATTTGCTCGCGCCGTTTCACGCCGCGCGCTCCGATCGCCAGCTGCAATCCGTAAAATACGTTTTACTCGGCGAAGACTTTCTTCGAAAGAACCTGCTCTTTGCCGCGGGCGCGATGGCGGCGGGCGGACCGGCGGCGGCCACGGCGCTCGGCATGGTCAACGCCATGATGGTGACCAATAATTTTTATCAGGTCGTGACGAGCAACCCGGTCTCAGCCCAACCGGTGATCGACGCGGGCGTCGCGTACGTGCGCAGCCACCCCAATGCGGAGAACGCCGCGGACGTTTACAAGGTCCTCGCCCAAGCCTTCGAAGAGCGCGGCATGTTTCCCAAAGCGATCGACTACCACCAACTGGCCGGTTCGCCCAAGGAAAAAATCGACGCGCTCAAGGAGAAATCGGCCAGGGCATACCTCCATTCGGCGAGCAAGAGCTCCGAATCGCGGCACGCGCGAATATTATCTGACCCAGGCTGTGGATCAGAATCCCGACAGTGCGACCGCCGCCGAAGCGATACGAAAACTCGCCGAGCTCGCCAAGGACGAAAACCAGGGCATGCGCATGAGCAAAAAGTTTTTGCTCGAGCATCCGGAGTTGTTCGGCCCGCGCGGCCTCGGCCTCAAGGCGTCGCTCTTCGACGGCAACCCGCGAAACATGGAAATCGCCGACCGGGGCGTCAACCTGCTCGGCGACAACGAGCTCTTGGTCTACTATCAAACGCCCTGGGGCGTGCGCAGCCAAAGCTATCGCGTCGCCAAGCCGACCGCGGATCGATTTTTCGTCACGGTGCGGGAGAAGAACCTGCAAGTCGCCATGTCCGACGTCAACCAGCGCGCCAAGGACAGCATCGGCGGCATCAAGAATCTGCCCGACCGCGATCGTCGAAGGCGACCGCGAGCGGCGCGCGGCAAACGCCGAGGAACGCGGCGAAGATGCGACGTTCACCTTGATCCGCGAAGCGGGCGGCAGTTATCGCCGCGTCTTGGATGTCGAGCTGCTCACCGAAAACGAGCGCGACCCCGGCAGCAAGTATAAATTGCCGCCGATCCAGGGCAGTATTTCCGCCAGCCGCTTCAGCATGACCGGCGCGCTTCCCACCGGGCTATGGGGCAGCGCGCTCGCCATCGGCGGCGACAGCCGCAGCCCTTACGGCGGCGTGCAACTGCCGATGCCGCTCTTGGAGGGCTTTATTCCCGTCGATTTTATGATACAAGGTCGTCCCGGCGGGATCTCGCTCTATCCGAGAATCCACACCGGCGCCGCGAGCGGCGCCGATCCCGAACTCTATCGCTGATCAAAGGAGCACATCGTTTGCTCCGGAAAGAACTCTTGCGAGGCTTCTATCCGTTTTCGCCGTCCGGCTGATCTAAGACTCCTTTCCTCATTTTCTTAAATCTACCAGGAAGGAATGTTGCGCCGGCGACGACCATGTGCGGCGGCTTTATCAAGAAGCGTGACAGCCTCAGCAAATTGGACTCCGGCAATTGTCAAGACAGGAAGGTATTCTCGATGACAGGTATTCTCACGATTCTATGCGCAAGCATGATCTTTTTCGGCTTGGGACCAAACCCCGGTAACGCCCAAACACTCAAGAAAATTCGCATCGGCTATCCGTCCCTGAGTTTTCGCCAATCCAATGTCTGGGTCGCAAGGGAAATGAAATTGTTCGACAAGTACGGCCTGGAAGTCGAGCCGATCTTTTTGCGCGGTGGACAAATGGCCACCCAAGCGCTGGTGGCCGGCGATCCTCCGATCGTCAACATCGGCACCGTGGTGCAGGCAAGCTTGCAAGGTTATAACCTGGTGTTGGTGGCCGCCGTGGAAACGACCTACGATCAGATCGTCTTCGCTCGCAAGGGCATCAACAAGCTCGAAGAGCTCAAAGGCAAGAAGTTTGGCATCAGCGGCTTTGGCTCGGCGACCCACAATGCGGCGACTATTCTGTTCAAGCACCTCAACATAGAAATCAACAAGGACGTCGCACTCGTACCGGCGGGACCTGACGCGGAGCGTTTCGGCGCCATGATCGCAAACCGGATCGACGCGACGTTTTTCACTTCTTCCGCTTCTGCGCCGGCGCGAAAGGCTGGTTTTACCGAGCTGCTCCACCTCGCGGATTTGGGTGTCGAGGTCCAAGGCAACGGCTTTGCGACATCGCGCTCCTACATCGCCGGTAACCGCGACACCGTGAAAAACGCGCTCAAAGGCTTCGTCGAAGCGATCTATTTCGTCTACGCGAACAAGAAGGAAGCGCAAAAAGTCTTCGCCAAATATATGCGCACCAACGACCCCGAGATCCTTGAAGACTCTTACAATGGCTACATCAAGTGGATCCCCAAGAAGCCCTACCCCACGCTCAAGGGCATTCAGTTCATGTTGGATATGGTCGCGCCGCAGTTACCGCAGGCAAAAAACGCCAAGCCCGAGCAGTTCGTCGATTTGAGCTTTCTACAGGAACTGGAGAAGGAAGGGTTCTTCAACGAGATGGCAAAGAGGTATCCGAGCAAATAGAGATTTGTTCAAACAGTTCAAGCCGTTCAAAACGTTCAAATCGTTTGAGGAAAATTTCGGAGCGCACATGATGAAGCTATCGTTCCCTTTCCTCCTACTGCTTCTTTGGCAGGGCATCGCAGTCGAGATCGCCGCCGCCCAGACCTTAAAGAAGATCAAGATCGGTTATCCCTCGCTAAGTTTCCGGCAAAGTAACGTGTGGGTCGCCCGCGAGATGGGGCTGTTCAACAAATATGGCCTCGAAGTCGAGCCCATCTTGTTTCGTGGCGGACAGGTGGCGACCCAGGCGCTCGTCAGCGGCGATCCGCCCATCGTCAATATCGGCACCGTGGTCCAGGCGACGATTCAGGGCCACAACGTCGTCCTCGTCGCCGCGGTGGAAAATAAGTATGATCTAATCGTTTTCACCCGGTCCGGCATCACCCAATTGGAACAGCTCAAGGGCAAGCGCATTGGCATCACCGGCTTCAATTCGGCGACCCACTACGCCTCGATCATCGTCGCCCGGCACATTAACGCCGATATAAAGGAATTGACGCTCATCCCAGCCGGCCTCGACACCGAGCGCATCGCCAGCGTCACCACCGGCGTGCTCGACGCCACCTACGTCGCGACTTCGGCCGCGCCGCTGGCGCGCAAAGCGGGCCTGACGGAAATTGTCTCGGTCGGCGATCTCGGCGTCGAAGTGCAAGGCAACGGCTTCGCTACCTCGCGCGCCTATATCGCGAGCAACCGCGACACGGTGAAGAATGCCCTCAAAGGTTTCGTCGAAGCGATCTATTTCGTCTACGCCAACAAGAAGGAGACCCAGAAGGTCTTCGCCAAATACATGCGCACGAACAATCCCGACGTGCTCGAAGATTCCTACAACGGCTACGTCAAATCGATTCCCAAAAAGCCCTATCCCACGCTCAAAGGCATCCAGTTCATGCTCGACGTGCTGACACCGGCCCTGCCCCAAGCCAAGAACTTCAAACCCGAGCAATTCGTGGACTTGAGTTTTTTGCAGGAACTTGAGAAAGAAGGTTTCTTCAACGAAATGGCGAAGAGGTACCCGGTAAAATGACTCGAGTTGGAGTGATGGAGTGTTGGAGCAATGGAGTGCTGGGTTTTCCGGACCCAACACTCCTATACTCCATTACTCCAGTACTCCAATTTGACTTAACCCACAGGAGGAACCATGCCGCGCAAAACCATACAACCGAAAACCCTGAACGACCCGCGGCCGCGCTACACCCACGGCATTCTCAATCAGGGCGGCAAGCTGCTTTTTATCGCCGGCCAAACTGCGTCCGATAAGGACGGCAACGTCGTCGGCAAAGGCGATATCAAAGCGCAAACCGAGCAGGTTTTTGCCAATCTCAAGGCCGTGCTCAAGGCAGCCGGCGGCACCATCGACGATTTGGTGATGACGACGACCTACATTCTCGACCGGGAGTATCGCGAGGGCTACAACGAAGTGCGCCGGGGCCTCTACAAGAAAGATCCGCCGACAAGCACTCTGGTGATCGTCAAAGGGCTGGCCCATCCCGACTATCTGATCGAGATCGCCGGCATCGCCGTCATCAAATGAAAGTTGTTGTTCTCGACGACTACCAACGCGCTTTTCAGGCTACCGAAGCGATCCAGCGCCTGCGCCGGAAGGCGGACGTTCGTATCCTTACCGAAAAGCTCCCGTCGGAAGCAGCGGTAATCGAAGCGCTCAAAGATTCCCCGGCCATCATTCCCGTGCGCGAACGCACCAAGTTTACCGCGTCGCTGCTGCGCGCCCTGCCGGCTCTTGAATTTATCTCTCAGACCGGCAACCACGCCTACCACATCGACATGGATGCGGCGACCAAACGGGGAATCGTCGTGAGCCTGGCACCCGGCGGCAACAGCACAACGGAGCTCACCATCGGTCTGATGCTCGCGATCATGCGCCGCATCCCGCAGAGCGACCGGGCGATGCGGCGCAACGAATGGCCGCTCGTGCTCGGCTACGTGCTGAAGGACAAGACCTTGGGCATCTTGGGCCTCGGAAGAATCGGCACCGAAGTCGCGGCCATCGCGCGAGCCTTCGGCATGAAGGTCATCGCTTGGGGGCCGACCTTGACTACCGAACGCGCGGCGAAATCAGACGTGACGTTCATGCCGCTAGAAGACGTTCTTCGCACCGCCGATGTGGTCTCCGTGCACTTGGCGCTCTCCGATCAGAGCAGAAACTTACTTGACGAGACACGCCTGCGGCTGATGAAGAAGTCGGCTTACCTGGTCAACACCGCGCGCGGCGCCATCGTCGACGAAATCGCGCTGGTCAAACTGTTGAAGGAAAATGCCATCGCCGGCGCGGCGTTGGATGTCTTTGTCGAAGAACCGTTGCCCAAGAATCATCCTTTGATCGAGCTCGACAACGTCGTGCTGGCGCCGCATCTTGGCTGGCCGACGGATCTGAGTTTCGGACATTTTGCCGAAAATGCCGTGACCAACATCCTCGACTACATGGACGGCAAGCTCACCCGCGCGCTGAATCCCGAAGCCCTACAGCACCGCCGCAAGGCGTAGTAAGTCCGCAATAAGATCCGCAAGCCCCGACTACCTCGCACAAGGACGGGTTGTCATTTCGAACGAAGAGAGAAATCTCTTTTAGATCCCTCTCAATTGTGCATTTTGGGTAGGGTTTGGCGTCCGCAAAAACGCGAACACACATTGAAATCAACCGGCGCGCAGCGTGGAACTATGAAAAACCTGGTTATCCTGGTCGATAAATTCGACCATTGCTTTACGCGGGTCGTTCTTGGGGTCGATGGTGATCTTTGCGAAGTTGAAATTCTCGGCGAGGAAATATTCGAAGCGCGACGCCGTGCCGTTGGTGATCCGATTGACCGGAGCGCCGATCGGTCCCGCGGTAATATCCTTGAGGCCGCCCGAGTTCGGGATTTTACTGATCGCAGCGTAGTGCAGGTCGGCGCTTAGAAAAACTACGCCGCCGATTTTTTTCTCTTTGATAAAGCTAAAAAGTTCTTGCCGTTCTTTCGGATAACCGTCCCAGCGGTCCAATCCGCCGCCGACCATCGGCACGGGAGTGGCGATGAATTTAAACGTAGCCGATGAGCGTGCGAGAGAATCAAAAAGCCAACGCTTTTGCATTGCGCCCAGCATGGTGTTCTTGGCGGCGTTACGATACTGGCGCACGTCCAGGATGAAGATCTCCGCGGCTTGCCCCCAGCGGAACGAGCGATAGATGCGGTCCCCTTCGCCTTCGCGGTGGCGTATCGGCCAGTAGTCGAGAAATGCCTTGCGCCCGATCGGCGCTAGATGATGGCCCGGCCCGAAGTCGTTGACCACCTCATGATCGTCCCAGGTCGCGTAGATACTGGTCGCGCAATAACATCCCTCACTCGACAAGTCCTCGCGGTTACGCCGGTACTTGGCCCAAAATTCAGGAAGCTGGCGCGCCACGCCGTTGATGTCGGCGTATATCGTATCGCCTAAATGCATGAAGAAATCGGGACGCTGAAAATGGACGGCGTTCATCACCGTAAACGGCTTGTAGCTGTCGCGCATGTCGCCGCTGAAGCAAAAGCTCACTTTCGCGTTCTCATCGGGCCTGGGGGCGGTCACGAAGGTTGCGACCGGCCCGGGCTTCTTGCCCGCTACCAGCGCGCGGTAATAGTAGCGTGTTGCCGGTTCCAGGTCATCGAGAGGAATGATCGCGGTCGAGTCGGCTTGAGGATCAACGGTGACCGCCTCTGTGGAGGCGAATTCCGCGAACTTGGGGTCCCTGCCGTAGTGCAACGCCGCTCGGCTCCCCGGTTCCCCGCGCAACCAAACCAGAGCACTGTCGTCGGTGACCTCGCCGCAGACGTAACAATGGGTCAATCCCGTGTCCTTGTGGGATTGAAGGATCGTCGAAGCGCAGCCGAACTGCCCTAGTCCACCGAGCCCGGTTAGACCGAGCACTTTCAAAAACTCTCGCCGCTTCATACTCGTTAGACGCCGACTTTATCCCAGAGCCACTCACAAAGCCAGCCCGCGAGCAGGGGGAAGAAAAAACTCACGGCAATTCGAAGGGCTACGACCTTCGGCCCCAAAAAGGGAATCTCCCACATGATGACCCTTTGCAGACCAAACAGCGACCAGGCGCTTAAATAGGCCACCAGCGGGCCGACGCCGACGCCCATCTTGAAAAGCGAGGCAATCACGGGAAAGTGGGTCATCGGCCCGCCCGGTGTGATGCCGCCCAGAGTCATGCCGATCAAAAGGCCCTTCGCGCCCGAGCCATGGCCCATCCAACGCACGATCACTTCTTGCGGCACGACGGCCTGAAATAACCCTGCCAAGGTAAATGCGGCGATCATGCGTGGGGTGATTTCGAGAATCAGCGATACTGTCGCATTGACGCCCGCGGAGGCGGCGGCCGGCGATTGATAATAGACAGCAGCGAGCATGACTGCCGCCGCCGCCATCATGACGATGGTCGAGGTGTCCATAGATCTCCTGAGCACGAGCCGATATTTCTCGCTTAGTCGGGGCATGATGGTGAATACGGAGAAAATGAATGAAAGTCGACTCTAGAGAGCGAAGCAGCGATTTTCAAGTTAGCGCCGGTCGGCGCGCTCAATTGATTCAGAAACACCGTTCTTCTGTAATAAAAATCAAATGCGGCTTTTTATATCTGCCCGAGGAAAGAACCACCTCGAATTCGGTTAGGCGCAGGGTAGGGCTACGCCATGCTGAGACTTTAATTTTTGGCGCGCTGGAAGGGTTATTACTTAGGAAATGAATTTACTTTTCGCGGACAGCTATCTGGTCGCGGCCGTTCTTCTTTGCTTGAGCATCGCTCTTCGCTGCAGAGCCAGGAACGAGGAACGATCAAACCATGCCAATCATGGACATCCACGCCCACATCATCCACGGCCGTGGGAGAAGAGCCGCTTTTCAACGGGCGCGCAGGCGCCTGTCCGAGTTACGGCTTGATGATCAGCGATTCCCGCTCTTCTTCCTTCTTGGCTTTTTCCTGCGACATGAAAAACGCGAAGCTTTTCTGCATGAGCCCGGTGAGAAAGGAAACGTCCAGCGGACCAGGGTCGCCCTCGCCGACTTGCAGAGCGACGGCCAGCGAGAGCTTCGCCAGGTCCGCTCGATTCGTATCGAAGAAATAGAGCGCCATATCTTCCATGC
Source organism: uncultured delta proteobacterium (assembly GCA_963745035.1). Taxonomy (GTDB): domain Bacteria; phylum Desulfobacterota; class Binatia; order UBA9968; family UBA9968; genus DP-20. Next base: position 1,026,037 of record CAVUVW010000014.1, on the reverse strand, counting down.
GCCGTTTGAACGCCTGGCCGCTTTCGTCTGAGCACAGCGTTTTCACCGCCTCGCGCACGATGGCGTTGAAGCGCTCCTCTTTTTGCAGCGGATTGAGCACGAGCCGGCTCGTCTGCGCTTCCTGGAGTTGTGGCAGAAAGGCCTGCACCCAGTCATCGGTCAGAATCCAATAGCGCAATTCGGGCTCGTCGAGCAGCCGCCGCGATTGCTCGCGCCAGGCGCCGTCTCTTACCTGCTCGGCGTTCAGCTTGGCATAGATCGGGTGCGCCGTCTCTTTCGGCTTGCCGGCGCCGAGGATCGAGCGAATTTCGTGAAAATTCTCCAGGCCGCTCTGTCCGCGCGCCTTGGCTTTCTCGTAGCCTTCGTAAATCACTTGATCCGCGTACGCCCAGGGAACGGCGATCATGGTGACGCCGTGTTGTTGCTTGATCTCATCGGCCATCTTGCGCAGTTCTTTGCGGCGCATGTGCATGCCGCCGAAACGAAGGAGCCCTTCCCGATCGTGCAGCATCGCTTGCATCACTTGCAGGCCGTGGCTCGGTTGCGCCTTGGTGATCCAGATCAAGCGTCCGCCGCCGCCATCGACGGCAGACATAAAGGCTTCGATATCCGGCTCTGCGCCGAATAACGACACCGCCGGTTCGGTCTCCTCGGGCTTTGGCTCGGGCGTGGCGAAGCCCTTTTGCGAAAGCTTGAACAGCGCGCGCTTGATTTCCTTCTTGATTGCCTTGTCGCTTGTTTGCCTCTCGATCTCGACGAGCGCCTCGAGCGCCGCCGGATCGAAGGTTTTTCCTAGCGTGAAGATCACCGCCAGATCGGTGGCTCGGCTCTTTCCGACCTCGGCCATGAGACGAGGCACGAGCTCCGTCGCCGGCCCATCGAGCGCTACTCCCGATTCGCGAAGCGTCGCCAGACCCGCGCGGATCTCGTCCTCGTGCGATTTATTCTTTGCCAATGCAGTCTTCGTTCTGTTCTGAGGCGCAGCGAACTCCCTAGACTCTTTTTACAGCTTCGCCAAATCGCTGACTTTCCCCTGGCGCCCGGCGTGGGCGAAATTCGGCCACTCTTCCACCTGCGCGTCGCGATAATTCTCCCGGAACCACTTGGCGATGTCGCCCGCCGTCGCGAACCAGACCTTACCGTGGCTCTTGGCGTAGCGGATGAATTCGCGCAGCAAGAGCGCGCGGAACGGCCGTCCGCCCACGAAGGGATGATTGCCCCACATCATGAACTTCGGATCCCTATCGCCTTCTTCGTACAGACAATCGAAGCAATCCTTCCACATCTGCAGCATGTCGCGCGGCGTCCGCCCGGCGCGTTGATAGCTGGAATAGTCGTTCAAGTCTTGAAAATACGAGAGCACGGTCAGTTCCTTGTTCTTGACCTTCAGCGTGTACGGCGTTTCCTGATGCTGCGGATCCATCCAGTACGTGTAACCTAGCTCCGTAATGACTTCCGGGGTCGAGGCACTCGGCGCCACACCGGTGGAAAGATAGCCGACCGGCGCTTTGCCGACGACTTTTTTCACCGCATCGACGGTTTTCTGCAGGTCCTTCTTCTCCTTCTCGCGTTTCTTCATGTAGCTGTAGTCGTGGATCCATGTTTCCGTGCCGACTTCATGTCCCTGCTCGGCGATCTCTTTGAAAAATCTCCGGATAGTTCTGCACGGTGATCCCCGTGGGAAAAAAGCTTGTTTGAATTTTTTCCTGCTCGAAGATTTCCAGCATGCGATAGATGCCGACCCGTTCGCCGAACTCACGATCGGTAATGATCGCCAGGTTTCGTTTCGTGACTGCGTTTCGCGGGAAGCTGCGCCGATTCTCCTGTTGCAACGTGTTCGGCCCGCCGAGATCTTCGGGCCAAGTCTCAAAGGCCACGCACGGCGTGATCGCGATGCGCGCGCCGTCCGGCCATTTGATCGGTTTTCGCTTCGGTCTGACTTTCATGCTGCCTCCTTAAAACGCAGTGAAATTTTTTGTTTACTCATGCCATAGTTCCACAATGTTTCCAAACGATTGGCCGACGTTTACGCAAGTAATTCTTCTCCCGACACGGCCTTGACTTGCGCGGGATGCCGGTTAATTGAAATGATCTGATTCATCAGGCAGGAGGAACGATCATGGCAGACGGGAAAATGATTGAATCTCGCGTCGATAACGGCGTCGCGGTCTTGGAAATCAATCGCCCGCCGGTAAACAGCTACACCACCGAGCTATTGAAAGAGCTGGACGCGGCGATTTTGGAAGCGCGCTTCGATGAAAACGTCCATGCCATCGTGCTCACGGGCAAGGTCGAGAAGTTTTTCTCCGCCGGCGCCGACATCAACATGCTTTCGAGCAAGCCTTTAAGTTTCAAAAACAACTTCGCGCTGCACGGGCACGAAGTCCTGATGCGCCTGGAAAACACGCCGAAGATCATCATCGCCGCGATCAACGGTCACGCCGTCGGCGGCGGCTTGGAGATCGCCATGGCCTGCGACATCCGCATCGCCAAGAAGGAAGGCGGCCGCGTCGGCCTTGCGGAAATCAATCTGGGCGTCATGCCCGGCATGGGCGGCACCCAGCGCTTGCCGCGCCTGGTCGGCAAGGCGCGCGCCCTGGAGCTTTGCGCCACCGGCAAGACGATCGCCTTCGAAGAAGCTCTCGAAATGGGACTCGTTCACTACATCTACGAAAAAGAAAATTTCATGGATCAGGTCATGGACTACGCGCGCCAATTTATCGTGCCGAACAAGAGCAGCATGGCGGTCGGCAAGGTGAAGCGCGCGATTCAAACCGGCCTCGAACTTTCCTTGCCGGACGGCCTGGCCTTCGAGCGCGAGCTTCTCGCTCAGACGTTCGGGAGCGAAGACGGCCAGGAAGGCGTCAAAGCCTATCTCGAAAAACGCACCGCGCAATTCAAAGGAAGGTAAGAAGTGAGTTAGTGATTAGTGAGCTAGTGAGTTAGTCGCTGGCGCGCAACTTCGATCACTAACTCACTGAACTCACTAATTCACTAACCCTAGTTCACTAATCACTAATCACTGGAGGTTTAACTAATGGCCAAGATGTTTATCGGCGGCGAGTCCGTCGATTCCGTAACCAAAAACACCACTGAAGTGCGTAATCCCGCCACGGGCGCCACGGTCGATACCGTGCCGCAAGGCAACGACAAAGACGTGCAACAGGCGATTCAAGCGGCAGAGGATGCGTTCAAAGTTTGGTCCGACGTTTCGCCGGAGGATCGCGGCAACGCCTTGATGAATGCCGGTGAGCTGATCAAGAAGAATACCGGCGAGATCGCCCAGCTACTCACCCAGGAGCAAGGCAAGACGCGTTTTCGAAGCCGGCTTGGAGATTCATCATCTCGTCCACGGCCTGGAGTTCTATGCGGGTCTCGCTTCCAAAGTCCGCGGTTCTCATGTGCCGCTGCCGCAAAAAGGCGCCTACGGCATGGTCGTGCGCCAGCCCATCGGCGTGTGCGGCGGCATCGTGCCGTGGAATTTTCCGCTGACATTGATGGGCACCAAGCTCGGCCCGGCGCTCGCCGCCGGCAACACGATCATCATCAAACCGGCCAGCACCACTCCCCTTGCCACCATCAAAGTCATCGAATTGATCGCCCAGGCGACCTTCGGCGAAGGCAAGGCGCAGAAGACCCTTCCCAAAGGCACGGTGAACATCGTCACCGGTCCGGGCGGCAGCGTCGGCGAAGAGCTGCTGCGCAACCCGCGCATCCGCCGCATCGCATTCACCGGCTCGACGCCGGTCGGCCGCCATGTCATGGAAGTCGCCGGCCGCGAGATCAAGCGCGTCACTTTGGAACTCGGCGGCAGCGATCCCATGATCGTCATGGAAGACGCCAATCTTGATCTGGCCGTGAAAATGGCCGACGTGGGGCGATATTTCAATTGCGGCCAGATGTGCCTCGGCGTGAAGCGTTTGTTCCTGCAGGAATCCATCGCCGATAATTTCGTCGGCGGCCTGGTGGAGATCCTCAAAAAGAAAACCGTCGGCAACGGCATCAACAAAGAGACCCGCATGGGCCCGATCCACATCGGTTCCCAGCGCCAGGAAGTCGAAGAGCAAGTGGAAGACGCCAAGTCGCGGGGCGCCAAAGTGCTGTTCGGCGGCGAGCGGCCCAAGGGCGGCGATTTCGACAAGGGTTTCTTCTACCTGCCGACCTTGATGACCAACGTGCCGGACGACGCGCGCATGACCAAGGAAGAGGTCTTCGGTCCAGCGCTGCCGGTCTATACTTTCAAAACGCTCGATGAGGCGCTGGAAAAGGCGAACGCGTCGGAGTTCGGTTTGGGCTCGTCGATCTGGACGCGCAATTTGCTCAACGCCAATAAGGCCATCGACAAGCTCCAAGCCGGAAACGTGTGGGTCAACTCGCTCCACTACGGCTACGACGAGCTCCCTTTCGGCGGCGTGAAATCGAGCGGCGTCGGCCGCGAGCACGGCCCCGAAGCCTTGGACTACTACCTCGAGCCCAAAGGGGTCGTCGTCGTCAACGTCTGAGTTGATTTCCCCGAATTACAAAGGGAGGGTCGAAGTTTTCCTTCGAGCCTCCCTTTTTTTGTTCAGCGGTCGCTGGAGCAGTTGGACGTGACGGGTGAGGCGGATTGATCGCCGGTCAAAAATCGTATCCTTCCCAGAGTTCCTTCGGCGCCGCTCCAGCGGAGTCTTGTTGATTGCGGTACAAGATCACCGTCGTGAGCTTCGCCGTCCGCAGCTCGCCGAGTTGATCCAAGTAATCCGCGAAGAAATTATCGGCGTCTTTTCGCAGCCGTTGAAGCCGCCCGTTGCGCGAGTTGACGATACTGCCCATCATCCGTAATCGCTCCGCGAGGCTGTAGCTATCCGGCCGTGCTACCTGCCCGGTTCGGTTGGCGCTGAAAAGCTGATCCAGCCGGTCGATATCCGCCGGCGTATAGGTTCTCTGAAAATCATCGGCGCTGCAGTCGTAGGCAATCGGATCGGGTTCTGGAGCATCACCGGTCAGTTTTTCCCAAATGTTCTTGAAAGCGGATTTTCTGACCCTGTGAAACGGATTCGGATGGCTTTTCCCGCACGCGGTGAAATTCGTTCCGTCCGTTTCGATGACCAGAGTTTTGGGAAACAGCTCGGTCAAGTCCTGTCCGATCGCGCGCAAAACCCGACTGTAATCTACCTTGTGATGGGCAGCTTGAGGTGCTGTAGGTTTTTCCGCCGCGATCGGCGCGTTTTCCATGGATGGCATGAGCTTCACCTTACCGGCGCAAGACCGCATTATAGCCTCCCGTCCCCGGCAGCCAAAGAAATTTTTTGGTGTTTCTTCCGTCGCCCGTCTTGGACCGCTGATTCTATCGCCGCTGGAGCAGTCGCGGAAGTCATTGACAAGCCGGCGGGTCTTCGACTAGCTTACCTTATCTAGCCCATACAACGGAGGCGACTATGTTTGCACAAATGCGGCACATGGCGATCGTGACCAGCAACGCCCAGCAAGAAGGCGACTTCTACCACGACGTCTTGGGCATGAAACGTTCCGACTTGAAGCGCGCCGGCGGCGCCGTTGTCGTCAGCGACGGCTATGTCGGCTTGAATCTGAACCCGCGGGCGCCCGGCCGGCAGGCGGGCTTCGACCATTTCGGTTTCGAGGTGCAGGACGTCGAGGTGGTCTACGCCCGGCTCAAGGAAAAATATCCGAAGATCGAAGTGCTCAAGCGCCCGAGCAACCGCCCCTTCGCCGGCATCAGCATGCACGACCCGATGGGCAATGTTTTCGATCTCTCACAGTTGAATATGGAAAACCGCCGCGACCTCTACACGGACAAAGTCGAAGACCGCAAGCGCCGCGTCGGCCATTTCGGTCTGCGCTGTGTCGAGCCTGAGCTATGCGCCGAGTTCTACCGCGACGTGTTCGAGTTGACCGAGCTCGAAAAGCCGGCCGGCGACCCCAATCACTATTTGTCCGACGGAAAAATCACCCTGGCGGTGATGCCCTGGAAGATCGCCGATTTCTACGGCTCCGGCATCGAGCGTCCGGCGTTGGACCACATCGGCTTCAAGGTGGAAAGCTTGAGCGCATTCAAAGCCGACATGGAAAAATTCTCCAGCGCCAACCCATGCACCGATGAGCGCCCGGAGAAAAACCCGGAGCGTGAAGTCCGGCAAAAACTGCTGGCGAGCTGCTGCTTCGGCCAGATGCAGCTCTCGGATCCCGACGGCGTGCTGATCGACGTATCGGAAAACTAGACGGAAGATTTGAACCGAAGCAAAGGGCATTCGTCATGAGGACGAGAGCCAGCCGCTAAGTGAATGTTCAACAAAGGCGGGGAGTTAACACAACTCCCCGTTTTTTTTCGCTTTCTCGTTCCCGCTCACATTGCTCACATTGCTCAGAGTGACCGTGTTGGCGCTGATTTCCGGCGAATTTTGTTTACGCCGTGTTTACACGGGCAGTACTCACTGTTCAAATCCTGGAGATTGATTCCAATGTCAGCTTACGAAATCATCCGCCGTCCTCCCGAGCGGTCGGACTTCTCTGATGAAGTTTATTCGATGATCGGCCGGGCTCTCACCCTCGCTAGCCGCTTCGAGGCGAGTTGTAAGGCGCTCGCGCTTCTTATGGGCATTCGTCGGCGCAGCTCGGACGGCAGTTTCTCACTGAGCCGGGTTGAGGATTTGGAGTCTTTGGTTTCAAAAATCTCAGAGCGGCGACTTTTTCAGGAAATTAAGTCTGTAGTCGAATGCCTAAATTTTCCGGAAGACGCAAAGAAGCTTTTCCACGCAGCTCGTGCTGACAGAAATTTCGTGGCTCACGAACTTACGTTCGGGATCGAACATCTACTCGAATCTGATGAGGAACTCGAAGCTTCTCAAGTCGGACTTAGCCTTGAGAGTTCATCGGCTGGCAATAGCGGATTTAGCGATTTGCCTTTTGATGCTAATCGAAACGCGAGAGCCGCTTCCAACTTTGGAATTCATCTCCGCCTATTCGGAATCTGTGCAGCGCTGGGTTTGTGCTTGAAGCCTGAAAGTTGTCGATGAGCGATAACATTAGTCCGCTTTTAGAATCCGCCCACGAATTTCTAGAGGAGTCGCTCAGAAACTTTGCGCAAGGTAAGCTTCGTTTCGCCATAGTGCACGCGGTGACGGCAACCGAGTTAGTTCTCAAGGAACGGCTCGCTCGAACAAATCCAGCTTTAGTACTCAAAAATATCGACACAAAGAGCCCGCAAACAGAACAGACTGTGTCGCTTGGAGCGTTGCCCAGGCGGCTCGCCAATCTCGGCATGGCGCTCCAGCCTACAGAGGCTCAGTTGATTAGAGACATTACGCAATGGCGTCACGAAATAGTTCATCACATGCCCAGGTTTGACGAGTCAGTTGCAAAAAAACAACTGCCTTTGCTACTGAATTTCCTCGCATGCTTTCTTCGAATCGAACTTGATACGCCGCTGGAGAGCTTCTTATCCCCAGATTTGTACATACAGGCAAACCGGCTACTTAGTGATTGGCAAAACGCCGTAGGGTTGGCTCAATTTAGTGCTACGGAAGAAGGGAACGTACTTTCCGACGCCTGTCCCAGATGTGGAGCTTCACGGGTCTTGTGCCTTAGAGCAGATGCTGCGGTTCACTGCCATCCTTGCAAGGCTGCATTATACTTGTGCGATCAATGTGATTCCTGCGGCCGGAGAACAGTCACATCTTACCAGCAGTTTCCAGGTGATAACTACTGTGATGCCTGCATCAGTGATGCTGGAGATCAGTACATTCAGATGAAAATCGACATTCTTCGCGGTAAATAACTTTCGCCACAGCTAATAGTGGCGGCTATTTTTGAGAATGCCCGTCGGGCGTCTTGCAATACGGTTTTAACGGGATTATCGGCGCAGCTAAGGGGAGAGCCTCACCCGGACAGTTAAGCCGGTTTAAATGGTTTCACCTCGCTCGGGCTCATAAATTTCGCATTTAAAAGCCCGTAGGCGCATCGGACGGAAGGAGTTGGGCCTCCTGCTATTACCCCATTTCGGTCTCGGCTTCCCTGATGGCCTCTGGCTGATTGCCCGACGCACGGCGGAAGAGTCGAGGTCGAGCGCATCGCAGCACCACCGAAAAGAGCCAATGTGTGTTTGACGTTAGCGGAACCAGCACAGCGCGTTATCTCTCAACGTAGCATTGCGTGAGCGTAGGTCCATCAGCGCGAGTTCTGTAACAGCCACCCACAGATTTGGAAAATTGGCTGATAGATTAAATAAGCGCTGCTACCAACGAGTTGGCTTCATCGGCAAAGAAAAAAATTATTTCACGCTTCATCTGTGACAAAGTACAATGTTCAAAAATTCCCCGGAGGCGCAATGCAGTTCAAGACATTCGACAGTAAAATGATCGAGCCATCAAGCATCGAACACGTTATGAAAGGCAGAATAACCGGAGTTCAAGGGACCTTGGTAAAACTAATAACGGGCGAAGAGGTACTCTTGCAGAACTCAGAGGAAGAAGTTGTGGAGGCATTGAACGTCGCCATCTTTGTCGCTAACACGGCGAGCCCCTCGCCGACCGACAAAGCTTGAAGCACAGGGGATTGACTGAATGGTCCACGTTGTGTGGTTGTTTCTTGGCGCCCTCGCGGTAGGTGAGTTTACAGGGTGGTTCGACAATAAGACGGTCATTGTGGTCACAATCGTAATCATATTTGCATTCCTCGGGTTCTTAGATCGCGACGCTGTCAAACTGATACGCCGACCTCGATCAGGCAAAAGTTAGAATTGCCTGTTTGGCGGCGAGACATCGATAGCCGTCGAGCTTCGCCTCGTAGGTCCATTGGCCACCGTCCGGCAGCTCGCGCACGGGCAAGACTTGTATCGGCTCGATGAAGGCCGGGCTTGACCCGGGGCGAAGGGGAGAGTTCTTTCGTGATCATGTTTAATCTTTAAAATTAACTGTTAGGGCGGCGCAGCGTAAATCAGCCAGAGAGCTTAACTCAGCGGGCCGGGCTCGAAAGGGTCCGGCTCGGGAAATTCAAGACCGGCTGGAGTATCATCTTCCTGACATGAGGAGCAGCCAAATGAAAGGAGAGGGACCACGTGCATCAGACAATTGATCAAATGAGGGAAATCCTCGAACCAGACGCCGCCGACGAGTACACGGTGAGCAAAGAAATGCTACAAGCTTGGCTTGAGGAAGTCGAGCGCCTGAGAAGAGAGGAAAATAAAGCGAAAGAAGACCAAGAGAAGTCTCTCAGTAAGACGGGAGCCCGAAATGTTGTCAATAAGATGAGGCAACTGGTCGAACTTTGCTACTACAGAAAGAAGGATGAGATCGAGACGGTAGAAGAAATGATTGAGGTTCTGAAAAGGAGATGATGTTTAACTCGCGTTGGAATCGGCGCCGTTGACGTTCTGACATACCACGGCAACACACACCTGCGGGCTTAAGCCGCGGCATCCTTGGGCGTTGCGCCCGCTAACGCCTCCATCAGTGGATTCGAGCCTGTCTCACCTTTGAAACAGCGCCCCGCTATCACTCCCAAATTTCAGAGGTTACATGGAAAAAATTAGAGATTTTATTAGCTGGCCTTCGCCTTCCCAGTGGCACGTATGCTGCTTTGCTAACAGTAGTCCGCCTCATTGTGAAGGCATTTATGGTACACGCCAGCTCACTAAGAGTTATCGGTCAGAAAGTCGCCGATGTTCGTGTTTTCGAACTTGAGAAACACGGCCAATACTATATCGTCTGGAGCGATTCGCTGGCAAATGCAGAAAAGTGGATTTCTGACTGGCGCTCACTACCGATTGTCGTGCCGCAGGCGCTCGGCAGGACAAGGCAAACTGCTCTTTGTGTTTCAGCCGGTCCGATATAATTCGTCTGGACCATAAGGCCAGTAAACGTAGGCACAGCGCGTCATCATCCTATACCCAGGCAACAAGCTTCCTCAATTACTGCGTACCGTGGCGAACACCTAGACCGGAATGCAGTTGGTGCATTTCGTCTTTCTTGGACGCCGGAGGACGCAAGAGTTTCGATCTTACCTACCAATGACTTAATGCTTGAAAAAATAACATTCACCCAAGAGAAGCTTCGTCAGCTCTCGTTGCATACTCTATTCCGACGATCAAAGCCGCACTGTCTCCAGTTAATCCACGAAAATGAGCTTTGCGGCACGCTACGTCACCGCCAGCTCACGGGCTTTCTCGAGGCGTCTCAAATCAGTGGCCGAGAACTGTTACTATGGCAAGAAAATCCACAAGACTGAAAACAAAATCCGAACGGAAAGCGAAGTCCAAACCAACTGGCAAGACTCCGAGTGTCCCTGAATCGCGGCGTGATCTCGCCAGGAGCATCCCGACAAACCCTTCGAGCATGACGACTGCCCGGGCCCGGGTATCTTCTGTCAAAACCCGAACTGCATAAAAGCCGCGCGGGTTCGGGATGACCCAGATTCATTCTTTGTCGAGGTACACGATTGCTCCTTTCATAGCTGAGGGGGAATTGCAAAAGTTGCCAACGTCAACTTCAAGCGGCGTAAAAGCCACAAAAGCGCAGGGAGCATCGTCGTGAAACACATCGACATTGTTTTCGAGTACACCCGCCAAGGTGTTGGACCGCCCTCACTGTGTCCCCCCCAAGAGCCATGACGCGTGGACAACGTGAACTAAAAAATGAGCCGCTTAGGGACGGGATGGAGCCTAAAAAATTGGGCCCGCAATTATTACAGCGTATCCGACAAATCTAAGTCGCCGATGTCCGCGATTGGAGTGCCGATACGTGTCCGTAGGAAATTAGCTATGTGTGCACAGAAAGCGGCGTCATCAAATAGAAGCGAACCTACGTAAGGCTTGCCATTGTGGGCGATGTGCAAATAACATCGCGTGCCCCGTTTCATGTTGAGAATACCGAGGCTTGTCAATACTCCGATTTCACCCATTAGCGTTCGATTATCGTCGTTGTATTTTTCAATCCAGACCGGCGGCCAATTTCTCATGTTGTGGTAACGCATCAAGGGATGGTCACGCAGCTTCATAACGCTTTAAATAACAATCGGATTCCGTTGTCAAACCCCGGTTTAACATCGGGAATATTTCTATACGCTATGAAAACCGCGGCGCAACAGAATGAAATGATCCGACGGACGAGGACTAAAGGACAGGAGACCGCTTCAGCTTTATTTTGTACCCACCTTACCAGACCCGAGTATTCGTGATGTAATTGGAGTCAGTGGAACTGCGCAATCACCCGCTGATGCGATATTATGGGATGCCGACGTGGCCTCCAAGATGGAGCCCAATCGAACAGCCTAAGAATAAATGCATCTCCGGCGAAATCGGCGTACTAAGACGAGTGTCGTATTCGTCGATGTCGGGATATGCCTGCCACTTATATGCCGAATACGAAGGCCGAAACTATATAGGAACGCTTCTCATTGAGGATGGCGCGTTTTGTCGTCAGCTTCACTTCGTGCTGCATCACCATGTGAACCTGTCGATTAAAGAGATCGGCTCTTTGGACATGGCCTATACACTCTAGCAGATTTTCCGGCCACGCTTACAAACCATGGCTATTCGGGTTGTGCAGCTCCGTGACCACCCGCTAATGACCCGCAAAAGCGGTGTCCCGACTTGGCCGCCGAGATGGACAACGACGCGCCTCGACGTTAACGACTCTGCCGACCGGCGAAGTCGGATTTCTTGAACGTGCGAGGATGCACGAACTCTTCGATAACAAAATTTTTCTGTTTATCGAACATCAAGGCTTTCGATATGTGGGTTCGATGCACTTCGACGATCCCCGATTCTGCTCACAAATCTTTGACGATCCTTCAAGCAAACATTGGCCGCTCTATGAAAGACATCGGCGACTTGGATTTGTCGCATACGCTCTAACCTCCCAAGCAGTACGCTACAACACAGACGCGACTTGTCGGGTTTCCGACATTCACTTTTCATTGGACACTTGGGCGTGATTAAGCCTAGAGTCTGACTCCAGTAACCGTTTGAGCTTATCCCACCGGGGCCGTAGGACCGGGAGCCCGAACCCTAAGCCAATAGGGAAAGGAGTCCTGCCGTGCCTCAATCCATTCTAGAACTGTTGGAACAGAGCCGAAAACTAATTGAGCAATCTCGTGGGCTTCGTCAGGCCGTGAAAGAAACCAAATCGGACTCAATACGTGCCGTCGCCCATGCAAAAGCGATTAGGGATTCAATGATCGAGCAAGAGAAACATAAGCGGAATAGGATCAGCAGACGATGAAACTTGGCGAGACCTTGGTGGCCGAAAACATGGACAAGGCCAACATACGAAACTATTCCGGCCGAGAAGATCAGAAAAGACGGCATTTTTGTAGGGTGCGAGCTGTTTCCACACGAACTCATGATCCGGGTTGATTACAATGGCATGGATGTTAGCGGCCGGATCGCTCGTGGGAATGTGAATGCACCCGCAAATTTACTGCCGATTATAGACTTTCTTTCCGACTACACCGGAAGTTCAATGCAAAGTGTCGAGGATCTGGAATTTTGACTCACCGTCACCGCACCCGTCGCACATCGTAGCCGGGGTTTTGCCCTTGAACTCATTTTTTTCCTGGAAACATTTGAGATTCAAGCCTAACGCATTCTTCACAAACGCGTTCGCCGGCTGCGAGTTGTCCAAACTGGACCTGAATATAATTAGTCTCCGGCCAACCCGGACATTCGGTATGGAAGTGCCAGCGGGAGCCGCCTTTGCGCTTGCGGTAAACTACGATCATCTCTTAATTTTATCTCGGTTGAAGACTGGTTCAAAGTTTTTTTTCCACGGGTCGCGAGGAGCCGGCGAGTCGAAATCCGGAAGGTGAAAAGCGCGCACAGCAACATGCATCCGCGGGCTCGATTGGTCTTGAAGACCAGCGGCCGAGCCGGGCTCTAAAGGGTCCGGCCCCTTACGCGCGTTATTTATTTTACACGCCTATGTTTGGCGTTGCCGCCGTGAGATAGTCATTACATGGACATGCGCAATCATCCCGCTATGTGCTTCCACAGAACCAGAAGTTGGCCTCCCGTTTGGACAAACGTTAGCGAAGGGAAACATCACAAGAAACAGATCCACGGCGAATTGGGCACGCTTTCCACCGCCTATATGACGAGAGGTAGTCGGAAAACTTGCTTTGTCACGATGGAGTATCAGTCCGAAACCTTTGTCGGCGCGATCATGTTAGAAGATGATTTGTTCTGTAAGCAGGTCTGCTTGTTTTTAAACAAGAACATCGGCCGAACTATCGCGACAATCGGCAGCCTTGCGATTTAGAGCATGGCTAGGCGCTCAGTAAATCACACGCAAGCTCTAATTCGTACTCATCGGCGCCTTCCAGCACGGCGGCACGCCGCGCGGTGCTGAATGCATGCGCCGGGCGGATCCATGAGGTCTCAAGGTCGAGCAGATCGCAGACCCACAGGTAAGAACCCATTCCGTAGTAGTTGGAAGCGAACCAGCTAGAGGGTGTGGGACAAATCCAAATCACCTATGTCCGTGAGTGACCGACCAATCATCAACTCTAAGATGGCGCAAATTTGTTTACAAAACCCAGCTTGGCTAAAGTTTAAACATCCCATGTATTGATTGCCGTTGTATTCGATCATCAGAAAACACTGGGTATCGAAAGTTTCATTCATCAATACCTGCCTCAGTATTCCGACTTCGCCGCGCGGCTTATCTTTCTTGTTAAGCCGGGTATTTGTCCAGATCGGAGGCCAAATGCTCCTGTCATGTTTCAGCACTAGCGGGTGGTCACGGAGTTGCATGATTTATGTGCTCTCCTTCGGTTTTGTCCGGTTTCGATCCTCGGTAGGCAGTTGCCGCGTACTACAATCATGCCCGGGCAGCGTACCGGAGGACGGTTTATTTCCTGTGCAACCCAATCATGCGAGCTCGGGATAAACGTGAAGCTCATCCAAAACCTCGGGGCATTCCTTGGCCACAATACGGCGGATCACGCGAGCCTTATCGGCATCACAGCGGATGTGGACCATGACTTTGTGAGGATCGTCATGAAGAATGATGCCGTTCCTCAGCAATTTGTACTCAGGTGATTTCGGATCACACTTGGCCAGGCAACGCGCATACGTATTCATGGGGACCTGAATGAGAAATCTATCTGAGGCTAACTCGTTCCCGATAATTGCGCCGCCTGCGCGAGTCTCCTCTTTATCGGGACGGGAACTGGTGTATTGCGACTCATATGCCTCCAAGAGGATTTGTTGTGACTGTGGCGATTTTTTTCGATTTTATACGGTTTTTCCGACCAGTTTGCTCCAGGGACTTCTCACTTGCATCACAAATGACACACACTTGAATAACGTCAACGATCAGATCTTAGATTTGTACTCTGCAAAAATTTTCTTCGGCAACGGATACGTAATTTTTTGTTTCCATTTTAAATCCGGCGGCAGACTTTTGGCGTTTATTCTTGTGTAGGCGCAACCTACAAGATCACGCTGCCTGCGAGGAATAGGCCTGGGTCGGTTTCCGGCCTTGACTGGCAGAATTGCTCCCGGCATGATCTTTGGTCGTGGGTGCGCCGGATAGAAAAACGCTGGGGGATATTCTCTATGCCGATAAGGCAAAGGTTCGCGTTTCCGAGGATGAGTGGCTACAGCTCGTCCGAGCCGTCGCCGGCGGTGACCAGGGTGCACTGCATTCCCTTTACGAGCAAACGCATCGAATCGTTTTTACGTTGATCGTGCGGATAACCGCGAATCGAGAAACTGCCGAAGAAGTCACGCTCGATGTGTTCTATGACGTGTGGCGAAAAGCCTCGACCTATGATCCTGCTAACGGATCCGTCGTCGGCTGGATCATGAATCAGGCGCGCAGCAGGGCGATTGATCGCCTGCGGTTCGATCAGAGAAAAAAACGAGTGAACACGTATCCACACAGCTTGCGGCCGACAACGGACATTGTTGATCCTCAACAAGTCTTTCTATTTGAGGAGCAGAGCCGCTTGTTGCGGAATGCGCTTGAGGTCCTGACTCCAGAAGAACGAAATGCGATCGAAACCGCATTTTTCTCTGAATTGACTTATGAAGAAACGGCAAGGAAGTTGAATCAACCTCTCGGGACCGTGAAGACACGAATCCGCTCCGGCATGGGAAAACTCCGAGAAGCGCTGGGAAGGAAATAGAAGGGAACGGATGAACACAAAACCGGACACACACAGTCAAGAGCATCTGGATCTCGTGGTCCTGTTTGCATTGCAGTCGCTTCCTCCGGGGGAGATTGCTTCGGTTGAAGCTCAAATCTCGTCATGCGAGGATTGCCGGCAGGAAATCGAGATGCTCCGGCCCATTGTCCGCTCGTTTGTTGGCTGGTCCATCGATGTGTTGCGCCCCGCGGAATCTCTATGGGACCGGCTCGCGAAGCGAATCGCCAACGAAACGGCCACGCGGCCGTTCGTACCTCCGTTGGAAGCACCGGTTAAACCAGAGTGGGAAGAAGCAGCGCCAGGTATTCATGTCAAAATACTCGCGAGGAACCCGGAAAACGACAGCGTGAGCATGTTGGTCCGGCTTGATCCGGGAACCGATTATCCCGGACACACGCATGCGGGCATCGAAGAACTGCATCTTCTCCACGGCATATTGAAGGTCGATGACAGAACACTATATCCCGGCGATTTCATCCACGGTGAGGCGGGCAGTGTTGATCATCGTGTGTGGAGTGAAACCGGCTGTACCTGCTTTCTGGTGACCTCGACGAAAGACGCCCTTTTCTGATTTCTGGTCAGGAAATGAAACAATCCGAGGTATAGAAACAGGCTGCACCCTGCCCTCGCCCCCCACACCGTCGACCCGCGGAAACGAACTTGATTCCGAATCAAGTGGCCCACTAGCACTACATTGCGCGCTGCCTCGCAATAAATTGTTTCGTTGCTTTGAACGGAACGACGCCTCAGTTCAACGATACGTCGAACAGCAGGCAAGACTAGCATCTCTGGGAGAAGCCGTTTCACTCCATCAGCGAAACCGCCCGAACAGGCACCCTGAAAACGCGCCGGTATAAATCATAGAATCCCAGGGTCCTCATTGCAGACTCTCGAGTATGCACTCACGAGATCGCTGGGCTGTTTAAGATCGAGATTGTCACGGCGGGCAATCTCTTCTGCTCTGTAATTTATGCGTTGCAATACATGCACTCTGCCTTTGCGGGTAACGTGCTTCAGCGTCAGCACGTGCTCGTGTACCAGCTTCACGTAGTACTGACCCCGAGCAATGCTTTGGCGGTGCCACTTCTTCCGAGACTCAGTGAAGTTCGACTCGACCGACCGCTCCAGCTTCTTCATCGCCCGGTAAGGAGTCGTACGCCGGTCAATTCGCCCGCGCTTGCGCTCTGCTTCCAGCTTGGAAACTCCATGCGTGAGATGATTCTGATTCCCTAGCGGCGCACCCCCGGCATTCGGAGTTTTTGTTGACGTGGTGTTTACGCGGTCATCCTGCTTGGTCATTTTTTCGAAGTTGCTGTCACTCCAAGGTAAATAAGTTCATTTTGCACTCGTCTGCGAGACGGATGCCCTTTTTGTTTTCGCCTAGGACCGAAAACCACCGAGCCGCGGAGATCGCCGAGTCGGAGACCTCTTTTGAGAATCTCTCTGCGTGCTCAGCGCCTCCGCGGTAAATGCCTTCCGCACCCGTATTGCTATCGAGAGGGGACGCGGCGCTTGCTCCAACGCCCGAACCCAAGACCAACCGCGATCAAACCGACAAAAAACAGCAGCGCGCCGATCATCGTGCTTGCGGGAGGCGCGACGCCGGCAACGCTGATGCCGTACTCGCTTCGCACGGGCGGACGGCCGGGAATGTTGGCGACTGCCGCAATACGATATTCGCCGGCGTCAGGGAAATGGAACTTCATCGACCACGCAGCGTCCACCGGGATCTTCTCCACCGCGAAAACAACTTTCTGCTTCTCCAAATGACTGATCGTCAACGTCAGGATAGTGGTTCCCCCACCGCTGGCGGGCAGCGCTTTCCAGCGCACTTGACTGAGCTTTCCGACAGTGGCCGGCTCGATTTCGAGAATCGCGGAACTATCGCGGTCGGCTTGCGAACTTAAAGCTGGGGCCGCTCCAGTCAAAAGCATCAGACCAACGATGCTCGCCGCGCCTCCCGCGCGATTGCCGGTGAAAATTCTGCCGGCAACGAACCCTAAAGCGAGCAGGCACGCTGAGAACGCCGTAAGTGCAAGCCATTTCATGCGGTTCTCGCGCACGTCGAATGCGAACACCCGGCTCGCTTTGGTTCCGTCGCTGGCGAGAACGTTTACCGTCAGCCGGTACTCGCCGCGGATCGGCAGAAGCTGTTTCCAATTCGCCCTGCCCTGTCGCAGCCGCAGTTGCAGCTCGCTCAGCACGGTTCCCTCGACAAGCGGATAATCCGTGGAGAAAAAACGCCCTGCCCGGGGAGCTTCTAGGCGGATGGCCACCGTTCCCTGGTTAAGCGGGCGGCCGTCCGCGCCGGTAACCAACAAGGACAAGTCCGTCGCGTCCACAAACGGCCGGAGCAGCTCCAAACGCGGCGTGGTCTTGAAATAGACGTTCAGCTCCTCTGCCCGAACAGGGGATTGCAGGAACGCGGCAGCAGCGAAAAGAAGCAGTAGAAAGGAATTCTTTAGTGACAAGGAACGATGGCTAGCGCGTGACGCACGTTGTGCAGGGTGTCATGAACCGCGGGATAACTGGCGGCCAAGGCAACGAACAGAGTCGCGCCGCAGACGGCGAGAAAAATACCTGACTTGATCAGGAACGAAACTCGTTCCGAAAGCGAAATGCCGAACCGGCTGGTGACTGTTCTTTCCATGATCATTCTCCCGCGTGATGTGCGGCCATTCTCATCCCAAGCGGCCTCCCGAGTCAAGCACTCGGCATTGACCGCGTATTTAGTGGGATGACAGATCATACAATTCCAAACGGCAAGGAAGAATCTTTCCCAGCATGCCGTCCTTTTCCAGTTGCCTTTCGTTCCGCACTTGCATATGCCTGAACCAACGAAATTGCACGGGAGGTCACCATGCCAGTCGTCCATATCTACTTGTTCCCCGGAAGAAGCACGCAAGTAAAAAATGAATTGGTCAAACGCATCTCCAAAGACTTCGAGGAAGTCGCCAACATCAAGCCCGAGTCGCTGAACATTCTTTTTCACGATGTCGCGAAAGAAGACTGGGGCGTACGCGGCGTGCTCGCTTCGGAAACGCCGCCGAAATAGATAGCAAGCCCTGGCCTTGATGAATGAGCCAAGAAAATTTGTCACGTTAGGCAGCTATGTCGCCCGCGCCTAAACTAAAGATCGGTTTCATCGGTTCCAGCGCGCCGTCGAGTCCGCACCACGATAGCTTTCGCGCTTTCATCCCCAAAGACATCGATTTCACGTTTATCCAGGAAGCCGGCGAGAAAACCTCACTCTACGATGCCCGCGGCAAGTTGGATGCGCTGATCGATCAGACACGGGCGCTCATCGCCGAGCACGGCTGGCAAGGCGTGATCATCAGCGGCGCACCCAAGGAAGCGCTCAATCCCGGCATGTGGGAAAAGGTTTCCGCAGCGTTGCCGGTGCCCGTCTCCCTCGCGCTCAGGTCGTCCGTCGCCGCGCTCACCGCCTTTTCCGCCAAGCGCATTCTCTTGATGACGCCGGTGGACGATCAGCTAAAGAAACTTTACCGCGACTATCTCGCCGGCTTTGGCATCGAGTCGTTCTACCCGCCGCAAACCCTGCGCGCCCACACCGACGCGCAAAAACTTTCCAGCACCGATGTGGCGTCGATGACCCGGAGCGCGCTCGCGCAGTATCCCGACGTAGACGCCATTTACTTTCAGGGGGCCCTGCTCGACCCGATCCCTATCCTCGAAAGCCTCGAAGCCGAACTGAAAATACCCGATCGTCGCCAGCAACCCGGCCATGCTGTGGCTGATCCTTTCCAAGCTCGGCGCAAAATACGAGATCAGCGGCTACGGCAAGTTGCTGAAGTCGTGGCCCAGCCCACCCGAAGGTCCGTTTTAGCAATGGCAACCGTACGTCTTGCCTACCGCGACCACGATCGCACGCCCGTCATCTATTGCATCAAAGCCATGGCCGAAAAGCACTACGGCGTGAACGTCGAAGTGGTTCACATTCACGAGCGGCAGGCCTTCGAGAACGCCCTGCTCGACGGTCGCTGTGACACGATCATCGAACATATCGAGTATCTCTACCTGGAGGCGGCGCGCGGCCGAAAAGTAACGTTCTTCTGCGCGCCGCAGCTCCACCGCGGCCTTCAACTGGTCGTGCCGCGCGATTTCACTTCCATCGATCAATTGCGCGGCAAGCGCATGGCGGTGCGCGACTTGGGCAGGCCCTTTGCCGTCACCTTGTGGCTGCGCAAGGTGGGCTTGGAGCGGGACGTCGAAACGGTCATAGTAACCGACAAGGAGATCGGCCGCTGGCAGCAGTGGCGCAAAGTGGCGAGCGGCGAATGCGCCGCCTGCTTCGTCGCGCCGATCTATCTGCCGCCCGCGCTCGCCGCCGGACTGAAGACCTTTCCCGTCGAGGAAGCCGAGATCGTCAGCAATTTCGCCCAGGCCTGCATGTCGAGCTTCGCCGCGGAAAATTCCGCGTTGATGAAAGCTTATATGAAGGCGGTCATCCACGCTCTCGCCTTGTTGATTACCAGCACAGACGAGGCGGTGGAGATCGCCGCCCAAGAACCCATGCGGCTCATGGAAGTCTCCGATCGCGCAGAGCTGCGCCGGCAGGTCGGCTCCATCGCCGAGATGCTCCGCGTCAAGCCCTACCCGACCGCCGAAGCGATCGTGAACACCAACGCCATCGCCGCCCACGAATACGGCGCGCGCATCGAGAACCCCATGACGCTATGGGATCTCCACTGGGTCAAAGAGTTGGACGACGAGGGCTTCATCGACGACCTCGTCCTCCGCCTTTCCACGAAAGCATAGTTCACCGGCCGAGGCGCGGAGGTCGCAGAGAAAGAAGCGTCTTCCCTCTACGCTCTCCGCGTCTCTGCGGTAAGATGTATTCTTCCCATGAAGAAACTGCTGATCGTCTTCCACTCCAAAACCGGCGGCACTTACCAAATGGCCGAAGCGGCCGCCAAAGGCGCGGCCTCAGAGCCCGACGTGTCGCTGAACTTTATTCATGCCGCTGAAGCCGGTCCGGACGAGCTGCTTCAGGCCGACGGCTACGTCTTCGCCACTCCGGAAAATCTCGCGATGATGTCGGGCATGATGAAAGATTTTTTCGACCGCACCTACTATCCGGTTTTGGACCGCATCGTCGGCCGCCCTTATGCCGTTCTCATCTGCGCCGGCAGCGACGGCGAAAACGCCGCGCGGCAAATTCAACGAATCGCCACGGGCTGGCGCCTCAAAGCGGTCGCCGAACCGATCATCGTCTGCACCCACGCGCAAACACCCGACGCCATCCTTGCGCCGAAAGAGATCGGGCCGTTCGACTTACAGCGCTGTGAGGAGATCGGCGCCACTCTGGCGGCCGGACTTGCGCTGAACATCTACTAGCACCGAAAGCCCTGTTGTCAGGAGAATCACTGTGGCTGCTGGCGGTGTTCTTCCTGCAAAGTTGTCGCAGAACGAAGACGGTTCGGCTTGCCATCGGGTTTCTGAGCCACCCCTCAGTCCCTTTGCTTGCCGATTTTCTGAGCTTTTCTGATCACTTGGTCACAATAACCTGGTTTCTGGCATTAGTTCTGCACTGACTTTGGTTCGTAAGCAATCGGCCAAGGAGGAAGCAATGGAGCAAAATAAGTTCAAAGGTAGCTGGCACGAATTTAAAGGCGAGCTCAAAAGAAAATGGGGACAAGTCACCGACGACGATATACTCGAATGTGAAGGCGACTATGAAAAGTTTCTAGGCATGGTTCAAAAGCGCTACGGCGATCGGACGAACGAAGTTCAACAATGGGCCGACGATTGGTATTCCGAACGTGAGCAGGAGGAAATCCGTCGCAAGCATGCAACGGTCTCTCGCAATCAAGCGTAATCACCTGAGCGCAGTTGCCGATCGCGGCAACTGCGCTCACTTGCCGCGCGGCTCGCTCGCCCGCGACAGCGTCGAGGTGAGGATTTTTACGTTCTCGCTTTTCTCGATGTAGCGCACGAACAGGTATTTGTTTTCCTGCGAATCCAACGGCGCCGCCGGCACGTCGCCAGCTCCGGGCTCGACTTTGGCGAGAATGAAACAGAGGTCGTTGCTTTTGACGCCGCGCAAAAACCCTTCCTCGAACTCCCCAACAGTCTTCGCCGTTATCACGTTGCCAATACCGCAGCCGCGCGCGACCGCGGCCAAGTCCGCCTGTCCGGCCGTGGCTGTCGGCGCGCCACGCGAAGACTCGTAGCATTCGTTGTCGAAGACGACGTGCACGAGATTTTTCGGGTGCTGGTTCGCGATGGTCGCGAGACTGCCGAGATTCAGCAATAGCGAGCCGTCGCCGTCGAAGGCGACGACCTTGCGGTGCGGCAAAGCGAGCGCCAATCCGAGCGCCATCGACGACGTGAGCCCGAGATTTTGTAGATGGTAATTGCCATGGTGCGGTCTCAGCGCCTGCCATTCGTGGCGCACGGCCCCGAGATTGGTCACGACCAATTCGTCGGCGAAATGCGGCGCGATCGCGCGCAGACAATCATATCTTTTCATTTCCTACCTCAGCGCTTGCTTGTTCAGGACGATCGCGGTCGGCCGTCGCGACGATCGCGCCAACATCTGGCTATCGCGAATGGTCGGACGAATCTCCTCGAAGCGCCCGACTTTCTCGTAGACGATGTGCATGGCTTGCAGCACCGGCTCGGTCAAGAGCGCCGACAGTCGCGTGCCCGGCGTTTTCCTCGCCGACCCCGCCGCTGTGACCGATGAGCATCAACACCGGAATGCCCGGATGAATGCAAACCGTCGCCAGCGCATTGGTCGACAATAAAAAGCCGGCATTCATCATTACCATCGCCGGCCGCTTGCCGCCCAGGTATGCGCCGGCGCAGATGCCGATGCCCTCTTCCTCGCTGGTCACCGGCACGTGGTGAATCGCGGCGTCCTCACCGAGCGCAATCACAAGATCATGCAGGTTCGCTTCGGTCAGCGTCGCGACGAAATCGACGCCTGCCTCTTTGAGGGAATCGACGATCTCCGTCGCCACTTCTCGCTTCATGCCGCCTCCAATGCGATTTCAAGAGCTTATGCCAAGGCCAAGGCCGCCCGTCGATAAGTCTGTTGAGATGACAGGGAAAGCGTAGTCTGAATTCGACGGATGCATCTTTCCCGATACCCTTGCACCACTACTTGCAAGTCTTCAAACAGTCTTCTTGACACGGTAGCATGGCCTCCATAAGGTGCCGGCCATGAAGACATCGCTTCTAAGCGGCTTGCTGATACTTTGCCTGACCGCGACCTCGGCTTGGCCGCAAAGCCGTACTCGACTGAACGTCATCTACCCCGCCATCAGCGGGATCAACGCGCCGCTTTGGTATACCACCGAGCAGAACATATTTCACAAATACGGGCTCGAAGTCGAGTTAATCTACATCCCCACCGCTCTGCAAGTAACCCGCGTGGTCCTGACGGGCGACTCGCAGATCGCCTTTTCCGGCGGCGCGCCGGTGGTGAGCGCGGTTCTGAGCGGCGCCGACCTGGTTTTTGTCGGCGGCGTCGCCAACGTGCCGGCGTTCTACATGATGGCTCTCCCAGAGATCAAAAGCGTGGGGGACTTAAAAGGCAAAACTGTCGGGGTCACGCGCTTCGGCTCGTCCACCGATTTCGCGTTGCGCTATCTAGTGCAGAAAAACGGCTTCAACCCCGACAAGGATCTCAACATCCTCCAGCTCGGCGGCATGCCCGAGTTGGCCGCGGCGCTTTCCAAGCGGCTGATCGTCGCTGCGCCCTTGTCGGCGCCAACTCACATCCGCGCCCGCGCCGCCGGCGCCCAGCCGCTGCTCGATATGGCCAAGGCCGGCGTCTATTTTCCCCACACCGCCGTCATCACCCGGCGCGCTTACTTGAAAACCAACCGCGAAACGGCGCTGAATTTCTTTCGCGGCTATTCCGAAGGCCTGCAGCGATTCGTGCAAGACAAAGCGACGGCGAAGAAAGTCATTCAGAAGTACACTCGCGACACCGCCGACGACATTATCGAAGCGACTTATCAGTACGCCGTCGATTACGTGGTCCGCCCGCCCTATCCCAATCGCGAGGGGATCGTCGAGACGCTCAAACTAAGCCCGAATCCGGAAGCGAAAAAAGCCAACCCCGATCAATTCCTCGACGGCAGCATCGTCAAGACCCTCGAGGATCAAGGCTTCCTGCGCCAGATCGGTATGCAGAAGTAGAGAGTCTCGGGTCTCGGGTTCCGCGCCTCGGGTTGTAAAGAATCCGACCCCACGAGAATCCTCAGGCAGTTCGCTTCAACACTTCGCTGGATTTGCTTCTATCCGTAACTCTAGACGCGAAACCCGAGACGCGAAGCTGTTTTACGGATGCACCGTCTCCAAGAACCAGTCCGTCGGAATCTCGCGGCCCAGTCCCTTCGCCTTCGCGGCGTCGAAGATCGCTTTGCCGAGCGCGGCGAACTGAATGCCGAGACCGATATTGTTATTGAAGCAGGTGATCTCCCGCGCGGATTGGCGCCCGGGAAGTTTCCCCGCCACCACGTCCTTCAACTCCGGCGCGCCGAGCCAGAACGGCGGTTTCGGCGCGGTGGGCGATCCCTTGCCGCCTTCGGTCAGGAGATCGATCGGATCATGCGCTTCGACTCTTTCATCGTTGAACCCGGTGATATAATTGTCCGGCGCCCACTTCCGCGTATGGATGACCAGGCGATCAAATTTCCGGAGAGTCTCTTCGCCCAGCTCGGTGATTTTCACGCAAGTGACGTGCATGCCGGGCCTCAGCCACTCGGGCGGCACCACCCGCGATACCGAATTGGTCGCGGCGACGAGGATATCCGCGTGCCCGGCCACCGACTCT
Organism: uncultured delta proteobacterium; assembly: GCA_963745035.1. GTDB lineage: Bacteria > Desulfobacterota > Binatia > UBA9968 > UBA9968 > DP-20. Next base: position 1,002,084 of record CAVUVW010000014.1, on the reverse strand, counting down.
CCGGATGCGACGGCGTCCACCGGAACGCCAAGTTCCTTTTCTATTTCGCCGGCGAAGTTTTCCCGGTTGGCTTTCGTGGGACTATGCGCCAGTATTTTTTTGATCGGACGCACCGCGCACATCGCCTTCGCGTGCGCGCGCGCCTGCCAACCCGATCCCAGCACGCCAAGGACCGCTGCATCCTCTCGCGCGAGAAACCGCGCGGCGAGCGCGCTGCTGGCCGCGACGCGGATGCCTTGAATAATACCGTCGGGAAAAATCGCCAGCGGCTCGCCGCTCTCGGCCGAAAACAGCATCACGAGCCCGACCCACTTGTTGCCCGGCGCCGCCGGCACTTTGTCCTTGATGATGCGGCCGCCCTTATCTTCCCACTTGATGACGTCCGAGTTGAGCCGCAGCGCGACGATCTTTTCCCGCGCCAGACCGCCTTCCATGGTCTTGAAGCAATAGACGCCGTTGCTGGTCGTCGCCGGTAGATACAGATCGCTGCGCGGCCGATTCACCGCCGCGCCTTCGGACAATTCGACATAGGCCGACTCCAGATGCCGCAGGCAGCTTTCCATCGACAGCAACTCGCTGACCTCTTCGTTGCTCAAAATGATCATCGCTCAGTTGTCTCCTTTCCGATTGAGTTGTTATCGCGGAGCCTGCGCGAGCAGTCAACCGAGTCAGCTTGAGTTTTGAACTTTGGACCCGCGGATCTAAACGTTTCAAACGATCTGAACGGCTTGAACGTTTTGAATGTCAGAAACAATTGTTACGCCCGCGATCCGCCGTTCCAGCCCAGCAAATTCAAGAATTGCCGGCGGGTTTTAGGTCCGTAAGTGAGATAGTGCGGCTGCGGATTTTCCGAATACGCATAACGCTCCTTGGCGATCGAGTCGGCGCGCATGTGCTTTTTCACCTCGTCCGCGCTGATCCCGTAGACCTTGGCGGCATTCAACCCGAAGATTTTGGCGCGCAGCGCCGGGGTGATCTCGGCGTAGCCGTACATCGAGCGCAGCTCGGGCGCGATCTGGAAGGTGCGAAACGCCTGGATCTGGTCTTGCGGCGAGCCGTACCAGATGGAGTCCGTGCCCCAGAGCACGTTGTTTTCGCCGCAATACTTGACGAGCTTGCCGAGCGCGTGGGCCGCGCTGTTCGGCTCGCGCATGAGAAAACGCCAGGTGCTGCCGAGCTCGGCGTACACGTTGCTGTTCGGTTTGACGTCGTTCTCCACGAGAGAGCGAATCAAAGTGTCGATGCCGTCGCTCGCGCCGCGCCCGCTGTACGCTCGCTCCGGGACGCCGGTGACGAAACCCGAGTGGTAGATGAGAAAGCTCACGTCGGGAAAGCGCTTCGCCACCACGCCGATGTCGCTGCACTGGCTGTGCTCGTAGGACTGTTTGCCGAAAGGCAATCCTTTGTGCACGCAGATCACTTTCACGCCGAGCGCGCGCGCCTTCTCGATGAAGCGCGTGCCGATGTCGTCCGACAGAAAGAATCCTTTGCCGTCCACGCCCCACTGCGTGTACGTCTTCCACGCGGATACTTTCCAGCGCTCCTTGAGCTCGTCCATCGACTCGAGATCGCCCGGCTGATTCGGATTGACCCGGCCGTGGATCAACAGCCGGTGCGAGCCCTCCATGCGATCGACGATCCGCCGCACCGCATCCGCCGCCTGAATTGTGAGCGGCTCGGCATCGCGCCGGGACGGCACGAACGACAGCACCATCATGTCGGTATCGCTGTCCATAAACACGTCTTTGACGAACTCCTCGGGCCCGAGACAATTGAGATGGCTGCGCGCGCCCGGGTTTGCCCGCGAGCGCGCACCCGGCCTTAGGCGACCACTTGAAAGCATCCGGCGGCGCCGCCTTCACCCACGCGCCGGTCGGATCGACGAAGTGTCCCTGCACGTCGAAGATGAACTCGCCCTTGCCGCCGACCCTTGCCTGCGCAAGCCGCGGCTCCAGCGCCGCTTCGGGTTCCAGCTCGAAAAAGCCGCCGAGCTTGCCAACCGCCGCGTTGGCAGCATTGAACGCCAGCAGCGTGCTCGCGGCGCCGCACGCGGAAACCAGAAAACCGCGGCGGCTCATGCCCAAGCGCCGCGCGTTTTCCGTCGCCGCGGCGCGCGCTCGGCGGTTGCCGGCGTGGTTCGCCGGCGAGAGCGGCACCGGCTCGAATTCGCCATTGGAGGCGGTATCCAATTTGATCGGTAGACGGAGGCCTTCGGGATCGATTATGGGTTTCATGGAAGCGAGTATAGACCAAATGATCGGGCGTAGTCACGACTCGAAGCTAGTTTGAAACCGCGGGCGTGCATCGCTTAGCATCTGGGAATTTTTCTGAAAATTAGTGTTTTTCTCCACGCGCTAAATCCGTCAAACGACTGGAACGGAGCAAAGGCGGTTAAACTTTGAACTTAAAGCCCTGATGAGCACAACGACGGCGCAAAATCTTGTGAGATTTTTAAGCCGCACTCCGGTCAGGACTTTTCTCGTCTATCCCATGGCTACGCTGTGCTGGGAATGGATCATCCACGGCGGCAGGATCGAGGCGAATTTTTGGTTCTTACCGCTCATGGTCTGGGGCTACTTACAATATCGCCTGTGCGGCAAGTATCGCATGGCGCGCGGCGGCGGCGGTCCCGGCCCGGACGTCCCGGGCGAGAGATTGGTCTCCACTGGACTATACGCTTACACCCGCAACCCGATGTATCTCGGCCACATCATTTTTCTGACCGGCTTGACCTTGACCCTTCGATCCTGGTTAGCCGCGCTGATCACGGTCGCGGTCGCGATCTGGTTTCACTTTCGTGTCCTTGCCGATGAGCGAAATTTGTCCGTCACGTTGGGTCCACCCTACGTTGCCTACACGAAAGCCGTTAAACGTTGGCTGCCGGGATTGTTCTAGGCCGTTTCGCTATCTCGATATATCTCCCGCAGAGCATGTCCTGAGCGAAGTCGAAGGGACCCAGGCCGGAAAGTTGTCATTTCGAACGAAAGAGAAATCTTTCTTAGCTCCCTCGCATGTGCTCCGGATCGAGCCTTGGCGGAGGAATTTTCTGAAACCGAGTGCCATCAGCGTCCGAATCATTTGCCCAGACCGCGCAAATCGTAAACTATAGTATTACGATATTCGCGACAGAGCGGGAGGAGCAACCTATGTGTAGAAGCATCAAAACCCTTTTCAACTTCGAGCCGCCCGTGAGCCCGGACGAGATCCGCGCGGCGTCGCTACAGTTCGTGAGAAAGCTGAGCGGCTTCAACAGACCGTCGAAAACCAACGAAGCCGCCTTTCTTGCCGCAATCGACGAGATCGCGGCGGCATCCGCCAAGCTTCTCGCCTCCCTCGAAACCAACGCACCGCCGAAAAACCGCGCGGAAGAGACCGCCAAGGCGCACGCCCGCGCGGCTCGAAGATTTCCCAGTGACTCGCGCGCATGATTCGAGTCCAAATTTGTCTCCGGCGCTGATTTTCTGTTGACCCACGATCCTCCTCGCGATTATTGTCGGCGCAGAACGAGCGCGGGAGGTTGTATCGTGGATTTTTCAAGCTCTTTTCGAACCATCGCGACTCTGGGCCTCGCTTTGCTCGCGTTGATCCGTGATGCAGGCGCTCAGTCGGCTCGATTTCATCTCGAAGAAGCGACCATCGCCGACGTCCACCGCGCCATCCGCGCCAAGCAGATCACCGCAACGCAGCTCGTGCAGCTCTACTTCAAGCGCATCGAAGCCTACAACGGCGTCTGCGTCAAAGGCGACGCCGATCCGGCTACCGGCTTGATGCTCGGCGATTTGACGCCGATCGAGAATGCCGGGCAGCTCAATGCCTACATGACGCTCAACATTCGCGGCAAACGATCGAAGACCGATACGGCCGACAACGATCCGAAAATGCCGGATGCGTTGGAAGTCGCCCGCGCGCAGGACGCGCACTTTGCGCGCACCGGACGGTTCGTCGGACCGCTGCACGGCATTCCTTTCGCGATCAAGGACAACTACGATACCGTCGATATGCTCACGACCGCCGGCGCCGCCGCGGCCTACGCCAACGACAAGCCGCCTCGCGATGCCACCATGATCGCGAAGCTGCGCGCGGCGGGGGCGATCTTTCTCGGCAAGACCAACATGGATGAGTACGCTCCGGCAAGCATCGCGCGCAGCGCGCTTGGCGGGCAGACTTGCAATCCGTACGATACCAAGCGCGTTCCCGGCGGCTCCAGCGCCGGCTCCGGCGCGGCGGTCGCTGCCAATCTGGCGATGTGCGCGCTCGGCACCGATACTTCCGGCTCGGTGCGCTTTCCGTCGAGCGCCAACGCGCTCGTCGGCATGATCGCAACTCAAGGCTTGGTGAGCCGGGCGGGAATCATTCCTTTATCGTTTTCCCGCGACCGCGGCGGGCCGATGTGCCGCACCGTGCAAGACACCGCGGCGGTGCTCGAAGTCGTTACGGGCGCCGACCCGCGCGATCATGTGACCGCGGTGGCGCACGGCCGGAAACCAGTCGCGTACCGGACTCATGCGAATAAAAAATCTCTGGCCGGCAAGCGCCTGGGCGTGGTGCGCGAATTCATGATCGAAGCGACCCTCGCCGATCGCGACAGCATTCGTATCGCCAACCAGGCGATCGCCGACTTGAAGCGCCTCGGCGCCACGATCGTCGACCCGGTGAGCTTCGACGGCGCCATCGCCGAGATCATCTCGTCCTACGAACCGAGCTTCTTCACTCAAACGTACAAAGAAGGCGTTGCCGCGGGCACCGACCCGATCGATCGCATGGTGGCGTTCACGATCGATCCGAAAACCCTTCCGACCGGAGTCCGCGGCGTCAATCTGCGCATGATCGCCGGCCAGCGCCGCGGCGAAGAAGGCAAGTATGCGATGAACGTCTATTTGCGCGAGCGCGGCGACGCCAACTTCCGCGGCGTCGAAGACATGTTCGCGACAAAAACCTTTGCGGGCGACCTGCCGGTGTTGCAGAACGCATTCGGCGCCAAGGCGAAAACCCTGGATACTCCGGCGCACTCCAGCCACATTCTCCGCATGCAGAATCTGCAGCGCATTTTGTACAAAGTCATGGCGGACAATAATCTCGATGCGCTGGTCTATCCGTACAGCACGATTCCACCGCACATGGTGTTGGCCAACCGCACGCCGGAAGTGTACAACGCGCGCACCGAGCCGCGCATTTTGAAGGCCGGCACGCAACTGTCCGATGCGAATTTGTTGCCGGGCGAAGCCGTGCTGAAAACCGATTTGGATCTTTGGCGCGGCGCCGGCAGCAGTTGGAGCGTGAACTTGAGCCCGGTAAGCGGCTTCCCCGCCATCGTCGTGCCGGCGGGCTTTACGCGCGAAGTCTACGACCGCGTGCCCGACGCCACCGATCCCAACGGCAGCCGCCTGGAAGGTCCCAAGCCCGATCAGATTCCGGTCAGCATGGAGTTTCTCGCCCGTCCCTTTGACGAGACGAATCTCTTCGAGATCGCGTCCGCGTACGAAGCCGGCACCAAACACCGTCGTCCGCCAAAAGGCTTCGGCCCGCTGAAAGGGGAACCATGAGGCAATCTGGGGTGCAGTTCGGAAAGATCTCTCACTTCGTTCGAGATGACACGTCTCTTATTTTGTTGTCATTCCGATCGAATGCGAGGAATCCTTCTCCAGTGATTTAATGCCCGTCGGGGGCCAAACTGCACCACTACCTGAATTCGAGAGAATCGCTCAACAATCGAGGGAGAATGAGAATGGCGAGCGCCGGAACGAAGTATTACGAATGGGACAAAAATCCGCGCATGCCGGTACCCGCGCCGCCGCGAGGAAGCTGCGACTGCCAGTTTCACATTTACGAAGATCCGGCGCGGTTTGCGCCGCGAGCCAATCCGCCCTACCCGCCCATCGCCAGCGCGACGTTTGCCGAAGCACGAAGAATGCACGCGGCCATCGGCTTCGAGCGCGGCGTGATCGTCCACAGCGCCATTTACGGCAGCGATCATCGCCTGCTGCTGCATGCGCTTGAAAGCCTCAACGATCGCGACCGCTACCGCGGCATCGGCATCGTCGATGATCGCGTGTCGGACCAGGAGCTCGACCGCATGCACGCGGCGGGCGTGCGCGGCGCGCGCTTCAACTTCGTGCGCTTCCTGACTCTCGACCAGCGCGAGTCCGAAGTCAGGCGCTCGATGGCGCGGCTGCGCGAGCTCGGTTGGCACGCGCGCCTGCACGTCAACGGCGACGACCTTCTGGAGAACTCGGATCTATTGCGCTCGCTCACGGACGTGGCGATGGTGATCGATCACTTCGGCCACGTCGGCTTTGAAGGCGGCATGGACCGGCCGGTGATCCGCTGGGTGCTCGATATGCTCAAGCAGGAGAACTGGTGGATGATGGTGTCCAACGGCAACCGCGATTCGAAAATGGACGCGGGCTGGGACGACGCCATTCCTTACGGCAGAGCGTTCATCGAAGCGGCGCCCGACCGCATCATCTGGGGCACTGACTGGCCGCACCCGCAATGGACCAAGCGCATGATGAACGATGCCGAGGAAGTCGAGCTGCTTTACCGTTACGTCGACGGCGATCAGGCGCTGCTGCGCAAAATTCTAGTCGACAATCCCGCGCGGCTGCACGGCTTCAAAGAAGCGTAGCGCACGGAACGTTGCGGCTCGCAGCGATCAAACGACTGAAACGATTGAAACCACTGGAACGCTTTCTCCGCAAAACGCAAACCGGTTGCCCGCCGCGCGCGGACGCGTTATGGTCCGATCAAATCGATGATCGGGAGGACTGATTATGGCCGATAGCAATCCAAACTACGCCACCCCGAGCAGCGTCCGCTCGGTGACATCGTATCCGGCCCGGCGCGGCTACAAACAGGCCGTCGACCCTTCGGTGGATCACGTCGTCGGCGTCGACGATGCGATCGACATCCATTGCCATGCTCACGAGGGCCAACAGGATGCTCTCGGCGTCGCCAAGCTCGCCTCCAAGAGCGGCATGAAAGGCATTCTTTACAAGACGATCGTCGGACGAAAAGATCCGGCCGGGACAGTGGCCGGCGTGCGCACCGCGCTGGAATCCTGGTGCGCGGAGCAGGGCTTGACGCCGGCGCACCTGTGGCCCGGCAGCTCGGTCACCCAGGGTTTTCTCTCGAAGATCGAACCGGCCTGGTCGGAAAAGCAGCTCAAGGCCGGCGTCGTCGGCCTGTGGATGCCCAACAATACTTCGGCCAACACACTCTCCATCGTCGGCGGCAAGCCGAGCGCTTGGGACAAGAACGCCGACCCAAAGGCCCACACCGACCCTCTTCCCTGGTCCGACTCGCTCAAGTACGGCCACTATCTGCTCGACGACAAAGGCCGGCTCCAGCCGGAGATCGAAGAGATCTTCCGCATGGCGCACGATCACGGCGCCGCGGTCTTTTTCGGCCATCCGACCAAGCCGGAGTTCAAGGCGATGGCGGAATACAGCCACAAGATCGGCTTCAAACGCGGCGTCGTCGATCATCCGTTCAGCCCGTTCGTCAATCTGACCATCGAGGAGATGAAAGACGCGGCTTCCGCCGATCTATGGCTTAACTTTACTTTCGACGAGCTGTCGCCGCTCCTCGGCATCGATCCGGCAAACATGTACAAGGCCATTCGCGCGGTGGGCGTCGAGCACTGCACGCTGTCTTCGGACGCCGGCGAGCCGCTGTTTCCCAATTCCGTGGAATCGCTCCGCCTGCTGCGCGGCTATATGTCGGCGTTCGGCTGCACGGCCGAGGAGATCTACACCATGTCGACGGTGAACCCGGCGTTCATCGTCGGCCTGAGCCTGGAGACGAAGCAACGAGCGCGCGCGGCGAGTTAGCGGATAGCAGAGTTTAAATTGTTCCTGACGTCTGAAATGAACCAAACAGTTCCAGTTGTGCATGGAATTGAACGCTGCCGAGTGCAATCCGGTTCGGCTTGCGGTTTATTTTGTGCTGGCAGCGATTTGCATGGAGCGCAGCGGTTGAACGACTTGCACGATTTGAACGGGAGTTCCTTCGATGACTAAGAGTGAACCTCGCGGCGCAGTACATTGGATCGATCACTACGTCGTCGGCACCAACGACATGGGCGCCTGGGTCGATTGGGCAGTCAACGCCACTGGCATCACGCGCCGGCCGATCATCGGTCTGACGACTGTAGCGCGAAAGAGAAACATCAAGATCACCAGCTTCCTGTGGTGGGAGGGCGGCTCCTGCCGCATCGGCGCGTTTCTTCAGCCTGAAGTTTTCCCGGCGCCCAAGCCTCTGGGAGAAGATCTGCCGCGCTGCGGGTTTTATATTCGGCCCGAAGACATCGACGCGCATCTGCGCCGGCTCGAGCGGCACAAGATCCCGCACAGCGACGCGATTCGCACGGCCGCCGACGGCGACGAAGGCACCGTCATCTACTTCGCCGACCCCGACGGCAATCAGTACGAATTTTGGGCGCCGGTGAAAATGCCGGAGGGCGCCATGGAGATCGCCACGGAAGAAAGAGTCGGCCGCATCAGCCATGCCGTGTTCGGCGCCCGCGAGCTTGCCAGAACGGCCGCGTTCTTCGAAAAATATTGCAGCATCGAAGCGGAGCAAAACGCCAGGACGGGCGAAGGAACGCTGGTTCTGCGCCTGCGCGCGGGCGGCAGATTGGTGTACAAATTGGTCGACAAGGTCGATGAGCGCGTCTCGGGCCACGGCACCTGGTGGGACATGCACACCGCGTTGACCGTTCGACACGAAGAGTTCCTGCCCAGCTACCGGCGCATGTGGGACGGCATTCCCGAGGAAAAAGGCTACAAGGCAGACCTGAATCTTCCGTTAGCAGAGCAAGAGGCGCTGCCCGCGCGAACCGGGTTGCACCGCAGCCCCGTCGGCATCCGCTGGAAAGAGATCAGCAGCCGCGGCGACGAGTTTTACGACTGGGACTGCCATTCCTTTCACTTCATCGGCGGCAAACCGCTTAAATCCGACGGCTCCATGTCGCTGTACGACGCGGTGTTGCAGGAAGACTATCTGCTCGAGCTGGCGCAGTCCTTGAAAAAAGATGAAGATCCCAGCCTGATGAGCGGCTTGCTCGGTGAAAACCCGTTTAAGCTGCGCGAAGGCTGACCCTTCGGGCGGCGCACGGGCATTCCCACAAAACCACTGCCGGATCAGCAGCTAGATCTCTTACCTAGATTCCCGCCCGCACGAGAACTGACGGCGTTGCGGGTCAGATGCGGCATGATGTCCATGGTTTTCGGCGCCGACGGTTTCGGCTCGACACGAAGCAGACGCGCGAGGTTTTTACCGAGGATCAGATCCAGTTGATCGGAATTGAGCCCGGCGTACTTGACGATCTTGCCGATCTCGAAACCGAACGGCAGGGTCGGATGATCCGAGCCGTAAACGACCCGCTCAGGGCCGAGCGCGCGAACGACGTTGGTGGTGATGTCCGGGTAGCCGTTGGACGCGGTGTCGAAATACAAATTGGGTTGGCGCCGCGCCGCCACGATCGCCTCTTGATGACCTTCGAAGCCCGCCGAGTGGGCGATGACGAAATTTGCCTTGGGAAAATTGCTGGCCAGATCGGCGATCAGGGTCGGCGCGCAGTTCCAGGAATTGCCGCTGTGCACCAGGAGCAAAAGATTTTCCTCTTGCGCCGCTTGGACAATCGGAAACATCAATTCGGGATCGTTGACGCGATTGCCCGAGAAGTCCCGCAGCGGATGGATTTTTAGCCCGAGCGCGCCCTTCGACGCGTAGTCGTGCACGTCGGCGACCGCCTGAGCGCCGAAATAGGGATTGATCCGCGCAAACGCGACGATCCGCGTCGGGTGCTGCTTCATGGCGGCGATGATGCGCTCGTTTTCAACCCGGTAATCGGTGTGCGGATTGGCCTTCGGAAATCCCACCACCATGTCGACGCCGTTTGCGTCCATGTTGGCGAGCAACTCGTCCGGCAGGTATGAGCTGGATGCGGTGGTGGAGCGCGCCGGTCGCATACCGACGTGGACATGTTGATCGATAACGAAGTGATCGCGCCCGGCTGTATCCGTGATCATCGAGTACTCTCCTTCAAGAAGTTTACCGTTCTTGCGCAGAGCTATAACACGCCGTTAACGAACTCTGTCAAGCGCTGATCTCGACGTTGCTCGCCGGCGGCGCAATGTCGGTTGCGCGGCGTTGACACGCAAGCTCGATCCGGATTAGTTTTTGCCAGTCCGGATCTTCGGCGCGAAGGAGCGCAGTCGTATGAAAAACCGTTTGTTGTTTGTTGTCGCCGTCGTCGTTCTTCTCTTTCGTTACGAAAATTCTCCCGCGCAGGACAAAATCGTCTTGCCGGTGACCTACTCGGCCACCAACGCGAACATGCTGAGCCTGTGGATCGCCAAGGACGCCGGCTACTTCGACGAACAAGGCTTGGACGTGCGCATGCTATTGATTCGCGGCGGCTCCCTCGCCGTCCAACTTCTGGTTACCGGCCAGAGTCCCATCGGTCTCATCGGCGGCACCGCCGCCGCTTATGCGTATCTTCAGGGCAACAAGGACGTGGTCATCATCAGCAGACTGCAGAACGTCATGGCGTACACTCTCGGCGCCAAGCCCGAGATCCAAAAGCCGGAAGATATAAAAGGGAAAAAGTTGGCCGTGAGCCGTTTCGGCTCGACGTCGGACTTCGTGGCCGAATACGCGTTAAAGCATCTGGGGCTTAAAAAATCCGACGTCACGATGATTCAAATCGGCCTGGAGGGTGACAGGCTGCTGGCAATGCAAAGAGGCGACATTTCTTTGTCGGTGTTTTCGCCGATCATCACACCCGTGGTGAAAAAGGCCGGCATGCGCATCCTGCTCGACTTGGAAGAGCTCAAAGTTCCCTATTTACTCACCGGACATGGCACCACGCGCGGCTTCTTGGAAAAGAATCGGTCCGTGGCGGTAAAGTTTATGCGGGCGTCCATGCTCGCGATCAAACGGATGAAAACCGACCGGCCGTTTGCCGAAAAAGTGCTCGCCAAGTACGTGCGCACGGACGTCGAGGCCGTGAGAACCGCCCTCGACCACCAAATCAAAATTATCCCCGACGTTCCCTATCCCTTGGAGGATGGAGTCAAAACGATTCTCGAAGATCTGGCGCGGAGCAGTCCTGAGGCCAAGAACATCGCCCCAGGCGCGTTGATCGACACTTCAGTCGTCCGTGAGGCAGCCAAAGGCCTTTGACACGACATGCTGCCGATAGACGCGCCGGTCTTATATGCCGAAGTCCATCGAGCGAATGATCGAAGTATGTCGCGCAAGTTGGCCTTGTCATTTCGACCAAAGGGAGAAATCTTTCTTATTCTGCAACAAGCAAACTGACCCTGTGATCGAACGCCGCGCTTAGCCGAAGATAATTCTCGTCGCGCTACCTGTACACGTCCCTTTCCAACTGCTCCCGCTCATACTGCTCTCGCTTCTGTTGCAATCGGTCCATCAGACGCTCTTTTTCAGACTGCCGCTCCAGTCTGCGCCGCTCTTGCGGATCGTCCTCCCGATCACGCGGCGGCTCGCGCTCGAGCTCGCGCCGGGGGGGCGACGAAGACGACGGCTTGTCTCTCGACCCGAAAAGCCAATCCAAGGCGGAGCCAAAGAAGTCTTTAGCCGTATCGATATAAGGATCCCACACCGGCTCGCGCGGCCGCGCATAGGGAAAACGCGCGTTGCCGTCGACCAAGCGCGCGTCGATGGTTTGCTGAAAAAAATCGCCGACCAGCAGCAGGGCGTTGTGTCTGCCCTCGCCCCAATAGTTGCTGCGCATGGTTACCCGCGAGTCGTTGAAGCCGACCCACGATCCGGCGACCAGGCGCGGATGCATCAAGACGAACCAGCCGTCGGTATTTTTTTGCGTGGTGCCGGTTTTTCCGGCAACGTCGGCGCGCACGCCGAAACGCCCTCGAATCGCTTGTCCGGTGCCCAGATCGACCGCGTCGCGCAGGATGTTGATCAAGTTCCCCACGGTCTTGTCGGAGACGACGCCCTTCGGCTCGCTTTGGAAGTCCGCCAGCACGTTGCCCCATTTATCCGTGACGCGGGTCACGAAGATGGGCTGGCGGTAGACGCCGCCCGCGGCCAGCGTGGCATAGGCGGCGACCATTTCCAGCGGCGTGACCGGACTGGTGCCGAGCGCCAGCGAAGGCACTTCGTCGAGCTTGCTCTGGTTCACTCCCATGCTGCGCGCCAGCTCGGCGGTCTTGCGCGGCCCGACCTCTCGCATGACCTGAGCCGTGATCGTGTTCTTCGAATAAATGAGTCCCTCGCGCGCGGTCATCGGCTGGCCGGTCGGAGGCGATGAGTCGGACGGGCGCCACACCGTGCCGTCGGGCAAGGGAATTTCCACTTCGCGATCGATGAAGCGCTTGTCGGGCGGCATTCCTTGCTCGAGGGCGGCGCCGTAAACAAACGGCTTGAACGTCGAGCCGGGCTGGCGCCTGGCCTGCGCCACGTGATCGAATTGATCGGTCTTGAAGTCGCGGCTGCCGACCCACGCTTTGACATGGCCCGTTCCCGGGTCGATGGCGACAAAGCCCGCCTGCAGTCGGGTTTTCTCGGCGCGCAGCTTGGCGATGAATTCTTTATTGCCTTTCAGCTCCGCCAGCGCCGCTTCGGGCGTCGCTCCGCGATCGACCGCGGTCCGGTAAGCCGGCGACTCTCGAATGAACGAATCGACCAAGCCAGTCTTGGTTTTCCAGAAATAGCCGAAGGGCTGCACGCGCCGGCGCTGATCGACATACGCGCTCGTGTTGGCCGAGAGCAGCCGGTCGGAGCTCGTCGCCCACTCCACGTCGGCGACCGCCTGCAAGGCTTCCATCTGCCGTTGCACGGCTTGATTGGCCACCGCCTGCAAGCGCGCGTCGATGGTCGTGTGCACGATCAAGCCGTCGGAATAAATGTTGAGGTCTTTGCGGTCGGCCCAGTCGATGAGCCACTTGCGGATATGCACGGCCAGGTGCGGCGCCGGCCCGAACGCTTCCTGCTGGCGCTCGAAGTCGAGACGGATGGGCTGGCTCTTCAGCCGCTCGAGCTCCGCCTGGCGCAGCACGCCGCGCTTGACCATCTGCGCCAGCACCACGTTGCGCCGCCGCAGCGCGCGCTCGGGATTGAGCACCGGATTGTAGTAGCTCGTGCCTTTCAACATCGCGATCAATGTGGCGCTTTCCAGGACGGTGAGCTTGCTCGCCGGCTTGTCGAAGTACGTGCGCGCCGCCATTTCGATGCCGAAGGCGTTGTACAAGAACGGCATGCTGTTGAGATAGGTTTCGAGGATTTCCCTCTTTGTGTAGGCGTATTCGATTTTGATCGCGGTGATCGTCTCTTTGATCTTGCGCGTGATCGTCCGCCGACGGCCAATTTGCTCAGGGTACAAATTACGCGCGAGCTGCTGGGTCAAGGTGGAGCCGCCCTCGGGATCGGCGATGAAGACGCGCAACAAGCCGCCCGCGGTGCGCCACAGATCGATGCCGTAGTGCTCGTAAAACCGGTGGTCTTCGGTCGCGATCAGCGCGTTGATCACGTGCGGCGAGACCTGGTTGAGCCGGACCCAATCGCGGTTCATCGGCTTGAAGCTGGCCAAGCGCCTGCCGTCCGCCGACACGAGCACGCTCGGCTGATCGATTTTCGCCTTGCGGAGGTCGTCGATGCTCGGCGTGAACGGGATCAAGACAAGAGTGTAGAGGCACAACAGCGCGAGCCCGAGCGCGGCCAGGACTCCCAACCCCTTCGCTCCCGAGATCACTCTCGCCCGCGGCGTCAGAGCCGCATCGGCCGCGACGCGAAAATAGCTTAAGAGGCGCTGCAGGAAGCGCTTCACTCGTCCGGGAGGCTGGCTAGCTTGGTCCACTGTTTTCCTGGCTCAGCGTTGCACGCGCAGCAACGGTGGTTAGACGCACGGCATACCGGAAGATTACTTTAGCAGGTCAACGCGAACGGTTCAGCCCCCCTGGCCGGCACAAGCGGCGACGCGCATCGACCCATTGTTCTACGATTGATCGCTTCAAAGCGATCATGCTAAGACCTGCCTCAGGTTGAGAATTGTCGCAATGTCATGGTGAGGAGCGGGCGGCGTAAGCGGACCGCTCGCGCAGGAGAATTTCGATGGGAGCGATCGATGCCGATGCCCATGTGATCGAGACGGTGCAGACCTGGAGCTATCTGGAAGAGCGCGAACGGCGCTTCACGCCGCAGCTCATGACACAGAGCTTCGGAGCGGACCTGCTCAGTAACGAAGGCGCCGCGGTGCGCGACTTCTGGGTGATCGAAGGCCGGGCGCACGGCAAAGACCGCAATGTCGGCACCAACACGTCCCAGGAATCTCGCGAAATGCTGAGCGTCGAGGCGCGCCTCGCGCACATGGACAAGCTCGGCATCGAGATCCAGGTGCTGTATCCGACGCTGTTTCTCCGGCCGATCGTGCAGGAAGCCGAGCGTGAGCGCGCGCTCTGCAAGTCCTACAACCGCTGGATGGGCGATCTCTGGCGCCAAGGCGGGGGCCGCTTGCGCTGGGTGGCGAAACCGCCGCTCCGATTACTCGAAAAAACGCCGTCGGCCGTGCGAGACGAGCTCGAGCGGGCCAAAGACAACGGCGCCTGCGGTATTTTCATGCGCGGGCTCGAATGCGAGCGCTCGCTCGGTCATCCTTACTTTTATCCGCTCTGGCAGATCGCGACGGATCTCGATCTGCCCGTCTGCGTTCACTCCGCCAACGGCAGCTTCCTCCATCACGACTTTTTCGCCGACGACACCAGCTTTACCAAATTCAAGCTGGCGGTGGTCGGCGCCTGCCACACGTTGATCGAAAAAGAGCTGCCCGGGAAATTTCCCAAGGTGCGTTGGGGTTTCGTCGAAGTGAGCGCCCAATGGGTCCCCTACGTGCTGAACGATCTCGCCGACCGCTACCGCCGCCAGGGCAAGCCTTTTCCAAGCGACGCGCTCGCCGCCAACAACATGTGGGTGGCGTGCGAGAACACCGACGATCTGCCCTACGTCTTGGCTCACGCCGGCGAGGATCGTCTGATGATCGGCACCGACTACGGCCATCACGACCCATCCACCGAGCTCGACGCGGTTCATTTGCTGCGCAACGACCGACGGATCGCCGCCGCGGCGGTGGAGAAGATTCTCGATAACAATCCGCGAAAGTTTTACAGCCTGGATTGATTGTTCAGACGTTCCAAGCGTCGGCAGCGGCAAGATGCTTGGAAACCTGCAGCACAAGATCGCCGAATTCCAATTGCATCCTTTGATTTGGCGCGGATTCACGATATATCCGGCCTGAGATGGAATTCGGCATCTTCGACCACCTGGATCGCAACCACCTGCCGCTGCACGAATTTTACGAAGCGCGCCTCAAGCTGATCGAAGCCTACGAGCGCGCCGGTTTTTATGCCTATCACGTGGCCGAGCATCACTCGACGCCGATCGGCATGGCGCCTTCGCCGAGCGTGTTTCTCGCCGCCATCGCGCAACGGACGAAGACGCTGCGCTTCGGACCCATGGTCTACGCCCTGCCCTTGCACCATCCGCTCCGGCTCATCGAAGAGATCTGCATGGTCGATCAATTGAGCGGCGGGCGCCTCGAGATCGGCTTCGGCCGCGGCTCGTCCCCGACCGAAGTTTCTTTTTACGGCCAGGACCCCGCGCAAGCGCAAGATATTTACACCGAGGCGCGGGCGTTGATCCTGCAAGGCCTGACGCAAAAGCGCCTGACCTTCGAAGGAAAATTTTTCACCTTCCAAGATATTCCGATGGAGCTCGAGCCGCTGCAAAAACCCCATCCGCCGATGTGGTACGGCGTGCACTCGGTGGAGGCGGCCGAGCGCGCGGCGCGCCAAGGACTCAACATGATCAGCCTCGACGCGGCAAAAGACACGCGCGCGTACAACGAGCGCTACCGCCGGGTTTGGCGTGAGTTGCACGGCGCCGCGCCGACGGCGAAGTTGGGCCAAAGCCGCTTCATCGTGATTGCCGAAGACGGCGAAGAAGCCCTCGCCGCGGCCCGGCGCGCTTACCCGATCTGGCACCGCCATTTTTATTTTCTCTATTCCATTCGCGGCGGCAAGCCGACCCACCCGCGCCCCGAGACGTTCGACAAGATGATGGCGATCGGCCACGCGATCGCGGGCGAGCCCGACGCGGTTTTGAGATTTCTTCAGGCGCAGATCGACGAGTCGGCGGCCAACTATCTGGTCGGCCAATTCGCCTTCGGCGATCTATCGTTGGCGGAATCGCTGCGCTCCGTGGAGTTGTTTCACCGGCACGTAATGCCGAACTTGAGCGGAGCGAATTGAGATTTTACCAATTTCATAAGCTGCGCGGATTTGCCGGCGCTCGGGGTTTGGAAATCTCACCACAGAGGCGCAAAGTACGCGGAGATAAGAGTTGACCATCGATAAACTTTCCGAACTCTGCGAGCTCTGCGCCTCTGCGGTGGTTGTGACCTTTGTGGGGAAGCCCTTGAAAGACAAAAACTGGAGGTAACTAAAATGGAAAAGATCGGCTTTGTGGGAACCGGGGCGATGGGCAGCGCGCTCTTGTCGCGTTTGAAATTGGCCAACGTTCAGGCATTGGCGTTCGACATCGCGCCTAAAGCCATGGAAGCCGCCCGCGCCGAAGGCGCCGAGACCGCTCCATCCGCCAAGGCCGTGGCGCAGAACGCGACGATCATCGACGTGGTCGTGCGCACCGATCAGGAAGTTCTCGAGTGCATGCTCGGCAACGACGGCGTTCTCGAAGGCGCCGCGCCGGGCGCGCTGGTGCTGCTCCACAGCACGATTCGCCCGACGACGACCAAGAAAGTCGCCGAGCTCGCCGCGGACAAGCGGGTCAACGTCATCGACGCCTGCATGACCGCGGTGCCCAGCGTCGTGCGCCAGGGCGGCTTGACCTTCCTCGTCGGCGGCCAAAAAGCGTTTTTCCAGCGCGCCAAGCCGCACTTGCTCAACATGGCCAAGGACGCCGTCCACATGGGACCGCTCGGCTGCGGCAACGTCACCAAACTGTTCAAGAACATGGTGACCGCCTCCGAGGCGCTGATCGTCTACGAAGCGCTGCAGATCGCCAAGGCCGGCGGCGTCGACTACAAAGCGGCCCTCGATCTGATGCAGAAAACCAAGTCGCAGCACATCCTGGATCGCTGGGACACGCGCTACGACTTCGCCGGCGGCGAGCTGCGATTCAATCCGGGCACGAATCTCTACGATAAAGATCTGCCGCTCGCGGCCGAGGTCGGCAAAAGTCTCGGCGCGGACATCCCGATCGTGGAAGCGATGGCGAAATTGGGCATCAAGCTCAACGGCGGGAAAGCCAGTATTTAGTTTCTAGTTCCAAGTTTCGAGTTTCTAGTGTTTCAGAACTAGCGCATGATTGTGTCCGACAACTAGAAACCAGAAACTAGGAACGAGAAACTGATTTCGAATCATGCGGATAAAAACCTACCGCGGTCATCGGGTGGAGCTTGAGTCCGATAGGATTCGCGCGCGCGAATGGATGGCGCGGGCAACCATCGTGATCGTCGAAGGCAAAAAAGAAAAGCGCATTCCGATTTTCGGCCGGCGCCGCGGCACTTTTGACACCCAGAGGCAGGCGGACGCCTACGCCCTTGAGCTGGCAAAACTATGGATCGACGGCCGAACCTGGGGCACCAACGGGCATGGATAGAAGAAATTGAAAGGAGACCACATGGAAATCGCCGATGCGCAAAAATTCTTGCAACAAAACCACCGGGCCTGTATCGCGGTCCGGCAAAAAGACGGGTGGCCGCAGATGACGCTCGTCACGCCCGGCATCGACGCTCAGGGTAGAGTGATCCTCACCTCGCGCGGCACGACGTATAAAGTCAAGCACCTCCGCCGCGACCCGCGGGTTTCCATGCTCATCTTCGGCGAGCAATACAGCGGCTCGAAGTTCGTGCAGGTCCACGGCACGGCGGAGATCATCGATCTGCCCGAGGCGATGGACACCCTGGTTTACTGGTACAAGCAGGTGCGCGGCGAGCACAAAAACTGGGACGAATACAAAAAACAGATGGTAGACGAGAAGCGCGTGATCATCCGCGTCAACATCGAAAAAGTCGGCCCGCAGACGGTAAAGAGGATCTAACCACAAGTAGCTGGCGCGGCGAAGCCGCAAGTGAGATTGAAAAAGACATTTTACCGCGGAGGCACAGAGCTCGCGGAGTTCGGAAAATCTTTATGGGAAACTCCTCTCGGCGTGCTCTGCGCCTCCGCGGTGAGTTCGTCGGGCAGCTACAGAAACCCGCGATCTTGGAGTGAGTCATGACCGAGCCCACGGTTTTTTGTCCGCAGTGCAGATCCGAAATCAAGCTGACGGAATCGCTCGCCGCGCCGCTGCTCGAATCCGTGCGGCAAGATTACGAGCGCCGCATGATGCAGAAGGACGCCGATATCGCCAAGCGCGAGCACGCCCTCACCGAGCGAGCGCAATCGCTCGAGAAAACGAAACAGACGCTGGACCAGCAAATCGCCCAAAAGCTTCAGCAGGAACGAACCCGCATCGCCGCCGAAGAAGCTCATAAAGCGAAACTCGCTCTCGGCGGCGACCTCGAACAGAAAGTCAAAGAAATCGAGGGTCTTCAGGCGATTCTGAAACAAAATAATGCGAAGCTTGCCGAGGCCCAGCAAGCCCAGGCCGAGTTGATGCGTAAGCAGCGCGAGTTGGACGACGCCAAGCGCGAGCTCGATCTAACGATCGAGAAAAAAGTCCAGGCCGATCTCGCCGCCGAGCGGGACAAAGCCAAGAAGGAAGCCGAGGAAGAGCTGAAGTTGAAGGTGATGGAGAAAGACCAGACCATCAGCGCCATGCAAAAGCAGATCGAGGAGCTCAGACGCCGCGCCGAGCAGGGCTCCCAGCAGCTTCAAGGCGAAGTTTTGGAACTGGAGCTCGAAGCCCTGCTCGCGGCAAAATTTCCGCGCGATACCATCCGCCCCGTGCCCAAGGGCGAGTTCGGCGGCGACGTGCTCCACCGCGTCTTTGGCCCGGCAAATCAGATCTGCGGCACGATCCTCTGGGAATCCAAGCGGACGAAGAATTGGAGCGACGGCTGGCTGCCCAAGCTGCGCGAGGACCAGCGCGCCGCCAAGGCGGAGATCGCCGTGATCGTCAGCCAGGCGCTGCCGAAGGACATTGAAACCTTCGGCTTCATCGACGGCGTCTGGGTCGCCGACCCGAAAGTTGCGCTGCCCGTCGCCATGTCGCTGCGCCACACGCTGATCGAAGTCGCCGGCATCCGCCAAGCGTCCGAAGGCCAGCAGACCAAAATGGAAATGGTGTACAACTATCTCATCGGTCCGCGCTTTCGCCAGCGCGTTCAAGCTCTCGTCGAAGCCTTTTCGTCGATGAAAGAAGACCTCGACCGCGAAAAGAAGGCCATCACCCGCCAATGGGCCAAGCGCGAAGAGCAAATCGACCGCGTCATGCAAGCCACCGTGGGCATGTACGGCGACCTCCAAGGCATCGCCGGCAAAACTCTCCAGGAGATCGAAGGTTTGGAGTTTCAGGGCATGCTGGATTTCAAGCCGGAGGAATAGCATCACCGGATGGGCGCGATCATGGTCGAAACTAGAATCCACGCGCCGTTCGAGCGCTGTCTTCGACGTTGCTCGCGGACGTGAATGCCGCACGCTCGAATCGGCCGCGTTTTCGTCGGAGCGCGTTGTTGAGCCCGGCGCCTTCACGGGCTATTGGAACTCGGCGACGTTTTTGCCTTCGAAGGCCGACATTTTGGTATCACGCAACGCTTCGTGGCGAAAATTACCGCGCTCGATCGCACCCATAGGGTTCGTCGATGGTGGAACGTGCGTTCAACTGGCTTCAGCACGTGCATGAATTCGGCTCGAAAGATCGGTAACGATCATGCTCGACGTCCTGCCGTGGCAAGCTTCGTTTGGCATCATCATTGGCCACCTAGCAGACCACCTATTTCTCCGTCGGCACACGGAGAGCTTTGTTACGCTTGCGGGGATTGGGAGCTGTCGACGCGGTTCAATACTGATGCAAGATTGTTGAACTTCGACTATGATCGGCCTACCCAGTACCCGGGTTGAAGGAACGAAGAGCGAGGCGGGAAAACTTTCTCACCGTTCTCTTATGCCGGCAGGCCCACACACGACTTTAAAACCGGAACCGCGCGAGTTGGTCGCAATACTTGCGCTCGCGGCGCTTTATTTTATCACCGGTAAGTTCGGCCTTTCGCTGGCGATCATCCATCCGAGTGCCTCGATGGTTTGGCCGCCGAGCGGTCTGGCTTTCGCGGCCGTTCTCCTTTGGGGCTATCGACTTTGGCCGGGTGTATTTCTTGGCGCATTCCTGGTCAACATCACCACTCAAGGCACACTGCTCACAACTCTGGGTATAGCCGCCGGCAATACGCTCGAGAGTCTCTTAGGCGCTTGGCTGATTCAACAGTTCGCCAACGGTCCGAAGGTTTTCGAGCGGGCAAGAAATATTTTCAAGTTCGTTTTGCTCGCGGCATTCCTGAGCACCACGGTTAGCGCGACCTTCGGCGTCACGAGTCTCGCCCTTGGCGGCTATGTGCCGTGGAGCAGTTACGGGGACATCTGGCTCACTTGGTGGTTGGGAGACATCACCGGGGTATTATTAGCAGGTCCGGTCCTGGTAATTTGGGCCACGCAGCCGTATCCAACTTTGAAGCTTAGCCGAATCCTCGAAGCCGTGGGACTTCTGCTAACACTCGCACTCACCGGCTACTTCGCTTTCATGTACCAGACACGTCCGGGCCTGGAATTCCTGGCTATTCTCCCGCTCCTCTGGGCAGCATTTCGATACGGTCAACGCGGCGCGGTTACGGCCGCATTTCTCACGTTTGCCGTCGCCTTGACGGGCGTTCTGCGCGGCACCGGGCCATTCGCGACCGGAGAAACCCACCAATCTCTCCTCTACCTGCAAGGATTTACCGGCACCATCGCTATGGCTGCGCTCGTCCTCGCTTCCGTTGTTACCGAGCATGCACGAACGGAGCAGCGGCTCGAGGTGCAAGAGGCGGTCAGTCGTATTCTGGCCGACTCTCCGGATCTCCAAAATGCCAGCTCCAAGATCCTTCAGGTGCTGTGCGAGCGCGCCAAATGGAGCAGCGGCGCGCTCTGGTATGTGGATAGAGAAGCGAACCAACTGTCGTGTTTGGAGGTCTGGCAAGTCCCGTCTCTGGAAGCTCCCTTGTTCGAAGCGGACAGCCGGCAGCGAAAGTTTGCTTCCGGAGTCGGTCTTCCCGGTAGAGTGTGGCAGAGCGCCGAACCGACCTGGATTCCCGACGTGACAAAGGACGGGAATTTCCCGCGGGCTCCGCTCGCCGCTCAAGAAGGACTGCGCGCGGCCTTTGGCTTCCCGATCAACGTGGGCGGCGAAGCCGTCGGCATGATCGAATGCTTCAGCCGCGAGGTCCGCGCCCTCGACGATGATTTTCTGCGCATTACAGGCGATATCGGCAGCCAGGTGGGCCGCTTTATCGAGCGCAGACGCTCCGAAGAACTGCTGGCGCAAGCGAAAGACGATTTGCTCAAAGCGAACGAACAGCTCGAGCGGCGCGTGCAGCGGCGCACCGCCGATCTCGAACGGGCCAACACCGCTCTGGTAAAAAACCTCGAAGACCAGAAAAAACTGGAACAACAGCTTCGTCAGGCGCAGAAGATGGAGAGCATCGGAACTCTCGCCGGCGGCATCGCCCATGATTTCAACAACAGTCTCAACATCATCAAGGCCTATGCCATGCTGCTCAGAGCCCGCTACCCGGCGGACCAGCAAATTCTCGATAGCGTCAAAATCATCGATGAGGAAATTGAACGGGGCGCGTCGGTGGTGCGCCAGCTCCTTACCCTGGCGCGCAAGACAGAAACGCTCTTGCGGCCTACCGATGCGAACTCCATTGTTGTCAGCGTCAGCGAATTGATCAAGCAGATTTTTCCCAGAACCATCGAAGTGCGGTTGAACCTTGGATCTACGCTACCGGCGGTGCTCGCCGATTCGAATCAGATCAACCAGGCGCTGCTCAACATCTGCGTGAATGCCCGGGATGCCATGCCTACGGGCGGCGAGCTGATTCTTGCCACCGAGCGTATCGAGGCCGATAGAATGCAGCGCCTCGTTACGGAAGATGCGATTGATCCGTACGTTTGCATCTCGATCATCGACAACGGATTAGGAATGGAAGAAGGCGTGCGGTCGCGGATTTTTGAGCCCTTTTTTACGACGAAGGGGTTCGGTGAAGGGACGGGGCTCGGGCTCGCGATGGTCTACGGCATCATGAGGAATCATCACGGCGTGGTTGACGTTGAAAGCGAGCCCGGCCGCGGCAGTACGTTTCGGCTGTATCTGCCTGTCGTGCAGCAAAGCCAACCGTCACCTTTGACCGGGAGTCCCACGGGCGACACCCTGCCGGCAAAATCTGCGAGTCATCGCGGCACCGTCTTAGTTGTCGAAGACGAGCAGCCCATGGTCCTGCTTTTGACGAACGCTCTGGTGAAAGCGGGTTACCAGAGCATCATCGCCATGGATGGCGAAGAAGCCATCGAGCTTTACCGGCAGAACAGAGACAAGATTGATATTGTGCTGATGGATCTCGGTTTGCCTAAAGTGACCGGCGCCGACGTGATTCGGTTTATGAAAAAACAAGATCCCACCACCAAGATCATCGTCACTACGGGCTATTTGGAGCCGGAACTAAAATCCGAGCTTTTCGGCGCCGGAGTCAAGGATTATATCCACAAACCGTATTCCGTCGATGCCGTGGTAAAAACGGTCCAGTCCGCATTGTCGTCCGCGTGAAACAAGACCGGCGCGATGCTGCCGCGGCCACGAAGGACTGCTCGAAACTCTCTTACATTCGCCGTGCTGGTTCTTGACGATGCATTCATTGCAGAGCATCTCATCAACCGGCAACCGTTCGGATGAAATGCAACTATGGGTCGGCCACTCAGCGATTCGTGCAGAAGTGCCACGTGTCACTGACCAGCTTTTTCCGAACTCGTAATCCACAGTATATGAGCCCTTGTCGAAATTTGTCAGTTATCACTTCCTATATTCGCGTCATCTGCATGGACCAACCAGCCCGTGCAGGAGCGGTGACGATGGACGCGCTCAGCCTGGCACTTAAACTCGCGTTTGACGGCACCGTTCATCACGCGGTCATCCGATCGCGATTAAATCCCCCTTGAACCCAGAGTAGCAATGCGAGTATGCTCCGCGCGAATCGAGCACGCGCGGAGGTTGCCATGAACAAACTCTTGCTGGTTCTCGTTCTCGTCCTCGTTTCGCGCAACGCGCCGGCTCAGGCACCGTTCTTTCAAGATAAAACCATCCGCATCGTCGCCGGCTACGGCGCGGGGAGCGTCGATGACGCCTGGACGCGCATGCTGGCGCGCTACCTGGGCAAATACACTCCCGGCAATCCCAACATCATCGTGCAAAACATGCCCGGCGCCGGCGCAATGATCGCGGCGAACTACGTTTACAAAGTCGCCAAGCCCGACGGTCTTACCCTCGGCGGCATTCGCGCCGGCCTTTATTTCGATCAGCTCGTCGGCCGTAAGGAAGTTCAGTTCGATTGGCCGAAGTTTACCTGGCTCGGCACGCCGACGCAGGTCGAGCAGATCATCTACATCCGCGCCAACACGCCCTACAAAACGATCCAGGACGTGCGCAAAGCGTCGGTGCCGCCCAAATGCGGCGCCACCGGCACGTCTTCCACCGGCTATTACACCGGCAACCTGATCGAGGAAACCCTTGGCGCGAAGTTTCATACTCTCACGGGATACAAGGATGGGCCGGAAGTCGACCTCGCCGTCGAGCGCGAGGAGATCCATTGCCGCGGCATATCGCTCGAAACTCTATTCGGACGAGAGCCGCTCATCGGCTGGTTCAAGAACGGCTTTGTGCGGGTGTTGATCCAAACCGGCAAGAAGCGCGATCCGCGCTTGCCCGACGTTCCGACGATCTGGGAGTTGATGAACGAGCACAAGACTCCCGACGCCGGCAAACGCCTGGCCACGATCATCCTCGCCGTCGGCGCCTTCGGCCGTCCCTATGTCGCCACTCCCGGCCTGCCACCGGAGCGCGCGCAAATTCTCAAGACGGCTTTCGCAAAGACATTGAACGATCCGGACTTTCAGGCACAAGCGAGAGAAAGAAAACTCGACATCGACCCGGTCGCGGGCGAGCAGCTAGAATCGCTGGCGCGCGAAGTCATCACGCAGCCGCCTGAGGTTGTGGAGCGGATGAAGCGATTGCTCGAGAAATAGCCGTTCTGCCTGGAACCTCCCCTGGCAATCAACTACCGGCCGAGATTGAATCCACCGGCTCAGATTGTACGCTTCTAGCGCTGCCCGCCTGATTCTCGTCTGCCAATTCGGGATGGGGTGACAGCGTGCTATACTCGTGCTGGAACGAGACGACCAGACAACAACTTCGGAGGAAAAGCTCAATGACTCGTAAACCGCTTCGCAGCGCGCTCGCCATTCTTCTACTAATCTTCGTGAGCGCTTCTTTAATCCAAGCTCAGTCATCTCGACCCCAGCAGCTCAAGCTGGCCGTTTCCACGGCGACGCCCCACAATACGCCGCTGTGGGTGGCGCGGGACAAGAAGATTTTCGACAAACACGGCGTCGACGTGCAGTTGCTATTCGTCATGGGCGGCGCTCTCGTCAGCCAGATGCTGGCGGCCGGCGAAATTCAGATCGCCGCTAACGCGCCGGCCGCACTCTTGAGCCTGATCGCCAACGGCGTCGATATCGCGATGTTTCTCGGCATCAGCAACACCTCGCCCTTTGCGCTCATCACACAGCCGACTATCAAGACCGCGGCGGATCTTCGGGGCAAGCGGCTGGGCACCGCGCGCTTCGGCGGATCGTCGCATGTGTCAGCGCTGATCGCTCTGGATCATCTAAAGCTCGATGTGAAGCGAGACAACGTCATTCTGATGCAAACAGGGCTTGACCCGGAGCGCATGGCGGCGCTGGAGCAGAAAGGCCTCGATGCGGCGATGCTGCAGCGGCTCGCGACCAAGACCATGATCGCCAAAGGCTACACTCAGTTGTTGAACATGAACCAGGCGAAGATCCCTTATCAAAACACGGTGCTCGCGTCGCGCCGAGACTACATGGCTGCGAATCCCAAGCTTTATGATTCCTTTATCCGGGCTCTCGTCGAGGGCTACGCTTACGTCTTCAACAAAGAGAACAAGCAAGCTGTGAAAGAGGTACTGGCGAAGAATCTGCGGTTACCCAACGTCGACGCTGCTGAAGATTTCTATGTAGAGGCGTTGGAAGAACTCGATCGGAAGCCCTACCCCACTCTCGAAGGCACCAGAACCGTGATCAAATATGTCGCTGAGCAGAATCCCAAGGTCGCTTCCATCAAAGCAGAGCGGATTGTCGACTCTAGTTGGCTCAAAAAGCTCGACGACGAAGGGTTCTTCGACAAAGTGTACAAAAGCAAGTAAACCGCGATCCCGCATCGATGCCGGGGGCATCCTGTCGGACAGGATGCCCTTTCTATTTCTAGTCAGCCTTGACCCGGTTGCGGCAATGACATCACAGGACGACGCCGAGCATTTCATCTGCTTCGAAGCCGCTCCCGGCGAAATGGATCGCTACTGGGCGGAAGGCTGGCGGCACTTCGGCGTTCTTTTCTTCCGCTACCGCACCGCGGTTCATGGCGGCGAACTCTATTCCGTGTTGCCGCTGCGGCTCGATATTTCCCGGTTCGTTCTCACCCGAAGCCTCAAACGCATCTTGAGGGTAAATAGCGACCTGAGTGCTCTGCTTCGACCTTCGTCGCATGGACAGAGAAAAACGCGCCTTGTTTTTAAAACACCGGCGCCGATTCAAGGAAAACGTCCCTGACTCGCTGGATACCTTCTTATCGCCGATTCCCGATGCGGTCCCCTGCCGCAACCTGGAGCTATGTGTCTATCTCGAACAGAAACTGTCTGGGGGTGACGTTTCTCGATCTCGGCGAGAGGGCGACTTCGGCGGTTTATGCGATCTTCGATCCGGCAGAGACGAGGAGAAGTCTGGGAATTTTAATGATGCTCCACTCGATCGAATTCACGCGAGAACAGGGCTACCGCTACTATTATCCCGGTTACGCCTATCATGAGCCGTTCTCCTACGACTACAAGAAGCGCTTCATCGGCTTGGAATATTTGGATTGGAGGGAGGGGTGGAAACCGTACGCGAAGCATAGACTGGGCGTATGCCATACGCCCCTACTAGAATCGGAATATCGACCGCCTTTAGTCAGCCGGACACGGGGGATTTATCACGCTATTCAGAAATCACTCTTGAAATATGACCGCGATTGGAGTTGAATGAGGGCGAAACATTTAGCGCCATCAGGAAGGCCAACCATGCTCTATTCGGATCTGCGAGGCTGGATTGACGAAGTTCGAAAAATTCGGCGAGCTGAAGCGCATTCCCGGTGTCGATTGGAATTTGGAAATGGGCGCGCTCACCGAAGTCTATGCGCGCAACGAGCCCTACCCGGCGATTCTGTTCGACGAGATCAAGGACTATCCCGCTGGCCACCGCGTGCTCGTCGGCGTGCATCACCAGTCGCTCAAGCGCCAATGTCTGACAACTCATCTCCCGCTCGACTACGGCCGCCGCGAGTTCATCCAGGCGTGGAAAGAACGTCTCAACAATCAGAAGTTCATTCCGCCGCGCAGCGTTCAGAGCGGACCGGTGATGGAGAATGTTTTAGAGGGCAAAGATATCGATCTGCTCTCCCTGCCCGTGCCGCGCTGGCATGAGGAAGACGGCGGGCGCTACCTCGGCACCGCGCATCTGGTGATTTCCCGCGACATCGACGAGGGTTGGGTCAATCTCGGTTGTTACCGCGTCATGGTGCATGATCGCGATACTCTCGCGCTCTACATCTCGCCCGGTAAGCACGGCCGCATCATGCGCCAGAAATATTTCGATCAGGGCAAGCCTTTTCCCGTCGCCATCAGCTTCGGCGACGATCCGCTCCTGCTCATGACCGCGGCCAACCATATGCCATGGGGCCGATCCGAATACGACTATGCCGGCGGCATCCGCGGCGAAGCCGTCGAAGTCATCCTCGGCAAACACACCGGCCTGCCGATCCCGGCCTATTCGGAAATCACCATCGAAGGCGAAGTGCATTCCCACCGAGCAAAAACGCGAAGGCCCCTACGGCGAATGGACCGGCTACTACGCGAGCGGCGAGCGAACAGAGCCGATTCTTGAAAGTCAAACGGCTCATGCATCGAACGCACCCCATCATTACCGCCGCGCCGTCTTCGCGCCCGCCCGGCGGCGCCGACGACGGCTTACTCCGATCCGCGTTCATCTGGGACCACTTGGACAAAGCCGGCGTGCCCGACGTGCGCGGTGTCGGTTGCTACCAAGGACGATTTTTCACCGCCGTGTCGATCAAGCAGCGCTATCCCGGGCATGCCAAGCAAGCCGCGATGATCGCCGCGCAGTGCCAGACCGGCGCCTATCTCGGCCGCTACGTCGTGGTCGTCGACGACGATATCGACGTCTACGATATGAACGACGTGCTCTGGGCCATGTGCACGCGCGTCGATCCGCAAGCCGACACCGACTTCATCCGCCGCGCCTGGAGCGGCCCGCTCGATCCGATCATTCCCAAGGATCAAAAAGGCTTCAGCTCCCGAGCGGTTATCGACGCCACCAAGCCTTACGAATGGGCCAAGGATTTTCCCAAGGCGTCGGCGGCGAGCGAAGAGTTGAAGAACAAGGTCGCGAAAAAGTACGGGAAGTATTTCGATCGGAGACCGGCATAGAACTTTCAGCGCCGGAACAAAAGAAATGAACAGCATCGGCTTGATAGCGCCGTACAAACACGAGGGCATGTGGGTGTTCGATGACCCGGCGGTGGGCTTGCGCAGAGAGCCGTTTGTTGCCGGCATCGACAAAATGATCGATCAGTTGGTTTCTTCGATTCCCAATTCAGAGAACGGATTTCGTCTGCTGTTCTCGGCGTCTCCGTTTCCCGGCTACGCAGTCGAGATCGACTGGCGCCGCGAAGAATACGGCGGCAATTGGTACTATTCTCCTCAGTTCGATATGGAAGGTTGGCTCTGTCCCGCGCTATTCAAGTACTTCGACAAAGCTCCACAGAAGCTATACGTGCGCGCGGAGTCGAAGTAGAGGCGAGCGACGCTCGCCCGAAACCCGACCTTCGACAATCCTAGAATGAAAACACCGCGTGAAGTGATTGAGGAATGGGTCGCAGCTTTCAACGCTCGCGACGCTGCTCGCTGCGGCTGCGCTTTACCACGGCGACGCGACGAATTGGCAAGTCGCAGCCGGCCCGCCTGTCGTCGGTCTCACAAAGATCAAACAGGATCTGACGATATTCTTCGTGGCCTTCCCCGATAACGTGACCCACATCGAAAATTTGTTCGAAGCCGGGGAATGGGCGATGCCGGAGTGGTCCGGTAGCGCCACTTGGCAAGGCGAGTTTGCCGGCATGCAGCCGAACGGCAAGACGTTCAGCCTCAGAGGCTGCGGCTTCTTTCACGTCGTTGACGGCAAGATCAAGTATCAACGCGGCTACTGGGACCGGGCGACCTGGTTTAAACAATTGGGCATTCCGGTGTAATATAGGAACACGATTTCACCCAGCTCAAAGAATGGGAGGGGGCAATGTCTCAACTGTCGCACGATCTGTTGATGTTGGAATTTCTTTCCTGGATCTCGAGCCAACGGCGCACCTATGACGAAGCCATGAACCTATGGCAAAGCCATTGCCCACGGCACATGATCTGGGAAGACGCGATCGCCGACGGTTACATCGAGATCAACCGCAACGGAACGGGCCACGCTGCTGAAGTGATGCTCACCGAAAACGGCCGGACACTGCTCAACGGCAACGGACACCGCGACTAAGAGTTTCCGCGTGCACTTGATTTCGAGTCTCGTGGTGGTGAGTGCCAATCCGCATAACCAGCAAAAACCAACAGAAAACGAGTGCCTTCTTCTCTCCTCGTCTTTGTTCGCGGATTGAACTAGCACACAACTAGCACAGCAGATCGGCAATCAGCTTGCGGGCGGCATTTGCCGATATTAATATCCGCAAACGCTGGTCAGTATACTCACTAGTTAGGTTCCCCGATGATGAGTCTGCTCACCGAAATTCTTAAAGTGCGCCAGATTCCTAATGAGCCTCAGCGCCGGTGGTTCCGATCTGATGACCTTGACAAGCCGCACTCAGAGCACGCTTTGATGTGGACCGCTGAGCTGGGGTTTCTCCACACGGCTGTTGACAATGGCGAAGGTATTGGCGTGAAGTACAAAGAGACCCCTATCCTGGTTGCCGGAGGTCATTTCGACGTTAATCGTCTCAGCGACCGCTTCGTCGGTGCGAGTGCTCTGCTTCCGCGCGTCATTGCCGAGTTCGTTGGCGGCAAGCTCAGGCAACACCCTAACTACGTGACATTGGGTAAGGGCATTCTTTCAGGCAGCCTCGTCCTAGCTGCAACGATTTTTGGTTATTTTCTTGGCAAGAAACTATTTGGAAGTTAAACGAGCTGTTACAGCGGGCTGCGAGCGCTGGTTGCCTTGTGCGGTTTTCTTCATGAGCCGCCGCGCCAAGTCCATGCCCTTGTCAAGTTCAAGCTCGCCGCTAAATGCGAAGCCACTGGCACGAGCGCCCTCATCAGGGCGGCATCTTTCCTCCATCCGAAAACGAACTTGATTCCGAATCAAGTGCCGCTCGAATAAGCTCGCCTTGCAGGCGGCATTGACGATCAGCTTTTGGGTGGAACTAAAAAGATATGGTGACTGTTTTTTTGCGAGGTTTGTCTTCCCGTCTTGGGGCAGGTGATACTATTGCCGCTCAGGTCCGAGAGGATTTTCGAAAGGGCCTTCGCGTCAAACAAGGAAGCGAGACTTTGCATTACAATCGGGCCATCCGTCATTGTGACCGAGACCTCCATGTCATGTATGCCTCCACATTTGTTGCAGGAGACGGAAACGCCATAGTTCTTTACATTGGAAGTGGTTGCGTCTCCGATCGAAAGTTTTAATTGCATTCCCCACCAATTAGAGCCTGCCCACGGCCAACTGTCAAAGTAATTTTCGGTAATGTCAGGAACGTGCCTCGAAGGGAACCGGGGTCACGCCGGGCAGGACACACAGCCGGGTCAAGAGAGAACGGAGAGAAAACGAACTTGATGCCAGATCAAGTGTGCGGAGCGCCGACGCGAGCCACGCAGCTTAGGGGGGATTCAAGGGTCATATTGTTTCAACCATGGCGGGATCCTTCCTCGCTCCGCCATGATCTCTCTTACGATGCTCCAATCGGCAACCTGCCTCAGCACCGAATCGTTAGCGGATTGACCTCATCTCTCGCTCGCCACACGGATTAACCGAGAAATATTTTCATCCGAGACAGTCGCCAGTCAGCGCCTTATCGGCGATCGCGCAGCCTTCTTGCCAAACTGCACCAATGTCTAAGGTTTTCGTAGCCGGTGACACCGAACCGTGCGCGATGCTGTTCACCGCAGACTAACGGTTTCAGTCGACGGAAATCGATCTGATCGTAGGTGACTCCCCACAGGCAACCCCCGCCGTCGTAAGAGGCGCAGGCGGGATTGCCGTCCGGCATGATCGTGTAGACCAGCAAGCCGCCGTTGGGCGGCGGGAAGTTATAGGATGGCCAGCGCGCGCGCTGCGCCGCAGCGGCCCTTTCCTGCGCGATTCTCATCCTTTCCCGTTCCGCGGCGGCGGCGCGCTCGCGGGCTTGTGTTTCGGCTTCGCGTTTTTCTGCGAGCGCGATTTCTTGCGCGCGCTTTTCGGCCGCGCGCTTCTCTGCTTCGGCGAGTTGCTGGGCACGTCGCTTGGTTTCGAGCTCCTGAGCGTATTCTCTTTCTTGAGCTTGTCTCCTTGCGTCGAGGGCGTGTTCCTGCACCCGGCGCTTCGCTTCCATTTCCGCGGCCAGGGCCTTCTCGGCCGCGTATTTCTTCGCTTCAAGAGCATCCGCCATTCCCTTCTCTTCGGTCCGTCTCTTCGCTTCGAGCTGCTCGGCGGCCGCTTTCTTTTTCGCCTCTTCCAACAATGCCGCCTGCCTTACCATCCGGGCGCGCTCGGACGACACCTGATACCAGAGGTAGCCGCCGGCGCCGATCACCAGAGCCGCCGCGACTGCCGCGACGATGGTCGCCAGAGATTTTTTCGCTTCCGGCAACCCAGCCCGCTGCACGCCGTCGAAATTTTGTGATGCGTCGGCAGAGACCGCCGCAGCCATTGTCCGCGCCTTTGACGCTCCATTCGCCGGCGCGCCGTTTCCCCTGCCGCTGTTTTTTTCCGCTGATTCCACATAAGGACCCAGCGCTTTGATCAGCACCTGCACATCGGAATCCCAGCGCACATGCGTCACTTCGACTCCATTGCGATAGGCGAGCTCCGCTAAATCTTCGGGCAACTGTTCGGCTCGCGGCATGCTCGCTCCATGCACGAGCACCGGAATGACCGGAATATCGCGCTTCAATGCCGAGGCGGTTTCGAGACGCACAAAATCCATGGGGTCGTCCAGCCGGCGGCGACCCGAGCCGTCTTTCGCTTCGATCCAGCTCTTGCCGATCATCGCCAGCAGAACGCCGCAGGAAGCCACATGCTCGTCAATGACGCGGCGAAAATCGCGACCCGGCTCGATACCGGCAACATCCATGAAAACCGAATGCTCGCCAAAGTGTCGCGCAAGATCATCGAACAAGCGGCCCGCCTGGCCTTCGGTATCTTCCCTACGATAACTCATGAAGATCGCGCGCATACGACTCTCCTTTCGTCCTGCCCCAACGAGAGTGGGTTCAGTCGAGCTCGGCTTGATTGTCAGTGCGCAGAATGATGAACCGGCCACGCGGCACCCTGCCCGCTCGCGCGCCGTTGTGTGAATTGCTCGAAAGCCTCTTCCCGCTCACGTGATTCGGCTAGAGCAACGTCAATGCCACCGCATGTTTTTTCTTTTGGTTTCGCTGCAAATCACTGGATTTGCGAAACGCGAACACCGCCGGCTTTCGCCGACGTCAACGAGCGGGGTAACTGCGGTTGACGCCGTGTATCCGCGGGTTGCTCGGGGAAGAAGAACGCGAGAGCTATCGATTCCAGGTTCCGGATGGCCTAGCGATGAGCAGGCCGCGCAAGCTTCGGGACGCCGTCGTTTTGGCGAACCCCCGACAAAGCTCGCGTGCGCGCCGCTTATGAATTCACTTTTGCCGCTTTGCCGGTTTGCCGAGCGCGATGAGAAACATCACGCTTTTCCCGGCTGCGTCAGGCGAGAAGAATGCCGTGACATCGTCATCGAAGAAAGTCAGCCCCGAGGCGCCCAGGCGCTGGGCGTAGGCCGCAAGATAGAGCTTTCCACCCATGACCGCGGCTTCGAGCTGTGCGGCGCGATAACCGCGGTTGCCGAAGCGCGCGAGCGTGTCGCGCAGATCCGCCAGAAAGTAAACGTTCACGCTGCAATCGGCGGGAATCGCCTGACCCAAGCCGAGCTCGCCCGCCTCGCGGCGAAAGTCGCCTTCTTTCAACAATTCGAGCGCGCGCTCGCGCCGCCGAAACACGTATGCGCCGGCGGGCAGTCCTTCGACCGCATGGACGATCAGATAGAGCTCGTTCAACGGCAATGCATCAAGAGAGCGGAAATCGCTGTCGATGCCGCGCGTGGCGCGGTCGATCATGAGGGAGAGCTCGGTGAAGCTTATCGGCACCCGTGCGAACTCGCGGGTCGAGCCGCGCCGCACGATCACTTCCTCGACGGAGTCCTGGGGAATGTCTTCCTCGCCGGGCAGTCGCAACGCAAAGAGCCGCCGGCCGCTCTTAGTCCTGTCTTCTCGTTCTGTCGTTTCCGCGCCTTTGCGCCATGCGGCAACTTCTTCTTTGCTTTCCAGCGACGAAGCCTGATGCATGGCTCGCATCGCGGGATAGTCGATTGCCGATTTCGACAGCGCCGCCGTTTCAAAGCTGAGCGCTTCCACGACCGGAGACATTGGATCGGGACGCGAACCGGCGCCGAGCGCGACGATGGACAGCGGCGCCTCGCGGCCGCTGTCCAGAGCCAGAAGTCGGCTCACCGCCGCATCGACGAAGCCGAGGACGAGCTTCGCCGGAATCTTGCGCGCCGCGGCAGCGGCCAGAAGGTTTGCCAGGATCGTGCCGTTGTCCCAATAGCAATGCCGGTAGGCGCGCGCCTGGTATTTCCAGGCGTTGCGCCAGAAAGTCGAGGCCGACGGCGATCATGCACGCGCGCGCCGGCAATGGCCGGCTCGTCGCCGCTGGCGTCGATCAACGCGGAACGATAATCGCCCTTGCGCAAGCGGCGCAGTGAAAAATCCTGCGGGCTGAAGTGATACACGCCCGCGTCGAGATCTTCCAGATCCCCGCAGATCAAATAGAGATCGATGTGGTACAGCGCGCCGGTGCACGCCGCGGCGCGAAAAAGAATTTCTCCGCCGGGGTAGCTCCGGCGCCTGGTGATGCCGGCGGAGAGGAAAAGCATATCCGCCAGAGCTTGGATTGTAATAGCCTTCGATGGATCGCCGGCCGTGCCGGCAAGCGAAATTGCCTCCAGCGCCGCCATGCCTGAAAGCGCTCGCTGCTCGGGCAAGGGAATGGGCGCCAGCTTCGAGTAGATCTTGAACGGCAGCGGCTGATTTTCCCAGTCGAGATAGTGCCGGTTGGTACGAACGCTTTCGTAGGAGTGCTTGGTGCCGTTGTGATAGTTCCACGCGGCTTCGATGTGACGATTGTTCATGGCGTCCTCCATGAAGATGGTGCCGGTCGTTTTAAAACTCGCTGGCGACCCGCTATAATTGAGTCTACAAGAATGACCCCAGCATTTGAACCGCGATGAAGCTTCTGGTCCTGCAGCACGTCGCGCACGAGCTCCTCGGTACGCTGAATCCGTTACTGAAGCGCGCCGGTTTTCGCATCCGCTACGTCAACTTCGCGCGCCATCCTGACGCTCAGCCGAGCCTCGACGGCTACGACGGCCTGATCGTTCTCGGCGGGCCGATGAGCGTCAACGACGCCGATCGCCTGCCCCACTTGACCACCGAGCTCAAGCTGATCGAAGACGCCATGCGGCGCGATGTGCCCGTCCTCGGCATCTGCCTCGGCGCCCAGTTGATCGCGAAGACCCTCGGCGCCGAAGTTTATCGCAACCCCGAAAAGGAAATCGGCTGGTACGACGTTTCGCCGACCGATGATGCGGGCGGCGATCCTTTGCTCCTGCCGCTGCAAAAGACCGAGAAGATTTTCCAGTGGCACGGCGAGACCTTCGACATGCCCCGGAGCGCCCGCCATCTGGCTTACTCTTTCCTGTGCGCCAACCAGGCGTATCGCTACGGCGCCAAAGTTTACGGCTTTCAGTTTCACATGGAAGTCGACGAGCCGATGATCCACCGCTGGCTCAGAGTTCCCGAGAACCAAACGGAAATTTCGGCCCTGCGCGGCGACTGTCACATCGAGCAGATCTACGGCGACACGTCGCGCCACATGGCCCGTTTGCGCGAGATCAGCGAACGCGTATTCCGCGCCTTTATCGATCTCTTTGGTCTGGAAAAACGCTTCCTTCGCCTGCCGTCGCGCTGACCGCCCCTCGGCCATTCGGCTTGAAAAACCAGCCCCCTCGGCTACCCTCTGCCGACCGCGAAGTGAGCTATTTTATGGAATGGTGGATCTGGATCCTGCTCGGACTGCTGCTGCTCCTGGCGGAGCTGGTGACGCCGGGCGGCTTTTACTTCATCTTTTTCGGCAGCGGCGCGGTCGTCGTTGGCGTGCTCGCGGGCCTCGGCATCGGCGGCCCCGTATGGTTTCAAATCCTTTTATTCTCGATCCTCTCACTCGTCTCCCTGTGGCTGTTCCGTGAAAAGCTGCTCAAGCTGACCGAGCAAGCGCCGGACATGAAGATCGACAGCTTGGTCGGCGAGACCGCCGTGGCGAACGACGAGATCCCGGTCAATGGGATCGGCAAAGTCGAGCTCCGCGGCGACGGCGTGGAGTGCCCGCAACACCGGCGGCCGGCCGCTGAAAAACGGCGAGCGCGCCAAAGTGGAGCGCGTCGAAGGGCTCATGCTTTTTGTGCAGCCGGAAAATAACTAAGAACGGAGAATTTTATGGGCGGGTTCATTGTTGTTCTCGCGCTGGCGTTCCTCATTATTATCGTCGTCGCCAAGACCGCGGTCGTGGTGCCGCAGCAAAGCGCCTATGTCGTCGAGCGTTTGGGCAAATACAGCGGCACGCTCAGCGCCGGCTTTCACATTTTGATCCCCTTTCTCGACGTCGTCCGCTATAAGCATTCGCTCAAAGAACAGGCCATCGACATCCCGCCGCAGATTTGTATCACCCGAGATAACGTTCAAGTATCCGTCGACGGAGTGCTTTATCTAAAAGTGCTGAACCCGGAGCGAGCGTCCTATGGCATCGCCGACTACGGCTTCGGCATCACCCAGCTGGCGCAAACCACCCTGCGCAGCGAGCTCGGCAAGATCGAGCTCGATCGCACTTTCGAAGAGCGCACCAATATCAACACCCAGGTGGTGAGCGAGTTGGACAAAGCCTCAGAACCATGGGGCATCAAGGTCATGCGCTACGAGATCAAAAATATCACGCCGCCGCAGGACATCTTGGCCGCCATGGAAAAACAGATGCGCGCCGAGCGCGAAAAACGCGCGTTGATTCTCACCTCGGAAGGACAACGCGACGCCGCAATCAACAGCGCAGAAGGCGAAAAGCAGCAGGCGATCAAAGCCTCCGAGGGCAACAAGCAGCAGCAAATCAACGAAGCCGAAGGCGAGGCCGCGGCGATTCTGGCCATCGCCGAAGCGACCGCCAACGGCATCGCTAAAGTCGCCGAGGCGATCCGGCAGCCCGGCGGCTTCGAAGCCGTGCAGCTTCGGGTCGCGGAAAATTATCTGGCGGAATTCGGCAAGCTCGCCCAGACGGGAAACACGCTGATCTTACCCGCAACCTTGAGCGACGTGGGCTCGATGATTTCCCTCGCGATGAACGTGATCAAGCAACAAGGCAGCGGCAACGGCGCCGCGGGTGCCGCCAAGGCTTGACGCGCCGTCGATAAATCCGCGATCGATCCAACGAAGCGAGAAGGGTCACTCGCTTTCCGCTCAGCTGAGCTCGACGAAGCATTCCTTTTTGTCGGAACAACCGCCGATTCCATCGCCGCGCATAGCCCTTGGTTCTACGGCTTCGCCTGGCTGATGCGATAATCTCGCACCTGCGGAAAACGCGCCACCAGAACGCCGACGATCAGCAAAATGATGATCGCGCCGCTCGCGGCGGCGAATTCCGTGCCGATGAGCGCGGCCAATGCGCCGGCTTGGAACTGGCCGAGCTGCGGCCCGCCGTTGGTGAAGATGCTGTTGATCGACGCCATGCGGCCGCGCAGGTCGTCGGGCGTGCTGAGCTGGTTGATCGTCGAGCGCAGGATCGCGCTGATCGTATCGCCGATGCCCGAGCCGATCAGCAAGAGAATCGAAAGCCAGAAAATCTGCGAGGTGGCGAAAAACAGCAGGCAGAGCCCGTAGATCGTCACGCCGACCAGGATCCAGCGGCCGGCGCGCCGCGCCGTCCCCCAGACGCTGAAGCCGCATGCGCCGAGCAGCGCCCCGCCCGCGCTGGCGGCGTAGAGAATTCCCAATCCCTCCGGGCCGACGGCGAGGATATCGCGCGCATAGATCGGAAACAGCGAGCGCACCGTGCCGAAGATGTTGGCGCCGAAATCCATCATCAAAAACGGAAAGATCACCGCGTGGCCCCACACGAAGCGAAACCCCGCGCGCAGCGAATCCATCGTGATCGTGCGCCAACCGCCCCTCTGCGGCAGCTGCGCGCGAATGAGCGCCAGGAACCCGAGCATGAGCAGCCAGGAGACGGCGTCTACCGCATAGCAGATGGCGGGCCCGCCGATCGCCAGAACGACGCCGGCAAGCGACGGGCCCGCAATCGTAGCGATCTGCCGCTGGGTGCTCGACATCGCCAGCGCGCGGGATAGATCTTGCGCTGGAACCAGGTTGGTGACGATCGCGTGGCGCGACGGCGACTCCAGGGAGCTGAACAGCGCGAGCAACACCGCCATGCTGTAAAGCGCCATGGGCGTCACCATGTCCTTGCCATGCCAGAAAACCAAGACTCGCGGAAACGCAACCATGGCTGACTTGGGTGATCATCATCAGCTTGCGCCGGTCGATCGCGTCGGCGAGCAGACCGCCGAAAAGAAGAACGATCATCTGCGGCACCGCGCGCACCAGGCCGATCATGCCGATCTGCAGCGGCGAATCGGTAAGCTCGTAGATTTGCCACGCCATAGCCACTTGGGTGAATTGGCTGCCCGCGCTGGAAAAAAGCAAGCCCAACCAGAACAAGCGAAAATCGCGATGGCGCAGCGGCGACAAAAGCCAGCGCTTGCTGGAAGAGCGGGAGCTCGCCGTACCGGAGTTGTTCATCGGCTCGAAACGACCGGACGTTCGAAACGGTTTGAACGGCTTGAACTGTTTGAACCTTAAACGAGTCATCCTATTTCTGACACGTCGGGCAATAATACGCGCTGCGGTTGCCGAGTGCGACGCGTTTGATCACGCTCGGACAGACCCGGCAGCGCTCGCCGGCGCGATCGTAAACCCGAAGATGATTTTGAAACTCGCCGGACCTGTCGTCGGCGTCCCGGTAATCGGAAAACGACGTGCCGCACCAGCGAATCGCGTCGCTGAGCAACTGCGGGATCGTCGCCGCGATGGCGCCGACCTGTTTGCGGTTCAAGCGATGCGCGCGGGTCGTCGGTTTCACGGCGGCAAGAGACAAAATTTCATTGGCATAAATATTACCGAGCCCGGCGATGATTTGCTGGTCGAGCAAAAGATCCCGTATGCGCCGCTCCGAAGCTCGCGTGAAACGAAACAGATACTCGGCGGTCAGTTTGGGATCGAAGGGATCGAGTCCCACGTGGCGGAGCTGCGCCAGCTCGCCGAGACGGTTCTTCTTAGCCACCAGCGACAAGCCGAACCGGCGCGGATCGTGATAGCGCAGCTCCGCGCCGCCGTCGAGCTCGACAATAATGTGATCGTGCTTGCGCCGCGGCACTTCGGGCTGCACACAGATCAGCTTTCCCGACATGCCGAGATGAAAGAGCCAGACGGCGTCACCCGATAAGTTCAGCAAGATGTACTTGGCAACCCGAGTAATGGTATCGATCCGCGTTCCGGCCAGGGCGCGAAGCGCGCGCGCATCGACCGGCACGCGCAGGCGCGGCTCCAGCACGCGCACCCGGCGGATGGTTCGACCGAGCAGATGCGGCCGCAGGCTGCGGCACACGGTTTCGACTTCAGGAAGCTCGGGCATCGGAAGAGTGAGTCGTGAGTTAGTGAATTAGTGAGTTAGCGATTCTTGGACTGAGATTCATTGCCAGCCGTCGGCAAGGATTGGCGGCGCGCGGCGCGCGCGAGCTTGATGAATTCCTCGACGCTGAGCGTTTCGCCGCGGCGTTGGGAATCGACGCCCTGGGCGCGCAAAAAATTCTCGATCTCCGCGCGCCCGCCCGCCGACCAGGCGCCCAGCGCGTTACCGAGGGTTTTACGCCGCTGGCCGAAAGCGGCGCGCACCAGCCCGCGCAGCGCCGACGACTCCACCGCGTCGATCAACGGCTCGGGAAACAACTCGATCTTCAGCACTGTCGAGCGCACCTTCGGACGAGGGAAAAACGCCTCCGGCGACACCGCCGCCTTCGCCACGATCCGCCCATGAACCTGGCACCAGATCGACAGCGCGCCGTATTCTTTGGTGCCCGGGCGCGCCGCCATGCGCTCGGCGACTTCGCGCTGTACCATCAACACCAGAATGGAAAAATGCGCGCGCCATTCGAAAATGCGAAACAGCACCGGAGTGGAAACGCTGTACGGCAGGTTGCCGGCGAGCTTGATCTTGCGGCCGGGCAGCGCATCGGGCAGAGCGATTTCCAAAATATCGCCGTGAATCAGCTCGAGCTTCGGATCGGCGCCAAACGGCGGCGCGGCGCAGGCGCGCCACCAGCAGCGGGTCGACCTCCACGGCCCACACCTTGGCGCCGCTTTCGAGCAGGCGCCGGGTGAGAAACCCGAGGCCGGGGCCGATCTCCAAGACCTCCTCGCCTGGCGACAAATCGAGCAGGCGCGCGATCGTGTCGATCACCCGGTCGTGAATCAAAAAGTTTTGCCCCAAACTTTTTTTCGGCCGGAGCTCGGTCTCGCGCAGCGCCGCGCGAACTTCTTCGTACAGGGTCATGACGACCCTTTGAACTCTTGAACCTTGAACATGAAACCGTATTAGAGCGTCAGATCGGCGTCCGCGTTGAGCCGAAAATCGTCGCGCCGCCCGCGCCGGAGCCAGTGATCGCCGGCGAGCGCGATCATCGCGCCGTTGTCCGTGCAAAACTTGGGCGCGGGACAGAACACCGCCAAGCCCGCCGCGTCCGCCTCCTCTTTCATCTTCGAGCGCAGACGGCTGTTGGCGGCAACGCCGCCGGAAAGCACGATGCGCTCCACACCGTTCGCGCTCGCGGCTTTGATCGCCGGGCGGACCAGCATCTCCGCCACCGCTTCCTGAAAGCTGGCGGCGATATCGGCTGATCGTTCGCGCCATTCTTCTTCAGGCACCGATTTGAGATAGTGCCACACCGCAGTCTTGATGCCGCTGAAGCTGAACTCGAAGGCGCCGCTTTTGATTTTGGCGCGCGGGAAGCGAATCGCGTTCGGATTGCCGCTTTGCGCCAGTTGATCGATCACTCGCCCGCCGGGATAGCCAAGGCCCATCATCTTGGCGACTTTGTCGTAGGCTTCGCCCGCCGCATCGTCGCGCGTGCCGCCGAGATGAACGTAATCACCCACTTCCCGGACGCAATAGAGCAAGGTGTGGCCGCCCGAAGCAAGCAAAGCGATGTAGGGAAACGGCACCCGGTGCTCGAGCTGGATAGCCAGCAGATGGGCTTCGAGATGATTTACGCCGACGTAGGGAATCCCGGTGCGAAACGCGATTCCTTTGACCAGCGACAAGCCGACGAGCAGCGAGCCGACCAGACCCGGACCGTAGGTGACCGCCATGCCGTCGAGATCTTTGAGCGTCGCGCCGGCTGTCTTGAGCGCCGTGTCGACGATCGGCATGACGTTCTGGATGTGCTGGCGCGAGGCGAGCTCGGGAACCACGCCGCCGTAGGGACCATGCACCTGGTCTTGCGACGAGACGATGTTGGCGAGGATCGTACGGCCGTCTTGCAACACCGCGGCGGCGGTGTCGTCGCATGAAGTTTCGACGCCGAGAACCAGCATGAAGGGAAAACTTATCTGCTCGCGGGCGCGGGTTCAACATGCAAGCGCGCCAGCGCGTCGTTGGCCGTGCGGTTGCCGGAATTGAGGCGCAGCGCTTGCTGGTAGCTCGCCTCGGCGCGCTGCAAATGCCCCTGAGCGCGATAATTCTCGCCGCGCAGCGCATGCACTTCAGCGAGCCAGAAGGGCTCGGCGCTCAGCCGCGACTCGGCGACGGCGAGAAAATTGAGCGATTCGCCGTAGCGCCCGAGACGATACTGGGCCTTGGCGAGATAAAAATACCCGTAAGGATTGGTCGCATCGATGACGATGGTTCTTTCAAGACGAGTCGAGCGCTTTGGCCGGCTCGCCGGCATCGAGCAGCTTGCTGCCCTCGTCGGTTAGCCGCAAGGATGCGGCGCGCTGTGGCGAGACTCCCGGAGTAATCTTGGCGAGCAAGGAGCTGTCGTCGGCCAAAGGCGGCGGCGGCACCACCGGCGCTATCGGGCGCGGGACGGCGCTCAGGCTCCTTGGCCGACGGCGGCAACACCGGCGGCGCTTTGGATTTGAGATCCTGCTCGCGAATCTTAGGGTCAGGCGGCAGCGGCTTGGAAACCGTTTCCGGCGGCGCTGGGAGGCGGCGGCAGCGGTTGCGACGGCGGGATTGGAACGCGGCTTGGCGGCAGCGGCGCGCGGTAAGGGCGCTGCGGCGCGCAGGCGGCGAGCGCCGTCGCCAGCACAAGCGCCGCGCCGGCGAGAAGGATTCGACGATCTCTCCGGCCCGCGACGCTCATAGCGCCTCGCGAAATGGACGGGAAGGCGCGGCCGGCGGACAAGCGGCCGCCAACTCCCCTTCGGCGGCGGACGGAGCGCATCGGCTGGCGACGCTTTCTTCGCTTTCCACCATGGGCTCGGGCACGACAAAATCGGTCACCGGCATGTTCGCCGTCGCGCTCTTCATGAATTCGGTCCAGATCGGCAGCGCTGCTTCGGCGCCCGACAGATTCAACTTGCTTTGACCGTCAAACCCGACCCACACCACCGCGAGCAGGTCGGGCGTGTAGCCGACGAACCAGGCGTCTTTGTAGTCGTTGGTCGTGCCCGTCTTCCCGGCCGCGGGCCGGGTAAAGCCCATGCGGCGCGCGGCCGTCGCCGTGCCGCGGTCAAAAACGCCTTTGAGAAGATAATTCATCATGTGGGCGAGCTGCGGGTTGATCACCTGCTGGACGCGCACGTCGCGCTTTTCCAACGGCTGCGCGCTTTGGTCCATCACCAGTTTGACCGCCAGCGGCCGCGTGCGCACGCCGCCGTTGGCCAAGGTCGAGAACGCTACGGCGACTTCGAGCGGTGTCACCTCCGCCGAGCCCAGGGCGAGCGACGGCACCGGCGGCAAGGAGCTCTGAATGCCCATGCGATGAGCGATTTCGCGCACGCGCCGGATGCCGACGTCCTGCGCGACCCGCGCCGTGGCGGAATTGAGCGAGCTTTCCAACGCGCGGCGAAAGGTCACCGCGCCGAAGTAATCGTTGTTGTAGTTGTTCGGCTGCCATGTTTTGCCGTCGTAGCTCCAGGTGAACTGGCTGTCGTTGACAACGGTCTCCGGGGTGTATCTCGTGCCGCTCTGGCCGCCATACATGAGCGCCGCCAGGAAGACGAACGGCTTAAAAATCGACCCCGGCTGGCGCTTGGCCTGAAAGACTCGATTGAACTGCGACTTTTGATAATTTCTGCCGCCCACCATCGCCTTGATCTCGCCGGTTTGCGGGCGGATCACGATGATGGCGCCTTCGAGGCTGTCGTCGTCGGTTTTGCGGCGCAGCGCCGGATGCGCCGCCTCGAGCTTTTTGAGCCCTTCGACGAGCGCGCGCTCCGCCTTGCGCTGGAGCTGCAGATCGAGGCTGCTGAAGATCCGCAGTCCTTCTTTGGTCAGCACGGTGTGCGAGTAGTTCTCGTCGAGCTCGCGCCGCAGATAATCGACGTAGAACGGCGCGTCGTTGGTCACCTTGACGAGTGCGCGCGCCGGAAGTTTCTCGCGCACCGCGGCATCGTATTGCTTGCGCGTGATGATCGCGCTCGATCGAACAACTTGGCCAAAACCACGTTGCGGCGCTTGGTTGCGGCTTCGGTGCTGCGGTACGGCGACAGCCGGTTCGGCGCGCGGATCAGCCCGGCCAGGAGCGCGGACTCGCCGACGCTCAAATCGCTCAACGGCTTGGCGAAATAAAACTGCGCCGCCTCGGACACGCCGAAAATTCCCTGCGAGCCTCTTTGGCCCAGATAGATTTCATTGAGATAGTTTTCCAGGATCGTCTCTTTGGGATACTTGCGCTCGGCGATCAGCGCCATAACGGCTTCGGGAATCTTGCGGCTGAAGGTGCGCTCGTCGCTCAAGAAAAAATTTTTCATGAGCTGCTGCGTGAGCGTGCTGCCGCCCTGCTGATAGCTCATGCTCCAGGCGTTCACCCACAGCGCGCGCAAAATGCCGATCGGATCGATGCCGCTGTGGCTGTAAAAGCGCTCGTCCTCGATCGCGAGCACCGCTTTCACGAACAGCGGCGGAACGTCGGCGAGCTGCACCACCTTGCGTTCCTGCCAGATGCGTTCGTACAGGCCGGTCACCAGCTCAGGCTCGAGCTCGAGATCGAACATATCCTTGCCGGTGGCGAGATTTTCGATGCGCGCAACAGTCGCGCCCTGCATCGAGATCCGCACCGGCACGCCCTCGCGCTGCTCGGTGGGAAAAGCGAAATCGTGGAGAAAAATCTCCACGGCGCCGCGCGCGACGCGGTATTCCCCCTTGCGCCTGGGCGGGCCCTGAGTTTCGAAATAGCCGAGCCGGCGGAGCTTATCGGTCAGCTCTTCGACCCGCAGGTTGATGCCGACGTAGAGCAGATAGCTGTCGGAATAGATCTTCGAAGGAAAGAACCATTTCCGCCCTTCGAACTTTTCCGTAACCGTGTCCTCGAGCTGTCGTAAGTACCATGCGCCTAAAACCAAGCCGCTGGAGGTGATGACGAGGAGCGCGACCAGAGCGATGCTGAAGATGCGGAGATTGGATTTCTTCAAACGCGACGCCTCAAGGTAAGTCGATTCTCGCGCAGAACGGATGCAAAAGCAATGAAACGAGGCGCGCCGGCCGTGCGGCGCGCCTCGTTTCTCAAAAAGCGATCAGCGAAAAATCAGCGCTGCGGCTTGAGAGCGAGAAACAACGTGCTCTCGCCGCGCCGCACCAGGAACAGCACGCCGCGCCCCTTGCGCGCTCCGGCGACGGCTTTTTTATAGTCCTCGACGCTGCGCACCGCCTTGCGGTCGACTTCGACGATGATATCGCCGCGACGGATGCCCGCCTCATCGGCGGCGCTTGCCGGCTCCACGGCGGCGACGACCACGCCCTCGACCTTTTCCACGCCCAGGCTTTCGGCCATCTGCGGCGTAAGCCGCTGCACCGTGAGGCCGAGCTCGCCTTTCTCGGGCGCGGTCGCGACCACCTCTTCGTCCTTGAGCTCGCCCACCGCGACGTTGAGAAACATCTCCTTTTTGTCGCGGAGCACTTTCATGCGCACTTTCTTGTCCACCGGAGTGCGCGCCACGATGATCGGCAAGTCGGCGGAGTCCTTCACTTCCTTGCCGTCGAATTCGACGATCACGTCGCCGACTTTCACGCCGGCTTTTTCGGCCGGTCCGTCTTTCGAGACGTTGGCCACCAGCGCGCCGTAGCTTTTGTCCATGCCGAGGCTTTCGCCGATTTCGGGCGTGACTTTCTGGATCAACACGCCGAGATAACCGCGCACGACCTTGCCCTTGCCGCGCAGCTGCGGCAGCAGTTCCTTGACCAGGTTGATGGGAATGGCGAAGCCGATGCCGATATTGCCGCCGGTGCGGCTGAAAATCGCGGTATTGATGCCGACGACTTCGCCGCGCAAATTGAGCAGCGGACCGCCCGAATTGCCGGGATTGATCGAGGCGTCGGTTTGAATGAAGTTGTCGTAGGGCCCTTGGCCGATGTGCCGGCCTTTGGCGCTGACGATCCCGGAAGTCACCGTGCTGTCGAGGCCGAACGGATTGCCGATGGCGACCACCCACTCGCCCACTTCCAGCGTGTCGGAGTCGCCGAAGTTCGCCGCGATGAGAGCGCCCTTCGCGTCGATCTTGATCACCGCGATATCGGTTTTCGGATCGCGGCCGATGACTTTGGCCTCGTACTCCTGAGTCATCCGAAAGCTTGACGA
Organism: uncultured delta proteobacterium; assembly: GCA_963745035.1. GTDB lineage: Bacteria > Desulfobacterota > Binatia > UBA9968 > UBA9968 > DP-20. The sequence goes on along the minus strand of CAVUVW010000014.1, from coordinate 957,546 downwards.
CGATCTTGGATGCATTCTCGACCACGTGGTTGTTGGTGAGGATCGAGCCGTCGGCATCGATGATAAAACCGGAGCCCAGGCTGCGCTGGCGCTGCGGGCCGCGCGGCATCGGACCGCCAAAAAACCGCCGCCAAAAATCGTTGAATGGATCTTCCTCGCCGAAGGGGCTGCTGAACTCCTGCGGCCCGCCGCGACCTTCGCTCATCTGGGTTGTGGATATATTGACGACGATCGGTCTGATGTTTTTGGCGAGATTCACAAAATCCGGCAAGCCGGTCACGGGGCGCGGGTCGGGTTTGGCGGCCTCGCCGAGTAGATTGACTGCGCGGCTGGGCGCCAACCAATCCAGGCTGCCGCTGATGCCGAGCCCTACCACCAGAGAGGTCAAAGCGACCAAAATGGCTCCTTTGACGCTCACGCCACCACCCCAGATGTTCTTCCAGCCCATCAACGACTCCTATCGCTTCTTCACGGCCTCGACGTATTTCATGCGCAAATCGAAGAGAATATCTTCCATCAGCCGGTCTTCACTGGCGTTCAGATTGCCTCGCGTCTTGTCTTGGAGCATGACAATGATATCGATCATTTGCTTCGCCACCGGCACGTCGATCTCGACTTTGCCGCTGATCGGATTGGCGATCTCGCCTAAGTGCATCAGCGCCTGGGTGCTTAGACTGATGACGAATGCCGAGAAATTGATCTCCGGGAGCGGCTCCTCCGCGGCGGCGTGGGCTTGCTCTTCGCTTTGAACCTTGGCCGAAGCGTCGGGCGCCGCGGCCGCTTGCTCGGGTGCGTTCTCGCGCGCTTCGCCCGTCTCAGGCGAGAAACGGCGTCGATCCTGGACGGTGAATCCCTTGCCTTCTATCGTCTTCTCTTCTTCCTTGGCCATATGAAGACTCCGGGCCGAAACGAAAAAAAGCCTGAAAGCCGCGCGGATTTAAAGAACCCGAGAGACTTTCAGGCGGCACGTCGAGTGCGGAGACGCTATTCTTGTCCACCCACGGCGCGTACCCTCAAGCGCCGGCCATTCGCAAAGAACTGGTTTAATATTCAGCAAATTACCTGCTGAAACTCTAATCCCTGCCCCCTACCTTGTCAAGCTAACGACCTCAGGCAAGCGCGCCATCGCGGAGATCACCTCTTGCGCGGAGAATTCACGCAAGCAAGCGCGGTGCGGACAGATTTTCATCGCTTGCCCGCCGCACGGTGAACAGGCGAGACCGCGCCGCAGCACGACGACCTTGTTGCCGCGCGGCGCCCACTGGAGGGGATCGGAGGGGCCGAAAAGCGCGACGGCTCGAACGCCGAGCGCTGCGGCCAAATGCGATATGCCGCTATCGTTGCCGAGATAAAGAACGCTTCCGGCCAGCGCCGCCGCAACTTGCGCCAGACTCAAATCTTCGGCGACGATGCAGCGCTCAAAGAGCAGGTCAAGTCCGCCCAGTTCCTGTTCGACCGGGCCGATCAGCAACAGAACTTCTCCGCCGGTCGCATTGCGCCACCACTCGACAACCGTGGCGAAAAATTGCGCCGGCCAGTTTTTCTCGCGCGCGCCGCTGCCCGGAGCGACGGTCAGCACCGGACGGTTCTCAAGGGAATGCTTTGTCCAATAATCCTCGCGCCATCGAATCGCTTCCGCGCCAACGTTGATCGTTGCCGGCCGCGAGCGCGCGGCGTGAGGGCGCACGCAGCCGAGGTAATAATCGGCCTGGTGGCCTCGTGCGTAAGCCGGACGGAACGCAAAGCATCGCGCTTTACCGCCGGTGATCGCTTCGAGGCGCCGGACAAACTCCGGATTGCCGCTCCCGTGCCACGAATACACGCGCAGCGTACCGGCAAAAGCGGTTTTGCGCGGCGCGCGCCGCCTGCTCGGGCCGGAATAACTCGCCGATCTCCGAACACTCCAGCGACCGGACCGTGACGCCTTCAGGCGCCAAGTCGCTAAATTCACTCCGCGCGTAAAGATCGATCAGCCCTTCTTGCCCAAGCGCGTGCAAAGCCGGCAGGAAGCAAATGAAATCCCCGAGCGCGCCCGGGAAGATCGCGCAGATTTGCGCTGGAGCGCCGGCGATAGCGCCGGATGAAAGCGATTTCATTGACAACGATAAATCGAAGCTATAGCATTTCACCAAAGTCTATTCAGATTTTCCACACCTTTTAAGAAAGACGAGTGAAACCGTTGGCAAACTTGAATGGCGCCCGATCCGTTCTGGATCTTATCGGCTCGACTCCGGTCATCAAACTGAAAGCGCTCGTCGGCAAGAACGATGCTGAAGTCTGGGCGAAAATGGAGTCGTTCAACCCGGGCGGTTCGGTTAAAGATCGCATCTGCCTCAACATGATCGAAAGCGCCGAGCAACAGGGCAAGCTCAAGCCGGGCGCGACGATCGTTGAGCCGACCAGCGGCAACACCGGCATCGGTCTCGCTCTGATCGCGGCGGTGAAAGGCTACCGGTTGATTCTCACCATGCCCGACACCATGAGCGAAGAGCGGCGCAGCCTGCTGTGCGCCTATGGCGCGCGGCTGATTCTCACGCCGGACACCAAGGGCATGGGCGGCGCGATCCACAAAGCCGAAGAGCTGATGCAGGAGCACGGCGATTATTTCATGCCGCAGCAATTCAACAATCCGGCCAATCCGGAAATGCACCGCAAAACAACCGCCGTCGAGCTGCTCAAGCAGTTCAAGCGCATTGACGCCTTCGTCGCCGGCGTGGGCACCGGCGGAACGATCACCGGCGTCGGCGAAGTACTGAAAGAAAAAATGAAGGGTGTGCGCGTCTGCGCCGTGGAGCCGGGCGCCTCGCCGGTGATCTCGGGCGGCGAGCCAGGTTTTCACAAGATCCAGGGCATCGGCGCGGGATTTATTCCCGCGGTGCTCAACCGGCAGGTCCTCGATGAAGTCATTGCGGTGAGCGATGAAGAGGCGACCGCTCACAGCCGGCGCCTGGCCGCCGAGGAAGGCCTGCTGGTCGGGATCTCGTCGGGCGCGGCGTGCTGCGCGGCGCTCAAAGTCGCGAGGCAACTCGGCAAAGGCCACGTGGTCGTGACGATCTTCGCGGATAAAGGCGAGCATTACTTGAGCACGGATCTGTTCGGTGACAAGCGATGGACGCAAAATTCGAACAACTGACCCGCATCTTGCGCGAGCACGCCGGTCTGCTGGTCGCCTTCTCCGCCGGCGTCGACTCGACCTTTCTTCTCAAAGCCGCGCACATGAGCCTCGGCGACGGAGCGGTGGCGCTGACCGCGAGCTCGCCCTCGGCGCCTCCCGGCGAGATCGACGCCGCCAAGGCGTTTACCGCGGAGCTCGGCTGCCGCCACATCGTCTTGAATTCACACGAGCTCGAGAATCCTTCCTTCTCGCAAAATCCGGTCAATCGCTGTTTTTTTTGCAAAGACGAGCTCTATCGCATCTGCCGCGCCGAGGCCGACAAGCTCGACATCGCAACCATCGTCGACGGAACCAACTTGGACGACTTGCAAGATCACCGGCCCGGACTCAAGGCCGCCGACCAATGGGGCGTGCGCCATCCGCTGGTGGAAGCGGGCATGACCAAAGACGATATCCGGCGTTACAGCCGCGGGCTCGGCCTGCCCACCTGGGACAAGCCGTCGAGCCCATGCCTGTCTTCGCGTTTTCCCTACGGCACCGCCATCGACCTGGAGCGGCTGAAGCAAGTCGGGAGCTGCGAGCTGTTCTTGAAGCAGCTTCACTTCCGGGAGTTCCGCGTGCGCTATCACGGCGACCTGGCGAGAATCGAAGTTGCGCAGAACGAAATCGACCGCCTGTTTGAAAAAACCACGCGAGACGCGGTCGTGAAAAAATTTAAGGAGCTGGGCTTTCGCTTCGTGAGTCTCGATTTGCAGGGGTTTCGAAGCGGCAGCTTGAACGAAGCGCTCAACGCGCAAATCCTTTAAGGCGCTCGCCCTTCGCGGATCATGAGCTCCGCGAGCCAGAGATCCTCCGGCACGGTAATCTTAAAATTTGTCCGCTCGCCCTCGAGCACGTAGACTCGCGCGCCGGTGCGCTCGACGACCATCGCGTCGTCGGTCACCTGCGCGCCGTCGCGTTCCGCTTGCTCGTGCGCCGCAACGATCAACTCGCGCCGGAAAACCTGCGGCGTTTGAATTTCCCAGAGCGCGCTTCGGTCCGGCGTGGATTCGATCCAGCGCTCCGGCGCGACCGCCTTGATCGTATCGCGCACCGGCAGACCGACGACCACCGCCCCCTTCTCCGCCGCCGCCTCGACGCAGCGATCGATCAGCGCAGCGGAAACAAACGGCCGCGCAGCGTCGTGAAGAATCACGATCTCGCTATCCGAGCCGACCCGCTCCAAGCCCCGTCTCGCCGACTGCTGGCGGGTCGCGCCGCCGCTCTGAAGCGACCACCGGCGGCTGCGCAACGTCGGGTCGGCGCGGAGCAGCGCTTCGCACCGCGCGGTTTCGTCGGCGGCAACGACGACGATCGCCGCATCGACCGAACGCGTCGCAAACATCCGGTCGAGAGTTCGCAGCGCCAACGGGCGCCCGGCGACCGGCTGGTAGGCTTTCGGGATATCGCCGCCGAGCCGCAGGCCGGCACCGGCGGCAAGGACGATGGCGGTCGCTCTTTTCATCGGATCAAAACAAAAGAGCCGAGAGGAACGCTCTCGGCTCTTGGAAAACTGTTCAATCGACTCCGCTCAGTGCGTAAAAATATGGCGGAGCTCCTCCATGATTTTCTCTTCCGAGTGGGAACGGGCGATCGAAAGCTCCTTGACCAGAAGGTTGCGCGCCGTGTCGAGCATTTTCCGCTCTCCGAAGGAAAGCTCCTTGTCGCCTTTCAAAACGAAGAGATCGCGCAAAACTTTCGCGATTTCGAGGATGGAGCCGGTCTTGATCTTTTCGGTATACTCGCGGTAGCGGCGATTCCAGGTTTGCTGATCGGTTTCGACTTTTTTCTGGCGGAGCACCTTGTACACTTTGGTGACCATCGCGCGGTCGATAATCTTCCGCAGTCCGACGGAATCGACGTTATCGATGGGAATCATGATTTTCATATCGGTCTCGAGAATGCGCAGCATATAGAATTTCTTCTCGGTGCCCGATATGACGTGGCTTCGTATCGCCTCGATCTCACCAACCCCGTGGGCGGGGTATACCACCTTTTCGCCGACTTTAAACATACTGGTTTCCTCCTGAATCGAAACTTTCGATCGCTGGACCGCATTCTTGCCGATTGAATTGACGGAGACTGCTGTAAGGCTGATTGTCGTGCGAAAAGGAAGGGGCGAAGGCGACTTGAGCGGGCGGACAGTGGACCGGAATTTTTTGCTGGAACTTTTCGACCATGCAGCTCTCATCCGCCCCGCTGATTGGCGCCTTCAAAAAAATTAGCGGTCGATAATGCTGACCGCTAAAAACAGTTAACCAACATTTAATTTATACACCCGCGAGGGAGAGACAGTCAAGGGAAGCGGCCCAGACTAGATAATCTGAGCAGTTTCCAATCGTTTAGACCTAAAATATCATGGCAGTAATTAAGTTGTCGCGCCGGCGCTCGCGATATGCGGCCCTACCTATGGGCCGAGCTCCAGCGCCATCGCCAAAGCGTCCTCGCCGTTGTCGGAGTAGTAACCTTTGCGGACGCCCGTCGCGCAGAAACCCATCGCCTCATAAAGCTTTTGGGCCGGTAGGTTGGACGTCCGAACCTCAAGTAACACGCGCGTTATCGACTGGCACCTTGCCTCATGGATCACGCGCCCGAGGAGAATGCGGGCGACGCCGCGGCGGCGATAGTCGGCATGGACGGCTATATTGTGAATATCGAGGGCGCCGGGGAGAAGCCAGAAGAGAACGTAACCGATGATTTTCCCGTCCGCCTCCGCGAGAATCGAACGGGCACAGGCAACTTGAAGCTCCTGGCGAAAAAAGCCCGCGCTCCAGGGGAAGCGAAACGAAGATCTCTCGATCGTCATCACCTCGTCGAGATCGGCGATGTTCATCGGGCGAAACCGCAGCGGATCGATGGACGCAAAAAAATTACAAGCGTCGTTGTCGAGCTGTGGCTTTTGGATCGAGTTCGGTTTTGAATCGGCTTGGTGAGCGATCGCCGTGCTCCGCGGTAAAAAACTACGCCTTCTCGACCAGAATCTCGAGAAGCTTGTCGTCGTAACGGTGGACAAACCCGGAGGTCTTCTGCCGAAAGGGGATGACCGTGACAAATTCCGGCGGGAAGGCACCGACGCTCGCAGAGATTTTCCGCACCGCCTCATCCGTGCATTTGCCTCTGACCGTCAGCTGCCCATCCTGCAGCTCCAAATCGTAGTCATAGTCCGGCAGCTCGTCGGGTAGCTGCTCGCGCTTGGCAATGCCGATATCCGGCATCCGCCGAGGAAACTCCATGCGCACGAGAAACGCGCCGCCCTGGTCTTCCACCGTGTAGACGTTGCCATAGCGCCGTTCGCGCTCCAGCTTATCGACGAACCCCTTGGAATAGAAGCCCTCTACGGGCACTGGAATCTCGCGGATCACACCGGTGTATTTTTTCAAAAATGGCGCCACCACAATCGCCAGCGGCGCGCCGTAAAAAGATGGCGGAAAAGTCATTTCACTGGCGGGCTTGGCGCCGAAGATTCCATCTTTTAAGCGAAATATTCCTTCGAGCACCGCCAGCAGCAGCCCCAACAAGACGTAGTTGTTGATGTCCTGGCTGAAAATCACCTGCGGTCCTTGCACCGCGGCGGCGACCGCCATGAAGGCGAGCGGATAGAGCACGGCATTGTGAACGATGTTGACCGCCGTGCTTCCGGCCGCGGTAAAGAGCGGCGTCTGCAGCGCGTCCTCGAGCCGCTTCTTCGTATTGTGCGGCAAGGCGCCGATCACTGGCTGGAGTAGGATGATCGCGAGCTTGAGCGCGCCTGGCATATTTCCCGCGCCTCCCCCGTGTTTCTTCGAAGCTTCTTCAAAGCTGACAGGCAACTCCTTGGGGAAAGTTTTCTTCGGCTTGATCTCTTTTTTGGCGGGAGCGGGTTTGGGCGTCGCCGCAGGAGCGACTTTAGCGGCCGGCGCGGGCGCGGCAGGCGCCGCTGTAGGCTCGGGCGCGGGGCCGGCGGATTTCGCGGCGCTAACCTCCTGCGGCGCCGCCGCATGAACCTCCGCTGGCGCGGGGGCGGGCACGGGCGCGGGCGCCGCCGCGCCATTGCTGACGGCCTTGCGGAAACGCGATTGGAAGTTTTCCCCAAAGTCGGTTTGCGGATGCAAGGAGCGAGCGCGCGCGACCAGCGCTTCTTCAGATTCGATGTTGTTCGGATCGGTGACGCAGACGTCCACCGGGCACACCGCTGCGCAGGCCTCATAATCGTGGAAGCCGACGCACTCGGTGCACAGCAGCGGATCGATGACGTATACCGGATCACCCTGGCTGATAGCATTGTTCGGGCATTCGGGTTCGCATGCGCCGCAATTGATGCAGTCGCTGGTGATCATCGTGGCCATAAGGAAACTCCCGATTCATCTGGTTAATTACGTGTTTCACCCTGGGTTGTCAATAATTTGCGCCGCGGTTGCAAGTGGTGAAAAGTTCATGTTAGCTACGGCTCAAGGCGGCGTACCCAAGTGGTTAAGGGAGAGGTCTGCAAAACCTCGATGCAGCGGTTCGAATCCGCTCGCCGCCTCCATTCCGTCGTTGAAATCACTCAAGATTCCAAGTCCTCGCCCTCTTCTCACTAAAAAAATGTTCCGGTTTTGTTCCAACTTCGGCGTGAAAACCGCGTTGATTGCCTCTTTCATTTCCGGTGACACGGTTGCGCTTTGCGTTCCACTCTCCGCCACCTTGTAACGATCTTCGAGCTTCGCCACCGCTTGCGCTTTGTGCTCTTGGGCAAGGTGAGTGTAGCGGTTTGTCATGTTGATTGTCTTATGGCCGAGTAACTCCTTCACTGTGACCAAATCCACGCCCGCCATAACGAGATGAGACGCGAAGGTATGCCGAAGGTCATGGAAACGGAAATCGTCGATCTTTGCCGCACTACAGGCTTTTTTAAAGGCATCGTAGACTGTAACCTTACCGATCGGATCGCCCCACGGCCACATGAAGAGAAGCTCACCGTAACGATTCTCTTGCAGCCAGTTCAATGCCTCTCGCGCTTGCTGATTGATGGCGATGGTCTTTCGCCGTAGCGTTTTGCTCTGAATAATCGTAATCGACTCCCGCTCTAAGTCCACGTTCTCCCATTTGAGCTTTAGCAATTCGCCTTGTCTCATCCCGGTATTCAAAGCCAGTTTCACCAAGGGCAAAAGCCAGGGTGATGTGACCATTTTCTCACAGTCCTCAAGCAAAGCTTTAATTTCCTGCTCCGTCAGAAATCTTGTGCGCTCGCTTGTCACTGAAAATCTTTTGACCGACGTTGCCGGGTTACTCTTAACAAGATCCCACTCGACGGCCTTCTTGAACATATGCTTGATCACTGTCAAACGGCGATTCACGGTAACCGGGTTTAGTCGCTTCCCCTCTTCCGCTTTCCACTTCTCGATCTGCCACGTTGTGATCTGCGCCAGCGGAGTGTCGCCGAAGAGTGACGCAAACTCTTCAACGATATACTTTTCCGTCCCCCACCCTCTCTTGTATCCGCCGGCAAACTCGCGATACTTTTCCGCCAACTTAGAAAATGGCACCGGCTTTCGCACCTTCTCCAAGTTAAAATGCCCTTGCGCTATGTCGCCTAATCGTGAGTTCAATGCATCCTTCGCTAGTTCCCGCGTAAAACCTCGCGACCTTCTCCCCACTCGCTCTTTTATGTCCGTACCGTCCACCTGATAGCGGATGTAATAAGTCACGTCGCCGTTATTGCCTTTGCGCTCGTATATACCTTTGGCCATGATTCAAAGCTCCTTACAGCTTCATGTCTTTCTTGAGCTTTTCCCACGGAATTGTTTCCGTTAGTGACTCTCGGACCAAATTCCGCAGGGCCAGTTCCGCGACACGCGGTATAGGAAACTCGCCGCGTTCCCATCTAGCGACCGTTCGCAATGTCACTCCAAGTTCCTTGGCTAACCTCGCCTGACTAAATTCGATCCGTCCTCGAATCGCTTTAAACTCCTTCTTAGTCATAATGTCATTATGACATAATGACCTATTCATGTCAATACCGCTCTGCTATCGCCTCAATCGGGTTCGCCTCCAGGAAATGTTCCAGATCAGTTTTTTTGAGCAGCACCCGCCGGCCAACCTTCTGCGCTCGCAAATTTCTGCGGCGAATCGCTAGGCGGATGGTGGAAGCGCCAAGCCCGGAGGTTGCCGCCGCTTGTTTGATCGTCAGAAAAGACTTATCTGCTGGCGTCGATTCCGCGCCACTACGGGAATTGAGACTCAACGCCTCTCGGACGGCCTCTTTGACGATCGGTTTGATTATCGCCGCTAGCGCTTCGGCCAAAGAGCTAATCGGGTCGTTCATCGACTCTAGCTCTCCGCCCCTTCCTTGATTACCCTCGCGCCGGGAAATATCCGTAGCACCTCGGCGGCGTTGATACCCTTAGTTGTCGTTTGCTCGTCTGGCTGCGTGCTCGGCTTTAATTCGCGTCCATTGCTCATCAATGTCTCGTCTTTCCGCTCCCCGTTTATCCAATCGAAGCCCTGTTCGTCGTGGCCATCTGGCTTGGGATGGCTCGGCTTCTTCTGGGACGGATTGATTCGTCCCAAAAATAGCCTGTAACTCAGCAATCTCCTTGTCATTTATTTTTTGGGACGCTTGGGACGCGTCGCCAGAAGGTGCATACCTGCTCAAAGCCGTCCCGATCTCCGTTGCCTCGTAGCCCTTTGCTTGCCGATCCTTGATCCTGATGTTTTTCGACCTGATGCCGAAACCGTGGAGCATCCTGCCCATGTGAACCTGAGTGATGGGCTTTCCGCGACTAAATGTCGGCCACGGCCGATCGGCCATTGCATGTAGCGCGATAACCATATCCTCGCTAAACATCCGATCTTCGTGGCCCATAATCTCGGCCATGTCGATCAGCAATTCCACCTTGACCGACGTCGGGTCAGCAGCTTTGGCGACAAATCGCCTTGCGGCTATCCTTACCCATTTCGGCCAGTCGCCGCGGGCAATATCGGCGATCGCCAGCACAGGGAGCCAGTTGTCAAGAAGACGGTTGTCGATTCCGTCCATCGTCGGCCTCGCCTGCTTGAGTTGGTTGAAATTGTCTTTTACCCAGCGCGCCGCTTTTTGGCCGAGCAGTTCCAACTCTGGATGCGGATCTATTGCCGAAACCGCTCGCACACCTCATCGTTCCGGCGCCGCTTCATTTCGACAACGAGCGATCGATCTTCGAGAGTTGCCGGCAGGCGCCCGATTAGCGAGATCGCCTTGGGACACCACGTCGAAAACGTCCGTGGCTCATGGTTGTCGCCGACTATCCGGATAGCCTGCGCCGTTGCACGGAGGTGCGAGGCGTTAAGCAGTCCGCGAAGATCCTCATTTAAGTTTTCAAAGGTGTCGGCTTCGTCGATCAGAAATGACGGCTTGTAAAGCTCGATCGCCCGAAAGATCGATGCGGGGCTGACGCTCGCCGACAAGAGTGGACGCGGCAGCAAATAGGATATGGCCGTCAATGTAGTCGACTTGCCGCAACCCTTCTCCGGTGACGACAGGTTTAGAAATGGCGAAATACCGAAGGCGTCGATCCCATGGGCATGGACACACCACAAGGCCATAGCGACAATATCCGCATTGTCGGCGACGACATACCGGCGGATGGCTCGGCACAACTCGATCAGCAGTTCGCAGCCTTCTACCGCCTCTGCATACAGCTCGACCTCGCGAAGGAATAGCGGCTTGCCCTGCAGTCCGTCGTAAGTCTGGCCTTCGGCCTTCTCTTTCCAGCCGTCGTACCATTGTTTGTGTTGGGCCAGCGTTGGATGTTTGAGATCGAGTCTCTTGAGCTGCCGAAAATCTTCGTCACTATGGACGAGGAAAAAATCATCAAGGCCAACTTCCCAGAAGCGTTTGGAGGGATAAGTGTGACAAATGCCCTAGCACCGCGAGACTCGAGATATTTGCCGAAGGCATAGACGGCGCGTTGCAGATCGTCCCGTGTCCAGGTGTCGGAGTCCGGGATTATCTCAACGTCACGATCAGCAAAGGGGATTAACTGAAGCTCGTCGATACCCTTCCAGCTATCTTTGTTTTTCCAATTCCAGACACCTGAAAAACCCACGGCATGGAGACCACGCTGTACCGCCGCAGCCGCTTTCTTTTCGCCCTCGACAAAATAGAGCTTTTCTCGGAAATCAGTTAGCACCGCATGAACCGGCGAAAGTATATAAAGATGATTGCCGCTGTCTTTTCTTTGAAAATATTTCATGTCCCCTTGAGCAGGGAACAGCTTATAGCGAGAAAAGTCCGAGATTTTTGGATATGGAAATTCTAGGACCGATTCGACACCGGAGAGCCCGCCGGCGGACAATTTGTTGATCTCGCCAGGTGGGAGGGACACTACACCCATCAATTGAATAGTCGCGTCACTCAGTCCTGAACGTCGCAAGTCTTCAAGATGCTGAGGCGCGAAACTCACGGAGCGCCCCCAATCTGCACGGCGCGTTTACCGCTACTGGCAAACCGCTGTAGCTCTCCGTCTGCGACGATTATTTTCGGTGGTTCAAATCCTGCGGATCGCACCGTCTCACAAAACTGGTCAAGCTTACTCATCCCGACCTTCCGTTTGTGCTTTGCGTTTCCACCGCTTAACCGAGCGTGTTCCACCCGTATAGGAGAAGAGCGTTGAACATGCTTCCCAATTAAGCTACTTATGTCTGCGTGTCGTGTATACGGTTATAATCAACATTTATGTTGCTACGGCAAAAGAGCAGTTCTGCGCTGATAACTGTTACACGCTCCAAGATGAGAATGAAGAAGTCGACTAAAGAGATTCCGGTTGAGGTTCTCAGCGACCGCTACGTAATGGCTTGCCAGGACTCAATGCTGAATCCATTGGGCTGGTTGCTCGAGTTCATGATGGTAAATATTTCTGAGTTGCCTCCAAGAGGGGCAGGGCTCACGATTGGATGGCGTGATTTGGGAGACCAAGTCATCGTTTTTTCCATGCCACCGTTTTGGACTCATGCTTCAGATCTAGTCTCGATCGCCGATCTAGAGCATCCGCCTGCAAAAAGAACACTTAAAAAGCTTCAAAGGGAACTGAAACGAGGAATGTCTACGCTTATGAAAGGAGATGCTCCGCGCACCTGGCGGATCTCTAGACTAGCACCGTCGGTCGCACTTTTCCGATTCCGTAATGGCAGGGTCAGCAGAGGTTACCGCAGCAGAGCCCTGCGGGATAGGTTTTTTATGAGTGTTACAGATTTATTGCAAAAGGCAGGTGATCGGCTACGCACCTGCCTCGTCTGCAAACGGATCTTTGCAGCGGTGAAGCGTCAGGAATATTGTTCGCCGAAATGCTCTCAAAAAAAGAGGACCGCAAAGTATCTAGCTCGGCATAAAAACGCGCTGAAAATCAGACGACGACACAAGGCCAAGGCAAAACATAGAGCAAGAACAAGAGCATATTGGAGTAGCAAAGAGCTTGTTATCAATGTCTCCGGAAAGGACTCAGGTCATTTATGAAGATTGGAACCTGGTTTTGGTTTCCCTTGGTGTTGGTCATCCCGCAGGTCGGTTTTGCGGCCGACTTTTATCTCCACTTTTACAAATGCATCATGACCGTGAGTTACCTCGTGTTAGCAGATGAGAGCCTAAAGACTATAGACACAGACGGTTCCTTGACAAGCTGTACTCGACATTCACAAACAGTCCACTGCGAATTTGACTTTTTGGGAAAGGGCGCGCCTAACCGAAGTTCGGATAAGTACAAGATTGAAATTGAAACGCCACCGCTGCTAGTTTTCACAAATGAGCGGAGGACCGATTATTACGTAATAGATCAGACTGAGCATGCGGCCACCCTTATTACACGAATCATTAGCCCTAAGTTCGCGGGTGCAAAGATATGCCACGGGACCTACATGACTGAAAGCGAACGAAAAAAATCACAAAAGTCACGGCAAAAATGAAAGTGATCCAGCGTAATAATATCGCGCCGTAGAAGAAGGTCCTCCTGTAAGCCAATGACAGCCTCTGCGCCGGCCCCCGCCATGTTACGCTGTACGGATGGCCAGACCTATCGCTCGCGGTATCCTCTCATTCGGTTTGGTCGCGATCCCCGTCGAAATCCACTCCGCGGTTAAAGATCTGACCGTCCGCTTCCATCTGCTGCACGCTGTCTGCGGCGCCCGCGTCCGCAACCAGTTCCTCTGTCCGGTCTGTAACAAGACCGTCGAGCGCGACGAGCTGGTGCGTGGCTACGGCTTCCAGCGATTCGAGCTCGGCGTCGGTGACGCGCACGTACTGAACCCTTGGCGATCTCGAGGCCAACAGCAACATCGAGCTGCGCGAGTTCATCCCCACGGAGAAGATCGATCCGGTTTTTTTCGAGCGGAGCTACTACCTCGCGCCGGCCGCGGGCGGAGAGAAGGCCTATCGTCTCCTCGCCGACGCCATGGCGGAAGTCGGCCGCGGCGCGCTCGCCGAAATGGTGAGCCACGACAAGGAAAAGCTGGTGCTGATCCGCTCCGCGCAGCGCGGTCTGATCATGCAGCAGTTGTTTTACGCCAACGAGGTGCGCGACTTCGGCGCGATTGCCAAGAGCGACGGCGCGCGGCTCACGCCCGAGGAGTTCGAGCTGGCCACCGGACTGGTCGAGAAATTATCCAACCCGGAGTTCGAGCCGGAAAACTACAGCGATGTCTACCGAGCCCAAGTGCTGGAGATGATCGAGGAGAAATCCCAAGGCCGGGAGATCACGGTACCGCCAAGGGCGCCGGCGCGGGGACAGGTGATCGATATTCTAGCGGCGCTCAAGCAGAGCCTGGACAAAGCCAAGCCGCAGCCGAAGGCGGAACGCGGCGGGCGTAAAAAAGCGCGGGGAGGATCGTCGTGAAATAACTAACCCCCTTAGTGCCTCCCCTCCTGCCGGTACAGCTTGCGATAGTAATTGAGAATCGCGCGCACCTTTAAAATATTATAGCCCCCGTTCACGACCTGCAGCGCATTGAGCATGCCCGCTTCTTCGAAGGGCCTCTTACCTTTGTTTGCGATTTGCGGAGCCGATTGTTTTAGGAGGGTTGCGCCACAAGATAGGGTCGTACCGGGACACCTTTCTGTTTGAGCTTCCTGATCACCGCTGCGACGTCTGTCGGATAGATCCCGCGCGATTTCGTCATGGCGGCAAGCGAACACAAACCATCGAATGTTCACGATCGCTATGGCGGCCTTTGAACCGGCGTGATTGAAACCGCGGCGGTTTAGCGCGTTCGTCTTGGCCATCGCTCTGTCGTATCTTTCGGAGCATTCTTCTCATCGGGCAGCAAAGCCCCGCATCATCGGAGACTCTTGGAACTCGTAGGGGTCGTCGCACCCTCATCCGTTGGCGAGTTGCTTGCTCTAGACAGCTTGCGGACGCGCATCTCGATTTTACTCCTAAGCTAAATGTCCGGGCCGGGACAGCAGATTATCTGTAGTCGCTGCCCTAACTCTCGCTTGTCCGAGGGAACGATTCTTGGGGTATCCGCCGTGCGGTGATCTTTGCCAGTATGCGAGCGACTAGGAGAATCGACGCCAGAATAAATCTGAGAGATAAGAGCAAAATTTGGCTACCCCAGGATTGGAGCATTGAGGACGTCGTTCTCAAAGCGACTATCACCCCGCGTGCCAAGGTGCACATCACGCTGGAAATCCGTAAAAGAAATGGTGGGCGCGACACCGCGTTACTGATCCTGCCGGCCGCTGCCCTGAAGAAAACCCTCGCTGCCGTCAACGCGAACCGTGGCATTACCCTCAGAGAACTTGGCGACCTGATCATCTAAGAGACCATGGTCAATTGAGGCAATCGAGCTTTGCCGGATTGCGAGAGAACAAGGTCCCGCCAAGTTTGATAGGGAATTGGCCACTCGGCGCTGATGAAAACTAATGTTGGATTCTGAGTACAAACCCGGCGAGGCAGGATGCGTGAAGATTTGATGATGTTTGTCATTTATTGGCAATATGGCAAAGGTTACGGCTCTTGCACGATTTCGCAATTTGGACAACAATATCTGCCCTGTGGAGGCCTCTATGAAGAGCATAAAAAATGAACGCGGCTCAGTCCTGGTCTTTATAACCCTGATGGTCGTCTTGCTAATGGTCATGGTGGGCTTCGGTCTGGACACAGGCTTCATGACGTACACCCGCAACACGGGCCAATCCGCCATTGACGCCGCGGCTCTGGCGGCGGTCAGTGGTTTACCCGAGGCCCAAAGAACATTCAGCGATACGCCGGTCACGAATCGCGCAATAGCGTTCAATTCGCAAAACAATTACATCACCAGCAATCAAAACCCGATCGTCCCCACAAATGTCAGCTATGTGAGCTACGATTATACGTCCAACAGCATTACTTATGGCGTAACGCGCGACGCCGCAAATGGCGTCAGGGTGGCGATGGAAACCGCGAACAACGACCCACTTCAACCACCATCGTTCTTAATCCCTCTCCTCAGGCTTATGGGCTCATCGGTCTCTAGCAGTAACCCCGTCAGCGTTAGCGCGGTAGCAACAATCCAAGCACGACCGTCCATTCCGATCGCATTGTGGGAAACGAAATGCGGCACCAAGGTCGGAACCCCTCCAGAATACCCTCTGCAAACGAACGTGAAGATCCAGATGCAGCACCCTGACCAACAAGATGGTCGAATGAGAACGCTTGCTGGACGACATTTTTTGATTGTTCTTCCGGTGCGCCTGACATCAAGGCGGGATTTACTACCGCTTCGACCTGTTCGGGCTCGGGGATAACTGGAGACCTGACCATTGGCTCACAGATCTGCCAGAACAGGGGTCAAGTGAATACTGTTTTGGGCGAGGCGGAAGATTTTTTTCTGAAGACGCCTAGTAACGTTAACCAATGGTTTTTCATACCGGTGCTGTCGGGTGGAGGGAATTGCGCTCCCGACAACCCGACCGGAGTTGTGGATTTTGCAAAGATTAGAGTAACGGCCGTCGACAAGACGGGGAACCCTAAATATATTCAAGCCGACGTACAGTGCGGGCAATCGCTCAATTCGACCTCAAGCCTTTGTTTTAAACACCGTCTCGTGCGGGAACCGATCAAGGGGTATTGATGCCTTACCGCCTCGTGGGCGTGTGCGTATTTGCGTTCGTGATAATCATGCCCTACCACATGTGGAGCTTGACGGCTGCGGCGCTCCTTGCGGCCGTCCTGACGCCGATGGTTACTGGGAGAATGAAGGGGCAGTAAAAGCCCCTCTGCAAAGAGGACGAGGAGTGGAAACTGATATTATGAAGAACCAAAAAGGCCAATCGCTCGTAGAAATGGCGCTGATCACGCCGCTCTTGCTCGTAGCGCTGTACGTGCCCGTCGATTTCGGAATAGCGCTATGGACAGCATCGTTGGCCCAGAACGCCGTCAGAGACGTGGCGCGGAAAGCAGCCAACAAAGATGGCGCAGCGTTCGACGCGACCGCGTTGCAGGCTGAAGTCGTCGCCGAGACTCCCGCCTACGTTCGAAGCTCAGCCGTGGCCACAGTGATCCGCCGCACCAGCCCCGCGGGTTGCATGCAATACGTGGAAGCGTCGGTGACGTACACCTACACTTACGCCTGGTACAAAATGGCAAGTCTATTTGGGCTCACCGTACCCAACGACACAAGCGTTACTCGCACCTCTCGCATGCGATACGAGTTCCAGCCCGACGGCAACGGAGGCAGCGCGGCTACCCTGTGTACGGCCGCATGAGGAGCGGAAGCATGAAAAACATTATGAAGAACCAAAAAGGCCAAGCCCTAGTAGAGTTCACCCTATGCTTCATCCTGCTGGTCATTGTCGCCTGGATACCCGCCGACTTCGGCATGATGTTCTACACCTCGCAGATCGGCACGAACGCCGCCCGTGAAGGTGCGCGAATTGCCGCCGCTGATCCGACGCTATCGACGGCGAATGTCTCCTGCACATACCCATGCTCCAGCGGGTCGGACATTCTGCAGCGGATTTCGAACCGCGTGGCATCTGGGCTCATGGCCGGGGGTGCGCAAATCGCGCTCGTCAATTCCGGCGCCGTGGCCACATGCGACCGTGAAGTCCAGGTCAGCGTGACGCAGACCTATTACCCGTTTTTCTACAGGATACTCAGGTTCATTGGCGTCAACATCGATCCTTCGGTTCCGCTGACGCGTTCCGTCAAGATGCGCTACGAACACCAATGCTGAAGCGCGTTTCCTTCCTTGTCGTCACGGGCGGCTTGATTTACCTGGTGGCGGATCTGAAGCCCTTTTTTGGCCCGGTGGATACGCTGGCGGCGTGTGCGATCGGCGCCGTGCTGATGATGCTCACGCGCAGATGGGCGCGTCGGTGAAAGCTGAGCTGCCGGAAGTAGAGTTATTTCTTGGCCGTGGGCGCAGGGGAACGCAACAACCGACGAAAATCCTACGAATTGGTTAAGTTTCCGGCACAGGCAAAGCTAGGGACCAGGGACCCTACGTCCAAGCAGTCGATCACGCGCACCGCGCAAATGCGCTATATGGCTCAGCCCTTCAACACCGACAACACCCTTTGCACCGCCGCATGAGCACCCGCGGCAGGACGGCTTTCGTTCTCATCATCCTAGCCATCGGCTGGCTGGCGTTCTCTTTCAGGATGTCGATTGGCGAGAGCCATTTGGTCAAGCTCGCCATCGCCATGGGGTGCGCCTGGCTAATTACGCGATTCTATCGCTTGCTGAAGAAGCTGTAATTTTTCTCATCTGCGGGAGTGAACGGGAAATTCCCCGCCAAGCGACGGTCAAAGATTTTAACAGACGCTTCAAGATCACGCCACCTGGTAAAACTCTCGAAGTTCCGCTGCTTCATGAATTTGTTTGTTTTCGTGAGATAGCCGCCGCTGGTCAAGTTGTGCGATCCGCTGCTTTGTTAGGCCTAGCTCCTTCCCGATATCTCGATAGCTCAACTCTGGATTCTTGAGCAGTGTCCGCAGGTCGGAGAACGCGTTCCTGCCGTGGATGCGGTCGAAGACGGCCGGGCTTGTCATATGCGATGACTTAAACGAGTGACAGTTGCCCAGGGCCCTGGGTATTTACTGTCAAAACCCAAACTGCATTAAAGCCGCACGGATTCGGAATGACCCAGATTCATTCTTTGTTGAGGTACACGATTGCTCCCTTCATAGCTGAGGCGAGGAATGGCAAAGATTACAAAAGTCAACTTCAAGCGGCATAAACGCACAAAAGCGCGAGCTGCTGAAGAGATCGACGTGTCCGGCCTCTCTGCGGAAGAGATTCGCGCATCGGTCGATGCGGCGCTGGCATCCGTCCCCACTCCCAACCGTGACGCGAAACTGTGTATATCTGAGGACGGCCTTTGGCTCATGCTCGTTTCTCGGACCAGCGGCAGAGTTGCGACGCTTGAATTGTCTGGCGAAGATCATGGTCCGATTGTTAACAGGTTATCGACGAAATCACCGTGGAGCTCCAGGCGGAAAAAACTACGCCTCGCAAGTCAAGATGATCTTCGCTTCGGCAGCGTGGGATCGCGCGTACGCCTGAAGTAGTTCCATTCCGGCAGCATCTTTACGAGCTCGGCCTTCAATCTTTCAATCTCCGTCATGATCGCCGGGTCCTTCCCCGAGCGGATATAGCGAGTGCCCAGCCGGCCGATCTGCCGGATAAGCAGCGCGCGGACGCAGCGGTAAATGCAGGCAAACTCGACTCTCAGATTTTGCTGTTGTCCCTCCAGCGCAGCACCCCACTCAAGAGTGTTGGCGACTGCATGAGGCTCTAGGTGCTTCCGGAAACCTTTAATGCAATCCGGGCGGCAGTATGGTTCTAACAGATCGAGCGCCTGGCAAACCTCTGGCGTATCGATCGTGCGCTTCTTACACTCGACCGTTGCGGCTTCGAGAATACGGAGAGCATCGAGAACGCGCATTCCCGAAGTATAAAAGGTTTTTCATGGACTGAAAATATTTTCAGTAACCAGCAGGTAGCGCACCCGCGCTTCAACTTTAGTAGTACCACCTTAACTAGACCTGAGTGTTGGAGTCAGTGGCCGCAATAATTCGCTGATGCGGCACTGCTGACGTGTTACTATGGCCTCCGATACTGGCCAAACCATGTCTATTCGGGCTGTGCAGCTTCGTGATCACCCGCGAATGACCCGCAAAAGCGGTGTCCTGACTTGGCCGCCGAGATGGACAACGACGCGCCTCGACGTTAACGACTTGCCGACCGGCGAAATTGGGACCCTCGAACGCACGATGATCCGTCAACTCTTGGATAACAAGATTTTGCTGTTCATTCATTATAACGGCTCTCGATATATGGGCTTGATGCAGTTTGATGACCGCCGCTTCTGCTCACAAATTTTTAAGATCTTGCAGGCAAACGTTGGCCGCTCCATCAAAGACATTGGCGACTTGGATTTGTCGCATACGCTCTAACCTCCCAAGCGATACGTTACAACACCTACGGCGCGACTCGACTTGGCGGGTTTCCGACATTTCGGCTTTTCATTGACACTTGCGCGTGACTAAGCCTAGGGTCTGATTCCAATAACCGTTTGAGCTTATCCCACCGGGGCCGCAGGACCGGGAGCCCGAACCCAAACCAATAGGGGAAGGAGTCCTGCCGTGCCTCAATCCTTTCTAGAACTGTTGGAACAGAGCCGAAAACTAATTGAGCAATCCCGGCGCTACGTGAGGCCGTGAAAGATACCAAAGCGGACTCAATACGTGCCGTCGTCCATGGAAAAGCGATCAGGGATTCAATGATCGAGCAAGAGAAACGTAAGCGGAAATAACCTCATCGCTCGGGTCCGGTCAACGTTCAGTCAAACAAAAAAGGGGCGAGCCTTTCGGTCGCCCCCCTTCCGACGTTTCAGACCCAGTCACCACTGGGAAAACGCCCCCGCCCCTGGAACCCGCAGAGTTTAGGCTGTTAGGCGGTGGCTTGTCTACAGAAAAGAGATTGCCATTAGTGATTAGTTGCCGCTCCGTAGTCACACCGGTGGACGCATTCCAAGTAGCTTATTGACGTTCCCCGATAAATAACGGTATATCTCCGCCTCTTCAGGAGGTGTACCATGACACTGGGTAATTCACTTTTTTGGTTCGCGGTCGGCTTATTTCCGTCTGCGCTTTGGGCGTGATCGCTTACGCTTAGGAGAGTGGATATGACCGTGCGTCGATCATTTCTCTGGCTTGTGATCACGACTGCCTTGGTCAGCGCTTGGACAGCTTACCTCTATGCCTGAGCCCATGGCACGCTACTTCCACAGGTCCTGCCCACGCTGCCGTGGTTATCTCGGCCTCACGATGTGTGAGTCGCCTTCTAAGCGACGTGTCCATGCGCTCAAAGGGCAGTGTGTGGCATGTGACTACTGGTTCGCTTGGATTGTGCTCAGCGGCAAATCGGGTGACGCCTTCAAAATGGCCGACGAAGCTAAAGACCAAACGGTGAGCGGGCGAACTATCTCGTACTGAAGTGAATGAACTGACCTGCATCGACCACCATGCGAGTGAAGGATCAACTTGTGAAGTGGAGATATGCGCTTCCGGCGTTTATCGTCGTCGCGATCCTCGCAGCATTCCTCAATCCAGCCGATCCGGGATTGTCGGCACCCGACCTCGAGTTTGTTCAGCGTGTGGTTGACGGTGACACTTTGATCTTGGGAACCGGTGAGCGCGTTCGCTTGATAGGGTGTCGATACCCCGGAAGTGGGGAGCTCCGGGGCGGCGGCAAAGGTAAGTTCAAAATTCCAGATCCTCGATACATTGCATTGAACTTCCAGTGTAGTCGGAAAGAAGGTCCATAATCGGCTGTAAATTTGCGGGTACATTCAAATTCCCACTAGCGATCCGGCCGCTGACAATCATGCCGTTGTAATTAACCCGGATCATGAGTTCGTTCGGAAATAGGTCGCAATCTACAAAAACGCCGTCTTTTCTGATCTCCTCGGCCGGAATATTTTCGTAGGTTGGACTTCTCCATGTTCTCGGCCACCAAGGTTGCTCGCCAAGTTTCATCGTCTTTTACCCTCTTCTGTACGGCGTTTTCTATATGTATAAAAGCAAGGTCCTCCTTTTACGTCCGCGGATGTGTGTTGCTGTTTACGTCCGCGATGTGTGTTGCTGTGCGTTCTCTTTATCGTTCGATAACCCCCTGAACCTGCCTTTTGGCGAAATAGAATTGCGGTGTGGGGTAACTGCGATCCGCGCAAATTTCTTGCGGGTGTAGCGTGTCGCAAGGGTCATCTTACGTGGATCGAAGACCGTGCGGCTTTGATCGTCGGAATCGAGTATGCAACGAGAGCTGCCGAAGCTTCTCTTGGGTGAATGTTATTTTTTCAAGCATTAAGTCATTGGTAGGTAGGATCGAAACTCTTGCGTCCTCCGGCGTCCAGGAAAGACGAAACGCACCAACTGCATTACGGTCCAGGTGTTCGCCCACGGTGCGCAGCAATTGAGGAAGCTTGTTGCCCTGGGTATACGATGATGACTCGCTGCGCCTACGTTTACTGCCCTTATGATCCAGACGAATTATATCGGACCGGCTGAAACACAACGAGCAGTTTGCCTTGTCCTGCCGAGCGCCTCCGGCATAACAATCGGCAGTGAGCGCCCAGTCAGAAATCCATTTGTCTGCGTTTGCCAGTGAATCGCTCCAGACGACATAGTACTGGCCGTGTTTCTCAAGTTCGAAAGCACGAACGTCGGCCACTTCTAATGCCTGACCGATGACTCTTAGTGAGCTGGCGTGAACCATAATGTTTCACATTGAAGTGGACTACCCATAACAACGCAGCAAACGTGCCACTGGGAACGGCAAGCCTATTCATAAATCTCCTGTTTTTTTCCATGTAGTCTCCGAGATTTGGGATTAATAGCCGGCGCTGTTCCAACGGTGAGACAGGCTCAGGCTCGGCTACACTGATGGAGGCGTAGCAGTTAGTGTGAGGTACAGACCGCGTGCTTCGGGCGCAACGCATCGCCAGCGTATGGTCTGTTTGGGTGCTTTGTTTCCCTGACACTACCATATTCGGATAGATTTAGAGCTGCCGGTTGATCAGATAGTCTGTGTCGCCGTGCTCAAGTTATTCTGCGTCTGGGCAGCTGTTCCACGTCGATCCACATTTCCCTGGAAGCTGATCGGCTGGATCAGTTTTGTCATAGTTGGACCAGCAAACGAGGCAGATGTTGTGTTCTCTAGAAAATCACGGACCCGTGTGCCTCATGCAATCAATCTTCAGCGACTCAACATTTTAGCCGTTAAATTCCTGTGTTAATCGAACCAATCTGGAGGCGATAAACAGATCCTTCCGAACGGAATTTCCTGCTCCGCTCGCCATATCTCGCATGCTAACTGAAGATTCGACTGCTTAGCGTAAGCTGTCTTTTGGCCCGCTGATTGCGTTTCGCTCAAATTGCGGGAGGCGTACACCAGTGAAAACGGGATGCCCCGGCAGGTGTAACATTGGAACACAGAGACCACTTGGAGTTCAGGAATTTTCCCAGCTCTCCAATGAAACGCGAGCGGCGATAGTCCTACTCGAAGAAACCGCTTGGATGTGCGAATACTGCGGCTCAGTCTACGTGACTTCCGAAAGCGAAGTGGTTTTGCTAGGCCGATTGCCTTTCGGATAAGACCGACGGGAGTACTGATCAATAACATTGATTGCTTTCGATCAAGTTGCCACGACTGCCGGCTCATAGCGTGTTACCCGATCTTGGTACTCTGAAGGGATGGTTCAGGAGAGACGAAATTACCGCCGTCTTCGAGATGAGCCTTTCTGGCATTTCTGCATAAATTGCTCACACTGGCCAACCCAAGATTTTGAAGTAGAGGAGAAACAGCTCCATGCGCCAGGTGTTCCTTGTTTCGAATGCCTGCGCCTGCACCGCGAAGGTCTGTGTCAGTGTGACTCAAGCATCTCATAGTCCGTCCAACAGTTCGTGAACCGGATGACCCAACGCGGTTGTGAGCAGTGCCTTGGCCTGCTTCAAAGCGTAGCCGTCCATCGGCAGTGATCGGAGCAGTAGCGCCCATGCTTGCCGCGCGGTGACTTGATGTTGACGGGTGCCTTGCAGAACGGATTCGCACAGCTCTGAGAATGGCCGTTTAACTGCGTTAACGGTCATTGGCGCTATATCCCTGCGGCTGGTTGTCGCCGTAACTCGCACCATAATGAGGAGCGGAGGCCCCTTTTTTAAAGCGGCGAACCTTTGCGAATGACCCGTCAATTTGGGCTTCACAGCTCGTATCGCTTATAGTCTTTTTGGGCTAGTTTCTAGTAGCTGTACGTGTCTCGGTAAGTCGCTGCTTATCAGATTTCCGCTCCAGCCAGTCTATTACTCGCTCTCTTGGAAACCTGTGAACGGTCCCGACCATAATATTTGGCATCCCTCTGGCCATGAGCCGGTAAACCGTGCTCCGTGAGATTTCCAGAAAGTCCATTAGCTGGCCGGTGCTGAGATACTTTTCTTGTGTCTCCATTTTGCTATCTCCCACTTTCGATTCTTGCTGCTAGGGTCGCTACCGCACTGGCGATGTTTAAAGTAGTCGTGAAGTCCGCATCTCACGTTAATTCCTCGAGCCGCCTCAAAACGGCGTGCCCAAGCGCCGCAGCGTCGTCTTTGAGGCACTTTCGCAGGTAAAGCGTGTACGTCTCCCGCACCTCGTTAAACTCACCCGCAGTAGCCCAATAACTGCGCCGGTTCACAATATCGCTGATTGTCCGCTGCGGCACCTTGGAAACCGTTGCGATGGTTTCCCGGTCGAAGCCCAGCTCGTCCATCACCTGCACGAGAACCGCGATTTTGGTGTCAGTCCGCTTTGCCATGAGCCCTTTTTGTTTTTGCGCCGTGTTTGGCTAGGTTCCCTAGTCGCCAAACGGGGGGTGGGGGGTGTGCCACGTCATGTTGCATGCGCATGCCAAAAAAACGTTCCAGTTTTGTGCCAAAAACGGGTAACAAACCGTATCACTGTACGCCCAAAATGAAAAAGCCCGGAAATCCGGGCTCCTTCACACTCCGTATCTACTTCTTGATTTTAGTCTTTTGGCCTCGATGCAGCGGTTCGAATCCGCTCGCCGCCTCCAGTTTCCGCCAATTTCGTCGAACGCAGCGCCGTTTCATGCCAGTCCAAGCATGCGATCGAGCTCTCCGGCGGCATCCAGGCGCCGCGCGTCATCGTAACCGCCGATCGGCTCGCCGTCGATAAAAATCTGCGGCACGGTGCGCCGCCGCGAGCGCTGCTCCATCTCTTCGCGCAATTTCTCATCGTGGGTTACGTCGATCTCTTCAAAGACGATACTTTTCGAGCGCAGGAGCGCCTTCGCTCCGGTGCAATAAGGGCAATAGTTGGTGGTATAAATTACAACTCGGGCCATGATCGATCACCTTCTTTTCACTCTTTTCACTGCGTGCGCGCCCGCTTTGCCGCCCACCGATTGAAAGCCCATGCCGATTTTGCCATTAGTGTGGCGTGAAATTAATCGGCTTAACCGGCGGCATCGCCTCGGGAAAAACTACGGTCGCTAAAATCCTCGCGCGCCTCGGCGCGGCGATCGTCGACGCTGACGCGTTGGCGCGGGAAGTCGTCGAGCCCGAGCGCGACGCCTGGAAAAAAATCATCGAAACATTCGGCGCCGAAGTGCTGCAAGCCGACCGCACTCTCGACCGGCAAAAGCTCCGCTCGACGATTTTCAACGATCCGGCGGCGAGAAAACAGCTCGAGTCGATCATCCATCCGCGCGTGCGCGCGCTCGCCGAGGAGCGCATCGCGCAACACGCCGCCGCCGGGTACGAAATCATCGTCTATGAAGTGCCGCTGCTTTTCGAAGGCAAGCTCCATGAATGGCTTCGACCCGTGGTCCTGGTCGCGTGCGACGCTGCGGTCCAGAGGCGGCGGCTGGAGCAGCGCGATCGCTTGAGCCCGGAAGCGGCGCAAAAGCACATCGACGCGCAGATGAGCCTTGAAGAAAAACGCCGGCTCGCGGACTACGTGATCGAGAACGACGGCGATATAGCGGACCTGGAACGTCAAGTGCGGGCGGTGATCGAGAAAATCAAAGCTACTTGACGCGCTCCTGGTACGAGCCGTCGGAAGGATCGACGCGCACTTTGTCGCCGACTTGAATGAACGGCGGAACTTGCACCGTCACGCCGGTTTCCAGCTTCGCCGGTTTATAGGATGCGCTCGCCGTCGCGCCCTTCATCGACGGCTCGGTATCGACCACTTGCAGATCGACCGTCGACGGCGGATTGATGCCTACCGGCTTGCCGTCGTGAAATTCGATCCCCACCACCGAGTTCGGCAGCAGATAGAGGAGCAGGTCGCCGATGTCCTCTGCGGTCAACGCAGTCTGCTCGTAGTTTTCGGTATCCATGAAAGTATGCAGGTCCCCTTCGGCGTACAGATACTGCATCTGCCGGTTTTCCAATATCGCCTGATCGACGCGGTCCTCGGAGCGGAACTTGTATTCGGTGCCGATGCCGGTGCGCAGGTTTTTCATTTTGGTCTGCATGAAACCGCGCTTGTTACCCGGCGTCAGGTGGTGCACTGCGGTCACGCGAAAGAGGTCGCCCTCGTGGATGATGATCATGCCCGGCCGAAGTTGCGTCGCTTGGACCATTTTCTAGAATCCTTTTTTTGTTTCTTGCTGTCCTCGTTAGCAGTTTCTCTGCCGCGCTTCAACGCGGCGAGCGGGACGCCGTCAGGCGTACAGCCCGCGCCACAACATCGCCCGGGCGACCCGCTCGATGCCGATCATCAGCGCCGCCAGGCGCATGTCGACTGAATGCTGCCGGCTCATTTCGAGCACCTGATGGAAAGCCTTGACCAAGACGTCGCGGAGCTTGCTGTTCACTTCGTCTTCGGTCCAGAAAAAATTCTGCAGGTCCTGCACCCACTCGAAGTAGGACACCACGACGCCGCCGGCATTGGCGAGAATATCGGGAATCACGAACACGCCCTTGTCTCTTAAGATCGCGTCCGCCTGCGGCGTCGTCGGCCCGTTGGCGCCCTCCGCAAGCACCCGGCACTGCAGGCGCGGCGCGTTGATTTCGGTAATCTGCATTTCCAACGCGGCCGGAACCAGCACATCGCATTTGAGCTCCAAGATCTCTTGATTGCTGATCTTGTCGCCATACGGGCAGTTTTCCAGGCTATGATTTCTGTCGGCGACTTCCAGAAGCTTATCAATTGGCAGCCCCTTGGGGTCGACGTAGCCGCCGGTGCGATCCGATACGCCGATGATCTTGAGACCGATTTTCGCCAGCTCTTTCGCCGTCACGGAACCGACGTTGCCGAAGCCCTGCACCACTGCCGTGCACTTGGGCAAATCGATCTGCAAGTGCTTGGCGGCTTCCATGATCATGTACACTACGCCGCGGCCGGTCGCCTCGCGCCGTCCCAAGGTCCCGCCGATCGCCACCGGCTTGCCTGTGACGATCTCCGGCACGGCGTGTCCCTTGTGCTGGGAATAGGTGTCCATGATCCAGGCCATGACTTGTTCGTTGGTACCCATGTCGGGCGCGGGAACGTCGACCTCGGGTCCGATGATGTTGAGGATCTCCGCGGTAAAACGCCGCGTCATCGACTGGAGCTCATTGCGCGACAAGGTCGCCGGGTCGCAAGCGATGCCGCCCTTCGCGCCGCCGAGCGGCAAACCGACGAGCGAGCATTTCCACGTCATCCACATCGCCAGGGCTGAGACCTCGCCGAGATTGACGGCGGGATGATAGCGTATGCCGCCTTTGAAAGGTCCGAGGACGTCGTTGTGCTGGACGCGATAGCCGGTAAACACGTGCACGCTGCCGTCGTCCATTCGCGTCGGCACGCTGACGATCATCGAGCGGTCCGGACGCCGCAAGCGCGTCGATACGTTGGGATCGATGCCGAGTCTGCCGGCGGCGAGATCGAACTGTTCTACCGCCATTTCACTGGCTGCGCTGCGCGGTTCATCAACCGTCATGAAGCCCCTCCGATTTGCGATAGATCCGGACTCAGAAAAGTTAGCCGGGCGGCCAGCTCATCGAGCGTCCGCCGATGAGATGGTAGTGCAGATGAAAAACGCTCTGCCCCGCGTCGGCGCCGGAATTGACGACCACGCGAAACCCGGAGTCGGCGATTCCCCGCTCGCGCGCCAGCCGCGCCGCGACTTGAAAGATCTCGCCGATCAACGCGCGGTCCTCGGACTCGATATCGAGCATGCCCGCGATGTGCTTGCGCGGAATCAGAAGAATATGGACCGGCGCCTGCGGCCGGATGTCGGTGAAGGCGACGATACGCTCGTCCTCATAAACCGTGTTGGCCTTGATCTTGCCCTCCGCGATACCGCAAAACAGACAACCATTCATCGAGCGCTCCTCGCGTTGGCGACTCCCACGGACTCACTCCTCAGCGTCCGAGCCGGGAAGGCGCGCGTAAATCCGTCCTTGTTCGATTTCCACCGGCACGCTTTGCAGCGCGAGACCGACGCACGGCCCCCAGATGCACTCGCCGGTCGGCGGCTCGAACACCGCGCCGTGGGTGGCGCACATCAGATAGCGGTTATCGGAGCTGAAAAATTGGTTGTTCACCCAGTCGAGCGTGATGCCGGTATGCGGGCAACGATTGATGTACGCGAAATGGCAGCCCTCGAAGTTGACCAGCAGCGCCTCGAGATCGCGCTGGCCGCGCCGCAACGTGAACTTCTTGCTCTTGCCGTGCTCGATTTCGCCCACCGCCGCGACCAGTTTACGCGCTGATTTTTTTTCGGCCATCGCCGCTCCTCAATCCGCAAGCTCTTTCAGGTTTCCTTCGGGACAGTCGACGAGGACCTCGTCGCGGTCCACGCGCACCGGCAACCGGTAGAGCGACTCGCCCTTGCACGGGCCGTCGACGCACAGCCCGGTGGCAAACTCATAGAGCGCCCCGTGGGTGTAGCAGCGCAAGAATCGCCCGTCGTCGCTGACAAACTCATCACGGACGAAGTCGAGCGGCGTCGGCATGTGCCGGCAGCGGTTCACGTAGGCGTGAAAGCTGCCGCGATCGTTGATCAAAAAGCCGTCCAATCGATATTTTTGGCAAATCAGCCAGAATTTTTTGACCTTGCCCGGCGCAAGGTCGCCGACCTTGGCAATCACCCTGCCGCCGTCCCGGCTTTCGGCCGCCATTGCGCGCCGGTCGCGCAAAAAAAACCATCGGTGAACCGCCAAGCCGATCAGATAGAGCGCCAAGAAAGTGAGCGACAAATAAATCGTGATGGCCATAACCGCGGCGGGCGCCCATTCTACTCGGACTCTTTGTCGACGTTGCCACGGATGCGCTTGACCTCTCCAGCCGTTTGCCGTCCGGCGATGCCCATGACTTTCATCAGCTCGGTGGTCATCTCGGCGGTCACCTGGTCCTGGATGCTGCCAGCGCCGTCCGGATCCGCGGTGAGAAAGCGCAGAATCTTTTCCTTGGCCACGCCGGTTTCTTCCAGACCGTCGAGAAAGCGCCCGTAGCTCACTTTGCCGCGCAGTTCCGCCACCCGACTCAAGAGCTTTTTACAATCACCGCAGTTCCGGCCGAACAACCCGGCGCGCTCGCCGCAATACACGCATTTGCCCATTCACGCTCCAACGCCGGCCGCGCCGTTACCTATCGCCCATCGCATCCGCCCACATTCCCTGCAAGCCGTTGGACAGATTGCCGTTGGCCGCAATGACGCCGCGATGCTTCGGTAGCTGGTGATTGAATGTCATCGTCGCGCCGGCACCGTCGACGACGCTGCCTCCGGCTTCCAGCACCATCAGCACGCCGGCGCAAATATCCCATTCGTGGATCGTGCGAAAGGTGATCGTGGCATCGCCGTCGCCGCCGGCGACCTTCGCGAGCCGGTACGCGATGCTGCCGACCGGCTTGATCTCGCAGCGATCGACGAAGACCTGAAATTTTTTCTGCGGCTCGGATCGGCTCACGAGGAGCAATGCTCCGTCGATGTCATTGCGTGGCGTCACGCGAATAACTTGATCGTTCAGAAAGGCGCCCTGCCCCGCCGCTGCTTTGTAAAACCGCTCCTTCGCCGGATTGAAAACTATGGAAACCTTAGGGACGCCATCGACAACAAACCCAATCGAGATGGCAAACTGCGGCACGCCCTCGATAAACTCCCTAGTACCGTCGATAGGATCGACCACCCAAACACGCGAACAGCCCAATCGTTGGCTGGTATCCTGGTCTTCCTCAGAAAGCCAGCCGTCGCCGGGAAAGTACCGCTTGATCTTTTCGCGAATAATACGGTTGGCTTCGAGGTCCGCGGTCGTAACGTGATTATTCTTGCTCTTCTCGTGCACGTCGTACTTGCCTTTGAAAAGGCCCATGACGACCGCGCCCGCTTCGCGTGCTGCAGTTTCCGCCGCCGCCCATTCCGCGCTGTAGTTAAAATCCGCGGTCAATTCGTTCCTCGCAGTGAAAATTGAATTATTGAACACCAGATCGAAGATTTGAGCAACCGCCGGCCACGGTGGGAAAACTCGCCGGGCCGTCCTAGATTGCCAGCGCGCCAACCGAAGCCAGAGTCGATACGCCGGCGGCGCGCATTTCGCCCAGCGCCCTCGCCGAATCGTCCGGCTGAAGATCGACGCCGCGGATCGCATCGCCGAGTACGACCACCGCGAAACCTTCGCGCAGGCCGTCGAGTGCCGTGTGCTTCACGCAATAGTCGGTCGCC
This sequence comes from uncultured delta proteobacterium, assembly GCA_963745035.1. Classification (GTDB taxonomy): domain Bacteria; phylum Desulfobacterota; class Binatia; order UBA9968; family UBA9968; genus DP-20. The sequence goes on along the minus strand of CAVUVW010000014.1, from coordinate 927,767 downwards.
AGACCGCCGACAAAGATTCGACCGACCCCGAGACCGCGCAGCAGCTTGGCAAGCGGCGCTCCCGCATCATCCGCTGCCTGAAACGCCGAGTATGCGTCTTCGTCCGCGCCCAAGCCCTTGGAAACCAGAATTGAGTTTGGGGGCAGCTTGAGATCCCGGTGAAACTCCGCGCCGGGCGTGTTCTGCACACAATGGACCGGCCACACTCCGCCGTAGTCCTTGAAATGACTGGTTTGTCGCGGATGCCAGTCGCGCGTAACGACGATTGGCAGCCCCGCCGCCGCGAATCGATTAATGTAGCCGTTCAGGATCGGAACGATCTTGTCGCCGCCCTCGACGCCCAACGCCCCGCCGGGACAAAAATCGTTCTGCACGTCGACGACGATCAGCGCGTCTTTTCCCTGCATCGATTTTAATTATAAAGCATGCTAGCGTCGTTGCAATTGGAGCGAGCGTCTGAGCCCACCCACGCCATGACCATCCAAGCGGTTTTTTTTGATGCCGCCGGAACCTTGTTCAAGCCCGTCCGCGGCGTGGGCGAGAGTTACGCCATCTTCGCGGCACGCCACGGCGTCAAGGTTTCGCCGGCCGATCTTTCCGAACGCTTCCGCGGTTGCTTCGCCGACGCGCCGCGGTTGGCGTTTCCCGGCGCGGCCGACGACGCGGTCGGCGTGCTCGAGCGCGATTGGTGGAGGACCGTGGTTGCCCGGGTATTCGAGCCCTGCGGGCGATTCAAAAAATTCGATGACTTTTTCGACGAGCTGTTCGCCTACTTTGCGGCGCCCGGCGCCTGGAGCCTTTACCCGGAAGTGCTCGATACCTTGGCGGCGCTTAGCCGGCGCGGCCTGCAATTGAGCGTGATCTCAAATTTCGATTCGCGCTTGACGCCGATCCTGCACGGCCTGGGCGCCGGCGCGTTTTTCCATCACATCTTCGTATCGAGCCGCGTCGGCTACGCCAAACCCGATCCAAAAATTTTTCACATCGCGTTGGAGCATCACCGGCTCAGGCCGGAAGATGGACTGCACGTCGGCGACAGCGAGATCAACGACCGGCGCGGCGCGCGTGACGCCGGCCTGCGCGCCGTCCTCGTCGACCGCCGCGCGCCGGCGGATGCGAACGATGGCGATCGGGTCGCGAGCTTGCAAGCGCTACTCGATCTGATCGGCTAGCCGGGGTTTGCTAGTAATTCGGTTTGAGTTCGTTGCGAATTGGCGCATGGGAACGATTCCTCGCATCCGTTCCGAACGACGAGAAATAGCGCATGTCGCACGAAGTGAGAGATCTTTCTTCAACTGAACTGCCAGCCGCGGTTTTCCAGCTTGACAGCCACGAGCGACTGCGTTACACGGCAGCTTTTTAATGATGAGGATCCGATGACTAGTTCGATTTGGCGGGAAACCGATTGCGACGGCAGCGCGATGCGCATCTATCTCGGCGCGCCGCCGGGTGCCGGCCCATTTCCGGCGCTGCTCGTCATGCAGCACCAGGGCGGCGTCGACGAGTTCCTCCAGCAAGCGACCGAGCGGCTGGCGCGGGCGGGTTACCTGGCGGCGGCGCCGGATCTGTATCATCGCGACGGCCCGGATTGCACAGACGACATCGCCGCGCGCCGCTCGCGCCTGAGCGATCGGCGCATCATCAACGACATGGCGGCGACCATTGCATTCCTCCAGCGCCAGGGCAACGCCGACGTGAACCGGCTCGGCATCATCGGCTTCTGCATGGGCGGGCGCTTGGCATATCTGGGAGCGGCGGCAAATCCGGCATTCAAGGCAGCGGTCGCCTATTATCCGGGCAACACGTTTCGCGCTTGGGGGCGCGATCTTCCCTCGCCTTTCGAGCGCACCCGAGACATCCATTGCCCGGTCCAAGGCCACTTCGGCGCCGACGACGGCAATCCTTCGCCGCAGGATATGACGAAGCTCGACGAGGAGCTTAAAAAGCTCGGCAAGCCCCATGAATTTTATTCCTACGAGAACGCCGGCCACGCCTTTTTGGACAATACGAAGGAAAGTTATCGCCGCCATGCTGACGAAGCTTCGTGGCCGAGAACGTTGGAATTCTTGGCGCGACACTTAACAGTAACAGCCTGATGACGAGCGCCGCCGATTTCTCGCGCGGCGTTGAGCGTTCCCGGCGAGTCCGGTCAGAGGTCGAGAGCCCGCGCGACCGCCGTCTTGGAGGACCTTGGAAAAAAAGCCCGATAAGCGAGCGCGCGCTACGACCGATGCGGTAGCAGAAGAGCGGCAGCGCATCTCCCGCGAGCTGCACGACCGCGTGCTCCAGCAGCTTTCCGGCGCGCGGCTGCGTGCCGAGAGCTCCCGCCGCCAACTGCTCCGCAACCCGCCGGCGTTGGAGCGCGAGCTTCAAGCGATTGAAGAGACCATCGACAAAGCGATCATTGAAATCCGCAACCTGCTCACCGAAAACCAAGATCCCGAGGAGCTTCAAGCCGGCTCCCTCGAAAGACGGCTGAAACAGGAGCTGGAAATCTTTCGCACCCGCACCGGATTTAAGCTCGACTTCCAATGCGCCGTCGGCGCCCACAACTTGCCGCCGGCGATCGAGCGCGAGCTCTACTTTACTTTGCGCGAAGGAATCTTGAACGCCGTGCGCCATTCCCGCGCCACCGAGCTACATCTGGCGCTCAAAACCACTGCGCAAGGCTGCGAGGCGAGCCTGCGCGACAACGGCGTCGGCTTCGAGAGCGGCGCCGGCGAAGGCAGCGGGCATTACGGTTTGCGCGGCATGCACGAACGGATTCGAAAAATCGGCGGCGAGATCGACTTTCACAGCGCGCCGGGGAAAGGCACGGAAATCAAAATAACGGTGCCTTTCCAACAGCGGTGAACCGACCGACGCCAAGCCGCGGGGTATGAGAATTCAGCGACCGGATTGTTGAGCACGCGCGCAGGCAGGCTAACTTTCTCCGCTGTCGGCAAACTTGGTGAGCGCCTCGCCCGTCAGCCGGAACACAGTCCACTCGCTCATCGGCGCCGCGCCGAGTTTTCGATAGAACTGAATCGCCGGCTCGTTCCAATCCAGCACCGACCATTCCAGGCGACCGCACTTTCGCTGTTTGGCGAGCTGCGCCACGTGGCGCAGCAATGCGCCGCCAAAGCCGCGCCGGCGAAACGTCTCGTCGACGAAAAGATCTTCGATATAGATTCCCGGCCGGCCAAGAAATGTCGAGTAGTTGTGAAAAAACAGCACGAAGCCCACCGCCTGGCTTTTATAGTAGCCGAGCACCACCTCGGCGTTGCGGCGCGCGCCGAAGAGAGTCTCTCGCAGCAAATCTTCCGTCGCCACGACCTCGTGCGATAACCGTTCGTAATCGGCGAGCTTCTTGATGAACGATAAAATGACCGGGATGTCGGCTTTGGTGGCCGCGTGGATGCGAAATCCGGGGATCGCGCCGGAGGATTTCATGCTCGCGCCGGCTATCGCTGCTTGCCCGCGTCCTTGAGCGCACGCCAAACGCGCTCGGGAGTCAGCGGCAAATCGCGGATGCGCACCCCGGTGGCGCGGTCGATGGCGTTGCACACCGACGGTGCCACCGAAAGGATGCCGCCCTCGGCCATGCCGCGCACGCCGAATGGTCCGGGGCCGTCGCCGTTTTCCACCAACGCCGTGTGGAATTCCTCCGGCACGTCGGCGAAAGTCGGCACGCGGTAATCGACCAGATTCGGATTGATGAGCTGGCCATTGTCGTAGATGAGCTGCTCAAAAAACGTGTGGCCGATCCCCTGCATCGCCGCACCCTCTTCCTGGGCGACACAGTGCTCGGGATGAATCGCTTTGCCGACGTCGGCGACGGAGATAAATTTCTTGAGCTTCACTTCGCCGGTCTCGCGATCGACGGCGACCTCGGCGGCGCCCATGCCGACTTCCCAAAATACCGGCAGCTTGTTGTCGGTAATTTCCGGGCCGGCTTCGCCGCGCCCGATCATTTCGCCGCCGGACCCTTTGCCGAAACGCCGCTCGAACGCTTCTTTAAAGGTAAGTCGTGACTCGCCGCAAATCAGCGCGCCTTCCTCGACGCGCACCTGGCTCGGCCTGACTCCGATTGCCTGCGCGCCGATGGTGATGAATTGCCGTTTCAGGTCGCGCGCCGCTTTTTGCACCGCCGTGCCCATCAAGGTCGTCGAACGGCTCGATCCGGTGGAGCTGTCGTACGGCGTCGTTCTCGTATCGGCGCCGAGCATGCGAAAGCTTTCCATCGGCAGGGTCAATTCCTCCGCGGCGATTTGCGTCAACGTCGTGCGCACGCCTTGCCCCATTTCCGTGCTGCCCGCGGCGATGTTGGCGATGCCGTCCGATTGCATGCGGATCATCGCCACCGACACCGGGGTCGCTCCGGCGTTGGTGATCGCGCAGCCCATGCCGAGCGCCGCGCCGCTTTTTTTGCGCGTCTTCTTCCAGCCGCTTGCGCGCACCAGGCTCTTGAGCGTCGCCGGCAGATCGGCGTCGATGCCCTTTAGACCCGGGCGAAGCTCCTGCCCCCTCTTGAGGAGATTTTTCATGCGCAGCTCGGCGGGGTCCATGCCGATCTTCGCCGCGATCATCTCGATCTGCGATTCGCCGGCGTAGATCACCTGGGGCGCGCCGATGGCGCGGTAGGAACCGGCCGAGCCGGTGTTGGTGTAAACTTGGTACGCGTCGGTGCGAATATTTGGAATCCAGTAGGGGCCCAGCACCCGCGTCGCCGAGCGCGCCGTTACCTGCGGGCCGTTGTCGTCGTAGCCGCCGGTATCGAGATAGATCTCCGCTTCGCGCGCCAGGATGGTGCCGTCCCGTTTGACGCCGGTCTTGATGCGCACACGCGCGCCGTGGCGGCGCACGGTCACCATCGATTCGCCGACCGAGTTGCAGATGCGCACCGGCTGCTTAGCCTTGCGCGCCAAGGCCACCACCAGCGGCTCGAATTTCGTGTACGACTTGCTGCCGTAGCCGCCGCCGAGATAGTTGATCACCAGGCGCACTCTGGCCTGCGGCACCTTGAAAATCTTCGCGATGTCGCCGCGCACCTGAAACGGGTGCTGCGCCGAGGACCACACCGTGATCTCGTCGTCGCCGTAGTGAGCGATGACCGAGTGCGGCTCCATCGCGTAGTGGTAGACCATCGGAAATGTGAAGGTGTCTTCGACGACCTCGTCGGACTGGGCAAAGCCTTCGTCGGCGTTGCCGCGGACGACTTTCTCGTGGGTGCCGATGTTTCCCGCCTTGTCCTCATGGATCACCGGCGCGCCGCTCCGAAGCGCCGCCTCGATGCCGCTCACCGCCGGCAGCTCTTCGTAATCGACTTGAATCTGCGCGAGCGCCTCTTCCGCGCTCGCCAGGTCCACGGCGGCGACCGCCGCCACCGGCTCGCCGGCGTAGCGCGCTTTTTCCATGGCGATCACCGGCCGGCCGTTGTAGATCGGATTCAGGTCGGAGATGTCCGCAGCGGTCAGCACCGCGACCACGCCCGGCAGTTCTTCGGCCTGTCTGGCATCGATCGCGCGAATGCGCGCGTGCGGATACGGGCTCCGTAAGATCTTGCCGTGGAGCATGCCCGGAACGACAAGGTCGCCGACGAATTTCGCCTTGCCGGTGACTTTTTCGATGCCGTCCACGCGCGCAACGCTTCGACCGACGTACTTGAGCTCTCGCTTCGCCATGAAGTTCTTCCGGTTGAATTGGTCTCCCGAAGCTAACAAAGCGCTTCCGCCAGTTCAAGAAAGCCGTCCCCCAATTGTCATTTTTCGAAGCGCAGCGAGAAAACTTGCGTCTTGTTTATTGGGATTCGCCGGCTCTTCCGCTATAACCAAGCCCATGCTTTTTCCCTCCCGGCTCATCCGCGGCACCCTCGTGCGCCGCTACAAGCGCTTTCTCGCCGATGTGCGCCTTCCTAACGGCGAAATGGTTACCGCCCACTGCACCAACACCGGCAGCATGCTCGGCTGCAACGAGCCGGGCAGCGTCGTCTATCTCTCGCTGAGTCCAAACAAGGGACGCAAGCTCGCGTACACCTGGGAAATGATTCAGATCAAACGCACCTGGATCGGCATCAACACATTTCATCCAAACCGTCTCGTGGCGGAAGCTGTCGAAGCCGGCGCGATTCCCGAATTATGCGGTTATCAAGTCATTCGGCGTGAAGTGAAGGTCAGCGCCCGTAGCCGGCTCGATCTCTGTTTGGAGGGCAACGACGGCTGTTGCTACGTCGAAGTGAAGAACGTCACGGTTTCCTTCGGCGGCGCCGCTGCTTTTCCCGACGCGGTGAGCGAGCGCGCCACCAAGCATTTAAAGGAATTGATCCGCCTCAAACGCCGCGGCCATCGCGCCGCCGTCGTCTTCGTAGTCCAGCGCGGCGATTGCGATCACTTTCGCCCCGCCGACGAGATCGACCCGGAGTACGGCCGTTGGCTGCGCCGCGCCGTCAAGGCCGGCGTCGAGCTGCTGCCGTATGTCGCCAAGGTGACGCCGAAAGGCATTCTGCTGACCGGAAGAATCGCGGTCAAACTTTGACGCGCGTTATTGCCACCGGCGGAGCGGACGTGTTACACAGGCAGCAGTTGCCGCTGATATTTTTTCCGGCTCAGCAATTCTGAGGAGGCTTTTATGCTGACTGCTCAAGATCTCAAAGGCGCGTTGGCGATCATGCCGACGCCGGCAAAAGAGGGAGCCGACCGGCTCGACGCCACCGACACCGTCGATCTCGACGAAACCGCGCGGCTCGCCGAGAGTTTGGTGCGCGACGGCGCCACCGGCATCATGGCGCTCGGCACCATGGGCGAGTGCGCCACCACTAGCCAGAACGACTACGAAGCTTATGTGGATTGCCTGCTGAAAACCGTCCGCGGCCGCATCCCGACGTTTGTCGGCGCCACCGCGCTCGGCGGTCACGAGATCGCCCGGCGCATCAAGTTCGTCAAAGAACTCGGCGCCACGGGCACGCTGCTCGGAATTCCCATGTGGCAGCCGGCGACGGTGGACATGGCCGTCAAGTTTTACGCCGACGTGGCGCAAACCTTTCCGGATTTTCCGATCATGGTGTACGCCAACGCGCGCGCGTTCCGTTTCGCCTTCGACGCCGATTTCTGGGGACCGGTCGTAGACAGAGCGCCGACGGTGATGTCGGCGAAATTCTCCACCAAGGCGATCTTGAAAAAAGTCGTGGAGGTCACCCGAGGCAAAGTGAATTTCGTCCCGCCCATCGGCCTCGCTTACGAATTCGCGCAGATCTCGCCCGAGACCCAGACCACCTGCTGGATTCCGTCCGTCGGGCCGCAGGTCGCGGTGGCTTTGATGAAGGCCCTGGCGGGGCGCGACGGCGCGCAAGCGAAAGCAGTAGCCGACGACATCGCCTGGGCCAACGAGCCGCACCACGCGATCACCGGGTCCCAGGAGGTTTTCGCTTCATACAACATTCAGCTCGAAAAAGTCTTGATGGCGGCGTCCGGCTACTGCAAAACCGGCCCGATCCGCCCGCCTTACAACGTCATGCCCGAGGACTTCCGCAAGGCAGCCACCGAAGGCGGCCAACGCTACGCCAAGCTGCGCGAAAAATATTCCAAGGCGCTCGGCTAAGAGAAACAAGCGTGAAATTGGACGGTCAAGTCGCGATCATTGTCGGCAGCGCGCGCGGCATCGGCGCGGCGATCGCGCGCGCTTTTTCTACAGAGGGCGCGAGCCTGGTTCTGGTGGACTTGGAAAAAATGAAGCCGCAGCTCGAAGGTGTCGTGCAGACGATCGCGCAGCAAGGCGGTACGGCGATCGCCGTAGCCGCCGACTGCAGCGACGATCGCCAGGTGAACGCGCTGGTCGACGACACCGTACGCCGTTTCGGCAAGATCGACGTGCTGGTCAACAGCGCGGGCTTTCGCGGCCCGTTGGTGGCGGTCACCGACATCAGCGAAAAAGAATTCGACGACGTGATTCTCTACAATTTAAAGTTGGTTTTTCTGTGCTGCCGCGCGGTTCTCAAGCAGATGGTCAAGCAAAAGAGCGGCAGCATCGTCAGCATCTCCGGCACCGCCGGCCGTGAAGGCATGGCGATGCGCGGCTCGCTGTGCGCCGCAAAGTGGGGAGTCACCGGTCTGACTCAAACCATCGCCAAAGAATATGGGCCGCATGGCATTCGCGCCAATGTAATTTGCCCGGGCGGCATGGACGAGCCGGATCTTCGGGAGATGTACGCCGCGCGCGCAAAGAATTTAGGTATGACTGTCGAAGCACATGAAGCGCAAATTCTCGCCCTTACGCCCCTACGCAAGTACGCCAAGCATGACGAAATCGCCAAAGCCGCGCTGTTTCTCGCCTCGAGCGATTCGTCGCACACCACCGGCGAGTCGCTCAACGTCTCTGGCGGCAGATTGATGAGCTAAAGGCGCCTCAACTCCAAGAAACAAATCAGCGAGATTGACCGGCAATCGCTTAAGCGGCTAGGCGTCATCCTGAGGGGGACGAATGATCCGCTTTTACTGGCGCGGTGAATTTTGGATTCGTTAAGCTAGGTACCCGCACGCCCGCCAAAACTTTTCCGCCGCTGGATGGAGCGGAATCGCCAGCGGAGCATCCGGCGTGTCCTGGCACATCTGATCGAGCGGCAGCGGGCCGGGCTCCTGCCAGCCGATGCGATCCTTGCGCGCTTCCAGCGCGGCGCAGATGGCGCTGACCACTTCGTCCGGCACGTTCGCGTGGGTGTAAACGGCGAAACCGCTGAAATCGAGGGTAGGAACATCGGCTGCTAAATTCGGGTAGCGCTTGCGCGGAATCACCGCGCAGCGCAAGCCAATCGCTTCGAGCTTGTTCAGCATCGCGTCGTCGAGCGGCAGCACGCGCATCCCGTCGCCGGCCGCCGAATTGATCCAACCGCGCACAGCCTCGTCGACCACCATGTCGACTTCGCCGCGCGTCACCGCTCCGAGACGATTCTTATTCTGCGGCAGACCGTCGTCGTAGCGCACCTGCCCGCCCCACGAGACGATGTCATCGAGCGAAAAGCCGGCCGCCGCCAAAACTTCGTTGACGACCGGATGAAGCGCGTGATCTCTCTGTCCGCGCAGAGAAACGCGCAGCGGATAGCGCCGTTCGCGCACGTCGCGCAAGGACTTGAGTCCCGTTTGTTCCGTCACGGCGAAAGCAAGCTGATCCGGTGACGGAATGATGGTAATTGCGCGCAGCGGGATCGGCGCCGTGAACGGTCCCGTGCCCCGCACCGCAAGCGCCAAAAAACCCGCCGGATTGCTGATCGCGAGCTGCATCGCGCCGCTAGCAACTTGCTCGATCGCCGCCGGCCCGTCGCTCGCGATCATATTGACCGCCCACCCATCCGCGCCCTGTGGCCGCAAGCTTACCTGCGCCTGACGATGCGGCCAACTCCGCTGATCGACCATCTCCGATGCGACTTCCAAAACCAGGCGCGATCGTATCGTGTCCCTGCCGACGGGTCGGTTGGTTGCTTCATTCGATGTATTTGTCGTCATAATAGGCCAGTGTCTCCCAGAATTTTCACGTTATGGATACGAGTGCTCAGTCATCCTGAGCGCCAGACTGTCTGAGAATTCCGCTCATGGTTCGACGGCGCCCACCACGAGCGGAGTCGCTTCTTAGGATATTAGCTATTTATCCGCTCACCCTGAGCCATGTCGAAGGGCTCCGACAGAGTTTTCACACAGTCTGCCGACGACGAAGGATCTGCCTTTTTTCAGTCACGCGAACATGGCGAGCAAAAGTCAAAAGCAGATTCTTCGCCTTCGGCTCAGAATGACACGGTTCGTGTATGCAGCTCCGCGCTCTCAACTAAAACACTAAGATCCCGCGGCCGAGAATCCGTCCATGCTCCAAATCATCGACCGCGGCGTTGATCTGCTCCAGCTTGTAGCGCTGGGTAACCAGCTCGGTCAGCTTGAGCTTGCCCTCGCGGAACCAGCGCAGGAAAATCGGAAAGTCTCGGTCGGGCTTGCAGTCGCCGCCGCTCGTGCGCGTGAAAGAGCGATTGCCGATGAACAAACTCGTATCAAGGATAGCTTTGGCGTCCGGCGGCGTAATGCCGACGAGCAACGCCGTGCCGCCGCGATTCATGCCGGAATAGCCCGCGCGCACCGCGCGAAGAATCTGCTCCTGCGTTTGCGGCAGCCCGATGGCATCGATGGCAAAGTCGGCGCCGCCGGCGGTGAGGTCCTTGATCGACTGCACAGGATCGGCTGACTTCGCGTTGATCACGTGAGTTGCGCCGAACCGGCGCGCGAACGCGAGCTTGTCATCACTCACATCGATCACGATGATCGGATGGCCGTCGACGGCCGCTGCTGCGGCGACGGCGCAAAGCCCGATCCCGCCCGCGCCGAAGATAGCCACCGACTGGCCGCTTCGAACTTTCAACGTATTGATGATCGCGCCGGCTCCGGTCATGACGGCGCAGCCGATGATCGATGTCACATCGGTGGGAAGGTCGTTGGGCATCGGCAAGACGACTCGCTCCGACGCCAGGGCGTATTCCGCCCAAGTTGCGGCGGAATGCGAGACCTCTTGGCCTTTCCACCGCGCGGTATATTGCTCTCGGTCGTTGAGCGTGTGATCGACCAGAGGCAGAGTCGTCGTCGCATTATCCCGGTCCACCCACGTGGTGATCACGTGATCGCCTTCCTTCACGTGTTTCACATGGTTCCCCTTGGCCGCCACGACACCCGTGGATTCATGTCCGATAAGCGCCGGCAAACGCCGGCCCGGCCGTGGCGGCCGCCCCATGGTGTGAAGCTGCGAGTGGCAGACGCCGCTGGAGAATAATTTCACCAGTACCTGGTCTGCGCCTGGATCGGGAAACTCGACCTCGTCGACGACCAAAGGCTTTCTCGGTTCGACGAAAATTGCCGCTCGACCTTTGACGCTCATAGATTTTTCCCTGACTTCATCGTAATCCCAGCTCCTTCAGCGCCTGTCTGAGGTAGCTCTGATCGACATACTTCTCCGGATTGGGAATCGGTCCCTTGAAGCCGTTCTGCTCAGCGTAAATATCGACGACGGTTTTGAGCCCGTCCATTTCGATGTCCAGCTCGGGATGCCACGCCTGATGAGTTAAATAATAATCGAGGCCCTTTTCGGCGAGGCTCGGCGTAAGCTGGAACTCTTTTGCCAGGAATTCGACCGCGGCTTTTCTATCCTGCTCGAACCACTTTTTTGCGCGCACTACGGCTTTGAGAAAGCGCACGACCAGCGGTCGATTCTTTTCCGCCCAACTGCGACGAATGGAATAGGCCGACAACAAATAATTGGGCAGCACATCCGCGATGCGGCCAATGACATTGAAGCCGGCGTCCTGCGCCTGAAAGGCATAGGGCACCGCTTGCATCGCCGCGGCGATCTGCCCCGTGTTCATGGCGGCGAAAGACGGCCCGGTGCCGCCGACGGCGAGCAACTTGTAGTCGCGCGGGTATTCCAGGCCCTTGAGCTTGAGCGCTCTTCTCAAGACGAACGCCGTGCCGGAAGTGAGAGTCGAAGAGCCGATGGTCGCGCCGCGCAGGTCCTCCCAGGTCTTGTAGTTTTTTCCCCCGATCAGCATGTGGGTGATTTTGCTGCCGCTCGCGATCATCGCGAGGTCCATTCCCTGCTCCACGGCGGTGATGGGACCGTCGTTGGCGATCAGTCCGGCGGAGATCGATCCGGCGATCAACGCTTGCACGCCCGGAGCAGTGCCGCGCATCACGACCACTTCGGCGTCGAGCCCTTCGCGCTCGAAGTACTTCAATCGCCACGCCGCCCACAGATGTCCATAGCCCAGCACCTTCGACGAGACGCCGACGGGAAATTTGATTTTCTCCTGCGCACCCAGCGGCGGAGCCAGAAAAGCTATCAGCAAAAAAGCCGACACCGTCTGCTTCACGATGGTTTCTCCCGCTCGCCGCCAGCTATAGCAGCTTGATGGGGCGTGTGGAAGCGATGCGCGCGTATCCGGCCGCGCCGCCCATCTGTTGCGAGTCGTGCGATACCATGTCGCGGGCGGTTGTCTTCAAGCATGTCCCTCTGGCCGTGATAACTGTTTTCGGTTATCTTCTAGTCGGTTGCTCTTTGCGCTGACCGACAGCGTGGCGCGCAAAATTCGCGAGAGAAGAAGGAGCGAAATCCGCATGAAACCCGGAGTGAAGCGCGGTACATTCACGATTTTCGCAGTAGGTCTCAGCCTGTGCGTTTGTGCCGGGGTCTGGGCGGGCGGCGAGCTTGGGGAGGCACGCGACCATACCCATGATGGGCTATCGATCTTCGGTTTCGTCAAAGATCCCGCGGGCAGAGCTATCCGCGACGCCAAGGTAACGGCGGACATCAAAGGCCTTGGCTCGGTGATCGCGCGTACCGACGCCACCGGCGTGTACAGGCTACCAGGTTTCGGCAAGGGCATTACGCAAAGCCAAGTTTCGATCTCTTGCAGCAAAGACGGCTATAAGCAAACCCGGACACTCAACCGCACTTCGCCCGCGAAGAAACCGGTCACCGCGATCGAGATCGAATGCACGATGCAGCCCACCGGCGCGAAATAGGCGGCTTCGACGCGCTGATATTGCGCTGGCGGCAACTCTTCTCCTGCTAATTATGCGCGCGCAAGTTTTCTTGCGATTTTGGCTGCTGGTCGTTAGCGGCGCGGCCTTTTTTGTCGCCGTCCAGCCCCTTGCCGCGCAAACGACCCCACTGCGCTACGCGCAAACTTATTCCGCGCTTCGCAGCATTTTTTCACTGCCGGTATCCGTCGCCGACCGCGCCGGCTTCTTTCGTCGCGAGAATTTAGATTTTCGCGTCGTCGTGCCGCTGCCGGGGGGCGCGGATCGAATGATCGATTCACTCAACGACGGCAGCGCCGACGTGACGCACATCGCGACGCCGTTCTTGATCCGCGCCGCGCTCGCGGGCGCCGACGCCGTGGCCGTCGCCGCCGAATTCAACAATCCGATTTATAGTTTGATTGCCAAGCCGGACGTCGCCACCATCGCCGAACTAAAGGGAAAACTGATCGGCTTGGCCGACGAAGCCGGCACGATCACGATTTCCATCCGTAAGCTGCTCGCTCTGCGCGGGCTGCGCAAAGAAGAGTTTCGGTTCAAGACGATCGAAGGAACGCCGGCGCGCTACGCCTGCTTGAAGCGCGGCGAATGCGACGCCGTGCCGCTCGGCCAGCCGCACGACCTGCAAGCTTTGAAGGAAGGGTATCGACTGCTCGGGATATCCAATGAAGCGGTCCCCGAGTTTCTTTACACGGTGACCGCGGTGCGCCGCTCGTGGGCAGAGGCGAACAAAAATGCTCTTGTGCGCTACGTGCGCGCACTCGGCGGCGCGTTCAAGTTCATCCGCGATCCGGCCAATCGCCCCACCGTCGTCAAGATCATCGTTGAAACGATCGATTCGAGCCCGGAAATCGCAGAGCAGACGCTCAAGTTATTTTTCGAGCCGGAGCGTAACGTGTTGCCGCGCCAAGCGGAGATCAACGTTAAAGGCTTGGCGCAGGTGATCGCTTTCATGGGCGAAGCCGGGACAGTCAAGGAGCCGCTTCCCGCCGCCGAGCGCTTTGTCGATCTCCAGTACCTAGGTTTGGCGGGGATCAAGTAGGCCACGCCTTGAAACACGCCGAGACGAGAGCGATCCTTTCCCGTCACTGCTTGTAGATCTTTTCGATGAAGCCGCTTTTTTCCAACTCGCGCACCAGGCTTTCGTCGACCATATCCTCAAAGCGCAGCTGCATGCCGGGTTTGCGGCTGGTGGCTTCCTTGATCTGTACCTCTACCCCGGGCTGGGTGACCAGCGGCACCATGTCGTAGAGTTTCGCGGTCGCGGCGTAAGCGGACTCCAGATAATCTTCATTGGTGATTCTGCTGTATTTGGAGATGATTTTCTTGGTCTCTTCCTTCTGTTTCTTGAAGAAGTGCGTCGCCTCGACGTGCGCCATCACCACTCTTTTCACGATATCTCTGTTGCGCGCCAGATAGTTTTTCGTCGTCGTCGCGCAGATATAAGGAAATTCGAAACGCTTCTGAAAGTCCGCCGTGCTGATTAGGATACGGTGCGGTATGCCTTTGGTCAGGTGGATGATGCCCGGCGGCGATGGAAACCCCGCGATCCTGCCGGTGCGAAAGGACGCAGCCCGCTCCGCGGGACCGCCGACCTGCATGATCATCACTTGCTTGTCCGGCTCCATCCCCAGACCGCGGATCAACGCGCGCGCCGCCACGTCCGAGGCGCTGCCGACCCGGCTTATACCGACACTTTTTCCCTTGAGATCCTCGGCCGATTTGATGCTTTCATTCACGACCAGCTCGTAAGGCAGCGAATTGAGATAGCAGGCGACCATGACGAGATCCGCTCCGGCAACCACCGCGCTCGCCACGCCTCCGCCCGAAGCGTTGGCCACTTGCACATCGCCGGCCACCAAGCTCGAAACACTCGTCGTCGTGCTGGGAATGAAGAGCAAATCGGCGTCCAGTCCGTGCTTCTTATAGTAACCGCGCGCCTGCGCCACGTACCACACGGCATTGCTGCTCTCCAACGCGCTGTGCGCAAGCCTAACTTTGTCTTGCGCCCAGACGCCGCTCACGAACGCCCCTGCAAGAAAAATCGCGGGAACGAACAACCAGAATGGCCGTGAAAGTTTCATGGTTCCTCCGGTCAAGATCGATCGGAAATTGGATGCGCCCACGCGCCCATCGCGCTCGGCGCGGTACCATACGATTTCCTTTATGTCGAGGCAAGAACGTTTGAGGACGAACGCGCTCAGCGCCATTCCGAGTCGGCAGGAATCAGGTTCTTGCCGAAGCGCCGCTCCGGCGGCGCTGCCAGCCACGGCGCGGTCTTCTCGGCGTAGAGTTTGAAGTGCGGCGTTTGACGATGCGCTTCCAGAGCCGCCTCGTCCTTGTAGACTTCGTAGTAGTAAAACCGGTTGGCGTCGTCACGGTCCTGAACCACGTCGAAGCGGAGACAACCGGGTTCGTCTCTCTCCGAATGCTCCGCATCGTGGCGCACGGCTTCGAGAAATTCCCGCGCATGCTCGGGCTTCACCTGAACGGTGACGTGCAATATGACCATGGAACACCTCCGCTCTCTGAACGCAAATGTACCGCATCGGTACAATACCATGCGGTCGCGCACACAATGCAATCGGAAAAGAACAAACCGCCGGCGATGGAGCGCATGCTGTGATGGGCGCTTATGCTGCAACGCAATCAGTAACGTGGGATTACTGTGATGCGCTGATGCTACGATCCGGCAATCGTACAAAAAAAAGCGGCCTGAGCCGTCCGAAGACTGCCCAGGCCGCTGTTCTCCGATGCGATGGCTCTAGCGGCGATGATCTCTGAGGTCTTCGCGGGCGGCCTCGAGCCTGTTCTCGCTGCGCTGCAGCTCTTTTTTGCTCTGCGCGATTTTTTTCTGATCTTGGCGGATCTCGCGGCGGCCTTGAGCGATTTCCTTGCGGCTCGCGCCCTCACGAATATCTTCTCTCAACTCCGCACGATCTCTTTGCAGCTCGGCGTAGTCTTTTTGTAGCTGGGCGCGATCGCCGCGAACATCGTGCTGCGCTGAGCGCAGCTCGCGAATTTCCTGATATCTTTCCTTGCGACCGTTGTATCGGTGGCCGTCGAAATCGGCATGGCGAAACCGCCGGTCGCGCAGCTCGTCGTAGCGCCATCTCCGGTCATGGCCGATGAGGTAAGCTCCGTCCGGAACTTGCCGGCTGAGAGTCCGGCAGTCGCCCGACGGGGGTTGACGGCCCGGCGGTGTGTCCGGATACCAAATGCGGCATTTGCCCGCTGACGGCATATGGCCGGGAGGAACCCGAAAATGATGGTCGTCCTTTGCCGCTGCAGGGATTACTGGCGTGAGTAGCGCTGTGGTTAAAAACGCTCCCAAGATCGTGATTTTGACAGTCTTCATTTTGAACTCCTTTACCGTTATCTGCGGCCCATTTCGTCACCGCATGCTACAGCAACCCACATGCCACGCGAAAAAAAACGGGAATTGCCTGATTTCCCGATTGTTTCACTTCGACGATCGCTATTGCGAAGGGTAAAAAATTACCTACTGAACTGGAAATGTGCGGCGCGATAAACGTTTGATCGGGGCAGCCTGCCCCCACTTGCGCGATTGACAACGCGATCTTGGCTGCCTAGTTTGGAGGGCAAATCAGCCGCGCAGGAGGCGACATGGAGTTTGTCAGCTTGAGCAAAAAGATCGACGAAGCAGGCCGGGAAAAGCTCAGAAACGTGCAACTCTTCGGCACCGATAATTTTCGCTCATGGATGCTCTACTTCGAGCCGGGCGACGGCACGCCGATGCATTATCATCAGTCGCCGGAAACTTTTCTCGTCATCGACGGCAAGTGCTCGGTCAAGAGCATCGACGGACACGAAAGGGTGCTGGAGAAAAACGACATCGTGTTTTTACCTGCGAAGGAATACTACCAGCTCACCAGTGTGGGCCCCTCCACCCTGGTGCTGTTCGGCAATCGCTCCGAGCCCTTCGGCGTGCGGCCGGTGCGAGCAGACGTGGAAAATTCAAACAAAAGTTGAGTCAGTCAGAAAATGAGGCGCCGCGTGGCTCGCCAGGCGGCGCTTTCCATCCTGCCTTTGAGAGAACTACTCCTCTACCGCTATGAAGCGGCAAGGGGAAGCTCCCCCTTTTTTGATCAGCAGAGGCAACACAATCATCTTCACACGCGGCTGCGAAATCTCGTCGCAATCGACCAGGCACTTGCAGCCAGCCATCGCTTTTTTGATGAGAGCGCCGTAGCTGCTCGGATGCGGGCTGCCGTGCCGGTGCGCGCCCAAATCGATCACTCTCTCGCGCGCTTCAGCCGACGGCCACGGCTTTGGATGCGGCACCAACGGCTTGTCACCGCGAAACCAGTTATTGCCCTGCACTCTCGGAGGATTCACCAGGCCGCAATCGGTCATGAACAGCGAGCTCCCCATCCCGTCCATTTTTTTCGCCAATAGCGCCGCGGCATCGAAGTGGATGCTCGGAGTTCTCTTGTAGTAGTCGATGCCAAGCTCGTAGGCGCGCTCGCGCGTGCCCCAACCTGTCCGGAGCAGCACCTCGTCGCCTTCTCGGTAGTCGGCTTGTTTAATAGCCGTCTCCATCTCGTCGGGCGTGATCTCGTGCGCCTCCGGAACTCTGATGTCGAGAATCACCGTGTCTCTCAGAATAAGTTTTTCGAGCGGTATTTCGTCGAGCAGCCATGAAAACTTCGGATCGGGTTGTAGCGGCGTCGGATCGAAGGGTTGCGTTGATGCGGCACCATGAACGGACTGCCAGTCTCGCCATCGAGCTTCATGCGCGTCATGCGCATGCCGTGTTTGTCGTAGTACATGTATTCGTGCAATCGCACCGGAAGAATTTGTGAAAGGCAAAATCTCACCGTAACCCGCGCCTTCCCAAATCGGCATCGTCAAATCGATCAGTCTCATCTCAGTCCTCCAAAGCTACGACTCTGCACGTTGAAGCAACCCCGCGCACAACTTTCAACGGCGACACGATAATTTTGATCCTGTCTTTCTGAATCTGCCCGCAGTGAACCAACTTCCGCACCGTCATGATTCCAGCTCGGGCAAATTCGATCTCGACGGCAAAATCCTTTTTCGCTTTTTCGCCATCGTAAAGATGCAAATACATGCGCGCCTCGGCGGATTCGGCCGCCGGCGGCGGCAGAAAAGAGCACCACTCCGGCATGAGATGTTTGTCCGGCCAGCCGACGAGCGCCGTGTCCGTCAACAGCAAGTCATTTTGATTCTCGTTCATGCGCGGCGCCAAATATTGCGCCGCTTCCAGCGTGAGATGCGGACTGCCGAGGACGTACGACTCACCGCAGGGCTTGTCGCCCCAACCGGTCGCAATCAGGATCGCGTCCCCTTTCGCCGGTCGCGCCGCCTCGAACGCCCTCTGCACGTCGGCCTTGGTTATTTCTTCTCCCTCGCTCTTGGCGACAGCGAGCACAGCGGCAGGCCGTAAAACCATTTTATCGACAGGCACCTCATCGAGCCGCGCGGTTTTGCGAAAAGCTTCGAACACAGAAGGCAGCGTCAGGCAGGTGCCCGAATCACTGCCAATAACCATGCCCTTTTCCTGATGGTTCTTCGGCCCGAGAAAAAATTTGACAGAGGTCGGCAATATCTCGTCCGGCATCCACTGATGATTTAATGGCATCGTGAATTCAATATGTTTCATAAACCTCCCACCCTAATTCCCGCGTCGGTTGCGACGCCGCGAATTTAAGATTGGCGAGATAAGCTATCGTACTACTTCGCCAACGGATTCGGGCGTAACTGAAACTTTATCACTTTTGGTTTCGTGCCCTTGCCGCCTTCGATATGATTGGTCGCTCTACCGGCATAGGCGGACCACACTCCCTTGCCCTTCCAACCGCTCTTTGGATTATCGATCCGCCCGTCCATGCCTTTTGCATGGAATCCCATCGGGTAAGGAACCCGAAGACTGACAAACTTTCCGGCGACGAACGCTTCCAATGAATCGGCGAGATTGCCCGTGGCGAATGGCACGTTGCGCCCCAAGCCGAAGGTGTCGTGCTGATCCACCCAAGTGTAGTAGCTTGCCTGCGCGCTGCCCGAATCCGACACACTGTCGAACTGCGGACCGGGAAATGGATAGAGCGTCCAACCTTCGGGACAATGTTTTCCTGTCGCGGCCGGACCGTTAAGAGGCCCTTTACATTTCCGGCGGTCGAAGCTCGCCAGATGGCCGCTGGCGAGCGGCACCCAGACGACACCGTTTCGATCGATGTCCATACCGCGGGGGCCGTAGCCGTTCACCGTCGCTTTGGGCTCGTTCCACGGCACTTCAAAAATTTCCGTCAACGCCGATGCCGGCGGATTGTCGCCCGGACTCACGCGCACGACAGCGCCGGGAAAACTCAGCACGGAACCCCAGATCGATCCGTCTATCGGGTTGAAGCCGATACCGTAGTAGCCCGCTACGATCCGTTTGTCCTTCGTCGGGTCGAGCGGTTGATCAGGCTCGACATATTCGTCGCGCCGGCCATTGCCATTGGTGTCGAGGATGAATGCCGTCCAGCCTTGAGATTTTTGCTCGTCACCGGTGGCGTCGAACATTTTCGTATTCAACCAGCCGAGCACGTTGCCGGCCGAGCCGCCGTTGCTGAGCCAGAGCGTGTTGTTGGCGTCTTCGGCAAAAATCAAATGGTGCGTGCTGAAGCAGGTATCGATAAGCGTAAATTTCTGGGTCTTCGGCTCGTACACTGAAAGATGTCGTCCAGCTCTTTCGATCGGGAAAAGTTTTGCCGACGGATGATCGGAGCCTTTCCTGCAAAACGCCGGATTTTGTGGCGGACGAATTCTCGAGGTAAGCCACACCCGACCTTTCTCGTCGAACATCGGATTGTGAACCGACGCCTGACTCTGCCACACACGCTCCGTGCCCCAGAATGGCGAAGGCGCCAGCATCAGGGTATTTCCCTGCGCGATAAACATCGTGTCCGGCGTATTCGGATCGCGTACCGGCACCTTAACTTCGGTCGCTTTGTTGCGAACCGGGTCGAGCATCGGCATAAAGTCCGTGCTGTCCTCCGGAGAACCGTAGAGCAAACCATTGGCATTGACCGTTGGATTACGCTTGTCGCTCGCGATCTCATCGTGCAGGTAAGCCTTGCCCGTGGCCCAGTCCCATAGAGTGATGACGAGGTTGCGCTCGATGCCTTGCGGCCGTGCAGGCTTGGTCTTGGGTAATTCGCCGGCAGCGATCCGATCGGTCCATTCGGCAAACAATGCCAGCGCGCGCTTAGGCTCGACGTCGTTCAAGTTGCGCATCATGACTTCGCTCGCCTGTCCGGAAAGGACGCGGCGCTGCCACGCCTCTAGAGACGATTTGAATTCGCCTAATTCTTTCGAAATAACGCGCGTGGATTTGTTGCCTAGCTGATGGCACGAGATGCAGCCATGGGTCTTGACGCCGGCCAACCAATGCCCCTGAGTCTGAGCTTTGCCCAGAGGAAATTCGCTTTTTTCCGGAATCTTCAACATCGAATACCAGTAAATCGCCGGATAGTATTCCGCCGCCGCGGCTTCGTTCGGAGCGACGACAGCTTTGAGGTTGAGAATCTTTCCTGGAGCGCTCCGAACTTTCGGCGAATCAACGAGTCCGTAACCGCGCACCCATATATTGTAATTGGCTTTAGGAAGATCGGGGAGGACGTAGCGTCCACGGTCGTCGGTTACGACTATCTTGGCGTACTTGGTCGGAAGCTCGGTCGTTTCGGCAATGACCCAGACGCCCGCTTCGGCTCCATTAGAGCCGATGACCACACCGCCAATGTCGTCGCCGTCGATGCGGACGCTGGCGGCGTTTTGCTGGCTGCTCAAACGAGCCGGTGACACAAACAAGAAAATCGCGAGGACGACCAACAGGCAATAATCCGGTTTGATCCTTTTCATGACACGCTGCTTCCTCGCTAGCTCACCACAGGAACTACTGAATACCGGCAGTGCTGCAAACAGCGGAGCCGAGCACTCAACGATGATCCAGTGGCATCGTCATTCGATAAATTTCATACTGCGATATCCCAGTGATCGATGGGCGGGTAGTTTGCCATCATGTCACTGACTGAATTGGCGAAGTTCGAAGCGAGTAGGCAGAACATAATAACTTCGCCCCACGCCGGATTTCGACATTCGTTTTCAAAAAGTTTAGTCGTCGGTTTTTACCACGACTAGTGCTTCGACCACACTGTCTGCGTTCCCATCACTTCGCCAACGGATCGGGCCGCAGCTGGAACTTCACTACTTTGGGTTTCGTGCCCTTGCCGCCTTCCATGTGAAACGGCGTGCGCGTGCCGGTGGTCGACCACAGGCCCTTGCCCTTCCAGCCCGTTTTGGGATTGTCGATGCGGCCATCCAGCCACTTGGCGTAAAACCCGAGAGGATACGGCACGCGGAGGTTGACGAACTTTCCATCGACCAACGCGAGCAAGGAATCGTTCAAATTGCCGGTGGCGATCGGAACGTCCTTGCCCAAGCCGAAAGTGTCGAACTGATCGACCCAGGTATAGTAGCTCGACTCGACGCTGCCGGGCTCGGAAAGATTTTCAAACTGCGGTCCCGGGAACTGGTAAAGCGTCCAGCCTTCGGGGCAGTGCTTGCCCGTGGCCTTGGGCCCGTTAAGCGGTCGCTTTGCATTTGCGCCGGTCGAAGCTTGCCAGATGGCCGCTCGAAAGCGACGACCAGACGACGCCGTTGCGATCGATGTCGTTGCCGCGAATGCCGAATCCACCCATCTCAAGCGGGACTTCGTAGACCTCGGACAACGCGGTCTCGCTTGGATTAGGGCCGGGTACGACCCGCACGATGCTGCTGGGAAATCCCAACATCGATCCCCAGATCGAACCGTCGACCGGGCTCACGGCGATGCCGTAGAGGCCCGCGACGATACGCTTGTCCTTTGCCGGATCGACCGGTTCCTTCGGTTCGACCCATTCATCGCGTTTGCCGTTGCCGTTGGTGTCGAGGATGAACGGCGTCCAGCCTTGCGACTTCACTTCGTCGCCTGTCTCCTCGAACATCTTCCGATTGATCCAACCGACCACGTTGCTTGCCGCGCCGCCGCTGCTGAGCCACAAGGTGTTGTTGGCGTCTTCGGCGAAGACCAGATGATGCGTCGAAAAGCAGGTGCTGATCAGCGTGAACTTCTTGGCTTTTGGATCGTACATCGATACATGGCGGTTCGCGCGCTCGAGCGGAAACACTTTGGCGGAGGGATGATCCGAGCCTTTTTTGCAGAACGCCGGATTGTCCGGAGACCGGACCCGCGCGGTAAACCACACGCGCGCCTTTTCATCGAGCATGGGATTGTGCTGATTGGATTGGCTGTCCCAGATCGGCTCGGCGCCCCAGATAAGGCGACGGCGTGAGCGCGTCGGTTCGCGCCGACGGGGTATTCGGATCACGCACCGGATGTTTGATTTCCCACGCTCGATGGCGCACGGGATCGAGCACGGGCACGAGATCCGTGCTCAACTCGGTCGCGCCGTAGATCGGCCCATTGGCGTTGATCGTCGGCTTGCGCTTGTCGGTGGCGATTTCATCGTGGAGATACGCTTTGGCGTTGCTCCAATCCCACACGGTGACGACGATATTGCGCTCGACACCTTGCGGCCTCGATGGCTTTGATTTGGGCAACTCGCCGGCAGCGACCCGATCGGTCCAGTCGGCAAACAGTTCCATAGCTCGAGTAGAATCGATCCTAGCGGCAGCATTGACCATGGAAGTCATCGCCTGGCCGGAAAGAATGCGCCGCTGCCAAGCGTCGGTGGAAGATTTTAGATCGCCGAACTCTTTGGGCATCGTTCGCGTCGCTTTGTTGCCGAGCTGGTGGCATGACATACAGCCGTTGGTTTTGACGACGTCCAGCCATTCGCCCTGATGTCCCAGTTTTTCCGCCATGCCGTTGCCCTTCGCGCCGGTTCCGGGAAACAGGCTCTTATCGGGGATTTTGAGCATCGAGTACCAGTAAATCGCCGGATAGTATTCCGCCGCCGCAGCTTCATTCGGCGCCGCGACTGCTTTGAGGTCGAGATTTTTTCCCGGCGTGCTTTTCACTTTGGGCGAATCGACCAGGCCGTAGCCACGCACCCAAACCGCGTAACTCGCCTTCGGCAGATCGGGTAATGACGTAGCGCCCCTGGTCGTCGGTGACGACGATCTTGACGTACTTGGTCGGCAGATCGGTCGTCTCAGCGATCACCCATGCTCCGGCTTCCGGTCCGTTGGCGCCCGTCACCACGCCGCCGATGTCATCGCTGTCGATCCGCACGGGCATCCTCTGTTGGCTGCCGAGACGATTCGACGACATCACCAGAAGCACGGCAACCGTGATAATGGCGACACCCAAGCACAACGCATTTGCAGGTCTCATTCTTCCTCCTCAAGTATCGGCGACGCCGCGAAGAAAAAGCCAGCGGGTCTCAAGAACGTGTGCCATCGCACATCGGCTTCGCGGCCCATCTCTTAGTGGCCCTTTTGCAGTTGAGCGATAAACCCCGAGCGGCGGATGTCGTCGAGCAGGCTTAGATCCCAGTAGTCTTTGTCGGTGACGCGCTGCGCTTGCGGATGATCGAGCACGATGAGATCGAGCATATAGCGAATCGCCTCGCTGCTCGGCCGCAGATCTTTTTCGATCCTGCCGGTAATGTCGTCGTAGAGATAGTTGTTCACGGCGGGATCGGAATTTTGCAGGTACTTAGCGAACACCTTGAGGCTGTCTTCCTTGTTGCGGATCATGAAATGAATGCCTTCGAGGTAACCTTTGACAAACCGCAGGAACATGTCCCGGTTTTTTTCCAGCAACGGCTGGGTGGTGTTCAGCCCGCCGGCGAGGGTCGGCACATCGATTTTCGTGAGCGCTTTCAGGCCGGCCTTTTCCGCGACCAGGTGATTCGGCGGTATGATGAGCGATGCTTGTATTCGTCCAGCTTTTAGCGCCGCGATGTATCCGCCGGGACCGCCGCCAAGCGGTAGAATTTTCACATCCGTCTTGGGATCGATGCCGTTGTCTCGAAGAATTTTCGTCAAGTGGGCGTAAGGCAGATCGCGTCCGAGCCCGATGCCCAATACCTTTCCTTTGAGATCGGCGATCGACCGAATCTCCGGCGCCGTCATCAGAAAGTAGCCAAGCGTATTCATGGTAACGCCGAGCTTCACGACCTTAGCGCCTTGAATGGCAGCGACATAAGCTGCCGTGTCAGAGCCGAAAAAGAGTTGAATGCTGTTCGATAAAAGCGCCGGAACGGAGCGCGCCCCGCCGCCGAGATAGACCAGATCAACGTCCAGCCCATGCTTTTGCCAGATGCGCTTTTCCGAAGTCACCCAGCCCGGACTCAATGCCGGACCTAGGGTTGCATAGGCAACGGTCATCTTGTCGGCAGCTTCGACGTTTGCTGTGTGAAGGAGCATCGCCAAGAGAGCAACAAGCGTTGCTTTCATGCCATTTTCCTTTCTCGGAAGCTGCGAAACATTTGCCTGCGCCAAGGAGCCGCAAGACTCCTGCCATCTAAGGGATAACGGCCGTCGCATTGATTTCGAGCAACAACTCCGGCCGCGCGAGGGCGACCACCTGCACCATCGTGCTCGTGGGGAAGTTGGCTTCCAGAAACTCGCGTCTCACTTCGTTGATGTCGCGGTGATAGCGCACATCGGTCGTGAATACGCTCAGCGCAACCACATCGTTGATTGTGCCGCCCGCGGCCTCGACGGCTCGTTTGATTTTTTCCAGGATGTAGCGCGTTTGCGCTCGCACGTCGGCGACACCTACCACATTGCCCTGGGGATCCGAAGCGGTTTGCCCGGCGATAAAAACCATCCGGCCGGGCTGAGCGATATTGACCAGGGAGTAGCTGCCGCGCGGCGTCGGCAGCCCGTCCGGATTCATCGTTGTCTTTGCCATGGCTTTGTCCTCCTTGTCTTGATGACTTGAATTAGAAATTAGGGCGGCTGACGATGCTTTGAGGTTTCTCGGTACGTCGTTCGGAAAGTTATCTGAAAAGCTTTGACGGAGTCAATCACAGATCTCGGTATGATGGATGCGCAGATGCAATTTGATTTCGCCTGGATTCCCGCTTAATACGTGCGGGAATGACAACCGCGGAAATAAGATCCGCTTAACGCGAAACAAGCGGCAGGGAATTGGACCCTGCGTCTTAGTGAGGTACAGATGCGAGAACAATTCGTGGAGATCAAGACCGCCGAAGGCGTTATGGAGGCGTTCGTCACACGGCCGGAAGAAGGCGACCCATTTCCGGCAGTCATCATCTATATGGATATCTGGGGTGTGCGCGAAGAGCTCTACGATATCGCCCGCCGTGTCGGCACGGTCGGCTACTACTGCTTGGTTCCGGATCTTTACTATCGCGCCGGTAAGAGAATTCACTACAACTTCAGAAATCCGGACAATCAAACCATTTCCATGAACCGGCTCCAAGGGGAGGCGGCGAAAGAAATTGAAACGCGACCGAAACTCACGAACAAGATGGTGCTCGACGACACGGGCGCCGTTTTGAATTTTCTCGCCGATAACAATGACGTGCGCCCTGGCGGGGTCGGCGCGGTCGGCTTTTGCATGGGCGGGCGCTATGTCATGGGCGCAGCCGGCACCTATCCCGATCGCATCATCGCATCGGCCTCGTTACACGGAACGACGCTGATTTCCGACCGAAGCGACTCGCCGCACTTGCTCGCGCAAAACCTCCGCGGCGAGTTCTACTGCGGCTTTGCCGAGCGCGATTCGCACGCGCCGCTTGCTATGGTGAGGAGCTGGAGACAGCTCTTAAAGCCGTGCGACGTGCGCTATCGCCACAACGTGCACGCGGGCACGGAGCACGGCTACTCGCTGCCGGACCGCGATGTCTACGACAAGCACGGCACGGCGCGAGATTGGGAAAATATTTTTGCCATGTTTCACCGGCAGATTCCGCCGTACACCGCGTAAAAAGCTGTCGAACTACCCCCGATGCCAAGTCCGGCACGACACGCGTTAACTTCGCGCGCCGTTAGTTTCAATGGCTCGGCAGGAGTTCGATCAAGCGCGCCATGGCCGCTGAAACGTAGGCATCGGTGTGCCGGATAAAAACCGTCGGCACCATGGCGTCTTTCTTCGGCAAGCGATGAACTGAAATCGTTTTGCCCCAGCGCGCCTTCCACAGGCGCTGCTCGCTCAGCCCACGGGGGAAGAGCGTCACGCCCAATCCCGCCGAAACGCAGCCGTAGATCCCATCGAGCGAGCTGAATTCGAGGAAGCGGACTTGCGCCATGCCCCACTGAGAAAAGAGTTTCTCGAGCTTCTCGCGATAGGAGCAGCCGCCGCGGAATACCAGCACCTTGGGTGTTCTGGCTCGGATGAATTGAAAAACATCCTTGACGTCGCCCGGAGCATAGAGCACCAGCTCTTCCTCGAAAACCGGCGTGCTCGTCAGCCGCGGATGAGTGACCGGGCCGGCGACGAAGGCGCCTTCGAGATTGTAGTCGAGCACCTCCGCGATCAACGCGCCGGTGGTATCTGTGGCGATCGAGAGATCGACCTCGGGATAAAGTTTGCCGTAACGCGTGAACACCGGCGCCAAACGCAGCGCGACCGTCGTTTCGATGGCGCCGATGCGCAGCGGCCCTTTCGGCGCCGACGATTGGGTTACGGCTCCTTTTGCCTCGATGAGAAGCTGATGAATCTTTTCCGCGTAGGGCAAAAGCTGCTCGCCCGCCGTGGTGAGCGAAATTCCTTTTTTGCGGCGATGAAACAACGTCGTGCCCAGCTCGTCTTCGAGCAGCCGGATGCGCTTGGTCACGTTGGACTGCACCGTATGTAGGGCGTCGGCGGCTTTGGTCATGCCGCCTTCTTTGGCGACCGCGGCGAATACTTGAAAATCCCACGCATCCATCGTGCGTTCCGCCTTTCACATTTGATCGGTTCGTATCCGGCGGCGATTCTATCCAAGCGCGGGAAACGCGGCAACGGACGCTTCATTCATAAATGAGATGACAGCCATGAAAACAAGCCATTTGAGCGCGCCGCCATGCCGCCGAATAATACGCTGTAAAGGAGAATGAAATATGAACTCTCTGGAGCCAGCTACCGGGAGAGCATGCTCAAGTTATGCGATCGCCGGACTCCTCCGCCGGGCCGCATTGGCCAGCGCTTCCTTGGCCTGCCTCTTGGCACTCCTCGTCCTCGGATCGTTGCGGGAAGCGAGAGAACTGCCAAGCGCGCGCTGGCAAGACCGCTTGAATGAGGCGGAAGCCGCAATGGGCAACGGCGACATCTACTCCGCGCGGAGTCTCTATTCCCAAACCGCGCGCATCGCCTCGTGGACCGACGATTGGACCGGCATCCTCGCGGCAGCCTGCGGTCTCAAAAAACTCGAGAGGCCACGCGATAACTATTTCGCCACGCGTACCACACTGGTGCGAGCGATGATCGCGGCACAGAACCAGCGGAGCGCGCAGGGACTGCACGCAGTCGCCGACGCTTTCGCCGGCATCGGCGAGCTCGACGCCGCGGCGTTGGCGCGCAGCCGCATCCCGATGGATGCGCCCGAAGGCGCGGCGCAAAGCTCGCAGCTGTGGACGTGCGGGTGACGGATTGCGAAGTTGTCGAGCGCGGCGCGAGATTGCGCGTCTCGGCAAAGAAACTGAACGGGTAGTCAGTTGGCGAAAATTTTCTTTACCCGCTCGGCAACCTCCGGTGGAGCGTCGAAAATCTCTTTGACGAGCGATTCCAATTCCTCGCCCGACGTCGGATCGATATCCATTCTGGACTTTTTCGCTTCGGCAACGGCTTCGGGATCGCTCAAAGTTTTGACAAAAGCATCGCGCAGGATCTTGACGCGGTCTGCGGGAGTGCCGGGAGTCGCCATCATCGGGCGGCCGAAATCTCCGGCGGCCAAGACGATATTGGCGACGCGGCGGTTGTTCGCTGAAACTTTATATTGATCGAAGATCTCGTGGGTCGTTGGTACGTCGGCGGCGCGGGAATCACGCTTGCGTGAAGTCTGCACCAGATGGCGGTCAAAGCCCTTCTTGTGCCAGGTATCGAAGGGTTCGCGGCCGAAATGCGCCGACGTGCTGTGCGCGCGGCATACCACCTCGCCCTTTTCCACCGCGATATCGATCTCCGTGCCGCCGGCGTAGCCGAGCACGCTGTTGAATTTGGCTCCTACGAACTCTTCCAATATCTTCGACAGAATGTAATCGCTGCTCGCGGTACCGGTGCCGCCGCATTTGGGTGGCTCCTTCGCCTTGATGATATCCGCAATCGACTTGTACGGCGTGTCGGCGCGCATGTAAAAAATCACCGACTCCACCGCGGGAGAGCCGATCCAGTGAAACTTTCTGAGATCGAACTGCACTTCTTTCCGTCCGGCGAGCTGGTCGACGTAGACGCTGTTGAGCGGCATGACCAGGCTCAGCCCATCGGGCTTGCCCACGTTGAAGACGTGATTGGCGGCGATGACCGAGCCGGCGCCCGGCATGTTCTGCGCGATGATCTCGGGATTGCCGGGAATATATTTACCCATGTATCGGGCAAACAGCCGAGCCCATCGGTCATAAAATCCGCCGGCCGTCGAACCGACATAGATGCGAATCGTTTTTCCTCTATAGAAAGGGTCGCTTTGCGCTCCCGCCTCACGTGAAGCTCCGAAATAGATGACGAGCAGTGAAAGAACCAACACTACCCAAGGATTTCGCCTTTTCATGTCGATCTCCTTTCGGTGGTTAGATTGTTTGCAAGGATTCGTTCACATGAGACGGATAGGAGCTAAACAAATACCTCCGATGTAAAAGACACAACTAACTCGCCCAAGAAAGGCATGCGGGTCGGACAAAGCTGGCAGCGAGGTGAAAATACGCCTTTGTCGATGCCTCGGCAAGACGGCTGAAACAAAACGTCAACAATCTGTCATTGATCGAGTGCAACTGGACATTCTCCTGCTCTTGGAGTAATCGGGGCATAGATCAACAGTCGCGGAGCAACCGATGAAGCGCTCGAGCCTGTGTTTTCTGATCGCTGTTCTTCTCTTTGCGTGGGCAACGCCGGCAGTTTCCGCGGAGCCGCTCAAGCTGATCAACGTCGCCGTACCGGCGGTGTCCTTGCTGCAAGGACCGTTGTTCATCGCCATCGACGCCGGCGCATTCAAAAAACACAACATGGAAGTGCGCTACATCGTCACCGGAGCCCGGACGATTCAAGCGCTCGTCGGCGGCTCAGTGCAGTTCGCTCAGGGTGTTTCCAGCCGCACCGTGCCCGCCGCCGGTTTGGCGGGCGCCGACGCGGTTTTGATCGCCAACTTCAGCGACAAGCTGCTTTTCACCATGCACAGCGCGCCGGAAATCAATTCGCTCCAAGACTTGAAAGGCAAAATCGTCGGCGTCTCCGGCCTCGGCGGCAGCACCGATTTCGCGACGCGGCTTGCGCTGAGCCAAGCCGGACTCGTTCCGGACAAGGACGTGATGATTCGCGGCGTCGGCGGCGTGCCGGAAACGGTGGCGGCGCTGCGAGCGAAGCTTGTGCACGCCGGCACACTGTCGCCGCCCTCATCGTTCGTCGCGCAGAAGGCCGGCTTCAAGATGCTCTTCGACATGTCGACCCTGGGCGTGGACTATGTCTCGTCCGGCCTCGGCGTCAAGAAGAGCGCGTTGGCGGCGAATCGGTTGGAAGCGAAGCAATTTCTCATGGCCATGATCGAGGGCGCGAAGATCTTGACCACCGACGAAGAGTTTTCGTTGCGCGTGCTCGCCAAACACACGCGCATTTCCGACCGCGACGTTCTCCGCCAGAGCTACGCTTACTTGCGGCCGTATTTTCTCAAGAGACCCTACCCTTCGACTCAAGCAATCAAAGATACCCTGGACGTGCTCGCCAAAGATCTACCCAAGGCCAAGGACGCCGATGCAAGAGACTTCATCGACAACTCGGTATTGAAGGAAATCGAAGCGAGCGGTTATATCGAGAAAGTCTATGGCAAATAGTATTCAAACGCGCTTTGTCTCCGCTGACGATCATATCGATTTGCGTTGGCTGCCCAAGGATCTCTGGATCGAGCGTCTGCCCGCAAACTTGCGCGCGCGCGGGCCGCGAGTCGTGGAAACAGAGAAAGGCGAATTCTGGACCTGGGAGGGACAGACCTTCAGCCCGCATGGCTACTACACGGCGGCGCAAGGCAGCGGGGCCATGTGGGCGATCGAGCGCGGCGGCGTGATGCGCCCGGGCGAGCTTCGCCCCACCACCGCCGATCTGCGTCTGAACGACATGGATCGCGACGGCGCCGATGCGTCGATCATGTACGGTCCGACCGACCCGATGCCGATCATCGATGCGGAGCTGCGGCGGCGCTGTTATGAGGCCTACAATGATTGGCTGGCGGAATTCTGCGCCGCCAAGCCGGAACGATTGATCGGCGTAGCGCAGCTCTCGATGGAAGATCCGCAAGCGGCGCGCGACGAGCTCGAACGCCTGAGCAAACGCGGCGGGCTCCGTCACGTCAACATTCTCGCGTCGCGCGCGAATCCGCCGGTTTATGATGAAGCCTGGGAGCCGTTCTGGGCGCTCGCGGAAGAAGTCGGCATACCCATCGGATTTCATCTCGCGGTGCTCGTCAAGAAGACGCGCCTTGACGAAGGAAATCGCGGCGCGGCGAATGTTGTCGTCGCCACCGCGTCGCGCTTCGCGCAAGAGCCGCCGGGCATACAACTCTTGGAGCCGATGACCGGTCTTATCTTCTCCGGCATGCTCGATCGTCATCCGAGAGTGAAAATCGTGATGGCCGAAGCGGGGCTTGCCTGGGTGCCGAGCATGATTCAGGGACTGGACATCTGGTACCAGCGCACCCGCGACGGCCGCAGGCTTACGGGCGATGGTCCGGTCAGCCTGCCGAAAATGCCGCCGAGCGAATACTTCCACCGACAGATCTGGATCAGCTTCGTTGACGATCCGCTGGGCGTGAAAATGGTCGGCAGCGTGCTCGACGTAGATAAGATCATGTTCGGCTCCGACTATCCGCACCCGGCGAGCACATGGCCTGATTCGCAAAAAGTGCTCGAGGAAAGCAAAGAAAGCCTTTCCAAAAACGATTGGCAAAAAGTCTTTCGCGATAACGCGCGCGCGCTTTTTGCGATCTGATCTCCGACGATCTCCCCTTCGAATTGTTGATTGTCTTTCAGGCTGAAATTTCGCCTGTCGCATTCTTGCAAATCACGCCGGTGAATTCCTCCGTATTTGACGACACTTCGGTCTGAAGAAATCCGACAGCAACATTCCGGGGTTGCCCCGACAAACTCTCTCGGTCTCTCGCGAACTTCCCAATTTTCAATGACCTACGCGGTTTTGCATTCTGGCATATCGATTGCGGTTAAAGGCAACAGGGGCGTGTAGATTTTGCAAAATAAAGAAGGAGGAAACTCATGAACCAGAAAAGAAAAGTTCTGACAGCGGCTTTGTTATCCGCGAGCATGGGCTTGGGGGCGCAATCGGTCTTTGCGCAAAATTCACCCGGCGGAACTTCGATGCCGGGAGGACCAACCCAGCCGGGGCCGGCGGTACCACAGCCGGGACCTCGCACGCAGCCGACTATCCCTGGGCAGCCGGCGCCGTCGCCGGGCCTGCCGCAGACCGAGCCGATTCCCGGCCAGCCGGGAACGATCCCGGAAAGAATGCAGCAGCCGAGAGCCGGCACCGAGCGGGATATGGTAATCTCGTCGGCCGACATCAAAAAGGCCCAGGAAGCGCTCAAGGCGAAGGGCCACAATCCGGGGACGGACGGCAAGATGGATACGCAGACTCAGCAAGCGCTCCGGGACTTCCAAAAGGCCAACGATCTTCCCGCGACCGGCGTACTGGACGAGAAAACCGCTAACAAGTTGGGAGTCAAGATGGACGACGGAAAATCGCTGCCCCAGCGCGAACGCAGCGGCACTACTGAAGGCGGCAGCGGCAAAAGCGGAAGCTCTTCGTCGTCGCCTACTCCGCGCGCGCCGGTGCAGTAACCGAATGGATTTGAGATAGTCTATTCGCTGTCGAATGCAAGCTACGGGAAGATGATCATTCTTCCCGTAGCTTGTTTTTTTCCCGCCACCGCTCTCGTCAAAAAAATGCGAATGCTCGGACTTCGATGCTCTGCCGGCGCGGAGCGTGGTCCGGGGTTGCGGGATCTTCAAACGACGTGTGCGGCGTGAAACGCGCTCGTCCGTCGTTCGCCGAGTCATAGACCTTGAAAACCAAAGCCTCATCCCGCCGCATTTGAGGAAAATAATACCACTGGTGCTTGGCGTTGTATTTCAGCCGGTAGGTTTGGCCGACTCTGTGCGGGTAGCGGCGCTCGGCTACGAGCAGATCTTCCATCGCAACGCTTTTCGCGTCGGCCAGCGCCAGCGGATTCGACTGAATCGGCTGGTTGATCGCGCGCCAGACTTGAATGATCGCGAAGCGGCGCGCGAGCAAACTGTCGGCTTCTTCTGGGAGAAACTCACGCACTCGATTGGGTCCCGACCACTCGGTGTAATCGTTGTGCGCCGAGAGCACCGGCTCGCGAATCAGCTTTTCTTCACGCTCCGTCTCGTCGCCCGAGCGCAACGTATGATCGAAGATCGCCACCCGCGCCGCGCCTGACGCCGACTTTATCAGCTGCTCGACCTCGGGATAATAGACGGATTCCAACTCCCCGGCGTCGAAGAAGTCGCGCACCTTGGTCTTGTGCTCGACCAGGATAAAACCGTTCTGGTCGAGGGAAAGTTGATCGGCGAACAACCGGCCGTTCCGCACCGCCATCGGCTTGAGCTCATGGGCGCCGGTCTTGCGGCGGCGGATGTTATTCGGACCAAAGGTTTCGTTGACCAGGTTCTCTCCGGTCTCCACCGTGTAGGGAATTTCAACCGTCGTGTTCGGATCCATGCAATGTCCTCTTTCTCGCTCGGCGGACAAGTCAACCTCAAGGCGCGGCGGCGGGCGCAACCGCCACGCCGCGCACGCCCGCATGCTCGATCGCCTGGGCAACAAACCCAGATGCTTTCACGTCTTCGACAAACTCGCGCAAATACTTTGTCGCTCGATCGCGACCTTTGGGTATGCCGACGGCTTGCTCGATTGCCATGAATCGGCCGGCAAAGACCTGCGAGCCGGGCAACTTCACCGCATTGGCGTTGAGTGACTGGCGTACCCCGGCGACGACGTCAACTTTGCCCTCGAGAATCAATTCGAAGGCGGATTCGGGGCCGGAGCCGCGCACAAGCTCGGCATGCTTGATACTGCGGCTTAGAAATAAATCATACGCGCTGTTGGCCGATACGCCGATGCGCACGCCTGCGCTATCGATTTCTTCGTTGGTGCGAAACGGCGAGCCGGGCGGGACCAGATACGTGCCTTCGATGAGCACATAGGCCGCGGTGAAATCGATCTCCTGAGCGCGTTCCGAGTCAATGGCGAGAAACGCGAGATCCCATCCGCCGGTTTTCACCGCCTCGAACAACTTTCCCGCCGCGTCGAAGGCGACGAGCTCCACCGGCAGCCCGACGCGACGCCCGAGTTCGCGCGCCAGATCGACCGCGACGCCGCGAAGCTCGCCGCTCGCCGGATCCCGGCTCGCGAGCACGGGATTGCCGTAATTGATGCCAGCCCGCAGCCTCCCCGCCGGTGCCAGCTCGGCCCCTAAAAGAGATGAAATAGTCATGACCGCTCCATCCACGGCCAAAGCTACTGAGTCGCATCTCCAGCGTCAAGGGGAAATTTTGCCGATTCTCGTTGCAAAACCCGCTGAGGTCACAGGCTGGCAAGGTGAAACCCGAATTACCGGATCGTTGGCCGAGCGTATCCGGCGTCACAGCGCTGACGCGCTCCGGCCAATCATTTCTCTGCGCCGGTTTTTTTCCAGTTGGGCATGATCCAGAGAGCGGCCTTGAAGCGATTGTTGACTTGAAGCTTGTCGAAGATGTTGGCCAGATGAGTCTTGACGGTTTTTCTGCTGATAAAAATTTTTCTGCCGATCTCTTCGTTCGATAAACCTTCGGCGACAAGTTGCAGGATCTCCAGCTCCCGCTTGGTGAGTCCGTGCACCGTCTCGTTGGCCGGCGGGCCGACTTCCAGCAGCAGGCTGCGCGCGATGCGCGAGAAGTCCATTCCCGAGGGCAACTCCGGGTCGACCCAGATCTCGCCACCGTTTACTTTGCGGATCGCCGTCAGCAGCGTCGGCACGGATATCCCTTTCAGGACATATGCTCGCGCGTGGGCGTGCGCCGTGCTCAGGACGCTCTGCTCCTCTGAATAGGCGGTGAGAATGATGACTTTGGTAGCGGGACTCTTTTCCGTGATCTTGCGCAGCGACTCGATCGCGTCGCCCGCAGGCATTTTTAGATCCAGAAGGAGAATGTCGGGGCGCATCCTGGCGCTGATCTGAATCGCTTCGGCAAACGACGACGCCTCGCCGATAACCAGGATATCTTTCTCCAGCGAAAGGATTCGTTTGAGCCCCTCCCGGAATAGTAGATGGTCGTCTGCGATGACGACTTTGATCACGTCCATGAGACGTCAGATACTACTATCGAAGTATTATTGCGGTCAATGATGGAATATTAGCCATCATTGATAGGCTTAAAGTCGTATTTAGGTGACGGAGGTGCTGCTAGATTCCCGCTCCCGAGTTGAAATATCGCGGCAGGATGTGTCTCACCGAGGGGTCTTCGAGCGAATACACGTTCATGCGCGTCAGCGGCGGAACGTAGACGTGCAGCGAAACCGATTTGCCACTGTCACTCTGGAGATTGGAGAGTTGGTGAATTAACGAAGTCTCCTCGACGCGAATGGCACCCGCCCCGTAGTCTGCAGACGTCAGGGACTTGATCATGCCGTTGGGCGCCTTGCCGAACAGCGATTCGGTGAGCTCGCCCTGCAAGACTTTCAAGCCGCCCAATGATCCCGCGTGATCGTGGATCGACGAGCGCTGGCCTGCATGCCAGCACATCACCATGACTTCGAAGCGGTCGGACTTATGAACCAGATTGCGGGCGTATGTCAAATCGGAAAAGCGCGTGTGCTGTTGAATCTCAGCCGCCGGGATAACCAGCCGCTGAAGAATGGCCTCCATGCCCGCCGGCTCCAGATTGCCCGCTGCCTCTTTCAGAACTTCAATGAGCTGGCTGAGCGAAAGCGCGCCGTCCATACCGTCGGTGTCGAATGGCATCCTATCTTCTCCGGGGTTCCAGGGACGAACTCATAAATTAAGTGAAATCGCCTGCGCAGTCAAAGTCCCAGCTGTTTCAGTCGCGCTCGCGCGCGTTCAAACATCTTCTCGCGCGAGGAATCGACCTATGGGTGCGATTCGCAGTCATTCTCTCCATCTCTGCGCCGGCCGCTCAATCGTCCATCTCGGTCCGCGCTTGCGCCGTGGCGCTTTCGAATTGAATCTTGGAGGAGGAAAGAATCCGCGCTTTGAGTACGCGCTGCATCAGCATCAATACTTGACGGTTGTGTTCGGCGTCCTCCGAAGCCGTGCAATCGGACGGCACGATGATCTTAAAATCGCGCATGTAGGCATCGTTGGCGCTGAAGAGCACGCAGATATCGCCCGCTATACCGGTCAGAATCAGGCTGCTTACGCCGAGGTATCTGAGCAGGATATCCAGGTTGGTCTGAAAAAACGCCGAATGCTTGGGCTTCAAAACGAAGTAGTCATCGTCTTCGGGAATCAAAAGCTCTACGATCGATCTGCCGCGCACTTCCGGCCGCAGAAATTGTTCGACCAATTTGGGAAAGTCCGAGCGCCAGCGGCCGAAGTTGTCGTTCACATAAATCGCCGGAACGCGCGCGGCCTTGGCGCGGCGCTTGAACGACGCCAAAGCATGGGCCATCGGCAGAGCTTGTCGCAGCAGATTGTCGCCACCCGCGAAATCGAGCGGGTTGATCACATCGATAAGCAAAAGCGCCGTCTCGGCTCGGTCCGGCGCGTGCCGCAAACTGTCACGGCCCAGACTGCTTTGTGCCATGCGAAATTTTTAAGCGCTCAATCTTAGTATGGCGGAGAATTACGCCGCTTTCACCCCCGCTGGGAAAATTTCGATTAGCGGTATGGCGCTGGAGCCTACTTCTCCGGCAGGGGAATGAATTCGCCGTCGCCAGGCACGGCAGCGAACCTACCCTCTTTCCAGTCGGCCTTTGCCGCCTCGATGCGCTCGCGTGAGCTGGAAACGAAGTTCCACCAGACATGGCGCGGGCCGTCGAGCGACTCGCCGCCGAAAAGCAGAAGCCGAGCGGCGGAGAGCGCACGGACGACCACTTCGTCGCCCGCGGAAAAAACCAGAAGCCGCCCGGCTTCGAAGCGCTCGCCGGCGATTTCCACCGCTCCTTCCAAAAGGTAGAGCGCGCGTTCCTCGTGCTCGCCCGCGAGCACGAGGTCGGCTCCGGCCTGCGCCGCGGCGTCGGCGTAGAACAGCTCCGAGAAAGCTTTGACCGGCGAGGTTTTGCCGAACAGCGAGCCGGCGATGACGCGCACCGACTTTCCTTCGCCTTCGAGCCGGGGCAACGACCCGGCGTCATAATGGGCGAAATTAGGGGCTGTCTCCTCGTGCCGCTTGGGCAGAGCCACCCAGATCTGTATGCCGTAGAGCTTTTGGCGCTGCTTTCGGAGCTCGGCGTCCGAGCGCTCCGAGTGGACGATGCCGCGCCCCGCGGTCATCCAGTTCACTTCGCCGGGCTCGATGGCTTGCATCGTGCCGAGACTGTCGCGATGGATGATCGTCCCGGCGAAAAGATACGTGACGGTGGCGAGACCGATGTGCGGATGGGGCCGCACGTCGATACCCCTGCCCGACTCGAAATCCGCGGGCCCCATCTGATCGAAGAAAACAAACGGCCCGACGCTGCGCCGCTCGAGAGCCGGCAGCACGCGCCTGACCTCGAAGCCGCCAAGGTCGCGCGGGCGCGGCACGATCACTCTATCGAGAGCCTTACAGCCGGACGGCGTTTTGGTTTCCGGCTCTTCGGCAGATTGCCAACTCATACGTTTCCCTTTCGCTCTTGCTGCTTCCACCGCCCCTCGTCCGCGCCCGTCACAGAGGCAGCGGAGGCGGATGACTTGAGGGTGTCAGCACTTCGAACGGACACTTATTTTCCAGCCAGCCGTCGATGCCGCCCGCGACCGCCCGCCGCGAGCAGCAGCGGCACCGCCGGTATCGGCAAGCCCATCTGCTCGATCAGCACCCAGTCGAACAGCAGCGCGTAGCCGTGCCGGATCAGAAACTGGATCGTTTCGTCCAAAATCGCTCTCCGAGAAATATTACGCGGGACAATGCAGCGCAATCCAGCTCAGCCGAGACTGGACTGCGCCTCATGAACATAGCACCAAGTCCAAGCCGCCGGCGGCACCGCGCGCATGACCGGATGCTGCGTCGCGTGAAAGTGTTTGGTTGCATGCTTGCCAGTCGAAGAGTCGCAGCAACCCACGTGGCCGCACGCTTGGCATTCGCGCAGCGCCACCCATACCGTCCCCTCGCTCAAGCACTCCTCACAGGCGTTCGGAGTTTTCTGCGGGGGAAAATCTTTCGCCGCTAAATCTTTCAAATGCTCACATGCGTTGCCATATGTTCCTCCGATCTGTTCTGCCGTCAAAATTCCGACACCACCCATAACGAGCCGGCGACCGCCAGGAGATCCTCGTTGGAGCGATGTAAAAGTCTCCTGTAGCCCATGCTTTTACGAGTCGTGTTCGTGTCTGGTAGCCGACAGGACACCGACGATACTGCCGAGCACGGCACCAAAACACTTCTTTCGCTCCTCCTATTTCCTCTCGTCGATCGCGCTAACAGCGTCAGCAATTCCCCGACTCAGATCTCCGAGCGCCTCACTTAGAGCGGCCACCGAACCGTCGGTCGACTTTCCTTTGGCATTGCGAACAATGCGTGACTCTTTGACAACAGTCACCTTCTTATCTGCGCCATCCACATCTATGTTTGGGGTCTGGAGTGAGCAGCGCTATCCTTATCACTGTCATCTAGGCAGCCAAATCGAACACAAGAACCTCAGCGCGTTCGACAGCTTTCACCTCCAACATGCTTTCTTGATAGATCGCGGCGCCATCGCCAGCGCGCAGCGCTGTTCCATTCAGAGTCACACTTCCGCGCGCGACCTGCAGCCAGGCGGCCCGGCCGCGGCTTTAAAGAATAACTAAGGGTCTGACCTTCAGGCAGAACGGCAAGCGATAGCTCGGCATCCTGATGGACCTTGACTGCTCCATCGCGAGCATCCGGCGCTGCGACAAGAACCCAGCTTCCGCTATTCTTCTCTAAATCAAATGAGCGTTGTTCATACCCTGGCTTCAATCCCGATTGGTTGGGCAAGATCCAGATCTGCAGAAAATGCACCGGCTCGGTTGGTGACGCGTTGTATTCGCTGTGGCTGATGCCTGTTCCGGCGCTCATGCGTTGGACGTCTCCGACGCGAATCACCGAGCTCGTACCCGTGCTGTCCTTGTGCGCAAGCGTGCCTTCCAGAACATAGGTGATGATTTCCATGTCGCTATGCGAATGGGTCGGAAATCCCGCGCCCGGTGTGACTCGATCTTCATTGATAACTCTAAGATCGCTGAAGCCCATGTGCTGTGGATCGCGGTAATCGCCGAAGGAAAACGTGTGGCGGCTGTCGAGCCAGTTGAATCTCGTACGTCCCCTTTCATCGCCATGGCGCACGGTAATCATCTTGCCTCCTTACTCGCCGGCGGAAATAAAATGCGCGACAACTCGTGGTCGATCACCGATGTGAAAGCCTCGTGCCATTTCTTCGGCCTCGTGAGCCGCCACCGTGACCGCTCGTGCTGGCGCATGTGCTCCGCCCGGCATCTCGCGTTTACAGGCTATAACTGGCGACCATCGCTTTTACTTATTCTGCTGCTTGATCACGTCTTGCGCCTTTTGATAGCTCTCTATGAGAGCCTGGTAATTCGGCGCCACCATCGTATACAGCTTGGCCAGCTCGGCGGCTTCGGGGCGGTTCCACGTGCGGTGAATTTCGCACAGGACCGCGTTGGCCGAGGTGGGGATGACGCCGGCTTGTATGAAACGCGCGAGTGTTGTTCTCGATGCCATCTCGCTCGGGTCGCCTGACGCATCCATGACGGCGTACACTTTGAAGCCTGCCGCTTTCGCATCGAGCGCCGGAAACATGACGCAGACGCTCGTCCAGACACCGGCCATGATCAAAGTCTTTTTACCGGTTTCCCGCACGGTTTTGACGAAAAGTTGATTGTCCCATGCATTGACTTCTCCCTTGCGCGGCACAAAGACCGCGTGCGGCGCTGACTCGTGAATCTCCGGCATGAGCGGACCGTTGGGTCCGTTCGGCTCCGAGGCGGTCGTGATGACCGGCAGTTTCATCAGAGTCGCGAGCTTCGCCAGCATGGTGGTGTTGGCCCGCAATTCAGCTACGCTGATGTCTTTCACCGATTGAAACAGCCCCGCTTGGTGATCGAGTAACAACAAGACTGCATCCGTGGGGTCGAGCAAACCCTTGCCTCCACCGGGTTCGTGTTCGACTCCATCGTGAATTGCGTTCTTGCCGTCCGGTTCGAAGATAGCCATAAAATCCTCCTTTTTTGTTAGGCGGCGACGTTAATAGTCACCGGTCAAAAAACAAATTAATTGTCTGTGCCTCTTAAATATTGTGTAGGGTCTCCGCCAAGAATCACGATCAGACTAGCGATCGCGCCATCGTTAAAGTCGCCGATCAAAGCTGCGTGTCACGCGTGCAGGGCTTGGAGATCAGCAACATCCAGGAGCAGCCGAGCCTGCGCGCCGAGCTTTCGTTTCCTCGAGAAAATGTTGCGCCCATCCCCGCCAGCTCTCCGAGATGCGAGGAACGGCGAGCAATCGCTCAACCTCTTCTCGATCTCGAGTGTAAATTCGAAATATGTCTCGAACCGTGAGATCGTGATCGGGCCGTTCGATGATTCTGATCTCATCTCCAGCGCCGACGGCGCCCTCAACGACGATGCGCAGGTACGTCCCGGGTCGCAGCGCCTCGGTAAAACGACGTACAAACCCCTGATCGTTCATCCGAAAGCCCAGCCTCCAGCAAGGGATACGCGGTTCGGATACTTCAAATACGGCCGTGCCGATCTCCCAACGCTCGCCAACGAGCGCGTCGTTCACCATAATTCCTTCCGTCGTGAGGTTTTCCCCAAACACGCCGTATTGAAGCGATCGGCCGAGTTTCTCTTGCCACCACCGCAGATCTTCTATGGAGTAGGCATACACTGATTTATCCGGCCCCCCGTGCGCTTTACGATCGGCCTGATCGTCTCCCTCAAGATTTACGCCCCGGGCCGCAATACGGCCGGCAACCGGCGATTTCCAAATCGCGCTTTTGGCCGGTCGACCGTTGTAATCAAACTCGCGCGCCCGTCCAACGTTGACCGATAGAACTCTGGCCATCGCTTCACCTCCCTTCAATTAGAGTTCGCGATTGATCTCCGCCAAAAACCACGTGCGCCGCTCGCTCTCATCGATCCAGACCTCGATCAAACTCGCCGTCGCGACGTCGTTGTGTCGATCGCAAACCTCGTGCACTGCCCGCAAGCTCCGCGTGAGCTGCTGGTTGTCCTCACACAGCTCGGCGATCATTTCCTGCGGGCTCACGCCTTCTTTATTGTTGTCTTTGAGCCGCTGATTGCGCGCGATATCGCCGATCGAACGAATCGTCGTGCCGCGATCTTGCGCGCCCGTTCGGCGATCGTATCCGTCATCGCGAAGATTTGCGTGGCCTGCTCATCAAGGAGCAAGTGATAATCGCGAAAGTGCCGGCCGCTGATGTGCCAGTGAAAATTCTTCGTCTTCACGTAGAGCGCGAACACGTCGGCAAGCATTCGCCGTAAGCTGCTCGATATCTCCTCGACCGCGTCGCCGCTGAGATCGGTCGGCGTTCCCTTTGTATCTTTCTGTCCCATCGTCCTGCTCTCCTTTCAGGTCTTTAGTTCATTGATTGAAGCTCAGCGAAATAATCTCCGGTGCCGGCGAGGCGCCTACCGTTTTTGACATATTAGGAAAGCACCTCGGCCATGTCGATCGAGCCACAAAACACAGGATGCGCTCCATCTCGTTTCCGTTCCATGGGCTGCGTTACGCCTTCAAGAAGCTCAGTAGGTCGGCGTTAATGGTGTCGGCCTCGGTCGTGGGCATGCCGTGCGGAAAACCCTTGTAGGTTTTCAGTGTGCTATTCTTCAGCAACTTTGCCGACAGCGGTGCCGAATCGGCATAAGGCACGATCTGGTCGTCATCGCCATGCATCACCAGGACGGGCACGGTGATCTTCTTCAAGTCTTCGGTGAAGTCTGTCTGGGAGAAGGCAACGATCCCGTCATAGTGCGCCTTTGCGCCTCCCATCATGCCCTGGCGCCACCAATTCCAGATCACGCCCTGAGAAGGTTTCGCACCAGGCCGGTTGTAACCATAGAACGGTCCAGCCGGCAGATCGTGGTAGAACTGCGCGCGGTTGGCGGCGAGCTGCGCCTGGAGCCCGTCAAACACCTCCTTGGGCAGCCCACCCGGATTGGCTGCGGTCTTTACCATCAGCGGCGGCACTGCGGCGATGATCACCGCTTTTGCGACGCGCTTTTCGCCATGGCGCGCCAGGTAGTGCACCACTTCGCCGCCGCCGGTCGAGTGGCCGACATGCACCGCCTCCTTGAGGTCGAGATGTGCGGTCAGCGCCGCTAGGTCGTCGGCGTAATGATCCATGTCATGGCCGCCACCGGTCTGGGTGGAGCGGCCATGGCCGCGCCGGTCGTGGGCTATGACGCGATAGCCATGCTTGAGGAAGAACAGCATCTGCGTGTCCCAGTCGTCGGCCTGACAGCGGCCAGCCATGACTGAAGACAATCGGCTGTCCGCTGCCCCAGTCCTTGTAGTAGATGTCGATGTTGCTGGAATTTTCTTTACCGACAGTGATGTGAGGCATTGGCGTTCTCCTTAATAAACAAAATTGAGACTATCTAGTTCGGTTTCGACGATCGTGAATTATGCTTTTGCTACGCGCGAATAACTGCAAGGCTAGGACCAAACATAACTTTCTGAAATATCTAAGCTGCCGGTCGAACCGGCTGCCGAAATCTCGGCATTTACTGACTCGTCGGCAGAAGAACGAAACCACCGGAAAAGTCGCGCGATCGGCTCGGTGAGAAGCGGAAGAACTTGATCATGGCTTAGACAATCGGCTGGGCCCCGGATCCGTTGAAGTTGGCTCAATTCCAACAACCGGCGAGACTCGTCGCTAACTCCTTGATGAACGCCAGCAGATCAGCATTACTGATCCGGCACATTTTTTTCAAATCGTCGGTGCTAGCCGATCTCTGAAAACCCTTCTGATGAGCTGACAGATTTTATACCGATGCTCCTCATAACGACTGATCAATAGCGGTCGACATCGATGACAGCCTTGGCAAAGGCCTGCGGCGCTTCCTGCGGCAGATTGTGGCCGACACCGCCCTTGATAGTCCGGTGCGAATACTTGCCGGAGAATTTCTTGGCATAAGAGCTGGGGTCCGGACGCGGCGCGCCGTCGGCATCACCTTGAAGAGTAATCGTCGGGACGGTGATCACCGGAAATGCGGCAAGCCGCTTTTCGAAATCGTCGTATTTCGACTCGCCTTCGGCCAGTCCGAGCCGCCAGCGATAGTTATGAATCACGATGCTGGACGTGATCCGGATTGTTGAAGGATGCCGCAGTGCGTTCGAACGTGGCATCATCGAACCTCCACTTCGGCGAAGCGATCTGCCAAATGAGCTTCGCAAAATCGTTACGATGTTTTTCGTAGCCGGCTCGGCCCCGTTCAGTGGCAAAATAATATTGGTACCACCATTGGAGCTCATTCTTTGGCGGCAGCGGCATCTTGCCGGCTTCCTGACTGCCGATCAGATACCCGCTCACCGACACCATCGCCTTGCAGCGCTCCGGCCACAACGCCACGATGATGTTGGCGGTCCGCGCCCCCCAGTCAAAACCGGCGAGGATCGCCCTGTCGATTTTGAGAGCATCCATGAAGGCGATGATATCGACAGCAAGTGCCGATGGCTGGCCGTTCCGTAACGTATCATTCGACAGAAAGCGCGTCGTGCCGTAGCCGCGCACATACGGAACAATCACCCTGTAACCCGCCGAAGCCAGCAGAGGGGCAACATCGATGAAGCTGTGAATGTCGTAGGGCCAGCCATGAAGAAGTATGACCGGAGGACCACCGCTTGGACCCGATTCGGCATAGCCAATGTTCAGAACCCCGGCATCGATCTGCTTCAATGATCCGAACGAGGTATTCATGCCGCGCTTCATCTTGGGCGAGTGTGCCGATTTTGTTTTGTTGGATTGTGCGTCCGCAAAGCCGGCCATGCCGAGCTGGGCGGCGGCAATGCTCATCGCGGCAGTGCTCAAAAAGCGGCGGCGATCATATTTGACTTCTTCGGACCTTTCATCGGCGTTTGTTGCGTTTATGGTCATGAAGAAAACTCCTTTCATTTACCAGCGACCGAAATGAGCGCCGCCATTAGCGAAGCAATTTCGCTGGTCTGAATCAGAAATCCGCGTCCAGCACGATGCGGTAACGGGCCTTGCCTGATTCGAGTCTGGCAAAGGCCTCCTTGATGTTGCTCATCGGGAAATGCTCGGTCTGCGGCGCGACATTGTGTCGTGAAGCAAAGTCGAGCATCGTCGCGATCGCCACCGGCGAGCCAGTCGGCGAACCCGAGACGCTACGCTGCTGCAGGATGAGTGAGAATGCCGCGACCGGGATCGGTTCCAGCACGGCACCGACGACATGCAGCCGGCCGTTCGGCGCGAGCGTGCCGATCATCGCATCCCAATCGAGCTTCACGTTGACGGTGCTGATCAGGAGGTTGAAGCTGCCACCGAGCTTCCTGATCGCCGCCGAGTCTTTGCTCGAGACGACGTGGTTCGCCCCGAAACCCTTCGCCTCATCGAACTTGCTCTCGCTCGACGTGAACGCTGTCACGTCGCAGCCGTACGCGGCGGCGAACTTCACGGCCATGTGCCCCAGCCCGCCGATGCCGATGATGCCTACCCGGTCGGTCGGCTTGGCGTACATGGCCAGCGGCGCGAAGACGGTGATGCCCCCGCACAGGAGCGGCCCGGCTTCGGCGAAGTTCAGCCTTTCCGGCAGCGGGATGGCCCAAGCCCAGTGCGAGCGGATGTGGGTCGCGAAGCCGCCGCGATGACCGACGATGGTCGGTTGCACTTGCGGGCAAAGGTGATGGCTTCCCGACATGCACTGATGACAATGCATGCAGCTACCCGAGTACCAGCCGACGCCGACGCGCTGTCCGACCTTGAGTCCCTTGGCATTCGGACCTACGGCCGTGACATGACCGACGACCTCGTGGCCGAGAATCGCGGGGTACTGCGAAATACCCCACTCATTGTTCAAGACGGAGAGATCGGAGTGACACAAACCGCAGTGTTCGACAGCGACTTCAACCTCCTCGGCCCCGAGCGGTCCGAGATCAACGGTTTCGAGCACCATCGGCTGTTTTGCCGCCTTT
Source organism: uncultured delta proteobacterium (assembly GCA_963745035.1). Taxonomy (GTDB): domain Bacteria; phylum Desulfobacterota; class Binatia; order UBA9968; family UBA9968; genus DP-20. The sequence continues at coordinate 883,716 of CAVUVW010000014.1, read as the reverse complement.
GCAACCCATGCTTTAGCATTCATCGCGTCTCCTTTTCTGAAACCACTATCGCGGTGGCTAGAAAGCGACGACGATCGTGGTTGATCTCTTCGACCATTTTTCTAACTCCGATTAAAATCCGTTCAGGCGAAACTCCTTCTTTAGAACCAGTCGAATTTGCCAGCTCATAAGGTAGGTCGTCTAACCAGCGGATGGCCGATCACGTAGTGCAGCAAGAGTTCTACGGCAATGAGCATCAAAGACGCCGCCGCCAAGCCGGCCGCAAGCCGCACCTGACGACTTTCCTGGGGTGTCATCTCAAGGCACGAGCGACGGGCTATACAGTCGCGGCGCATGCGGCGTTGACGCTCGAGTGAGACCAGGACGATCGAAGCCACCAATGTCGATATCATGAGGAGGGGCACGCGCGCGGCGCTGTCGTCCAACCAGTTTGCGAGCGCATAAAGCGCACCCGCCGAGCCTCCGCCAAAGGCAAGCACCAGTGCGGCGGCGATATTGCTCCCAAGGCAGCCGCTGCCGAGGAAGGCGAGCGTCACGGCGCTCCAGTTCATCGCCGGCCGACCTTCAGGCATCCACGAGGCAGCGGAGAGCACAGAACGCGGCTTGCCGTTCAACCGATAGGCCACGGTGCGTTGCGGGAATCCCTTGAGGACGAGCGTCTCGGCTGGGACACCCGGATAGGCTGACGCTACCTCTCTATAGACGTCCTCTGACACGAGTATTTCGGTGGGACCGGCTTGCGCCTGCAGGCGCGCAGCCTGGTTAACGGCGTCGCCGATGGCCGTATAATCCTTGATGTCATCTGAGCCCAGCCGCCCGACACGAGCAAAGCCTGAGGCTATGCCGATCGAGGCCTGCAGGGGCATGCCCAGCCGCTCGGAAAGCTCGGGAAGAAGCTCTTGCAGCTTTGCAGACGCAGCGACCGCAGCCGCCGCGTGGTCGGCGCGTTTTATCGGAACATTGAATAAGGCCATCACCGCATCGCCGATGTACTTGTCGATAAAGGCTCCGTGGCTCACCAGTGTGGCCGAAGCCAAGCGCAGGAACTCATCGACTACCGAATAGGTGGTCGTTGCCCCGAGGCGGCCGGTTATCTCCGTAAAAGAGGAGAGATCGGCGAAGACCACCGTTATCTCCACAAGGCGGCCCTCCTCTAGGTGGGCGCCGCACCGTGTGCAGCAATTAGGATTACGCGGGCTTCGACCAATGCCTCGCCACCGCAAGAAGACGGCGGTCAAGCCCACGAGCGGAATGCCGCAGACCAGGCAATTGGCGGCGAGCGGCGGAGTTTGGATTTGGAAAGGCGCGCTCATTGGCACCCGCAGACACTCAGACCGCTTTCGCCGACGCGGTGAATGCCGCCGCATTCTTCCTGACGAACTCCTGCAGGCTCAGCGGCTCTCGCTCGACTAGGGTGCGCACGTCGTCCGACATCCGGTCGTAGCGGCCCGCGCGGTGCAGATCGGCCATCGTCGCGAGGTGGTTCACCAGGTGAACCGGCAAGCCGCGCTGGAGCAGCCCATCCCGCCACGGCTCGACCGGAATGTCCTGAAAGGTGATCGTGCGGCCAAGCGCCTTCGAATATTCCTGTGCATAGAAATGCATGTTCTCGGACTGCGGACCGGTCAGGTGATAGATCTTGCCGATGTGCGGCTGCGGATTGGCGAGCAGCGCGGCGAGCACACGGGCAACGTCTTCCACTGCGACCGGCGAAGTCTTGCCCTCGCCGAACGGTAGTCTGATCTGATTTGATTGCCGGACCGAATCCGCAGTGAAAATCAGGAAGAAGCCTTCGAGAAGCACTGTCGGCCGTACGTGCACGACCGGCAGACCGGACCAGTTCAGCGCCTGCTCGGAGAGCCAGTGGAGCTTGTGCTGCGGGCTCGGGGTGGTTTCGGTAATGCTCATCTGTGCGAGCGTCATCTGCGACATATTGATGAACGCCTTCACGCCGTGATGCTTGGCCACCGCCGCCGCGTTGACCGTCGCGGCCAGATAGGTATCCGAAACCGACATGCCGAAGTACATCGTCTGGCAGCCGGCAATCACCCTATGCATCGAATCGAGATCGAGCAGATCTCCGACCACGACTTCGGCACCCATGTCGCGCAACGCCTGCGCGCGCTCGTCTTCATTTCGCACCATCGCACGCACTGCTTTGCCTTCCTTCAACAGTAGTTCGGTGACCGTGCGCCCTACCGCGCCGACGCGCCCCGCGGCGCCGGTGACCAGAATGGGACTTGCCATGTTTTTTGCTCCTATGCAGTCGTCTCAGCGAAAGTGAGATTTGTTGATGCGAGCGTCCGCCGGTAGAATCAACTTGTCCCTTAAAGAAGAGGTCGGCTACATCGTCAGCCATCATTCCCTGCGCTCCGTCGCCAATGATGGGAGCAAGCGGAAAAGACACTCCACGCGTCACTTCACTGGCTTTAGCACCGGAGCGCTCTTGTCCTTAACAAAAAAAACCAGGAATTTGGCTGGCGTGGTTTTGCTTGCGTTCCGGCTGACGACATGGACATCTTTGGGGCTTTCGTAAAAGGTCTGCCCTGGTGTCAGAGTGACTTCTTTTCCGCCCTTCACCTGCATCACGATGGAGCCTTCCAGCACGTAAACAAACGCATGTGCATCGTGTCGATGGACAGGGTCTGATCCGCCGGGCGCATACTCCACGGTTATCATCAGACCTTCCTTCCCGGAGAATTCTGTCAGATCCTTGGTTATGAGCGACGTGACCTTGCCCTCCTGAGCCATCAGCGGGCCGGCCATGAGAGATAGCAGAACCACCATTATTATCTTCTTCCTCAGCATAATTGACCTTTCGTTCTTTGCCCGAGGCACCGCAAAGATTTGCGTGGACTGGTCGTCGAGCAGCAGGTGGTAATCGCGAAAGTGCCGCCCGCTGATGTACCAGTGAAAGTTCTTCGTCTTCACGTATAGCGCAAACACGTCGGCAAGCAGCCGCCGCAAGGCGCTTGAAATTTCCTTAACCGCATTTCCGCTGAGATCGGTCGGCGTTGCCTTTGAATTTTTCTCACTCATGGCCTTGTTCTCCATCTTCATTAAAGTTGCTCTCTCGTTCAATGGCTTGTGATTGTGCTATGGGTGTCAACGAGCCACTCCAACGGCCGCGGCTGAAAATTCAGTTCGCGTTTTGCCTTGGCATTCGATACGCCTCGCATCCGAGTCCCGTAGTAAACCGCATCCGCACCACTCGCTTTCAGAGCATCCTCAACCGATATCTGCGGCGGTGGTGGAGCATTCAGCCATTGAGCAAACGCAGGGAGCCATTCGCGCACCGCTAAAGGTTGATCATTCGCAATCAGATAAATCCCAGGATTGCCTTGCTCTGCTGCTGCAACGGTGGCAATCGCCGCGTCCTCAATGTGTAACCACGACCAGACGCCTTCGCCATTCCCGACGATCGGGAACTGTTGCTGTCGCACCTGTTGGGCAACATCGCCATCGGGGTTGAACCAGGTGCCGGGCCCATATAAGAAGCCATAACGCAGAGCAATCCCTTCTATGTTGGGATTTCCTAGTAAGCGCTTCTCAAGCTCAGTTACTACGCGGGCATCTGCTGCAACCGCTGGCGAGGCATCAAATGCTAGAGGCGTTTCTTCATCTGCCAAGCCAGGACCAGGAACCGCCCAGAATGCGATTGACTGCCTCAGGTAACGCCGCACACCCGCCGCTTGCGCGGCTGCCAGCACATTGGCACCCCCTTCTAAACGGATGCGAGTGTTGAACGCAGCGGCGGCACTCATTGACTCACGGGTATAGGTTCTGGGTAGGGCGGTGAGTTGTTCGATCACGACTTCCGGCTGAGCGCGACTGACAGCTGCTTTGACCGCATCGGCATCAAATACATCGGCGATCGCAGGTTCTATGCCTTGCTCCACTAAAGCCTGAGTTTTTTCTGAGGCACGGGTCAGAGCAACTAGAGTGTGTCCTTTGGCAAGCAACTGCGCGATCAGCGGACGACCGATCGCTCCCGTTCCCCCTGCAACAAAAATCTTCATGTGAACCTCCTTTTGGAGAATGGAACTATGAATAACACAAACCCGGTGCTTGGCCGCGAGGTGAAAGCCCGTGGACCAGGACCGCGCCCGACGCCGGCAACGGTGCCGGTGCGTCCTCGAAGGCCGAGTGACTCGGGCCCGCCGCGGCCCCGCGTCGAATGGCTTTCATGGAGCACCCTCCGGGCGTTCGAAGTGCAGCCGATCGGTTACCCCCACGATCCCTATTTCTTGCCCTTCTCCCGGACCGTAATGTTCTTGGCGTCGCGGGGGTGCAGGACCACAGCCAGGAGGCGGGTCTTGGTCTTGTCGCTCGGGTTCCGGGCCACCCGGTGCACAGACCCCGACGGTTCGAAGAACGTTTCACCGGCCTTGTAGGTCTTGACCGGCTCGTCGTCCATGGCGTGCTCGTATTCGCCCTCCAGGACGTAGCCGAACACCGGGCCGGCGTGGCGGTGCGGCGAATCATTCTGGCCGGGCTCGAAGGTCACTTCTCGCATCGTCGCACTAGCGTCCTTCCCGTCCAGCTTCTCGATGATGTCCCGCCGGGACAGCTGGGTCGACTTCACTTCGCCCTTCCCGGTTTGTTGGGCCAGGCTCATCCCGCCGACCCCGATGACGACCCAGACGGCAAGTGCGAGGAACGTCCGGTGCCTGACAACAAAAATCTTCATCTGTGAACCTCGTAATGAAGTATGGAACTATCGAAATAAGACAACATTAGCGCTGAGCCAATGCTGCCGCTGCTGAGGGCTCGGCGTGGTGTTCCGGATGCTCATCTGGGAGACTGTCATTTGCGACATGTTGAGCAGTTTTCTTTACAAAGGACACTCCATCATTTATAGCACCGCGAGTTTTTGGAGCGCTTTGGGCCAATTCTCCGTAAACCGCCACCGCTAAATTAGATACGCACTAGTCACCGGGCGAGTTCGCCGAGAAGGATGAGGGCTGCGAACCCCGCAGCGGCGAGAACGCCGGAATAGCGGGGTCCATTGTGGAAGGCCTCCGGGATCATGGTTTCCGCCGTCATGGCGATGAGCGCCCCGGCTCCGTATGACTTGAGAATTCCCGTCGCGTGAGGGCCAAGGTCACTCAGGAAGTAGAAGGCAAGAGCGGTGATCGCCGCAGTAACAAGCGCAGTACCGCTCCATAGGATCAGCACATAGCTGGATGAGCGGGACGCGAGACGCATACCGGCCGTCCCGGAAAGTGCCTCCGGCACGTTCGCGAGCGAAAGCGCGATGACCAGTGCCAGATCCGGTCCCCCGGCCCTCAGGGTGACGCCAAGGACCAGCGCCTCCGGCACAGCATCAAGGGCGGTGCCGAGCGCAATGGAGGTGCCGCTACCCGGCGCCTCGGCTTCCGACGGCTGCGGCTTGCATTCCCCGCAGCGCTTCCGGTCGTTGGCGGTTGCGAGAGCTGCGTTTGCGATGCTGAACGTAGCGGCACCGGCAACAATTCCGCTTACCGCGGATGCTGCGCTGGCCAGCATGAGCGCTTCGGATACGACCTTGAACGAGGCAGCTGAAAGCAGCACGCCCGCCCCGAGTGACATGAAAGCCGCGATGCTCCGGTGCCGGAGGTGCGTTATTAGCCCCAGAATTGCCCCGACAAGCGCGCCGGACGCCGCAGCTAATCCCCAGCAGAAGGCCCATACCGCCCCAATAATACCTTCGGACATTGCATGCTCCTGTTGGTCGTGACCCACGGAATCCGGCCAACGGCAAAAAGACGGTGCAAAAGGAAATCGCTCGCACAGCAACAACAAAGCAACGTACTACGTACCGGCGCTGTGCATTGGTTTGCACACCTCTAACGTGCGATTCGCTGGACGATCTGCTGTTAGGCCTGCTTTGCAACCTTGTCGGTCCGAACCGGCAATCTCCAGTTGGGCCGGACGAAATGGCAGGTGTAGCCATCGGGATATCGTTGGAGATAATCCTGATGCTCGGGTTCGGCCTCCCAGAAGTCGCCTGCCGGAACGACTTCGGTAACAACCTTGCCCGGCCACAGGCCTGAAGCATCGACGTCGGCGATGGTGTCTTCGGCAATCCGTTTCTGCTCGTCACTGGTGTAGAAGATCGCAGATCGATAGCTGGTCCCAACGTCGTTGCCCTGGCGATTGCGCGTGCTTGGGTCGTGAATCTGGAAGAAGAATTCGAGGATCTGCCGATAGCTGACCCGCGCGGGATCAAAGATGATCTCGACTGCTTCCGCGTGTCCCGTATGATTGCGATACGTCGCATGGGAGTTGGTGCCGCCGGTGTAGCCGGCCCGTGTCGACAGAACGCCGTCGTAGCGGCGAATGAGATCCTGCACGCCCCAAAAGCAACCGCCGGCGAGAACAGCGCGTTCCTCAGTCATTGGACATCCTCCACTTGGTTCAAGTAAGCCCCATAACCCTCGGCTTCCATATCGTCCCGATGGATGAACCGCAGGGAGGCTGAGTTGATGCAATAGCGCAATCCGCCGCGGTCCTTCGGACCGTCGGGAAACACGTGCCCGAGATGGCTGTCGGCGTGCGCCGAACGCACTTCGGTGCGAACCATGCCGTGCGCGGTGTCTCGCAGCTCGTTGACGTTGGCCGGTTCGATGGGCTTGGTGAAGCTAGGCCAGCCGCATCCCGATTCAAACTTGTCGGAGGACACGAACAGCGGCTCGCCGGACACAACATCGACGTAGATGCCCGGTTCCTTGTTATCCAGATATTCCCCGGTTCCGGGAGCCTCCGTGCCGCTTTGCTGCGTTACGCGATACTGCTCCGGCGTGAGCTTCGAGATGGCGTCGGGGTCCTTGCTGAATTTTCTCATTTCTTTTCTCCTCGTGTCGGACGTGCGTTCGTGCAGCGCTGCCAGTCGAAATAGCCGCCTCGTCTATGCCGCGGGCAAAGAAAAAATCTAGAATTCCCGATTCAGCCGGATTGCCCAAGATACCGGCATCGCGAGTTCTAGGCGAAGAGTTGTTGAAAGATCTGCAAAGCCCGTTCGCGCTATAAAAGAACTGCAGGACCCTGCGCCATATTTCAGATACTCCCTTTAAAGCTAAGATCACTTTCGTCCAGTAAGTACAAGTATCACCCGCGTGCTTACGGTACGGGCCGTTTAGAAAAGTGAAATTTACGAAACCCGCCATCGAGTTAACCGAAGATAAACGCAAACGCCTCCACGTCTGGACTCACGAACTCGATCTCGAACTGTCGATCAGCGATGGGCTTCGGCGAGTATGGCCGCGAGAAACAGTCCGTTAGCTTTCATGATGCGTTCCTTCCATGTGGTTTCAACCTCGGACGATCAATTCCCGCCGCCGCCGCTGTCAGAGCCGCCGCGTCGCCGCGCCTCATCGCGTCGCGCTTTGTCGATCTCCTCGTCGAAGTCACGACCGATGCGCTCGGCTGCCATGATTAGCTGGGTATCATCAAGCTTTGCGGCTAAAGACTTTCGGATATCGTTGCGAATTTGCATGGCGGGGTCCCAAAACAAGCCGTAGACGCGGTCTTCTGCGATGTACTCGAGCGTGTCATCGATCGCTTTAAGACCGTCTTCGATTTCTTTGCGACCGCGCTCGCGCTCGCCGGTCTTTGACAGCGCGATTCCAAAATACAGGTGTGCCAACGGATCATTCTTATCGAGTGCGACCGCTCTCTCCAAAGTCTTTCGAGCTTCTATGTCTCTTCCTGCTTCGAGGTATGCTCGTCCAAGGTAGACCGACACCCCCGACCGGAACCGCTGGGGAAGTTTGTAGGTGGGATCAGCATCAGCCGCCCGAGCCAAGTACCCTATGGCATCGTTGGCCCGCCCGGTTTGTAGTGCGTTACGGCCGGCCAGAACATCGCCGCCGACTCCCGAACAGGCCGCGATGAATAGTAACGCTGAATAACAGATGACAACGAAAAAATGCTTTGATGTCACAACCGTTGCTCCCTTCTAACTGCTTCTCGCTGACTGCTTCTCGACGAGGGCAGACTAGCAATGAGAAGACCAAGCATAACCTTCGGAAATACCTAAGCTGCCGATCGAAAAAGACTGCCGAAATTTCAGCATTTGCTGAACTGTCGGCAACCGAGAGAACGACTCAGAGCACTGATGGGCTTCGGTTCTCGGATCAGCGTATGCTTTGGATAACAGCTCGCGCACCGATTGTGGAATCTTCATGTGTGTCCTTCCCTTCAGGCATCTAGGCGGCCACTCGGACGATCAGCTTGCCGAAATTGCGTCCTTCCAGCATGCCGACAAGGGCTTCGGGCGCGTGTTCCAGCCCTTCGACAATATCTTCGCGGTATTTAATCCGCCCTTCGCGCAGCCACGCGGACACGTCGCGCAAGAAGTCGCCGAAGCGCGCGCTGTGATCGAGAATAATGAAACCCCGCACCGTGAGACGCTTAGTCAACACATATCTCAAGTCCGGACCAGGCGGTGGTGCGGCGTCGTTGTAATGCGCGATCAGACCACAGACGACCACGCGCGCGAAATTGTTGAGTAGCGGCCAAATCGCCTGCAGCACTGGCCCCGCAACATTTTCGAAATCGACGTCGATGCCATTCGGACACGCGCGCGCGAGCGCCGCGACAAAGTCGGGCGCGCGATGATCGACACAAGCATCGAAACCGAGCTCGTCCGTAACGTAGCGGCACTTTGCCTCGCCGCCGGCGACGCCGACGACGCGGCAGCCTTTGATCTTGGCGATCTGGCCGACCACCGAACCGACTGCGCCCGACGCCGCCGAGACCACCACAGTCTCGCCTGCTTTTGGTTGACCGATATCGAGTAGCCCGACATACGCGCTATGCCCGGGCATTCCGAGCACGCCGAGCGCCGTCGTGACCGGCGCGAGGGCCGGATCGAGCTTGCGCAGGTCCGCGCCATCCGACAGCGCGTGGGTGCGCCAGCCCGTCCGGGCAACGACGATGTCGCCTTCCGAGTAGCCGGGATGTTGCGAGGCGATCACCGTCGCAACGGATTCGCCCTCCATGACACCACCGAGCGCAACCGGCTTCGCATAGGATTTCCGGTCATCCATCCGGCCGCGCATGTAAGGGTCGAGCGATAGATACTGAACTCGCAGCAAAACCCGCCCCGCACTTGGCGTCGGGATCACGGTTTCCTCAAGACGGAAGTCGGTCAGCTGAGGCTTACCTTGCGGTCGTGCAGCAAGGACGATTTGGCGGGCTTTTGTTTCGATCATGAGGATACCCTCCATGCTCCTTAGAAAATTGGCTGTATCGGCGCATTTACCTCGATGTCATTCTATCGACCTATGCGGCCGCGGTGATGACGGCGGGTTGTTCGCTCAATTTTTTCGATGGGAGCTCAGCCTCGTACCGCCACGCTTCCCAATAGCCCCTGAAACGGCGAGCAAAAGCCCTGGGCCTTTCAGCGAAGATTCTGTTGCCGATTGTATTTGCCTCCGCCCTCAGCTCAGCGCTTCTCCTGTCGATGAGGCCAAGTAGTACCTGGATATCCCGTTTTTTGCCGTATTTCTTCGGAGATTGGAGCAGAGTCTTGTGCAGCACATCGAGGTTGTGGTCGTCACCGAGCACGTCCGACAATTCATCTGTCTCCTTTAAGAGTGAATTCATGACTGGCTTCCACAACTCAGCCAGCAATCTCATGTGAAAATCGTGATATTTGGCCTGCTTTCGCCATTCGTGAAAATTCTCGGCGGTCGGGTCGCGGTAGCCGGCAAACATTGATTTGCGCGCTTGTCGATATGTGGCGACAAGCCCGCCTTCGATGCCGTCGAATTCTTTGGCCGTTAGCTTCCAATCCGCAATCCGCGTTGCCGCCTTATTCATGCGACTGCGAAGCTTTTTGAGTTTTTGGTTCAAGTCGCCGCTCTTTTCGAAGATCCTTTTTCGTCGAAGGGTCAATGCCCGACGCATGGGCGCAAAGGTACGCCGGTCTATTTGATTGCCGAACTTATCAAGCAGGCTATCGTAGGTCTCGATGATCGCATCGGCGTCGCGGAGTTCAGCAAGCCCCTTCGCCGTATCGCGAAACCAAACGTTTTCAAACTGATAAGTCTGTTCGAATTGAGGTCTTACGAGTCTGAGCACGCCTCGGATTTTCTTACAGTGTTTACGAACCTCATGGATGGCTTCGGTCCGCTTCAATTTCCGGCTGTCGATTTCCTTAATCGCTTGGCGAATTTCCTCACTTACCATCCGCTTAATTCCATCTTCTACGGATTCGTCTTCCTGGAAACAAAATGACATCGATCAAGCTCCTATTCCTAGTCTAATCTATACTAACAATCGGACCGGCCCATACAAAATGGAGGAATAGCCGCAGGGCTGCCCACCGCTGAAGATTCCAGCCACTGGGCTAGAAGATTTACATAGCGCTCCAAGCCGCATGGGCAAAGCAAGCCCGAAGGTTAAATTAATTTTAAGTTATGGTTAAGCCAGCCGAGCGTCTTTGTCGCAGACTCACAGTTTGAAAGAAGCTAGTTCACGCGACCAACGAACTCGGTTAATATACCGGGCATTGGCAGTAAACAACTATGCGATTAACTTCTGCGATGGCGCGAGCTGTAATCGTCGTGATCTCGGTTGCCTTGAGCCCCCTTCACGGGAGTTCGTATGGGCCTTTTACGTTGCGTGACTTTCAGACTCGGGCCGTTTTTGAATTGGTTGTCAAAGACTCCAGGCCGCTGACGCCGGGGCACAGCAAAATCGCAGCCCAAGCCGCGTATGTCACACTGGCGCACGGCCTAATGCCGGGAAATTCCGACGGGCTCGAAGTGCAGTTCTTCCCCCAGCCCGTCACGGAGAAAACTAAAGCTGACATTCTGGAGAATGACGCGAAGGAATTGCGAAAGACAAGCTACGCGGCTCTTGTGCTGTACCTGGGTAAGGACAGGAAGATCTGGCAGGCGAATCTGAGTTATGTGGTCCCCGGTACGACGGTGGCCAGAACCGTGGCATGGAAACCTGAAGAGCTGGAAAAATACTTTTCTGACTACAAATTCGACGGGAAGGGGCTGATGCTAAAAAGCAAGGGAAGCTATTCGGAGTCGGAAAAAGGTCACGAGAAGCTAAGATTGTCCTGGGAGGTGGATCTGAATCTTCCCGTCGTTCGTGAAATCAAACGGTGAAACCACGTCACACGGTACGGCCGGCCCGATTGTTTCGAGCCCGTAGCAGAAATCGAAAGGGCACGGCCCACCCAAGCCGGGCGCCGGCGTGAGCGAGAAGAAGGGAGGCAACCATGCCCACCGAACGCAGCGGACGTCTTGTTATTCTTTCCGGCCCTTCCTGCGTAGGGAAAACCCCTTTGGCAAAAGCTCTCGCTAGACTCTATCCTGAGTTGCGAAAGAGTTTACAACCTCTCGTCCTTTACAACAGCCGTGCGCCTCGACCAGGGGAAGTGGACGGAGTCGACTACCATTTTCGCTCTCGCAACGAAATTGAAGATCTGAAGAGCAAGGACTCGTTCGTCGTTTTGGATGTGCGCAGCGATCTACAGGCCCTTGACATTCAGCATTTATCGGAGTCACTGAACCATGGCGACGTTTTCTTCGAAGGCAATGCGTTTGTAGGGCGGGACTTACAGACTTCCTCTGCTCTGGCTGAAGTGGAACGGCTAAGCATATTCATGTCGCCACTTTCGCGTGACGAAATCCTTTCCCTAAAGACAGAACCTCATGTATCACTCTCTCACCTGATTACCGAGGTTATGAGGCGAAAACTGCTGCGCCGCACACGGCGGCAAAAAGGCGAGATCTCACTGGTGGACTTGGACTCGATCGACAGCTGGATATCGTTCCCACTGGAGTGAGTGGCTGAAAAGTGTTCCAGCTAAATCTTAACAACACCGCAGCCGAGCGCTTCGAAAGACAAAGGAAAACCGGATGGCGACCAATTGATAGGAGGATTAATATGGCCGATGAGAAGGAACGAAGAGGAACCTGTCTGTGCGGTGCGGTCCGTATTTCAGTAAAAGCATCGACGAAGAGCGTGGGTGCCTGCCATTGCAGTATGTGCCGGAAGTGGGGCGGCGGCCCCTTGCTGGCCATCGAATGTGGACACGACGTACATTTCGAAGGTGATGACAAGATATCGGTCTTCAATTCCTCGGATTGGGCCGAGCGCGGCTTCTGCAGTCGGTGTGGAAGCCATCTCTTCTACCGCCTGAAGAAGGAGGGACACTACGCGGTTCCTGTCGGGCTGCTCGACGACGGCAAGCAATGGGTCTTTGACCAACAGATTTTCATCGATGAGAAGCCTTCGTTCTATGCATTCTCCAACGAGACAAAGAACCTCACGGGAGCCGAGGTATTTGCCCAGTATACAAGCCCTTAGAATCGAGGGATCGTTTTAATATTACCGGCATGAACTACCGTGGACTGACACAAAGCAGCCTGTCGTTCGCGCGCAGTCTGTCATAGAGAAAGTCAGTCAATGCTTTGACACGAGCCACGCCTTTGAGAGCGGGATGGGTCAGTATCCAGAGGTCGGTTTCGAGTTCGTCTATCGGTTCCGCGAGAGGCACGATGTCTGGTTCATGGTCGGCGAGAATGCATAACAGCAGTCCCACTCCCATACCGTCTCGCACGGCAGCAACCATCTCTAGAAGACTGTCGATACGGACCACGATGCGATCTGCGGGAATATTGTCTCGCATCCATTTTGCTTGGGCCAAATGCGATAACGCTTCGTCCGGCGCGACCCAAACGTGGGCGGCCCACTCTTTCTTTCCCCCGTTCTCTTTCAGATATTTCTTCGAGCCATAGATAGCCGTCCGAAGACAACCGACGCGCCTGCCCACAAGATTCTCCGGAACCGTGTTCGATGGACGCACCGCAATATCGGCTTCGCGGCGGGTCAAATTCAAGAAAGTATTGTTGATCACGATCTCCATCTGAATCGCCGGATTCGAAGCGCGAAATTCGGCGAGATAAGGCATCAGCAACCCGTGCATCAAGGTATCGGTGGTCGTGATGCGAATGGCCCCGGCGACTCCGAGGTCTCGCCCGCTCAAACTTCTTTGCGCGCTGTCGATCTGTTCGCTTACACCGTGCAGTCGATTGCGCAGCTCCTCCCCCTGCGCGGTTAGCTCATACCCTCTCGGCAAGCGGTCGAACAGTCGAGCGCCGAGCCGTTTCTCCAAACTTGCGAGGCGGCGGAGCACGGTAGAATGGTTCACGTTCAGAAACTTCGCCGCGCCGGAAACGGAGCCGCTCTCGCTCACCGCCAGAAAAGCACGCAGATCATCCCAATCCAAACCGTGCATCTTCGCATACCTCGTCTGCAAGTTTTGCGAATTGCTGCGCGAAATACCAGACCTACAATTTAATCCAGAAGAACCGATACATCACAAGGAGGCGAGCCATGCGTGAACGCATCAAAGGCAAGAAGCTGATCGCTAGGGATGAGGGTGACGACGCCAGCGGCGTCATCATCAAGCTTTACGGCGAGGAGACGAACGGGGTCATCTCGATCATCGAGCAGCCGTTCGAGCCGGGTCTTCTCTTACCGCCACACGTGCACGAGAACGATGTGTGGCTCTACGTGCTCGAGGGGGAGATGCACGCTCGGGTCGGCGATGAGGTCGTCAAGGCGACGCCCGGCAGCTGGGTGCTGAAGCCTCGCCGGATTCCCCACACCATGTGGAACGCGGGGCCCGAGCCCGCACGCATCATCGAGCTGTACACGCCGGGTGGGTTCGAGCTCTTCTTCAAGGACTTCGGAGAGCGGTTGCGCCAAGGGCCGATCGGACTCGACGAACTGAATCGCCTTGGCGAGCCGCACGGCATCCGATTCTTCGACGACTGGATTCCCAGCCTCAAGGCGGCCTACAACCTGCGCCTCATCGGCGAGTAGCTCCGAGGCTGTGGTTGGGGGGTATGAACCCAACGACTGCTCACAGAGCGTTCCGATCCCGCGCCACGACGGCTCAAGCAATCGGGCCCTTCCCCACTTCGGTGAGTCGGCCGCGGACCACAAGCGGTGAGGGGCGGCTACCGGGAGGCGACCCGGCTGTCGAATGACAACGAGCACGTTTCGAGTTCCTGTGCCGCCATCACCACAACCATTATCGCTTCAATTTCTCAATGCCATCATTTCGGCGGATGCCGATACATCAGCACATTCTATTAGTCAAACATTCCATCGTCGCGAAACGTGACGCTTCTAAGCCCGAGATTCTCGCGACTTATTGATCAGGTAAGGTTCGATGCGGTTGGGCACGATCGTTGCGACGAGCTATGTTACGCTGGTTCAAAGTCCTGAACCAAAAAACTGAACAGTGGCGATCAACGACCTCAACGAACGGCTTATTCAACTGGGTATCATTGCTGACGACAGCAATAAGGTGTGCGCGCCGCGCAATGCGAGCATTGACGTCATAGAATCGAACACAGGCCGCTCCTCACGATGGAGGACGTCCCTAAAGGAAAGGAACAAGAATGAAAGTGCTTGTTACTGGGAGCGCGGGTCACCTCGGTGAAGCGCTCGTTCGCACGTTGCAGGATACGAGCCACCAAGTCGTTGGCCTCGACATTGTCACCTCCCCGTTTACCAGCCGGGTGGGGTCGATCGCAGACCGCGCTTATGTGAAGCGGTGCATGGAGGGAATCGACGCGGTGCTCCATACGGCCGGCTTGCATAAGCCACATGTCATCACACATAGCCGGCAGGACTTCGTTGAAACCAACATCAAGGGAACGCTCAACCTTTTGGAAGAAGCCGCCTTGCAGGGCGTTCACTCGTTTGTCTTCACGAGCACGACCAGCGCTTTCGGCGGGGCATTAACGCCGCCTGTCGGCGCTCCCGCCGCTTGGATAACCGAAGACGTCGGCCCTGTTCCCAAGAACATCTACGGCGTGACGAAGACTGCGGCCGAGGATCTTTGCGAACTCTTTCATCGCGATCACGGTTTGGCGTGCGTCATCCTGAGAACTTCGCGCTTTTTTCCGGAAGAGGACGACTGCGAAGCGACACGGCAGGCGTATGATGACGGCAACGTCAAAGCGAACGAGTATCTCTACCGCCGTGTGGATCTCGAGGACGTCGTGAGCGCCCATTTGCTCGCGCTTGCGCGGGCTCCTTCGATTGGCTTCGGCCGCTACATCATAACCGCGACAACGCCGTTTTCACCTGAAGACTTGTTCGATTGCGCATGAACGCGCCGCCGGTGGTGAGCCGACGGTTCCCCGGCTATGAAGAGGAATACGCGCGGCGCGGTTGGAAGATGTTTCCGAGCATTGATCGTGTGTATGTCAACGAAAAGGCGCGACGAGATTTGGCTTGGAAACCGCTTTATGACTTTGAATACGTGCTCGGAAAGTTACGCTCTAATGAGGAGTTTCGTAGCCGGTTGTCGATAAAGGTTGGATCCAAGGGCTATCACGCCGGTAAGATCGCGGATGATCTTGGGAACAAGTGACATGAGGAAAGAAAAACATGAGCTCAACGAAGCCTAAAACCCGCTGGAACCGTGGTAGATTATGGTATTGAGTTTTTTGACCGCTTAGCTGCATGCCGTTAGGCCGTATTTCCGACAACCAGTGCTTCGTTGGTCGCATGACGCAAGGAGAAGCGATTACCAGCGGACATTCGGCAGTATATTTATAGCTGGGAAGGCGCAAGTGGGTGCACCAGGCGGGAGCCCAAGAAGGTATCGGAGGGCGCAATGACAAAATGGTATCCAGATCCGGACGCCTTGCATGGTCGCATCGCGGTCGTTGCCGGGGCCACGCGAGGGGCCGGCCGTGGTATCGCGGCCGCCCTGGGAGAGGCCGGCGCCACAGTCATCTGTAGCGGTCGCAGCAGCCGCAGTCGCTCCCTGCAATCCGACTACGACCGCCCTGAGACGATCGAGGAAACCGCTGAACTCGTCACGTCGTTAGGTGGCCACGGCATTGCGGTCATTGTCGACCATCTCGATGCCGACCAAGTCAGGCGTCTGGCTGACCAGATTCGAGAGGCGCACGGCCACATTGACATATTGGTGAACGACATCTGGGGCGCGGAACAGCTCAAAGGCGGACCACCCGACTGGAACAAACCCATCTGGCAACTTGATCTACAGAAAGGCCTCCGGATCGTTCGCCTCGCCGTTGATACCCATCTGATAACCTCGTTCCACCTCCTGCCGCTCCTGATTAACCGCCCCGGAGGCCTCCTAGTCGAGGTGACCGACGGAACGTCGGATTACAACGCATCGCGATACCGCATCTCGGTGTTCTACGACTTGGCCAAGGTGGCGGTGAATCGCCTGGCGTTCTCCCAAGGGCATGAGCTCACGCAGCACCAGGCGACGGCAGTGGCGATCACACCTGGATGGCTTCGGTCAGAGATGATGCTGGACGCCTACAAGGTCACCGAGAACAACTGGCGCACGGCGGCGGCTCCGCCCGGGTTCGCGGTATCCGAATCGCCGCGCTATGTGGGACGTGCGGTTGTGGCGCTTGCGACTGACCCGAGGCGTCAGCGATGGAACCAGCAGTCCGTGACATCGGCCCAGGTCGCGGCGGAATACGGTTTCACGGACATTGACGGGTCCCGCCCCGACGTGTGGCGATACAGTCAGGCCGTCGAGAATGGCGATCGAAATGCCGACCCGAACGACTACCGGTAGTGTCCGCCGCCTTCGTCGCGTATCGGATGGCTACATGTAACGCCAACAAGTTCGATTCACGCTATTCACAACAAAACTGATGGAAAGGAGCTCCTATGCAAAAGATCATTCCACACTTATGGTTCGATAAAGAGGCCAAAGAAGCGGCCGAGTTCTACACTTCTACTTTTCCAGACTCAAAAGTAACGAACATAACCACACTCCATAACACGCCATCGGGAGATTGCGATCTTGTGTCATTTGAGCTGTGGGGATACCGTTTCATGGCCATCAGTGCCGGCCCCCTGTTCAAATTCAATCCATCAATATCTTTCATGGTTAACTTCGATCCGTCGCAAGACAAAGATGCCAAAACGCGGATCGACAAACTGTGGGAGAAACTATCGGCGGGCGGGAATATATTGATGCCGCTCGATAAATATCCATTCAGCGAGCGCTACGGCTGGGTACAGGATCGTTATGGTCTGTCGTGGCAGCTCATCCTCACAAACCCCGAAGGCGAGGAGCGGCCAGTCATTATTCCGTCTCTTCTGTTCGTAGGAAATGTTTACGGCAAGGCGGAAGAAGCCTCTGATTTATATCTTTCAACATTCAAGCACGCCAAGCGCGGCGCGATTGTCCGCTACGGCGCAGGACAGGCGCCCGACAAAGAAGGAGCCGTCATGTTCACTGATTTCATGCTCGAAGGTCAATGGTTCGCCGCGATGGACAGCGCGCACGAACATAATTTCAAATTCAACGAGGCGATCTCATTAATGGTGAACTGTGACACACAGAAAGAAATTGATTATTGCTGGGAGAAACTATCCGCCGTTCCTGAAGCCGAGCAGTGCGGCTGGCTCAAGGATAAATTCGGCATTTCCTGGCAGATCGTTCCGACCGAGATGGATAAAATGATGCGCGACGGCAGTCCCGAGCAAATCGCGCGTGTGACGCAGGCGTTCCTCAAAATGAAAAAGTTCAATCTCGCCGAGTTGCACAAGGCGTATGAAGGCTAACCGGACAACCGGAGTATCGCGCTGAACAATTCGCTGAGGGTCCTTACCCCCGTGAAAACGACAACCTCGATTACACGGCGTATTCATCACATGAGCGTAGACGCGTAATCGCGCGCGCGAACTCCTCGAACGAACGAGCGGGCCGCCGCAAGGCTTCATCCATACCTGGTTCGACGGTAGCAGCCTCGCCGCGTCGATAAATCGCGAATTCCTCGAACAGGCCGTCCGCCTGCCAGGGCGGGAATCCAAAGCCGTCAAGCGCCGCGCGCATGGACTCCGGTGGCACATCGATAAATGTGATCATGCGCCCGACGGCTCTCGATAGCTTTTGCGCCATCTCGGTGAACGTCAAAGCCTCAGGTCTCTAAGCGAGTAGATTTTGTTCTTGCGTTGGTTGCCCGTTGTTAGGCGGGGAACCAAGTTGTACTCTATTCGTGCAGCTTTGAAAGAGTTCATGGCGCATCGGCAGCGAAACCAATGCCGCTTTCAAACGCGCAATCTCTGAGGGTCATCGGTCAAAATTTGGGCGTTCTGTCCTTGGACTCCTTCGAATTGGTGAAAATCGGAGATGAATATATCGTGTCCTCGGCGGAGTTTAGCAAAGAACGACAGCGAGGGCTTCTTGCAAAAGTCAGGAGCAAACTTTTCGGCCAGCACGATCTGGAAATTCCCAACCCCGTATCATTTACAGCTTCAGAAATTCTTCGGGTCGACACGCAGCGAAGATTGCAGCGCGAACCGGGTAGCCCGCGAGACCGTCGCGATCTATCCTTCGCTTTACGTGTGCTCGGCGACTACTTGGACCGAAAAAGCGCCGGCCGATTTATCATTCACTGGTCGAAGAATTCGGCAACGGTGACTTATGACGATGACATGGAGAGCTTCTCACCCGAAACTCTCTACGATTTCGGCATAAAAATGTACTTGAGACGCAGCGACCGAGGGGCATAGCATCCGATCATATGAGTGGTTGGTCGCGACCATGCCGGCTGTTCGCCCGAAAGGTTATCGTCGATTGCCGATTGCCGAGACGGTTCTGGCCACTGCTCTGCCGGAGTATTTAGCCGCGCGATTCCGAGAGGTTTGAGGTTTATAGACGTATTCGCAGCCGAATCGCCCTCCTCATCGCTGCAGCGTCTCTTTGCCGATTACCGCGAGCAGCGCCCCCGAGAGCAAAAGCAACGGCGCGTAGATCAAAAACGGCACGCCGGGGTTATACACGTTGGCCAGATAGCCGCCGATCAGAGGCGCAACGCCGCTGCCCAATTCGGCGATGGTCCGGCGCAGCGCCTGCAAGCGGCCGCGCGCGTGCGCCGGCACGACGTCGTAGGTCGAAGTCGCGAGCGATCCCAATGAAAGTCCCTGCGCCAAGCCGGTCACGCCCGCCAGGATAGCAAGCTGCGCAAAGCTGCCGGTCATGGGAATAAGCAAAAACACGACCCCGGGAATCGCCGTGCTTGGAACCGTGCACCACTTCCGCCCGACGCGATCCATGAGGTAGCCCGCCGGCAAGATCATGGCAAAAACAATGACCCCCGAGACGGTGAACAGCATGCCGATTTGCGTGGGCGAAAGATGCAAGTAATAAGCGGCGTAGAGCGGCAGCATGCTCTGCACGATCACGCGCTGGGACTGATTGACCAAGGTCGCGAAGGTGATCGCGCAATAAGTCGGCCGCAAGCTCGGATCGATTTCCCGATAGAGATCCTTTATCCCACGCAGGCGCTTGATGATTGCCAGCGGACTCCAGCCTCGGGGCACATCGTTGGGTTTCTCCGCGTGGTGAACGATTGCTTTCGGTGCCGCAAGGCCCAACGGAACGGACAACGCGGTCGCAACGGCGTAGCCGACGAAGGCCGCCTCGAAGCCGAATGTTTCGGTAAGCCAGCCGCCGGCAAACGGCGAAAACGCCGCGCCAATGGTGTGCACGCCGTGCAGCCCGCTGATCACTCTGCCACGCTGGCTGCGATGCGCGAGATCGATACCTGCCACCTCGCGCGCGATGGACCACAAACTATCTGCAGCGCCCATCATCAATGCCAGAAATAAGATCACGAAGAACCCGGGAGCCCACACCACGCACAAGGCAGCCAGACTTGCGCCGAGCGGTCCAGCGATGAGCGCCACCCGCGTTCCCATGCGATCGAGAAGCACGCCGGCGATGATCGTGCCGAAAAACTTCCCGGCCGCAAAGGCCGTGACAATCTGAGCCGCGCCGCCCGCCGATACACCGAATTGCTGCGCCAGGACGGGAATCGTCGGCAAAACCATCGCCCAAGCGCCGGAAAAAAAAGTTCCGGCGTAAAGCGCGCTGAGACCACGTATGGTGGGATTCGAGAAAACTGAATTCATCCTGAAGCGTTTTCTTGCTAGTGACTTGCGGCGGTGTACTTGGTTCTTAGACTACGGAGATGTTTGTCGACGATCGCGTGGGTAGCGTCGGCCGGAATGCTTCTCAAATCTGCAATCAGCGCCTTCAAGCTCGGTGCCAATTCCGCGAGCGTAAGGATCGTATCGAAATAGCGATAATACGCCAGATCGTGACTGAGCTTCGCTTCAAGAACAGTCGGTGTGTGCTGGCCGCGGACCTGGCGCTCGAATTGTTTTTGATACGCGGGGTACTCGCCGAGGAGCGCCAGGACTTTTTCCTTCGCGCTATCGATCTTTTCCTGCGCCAAGATGATCTGCGCTCGCGCGACAAGCGCATTCAATTCCTTTGATGCTTGTCGCTCATCGGCGAGCGAAGCCAACGCGCTTCGCAAATTCCGCTCATCACCCTTTTGCCGGAAATATTCTGCCGCGGCCAATGAACCGAGTGGCGTCACGATCGCTTCCTCGATCTCCCAAGGGAGCGCGAAATTGTTGTCGCCGTGCAGATCTTCGTGCAGCACGACCTTCACCAATCGCGCGAGCCGCTCATCGGCGAGCCCCGGCGTAGCCACGGATCGGGAGTCGGCGAACTCATCTCCCTGGCGATAGTAAACGCTATAGCCGTCGACTCGGTATATTCGCTCGACCTTGACTCGCTCGGACTCCGCCCAATAACCAATTGCGGTGCGGATATCCATCGGGCCGTTCAGAGCGAGAGTGCCTTCGCGCTGCATCCAGAGCCACAGCATGGACAAGGCGGGCTCCTCCCGCACGGTGCGGGTCAGCGCCGCCGTCGGCTCGATGCCGAGGGTCTTTCCAAATGCTTTGACTTCCTCGATGAGACCGGCAGTCTGTCGAAGCCGCGCGGCAGAATCCGGCGCGGTTACGCTCGTGCAGGAACTTGCCAGGATCTGCGTGGCGACTGCAAGGAACGCGCCGAATCTAAAAGCCAACGGCGTCAAGACCGCCATCACAGCGTTGCGGTTAGAACCATCGTTACGCCGCGAAAAGGGTTGCGACCGGCGCCGTGCGCGGGATCTGTCCCACTTCGACGAGTAACTCCATCTCCGCCTGCGCCAGCCGCTGTTCCTTTTCCGTGAAGGTAAATTCGATGCGCGGATAGCGCGCCGAAGCCAGCAGAGCTTCCTTGTCGCCACCGTAGCGGGCGATAAAGCCATCGGCGATCTCTTCCAGATGAGATTCGCTGTACGCGAACGAAGCTCGGAAACGCTCGGAGCAAGGTTTCTTTGATGCCGGGATTCTGCGCGAGCAGATCCTCACGCGCCGCCACCATGTGCTTGATCAGTTCGTCGAAACCGTGAAGTTTTTTCCAGGCTTCACCGTCCGTGTAAAGACAAGTAACGCCGTCCGCGACTTCGCCGCGGAAAAAGAAATGATCGAGCAGCACCACCGCGTCGGCCTTACCGCTCAGTAGCGCGTCGAGCAGCTTTTCTTGCGGATAAGACTCCCAACGAAGCTTCTTATCGTCGACGCTATACACGCGGCGCAACAAGTACTGGTGAATTGCGTGCAGACCCTGATGCGTTGCGATCAATTTCCCTTCAAGATCCTTCGGCGTCTTGACCGGCCCTTGCGTGCGCACGAAGACACCGTTGCCTTTCATCGTCGATTTCCATTCGGTGGCTAACCCGACGATCGGTGCGTTCTGCAGCTTGCGCCGAAGAAAATTCGGCAGATAAAGATTGGCCGCCTGCACGTCGCCGCGGATCAGGGCCTCTTCCTGCTCCTTGCTCGGGGGATCAGGCAACTCGATGACTTTCATGTTGATGCCGTCAGGCTGCACCTTTCCCACCGCCAGGGCGTAATAAGTGCGAAACATGCAGAAGCGATTTCGATAATGAGCAAACGTAATATCCATTTCACTTTCCAAAGTAGAATTCGGCGCAAAGTGCCTCTTGGGCAAAGTGCATTTTTCGTTCAAGTTCAGAATTCATGTGACTGCCGAGACGTTAAAACTTTTGAACGGTTGACCCAGTCTTAAGCCTTCGCCACCTCTTCTCTTTTTCTATTGCAGATATCGAGCGCCGCCATCGCATACACCTTGGTGCAGTTCACCATGTTCGTAATGCCGACGCCGCGGCGCACGCCGGTGGGCGAGTCCCATTCTGCGCCCGCCTTGGTTTCCGTGGGATCGACCAGGTGCGTGCCGAATCCTGGACCGTACGTGATCGCAGGCACGCCGTACTGAGCGATGCGCGAGCCATCGCTGGTGATGCCGTAGCGGATCGGCTTGGCGTAAGGCACGGGAGCGTTGAATACCGTCTTGTGCGCCCGCTCCATCGATTTCACCAAAGGCTCACTCTTGGAAATTTCATAGCCCGGCGTCGTCAGGTAAAGATCGACGCGGATGTCGAGAATATCGCTCTCGCGTTTTTTTATCTTCTCGCAGACCTGTTCGATGTCGCGCTTGATCGCCAAAGGCACTGCGTCGGGGAGCATCTTGACGATGACGAAGATATCCGTCGTTGGCCGGGTGCCGGGCTTGAAAGCGTTGCCACCGTCGATGGCGCCGATCTGCACCGTCGGCAGCATGAACTTGTGCGGGTTCTTGCGCTGATATTCCTTTTCCCAGTCCTGAATCGCCTGCGCCACCTTGCAGGCGGCCAAAACAAACTTAGTCGCTTTGCCGTCCACGCTGACCCGCGCCCAGAGCAGGCCGGCGTTGCCGATCTGCAACTGCAACCCGGTCGGCTCGCCGATGATGCACATGTCGGCCATCACGCCGTGGTCCATCAGATAGCGCGCGCCGACGCCCGCGCCGCGATAAGTCTTGCCGTGAAACCGGCCGATCTGCGCTTTCTCGATTTCGCCGACGACGCCCGAGATGATCAAATCGCCTTTCAATTTGCCGCCGGCCTTTTGAAGCGCAGACACCGCCTCGATGTAGCAGGGAAATGCCGCCTTCATGTTTACCAAGCCGCGGCCGTAGATGCGGTCTTCATCGACAACCGTCTCCTGGGGATTGTCGAAGTGGTCCATGTGCGCGTTGAACATCAACGTCGCGCCGCCGCCCGTCCCCTTGAGCGTGCCGACGACGTTCGGCCTGCCGTCCTCGACGTATTGATAATCGACCTGCATGCCGAGCTTCTCGAATTCGCTGCCGAGATATTTTGCTACTTCCTCTTCCTCGCCCGTGATGCTGACGATATTGGCCAGATTGCAAGCCACCTCCACGATCCGATCGCGGTCCACCTGTTGCAAAACTTCTTCTTCCATCCAAAACTCCCTTCCAACTCGCCCCTCTAGAATAAATTTCTGTAACATAGAGAGGCGAAAATTGACAACGAATCAGCGATTTAGGTATGGTTCAGTTCCCATTTTCCAAGTCTCTGTCTTACGGAAAAGATTTCTCCCTTTGCTCGGAATGACACTTAACCAGAGATATCATCTCGAACTCTCCGTCTCCGCTCAGGATAAACTCCGCGAGAGATCTTTCCGAAACTGAACCATCTAATGACCTGCGCCGGATTGGAAATGATTCGCCAGCCTTTTCGTTGACGAGCTGACGGGATTCACTTAGATTGGCTACAGCTTATGGTTTTCGGACTAGACATCGACGGCGTGGTGGCGGATTTTATCACGCCTTTTCTAAAGCTCCTCGAAGCGCGCTGCGGCAACGGATGCATCGATCCGGCGTCGATCACGGATCCGAATTTCATGCAGCATCCGTTTCTGACCAAGGAAATTATTTCCGAGTGCATGGAAAGCGCGTCCTATGATCCGGCATTCTGGCGCGCCATGACACCGCTGCTCACATCCAACCAGTGGCAGACTCTGGAACGCATCAGCCAGGAGCACGACGTCGTCTTCGTCACCCATCGCTGGGTGCGCGACACCTACGACATTCATCAAATCACCTGCGACTGGCTGCGTAGGCACGGACTGACGCGGCCGGTGGTCCATTTCACCCAGGAGAAAAAATCCGCGTTGATCCGCTCGCTCAAGATCGAGCTTTTCGTCGATGATCGCCATGAAAATTGCGAGGACGTTGCGGACGAAACCGATGCTTTGGTATTCATGCCGCACCGCCCCTACAATCAGGCGTTTAGCCATCCGAAGGTCCGGCGCATTCACGAGTTTGATGAGCTTTGGCATCACTTGAAATAGGCGTGAAGAAGTCATGGGGGCAATCCAAAACAAGATCGCGATCGTCACCGGCGGCGGGGGCGGCATCGGCGGCGCGATAGCCCGCCGCTTCGCGACGGAAGGCGCCAAGGTCGCCGTTGCGGATGTCGATCCGAAAACAGCGAACGCGGTGGCTGCTGAATTGACCGCCCAAGGCGCCGATGCCATTCCGCTCGTTGCCGACGTGACGAATAAGAAAGCGGTCGGCGACATGATGCAAGCCGCCCTCGACCGCTGGCACCGCATCGACATCCTGGTCAACGTTGCCGGTGGCGCCGAAAGAATACCCGTGATTGATATGACCGCCGCGGATTGGGATCATGTCGTCGACATGAACTTGAAGTCGGTCGTTTTTGTGCTCGCAAGCCGTGCTGCCCGTCATGCTCAAACAAAACTACGGCAAGATCGTCAACATTTCTTCTATCTACGGCTATACCGGCAGCGCCACACGCTCGAGCTATTCAGCGGCCAAAGCCGGCGTGTCGGCGTTCACCAAATCACTGGCGTTGGAAGTAGCCCGCGACGGCATCAATATCAACGCCGTCGCTCCTGGCCGCGTCTTTACCGAAAGAGTGCGCAGCCACTTCAGCGACGAAGCCTGGGCCGCTGCCGAGGCGCAGATCCCGATAGGCCGCACCGCTACACCTGAAGAAATCGCCAGCGCCGTGCTCTTCCTCGCCACCGACGAGAACAGATACATCACCGGCCAAACGATCCACATCAACGGCGCGTGGTTGAATTGGTGACGGCTCAAGCTATCCGAAACGATTTGAACGGCTTGAACGGTTTGAACGGCTTGAACGAAAGGCTTCAATCAAAGCCAAAGTTCAAAGAAAAGGCCCGAAACTCTAGAAGATGTTAACGTTACTTAGGAGGAAATAATGTACGGCTGGCGCGCAAAGATCGGTCATGTCGCCCCATCGCGCGGCGACACGTTGGTTTACGAATTTTATCAGATGCTCCCGGATGGATTCATGATCCTCAACAGCACGGGAACCATCCGCCAACTGGTCGATGCCGATTTCGAGCGCCAGCTGCAGCGCATCGAAGAAGCCGCCGCGGATCTGGTCGAGAACAAGTGCGACTCCATCATCATCGGCGGCTCGCCGCTTTTCACCAAGCTCGGCCACGGCAGCGATATCGAAATGGGCAAGAAGCTCACGGCGAAATTCGGCGTGCCGGTTTCACCCGGCATCACCGGCGAAGTCGAAGCGCTCAAATCGCTCGGCCTAAAAAAACTCGTCGTCGCCACGCCGCACGAAGACACGCTCAACGAGCGCATGAAAGTCTTTCTCGAAGCCTCTGGCTTTAACGTATTGAAAATTCAAGGCTATGGAGTCAGAAAAAACGCTGACCTGACCGATATGGACGTGCATGCGGCCTACAAAATAGCCAAGCGCCTGTACGAACAAGCGCCGGAAGCCGACGGCGTTTTCGTCCCCTGCCCACGCTGGCCGACGATCACCGATGTCGATTTGCTCGAAAGGGAAATCGGCAAGCCCGTAGTCACAAGCTGCCAGGCTTATATCTGGCACGCCTTAAAGATGGCCAAGGTGAAGCAGGAGGTATCCGGCTTCGGACGACTGATGGCGTCGCTGGCGAATTGATCGCTTTTATCGGGGAGCCAGATTCGGATTCGCCTGGATTCCCGCTAAAAACATGCGGGAATGACGGACGATAGAATAGTTCTCTCCGCAGGAAGATGCGGGACGAGAACCCTTCGACTCGCCGTCTTATCTGCGACACTTAAAGCCCGGCTATCTCCTGCTACCGAACACTTCTTTCAAGAGATCCGTGGCGCGCGCGGCGGGGTTGGTGCGGATTTTCTTTTCCTCCTGGCCGACGACGAAGAAGATTCCATCCGTCGTTTTTTCAGTTACATACTGATTGATGTCGAAGGAAATACTTTGAGCGAAGGGCACGCTCTTATATTTGCCGATCAGATCGTTGTACTGGCGCGTAACGCCGACATCGGCCATGACCCCTTCGACCGGCGGCCGGAACGCAGTATGCAGCTTCTTTGAAGTTTTCGCCTTGAAATAGTCCGTCGCCGCAGTGTCGCTGCCGTTGAGAATTTTGTGTGCGTCATCGAAGGTCATCTGGCCGATGGCGTCCCAGAAGATTTCCTTGGCGAATGGCACGGCCTTTTCGGCAGCACGGTTCATGCTGACGACGAACTCGTCGATCTGCGGGCCATAGCCGACCAACCGAAGCGGCTGCTCGATCGATTGCAGCTGCCTCGGCATCAAAATTTTGATGGCTTTGTTCATGAGAAAGCCGTCCGGCGCGCCGGTTTGAACGACCGCATTCTCCGTTCCAAACTTCAACGCTTCCTGCAAACCGGAGCCGATCTTCGCATCGCTCAACCCGCTGCCGCCGCCCGACAATCCGCCGATGCCTTTCAAGACCTTATCGAGCTGCGCCGAAGCCGGCGCGGCGGTCGCCGCCAGCAGCGCGGCCACCAGGATTGGCCTAAACATACACCCGCCCCCTTACTGTGTGCTCGAGAACCGGATGCCGACGTCGCCACATTTGTGCGGCGCAACGCCATGCATGTCGAAATGAAAGGAAAACTACGGCTTAAAGAATTTCCTTGAACTGCTCGGGTTGCCCACGCGCGCCGCCCAAATTGAAATCGTTGAGCGCCGCCGCAAACGTCGCGTCCATGATCAGGTTGATGATTTCCTGCTGCGCTTCGCGCGGCGAAAGCCTGAACGCCGTGCGCAGCGGCGGAATCGCAGCGCGCCATTTGCTCTGGCTCACATAGGAACGTCCGAGATAAAAGTACGCTTCGCCGAACTCGGGATTTTCTCGCGTTGCGCGCTCGAAATGAGGAACCGCCTCGGCGAAGTGGCCCTGATTAAACAATACCAAACCCTGATCGAAGCTGGCATATCCCGGGTTGAATCGGCCCAACGTAGCGCATGAGCTGACAAAGATCGTCGCGAGGATAAAGAATACAATTGCGTGGTTTTTCATATCGTTCGCCCTCTCCAGATGCAGCTTAGACGAGCGGGCGCGCTGAATATTGCTTGCTTACTTGCTGAATGCAGATTTCAACAAGGGCTCGAGTTCGCCGCGTTCGTGCATCTCGTGCACAATATCGCAACCGCCGACGAACTTACCATCGATGTAAACCTGGGGAATCGTGGGCCAATTCGAGTACCGTTTGATCCCTTCCCTTATCGCAGGGTCGGCCAAAACATCCTCGCTGGCAAATGGAACCCCGTAGGATTTTAGAATTTCCACGGTGTGCGCGGAAAAGCCGCACTGTGGAAAATCCGGCGTGCCTTTCATGTAAACCATGACCTTGTTGTTCTTAACTCCTTCGTCGATTCGACCTTTGACATCCTCGGCCATAAACTTCTCCTTTTCCGGTAATTGTTAAGAGCCCAGTTTGTCCCACTGTGCCGGACTATATGTCTTTAGCGATAATGCGTGAATCCGTTGATCGCCTAACGGCTCTTTCAGAGCTTCGTTGATTAAACGATGCTGTTCGATGAGTCCTTTGCCCTCGAACGCAGGCGAAACGACAATAAGCTGCCAGTGATCGCCGCCGCCGGTCAAATCCTGCGTTTCGACCAGGTTCACAGGGATCGCCTTACTCAGAGTTTCCTTTATTTCTTCAGGGGAGATCATAGAAAAAGCTTACCGATTAAGCGCTGAGCTTGCAACTCTGTGCAGATGATGCCGGCGCGTGCCCACGAATAGCATCTTGCCTCCGGCACAGGTCGCACGAGAATGTGTTAACCGACCGGACCTGCAAAATCGGGACGCACTTTCTTCAGCATGGCGCGCAAATCCATGCGCAGCTCATCCAAAGTGGGCCGGCCGAGATACCAGTAGCCGCAGTACAGATTGTGAATCGTCAAGTCCGGCAGGAGCGAGAATGTGTAGGGCATGGCGGTTACGCCGCGGCTTTTCGACGTCTCCGTCATGTTCAACATTTTGATGACTTTCCGTTCCTCGTCGCTAAGGAAGGGAAACGCGGCGCCGAGGCCGGTCCGAAACGCATCGTTGACCGCAACGCTATCCACGCTCACGACCGCGAGCTTACAGTAGTTGATTGCCAGCTCTTGCTGAAGTTCTACATAGTGGCGCAACTGCACCTGGCATTTGCCTCACCAATAGCCGCGATAAAACGACAAGATAAAAGGAAACTTTCCGACCGCGTCGGAGAGCTTTGACGGGTTGCCCGTCATGATCCGGCAGCTCGAAATCGGGAAAACGCTGGCCGATTTGCAGATTCATGTTCGCACCTCGCTGTGTCTGAATTGTAGCTCGCTTGGAAGTACTTAAGGGTATCGCTTCGCCATTTCGGCGAAAAAATCCTTCCTTGTCCAACTGCTGCAATAGCGACAAATCGACGAACTGCTCAGGTTTGGCACGTTTTCGCATTGGGCATCTTGCCGGCGACTTCATCGAGCATGAACTGGATGCCTTTGAGAGTCGGCGTCGGTCTCTTCGAAACCGTCTTCACAAACGCCGTGTAAGTGGCGTCGAGCACTTCTGCATCCGTCAAACGCAGATACTTGGCGACGATCTTGCGCGCCTCGTCGCGATTGCGATGAATGTAATGAATTGCTTCGACGTATCCCTTGAGCGCGCCGAGGACGGTATCGCGCTGGCTCTTGATAAATGAGCGCGAGGTCGCAAAGCCGTTCCCCTGCACTTCAATCCCGAGATCGGCCAGGTCGTACACTTCGACGAGCCCCTGCTTGCGCGAGCGCGGCAGCTCGGACGGCGTTAACAACGTCGCATCGATGCGTCCCGCGTCGACCGCGCTCAGGCGATCGCTCGTCGGGCCTGCGACCACTAAAGCAACATCTTTGTTCGGCTCGAGATTGAATTTTTTCAGGAGAATGAGCGACGCGTTGTGCGACGCCGAGCCGAAGCCGCTGACTCCCAACCGTTTGCCCTTGAGTTGCTCGATTTGAGTCGTCCCCTGGCGCGCCACCACGGAGTAGTTATAGGCGTTCTCCGAAGAACCGATGAGCACCACGTCATGGCCTTGCAGCCCCGCTTGCACGACCGTGCCGATGTTGACGATCGGCGGGTCACCGGCCACCAGCGCCTGGGTCGCCATTTGACCGCCGCGAAAGAAAACGATTTCGGCATCCAGCCCATGCTTGCGAAACAGTCCCGCATCCTTGGCGACCCATATGTGAATTTGATTGTACGAAATCGCCGGGTAGCCGATTTTGATTTTCTTGAGCTCCTGCGCGCCTATCGGTGAGGCGAGCAGCAGTAGTGACAACAACACGAGCCGGATTTTCATAGTGATGCGTCCCGAGAGAGTCGAATCCGCGATATGAGAGCGTTTGTAGCTGAACGCGCCGGGCCCGTCAATCTGCGGGCTTGAGCCAATCGCGCGCTTCGAGCGATTGACCGCTGACCGAAGCGCTGGCATCGGAAGCCAAATAGAGAAAAACCGGCATGATTTGTTCGGGCGTCGGCAACGTGCGCGGATCTTCGAGGGGGTAGGCCTGCGCGCGCATCTCGGTTCGAGTGGCCGCAGGGTTTACGGCATTCACCCTGATCGCTGCTTCGCTCACTTCATCCGCAAGAACTTGGGTGAACGCTTCCAGGCCCGCCTTGGACACGGCGTAGGCGCCCCAATGCGCCTTGCCGCGCCGTCCCACGCCGGAAGTCACGTTGATGATCGAGCCGTTTCGCTGCGTCAGCATGGTCGGCAAAATCGCCCGCGTGATGAGAAAAATGCCCGTGAGATTGACGCGGAGCACCTCGTCCCAAGCCGCAGGTGGATAGCTCGCGATCGTCTCGCGCGGTCCGAGGATGCTGGCATTATTGACCAGCACGTGGATCGCTCCGCAATGATGTATCGCCGCCCGCGCTATCCGATCCGCATCCGTTGGATTGCCGACATCTCCGGCCAGGCCGGCGACGTCCGCGCCGACTTGCCGCATCTCATCAAGCGCTTGCGTCAAGCCGCTTTCGTTCCTACCGCAGATAAATACTCTCGCGCCGGCTCGAGCATAGGCTTCGGCGATCGCCCGGCCGATGCCCCGGCTCGCGCCGGTTACCAGCGCACATTTTCCTGACAACACTTTCTCGCCGCTGCTTGCCATCGAGTGAGCCCTATACCATAGTCACAGAACACATGAGATCACTCAAGACACACAATCGTTTGCTGATCTTCTTGCTCCTTGCCCTGGGATTGGCTTGCGTAGCAGCGCCGTGGATGGCGCTCTGCGCCGACTGGGTCGCGGCTGGCTGGCCGGGCGTGCTGTCACAACGCGTTCCGTTCGCTCGGGTCTTTAACCGATCTTTCATGCTCGCCAGCGTGATTTTGTTTGTTTTCTTGCGACGCCAGCTGATCCCGACTGAAATCAAAGCATTGCTTGCGGTCCCGGTTGCGCCGGCCCGGCGCAATTTTTTAGCTGGTTTCGGCTTGGCGTTCGGGTCGGTGGCGCTGCTGCTGGCCGCAATGACGGTCGCCGATGTGTACACGCCGTTTTTTCGCTTGTCACTGGAGCGGTCGCTCGGGCGTTTGGCAAGCGCGCTGGCCGGCGGCCTGTTCGCCGGCTTTCTGGAAGAAGTTTTTTTTCGTGGCATGCTGTTTCTCAGTATTTTAAGATCGCACGGCGGCGTGAGAGCCTACCTGCTCGCCAATCTTTTCTATGCCGCGCTCCATTTCGTGAAGCCGAGCCAAGAGTATTTTCTCGACCGGTTGGATGTCTTGGCCGGCTTTCGCCATCTGCTGACGACTTTCCAGCCTTTTCTCGACCCGCTCGAGCTGCTGCCGGGACTGATCGGGCTTTTCCTGATCGGTGTCGTGCTCAGCTATGCTCTGGCGCGGACCGGCAACTTGTATCTTTCGATCGGCCTCCATGCGGGATGGATCGTCGCCATTGGATCGATTCGCATCGTCGGCGACTTCGTCCGGCAGGATCTCGGCTGGGCATTCGGCTCCACCGATCCGAAGATCGTGAGCGGCGTCGCGACCTGGATCGGCGTCTTGCTGGTGGCTCTGGCTGTCAGGCAGCTTACCCGGCCAAGGTCGACCCTCTCAAGCGATCGGACTCTCGCAACAGCGGCTTGATTTTTTCACCGATGCGTTCGGCGAGCAGGCGATAGCCGGCGCTGTTGGGATGGATCGGATCGCTTCTTAATTTCGCATCCGAAAGAATGCCTTTCATCACGCCCGGAATGTAGAGCGCGCCGGCTTGCCGTGCGGTCTCTTCAAAGAGCGACGCGTACTCGTCGGTAAACAAGCCAAGCCTCATGCCGACCACGGCCACCATCGCGCCGCTCGCCTGCACGCGCTGGATTATTTCTTCGAGGTTTTTGCGCGTATCCTGCCGCGCCAATCGTTGGAGGAAATCATTGCCGCCGAGAAGGACGACGACAAGCCTTGGATTCTTACTCAATACCGCGTCGGAAACTCGCTCCAGAGCGCGCGCCGTCGTATCACCGCGCCGGCCCGCGTTGATCACCGGCCTGCCGAGCTCGCGCGAGAGCACCGCGGGATAATCCTCTCCGGAACCGGCGCCAACTCCTTCCGTCAAGCTGTCGCCGAAACAGACAATCGCCTCGCCCGGCGAGCGGATATTTCGAAGATCATCGAATCGGTCGCCGCCGCAGCCGGAAAGAAGCGCGCCGAGAAACGCAAAAATGGTGAATCGAGAACGCGCCCGCTTCATTCGCCGCGCGCGATCCGTGGTGGCAATTCGAGGGGAGAATATCTGAGAGATCAAAGCTGACGGCAGATTACTTGCCTTCGCTTAAGGGATCAACGTGAAATATTCACCCATTTTTCCGATTTCTTCTTCCTGTCTGAGTTTTTCCTACTATGAAAATCCGCATTACTAAAGTTTCGCTAGCAAAATTAAGCTACTCGGAGTGGAATGTAGTTTGCTTTTTACTTTCTCAAGCGTGGCCCCGAACACGATCCGCCAACGCTACGGTGTCTTATGTGGAAAATGCTTTTCTTTCTCTGGCTTGTTCCGCTTGGCCTAGCGGCGGTAGCACTGGCTCGAACGGCACGCGGAACACACCTGGTAAGACCGCAAGAGCTGCGGCTCTTTTTCGGCACATCGAAGCAGGCGACGCTCTCGGTCTGGATTTGGCTTGGTTTCGTGGCGCTCGCGCTCTGCTTCTTTATTCTTGGCGTAGTTCAAGCGGTGATTCTGCTTAACTTAAGCGCTCTCTGGATGGTGATTGCGCCGCTTTTCACTGGCGTCCTTGCCGTTCTCTTTCTTATTCTGTTGCTGCGCGCCGGGTCATCTCGCCGTCAGGCGACGCGGCGACTATACCAGCGCGCAAGCTCTCCGTCCCACGGGAATCTATTCTTCCGCTGACGTTTGTTCTCACGAAACTATGGAGCGCGCCCCGAGATAATTGATCCTCGCCGGCGCGCTCCATGAAGATCGGTTTCGACCCGTCCGCGTTACTTCTTTTTGGATTTTTTGCGCGGGACTTTTCCCCCGGCCCGGCGCGCCTGGGACAGTCCAATCGCGATCGCTTGTTTGCGGCTCGTCACCTTCTTTCCCGAACGCCCGCTTCGCAATTTTCCTTTCTTCCGTTCACGCATCGCTTTTTTAACTTTCTCAGACGCTTTTGCGCCATATCTAGCCATTGGCCTAAACTCCTCTCGATCTTATTTGAGCGAATCAGACTCGCCCATTGCTGCCCATTTGAAGGCGCAAGACACATGCCAAGTCGGTAGCGATCGTCACCCCGAAGATGATGTTCGCCTCCACTGCGTTGTAAGTGTTTGGCTGACGCCCGCCGTCCGTGAAAAGTTTCCAGTCAAGAGCGAAAAAATTTTGCCCAATCGGAAAAAAACTTTGCCTTTTGCCACCGGATGGGATAAAAAATGAAAAATTTGCACAGTGTTCCACGTTCACTTCCTAGCCCTTATAGCGGTATTGTTCCTCTTTCCCGCGCCGGCATCGAGTAACTTCATCACGAGCGCCGAGGAATTTTCCCTGTCTCCAGGCGTCGCCTTTTCCTGGGCGCATGCGCGTTCGAGGAGCGTCAAGATCATTCTCGAATACCGCGATAAGGAGCAGGTCTGGCGCCGCGTCAATCTGGGATCGGGTTTTCTCCTGTCGCCGGACGGGCTATTCGTCACCGCCTATCACGTGATGAAGTATTGTTTAGCGGCGCAGCGGGAAATCAGCGGCTCTGTCGGTTCAGATCGATTGCTCGACCGCCCGTCCCAACGTCCGGTACGTGGCCGTCAACGACGATCGGGAGTTCCCCATCGAGATTATCGCGCATTTAAAAGAATCTGAGTCGACCAAAGGCAAGGAAAAGCACAGCCCCGACGAAATCATCAAACAGCGAGACTTTGTCATCGGCAAGATCAAAACGGACTCTTCCCAGTCGTTTTCGTTCTGGCGGCTTCGCGACTTCGATCAAACCAGCGTCGATGTGAGCAATCCCTCCGCGGATTTCAACCTGACGCCGCTGCTGCCGCCCAAGCGGGTTTTCATCGCGGGATTCCCGAGCGAGCATGATTTCGTGATCTCCGAAGGTTTTTTGAATTTAACGGAAAAGAACCGGCGGGGTTATTTTGCCGCCGATCTCGAGGTCTACACGCCCTCCTATTTGGAGAGCCAAGGGGTCGCCAAAGACACTCGCTGGGGCATGCGCATCGATAATCACATGAGCGGAGGAGTGGTCGTCGACTCGGCCGGTTACGTGGTTGGTCTCGTGGTCAACGGCAATCACAATACGGCGGGGATTCTGTCGATTGAAAACATTCTTGCGACGTTCTTTTCCCGCGCTGCCGGCTCCGGCAAGCGGCCGGCGCTGTTGTTAACTCCCACCGACACGCCGCTGTTTCTCAAGCAAGAAGCCCGCCGCCGAGCGCGCCCTGAGGAGCGATCCGACCCGAAGTCGCTGTCGCAAGGGCCAAAAAGGCTTCTCTCCATCGCTCCACCGCGCCGGTAAGAATCTTGAATTCGCGTTTGCGCTTCGCCTTTTAACTTCTACGCGTGCGCCTCCGCCCAGTGGCTTCCGGTGTGCACGTCGACGGCCAAGCCGCAGCGGAGATCGGCCGCCTTGATCATTTCGTTCTCGATGAGCGTCCGGGCGTGATCGAGCTTGTCCTCCGGCATCTCGAAGACCAGCTCGTCGTGCACGCTCAGAAGCATGGTCGCCACCGGTTCCCTGCACAAAGCCGCATCGACTCCGACCATCGCCTTCTTGATGATGTCGGCGGCACTGCCCTGGATCGGCGCATTGAGAGCCATGCGCTCGCCTAGCGCGCGCAGCCGGAAGTTGGACGAAAGCAGCTCCGGCAGATAGCGGCGCCGGCCGAACATCGTGGTGGTAAAACCGTCGACTTTTGCCTTCTCTACCTGTGCGGCGAGAAATTCTTTGAGCTTGGGAAACTGCGCGTAGTAGGTCTCCACGAAGCTCGCCGCCTCGTCCATCTCGACACCGAGACGCTGCGAGACTCCGTAGGTGGACATGCCGTACGCGATGCCGTACGAAAATTGCTTGACCTGATTGCGCATCGTCGAGGTGACTTCGCTTAGGCCCACGCCGTAGACTTTGGCGGCGATGGTGGCGTGAAAGTCGTGCTTCTGCGCGAACGCTTGGCAAAAGGTCTCATCCTCGGAAAGGTGCGCCAACACGCGCAGCTCGATCTGGGAGTAATCCGCCGACAGCAGCACGTGCCCCGGCGGCGCGATAAAGGCGCGGCGGATCTGCCGGCCGAGCTCGCCGCGGATGGGGATATTTTGCAGGTTGGGCGCCGTCGAGGACAGGCGCCCGGTCGCAGCCGTCGTCTGTTCGTAAGTCGTGTGGATCCTGCGCGTCCGCGGATCGACGAGCGCCAGCAGCATCTCGGTAAAACCGTTCTTGAGCTTCGACACCTCGCGATATTCGAGCAGCGCGGCTACGATCGGATGACTGCCGGCAAGTTTTTCCAGTTCCGCGGCGTCGGTGGAATAGCCGGTTTTGATTCTTCTGGTTTTGGGCAGCGCCAATTTCTCAAAAAGAATGCGCTGGAGCTGCGGATTGGAGTTCACGTTGAACGACTCGCCGGCGTGCTCTTGAATCGCCGCCTCCAAGGCGGTCATTTTCTCTCCGAAGTCGGCGTTGAGCTTTTGGAGGTAGTCGCGGTCGACGAGAATACCCGTGTGCTCCATCCGCGCAAGCACCCGGATCAAGGGGAACTCGAGCGCACTGGCGAGGTCCCAACTGCCTTGCGCCCGCAGGCGCTCCGAAACGACCGGGGCGAGCGCGCGCACCGCCGCCGCTTCGCGGCACACCGCCTGCTTTTCGTCTTCGGCGAACGCGAGGGTAGCCTGCTCGCCGGCCTGCAGCTCAGTCTTGCTGGCATCGATTGAGACGCCGAGATAGCGGCTGATCGTATCGCGCGCCGTATAACCAGAGGATGAGCCCGGCTCGATCAGATAGGCCGCAATCTTGGTATCGCACTCGAGCCCGTCGATCTCCACGCCGGCGCTCAGCGCGGCGCGATACAGCGGCTTGGCGTCGTGGACAATCTTTGGCCGGGTCGGGTCTTTCAAAGAGCCGGCGAGCCGCTCGATGGCGCCGTCGAAAGGCAGCACGCGCGCGGCCCCGACTTGGTCGGATATGGCCAGCCATTTTTCGCGCCAAGCCAGCGCTACCGCCTCGTCCGGGCTCAGCTCCGCCTCGGAGCTGAATTCCGAGAGCGAAACCGCTTCGAGCGCGGGAGCCGCCGCGGCAGTGTGAAACTTGATCTCCTTCAGACGCTCATGGAGGCTCCGGAACTCGAGCGACATGAAGAGGCCGCGGACCGCTTCGTCATCCCAATTTTCCAAACGCAGCTTTGCCGGATCGAGCTCCAAGCGCACGTCGTCCAACAGCCGGCCAAGCTCTTTGTTGATGCGAACCTGTCCGGCCTGCTCCTGGATCGCTTGGCGCAGCTTCGGTGTAAGCTCTTCGGCGTGCGCGATTACCTGCTCGATGTCGCCGTATTTGTTGATGAGCTGTGCGGCGGTTTTGTCGCCGACGCCGGGCACGCCGGGCAGATTGTCCGACGTTTCTCCCTTCAGCGCCACGAAATCCGTCCACTTCTCCGGCGGCACGCCGTAGCGCTCGATCACCGTCGCGACGTCATACCGGATCACGTCGGAGATCCCCCGGCGGGTCATGATCACCGAGACGCCGTCGCGCACCAGTTGGAGAATGTCGCGGTCGCCGGTGACGAGAACGACTTCACAGCCTTCCTCGCGGGCATGCTTCGTCAAAGTCGCGAGCAGATCGTCCGCTTCGTATCCCTCCAGCTCGATCATCGGGATGCGCAACGCCCCCAGCACCTCGCGGATCAGCGGTAGCTGCTGCCTAAATAGGTCCGGAGTTTCGGCTCTGCCGGCCTTGTATTCCGCATAGCGTTCCAGACGAAACTGCGGAGCGCCTTTGTCGAAGCACACCACCACCCCCTGCGGCCGCTCGTCCGCCATAAGCTTGATAAGCATCGCGGTAAAACCATAAACGGCGTTGGTGACCTGTCCCGACGAGGTAACGAGAGTATCGGGTAGAGCAAAAAACGCGCGAAAGGCGAGTGAATGGCCGTCGAGCAAAAGCACTTTGCGCGCGTCCGGATTGACGGGCGCCGCCGCCGCGCCGTTGGATCGGTTGGCGGATTTCTTTGTCGTCTTCGCTTTCATATTTTTGTAGTCTAGTCGGAGAATTCGCCTGCGGCAAACGCCGGCGGTGCAGTGCGCTCTGACGACGATTCGGACAGCGCGTCCAGGAAGATTGAGCGATCCGTGAAAGACTTGGTGATCCCGACTGGAAGTCTGCTCGAAAGATCAGCGAAGTCGACGCATAGCAATGAATGCTCTCGGCGTGAGCACTTGTCCGTGTCTCACGCCGAAATATTTGTGCACGCGGAAGAAAGCTATCGCGCCGGCAGAGGATCGGCGCCGGCCATTTTCTGATAAAGCGCGACGACCTCTTTATCGCGCGGCAATTCCTTGATCGCCTTTTCCAATTCCTCGCCGTCCATAGGCGCCGGCGGATCGCCCATGAGCTTTGTATACTCTGCAGTAAATTCAGGATCGGCTAACGATTTGCGTATTGCATCGCGGATGATCTGCACGCGCTCTTTTGGGGTCCCTGGAGGAAACAAGTATGGCCAGCGCGGGTATTGGAACGCGCGGAACATATCCAACAGCTTTCGCTCGGTGTCCGACTTCGCAAACGTGCCCAGCTCGGCCACCTTGGCAAACATGGGGTGATGGCGCCCTTTTGGCACGGTGAGCGTCGCATGAAGGTGGACCTGCTTTTTATCGATCCACTCCTTCTGGTCGATGGCGAATCGAGCCGCTCCGGTCGCATGGGCATCGATTTCGCCGCGGTTAAAGGCGATGTAAATTTCCGGGTTGGTGAACCCTGTCACGAATCTTGGGTTCTTTCAGTCCGATCATATACGCCATCATTCGTCCCGTGACATATACCGGGTGCCCCACCGCGTGGGCCGCGAAACGAAGGCCGCTGGCGCCGCGCAGCTTTTCGATGGAATCGAGTCCCAGTTCCGCCTTGGTGTAAAAAATATAGGGGTCGCCGCTGTCCGTCGACCCGAGATAAATGAACTTATCGAGATCGTAGCTGGTGCCCGGAAGTCCCAAGATTGGCCCGACCACAAGGCCTGCGCCGATCGACCCGATCGTAAGCCCGTCCGGCTTGGTGTTGCTGTAAATCACGTTGGCCGCTTTGCGGCCCGCGGCGCCCTCGATGAACTCCACCTGCAGCGACGGCTTTCCCGGTATGTGCTTTTCCAACACTTTCACCAGAGCCCGGGTTTGAAACTCGCCGGAGCCGCCGGGGCCGCCCCCGCGCACGATCTTGATCGTCTTGCCCTTGTAAAAATCGGCTTGAGAATATGCCTTGCCGGCTCCGAGAGACACGATGGTAAACGCCAAGCCGGCGATGAATGCATAAAAACCCAACGCGCGAAACATTTTCATGAGCACCTCCGGTGAGAACCGAAATTTTGCCCTCGGGCCGCGGCGCCGAGCCGGCTTATGACAGCGGACGCCTGGAGAAAGTGTCGCACTGCTTCAGATCGACGTTCTCCATGCCGCGGCGAAACCACTGCACGCGCTGCTCGGCGCTGCCGTGAGTGAAGCCCTCCGGGACGACGTAGCCCTGCATGCGCTTCTGCATCCGATCATCGCCGATCTGCGCCGCCGCGTTCAATCCCTCTTCGACGTCGCCCTGCTCCAGGATGTTGCGCTCGCGATGCGCATAGCTGGCCCAGATGCCCGCCAAGCAGTCGGCTTGCAGCTCGAGGCGTATGGAAAGTTGATTGGCTTCGCTCTCGCTTCTCGCCCGGCTCTGCAGCGACTGAACTTTTCCCATAATGCCGAGGAGATTCTGCACATGGTGGCCGACTTCATGGGCAATTACGTAGGCCTGCGCGAAGTCGCCGGGCGCTCGAAAGCGCTCGCGGAGATCGCGGTAAAAAGAAAGATCGATGTAAACCTTGTGGTCGCCGCCGCAATAAAACGGCCCGGACGCCGCCTGGGCCGAGCCGCAGGCGGACTGGACGGCGTCCGAGAAAAGCACCAAAGTCGGCTTCTCGTAGGTGCGCCCGCCCGCCCTGAAGATCTCGCTCCACGTCCGCTCCGTGCTTCCCAGCACGCGCGCGACGAACTCGCGCATCTCGTCTTGTCTTGCAGAGGGTTGCGACTGCGGCGGCGGAGCGCCTGTTTGTTCCACGTTCCCCTGCAACAGTAGACTCGGATCGACGCCGAAAAACAGGGCGATCAAAATGATAACGATAGTCCCGATACCGCCGCCGGCGATGCCCCGCGACACCCGCATACCGCGGCGATCTTCGACATTCCGGCTTTCTTCTTCTTGGTCAAGACGCATGGAAGGCTCCTTCCCCAGCTAAGCTCAGAGTGATCATGGGCTCGCCGCTGGATGCCCGAGCTTAGCTCTAAATTTGGCAAAGAAGCAACGGCCGAAGCAGCGGAAAAGGCAACGAATCGATCGCGCAAAATCTCTTCGGTCGCCGCCGGAAAAGTCGCTTCATGACGCCCGTACTCGGAACTGGGCTGCTTGGTTGAACCCGAGATTCTGCGGGCACGACTTGGTTCGGCACGCGCAATCTTGAGCGCGGGCGTGTCACAGAGCGCTTGACGCCGAGCGGCGATTATCGCTATACGGGTGCGGAGAGGCAGTGCTACTAGAAGGAGGGAGCTATGTTGGGTCTGTTAATAGCGATTATTGTCGGATTTGTCGTCGGGGTCATCGCCAAATTCATCATGCCCGGCAAGGAAAACATGGGCATGATCGTGACGACCTTGCTCGGCATCGCCGGTTCCCTTGTCGCCACCTATGCCGGCCACGCAATCGGCTGGTACGAAGCCGGCCAGGGCGCCGGCTGGATCGGCTCGATCGTCGGCGCATTTGTCCTGTTGTGGATCTACCAGAAGTTTCAGTCCAAAAACGCCGCCGCACAACCGCGCGCACGTTGATCTTTTGAGCGGCGCGAGCTGCCGGCGGCTGCAAAGTCTTACCTTGCTCCCGTTATCGCCGCAGTGTGTGCGGTAGTCGGCCGCCGCCTTCGTTCTCCGCAGCACATCCCATGACTCTTGGCGGATAAATCACCATGCTGTCCTAACTCGCGGACAGGCTCGGGCAGGTCGCGATACGTTGTTTTCCCCCGCCGCGAGTTTACGTTCCACTCCTTTAATTGTTTCAGTCAGCCTCCTCCAACCGTCTAACCCTCCAGGAGGAGGAATTCTTGCAATGAGAGCTCGAACTTTCCTGGCCAGTTCTCTATTGGCGGCGACGGTCTTGGCCGGCTGCCATTATGGCGTGCACGACGACTATGACGACTACGGCAGCTCCTATAATAACTCGTATCGTGAAGGCTATCGCGACGGCCGCGCCGCTGAACGGCGCCGCGACGAAGGACGCACCGGCCGCTCCTATAGCAGGGATTACTGGCGCTACCGCTAGCAGATCGCAACCCGCCCGGTAACTCTCGCGTCCGGGCAGTCGTTCTGCGGCTCCTCGCCAGCCCAGAACTATTTGCATTGTAACGCTGCGGACCTTACTATACGCCGAATCTCTCGCGTAGCGCAGAATGCCGCCTTTCGTCCGCGACCGGTTTCTCTTCTCCCGTCCGGCCCTCGGCACTATTCCGCAGCAGCGCAATTCTAGCCGTGGGGTCGATATGAGATGCAGCATCGCGAACTGGGTTTGATTGAAGGATTTTTATTGTGCCTGCGTGATTCGCGGGCGATACGCCTGCAGACCAGCCGGTGGAAACGCAGCCTGCTCGTGTTCAGCAGCGGAGTTTGTCTGGAAGTCGCCGCGCTGCCGCCGCTGGCGGCTTTAATGAGCTACGAAGTAACGTGGCAAGCGTGGGGCTTGACCGCGCTCTTTGTGCCGCTCGGCCTGCTCGGCTTGTACGCGAGCAAGTTCGGCGACGATCGTTTCGTCGAGCGGTTGTTGGTTATCCCGAAACTAGATCTGCGAATCTGACAAGCCCACTGGGAACAACCGGCCAAATCTACGGCTTCCAGCCTTCCGCTTTGAGCTCGCCGTTCAGCTTGCGTGCCAGCGCGAAATCGAAGAACCTGCCGGTTGCGAGATCCCGTTTGTTGACACGCTCGAGCAGCGGCGCCATCACCTGTTTCTGCAAATCGTCGCTGAGAATCCCTTCCGGCGTCAGCGCCGGCTTGACCAGATCATAGATTTTCCCCGCCAGCTCGTCCTGGGTCTTCACGTTTCGCGCGAGAATCGAAACCGCGCTCTTGCGATTGTTCGAATAGTAAAGGATTCCTTTGATCGTGGCGCGGAGAAACTTTTCCACCATGCCTGACTCCGAGCTGAGCAAGCCTTCGCGGGTCACGATGGCGCCCTGGAGCTGGATGATATCGGAGGCGATGAACGAGACCAGCTCGCGAAAGCCCGATTCGGCGGCCGTGAGATTGTGCGGAAACGTCATCATCGCGGCATCCACCACGCCGGCGGAAAGCGCGCCCAGACGCGTGGCGGTCGTGCCGATGGATAAGATCGCAACTTCCCGGTTCTCGTCCATGCCGTTTTTCTTGATCCACTCGCGCAGCGCGGAGTCGCCCGCCGCGCCCAAGCTCGATACCGCAATCTTCTTGTTGCTGAGATCCTTGGCGCCGCGAATCTCGGGCCGGGCATAGAGCCAAAACATCGGCTTGTGAAACGTGCTGAGCACGACTTTAAGCGGCGCGCCTTGCAGGGCGGCTTGCAATCCCGCCGTCGGCACCGTGGTGAATTCGACGTTGCCTGCGATCAACGCCTGGTTCGCCACCCCGCCGCGCATGAGGATCAGCTCGACGTCCAAGCCTTCTTTCTGGTAAAAACCGCGGTCGCGCGCGACGTACAAAGCGCTCTGCGTCACGTCGAGCACCGGCACCGCGACGGTAATCTTGCGCGCGTCGGCCGCGCCAAGATGAAGGAACAGAATCAAAGCTACGACAACGATTCTCACTTCGCAGGTCTCCCTTTGCTACGTTACGGTCAGTGGCCCTGGGAACGATGTGCGCAAGCGCACCCTACGTAACGCGATTCGGCGCAGAAGTTTGGCGGATATCGGCTAAATCTTGCGTGAACAATGAGAAGATCTTCCGGATTCGTGTGCTTCGTGCCTTCGTAGTCAATCGTCTTTTTGCCCATCCAGATGAAAAAACTTCACCGCGTTCCCCGCCAGCATCGCACGCTTTTCATCTTCCGGCACGCCGGCGAACTGTTCTTGCACCAGCTCCCGAGACTTTGGCCAGCGCGTGACGACGTGGGGAAAGTCCGTCGACCACATAATCTTATCCACGCCGATCATGTGCCGGAGCTGGATGCCGATCGGATCGTCGAACACGCCCCAGAGCGCGTGCTCGCGCAAGTACTCGCTCGGCAGTCTTTTCAACTTCGGCAAACCGAGGAGCCGCTCCGCCCACGAGCAGTTGACTTTATAACTTTGGTCCATCTGCTGATAGAAGTACGGAATCCAGCCGACGTTGTTCTCCGCCCAGTAGCAACGCAACTTCGGGAAACGATCGAAGACGCCCGTGAGAATCAACTGAGTCGCCTCGACGGCGCCGCAATGATAGATCCCTTGGCGCGCCAGGCGTTGCAAAAAGTCGAACGGCCGGTCTTCGCCTTGCGGCTCCTTGGGATATTTCATCAGGTAAACGTCGCGCTCGTCGGTGCGGCGCGGGAAAGACGTGTGGATCGTGATCGGCATATTCAGATCCAACGCCGCGGCGTAAAACTCGTCATCCTCCGCGGTCGGATAACTTTTGCCGCTGGGAAAAGTGTGCAGCCGAACCGCTTTGAAGCCTTTCTCCTTGCAGCGCTTCATCTCGGCGATGTTCTCTCCCGCGCCAATGTCCGGCATGACCGCCACGCCGACCAGACGCTCGGGATCCACGGCGCAATATTCCTCGATAAAGTAATCGTTGAACGCGCGGATCAGCGCGAGAAAGACGTTTCGATCTTTGATCTTTGTGTTGCGCGCTTCGCTGGCGAACAGCAGCTCGCCGTCGATGCCGTCGGCATCCTGCTCCTTGATTCTTTGTTGCGGCGTGCCGGCGCCGGCGGAGGTTTCGAACGTCAAACAAACCGGATTGAATTCCTCGGGAGACTTCCCCGCGAATAGATTCGTTCCGCGGTATTCGAGCGGCTGTCCTTCCTCGAGGATGGCGTCGCGCCCGTCGGCGAGCTTGACGCGACGCGGCGCGCGCTCTCGATATTGCGCCGGCACGCGGTGAGTCCAGGTCTCTGGCAACGACTCAAAATGGCTGTCGGCGGAAAAGTAGCGATACTCGCGCGGCATGGAGACGCCCTCCCTACGGCGTTGGTGCATCCTATCTGGAATTATTATTGGACAAATTGCAAACAGCCGACGGAAACTTCCAAAGGTCTTCGTGGACCGTTGCGCGCCAGGCGAAAATCACAAACGAAAAATCACAGTCTCCGGCCGGCGAGA
This sequence comes from uncultured delta proteobacterium, assembly GCA_963745035.1. Taxonomy (GTDB): domain Bacteria; phylum Desulfobacterota; class Binatia; order UBA9968; family UBA9968; genus DP-20. The sequence continues at coordinate 840,662 of CAVUVW010000014.1, read as the reverse complement.
CTCTCGACGAGCTTCCCCGGCGTCGTGCACAGCAGGTCGGCTCCCGCCCCGGCAAGCTCTTCGCGCGAGCCGAATCCCCAAAGAACCCCACGGAAAAAATCCCGTTCGCTTTCGCGGCCAGAACGTCGGCGGCGCGATCGCCGATCATCACCGCGCCAGCACGCGACAGCGATTCCGCCTCCAACAAATGAGCGAGCAGATCACGCTTGTGCGCGTTTCTTCCGTCCAGCTCTCTGCCGTAGACCGCGTGAAACCACCGACGGAGATCGAAATACTCCAGAATACGGTCGGCGAACATGCCCGGCTTCGCGGTCGCCACGAAGAGCCGCGCGCCGCTTTGGTGAAGCTGTTCCAAGGCGCCGGCGACTCCCGCATACACGCGGTTTTCGAACATGCCTTTCGGGGCGAAACGCTCGCGGTAGAGAGCGACTGCCTGCTCGACGAGCGCCTCTTCGGGCAAGAGCGCCGAAAAACTCTCGCGCAGCGGCGGACCGATGAGCGGTTCGAGATGATGATCCGGCGGCGCATCGACGCCCAGCGCGTTGAGGGCATACCGGAAGCACGCCAGAATACCCTGACGCGGATCGGTCAAGGTTCCGTCGAGATCGAAAAAGAGATTCACGTCTGGCCGCCGCCGCCGCATCGAGCGGCTTGATGTCTGAGCTTTCGTCTCGGTGAATTGCAGCGTTGCGGCTCTCGGATTTTTTCGTCCCGCTGCCGTCGATGGATCAATCGGGCAGCCGCGCGCGCGCCGCCTCTGAGATCGCCACCACGGCGGGGTGTCTGAGCTTGCGGTCGAGAGACACCGCAAAGAAGCGCTCGCGCACGTTGCCCACCGGCCCGATCACCTGCACGGCGTACTTTCGCTCCACTTCGTCTCTGATCACCGAAGGCGCGACGAATATCCCGACGCCGTGCTGGCCGAAGACCATCAACAGCGCGTTGTCTTCGAACTCGGCGATGATTTTCGGCTGGATTTTTTCGTGGTCGAACCATTGATCCAAGGACCGCCGCGAGATCGTGTTACGGGTCGGCAACAAGAACGGCGCGCCGTCCAGGGAGCGGGGAAAGCCGCGGCGATATTTCCGGGCGAGCTTCGTGCTCGCGAACAGCAACACGTCGCACTCGCCGAGCAAATGATGGAACGCCTTGACGTTGATCCCGGCCTCGGCCGGCGCGTCGGTCAAAACCACGTCGATGTCGTGCACCGCGAGGGCCGGCAGCAGCTCCGCGTTGGTGCCCTCGCGGCAGACGACCCGGTAGACGTCCTTCAACTGGAGCGCGGGCTCGATCAATTGGTAGGCCACCAGCTTCGGCAACACATCGGCGACCCCCACCGTGACCCGCGCGAGGCGGCCCTCGGGGCGGCCCTGCAACGTCCCCATCATCTCCTGGCCGAGCGAAAAAATCTCGTCGGCGTAACGAAACACCAGCTTGCCGGTGTCGGTCAGCGCGAGATGGCGCCCCGCTTTGCGAAGGAGCTTCTCGCCCAGAGCCTGCTCCAGCGACTTGAGCTGGGCGCTCACGGTCGCCTGGGTAAGGCGAAGCTCCTCGCTCGCGCGCCCCACGCCGCCCATGCGCGCGACGGTCCAGAAATACAGCAAATGGTGGTAGTTGAGCCAATCCATATAGTTCGGTTTAATCTATGAATTAGTAACAAATTATGAATTTGTCAAACTATGAGGATTTGCTCTATCCTACCGTTATTGGAGGCGCGTTGCGCCGAAAGGAGCGGAAATCATGAAATCGCACCCAGGCCTCGCGGTCCACCAGGATCTGGCCCTTCTGTTTGAGCCCGATGTGCTGGCGCCGAGTCAATTTAACGCCATTCTGAAAAGCAGCCACATGCCCGATCCGGAGCGGCGGCTGATGGTGGCGGTTCTGGAGGACGCGGTCTCCTGCCTTTCCAAAAACCCGCGCCGCGGCGCGCGGCAGCAGCGCAGGGCTTTCGAAGAAGCGCATTCGTGGGTCAACGCCGAGGACGCGGAAAGCTGGATTTTTTCCTTCGCCAACGTCTGCGAAACGTTAGGGCTCGATCCCGGCTACCTGCGGCGTGGATTGAATCGCTGGACCGCCCTGAATCAAAACGGCGCGGGGAAGCCGCGCTTGAAAAAATATCGTTCCGGCACGCGCCACCGCAAGCTCCGCTTTCGCTCGACCGTGTGAGGCGCCCGAACGGATCGGTTTGCTAAAATCACAAGCGAACGGGGTCATGTATTGTTCGCGGCGTGTCGCGGAACATGATGGTAACGCGGCGCCGCAGATTCAAATCCCGCGCATCACACCGCCATCCACCGTCACGCACGCTCCAGTCATGTAACTCGAGCACTCCGAGGCCAGGAAAGCCACGACATTGGCGACTTCCTCCGGCCGTCCAAGCCGCTGCATCGGAATATCGCGCACGCGCGCGCTGCGCAGCTCATCCAAGCTCTTTCCGGTGATACTCGCCTCGCGCTCGCGATTGCGGGTCTGGCGCGGCGTTTCAATCGAGCCGGGCGCCACCGTCGTGACTAGAATGCCGTCCGCCACATATTCACGGGACAACGACTTGGTCCAGTTGATCACCGCGGCGTTGTTCAGACCGACGGCTATCAGCAGTATTACTCGGCTCCAGCCCTGCGGTGCCCGCCACGTTGACGATCCTGCCCCAGCCGGATTTGAGCATATGCGGCACGACCTCGCGCGTCACGCGCAAGTACGACAACAGCTTCCCCTCCAACATCTGATACCATTGGGCATCGTCCACACTGGCAAACTTCGCGCTCGGAACGCTGCCGGCATTGTTGACGAGAATATGGATGGACCCGAATCGCCGGACGGTTTCATTCACCAAATTTTGCACGTCGACCAATCGCTGCACGTCGCAGCGCACCGCCAGCACCTCCGCGCCGGTCTCCGTCGCAAGCTTGTCTCGTGCTTCGGCAAGAAGTTCTTCGCGCCGAGCGCACAAGACCAGCCGACATCCCTCCTGTCCCAGCGCCCGCGCCACTGCGTAACCGATGCCGTCGCTTGAGCCGGTCACGATCGCCACTTTGCCGGTCAATCCCAAATCCATCTTATTCCCATCTCCCACTCCGCTTCGCGATGGCGGCTAATCTCAGCGTTGTAGATGCGGCATGATCTCCCTGGCGCAAACGTCCAGATGTTCGTTTTCATCGAACATCGGATTGAAAACGATCTGCTGTGCGCCGGCGCCGACTAGCTCCTGGATTTTCTCCGTGCATTCCGCGCTGCTTCCCCAGATCGAAACCTTCGGACCGAGGTCGGCGTTCTTGTAGCGTTTGCCGAACCACTCTCTGATCCGCCGTTCACCGCGGGCATTGTCGTTATCGACCGCGAGATACACTCGCTTGGCGAAATGAAAAGTCCCCGGATCGCGCTTCGCTTCTTCGAGAAAGGCACGGATGCGCGCCGACTCGCGGATGAACGATCCGGATGAAGACGAGCCTGCGCCCATCCAGCCGTCGGCATACTTCACCGCGCGGCGCAATGCGTTCTCATGATGTCCGCCGAAGATGATCGGCAGATGGGGCTTCTGCACCGGCTTGGGCTCCATCGAGATGTCATCGAAATGCCAATAGCGCCCGCGGAAGCTCGCCTTGGGCTTGGCCCATAGAAGCTTCATGATCTGCACTGCTTCGGTGAAGCGCGTGACCCGACCTTCCCGCGTATATCCGAAAACATCTTCGTGCGAGCCGAGATGGCCTCCGCCCAGACCAACGCCCATGACGGCCCGCCCGCCGCTCATCACGTCCAACGTCGAATAGGCCTTCGCCAGTTGAATGGGGTTGCGCAAAGGCAGCAAAATGACCGAAGTCCCCAACCGCAACTTGGTCGTGACCGCGGCGACGTAGCTCAACAGAGTTACCGGCTCGAGCATGGCAAAATCACCGATCACCCGCTCTTGCAGCCACAAGCTGTCATAGCCGAGCGTCTCGGCTTTGATCGCGAATTTCCGAATGTGCTCCATATCTACGGGACCGCCGAAAAAAACTTGGGGTAGCTCGATGCCGCAAGGCGTGTGATTCGCCATTTTGTATTGCTCCTTTAAAAATCAACTGACAAAAATGCATCGAGCGCCGGCAAGGATGCTGCCCGCGCCGCCTCGCTTAACCCGCAAATGATCCGGAAGCTGAAAGGGCTCGGAGTCGGACGCCCCTCGCGCCGAGTCGTAAAGACGCCAAATGACAAAGGCTGGCAGCCTGAGCACATGCGAGGGATCTAAGAAAGATTTCCCTCTTCGTTCGAAATGACATCTTTGCCGTTTTTGCGTTCCTTCGACTTCGCGTGGGACATGCTATTCCGAGATTGGTTGCGGCGCTGCCGCGCTAAGGTTCATACCTCATGCCGCTGCGCGCAGGCGGCTCCGGTCGTGCGCCAAGTCCAAGTGATCGAGATTGGGCCCGATCGGTACGATCCCCGTCGGATTGACGTTGAGTTGGCTGTAGTATCCCGCCTTGATCTTGCCCAAATCCAACGTCTCCTTGATTCCCGGCCATTGATACAGCTCGCGCAGATAGTTCGCCAGATTGGGATAGTCTTGAATGCGCCGCAGGTTGCATTTGAAGTGGCTGTAATAAACTAGATCGAAGCGCAGCAAGGTCGGGAAAGCGCGCCAATCGGCCTCGGTAATCCGATCGCCGGCCAGATAACGCTGCTCGCGCAGCAAATTCTCCATCATGTCCAGGCAGGCAAAAATCTTCCGCACCGCTTCTTCGTAGGCCTCCTGGCTGCGCGCGAAGCCGGCGCGATAGACGCCATTGTTGAAGTCGCTGTAGACGATGGCGTTGATGCGCTCGATCTCGCCGCGCAGCTCTTCGGGATAGAAATCGTAGCTCACGTCGGTGTGGGCGCGGAACGAGGCGTTGAGCATGCGGATGATTTCGGAAGATTCATTATTCACGATCGTGCGCCGTTCCCGGTCCCACAACGTCGGCACGGTAACTTTGCCGGTGTAGTTCGCGTCGGCCGCGGCGTAGACTTGATACAAGCGAAAGATGCCGTCATCGCACGGCTCCAGATCATCGATGCCTTCGGAATACGCCCACCCTTCGCTCTTGGGCTTGTCGGCGAGCGACAACGAAATGACATCTTCGAGCTTCTTGAGCTTGCGGAAGATGATCGTCCGGTGCGCCCAAGGGCACGAATACGAAACGAACAAATGATAGCGGTCAGGCTCTGCTTCGAAACCGCCGCTGCCGGAAGGCCCGGGGCTGCCGTCCGCCGTGATCCAGTTGCGAAACTGCGAGTCGGCGCGCACGAAATGGCCGCGCGCGTCGGCGGGAATGCGATCGTCGTTCACCCACTTACCGTGCATCATGTATCCCATGGAATTTATCCTCCTTTCATTTCGCTGAGCGACTCCTATCAGAATCCCGTCAAACGAAAAAGGCGCTTGGTCCAGTCACGAACAAGGCGCCGCCGGGATGGACAGAAGCTTGCCGGGCGCGCGGTACACAGAATCCTGTCTTCAACCTCGGACCCGGCGCAACTGTCTTACGCCTTCGGATGCTCCACGCCTTTGCGGCAGGAATGGCTTGAGATCTCCGCGCCTGCGTTGACACTCGAACGGGGGTTCTGCCATAGGTTGAAGATCGATCGCGGCGCAGGAGCGACAATGGAAACAGTCGGTTTCATCGGTCTTGGCAACATGGGCGCACCCGTCGCCGGCCATATCCACAGAGCCGGTTTTCCTCTGGTGGTCTTCGATCTGCGCGACCAAGCGTCGCGGCCGTTTCGCGAGCGCGGCGCACGCGTCGCAAACTCCGCCGCCGAGTTGGCGCGGCGCAGCGACGTGATCGTTACGGCGCTGCCGATGCCCGACGACGTCGAGCAGGTCGTGCGCGGCGCTAAAGGAATCTTGGAGGGCATCCGCGCGCAATCGATCTACATCGATATTTCGACCAATCCGCCGGCGCTCATCCGGCGGCTCGAACCGCTCTTTCGCGCCAAGGGCGCGTTCGTCCTCGACGCCCCCGTTGCCTCCGGCCAGCCGGGCGCCGCCCGCGGCATCCACGAGATCATGGTCGGCGGCGACAAAGAAATCTTCGCGCGCGCCGAACCGGTACTGCGGGCCTTCGGCGATCAGGTTCTCCATGCCGGTCCGTTGGGCTCCGGCTGCATCTGCAAGCTCGTCCATCAAATGATCAACAGCACGATCTCTCAAGCGATCGCCGAGGGGCTGACCCTCGGTGTCAAGGCCGGGGTCGAAACCAAATCGCTCTGGGAAGCCGTTCGCCGCGGCATGGTCGGACGCATGCACGTGCTCCACGTGCAGGTCCCGCAGACCGTCTTTCGCAACGATTACGACAACGCTGTGTTCCCGCTCAAACTGCTGCGCAAAGATGTCGGCCTTGCCACCGCGCTCGCGCGCGAGCTCGCGGTCCCCTTGCCGCTGGCGAACATCGCGGAACAAAGACTCGTCGCCGCCGCCGATCGCGGCTGGGGCGAGAAATCGGCGTACACCGTCGCTTTTCGCTTGCAGGAGGAAGCCGCGAACGTGGAGCTTAGAGCGGACGTAGATCCGGCGGCGGCCGCGAAATATATTTCAACGCATCCGGATTCGACGTGAACACGCGATGCTTCGCTTCCGTATTGGAACGACTTGAACGGCCCGAGCAAATCACGAGGTGATTTATGGCCAACCACGGTTTCAAAGTTCTTGACAGCGATATGCACATTCTCGAGCCCGCCGATCTCTGGCAGCGCTATATCGATAAAAAGTTCAAGCATCGGGCACCGATCGGCACCACCGACCACGTGCGCGATCTGCGTCTGGTCGGCCCCGACGGCCGCGCCTGGGGCCGCCCGGCCGATCCGCCGGCCGGAACCCTGCCACCGCCCGGCCACATCTTTCACAAGAATCAAAAACTCTTTCGACCCCACTACGAGCGCGGCTGGAGCGCGCAAGTGCAGCTCGACGCCATGGCGGAAGAAGGCATCGATGTGGCGATACTCTATCCGAGCCGCGGCCTCAACGTCCTGAGCGTTCCCGAACTGGACCGCGAGTTCGCCGCCGCGCTGGCGCGTGCTTACAACGACTGGCTGTACGAATTCTGCCAGGCCGATCCGACGAGGCTCATCGGCGCCGGTATGATCTCGCCGTTCGACATCGACGACGCCATCGCCGAGACGCGCCGGTGCGTGGAGCAGTTGGGCTTTCGTGCGCTCTTTCTGCGCGCGAACATCGTCAACGGCCGTAACTGGCATGACCCTTACTACGAGCCGCTGTGGTCAGCGCTCGAAGATCTCGGCGTGCCCCTGGGCTTTCACGAGTCGAACACCTCGGCGGCGCGCCAAGTCGGCGAACAATTCGGCTACGATTTCATGCTGCGCCACACCTTTTCCCATCCCGTCGAACAGATGCTCGCCGTCGGCAGCTTCTGCGGCGGCGGCGTGTTGGAACGCCATCCCAGGCTGCGCGTCGCCTTTCTCGAAGGCAACTGCGGCTGGATCCCCTTTCTTATGTGGCGTCTCGATGAACACTGGGAACTTTACGGCGACCAGTGGGCGCCGGCGCTCACCAACCCGCCGAGCGCCTACTTCAAGAGACAGTGTTACGCGTCGGTCGAGTGCGACGAGGAACCGGTGAAATACGCCATTGATTTTCTCGGCAACGAGCGCTTGGTTTTCTCCACCGACTTTCCCCACGTGGATACCAAATATCCCAGAGCGGTCGAGCGCTTTTTGCAGCTGCCGATCACCGACGAAGACAAGCGCAAGATTCTCTGGGACAACTGCGCCACCTACTATGGCATGACGGGGATGTAGCTCGGGCGCGGCGCGGAAACGCTCATGATGACCTGCGCAAGATCGCTATCGACGCGTAATCATCTTCTCCTGCTTTGGATTTTGATCGTGACGGGCCTTCCAGCCGGGGCCCGCGCCGCCGACAGCCCACAAAGCGTCCGCATCGGCTATCCTTCTTCGGCCGTTTCCACACTGCCGTTCGACATCGCCAAGGAGAAAGGCTTTTACGCCAAGGCCGGCCTTGACGTCGAGTACATTCAGATGCGCACAGTGATCGCGCCGCAAGCGGTCTTGAACGGCAACATCAATTTCTTTACCTCGCCCCAGTCGGCCATTTCGGCCGCGGTATCCGGCCTTCCCCTCGTCGTCGTCTTGTCGCTTTACAAAGACACGCCTTGGGTGTTGGTAACCGGGAAAGATATTTATCGCGCGCCGGACTTGATCGGCAAGAAAATCGCCATCTCGGACATCCGATCCTCGCCCTACTATTTCGCGCGCGCGGGATTTAAAAAACTCGGATTGGACGACAAACAAGTCGGCTTGGCCACCACCGGAGGAACCTCCAATAGCTTTGCCGCTCTGACGAGTGGCCAAGTCGCCGGCGCGGTTTTGAGCCCGCCGTTCGACGACAAGGCGGTGTCGCTCGGCTATAAGAAGTTTCTTTTCCTCGGCGATTTGGCGGACATTCCCTACGTCGGACTGTTCACGTCCCAGGCGGAGATCCGCGGCCATCGCGAGCGCGTCCGTAAAACCATCGCCGCCGTGATGGACGCCGTTGCCTGGCAACGGGCGAACCGCGCCGAAGCCGTCAAGATGATCGCGGCGCGCTACAAAATCAGCCCGAGCGAAGCGGAACGCTCCTACGAGACCATGGTCGGCATTCTTTCCCCCGACGGCAGCATGGATCTCAAGAAAGTGCGCGGCTACTTGACTCTCCTGCGTGAAGAACGGCCGATACCGGAAAACCTGGAGGCGGACAAACTCGTGGATTTTTCCATGTTGCCATCGGCGCGGTAATTTGGTTTGATGAACGTGTGAGTAAGCTAATAAAAATGCCCGTACGCGTGCTGCTGGTCTTGTTTGTCGCCTCCTTTTTATACACGCCAAAGGCCGTTTTCGCCGCGGCCGACCAGCTCGAAGAGGTTCTCCAGGAACAGACCAAAGCGCGCCGGGAGGAAAAACTGAAAGAGCTGCGGCGCCTGGAGCAGTTGGAGAATCTGCGGCGCGAGCGCGAAAACCAACAACTGCAGCGCGAGCTCGATCAGGCGGAGATCCGTAAGCCTTCTCCCGCGCCGGGGCAAACGATCGAGAACCAGCGACAACTCGACCAGTTGCGCAACGACCAACAGCTCCAGCGCTTGCAAACCGAGCAGCAATTGAATCGAATTCAGCGCGAATCCCAGCCGCTGCGACAGCAACAGCAAATCGATAGTTTACAGCGCCAGCAGCGCATCGATTCCCTGCAAGACCAGATCCGCCGCAATCAGACCCAGCAGGACTTGAACGGCCTGCGTCATCAGCAACAAATTCAGCGCCGATAACCTGCTCGGGAGGCGCAACCGAAAATCCTTTTTTGTAAGCCGCCGATCACGCCATAAGCTTTTCTTTCAGCCAGTCGATGATCATCGACTGCGCATTACCGCCGCCCATATGGCCGCCCGGGTAGAAACGGGTCGATTTCGGCCGTCCGTGTTCGAGCAGGAGGTGCATGTCGGCGATCGGGAAGACCGTGTCGTTCACGCCGTTGACGCAGAGCAGCGGCGCGCAGGGCCGGTCGAGAATCCCCTGGGTGAGAAGCGACAACTGCGGCGCGTATTCGATCCATTCCTCGCCCGACGATCGATCGAACGCACATGCCAAAGTTTCGGCAAGCTCGAACGGGTATTCGCCGCGCTGCGCCTTGGCGATCCAGTCCTTTTGAAACGCGAAATGCGCCGGGCCGCCCTGATTCACCGCCGCGCGCAATCGCTCGCTATGTGTGTGCGCGACTTTGGTCGCCCAGTAGCCGCCCGTGCTGCCGCCGTGAATGCCGACTCTGTTCGCATCCAAATCGGACCGGCCGGCGATGTAGTCGAACACGGCGTCCCACAGCCGCTCGGCGTTCTCCGAGCCGGGCAGCGGCGCGTCGGCGACGCCGGGCATATCGATGCACAGAGTCGCCAACCCGGCGCGAAGATAAGGATCGCTCGGGCGCTCTTCTTTGAATGCGTCGATGCCGCCCCAAATTGCCACAACCGGCGGCCGGGCAACTCCCTTGGGCTTGCGTAGAAGACCGATCGAAGCCCGGCCCTCGCCGGCGCGCCCCTTGAATGGCATCTCCACGCGCTCGAGGGGCGGGTCGAAGTAGCGTGCCGCTTTGTGGAAATTTTCCTGCGACTTTTTATAGGCGGCCCGCTTGCCGGGCGAGTTCGGCGCGGGATAGCGGGCGACGTGGTAACAATCGTAGGCGATCAGATATTCCTTTCGCGCCGTATCGCCGTCGCCGCCGGCCTCCGCTTTCGCGGCGCGCTCTTCATGGCGCGCCGCCAGCGCGCCGAAGTCACTGGCCCAGGCCTCGCGATCCACCGACTCGAGGCCGTCGATCACCGGCGCGACCTCGTCGTATAGCGTGTAAAGAAACGGATTTCGATTGTGCTTGGCGCGCTCGTGCAGTTCCTTTTTTACTTCGTCCATCGGGCGAGCGGCGAACGGATCGTTTGAGTTTGCCATTCAATCACCTCCACGGGTTGAGCCGGTTCATGCAGCCGGCGTGAGCATTGCCGCGGCGCCGATCCGCGCTCCCGGCGCCGGAATCTTGCCTTTTGCGCCGCCGCTTTGCAACGCGCTCGCCGCGGCGAATGGGCGGTCACGCCGCGCGCTCGAGGGCGCGCACCGCCAAAGTCAGACAGAGGATCGTAAACAGCGCGAACGCGATGCTTTCCAAGAGCACCAGCGACGGCGCACCCGTGCCGAGCAGGCTGAAGCGCAGCATGTCGACCTGCCACGTCATCGGATTGATGCGCGCTACCCACTGGAACCATGCCGGAACGCCCGCCAACGGATAAAACATGCTGCTGAGAAACATGAGAAAGATATAGGCGGCGCTGGTCACCGTGTTGAAGGAATCCATGCGCTGTCGGACCAGAGCAACTTCTCGATTTCGCGAGATTAGGGCATCAAAAGAGGCGTCGTTTAAGCGCTTAGAAGGTCAGTTTTTAGGCCAAAGCTGCCTCTGAGGAAAACGATGTGGGAGAGCTAACCGTCATTTTCTCGCTGGTTGTATTTGGCATATCACTCACCGCTGCCACCAAAAGCAATTCCTACTGAAGTTTCCCCGCGATCGACGCCGGTATTTGCATTGGGTTTTCCAGGATGTGAAACTTGCGTCGATACGCTGAGGCGATCACGCCCGTGATCCGCTGGCAACAGCTCGGCTCACTATTCTTTATAAAGCCGATCGATAAATCCCGACTGCTGGATTTCCTCGAGGAGGCTTAGGTCCCAATAGTCCTTATCGGAAAGACGTTTGGCTTTAGGGTCGTCCATAGCGACGAGGTCGTTAACAAAACGGACCGACTCTGCGTTCGGTCGCAGGTCCCTCTCCGCGCGTTGAGAAACCTGCTCGTAAAAATAGCCCATCGTGGTCATGTCGGGATTTCTCAAGTACTTCGAAAGCACCTTCATGCTTTCGTCCTTATTCCTTAACAAAAAATGCACTCCTTCGATGTAGCCTTTGAGAAAATTGACGAGAATGCCCCGATTTGCTTTCAAGAAGCTCGTTGTCGTGGTGATCGTTCCACCTGTCGTGGGGATGTCGAGCTTTGCAAGCATTTTTAGACCTTCCTTGCTTGCCGCTAGGTCGAACGGCGGCGAAAGCACGGTTCCATGAATGATTCGCGCTTTTAAAGCGGACACCCTTGCCGCTTGTCCCTCTCCAATAGTTAGGAACTTCACATCGTCGCTCGAATTGACTCCATGATCGCGGAGCAACTTCGTTAAGCGAACGTAACTGGCATCCCTTCCTCGAGAGATGCCCAGCACTTTCCCTTTGAGGTCTCGCACCGACTGAATGTCGGGAACGGTGAACAACGACGACGGCAATGAGTTTGTTGTCACACCGAGCCTGACGAGATCCATTCCTTGATGAATCGCCATGATAACTCCGGTATCCGCGGCAAGGAGAACCTGCGCGCTACCGCTCACCAGGGCCGGAACTACCCGTCCGCCGCCGGTCAATAAGATCAATTCCACGTCCAGACCATTCTTGCGCCACATCCCCTTTTCAACGGCGACCCAGGATGGACTCAAAGCGATCCCCATGATGGGGAAAACTACTCGCAGCTTCTCTCCGCTTAGCGCATTGCAAGATATGCTTAGGCCAAAGCCCATCGCGAAGATTCCAAGCCAAATCGTTTTTCTCATAATTTCCTCAAACCATAGCCGATCAATGCATGAACAAATCCGTTGCTAGCCATCCTACGGGCTCTGCGCTTCAACCGAAGATAGGCTCTCGCGGTTGGAACTAGAAGCGTTTTACTTTCCACGTTCTGGGGAACGAAGGCCCGCAAACAAATTCCCGGCGGTCTCCACTAAAGCGAGGATGCACCTATGACGCGGCTCCCATGCGCTGGCGTTTCATCTGTTCCACCCAGCTCTCTTCCTTGGCCAGGTCCATACATCCGCCACGGATACACCGGTAGATCGTGGGATCTGGGAGTTCTGCGGGTATCCTGCCGGAATCTCGCAAGGCCTTGGCCGCGTTTAAGAGCCGACGGTAAACTGCCAGACTGGCCATATCAGCGTGGGTCAAATTCTGCTTCGTCCGATCACAAATAGGTCCCTGACTTTCGGTGATGGCCACGTCTTCCAAGTGGAGCGTCGGAATGCCGAACTTCCGGGTGCGGTGAATCTCCCAGTCCATAAAATAATTATTGGACCGATTGGCACTGAGTCGAATGTCTCCATACGCCTCCGGCGTCGGCGGCAAGTGCTCATAAGCGAAAACTTCCCGCTCGTTCTCGGTCAGAGGTCTGAATGGGTGCCACCTGGGCCGCCAATTGATGCAGTGCTCATCGTCCACCGGCACCCACATATGGCAGAGGCAAGACTTATCGGGCATCCACGGAGGTATCGTATAGAACGGCATCAAAAAATGATTGATGCGCCAAAGATATTTGTCCGCGCCGCTGTTACGCCTCCCTGCGACTACAACTCCATATTCTGTCTCTGTCATCTCGACGACTGGCGTACGTTGCCCTGTGGCAAACCCAACGCGCATTGTCCCGCCAACGTTACGATCCGCGCCTATTCCCGTCCCATGCCCCAGCAGCGCTTCGTCGTCACTTATGGAACGGGACTGAATCGGACCATGGAGAAACGCTCCATGGCTGGGGTCGATACCTCCATCGAGAGCCTGGAGATAGTTGCAATTTTGATAGTCTCTCTGCTCGATGTAGCGATTCCCCTCAGGCACCGTGAGAAATTCAAAATCAGGAACAGGCGGAAGTTCTTTTGACGGACCCATATAGGTCCAAATGAAACCGCCGCGTTCAATACACGGATAAGCCGGCAAATGAACTTTCTCTTTGAACTGATGCTCCGGAAAGACGTTTGGCATTTCCAAACACTGACCGTCGAAGCCGTATTTCCAACCGTGATAGACGCAGCGTATTCCTTCGGCCTCAATGCGGCCAAAATAGAGTGAGGCGCAGCGGTGCGCACAGCTTTCGCCCACTAAGCCCACTTTTCCGGATTGATTCCTGAATGCGACCAGGTCTTCTCCAAGCAGTCGGACGCGCTTGGGCGGCCCTCCCGGTTCGAGTTCCGCCGATAGTAAGACCGGTATCTGATACCGACGAAACAAATTGCCCATGGGAGTACCGGGTCCGACCCGGGTCAAGATTTCATTTTCTTCCCTGGTAAGACTAACTCCTTCGATCATCGATATCATTGTGTCCTCTTTTGATCGCTATAATCGAATCGTTCGCGGCAGCCTGATTCAGACTAAGAATTCTTAACCGAGCCCATCCGTTTATTTACGATAAGCCGATAATATGCAAGTCGACGCAAAGAGCCCTGAAGAAAGGACACAGCAACCTTGACTGCGGGTCGAACCAGGGCAACTTCTTGATTTAGCAATCTAAGGTAGCATAAAACGGCATCGTTTAAGCGCTTAGACGTCCAGTTTTGGGCCGAAAAGCTGCCTCTGAGGAAAACGATGCCGAGAGCTAACCGTCATTTTCTCGCTGGTTGTATTTGGCATATCACTCACCGCTGTCATCGGAGAAATTTTCTACTGAAGTTTGGGCAGGACCGCCGCTCTTACCTGGGCTGGGTTCTTGAAGCGAAGAAACGCTTCGTCTTTCAGTGCTTAATTACATCGTCACATCCAACCACATTCATCTTCTCGTTAAGACCGGCATAACGGTTGAGGCGACGTTGACAGCTTCCTCCCGATTGAGGGAAAATGCGCGCACAGGTGAACGCTATCCTGCGCATTGTTCTCATCGTCTCGGCACTTTTGATCCTTGCCAGCGTTTGGCTGTTTTATATTTCCATTCGCCCACCGAAGATCGTTTCCTCGATCACTCCGCGCGAGTTAAACATGCCTCACGAGCAAGTGTCGTTCACAACGGCGGACGGACTCACGCTGCGCGGCTGGTTCATCCCATCCGCAAAAAAGGCGGACAAGACCTTGATCCTGCTTCACGGCTACCCTGCAGACAAGGGGAATATCTTGCCAGCGCTGGCGTTTCTGCACGCTGATTTTAATCTGCTCTTGTTCGACTTCCGCTACCTCGGAGAAAGCGAGGGTAGTTATTCAACAGCCGGAGCTAAAGAGGTCGAGGATCTCCTGGCGGCCATTCGATTTCTCAAACGCAGAGGGATAAAAGAAGTGGGCGTTTGGGGTTTTTCCATGGGCGGCGCGGTCGGTTTGATGGCGATCGACAAAGCTCCCGAGATCAAAGCGGTTGTTTCAGAATCGAGTTACGCGAGTCTTGCAGAAATGGCTTTGCAGCTATTCAGAATGCCGTTGCTCAATTATCCCATGGCATATCTGATCGGATTCTGGGCTAATCTCTTTCTGGGGATCGACGTAAGAGATGTGTCACCGGCAGAAAGTATCCGCAACACTACCCTGCCCATTCTCATCACTCATTCGTCCACCGATGCGGTGGTCCCATTTTCCCAAGCCAAGACGTTGCAGCAAGCGCTGGTCAACAATCCACGCGCTGAATTTTGGTTCAACGAGGAGTTTGCCCACGGCCAGATGGGTCCCGATTACCAGAGCAGGGTAAGAAATTTTTTCCAGAAAAACTTGTAGTAGCGCCGCATGTGGGTGCCCCGGCCGATTATCTAACGCGCTTTCTCCAGCTCGGCCAAACGAGTCTTCGCCTTTTCGCGTAGGCGAGTCGGGATATTTTTCTACGAGCCGCCGATAAAGTTTTCTAGCTGTGGCGTTGAACTTCTCTTCCAGCTGCGCGGTACCGGGAAGGTTTTAGCTTATCGGGTTCACGTGCTCATAGGCGTCGACGATCTCGCCGGCGGTGGCAAACCAGACGCGCTCATGTTTTTTCATGTAGGCGATCGCCTGCTGCAAGTATTTGATTCTGAGCGGCTGGCCGATGAGCATCGGGTGTAAAGGGATGCCCATGACTCGGGAGTGCTTTCTGCTATCGGCGTAAAGCGCGTCGAACTGATCGATCACCGACCGATAGTACTGTTCGCCGGTATAATTTTTACGCACGAACATGGGCAGATCGTTGATCTCCATGCAGTAAGGAATGGAAATCATCTTGCCCTTTTTTACTTTCATCGGGTAGGGTTGGTCGTCGTTGTTCCAATCGCCGCAATAAGTCACGCCCTCCTCGGCGAGGATGTCGAGCGTGTTGTGCGTCTGTACCAGCCCGGTGCCCAACCAGCCGCGCGGCCGCTTGCCGGTCGATTGCTCGATGGTCTTCAGCACATGTTGGATCACTTCTTTCTCTTTTTCCGGCGCCAAGCCGGCGAGATTTTCACTATTGGTTGTGCCGTGACCCATGAACTCCCAGCCGCGCTTTTTCATTTCGTCCATCGCTTTGGGAAAGGTCTCGCACACAGCCGAGTTGAGCGCCACCGACGGTTTAATCCCCGCGGCGTCCAGCACATCCGCGACACGCCACAAACCGACTCGGATGCCGTACTCGCGCCAGGCATAATTGATCACGTCCGGCACGCGGTTCGCCACGTTGGGAGAGATCGCCGTACCCCCCGGCAAATCGTAGTGCCAAACCTCAACGTTGGGCGCGATCCAAACCGCCAGGGTTTTATTCCTCGGCCACTTAAACGGCTTGCGCTCGAAGATATAGGTATCTTCATAGCGATCCGCCCTCCGCATGGGCTTGCCGATCGTCTGCGCCAGCGCCGCGAGCGGGCCCAATCCCGAGCTCATCAGCCCCGCGGCGCCCGCGAAGAAAAGACTCTTCTTGAGAAAATCTCTTCGATCATTACCACTTTGCATGTGCTTGTCCTCCTTTCACGGATTGTGAGCTGGAACGACTCGAACCTATCACCCATCGATGGAAGTTGCCTAGCGGGAAAATCCCGGTCAGGCTTTCGTATTGATTTATTGAACCGGACGGTTGTTACAGGGCGATGATGGGCGAAACCGAGAGTGGAATATGCGGGCGCGTTTTATCAGGTGATTGCCGGGGCAATCGGCGCCAGGTGATTTTCAACCTTGACCGGGGTTCGGACCAGGGCGCTTCTTGATTTCGCAAGCTAAGCGTAGCAAAAACGGCATCGTTAAGCGCTTGGTTCAGTTTTCGGCCGAAAAGCTGCCTCTGAGGAAAAGAACTAACTGTCATTTTGTCGCTGGTTGTATTTGGCATGTCACTCAGCGCTGCCACCAATTTAGTTGCCTGTGCAAAATTTAGATCCTTACCGAGCCACGGAATCCCCTGGCGGCATAGTAGGATTCTGCACCGTTGTGATACACGAAGACATTGCCGTAGCGGTAATCGGCAAAGAGGGCGCCACCGAGGTTTCTGATATCAGCAGGTGTTACTATCCAGCTCGATGTTTTGGTATCGAAATTTCCAAGTTTCTGCAGCTCCCGGTATTGTTCTTCCGTTAAAAGCTCAATGCCCATGGCAGCGGCCATATCAATTGCGCTATTTTTCGGTTTATGTTCTTTCCTTGACTCCAGCGCTTTACGGTCGTAACAAACACTTCTGCGGCCTTTAGGACTTTCCGCTGAACAATCATAAAAAATGTATTCGCCTGTCTTTTTATCATGACCAACAACATCCGGCTCGCCGCCGGTACTTTCCATTTCATTGAGTGACCACAGTTTTTCAGTATTAGCTTCCAGCTTTGCTTGTACCTTAGCCCATTCAAGACCTTGATGGCGGTTCATGTGTTTCTCAAAACGGGCCTGCAATGTTTTGAGTAGTTCTTCACGGTGTTTTGCTTTCATGTCTTTTGCCCTTTGCTTTCTGTCTTTGCCTCTCTGCTCTGAGCTGGGGCTCGATTTCGCTGTTGGTTCCTCTTTCATACTATCCGATACCATTTTCACTCTCACCTTTTCACTATTCCGACACCATTTTTCGACACGAGGCAAAGCTTTCCGGTGCGGAAATAATTGTTTGCTTGCATTCTCATTCCGTTGGCGATAAATGCCAGCTCATGCCGCACAGTCTGTAGTTTTTATCTTATTTTTTCGTCGTCTCGCCTCGGCCACGGTGGTCGCGGTGCGGCACGCCCCGTTCGGCCTGCTCGTTTAACATTGAAGGTGCCCTGGCTGGAGATTTCCGGGATCATTATTGTCAGGAGGCTTTTCACTAAACCAGGCGAGTTGTGAGACATGGAAAAAATGGCAACGCGATCAAAAAAGGAGTTGTAACATGTACAAAGGAAAGTTCGAGTGGCCCAACGGAGCGTATATCGCCGTCGTGTTCAACATGTCCTGGGAGATTCCTCCGAAGACTTTGGGCACAGCCAAGGGTCATGGCCTCTCGGGTAAAGCTTCGTCGTCGGCAAAATACGCACGCATCATGCGCCCGGTCTATGAGACCGCTTTCGCGGAGACCGGTGGTATGCAGCGGCTCCTCGATCTGTGGCAACGATACGAAATTCGCACCAGTACCTATGCCGACGGCCTGAATGTGACTTTGTTTCCGGAGCTATCCCGTGAAGTCGCGGCGAAAGGGCATGAGTTTCTCGTGCAAGGCTGGGATCATGAATTTCTGAATGAAATGACGGCACAGGAGCAAGCCGATGGCATCGCCCGCGCCAACAAGGCGTTTGAAACGGTGCTTGGCAAAAAGGCCTCGGGTTTCAGCTCCCCCGGCGGGCATCTTACGCCGGAAACGTTCTCCATACTCGTTGAACAAGGGTTCAAATACACCTGCGGCATGCGCAACGCCGAGGTCCCGTTCATCATTCGGGTCAACGACAAGAAGCTGGTCGGGATGACAAGTTATGCGGTGTCGGACACCAACTCCGGCCGCGGCATGAATGTGCGCGAGATCGTCGAGATGTGGCGCGACTATTTCGATGCGCTCTACGACGAGGGCAAGCGCGGATTTCCGAAGATGCTCGCCTATGGCACGCATCCCGTCCTGGCCCATGGTTTTCGCACCAAGACCGCTCGAGGATGTGATTCGCCACGTGAAAAGCAAGAGCAACGTGTGGATCACGACGCGCGAGCAGATCGCCGATTGGGTTCTGCAAAACTATCCCGAAAGGGATCTCGCCAGCTTCTATCCGGAGGCGGTGGCGTCCGACAAGCACTACGGGCTCGGCCTCGGTCTTGGCGGCGAGGAGGCTTTGAAAGAGGCGATGAGCTTCCGGCGTGAATAGAAGAGGCCAACGAAACCGTTGCAGGGAGCACTAGCTTCGACGCGGAGGATCAAATGGCAACCGTTGCGGAAATCGTCGCGCGCACGCTGGTGGAGTACGAAACAAAATTGTTTTTCTGCTTCATGGGAGGCGACCACGAGCTTTGGTATGCCCTTCATGACGCGGGCATCCGCATCATCAACTGCCGCAGCGAGGCGGGCGCCGTCTATATGGCCGACGGCTACGCGCGGGTTTCAGGAAAGCCTGGTTTCGTTTACGGACAGCGCGGGCCCGGTGTCGGAAATGTCGCTGGAGCCATGGCGGATCCGCTCTGGGCGGGCAGCCCTTTGATCTCGTTTACGAGCTCCATCGGCATGCCTTCTCGGGATCGCTATGAGTATCAGGAACTCGATGGGTTGAAGATGCACAATGCGGTTGCCGATTGGAACAAGACCGTATCGGTGCCCGAGCGCGCGGCGGCGATGGTGCGTGCCGCCATACGCGTGGCGGCCGGCCCGTCGCCGCGTCCGGTGCATCTCGAGATCCCGGCGGAAATGTTTAGCGCGGATGCGGGATCGGAAATGGCCTACCGGGAGGAAAATCTCGGTAGCGTTACCTCGAGGCGGATCCCGCCGCCTTCCGGCGCAATGCGCGCCGTCGTCGACGAGTTGCTCAAAGCAAAGCGGCCGTTGATCGTGGCCGGCAAGGGCGTCGTTTACTCGGAGGCGTGGGACGAGCTGACGCGGTTCGCGGAGGCGCTAAGCGTGCCGGT
Source organism: uncultured delta proteobacterium (assembly GCA_963745035.1). Taxonomy (GTDB): domain Bacteria; phylum Desulfobacterota; class Binatia; order UBA9968; family UBA9968; genus DP-20. The sequence continues at coordinate 821,341 of CAVUVW010000014.1, read as the reverse complement.
GGCAACTTCTCTTGGCGGGAAGGGCGCGATCTCCGAAGACCACGAATTGTCCGTTGGCACCATCGGCCGCAACTCGCGCAAGGTCGGCAATGACACCGTGCGAGAAGCCGATCTGATACTCGCCATCGGCACGCGGCTCGGCGGTTTAGCAACCCACCGTTGGACGTTGCCGTTCGACAAGAAACCGCTCATTCAGATCGACACGAATCACGAGATTCTCGGCCACAATTTCCGCGCCGCATTGACCGTGGTCGCTGACGCTAAATTGGCGTTGGATAGCGGGCTCGCTGCGATTGAGTCCGGGAAACTAAACCGGAAGCGCACGCCCTGGGCGGAGCAGGTTGCAGCCAACGTCGCTGTATGGCGGAAAAACGCGAGCTCCATGGGTGAACAAAAGCTCGAGGATGGCATTCATCCCGCCGAAGTTGTGGCACGCCTGCGTGAGATCATGGCGCCGGACGATCTTATTGGCGCCGACACCGGCGCCATCGGGTCATGGGTAGGATCCCTCTTTCCGGTAAAAGCAGGCAAGACGATGGTTCGCGCCAACGGTTCGCTTGGCTGGGTAGTTCCCGGTGTAATGGGCGCGGCGTTAGCACGGCCGGGGCATCGGTGCGTGGCGGTGTCGGGCGACGGCGGCATCCTCTATCATATCGGGGAGCTGGAAACCGCTCTCCGCTGCAACGTACCGGTAGTCATCATCGTGCTCAACAACAGTTGTTTGGCCTCTGAATACCACACCGAAAAACGCCTGAAGGGAGGGCGCGTGGTTTCGGAGGTGCTCGACTTCAGCGACACTAATTTCGCCGCTATTGCGAAGGGGTTCGGAGCGCACGGAGCGCGTGTTAAAGACAGCCACGATATCAAGGATGCCGTCAGGGATGCGTTAGTCTCAAATATGCCTGCCTTAGTCGATGTCGTCGTGAGCAAAGAAGCGGTCGCACCCTCGGCGGGCCAGGATCGCACACGCAAGGTTTAGAGGAAAAGAGGAGCGTATTTGGCTGAAGGCCAGATCGTAGAAGCAGCCGGAGTACGAACGATGGACAAATATGAAGCGGTGGGATCTTTCGGTTTGGAAGGCAAGGTCGTGGCGGTCGTCGGTGGGGGCGGCGCGAACAACGGTATCGGGCGCGCGACCTCGATGCTGTTCGCCAAGCTCGGCGCAAAAGTAGCGGTTCTGGATATCAACAGGGAAGCAGCCAACGAAACGGCGAAGTCGATCAACGCGTCCGGGGAGGAGGCCGCGTCGGCATGGCAGGTCGATGCGTTGAATGAAAATCAACTCGATAAGACCGTGAAGGAAATATTGGAGAAATACAGCCGCATCGATGTTTGGGCGCACATCGTAGGCGGGCATAAGGGACGAACGCTCATCGAGGAGATTCCTCTCGATCTCTGGAAATCGAACATGGAGCGAAACCTGACGAGCGCGTTTATCGGCGCGCGCGTCATCTTGCCCGTGATGAAGCGGCAAAGAAACGGCCAGATAGTCCTGATAAGTTCGTTTGCAGCTCGAACGATTGCCGTCTCCGGCGCCGACTACTCCGTGGCAAAAGCTGGGATTATTACATTTACGAAGCAGCTGGCGTATGAAGCCGGTTTTTTCAACATCAATGTGAATGCCGTTGTTCCGGGGCCGACTCATGAGCCGGATCCGGAAAAAGATCAAAGGGATGGCCGCTTGCCGCGAGTTCCTTTGGGGCGTTTCGCTTGCCCCGAAGACCAAGCCAAGGCGATCGTCTTTTTGGCTTCGGACTGGGCGAAGATGATTACCGGTGTAGCGCTGGATGTCGACGGCGGCATGCAGCATGGATTTGTCGATTGGGAGACCTACCTGGCAAAACATCGGGCTCCGGCGAAGGAGTGACAGTGAGACGACGGATAGAATTCTTTTGGTAACTAGTATGGTGACTCGGAAATTCACGAAATAATTCGATCGTCATTCCGGGCAAGCTGGCGATAGCTAGCGCGACCCGGAATCCAGGGCTTTCAAACGCATCATTGATCTGGCGATTACCGTAAATGAAGTGGAGAAAGGATGGTGCTCTAATGTGCTGGAACAAGAGTCATAGTTATCGCGTTGGCGCCGTTGGTTCGATCATTTTTTTGATCCTCTTTTTATCGATCGGTAGTTTCAATGAGGCGGTAGCCGGCCAAGCAGAATCTTGGAAGCCCAGCAAACCGATGAAGATAATATTGAGCGGTCGAGGCGCATACGATTTGATCGCTCGACAATTGGTTCGCGTGCTTCCCGACTATTTGGGACAAAAACTCACTGTCCAAGTCGTGGAAGGCGCTCAAGGTTTCAATGCCATGGATGTGCTCCATGGATCGACTCCGGATGGTCATACGATAAGCCTGCTCGGAGTGGCCACGTACGTGGGCCTGACAACAAAAAGTCTATACTCATGGAACGTTAGAGATATTCCCGTGATTATGGCGCTCGATGCTCCTCCATACGGGATCTTCGGTTCTCCCAAATCGCCGTTTACTAGTTATCGTGACATCGTCAATGCAAAAACACCGGTCCGTGTCGCATTGGCGGGAGCAACTTTTATCGTGATCCCTCTGATCGTGGATTTCGAAAAAAAGGGAATTCCGTATAAATTTGCTCGTTTCAAAGGAGTAGAGGATGCCAAGTTTGCTGTGTTGGCCGGTAATGCGGACCTTACGTCCGGCGCGTTAACCGGGATTAACACCCAGCAGCTAAAGACCGGCGATATTACTTTGCTTTGGATATACGGCACGAAACGTGATCCTGACTTCCCGAATGCGCCGACTCATGCCGAATTGGGAATGCCTAAGGAGTGGTCTGATTATGCCCTCACTCGCCTGGTGCAGGTGCCGCCAGGGACACCTGGGCATATTCAAAACGCGTTGCGGGAAGGATTGATCAAGGCGTTTCAAGATAAGCGAACAATCGAATGGAGTAAAAAGGCCGATACGCCGGTGGATGTCTTGCCCGAGGCCGATTTCAAGCAACGGATCAATTTTCTCGTCAAGGCTTTCAAGGAGAATCAAAAGATTGTGGATGCGTACTACTAAATTCTCTATGTGACTTTCCTATTCGTCGTTTCTTTTCCGGCGTTTGACTTTCGGAAAGGATCAGCCGGAAGGGATACATACGCGAGATCGATCAATATCTCGCGTCCATTTGGCCAGAAGCTCAAGTCGCAGCGCGGGGTTTGAGGAGCCTCATGGCGCCCATTGAGACGGATCGGGGTGAGTAGGAGGCAGCGTTGCCGACTGTCAGATAAAGTGCCGGCTCGTGCATCATATCTTTTCTTTTTGCGGTGTTCTCGCCGTCTTAGGCTTCCTGTTTCATCGCTAAGCAGTGTTTGACATCCGGGGAACGTACAGCCTCAGGAAAAAGTGATGTCCAAAGTAGTGTGGTCGAAATGGACCTGCCGTTTATTGAATAACCGATGAGGTGCTTGAAACGGCGGGGCGTCATCTCTGGATCCCGATTACGGAAGGATATGGCATGGATTCATTTTGGGGTTCTTTTATACAGATTTTATCTTGGCCGACTGTAGGGTTTCTTGTCGGCGGAACACTGATAGGACTGATCTTGGGAGTTATCCCCGGCCTGGGGGGAATAACCATTCTGGCTCTCTTACTGCCCCTGACCTACACTTTGGATTTCCAATATTCGATCGTGTTGATGACCGCTATCATGGCGGTGACCATTACGAGTGATACGATTCCTACGATATTAATCGGCGTGCCACCTACCGCAGGCGCTTCCGCTACACTTCTGGATGGGCATGCGATGGCCCTTAATGGAGAGGCATCGCGGGCCCTTGGCGCTTCGTATACCAGTTCGATCATCGGAGGCGTGCTGGGTGCAATTTGCCTTTGGTTGTCGATCCCCATTCTAAGACCTTTTGTTTTGGCATTTGGGCCGCCTGAAATTTTTGTGGTGGCCTTATGGGGATTGACGATGCTGGGTGCGCTAAGCAGCGGAAACATGTGCAAAGGGTTGGCTGCCGGATTTCTGGGAATACTTTTAGGGACCATTGGGCGATCTCCGACGAGCGGTATTTACCGCTACAGCTTCGATATCCCCTATCTAATCGACGGACTGAAAGTCGTCACGGTTTCTCTTGGGCTGTTTGCGATTCCAGAAGTGATCAAGATGGCGACAACAAAGGGGTCGATCCCGGGAGGAAAAATCACCGGTGATCTCTTGCGCGGACAACTGCAAGGAATGGCAGACGTCATTCGCCATTGGGCCTTATTGGTCCGTGGTAGTCTGATAGGAGTTTGGATCGGAATTGTCCCGGGCGTCGGTTCGGTGACTGCCGACTGGTTTGCCTACGCCCATGCCGTGCAGTCGGCAAAAGACAAGAGCCGGTTCGGGAAAGGGGATGTACGGGGGGTCATTGCGCCGGAAGCCTCGAACAATTCGTGCAAGGGCGGTGATTTCATACCTACTTTAGCATTCGGCGTACCTGGTAGTGCCAGTATGTCGCTCGTGCTTGGCGCGTTCCTGATAGCAGGTATCCACCCGGGCCCCAATATGCTGACGACCGATATCGGAATCACTTACAAGATCATATGGGCATTGGCTCTTGCCAATATTGTTGGCGGTGGTGTTTGCCTCCTTGCTACGGCTCAAATAGCAAAACTGCTCTACCTGCCCTAAACATTACCTTATCGCAGTGATCACGACTTTTCTTGTGCTCGCGGTTTACATTGGAACCAAGGATATCGGTGACATCTTGGTCATGATCCTGTTCGGCGCGCTCGGTTTTGTCATGAAACAATATGGTTGGGCTCGCCCGCCTCTTATCGTGGGTTTTGTACTTTCGGATATTGCCGAGTGGAATTTCGTACTATCCGTCACTTTGATGGGCATTTCATGGCTTTGGCGCCCCATGGTGCTGGGAATGATTCTTATCTTTGTGGCAAACCAAGTGTGGACTTATCTGAAAGAAAGGCAGATGGCCAAAGATGAGGCCGTGATGCGCATAGCACCGAAACCAGTGGAAGGGGATGAAGATGAAGATTAATAGTGAGAGCTATTTTACGCTTTCCATGATCGCAATATCATTTTCCGCTGGTGTTTATGCGCTTTTGAAATGGGACTTTAAGACAGCATTGGTACCGGTTTTTTGCGGAGGGACAATATTTATTTTGTGTTGTTTCCAGTTTATCAAAGAGCTCCGGGGCGGCGTATCTGAAAGCTCGCAGATCATGGATTTTGGTTTCGATAAAGATAAAAGCACAGAAAGAGAAAATCTGTTGGGTGCCATCAAGTACTTTGGAATCTTGGTAGGCCTATATATCAGTATCTACATCGTCGGAATATACGCTGGCGTTGGGCTTTTTGTTCTTCTTTACCTACTGGCGTCACACCAGGTCAGCGCGACGAAATCTATTGTGGTTGCCGGTGTCGTCGTAGGAGTTGTTTATTTCATTATTAATGAAATTGCTCAGGAAGCGCTTCCAGACCCATTGCTTTACAAATGGCTTTTTTAGCGCAGGTTGATTGTGAATTTTGCAGGTTGAATCGCGGCTTGAGGTGATCTGATATAAAAGCGACTCCTGGATACTTCGCGTGGGCCAGTTGCTGTCCAGGTGAGGTCCAGGGAAACATCGAAGGAGTCTCCGGACACGGAATCTGTAACTTGCACGATTTTAATCAGTCTGGCGGACTCGAGCTTCTTTTACCCTGAGTTTTCTTTTTTAGGGTGAAGAGATTTTTGTCGCCTACCCGCTCGTACTCCAGCCCATCCGTGACCTTGCGCACGAGATGGATTCCCAGTCCGCCGATCGACCTTTCCTCTAAAGGTGTCGTGGTGTCGGCCTCGGGCGCTTCCAGCGGATTGAACGGCCGGCCGTCGTCTTTCACTTCGACCCACACCTCGCCGGGTCGCACGTTGAGATGCACGCTGATGATGTGTTCCCGGTCGTCTGTGTAACCATGGATGATGATGTTGGTGATAATTTCCTCCAGCGCGAGATTGAGATCGCGCGCAACTTTGGCGGTGAGACCGTGCCGCCGGCAGAAATCCGTCAAGGTCTGATGGATCCGGCCCAGCTCGGAAAGCTTGTTGCCGATCTCGATCTCCAGCTCTTCCGTCATTGTTGCGTGGTCCCAAAATAGTGCAGCGCGAGAGCGGTGATATCATCGGATTGCGGCGTTGCGCCAGCAAACCGCCTTACGTCGTCGATCAAATCGCCGATCATTTGGCGCGGAGAAGAGTCGCGATGGCTCGCTAAAAACCGCTCGAGCCGCTGATCGGAGTAAAGCGCGTCGCTCGAGTCCATGGCCTCGGTGACCCCATCGGTGTAAACCAGCAGGGCTTCGCCGGGGCTGAGAACCACTCGTCCGGATGCATACGAGCTTTGCTCCACCAGCCCCAGGGCTCTATCGCCGAATTTTCCCAACGGGCTCACGCCGTCGCCGCCAAGATGATAGGGCAGATTGTGGCCGCCGTTGCTATAATCGATCTGACCGGTGCGGATATCCAGGATGCCGCAAAAAAGCGTCACGAACATACAGGAGTCGTTATCGCGGCAGATCTCGTTGTTCATCCGCGCGAGGATTTCACCCGGAGTGCCGCCGTGGGCGGCGGTGGCTCTGAACAGAGTCTTGGTCACAGCCATAAAAAGCGACGCCGGGACTCCCTTGCCGGAGACATCGCCGACGGCAAAGCACAGGCGGTCGTCATCGAGAAAGAAAAAATCGTAAAGATCGCCGCCGACCTCCTTGGCCGGCACCAAGGCGGCGAAAATATCGAACTCGCTACGGTCCGGAAACGGCGGAAAGATCTTCGGCACCATGCTCATCTGGATTTCGTGGGCGATCTTCAGCTCGCTTTCGATCCGTTCCTTCGCCGCGGTGGTTTCCTTGAGATGTTCGATGGATTCGTTCAAGCGCCGCGTCATCTCGTTGAACGAGGCGGCCAGCGTGCCAATTTCGTTCTTTGCCGCGATGGCGATCCTCTGGGTAAAATCGCCCCCCGCGACCTGTTGGGTCATCTGCGTCAACTCGACGATGGGCTGGGAAATCCTTTTGGCCCCGAAGATGGCGATCATCGACCCGAGCAACAATACCAGTCCGCTAACGACCACCGCGAGATGACTTCTGTTGTGAATGGCAGCCTGGATGTGATCCGTGGGAAGAGCGACGACAATGGCTCCGCCTTTTAGCTCTCCGCCTTCTTCCCCGATGGGGACAACGAGCTTTAGAAGAGACGCTTCCACATAAGCGTCGGTTTGTCCTTGGCTCGCCAGCTTGCGGAAATTTGCCAGGTCGCTCTCGCTCGGCTCAGGCAATTTGTTTTCCCGCATCTTCTCCGCATATTCCACGGTATTCATGTCCTTATCGAGCACCCGAATCGCGACAACGCTTCCTTCGGAAACGAGCTGATTGACCAGACGAGTCAGCCCCACCCGCTGCCGCAGTTGTCGAAGCATGCTGGCGTGGTAACCGACCTGGACGATGCGCGGCTTATCCACCCCCGCCACGCCCACGTACTTGAAAACCTGCGTATCGATTTCGCGCTGGCGCGCTTCCTGAACGACGGTTTTGTTCTTTCCCGTGAGCAGCGGCCAAAAAACGTGCGCTTGGGGTTGCCGCTCCCGGTCCGGACTGAACGTGAAGTCTATTTCCGGCATGTTTCTCAAATAAGCATGCCCCTTCTCATCGGTGATCCAGATTTCGTCCAGCACCGTGTCGTCGGCGATTTGCTTGAGCCGCCGATTGATCTCCTTGGCGCCCACTCCCGCAGCCTCGGCCAGAGCTATCAAATGCGCCGCCATCGTGGCCTCGACGATCATCTGCTCGCCGATCGCCTGCTCGACATCGCTGCTCACTTGGGCGCCGAAGGCCGCGCTGCGAGCCAGAAGGCGAGCGAGGACCAACCCCTGGGTTTCGCCTTCGGCGAGCAATCCCCGGCGCGAGTTCCAACTCATCGCTCCCGCTGTGGCGAGGACCGCGACGGCGAGCAACAGGGTCACCATCAGCAGTGTTTGTGTTCTTATCGTCACGAGGTTCTCCTTGGCCGTTTATCCTTCCGGCGCGCCGTGCGCGCGCTGTTGAGAAGATGACCGCTTCGACTGTGTCGCAAGTGGTTGGCGTTGAGCACACCCTCGACAGCTCACCCGATGAAATGTCAACCGGCAAGTAATTTCAAGCCATTTTTCCCGCCGCGTGAGCCGCCGCCACGTGAATTTCGTTCTCGGCCAGCGCGAAAGAAGTCGCGTGCGGAGCTGATGCCCTGTTGTTTCGAGCGTAAACGCTACTCGTACCTGAGCGGGAGGGAGATCATCGAGACCGAAGCAAGAGGTAGCACGCAGGAAACAGTGCAGAATGGATGCACCCCATCCTCAGCTCCCCGTGGGAGGAATCGGGGCGGTGGATGAGACCGAGGCTGGAGAAAAGTGCGGCCTGGGCGACAGGAGCTTAACGGCCCTTGGCCTGCGCCAGGAATTCCAGCGCTGTCGCCTCGTCATCGTGGACGGTCATCAGTTGATCGAATCCGGAAACGCTGAGGATCTCACGCACACTCGGCTGAGGCCGCAAGAGGACCGTTTTGGCCCCACGGAGACCGAGTGCCTTGGCAACGGTCAAAAGCATCCGCAACCCCAAGGAGGACACATAAGTGATTTCGGACATGTCCAAAAGGAGCGGCTTTCCACTCGGGACGGTGTGACCGGTAAACTTTAATTCGACCTCTCCCACTCCGGTAGTATCCAGCCGGCCTCGAAGGCCTAGGTGGGTGATCTGGTCGGACAGATTTTTGATTTCCAATTCCATATGCTTCCCTTGATGATCGGCATGCGGGAACACGGATGGCAAAACGACTGCCTGCGAAGGGCGCAATTGTCCGGCCGGCGCATGTCGTCCATTGGCGAAACGAGCTTTTGAGCCGCACTTATATCCCAAGGTCCGAGTGGCGATTGTTAAGCTTAGATGAAATCTTCGGAAAGAAAAGTTTACGACGCGCGCACAAACTTCCCTCGATTCTTCTGCGCGAGGCAAGAGCCCGGGAACTAATCAGACGTAGGCTTGCCGGAGCATCTCCGCCGCCGCCTCGTCGAGCTGCTCCCGCCGCCGGACTTCCTCGAAACGGGCCAACAGATCATCGACCCGCGCGCGGTGCTTTTCCGCTCCGCGCCACGGCGTCCACCACGTTGCTAATCGTGGCTCACCTTGTGAAAAACGATCCTGCTCACCGGCGCCCCGTCCAGCGTGGCCGTATTCTCGATCATCACGCCGTTGCTGGCCAAATCGTACCGGACGCGCAATACCACCAACGCGCCGCTGTTGGAGCAGGCGATAGTCAGGCGGTCGCTCTGTAGCACATTTTTTTCCAGCACCACGCCATCGGCGAAGCTGATGAAGCCGCGATCGGTCCCGTCACACAGCGTGAGGGCGGTGTCGCGGCCGGCCATCGCGAATCGGCCGTTGCTCAGTTGTACGAGGCTTCGGCGCGAGTCACCTCCGTCCAGTGGATCGATGCCCATCCAATACCCCTGAAATCCCCCGAGAGCCTTTCCCGGCGGCTGCACCCACGGTTGCTGTGCCCAGAGCCGCGCGGCGAGGACGAGTCCGAGAACGATAATAGTCAAGAGAGCGAGACGACTTCGCATGTGAAAAAACCTCCTTCCGAGGCGGACCCGTTTGTAAATCTAATGTTGCTCAAGGTTTGGGGTAGTCACGAGCTCTTGTCATGATTTAAGCCGTGCAGCTGTTTCGCTGCCAGACCCTATTCATTCTTTCCGGCGCACGGCGCACGTTTCGCAATCCGATGAGTCTCAAAAAACGCGCCGCGAGTCATCGAAAAAAACCAAAGGGTCGTGTAGTGTAGATTCTTCCATTTGGGATGTTTGACAGAATGACTTCAAGAAATTTTCTCCCGCCAAGGCGCCAAGAAAGATTAATTTCTCCGACTTTGGCGTGCTTTGCGTCTTTGCGCGAGTCATCGTTTTCCGATTCTAGAGGGCAAAACCCAACCAAACAATTCAAATATGTTTGGCTAGTTTTTCAATGATCGAAATGCATTTGGATCCGACACCGGCCATTGGCCGTTTCAGCTTTGATCCTGTCGGCGTACTGGCGAATTAGAAAGCCTGAGAGGCTGGCGACGGCCTTGTCATCGGCGAGAAGCGCGTCTTCGGTCAGTCGCCGGCTGGGAAACTCCATCAGCTCGCCATCGTAGCGAATATCCATATCGAGATTGAATTCGTCGAAACTGACCTCGGCTTGGGCCTTTCCTTTCACAAGATCCAGGGCGGCTGCGGACTCGACGAACTCATTGAGAGCCGCCGTCGCGCGCTGGATTACCTCACGGCGCGCTCCCCAAACGCTCCCCTGGGTCTCCATGAATTCAAAGATTTTCTGCGAACCATCGACACCGGGCGTCAACTCCAGAACCTGGCGCTTGGTAATGCCGATCCGAAAAAGCAGGTTCAGAAAAACCACCAGGACCGTGGAAATCGCGAGAGACGACGAAAACAGAGGCTGAATCAAATCGGGCACGTTGCTGTATAGCCCGGGAACCATGTCGACGCTCAGGCCGAAGATCAGAGCGATGCCGACCACGAAAGTTCGCCGAGCGTCGAGCATGCGCGACGTGATCACCTGAACGCCGGCAAGGATCATATAGCAAGCCACGTAAATGATGATCGCGCCCATCACGGGGTCGGGCATCACGGCAAAAAAGGCCGCGAGCTTGGGTAAAAAAGCCAGCAGGATCATCAGGATGCCGCAAGGAATGGCGATCGAGCGGCTGGTGGCCCCGGTGGCGAGGGAAAGACCGACGTTGCTGGAGAAGGTGGATTGGCCGATCCCGCCAAGCAAACCCGATAGTCCGGTACCGATTGCGCCGGCGAAAATCCCTCCACTGACCGACTGCATGTCGGTCCGTTTCCAGTCGGCGTCGTTGATTTTCTGGCACAGGGTCAAGTCGCCCACACTTTTCAAGGTCGAAGCCAGGCTGGCAATGAGGAATGCGGGAAGAAGAGAGAGATCAAACGACCAGTCCGTGTGAACCTTCCGTGGCAGGCTGATCATTGGCGCGGCGAGCATCTCCTGCAACCGTTCCGTTTCAAAGACACCAAAAAAATAAGCGAACAAGTAACCCACCACAAGACCGATCAGTACAGGATATAACTTGAGGCTCCCTTTACCCCATACGGTCGGTCCGATCATCGCGGCCAACGTCACTATCGCAACAGCAGTGGCGGTTCCTTGCGGACCCGCGCCGCCGTCCTGAAATCCGAGAAACCTGGGACAACCCAAGGCCACAATCTCTATCCCTACCATCGCCACCACCAGTCCGGTGACTTCGGGAGGGAAAAGCGGCCGTAATCGCGGCAAGACCCGAGCGAGCAGCCCCTCGAAGAGGCCTGAGATCACCGTCATGGCAAAGACTGATCTCAAGCCGCCAACCTTGCCTGCCAAAATTGACGCGGAGATGTATGCAGGTCCGCAGCTGATGGGGCAAAAATAGCCAGAACCGAACGGACTGTTAGGTAAAGATTGCAGAATGGTCGCGATTCCGGACGCAATCATCGACATCCGGAGCACGTTGGCGACTTCTTCCTGAGTACCGCCGATGGTGGTGACGATTATCACGACCATCACCCAACCGGACTGCATCACGAAGACATGCTGGAGCCCCAACAGCAGCGACGCGGTCAACGGGGGTTTATCATCGACACCATAAATCAGGCTGGCCGGCTTCTTTGCCATAGTGATTCCTATTGGAACGATCACTTATACCGGATGACATTTTCTCGTGGAAGATTTCGAATATCCGCTGACACCACAAGGGGACAACTCGGTTGGAGTGAGCGTACCTCGCGTCTCAATGCTCGAGATGAAACTGAAACTTAACACGACAGCGACCGTTGATTCGGTCGGACTTGACCCGATCAACATAGTTTCTGTCTCAAACGGGTTACACCAGGAAGATTTTTGCGGCGTGCACACAACTTGAGGCCGTTTCCCCTGCTAGGACTGAGAGCGCAGAACTGATCAGACATATCCCCGCCGCAGCATCTCCGCGGCGCTCTCATCGAGCTGCTCCTGGCGCCTGACTTCCTCGAAGCGCACCAGCAAATCATCGACCCGCGCGCGGCGCTTTTCCGCGCCACACAGATCATGAATAATCCGGCCTCGATGCATCATCACCAGACGGTCGCCCAGACTGGCTGCTTGCTGCATCGAATGGGTTACCATCAGGGTGGTCAGTTTATCCCGCGACACGATATCTTCGGTCAATCGGATCACCTGATCCGCGCTTTTCGGATCCAAAGCTGCTGTGTGCCCATCCAAGAGTAACAGTTTAGGTCTCACCCAGGTGGCCATGAGCAAGGTAAGCGCCTGTCGCTGGCCGCCGGACAGGCTGCCGATCGTATTGCCCAGACGGTCCTCGAGTCCAAGGTTCAGGCGCCGGACGCGTTCCGTGAGCGCTGCCTTCAACCCGCGCTCGCCTCGTTGATCAGCTTTTCAGGAAAGGTTATCCCCAGCTTGCGTGCGATGTCGGAATTCAAGACAACCTTTTTCACCACGACATTTTCGAAAGGTAAGTTTTGCGGCTTCTCGCCGAGTAACACCTGCGCAACCCTCTTGGCGGCGCCTTGACATGTTTTTTGCCAGCCAATCCCCACGGCGACTAGAGCGCCTCTTTCGGTGAATTCGGGGTCGTTGATGACGAGTGGTAGGCGGGCATCGGCGGCTGCCTTGGCGATGCCTTCAAAGGCCTGGATGGCGGTGTTGTCGCCGGTGATCCAGATGGCCTGGATTTTTCTGGTGGTCAGTGCCTGCGCCGCCTGGAAGACTTCGCTCGTGTTGGTGACCGTAACTTCTTCGAGTTTGATGCCATGCTTTTTAAACAGCTCGCGGCCGACCTCGATCACTTTTCTGGAATTGGCCTCGGAGCTATTGTAGAGCGTGCCGACGGCGCGTGCCTGCGGCACCAGTTGCTGAATCACATCTAAAGTGTCACCGACCGGAGGAAACGATCCAGTTCCTGTGATGTTGGGCAGATGATCCGCGGGTGTCTTACCTGCGCCGGCAGCGATGGGATCGTAAACGTAGGTAAAGACCACAGGTTTCTTCCTAACCGCGTTGACCGCAGCGGTCAGAACCGGCGTGGTCATGGCAATAATAAGCTCGACGTCTTCGTTGTCGAAGTTCTGCAGGATAGAATGAATGTTGACGATCTCTGCCTGGGCGTGCGCCTTGCGTAACTGCAGGTTTTTGCCCTCGACAAAACCCAGATCTTTGAGTCCGCCGAAGAGCCCCTCCATGCAAGCATCCGCTCCGGGCTCGGGAGCGAAGTAAGCAAGGCCAACTTTGAAAAGGCGCCCTTCGGGCGGCTTGCGTATGGCCGTCTGCGATTTCCTATGAACCCCATCCTCGCCTATGAAAACGTCTGCTTTGGCCAGCAGTTCTTCCGGAAACTGCCAGGGGTCTTTCAATCCCTTGAGGGCCTGCTTGTTCACCACAAGCTTCTGCGGGATCTTGTCCGGTATAGGAATCGTCGCGGGATCGACTCCGCCGAGGATTTCCGCCGCCAGCTTGCCGGTCATTCTGCCGGCGTCGTAAAAGTTGGTCCCGATATCTAGGAGCGTTCCCCGATTTGGTTCCATTGGGACGGCAGAAAAAACCGGGATTCGAGCTTTGCGTGCCACCGAGACCACCGCCTCCAGCGTCAAGTTCACGGTGTTGTCCCCTCCCACCCAGATCGCCTGGACCCCTTGAGCGGTCAGTGCGGCTGCCGCTTCGGCTACGGCGACGGAGCTGTCGACGTGTGCCTCCCTAAGGTTAATTCCTAGCTCCCGGGAGATCTCGCGCGCCTGCATCGTCGTGATTTCGGAATTTGCTTCGCTCGGGTTCCACACAACCCCGACAGACTGGAGCCCTGGAAAGAGCTTTCTCGCGAGCCGGAAAGAATCCGCCACCGGCAGGGGTGTAGGAACGCCGACCAGACGTTTGGGATGATCTAAAGGACTCTTTCGACCGATGCCAACACCAACGCGAAAGGGATCAGCCACAATCCCAAAGACCTGAATGAGTTTCTGAGAGCTGTTGGCTTTTGCCACCGTCTGAAGAGATGGAGTGCTGATCGTTACAACCATATCGAAGCCGGCCGCCACCACCTGCTCGGCAATGGCATTGGCAACGGCGAAATCAGCATCGGCGTTGAACCGCTCTATGCTAATGTTTTTGCCGTCGACCAGGCCGTTTGCTTTCAGACTGTCAAGTACTCCCAGGACGCCTTCGTCTAACACAGCGCTAGCCGAGTGCTGGACGATGGCGAGGCGCGGGATTTTGCCGGCCGATCGGCGTTGGTGCAGATCGGAAATCAGCAGCATGGCCGAAGCTAGGAGGATCAGTGTGAACCCGAATAGCAGCCTGCGAATTGCCGTCCACATTTCGATAGTGTCCAAGCGGTCAGCAGAATTCGAACTCTTCGGTGATGATCCGTTCGCGCGGCACGCCGAGCGCCCGGAACTGCCGGGCGAGGTCGGAAATGAATCCGATCTGGCCGCACAGCATCACTGCATAGCCTCCAACGCGACGTCAACAGCGATCTGCGCCGCGGTGATCCTGCCGCGGCTCGCCGTCGGCCACAGCGCATAGTCGGGCCGGAATGCTTCAACGTTAGGTAGCCACCTGCCAACAGCACTGCCGATCATCAGCGTTGTTCCGCTTCCTTGGGGGGATTTCTTCCTTAGGCGCTACGAAAGAACTTCTCGAGTCAGGGGGATCTGGATTGTTTACGCTTGCAGAGCCTTGGTTGCGTCGTCGTGGGAGCCGTAAATGGAAAAAATGGATACAAACCCGGCTATGTCGAACACTTCTCTGATCGGATGTTTGAGCGAACACAGCACGACCTTGCCGTTCACGCTGCTCAGCCGCTGGCCCGCCAGCATGATCACGCGCAGATCGGCGCTGCTGATATAACCGAGCTGTTCAAGATCGACGACGATGCGCCGCTCACCCGATTCGATGCGAGCGAGAATTTGATCCTGAAACGCCTTGGCGGTGTTGGTGTCCAGTTTTCCGGAGAGGCTCAGGGTAACGACGTCCGCGGGTCTGTGCTCGGTAATTTCCATATGAGCCTCTCTATCATCCGCATGAGATTTTTCCAATGCAATTGAAATCATAACAGCGCGACACAAAAAGATACTGCGAATTTGTCAGCCGTTTTTGAGAGACAATCCGGATATGCGGCACGAGCTGCAGGCCCGACCTCATGCGTTCATAGACCCGCCGGATTGGTGAAAGACACAGGCCGGGATGTCATAGCCGAGAGCATGCAGTTAATCTCCGGGCCGTACTACGCAAGAATACAATCGGCGCAAGAACCGCCATGGCGAGTTCTGGCAGGTCCGGTATCATGCTACGGCTATCCAAGCCGAGGATCATCTGCATCAGTGCGTTGTGTATATCGATTGGAACATGGTGCGCGCCGGAGTGGTCAAGCATCCACACGAATGGGAACACAGCGGGTATCGCGAGATTCAGAAGCCGCCTAGCCGCTATGGGATTATTGACTTGCTAGAGTTAAATACGTTATTTGGCTTTGCCGATGCAGCGCAATTTCAGGAAACCCATCGTCAATGGATTGAGCAGGCTCTTACTTCGAAACCTCAAGCGAGAGAATCGAATGGGCGACCCTGTGACACCCAGTTCTTGGTAAGGACAAGCAACCATGCACACTGGCAAATCATACAAACTTTCGGAGTTCCTCAATTGGACACGAAGGGATATCTACGTCCTGATTGTTCTGGGAGTCGTACCTGTTGTTGCGTACCAGATCGGGAACATCAAATGGCTGGGCATTCCCTGGACGGTGGTGGCGCTCCTGGGAACAGCCACCGCGTTTATCGTTGGTTTCAAAAACGTGCAAACCTACAATCGTACCTGGGAAGCTCGCCAAATATGGAGCGACATCATAAGCAGCAGTCGGGCCTGGGGAACACTCAGCAGGGACTCTTTTGACAATGCCGAAAAATCAAAAGAGCTTGTCTATCGCCACCTCGCCTGGTTGACTGCATTGCGCTATCAGCTGCGGGAGAACAGGGCATGGGAAACCACAAGCAAGGCACACAATGCAGAGTATTTGAAGTATTACTCCATCCCTGAAATGCAAACGGCATTGGAAACGGAGCTGGCGAAATACCTTCCTGATGCGGAGCGAAAACAGATTCTTGCCACGGGCAGCAAGGCAACCCAGATCATGAGCCTTCAAAGCAAAACGATAAAAGGGCTTCTCGCCAGCCAGGCGATTATCGTGACGCAGTTCGTCGACATGCAAAAGTCAATCAAGGATTTCCTCTTGCTACAAGGCAGATGTGAGCGTATCAAGGATTTCCCGTATCCAAGGCAATTTGCGATCGATCAATTCCTTTTTCATCAAATTGTTCTGCCTTCTGCTTCCCTTCGGGTTGCTCAGGGAATTCGACAAGCTCAATGACAGCGTGGAGGGTGTGATCAAGGGAAACATGGTTTGGCTGGTCATCCCGTTCAGTGTATTGATTTCCTGGATGTACACTTCGCTGGAGCGAGTCGGAGAGAGCACCGAAAACCCGTTTGATAGGAGTCCGAATGACGTCCCGATCTCACAAATGTGCCGGACCGCGGAAATAGATTTGCGGGAGATGCTTGGCGAAACCGACTTGCCGCCGCCATTGGAACCCAGAAACAATATCGTACTGTAGTACTGCTCCAGACATTGTTTGGAGGCAACGTCCCCATTGCCTTTACCCGAATCGGGCCGAGCAACTTCACCTGCACAAAACCTTCGGCCAGTTGCAGTGTGTCTTTAGTGATCATGACGGATCCCGAAGTCGCCATTTGCTCCATACGAGAAGCTAAATGCACGGCCTGACCGACCACAGTGTAGTCCATCTTCAAGTCGCTGCCGATCGCGCCGACCACTCCTTCTCCGGAATTCAAACCCACTCTGATTTGAATCGGCACACCCTCTGTCCGCCGCACTCCGTCAGCATAGCGCTTCACCGACTATCACTTAAAAGTTTCAAGATGGTCTTTAGGGTCTGGCACCCGTGTCCGCGGTGCGGCGCCAAGCCGGAAAAGAAGTTTAGGCAGGGTGACGGGCAGTTCATCGCCGGTCGGGCGCACTACTTGATCTGGGCGTCGACCCTGCCTGGCTAACTTACACTCGAGCTACGGAGCGGCGGAGCCATTCGTCGAAACCGATGCGGCCGAGGCGCGCTTCGCCCAACGGCACGAGCGAGCGCTCCTCGACCCGGCCGCCGTAGTATCGGGCCTCGGGGTCACTCACGACCTCACGCGGGTCGCCGACCGCCTTCAGATAGCGGGCGACGATTTCGTTGAACGGTGCTCGTTCCGGGCCGGCGATCTCGACGATGCCGTTGCGCGGCGCCGCGAGCGCCACATCGGCGACGCTGGCAGCAACGTCGTCCGACGCGATGGGCTGGAACAGGCCGGGCGAAACCCTGACCACTGTTTCCATCCATACTTGAATCGGCGATGCGGCCGATGAAATCGATGAACTGGGTCGAGCGGATGATGGTGTAGGGGATGCCGGAGGTCTCGATCAGTTTCTCTTGGGCGACCTTGGCGCGGAAATAGCCATTGTCGGGCGTCCGGTCGGTTCCGACGATGGAGAGCGCGACATGGTGCCGGACGCCGGCTGCGGCCTCCGCCGCGAGAAGGTTGCGGCCGGAGGTCTCGAAGAATTCCAGCACCGCCCTGTCTTCAAAAGAGGGCGAGTTGGCGAGGTCGATCACCACCTGCGTGCCGGCCATGGCCTCTTTGAGGCCCTCGCCGGTGATGGTGTTGACGCCGGTATTGGGCGAGGCGGCGACGACTTCGTGGCCGCCCTCGCGCAGAATGGCGACGGTCTTCGAGCCGATCAGGCCGGTGCCGCCGATGACTACGATCTTCATATGTGCTCTCCTTTCTGTAGTCGCCCGCAATCGGACGAGTGTTTAGGATTCGCATTCCAACGTTAAGCTTGTGAATTTGACTCTCGAAAACCTGCGGTTCCACCGGATCTCCTCTCAAGACCGGAGAAATTCCAGAAGGTCGGAGTTGACCTGATCCTGATGGGTAGCCGTTATTCCGTGCGGCGCTCCGGGATAATAAATTTCCTTTGCGCCCTTTATGAGCTTTGCCGACTTTTTTGCCGAATCCTTAACAGGAACGATCTGGTCATCCTCGCCGTGCAACACCAACGCGGGAACATCGATCTTCTTGAGGTCCTCGGTGAAGTCGGTCTCGGAGAATGCCTTGATCGATTCATACGCGTTCTTCAGGCCTGCTTGCATGCTCCAAAGCCAGAATTGATCTAGGGTGCCCTGGGAGACTTTTGCGCCGGGCCGGTTGGCGCCATAGAACGGAATTGCCAAGTCCTTGTAGAATTGAGAACGATCCTTGAGCAGGCCTGCGCGTAAACCATCGAAAACTTCCATGGGGAGCCCCTCTGGATTCGCCGGAGTCTTTAGCATGATCGGCGGCACTGCAGCGACAAGAACCACTTTGGCGACACGCTTCGATCCATGACGACCGATATATCGCGTGACCTCTCCGCCTCCTGTTGAGTGACCGATCAGAGTGGCGTTCCGCAGATCAAGCGCTTCGATAATGGCCGCAAGATCATCGGCATAACCATTCATGTCGTTTCCCGAGGAGGCCTGGCTTGATCGGCCATGGCCACGACGGTCATGCGCGACGACTCTATATCCGTTCTGCGCGAGAAAGTGCATTTGGCCGTCCCAAGCATCAGAGCTCAAGGGCCATCCGTGCGAGAACGTTACGACGGGGCCCTCGCCCCATTCCTTGTAATAGATTTCTGTGCCGTCTTTGGTGGTGATTGTAGACATGGTTATCTCCTTTCACTTCGAAATATCTGTCTGTTGAACCCTAGAGCGCGCTGATAGCGTCCTGTCGACAGCTAATGTCAGCAACTGGGAGAAGACGCTCCCCGGTCACTTCACCGGCACGAGCACCGGAGCGCCCTTGTCCTTGACCAAGAACACGAGGAATTTTGCTGGCTGGGTTTTGCTCGCGTTCCGGCCAACGATATGAACATCGTTGGAGTCTTCATAGAAGGTCTGTCCCGGTGTGAGCGTCACTTGTTTTCCGCCCTTCACCTGCATCACGACGGAGCCTTCCAGCACGTATAGAAATGCATGTGCATTGTGACGATGAATAGGGTCCGACCCGCCGGGCGGATACTCTACTGATATCATCAGGCCTTCCTTGCCGGAAACGTCCGTCATAACCTTCGACATGAGAGACGTGACCTTGACCTCCTGAGCCATCAGCGTCCCGGCACTGAGAGAGAGCAGAACCACCATTATGATTTTCTTCAGCATATTCGACCTCCCGTTCTTAGTCCGAGGCACCAGGGTGCCGATCGGTTCGATGTACAGCTATGACCGGATAGCCGCCCGGTTTGTGACACGGCTAATCAATGAGAGGATAACCGGAAAATTCTAGATGGCTTCATCGGTGTGATCCCTCCGTGGAACAGCACGTGCCGTAGCGATGAGCCGTGATGCACTACCTCACATGAGACTAATCTGCGTCAAGTCAATTTTTT
Organism: uncultured delta proteobacterium; assembly: GCA_963745035.1. GTDB lineage: Bacteria > Desulfobacterota > Binatia > UBA9968 > UBA9968 > DP-20. The sequence goes on along the minus strand of CAVUVW010000014.1, from coordinate 801,776 downwards.
GTTAATGGCATCAGGAAATACCGGATTTGCATTTCCGATCTCCTGAGGACTTCCAATTTCCTTGGGTGAGTAGAAGTTTCCCCGCGTCGCCGCCGGTATTTGCATTAGGTTTTCCAAGCCAGGAAGCGAGAAGTTGTCGCAAGATTCTTTTGGTTCATACTTCAGATCCCCTTTCAATCTGGCATACTTTAATAACAGTCGGAAACTTTTTCAGTACGACTGCCCTAAAAGCGCTCGCTCATTCGTTGCGCTATTGAGTGAGGCATTCGGTGTCTGGCCGGCGAATGCAGCAGCAATGTCTCCAAAACTTTTTGGCGAAAAACTTAAGGAGGTATGAACCATGGCACAGGAGAAAATCAACGCGACGCCTCGACAAACCAATTTGCCGAACGAATCCGACAAATATCTGTCCAAGCGAGAAGAACTTCGACTGGCGGAAATTGAGCTGATGCGCCAGCGAGAGCGAGTAGCGGAACTTCGCCGCGGGCTTCCGCAAGGCGCGGCGCTTCAGGATTATGCGTTCGAAGAGGGTCCGGCGGACCTCGATGCCGGCGACACGCCGATCCGCACCGTCCGCCTGAGCGAACTGTTCAGCGCGCCTGATCGTTCGTTGGTCGTCTATCAGTTCATGTTCGGAAAGAAGAACACCACGCCGTGCCCGATGTGCACGCTCTGGATCGATGGTTGGAATGGTGTCGCTCATCATCTGGCTCAGAACGTCGACGTTGCGGTCGTGGCCGCTGCCGATCCGGTGGCGTTGCGCGCACATGCACGTGCGCGCGGGTGGCACAGGCTCAGGCTACTGAGTGCGGGCGCCAACACGTTCAAATACGATCTCGGCAGCGAAGACCGCGAGGGGAATCAGGATTCGACCATTTCCGTTTTCACTCGAGATCCTGACGGAACCCCTCGCCACTTCTACTCAGTTCATCCGTCTTTCTCGAGCGACATCGAAGAGCGCGGTATCGATCTGTACAGTCCCGTTTGGCATATCTTGGATCTCACTCCACAGGGGCGCGGTGAGTGGATCGCGGACCTTGGTTACGGCACGAACGTGAGTGCGGCGCGTCGTTGAATGTCGTCGATCCACGTCATCGCTTGGTGAAAGACACAGGCGGGGTTGTCATAGCCTAGAGCATGCAGTCACTGCATTAGACTCTGCGCATCGGTTGGCTTTATCCGTCACCTTCCCCGCTGGGTTTTCCGCACTATGATAACCGTTCATGCCGACGTGGTTGGGAGCCTGCTCAGAACGCCGGAACTGATCGAGGCACAAAGCCGGCTGGCGGCTGGCGAGATCGATGCTTCACGCTTCAGGGAAATTGAGGATCGTGCCGTCAGTGACGCGATCGCGATGCAAGAGGCAGCAGAGTTCGAAGTCGTGACCGACGGCGAGATGCGCCGGCAGTCCTTCCAGAGCCAAATGACCGCGGCAACAGAGGGCTTCGGTGACTTCGGTATGGACGCTTTTCTTTGGGGCGATTGGCACAATGCGCAAGGGACAGTCCGCAAAGCGCGCCCGCAAAACCTCGGGGCAACTGGAAAGCTCGTCCGAAAACGCTATTTATCCGCCGATGAGTTTACCTATCTGAAGAACAAAACCAGCCGCGTCCCTAAAATTACGCTGCCGAGTCCGGGCCTTTGGGCGAACTTCTGGTCGCGCGAATACTCCAGGGCGGCGTACCCGACTCTGGATGGTTTCCTCGCAGACATCGTTCAACTCTTGCGCGAAGAGGTGCAAGAGCTGGTGCGCTTGGGTGCTCGTTACATTCAAATCGATGCGCCGCACTACGGGCTGATCCTCGACGCCAAGACGCGGCGTTTCTACGAAGAGCAAGGATGGAGTCTGGACCAGTGGTTGACGCGTGGCATCGAGCTGGACAATGCGATCATCGCCGGATTTCCAGATGTCACTTTCGCGCTCCATCTCTGACGCGGCAATCAGGGCGGCCGGTGGCTCGCCGAGGGAGGTTACGAATCGATCAGTCGCGGGCTCTTCCAGCGGCTCAAGGTACAGCGACTCTTGCTCGAATACGACGATGATCGCGCGGGCACGTTCGCGGCGCTCAAGGACATACCCGAAGACAAATTCCTCGTGCTCGGCTTGATCACCACTAAAAAAGGCCGGCTTGAGCGCGTGGATGACCTGCGCCGGCGCGTCAGGACGGCGAGCAAGTATTTTCCCCTGGCGCAGCTCGGCGTCAGCACGCAGTGTGGTTTTGCTTCGTCTGTTCTCGGCAACCCGATCTCGCCTGAAGAACAAACGCAAAAGCTCGCACTCGTCGTCAGGACTGCGCGTGAGGTTTGGGGATAAGGGACCGTCTTCATCGCTCACCGCATGGACGCGGGGCGAGCTCGATAAGGTCGCAGAAGAAGAACTGTAAATTGCCTGCTCACCGGATCAGCGCTATAGCTCGCTGCAGAAAAAAGTCTTCGCCCGATTCGCGTAAGGAAGCTTCGGTGGGGACGCTGTTGACTAGATGGACAAAGTTCTCGTCAGGATCTTCGAAACCCCGGAGGTCGAGTATGCCACAATGCGCCCACGTCAATACCCTTTAGGTCCCTAGGCTTAAGCGTCGATACTTCCAAACTGCTATCCCATGGTGGGTTGGGTGAGAAAAGGGGATCGCGAAAAGCAGCATGTAAATTGGGCTGTCTGCTTCTCTTCCTCTATCCCCTTTCCTCCCCTTCTCATCTACTTCCTCAACTTCTGATTGAGCGGAATGGCGATGTCGATCACCGTATCGCTAAAGTCATCGATAAAGAACGCCTCTCCGGTCAGGAGATTAATTCGATAGAATCCGATTACACCAGCCACCACCAGCGATGCGAAGCCACGGTTGTTGAGGGCCCGATCGTTGGTGTTCTGATCGCTGCGCACCTCTGTGTAGATGTCGAATCCGACCGGCGTATCGGCATCTACAGTCAGCATGCCGGTCGGCGCAAGCGAGCCGGCATTCGCCGGCGACTGGACGTTGACTTGGTTTAACGACGTGTCGATGGTAAATAGTGTCGTCGCCGTGTTCGGCTCCAGGTCGTTGTTTGTATACGCGGCGCCGGTGACCCCATTTGCCGGAACACCGACGTAGTTGAGACTGCTGTCGGGCTGGGTCTGACCCACCAAAGTGCCGGCAAATGGATGCCGCAGATTCTGACCGGTGTTGCTGATGATTCTTAGAGCGTTGGCGGCCGGATTAAAGTCGACGCCAAAGAAGTTGCCGCTAAGAGCGACCGTCAACTGCCCGACCGGGGTCGCTACTGCCGTGTCGGTGTCGATCGTGTAGAGGCCCCCGCCATTGCCAACTCCATAGAGCAGGCCATCCTGCACGCGGAAATCCATGCCCACTAGCGCCGTGTCCCCCGCTTGGAGTCCGGCTATGCTGCCAATCTGGCGGGTTCGCGTCCTACACTCCTGGAACCGCAACAGCCTTTGATCATCTGTGAGCGCGAGGATAGTGTTCAACCCGTCACCGCTGCCTAGGCGGGCACCGTTGCCACAGCCCGACTGAGCCGCATTGGCCGCCTGGGCCGCCAGCGCCGCCACGAAAACCACCAGAATCCATACAAACCTTTTCATCGTAACCTCCTTGACTGCTGTTATTGAATCTATCTACGTTAGGGAGGATGAAATGGATTTACGGTGCCGATGGAGATTGCGCGATTGACAACGGACTGCCGTCCGAAAAATGCGACCGACTGCAGTTTTGGAAACGTGAAAATAAGGCAGTCGCCAAAAATAAATACGACTGCGGCTAAAGTTGCGGTCCTTATCGAAAGGTCAGCACGATCCTTTGCGAATACTCTCGCAAGCGCGAAGAGAGGAGGCAGAAAACCTTCCGGCTACATATCAGTGCGCTCCTATCTCGAATACAGCTAGACGATTTAGCAAGAGCCGGTGCCTCGATTAGAGAAATCGGTCCTACCAATAGAATAGAAGTTTAATAAAACGACGGAACTAAAAAGCGCATTTCAACGAAAATCCGAGCAAAACGCACAGTCGCAACTGAGCGTTAAGCATCTTAAGACTGAAATTGATACGCAACACATATCGGTAGATTCTCAGCAAAAAAGAAATGATACGACTCGTGGTCGAATTGACATTCTCGAACAGTGAGGTGGGTAGTCGGTAGCGCGCGGCTGGCCGGCCATCCTGTCGAGTCTCAAGAGTCTGCTCGAGACCGGCAGACCTTTGCCCTTTTCCGGTCTGGGCTTTGGCCCTTCCAGCAAAGAGCCAGGCACGCGTTAACTCACGAGAGTATAATTCGCAATTTTCTATGAGGAGGAAAATATGAGTAAGGTGAGTGTCCGCTATATAGTGCATGATGTCCCAGCGGCAATCGGTTTTTATACCGAGCTACTAGGTTTCAAACTCGAAATGCATCCGGCGCCGGGTTTCGCGAGTCTGTCGCGCGGTGATTTGCAGCTGCTGTTGAATCGACCGGGCGCAGGTGGAGCTGGACAGGCGATGCCAAACGGCCAAACTCCAACGCCGGGCGGTTGGAATCGTATTCAGATCGAAGTCGAAGATCTTGAAGCAACGGTCGGCAAGTTGAAAACGGAGGGCAGGCGGTTCCGCAGCGACATTTTGACCGGCAATGGCGGCAGACAGATACTCATCGATGACCCGTCAGGGAATCCAATCGAGCTGTTTCAACGTTTCTGAACCATCGAAAACGGCGCAGCGCCGAGTTGGGCCATGACCATAAACACGGGGGCCCGGCGAACACGGCCGGGCCGGGCGGTATTCCGATGAATGAAGCCGGCGCGTTGACGGCCTCCCCTTTTTTGGCAGAGGCTTTGGTGAATATTTAACGCGCTTTCTCCAACTCGGCCAAACGAGTCTTCGCCCGATTCGCGTAAGGTGAATCCGGATATTCTTCTACGATCTGCCGATAAAGTTTCGTAGCGTGCGGCTTGTTGTTCTGCTTCTCTTCCAACTGCGCGGTATCGCATAAAGCCTTCGCTTTATCGCCGCAGCCCGCGAAGCAGCAGGACCAGGCAGACGGCAAGAAATATTCGCCTGAAAATTTTCCTAAATAGTTGGTGTCCCGCCCGCTATGTGGACCGCCCAGTCGCTGAGCAGCGATCGTCGATAATGGGCTGCAGCAACGCCAGTTGTCCAGCTCTTTACTCCGGTAATTTCGGCGGGGTTGATACTTCCGGCGCGACTTGGCCGGTCAGCGCTTCCATGAACGCGACCAAATCTTTTTGCTCTGCAGGTGTCAGATTGAGCGGGCGGATATCCTTCGAAAGCCACTGATTCGGCGTGCCTCTGTTGTAAAGTCTTCAGGCCGCCGTCGTGCATGTACGGCGGCGTTTGGCGACATCGCGCAAGGTCGGCGTCAAATCATTGGTCCATAGTAATATCTCCAGAATTCGGGGTCGTCCGATGTCCAGGCAGGTCCGAAACCCTTTTCGAAGAATTTTCCCAACCTCGTGAATAGCCGCTTCCAGGTCGACTGTCCCTTCTCGACCGCATCCAAAACATCATCGATGTGCTCGGCGAGATTGGCGAGCTCTTCCTTCGGCAGATAGGATAACGCGCCGTTGACAATGGATGCTTTCAGGGTTTGTGGATTCATCGCATGGGCAGTCAGCATCACGGTGGGAATACGTTGGTTCACGGTTTGGCTCAGTAAAGCCATGCCGTCCACGCCCATAATATCGAGAATCGCCAGATCGTATTTCACATTTGCCGGTGTCCTGGACTCACCGGGATTTAATCGTTCCATAGCCTCTTGGTAGCTTCTAGCGCAATCGACCGTTGCGCCGTCGAGCACATCGACAATCGTCTCTAAAATGTCCGGCTCGTCATCCACGGCCAAGATCCGAAGCCCCTGTATGCGTGCATTGGAAGTATTTTCCGCCATCTATTTTCTCCTTCACCTAGAATTTAGAGCGACGATCAGCCGACCGCATAACGCAGTCAGCAGAATCGTTTACAACACGCCAGTAAGTGGATCAACTAACAGCGTCGTTCGGGATCGCTTCCTGTACACCATCGTCCCCGGTTTAAAACACACGAGCCCTTCGTTTAAATCTTTACATCCCGGCTTGCAACCTCGGGTGAGCTCTTGCGTTACTGACTGACACCAACCGGCCGACTCATTACAAGAGTCGGCCTGCATACAATAATAGGCCTGAATCTCAATATTCCAACAGTCGGATGTTCCGTGACAGTCAATCAGCTCCATTGGGTTTTGCCCGATTCACCGGGATTCTAAATCGAAAGGTCGCGCCTTGACCTGGTACGCTGTCAAGAAAAATATCGCCGCCGAGCCGGCGTGCTAGGATCAGCGCTCCCGCCAATCCCAGGCCATGGCCTTTTCGCTCGAAACCCTCATGGATGGGCAGCTGTTTGTAACGCTCGAAAACAGCCGCATGGTGCTCGGGTGGAATACCCGGACCGTCATCCTGCACCGAAATTATCAGGTCAGCACCTTCTCGATCCACAACAACCTCCAGCCATCGGCGGCGAAAATGCAATGCATTCTGGATCAAATTACCGACGATCAAAGCGAATTTGACCGGATCCTGAAAAATTCGCAGCCGATTGGCCTCCGGAGCTATTTTCATTGTGACTCCAGCGTGTGCAAGCACCGCCTGCTGCGCATCGCCCGCGGTGGCTTCGCTCAGGCGAGCGGCGAGTTGGGCATCACTGATTTCGACAGATTCGATCAATGTTTTGAGCACAGCCTCGCCGACATCAAAAGACGCCAACGAAAACTGCGCCGATTCGGCCCGTCCGATTTCCAGCAGTTGATTGACCAGTGTCCTTCCTCGCAGGGTTCCACGAAGAATGCGCTTTATCGCTTTTTCTTGCCGCTCGGTCAGTGGTCCCATTCGCCCGGCTTGTTCGATCAGGGTACGGGCCGCCGCCTCGATCAATGAGAGCGGTCCTTTCAACTCGTGGACCAAAAGTTGGGTGTCCAGCGCGCGAAAGAAATCTTCCGAAACGGCCGCCGCCGGCGCAAGTTTTTCAGCCATAATTGCTCCGTGGTTTCGTCCTAACGGTCACGCGGCCTCAACAGGGCCGGCGGAAAGTCGAGCGAAAATACGCTGCCCGCGCCAACCTTACTGGCGAAAGAAAGCTTGAAACCATAACGCTCCGAAAAAAGCTTGAGTCGTTGTAAGTCGAGTCCCCTGCCGCCCGCGCCGAAGTCGTAGGGTCGGCCCGACGAATAGCGATCGGTGGTGCCCGCATGTATGAAACCATGGAATAGATGTTCTTGTAGCTCCGTGTCAATGCCGACGCCGCTATCGCGAATATCCAGTCTCACGTTGCCGCTCACTTCGCGCAAGGTCAGGCTTATGGTTCCACCGTCGGGCGTGGCTTCGATCGCGTTGCGCAACAAGCCGCGAAAAGATTTGAAGAGTAATGGCTCGGGAAGATATACGGCCGGAACTGCTTCAAGTGTCTTTTCCAAAGCAATCAGACGATGTTTGAAATCGGGGCGCATCGCTTCCACTGCCTGGGGAATCCAGACATCCATCAGCAACGTCTCGGGCCGCTGATTCGCATCCTGAGCGTATGTTTCAGCGATCCTCTGCGCCAGCCGTTCCTGCAACCAAGCCGGCGCGTGTTGCGCGTCGACGATGCTCTCGAGCAGGTCCTGGCAGCGCCGCAACCAATCCGTCAGCACGATTTCCTCAGTAAATGGTCTTTGCGCGGCAATGTCACAGGCCTCCAGCTGGAGCTCTACCAGTCTGCCGATCGCTCGCTGCAGTCGTTCCGCGATAATATGGGTTCGCTGCGGGTCCTGTGTGGCGGCCAATTTTTGCAGTAATCCGCAAGAGCCGGATATCACCGCCAGGGGTGTTTTCAATTCGTGCGAAAGGTGATCGATCATTTTAGTTTTGGCATTGTTTTGACTTTCCAGAACTCGGTCCTTTTCGATATAGGCTTCGATAAGCTGAGCGCGCTCAAGGGCGACCGAGATATGGGCATTAAGCCCTCCGAGCAGAGATTCGTCTTCTTCATCAAATCCTGTGCGACTCTTTTTGTTCAAAACCTGAATGACGCCGATAAGTTCTTGATGACTACCGCTTAGAGGCATGCATAGAACCGAGTGGGTCCGAAAACCCGTTTGCTTATCAAAGTCCTGGTTAAAACGCGGATCGGCATAAGCATCGGCTACGTTTGCGACAGTCCGCGTTCGAGCCACATCGCCGGCAATACCCACGCCGATCCGAAAGCGAATCTCTCTTATCTCGAGTTGGTCGGCCGTCTTACTCCACAACTCATCGCGGGCTTGGTCGTAGAGAAACAGCGTGGCACGTTCGGCATCGAGCACCTCGGCAGTTTTACCGATGATCGTACTCAAGAGATCATCAAGTCGCAGCTGGTTTGCGAGCGCGTTGGCTACGTCCAGCAGAATGGCCAATTTACGCGTCTGACTCGGAGTCTCCGGATTCATAACTATTGTTACAGCCCTGCTACTCTGTGCAGCCGATTCGGTTGATCGTGCGAAAGGTCGGCCTGACCTTAATACTTATAATCCGGGTTTACACTCTGAACTGTGCAATCAGGTCATCCTCCGGGTCTGCGCCGAGACCTGCGCCCTGTGGAACTTCAACTCCGCCGTTGATTTGGGTCCCGGCAAGCTGCGCGCCACATCAGCCGACCTAAAGAGCTAAAGGGGACAGGCCACTTTTCCAATTCAAGGAATAAATCGTAGATGAATGGCTGCACCAATAGCAGTTCTTCCTTACTGCTTGATACTCCTCCGGGCCAGTCAGCGCTTCCGAGGGAGAGCAGGGCAGGATCCTTGATGAAACATCTGACGCGCTTTCTCCAACTCCGCCAAACGGTTCTTGGCCTGATTCGCATAAGGCGAGTCGGGATGGTCTTCTACGATCTGCCGATAAAGTTTCGTCGCATGCGGTCTGTTGTTCTGCTTCTCTTCGAGCTGCGCGGTATCGTACAGATCCTTCGCTTTGTCGCCGCAGCCCGCGAGCATCATGAGCAAGGCACACGGCAAGAAATGCTCGCATCAAAATTCTCCTAAATGGTTGCTGTCAGGCTATCCTATTGATTGATGGAGCGAAACTGCTCTGCGCTATGTCGAACGCGCGGTCGCTGAGCAGCGATTGGCGATCGCCGAATCCTCATGGACCAATGGACTGCAGCAACGCTGGTTCTCGGGCTTTCTTTACTCCGGTAATTTCGGCGGGGTTGATACTTCCGGCGCGACTTGGCCGGTCAGCGCTTCCATGAACGCGACCAAATCTTTTTGCTCTACAGGTGTCAGATTGAGCGGGCGGATATCCTTCGAAAGCCACTGATTCGGCGTGCCTCCTTTGTTGTAAAACGCGACCACATCTTCCAAAGTCTTCAGGCTGCCGTCGTGCATGTACGGCGGCCGTTTGGCGACATCGCGCAAGGTCGGCGTTTTGAAAGCTCCTCTATGGTCGTCGTTTTTGGTCACCGTAAATCTTCCCAGGTCGGGTTTCGCGTTATCCATTCCCACGCCAAGATTGTGGTAGTTTTCGTCGGTGAAATTGAAACTGACGTGACACGTCACGCAATTGGCCTTTCCCTGGAATAGAGCCAAGCCGCGCTGCGCGGCTGCCGACAGCGCCTTCTTGTCGCCCCCATTGAAACGATCAAAGGGCGAGTTGCCCGACAGGATCGTCCGCTCGTAGGCCGCGATCGCTTTGGCGACGCCCTCGGGGTTGAGATCCGTGCCGAAAATCTTGCGGTGCTGCTGTTGATAGTAGGGAAATAGCGCCCAAGTTCTTGACCAGCAACTCCGGCGATTGGTCCGATGCTTTGATCGCTTGATCTTCGAGTGATGTGCGCTGGCCGGTCCATTGTTGCGCGTCGCTGAACACGCGATTCACCAACGTCGGCGAGTGCCGGGACGTCGGTGTCCCATCCCATCGCGCGGAAAACTGACGCGGATCGCCCCACCCGTGAGTTGGCTCATGGCAGGTCACACAGGCTACCGTGCCGTTTCGCGACCATCGTTTGTCCCAAAAGAACTGTTTGCCGAGCGCGATCTTCTCCGGCGTGAGCGGATTGTCGTCGGGAATGAAAGCGGCGCTTTCCTGAAGGCCGGGAGGAAGTTTGAGCTTCGATTGCGCGCCGTCGGCCGCGCTGGTGAGCGCGCCAAGCACGAGCACGAACATCACAGAACCCAACTTCATACGGGCGCCTCGCGGTGAAATCGCCCCGAGGCTACATCCGTCGCTCGAGCCGGTCAAGAAAAAAAGGCGGCCGCGGGTGTAGAAGCTAAGCCGGTGACAAAGCAAGCGCGTCGCACCATCGAGGTCTGCAATCACACATTTCGTTTTCGCTGCTCCATCCGTTGAGGCGCCGGCTCACGGTCGCGTAATGCACTCCCAGATGCGCCGCGATCTCGTGAACCGATAGCCATGCTCCCTGCATGCCGGAACAATTCCTCTACCATCGCCCTCCTTAAGGAGTCTGTCCCAGCTCGGCCGGACCATTGCGGCGATATCTTCCAGTTCTTCATTCCCGGCGAGTGCCTTTCACCAGCAGACCATGATCCCAGTCAGACCTCACTTGTTTTTTTTCGAGGATGATGTGCGCTTCCTCGTGGAGGCGAGGGGAATCTTGGAGCTGCTGCCCGTCCCGGAGCCTCGCTTGGGCCGGCGGACGGTCCTCACCTTGCCGCTACTTCCCCCGCCGCAGAAGAACAGATCGCCGCCATCGGACTCGAGCCCCGAAATGGCCACTCCGGGCGGCATCTCGACCCGCTCCAGAATCTCTCCCGTTCGAGGATCGACTCGCCGCAAATCGCTCTCGTCGCCTTCCCAGGTGCCGTGCCACAGCTCTCCGTCGATCCAGGTAACCCCGGTAACGAAGCGATTGGACTCGATCGTGCGAAGAATCGCCCCTGTCTGGGGATCGAGTTGATAGATCTTCCGGTCCCGATACTGCCCCACCCAGAGAGTCCCTTCGGCCCACGTGAGCCCCGAGTCATCGCCGCCGCCGGGCGCCGGGATCGTGCCGAGCACTCGGCCGGTCTTCGGGTCGATCTTCTGGATGCGATCCCCGGCGAGCTGGAACAGGTGCCGGCCGTCGAAGGCCGTTCCTGCGTTCGCGGCGACAGCGATCGAGCGCAGCGTCTTTCCCGCTCGCAGGATCGAAGGCGTTCAGCCTCTCTCCAGCAGCAAACCAGACGCGCTGACCGTCATAGGTGACTCCATGCACTCTGGTCGACACCCGGAAAAGGTCCATACTCGCGAACGATCTCGGCCACTGATTGACTCATGCTTCCATCCTAATCACTCGGCAGTGGAGCGGGGAGTAACAATGTCGTCGTGAATCCCGGCACCGGCGGGGTCATCCAACGACGCGCTCGCCCGCGACCGAACCACTGCACCTTGCCTGCTGCCTCAAGCGAGTCGAGCGCCCGCTGCACGGTGCGCTGGCTCGTTGCCAAGCGCAAGCGCAAGGGCCGAGCTCGACCACGATTCCCCGTCGGTGAGAAAGGCGAGCACCCGCGCATGCTCCTCTTCGACGGGCGGAGCCAGCACGACTACCTCGCGTGCGCGCGCGCGGTGCCAGCGCGAAACCCCGCTGCGTCGCGCTCACGTCGCCCATCGTCCGAAGCACCGTGCGAAGCCGCCCGACTTCGACCCGCAACCGCGCGCGATGCGATTCATTGGCGCGCTTTGCTCCGAATGCCCGCGCTACGAGCATGTCTCTCGGCACGTCTCCGGGCCACGCTTCGCCCAGCGCGCGTACGAGCGCGAACAACACCGGACGCCTTGCGAGCGAGACCAAGGTGCATGCGTCACGCACGACATGACGGCACGCGTCCACGACGAATGCTTTCGATGCCAGCAACGCTCTCGACTTCCTCGAGCACGAGGAGTCGCTCCTTTCCCTTCGTCAATCAGGCGCGCCGCGGGCGTGTTCAGAACGAGGGATGCGCTTTCGACCTCCGCCGTCAGTGCGGGGATGCGTGCGTGGTGCGCCGCGCGTTTGGCCCGAGCGAGCGCAGCGCGCGCCGCCTTCGTCTTCAGGCGTCGAATCGCGATGCCTGCGACCACCAGCTCGCGGGCGGTCCTGGACGCGGGAGGGAGCAGCGCGGGGTCGAGCTCGGCGAGCGTGCGCTCGGCCTCGTCGATGCGCCCGATCAGTAGGAGGCGCCGGATCTCGACATACCGCGCATGCGCGGCGTTCGCCCGGTCGGCGTGCGCTTCGAGCGTCGCCCGCGCCGCGTCGAGCGCCTTCGCAGGCCAGCGGAGGTCGCGCGAGACAAGCGCGATCTCGGCCTCGGCGACGACGCACCTCGCGCGGGCCACGGCCTCTTTCGGACCGAAGGCGCGCGCAGCACGTCGCAGGAGAGCCTTCGCTCGAACGAGATCGCCGAGCTGTGCCATCGCAATGCCTCGAAGCGCGAGCGCAGGCGCGTCGTCGCGCAGGGCGACCCGCTTCAACGCGCCGAGGGGATCGCCCGCCGCCAGTGCCCGCGCCGCGGTGGTGATCAGCGAGTCCATCGGAATCCCGTCACATTTGTAACTCCCACGCTCATTGCAACTGCCGCGCTCGGTGCTAGTCATGAAATAGATTTAGCATCGCACGGGCGGCGAACGGAAGAAGGACAGTCGAACGAATGAGAGAAGAGAGATGACGAAAACAAACACATGACCGGGACACGTGAAGAGTGGCTCGGAACAAGGCTCGAACTGCTAAGGCGTAGAAGGAACGAACGCGGCGCAGTGACGAGCTGTGCATCGGCAAGTTCAGAAGATTTTTCAAACCGAATCGTCTCAGTCTGTTTCAGAAAACAAAGGAGAAATAAGATGGCAACAAGCAAAGAGAGAGACAAGGGAGCACGCCGAAAGGGCATCTCGCGATGAAGACACCCCCGATCGTGTCGCAGCAGGAGTGGGAGGCGGCGCGCCAGCAGCTCCTCGTGAAGGAGAAGGCCTTGACCCGCTCCCGTGATGCGCTGGCCGCCGAGCGTCGACGGATGCCGTGGCTGGCGGTGGAGAAGGAGTATGAGTTCGACGGGCCCAAGGGCAAGGCGAGCTTGCTCGACCTGTTCGACGGCCGCCGGCAGTTGATCGTCTATCGCGCCTTCTTCGAGCCCGGGGTGTTCGGCTGGCCCGAGCATGCCTGCCGCGGCTGCTCCTTCGTGGCTGACCAGGTCGCCCACTTAGCCCATCTGAACGCGCGCGATACCACGCTCGCGTTCGCCTCGCGCGCGCCGCAGACGGACATCGAGCGCCTGAAGGCACGAATGGGCTGGACGATGCCGTGGTACACCATCACGGACGGCTTCGACACCGACTTCGGCGTGGACGAGTGGCACGGCACGAACGCGTTCATCCGCGATGGCGAGCGGGTGTTCCGCACCTACTTCATCAACGCCCGCGGTGACGAGCAGATGGGGAGCACCTGGAACTATCTCGACATCACTGCGCTCGGGCGCCAGGAGGAGTGGGAGGACTCGCCAGAGGGTTACCCCCAGACCCCGCCGTACAAGTGGTGGAACTGGCACGACAACTACGACGCCGAGGCCTCGCCTGACCCGAAGTGGGTCGACATAATAACCGACCCTCGAGAAGCCGCCCGAAAGCGCGAGGCAGAGGAGAAAGCGAGCTAAAAAAGGGCGACCCCTTCGCCGCCTTCGAGCAGCCGGCTCTTTTCACAGAGGAGCTGCGCGAGTGCTTCCGCAGGGTGCGCGGAGCATAGCCAGGAGGAGATCTTGGCGGACTGTGATCTCACCACCGCGCGGAAAGGAAAGACGATGACGCAGCCTATGACTGGAGACAGTGAGGTCGAGCGCGGCCAGGGAAAATGAAAACAGCGCCCCAGGCGCGAACGGAGAGAACGATGACAGACTTCATGAGAGATGAACCTTCAGCACCTGCGGTGGTTAAGACGCTTTTCGGTTAGATGCGACCCGGAAAATCTCCGCATCGCGGAATAGCTTCAGCAATGCACCGTCGACTCGCCCCTCTTTCGCCTCTTCGAAGAGAATATCGAGCGCTAACTCCGACGCCACCGCCTTTTTGTAGGGACGGTCGGCCGCTGATAACGCGTCGTAAATATCCGCGATCGTCATCATCTTGGATTGAATCGGAATGTCAGCGGCAGACAAGTTGTTTGGATAGCCGGTACCATCAAGCTTCTCGTGATGAGCCGAGGCGATCGCCGGAATGTTTTTAATTTCCGTGGTCCAGGGGATCCGGCTTAAAAAATTGAGTGTGTGAGTCACATGAGATTCAATATGACGGCGTTCTCCGTCGTCCAAGTTACCCCGTGAAATCGAAAGCAACTGCAACTCCTGGTCCGAAAGCAAGGAGCGGTGTCGTCCTGTTGAATCAACGAACTCCCGCGCCGCGAATTCTTGCAATTGTTTGAAATTGCCGTCGCGTAAAACCGTCGGCTCGTTGCATTTCACGATGAATGCCAGGAACTCATCGACTTCCCGCAACTGTTCTTCGAGCTCTCGCTGGTACTCGGGCTGCCGCCGGAGAAACTCCTCCCGCCCTTTTTCCAAGAGGTAGGCTAGCCGTCGCTCGCTCTGCCGCCACTCCATTTCCTTGCGCGCGTAGGCGAAGCGCTCTTTCACGAGCTCGAGCTGGAGAGGGTAGAGTTTTTTTGCCTTGACTAAAATCTCCTCGCGCACGCCCACTTTTCCGAAATCATGCAGCAGCGACGCGTAGCGTACTTCCTTCATCTCCGCGCGACTGAAGTGGATGTCGCGAAAATCACGTGAGTCGTCGCGATCCACGGCCTGCGCCAATCCGACGGTGAGATCCGCGACACGGAAGGAGTGGCCATGGGTTGTCGGATCGCGGGACTCGATGGCGCTCACCGAGGCCCGGACAAAGCCTTCGAACAACGTTTCGATGCTTTCGTAGAGGTGGATATTTTCGATCGCCACCGCCGCTTGACTCGCCAGGGATCTGAGGAGAACAAGGCACTCTTCCGGAAAAGAAATCACGATGTCGTCGACGTTTTGTTGACCTAGCCGCGCATCGAAATTGCGCTTGCAATTAATCAGTTGGACCACCGCGATAATCTCGCCGCGAGGATCCTTCGCCGGCACGGCGAGCATCGACTTGGTGCGGTAGCCGGTTTCCTCGTCGAATTTGCGATTGAAGTCAAAAGGAAAAGACGGTGGGATTTGATAGACATCGGCAAGACGAATCTCATTGCCGGTCGTAGCGACGTAACCGGCCACGCTCGAACTATCCAAAGGCAGGACCGATTCACGGAAGGAAATATTCATGCTGTCATTTTGCGCAAACTTGAAGAGCAGCCGCCTGCCCCCTTGGTCGTCTTGCTCGACCAAATAGAGCGAACCCGCGTCGCTGTTGGTAATTTCTCGGCTCTTCTGCAGGATCAGGTCAAGCAACGCTTCGCGATCTCGTTCCGTCGAGAGCGCTATGCCGATTTCGTTGAGCTGATGGATCTCGCTTTTGGCGCGCTCGAGCTCGCTTTCGAGCCGCGCTTGCCGGTGACTCAGCGCGAGATTTTCGAATGCCGCCGCAATAACGCGACAAAGCGTCTCGATGCGCACCGGACCTGCCAGAAAACCAAAGACCGGGAGAACCTGCGGCGCGTCGGACAGATTTTCCGCCGACTGGGATAGGTAAATGAACCGGGCGTGATCGTTCGCGACCGCGTCGCGCAAGTCGTCGGTGAAGACCTTTAGATCATCGGCGACAACGACCGCCGGACTGTCGCTGAATGTCTTCGGCAACGGAGCAATGATCCAGTCACTATTCTGTCCTTTCAGTGACCTTGCAATCTCGTTGTCTCCGCAATAGACCAAACGGCGCGCCGCCGACCCCGCAAAATCGGATGCGCTCAGTCCGTGTAAATGATGAGATTTGACCATAAATCCTTTTTTCCGCCGCGCCTCGCGTTGCAGGACAACGAGCCTCCGGGGATCCGGGACGCAACGTACCCAAAAATAGGCCGCGGCGTCAACCGGCCGAGCGCCGTGGTGTAGTAGCAAAGTGATTCTGACAGGGTTAACGACAACGCAAATAACCCCTGACGATGGAGACGAGAAGCGAATAGAGATTATTCAAAGAGTGTTTCGTGGTGACTGAGGGTGGGACAGCTAACGAACCATGCGAAAAGATGAAAATGACCTGCGGTACGATCTCCGAGGAGCGGAAGGTCTGACGCTGCCGCCGGCTACTCACCGTCGGACTTCGCTGTACCGTGCAATCAGATCATCTTCTGTATCCCGCCGAGACCTGGGCGCTGCGAAACTTCAACTCCGTCGTCGATTACAGGCACGGTCTTGAGCAGATGGCATCCTATGACCCTCGCTAGCACGAGCTATCTCTGAACGGGTTTGTCCACGAACGTCGCGATCGGCTGGCCTGTCTCGACGATATAAGTCGACAGCATCCGCCCGGTTTCCGGGCCGATGTCGCGCGCATTATGAGGGGTCCGCGGCGGGATCAGGAATCCATCGCCCGGGTTCAGTACTACGGTCGTACGTCCCTGTACCATCATCTCGACCTGGCCTGCGATGATGTAGCCGACCTCTTCTCCTGGATGAATGTGCCATCCGGACTCGACTCCCGCCGGAATCAACGTCTCCACCTGCACCATCTCGCGTTTTGGAATCGATAAGGGCGAGCGTTGGACCTCGCGCCGAGCAAGCTTGCCCGCCAAGTCGTCCCGTGTCCCTTTTTTGGCCTGTCCAGATGCGGGGGCCATGTAGGCGACCATGCCGGCCAACGCTACAACCGCAACCAGTACGAAAACAATCCGTCTCATACGATGCCTCCTTCAAATATGCGTAATTGAACCCATGCGTAATCCGGCAAATCGCGGATCATGATTCACAACAGGCGTGATCACAACTGAGGAGCATTCGTGTCAGACTTGCCTAGGTCTACTATTACTAATGCTGCGCGACGACGATGCCGCGTCAGCCGCGACTTCACGCTGAAGGATTGCTCTAGGACGTGACGGCCCGTGGCAGTAATGTACGAACCTAGCCGCGCCAGTCGTAGTACAAATCGGCGTAATCCGTGTTGTAAGTACCGCCTTGCTTGATGCCGCGCGGAAAAGTCGACGCTGCCGGAAAATCGCCGCTGCAATAGATCTCGAGCAGGTTTCCGGATGGATCGCGAAAGTACATCAAAGCTTTCTTGCCGTCGCGCGTCCACGGGCCCGGCGTGACCACCCCGCGGGATTTGAGCCACTCGATCATCGGCAGGAAATTCTCCGCGTCGGCGTGAAACGCGTAATGCGGATATTCGACATCGCGCCCAGTCGGCGCGCCCCCGCGCGTCGACAAGCCGACGACCGCGCCGGCGACGCGAACCTCGGTGAACGTCTCTGGATCGCTCGTTGACATCGGTTCGCCGCCCATCACCTCGATGAAGAAGCGCTTGGATTGTTCGATGTCGCGCACCGGCATGCTGAGGTGACCGAAGGAATGGATGCGCGGCCGCTCGGCGGCATTTCCCACGGTTCCGTTCCATCGATACTGGAGCGCTTCCAGCGGCAGCGGTGTCCCGCCCTGGCGCGGTCCGAGCGCCAGCTCGCCAATGTCTTCGTAGCCGCTGTCGCAGTAGATCTCGAGTAGATTGCCGGAAGGATCGCGAAAATAGAGGAGCGCGGTTTTGTGGTTTCGAGTCCAGCCGTGCTGAGGCACTTCGCATGCCTCGAGCCAGCGGCGGGCCAGCGCAAAATTTCTTCCGTCGACATTCAGTCCGTAATGCGGGTACTCCACCGTCGGCCCCGTCCAACCGCCGGATTGCTGAGACATGCCGAAGATAATGTCGGCGATGCGTACCTCGGCGAATCCCGGAATGTCATGGTAGAGTTCCCCACCCAATACCTGGGTATAAAATCGCTTTGATTCTTCCACATCGCGGCACGGTAGACTGATATGGTGCAAGTAACCGAAGCGGGGTCGTTGATGCTGCGCACTTCCGGCTCTGCTCTCCATGGCTGACTCCTCGGCAGTGATGACCGGACTATTACACGGACCGTGCCACGTGAACAAGCTGCAACGCTGAACTGTAAGACCGTGACCGAATCGTGACTCGGCCCGAGCGGAATTGTGTGCTCCGAAGGGAGCGGGCTTAAAAAGCAACTTCCGCTGGGATGTTTCCCTGTTGCCTGCTGCCTAATGCCTGTTGCCTCGAAAACCGGCTGATGAGATTGAATCCGGTGCGGTAGGCGTTAGGGTAAAACGAGTCGAGATAATGTCTTTACTTGAAAGGAGCGGATTATGGCCAAATGGTTTTTCGAACCCGGGCATACCGCGGCGGAGTTTTCTGTGCGTCATATGATGGTGACTTTCGTCCGCGGCCATTTCAAAGATATTCACGGCACGCTTGTCTTCGATCAGGCGGACCCGGGCGCGACTTCCGTCGAGGCCACGATCGAAGCTTCTGGAATTTGGACAGGTGAAGCGGCGCGCGACGCCCACCTCAAGAGCGAGGACTTTCTCAACGTGGAGAAACATCCGAAGATTACCTTCGCAGGGAAGCACGTGGAATTGACCGGCGCGGACGAAGCGGTTCTCACGGGCGAGTTGACGATTCGAGGTATAACCCGCACGGTGCCGCTGCGCGTCCATTATCTAGGACAGTGGCAGACTCCATGGTGGGAAGATGGCGTGGATAAGGGTCCGAAGACTAGGGCGGGCTTTTCCGCCACCACCATGATCAATCGCCACGACTTCGGCGTGAGATGGAACAGCACTTTAGACAGGGGTGGCGTCGTCGCCGGCAACATGGTTGAGATCACGATCGACGCCGAAGCGATCCTGCAAGAAGGATGATCACAGCTGCTTCTCACGGCTTCGCTCAGAAACTGGAGACTTGAAAGGCAGACCCAATTGGCTTTCCCGCTTCGCGTCACACCCTGAACGTCCGCTGCGTGCTCTGCGGGAACAGGGTTTCGACTGTCATCGGCTGTGGGATCAGTCCTTGCTCGTGCATGTAGCGCACGAACGTCTCGAGCGTGCGCCGATTGTTCTCAAGTCCGTATGGCCAGAAGTCCTCGCCCATCAGGTCCATGGTCTGGTAGGCGTGCTCGACGAGGAACGGTAGACTGAGCGGCAGTGCGCTTGTCTGGGTCAGGTCCGCCATCGCCAGATCCTTGGCTTCCGAGAAGGCCTTAAACAAGGTAAACGCGACCCAGGGGTTGGCCTCGAGGATCTCTTTCTTGACCACCAGGGTGTGCATGATTGGGAAAATGCCGGTTCGGCGGAAATAGTCGCGCTCGACCTCGAAAGGATTCCCGAAGAGCCGCCGCACCGCCCTACCACCCCGCTGAAATGTCGAGGGCGTCCTGGCCGTGACCAGCGCGTCGATCTCTCCGCTCTCCAGCATTTGCGCCAGCGAGCGGTCCGCGGGCGCGAAGCCCACCGTGACTCCCGCCGGCTCGGCGGGCTCGAATGGAACGCGCCCGGGCTCCTCGAGCCCGCCTTGCACCCATTCAACATCGGCGGCACGTACCCCATAGTCGTCTGCCAGGATACCGCGCGCCCACACCGCGGCCGTCATCTGGTACTCGGGTACGCCGATCCGCTTGCCGCGAAGGCCCTCCGGGCTGCGGATGCCCGAGCCCTCGTGGACGAAGATGCACGACTGCCGGAAGAAGCGCGACGGAAAAACCGGGATCGCGACGAGGTCGTCGGCGCCGCGCCCGCGGCGCACCACATACCCGCCGAGCGAGAACTCCGAGGCGTCGAACTCGCGGTGCTGAGCCATGCGCCAGAAAATTTCTTCCACGCGCAGCATGATGTAGCTCAAGTCGATGCCCTCTGCGCGGACCCGACCGTCGCGGAGCGCCTCTGTCCGATCATAGTGGCCGGCAGCCAAGGTCAAGCGCAGCATGCGCACCTCCGAGGGTGGATACATGACAATTTAGGCTGGCCGCAGCGCAATAGGACGCCGGGCCTTTCAGCAGTAAATTGCAAAATCAAATCCACCGTAAAAATTACGCGTTGAATCAAAACTGCGGCGCGCACCTCGTAAATCGCACGCCGGCTCCCGGGTTCAGAAAGGCTCACCCGAGGGCTCAAGTCTGGAGTTGATGAATACTGCAAAAATCTTCCCTATCAAACCTAAGCATGGGCATGAACCAGCTAACCCGTCAGTTTTGTGCGGCGGCACGAAGATGGTCACCTTGCCGTCCTTCAAGCTCCCGACGCGAATGACTTGAGCCAGCCTGGTCCTGCGCTGGACGTTCGGATTCAGAAATTCTCCCGCCAAGGCGCAAAGGCGTCAAGCGACACGCGGTGCGTGTCGTCTCGACCGAAATGTGAGAGATCTAAGAAAGATTTCTCTCTTCGTTCGAAATGATGACAAGCAGGGTTTCCGTCGCGGTCTTCGCGGCCCTTCGGCGTCGCTCAGGACATGCTTTACGCGAGATACTCCGAGATTTGGACGCGCATCGGGAAAATGTGAGAAGGGAGCGCGGATGCCGGCT
The DNA here is from genome assembly GCA_963745035.1 of uncultured delta proteobacterium. Lineage (GTDB taxonomy): Bacteria > Desulfobacterota > Binatia > UBA9968 > UBA9968 > DP-20. Next base: position 781,366 of record CAVUVW010000014.1, on the reverse strand, counting down.
GAGGCGGAGAAAGTTTCGCTCGGCATCCGCGCGCTGCGTGTTCGAATCAGGAAGCCGCGGCCATGCGCAGGCGCGCGGGTTTTTCTGAAAAGTTTTGCTCGAGCCACCATTCCGCGATTTCTATGCCGGTGGCAAACCACACGCCATGGTGGGCCTTCATGTATTCGATCATTTCTTTGAGCGCGCTGGTTCTGCCGAGCCGGCTCGACACATACGGATGCAGTTGGAAGGTCGTGAACATCGGCGCCCTCGCCGATTCGGCGTAAAGGTCGTCAAAGAAGCGCTTCCATAGCCGGAGCGCGTTCTCCGGATGATCGCCCGCCCGGTTCTGATGTCCATAGAGTCGGCCGTCGCCGAACGGCTGGCGCGGCAGCTCGACCAGCCGCGACTCTTCGTTTTCCCACACGAACGGCAGATCGTCGGCGAACGAATTGCTGTTCCACACGTACCCTTCTTCCATCAGCAGCTCGACGGTGTCGTCGCTCTGCGTGCACGTGCGCCAACCGATCGGAGCTTTTCCGGTTCGCTTCATGAGCATGTCGGTGGTGCGCCGGATGCAATCCTTTTCTTCCTGGCGGGTCAGATCGCGGGCAATTTCATGGTGGTAGCCGTGCCCCGCGACTTCATGGCCGCGCTCGGCGATCGCTTTCATTGCGTCGGGGTATCTTTCCGCGATCCCGCCGCAGGTGAGAAAAGTGGTCTTGACGTTGACCTCGTCGAGCATGCGCAGGATCCGCCAGATGCCGGTCTTCGGTCCGTATTCTCCTTCCGCGTAGTCCTCGTTGTTTAACTTTCCGTTCGCTCCCGGCCGCACCGGCTCGCCGCCCTGAAAGTCAAAAGTAACCGCGACGGCGACGCGATCCTTATTGGGCCACGAGATTTGTCCCTTGGCATGGTTCTCGACGATCATACCGACCTCCTTCGTTGTATCTCAAAAGTATATTTGACTGTAAATGAGTTTTGTTAACCGTGTCAACCAAGTTGTCTGTCTCAGTCATCGTGGCATCGGAGTCATAACCTCGGGTTCTTTTAATGATATCTTGATTATCCCTGAATTTGCCCGGACATATAACGTTGCTGCTCGCCATCGGATCGCGTCCTTTCTGAGCTGAGACCTGTTGTAGAACCTGAGCGATTAAGAGAATATATTTCCGCCGCGGTGTTTTGCGGCGAAAGGAAATCTACCATGAGCACGATAAAAGAGATTATGCAGATTGGTGTCGGCATGCCGGATCGCGAAACGTTCGCGCGTTTCTCTCGTGACATACTTGGTTTTCCGACCAACAACTCGCCCGACGGAACCGTTACCTACACGCGGGTCGATCGCTATCCACATCGCCTGGCCGCGCGCACCGCTCCCGAGCCCGTGCTGAATTACATTTCCTTTGACGTCGGCGGGCCCGACGCGCTTTCCGAGTGGAAAACTAGGCTCGCGGCCAAAGCCATAAACTGGCGCCCAGGCAGCCGGGAGGAATGTCTCGAACGGCAGGTGGCCGACTTTATCGAGTTCAAGGATCCCGACGGCCATTCTCTGGCTCTATCGTACGGCTTCGAGACCGAGAAAGAGCCTGTGCGGTACACGCGCGCGCTCAACGTCACAGGCTTGGGTCACGCACTGCTCACGGTTAAGGATACCCAGCGGTCGCACGATTTTTACACCGGTGTGCTGGGCTTTCGCTTGAGCGACTGGGTCTGCATCGACGACCATATTCGCTTGTGTTTCCTGCGCTGCAACGCGCGGCATCACAGCATCGCTTTCGCGCCGTGCATGCCGGGGAAGTCTCCCCGCCTGCAACATGTGATGTTCGAAGTCGATTCGCTCGACGACGTCATGCGCACGTATCACTTCATGCGCACCCACGGAGCACCGATCGGCATGGGACCAGGCCGCCATCCCAATTGTCAAACCGTACATGTTTACGTGCAAACCCCGGGAGGTTTTGCCGTAGAGTTTGGTTGGGCCCACCGCCGTCTCGATGACGCGGCTCATCAACCGATCGTCTACCCCAGCGGCACTCCAGTGGACGTCTGGGGCGGGGACATCCAGAGCGCGGAATTCGAGCTTGGTTAGCTAATTCGCCTGGGATCAGGAGTTGCTCGCGCCAAGGCGCAAGGGCGCCAAGCGACACGCCCGGCGTGTCGTCCCGAACGAGATGTGAGGGATCTAAGAAGGATTTTTCCCTTGCGGCAGACTTGTAAAAACTCCGCTCATAGTTCGACGGCGCTCAGGACAACTGTGCTTAAAACACTAGCTCTTCGCTCGCACCGCCATCCAGGCGGCGAGCAGCGCTCCGGTCACGGCGGCGCAGTGTACCGACGCCATCGGCAGCCAGGTGCCGTCCGCGAGCAACCCGGTGAGCTGCTGCAGCGCCGCCGGCCAGAAGAACTGCGAGAACACCACCGCGCCGGAAGCCGAGCCGGCAAGTTGAGGATCGACCGCCATCGCGCCGGCTTGCGCGTATGGCATGGAGAGTCCCTGAGCGAGGCTGACGAACATGCCGGGGATGTAGAGCGCGGCCATCGAGACGCCGCCGAAATAGAGCCAGCCGACGAGTAGAGCGCCGTTGGCGACACCGAGCAAGCCGCCCAGCATGGTCATGAATTCGATCGAACGGCTGGCGCCGATGCGACCTGAGATGAAACTTCCTGCCATGAAGCCGATCGGAAAGGCGAAGAACCACAGGCCGATCTCGGATGCATCGGCGCCGAGATGCTCGGCGGCGAGGAACGATGCCGCGGTCGCCTGAGTAAAGAAGGCGGCCGACGACAGTCCGGGCTGTAGCATGAAGCCCACGAAGCGGCGCCGCATCAGCAGCGACTTGTAGCCTGCGAATACACTGCGCGGTGCAGCGGCGCTGCGAGCGCGGGTTTCCGGCACCGCGAAGGTCACCGCGAGGATCACCAGCAGACCCACGACCGACGCAAGCACGAACAGCGCGCGCCAGCCGAACAGCGTCGTCAGTTGGCCGCCGATCAGTGGCGCAAACATCGGGCCGAGCACGTAGGCGGCAGTGAGATACGCGATCACCTGGGCAACGCGCTCCTGGCCGTAGACATCGCGCGCGATGGCGCGCGCCAGCACGACGCCGCAACCGGCTCCCGCTCCCTGCAATATGCGCCCCGCCAGCAGCATCGGCAGGTTGCCGGCGACCATGCAGGCAGCCGCGCCGCAGGTAAACAGCACCAGCCCGCCGAGGAGCACGCGCTTGCGCCCGAAGCGGTCGGACAAGCCGCCGTACGCGACCGTAAAGAACGCCATCGACAGCATCGCGAGCGACATCGTGAGCTGCGCCATGCCGGTCGAGACGCCAAAGGCCTCCTTCACCGCCGGCATGGCCGGAATAAACAGATGGAGCGAGAGCGGCCCGATGAACGTCATGGAGACGAGCGCGACGAAAAAATACCAGCGCGGCCGGAAGGGTATTGTCATGTGTAAATAGGCAACAGGGAACAGGTCAAGAGAACGAGGTTCAAACCGTTTAAGTCGTTCAACCGCTGCGCTCCGTTCAAGTCGTTCAGACCCGCTCACTTTCTCGGCTCGAGCCGTCAGACTGCAGCCCCGTTTTATGGGCGAGCCTGCGGGTTTTGAGAAATCTCAAAATCTCAAAATGAGAGCCGTGTTTGGTGCCGACAATAATCACGAGTCTCGCACTTGGGGAAGATCCGCAACGAACTGCGCCGGCGATTGGAGGCGATCTGTCGATAACGGCCAGGTCATGAACAGTATCTCAATGGGCTCTGCATGGAAAGCATCAGCGCCCGACGCTGGTCCTGGCCCAGCATAGGCACTGATTCGCTGCATGCCTCCGTCGAGTTGAAAGTGGATGCCATCGATTTTTCGATCTATCGGCGGTAAAAGTGTGCTGAGAATTGACGGACAAGCGAGGAGTAAAAACCATGGCTATCAAATTTGCCGGAGGCTGCCTGTGCGGCCGCGTGCGCTACGAATGTTCGGCCGATCCGATTTTCATGGGCAATTGCCACTGCCGCGATTGCCAAAAATCAAGCGGCGGTGCGTATGAACCTGACATCGGACTGCCGGCCGGGGCGCTAAAGATCACGGGTGCGGTCAAGTATTACGACACCAAAGCGGACAGTGGTAATACGTTGAGTCGCGGTTTTTGCCCGGAGTGCGGTTCGAGTTTGTTCGGAAAGACCAGCGCAATGCCGGACCTCGCGATGATCACGGCCGGGAGCCTCGATGACCCGAGCCTGTATCAGCCGACCTTGGACATCTTCACATCGAGTGCCCAGCCTTGGGATCACATGAATCCGGCGCTGACCAAATTTCCCAAAATGCCGCCGATGGGCGGATAGCCTGCTAGCGCGTCCGACGAAGAACTGCGACCCATTGCGGTTGGGTGACGCTCCACATGCCTTTGCGGGGGCCGTCGTCTTCGATGCGCAGGTCCGCGGCTTCAGGGTTGTGACGCAGCAGTGAAGCTGCGGCCTCGAACTTTTCAAGGTCTTCGACGTTGGCGAGGTTCGCAATCGAGGAGAGCGCGATCAGGTCGGCGAGACTGTGTCCGTAGAGTCGGCTCGGCTGGCGCCGCACGTTGATTTCCACCGGAGCTCCCGCGGCAGCGAGCGCCGCGGCAATAGCACCGCCGCCTTGCGCGGGTAGTTCCAGCAAGCGGCGGCGTTCGTCGATAACGGAGAGATACCGCGCGTTGTCGCCGGTTTCGCCCCCGCGGTCGATAAAACTTTTCAGCGCGAGGCCGGTATAGCCGACGGTTTCGTCGGTCACCACGACGAACAGCACACCGCCGGGCTTCAAGAAGCGCACCATCCTCGCGATGCTGCCGGCAAAGTCGTTGACGAAATAGATCATGTGCATCGCGAGGGCGAGGTCTATACTGCCGTCCGACGGCAGGTCTTCCCCCGAGCGCGCGGCCGCCGCATCGATCTCGTCAAATTCTTCCTCCATCGCCATGCCGGGCCGCAAATGCGCCCTTGTTTTTAGAAAAGCGCGATAGCTTGCGAGATATTCGGGATTGGGTTCCTCGATGGAGACGCGCGTGCCCCGCGGCACTGAATCCGCGACTAAGGCGAAAGTTTGACCGTCGCCTGCTCCGAAGTCGAAGATGTGACCGTCTTTAGGCACCGACATCTCTATGGTGCGGCGCAGCTCGGGAACGAACATTTCGCGCTGGTCGGTACCCATCATCGGCACCCGCCCAAGCGGATCCGGTTTCAGCAGCCGTGCGAACGCGTTTCGGTACCCGCGATGTGCGTCGAGCCCGTCAAATTCGTTGCGCACAAGTTCGAGCGCCTCGTTGAATTGAGGCTCAAGATTCTCTGCTCTATTCCGGTCAATCTGAATCGGCATGGGGGCTATCAATGGCGTTCAAATCGTTCAAGCCGTTCAACCGCTGCGCTCCGTTCAAAGCGTCAGGGCGGTTCAAAACATCTGGGTTCTAGGTTCAACGCCGAGTTTCAAGCCCATTTCCACGTTTCGAGAATTCTCGAAAGGTCGAAACGAAACCGGGCAACACCGACGTGTGCTTCGTTCTTCAACTCACCGCGCCGCCGCCAGCTTCTCCCTCCACTCGGCCTGCTTGTGCACGGTCGTTTTGATCTCAAACCGGCTGTCGAAATAGTGCCTGGTCGGATCGATGGGCACGTGCCAGCGCACTTTGCTGTAGAAGTTTAGCCGCAGGAAATTCTCGTCTTCCGGCGGGATGCTGATCACGCTGTGGGAGATGCCGAGCGGGATGATGGTGATCTCGCCGGGGGAGACTTCGACGTTTTCGAACTCGGAGAGATCGAGCGCGTCGCCGCGGAACTGAATCCGCACTTCTTCGCTGCGCAAGGCGCGATGAAAGGCGAATTGCTCGTCCTGCATGTTGTAGGTGCGGATGCGCATATTGGCCGATTCCATCAGCGGCTGGGTGCCGGCGTCTTCGCGCCCCTTGCCGACGATCGCCGTGAAGTGGTCGAACGCGCGCAGCTTACGCACGTGACTCCCCGGCTCGCCGCGCCGCAGTCCCGCCACGCCGACGAGCGATTCGTAATCGCGCTCCACCACCGTCTGGTCGTCCGGCCGGTCGTCCCAGAAATGCATTTTCTCTACGATCTGTCCCTTCGCAGGCGCAGTCTGCGGTGCCGTCCAATTGGGGCCGCCGATGCGCCGCACCTCGAAGCTGGTCAAGCTCGTGTACTGGTCCTCTTTCATCACGTAGTCCACCGCCTCGTGGCTTTGACAGAAGTAGCGCAGGCTATCGTTGCGTCCAATCGAGCGATGGGCGATGCCGCCGGGAACCAGCATCACATCGCCGGGCTCCATCTCGTAGACGCCGAACTCGGTTTCCACGGTGCTGCTGCCGCAAAATTGAAAATAGACCATGTCCGCATCGATGTAGCGGTGGAAGCTGTCCTGCACGCCCACGACGCTCTCGACGCCGATGCGATGATATTCGTTCTCGAGGATCACCAGCGACTGGTTGGGGATGGCGAGCATATCGAAGGGACGAAAGCGCGGCGTGTAGCGCGTGCTTTTCGCGGTGCCCATCAAACCCGCCTTCGGGCGCTCCGCCCACGCGGCCAAACCGGGCCTGGGAAAATCCTTCCAGGTCGTCATGAACTCGCCGATCTGTTTTTGCTTGTAGACTTTTTCTTCCGCCGCTTTGGTTTCAGGTCTCCGATACATGATTCCTCCTAATGCGATCTGGTATTTCCGTTGTTTTCCGTTGTAGTCCGTTAGCGCCAACCTCTCGAAAAATTTCAGTTCTGTCAACTCCGTTACAGTCCGCTGTTTTCGGCTGGCAAGTAACCCGTAAGTAATTTTTGGAAGGAGCAATTATGAAGAGAATGACACGGTCCCGAGGGATTTTTAAACGCCAACTGTTGATTCTGGATCTAGTGCCGCTTCCGGTTTGTTTCGATACCACCGCCACTCAGGATTGTGACACGAGCGCCGAGTCCGCATTGGCGGCGGTCGTTCCGAGTGTGTTCGCCAATGGGAAATGAGCACCGAGGGCACATTTCTGCCCTACCTCGGCTGGCATCACTATTCTCTTTTTTTCGGCGGCGTTTACGCTTGTGACGCCCAGTGACGGATCGTGCAGTAAGGCGATTTTCCGGTTTTCCTCTACTCCCGTCAGTATTCCGTCAGTATTTTTTTGCTTTTTCGCGTGCTGGTCATGGGCGTGACGCTCAGTGACCCACTGTGCAGGAGAGCACTCCACGCACAAAATGTTCTTCGCTGAGTCGCGCTCATCCGCCATCTCTCATCCTCCAAGCACCGCACGGTGCTCATTCCTTCTCGACCTCATCGGTTAAGCCAAGACCTCGCAGTGCCGCCTTCGTTTCTTCGATTTGTTGGTCGGTAAGGCCGTCTTTGGGAACAGCTTCGATTTGGACCTGCAATTTCACATCGCCAACGGAAACGAGCTTGCTCAACACCTTCATGTAGAGGTTCGTCCATTTCTGCGGGGCTACCGGCCGGGGGCTTCGACTGAAAAAAACTGTTTGAGAATTACGGTCTAGCTCCGAACAACCTTGCTGCTGGTACGCGAGTTATCTGATAATGACCGTCCGCTTCCTTCGTCTGGATCTTCCCTTGATGATTGACGGACGCGGCTGCTGCTCTACGGCTTCCGTTGGTTGTTGAGGAATGATCTTTGTTTTGTCGGATGGAGATTGGCAACCGTCAGAAACTTTCTCGTCCTGTTTCAAAGCTGCTTGGTCATTTTCATTCATCGTAGAATGCTCTCGTCCTATTCCGTTTCATTCCGCATCGGGACTCAATCGAATCGTTCGGCGCATCAACCAGTGAACGGTTTCTGGGGAATCTCCGCAATTGCTTTAGCAGGATGCCTACGCCGCTTCTCTGCGTGTATCATCTTCGTTATAGACACTCTCTCGCCAATTCGGTACGTATCCGCAGCCTCGGCAGTAGAACTGCTCAGGAATGCGATCGTGGCATCGTGGGCAGATACACGCATTAGCCTTTTGGGTTTCGAGTTCCGTGTCAGAAATCGGGCGCATATTGTTTCTCTTAGTTAGGGTTGGAACGTGAGCGTCGGCTCAAGCAAATAAAATTACCAAATCGGTCTAGTGAGGTTTCAGGAAAACCAGCGAGAGCACGGCAAAGAGCGTGTGCCACAATCTGACGCGAGACTTATTTCGTCTCTTCGGGGCAAACGGCTCCTTTACGATTTTGCGCATGGCTTTCACTTCCCTGATTAGGTCAGCCTGTTGACTGTGAATGGTCGATGGCTCTTGCGTTTTACCTGTGCAAACTCGGGCTAAGTCAGAGAATTGACGACCGGCAGGAAATGATCCTTCTGGTCCGAATTCACAGGCGAGTTAACGCGCCAGCTTTACGACCGGAGCACGATTTTTATAGGCTTCGATATCCCGGTATGCTGCGCTTTCCAGAAGAGAGTTGTTCAGCGATTCCATTGTCTTGATGTACTCTTCTAATTTCCGCTTCTTTTCACCCACGTCCGCGATATCGATTAGAAGCCTCGCTTGGTCGTCCCTTTTTGGCAGTGGCGGCATTTTCGTTCCTCCTGCCAAGTGTCCTTGAGCAAAAGACGATCCATGCGGTAAGGTTTGGAATTCGCTAGTTATTTGCAGTGACAACATGACGCTCAAAACTGTCATTCTGCGACAGGACTGGCATTTACAGGCGAACGGGTTGTTTGCCAGCGAATCTCCGCTGCTTAACGATGCCGCTTTCTATGGTTTCTTCTATGCCGAGCCTTTCCACTTGTCCGAGACAGTAGGAATGGTTTCCACCCGCTAAGCGCCAGCCGCTCGGAGCCGCTCCGCCGCAGCATCAACGGTTATTAACCAAAAATCCAAAGTGACTTAGACCAAAGCTGGAGGGGTAATGCCTTTGCTTGGCGATTTCGCGCGATCTAAAACCCACGACGCTAAAATCAATGTACCCATCGCTGAGAGAAATCAGTTCGGCAAAAGTGGTCTCGCTACGACCGAGTTCTTCCATCCCAAACACGACCTAATAGAACTTCGCCGTGCTTTGAAAATCGGGAGTATAAAGCGCAATGTGATTTAATTTAGAAACGCGCTCAATATCCTCACGTACCCAGAGCCGGAGAATGACAGCAGAGTTTTACAAGCGCGTTTTCGCGGTTAATGATCCCATCGCTTAAAAAGATGCCTTGGGCGAACTTTTGAATCCGTTCGTCCACTTCCACTTTCTGTTATCGAAGCGAGAAGTTTTCTACAACAAGTGTTTGCATCCAGCTTCCCGCGCCCAATACTCCCAACCTCGGATCATGCTCGATGAGTTTATATCTAATTTCAAACGGGCTTCGATTTCTCCCTGCGAGAGGGCCTTGTACTCACCCATCTGCATTGCCGCAAGCTGGACGCGAGCATTACGCGGAATAAAAACTGACAGGCGCACCAGTTCCTTGATCGACCGCTCGACACAGACGAACCCATGCCCGCGCATTAGCGCGAGGGCACTGCCGCCGAGGCAATGGGCAAGATCCCGTCCCTATGGCATATTTGTAACGAGCAACGTCGTGTCGTCGCCGAATTTATCGGCGATATCCCACACCGGCACATCGTGTCCTATGGTGCCGACATTTTGGATCACCGGACGTAGGCGCGTATTTTTAGAAATTGAGAATGGTAAAAGATCATCAGCGTGGGAATGCAGTGCTGCTTTTGTATCGGGGCGTGGGTGTCAACATCAAGTGGCTCGCTGAGCAATGTGGGACCTCCGTCGAGATGATCGAGCGAAACTATGGTCGGCATATTCGAGATGATGGGGATGCCCCTCTGAGAGCACTTTTAGAGGCTCAACCCGAAACGTTCCCCGAAACCTTGCGGAGGGTCTCCGATGAGGCCGAACTGCAAGTACTTGAAAAGAACTGGAGCCACCCGCCGGAGTCGAACCGGCGACCTACTGATTACGAATCAGTTGCTCTACCGACTGAGCTAGGGTGGCTCAGGTGGGCTTGATGAAGTGAACGATCGTGGCGACGAAGAAGGAGCCTATATACCCGGCGATCAAATCAAAGAGAAGCCGAAGTTCCGCGATCGGCTCGATATAATCGTCGAACTCGAAATTGAATATCACGAACTCACCCAGGAATAAACCGAGCAGGCCGACCACCAGGAAAAAGATCGCGCCGAAGCGGCCTTCATAGGCCACGGTTTTGGCAGCGGCGAAGCCCGCGACGAAGGCGATCGTCAATGATACGAGCAGACTTCCTTGCAAGTAAGCAATGACTTCTTGGGCCGTGTGCATAGTGACTATTCCTTGAACGAGCGAAGGAGGGCGCGTGCACTATCTCGCGGTTGCGCCGAGCCAATGATCGCGGCAATCAGGGCGATGCCCCGGGCTCCCGCATCCCGCACATCTGTGACATTTTTCCTTGTGATGCCGCCGATTGCATACACCGGAATCGCGCTCACGTCCACAATTCTTCTTAAAGCCGCCGCGCCTTGCGGAGCGCCAAAGCTTGCTTTGGAAGGGGTGAAATAAACCGGGCCGAACACCAAAAAGTCGGCGCCGTCTTGCTCGGCCGGACCAATCTCCTCGACAGAATGGATGGAAGCGCCGATCCATTTATTCGGACCGAGCAGCGCGCGCGCGGTTCCGATCGGCAACGAGAGCTTGCCGAGCTGCACGCCCGCCGCATCGACCGCAAGCGCGATGTCGATGCGGTCGTTGATCAGCAGCGCGGCGTCGTAGCGTTCGCAAAGCGCTCCGATTTTTTCGGCTAGGCCGAATAATTCTGCGCCGCCCAAGTCCTTCTCGCGGAGTTGAACCGCGCGGACGCCGCCGTCGAGCGCCTGCTCGATGACCCAGAGGAGATCGCGCCCGCGGGTCTGCGTGCGATCGGTCACGAGATAAACGTCGAAATCCGGAACGGACACGACGCTAGTTCACGAGGCCGTCGAGTGGACTCGATGCGGTCGCGTAAAGCTTCTTGGCGATTCTTCCGGCGAGATACGCTTTGCGGCCGGCTTCCACCCCGAGGCGCATGGCTTCGGCCATCGAGAATGGGATTTTTGGCGCCGGCGATCGCCGTGTTCATCAGCACGCCGTCACAGCCCATTTCCAAAGCGATCGCCGCATCCGAGGCGGTGCCGACTCCAGCGTCGACGATCACGGGAACTTTCGCATGCTCCAGGATGATCCGAAGATTGTACGGGTTGCGAATGCCCAAGCCCGAGCCGATGGGCGCCGCCAGCGGCATGACCGCGGCGCAGCCAAGGTCCTCCAACTTTTTTGCCGTGATCGGATCGTCGGTGATGTACGGTAACACCGTAAAACCTTCTTTTACTAAAATCTTGGCGGCCTCGAGGGTGGCAGGAACGTCGGGAAACAACGTCCTGTCATCGCCGATGACTTCCAACTTCACCAAACTTCCGACCCCGGCCTCGCGCGCCAAGCGACAAGTGCGCACGGCGTCTTCCGCGTTGTAGCAGCCGGCCGTATTGGGCAGGATCGTGAACTTTTTCGGATCGAGATAGTCCAGCAGATTTTCCTTGTTCGGATCGGTGATGTTGACCCGGCGCACCGCCACGGTGACGATCTCGGCGCCGGATACTTCAATAGCCCGTTTCGTCTCTTCGAAATCTTTGTACTTGCCGGTGCCGACGATCAGCCGGGAACGATAGCTGGCTTCTCCGATCCGTAAAAAATCTTCCATCATGATCCTCCGCCGACAAAGTGAACGATCTCCAGAGCGTCGCCCGCGACCAGCATCGTAGAGTCGTAGGCGGCGCGCGCAACGATATCTCGATTGCGTTCCACGACTACACGCGCCGGTCGGATCTGAAGCTGCTCCAACAGACCCGCCACGCTCAAGCCGTCGGCCACTTCTTGGTCTTCGCCGTTGATGATGAGCTTCATTAAAGTCAAAAAACCGTATCCGCTAGGACCACTGGAAGTGGCCAGGGAATACGGTTTCAAGTATGTCTCGCCGGCGTTCGCCGGACGCGACTTTGACTCTCACGCTTCCCTACGCCGGTGCGACCCGGATCAGGTTCGAAGGGTTACCTTAACAGGCTCTCAGTCTGCGCCGCAGACACCCCTAGCATCGAAGTGCACAATTAACAGAGCGATATTCGCAAGTCAAATAAACCGGCGCGACCCAAAGCCATCATTGCGCGCCGCGAAAAACACGATTGGTCGGCGGAGGCGCGGAGCATTTTACGGCGCGACGATTTCCACTTCCAAAGTGCCGATCCCCTCGACTTCGCCTTCGACTTTGTCGCCGGGCTTGAGAAATACCGGCGGCACGCGGGCAAAGCCGACACCCGAGGGAGTACCCGTGCTGATGATATCACCCGGTTCGAGAGTCAAGCCGGCCGACAGGCTTTCGATAATCGTCGGAATATCGAAAATCATATCGCGCGTGTTGCCGTCCTGCATCACCTCGCCGTTCACCCGGCAGATCAGACGCACCTGCTGCGGGTCCGACAGCGCGCTCTTGTGCACGATCCACGGCCCGAGAGGGCAGAACGTGTCGAGTGATTTGCCCTTGAACCATTGCCCGTGCTGGCGCTGCAATTCCCGCGCCGTCATGTCCAGGCAGACGGTGTAGCCGAATACATAATCGTAAGCTTTTTCCTTTGGAATATCGCGGCCCTTGCGGCCGATGACTACGGCGAGCTCAACTTCCCAATCGAGTTTGGTCGTGCATTTATGATTGACGACTTTGCCGAGATGGCCGATGACCGAGGTCGATGGCTTGGTAAAGTAGACCGGCCATTCGGGGTATTTGATTTCGATCTCCCGCGCGCGCGCGCCCTCGTCGACGTGCTCGCGGTAGTTGATGCCCAACATCACGCAGTTTTTTTTCGGCAGCGGGATCGGCGAGATGATTTTCGCCTGACCAGGTTTTGCCAGCGCGCCGGCGCTCAGAAGCTTCTTCTGGTCGTCGGCGCTTTTCCCCGCGACGTACTTTTCCGCCTTTCGGGCGGCTTGCACAGCCTTCCCGCCAGCTTCGATAAACGCCTGCATGCTTTTCAGGAACGGCGGGCTGCCGCCTTTCAGGTAGCGCCGAGTAACCTCGGCGAGATCGATGATCTGTTCCTGCGAGCCCATCAATCCAAGCCGCTGTTCGTTCTTGCGTGAGAAGGTGACAAGTCGCATGGCTGCCTCCGAGAAGAGAAGTTATCGATCTCTAAACACCGATTCCGAGAACTTTACAAGGACTAAAAAGTTTTTGAGCGAGAGCTACCGGAGGCCCGGCGGATTGTCAAGGAAAGACTACCGACGACTCCCTGTGGACCAATCCCCCGGCGGGTGGCGCGCTTCGGCGAATAAGGAATAAATTTGCCTGGCGCATATCGCGGTGATAGTTTTGGCCCATGAATCAGCGGCGAAGGAGAGAAAATCGCGTGGTCATGCGCGAGGGTGATCGAATTCTCATCAACAAAGGGATCTCGAAAAAAGTCATGATCATCGCTCGGACCGAGATTCCACATTCAACGGAGCGGATTTTTGTCACCAAATCGGGAGGCAAATATACCATCGGCCTCAAAGTCTGGCGGTCGGATTACGCCTGGAGTGAAAAGAACCAGATGTGGGTGCCAAAGCACTAACATGCATCGTCTTGCTCCCGGCGCCGTGGACTTCTTCCAAATAGCAATGCCAAAGCCATTCTTCCACCGTGAAACGTGATCTAAAAACCATTCTCACCGATCTCTCGGCGGGCCAAGGGCCGCAAATTCTACTCGTTTTTGGCGACGACTTGCGGGTCGCGGAGAGCCGGAGCGCCATACTCGACCGGCTCGTGCCAGCGGATCAGCGCGGCTTCAATTTCGAGCGCTTCGATGGCCGCTCGGCCGCCTGGGAGCAAATCGAAGCTTCGTTGATGACGCCGCCCTTTTTTCCGGGAAAAAAGCTTTTGTGGGTGGATGGCGCGCCGTATTTTTACGCCCGCGAGCAGAGCGGCGAGTTGGGCGAAAAGGCGCTGGATCTCTGGCGCGACGGCAAGCGCGACGATGCCGCCAAGACGCTCCTCGACTTGTTGGTGGTCGAAGGCTGGACTCAAGAGAGCTGGGACGGGCTGGACGGCGCGGCGCCGTTATTGACCGTGCTTGGGGCCGAGGGCGGGGAAGACCAGGATGCAGCGCTGGCGTTGCTCGCCTACTGCAAGAGCCGTTCGCTGGACTTCGCCAAGCGCAAAGGCGCCGAGGCTAATCGGCTCGGCGCGCTGTTGGACCAGGGGCTTCCCGAGTGGAGTTTTCTCTTGCTTACCGCCGCCCAGGTCGATCGCCGCACGCGGCTCTTCAAGCGCTTCGAAGATCTCGGAGCGGTGCTTCATCTCGCTTTGGAGCGCGACGCCAAAGGCAGGATCGCGCGGGATACTTTGCTGGAGTTCATCGGCCGCCGGCTGCGCCAAGCAGGAAAAAACCTAGACCCGCAGGCGCGCGAAATGATTCTCGTCAGAGCCGGCGATGACCTGCGCGGCCTGCAACAGGAGCTGGAAAAGCTGCTGCTTTCCGTCGGCGACCGCGCCACCATCCGCGCCGAAGATGTAGACCGGATGTTTGCCGACCGCGGTGAAGGCTGGATCTTTGACCTTACGCGCGCGCTCGGCGAGCGCGATGCCCTTGCCGCCCTCGGTCAACTGGCGCGCTTGATCGCCCAAGGTGAGCACCCGCTGAAAATTCTCGGAACCGTCGTGGCCGAGGCGCGCCGCTTGCTGGCGGCGCGTCAACTGCTGGCCGGTGACCTGGCGAAAATTTGGCGCCGCGGCATGACCTACCAACAGTTTCAGCAAACCGTATTGACGGAGGGCGGCTCGCCGCTTGGAGGGCGCAATCCATTCGGTGATTACATGTGCTTTCAACGCGCTGAACGTTTTTCTCTCGGCGAACTGAGTTCCTTCATGCAGAGTTTGTTCGACGCGGATCTGCGCCTGAAATCGAGCGCCAGCCAACCGCGGCTCGTCCTGGAAAAACTCTTCCTGGATATGTGCCTCGGCGGCGCGGCCAGAGAGGGTTCCCGGCGGGAGCGTGCCAGAGTATGAAGCGAACCGCTATCGCGACGAGCCTGGTTTTGTTGAGCGTCATGCCGCTCGATTTTGCCGCGGGCGCGGAGATGATGGTCCAGACCTGCTTCAGTCCGCAGGGGAAATGCTCGGCGCACATTCTCCGGGAAATCGAATCGGCGAAACAGGAGCTCTTGGTCGCGGTTTATGCCTTTACCAGCGACGACTTGGCCGCCGCATTGGTGCAAGCACGGAAACGAGGCGTTACCGTGCAGGTGATCGTCGACCGGGAATTCGATCGCGCCAACGACAACTCCAAGGGGAAATTTCTCGAAGGGCAGAAAATTCCCGTGCGCCGGATCACCGGAGCCGTCACGAAAGCCGGCGAGAAGGACGCTGGATTGATGCACCAGAAGTTCGCCGTAATCGATCGTCGTGTAGTCTTCACCGGCTCCTACAACTGGACCCATTCGGCAGAGAACCGCAACGATGAAAACCTGCTGATGTTTCGCGACGCGAATCCGCTTGCCGAGGAGTATCGCAAGACTTTCGTTCGTCTCTGGGAGCGCAAGGCGTGACCCGATCATCCGGAGGGATTCTGTCTCTGGTCGTGCTCGCCTTCGGCGCGGGTTTTATGACCCACGTGCTCTACCAGCGGTGGAATCCCGTTATCCCCGCAATTCAGGATTCACCGCCAGTCACGGAAAGCACTTCTTCACCCGCAGTCGATGCGCCGAGTTTCCGGGTAACTTTCGTGCCCTCGCCGCCGAACCCGATGGCGGAGGCAAGCGCCGCGGAGCTCGTCCCCATCGTGTCGCGCGACGTGGAGAAGATCCGCTCGTACGTCGGGCAGCAGGCGCGCATCCGCGGACGGGTTTTCCGTGTCGGCCACTCAGCCAAGAGCAATACCTACTTCATCAACTTCGGACCGTCGCGCGAGGCCCTGACCGCGGTGATCTTCAATTCATCGGTGGAGCTCTTCGAGAAAGGCAAACAGCCGCCCAAACAATTCGAAAACCGCGAAGTGGAAATCGTCGGCGTGGTCAAAGATCACCCGCAGTACGGCCTGGAAGTGATTCTTGAACATCCCAAACAGATCAAGATCGTGAACTGATCTCGCCGCAGTCACAGCACGCGGATGGCTGAAGCCGGGAACGGGTGCTCCAGCTTTCCCCTGACTCATCCCGGATTCCCTAAGTCGGACTTGGCTTAAGTTCCGCGGGCACAGCCGGAAGTCGTGAAGACACTCAACGGAGCCGGCCGCAAAATCCTTTCACACCTCTCCGCGACGGCCATGCTGCTTTGGGTTCATTTGCGGCTAGAGAATTCGTCTACTAACCTTGCCGGTCGAGTCATTAAGGTGGTGAATCCCGGATTCCGGAAATATTGCGGAAATTTTCCTTTTCAAGTTACAAGAAACGAGATAGAATCTGGTTTTATTTACTCGCAAATCCTTGCGACAGGGTCAACGAGCTTTTTATCACGCGGCGGGAGGACGGCAACACTGAGACTTCAGAAACTGCTTTCGGCTGGTTTGATCCTAGCCCTGCTTGTCATTTCGGCTTCCGTCAATCGTGCTTTGGCGTTTGCTCCTGATGAGGACCTTACGGCGCGCGCCGCGGTTCTCATGGATGCGGCCACGGGCAAGATTCTCTATCAGAAAGAACCCGATCTGCGTTTGCCGCCCGCCAGCACGACCAAAGTCGCTACCGCCATCCTGGCTCTCGAAAGCGGTCGAAGTCTCAGCCAAAAACTGACGGTTTCGAAAGAAGCGACGCGGGTGCCGGCGTCCAAGCTGTATTTGCGCGCCGGACAGTCGCTCTCCATCGAGGAATTGCTCTACGGCATCATGCTGGCCTCGGCGAACGATGCCAGCCTGGTGCTCGCCGAAGGGATCGGCGGCTCCGTGCAGCGATTTACCGAACAGATGACGAAAAAAGCGCACCAGCTCGGTGCCACCAATACCCACTTCACCAATCCCCATGGCTTAACCGCGCCCGACCACTACTCGACCGCTCGAGATCTCGCGATCCTTTTTCGCTATGCGATGAACAACGCGACTTTTCGCGACATCGTCCAAACCAAGTTCAGCTCCGTGAGCACGACCGCGTTCGTGCGCAAAAAGGCCGTGCCGCGGCGCATCTCGGTGCGCAATCACAATCGGTTGTTATGGGGATACGACGGAGCGCTCGGCGGCAAGACCGGTTACACTTTTGCAGCGCAAAAGTGCTTCGTCGGCGCCGTGCAACGCAACGGCGCGACTCTGATTATCGCGATCCTCGGCGCGCGCGACCAGTGGGGCGATACCAAGCGGCTTCTGGAATACGGCTTCGATCACTATGACAGCTTGAAAACGAGCCCCGCCACCGGCAAGAACCCGACGATGGAGCAGGAGGTCCGGCCGCGGATGGAAGAAGCGCCGGCGATGATCGATGCCACGCAGGTGAATAGACAAGCGCACATTGCCGACAGCTATATTTTACAGATCGCCACCTTCCGCGAGTTGGAACGAGCCGAGCTTTTCTCCCGGCAGATGAACGCCAAAGGCTTCCACGCATTTATCGAGCAAACCGTGTTGCAGCGCGGTGAGCCGGGATATCGCGTGCGCATCGGTCCGTATACCGAACTGGCGACCGCGCAGGAAACCGCCCATTCCATTCTGACCAAAAGCGGGCATCGGGCTTTGATCCTACCGACCTTGCCGGCGCGCCAGGGTGCCGACGACCAGAGCTGAAATTTTTCAGAGCTACAGGTTAAATTTCGATCACCATTCCGTCTTCTGCCGTCGGTACCGCCAGTTGGTCCCGCCGCGCGAGCATCTCTTCGCCAAGGTGAGTGAGGATCAGCTTCTTGCATCGCAGTCGCGCCAGATTAGCCTGCAAAGCCCGGTAATTTACGTGCATGCCAGGCTGCTCCTCAAAAAACGAGCACTCGCACAGGAACAGGTCGACTCCCTCGGCGTGCCGGACAAAAACATCGGTCCACGCCGAATCGCCGGAGAAAAGAAGCTGTTTGCCCTGAGACGACACTTTGAGTGCCAGAGAAACGTCCTGGGTCTGATGCGGCACGGCGAAGGAAAATACGTCGATGCCGGCGACGTTTTGCCGTTGTTCCGGCTGCAGGATGAGAAATTCAACCGGCGGCAACTCCCGTTCAGAACTGCCGCTGCCGTACATGACGCCGTAAAGCTGCCGGACGCGCTCTTCGGTGCCCTGCGGACCGGCAATCGTCAGCGGGTACCCTCGCGGTTGTCGATAGAGATACTCGATCAAGAAAAACGGCAGACCGCCGAAATGATCGCCGTGGAGGTGGCTGAGAATGATCGCGTCGAGACGCCGCGGATCGAATCCGGCCCGCTTCATGGCGAGGAGCGTGGTCGGGCCGCAATCGAGCAGAAACAGCCGATCGCCTGCGTCGACGAGATAGCCGCTTTGATTACGCCCGCCGCTGCCGAAGGCGTCGCCGCAACCGAGAACGTGGAGTTTCATCGCTTGGTTCCTTCCGAGCGTGCTTGCAGAATCATCGCCGCTGCCGCCGCGCGCCGTATGCATGCGGTTACGCAGAATCGCCGCGCGAAGTTGCTTTTAACAGCGCGGGCGCATACATTGGCCGAATGCGCGGCGATACACGTCCATTCTTCACCGCTTATACTACCAGTCTATGGGTTCGATTTCTGCGCTTCAGCCTGCAATCCCACAAAAAACTGGACAACGATTTGCAGAAGGCCGGGCTCACGCCGCCGCAATTTTACGTGCTCGCCACCATCGGCTACGCTGGTGGCCTGCCATTCGGCGATATCGGTGCCAAGATGATGGTTACGGTGAGCAACTTGACCGGGATCGTCGATCGGCTGGAAGAAAAGAAACTGGTGCTGCGCAAACGCGACGAGCATGACCGCCGCGTGGTGCACGTCGTGCTCACGGACAAAGGCGCCAAGCTCTACAAGTCGACCCTGCCGCTGTTCGAGAAAAGTGTGTCGGAAATCTTTACCGCGCTCGACGGTGCGCAACAGAAGGAGCTTTCCGCTCTGCTGCGCAAGCTCAATCCCGAAGCGACTCCAAAGTAGTGCGGCAGCGCCGTTCTCTGTGGCGCGTCGTTTGCCTTCGATCCCTCTGTCCGGGAATTGGTTGACACTCATGAGCTGCGAGCTATAAAGGTTAAGGCATTAACGATTTCGCCCACGGTCAATTTCATGAAAAGTGATTTCCCCGTCGGCCTTCGGCGCGTAGAAAAATGGCTCTATGCCAAGGGCCTGGAAGAACGCAGCAGCGGCTGCGTTCTCTGCGGCTCTTGCTACGGGCATGGTCCGGCCAATCCGATGGAAGATGCGCCCGGGCCCAAAGAGAAGTGTCCGCCCTACGAGTTTTATCGCTTTCAACGACACACGCCGAAGTCGCGCTGGCTGATGGCGCAGCGGGTTTTCCATGGGCTCGATTCGATTACTCCCGAGCTCAAAGAAGTGATCTACGGCTGCACCAACTGTCTCATGTGCCAGGAGCTTTGCGGCGTGCGCGGCGACGGCTACGGACCGTGGGACATCACGGTCGCGATGCGCGAGGAAATTACCGAGAAGGAAGGTCCCATCGAAGCGCACCGCGCGATTTACGACGGCTTGCGCGCGCATGATAATCCTTGGGCGGAGGCACAGGAAGGGCGCGGCGCCTGGGCCGGTGATCTCGGGCTCAAAAAGCTGCGCGACACAAGCGCGCCCACCTTGCTCTTTGCGGGGTGCGCGGCGGACCGCGTCAGCGGCCGGAGCGCGGCCCGCGCGCTCGCCGGCATCATGCAAAAAGCCGGAGAGGATTTCGTAATTCTCGGGGACGAGGAGAAGTGCTGCGGGCTTTACGCCTTCGATCTCGGCTTTCGCCGCGAGTACGAGCGGCTCAAAGACGCCAATCTGGCGATCATCGCCAAAGCCGGCATCACCACAGTCGTCACCGCGTGCGGCAGCTGTCAGAGAATCTGGCGCGAGTACGCCAGAGACCGGCGGCGCGAACTTTACCGCGCTGCACGGCGTGCAGTACGTCAACCAAGCGATTCAATCGGGCCGATTAAAATTTTCCCGGCGCATCGAAAAAAAGGTCGTCTATCACGACTCCTGCCATCTCGGGCGGGGCGCCGGCGTGTTTGACGATCCGCGCAGTATCCTGCGCGCGATTCCCGGCGTTCAACTGGTCGAGATGGAGCGGAACCGGCGCTGGTCGTGGTGCTGCGGCGGCGGCGGCGGAGTGCCCGAGGCCGACCCCGAGCTGGCGCAATGGAGCGCCGCGGACCGGATGCGCGAAGCCGTCGCCAGCGGCGCGGAGCTGGTGCTCACGTCGAGCGCGCTCTGCGAGCGCGCCTTCGCCGATCTCAAGGACGCGGCTTTGCCGTTCGAGGATCTGCTGGCGTTTACCCACCGGGCGCTTTGATTATGCTCAAAGAAGCTCATTTCACGCCGCAGCGGATGCTGTCCATGCTCGGCCTCAAAGCCGATTCGCTCGGTCCCTACGCGCTGATTCCCGGTCCGAGAGAGCGGAGCGAAATGCTGCTCAAGCTGCTCGACTCGCCGCAGAAAAATTTTACCTTTCTCGACTACGAGATGCACAGCGGCGCGCTCGACGGCAAGCGCGTCACCGTCGGCAACGGCGGGCGCTACGCGCCCGACACCGCGATCACGACGGAAATCCTCTGCGGCGCCGGGGCGCAGGCGCTCATTCGCGTCGGCAGCTGCGGCTCGCTCCAGGAAAACGTCAAGATCGGCGATCTCGTGATCGTCACCGGTGCGCTGCGCGGCGACGGCACGTCGCGCTACTACGTGGCGGAGAATTTTTCCACCGTAGCGCACGGCGAGATTGTCGATGCCCTCAAGAAAGCCGCTGACAGCTTGAGAGTGCGCTATCATCTTGGCTGGATCTTCACGACCGACGCGCTGTTCCAGGAAACCCCAGAGCTGATTCGGCCAGCTCAGCGAGCAAAACATTTCAAGCATCGACATGGTAACTTCGACGTTTCTGACGATCGCGCAGGTGCGCGGCAAAAAGGCCGGCGCGGTGCTCGCGGTGTCCGACGAGTGTTTGCACGGCAAGTTCGGCTTTCGCGATCCGCAATTCTTCGAAGCCGAGAAGAAGACCATCGAAGTGGCGCGCAAGGCGCTGCACTATCTTTAGGATACCTGAGCCGGAGCGACCATGAGCGCCGCGCAAAGTCCGCTGTTCGAGCCGGTTCTCTGGCAAGGCGCCGGTTTTCGCATTCTCGACGAGACCCAGATTCCGGAAAAAATCGAGTACCTGGAAGTGCGCGAGGTCGAGCAGGCGCTCGACGCGGTGCGCGCGATGAAAACCCGCGCCTTCGGACAGGTGCTGACGTTTCTTTACAGCGGCGCGCTCGCTGGCTGCAACGAGCACGCCCGACAAGAACGCCGCGGACGCTGCGCCGGCGTCTGGCGGAAATGACCGAGCAGTTTTGCGCCGCGCGGCCGACCTTTGATTTTCGCGGTCTCGGAGCTTTTTTCGACACATGGCTTGGACGAATTGCCGCCGGGCAGTGATCGCCGGAGAATCGATCGCCAAGCAGGCGAGGGAGCTCGGCCAGCGGATCGTCGGCGGGCGGATCGCGCGCGCCCGACTCGCGGCTGACGCGCTGCCTGATCCAGCGCGCGTGCTGACCCATTGCAACGTCAGCGGTGAATTGGTTGCGGTGGCGCAGCGCTGCGCAGAGCTGGGGAAAAAGTTTTCCGTGATCGCGAGCGAAACCCGGCCGTATCTTCAGGGCACGCGCCTGACCGCCTGGGAGCTTGCCCAAGCCGGCGTGGCCGTGTCGATCATCCCGGACAACGCTGTGGCGCAAGTCATGCAGCAGGGCGCGGTGAACGCGGTAATCGTCGGCGCCGACCGTGCGGCGCAAAACGGCGATATCATCAATAAAGTCGGCACCTATCCTTTGGCTTTGATGGCCAAGGATTTTGCCATTCCCTTCTACGCTCTCGTGCAGGACCCGCGCTCGCTTGAGCGCGGCGCGGACGTGGCGATCGAGGAAAGGCCGGGAGCGGAATTGCTCAAGTTTCAGGGCGAGTCGTTGGTCCGATCGAACAATGGCATGTTGCAGGTGCGCTACCCGGCGTTCGACATGACCCCGGCGGCGCTGATTACCCGGCTCATCGGCTTCGATGAGATTTACACGCCGGAAAGTTTTCGGCGGAAGTACCAAAAGCAAAGTTCGGAGCCGGAGCGCGAGCGAGAGCGCGGCGGCAAGTATTTGCTGGTCTACGGCGTGCCGCCAAAAAACCAGTATGCCTTCCTCGCCAGCGCGCTCAAAGCGGAACAGGCCGAAAGCGTGTTGATTCCCGAGATGCGCCCGGAACTCTGGGGAAGTGAAGTTGTGGTGCCGGAACTGATCGAGCGGCGCGTGGCGGTGACCTTGGTTTCCGACAACATGATGGGAACGTTATTCGCGCAGCGCGAGATCAAGAAGCTCTGCTTGTTCTACGACACGTTGACCGAAGAAGGGCCGAGAGGTATTTGTGGCTCGCAATTGGCGGTGCGCTTGGCGCGTATCCACGGCGTCGAAGTCGAGATGTTCAGCGCTGCAGCAGAACGCGGACCAACGCGTGACCGCGACGCTGGAACTTTCCTGGGACGAAAGCTCTGTCCGGCGGGCGCCGATGTTTTCCGCATCGCTACGGAAGTTGTTCCCTGGGCCTTCCTAAAGAACTAACGAACAATGACCAAACTCGAGCGCGAAATGGTCAATTGGGGGCGGCGGCTTTTCGAGCGCCGGCTGATCAGCGGTTGGGGCGGCAACCTGAGCTGCCGCGCCGGCAAGAACGATTTTCTGATCACCGGGCAGCACGCGCCGCTCGGCTTTCTCACCGCCGAAGATGTGGTGCGGATCGATCACGCCGGCAAGCCGATCAAAAAAAATCAGCGCGCCTCCAGCGAAACGCCGATGCACATGGCGGTCTATGCCGGCACTGAGGCTGCGGCGATCGTTCACGTCCATCCGCCCATGGTTCTGGCGTTCTCCCTCGGCCACGAGAGTTTTGTGCCGGTGAGCTTCGAAGAAAAGTACACTATCGGCGAAGTGCCGATCATCGCACAAGACACGCCGACGGTGACCAAGCCCGAGAAAGTCGTCGAAGAGCTGAAATATCATCCGGTGGTGATCATCAAAGGTCACGGCACCGTCGCCATCGGCAAGAGTTTTCAAGAAGCGTTTCTGTTCACCGATCTGCTCGAAGAGGCCGTGCACTGCCAATTCTTTAAAGAGCGAGTCGGTGCTACGGCCGCGGCTAACGGCGCGCGCCCGGAACCGTCGATGTCTTCTGTTGGCGGCGAGCGCTATGCGCTTTTTTCCAAAGAGCACATGCAGGCATTGGTCGACGGCGCAAACCGGGATTCGGAGTTCCGCAGCCATGGCGCCGAAACCGGGCTCACGACATCGTTGACGCTTTCGCTCGACGAGACCGGAGAAGCATGGACGGTGAGATTTCTCGACGGCGAGATCGCGGATCTCGCCCAAGGCGACGGCGGCGAGTTCATGATCGCGGCAAAGCCGAGTGGTGGAACGCGGTGTTCAGCAACCGGATCGACGCATTTCTGGCGACCCAGCAGGGAAAACTAAAACTCCAGCGCGGCGAGCTGGCGCAGCTGTCGCGCTGGTACAAACCGTTTCAGAGGGCTTTTGCGATATGGCAAACGATACCGGTTCGATAGGATTTTTCGCAGCCGAGGTGTTGGCGAAGACGGCCGCGCGGCAGCCGCAAAAAACTGCGCTCATCGCGAAAGAGGAAGAATTGACCTTCGCGGCGCTCAATCAGCGCGTGCATGCTTTGGCGGCACACCTGCAGCAGGAAGGAATTTCGCCAGGGTGACCGCGTGGGAGTCTTGCTGCCCAATTCCACCGCCATTCCGCTGAGCTATTACTCCAGCCAAAAGCTTGGCGCCGTTACCGTCATTCTCGATGCGCGGCTGAAGGGCAAGGAGCTGGAGGGCGTTTTGCAAGACGCCGACCTGAAGCTTCTGATCGTTCACAGTCAGTTGTATCCGGAGGTCGAGGAAATATTTCAAGCGACGGGCGCGATCCCTGTATGGATCGTCAATGGGGACGGGGAGCAAAGCTTCGAAAAGCGATTTGCTGTGCCGGCGGCGCAGGTTTCGCCGCCGCGCTTGCATGACGATGACGACGCGCTGATTCTCTACACCTCGGGCACCACCGGCGAACCAAAGGGCGTGGTGTTGTCGTATCGCAATCTCGCTCAGTACCCGCGCGTGATGACCGAGATGGGCGTCAGCGACGGGTCGACCATGCGCGGCTGCATTTTGCCGATGTCGCACATCGTCGGTCCGATCGTCTGCAACGAGCTCGCCGAAAAGGGCTACACGCTGGTGATCTTTGATCAGATCAACCCGATCACGCTCCTGGAAGGCATTCAAAAATATCGCGTGAACGTATTCGAGAGCGTGCCGATCGTCTTTCAACTTTTGCTGGGCGTAAAGAATCTCGCGAGCTATGACACGAGCAGCGTGAAGATCGCCGCGATGATGGGGACCAGCATACCGCTGCCGCTGCTGCGCGCGTTTCAAGCCGCGCAGCCGCATATCCGAGTCATTCAAGGCTACGGCCTCACCGAGACCTCGCCGATGATTACCTTGGTCGAGCCGGCCAAAGCCGAGGCGAAAATGGGCAGCATCGGCCGCGCGGTTCCGGGCGTAGAGGTGAAAATCGTCGATGAAAGGGGCAAAGAAGTCGGCGACGACGAACCCGGCGAAATCATCACACGCGGCCCGCACGTCATGAAAGGCTACTTTCGCCGGCCCGAGGCGACCGCCGAGCGCGTTCGCGACGGCTGGCTTTACACCGGCGACGTCGGCAAGCGCGGCGCCGACGGCTATTACTATCATTTGGGGCGGCGCGACGACATGATTATTACCGGAGGCCTCAACGTCTATCCGGCGGAAGTGGAAAACCTGATTTACACTTATCCGGGCGTGCAGGAGACGGTGGTGTTTGCCATCCCCGACGCCAAGCGCGGCCAAGTCATCGGCGCTGCAGTGGTGCCGCGCCCGGGAGCGGCCGTCAACGAAAAAGAACTGTTGACGTTTCTGCGCGCCAATCTCGCCAATTTCAAGGTGCCGGATCGCATCGTCGTGCGCGACGCGCTGCCGCGCACCTCATCGGGAAAAACCATTCGCGACGCGGAGACGTTGCTGGCGAATTAGCCAAGGACACTCATGGCACGGGAAGCAGCCGGTGGCGAAGAACTGATCGCGGAAATCAAGAACGCCGCCGGAATTATCCTCGCTGTGACGGAGAATCGCAATTGGCTCGAAGTTTTCTTCGAAGGCGATCTCATGCATACCCGGACCGTCAATCTGCCGGCCGGCCGCCTCTTTGATATCTACGTCGAGGAGGTGCCGCACAAAACCACGGTCTACGAGCATCCGCGCACGATGATTTTCTTCTCCGGCCGATGCGATCTGCGGATTACGCGCAACGGCGAGCGGGTCATCGTCGCGGGCGTTGCGCGGCGAGGCCGTCGTCTGATGAGCGCGGCTCATATGCGCAAATTCGATAGCGCACTGCATGGCCAGGCAAAGGCTCCGCGAGTCATCCATGAGCCGGTGGTTGTCAGCGCCTGATCCGCTTCCGCCGCTCGGCGGCGACGCGCATGTCTGGGCAGTGGAGCTGGACGATCCCGGATGTGACGTCGGTTTTTGCCGCGAGCGGCTTTTGCCCGACGAACAGGCGCGAGCCGAGAAATTCAAGTTCGCGAGAGATCAGCGGCGCTACGTGATCGCGCATGCCGCGTTGCGCGACATCTTGGCGCGCTACACGCATACGGGCGCGGCCGATTTGCAATTCAACGAAGGCGCCAACGGCAAGCCCAAGTTGGCGGCGCAGTTTAGCGCTTGCGGCATCGATTTCAATCTATCCCATTCTCACGAAACCGCGCTGGTGGCGGTGAACGATCGGCATGAAATCGGCGTCGACATCGAATATGTCAAATCCGATTTTGAGATTTTCGCGGTCGCGAACCGCTTTTTTACCAAACGCGAGGTGGCGGCGTTGCGTGCCCTGCCCGCGGCGCTGCGGCGCCAGGCCTTTTATAAATGTTGGACCAGCAAAGAGGCGTTCTTAAAGGCCAAGGGCACGGGTCTGGCGGGGCAATTGGACGAGGTGGAAATTGCGCTCGCCGACGGCAAGGTGCGCATCCAAGCGTCGGTAGCTGGTTGGACGCTCGAAGAATTGGCTCTGCGCGACGGCTACGAGGCCGCGCTCGTGACCAAAGACAAACCCGCGCAAATTCTTTGCTATCGCTGGCAAGGGCGGTGGTAGCTACGCCTCTTGGAAGCGCGAGAAGCTGGGAAAAAAGTCGAAAGCCAGCTTGCATTTTTCACCGCCGCGGTTTTTCACGATGTGGACAACGATCGCCTGATTCGGCTCGATGAGCTTTTGGGTACGCGCCGGATCCGTCTGCATGACCAAAATACCGTCCGCATCGGGAATTCTTTCGCTCCATCGTCCGGCCAAGCCGGCGTTTCCATCCAGGTCCGGCCAGGTGGCAAACAGCGGCGTTTTGCAACTCCTTGCCAGCGTCTGCAGTTGTTCGACGACCATAAGTAAGCGGGCATCCTCCGCTTGATCGGCAGAACCGAGCCGCTGGCAGTCGTCGATCACGACCAAAGGAGGCTCGCCGCCGGATATCTCGCGGACCTGGGCGTCGATTTGCTCCACGCTCGTGTTCCGTTCGCATTCAATCAGGTAAACCGAATCGAGCCAGCCTTTCGCTTCTTCGGCCATTCGTTTGAGCTTCTCCCAACTCGGCGGCAACTCTGCGGCTTCGGTGCCACCCAAACGCGGCACACCGTACCAATGAAGAACATAGGCACTGCCCCGGCGGATCTCACGGTTATCCAGGCCGCTCAAGCGCGCCAAAGTTTTTATTCTCAGCTCCTTTTTCGATTCGACGAAGCTAAAGAATATTGCCGGGACGCGATTTCGCTCCGCGATTTGATCGAGCAATTGCCTGGCGAAAGAGGTCTTGCCGATGCCGGGAGGGCCGATAAGCAGGTAGAGGCCAGATCGGATACCATCCAGGGCACGATTGAGATTTATAAAGCCGGAGTCCCAGCCGGATATTTCTTCGACTCGATGCTCGCGTTGGAGCTCATCGAGCACGTCCTCGAGCTCGGCACCCTCGGAGCACAGTGATTTTTCAGCCATGATTTACGGCGAAGCTTAGCGATTTTGCCCCGGCGCGACAAGGCGGATTTTTGGCGTTGACACCGGGCAGCTATCCATATTACGCCTGGGCCGAATTGATTGGGTTCGACCATCGGCCCCGAACAGGAGGTTAGCGACTATGGAAGAGGAAAATAAAAGTAACAAGCTCTCCCGGCGCTCGTTTCTGAAAGGGCTGGGCGGGGGCGCGATCGGCACCGCGGTGGTTTCAACGGGGCTCACCAAGACCGATTCGGCCGAGGCGTACTCCGCGGAATCGGTCGGCACGAGCCGGGGCAAGACGCCGATCGCACTCAAAGTGAACGGCAAGACGTACCGCGTGGAGGTCGAGCACCGCAGCACGCTTGCCGAAGTGTTGCGCGATCAGCTGCAGCTCACCGGCACCAAGATTGGCTGCGACCGCGGCGAGTGCGGCGCTTGCACGGTGATCATCGACAGTCGCAACATGTATTCCTGCAGCCAACTAGCGGTATGGATGCAGGGCAAGGATATTCTCACCATTGAGGGACTTGCCAAAGGGGAAAAACTCGACCCCGTGCAGGAAGCTTTCATCGAGCATGACGGGCCGCAATGCGGTTTTTGCACCTCGGGTCAGATCATGTCGGGAAAGGCGTTGCTGCTTAAGAATCCCAAGCCCAACGAAGCGCAGGTGCGCCGCGGCTTATCCGGTAATCTCTGCCGCTGCGGCAATTATAACCGCGAAGTTGCAGCCGTGCTCGCGGCCGCAAAGAGCCGCTAAGGGAGGTCTCTATGGCACAAGCATCGAAAGAGTTTTCCGTTGTCGGCAAGAGAATCACCCGCATCGATGGCTACGAACGAGTGACCGGCCAGGCGCAGTACACCGGCGACATCCAGCTTCCCGGCATGCTCTATGCGCGGGTTTTGCGCAGCACGGTGCCGCACGCCAAGATTGTCAGCATCGATGTCTCGAAGGCGGAGAAGCTGCCGGGAGTGAGAGCGATCAT
Organism: uncultured delta proteobacterium; assembly: GCA_963745035.1. Taxonomy (GTDB): domain Bacteria; phylum Desulfobacterota; class Binatia; order UBA9968; family UBA9968; genus DP-20. Next base: position 753,243 of record CAVUVW010000014.1, on the reverse strand, counting down.
TCATCACGGCAACGCACAAATTCCCTGGTCAAGCGGCGGTCACACGCATCAGCGGTTCATCTTCAATAACCCAGTGCGCTACGTCGGCGATCCGGTGGCGGCGGTGGCGGCGACGGACCGCCATATTGCCGAAGACGCGCTCAAGCTGATCGAGGTGAAGTACGAGAAGCTGCCCCATGTGCTCGACGCCAACGAGGCGCTCAAACCGGATGCGCCAAAGATCAACCCGAGCGGCAATCTTTCGGTGGGCAAAGGCAATTTTAGCGCGCCTATCGAGGAGATCTGGGGCGACGTGGACCAAGGTTTTAAGGAAGCGGATCGGGTTTTCGAAGATACTTATATCACGAAGCATGTGAACAACGCCCAACTCGAGCGGCGTGTGAGCATCGCCAAATGGGACGCGGGTAAACTGACCGTTTACGCCTCGACCCAAGGCGTTTCGAACGCGCGCACCGACATCGCTAAAGATTTTAACTTGCCGCTGAGCAAGGTACGCGTGGTGTGCAAATACATGGGCGGCGGCTTCGGCAACAAAAATCAAGCTCAGGACTATGACTATATGGCCGCCATGCTCGCCAAGGTTGCGGCCCAGCCGGTGAAAGTCGAATTTACCCGGGAAGACGACTACATCGGCATGCATGGGCGTTGGTCCTCCGAGCAGCACTACAAGATCGGCGTGAAGAAAGACGGCACGATTACCGCGGTATCGCTGGACGCGGTCACCAACATGGGCGCGTACCGCAAGCAGAGCGGCAACTTGAGCGGCACCGACTTTTATCAGATCCCCAACTTCAGAAAACACATCAAGCCCGTGCACACCAATACCGTGGTCGGCGCCAACTATCGCGCGCCGGCCTATCCTCAGTCGGTGTTCGGTTTCGCTTCGTTCCTGGATCACATCGCGCATGAGATGGAGATCAATCCAGTCGACATGTTCATGCGCAACCGGATTCAGAAATACAAAAGCAAAACGCCATTCACCTCGAATCATCTGGAGGAGTGCATCACGGAAGGAGCCAAGCGCATCGGCTGGAGCGAGAAGTGGCACAAGCCCGGCGCCATGGGCGGAGTGAAAAAGCACGGCATCGGCATGGCGTTGGGCGGCTATCCGTTTCGCCCCGGTCTGGGCGCGGCGACGATCCGCCTGAACCCCGACGGCACCGCTCATGTTCTCGTCGGCGTCACCGATATCGGCACCGGTGCGAAATCGACGATGGCGATCATCGCGGCGGAGGCGCTGGGGATTCCGCTGAGCCAAATTCAGGTGACTAACGGCGATACCGACGTGACACCTTATTCTGTCGGCGAATCCGGCAGCCGCACAACGCCGTTCACCGGGCCGGCGGTGATCGCCGCCGCCGAAGATGTGCGCCGGCAAATCTTCAATATCGCCGCGCCGCAACTGAAAGTGAAGCCCGAAGAGTTGGATTTACGCGACAGCGAAGTTTTTGTGCGCGCTACACCGGGGCAAAAACTGCCGCTGGCGCGGGTGGTCGCGCGGGCCGGCGAACTGATCGGCCGGGCGACAACAAATCCCTCGTTCAAAGACGTCGAGGGCAAGAGCTTCGCGGCGCACTTCGCCGAAGTCGAAGTCGACACCTGGACGGGGCATGTAGCGATCACACGCTACGTAGCGGCGCACGATTCCGGCACGATCATCAATCGCCTGCCGGCGGAAAGCCAAATCAAAGGCGGGGTGGTGCAGGGCATCGGCATGGCTTTCTCGGAGGAGCTGATCATCGACCGGTTGACTGCCATCCCGGTCAATCCCAATTACCGTGATGCCAAAGTGCCGACCCATCTGGAATCACCTGAGATCGAGGTTATTTTCATCGAGCATTATGACTCCTACGGTCCTTTCGGCGGAAAAGTGGTCGGCGAGCCGCCGATCACGCCGGCGGTGGCGACGATCGCCAATGCCATTTTCAACGCCACCGGCAAACGCTTCAAAGAACTGCCGATCACGCCGGACAAAATCGTTCGCGCGACTCGCGTCTAGGACGGAGAAGGGAGCGCCCATGAATAAGTTCGAAAATATCGATGTGAAAAGCGTCAAGGAAGCAATTGGCCTGCTGCAAAAATTTCAGCAGCAAAAGAAAAGCGCGGCGGTGGTCGGCGGCGGCAGCGAATATCTGCAGCTCATGAAAGATCATGTCGTAGAGCCCGACTATCTCATTAACCTAAAAACTATCCCCGGTCTGGATTCTATCAAAGAAGAACGCGGCGGTTTTCGCATCGGTGCATTGGCCAAGCTCGCCGACATCGAAGAACATCCGGCGATCCGGGAAAAGCTGCTTATTCTTTCCGATGCCGCCGGGGTCGCGGCATCGCCGCAGATTCGCAATGCCGGCACCATCGCCGGCAATATTTGCCAGCGGCCGTTTTGTTGGTACTTTCGCTCCTCGAACTTCAACTGCCTGCGCAAAGGCGGGCAGGTTTGCTATACAGTCACCGGCGACGGCCGTTTCCACGCTATCCTTGGTGGTGGTCCGAGTTTCATTGTCCATCCTTCGGATACCGCGCCGGCACTGGTTGCGCTGGGCGCGCAAATCAAAGTCGCCGGCCCGGCGGACGAAAAGACGGTTCCGCTGGAAAAGTTTTTCGTCCTGCCGTCGGTTGATTACAAGCGCGAGAATATTCTGAATCCCAGCGAGGTGGTCACCGAGATTTACGTGCCGACGCCCAAGCCCGGTAGCAAGGGCTTTTACCACAAAGTGCGCGAACGCTTGGCGTGGGATCACGCGATCGTCGCGGTAGCAACCGTGGTCGAAAGCTCCGGAGGTGTAGTGCGCGATGCACGGGTGGTGCTCGGCGGCGTCGCGCCGATACCGTGGCGCGCGCGAAAATCGGAAGAATTCTTGCGTGGCAAAAAGCTCGATGAGGCCGTGGCAGTACAGGCGGGCGAAATCGCGCTCGAGGGTGCCAAGCCACTCAAAGACAATATTTACAAGGTGAAAATGGCCCAAGATCTGGTGCAGCGCGGCTTGCTCGCTTCGGTCTAGCCGCGGCTATGATCGCCGCCGATTGCCTTCCTCCTATGCGTCTAGCTCGTAACGGTTCACCGGTTACGAGCTAGACGTTGCCTTGACCGGCTAATCTCAAGCCTCTACAATCCGGGCCTCATGTTTTCCGATTTGGCGAAATCGTGGCGCCTGTTGGCCGGGGCCGCGTTGCTTCCGCTGGTGGCGATGGCGATGATTGCGTTGAATACGTTGCGATGGCCTGGGGAACCGTTCCGGACAGGCGGCAAACCTGGCGCTTCCGGAAGTTTGGATACCATGGGAGATATGAAAGAAACGCTTGCCAAGGAGCGCGAGCAGCTCGCCGCTCTGGAGCGGGAGCAATCGCGTTGGCGGCTTGAAGTCATCCAGCGGCGCAAGCTCTATCAGGAAGGCGAGGTTTCGAAAGATCAAGTTCACGAGGCTGAACAAACGCTCATCGCCACGCTCAAACGCGTGCATGCGATGCGCGATTCCGTAATGGAGATCGATATCGCGATCACGGAAGCGGTGTTGGGTGAAAAGGTGAACCGGCTGCCAGCCCTGCCGGTTAACGGTTACAGCGAGACAAGCGATCTGGCGCGTTTCAACGGAAACTTCAAATGGTCGTTGCGCGAGGCGCCGCGGATCGAGAGGTATTTCTCCCAGAGGTTCGGCCGGCGCCTGCCGGTCACGGCGATCGGTCAGTCCGCGACCCATAATCGCTTGCGTTTCGATCATCGAGATTCGATGGACGTTGCGCTTCATCCCGACAGTGTCGAAGGCAAAGCGCTGATCGAGCATCTGCGCAAAAGCGGCATTCCTTTCATTGCGTTTCGCGGCGCCAGTCCCGGTGTTTCTACCGGTCCGCATATCCACATCGGGAAGCCTTCCACCCGGGTCAGGCACTAGGAAACCAAAACCCCGCGTTTATCATTGTCTGTAATAGGATACGCCGGCAGTGTTTGCCGCTGAGCAATAACGCAATCTGCCGACGACATTGAACCGGCCGATCTCTCCCTGAAGCACAAATCTGCGCGCGGGCGGTTTTGCCCTTCCCTCTTGTCCGTTTTCGATCCAGGTTGTTTTGACTATCCGCCAGGCACCTCCTCGGACTTTTTCCAGTCAGGGGATGCCATTCACGCCGTGCTCCATGGCATCGCGGTTGCTCTGACGACCAGTCAGATTTGAGTGAACGATGTTTTTTAACAACTCTCAAGATTAGGAGGAATAGAGAATGAACCTGCTCAAACGGTTGTGGCATGAAGAGGATGGACAAGGCCTTGTTGAGTATACCTTTGTTGTCCTGCTTGTCGCGTTGGTTTTCTGGATGGGGGTTCGAGACACCAACATCGGCGACAGCCTGGCAGCAAGCCTGGCGAAAGTCTCCAACTGCGTGATGTCGCCTTTTACTTGCTCCGCCTAGTCGTCACGTTCTCACACGATGAGATTCAAACTACGGGGCACCGCAGCCGGCGCCCCGTATCTTTCCCACCCTTCCAGATCACCGCCCCCAGCAGTCGTCTTGACCGGAGATAGCATACTTTTTACACTCGTGCAGCGGCACGACCGGCACGCCGAAACACGGGATGCGCCTTTTAACATTGACAGGTTTGGGAAAGGCTTTGGCACTGGTGCTGACTTGCGCGAGCGCGAGCGCGCAGCAGCAAGACAAGCAAGCGCAATCGCGATCCGGGGTGAGCCCGCGGACAAGCTTGACGGATGCCGAGCTTGCTCGCTTCCGCACAGACGTGATCGAGAAAATGAGGGAGACTCGCGCCGGAGCGGAAAAACTGCTGGCGCTACATGAAAACGAGCGAGACCGACGTGCCAAAGAATATCACCGGCGGCGCGAGCTCTACGATCAGGGTTTGATCGCGCGCAACGATGTGGTACAGGCCGAGCATGCCTTGGCGCAAGCCACGCTCAAGGTCGACGAAGACAAGCGCTGGCTGGCGGAAACCGACATGGCGATCATCGAAGTAGCGATGCTCGGCGAGCTGCTGCGACTGCCCAAGCTCGCGCCGGGAGGATATAGCGAAAGCCGGATGTTGCTGCGGTTTAACGGCGCAGCGTCGTGGGAGCTCGGCGACGTTTCGAAAATCGAAAAGTTTTTTATGGAGACTTTCGGCCGCGTCTTGCCGATCAGTGCACTGGGTCAAACGGCGACGCATGACCGCTTGCGCTTTGACCACCGCGACGCGATGGACGTGGCGCTCCACCCGGACAGCAAGGAAGGGCATTCTCTGCTAAACCATCTGCGCCAAGCGGGGATTCCGTTCATCGCGTTTAGAAACGCCGTTCCCGGAGCCTCGACGGGGGCGCATATTCATATCGGCAAACCGTCGCCGCGCTTGTGAGCGGTTGTGCCGCAATCGTCGAGATTTCGGCGGACCCGGCCGGCAACTTGTAACTCACCGAGATCGTAGATATGGCGCAAGCCGCAACTCCTCTGCCCGCCGCGACCGTAGTGTTGGTCCGACCCGACGGCGGTGGGGGCTTCGAGCTTTACCTCAATCGCAGGCCGGATCGGATGGACACTTACGCCGGGGTCTATGTGTTTCCTGGCGGCAGATTGGAGAACAGCGACTCTTCCGCGGCCATGCTCGCGCTTACTCGCGGGGTGACCGCGATCGAAGCGCAGCAAAAGCTCGGCGTCGATTGGCAACCCGAGACTTGCCTGGCCTACTGGGTTGCGGCCGCGCGAGAGCTTTTTGAGGAGGCGGGCATCCATTTTTTCCTTCCAGCCGGCGCGACGGCGACGGATTCGCTGTCTGAGGAAACATCCCGCCGCTTAGCGGCCAAGCGGCCAGCGCTGCAGTGCGGCGACATCGAGCTGCCGGAACTGCTCTGCTCTGAGAGGCTCTGTTGCGACTTGGCGCGGCTGAGTTACTTTTTCCATCGAGTCACCCCGGAACACTACGCGGTCCGGTTCGATACGCGGTTTTTCCTCGCAGCCTTGCCGGACAATCAAATTCCACTTGATGCCTCCGAAGAAGTATCCGAAAGCCTTTGGATTACTCCGGCTAAGGCCCTTGAGCGAGCCGAAGCCGGCAACTTTCGTATGATGCCGCCGACATTGGCGGTGCTGCGCAACTTAAATGTTCATCGGAGCTGGGACGATCTCTGCAACGCCTTCGCTTTCCCCTGGTTTGCCCATTGACCGGATGGACGTTGCTGCATCAGGCGTAGGTGCCGGAAAGTCTAGCAGCCAAGTGGCCAGATTTTCCTGCTCATATCCCTCAATTCTTGAAGTTCTTTGCTGGCATTTTCCTTGCCTGTTGCAGGTTTTCGCAGCGGTCGTTAATTGCCCGGTGAACCGCGTTATGATATAAATTTCCCTTAACCCGAATGTAGAAATGCTAACCGGCAGGTTCGCGCACAAACCCCCCACGTATCAATTCAATCCTCAGATCGTCGAATAGCTTATGAGCACCGCATTTCCCCGGATGGGGTCAGTCGCCTATTTTTCCATGGACGTCGCCGTGGATTCGCAAATCCCGACCTACAGCGGCGGTCTGGGTATTTTAGCCGGAGATATGCTGCGGTCCGCGGCTGATTTAGAGCTTCCGATGGTCGCGGTCTCATTGATTCACCGCAAGGGTTATTTTGAGCAGCGGCTGGACTCGCACGGCAACCAGTTGGAAAGCCCGGCCGACTGGTCGCCGGAAGACCAGCTCCAACGCCTGGCGCCGAAGATTTCCGTTTCCATCGAAGGTCGCGAAGTGCGCGTGGGCGCGTGGCAATGCGTCTTTTCGGGCATCACCGGCCATGCCGTACCGCTGATTTTCTTAGACACCGATCTGGAAGAAAATAGCCCGTCGGATCGCGGCCTGACCGATTTTCTATACGGCGGCGACCAGCGTTACCGGCTTTGCCAAGAAACCATTCTTGGGATCGGCGGAGTGATGATGCTGCGCGCGCTCGGCTACGTCGATATTCAGGTTTTTCATATGAACGAGGGCCACTCCGCGTTGGCGACCCTCGCCCTGCTGGAAGAAATTGGCGGTGAACGATCGGAAAGGCGATTGTCGGAGACCGAGCTCCAGAAGGTGCGCCAACGTTGCGCGTTCACCACCCATACCCCTGTACCCGCGGGACACGACCGCTTTCCAGCGGATTTGGTATATCAAGTTCTGGGCGAGAGGCGCGCCGGCGTGCTGGCGCAGTTGCAGCTCCTCAACGGCGCGCTCAACATGACCGAGCTGGCGCTGCGCTTTTCGGGGTTCGTCAACGCGGTATCGATGCGTCATGCGGAGGTGTCGCGCGCCATGTTTCCCGATCATGGCATTTGCGCTATCACCAACGGCGTGCACGCGACCACGTGGGCGGCCGCTCCCCTGGCTGCGCTCTACGACCGACATTTGCCGGGGTGGCGCGGCGACAATGGCTATCTGCGTTACGCCATTGGAATCTCGCGTGCAGAAATTCGCCAGGCGCACGAGCTCGCCAAGCAGGAGCTGCTCCGCCAGGTCCGCTGGCTCACCGGCAGCCAACTCGACGAAAAGGTTTTTACCATCGGCTTTGCCCGGCGGGCGACCGGGTACAAGCGCGGTGATTTGCTCTTTGCCGATCTCGAGCGGCTCAAACAGGTCGCCCGGCAGGCGGGCGCGATCCAGCTCGTTTACGCCGGCAAAGCGCATCCGCGCGACGAAGGCGGCAAAGAAATCATCCGCCGAATCTTCGAGGCGGCGGCCGCCTTGGCCAAAGACATGCGCGTGGTCTATTTGGAAAACTACGACATGGCTTTGGGCAAATTGCTTTGTGCCGGGGTCGATATCTGGCTCAACACGCCGCTACGGCCGCAGGAGGCTTCCGGGACCAGCGGCATGAAGGCCGCGCTCAACGGAGTGCCGAGCCTGAGCGTTCTCGACGGTTGGTGGATCGAAGGCCACGTCGAAGGGGTGACGGGGTGGTCGATCGGCGATGTCGAGGAGACCGAGAACGATTCGCGCGCCGAGGCGGCCTCGCTTTATGAAAAACTCGAGAAGATCATTTTGCCGCTCTACTACAAGGAAGCAGATCAATTCACCCAGGTCATGCGCTCGGCGATTGCCCTCAACGGCTCTTTTTTCAATACCCAGCGCATGATTTCGCAGTACGTGCGCCATGCCTATGCGGGCGCAGGCGGCGCGCCGATGGGCGCGCTCGATTAACTCGCCTTTGCTGCGCGCCCGGTCGACTCGATAAAGTCTTTCAGCTGCTTGTAATAAGCCTCCCCGCCGACCACGTATGCGTCGTTGTGATCGGCGTCGGCGATGGTAAAAAATTTTTTCGGGTCCGGCGCCGCCGCGAAGACCAGCTTGCCGTGCTCGAATGGGATGACCGCGTCGCGGTCGCCGTGGAGCACGAGCACAGGGACCTTGATTTTTTTGATCGTCGCCTGAACATCGTAGCGGGTTTGCAGGAAGGGGCCGATCGGCAGCAACGGAAAGAAGAGGCGCGCCAGCTCGGCGATCGAGAGAAAAGGGCTTTCGAGGATCAAGCCCTGAGATTTAAAACGAGTCGCCATTTCCACGGCGACCGCGGCTCCCAACGAACGACCGAACAAAACGATGCTCTCGGCGCCGTCCTTGCCGAGTTTTTCGCGCATCAGCGCGAGCGCGGCTTCCCCATCCAAATAGGTGCCTTCTTCGGTCGGCGCACCTTCACTGCGGCCGTAGCCGCGATAATCAAAGATAAAGATATTCGCTTTGACCCGGTCGTGGAGCAATTTGATGTTGTCGACCCGATGGCCAATATTGCCGGCGTTGCCATGAAACCAAACCAGCGTGGAGCGCGCCTCGCGATGGGGAATGAACCAGCCGTTCAAGCGCACACCATCGCGGGCGTTGAAAAAAATATCTTCGAATTCCAGACCGGCGTGCTTCGGCGTGCTCTCGATCAACGCGCTGGGGTGAAAAATCAGCCGATTTTCAATGCCGCAGCCGTAGGCCATAACTACCGATCCGAGCAGCCAAAGCGCGCGCAAGAGGTGGTGGGCCGGATGGGGCATTTGGCTGCGCGGGCAAATAGAAAATCTTTTCACGGCACCGTAACTTTGGTATCATTTTGTGCACGGGATGGAAAACAGTGCCTCGGACAATCGGCTGCAGAAGTTTTTCCTAGATGTCGTGCGCCAGAGTTTTTGGCAGCTGGGCATCTACGACGCCACGGTGGCGGGGTATGTCGCCGACGTGCTGGCGGACTTTGCCCGCTCCGATAATCTCTACAAATTTCGCGGGCGGCAGGGGCGTAAGGTCGCCAGCATGGTGGAAATGCTCGCGCAACAGCGCGACTCTTCGACCGACGAAAGCGGGGTCCTCAAGGAGCGCTCCTTGCGCAAGTATACGGGCGATTACGCGCTCTTCATGAGCGGCATGTTCCGCCAGCACGTGGAAGGCATCGGCTCGCTGGAATATTATATTCAAGAAGGCAGCCGCTCATATTGGACCGTTTCCGAGCTCGATCTCTCGCTTTATCGCACCGGCTATCTACTTTACCAGGAGCTTTCCAAGAAATTCGAGTATTATTCCGGTGCGCTCGATTACACGCGCAAAGCCTATTTCAGCACCGCTCCGGGCGAAGACCCGTTCGCCGGCTTCGTGCGCCAGATCGAGGGCTGGATCAAAGTGAACACCACGGAGAATTGATTGATTCACGCATTCTCCCAATCGATCCTAGCTCGCCGGTCATAATTCCTTGTTGTGAAAACATTACGAATTGTTCTCCTGGCCGCGCTTTTGGGCGCGGGCATAAGCGCCGGCGTCTTGCTCTATCATATCCATCACTGGACGCCCGCGCCCGAACTCTACCCGGCGGAAATCCGGGTCGAGCATGGCGATTCGCTCGCCGCGGTGTCGCGCAAGCTGCGCGACCGGCGCCTCATCGCCAACGGGTTTTTGTTCTCCCTCTGGGCGCGTGTAAGCGGCGTCGAAAAGAAAATCCATCAAGGTCTGTATCGATTCGACGCGCCTACGCCGCCGCGCGAAATTCTCGACCGTCTGATCACCGGACGGGGGATCTTTCAAATCATCACGATTCCCGAAGGCATGACCGTTAAGGAAATCGCTGAGCTGCTCGATAAAATGCAGATCGCCGACAAGGACAAGTTTCTCGCCTTGGTCAAGGATCCGAGTTTTTTAGCAAGTCTCGGGTTCAGCAGCAAAGGAATCGAAGGCTATTTGTTTCCGAGCACCTACCATTTCACGCCGTCCACCCCGGAAAAAGATATCATCGTCGCGATGACGGAGCAGTTCCGCAAAATTTCGCTGCCGCTGTTAAATCAAGGCGATAACGCGACCGCGCTGACGCCGCACGAGATTCTTACCCTCGCCTCGATCATTGAAAAGGAAACCGGCATCGACGCCGAACGGCCGGTGGTCTCGGCGGTGTTCCACAATCGCTTGAAACGGCAAATGCCGCTGCAAAGCGATCCCACCGTAATTTACGGGATCAAGGAGTTTAGCGGCAACCTGACGCGTAAAAATTTGCAGGAGCCGACTCCTTACAACACGTATCGAATCACCGCCTTGCCTCCCGGGCCGATCTGCAATCCGGGTCTCTCCTCGATCCGGGCGGCGCTGCAGCCGGCCCAAGTTCCGTATCTTTACTTTGTCTCCAGGAACGACGGCACGCACCTCTTTTCCGAAACCATCGAGGCGCATAACCAGGCGGTCAAGACCTATCAGCCGGCGCGTGAACCGGCGAGCCGTTCCAAAGCGCCGTCGCGCCGCTGAACGCCGAGTTTAAGCCGCTCTCTTCGACATGTTATAGTTGCGCCGATGCAGGTGCTCTCCCGCCAAGTCAACCGCGCCGGAGCGGAGAGTCTGGTTCACCGCTTGGTCGATCGGTTGAGCCGCCACGCGCTTTGGGACGTCCTGCTGTTTTTCGGACCGCCGGCCGCCGCCGGCGTTTTTATCGTTGCTCTGCTGCTTCGGACCGGTTGGCTGACGCCCACCGGCGCGCTTTCCGCCGCCGGTGTGGTTGCGGCGCTGACGACGGTTGCCGTTTTGCTGCGGCGCCGGCCGCTGCTGCCAAACGTTCGCGGCGCCGCGGGTTTGGTCGATCAAAGATCGGGCGCTAAGGATCATTTTCTCACGCTGGCAACCATCGATCCGGCGAGCCAAGCGGCGCCGTTTCTCGCGCGGCTGCGCCTGCAAACCGAAGGGTTCGTTCATCGAGTAGAGCTCGCCCGCGACTTTCCGTATCGATTCAAGAGTTCGGCATATTGGTCGCTCGGAGTTTCTCTGGTTGTGGCGCTGCTGATCTATTTCCTTGTGCCCATCCCTCCGGCTGCCCCTTATCGGGTGAGCGCCCAGGAGCGCGTGGCGGACGTCGTCCAGCGCATGGCCGCGAAGCCAAGTCTTCGGGCGCTTGGGCAAGAGCTTAAAGAGCTGGCGGTAAAACTCGACGAGCCGAAGGCTCCTCCCGCCGAGAAGCAAGCGGCCATCGAAAAAATGGAACAGCGGATCGAAGAGCAGCAAAAAAAAGAGCAGGAAAACGAAAGCCGCAATTTGCTCGGCGAAGCAGCGAGCGCGATCAGCAGTTTGAAAAAGGAGCAGCAGGCGGCGCGCGGGCAAGGCGAGCAGCAACAACAAAAAGGCGGCGGAATTCAAAGCAATGCGCCGCAAGACGGCGAGGGAGAAAACAAGCAAAACCAAGGCAGCGGCGACGGCACGGGCGAGTCGAGCGCGAAGTTGGGCCGGGAAGAATTCGACCAGGGCAAATCGGCGAAGGCAAACCCGAAGGAGCAGGGACAGGAAAAGAACCAGACGGGTGACACGAAGAACAATCAAAACCAGCCGGACCCGAACCAGCCGACCAACGATCCGACCAAGGAGAAAGCCGGCAAAACGCCGGGCGGTTCCAAAGAAGGCGCCGGCAAACAGCAAGCATCGGAAGAGCCGCCGCCCCAGGGCGGATCGCCGGCGGAGCGCTTTTACAAGCCGGGCGAAGGAAAAGAGGGGTTAGCCGGCAAGGGATACGTTACGGTGCAGCTACCGGAGGAAACGGTCGCCGACGCTAAGGGAGAAAGCCGAACGACTAAAGAATCGAAGAACGCACGGGCGAGATCGCAAGTCCCGGTAAGCAATGCGCCGCTGCCGGCTCACGTGCCGAATGCCCCGACTGAAAAGCAACAGGTGCCGATCGAGTACCGCGGGATTATTCGTTGAGGAGCTTCATGGAGCCGGAACAATTTCAGCAAACGTTCAAGCGCCTCGAGACCGAAGTGCAGAAGGTCATTGTCGGCCACAGTGACCTCGTCCGGCGCATCCTGATCGCCTTTTTTGCCGGCGGACATGTCCTGCTCGAAGGCGTGCCGGGCCTGGGCAAGACACTGCTTGTGAAATCGTTGAGCCAGGCCCTGGGCATGTCCTTCAAACGCATTCAATTTACGCCCGACCTGATGCCCTCAGATATCGTCGGCACCGAGGTGCTCACCGAGAACAACGGCCGGCGCGAATTTCAGTTCAAGCGCGGGCCGATTTTCGCCCACGTCGTGCTCGCCGACGAGATCAATCGCGCGACGCCGAAGACCCAGTCGGCGGTGCTCGAAGCGATGGAAGAGAAGCAGGTAACCGTTTTCGGGGAGTCCCATATTCTCGAGTCGCCGTTCATCGTGCTCGCCACCCAAAACCCGATCGAGCTCGAAGGGACATACCCGCTGCCGGAAGCGCAATTGGATCGCTTCTTCTTTAAGCTGCTCGTGACGGCGCCGGCGCCGGCCGAGCTCAAGGAGATTCTCAAGCGCACCACCGGCACGTCCACCGGAGAGGTTTCCAAGGTGCTGCCCGAAGACGGCGGCCGCCTGGTCGGTGAGATGCAGCAGCTCCTGCGCCAAGTCATGATCGCGCCGCCAATTGAGGACTACGTGGTGCGCTTGGTCCACGCGACCCAGCCGGAGGCCGGCAACGGCGGAGGGGTGAAAACGCTGGTCAAGCAGTACATCCGATTCGGCGCTAGTCCGCGCGGCGCTCAAGCGGTGATTCTCGGCGCCAAGGGCCAGGCGCTGGCCGAGAACCGCGTGCACGTGAGCTACGAAGACGTCGAGCGGGTTTTACATTCGGCCTTGCGCCACCGTCTGATCCTCAACTTCCAGGCGGAAGCCGAGAATATCACCACCGACCAAGTGATCGGCGAGATCCTTAAGCAAGTGCCGCGGAATTAACGCGCTCCCTCGCCAAACAAAAGCGCGCAGTCGATTTCCCACTCGGGTCATTCCCGCAGGCTCCCAGCGAGGTATCCAGGGTGTGTGCCTCACATACATCCCTCATATCAACACGAAATCCGCGGTGGAGCCGGCGGGACGCCATCCTTCCATAGCGAAGGAGATAAATTGCCAGGCGTGAGAAGGCTTTGCGGCTGCGCCCTTGAGTGTCTCGCGACTCCAGGATCGCCGAACTGAACCAAGTGCGACTGCGGAATTCGCGATCAACCTGGATGCCCGCCTCGCGGGCATGACGAACTTACGCTTCTCCCGAAGCCAGATTTTTTAATGAGTGATACCGACGCTCCCCGAGAGATGATCGGCAGCTGCCGTGTGCCAACGTGTTTCCAGAGCTATTTGCCGATCTTGTTGGCGATGGCCGGGATCGTTTTTAAATAGTCGGCGATCGCCAGGGCATCCTCCTTGGTCATGTCTTTGTAGCCATACGACGTCCCCTGGATGACCTCGTACATGAGGCCCTGGACGTTGTCGAAATCCGGTTTCGTGCCGGAGTTGAGCAGCTCGGCGATTTCCTCGCGCTTCCAACTGCCGATGCCGGTTTCTTTATCCGGCGTGATATTCGGCACAGCTTCGCCCAAGGGGCCGATGTCCTGGCCGGCGCCGGCCATATAGAGCGATTGCTTCGGCACGCCGAGAAAATTTCGCGGCGTATGGCAGTCGCCGCAAAGCGAGACGTGATCGACGAGGTAGCGCCCCCGTTCGACTCCGCCTTTGGGAGCCTGTGCCGGCGGCGCGCTGCTGAAACGGCCGAACAATTTCAAGTACGCCGGCGTCCCGAGACCGCGCACGAAGGGCGCCTTGGTCTTGAGCTGCGGAGTGGCTTTCTTCACCGGCTTGAGTGTTCGCAGGTAAGCGACCAGCGCCTTCAAATCTTCCTGGGCCATGCCGGAATATTTTTCGTACGGCATCACCGGCAACGAGCGGCTGCCGTCCGGCCGAATGCCCTTTACGATCGCGTCGATGATTTGTTGATCGGTCCACGCGCCCAAGCCGGTTTCTTTGTCTTGGGTGATATTGGTGCTGTAAACGGTGCCGAAGGGGATCGGGAAAGCGCGGCCGCCGGCGTGCAGCGTTTCTTTCGGGACCGTGTGGCAGGCACAACCTCCGGCGACGGCGAAAATGTACTGCCCCCTGGCAACCAAGGTCTTATCTTCCGTTTGAGCGCCGAGTGCATGGGTAAAATGCGCGCTGACCGCCACACAAATAAGCAGGCAAAGGATGAAGGAGCGAATGACGTTGATCATGACTGGCGCGCGGCCTCCTCGCGAGGTTTTTTGTCGAGTTGCTGGAGCAAAGCGTAGAAGCTTTGATTGACCGGCGCGGCGTGGCCGGCTTGCTGCAATATTTTTACGACGAGCCCGTTGAAGGCTTCGTATTCGAGCGGTTTGCCAGCTTCCAAATCTTGCAGCATGGAAGGTTTGAAAGCTGCCTAAGGCGGCTGAAAAAGCGATGGTCTCCTCAAACAGCGCGCCCGGCAAATCGACGCCGCGCGTGAGCGCTGCCGCTTGCACTTCCGCCATGCAGTCGATGGCGAGTGTCGTGAGCGGTTGGCATTCGAGGATCTGTTTCACGTCGGCGCGCGCCAGAGCGCTGATCGCGCAGAACGGCGCATTCCATAAGAGTTTGGACCATTGAACCTTCTCGATGTTCTCGCTGATCGAGCACGGGATGCCCGCCGACGAAAGGGTTTGTTCGATGTGCTCGGCGGCCGTTCCGGGGGGACCGGATGATGCCCCGAAGACGATCTTGCCGCCCGAGGAGTGAAGAACTAGCCCCGGCGCGGCCACTTGGGCGCCGAGGTAGACAACGCCGGGCAAACATCGCCCGGTTCCCCAGCGTCGTGCGATCTTCTCTGGGTTATCGACGCCGTTCTGCAACGAGAGAACCGCGGTTTCGTCGCCGATCAATGGCGCGAGAGTTTCTGCCGCAGCTTCGGTGTCGTAAGACTTGACGCAGAAGAGCACGAGTTCCGCTGGGCCGTATGCGGCAGGGTCCCTGGCAAAAAGGGCATCGCTGATATGGAGATTGCCGTTGGGGCTTTTAATTCGAAGTCCCGCGTGGAGCATCGCTTCGAGGTGTTTGCCCCGGGCGATAAAGGCCAGATCGTGTCCGGCGGCGGCAAGCTTTGCGCCGAAGTAGCCGCCCACCGCGCCGGTTCCCATCACGGCAATGCGCATTATTCCCTCGCCGCGACTTTATTCTCGGGTGATGGTGATGTCAATTTCGCGGCGCCAATTAAGAACTCGTGCCGGATTGTAGATGATCCAAGCGCCAAACTCCCGGGCGATTTCAGCTTTGTGCACCGATATGGTATGAAACCCAAGCGATGGAAAAGATTGATCCGCAAAACGATCACGAGCGGCTGCGCCAGTATTGTCCCGGTATGCAGGTCCGGTTTAAAGGCAAACCGTATAGAGTGCAGCGGCGCACCACGCTGGCTTCGGGCGAAGCGGCCGTCGTGTTGGAGGGCGAGAAGGAACAGTTCGTCATCAGCGCCAACCAGTTTCTCGCCGGCGTTCAATCCTGAATTCAAATATCAAGGAGAAGTCATGGGGAAGATCCGGTTGACGTTGGCCTGCTGGGATTACGACCGTACGCGCGCCCTTCAGGACGGCCGGGTGGAGGTCGAGGGAGTCGATCTCACTTACTTGCCGCTGCGCGTGGAGGAGACTTTCTGGCGCATGCTACGCTACGGCGAATTCGACGTGGCGGAAATGTCCACCGGTTCGTTCTTGATGTCGCGCGATAAAGGCGCGCCGCGGCTGATCGGGATTCCGGTTTTTCCGTCGAAAACTTTTCGTCATTCGTGCATTTACATCAATACCGATTCGAGAATCAAAAAGCCCGCCGACATGGTCGGCAAGCGGGTGGGCGTTCCCGAGTATCAAATCACCATGGCGACGTGGGCGCGCGGCATACTGCAGCACGAGTACGGCGTGGCGCCGGAGAAAATGAAATGGTTCACCGGAGGCGAAGAGCACCCGGGACGACAGGACAAAGTCAAACATAACCTCCCGCCGAGCATCGATATTCAGGCGATTCCGCCGGACAAGACACTCTCAGGCATGCTCGAAAAAGGCGAGATCGACGCCATGATCTCGGCGCACATGCCGTCGCCGTTCGTGCGCCGCCATCCCAAGGTGCAGCGCCTGATTCCCAATTTTCGCGAAGTCGAGCAGGACTACTTCAAGCGCACGAAGATTTTTCCAATCATGCACACCATGGTCATCCGCGAAGAGGTCTACGAGAAACATCCCTGGATCGCGCAGAGCCTGTTCAAGGCGTTCGAAGAATCCAAGCGGCTCTGCCAGGAGGCGATGTACGAGTTCTCGGCGCTGAAATACATGCTCGCGTGGTCGATCGATGAGATGGAAAAGGAACGCGAAGCGCTCGGGCCGGATCCTTGGGCCTACGGATTGGAAGCCAATCGCCATATTCTCGAAACCCTGGTGCAGTACACCCACGAGCAGGGATTGATCAGCAAGCGGCTGGAAGTCGATTCGCTGTTTGCGCGGAGCACCTTGGAGGAATTCAAAATCTAGCGTCGAGCAAGCCTCGAGCGCCGGTGAAGTTCCATGGCAGAAGAGAAAACGCCCGCATTCGACGAAACCAAATGGTGGATCGACCGTGGCCCGGCGGTCAAGGAGCGGGAAAAGACCGCGACACCGGAAAAGGGCATCATCGAGAAGTGGGCCTACGAGCTGCTCAAGAACTACAATCAGGACCAGGCGGCGAAGAACCTCGTCGATATCAATGCCAAACTTTTGCAAGGCCTCGCCGCCGCGCCCGGTGAATGGGGCTACTACTCGCTGGAAATCGGCAACTATCCGCCGGAGAAGCTGGCCAAGATCAAGAGCAGCCTGCCCTTGCCGCCCAACTCCAGGGGCCTCGTCATCGACGCCGGTTATTCGATCCGGATCATCATCACGGGGGAACCGGCGGGCGCGCGCTTCGTGGATATTAATTTTACCGACCAGCCGTCGCTGGATTACTGGGTCAACGGACAGCTCGTGGAAGAGCGCGTGTACGCCAACGTCGGCGAAGCGCTCAAGCGCATTCGTGCCGAGCTGCCGCGCTATCTCCCCCCACCGAAAGAATTGTAATGTTAATGACAGCCGCAAGTCTGCGGCGTGCAGGCGCAGCCGCCGCTTGAGCCGGCGGCGGACTCACCCGAAGCCGGCGAGCTAAAGACCGAGAGCTGCTTTTCAAGAGCGCTGCTTTGGCACTTGGGGCAGGCGATTTTTTCCGACGCCGAGAGAACGATAGTTTCGAAGCGATGGCTGCACTTGCGGCAGCAGTATTCGAAGATCGGCATGTGTCCTCGCTTTCGCTCGGAATTTCAAATTTCAGATCGGGCATCGATCTCGGATTGCAAAGACTCAGGCGCGCTGCGCGCGGGGCTTTTTTGGCTTGGCGGCTTCGCGCAGCGGATGATCGCGCGGGATCGGTTCGAGGGCGGTGACTTCCAAGCCGTAGCCGCGTAGGCCGACCAAATGTTTCTTGTTGTTGGTCAGCAGACGCATCTTGCCGACGCCGAGATCACGCAGGATCTGTGCGCCGATGCCGTATTCTTTGAAATCGGCTTGATACACGAACGAACGGTTGAGCCCGCGCTGCTGTTTTCCTTCCAGCTTGGGATAAGCCACCATCGCCGGGCGCAGTCCCCTGAGCTCCGGCCGGAGATATAAAACGACGCCTTTGTCCGCCTGAGCAATGATTTCCATGGAGCGTTGAATCACCGCGTTGGTGTTGAGCAGCTCGAAACCGAAAACATCGCCGGGCACGTATTTGGTGTGCACGCGCACCAAGGTCTCTTCTTTGGGCGATATCTTGCCTTTGACGAGCGCCAGGTGCTCGCTCTGGTCGACGTGGGTGTTGTAGACGATCGCCTCGAACATGCCGCCTACCCGGGTGGGCAGCGGCGCTGCCGCAGCGCGATACACCAGCGAATCGTAGTTGAGCCGGTATTGAATGAGATCGGCGGTGGTTACGACCTTGAGCTTGTGGCGCTTGGCAAATCGCATGAGATCGGGCTGGCGCGCCATGGTGCCGTCGTCCTTCATGATCTCGCAGATCACGCCCGCCGGTTTAAGCCCCGCGAGTCGGGCGAGATCGACGGAACCCTCGGTCTGACCGGCGCGCACCAAAACCCCGCCGTTGCGGGCACGGAGCGGAAAAATATGTCCGGGGATCACCAGATCCTGCGGCTTGGCGTCGTCGGCGATGGCATCGAGAATCGTCTTGGCGCGGTCCGCGGCGGAGATGCCGGTGGTGATTCCCGCCGCGGAGTCCACCGATACCGTAAACGCGGTGCCAAACGGCGAGGTGTTTTCCGAAACCATCATCGACAACCCGAGATGGCGCACCCGCTCTTCGGTGAGCGGCAGGCAGATCAAGCCGCGGCCATAGGTCGCCATGAAATTGATCGTCGCCGGCGTGACCTTTTCGGCGGCCATGCAAAGATCGCCTTCATTTTCGCGGTCCTTGTCATCCATCAAAATGACCATACGACCGCGGCGAATTTCGGCGATCGCTTCTTCAATCGTGGCGAGCGGCATGGGGCTGTACTGTACCATCTTGACTTGGGCGGTCAACCGCGATGCCGGCCAAAGCCCGGTTCACGGTCGCATCGAAGCGCATTTGACTTACGCTTTGCCGGTGCTAGCGTAACTTTCTCATCCATGAAAATCCGTAAAATTAAGAAGGCGGTGGCGACGATCAGCTTAATCGTCGCCATCACCCTTGCCGGTTTCGCGCTCGGCTTGGCTCACGATAGCGCGCCGACCAGCTCCGGCTATTCGCCTGGGTTGCAGCACGGTTTTCCGGCCAGCGCAGCGGCGCCGGACGATTTCCGGTTTGAGCTGTTGTTGCTCGGGTCGGGGCAGCCACCGGCACCCGTGCTTGGCAGGGCTTGGGAAACCAGCGGATTTCGCGCGTCAGCCGCGCCGGCCCATCGAAGCTTACCTCCGGCGACACCTCGAACGCGGAAAGTTCCCCTCCATTTGCTCGATTCGATACTGTTGATCTAGCGATCTCTTCTCAGCTTGTCCCAGTAACAGATTCGCCGGTCTTCTTTCTGAAATCGCCGCGGGGCGTTGGAGGAGCCGGTAAAATGGTCCGGGAGGGGCTCCTGCCTTGTCGAATGCCCCGGCGGGGGTTCAGAACCGAAAAAATCTGGAACAATCCGCCGCAAGGATTGCTCTAATTGTCATGGAGGTAATGTCATGATCGTCAGGAAACGAGCAAAGCCGAAGCCAGCGAATCATCGGGGACGCATCCCTTTTTGGCTGCAGGAGGGAACGACGCCGCGCGGTCCGATGATCGAGGAAAAGGCGATGATGATCTTTCAGCCCGATATCCTCATCGACGCTCAATTTCAGGCCAGCCATAAAAGACGCTTTCATCTCGATCCGGAAAAGGTGCTCATGCTCGCGGTGCTGCAAGACGCGGTGGGCTGTTTTCAAGAGCATGTGGCGGCCAAGTGTAAGCGCAAACAGGTGATGCACTACGAAGCCGAACAATGGATCGCGAATCCCGATCGCTCCTATTTGTTCTCATTTGCAAACATCTGCGATGCGCTCGGCTTCGACGCCGATTACATGCGCCAAGGATTGGCGCGCTGGAAGCGCAGCGCGCAAGAAAGCCGCACTGAAAAAACGCGCGCGCGGCCGAGCATCGGCAGAGTTGGTACGTAGATGGGCTCTTACCGAACGGCAAAATCTCAAAACGGGTATTGCCCCTTCTTTAAACAAGAAAGAGAACAACGATGTTTGAAAAACTGACGCGAACCAAAAAAAACGTGAGTGTTACGTCGCTGGTGGTTGGCAGCGTCGTGGCTGTGCTTGCCGGAGCAACCGTCACCGGCGCGATCGACAATAATTATGGGTCGAAAAATTCAACCCTACTTGTCGCGGCGGCAGCGGATCCGATTCGCAGCCTGCCGAACTTTACCGAGCTGGCAAAGAGAGTCGGGCCGTCGGTGGTGAACGTCTCGACGACGCAGGTGCGCCGGCCGGCGCAGGGCCAACCCTCGCCGTTCGGTCCAGGCGACCCGCGCAATGAACTGCTGGAGCGCTTCTTCGGCGGGCGCATCCCGCGTGGGCCGCAACGGCAAAACGGCGTCGGCTCCGGATTTATTATCGATGCCAACGGCACGATCCTCACCAACTATCACGTCGTCGGCGAGGCGGAGAAAATCAGCGTGACCCTATCGGACGGAAAACATTTCGACGCCAAAGTGATCGGCAAGGATCAAAAGACCGATATTGCCGTGATCAAAATCGACGCGGGGCGCGATCTTCCGGCGGTGACTCTCGGCGACTCCGATCGGCTCGAAGTCGGCGAATGGGTGATCGCGATCGGCAATCCCTTCGGCCTGGATCACACGATCACTTCCGGCATCGTCAGCGCCAAGGGCAGGCAGATCGGCGCCGGGCCGTACGACAACTTCATTCAAACCGATGCGTCGATCAATCCGGGCAACTCCGGCGGGCCGCTGCTCAACCTGCGCGGCGAGGTCGTCGGCATCAATACCGCCATTTTCAGCCAGACGGGCGGAAACATCGGCATCGGCTTCGCGATCCCGACCAACTCGGTAAAGGATCTGCTGCCGCAGTTGAGGGATAAGGGCAGGGTCGTGCGCGGCTACTTGGGCACGACGGTGCAGAAGATCACGCCCGAGATCGCCGATTCGCTCGGACTGAAGCAGCGCGAGGGCGCGTTGGTGGCGGACGTAGTGCAGGGCGGACCGGCGGAAAAGGCCGGTCTCAAGGCAGGCGATGTGATCGTTGAGTTCGACAAGAAAGAAATCAAGGACTCATCCGATCTTCCTGCCGCTGTGGCACGGGTTGCGCCGGGGACCTCGGTGCAGCTCAAAATTGCGCGCGACGGCAAACAGATCTCGCTGCCGATCACGGTCGGCGAACTAAAGGACAATGAAGTTGCGGCCCCTGCCGGTCAAGAGGGTGAGTTGGGCCTAGCGGTCCAGCCGCTGACACCGGAGATGGCGCAGAGTTTGGGGCTCGAGCGCGCCGAAGGGCTTGTCGTTGCCTCCGTCAAGCCGGGCAGCGCGGCGGACGAGGCTGGATTGCGCTCCGGCGATGTGATCACGCAGGTCAACCGGCGCCCAGTGAAAAATTTGGCGGACTACAACCGCGAAATTTCACGCAGCGAGAAAGGCAAATCCATGCTTTTTCTCGTGCGCCGGGGAGAATCCAGCGTGTTCTTGGCATTGAAGCGCTAACCGGTTTCGCGCCAGAGCCCAAGCCGCTCAGCTCGACGTTGCCTCCCCCGAGCTGAGCGGCTTTTTTTCGCCTCGCGCGGCTGCCAGTCTGTTCTCAATTTATTCGCCGAACTTTTCCTGATAGATTGCCCTGATCGAAGATTCCGGAGAATTCAATGAAAGTGGGACTCATCGGCCATCGGGGCGCGGGGAAGACAACGATCTTCAACATGCTCACAGGATTGCAGGCGCAGGTCGGCGGCTTCGGGAGCAAAGAAGAGGTGCACCTCGGCGTGATCAAAGTTCCCGACGGGCGCATCGATAAGCTCTCGGCGATTTTTAAGCCAAAAAAAACCACCTACGCGGAAATTCGTTTTACCGATTTTCCTCCGAGCCAAGGCGAAGAGGATCTCAAATCCAATAGCGCGTTGGTGACGCAAATGCGCGAAGTCGACGCCATCACGCTGGTGCTGCGGGATTTCGAGCCGGGCGCCAATCCGATGAAAGAACTAAACGCGCTCCTCACCGAGATGATCTTGGCCGATCTTACCGTGGTGGAAAATCGCCGGGGACGCCTGAAAAAGGAAAAGGCCCGGCCGCAGGAAGAGGCGTTGCTCGAACGGTGCGCCGCGGCCCTGGAGAATGAAGAGAGCCTGAGAAATATCGAGTTTAGCGCCGATGAAGAAAATCTTGCGTCGGGGTTCGGTTTTCTAAGCCGCAAGCCCGTGCTGGTGATTTTTAATCGCGCCGAGGACAAAGCCGGAGTTCCACTGGAGGCTGCGAATCAGGAAGAATTAACCCGCCGCGGGCTCGAGGGATTGGCGCTTGCCGGCAAGGTTGAAATGGAAATCGCCCAGCTCGACGAAAGCGATCGAGCTGCGTTCCTCAAGGAGATCGGCATCCAAGAGCCGGCCCGGGAGCGATTCATTCGAGCCGCCTACGCGTTGTTGGATCTCATCAGCTTCTTTACGACCGGCGAAGATGAGGTTCGGGCCTGGACCATCACGAAAGGAACCGTCGCGCGAAAGGCAGCCGGAAGAATTCATAGCGACATCGAACGCGGCTTCATCCGCGCCGAGGTTGTCGCGTACGATGACTTTATCCTTCATGGCAGCGAGGCCAAGTGCAAAGAGGCCGGCAAGCTCCGCCTGGAAGGCAAGGAGTACCTCGTCAAAGACGGCGACATTATTCACTTCCGTTTTGCTGTTTAGTGCGCCATCGACAGTTTTTTGCTCCGCTGACATGATTGGCTGCTGCGGCGGTTGCTCGCGATCCCGCCCACTCGTTTTTCCTCTCTGCTTGTCTTGTTTTGACTGTTTTGTTAGTCCTGCGTCTGTTCCAACCAACACGGAAAGGCTCGCGAGATGAAAACACTCATCCAAGGCGGTTTTGTCGTCGGGTTTGACGGCAAGGAGCATGAAATTATCAAAGACGGAGTCGTTGTTTTCGACGGGAATCGCGTCGAGTTTGTCGGCAAAGATTATGCGCAGCCGGTCGACAAAAAAATCGACGCCGGGGGCTGTCTGGTTTCGCCGGGCTTTATCGATACCCATTTTCATTCCGGCATCAATGCCAGCGATTACATTCTCGCCGACTCCACCAAGACGGATTTTTTCGCGTCCAACTATTTGGCCCACGGCGGCCCGACGCGCGAAGGGGCGCACTCGGCGCATTTGAAAGACGTCGACGTGGGGCAGCGATTTTCGCTGATTCATGTTTTGAAAAGCGGCGTGACCACTACCTTTGATATCGGTGGCGCAGGCGGAGAACCGGACCGCTACGTCGACATGATCGATCAAGTGGGCATCCGCTGCGTCGCCGGACCGAGTTACAAGAACGTGAGCTTCTTCCACGACCGGGAAGGCCGTTTGGAATACGACTGGGATGATGAGCGCGGCAGCAAAGGACTGAGAACGGCAGTCGACTTTGCAAAAAAATTCAACGGCGCGTGCAGTGGCCGCATGACGGCGATGCTCTTTCCCGGCCACGTTGATTCGTGCACTCCCGCGCTCCTCAAGGATACGAAGAAAGCGGCCAAAGATGCCGGCGTGGGGATTCAGATTCACGCGACGATCAACTTGTTCGAGTTTCACACCGTCATGCAGCGCGAACGCTGCACGCCCATCGAGCTGCTCAAAAAGATCGGTTTTCTCGATCCGGACGTTTCGCTCTCGCACTGCATTTTTATCAGCGGCCATAGTTGGCTTGCATACCCCTATGGCGACGATCTAAAGATCATCGCCGACTCCGGCGCTTCGGTCGCCTACAGCCCGCTCAAGTATTTAAAGCTCGGCATCGTCATGGAGTCCTTCGATAAATATCGCCAGGCCGGCATCAACATGGGCATCGGCACGGATACGTTTCCCAAAGACATTCTCTCCGACATGCGCTACGCGGCGATCGCCTCGCGCGTCGCCGACAAGAGTTTTCTCTCCGGCCACCCGCGCGACGTGTTCAACGCAATCACTTTAGGAGGCGCGAAAATGCTCGGCCGCGACGACCTAGGGCGGCTGCAAAAAGGCGCCAAGGCGGACATCACGATCGTCAACCTGCGCGACATCGCCTTCGGCGCCGTGCGCGACCCGATCCGCTCGCTGATGGAAACGGCGGTCAGCCGCGACGTGCGTACCGTCATCGTCGACGGTGAAACGCTGGTCGACAACGGCAACTATCTGCGCCTGAACGAAGAAGATCTGCTGGAAAAAGTCCAAGCCAAAGGGGATCAGGTCTGGGACAGCGTGGCGAAATGGCACTGGACCGGCAAGCCGATCGACGAAGTCGTGCCGCCGAGTTTTAGGATGAAATGATAAATCGCCAGAAGAGATTAGAAAGTCGATCGGCCTTTCTTCGGATAGCACCTATTGTGCTGTCCGATCAAATCAAAGCGCGTAATCGAGTCACCAATCCTGTGATCTCCTCGAACCCTTTCTGCCAGAACGAGGGGTCGTGAATGTCCACGCCGAGCGGTTTGAGCAGCGCGTCGGGGGAATCCGAACCGCCAGCTTCGAGCAGAGCGAGATACTTCGGCACGAAACTTTTGCCTTCGTCTTTGTACATGCGGTACAAGGCGAGGACGAGAAGCTGGCCGAAGACGTAGCTGTAACAGTAAAAGCGTGAGTGGATGAAGTGGGGGATGTACGACCAGCCCCAGCGGTAGCCGTCGGGCATGTCGACGGCATCGCCGTAATATTTGCCGTTCGCATCGAGCCACAGGTTTCCTAGAGTTTCGGGAGTTAGCCGCTTTTCCTTTCTTGCCGCAAACGCCAGTTCTTCAAATCGTGTGAGCACGTTTTGACGAAACACGGTGGCGAAGATGTCTTCGATTTTGCCGGCGAGCAGGGCGATCTGCACCTGCGGATCGGTTTGTTTAGCCAGCAAATGGTCAAAGACGAGCATCTCGCCGAACACCGACGCTGTCTCCGCGGTGGTGAGCGGCGTGTCGTAGTTGAAGTAATTCTGTTTCCGACTCAAGCAACCGTGCAGGCCATGGCCGAGCTCATGGGCGACGGTCATGACGTCGCGCAGGTTGTCGTCGTAGTTGCAAAGTATGTAGGGATGGAGCTGCGGCGACGGCGACGCGCAGAAGGCGCCGCCGCGTTTGCCTTTGCGAATCTCGGCGTCGATCCAATTCTTGGCAAAAAATTCATCGGCGATTTGCCGAAACCTCGGATCGAAAGCCTCGAACGCATCGAGAATCACCTGCTGCGCTTGATCGTACGGGAAAGGCCGTACTTCCTTGCCTACCGGCGCGTACTGATCGTAAAGCGCGAGGCGGGGAAGTTGCAGCAACTGCGCCTTGAGGCGGAAGTAATCGTGCGCCAAGCCGTAATTCTCTTCGGTTACGGCCATCATCGTGCGCACGGCTTCGCCGTCGATTTCATTGGACAAGTGGCGCTGCGCCATCGGCCCGGAATAACTGCGCAGCCGATCCATGGTCAAATTGTCTTGAATGAGCGTGTCGTAGACGAACGTCAGCACCTGGCCGTGCTCCGCAAGTCCCTGATAAAGCGTTTCCATGGCGCGCTGGCGTTGTGCCCTGTCCGGCTCGTGCAGCAGCGAGAGAATCTGGCTCAAGTTGAGTTGTTCCGTTTGGCCGTCCCTTTCGAAGGGAAATGAAAGCGACGAGGTGAGCTCGGAAAAGAGGCGGCCGAAGGCGTTGCGGCCCGTGTTGTCTCGTTCATTGAGAATTTTCTCTTCCGGTTCGGTGAGCGTATGCGGCCGGTAGCGGCGTAGGCTCGCGAGATAATGGCTGTAGGGCTTGAGCGAGGGATCAGCCATGATTCTGTTCGCTAGCGCATCATCGAGCTTGAGCCATTCGAGCTCAAAAAAGAGCAGCAGGTTGCGGATCTCCGTGGAGCGCTGCTCGACTTGCTGCTCCAAGTCCTGATACTCGGGTCTCGCAGTGTCTGCGGCATAAAGCAGGCCGGCATAGCTGCCGACTCGGCCGAGAGGTTCATAGATGCTTTCCAACTCCTGCAAAGCGTCGAACACAGCATCCGCGGTGAGCGTCTGCGAATTTTCCAGCAGCGGACGAAACTTTTCGGCAAATTTTTCAGCACGACCGCAACATTCCCGCAACGTCGCGTCGATACGCGGATCATCGTGACCCGCGAAAAGATCGCGCAAATCCCAGCGGATTCCCGCGGCGCTGTTTGTACTCATCTTGAACGGCTTTCCTTCCCTAGAGGCGCGAGATCTGTGCCCTCCAGGATGCGAGCGGTTGAACTAAGCTTCAATGGAAGATATAGCACAAAAAACTCGTTGGTTAGGGAGGAGCACGATCTTGTCTGAATTAGGAGAGCTTAAAACGAAACTCGCCATGTCATCGCGCATGTTGTTCAACGCCGGATTGGTGGATTACAGCGGGCATATCAGCGCGCGTATTCCCGGTTCGGATCATCTTGTTATTTTGCCCCATCCTGTAAGCCGCGCCACGGTGAAGCCGGATGATATGGTGATTACCGATTTCGAAGGCAAGCTGATCGAGGGCAATTACAAGGCGCCTTCCGAGGTCAATATGCACGCGCGGGCGTACAAAGCGCGCAGCGATATTCAAAGCGTTGCGCATTTGCATAATCACATGGTCGCGACCCTCTCGATGGTTGATAAACCGTTCTATCCGGCATCTTCCAATCCCGGCGCCTTTTTCGGCCCGGGCCCGTTGCCCAAATACATGGATCCGGCGCTGATCCACACGATCGAGCAGGGTGACGCCGTGGCAAAAGCTTTGGGCAAGGCAGATGCCGTCATGCTACGCGGCCATGGTTCGATGGTTGTGGCTCACTCTATAGAATGGGTATTCGCCGGATGTGTCGATTTGGAGGAAGCCGCTTCGCGATTCTACAAAGCTTCGTTGCTCGGTCCGGTCATGGTCTACAACGAAGACGAAACGCAACGGGTGATGAAGCAGCGGCGCAAAGATTCCGTCGTGCAAAAGGTCTGGGATCATAACGTCGCAAAAACGGCACTGGCCGGTCTCATGGCCGGTATCTAACGCCTCAACCCAGTACCGCGCCAACACGGCGACGGCAGGCCCTAAGTCGCCGCCACGCTGTCTGGGTGTTGTAGGAATTTCCGTACTCCAACACTCGTGATGGCTCGTAAGTGTGCTATTTTACAGCGATCTAAGGCTAGAGGTTTTTTTATTGCACCGCCCCTAGAGCCTGTGTTATAGGCTTAGCTTCAAGCCACTGAGGAGAGTTGTTCACGACATGTACGACGATTTTCTAGCAAGGATTCTCGAGCCGGATGTTTTCTTGCCTTCCCAGTTTTATGGTTCGGCTGGGTTATCACGGAAACTGGAGGGCGAAAAGCGCCTCATGATCGCCGTCTTGAAGGATGCCGTTGAGTGCCTGGAGAAATACCGCGGATCCCGCACCAGCACTGGTCAATGCCAGTACCTGAACGCCATCGAATGGGTGGAAGATACCGATACCAATTGGCTTTTTTCCTTTACAAACATCTGCGATTTGTTGGGTTTTGACCCTGGGTATCTGCGCGAAGTGCTGCTAAAACGGGAAAATCGGTATACCAAGCCGGAGCGCGAACGAGTGCTCTCGCTGGCCGCCATGGCCGGGCAACACTAGCCTACCGCCTGCGATTTCGTAGGATTTTCAGCTCTTCCCTGACTGACTGTCCGCGCGGCGAGTTCTCGCCGATGATCTTTATTGCGCGCTCGTAGTCGGCGATCGCCCTGACATCGTCATCCTGAAGCGCATGGGCGCGAGCTAAGTAGTAGTAACCGTCGCCCCGTCGATCGAGCTTACCGTAAACCATGCCGAGTTTTTGCGGCGGGCGCTCCCACAGCGGCGCAAGATTGTGGGCGTTGAGATAGGCGCCGACAGCGCTTTTAAGATCTCCAGAGGTTTCCAACATTTCCCCCAAGTAAAGGTACGTGAGCGGCTCGTTGGGCTCCAGCGCTAAGGCTCGATCGAACGCCTGGCGCGCGTTCACGAAGTCGCCCGTTTGGCCATAGAGGCGGCCCAAGTCGCGCTGCAGAGCGGGATTGTCGGGTCGCGCCTTTCGGGCCTCCTCGAAATTTCGTTGCGCCTCCGTCAAGTTTCCGTGAAGCTGCTGAGCAAAGCCGAGCAGATGACGCTGCTCCGGATTGTCCGGATTTTGGCGAACGGATTTTTCCATTTCAGCCACGATGCCGTGCCGGTCGGGCCGATCCATGCGAATGATCATCTGGATTTTTTTGAGTGACTCCGAACTCTCCGGTCTAAGCTGGCTAGGCCCGAGAGAGCGGATCACGAGCTCGGCATTGGCCACCCGTTCCTGCGTGATCGGATGGCTCATAATGTAGGCGGGCACATCGATCGGATTAAGCGCGCGCTCCTGGTCGAGGGTTTTGAGAAAGGCAACCGCCCCTTTCGGATCATAGCCGGCCGAAGTCATGTAGCGCGCGCCCAAAGTATCGGCTTCCATTTCCAATTGGCGACTGTAGGCGGCCTGGCGAGTGGCGGCGACCGCTTGGCCGACCATTCCGGCCGCCTGGGCGCCGTCGCCGCTGCGCGCCAGCAGAACCATGCCCAAAAGACTCAGAACCGAGATTGCGTCCGGGCCCGATGAGCGCGCCATGTGGCGCGCTTTCACGTGAACGATTTCATGTCCCAAAACGCCGGCGAGCTCATCGGTGGTTTTGGCGCGCTCGATCAATCCGGAGAAGAGATAAATCGAGCCGCCGGGCACGGCAAAGGCATTGAGTTGGTTGTCTTCCACGACAAAGAAGCGGTAGTCGAACGCCTGCGGCCCTGTGGCGCCGAGAATCCGCCGCCCGATGCGATCGACGTAACGCTCGACTTCCGGATGATTGACAAACTTGAGGTGCTTTCTCGCCTCGCGGCGGAATTCGCGACTGATTCGGCTTTCCTCGTCCTCACTCGGCGGGCTGATTCCCGGCAAGGCCGGCAGGCTCGGCGTACTCGAGCTGCAGCTCGCGAAAAAGATCGCCACGACAAGAACAAACGCAGCGCAAACGAGCCAGCGCTTGCGCGACGCGCGGAGGGGTATCATTGGGAGATTATAGAGAGCGCGTACCGGGCGTTCAATAGCGCGTTCTTGCGAGCTTCAGGAGTTGACGCGCCGCGAGCGAGACCCTATTCTCTGCCCTAACTCAATTTACGAGAGGTTTCGCGATGAGCCATCCGTTCGAAGTGCCGCACGACAAGCTCGCTTGGCGCTGCGATCTGTCCTATCTGCCGTTTACCTGTACGGCGGAAATGACGCCGCTCGAAGATTTCATCGGCCAGGAACGGGCGATCCGCGCCATCGAATTCGGCCTCGGCGTGAACAAACCCGGCTTCAATATTTTCGTCACCGGCCTTACCGGGACCGGCAAGACCAGCATCATCAAAGCATTTCTCAAGAAAATCACCAGCGCGCAAGCCGCCGCCGACGCCGACTCGCCGACGCCCGAAGACTGGTGTTACGTTTACAATTTTACCGATGCCGATCGCCCGCAAGCGCTCAAGATCCGCCGGGGGTGGGGCAAAGTTCTCAAGGCGGACATGGAGCAGCTGGTTCAGAACCTTTTGCGCGAAGCGAAAAAGATGTTCGAGAGCGATGATTACGCCGAGCAGCGCAAGGAAATGGTCGAACGCCTGCAAAAAGAACAACAGGAGATGATGGAAGGCTTAATGCGGGAAGCGAGCCGAGAACGGCTTCGCGCTTGCGCATGACGCCCTCGGGCATCGTGCTGCTGCCGACCAAAGACGGCAAGCCGATGCAAGAGGCGGACTACCTGGCTCTGGCGGAAGCGGACAAGAAACAATTGGAGGACCGCCGCGCCGAGCTCGAGAAAAAAGTCGAAGCCACTTTGCGCGACGGTAAAAAGCTCGAGCGCGAGATCGCCGAGAAACTCGAAGCCGCGGAGACCCGGGCGGCGGATTACCTCGTTCGCATACCCTTAACGGACTTGAAAGAAAAATACGGCGATTATCCGAAGGTGCTCGCCTATCTCGACGGCGTGCGCGACCACATTCTGAAAAATCTCCAGCGCTTCAAGGGCGCCGAAGCGGCGCCGGTGATGACGCCGATGGGACCGATGCCGGGCGGCGAGCCGCCGGGCGATCCGTTTTTGCCGTACCGAGTCAACGTGTTCGTCGACAACAGCGACACGCAGGGGCCGCCGATTATCGTCGAAACCAATCCCACCTATCACAATTTGTTCGGCGTGATCGAAAAGAAGCCGATCGTCGGCGGTTACGTGACGGACTTCACGCTGATCAAAGCCGGTTCCATCAGCCGCGCCAACGGCGGCTATCTGGTGCTCTACGATCGCGACGTGCTTTCCAACTCGGGAGTCTGGGAGGCGCTGCAGCGCGTCATCAAGAACCGCGAGCTGCGCATCGAGGAGCCCGGGGCGTTCTTCGGCTTTGTGCCGCCCCAGGGGCTTCGTCCGGAACCGATCCCTACCGACACCAAAGTCATTATGATCGGCGATCCGAATCTCTATCGAACCTTGGCAGCCGTGGATCCCGATTTCCGCGAGACTTTCAAAGTCAAAGCCGATTTCAACTTTGAGATCGACCGGACAGAAGAAAATATCACTGCGTTAGCTTGTTTCATCAGCGACTACTGCAATCGCGAAGGGTTGCGTCATTTCGATACGGAAGCGGTAGCGCGCATCATCGAGCAGGGCGCGCGAAAGGTAGAAGATCAAAACAAGTTCTCGGCGCGCTTCAGCGAGATGGTCGACTTGCTGATCGAGTCGAATTACTGGGCGGAAAAGGAAAAGGCCGAACTGGTTTCAGGAAGGCATGTCGAGCGCGCGGTCGTCGAAAAAACCTTTCGGCTCAACCTGATCGAAAAGCACCTGCAAGAACTCATTGCCGAAGGAACCATCCTGGTCGACGTCGACGGCGCGACCGTCGGGCAGGTGAACGGGTTGGCGGTGTATCAAATGGGCGATTTCAGCTTCGGCAAACCGTCGCGCATCACCGCGAAAACTTTCATGGGACGCGGCGGCATCGTCAACATCGAGCGCGAATCTAAAATGAGCGGCAAGAGCCACGACAAAGGCGTGTTGATTCTCGGCGGCTACCTCGGCGGCAAGTACGCCCAGGAGAGCCCGCTTTCACTTTCGAGCACCGTCTGTTTCGAGCAATCCTATGACGGCGTCGACGGCGATAGCGCGTCCTCCACGGAGCTCTACGCGATTTTGTCGAGCCTCTCGGAAATCCCGATCAAGCAGGGGATCGCAGTCACAGGCTCGGTCAATCAAAACGGCGAAGTACAGGCGATCGGCGGCGTCAACCAAAAGATCGAAGGGCATTACGATGTCTGCCGACTCAAAGGTTTGAACGGCGCCCAGGGCGTCATGATCCCGCGCGCCAACACGCGAAATCTCATGCTGCGCCCGGACGTCGTCGAAGCCGTCAAGGCCGGCAAATTTCGCGTCTATGCCGTCGGCACAATCGATGAGGGGATTGAGATTTTGACCGGCATTCCGGCGGGCAAACGTGATGAGGCTGGCAAATACGCCGAAGGATCGGTCAATGAGCGGGTCGAACAAAAACTCCGGCAATTCACTGAGCAGCAGAAAAAAATCGCCGGCGCCAATGCGGAGTCAAGAAACTCGAATGCGCCCGAGCGCGCTCCTTAGCCTTCGCGAGCCTTGGTGGATTCCGGCTTGGCGCCGAGCGGCACCGAAAGCTGCACGGTTTTCCCTTTGCGCAGAATCGTCAGCTGCACCACTTTGCCGGCCTCCAAGCCGCCGATCATGCGCGTGACATCGCGCGGGCTGTCGACCTGAGTGTCGTTCACCGAGAGAATGACGTCTTGTTTCTGCACGCCGCCGCGGGCCGCCGGCTGGCCCGGCAAAACCGAGCTGACGACAACGCCCTTCACTGGAAAGATCCCGAGACTGGTAGCCTGCTCGATGGAAATGTCGGACATCTGCACGCCAAGCCATCCCCAGGCGAATTTTTCGCCGTTCGCCAGACGGGGTACGATGCGCTTGATCACGTTGATCGGCGTTGCAAAGCCCATATTGCCGCGCTCCGACGCCATGGTGATCATGCCGATGACGTGCCCCTTGCTGTTGAGCAGTGGGCCGCCGCTCCCTCCGGGATAGCCGCCGGCATCGGTTTGAATGAACTCAAAACTTGCCGAGTCGGGGAAGGATCGACCCGCGCGGCTAACGATGCCCATATTCATCGAGCTTTCGCGGCCGAACGGATAGCCGAAAACCAACGCTAGATCGCCGACGCGGATCGCATCGGAGTCGCCCAACGATAGGACAGGCAGTTCACGCTCGGCGTGAATTCGAAGAATGGCCAGATCGATCTGGGCGTCCGCGGCAACGACGTGCGCGGCCATCCGCCGGGTGTCCGCGAGTCTGATCTCGATCTCTTTGGCTTTGTCGATGACGTGATGCGCGGTCAGGATGTAGCCCCGAGGATCGATGATGAACCCGGAACCGCGGCTGCCGAGCGCCGGCACCGCTGCGCTTTTCGATTCCGGACCTGTCGTGCGAATTTGCACGATGGCCGGCCGTGAGTGATTGGCAAGTTGGACGAAAGCTCGATTGAGCCGGTCAAGCTCCGTGTCCCCTGCCTCCGGTAGCGCGTCTCGCCAGGTAAACGACGATGGGGCGATGGTCTTTTCTTGGGCGGCGCAGCGCCGCAGGCAAGAGCGCCAGACAGCTCATCAGCACGGCCGCTGAGAACTTCACAGTAGGCCTCCAGGAAAAAAGCTGCGCTCCCTTTACCGAAAAGTTCATCGGGAAGCAAGCGCTCTGCTCCGGCGATTGCGTTTTCGCGCTGGGGATATGATATTCTTTTTGCCGATGATCGATCTGCGGCACAAAATTGTGCTGATCACCGGGGGGAGCGGCGGTCTCGGTGCAAGCGCTCGCCGAGGCGTTTGCCCGGGCAGAACAGCCGGGTCGTGATCACCGCGCGCGACCGAAACAGACTCGACGCCGCGGCTGAAAAGATAGGTGAAAACGGCGCGCAGGTGCTTGCCTTGCCGTATGATATCTCTCGCCGAGATCAAGTGCGGAGTCTCGGCGAAGAGATAAAAGCGCGCTGGGGCGATGTGCAGATTCTCATCAACAACGCCGGTATCGCCCGGGCTGTAAGCTTTTCTGACATGCCGGACGATCTTTGGGACGAGACTTTGGCAGTAAACCTGACCGGCGCTTACAATTGCTGCAAAGTCTTCTTGCCGGCGATGGTGCAAGCAAAATGGGGAAGGATCATCAACATCGCATCGACCGCAGCGAAAGTCGGCTACCGCCATGCGACCGCGTACACCGCCTCGAAGCATGGGCTGTTAGGGCTTACGCGTGCGCTGGCGCTTGGAGACCGCGCGCGATGGCATTACCGTCAATGCGGTTTGTCCGGGCTATATCGACGACGAGCGCACCTACGAGAACGCCAAGATCATGGCGGCGAAAACCGCCAAGAGTGTTGCAGATATCATCAAATTATTTGCCGCCAGCGCGCCGCAGAATCGTTTGATTGGAACCGACGAAGTAGCGTCGCTTGCACTGCTGATTGCCTCTGAAAAACTCGCCGGTATGACCGGTCAGGCAGTCCACGTCGACGGCGGGGCGGTGATGGCATGATCCGAATGGAGTAATGTATTACTGGAGTGTTGGAGTGATCTAAGTCGCAGCGTTCGAACGGTGCGGCGAAAAGTTTGATAATGGACTATCGGAGTTTCATTTATGAGGTTGAGCGACGGCGTCGCGACGATTCGGCTCAATGATCCGGATCGTTTGAATGCGCTTACGTTCGAGACCTACGCCGAATTGGAACGGGTTTTCGCGGTGCTGGCGAACGATTCCGCGGCTAAAGTAATCGTGCTCACCGGCACCGGCAAGGGTTTTTGCTCCGGCGGCAGCGTCCACGAGATCATCGGTAAATTGATCGCGATGAACCCCGAAGAACAGCAGCGCTTTACCCGGCTGACCTGCGATGTCGTGAGGAACATGCGCAGTCTCAAAAAACCGATCATCGCGGCGGTCAACGGCATCGCCGCGGGCGCGGGCGCGATGCTCGCGCTCGCGAGCGATATCCGCATTCTTTCCGATCGCGCCAAGTTCGCTTTTCTCTTCGCCAAGGTCGGTCTGTCCGGGGCGGACATGGGCGCTTGTTACTTATTGCCTCGGATCGTCGGCCAAGGCCGGGCCGCGGAGCTGCTCTTTACCGGGGACACAATCGATGCGGCGGAGTGCCTGCGCATCGGTCTCGCCAACCGCGTTTTGCCGCACGACAAGCTGATCGATGAATGTTACGCCCTCGCGCGCAAGCTCAAAAACGGACCGCTTCAAGCGTTGGGCATTACCAAAGACCTCCTCGATCGCGAAGCCGACATGGATTTGCTCCAGGCTCTGGATCTGGAAGCCGCCGAGCAAGCCCGCCTGATGCAGTCGGCGGATTTTCAGGAAGGTTACCGCGCTTTTGTCGAGAAGCGCGCACCGAAGTTCAACCAGCCGTAAATGGCCCACCGCATGCCGCCCTTCTTCGATGACGATCATGCCGCTTTACGTGCGCGCGCGCGCAAATGGGCCGAGGAGAATCTTTTTGCTCCGGCTAATCCTGAAAAGCCGGTCGAGCGGCGCGCGGTTCGAGCTCGTCCGCGACTTGGGCGCGGCAGAGTTTCTTAAATTCGTCGTGCCACGGCAATTCGGCGGCGCGCGCGACGCGATTCAAGCGCGCGATCTGTGCATTCTGCGCGAAGAGCTCGCGCGCGGCGATGCCTTGGCGGATACGATGTTGGCCCTCCAGGCGTTGGGCGGCTATCCGATCGCGCGTTTCGGCAGCGCCGCGCAAAAGCGCCGCTATCTGGGCGATGCGGCGAGCGGGGCGGCGATCGCGGCGTTTGCGCTCACCGAGCCGGAAGCCGGCTCGGACGCGGCGTCGATGCAAACGCGCGCGATGCGGCGCGACGGCGAGTTTTTCGATGAGCGGGATCAAATGTTTCATTTCCAACGCGGGCATCGCGGATTTCTACGTTGTCTTCGCCTCGACCGCCCCTGAAAGGAAGGGAAAAGGCATCAGCGCATTTTTGCTACAAGCCGGCACGCCAGGCATGACGATCAAAGAGAATACGGAATTGCTTTCGCCGCATCCGATAGGCGTGATTGAATTTACCGACTGCATCATCGAGAGCGACGCCTTACTCGGCGCGGAAGGGGCGGGGTTGCAGATCGCTTTTGCCACACTCGATCTTTTGCGATGCACGGTGGGCGCGGCGGCCGTCGGCTTGGCCCAGCGCGCGCTCGACGAGGCGATTGGTCGCAGCCGGACCCGACGTCAATTTGGCCGCGCGATCGGCGAGTTTCAAGGCATCGAATTCAAGCTCGCCGAGATGGCCACGGAATTGGAAGCGGCACGCTTGTTGGTCTATCAAGCGGCGTGGGCGCTCGATTGCGCCGGCAGCGAAGGCCAAACTGGCATCATCGATGGCGAAGCTCTACGCGACCGAAGCGGCGCAGCGCATCGTCGACCAGGCGCTGCAAATTCACGGCGCCGCCGGTTTGGTCGCGGGCAGCATCATGGAACGGCTCTACCGCGACGTGCGCGCTTTGCGCATTTACGAAGGCACCTCGGAAATTCAGAAGGTGATCATTGCGCGGGAATTGCTGAAGGCAACAGGCAACAGGCAATAGGCAACAGCGAAAATCGGTACTGATGCGCGTTGGCGCGTGCCTATTACCTCCTTGGGGGTAGAATGGACTTTGAGCTATCGGAAGAGTTGATCGCGGTGCGCGACGTGGCGCGGGAGTTCGCCGAGAAGGAAATCGCGCCGAGCGCGGCGAAAGACGACAAGGAGAAAAACTTCCGCGCCGATCTGGTCAAGAAGATGGGCGAACTGGGTTTCTACGGCACCATGATTCCGGAAAGTTACGGCGGCAACGGCCTCGGCTTTCTCGCCATGGTGCTGGTCACCGAAGAGATCGCGCGGGCACACAGCGCCATGCGCGTGGCGATCAACATGCAGATCGGGCCGGCGGTGACCGTGCTTCAGTTCGGTACGGAGGAACAAAAAAAGAAATTCATCCCGGGATTGGTTTCCGGAGAAACCATCGGATGCTTCGCGATCACGGAATCCGACGCCGGCTCCGACGTTGCGGCCATGCGCACGACGGCGACGCGGAGCGGCGATAACTATCTGCTGAACGGCGGCAAGCTCTGGATCTCCAACGGTCCGGTAACAAACGGCGGGCTGGTTTATGCCTACACCGATAAGACCCAGAAGCATCGCGGCATGAGCGCGTTCTTTGCCGATTGGAAGGAGCCGGGCTTGACCCGCAGGACGCTTGAAACCATGGGCGCACACTGCTCGCCGCTGGGCGAACTGACCTTCGAGAATTTTCGCATTCCGGCGGCGAATCGCCTCGGCAACGAAGGCGACGGATTCAAGGTCTGCATGTGGCAGCTCAATCAAACGCGGCTCAACTGCGCCGCCGGAGCACTGGGAGTGGCGCGCGCGGCCAAGGAAGCGGCCGTGAATTATTGCAATCAGCGCGCGCAGTTCGGGCAGAAAATCGGCGAGTTTCAGATGAATCAGGATCTCATCGCGCAGATGATCGTCCACGAAGAAGCGGCGCGGCTGCTCGTCTACCGCGCCGCTTGGCTGGCGGATCAAAAAAAACCGAATAACCTCGAAACTTCCATCGCCAAATACACGGCCGCTGAAGCCGCCAACTTCGCCGCCGACGCCGCGATGAAAATTCTCGGCGCCTACGGCTACTCGACCGAGTTTCCCGTCGAGCGCTACTACCGCGACGCCAAGTCCTACCAGATCGTCGAAGGCTCCTCGAACGTGCAGAAGATGATCATCGCCCAGGACGCTTTGGGGTATCGCAAGGCGAACCGTTAGCCGGGTGATTTAGGATGCGAGTGTTAGAAATAGCTGTGGTTTTGAGCTGACGGGATCGCGGTCGATGCGGACCCGAATGCCGTAGACTTCTTCGATGGTCTCCTCAGTGAGAACTTCAGTCGGCGATCCGTCGCGGTAGATCTGCCCGTTGCGCAGGACAATCAGGCGCGGGAAAAACAGCGCGGCGAGGTTGAGATCGTGCAGGGCCGCGACGATGGTCAGGCTGCGTTCGCGGTTGAGCCGGCGTAAAAGCTCGAAGACCTGGACTTGGTGCTTGAGATCGAGGAAGGCGGAAGGCTCGTCGAGCAAGAAAATCTCCGGCTCCTGCGCCAGGGCGCGGGCGATCATCACGCGCTGTTTTTCGCCGCCGCTGAGCTCATGGAGATAACGATTGGCAAGCGAGAAAGAATCGGTCAGGTCCATGCTCGCGTGAGCTACTTCGAGATCTCTCCTTCCTTCGAGGGAGAAAACGCTGTGATGGCTCGCCCTTCCCATGAGCACGATTTCCGCTGCGGTGAACGGAAAGTTGACACGGGGTTCTTGCTGCACGACGGCGAAGAGCTTGCTCAATTCCCGCCTACCGTAGCTTTCAATATTTCTGCCATTGATTACGACCTCGCCCTGCCCACGTAGGACCGCCGATAGAATCTTGAGGAAGGTGGTCTTGCCCGAGCCGTTGGGGCCGACGATGCCGATCATCTCGCCGCTTGCGACCGAGAGTGATATCTCGTGGAGCACCGCGCGGTCTTTATAGGAGAACGACAGGTCGCGGGTTTGAATGGCCGCAGTCATAGAGCCAGCTTTCGTCTGCCTTCGCGATAGAGCAGAAAAAGAAAAAACGGGCCACCGAGAAATGCGGTGACGATGCCCACGGGCAGTTCGGCGGGCGCGAGGAGAACACGGGCCAGTGTGTCCGCCCAGCAGAGGAAAATTCCACCTGCAAGAAACGAGGCCGGCAGCAACAAGCGATGATCGCTGCCGATGACCAGGCGCATGACATGGGGCACCATCAGTCCGACAAAGCCGATCATGCCGCTCACGGAAACCATGGCGCCGATCATCAGCGACGAAGCGACAAAGACCTGACGCTGCAAGGCGCCGGTTTCCACGCCAAGTTGCATCGCGGCTTCTTCGCCCAAGGTGATCAGATTGAGGGAGAGGCCTTTCGCCCACAACCAGAGAAAACCGAAGAGGATGTAGGCCCAGATGAACGCGACGGTGAGATAAGCGCGGGTCGATAGGCTGCCCATCAGCCAGAAGAGCAGTCCCTGCGCCTGGTAGAAATCGACGATGGAATTGAGAAACATGATGATGGCCGCGATGAAGGAATTGAAGATCACCCCGGAGAGCAGCAGGTGATAAGGGTGAAGCCGTCCATGAAATAGCGAAAAGCGATAAACCAACATCATGCTCAGCAAGGCGCCGAGAAACGCCGCCAAGGGTATCCAGGAGATTTCGCCGAGGAGTCCGCCGGCGACAGGCAGGAGCCAGTTCGGAAAAAAAATCAGCCCCAGAATGCCGCCCAGAGAAGCGCCACCGGACACGCCGAGCATCTGCGGGCAGGCAAGCGGGTTACCGAGCAGCGCTTGAAGCACGACGCCGCACGTCGCCATGCCGCCACCGATGGCGACGCCCAAGAGAACCCGCGGCAGGCGCGCGCGAAAAAATATCTCGGCGTCCGCGGAAGCCAGATTGTGCAGGGCTTGCGAAAGGTCGAGTCGCACCGGCCCGAGCAGCGCACAGCCAACGATAGACAGCGCCAGCAAGATCAACAAGGCGCTGTTGATCAGAATCATTTTCCTGCGGTCGAGGACCTTCAACATCCGCGTCCTTTGAAGTTTGTGAAGCACTCGGGATGCACCAGGCGGGCGATCTCCTCCAATCCCTCGCCGATCCGCGGGCCCGGCCGAAGTATTTTATCGGATGGGTAGGTATAAACGCGCGACTCCTTCACAGCAGGGATGGACTTGAGATCCATCCAGTGCTTCGTGGAGTCGCTGCGCTCCGATCCCATGCCGGCTTCGATAA
Source organism: uncultured delta proteobacterium (assembly GCA_963745035.1). Taxonomy (GTDB): domain Bacteria; phylum Desulfobacterota; class Binatia; order UBA9968; family UBA9968; genus DP-20. Next base: position 714,470 of record CAVUVW010000014.1, on the reverse strand, counting down.
TGACCTGTGGCGCTTTGGCGACCACATACTCATCAGGGAGATTGAGCCAGGGCTGAGAGGCGTTGCCGGCGATGTTTTCACCTCCGGCCAACGTGATGAGCTCATCGATGAAGTTGTTGCCGCCGACAGCCACCAATGGGCGGAGCCCCACCGCCAGCAGTGTTGTGCGGCGCGGCGCTCCCGCGATCCGGCTTTTTACTTGATCGAATTGGCCGGTGATTTTGTTCACGAGTTTTTCACCGGCTTGCTGATCGCCCAACAAGCGGGCGATCGTTCTCATCGAATTCAAAATGTCGCCGACCGTCGCCAGCGAAAGTAAAGTCACCTTGAGACCAAGACGTTCCATCTCCCTCGCCTTGACCGGATCGGTGGCGCTGCTCACGCCGATCACCAGATCCGGCCGTTTGGCGACGATCACTTCGAGGCTTGGGCTCGTGAAGCCGCCGATCTTCGCGATCTTCCGCGCTTCGGCAGGGTAATCGCAATGCGTGGTCACGCCCACCAGCCGGCTGCCGAAACCGAGGGCAAAGAGCGTCTCGGTGACACTCGGTGCCAGCGACACGATCCGCCGTGAGGCGGGTGTGGAGGCGGCGTACGCGATGACAACGTGCGCCGCTGCAATTATCGAGACAACGAGCAGCAGACTCAGGGCAAGAAATCGTCGTGAGCAGTTCATCGCGGCCCCAGAGCGAGAATGACGAGAACGGACGCCTCGCTTAGCTCGCCGACCGCTCCGAAAGTGTCGCCGGTGACGCCGCCCAGTCGGCGGTGAAAGAATGCTTTGCTCGCTAGGCTGAATGCCGCGATCCATATCATCAATGCCACGCCGACCTCGCGCAGAATTGCGGCGACAAGAATCAACGTGATGAACGTGGCGAAGACACAACGTGTTTAGTTTTCAAGTGATCAACTAAGCTCGATCCCAGTCCCGGCTTTGCCGCTTGCGAATGATGGCCGAGCAAAACCATCGCCCAGCGGCCGAGGACCGGCGCGGCCAAGAGAGCGCGCCAACGTTCGGTCTCGATGCTTTCGATGGCGTGAATCTTGAAAAACAGCAGCAAGACGATCGCGATCAAACCGAACGCACCGGTGTGGCTATCATCCATGACCCGCAGCATTCGTTCTCGGTCGCCGCCTGCGCCCAAGCCGTCGAAGGTGTCGCCGAGGCCGTCGAGGTGCAGGCCGCGTGTCAAAAACGCCAGAGAGTGCGACGAGCGCCACGCTCGACAATCCGGCGCTCGCGACCGGTTCCAACAAAGCGTTCGCCAGTACCAAAATCAATCCCAGCAAAAAGCCGATGACGGGAAAGAAGATTGCGGCGCCTCCCAATTCATCGGCCGAGTAGTCTCTGGTCCTGGGCCAGGGAAAAATCGTCAAGAACTGAAGCGCGGCAAGAAAAGAGCTCACTGCGTCTTCTCTCCTACACCGGCGGATTCGAACGTCGCCATCTCGCCCATGATTTTCACCGATGCCTCGATCAAACCCATGAGCAGGCAGGCGCCGGTGCCCTCGCCAAGGCGCATTTGCAAGTCCAGCACCGGTGCAAGGTTCAGCTCATCGAGCAACAAGCGATGCCCCTTTTCCGCGGAGAGGTGCGAAGCGAACAGGATGTCCCGCACGTGCGGAGAAAATCTCTGCGCGAGGAGCGCCGCCGCCCCGGAAATGAATCCGTCCAGCACCATGGGCACGCGAAGCTCCGCAGCCCCCAAAATCACGCCGGCGATGGCGCCGATTTCCAAACCACCGACTTTGGCGAGAACGTCGATCGGATCGTCGGCGTCGGGCCGGTTGATCTCGAGACCTCGTTCGATCGCGGCTATTTTTCTTGCGAGAGTGGCGTCGTCGATGCCGGTGCCGCGTCCGACGACGTCGGCGGGCGGCAGGCCGGTTAGCGCGCATAGAGTCGCTGTGGCGCTGCTGGTGTTGCCGATGCCCATGTCGCCTGCGCCGAGAAGAAAAATATTACCAGCGGCTTCGCGGACGAGCTCAATACCCAATTCGACCGAGCGCAAAGCTTCCGCGCGGGTCATCGCTGGCCCGCGGGCGAAATTCGCCGTAGCGCGGCGGATTTTGCATTCGCGCAAACCGCGCGGTGCGTGAAAGTCATAGTCGACGCCGGCATCAATCACTTCGGTGTCGATGCCATAGTGGCGTGCCAGAACGTTAATGGCCGCGCCGCCGGTGAGAAAGTTGTAAGTCATCTGCGCCGTTACCTCTTTCGGGTAAGCGCTGACTCTCTCGTCGGTGATTCCGTGGTCAGCGGCGAATACGAACAACAGTTTTCGTCCGAGTCTCGGCGGCACTTTTCCCTGAATGACGGCGATGCGGCGCGCGAACTCTTCCAGCTTCCCCAGACTTCCCTGCGGTTTGGTGAGAGAGTCCAGCCGCTGTTGGGCTGTGCGCTCCATTGCTCGATCCAACGGAACGATTCGTTTGAGGGTTTCGTCTAGAGACATGGGTTCGTCTTCTTTACGATCATCGGAAGCCCGGCAACTGTGAGCACGACTTCGCTCGCGATAGCAGCGAGCTGCTGATTGGCCCAACCCACAAGATCGCGAAACTGTCGCGCGAGCGCGTTGTCCGGCACGATGCCCGAGCCGACCTCATTGGTCACCAAGACAATATGGAAATCGAGGGATGGCATCGTCTCGACCAGTTCCTTGACTTTCTCTTCGGCGTATTCGGCATCGCGCCGCAGCAAAATATTACTCAGCCACAAAGTGAGGCAATCGACCAGCGCGCAGTCGGTCTGGCCGCGCTGGGCGAGCAGCGCGACAGAGAGTTCCACCGGTTCCTCGATCGTGATCCATGCGCCGCCACGGCGTTTTCGATGCGCGGCGATGCGTTGCGCCATCTCTTCGTCTTTGGATTCGGCCGTGGCAACGTAAAGCCGCCGCTCGCCCAAGGCGACCGCGCGCTCTTCGGCGTAGCGGCTCTTTCCTGAGCGCGCTCCGCCGGTGATCAAAATGATTTGCTTGTTCACGACGGTATTCGTTCTTTCGATGCGCTCCATTCGGCGAGCGCCGCAAGCAACCGCAAATTATCTCGTCGACGCTTCACGGCGACGCGAAAATACCGCGCGCCCAGCTCGGCGAAAGAATCGCACGCGCGGATGAGGATTTTTCTTCTCGCCAAGAAAGGAACGAAGGTGCAATGCGTCGGGAGCCGGTTGGGTCGAGTTTGACCAACAGAAAATTAGCTTCCGACGGGAATGGACTAAAGCCTGTGACCGCGGCCAGTCTCCGCGTCAAGAACGTTCTTTCCCTGCCAAGCCAGCGGTTGGTTCTCGTTCCAAAGGCCGCGTCATTGAGACAAGCTAACCCGACGTTCAAGGCTGGGGCGTTGACAGACCAAGGTTCCTGATAGATGGCAAGGCGAGCCGCAAGGCCAGTCTCGGCCAGCAGATAGCCGAGCCGAAGTCCCGGCAAAGCATAGTACTTGGTCAGCGACCGCAACACGATTAAATAAGCGTTATGGCGCACGAGAAGCTTCACGGATTCGGCCTCGGTAAAATCGATGAATGCCTCGTCGACGACAAGGAAGCATTTTCTCGTCGAAGCGATGCGAGCGATATTTTCCAAATCCACTTTCGGGATCAATCGACCGGTAACGCTGTTAGGCGTGGTCAGAACGACGATGTCGCAGTCTTGGTCCCATGCCGCGATAAACCGCGGCGTCGAGAACTGAAAGCCGTCGTCGGAGGAGAGAGACAATCGGCGAACCGTCGCCCCGCAAAGCGTTAGAGCGTTCGCGTATTCAGCGAACGCCGGGCCGACGATCAAGGCACTTCGCGGGTCGCAGCGCCGCGCACAAGAGATAGATGAGTTGCGTCGAGCCGTTGCCGAGCAGCACTTCGCTTGGGCTCAACCCGTGCCGCTCAGCCAAAGCCGCTTTGAGTTTGTCTCCGTAAGGATCAGGATAACGCGAGATCTCGCCGTAGCTCTTGAGAAAGGCCCGGCGCGCCGCAGGCGGCGGTCCGAGCGGATTGATGCTGGCGCTGAAGTCGATCATCTCCGCGGCTTCGAAGCCGGCGCTTTGCGCCCACGCGTCGACATCGCCGCCGTGCTTTCGGTCGACGTCCGGTTCTACGCGATGGTGATCGACAGCAGCACGAAAGTCGCAAGCGAGAGCATCGCCGTGACCAGGCATAAGGCACGTCCTTTCTTCAACATCTCGATTTCGACCGGCTTCAAATCGTCCCCGATGTAAGGTTTATAGACTTCCTGGCCCAAGTAAATGCTGGGACCGCCGAGACGGACGCCAAAGGCACCGGCCAGCGCCGCCTCAGGATAGCCCGCATTGGGGCTCAAATGATGGCCATGATCGCGCCATGCAACCTCCAACGCGCGAAGTGGATTCCATCGCAGCGCCATGGCCGCGATGACGATAAACAAAGCGGTCAGCCGCGCGGGGATAAAATTCATCGCGTCGTCGAGGCGTGCGGCGAACTTGCCGAAATAAAAATATCTTTCCGTTCGGTAGCCGATCATGGAATCCAAGGTGCTCACAGCCTTATAGGCCATGGCCAGTGGAACTCCGCCGAGAAAAAGATAGAAGAGCGGCGCGACGATGCCGTCGCAGGTGCTCTCCGACAGAGATTCGAGACTCGCGCGCAACACTTTGTCCTGGTCCAGCTTTGATGTTTCTCGCCCGACGATGTGGGCGAGTTTTTCGCGCGCGCCGATGAGATTGCCGGCGCGGAGCGGCGCTTCGATCCGCTTCACCGCGTCGAGCAAGCCGCGGGTTGCCAGAGTGGTGGAAGCCAAAGCCGCAGTGGCGATGAACGAAACCCAGAGAGGAAGCCGATGAAAGAGAGCGATGAGTGTCCATGCAGCTACAGCGGAGAGCGTAATCAGCAAAAGTGACAGTGCGATGCCTGAGAGAAAGTCGCTGCGAGAACGGCCGCAATGCAACAGTCGTTCGCCATGTGAAATGACCTTGCCCATCAGAACGACTGGATGGGGCAGCCAGCGCGGATCGCCGACGGCGAGATCCAAGACAAAGGCGCCGATCAGGAGCGCCGCCGAGGAGCTTAGAATAAGTTGCCAATCCATATGTTCGGCAGCGAGCAGCATACCAAGATTCACCACGACTACACATCGAGCCAATCGTCGGTTTGAAGCTTGATCTGATTGCGAAGTATTCCGGACAATTCATGCATGAGTAGCCGGCAACGACTCCGACAGATGTCGCGTTGCTGGCCGAACTCTTATTGGTTCTGCGTTTCCTGTTTGGGCACAGCGTTATCTCGTCTCGAGATGCGCTCCAGCCCATTTTTCACGGCCTCGTAAGCGGCGCGGCCGATCAGTTCGCCTAACTCGGTGTGCTTGCCGCAATAGGGTGCGCCAGCTCCGCCGCCGAGCGAAGCAATCGCGATGCAGTCGGTCCCTGTGCCGCTCGCGGCGAGACTCGAGACCGAGCTCTGAACTCGGGCCTCGTACAGGGCGCGCACCCGCCCCTCGGTCGCGATTTGAATCGCCTCCACCAATGCTTCGTCAGTGAGCGTTGGCTGAACGATCAAAATCATGTTGATGGTGTGAGGCGGCACCGTTGAGTCCATCATCTCCACTGACGCCGGATCTCCGACAGAAAGAGCGTTGCTGCAGCCGACCGTGGCAAAGCACGTTACCTCTGCGCTGGCTCGAGAGAATGAAACTCGGACGAGATTTTTCATCTCGACGGCGGTAGCCATCGCGACAACGGTTCCTTGCAGCCCCAAATTCATCGCAGCCCGCTTCAGCCATTGCCGCGGCCGGGCGATAAACCAGGGATCATCGCAGTGCACCCAATGATTGACGATATGATCGCCATGACAAAAACCGCCGTTCACCAGCGCCCAACTCAGCACTCGTGCCGATGCTGGGAAGCTTACCACCAGGGCTTTCCGGCCGACGTGAACTGTATACGACTCGCTTGTCGAAGGCGTAACGCTGGTCAACTTGCTTGCCTTTCTGGCGACGTGGCCGGTTCAATGATCCAGCTCCTGATGCGCTTGACGTCCAAAAAACTTCTCAGGTGATGCGCCAGGCGATCTATGCGCGCCTCGCGCTCTTTCGTAATATGGACCCATGCTGCCGCCGGAGCCAGCTGGACCGCTGCGCGGGCGGCTCGAATGAATCGATGGCGAAAATCATCGTTGTCGAAAAAGCCGTGCACGTAGGTACCGAAAATGCGGCCCGACTCGCTCACAGCACCGTCGGCTACGGACTTTGCTTCGCCGTGCCGCTCAATATCGGCCAAAGGTCGCGCGCCGGTTTCGTAAAAGGTTTCGCCTACGTGGATCTCGTAACCGGCGAAATCTAGCGGCGGCGAAGAATTTTTCTGGAAAAGGTCGCCTCGCAGGCAACCATGAACGCGCCGAACCATTTTTTCCGGGTGGAGCACAGTGCGGATCGGCAGCAGACCCAGAGCCGCGCGACTACAGGGCTCGCCGTGGTTCTCGACACCGTGCGGATCTTCGATGGATAAGCCAAGCATTTGAAAGCCACCGCAGATGCCGACGATCGGTACGCCTGTTTCGGCCAGTCGATAGAGCTCCCGCGCAAGGCCGCGCTGCTCGAGCCAACCTAGATCGTCGAGGGTCTGTTTGGTGCCGGGTAAAATTACCAGATCGGCCGCGGCCATTTCTTCCGGCTGTTCGATGAACGCCAAGGAGACCGACGGCTCCGACGCCAAGGCATCGAAGTCGGTGAAATTCGCCATATGCGGCACGGCGATGACGCCGACGCGGAGCGTTCGCGATGGTCCGGATTCGAGATTCTTCCAGCGTCGCGCAGCCGAAGCGCGGTCTTCAAGGACGACGCCGTCCTCTTCGTCGAGGCCGAGATCGTGCAGAAAAGGTACGACGCCGACGCAAGACAAGCCAATGCGCTGCTCGATCATGGCCAGACCCGGCCGCAGCAGCGTTTCGTCGCCGCGAAATTTATTGATGATGAAGCCGTGAATGCGCGCGCGGTCTTCGGGTTGGAGCAGCTCCATCGTGCCGAGCAGCGAGGCGAAGGCGCCGCCGCGATCGATGTCGCATACGAGCATGCAAGCCGCGTCGGCGGCATGGGCCATGCGCATGTTGACGATGTCGTGTTCGCGCAGGTTGATCTCCGCCGGCGAGCCGGCGCCTTCGAGCAGCATCAGATCGTGCTCCACCGCCAGCCGGCGATAGGCGGACATCACTTGGGGAAAGAGCTGTTCGACCCGCCGTGTGTGATAATCCGCGGCCGAAACCTGCCCCCAGATTTTTCCCAGCAGAATCACTTGGGCGCCGGTATCCGTCGAAGGCTTGAGTAAGACCGGATTCATTTCGACGCGCGGCAGGACTCGACACGCCTCGGCTTGCAGCGCCTGAGCACGGCCGATCTCGCCGCCGTCCAAAGTGGCGGCGGAGTTGAGCGACATGTTCTGCGCCTTGAACGGCGCCACACGATAGCGATCGTCGGCGAACAAACGCCCCAAGCCCGCCGTGATGACCGACTTGCCGACGTGCGAAGCCGTCCCGAGGATCATCAAAGCATTCTTGCGGTGACTTCCGTTCATTTTGTTACGAGCAGCCGCCGGCGAAGTAGAGCCACTTGATCCAATCGCCGTCCTTCACGAGATAGCGCTCGGCGGGAACGTTGGAGCCGCGGCCGTTGACCTCGAAGCGCCAACCGCGGTCGCCGGTCAAGTCGTTCTCAATCCCGTCGATCGCTTCGACGAAGTGATCCATGCCGTAACGGGGTGAGGTGACGACTGCAACGGACATCGATAGGGCCTCGAGAACCGTACTCTTTTCCGGCACGGTGACCATCGTCTCGAATCCTGGTTTTCCCGCCGGTCCAAAGTCAATGGTCACCGTAACGCGATGCATCGGATTTACAATTGCTGTGTCGCTAGCTGCCAAAAGCAGCGCGAATGCCGAGCAAGAAGTTCAACGGCCGAGCGCGGAAGCCGTCCGCTTCTTCGTACTTCCGGTTGAACAGATTCTCGATCTTGCCGAAAAGACTGACGTCCTTCACCAAAGTGATTTTCACGGGCAATCGATAGGAGCCCGCTAGGTCGAATCTGGCGTAACTTCCTTTTTTGATGTTCCCGCCCGTGACCGAGTCGATGTCATCGCGTTTGCCGACCAGATGCGCGTCGAAGTTGAGGCGAAAGCGATCATAAAAATAATTCAAGCTCACGTTGCCGCGATGGTGTGGACGGCGGTTGAGGCGCCCGTCTTCCGTGTCCCAATCGAGATACGTGTAATTGGCGCCGAGCGCTAGGAACGAGAGCAGTTTGATATTCATTGTCCACTCGACGCCGTCGAAGCGCGCCTTGCCGAGGTTTTCCGCGCGTACGCAAAAGGCCGGGTCGGTCGGATCTGGGGTCGGTCCGGTGCCGATCAAGTCGCTCACCTCACGATGAAAAAAAGTCGCGCCGACGGTGATTCGGTCGCCGAACAGAGTCTGTTCCACGCCGGCGTTGAGCTCCCAGCTTTTTTCCGGACCTAGATCGGGATTGCCAAACGCGGCACAGCCGAAGCCGGGAGGAAAAAACAATTCATTTAATGTGGGCGCCCTAAACCCTTCAGCATAGCCGGTTTTGACTCTCGTGCCGGTTTCGCGGAACAAATAAGAGGAAGAGAACGAAGGGCTCCACTCGGAGCCGAACGTCTGGTGATCATCTAGACGAATGCCGGGAATCATGATTAGCCGGTCGCCGAAGAGTTTGATTTGCTCCTCCAAATAGTAGCCCATGTTGCGGATCGCCTTGTTGATCTCGCCGAGAGAAAAGCCATCGGAGCTGCTCGAAGTGCTCGCCTTGCGGCGTTTGAATTCCGTTCCGAAAGTGGTCGTGCTCCAGTCGCCGAAACGATAGTTGGTTTGAAACTCCGCGCTGCTGATTTGCGGCCGAAAGCGGCTGCGCGTCCGGCTGTCGCAGGGAAAGCCGAAAAACTGACAATCCTCGAGTGGGTCGGGATCGTCGCTATCTTTGATGTGTTCTTTGAAGATCGAACCAGCAATCCGATAGTCCCACTCCTTCAGGATGCCGCTGCTCCCATTCGACTTTGCCGAGATATTGAGTCACCGCCTCGCGCGAGTTGGGATCGCGCCCGCCGGGCACGAAGTTGTTGCTGTTGAATAGCCCGACATCGGTCTTGTTGAAACGAAAAATCCCTTTGAGCGCAGCGTCTTCGGTAACTTTGTAGTCCAAGCGCGCCGATGTCGCCAGATTTCGATAATCGTCGTTGAAACGGTCGGAAACCGTCGGTCTCGATGCGCGCGCCGCTGAACGAGTAGCCGAGCTTGCCCAGCTTCGCCGCTCAGGCTGAGCGTTTGGCGGTTGGTCCAACCATTGCCGCCTTCGGCGGACAGGCCGAATTCCGCCGGGCCGCGTCCTCTCTTGGTAAGGATGTTGATGACGCCGCCGATCGCCTGGGAGCCGTAAAGGGTTCCGCCGGCGCCGCGAATAATTTCGATGCGCTCGATGTTTTCCGTCGTCAGATGGGCAAAATTGAAAGCGCCGGTAGTGGTACTGTTAACTTCCACGCCGTCGATTAGAACCAAAACCTGATCGGCCTCCGAGCCACGAATGAATACGGACGTGCCGGTGCCCCGGGATCCGGTCTGCACGACGTCAAAGCCGGGGACCTGGCGCAAGACTTCAAGCACCGTCTCGGCCTGCTGGTCTTCAATATCCTTGGCGGTGATGACGGTCGCCGATGTGGTGACCTGCTCGAGCGGAGTCTCGGTGCGTGTCGAGGTCACGAACACGGGCGGCAGAGTTGCTTCCGGCGGTTGCGCCGCGAAAGCCGGCATCCACCCAAAACAAAATACAAGGAACCAAACTGAGAAAAAACTTCATGACCATCTCCTTTTCCCGCGAAAGGGGAGTTGTTGGGACAAACGGACAGGTCTCCTGGCTCGAGCTTCGAACCTACTCACCGCGCCTTCCCACCTACGTGATTTTGGATTTTAGATTTTCGATTTTGGATTGCGGCCAAATTCAAAAACCTAGACTCAAATCAGTTGAGCAGTGGCTTACTTGCGGCTTTCGTAGCTCCTACAGTTGCGGGGCAGCAGGGGAATTCTCTGAAAGGCTAAAAGGATAAGGGATAAAGGATGAAACTTTCATTCATCCTTTTGCCTTCTGCCTTTATCCTTTTCGGAGTCACCCCTTTCCCTTGCATCCGTTTGCGGTTAATGAGATCTGACTTGTGAACCTCCTTTAATGCTCACCACGATTTTACATCCGCGAGCCGGAACTCTATCGGGACGCGCAACCAGCTTTCGACCGGCTGGTCGCCGTAGCGCGCTGGATGGAAGCGCCAACGTTGGATCGCTTCGGCCGCGGCGCGATCCAAGACCTGGCTGCCGGAGCTCGTGTTGATCTCGACCGTTTTGGCTCGCCCTTGATCGTCGATCAAAACGCGGAGGAGCACCCGGCCTTCGCGCCCTTCGCGCCGCGCGCTCTCCGGATACTGCGGCCGCGGCGTGTCGCGGTAGCGCGCATGGGTGGCGAGGACGCCGTTCTCGGCCGAGCCCTGCCCGGAAGCTGTGCCTGACGATCCCAAGCCGCTGCCACCGCTTGCATTGCCGCTCGTACCGCTGCCCTTTACGCTGTTGCCGAGGGAACCCAAGAGCGCGCCGCTCTGAGTCGCGGCGGAATTTGCGATTGCCGAAACTAACGCAATGCGGCCGTCGCTCGGCCCGTCTGATGTTTCGACAGGCAAGGTCTTCGGCTCTGCGTCGCTGCTGTGATTGATCGCTGTCGGCGCCGGGGCCATCGCGGTTGGCTCCAATAGGGCTCTGGCCCGAGCAGCCCGCGCTGCGCGCTTCGCCGGCTTCGCACGGGCCGCCAGCGCCGGATTTGCGCTCCCGCCGTCGCCTATTTCGCCAATCGATTCTTGCTCGATTGGCAAAATAGTTGCCTCGATCAGTTCCACCTGACTTCGGCCGCCGAATGAAACGGGATAAACCAGTGCGGCGGCGTGTAAAGCTACAGAGAGAACAAAGAAAGAGACCAATCTCATAATCATCGCCGATTGGCCTCAACCGAGTGGGAAAGATATGGAAACCTTTCTCTCTTCTCCGGAGAGGCCGGTCGTAACGCGCTAGGCAGGTTTCCTGACTCAGGCTTTTTTCTACTCGCCGCGCCTTCCCATCCCTAGCTTTAACTCAGGACAGTGGCTAGTTGCGGCTTTCGTAGCCATCACAGTGGCGGGACCGTGCCGGATTTTCACCGGCTTCCCTTTGAACCTAACGCCGTGAAATTTGTAGGCGGAAACTATAATGCGCGAAAAAGCTTGTCAAGCTAACTTTGAGCCGCTCTTGGTTACTTGAATCTGCGCTGACAGAACGGTATGTGCCGCAAACTTCCTGACCCCAAGTTTCATTGACGTGAAGAACAGACTTCTCGAGCTGCTTTTATCCTGTAAATTTCTACCTGTTCGATTTAATCAACTTCGACTCTCCTTCATCAGATCGCCGCCAATCACGGTAGATCTTGCGGCCGTAAGGTCGTCCCGGCGTTGTCGGCGACGGCCAAGCGGCGATTACTTCACAGAATTAACCAAAGGGCGATCGGTATCGTGAATATCGACAGAAACGTGCTGAGCACGACGATGGATGCCGCCAGCGCCGGATCCTGGCGATATTTTTCGGTCAAGATGAAGTTGACGACCGCCGCGGGAAGCGCGCCGTAGAGCAACAAAACCTGGCGGTTGACGCCTTCGGCGCCGATCAAATACACCGCGATGCTCGCCGCGGCGAAGCCGCCGAGAATACGCACTAGCGCGCCGCCGAGCGCGTGGCCGAGCTGCAGCGACTCCACCTGGCGCAGCCGGTATCCCAAGCTGATGAGCATGATCGGTATGATCGCCTGGCCGAGCATGGTGACCGGTTGCAGCAGAAGCTCGGGAATCTTTACTTGCGACAAATTAACGCACAGACCGGCCAAGGCGGCATAGATCAACGGCAGGCGAAAAATTTCCGTCCAGTTGCTGCGGCCGTTGAGGATGTAGATCCCGAGCGAATATTGCAGAAACGTGATGATGACGAACATCAAGGTCGCGCGTTGAAAACCGGCTTGGCCGAAAGCGAACAAGGCCAGTGGAATGCCCATATTGCCGGCGTTCATGAATAAAGCCGGCAGGGCGAAGCCGCGCGAGCTGAAGCGAAAGCACAAGAAATACAAGCGGATCAGCAGGCCGACGCCGGCAAAGATCAGCAAGGTGCCGGCGCAAAGCACGCCGATATCGGCCGGATGAAGGGGTTTGCTCGCGAGCGAGCCGAATACCAGCGAGGGCGTGCCCAGGTAAACGACGATTTCAGTCACCGAGCTCAAGCTGATCTTTTTCCATTGAGCGAACAGGAAGCCCACCGCGATCAGCAAGAAGACGGGAATGACGGGAGAGAGAGGTTTGAGTAGTTCCATTTTGGCGGAGCACGGCGCTTGTGGTTTACAAGGAGGCCAATAAGACGAGGCTCAGCGCTTCGCCGAGCTCGACGACGGCGCCGAGGTTGGACCGAGAGACTACCGCGTGCCGCCTAAAGAAAAGCGCGCGCAGCGATAATGCGAAGATCGACACGGCGAGCGCGATCCAAAGTCCCTTGCGGCCCAAAAAATAAGCCAACAGCGCGAGCGTTGCCGTAGTGCTTGCGAGCACCGGAACGAAATTTGTATGCTCGGCAATTTGGCGGACGGTCTCGTCAAAGCGTGTATGGTAGCCGTAGAGAAAAATCACCAGGCCCCAGCGCGCCAAAACCGGTGTGAGCAGCCAGCTTAGGGTCGCGATTTCATCCATGCTTTCGGCTGCCGCGCTCTTGAACAGAATGACTAAAGCGACGGTCGCGAAACCCAAAGCCTCGTTCCCTTCTCCATCGAATCCACCGAGCGCCGTAAAACTATCTTTCAGGCCGCTCAAATGGCGCGCGCCGGTGGCTGTAATCAAAAGCGCGACGAGAACCAGACCGAGAATCCCCACATCAAGGTGGGACGCCAGAACGTAATTCGCGAGCGCGAGCAGCAAGCCAAGAAGCAAACCGACATAAATAAAATATCCTGCCGCCCTGCCAATGGTATCGGGCGTCGGACTCCTTGCGCCAAAGGAACCCCAGATTGTCAAAAACTTGAAAGCGGCAAGCACGAGTTTGCACGGCAATTCTTTTCGCCTACGCATCACATGCTGTCAACCTCTCTGCACGCTGAGATGGCGATTTTGGCCCGGTTTTGGAATAAGGCCGAAAACTGGCTATTTTTCTCTTATAATTCAATTGCTTAAGAAACTCTTTATGCTTTACTTTCGGGCTCGTTTCAGGTACTATTTACCAAGTTGCTAAATCTTTCTAACTCCGGAACTTTACAAGCAAAAGTGCAATCCAAAGCCGAGTGAATATGGCTGAAGCGAAAATCCCGCAAGAGTCCGATTACAGCGCCGATAACATCAAAGTTCTGGAAGGTTTGGAGGCGGTCAGAAAACGTCCAGGCATGTATATCGGCGACACCGCCGAGCGGGGTCTGCATCATCTCGTCTACGAAGTCGTCGACAACTCGATCGACGAAGCGCTTGCCGGCCATTGCAATACCATCGAAGTAACCATTCATATCGATAACAGCGTCACCGTCATCGACAACGGGCGGGGGATTCCCGTCGACATCCATCAAACGGAAAAAATTTCCGCGGCGGAAGTCGTCCTGACCAAGCTTCATGCCGGCGGCAAGTTTGACAAAGCTTCTTATAAAGTTTCCGGCGGACTGCACGGCGTCGGCGTGTCCGTCGTCAATGCGCTTTCGGAAACTTTGGAAGTCGAGATCAAGCGCGACGGCAAGGTTTACCAGCAAAGCTACAAACGCGGCGAGCCGCAGGAAAGCCTCAAAGAAGTCGGCAAATCCAAAGAGCGCGGCACGCGGGTGACTTTCAAGCCCGACTCGGCGATTTTCGAGACCACCGATTTCAGCTTCGATATCCTCTCCCAGCGTCTGCGCGAGCTCGCGTTTCTCAACCGCGGCGTCAAGATTACCATTGACGACGAGCGCACGCAGAAAAAGCACGAGTTTTTTTACGAAGGCGGGTTGCTCTCCTTTGTCGAGCATTTAAACCGGACGAAAACGGCGGTCCACGCACACGTCGTTCACTTCGAAGGCGAGAAAGACGGCGTCGCCGCCGAGATCGCCATGCAATGGAACGACGGCTACTCGGAAAGCGTGTTCTCCTTTGCCAATAATATCAATACGATCGAAGGCGGCACCCACCTGATTGGGTTTCGCTCGGCGTTGACGCGGACGATCAACAATTATGCGCTCGGCAGCGGGCTGCTGAAAAAAGACGAGGAAAATCTCCAGGGCGAAGACATTCGCGAAGGACTGACCGCGGTGGTCAGCGTGAAAGTTCCTGAGCCGCAGTTCGAGGGCCAGACGAAAACCAAGCTTGGCAACAGCGAAGTGAAGGGCATCGTCGAGGCGCTGGTCAATGAAAAGTTTGGCAGTTATTTGAGCGAGCGTCCCGCCGAAGCCAAGAAAATCGTCGCCAAAGGCGTAGAAGCGGCGCGGGTCCGTGAGGCCACACGCAAAGCCAAAGAGTTGGCGCGGCGCAAAGGGGCGCTCGACTCCGGCTCGCTGCCCGGAAAGCTCGCCGATTGCCAGGAGCGCGACCCGGCGCTCAGCGAATTGTATCTCGTCGAGGGTGATTCCGCGGGCGGCTCGGCCAAGCAGGGCCGCGACCGGCGCAACCAGGCGATTCTGCCGCTCAAAGGCAAGATTCTGAACGTCGAGAAAGCACGCTTCGACAAGATGCTGTCGTCCCAAGAAATCCGTTTGATGATTACGGCGTTGGGCACCGGCGTCAAAGAAGACTACGACCCGGCCAAGCTGCGCTATCATTCGATCATCATCATGACCGACGCCGATGTCGACGGCTCGCATATTCGCACGCTGCTGCTCACGTTTTTTTATCGGCAGATGCCCGATCTGGTCGAGAAAGGCTATCTGTTTATCGCCCAGCCGCCGCTCTACAAAGTGAAACGGGGCAAACAGGAGCGTTATTTAAAAGACGAGCAGATGCTCGAAGATTATCTGATCGAGCTCGGCACGGAAGACCTGCGCCTGCGCGCCACCAATGACGGCAACGGCATCGCCGGCCAGACGTTGCAGGCTTACGTCAAGAAGATCGTGCGCTGGGACAAGCTGATGTCCTTGCTGGCGCGCAAGCGAAAGAACCGCACGGTCATCGACGCTCTGCTTTTGGAAGAAAACTTCAGCGACGAGACGTTAAAGAGCGAAAAGGCGCTCAAGGAGCTTGAGCTCCGCTTGGCGTCGTACGTTAACCTCGTCGCGCCGGAGCAGGCGCCGGTGTCCTGTCTGCTGGGGGAGGACGCCGAGCACAACTGTTTCAAGCTCACGATCAACACCCGCGCCAACGGCACCGGCTACCAAACGGTGATCGACCGTGATTTTCTCGCCAGTCCCGAGTTCAAAGAAGTGAAAAGGATCTTCGCCGATCTGAGCGCCATCGGCAGGCCGCCCTATGCGGTCGAAAACGGCGAGGAGAAAGCGCAAATGCGCTCGATCACGGAAGTCCTCGCTTATTTCATGGAGGGCGGCAAGAAGGGTCTCGCGATCCAGCGCTACAAAGGTCTCGGCGAGATGAATCCGGGGCAGTTGTGGGAAACGACGATGAATCCGGAAACCCGGGTGCTGCTCCAGGTGCGCATCGAGGACGCGGTAGAGGCCGATGAAATCTTTTCGACGCTGATGGGCGATGAAGTCGAGCCGCGGCGAAAATTCATCGAAGCCAACGCGCTCACGGTCAAGAATCTCGACATTTAGCGTCCAAGCCGTTCCAATAGTTCAAGCGTTCAAGTCGTTTGAACGCTGAGAACCCCGCGAGCAACTCGCACGAGCGAATCATTCATGGAAGCGACCATCAAACCGCAAAAAGTACCGGTTTATATCGAAGAGGAGATGCGCGAATCGTTCATGGCCTACGCCATGAGCGTGATCATCAGCCGCGCGCTGCCCGATGTCCGCGACGGGCTCAAGCCGGTGCACCGGCGCGTGCTCTACGCCATGTACGACGCCGGCAACACCTCGGACAGGGCGTATAAAAAATCCGCTC
Source organism: uncultured delta proteobacterium (assembly GCA_963745035.1). Taxonomy (GTDB): domain Bacteria; phylum Desulfobacterota; class Binatia; order UBA9968; family UBA9968; genus DP-20. The sequence continues at coordinate 698,398 of CAVUVW010000014.1, read as the reverse complement.
GCCTGGTCGGCGACATCATGGGTAAGTATCATCCGCACGGCGACACGGCGATCTACGACACGATCGTGCGCATGGCGCAGGATTTCAACATGCGCTACCCGCTGGTCGACGGCCAGGGCAACTTCGGCTCCATCGACGGCGATAATCCGGCAGCGATGCGCTACACCGAGATCCGCATGACGCCGCTCGCCGAAGAGATGCTCGCCGATATCGAGAAGGAAACCGTCGATTTTCTGCCGAACTACGACGACTCGCTCAAAGAGCCGGCGGTGCTGCCGTCGCGCATTCCGAATTTATTGATCAACGGCGCGGCCGGCATCGCGGTCGGCATGGCGACCAATATCCCGCCGCATAACTTGACGGAAGTCGTCGACGGGCTGGTGGCGCTCATCGAAAATCCCGAAATGACGGTCGCGCAGCTCATGCAGCACATTCCGGGGCCGGACTTTCCCACGGCCGGCTTTATTCACGGCAAGGAAGCGATCGTTCAAGCTTACAATGAAGGCAAGGGTATCATTCAGATGCGCGGCAAGGCCTTCACCGAGACCGTCAAGCGCACCGGCAGGGAGCAGATCATCATCAGCGAAATTCCCTACATGGTGAACAAGAAGCGGCTGATCGAGCAGATCGCCGAGCTGGTGAACGAAAAAAAGATCGAGGGCATCGGCGACATTCGCGACGAATCGGACCGCGAAGGGATGCGCATCGTGATCGAGCTCAAGCGCGACGCGGTGGCGGAAATCATTCTCAACCAGCTCTACAAGCACACCGGACTGCAGGAATCCTTCGGCGTCAACATGCTCGCCATCGCCGACGGCCGCCCGAAGCTGCTCAATCTCAAGGAAGCGCTCAAAGCCTTCATCGAGCACCGCAAGGAGGTCGTCACCCGCCGCACCGCGTACGATCTCCGCAAAGCCGAGGAGCGGCTGCATATTTTAGAGGGCTACCGCATCGCGCTGGACAACCTCGACGCGGTGATCGCGCTGATTCGGGGCTCCGCTGACCCGAGGCTCGCCAAAGAGGGCCTGATGGCGAGTTTCGCCCTGAGCGAGGTTCAGGCCCAGGCGATTTTGGATTTGCGCTTGCAGCGCCTGACCGGCTTGGAGCGCGATAAAATCATGGAGGAGCACCGCGAGACTCTCGAGGTGATCGCCAAGCTGCGCGCGATTCTCGCCGACGAAAAAGAAATCTACAAGATCATCGTCGCGGAGCTGCAGGAAATCAAAAAGAACTACGGCGACGAGCGACGCACCCAGATCGTCGATCGCTCGGAAGACATTTCCGTCGAGGACATGATCGTCGATGAGGATATGGCGGTGACGATCTCTCATGACGGCTACATCAAGCGCAATCCTGTAAGTCTCTACCGGGCGCAGCGGCGCGGCGGCAAAGGCAAGATCGGTACGACGACAAAAGAAGAGGACTTCGTCGAGTACCTGTTCATCGCGTCGATGCACTCCTACATTCTGTTTTTCACCACCATCGGGAAAGTCTACTGGATCAAAGTCCACGAGCTGCCCCAGGCGAGCCGTGCCGCGCGCGGCAAGCCGATCGTCAATCTGCTCAAGCTCGAGGCCGGCGAGAAGGTTTCGGCGTTTTTGTCCGTGAAGGAATTCGTGGACGGGCGCTACATCGTTTTCGCCACCAAGAACGGCCTGATTAAAAAGACCGAGCTCATGGCCTACGCCAATCCGCGGCCGAGCGGCATCCGCGCCATCGGCCTGGAAGCCGGCGATGAGGTGATCGGTGTGCGCCTCACCGACGGGCGGCAGGAGATCATCCTGTCCACCGCCGACGGCCAGTCGATCCGCTTCAAAGAGGAGCAGGTGCGCGCCACCGGGCGCGGCACCTTCGGGGTGGTCGGCATGAAGCTCGAGGCCGAGGACAAAGTCGTCAGCATGGAAATCCTCACGCTCGGGTGCGACATCCTGACGGTGGCCGAAGGCGGCTACGGCAAGCGCACCGAGATGGACGAGTATCGCCTCACGTCGCGCGGCGGCAAGGGCATCATCACGATGAAGACCACGGACAAGACCGGCCGCGTGGCGGGGGTGCAGCAGGTCGGCGAAGACGATCAGCTCATGCTGATCTCCAACAGGGGCAAGATCATCCGCCTGCGCATCAAGGACATTCGCCTGATCGGGCGCAACACCCAGGGCGTGCGTTTGATCGAGCTCGAAGAGGGCGAACGGGTGGTCTCGCTGGCGCGCCTGGCGGAGAAGGAAGAAGAGGACGAGATCGAAGAGAAGGGCGAAGAATAATCGCCATCCGGCAGCGCCGCTCGCGCGCTGCCGCAGCTTCCCTATTCCCAATCAAGTCATGACTACCAGGATCGGAGTGATCGGCGCCGGCGGGTGGGGCACCGCGCTGGCGAAGTTGCTCGCCGACAAGGGCGAGAACGTCGCGCTGTGGTGCCACGGCGACGACAGCTTTCGCGCCATCGGCGAGGAAAGAGAAAATCGAACCTACCTTCCCGGCGTCTTACTGCCACACAACATTCGAGCGACTCGGTCGCTGGACGACGCGGTGGGCGACAAAGCGCTGGTGATCTGCGCCCTGCCGTCGCATGTGGTGCGATCGGTGCTCTCGCCGGTCGCATCCAAGCTCGGCGCGGACACAACGCTTCTTTGCGGCACCAAAGGACTCGAAGAAGAGAGCCTGCGCACCATGGCGGAGCTTTTCATCGATATTTTCGGCGCCGAGCGCAAGGCGCGTCACGCCTTTCTCTCCGGTCCGACGTTCGCGCTGGAAGTCGCCCGGCAGCTCCCTGCCGCGGTTACGGTCGCCGCTTACGACGACGCTGTGGCGCGCTCGGTGCAGCAGACCCTCAGCACCGGCAATCTGCGCGTGTACACGTCCGCCGATGTGACCGGCGTGCAGATCGGCGGGGTGGTAAAAAATGTCATCGCCATCGCCGCCGGCATCAGCGACGGCTTGCAGCTCGGGCAAAACGCCCGCGCGGCGCTCGTCACTCGCGGGCTCGCCGAAATGACGCGCTTGGCGGTGCGCATGGGCGCCGACCCGCTGACCCTGGCGGGATTACCCGGATTGGGCGATCTGGTTCTGACTTGCGCCGGCGATTTGAGCCGCAACCGCGCCGTCGGCTTGCAGACCGCGGCGGGAAAGAGCCTGCGGGAAATTACCGCCTCGACGCGGATGATTGCCGAAGGCGTGCGCAATACCCGTTCGCTTCATGCGCTTGCAAAAAAATTGGCGGTGGAGATGCCGATCGTCGATCAGATGTACGCGGTGTTGTACGGGGGAAAAAAGCCCGCTGATGCCGTGCAAGACTTGATGCTGCGTTCATTGAAGGCCGAGGCGGGCTAAAATTGACAACCTCAGGTCGGTATGATTGATATAGACACTTGGCCGAACAAGCGGCCTAAGGGAGCAGTATCTCTATGAAACGAACCTATCAGCCGAGCAATATCCGGCGCAAGCGCACCCATGGTTTTCTGGCTCGCATGGAAACTCCGGGCGGGCGCAAGGTGCTTAAGCGGCGGCGCGCCAAAGGCCGCAAACGCTTGACCGTCAGCGTGCCGCCCAAACGCGCGCGGACTTGATCCCTATCCAGGAAATGACGTTAACAGGCTCGCAACGGCTGCCGAAAACGGCGCGGCTGCGCAAGCGTCGGGAATTCCAAAAATTGTCTCAGGTGGGCGCCAAGCTTCAGTCGACGAATTTCGTCGTCATCAGCGGCGGGAACGGCGGGCAGGAGTGTCGATTGGGGATCACGGTCAGCGGCAAAGTCGGCAATTCCGTCACGCGCAATCGCATCAAGCGGCAAGTGCGCGAGTTCTTTCGCCGCCGGCGCGCGGATTGGCAGCCGGGCACGGATTTTCTCGTGATCGCGCGCAAGAGTGCCGCGGGCCTTGCCGGGCGTGCCGTCGCAAGTGAGCTCGTACGGGCGTTTGCCGATCGATCGCTGCGCCGCGCCTCGTGATCGACATGATGCGCGCGCTCACGCTCGGACTATTGTCCGCTTATCGCGCCGTGGTGTCGCCCCTCCTGCCGCGCGCCTGCCGCTTTTATCCCAGTTGTTCGGCTTACACGGAAGAGGCCATTCGAAAACACGGCATTCTCAAGGGAATCGCATTCAGTTGCGGCCGGCTCGGCCGCTGCCATCCCTGGCATCCCGGCGGATATGATCCAGTGAAGTAAATTCTCAATCCATGGACAAAAGGGCAATTCTCGGCATCGCGCTGTCGATTCTCGTGCTGGTGATCTACCAGGAGGTGGTTTCACGATTTTATCCTGCGCCATCCACGCCTCCGACGCCGCCGCCGACGGAAAAGGCGGAAAGAGATCCGGCAAAAACCAGCGAGGCTCCCTCGGACACGAAAGTTCCCGAGTCCGCCGCAGAGCTGCAACCCGCTCCGGCAAAGAGCGCGGGCGAGCAGGCAGCGCGCGACTTTAAAGTCGAGACCGAAAACTACGTCGCCCTGTTCACGACGAAAGGGGCGCGGCTGAAAAGTTTCAAGTTCAAAAAATATCGCGCCTCCGCGGCCGACAACAGCGCGCCCTTCGAGATGGTGCAGGCCGCGCCGGGCGTGCCGCTGCCTTTAGGAGTTTCGTGGCAAGCGCCGCAGCCGTTTAACGACGCGGAACTGGTTTACTCGGCGCAAAGTGGTGATCTTCAGTTGACCGGCGAAGCCCAAGGAACCCTACGGTTCCAAGCTCAGACCGCCGACGGCGCGATCATCACCAAGTCATTTACTTTCTCCGGCTCCGCCTACCCGATCCAGCTCGAGCTTTCGGTCAAAGCGCCGTCCGGCGCCGCGCCAGTCCCCGAATTGCGCATCACGGAAAAGGCGGACCACGCGGTGCACAACTACGACGCGCCGTTCGAGGGTTTTATCGCTTTGGTCGACAACAAGATCAGGCGCGAAGCGCCGGCGGACGCGGCCAAAGGACATGTGTTCACCGGCGATGTGTCCTGGGCCGGCTTCGGCCACACCTATTTTTTCTTCGCGTTGATGCCGGAAAATGGCGCCCATCACAAAGTCTCCGTGGGGCAGAACGGCACGGCGCTGGTCGCGGCGTTAAGCGGGCCGGGTTCGAGCGATCGCTTCACGCTGTTTATCGGCCCCAAAGAGCTCGACATCCTGAAGGCGGTGGGCAAAGATTTGGAGCGGGCCATCGACTTCGGCTACTTCGGTTTCGCCTCGATCCCGTTTCTCTACGTCCTGCACTTTTTTCATCGCTTCACGGGCAGCTACGGTCTGGACATCATTCTGCTGACGGTGCTGATCAAATTGTTGTTGGCGCCGCTCACGCACAAGAGCTTTGTTTCGATGAAACAGATGTCCAAGCTCCAGCCGCAGATGGAAAAGCTCAAAGAGCGCTACGGCAGCGACAAGGAAAAGCTCAACAAAGAAATCATGGAGCTCTACCGGCGCAACGGGGTCAACCCGCTGGGCGGCTGCCTGCCGATGGTTCTTCAGTTTCCCGTTTTCATCGGACTCTACAACGCGCTCAGCACGCCGATCGAATTGCGCCATGCGCCATTTTTGTGGATCAAAGACCTTTCCCGGCCGGACTGGGAGTCGCTGCCGCTGGCCGTCGGCGGCTGGCAGTTCGGCATCCCGGTGCTGACGATTCTCATGGGCGCGAGCATGTTCATCCAGCAATGGATGACGCCGAGCGCCGGAGATCCGAATCAGCGAAAAATCATGATGTTGATGCCCTTGATATTTACCTTCATGTTCGTGTCGTTTCCCGCGGGCTTGACTGTATACTGGCTGGTGAACAATATCCTCACGATCGGCCAGCAATATTGGATCAACCGCCACGAACATTAGCCTCTGGGAAGGGCCGGATTTATGGATTTCGTGGAGACCGAAGGCGATACCATCGATGCGGCGATCGAGAACGCCCTGAAACTGCTCGGCGTCGAGCGCGAGAAAATCACCGTCGAGGTCGTGACCGAGGGTCGCAAGGGAATTTTGGGCTTCGGCGCCCAAAAGGCCAGGATTCGCGCGGAGCTCAGACAGTCGGTTTTGCCTCCCAAAAGTTCCGATAAGGCGCCGTCATCGGCCCAGCCGACGCCCGCAGCCGTCGATGCGACCGAGCTTGCTCGAAAAGCGCAGAAAACCCTCGAAGATATTCTCGAGCTGATGGGTGTCAAAGCGACGGTGCGGCAAAAGTCTTCGGCGCAAGGCGACGAGACCGTTCTCGAGGTCCAGGCGGAAAACAGCGGCCTGTTGATCGGCCGCAAGGGACAGACTCTGGAAGCGTTGCAGTATCTGGTTACGCGCATCGCCGGCGAGCGCCCGGGCGGTGAAGGCCCGCATATCGTCGTCGACGTTGAGAATTATCGCGAGCGGCGGCGCAGGTCGCTCGAAGACATGGCGCTGCGCCTGGGGGAAAAGGCCAAGCGGCAAAGAAAAACCGTCACGGTGGACGCCCTGAGCGCGGCCGACCGCCGCATCATTCACGCCGCGCTGCAGGATGATCCCTGGGTTTCGACCAAGAGCCTAGGTCAGGGAGCGTACCGCCGGCTGCTGATCATCCCCGAAGGCGATCGCCGGAAGAAAGACGACGCGCCGGCCGAGCGGCCGGGCGCCAGAGCGCCGGTCAAAGGCGGCAAAGCCGAGCCGGCGTCCGCGCCCGCGGAAATCGATGAAGACAACTAGCCGGTGCTTTCGCCGCGCTGCCGGCGATCTTTGTTGACCCACCAGCAGCCGTTCTCTATATTGAAGGCGTGATTCAACGACGCAAAACCCGGCAGATTCAACTGGGCAAGGTCCAGATCGGCGGCGACGCGCCGATCACGGTCCAGTCGATGACCAAGACCGACACGCGCGACGCGCGCGCGACGGTGCAACAGATCTGGGACCTCGAGGCCGCCGGCTGCGAGATCGTCCGCTGCGCGGTGCCGGTGCGCGAAGCGGCGGAGCAGCTCGGCGCGATCAAGAAAAAAATTCGCATCCCGCTGGTCGCCGACATCCACTTCAATTACAAGCTGGCGTTGCTCGCCATCGAGCAAGGAGTCGATGGCCTGCGGCTCAATCCGGGCAACATCGGCGCGCGCAAGTACGTCGAAGAGGTGGTGAAGGCCGCCGCCGAGCGGAAAATTCCGATCCGCATCGGCGTCAACGCCGGTTCCTTGGAAAAAGATCTGCTGCAGAAATACGACGGGCCGAGCGCCGCCGGCATGGTCGAAAGCGGGCTGCGCCATATTCATATCCTCGAAGACGTCGGATACCAGGAGATCAAGATTTCTCTCAAGGCCTCGGATCCGCTGATGATGATCGAAGCCTATCGCATGCTTGCCGACAAGGTGGACTATCCCTTCCATCTCGGCGTGACCGAAGCAGGCACGCCGTCGATCGGCACGATCAAGTCGGCGGTGGGCCTGGGAACGCTGCTTGCCGAGGGCATCGGCGATACCATTCGCGTCTCGCTCGCGGCCGATCCAGTGGAGGAAGTGCGGGTCGGCACCGAGATCCTCAAGGCGCTCAAGCTCAGAAAAGAAGGCCTCACCTTCGTCGCCTGCCCATCGTGCGGGCGCGCCGACGTCGATCTCGTCGGCTTGGCCGAGGCCGTGGAACAGCGAATGCTGCCTTACAGCAACCTCAATATTCACGTCGCGGTGATGGGCTGCGAAGTCAACGGCCCGGGCGAAGCGCGCGCCGCCGACCTCGGCGTCGCCGGCGGCAAGGGCATCGGTCTCATCTTCAAGCGTGGCCAAGTCATTCGCAAAGTCCCTGAAGCCGAAATCGTCGATGCGTTGATGGAAGAAGTGCAGAAGCTGGCGGTGGAAAAAGACGCGGAGAAAGCGGCGGCCGCGGGCGGCTGATTACCCTCTCCTTTATATTGCATTTCAGTTCGCCGGCGCGCGGACCACGGCGCGTTGCCGAGCTCGGTCGGCGTCGGCATTGCGAGCCCAGGCGCGGTAAAGATTACCACGAGGCGAAGTAAGCAGATATGCGTTGGAGTAAGACTCTCATCCCGACTTTGAAAGAAGATCCGGCGGACGCCGAAGTCGTCAGCCACAAGCTGCTGGTGCGCGCGGGTTTTATTCGCCAGATCAGCCGCGGTATCTACGACTATTTTCCGCTGGCGCTGAAAGTGATCCGCAAGGTCGAGCGCATCGTGCGCGAGGAAATGGACCGGGCCGGCGCCCAGGAGCTGCTGCTGCCGGTCTGCTCTCCCGCCGAGCTGTGGCAGGAGAGCGGGCGCTGGGAAATGTACGGCAAGGAGCTTTTGCGCTTCAAAGACCGCCACGAGCGCGATTTCTGCCTCGGCCCAACCCACGAGGAAGTGATCACCGATCTGGTGCGCCGCTCGGTGCGCTCGTACCGCGGTTTGCCGTTCAATCTCTATCAGATCCAGACCAAGTTTCGCGACGAGGTACGGCCGCGCTTCGGCCTGATGCGCGGGCGCGAGTTCATCATGAAAGACGCCTACAGCTTTCACGCCGACGCGGCCGACTGCCGGCGCGAATACGACAACATGTACGAAACCTACAAGCGGATTTTTTCCCGCTCGGGGCTGCGCTTTCGCCCGGTGGAAGCCGACACCGGCGCGATCGGCGGCAGCCAGTCTCATGAATTTCAGGTGCTCGCCGAATCCGGCGAAGACGCCATCGTGAGCTGCAACCGCTGCGACTACGCGGCCAACGTCGAGAAGGCCGAGGTGCGGGCGCTCCGGCCCGCGGCGCGCGACATCGCGGAAGAAGCGCCGAAGCTGACCAAAGTTTCAACGCCCGGAAAGAAGACCGTCGCCGAGGTCGCCGACTTTCTCAAGCTGCCGGTCGACCGGTTTATCAAGACGCTGGTTTATAAGACCGACGGCGGCGAGTTGGTCGCGGCGCTGGTGCGTGGCGATCATGAAGTCAACGAGCTCAAGCTCGGAGCGGTTTTGAAATGCAAAGATTTGACCCTGGCGGATGAAGCTTCGGTGGCCGCTTCGGCCGGCGTGGCGCCGGGTTTTTTGGGACCGATCGGTTTGCGGCTGCGCATGATCGCTGACCTCGGCATTCACGGCATGCGCGGCGCAGTGGTCGGCGCCAACGAGCCCGACGCGCACTTCATCGAAGTCGATCAAGAGCGCGATTTCACGCCCACGGCGTTTGCCGACCTGCGTCTGCCCGGCGCCGGCGACGCCTGCCCGCGCTGCGAGGCGGGCGCGCTCGAAGCCCATCGCGGCATCGAGGTCGGCCAGGTATTTTACCTGGGCACGAAATACAGCGAAGCCATGGGCGCGACCTACCTCGATGCCGAGGGCCGCGAACGGCCCATCGAAATGGGCTGCTACGGCATCGGCATCAGCCGCATGGTCGCTGCGGCGGTGGAGCAAAACCACGACGCCAACGGCATCATCTGGCCGCTTTCGATCGCGCCGTTTCAGGTGCTGCTGCTGCCGATCAACTACGACGATAAAAAAATTCGCGACGCGACCGACGAGCTCTATCGAGAGCTGCAAGCGCGCGGCGTGGAAGTTCTGCTCGACGATCGCGCCGAGCGTCCCGGGGTCAAGTTCAAGGACGGCGATCTGATCGGCATACCGCTGCGGGTAACGATCGGGGCCAAGGGACTGGAGAAAAACAACTTCGAGCTGCGGCGGCGCAGCGACGGCCGGATCGAGGAGATTGCCACCGCGGGCGCGGCTGACAAAATCCATCAAATCATTCGCGAAGCCCTCCAGGTATAAAGACATGGCGTCCAAGCTCGAGCTGGTACGAAAACGGGGTCCCATGCGCGACCGGCTGATCGTGGCTCTCGACGTCGATTCCATGGAGCAAGCCAAGACCCTTGTCCAGCGGCTTGCCGGCGAAGTCGGCATGTTCAAGATCGGCAAGCAGCTTTTTACCCATGCCGGCCCGCGCGCGGTCGAGCTGATTCAACAGCTCGGCGGGGAAATTTTTCTCGATTTGAAATTTCACGACATCCCCAACACCGTCGCCAAAGCCGCCATTGAAGCCACGCGCCTCAGCGTAAAAATGTTCAACGTGCACGCATCGGGCAGTCTGGAAATGATGCGCACGACGGTGAAAGAGGTGGAGCGCGTCTGCCGGCGGGAAAAAATGCGCCGGCCGATCATGCTGGCGGTGACGGTGCTGACGAGCTTGAATCAAGACGATCTGCAGCGGGTCGGGGTCGAGCGCAAAGTCGCCGATCAAGTCGTGCGCCTCGCGCTTCTGACCAAAGAAGCCGCGATGGACGGCGTGGTCGCCTCGCCCCATGAAGTCGCCGACATTCGCGCCGCGTGCGGCCCGAGCTTTGTGATCGTGACGCCGGGAATCCGTCCGGCGGAAAGCAATCGCAACGATCAGCAGCGGGTGATGACGCCGGCGGACGCGGTGCGCGCCGGCGTCGATTATATCGTCGTGGGCAGGCCGATCGTCGAAGCACCAAACCCGGTCGACGCCGCGCGCGCCATCGTCGCCGACATGGAGCAGGTGGGCCGGTACCGGTAGTGGTTAAGTTCCATTTCCGCGATTTGCGCGCTTCGAAAGAGCGGAGGATCGAGGATGGAGGATTGCGATCTTCCATCCTCGATCCTCAATCCTCGACCGTCAATTTCTCCATAATCGGTAGAAGTGATGCACCGGACCATGCCCGGCGCCGACCGCGAAACCGCGGCGGAGCGCCGCGGTAACGTACTTTTTCGCGGCACGAACGGCATCTTCCAGATCCGCGCCGCGCGCCAGGTAGGCGGCGACGGCTGCGGAGAACGTGCAGCCGGTGCCGTGCGTATTCTTTGTGCGAATCCGCGGCGCGCGCAGCGCGCTGAGCTTTTTTCCGTCGAAAAATAGATCCACTGCCGGGCCTTTCAGGTGGCCGCCTTTGATAATCACCGCCGGCGCTCCCATCTCAACGATTTTCCGCGCGGCCTGTTCAATATCCTCGCGGCCACGAAGCTTCATCCCCGTGAGCTCTGCGGCTTCGGGAATATTCGGCGTAACCAACGCCGCCACAGGAATGAGCTCGGAGCGCAAGGCCGCCACCGCGTTTTTCTCGATCAGAAGATCGCCGGAGGTTGCCACCATTACCGGGTCGACGACAAGGTTCTTGAGTCGGTGCCGGCGCGCGGTTCTCGCCACCATGCGGATAATCGCAGCGTTGGCGAGCATGCCGGTCTTCACCGCGTGGGCGCCGATGTCTTCCATGATCGCGTCAATCTGGTTTTCGACGAGCTTTGGGCTAAGAGCGAAAACTTGGCTCACGCCGATAGTATTCTGCGCCGTGATCGCGGTGATCGCCGAGGTGCCGTAGACGCCGAGGGCGGCGAAGGTTTTGAGATCGGCCTGAATGCCGGCGCCGGCGCCGGAATCCGATCCGGCGATCGTCAGAGCTTTGCGGATCGATGGCATCGGCGCCACACTAGCAAAGCTCGGAAGCTGTTGCGAATGAGCGCGCATCGCCGGCAGAAATCGCAGCTACCGTCCGAAAAAATTGCGATGTACATTTGAAAGCCGCCGCGCGGTCGAGTAGATGAAACAGATAGCCGCAGCCGAGCCGGCATGCGAGCGTGGAGGATCAATGAAGCTGATCGGACTGATTTCGCCGAACACCACCGAGGAGACTTTGGTCGACGTCTACAAGATTTTTCCGGCCGATATCCGCATCGAAGGACGGACGCTACACGTCGGCAAGTATACCGACGATGAGTTTCATCGCGCGGAGTTGACCTTTCAAGGTCTGGTGCGCGAGCTGGCGCAGCGGCCGCTGGATTTCTTGATGGTCACCGGCGAATTGTTTCTGTCCTACAAAGGGCCGGGCTCGGATCGCGAGATCCTGAATCTGGTGAAACAGATCACCCCGGTTGCCGCTTCGACGGTCTTGACCGCGGTCACCCGCGGCTGTCGCGCGCTGGGGCTCAAGCGGGTGGTGATGGCGTCGCCGTTTCCCGAAGATCAGGACGAGCGCCTGGTGAAGTTTCTTGCCCATGACGGCATTGAGGTGGTCGCCTTCCGCGGCCTGGGCTGTCCCAACGCGGACGTGATCTGGCAGCTCGCGCCGGAGACCGGGTATGATTTGGCCACGGCTCTGCTGCGCGAGCATCCGGACGTCGACGGCGTGTACCTGCCTTGCAACAAGTGGCGTACGGCGTCGGTGATCGAGCGCATCGAAAACGACGGCGGCAAGCCGGTGGTGACCAACACGCAGGCTTGGACTTGGGAAGCGCTGCGCGCCATGGGCATGCGCAGTCCCGTGCCCGGCTACGGTCGTTTGCTGCGCGAGATGAAATGATTCGTGCCCCTCGCTGAGGGCGCAGTTCGCAGGATGGCTAACGCCACTCGGAGAGAATCTCTTTGGCGAAGAGCCGCAGCATCTGCGAGTGGCGCTCGAGGCTCGGGTAAATAAACTTGATCTCGAAATGCGACACGCCGGCCTCGCTGTACGCCTTCACGCGGCGGCGAATCTCTTCCGGCGAGCCGATCAGGCTCACCTCCGCCAGTTGTTCGACTGTCATAAAGCGCTCGAAGGTGCTCTGGCCGATCGCCAAGGTGCCGAAGCCGTCGCGCCGCGCTTTGGCCGGGTCTTCGTCGATACAGCCATAAACTTCGATGCCAAGATGAATTTTTTCCGGGTCGCGGCCGTGCCGCTCGGTCATCTCTCTGACTTCGCGGAAGCGCTTGGCGATGTCTTCCGGCAAGAGCCAGGCCGGCAGCCAGCCGTCGCCGAGCGCGGCGGTGCGCTTCATGGCCGCTTCGGTCCAGCCGCCGACCCAGAGCGGCGGATGGGGTTTTTGCAACGGCTTCGGACAGATCGCGGCGTCGGTGAATCTCACGAATGGTCCTTCGTAGCTCGACGGGTGCGTTGTCCAGATGGTCTTCATCGCGCGCAAGTGATCGTCGGCGATCTTGCCGCGCTGTTTGCGGTTGACGCCCAGCGTTTCATATTCGCGCGATTTGATCGTCGACGGCGAGCCGATGCCGACGCCGATATCGAGGCGGCCCTGGCACAGCACGTCGAGAGTGGCGATCTGTTTGGCGGCGAGCAGCGGGTTGCGACAGGGCACGACCACGCAGGCAACGCCGAGGCGCACCGTGCGCACCTGCCCGGCAAGGTAGGCGAGCGAGGTCATCGCTTCGTAGAAATCCGGGCTTGGATTGCCGGCGGCGCCATGATCCGCGCCTGACGAGATATGCGTGCGGTGGATTTCGTCGGACCAGGTGAGATGATCATGCACCCAGACGGAATCGTAACCCAGGGCCTCGGCTTCGCGCGCGACTTCGACCAGCGACGCGGGCGTCGCCAGCGGCCCGGAGTTGGGTGCCCGAACGCCGAAGGTAACCCGAGGTGTTGGAGAATTCGCCGCTGCGCTCATGCGCTGATCCCTTCGCCGGTTCGTCGATGAAAGAAGTTTGAGTCGCGAGTCTGTGAAAACGCTTCAGGTTAAACAGATTTCTTCGGAGGAGGCAAAGGCGCGGGCTTTCGCCATCCGCATGCGCGTCTTTGTGCGCGAGCAGGGCGTGCCGCCGGAGATCGAGCTCGACGACGACGATCATCGCGCGCGGCATTTCATCGCATTGGCCTCGAACCGGGCGGTGGGAACGGCTCGCCTCGTGCTGCGCCGTGACAGCGCGAAGATCGGGCGCATGGCGGTGCTGAAATCATTTCGACATCAGGGCGTTGGGGCGAAGCTGCTCAAACAAGCGGTGGCTGCGGCGCGGCGTCTTGGCGCGCGGCAGATTTATCTCCACGCTCAAATTCCCGTCATCGGTTTCTACGAGAAGCTGGGTTTCGTCTGCGTCGGCCCGGTTTTCCTAGAAGCCGGCATTCCCCATCGGAAAATGGTTTGGAAGAAGGCGGCAGGCAACAGGCAACGGTCAACAGCTCGGAAAACCGAAGAGCCTGATCATGTTCGTGATCTTTGAATTTAGCGGACGTGAACGTAGCGCAATGCAGATTTACGACTGCTTCGATACGAGGACCATGGGACCGGTGGGCGCGGCAGTGGTGCCGTCGGGCTCGAGGGTGACGGCAAAGGTTTCCACGGGACCTCATTGTCCGCTGTGTTGATGTGCAGGCCGCCTTGGCCCGCTGCATCGGTCTTGACCGTGCCGACGTAACGCGGCGCCGCGCTTTGCGCGATGGTCCAGACCGCGTACATTTTTCCCGTCGGCGCGGCGGGAAGATTGGTCACGAAAATATGCCCTTCGCCCGATGCGTTCCAGAGAAAACGTCCTCTTGCCTGCGGTGTCGGTCCGGCGCCGTGGAGCGGTAGATCTCGAGTCGACGGATCGCGCAACAGATTGACGACGGCGCTATAAACCGTATGGCGCGGCTCGTAGCGAAAATGGAAGTAGCCGCCGGCGAGAACGACGCCCGCTATTGCCGCGGCGATGGTTCCCGCCATGCGACGCCAAAGCTGCGGGCGCGAAGATGTTCTTGCAGCGATCGATACCGCTGCATCGTTATCGATCTGATGGAGGATGCGCGCCTTTACGGCAGATGGCGGTGTCAACGGGCGGAGCGAACGGTGCAGCAAGTTCAGAGTTTCGCCCCTGTCGCGAACGTAGGCTTCGCAAGTCGGGCAATCGGTGGCGAGATGAGCTTGAAAATTCTTCAGTTCCTCGCCATCGAGCGCGCCGAGGGCGTAGATGTCGCTACACTCGCGCCAATGTTCATGTTCGGTGGCCATTATGCAGCCTGGGTTCCAAGCATACCTCTTAGACGCAGAATCCCCGAGCGCATTCTGGTTTTGACCGTTCCCAGCGGCTCCGCCAGCCGAGCGGCGATTTCCGTCTGGCTCAAGCCGTCAAAATAAGCCAACTCGAGCACGCGCCGCTGCGCTTCCGGTAAACTTGCCAGGGCGCTGTTCATCGCCAAGCGAGTTTCCGATTCTCCAGCGGACGTTTCCACGTTGTCCGGCGATTCCGCCGCGGCCGGATCATCGGTCAAAACAAAGCTTCTTTCTCTTCTACGTATGGAACGGAGCTTATCGATTGCCCGGCTGCGCGCGATGTTGATCAACCAAGCCTCCGGGCTGCCGCGCTCGGCGTTGTAGGCTGTGGCCTGGCGCCACACTTGCAGAAAGACTTCCTGCAGCAGATCTTCGGCATCGGATTGCGCTCTCAGCATGCGCAGTGCCAGGGAATATACGATCGGGGAATAGCGGTCGTAGAACTGGCTGAACGCGTCGCGGTTTTGGGCGCCGATTCTTTGAATCAAAGAAATAGAACTGCTCATTGATTCGACAGTCATCACCGATCTTCCGATTGAATCAGCGTACGTGCTATCACTGGAGTCAGGTCGCAAGCATTTCCTTTTGCAGCGGCGCGGTGACCAGCATGAGCGAACCCTCGTCGGTGCGCGTGTCGAGATGAATGCTGCCGGCCTCGGCGCGGTGATAGTCGCCCGGCCGCAGCAGGCGCCCGCCGCAATAGCAGCTTCCCTCCAGGACCAGAACCTCTTCCGTTCCCAGATGGCGATGATCGGCGTAGGCTGAACCGGGCGCCATGCGCACAAGGGCCGTGACCTGCCCCCGTTCGGTATCCAGGTTTAAGATCTTAGCGACAATTCCAGGCTCGACGTCGATCCATTTGCCTTCGTTGGCGGGAATGTAGACCAAGCCCGGCTTTTCGGAGTCGATGCGCTCCAAGAGCCTTGCCTTAACCGAGTCTGCTGGGGTGATCGGTTCAAGCGTGGCCGATAAGCCTGCCAGCGCTTCCCGAGTCTCGCGAATACGCGCCTGACATTGCAGGCAGCCCGCAGAGAGATGCGCCTCGAAGCGGCTAAGTTCGTCGCCGTCCAATGCGCCTGCAGCGTAAATATCCACTAAATCCAACCAGTTGTCGTGATCCATAGGCCAACCTGTTCGATTGAGCCGGGCCACTATAACCGGGTTCGATCGAACGGCGCAAACCGCGCCTGTATTACCTACGTTCGGACCCGGCGGTTTGGATTTATTCGATCCAAGAAAATTCTTTTCACGCCGAAAAGTTTGCTGCGCCAAATCCAAGTTCCCGAATCCAGCCGTAGAGCACCACAGAAGGCAGCGCGGGTCGGCAAACAGAAAAAAGGAGAAGATATGAAGCGCAGGCAAAGAGTTTTCACCACCGTGGCGGCGATGATATTGGCGTGGGCCGCTCCGGCCTGGGCCATGACGAATGCGACGACGAGCCGCTGAAGCCAGCGGCGGTTGTCGAAGGCGCCAAGCCGCAACCGCTCGGCAATGTGGCGATTAAACTTTTCCAGTTTCAACCGGGACGGATCGAAGTGAGGCCGGGAACCTTGGTGAGCTGGGTCAATGAAGACGAGATCCTTCATACCGTCACCGCCGAGAAAAAAGAAAATGGTTTTGCGGCGTCCCTGGACGGCAAAGGCGGGAGCTTCAGCTTCACTTTCGCTCAGCCGGGAACGTACAGCTATTTCTGCGAGCGCCACGAACACATGCGCGGCGAGGTGCTGGTTCGCTAGATCCAAAAAAGGGCAATTCACGGGAGGGAAAACATGAAAAGCAAAGTTGCACGAATCATCGGCGGATCGGTCTTGGCTGCGCTGGTTTCATCGGGTTGCGGCCAGACGGGCTGGGATCGATCTTCAGGACCCATGCAACATCACTCGATGCATGGCTCAATGACGGACGCCAAGGATACCAAGTGGACGGCGGCAGACCTCAGATCGAATCTAAACGCGCTCTTGGGCGAGCACGTGTTGATCGCGGCGGTGGCGACGAGTCATGCGCTCGGCGGGCGCGAGGCGGCATTCAAGGGCGCCGTCGGCGGTCTCGACGCCAACTCCATCGATATTTCAAAGGCGATCGGCGCGGTGTACGGCGCCGACGCCGAGAAAGCGTTCCTGCCCTTGTGGCGCAAGCACATCGGCTTTTTTGTCGATTACACCACCGGCGCGGCGACGAAAGACAAGGCGAAGCAGGACAAGGCCGTCGCCGATTTGCTCGGCTACAGCCAGGACTTCGGCGCGTTTCTCAGCTCTGCCAATCCCCACCTGCCGAAGAGCGCGGTCGGCGATTTGGTGAAAGGTCATATTCTTACCTTGAAAGACGTCGTCGATGCGCAGGCCGCCGGCGACTGGCCCAAGGCGTATGCGGCGACGCGCTCGGCGTATCATCACATGCAGATGATCGGCGATCCCCTTGCCGCGGCGATCGCCAAGCAATTCCCCAATCGGTTCCCCGGCGCGCCGGATGCTCCCGCCGCCACCTTGCGCACGACGCTGAACATGGCGCTGCGCGAGCATGCGATCATCGCAGCCATGGCCACGGGTTCGGCGCTGGGCGGCCGCGAAGCGGAGTTCAAAGCCGCGGCCAATGCGCTGGACCAAAATTCCATCGACATCGCCAAAGCGATCGGCTCGGTATACGGCGCCGACGCCGAGAAAGCCTTCCTGCCGTTGTGGCGCAAGCACATCGGTTTCGTCGTCGACTATACGACCGGCCTCGCGGCGAAAGACAAAGCCAAGCAGGATAGGGCGGTCAACGATCTTATTAGTTACAGCGAGGACTTCGGCGCATTCTTGGCCTCGGCGAATCCGAACCTGCCCAAAAACACTGTGGCCGAGCTGGTCAAAGGGCACATCATTACGCTCAAGGACGTGGTCGATGCTCAGGCTGCCCGCGAGTGGCAGAAGGTCTATGCGAATCTGCGCATGGCCGCCAGTCACATGGCGATGATCGCCGATCCGCTCGGCACGGCGATCGCCAAGCAATTCCCGGAGCGCTTTGCCCAGCACTAGTGCGGCGAGCTCAAGCGAACGACGCGAAAAACACAAACGCAAATGAAGGGGGTATCGACCATGCAATCCGTCAAGAAAAAACCCATCCATCGGGCCACCGCTGTTTTGCTGAGCGCGCTCATGGCGCTTGCAACCATGACTCCGCCGGCCGGCGCCGCCAGCCATCGGGAGGCACCGCTCATCGCCCTCGACCCGGCGGCGGACAACACCGACACCTACGCCTTTCGCAGCTGGCAGGATCCGAGCAAGGCGGTGTTCATCATGAACGTGATCCCGGGCCAAGAGCCGGCCGACGGCCCGAACTATTTCAACTTCGACGACGAGGTGCTGTACACCGTCAACATCGATAACAATCAGGACGGCAAGGCGGAGGACATCGTCTACGAATTTCGCTTCAAGACGGAAAACCGGCCGGCGTTGGGACAACTGGAATTTCCCCTGGCTTATGTCGGCAATCCGAAGATTCCGGTCGCCGAGCTTCAAGGAATTACCAAGCTCGATGGCCCGGGTTCCGAGGGCTTGACCCGCCGGCAAACCTACACGGTCACCGAAGTGCGGGGCAAAAAGCGCACCGAGCTGTTCAGAGGCCAAAAGCTCATCGCGGTGCCGAGCAACGTCGGTCCGGCAACTTTTAAGAATTATGAAGACCTGGCGTCCCAAGGCGTCTACAGCGACGCCTCGACCGGCATCAAAGTATTCGCCGGGCAGCGCGCGGAAACTTTCTACATTGATCTCGGCGCGGTGTTCGACACGGCCAACCTGCGCCGCTTCCCGCCGTTGCTCAGCGCGGCGGAAGACGGCAACGACGGCCGAGATCCGTTCGGCATCAACCGGTTCAGCGGCACCAACGTGAACAGCATCGTTATTGAGGTGCCGATTACGCGCATCACCCAGGACGGCAAGTCGGCAGAGCAAACCGCCGCAGCGGTGATCGGCATGTATGCGTCGACCGCGAAACAGAAGATCAAGCAGTTAAAAGGCGACGGTACGACGAAACTCGCCGGCCCGTGGGTTCAGGTGTCGCGCTTGGCCAATCCGCTGGTGAACGAGCTGATCATCGATACTTCGGCGAAAGATTTCTGGAACTCTCAAGAACCGGAAGGCGAAGCGAAGTTCCAGGAGTTCTACAAAAATCCCTCGATCGCGCTGGCGCTGGAGCTGATCTTCAGCGTGCCGGTGACGGCGACGCCGCGCACCGACTTGATGAGCGTATTTCTAAAATATACGGGTCAGCCCTTGAGCGGCAACAACTGCGGGAGCCCGTGCGCCGAATTGCTGCGCCTCAATTTGAAAGCGGCGCCGGTCCAGCCGGAAAACCAGAAACGGCTCGGCGGTTTGGCCGACGATGCGGCCGGATTCCCTAACGGCCGGCGACCCAATGACGATGTCACCGATATCGCGTTGCGCGTGGTCGGCGGCGCCAACTATATCGCGGGTCTGGCCGGCGACGGCGTCAATTTCCTCGGCGGCGCGCCCGGCGCGGGCGTCAGTGACGGGCCGGGCTATGGAATGATCGCCGGCAACCGCCTCGATGTGACCTTGAACGGCATCGCCAAGGAGTTTCCCTATCTACCGACTCCCTATGACGGCCGCGGCCGGCGGCACATCGACTGCGTGCAGTCGACCGGAGCGCCGTGCGTCGAGCAGTAACGTTATCTCATGCCGGAGCGGAGAGTGATCTCTCCCTCCGGCCAATTCCAAAAGGGAGCGACCCGATGAACTTCCAGCAACGCCCGATCACCATGATGCTAGTCCTGCTCGGCGTTTTCAGTGTAACACCGCATTTAGCGGTGGCGCAGCAGATTAGAACCGACAACCAGATCGCTTACTACCAACAATTGCTCCGGCGCCATTCGCGCAACGCCAACGTTTACTTGGGACTCGCCGACGCGTTCATTCGCAAGGCCCGCGAGACCGGCGAGCCAAGTTACTTCAACCGCGCCGAAGAGGCGCTCAAACGAACTTTGCAGCTCGCGCCGCACAACGCCGGCGCGCTGCGCCATCTGGCCTACGTCCATTACTCGCGCCACGAGTTCGCGCCCGCCGCGCTCTACGCGCGCCAAGCGATCGAAAGAGATGGCGAAGACGCCGATGCCTACGGTGTCTTGGGCGACGCGCTCTTGGAGGTGGGCCAATACGCCGAGGCGCAAGCGGCTTACGCTTACATGATGGAGCTGGATCAAAGTTTATATTCCTATAGCCGGCTGGCGGGACTGAAAAGCTTGCGCGGTGATAGCGCGGGGGCGATCGCCGATCTGGAGCGGGCGGTTGGCACTGGTAAAATCGCCAAGCAGCCCGCGGAAAGCGTCGCGTGGGCGGAGTGGCAGCTCGGTATGGAGCACTTCGTCGCCGGTGACTTGGAGAAAGCCGAGACCTGTTTTCGGCAATCCCTCGATACCCATGCCAATTACTATCGTGGACTCTCCGGCCTGGCGCAGGTACGCGCGGCGGAGAAAAGGTACGACGAAGCCATCGAACTTTATCGAAAAGCGCTCGCGATCTTGCCGATGCCGGAATACGCCGCAGCGCTAGGCGAGATCTACGAGAGAGTCGGCAAGCCCGAATTGGCCCGCCAGCAATACGCATTGGTCGAATACGTCGGCAGGCTCAACGCGCTCAATAAGGCGCTCTACAACCGCGAGCTCGCTTATTTTTACGCCGATCACGATATGAATCCGAAGGAAAGCCTGGAGCTGGCCCGGCGGGAACTGGACTATCGGCGCGATATCTACGCATACGATGTCTTGGCCTGGAACCTGTATAAAAACGGCGAGCTGAAAGCGGCGCGGGAAGCGATCCATAAAGCGCTCAAGCTCGGAACCCGTGATGCGAAGCTGTTTTTTCACGCCGGCATGATCCATTACGGCCTGGGCGAGCTCGACGAGGCAAGAAAATTTTTAAGCCGCGCGCTCGTGACCAATCCCCACTTTCATATTCTTTTCGCCGAACAGGCGCAGAGAATTCTGCAGCAGATGGACGGCGACAGCGCGCGAGTCGCCGCGACTCAATCCGCGGAAGGGAGATAGGACGATGCGCGCCCGAGCGACGGCCGGTTTGATCGCTTTATTGCTTTTCTGGGCCGCCGACGTTTCCGCCCACCCGCTGGGCAATTTCAGTATCAGTCAGTATTCCGCACTGCGCGTTGGCAAGGACGAGGTCGAGCTCCGCTACATCGTCGATATGGCGGAGATTCCGACTTTTCAGGAAATCCAGCAGAACGGCATTGCGCCGGCGCCCGGTGCGCCCGGCGTATCGAGTTATCTCGATGGCAAGGCGGCGGCTCTGCGCGACGGCTTGCAGCTCGAAGTGGACGGCAAAAAAATCCCGCTGCGCCTGGAGTCTCGGAAGATTCTCTTTCCCGAAGGAGCGGGCGCGCTGCCGACGATGAAAATCGGCACTGTCTTCAAGGGCAGCTTCGACAATTCTCCGGCCGGACGCCGCGAGCTCTTCTATCGTGATGGAAATTTCCCCGGGCGCGCGGGTTGGAAGGAAGTGATCGCCGGCGCCGAGAATGGTGCGTCGTTGATCCAAAGCTCGGTGCCGGCCAAAGACCAAAGCGCACAACTATCGGACTATCCCAGCGATCTGCTGAATGCACCACCGCAGGTATTGGAGGTGAGATTGAGCTTCGCCGTCGGGGGTGCCGCTGTAACGGTGAGGAACGAATCGTCCGCAGTCGTTCCGTCCCGTCGATCGGTCGCCGCGGACGTTGCCAAAGCCGCCGCGCCGGCTGTTCCGGTTGCCGCAGTCGTCGCGCCGCAGGAGAGTAAGGCGGCGGAATCTAGCATTGAAGAGCCCGCTCCTGCGCTGCGGCCAAACCGGCAATTGACGCCGAAGAATTCTTTTACCGAGCTGATCGCGACCAAACAGTTGAACTGGTCGATGATTCTATTTGCCCTGCTCGTCGCCGCCGCCCTCGGCGCGTTTCATGCTCTCGAGCCGGGCCACGGTAAAACGCTGGTGGCGGCGTATCTCATCGGCTCCCGCGGGACGGCGAAGCACGCCTTGCTTCTTGGGCTTATCGTCACCGCATCGCATACCGCCGCAGTCTACCTGCTCGGCGGCATCGTGCTTTACGCATCCGCGCAGGTCGTGCCGGAGAAACTTTATCCCTGGCTGGCGCTAACTTCCGGCGTGATGATTATCGTTTTGGGCATCGTTCTGTTCGTGCGCCGGCTTGGCGTGAAACAAGCGGCACATCATCGTCCTGATCATGGTCATCATGATCAGGATCATCACCATCATTCCGGGCATGGCCATCACCATGCGCATGGCGATTCACATCATCATCGCCATGCAGTGTCGCCGCGGGAGCTTCTCACGCTCGGCATCAGCGGCGGGATCGTTCCATGTCCCGCTGCGCTGGTCGTCCTGCTGAGCGCGGTGTCACTGCAGCGGGTCGGCTTCGGCCTGTTGCTGATCGTGGCCTTTAGCGTCGGCTTGGCTGCCGTGCTGATCGCCGTTGGGCTGCTGATGGTCTACGCGCGCCGCTTTATGGCACGGTTCCAGGGTGAAGGACAGCTACTCACCCGCTGGCTGCCGCTCACGTCGTCAGCATTCATCGTGTTTTTTGGCATCGGGCTGACCGGGCAGGCGCTTATGAGCGCCGGCTTGATTCGCTTGTGACCTCGCCAAAGAAAGTCGTGATCATCGAGCGAGTCCTTCGACACAGCCCCAAGGCGAACCGCTGAGGCGGAGCCGTTCGAAGTTTTCGAACCATGAACGGTAAACACACCGTTGACGGACAGCCTACTGCGGCAGCTTTTCTCCCAGCCTCTCGCACCATGATCTGTGATAAGACGCCGGTTGGGAGGCGTACCTATGTCTGAAACGAGCCTGCCATGGGCCGGTTATCCGCTCCTCGACGCGCTGATCAAGCGGCGCTCGCGGCGCTTTGGTTTGGGCATGAAGATGGCAAGCGGGCCCCTGGCCTACGACAGCCGGCACCGTTCGTTTCCGTTGACCGAGGAAGAAGAAGCGCTGCTGACTTACGCCGCCTGCGGCATCACGGGATTCGCTCTACTCGACCTGTCCTTTGCCGAAGGGCAAGGCGGTGCCATCGTGGCGCGCGCGCTCGGCCGCACGATCGCCAGCGGCGACGCCATACAAACCGTCTCATTGGTTGTGATCAACGACGATGCCGCTTACCTGATCAAGCGCCCGCAAGATTTTCCGCCGCAGGAAATTCACGCCTTGCTCGACCAAGCGCAGCAGCGGCAGTTCACCGAGCTGTACCGGCGCATGCGAGTCAAGATCAAAGACGGCCGCGCGGCGCCTCCGCTGGCGCCGATGTTCAACGTCAACGTGAACCGCTGGTCTCTGTATGCCCCGGGAACGACGTATTTTTTGCCGATCAACGAGTTGACTTTCATGTACATCAACGGATTGCTCGACGTGTTCGACGAGCATAGCGGCGCATTTGTGATTGACGAGCGCGCGGGATTTCGCGCCGCTGGTCTGGACCGTTTCGCGCGCAGCAAGGGCGGGCATTTGCATGACGACCCCGCCGGTGGCCGCGTGTTTACGGTGCAGCGCCTGGAGCTCATGGTCGCGGAGCTCGTCACCGTCGAGCAAGGCATGATGCTGCAAAATTTAGGATTGATGTCGCACGCCATCGGCCTCGGCGGCTTTGCCAACTTTGCCGAGCACGAATTCGCCTGGTTTCAGGCTCTCGGATTTCGCATGGCCGAGATGCCGGCGAGCCGGTACTTCGGCGCCGGTACTTTCGCCAGAGGGTTGATGCGCGCTCTCGGGCGCGATCCAGGCGTTCCCTATGCTTTGGGCTTGGAACAGGACAATGAAATTTTACTCCAGCCTTACTGCCCGCCGTACTACGCGAGCATGAAAGAAGCCGTGCGCGCCGTGGTTCAAACGAAATATGGCGCGCGCGGCTTGTTCCGCGGCGGCGCGGCGCATAGCGCATGGCGCGAGCCGGCGGCGGTCACCAACGCCGTCGCCGAAATCAGCTCCGCGGCGGTAGAAGCTACAACTGCGTATTGCGAATATATTTACAATCGCTACGGTCGCTTTCCCGCGTACATGCCACCCTTCCGCACAGTGCTTGGTTTTCAAGCCTGCCATCTCGACACCGAGTTTTATGACCGTTTCTACCGGGCCGAGGCGCTTTCCGAAACGGAGCGCTATCACATGGACCGGTGGCACGCGACGTCTTTGCGCACATCTTAAACATCTGCTCTTTCGCCCATGCACCGAACTGTGCGGCTCTCAGAGCCGGTAGCGCTTGCTTCGAGCAACCCCTAGGCCTTACGATACAAGGCACAATTCACTTGAATTCAAGGAGGCCGTGATGGAAACAGTTTCGGCCGCTGTGATTGCAGCGGCAAATGAAAAAAGCCGGAAGCTCAGAGATCTCGTCCGAGCACCGGAGATTTTGATTATGCCGGGCGCCTACGATGTCTTGAGCGCGCTGTTGTTCGAGCAGATGGGCTTTAAGGCGATTCAAGGCACCAGCGGCGGCATCGCCGCGGCGGTGGGATATCTCGACGGCGAAATGATGAGCCGGGATCAATTTATTGAACTCAGCGGCAACTTCGCAGCGGCGGTGAGCGTGCCGTTCAATGCCGACGGCGAACGCGGTTACGGCGATGAAGTCGGCGTGAGGGACACCGTGCGCGCGCTAGTGGCGCGCGGCGTAGCCGGGATGAATCTCGAGGACGGCGCGTCGAAAAGCAAGGGCGGATTGGTCGAGCTTTCCGAGCAACTGCGCAAAATCAAAGCGGTCATGGAAACCAAGCGCGAGCTTGGCAGCGAGTTTTTCCTCAATGCACGCGTTGACTCCTTCCACGTCATGCCCGACGATCCCAAGAGGGCGCTCCATGAGGCGATTCATCGCGGCAACGCCTATGCCGAAGCGGGTGGCGACTGCATTTTTTACCTGTTCCTCCATTCGGCTGAAACAATCGGCACGGTGGCGAAAGAAGTCCAGGCGCCGATTAGCATCCTCGCCGGTCCGCAATCACCGAGCGTTAAAGAGTTGCAGGATCTTGGCGTCGCCCGCGTCAGTTACGGATCGGGCTTCACCAAGGCGGCGATCACCGCCACAAAGCGCTTGGCGCAGGAAATTTTGGAAAAGGGCACCTGCAATATGCTCAAGGAC
The DNA here is from genome assembly GCA_963745035.1 of uncultured delta proteobacterium. GTDB lineage: Bacteria > Desulfobacterota > Binatia > UBA9968 > UBA9968 > DP-20. The sequence continues at coordinate 673,627 of CAVUVW010000014.1, read as the reverse complement.
AGCATGCAGACGCCGGAGCTTGCGGCTTTGGTTGCAAAAAAGCGGTGACGTGCGCAGATAGGGAGCGAGGCACGATCGTTTCGATTCACGTGGCAAGAACCGGCGCTGCCCCGATGGAGTCGATCGCGAACGCGTTTGTCGTTGCCGGCAGAGGATTGCGGGGAGATCGTTATCACGATGGAACTGGCACCTATTCCAGCCATCCGGGCACGGGAAGAGAAGTCACCTTGATCGAGAGCGAGGCATTGGAAGCTTTGGAGCGCGACTATGGCGTCGCCATCTCCCCGGCCCAAGCGCGGCGCAACATCGTCACGCGCGCGATCGCGTTAAATCATCTCGTCGGCCGCGAATTTGTGATCGGCGAAGTCCGTCTGCGCGGCATGCGGCTCTGCGATCCGTGCGCCCACCTGGAAAGTCTAAGCGCGCCCGGCGCGCTGCGCGGCCTGGTTCACCGCGGTGGTTTGCGCGCCGATATTCTCTCCGGCGGGCTCATCCGCGTCGGCGATTCCGTCATTGTCCCCGCCGCCACTGCCCCTTAGTTACCAGGTCCGAATTTTCCCATGACCGGCTGGGCTCTCACGCTGATTCTGGCGGCCGCGGTAATCCACGCGACGTGGAACTTGCTCAACAAGCAGGCGAGCGGACATCCTACTTTTACCTGGCTGGTGGCGGTTCTTTCGGCGCTCCTCTACGCGCCGGCGACGATCACGATCATCAAAGTTTGGGACATCCAGATCACTTTCGTAACGATCGGCTTGATGGCCGGTTCGGCCGCCCTGCATACCGCGTACTTTGTGCTGCTCAACCAGGGTTACCGCGCCGGCGACTTGTCTTTGGTGTATCCGCTGGCGCGCGGCACCGGTCCGCTGCTGTCGAGCGTCGCGGCGATCCTATTTCTCGGCGAACGGCCGTCGGCGATCGCGCTTGTCGGCGCGCTGTTGATTGTAGGCGGCGCACTGGTGTTGACGACGAACGTCTCGCAGTTGCGTCACGGCGGAGCGCGGGACGCGATATTCTATGCGCTCATCACCGGCTTCTTTATCGCCGCTTATACGTTGTGGGACAAGCAGGCGGTCAGCCACTTCCGGCTCGCTCCGCTGGTGCTCGATTGGGGCGCCAATGTCGGACGAGCGCTACTTCTCACACCTTTGGCGGTCAAGTATTCGGACCAGACGGTGCTCGAGTGGCGCGAGCACAAATACGAGGCCATCGCCTGCGCGGTGCTGATACCGCTCGCCTATATTCTCGTGCTCACGGCGATGCAGTTCACGCCGGTGAGCTATGTCGCGCCCGCGCGCGAAATCAGCATCCTCATCGGCACGGCGATGGGCGCCCGTTTGCTCGGCGAGGGCGATGTGCCGCGGCGCTTGGCGGGTGCTTGCGCGATGGTGTTGGGTGTGGTGGGGCTGGCGGTCGGATAGTTTAGGCGTTTTTGCTGCAAATATTTATGCCGCGAATGACAAATCGCGCCGTCTTTCTGTGATGCCGGCGTGCTGCGGTTCAATCGGCGTCATGGTCGCTCGTACGGCGCAATTCTGTCGATGTGGTCCTGCACAAACTTCTCAGTTGCCTGCTGGGCCTTCATCTCGCTGGCATAACCCTCCGTCGTCGACGGGTAGGCCGTGAGGCTAAATTCGCCTCGGCGGGTGCGAAAGGTAGCGGTCGAAAGCCAGCGCCGGGCCTTCTGCCGGTTTTTCTGAATAATCGAATAATTTTTGTAGGTCCACGCCGCCATAGAAGCTTATTCCTCCGGTTCTCGTTTTGTGTTCGCCGGCAATAATTACGTGCGTATGAAAAAATAGTAAATTCGGCAGCGTTTAGCGCGCAGTCGATCGAAACAGAAAAGTTCCGTAGAATTCCACAAATGCGCAGTTTCTGATTCCAAAGTCCTTCGGTCAATTGCGCTGCGCAGCCAATGCGGTCAAAATGCAAGAGAGGTGCCGACACGGTTTTCCGCGATTCATGTTGATCATGACGGGACGTCTCGACGATCCGAGCGGTTCAAACTGACGATGTCTTCTTTCACCGCGAGCGACCAGTCCAGGGATTACTGAGTCGGAGCTGCCGCAGTTTCCGCGGCAGCCGAAGGTATAGATTGCTGGATCTGCCGGGGTTAGTTCGGCGCTGGCGCATGCCGGCGTGCTCCCGCAAGATGCGCCGGACCTCTTCGATGGTTTCCGGATGGGATTGGGTGCGAGTGTCCGGAGCGGACCACAAAGCTCGGAGGCGACTCCGAAGATGTGCGTGCTCTCGCAGGCGACCACGCCGTCGGTCTTAATCAGGCCGTCGCTGAGCACGGCGACTATGCCGAGGTCACCAGGAATACCGAGCATTGTTCCCGTTTGGATGATTTGCTTCTGTCTAAATGTTGATCGATTGACGGTTCGTCATAGGTAGTGACTCATGAGTCACTACCGCCGATGGCGATCTCGCTCAGCCGCCGCCGAAACGAAGCGGAAAGTTTTGGAGAATTCATGGCATGACCCTTTTGTCTTATTGCGCAATCAGGGGAAGCCCCTTCCTGATGAGCCGCGAAAAATTTTCGTCGCGACCGGCTGCGTGGGCGCGCGCGTTCACCAGCGAAAGACGCTCGAGCTCATCGAACGGCCGGCTGCCGTCGAGCTTGCCCAACTCGTAAAGATACTCCGGCACGTAGCCGCTCAACAAAATTTTCCACGACATCGGCGGCGACTCGGGATTTACTCGCGTGTGCATGAGAATGGTCGTCGTGCAGTTGGTCGTCAGCGTATTGTAAAAGCGCGGCCGCTCGCGCATGTCATTCATGGTTTTCACATAGTCGAGAAAGACCCTGCGGATATTCGCAAGCGACGCCTTCACGCGGTAGACGTAGACGTCTTCCTGCGGCTGGCGATAAGTCGTCCGCACGCCAATGACATCACGATCATCGGCTACCACATAAACCAGCTCGTATTGGCGAAAGAAACCGGCCAGTGTCGAATAATTCTCGCCGCGTTCCTTGCGGGTCTCGATTGAGACCGTGACATAATCCTTGCCGGCAAAGCCGAAGCTCACCATGATATGCGCGATCGCCTTGCCGGCCCAGTACACCGCGATGAGATCGACGGAATCGAGGTTGCGGAGATCGTAGGTGCGCGTTTCCCAGCGCGGCATGAAGTCCGTTTCCGTCCGATAGTCAAAATTCCTCACGCCGTGAATCGTAATCAACTCTCCGGTGATCGTCGCATAGGGCGTAACCGACACGTCCGGCTGCCAGTCGCGATCGTTCGAAGCGGGAATCTGAAACCAAAGTGCAACCAGGGCGGCAAAAGCGATCAGGTAGCCGCCCAAGGCGCGACCGACGGGCCGCACGAAAGCAAAGGCCAGAGCGGTGGCGATCAGCCAAAGTGCGGCGAGCGCGGCGCGTAAATGCTCTCCCGGGATGGGCGCGTAGTAGATCGCTCCCGCGGCCCACAACGCACTGAACAAGACGAGCGCGCCGGCAAGAAAACGGGTTGCAGTACGCACCGCATTTCTGCCGACGATGGCGCGGGTAGAGGTGCGTTCCTTTGACTCGGCTGTTGTCACGAGCATTCCGGTTCTGTCTATCAGGCTCGCTGTGAAACTATCGCAGGATCCAAGGATCGGCTATTGGACGTTGGTCTAACACGAGCCGGCACCCTATGATGCGGCGTCGATGGCTTTCCCCCCGGCTTTTGAAAACAGGTAGATCACGAGAACCGCCGGTATGACCGACCAAGCGAGCGCTTCTCCAAGATTTGCCCCCTGCACGAGCACGCTCGCGACAAGCAGCAGGTTGATGATTGCCGCAGTTAAGCCGAGCCATCGAGACCAGCGTTTTCCGAGCAGCGCGCCGACCGCAAACAATAGGTAAAACAGCGCCACGGTAGAGATAAAAAGGCCGCGCAAGACTGCCACCGCACCGACGAGCGGCAGGAGCAAAATTCCTTGGCCAAAAAGATTGACGCCGATTTGCATCCAATTAAATGCCCGCAGGATCCCGGCGATTCCTTGGGCGACCGCCAACACCGCCATGATTTTTAGAGTAAAGTGTCGGTCCATGAGCGCCTCCCTCCGCTAATCTGCTCGGCACTTATTTTGAAAATGTGCAACATAGCCTTTGCGTGGCTCCGGTGCGTTAACTTTCGATGTTGCACCTAGGAACGTGACCGTCGAAGAATCTATGGGTCGCCGTTTGTGCCGCTCGGGATGAATACCTTGATCGCATCGATTGGCATTCCGAGAAGTCTCAAGGGAATATTCACCAGCTCGGCGCCCACGTCTGCCGGCGAGAGATAACTGATATCGGGTCGATCAAAGGATCCTTTGACCCGGATCGGGATGCCCACGAGTGAGCCGCCTAGGATCGCGCCGATCACCGGAATGCGTCTGATAAGCAGGCGGGCGGGCGATACAACCGACACCAGACCCTTCGCATCCATCTGTTTCTCCTGCAGATCAAAGGTCCCCTGGCCGGCAATCATAAGCGGAGCGGCGTGGATGAGAATTTCGTCAGTTTGCAAGCGTTGGCCGTCGATGCTTCCCTTTGCGGCGAGCAGTTCATAAGCAAAGGCTTCCTTGTTGAGATCCGGGAACGCCACCGCAAAGTCGCCCGAGTCATTCAAATAGTCAAACGTCGCATCGAGACCGGCGGACCGGATGAACTCGCCCTTTCGGGCCGTCAGTTGGAAATTGCCCTTGAGGGCCGATCGCAAGTTCTGCCGGCTGCCCTTTCCGGAAAGCCGTGCGCTTAAAGAATAAGTACCCTTTACATCGCTTTGCTGAGTGGTCAGGCAGACAGTGGTCGGTTCAAGATCACCCTCTTTGACCATAAATCGGAGATCGAAATCGATGTCGCCCTCGCCGAGGTCCAAACGGCCGGTGGTGTTGATGCCGCAGACTACGCCCCGTTTGATTTCGGCTCTAACGGAGGACCGCGCGAAGGCAGTGTCGATTTGTAGGGCATCGACGGTGAAACTTTCTGCCACGAGACTGTCTAGCTTGAGTCCGATTCTACCTTCCACACGAGGCAGCGCAACGCTGCGGACGCTTTTGTCCCTCGCGTCGTCGAACAGCCGATTTAACTCTTCCAGGCGGAGCCGGTCCGCCGTAGCATCTAAATCTAAGCGCAATACCTCCTTGCCGATGCCCACTTGGCCGGACATCCGCAATCGACTGTCACGCCAGAGCAAATCTGCCGATCGGACCTGCAGGCGGTCTCCACTTGCCGCCACGCTGAATTCTTCGACCAGAGCTTTTTCGTCTCCGAACGGGACGAATAGATTACTGCCGCTCACTTGGCCGGTTGCGGACATCGTCATCGGATCTTCCCATACAGCGCTGACCTGGAAGTCTCCGCGCAGTAAACCCGCTTGCATCGGCGGAGAGGCAAATACGCTGTCGATAGTGTCCTGTGTCAACTCGCCGTTGAAAGAGAAAAGAAAGTGATCATCGGCAAGGTGAAGGGTCACCCGAGCGCGTCTTTCGAGATCATCCAGTGTGACATCGTTCAAAACGAGCTCCCGCGACCGCTTCACGGCATCGACCTTCAGGAGCGCTCCGCCCGGCAACGCAGCCTGGCCGAGGAATGAAGTGTCACCGCCCGCGGTCCATGTGAGACGCTCGGCAACGACCTCCAGCGGCGCGCGTAACCGTAGCTGTTGCGGCAGTTGGACAGAGCGGCTGAGCTGTTCGGTCACGTGTTCGCCAATGGTTGCGTGCCCGCTGATCTCGGCATGAACCGGCTGTTCTGCCGGGTATTCGACTTTTCCGCCGGCAGATAATTTCGCGTCCGACATCGTGGCGTCCGTATTGGAGAACAGAACCCGCTGCCGGTTTGCGTCGAACCCCGCGCTGATCACAGTCAGGGGCGCAGGAAGATCGTCGTGCTGGAGCTCGACTCGGTCCAAACTGCCCGTGCTCGCAAAGCTCCACTGCGAAGGATCATCATAGGGCCCTGTCAGTGTGAAAGCCGCCAACTCGGCCCTCCCCCGCACCGACTTGAGCTTTTGGAACTGTCGCCGCAAAGCTGGAACAATTCGAACGAAAGCCTCCGCTTCCTGCAAATCCAATGAGGTCCGCTTGGATTGGATATCGAGACGGCGATTTCCGTCATGATGGAACGTGATGCCAACGAGATCGAAGCGGGAATTTCCCACCGAGCCCCTGAGATCTTCGATGCGAAGAACGTTCCCCCCGTAATTCAACCGGCCATCTCGAATCGCGATGGGAAACAGAACCTGCTCGTATTCGGCACGGACGTCGGCATCCGAGATCAAGAGCTCAACGGAAATTGCATCGAGAGTCTCGCCGAGGATCAACCTGCCGGAGAGCACGCCATCGACGTTACGCAGCTTCCGTACCTCGGCTCGAAAGGCATCACTGCGCGCGGCTTTGTGCAAAACGCCGAGCAGCTCGGGTGCACCGGCTTGAACCTCGACATCGAAATGAAAGGGCGCTCGCCGCCCTTCCAGACCGAGCCGGAGCGCGCCGGAGCGGCCGCGGACGGCGCCGAGACTTACGCTTATGCTGTCCGCCTTTAACTGATTTTCGGCCACGCGCACGCTCGCAGTGACGTTTTCCAGCTCCAGATCATAGCCAGGGACCACCACACTGCAATTTCGCAGCTTGCCAGAGAGAACCATATTCTTGATGGAAGCTAACTCGGCGAGCGAACGTCCAGCGCTTTGGATGTAGAGATCAGCAATCGTTCCCTTGGAAACATAGCGGAGACTATTCTCCACATTCGCGTTCCCATCGGCGATTCCAAGTATGAGATGGTGAACCTCGGCGATATCCAGATCATGGGCTTTGATACTTGCGGATATCCGGTCACCTTTAGATTGGATCTTCCCTGATGCGCTGAGCCGCGGTGAAGCGAGATCGAGTTGCTCTACGTCGAGTTCATACCCGCCTTCTTCGTAGGATATCGCGCCTTTTAATTGCTGGATTTCAAAGAAACCGCCACGGCCGCGCCGCGCGATGACCAACGGCTCGGGGATACTTCCAAGCGCAGCTTTCACGCGGCGCAATCCCACGCCGGAAACCTCCAATTCAAAGCTCGCGTTTCCGCCAGGCGTGGACCCGAAGTCGGAGGAAGGGAAAAATGCCAGGGACTCATTGATCTTCAGTCTTTGGACGGCGATGTCGAGTTGGAATGCCAGCCTTTCCGCCGAAACCTTTCCCTTCACGGCCAAGGCTTGCCAGAGGCTGGAGCGAGCGCTCATTTCGAACTCTAATGTTTCCGGTGAAGCAGCAGCTCGAGCCGAGACATCTTCGAAAATGACCGGAGGTCTCGCGTCGATGGCAAGCTCCGCCGAACCGCCGATGACGGCGATATGAGATGTTCGGAGGTCTCGGGTGAGTCCTGCGAGTGCGGCAGCGATGTTCTTCTCGATGCTGTCGAGATCGAACGATTGATCCGGCTCAACCCGTAAGTGAATTTTGAGCTTAGGCTCGATCAAGACCACCCGCGCCGGCGTCAGCCGACCCGAGAGGAGAGCAAGAAACGACGGATAGAGTTCGAGGGAACGGATCGAGGCTTGCTGGTTTGCGCCGAAGGAGAGTTCCGCAGCCTCGACTACCGCTCTCGGATGGGGGAACCATGCCACCGCGATTCGGCCGATCACCAGGTGGTTGTCGAAGTGCTTGGATAATTCGGCCCTGATCGCATCGCGAATCAGCTGGCTGTCGATGATGCGCGGAACGAGAATCGCTCCGACCGCAAACAGAAACCCGATGGTGATAGAAAGGATGATCGACCGGCGCAGCAATTTCATCCGTTTACCCGCGCGGGCCTAGTCCTCGATCCTTTTTTGCGGCGGAGCTGGCTGCGCGGGGTTGCCCCGCGGAGTGAGTTGCTCGGACTTACCTTGACGCAGGCGGCGCAGGAAATCCTCCTTCGATTTGAAGGTTCGACCCACGAACTCACCTTCATGGCAGTGATAGCTCACCTTGTCCGGGGCGCGATGACAGCCGTAGCCGTCGACCCATCCCGAGTGTGCAGCAGCAAGCCCTGCGAGCACCCAGAAACTCGCGAACGCCGACAGAGATGCAATCAGAGCGATCGAACGTCGATTGCCGTCAGATGAACCAGTTTCTTGAGGCGATCGCGACATTGTTTTCCGTCCGAAAGCATGCGACCGCGCGATTTCGGTCGAACAGGTTCAGCTATTCGGGCAAGCCATGGAGGAGGTACATGGCTTGGATAGCTTGACTCGGTTTGCCGAAGGCGCCGAACCAGCGATCGTACACGGTCACGATACCGCCGGAACGGTACAGCCCGGCCAGCGCCCGATTGATGGCAAGCCGAAAAGCCGCGTCATTGCGCCGCACCATGAAACCATACGGCTCGTAAGAGAACAGAATAGGCGGCAGGGCGAACAGACTGGGGTCTTTGGACGTTACCACGAGGCCGATGAGGATACCGCGGTCGGAAGCAAAAGCATCCGCTGCTCCCTTCTCGATCGCCGCAAGTCCCTCAACGTGGTTTTTGACTTTGACTTCTTGCACGCTGACAAATTCTTCTTTGAGAAATTTGCTCAATGCAGTTTCGGTGGTTGTCCCCGGGATGACAGCGATACGTTTATCCGTGAGATCGGCGACGGCGCGTAGACTAAGATCTTTTTTGGTCAACAACCCGCCGCCGTCGACGAAAGTCATCAGGCTGAAATCGACCCGCTCTTGGCGCAAAAGAGTCTGCGTGCTGGTGCCGCATTCGATATCGACTTTACCGGATGCGACCATCTCGAGCCGGTTGTCCGTCGTTACTGGAACCCAGTTCAGTTTGAGATTGACGCTAAGCTGTTTCTGAATGCTGCTGGCGATATGGGTGCAGAGATCGATAGAGTAACCGACAGGCCGTTTGTCCGGCCCCGGAAATGAAAATGGCGGCGCCGAAGTAAGATAACCCAGCGTCAACTCGCCCGAGGTCTTAATCTTCTTGAGCGTCCCGTCCAGTTCCTGGGCCATCACCGACTGAGTAAGCGACAGAACCGCGAACAGTAAACCAGAAGCGATCTTTTTTGAATTCACAACAGTATCCTATCTAACTGAACGCCCGTGCAGCGATCCGACACACGCAGTTCGTGTCCATCGTGTGTCTATCAGGCACGGGGGATGAGGTTTCAGTTTTCGCGTGTCGGTGTCGGGTGAGGGTTCCGACAAAAATTTTGTAAGTAACCCTTTGGTTCTCTCTGCACTTCATCAGCCGACGCTCGCTCCGCGACGCTCAGCCACTCTCTATCGCACCAGCGGTACACCCGAGGCGATTTCATATCGGACGACCGCCCTGATCTTATTCTCGATCTGCAGGTAACGGACGACTTTAATCGTCGGCAGCGCCTTGCTGAGTTTCGGAGCATAGGTGCCCTTCAGGGCGGCCTCTCGCTGGTCAATGGCCAACGCTTCATCGATCAATTTTTTCGCCTTATCGTCGGTAAGCGATTTCTTCTTAAAATCGTCGGCGTAGCTCTCCAGCACATTGACCAACCGTTGATTGATCTTTTGCAGATCTTTTTGGTACTGCTCATAGATCGGCCAAAAGTTTTTCGCCTCCGACTCGGTCAGTTCCATATTTGTCGCCACGACCAACTTTTTGTCGGCCCTGATTTTATCGCGCAGTATTTGCATATTGTCGGCGGGCTTGTCCTGCGCCGTGCCGAGTGGTGCAAAGCAAAACATTATGGCCAACGCAGCGCCGATTCCTGTGGCATAAACTCTACTCATCAATTTCTCCTTTTTGTTTCAGTGCAGGTGTTACACTAACACCAACCCTATCTCTGGAGTCGAGCACTCGCGACTGACATTCACACTCACCGTTGATTCCACTACGGATTGATTTTGGTAATCTTCGATCCTTGAATGCCAATACCGCCCATCAATCCCTTCTGATCGAAGATGAACGCGTAAACCCCCTTCTGCAGCGTAGTTGTCGTAAAGTTTCTGCCAAAGCCCTCATCCAGCACGACCAGACTGGGTCCGGTGCCGAGCTCCCAACCATCGCTCTTATCGAGATACGCAACCGAGGCGTCATCCATGAAGAATAGAACATAGCCGAATGCTTGCGCTCCGGCCTGAAATCCATACGAACCAGCCAGCGATCGATAATATCCCACGGTCTTGCCGTTTTTACGCAATGCTCCGTCACCGAATTGGCCGGCAATGATAAACCCCCCTTTGACGATGCTGGGAAAGACCAACACAGCCACGGACTTGTCAGCCAGCGCTTTAGCACCGGGATTGTTTTTGTACAGCGCGTTTAACGACTGCGTGGCGTCGCGGTCGATCTGTGCAGCGCTCCCGGCCCAGGACAGAACCGGACTCGTAATACTGATGCCCAGAGCGACGGCCGCTATTAAGATACCGCACCGGAGAGCCGCCACAGCGCGCATTCTCTTTGCTTTACAATAAGCGAATCTCATCTTTTTCTCCCTTGAAACTGCGGATCGGCAGTGGAATCACCGGTTGCAACGATTTCGAGTCAATTTTATTTCGTTTCTAACGGACCAGCGGCACCGTCTCCGCAAGATCGTATCGCAACAAAGTCCGGTACTCGTTTTCAATCTGCAGGTAGCGGGCAGCCTTTTTTGCCGGTAACGTTTGCAGCACCTTCGGCGCGAACGTGCTGCGGCGTTTTCCCTCCTCCTGCTCGATCACAATCCATTCGTCGAGGAGCTTCTTCGCCTTCTCATCCGTCAAAGATTTGTTCCGGTAATCCGCAGCGTAGCTTTCGAGCAAACGCCGCAGACGCTCGTTGGTTTTCTGAAGATCGCTTTGATATTCCTCAAAGACCGGCCAGAACTTCTTCGCCTCCGACTCGGTTAATTCCATATACTTGGCGACGATCAATTTTTTATCCGCCTTAAGCTTCTCGTGGATGATTTCCAAATTGCTTGCCGGCTTATCGCCCGGGGCTGATTTACTCTGAGCCCAACCGGGCTGGATGAACCCAGTCAAAGCAACCAGCCATCCGGCCGCAGCCAACTGGCAGACCTTATTTATATGCATGGCTTCTTCTCCTCCTCCTCGCAAAACACTTCACTTTCATCCGACCCGAATCGCCAGTTCCTGAACAATGCCGACTTTGATAACAGAACAGACCGGCCAACGGATATTGGACTTTAGTCCAATACGCCGAAGCAGCACCGCGATGGCTCAACCCCAGGGCGGAGAACCAAAAAGGTGCCATGCGCACTACGATGCAGAAATAAGCGGGCTAGGAGGACTCGGGAATCTGTTCTTTGGCTTCTCCGTCGATCCACGCCATCAGCAGCTTATCGGCTACCGCGAGCACAACCGGACCCACGAAGATGCCGATCAGTCCGAAGGCGATCAGAGCCCCCGATGACGCCGGCAAAGATCAGGAGCAATGGCAAGTCCGCACCTTTGCGGATCAGAATGGGACGCAGAAAGTTGTCCATGGTGCGGCAACGAGGGTCCAAATCAGGAGGAAAGTTCCCCAAACCGACTCGCCCGTCCAGTAGACCCACACCACCGCCGAGCCAAGAATCGGAACCACGCCGATCTGCGCGATCGCCAGTAGGAACATCGCCGCAGTGAGCAGACTCGCGAAAGGAACACCAGCAATGAAGAGACCGAGACCGCCGAAAAGCGCTTGGGTAATGGCCGTTACCACGACACCCAGAGCGACTCCGCGGATGGTTTGTCCGGCGAGAAGTACTGCGTTCTCACCGCCGCGACCGGCCAAGCGCCGGCCGAATCGAAGCAGCCGTGCCATCGCCGACTCGCCGCCGGCGTACATGGCGGCCGCGAGAATAATCGTCAACAAGAGTTCTGCAAGCAACACACCTACGCTACCCAGTTGTGTGGCAAGCCAGCGGATCACGCCGCCCGCGTAAGGCGCCGCTTTCATTGTGGCATCCTTGAATTCCTGCCGCAGCGGTGCTTTGCCACAACTCAACGGCTTTGGCACCGATCATAGGGAGGTTGGCGACCCAGTCCGGGGGTGCAGGAATCTTGCAATGACGACAGCGATCCAGCCCAGGCGACGATTTCATCGACATGAGACACGACGGTAACCACGGCAAAGGTTATCGGCAGCACCAGAACACACAATAGCAAAAGCGTCATCACTGCGACCGCAAAGACCGCTTATTCCACAGTCGGCATGCCAAGAACAATCATTAAGGGCCAAGTGGCGACCACGATAGTCGCCGCCCAGACAATGGCGCCGATAAACGGCCGCAAGATCCACACTGAAGAGCCGATCAAAGCGACGATGAACAGCACCGCCAGAACGACGCGGGTGACGTCGCTCTCTTGTTCGCTCATATCTGGCCTCCCTTCAATTATTGACTCGCCGCAACACTGCCGTTTAGCCGAGGCCAGACGCCACCGACCAGATCAATGTTGCTGAGCCTTTGCGCCGCTTCTCTCGTTTATCCGACGGGAACCGTAATGATCGGCGCGCCTTGCTTGTCTCCAGGTTCGGTGAGCGTGAAGATGAACATGATAAAAGAAAAAAGCCTCTTGGAGGCGAAGTCCTTGTCGTCGATCCAGTACCAGGTTTGACCGTACGGCACAGCAACAAACGCGTCGTCGGGTTTTTTTGGGGAGTTGAGAATTCGGATAAGCGGTGGCACGGGAGCACCTTTGACGATCTCCGGCGCAGGAGACGGAAACGTGCGCTTTTGTTCGACGTCGGCGGCTGGGACATCGGTATACGCAGAGAGATCGGTAAGGATTTCGAGAACGGAACGGGTAAGCACCGCGATCTCCCTGTCGTTCGCAGCCACCGAGCCGTAAACTACCTCGAATTCATCGGCCTCAGGACTAAGACCGAGGAGTTGGCGTAGGTCGTCGCGATCCGCCGCTATCGCCGGGGACAACTTCTTGCTAAATACGATGGCCGTCGCCGCCTCGCTGCCGCTCCTTTTGATCCGCAGTCCGATTTGTCCGGACTGCTGAAGATTACGCAGCTTCTCGACCAATGTAAAAAACTCCGGATCAGCTTCGCGCATTCGTGCACCGTAACCGTAGCGGCTACGGATGCCATTGATGGTATGCACGGTGAGTCGTAGCACGACATCCGCCGGATAGCCGGCTTGGAGAAAACTTAGAATCGCCGCAGGTGGGATCGGTGTCATTAAACTGCGAGCGAACTTTTCGCCGCTCATCGGGAGGTAAGTTACCGTGGGCTTTTCTCCATAAGTTCCCAGGGCATTGACAGCCGCGGATGAGAAAGAGGGATTTTGCCACCAGGAACCTGAAACTCCTACTGTGCTTTGGACACCAGTCTGGGTGATCACCGAGGCGACATCGAGAAACACCGGCGCATCCCCGTAGCGAAGCTTGACTAGGTTGAAAAGCATCTGCGCTTTCCACGAATCGGAAATCGCCGAAATGTAATCGAAGCGATCGCGCGCGACTGTACCCGGTCCGATGCTGGCGCAGCCGCTCAACCCGAGCGTTACCAGAGCTATCGTTGAAAATATTTTTCCACCCATCCTCTTGTCCTCAGCGATTGAGACTCTCCCGCAACTCTGTGCCGAAATGTTCTTTACAGATTGTGAATGCCAACACCTGATAATCCAGTCTCCTTAGGCATTCAGCGAGCGCCGCGTCCAAATGCGACCGTCAAGCCAGTAGTGGCAAAAGAGACCGCCCGCTCCCAGTGGAGTCAGCCACGGGAGGTTCAACCAACCACCAGCGGCGGCTCCGGCAAAACCCAGCACGGGCCAAATAGAAAACGCTGCCGCATGCCTCCATTCGGATTGCAGACGGCGCTGCGGTTTCGTCGAGTGGGCCGGAGGAAGGTTCACGGCCGGATTCCTGTTCGTCAGGCTTTGATCAGAGGAACTGGCTACACGACTCACCGCATAAGTGAAATACAGGTATTGCACTTCGTGATGCACGGCGAGTACCAACAGAAACGACGCGTTGGATGCGCCGAGTACGTAACCGCTGCCGAAGGCAACCGCATGCGCCAGCACCACCCACCACTCGCCGGAATGAATACCGCCCACCGTTTCGCCGAGCTTGCCCGCTATCTCGTGCCGGTTGCGCCGAACGGCATACACAAGGTACGAGATCACCCAAAGAACCGCGGCTATACCGGCTAAGCTGGTAAATTGCGCACCGCTATCGAGTGCGAAATAGGGTTCGCCTTCGTAGAGTGTCGGCGCCAGATGCGTATAGGCGAGTGCCGCCGCCAGCATGGGCAGATAGATGGCGCCGCGAAACAACACTGCATGCGCGCGCGATTCCGGTCCGCCCATCGCGCGCTGGTAGAAACGCGCAACGCCCACACTCTGTCGCCCTCGATGCCAGACGGCGGCATACATGGCAATGGACGTGAGCAAGACCGCATGGCCGCTGATCGAAAGAGCATAGGTGATCGTCAATATCGCCAAAGGCACAAGCAGCACGTCCAGCGGCAGGCGGCGCCAAAGTCGCCGTTGTATGACGGCGTGGTAGGTCGCTCCTAAATGGAACTCCGAGAGCACAAAATCGACAGCATCGATTTCCCGGTCACCCAGAAAGTGAACCACCAGCAGTGCCACCACCAAGCCGACGGATGCTCCGGCTGAGGCCAGCCAAAGGTCCAACCGCGGCGAAAAAAGCCAGAGGCGCTGCTCGCCTACATCGGAGATTTGCATCAACATTCCCCGGATCGAACTCGCAGTTTGCCCGCTAAGTGATGGGCTTTAGGGATCACAGCCTCGCGCGTGTCTTTCGCTCAATCTTGGCTTGGCACGCGTTCATCGTTAGAAAGATGCCCAGCAATTTCCGCAGTCCAGATCACCGCTGTACACCAGCACGTATAGAACACCTTTACGTCCCCAAACACGTGAGCTCGAAACCTTTTAGCGATTGTATCGGTACGGAAGAATACCGGACGGCTCGGAGATCCATCTATTAGACCTTAGTCCAATAGGAAGCTCCCTGCGCGCTGGTTTTCGATGCCAGCGAAACTTGAATGACAGGATCGAAAGCTTTCGAAACGAGGTGCTTCTAACGGCGTGAGTAAAAAGAGCGCAGAAAATTTTCTTATCCAGCCGGTACTGCCAAAACCGGACAGGGTGCTGCACGAACAACACGCTCGGTGACACTACCCCGCAACGCATCGACAAATCCTTGCCGACCGTCGGTGGCCATGACAATCAGGTCGGCTTCCTGTGCAGTATCGAGGATTGCCTGCACGACGTCCCCCTGGCGCCGTACTTCCTTCCAGACACATGCCCGACTTCGCGGCCGACTGAGTTGCGGTACTGCGCTGCCATTCACGTGAAGCAGGACGAGCTCTACAGGCTCGTCGCCGAACGCCTCGGCGGCACGGACCGCGCGAATCACGGCCTCCTGCGCATCTGGCTGGTGATCGACGGGCAATAGGATGCGGCGCAGGCAAATGACGCCGTCCACCGACACGATGCCGCGGCAGCCGCGCGGCACAAAAAGCGTCATTGCCTCGGTCCGGCGGGCGATCGCCTGAGCTACCGATGGCTTGAGCCAAAGCGGCAAACCATGCCGTCCGCGCGTTGCGAGTACGACCAGGTCCGGCCTTTGTTGCTTGATTTGATCGATGCTCGCTCGAACCGGATCACCGCGCGCATTCACTTTCGTGACGCTTATCGCAAGCTTTTCAAACACCGCCGAGCGGGGACTTCCCGGAGCAAGCACCTGCCAATGCTCGAGAGTTTCTCGGACCGGTGGAAAGCGAGCCCAGTCGCCAATAGTGCCGCGCCCCGCGTGCATGATTACTAACTGCGTTCTCCGGATGAGCGCGATGGCGAGGGCGTGGGCGAAGGCTAACTCACTCGCCTTGGAAAAATCCGATGGATGAAAAACCGACCGGACGAAAGGCGCGACCAATGTCGCTTGTTCTGCCATGCCAATCCTTTCAGTGTTTTGCTGCGGCGGCTCGGGAATCCGCTGCAGAGAAAAAACCGTGCTCCAACATCTGCGCCGCTTGCGTAGCCGCCACCGCTTTACTCCAAAACCAGCCTTGGCCGCCGTCGACACCGGCGGCGCGCAGAAAAAAGGCTTCCTCCCAAGTCTCCACCCCTTCAGCCACGGTATGAAGACGCAGCGCGGCGGCGAGCGCGACTATGCCGCGCAGCATTCTTGCCGCTGTCTGATTGGTCAATATCGACGCGATTAGCGAATGATCGATTTTCAGCACGTCGAAATCGAGGCCGGCAATTTGCATCAAGCCGCTGTGACCGGTGCCGAAATCATCGATGGCGATTTTGATTCCCGAACGGCGGGCGCGCTCCAGCGCCGAGCGTCCGACCGAAGTCAACGCTTGCCGCTCGGTCACCTCGCAGGCAATTCTACTCAGGTACGGCGCTAGTTTCAGTTCTTCCACGAGCCGCAATACCTCCCCGCTGCCCAGGATCACCGGAGGAATGTTAACACTCACGTAAAAATGGTCGTGTCGTTCGAACAGCGGAACCATATCGCGCCGGATACAAGCCAGAATCGTGCGGATCAACGCCTTCAAAGTATCGGGGCGGCGCTCGATTTTTTCGATGATCACGCCGGCGGTTTTAGTGGCTCCATCGGAGCCGACCACCCGCGCGAGGGCTTCGAAGCCGGAGACGGCGCCGGTGTTGAGGTCAACGATCGGCTGATAGTGAGCGGTAAACTGCCTGGCAATCTGGCGAGGTGTCGGAACAGTCATAGAGCTCCCGTTGCATGACATTCGCGCGCCAGCAGGACGGTCGTCGGCGCGTCAAAAGGTACAAGCGAGCGCTAAAATAAATTCTCAAACTGCGCCTCACGACAATTTTTCAAGCCGAAACACGTGATAGCACCATGGGCCGACATCGAGATAGAGCCCGCGTGACTCAAGGTCGTTCCCATCGCGTTCGTACTGCGCGTCACCTAGCAAATCTTCAAAGCGCCACTGCTGGCCACGGAGCCCGGGAAAGCACAGTCGAGCGTAGCACTGGCTCTGATTCGGCGCATAATTCACGACCGCCAGCAATCGCTCATCACCGGGTCCGTGCCAGGCAAAGGCTACAAAACCATCCCACGTCCAGTTCCCTTCCCAGGCTGGCGCGCATTCAAGCAATTGCCAGCCGCCGCTGCGCACCGCGGGATCGCGCAGTGCGGCAAGCAGACGCTGGTAAAACTGATGGACGTCTTGATCGATCGGCTCCTCCGGTGCGCGCACCAGATGCGGCGAGATCCGTTTCCTGCGGCCCTCGAACTGGCCTTCATGAAAAAACCGCAGCCCCGGTGCGAGAAACGTGATCACGGCCGCTGCTCGGTGGATCTCTGGGGCAAACGTCGCAGCCGCCCGTGGCTCGTCGTGGTTTTCGAGGAATCGAGCCAGCTTGTTTTGATAATCCAATCCGGCGTGAAAATGCTCGCGCACCGGCCGAGCATGACCTTCGCGCAGCCGATCGTAAAGCCGTTTGTCGTAGGCGTAATCGAAACCCTGCTGCTGCATTGTCCATTCCAGGTCCCAGTAGACCTCGGCCATGAACTGAAAGTTCGGGTGCTTGCGTCGCACGGAGTCGGTGGCCCTGGGCCAGAATGGCTGCGACGAGATACCCCAGGTTCGTTCAAACACCTCCGGCAAGACAAGCATCGCCATATCGCAGCGCAGGCCGTCGCATTGACCGGCGATCCTCTCCAGTTCGCCGATCATCGCCTGCTGCAATGCCGTATTGCCATAGTTGAGCTGGAGCGTATCGGGCCAGCCGTCAAAGTAGGGGTCGCGTCCGTAGGCGAGCACGAGCGAGCCGTTTTTGGTTTGCGCGCGGCAGTAGTTGCGTGGTGATCGCGCCAAGTCACTCTCACTGCCGTGAACAAAGTAGTCCGGATGCGTGTCGATCCATGGATGATCCGGCGCCATGTGGTTTGGCACGAAGTCGAGCATCACCTTCAGTTCGCGTTTTTGCAGCCGCTGGCGCAAACGCGCCAGTGCCGGATTACCGCCGAGATCGCGATGCACCGTGTAGTTTTGGATGGCGAACCCGGAACCGGCGATGTCCTCGTCTTTAAGGTCCGACAGCGTTTCGGCGAAATCGCGACGCCATTCCGGGTTCGCGCGCGAGATCGCCTGCGCAACCGGGCCGGTCTGCCAAACGCTCAGGAACCAAACCCAGTCAAAACCCATTTCGGCGATCCGGTCCAGCTCGCCATCGGGAATGTCATCCAGCGTCGCTTGCCGCCCGAGCTTCTGTGACAATTCGGTGAGCCAGACACGTGTGTTGATTTGATACAGCGAGCAATAGTGAGGCTGCGTCATGATCTGCGTTTCATTTCTTCATAGCAGTCTTTCACCGCAGATTCCTCGTCCAGCTTTCACGCCTGGACTTTGCTGCCCTCCGATGGGGGCAGCGCAGCGCGGCAATTACATTTCGGCACGTTGAACCTTCGGGCCTCTATACGACGAGAAGCGGGCGACCTGCAGCGCTCCGGCGAACAGATTTGTAGACGAAAGTAATACGGACGAATCCCCGCTCTTAAGGGCCGACTTCGAATTTATTGCAAGGTCGCTGCGAAAATCCATGCACGCTTTTACTTCCTTGTTATTTTGTATCCCCGGCTGTCGAGAAAATTGAAAGTCTCAATCACCTGATTGGTCGGCTCATAACCGCGGTAGAGAAAATAGGTTTGAATGATGGAGGTCTTCCATTTGGGATGACCGTTGGTCCTGAGATTTTCAGCCGAGTTCAAGATGGCCAGAACCAGCTGCATCAGTTCAGTATCAATATCCTCCTTCCCTGCCACGTTCTTGATGTCTTGCGCGATCTGAGAATAACTTCCATCGCTCGGCCCGTCGGCGCGATCACTCCAGTGCTCACTGCCTTGCGTTGCGGACGAAATATAGGTACGCGCCGACGTTGACGAAATTGATCACTACCCCGATCACGTTCCAGACGATCACCGGCCGCGAAGCAATCAACAAACCGTAGTAGACCCAGGCGATTTGAAAGACGCCGATGATACCCGCCATCCTCGGGTTCATCCCCGCGCTTGACCGCCGCCTGAGCATTTCGAGTAAGTCTGGTACGGCCGGCAAAGGTCGTTCCAAATCCTGCCACAAAGCCAAGGATCTCAGACCGGTGAAACCTGGGGATGAGCAGGCTCGACGTGTCGCGTATAATCAGGTCCTCACAGCCATAAAGTGTAAGAACGCTCAGCAAGAGAAGAACACTGGGCCTCATTCCGTTGGAGTAATTCATATTCACGCCGGCAACTTCTAAAGTCGCTCTTTCTCAGCTTGCCTGGACGCGAGCGTGCAAATAGATTCGCACGATAAGCATGGATGTTACTCTGAAATAGGGCAGCATTTCACAAGTTAGCGCATTGCCCCTGCTTCCTTCCCGTCCGTTTTTTCTCCGCCCACCTGCTCCCTTACGACCCGGGCGAACACGTGCCCGCGTTCGGTCTCAAGCACGGTCTTAGCATCGAGACGCCCAAACAAATCTAGCAGGGGCGCCACCAGACCCGTCCATCCCGTCTGGTGGCTCGCGCCCAGCCCTGCGCCATTGTCGCCGTGGAAGTACTCGAAAAATAAAATCAGATCGCGCCAGTACGGATCTTCCTGGAACTTGGCTGTACCGCCGTACACCGGCCGTTGTCCGTTCTTATCACGGAGAAATGTGCTGGTCAGCCGGCGGGAGATTTCTTGGGCCACCTCGAACAACGTCATGTAGCGCCCGGAACCCGTCGGGCATTGAACTTTGAATTCGTCGCCGTAGAAGGTGTACAGGTTTAACAACGCCCGGACGATCAGCCCATTGACCGGCATCCATACCGGACCGCGCCAGTTGGAGTTGCCGCCGAACATCCCGGTATTCGATTCGGCCGGCAGGTACTGGACTTTGTATTCCTGACCGCCGACATGAAACACAAACGGATGCTCCAGGTGATAGCGCGACACCGAGCGTATGCCGTGGGGCCCGAGAAACTCGTTCTCATCGAGCATGTAAGCAAGCACACGCTCGAGTTTTTTCTTGTTGAAGATCGATAACAGCCGGCGTTCTTTATAGCCGATAAACCCGGCGTCGGTTGGGGCAACCTGGGAAATCAACTCGGGATGGCGTTTGCGGAACAGCGCGATCATTTCCGTAAGTTTTGGAAATCGAGTCGCATCGCTCGCCTCGATCACCGTCGACGCGCACAGCGGCAACAGCCCGACCAGCGACCTTACTTTTAAACGCATCGCCTGCCCGTCCGGCAACCGCAGCAGATCATAGAAAAAGCCATCCTGCTCATCCCACATCTCGTCGTGATGCTCACCGACCCGGTCCATCGCATAGGCGATCCACATGAAATGCTGGAGGAACTTGAAGGCGATCTCTTCGTACATCGGGTCGTATTCGCAAAGTATCAGCGCCATCTCCAACATGTTCTGGCAGTAAAACGCCATCCAGGCGGTGCCGTCCGCCTGCTCCAGCGAGCCGCCCGTGGGGAGCTGCGCGCTGCGGTCGAAGACGCCGATGTTGTCCAGTCCCAGAAATCCTCCCGCGAAGACGTTACGTCCCGCAGGATCCTTACGATTGACCCACCAGTTGAAGTTCAGCATCAAGCCCTGAAACGAACGTTCCAGAAACCGCAGGTCGGCCCGGCCCAGCTGCCGCTCGTAGCTGTATAGCCAGAGCGTAGCCCAGGCGTGCACCGGCGGATTGACGTCGCTGAAGTTCCACTCGTAGGCCGGAATCTGCCCGCTCGGGTGGAAGTACAGGCTGCGCAGCATAAGCAGCAACTGCTCTTTGGCGAAATCAAAATCCACCTGAGACAGGGCAATCGTATGAAAAGCCAGATCCCAGGCCGCATACCACGGATACTCCCACTTGTCCGGCATCGAGATCACGTCGGCATTGAGCATGTGGAACCACTCGGTATTGCGCACGTTGTTACGGGCAGACTCCAGCAGCGGATGACTTTTGTGCTCACGCAGCCACTGTTCCAGGTCGAAGTAGTAGAACTGCTTGCTCCACAGCATTCCCGCCAGCGCCTGGCGATGCACTCGGCGCTGATCTTCGTTCAGCGACGTCGGCGTAACCCGCTCGTAAAATTCGTCGGCGTCGGCGATGCGGCTTGTGAATATTTTCTCGAAACCGCTAAACGGATCTTTTGTCTCGCCGGCGGCCAAACGCAGGCGAACGGTCTTGTCGCCGCCGCCGGGCACCTCGAGAACATAGTGGGCCGCAGCCTTGGTTCCCGTCTTGGCCGGATTCACCGCGTCGCTGCGTCCCGAGATGACGTATTGGTGGAATGCGTCCTTGACGTAGGGAGAGCCGTTCGGTTGACCCGACAGACGGTGCGCATTGCTCTCGTTTTCGGTGAAGAGCAACTCCGGCTCGCCGTCACAATAAAGCCGATACTCACCGAGTTCATCGTGGGAAGTCTGAATAGCGGCAGGTCCCGCTTTGCGCAGCGCAGGCTTGCGATCGTCATCGCCCCAAGACCAAGTGTTGCGGAACCACAGCGTCGGCAAAACACGCAGCCGGGCCGCTTCGGGCCCCCGATTGTGGACGCTGATCCGGATAAGAATGTCTTCCGGCCCTTCCTTGGCGTACTCCACAAACACGTCAAAATACCGATCGTCGTCAAAGATGCCGGTATCAAGCAGCTCGTACTCAAAATCTTCCCGCGAGCGCCTCCGGTTGGTCTCGATAAGATCCCGATAGGGATACTCCCGCTGCGGGTACTTGTAGAGGTACTTCATGTACGAGTGCGTCGGCGTGCTGTCGAGATAAAAGTAGTACTCCTTGACGTCCTCGCCATGGTTCGCCTCGCTGTTGGTGAGTCCGAATAGGCGTTCTTTCAAAATTGGGTCGCGCTCGTTCCACAGCGCCAGCGCAAAGCACAACCGTTGCTTGTCATCAGACAGTCCGCCAAGCCCGTCTTCACCCCACCTGTAAGCCCGTGAGCGCGCCTGGTCATGGGAAAAATAGTCCCAAGCGTTGCCGTCCTGGCTGTAGTCCTCGCGCACGGTCCCCCACTGGCGTTCACTGAGATAGGGCCCCCATTTCTTCCACGGGATTCCCACCTCACGTGCCTCGTTGAGCCGCTTCTGCTCGGTGACATCGACGATGTTAGTGACCATTTCTACCTCCTGTAGCTTACCCTGCGCTGAGATTCGCGACTTCATCGTGACTTGGATTTGGTGCTAGGGTTTGAAGCCGGTTTGCGAATTGTTTTTGCCGCTGCACGTGTAGGGCACAGTTCTTTCCGACCAGCTCCGCCTCCGTTGCAGTCAATCGAAGCATCACTAGGTCCAGATACGGCCTATCAGCGGGGTGACTTCCGCTCTATTGGACTTTGGTCCAACAAGCCGCCGTATTGGACCAAAGTCCAATAGCTCTGTATTTACTCCCTGCTAAATTACTGGTGCCCCATCTGTTGGGGCGTGTGTCTTACCAGGAGAGTGAAACATGTTTACTCAATGTTACTTGTCCAAAAGCACGTTCCTGATTCTCGCAGTTGCCTTGCTTGCGAGCGCGTGCAGTCCGACGATAATCTGGGATTATCCGCGCACGCCGTCAAATACCTTCGCATATCCGCAAGCCACTAGCGTCGGCGCGCTGTTTCAGGAAGCGGCCGACAAACATCCGGGGTTATCCGGCTTCGCTGTTATTCGGCAAGGCGGTCCGGCGTTTATGGCTCGGCTGGCGATGGCCGACTTAGCCGAAAAGACGCTCGATGGGCAGTACTACATCTGGGATGGCGATACCACCGGCCTGATCTTGGCCGACCGGCTGCTGCGTGCCGCGGACCGCGGCGTGCGTGTGCGCTTGTTGATCGACGACCATTATATGTCGGAAACCAGAGACGCCAACATTGCGGCGCTCGACGCCCATCCCAACATCGAGATTCGTTTCTTCAACCCGGTCAGGAACCGGCGTTGGCGCATCATGAGCTTCTTGGCCGAATTTGGCCGCGTCAACCACCGGATGCACAACAAGCTGTTCGTCATGGACAACGCCGTGGGAATTGTCGGCGGACGCAACATCGCAGACGTCTATTTTGGCGTGCTCAAGGACCATAACTATGTGGATCTCGATGTTATGAGCGCCGGTCCGATCGTCAACGAGTTATCGGCGAGCTTCGATCGGTTCTGGAACAGCGAGTGGGCACTACCCGTCGCTGCGGTCGTGGAAGAGCGCGCGACCGAACGGCATTTGCAGGGCTTCAGGAAACGATTAGAGGAAAAACTCACTGCCACCGGCTATCCCTATCCCATCGACGAACATTTCGCCGACCTTCGCTCGCGTCTGGTCGAGATCCGGGACACATTCACCTGGGCCCCGGGCAAAGTTTTCGTCGAGAATCCCTCCAGGGTTACCGCCGATGCGGACGCCGTCATCACTACGGCACTGCGCCAACGGGCCAATGAGGTGGAGCGCGAACTGTTGATCGAGTCGCCGTATTTCGTGCTGGGCGACCCGACGATCGAAAGGGTGCGACAACTCACGGCGCGCGGTGTCAAGGTGCGCGTGTTGACCAATTCCGCGGCCTCTCATGACGTGATCCCTGCGCTTGCGGGCTATGTCAATACGCGCAAGAAACTGCTCAATGCCGGCGTCGAGCTCTACGAGCTGCGTGCGGATACCGATATCCCACGGATCTGGTCGGTGTTGGCGGGTAAATCGCGAGCTGCGTTGCATGCCAAGTCCCTGGTGTTCGACCGCAAGTCCGTGTTCATCGGCAGTTTCAATCTCGATCCTCGATCGGCGGTCCTCAACACCGAGATCGGTGTGATGATCGACAGTCCGGAGATTGCCGGCCGGGTGGGAGAGTTGATGGATGAAGTGATCTCCCCCGGCAGCGCCTTTCGCGTCACGCTCGACAAGGACGATAATCTGGTGTGGAGCGCTGAGAACAACGAGGAAAAAGTAGAGTACGACAGAGATCCGGAAACAGGTTTCTTGTACAGGGTTCTCATCGGCGTCATCGGCATGCTGCCGATTGAGGACCAATTATAGAGGAGCCGTGGCGGGATTATGAGAGTAAGGCGAGTCATCAACTCGGATATTTTGTTTCTGATCGCTGATCTCCATACCGAGAAAGGCCGGCTATGAAAAAGTACGGTGAATTCGTTGTGAGCGCGTTTGTTACCGGCTTGCTCGTCGTCGTGCCCCTTTATCTCACGATTCTGCTGCTACTCAAGGCGATGCAATCGGTAGTCGGCTTTGTGCGGCCATTCGCCATGTTGCTCCCGGAGTGGCTCCCCGCTGAGCGCCTTCTCTCTCTTCTCCTCGTCGTGATTCTCTGTTGTCTCATTGGCATTGCCGTCCGTACGCGCGCAGGGCGAGCGATGCGGGAGCGAATCGAGAAAGCTTTTTTTGAAAGAATGCCGGGTTATGCGCTTTTTCGGAGTTTGACTCAACGCCTGGCGGGCGAGAACGAGGAGACCGCGTGGAAGCCGGCGCTAGTCGAGATTGAGGAGGCCCTCGTCCCCGCGTTTATTATCGAAGAACTAGAGGACGGGCGCTTCACGGTTTTTGTGCCCTCAGTGCCGACGCCCTTCGCTGGAGCGGTCTACATTCTCACCCGCGAACGCGTGCACCCTCTAAACATTCCCTTCACCCAGGCGCTCAGTTCTGTCTCCCGCTGGGGCTCAGGTTCGAAAGAACTTGTGGCAGCGATGGAAACCGAGACTGCTCTCAATAGCAACGTAGATTTGCATGAGAGCGTTAGTGGCAAGGCATTAAGAACTCCGTAAAGATGTCCAGCGAAAAGGAAATATCACATTAGCCGGCTTCAAAATGTTCTCGGAGTCTTTCGACAAGAATCGACGTATGGAGCGAAAGGCGCGATGGATAAAAGACCATTGGACCAAAGGCCAATACACACAGGCTCACCGGTTTTGGTAGAACGCTGGTGGACCCCAATACTGCCCGGGAGATTATCTTCCTTTCAGGTGGCGAAATGGTTTGTCTGCCATCCAATAAAGTTAAGCCGCGCGCTGCAGAAGAGTAGACGCAGGCAAGTTGACACTTCTATGCTCAACGCTTTCAGACAGTCTAATGATCGAGCCAGAATTACAGATATCTCCACCGCTATGTAACTCGATCAAGCGATAGGCATAGCGATCTCGTGCGAACGGGGATCAGAAAGGAGGGGAACAATAAAGGTTGTTTAATATTCCACAGACAGTCCCGCCGCTGTATAACTCGCACCAAGCGGTAGGCGCAACGATCTCCGGCTAACGGGGATCAGAAAGGACAGGAGAAACGATGAAGATAGGATATCTAGGGAGGGCCGTTGGCTTCGCATCGGTCCTCTCGCTGGTCGCCCTTGGCAGCGCCAGCGCTGACGAGTGGTTTGTGCTAAGCGAGAAGATGATCAAGGCCACCGATCCAAACACGGACATCAAGGCCGAAGCGGGGAAGATGTGGAAGGAGGACATCAAGAAGATGAAGATCTCGGTCGAGGGCGGTGACGTGGAGATCACGAAGGTCGTCCTCCGCTGGAAGGGTCGTAAGGACGACACCATCACGAAGGTCGGAGTCGTGAAATCGGGAGGACAAACGGCTGAGAAGGACGCTCCAGGACGCGAGGCGACCCTCACGTCGGTGGCGGTCCAGTACAAGATCCTCGATAATAAACCGACGGCCACCATCAAAGTTTGGGGATACGACTGAGCGGGGTATGAACACCGGCCAGCGGACATGTAGCCGCGATCAACGACGCAAGGGCGAAGCGATCACGGTTTACGTTTGCTGGAGTCGAGCACGGCTGCGGCGTTCACGTCCTACGGACGAGGGTGACGAGGCTTCGGTAGACCGAAGCCTCGTCACCCTCGCCATGATCGGCTTCCATTTCGAGTCGATCGCGGTTTCAACAGTGCCAGCCGAGGGGGCCCAGCTCGGAGCACAACCGTTGCTTGGTGGGTGGTACGCGCTTTCGCACGCCTTTCGGCTCGCCTGTCCAATCCTGTTCCAAACCTCAGCTCGCAGTATCCGAGTCTTGTTACGATCGTGTGACACAATCGTAACTTCATAAAAAAATCATATTCACCGGCAGCTGATCGCCAGCGCCGCCTGACGAGGGTGGCGCAGCATCGAGAATGAGAACCCCCTGCAGCGTCTCAAGCGCCGAGGCTTGGTTGATGAGGAGAACGTTTCGAGGCAACTCCCATGTGTGACGCGCTTGCGTGGGAGTTGTTCTTGGAACCCCGAGTTTTTCGTCAGCCTCTGTTGCCTGGAGGCTTAGGTTGGTAAGTCTGTTTGGGAACGGCATGAGAAGGGGGAGGCTGATCCTTCTGAGAGAGCACTTCCAGTCCAACGGCGTTTAAATCGCGCCGCGCGAGACGTCCATTTTCGTAGTGGGACCACACATCGATGATGCCGTCGCCGTTCAGGTCCTGTTCTTCCCTTAGTACGATCTCGCCGTTTTGGCTGGTATCGTAGTAGATCCACCGATCTGTCCTGCCGCTGCCATTACTATTTTTCTCCACCTTCGCAAGGCGACCACCTTGGTAAAAGGCACGGAAGTTAGCGTGGCCTGTGCCGAGTTCATCACGATCCTCCCGGACCAACTGATCGTTTTCATAAAAGTAGACCGTGTCTGCCACACCCTTGCCTCGGCTATCGATCTCCCGACGCACCAGTTTGCCGTCTCTGAAATAGCTCCAGGTGTCGACTCTGCCATCTCCGTGCGTTGCTTCTTCCTGCCGAACGATCTCGCCAGGCTTTGCGGGGCTGTAATATATCCACAGGTCGGGTATGCCGTCGCCGTTCATGTCTTTGACCTCGACGTTTTTAAACGGCCTACTTGGCGACTGGGCAGGGGCTTCGGCCCGACTCAAGGAAGCGACGCGATTGGGCGAGGTCGAGGCGACGGGGGTGAGCACCGGAGAAGCCAACTCTCCGGAGCGTGGCGATGGTCCCGCTTGGGTTTGCCGACTTTGATCCGACGGCGGGATTGACCAGCTGCGCCTCGAGCTGTCTGTGTCGTTCCAGCTCCTGTTCGATCTTCGCTTCGAGCAGCTTATCTTTTTCCTGTTCTGACGAGATTTGCGTGTTGCGCTGAGTGTAATGCGAGTCGGCGGTAAAAAGACCGGTGAGCAGGCCGAGCACCAATCCGCCGCCGGCGCCATAAATCCCGCCCATGGCGGCGCCCATCACCATGCCTTCCATTGCCTTTTCCCACGCGTATGAACTGCGCTGAGAACTCGTCGGCCCCTGGACCGAGGCGCTGGTGGAGGGGGTCAGAGCGCCAAAGAGGGAAGTAGGCTGAGTAGGGTTGAGGAAAGGGTAACTCCCCGAAACGGTGGCGCAACCCCCGAGCAAAAGGACGAGAGGCAACCCGCACGCGTTTTTTGTTGAGCTCATCGTTTCCCCCTTGTCGCTTCGCATGGCGACTCTTGCACTACACCGTTTGGGGTCTTCGAAGATGAAAGAGCGTCACTCTCGCGCAACAGCTGCGTTCGGCGCAACATCAATGCCGGAAATAGCAGCGATCAACACGCTGCTGTGCCCCACGCTCTTCCAACTGTGCGCCAAACATATCTGAATTTTTGGCAATTTCGCAATGCCTCGCGCGCGTCGGTCAAGCGCTTTTGTTAAGTGACATCGATGATCCCGCTGTTCATAGGCACGCCTTGACGCGGCCGCCGCATATCTTCATAGTCCGGATAAATTTTTCTAGCGCACCGTCCAAACCTGGTATATTGGACTTTGGTCCAATATACCCGAATCAAACCGAGCACAAGACGCGCCAATCAACCTTGAAGAAGTAACGCCGTTTAGTCTAGCACCTTCCTCGCCAAGCATGTTCAAGAGCTCGCTGCGGATCGCAGTCGGCGCTACTTCTAACCGGCTGCCGCTTGCGATTATCGACCCGCCGCAGGATCGAACCATCCGCCGTCGGGTGCGACCAGAGCGTCCGCCTGGAGTGGTCCCCAGGTTCCAGGGTCGTAGTCGAAAACCGAAACGAGTTGGCCCAAGATCGGATCAACGATGCGCCAGGCCTCCTCGTCATAGTCTTGACGCGCAAAACGCGCCGGATTTCCCCGCATGGCGTCGAATAAAAGCTCCTCGTAGGCGCCCATCTCCGCAGGATCGGATTCCTCGCTGATCACGAGCTCCACCCGTTGCCCTTCGGCCCGATCACCCGCCTTTTTGACCGATGCGCCGATTGCGATCACCAGATTCGGCGTCACGCGGAAGCGGAAGTAGTTGGGCGGCGGCGGTAGCGGCGAAAAGACCGCCGGCGGTTGCCGCAGCTTCACGATGACTTCGGTGGCTGTGACCGGCAGGCGCTTCCCCGCGCGGATGTAAAACGGCACACCCTTCCAGCGCCAGGAGTTGATTTCCAGCCTGAGCGCCACGAAGGTCTCGACCCGCGAGTCCACGCCGACGCCTGGCTCGTCGCGATACCCGCGAAACTGGCCGCATACCACATCGCGCGGCTCGAGCGCCCGAATCCCTTTCAGCACTTTCGCCTTTTCGTCGCGCAGCATTTCGCTATCCAGGCCCGGCGGCGGCTCCATGGCGATGTTCGAAAGAACTTGCAACAGGTGGTTCTGCACGACATCGCGCAGCGCGCCCGTTTCATCGTAAAACTTGCCGCGTCCCTCGACGCCGAAGTCTTCCGCCATGGTGATCTGGACGCTTTCGATAAACTGCCGATTCCAAAGCGGCTCGAGGAACGAGTTGGCGAAGCGGAAAAAAAGCAGGTTCTGGACCGTGTTCTTGCCCAGATAATGATCGATGCGAAACACGTCTGCTTCGCGGAAGCTGTCGTGCACCGCGGCGCTCAGCGTCCGCGCCGACGCGAGATCGTGCCCGAAAGGCTTCTCGATGACAACGCGGCCGCCCGAGGCACAACCCGATTCCCCGAGATGGCGAATCACGGTCGAAAACAAGTTTGGCGGGATGGCAAGATAGTGAAGCGGATGCCGCGCCCCGCCCAGTTGGTGGCGCAGCAGCTGGAAAGTCGCCGCATCGCCGTAGTCGCCGTCAATGTACCTCAAGCTGCCGCTCAGGCGGGCAAAACCGTCCGGCTTGAGCCCGCCGTACCGCTCGACGCTGTCCTTGGCGCGCGCCTTCAGTTGCTCGAGCGTCCAGCCGGCTTTCGCCACGCCGATGACCGGCATCTCGAGATTGCCCTTTTGGGCGAGCGCTTGAAGGGCGGGAAATATTTTCTTGTGCGCGAGATCGCCGGTGGCTCCGAAAAACACCAGCGCGTCTGCCTGTTCAGGATTCATGGTCAGGTTCTCCCGTAGTCGAGTTTCCGGCTGCTTCGACACCGGACGCGCAACCGGTCGGCGCCGGGAAGGCCGCGAGGGGCGCCGACAACACGATCATTTCGAACTCCGCATTCCTAATACGGCCAAGTCCAGTTGGCAATCTCCGGCCGATCGGTGCCGTGCTCATGCGCATAGCGCATATTGTCGATGATCGCGTTCTTCATCTCCTCTTTTAAATGCGCCGCTTTGGTGCGCAGCTTTGGCACCCGATCGATCACGTCGATTACCAAGTGAAACCGGGAAGTTTCGTTCAGCATCGCAAGCTCGAGCGGCGTGTTGATATTGCCTCTTTCCTTGTAGCCGCGCACGTGCAGGTTGTCGTGCCCTTTGAAACGGTAGGAGAGTTTGTGAATCAGCCAGGGATAACCATGGAAGTTGAAGATGATCGGCTTGTCGGTGGTGAACAGGCTGTCGAACTCGCGCTCGCTGGAGCCGTGCGGATGCTCGGACGACGGCTGTAGCTTGAATAGATCCACGACGTTGACGAAGCGGAGCTTCAGATCCGCCGCACGCTCGCGCAAGATCGCGGCCGCCGCCAAGGCCTCCATCGTGGCGATGTCGCCGCAGGAAGCTAAAACCACATCGGGCTCCTCGCCCGCATCGGTGCTCGCTCGCGCCCATATGCCGACGCCCTTGGCGCAATGCACGACCGCCTCATCGATGGTGGTGAATTGCAGATGTTTCTGTTTATCGGCCACGATGACGTTGATGTAGTCGGTTGACCGCAGGCAATGATCTGCAACGGACAACAGCGTATTGGCGTCAGGCGGCAAATAGACTCGCGTCACACTTGCGCTTTTGTTGGTGACCAGGTCGATGAAACCGGGGTCCTGATGCGAAAAGCCATTGTGGTCCTGACGCCAGACGGTGGACGATAGCAGGATGTTCTCGGAGGCGACCGAGGCGCGCCAGGGCACGTGGTTCTTGCAGATGTCGAGCCACTTGGCGTGCTGGTTGAACATGGAATCGATGACGTGGGAAAAGGCTTCGTAGGTGTGAAAAAATCCGTGCCGCCCGGTGAGCAGATATCCCTCCAACCAGCCCAGCAGGGTGTGCTCGGAAAGCATCTCCATGACGCGGCCGTCGCGCGATAACTCGCCGCCATCGGCGTCTTCCGGCAGCATTTCTGCCATCCAGGTTTTCTTGCTTGCGCCGTAAACCGCCTGGAGCCGGTTGGAGGCAGTCTCGTCGGGGCCGAAAACGCGGAAGTTGGTCATGTTCTGCTTCATCACGTCGCGCAGAAATTCGCCGAGTGGTTTCGTATTCTCGTATTCGATCGTGCCGCGGGTCGGAACCTCGACGGCATAAGTGCGGAAATCGGGAAGCTTGAGTTCTTTGCGCAGGAGCCCGCCGTTGGCGCGCGGGTTGGCGCTCATGCGCCGATTGCCCTTGGGCGCCAGCGCCTTGAGTTCGGGCTTAAGTTTGCCGCCTGCATCGAACAACTCCTCGGGTTTGTAGCTGCGCATCCAGTCTTCGAGAAGTTTTAAGTTCGCGGGGTTGTCCCGCACGTCGGAAAACGGCACCTGGTGCGAGCGCCAGAAGCCTTCCACCTTGTGACCCCCGATATCCTTCGGCCCGGTCCAACCTTTGGGTGATCGCAGCACAATCATCGGCCAGCGCGGACGGACGGGGTTTTTCGATTCGCGCGCGCTTTTCTGCTGCGCGCGGATCTCGCCGATGGCCTCTTCCAACGTGGCGGCCATTTTTTGGTGCATCTGCGTAGGATCATCGCCTTCGACGAAATACGGCTTGTAACCATAGCCGACAAACAGCGCCTCAAGCTCTTCGTGGCTGATCCTTGCAAGAATAGTTGGATTGGCAATCTTGTAGCCGTTCAAATTTAGGATCGGCAGTACTGCGCCGTCTCGAACGGGGTTGATGAATTTGTTGGAGTGCCACGCCGTCGCGAGCGGCCCGGTCTCCGCCTCACCATCGCCGACCACACAGGCGACGATGAGATCGGGGCTGTCGAGCACCATGCCGTAGGCGTGCGAGAGACTGTAACCGAGCTCGCCGCCCTCGTGGATGGAGCCAGGAGTTTCGGGAGTGACATGGCTTCCGATATGGCCGGGAAAGGAGAACTGTTTGAAAAACTTCTGCATTCCTTCCGCGTCCTCGCTTTTGTCCGTATAGATCTCGGAATAAGTGCCTTCGAGATAGGCCGGCCCTAACACCCCGGGCGCGCCGTGGCCCGGGCCGGCCACGAAAATCATGTCAAGATCCTCTTTGACAATCATCCGATTTAAGTGAACCCACACAAAGGAAAGCGCCGGGCTCGTGCCCCAGTGGCCGAGTAACCGGTGCTTTACATGTTCTGTCTTCAAGGGCTCTTTGAGCAGTGGATTGTCCTTCAGATAGATCATGCCCACGGAAAGGTAATTACACGCTCGCCAATAGGCGTTCATCAGTTCCAGCTCTTTACTGGTTAACGGACTTTTCATTTCATTCGGTAATAGGCTCATTTCGCCCTCCTTTTTTTCTTCAGGCGATGACCCTTGCCGGTCATGCGGCGCTCTCATCATCGAACAGCAAAAGTTCGATCGAGGTGGAGTTCTTCGAGAAAATACTAAAGTTGACACCGCTCGGATAAACAGTAGCGCGGAGCGGAGCGCTCGAGCCTGTTTTGACCGCAGAGCCGTTCATTGAAGTTCTCCAGTCAGCACGAAGTCCAAACTCACCACGCGCGACATGAACCGGAAATACGAAAATACCTCTCGCCAAGGCGCAAAGACGCCAAGTTTAAGAGGAGAACAACAAAATCTCTTACAATTGGTTTGGCACCTTTAATCTCCATTCTTTGCGTCTTTGCGAGAGATGAATACCGCTGAGCCCTATCTTTATTTCTCCTCTGTTGTTGTGATCGGGCTTACATTCCAGATGTCGCGGCAATATTCGCGCACCGAGCGATCCGAAGAGAAGCGGCCGACGCGCGCGCTGTTGAGGATCGACATGCGCGTCCAGTTTTTCTGATCTCGGTACGCTTCGCTCACTCGCTGCTGGCAGTCCACGTAGGCCTGATAGTCGGCGAAGAGCATGTAGTCGTCGCGATTGAGCAGCGATTCCACAAGCGGGCGAAAAAGCTCGCGGTCGCCGTTGGAGAAAAATCCCGAATCGATCAGGTCGATGGCCTCGCGGAGAGCTGGGTTGGCTTCATAAATGATCGCGCGGGCTGTAGCCGCTCGGTCTTGCGCTTTGCAACTTCTTCCGCCGTCAAGACCGAAGAAAAAGAAATTTTCATGGCCCACGGCGTCGCGGATTTCAACGTTGGCGCCGTCCAACGTGCCGATCGTCAAGGCACCGTTCATGGCAAATTTCATATTGCCCGTGCCCGAAGCCTCCTTCCCTGCGGTGGAGATCTGTTCGGAAAGATCGGCGGCAGGATAGACGCGCTGACTGTTTTTGACGTTGAAGTCTGGCAGGAAGACCACCTTGAGGACCTGAGAAGCTATTGGATCTTGATTGATGACCGCGGCAACTGAGTTGATCAGCTTGATGATCAGCTTGGCCATGCGGTATCCGGGAGCCGCTTTGCCGCCGAAGATCACCGTCCGGGGCGTGGCCGCCGCTCCGGAACTGCGCTTGAGCTGGTTATAAAGAGTGATCGCGTAGAGTACGTTCAAATGCTGCCGTTTATACTCGTGCAAGCGCTTTACCTGAATATCGAAGAGCGACTGGGGATCGACAACGATGCCCGCCCGCTCCTTGATAAAGCCGGCCAAGGCGCACTTGTTCTCGGCCTTGATCGCTTGCCACTCGCGCTGAAAAGCGGGATCGACGGCGAACGGCTCGATGCGTTCCAGCTCTTCTTCAAGATCCGCAATCCACTGATCGCCGATTTTACTGGTGATCAGCGCGCTCAGCTTCGGATTGCTGAGCACGATCCAGCGTCTCGGCGTTACGCCATTGGTCACGTTAAAAAATTTTTCCGGCGCGACTGCGTAGAAATCGCGCAGCACGGTCTGTTTGAGCAGCTCGGTGTGGAGCGCCGCGACTCCATTGATCGCGTGACTGCCGACGCTGGCAAGATGCGCCATGCGCACATATTTTTCTCCCGCTTCATCGATCAGCGAAAGACTCCGGAGAAGCTCATCGTCGGCTCGATAACGCGATCGCAACTCATCGAGGAAACGGCGGTTGATTTCATAAATGATCTCCAGATGACGCGGCAGAAGCTTGGCGAAAAGCGCCAGCGGCCATTTCTCCAGGGCCTCGGAAAGCAGCGTATGGTTGGTATAGCCGCAAGTCCGCTGGGTAATTGTCCAGGCTCGATCCCAATCCATCACGTGCTCGTCGACCAGAAGCCGCATCAATTCCGCAACCGCAATCGAGGGATGGGTGTCGTTCAACTGAGCCGCCCAACAGGAATCGAACTCGTCGAGATTTTTTCCCTGTATCAAGTGCAAACGAATCATGTCCTGCAGCGAGCAGGAGACGAAAAAATACTGCTGCGCAAGGCGCAGTCGCTTGCCCGCTTCGGGCTCGTCATTGGGATAGAGAACCTTGGAGATAGTTTCCGATAGGATCTTTTCGTCCACCGCGCCATAGTAATCACCGACGTTGAATGCTTCGAAATCGAACGATTCGGCGGCTTCCGCCTTCCACAGTCGCAGCAGGTTCGTAGTCGGAACCTGATAGCCGGGCACGGGAGTGTCGTAGGCGACGCCTTTGACAACTTTTTCCGGAATCCATCGGACGCGATAGCGGCCCTGTTCGTCACAATAGCTTTCGGTGCAACCGCCGAACTTCACCTCGAAGGCGATTTCCGAACGCACGATCTCCCACGGGTTGCCGAAGCGCAGCCACTTGTCGGTCAGTTCCACTTGCCAGCCGTCGCGAATCGCTTGGTCGAAGATGCCGAACTCGTAACGGATGCCGTAACCGATCGCCGGAACGTTGAGCGTCGCCAGCGAATCCATGTAGCAAGCGGCCAAGCGGCCTAGGCCGCCGTTGCCCAAACCCGGCTCTTCTTCCTGCTCGAGAAGCTCGCCAAGATTCTGGCCGACTTGGGCGACTGCCTTTTCTGTCGCATGCCAGATACCGAGATTGATCAGGCTGTTGCCGAGATGAGGTCCAGTCAAAAATTCCGCCGAGAGATAAGCAACAGCCTTGACCGGTATGTCGGCGCGGGCAATCGCTTCCACAGTTTTGATATAGCGGTCGAGCATGCGGTCACGAACCGTGAAGGCCAACGCCATATACCAGTCGTTGCGCGTGGCGTGTTTCGGCAGTTTGGCTTGGAGATAGTGCAAGTTGTCGATCAGCGCCTCGGCGATGGCATCCGCCGCGAGTCCGGTGCGAATGTTTTGCTGACGATTTCCAGCGAAGGCCTCGGACAGATTGTCCTTGATGGCTGTCATAGGTTCTCCATGGAATAAAGCACCGGACTCTCGAGCGCTAAGAAATCTTGCTTTCCGGTTTCCGGTTCAGCGTCGAGTTTCAGCTTTTAGTCTTATTACTTCTATCGCCAGATGGAAGGATGGAACGATTAATTCAGTCTTTCATTTTTCCAGGTCTGCCGATTTCTTCTGAACCTGAACCTGAAACCGCGCGCGCTCGGTCCGATTATCGCCAGCGCAAGGTCATACGCGCGCGGCGCACGACCGCGAAGCGTGCATAGACGCCTTCCCGCCCATCGCTCGGACTGATGCTGACGAGATCGTAGAGCCCGCCGAACCGGCCGTCGCCGCCGGCCAGAGCGCGCAGCCGGTTGCCGGCCATGACCTGGTACCCATCGAAATGCGTCCAATGGTGCCATTTTCCAAAGCCCCGTTCCCGGCCGAAGCGCGCGTAGAGATCGTAGGGAATACAGACCAGGCGAAACTCTAGGGGATCCAAGCCCAGGCTATTCTCAAGAATTTCCGCACCGGCGCGCATGAGCGCAGCCTCGATCTCCAGGCGGGAAAGGCCGCTGTGCTTCGCCAGCCCCAACGCCGCCAGCAGATTTGACGGCGCGTCAGCCGCCGATTCATTTTCGTCGAAGTCCTCCACCAGCACCGTTTCGTTGGCGAGCGGAGGAAGGTAGCGCGCTCCTCCCGAATTGACAAAGATCTGCTGAATGAACTGACCCGCCAGAATTCGAGGCTCTTCGGAGTCGAACCCGACCGGAAGCTCTTTCTCGGCCATGGTCCTGGCATGCAGCACGCCTTCACGCTCCATATCCGGACGGGCCGGAAGAGGCTGGTCGACATGCATATAGATAATTTCGCGCGCCTTTGCGAATTCGGCATAAGGCGCGGTCCGCGCCTCCGCAAGGCCAAAAGCCCGAGCCCGTTCGACCACTTTCGGCGCGAACGGCGCAGCGAGATCGATGGGAGATTCGTAGCGACCTGACGTAACCGGCGCGCTTCCGCTCGTCACGGCGGTTTTGCTCTCTTTCCAGTCGCGCAATTCTTTCGCCAGCCGCTGTAGCGCCGCAGTGTCGCCGCGCTCGGCGGCTTCCATCGCGAGCTTCTCCGCTTGCGCCCGGTCGCGCTGCGCGCCCTTTTGCGAAACCGCCGCAGTCTTCACTTCCAGTCCGGAAAAATAACTGCGCCGCTTCTCATAAAATGGCTTCGCGCCGCCGTCCAGTTTGGCCAGCGACGCGAGCGCATCCATCGCGTGCGTGCGCTGGCTTGCTTGAGACGCCTGTGCATTCGGCCCCAAGTGTTTTCCCGGTGAAAATGGGTCAAAGACAA
The DNA here is from genome assembly GCA_963745035.1 of uncultured delta proteobacterium. Taxonomy (GTDB): domain Bacteria; phylum Desulfobacterota; class Binatia; order UBA9968; family UBA9968; genus DP-20. The sequence goes on along the minus strand of CAVUVW010000014.1, from coordinate 637,789 downwards.
TTGGTTCAGCCTCATACACGTCTTTCCCGATTGCGGCAAGTTTGCCCATCTTCGCTAACCGCTGGCGCATGCTGTCGATCTGTCCCGACAGCTCGGCGGCATGCCCCCAGTCGCGCTGGAGCACCGCAGTTCGGCTGCGGCGCAGGACCTCTTCTATTTCCGTTTCCGTCGAGCCGATCGATCGGTAGGCGGATTCATCCAGCGTGGGGCTCAAAAGCTGTCTCGCCCGCCTAAGATAGAAGTCTCGATACACCGTGTCCGCATTGGCGACCTCCATTGCAAGACCCACCGCTTTCGTCGCGTTTGTATCCTGTGCCATCAGAGTTCCTCCTTGTGGTGCGTGCCGAAATTTTGCATCGGCACGGAAATCATTGCTCGGTCATATCGGCGCTCCCCTCAGTACTTCTCGGGGACGAAGCTCCGGCCGCTCAAGGTGGCTTGGTCATCGTAGGCGCCGGTCTCGATGCGCTCGAGCAGTTTCACTTTTTCCCGCGGCACCGTCTCGTAGGGAATGAGACTCAGGAGACGCGAGATGCAGTTGAGGCGCGCGCGGCGTTTGTCGTCCGAACGCAGGATGTACCACGACGCAATTTTCGTATCGGTGGCCTCGAGCCATGATGTCGCGCGCCCGCGAATAGTCGTACCAGCGGCTGCGCGACGGCAGATCCGTGGGACTCAGCTTCCCCTGCCGCAGCGGATCGACGATACGCGCTTCGAAACGGCGCTTTTGTTCCTCGTGGCTGACTTCCAGCCAGTACTTGATGAGCTTGGCGCTTCTCGTTGTCGTTCTGTCTAATCGCCATCGACTTCACGTGCTGTCCGCCATTCTTAGTCAGCTTCGGGCGCGCCCGGCTTCCGCTGCAGCGCCTGGTAGCGTTCGATCGCGACGCGGGTGTTAAACAGCATCCGCTCACGCCCGAGTCGCTCGTCTAGCCCAGCATTGCGCACGACCTCCAGCGCGCCGGGATTCAAGCCGACAAGCCACGCAACGGCGCCGCGCTCGGTGGAGCGCTTGTCGCTCTCGATCAACATTTGCAGCGCCGAGTACTCGATATCGGGAACCCGGCTCATGTCCACCACCAGTACACGCGGCTTGTGCTGCGCGATCAACGCGCCGATCTGCTCCGCCACATACTGCGCATTTACAAAGAAAAGACGTCCCTCGGGGCGTACGATCAACAGGCCATCGAAGGTCTCGTCGTCCGGATGCTCGGGCGAGAGCGGTCGCAGCACATCGGCTCCGCGCTTGCGCCCAATGATGGACACGCGCGGGTAGGCGACCTGGCTGGCAAGGCCGATCAGGGACGCGATGATCGCCACCACGATGCCCTTGAGCGTCCCGAACAGCAGTACCCCTAGCGCGGCGATGAGCGCCCACCGAAATTCCATTGTCCGCACTTTGCGAATGGCAAGAAATTCCAACGGCTGGATCAATCCGACCGAGTACACGATGACCACCGCCGCCAGCGTGGCATTGGGCAGCAAGGCCAGCAACGGCGCGAGCAACAGCATTGTCGCCGCCGCCGTGCCCGCGGTGACCAGCGACGCTTTCTGCGACCGACCTCCCGCAGCGCGGACGACCGCGGTCTGCGAGGTGCCGCCGCCGGCGGGCATTGCGCCGAATAGCGCGCCGCCGAGATTGGCTGCTCCGGTGGCGACTAGCTCGCGGTTGGCATCGATGGGCGGATCGTCAGGTCGCGCAAACGCACGACCCGCCGCAATCGTTTCCGTGAAACTCATCAGGGCCATTCCGAGCGCGCCCGGCACCATTGCCTCGACCAGCGCGAGGTCCGGCAGCGTCAGCGCAGGAAAGCCCTGCGGGATCGAGCCGACCGTTGAGACCCCGAGTGCCTGTAGCCCGAAGAGCCATGCCGCAGCAATACCGCCGCCAATCGCGACCAGCGGAGCCGGAGAATGCGGTATGAGTCGCTCCATTCCGATTAGCACGAGCAGCGTCGCGGCGGCGATGGCAAGCGTCAACATCGAAGTCTCCGGCACATGACCCGCGACGCTGAGAAGATCGCGGAAGAAGCCTTGCTTCTCGATATGAATTCCTAGGAGCTTCGGCATCTGATCCAGCACGATTACAAGCCCAATTCCCGCTTTGAAGCCCGTCAGCACCGGCACGGAAATAAAGTTGGCGGCAAATCCTAGACGCATCACCCGCGCCAGGAGCAGCATCGCGCCAACCAATAGGGTCAGCGTAGTTGTCGCCGTCACGAGCTTCCCAGGATCGCCATCCGGCACGGCAAGACCGAGCTGCGTGCCTGCTAGGATGGCAAGCGTGGTGGTGGAGCTCACGCTTAGTACCCGCGACGAACCGAGCAGTGCGTAGATCACCATGGGTACGAACGCCGTATACAGGCCGACCGCAACGGGCAAGCCGGCAACCGTCGCATAGGCCATCGCCTTTGGCAGCACCACCGCCGCCGCTGTCAGGCCGGCGACTATGTCGAAGCGCAGCGGGGCAGTAGCGGACTGGTTTTCCTTTGTAGCTGTCGGATAGTGATTCATGCTCCCCGTTCGCTTCGCTAAAATTCACACAGCGCCAAGCGCCGCGCCAGGCGCACGGTCCGGTCTTGCATCGTCGCGCTTGTTCCTTCGTTCATGCGATTCTTTCAAACAACTGGTTCCGGCACTGTCGTTTCCGTCTTTCCGCCGGTCAATGCAATGGGTCATGCGAGCCAGCTTCCGGCCGTTCCCGCGATCAGTAATAGAACCGTGGCCAAGAGGACGGTGCGGCGCAGCGGGGGAGCCCCCATAAACACGGCCATTCCGGCCTTCACCAGCGTATTCGCAAGAATGGCTATGACAATGGTACGAGCCGCGACTGCCAGGCTGTCCGGATTGGTTGTAGCGAGATTAGCCATGGACAGCGAAATGGCATCCACGTCGGTGAGTCCGGCAAGTGCGCCGGCGAGATAAAGTCCCGCTGCCCCGAAGTAGGTCTGCGCGGCTTTGGCTACGACCGTGACAATACCGAACAGCAAGCCAAACTTAATCGCTTCGCTGAGCTCAAATGGGTTTGCACCCGCAGCCACCACTCCCTTCTCGTGTGTTCTTGCGCGCCGCCAAAGAACAAGGGAAACAATCAGTCCCACCGCCGCCATGCATCCGAGCGCCAAGGCGAGGCTTGCTGCCAATGCCCTATTGACCACCCCCACCATGACTAGGACTCGAAGAAACATAATCGTCCACGCGACCACGATCGCCAGGACAAACGCCGACGACATGGCAGGTTCCTGACGGCTGCGTTGAGAAAAACTCAAGGTGACGGCCGTGCTCGACACGAGACCGCCGAGGACGCCGGTAAGAAGAAAGCCGTGTTCATTGCCGAGAACTTTCACCAGCAGATAACCCAAAAAATTCAGCCCGGCGATCAGCACCACCATCAACCAGATTTTGTAAGGATTGATTACGTCCAAAGGCGGCGGCCCAAAATTCTGATTGGGAAGCAGCGGCAGGATAATCACGCTGATGACGGCAAAGGTAAGCGTCGCTTCGACGTCCGCGACCTCCACCCGCCGCGCCAGACTGTGCAAGAAATCCTTCAGGGTGAGAAGCAGCAGGCAAACCACGGTTGCGACGCTGGCTACCCCCACGTGCCGCCAGCCGCACAACGCGCCGACAATGAAAGCGAGCAGTGCGGTGACTTCAGTGGTAATTCCCAGTTCGCCGCGCGCCGCCGTCGTCGCATAGGAGACGATCACCAGAGCGCTTAATGCAATGAAGGCGGCGAGACCAAGCCAGCCTTGGTTCAACTCGCGTTCCATGAAAGCACCAAGGGCACCCAATAAAGCGATCAGCGCGAAAGTCCTGATCCCACCGAACAATAGTTCGGCTTCGGCATCGCGCTTTCGCTCGCGCTCCAGGCCGAGCAATAAGCCGAGACCGAGGGCGGCACCGAACCGGAGCGCCAAATCCAGATCAAACATTTTGCCATCATTTTCCGGCTTGCAACGCGCGCTTCGCCGCCGCCAGCTCTTTTAATTTTGCATCGTCCACTTTGGGATAATGCAGGTTCAAATCGTCCAGCGCATCGATCACCGCAGCGGCGACGACCACGCGCGTAAACCACTTGTTATTCGCGGGCACGACGTACCAGGGCGCCGCTTTGGTGGCGGTGTTCTGAATCATGTCTTCGTATGCTTCCATGTAGTCGTCCCAGTATTCGCGCTCCTTGGCGTCATTGGCCGAAAACTTCCAGTTCTTCTCGGGCTCCTCGATGCGCCCGAGGAAGCGTTTCTTCTGCTCCTTCTTCGAGACGTGGAGAAAAAATTTGCGAATGGCAACGCCGTTGCGCGCCAGGTAGCTCTCGAAGCTGCGGATGTCTTGAAAACGCTCCTTCCAGATGTCCTTGGTGATCAGTTCAGCCGGCAGCTTCTGCTTCTCCAAGAAGTCCCGATGTACCCGCACCACCAGCGTCTCTTCATAATAGCTGCGATTAAAGATGCCAATGCGGCCGCGCTCGGGCAGACATTTGATGCACCGCCAAAGATAATCGTGATCGAGATCTTCGCTGGTCGGCGCCTTGAATGAAAAGACCTGGCAGCCCTGCGGATTGATACCGGACATGACATGCTTGATGGCGCCGTCCTTTCCGGCGGCGTCCATGGCCTGAAAGATGAGCAGTACGGCCCAACGGTCCTGAGCGTAGAGCATATCTTGCATCTCCGCCAGGAGATCGACGCCCATGGCAAGCGCTTCCTTGGCGCGCGGTTTGTCTTCAGAGTCAAATCCCAGCGTGTCGTCTGGGTCAAAGTCCTTCAGACGAAAGCGGTCGTTCGTGACGCGGAAAGGCTTCGCGATTTTGCGCGCCGCCTTGATGAAATTTTTCATTTTTTTGTCGTCCACCGCTTCACCTCTTTCTGTCTGGTCCTCGTCCCAGACTCCCTATCCTTAATGCAGATCTTGTTTGAACAATTTTCGACGATACCGTTTGCGACATGGGGCAGTACGCCAGCCGCACCGGCGCAAACTCTTGGACCGTGCGTTTTGGAGTCTTTTCTGGCGAGGGGCGACGATCTAGTTGGTTTCTTTGCCGCGACCATAAAGGCTGACCAAACGTGCAATCAAGACGGCCAGGAAAAGCTGCCCGCCGACTCCCTCGACGATTGCGAGACCGCGCGCCACATCTGTGCGCGGGACGATATCGCCGTAGCCAAGAGTCGCCAACGTGACGAAACTAAAATAGATCGCGCTCATGCGCGAGAACTCAGCGGGGGCGGCGAATGTGCCCGGTCCGGCGCGCTCAATAACCCAATAGAAAATGCCGAAGAAAATTCCCGCGAGCAGATAGGCGCTAAGCGCCGCGTACAGATGCTCCGCATCTACCGTTGTGGCTCGCATTGCAAAACGTAAAGCGCCGCCTGCTGCGAACATCGCGAGCAGTGTCCACAGTCCAAGTGTCAGAGCCGAGACTGCCGGATGACCCAACCAAGCGGTCGCCGCACGCGCCAGCCATAGCACGGCTACAATGGCCAGCAAGACGCGGCGACCTCTGCCGGTGCTAACCGGCATCACCGCCGCGAGCAGATTGGCGGCTAGCAGGAACTCGAGCAGCGCTCCGTTCAACTCTAAAGCGGCTACAAGCGGAGCCGCCACCATTGTAAGGATGAGGGTGTAAAACAAGATCTCGTAACGCCGGCAGAGGTACGCGTTTCCGAGCGTGCGTGGACTGGCGGCTCCGACCTCGCTGGCTCTGTTCATCCCGGCGTCACCTCAGGCATAAAGTAAAATAACAACGCCATGATTAAGTACACCGTGGTGAGCTGCACGCCCTTGAACCAGTTGGACTGACCGTCGCCGCAAACCAGGGTACCGATCAATACGGCGAGGAACAGCGAGCCGACTTCCGCGCGGCTAAATGAGAGTTCGAACGGCGCTGGTGCAATGAAGTAACTCGCCAAGACCAGTACCGGAGCCACAAAGAGCGCGATCTGGATGCAACTCCCGAGCGCAATCCCCACCGCGAGGTCCATCTTATTTTTCCGCGCTGTCGCGATCGCCGAGCCGCTCTCGGCGGCGCCGCCGACGATGGCGAGAAACACGATGCCGATAAAGACCTGCGACATGCCGAGCGCCCGGCCGGTGCCCTCGGCCGCGCCGACGAGGATCTCGCTCATCCACGCCGCAAGCACGGAAGCGGCCACGAGGCTCCCGATTGCGCGCGGGAGACTCCAGCGCGCGCCCTCTTCGGCGTTCGCTTCGTGGCCGCCCTCTGTCGCAAACGCGCCTGGATGCGTCTTGAGCATGAACACGAGATACAGCGCATAGGTGAGCAGCAGCGCCACGGCAAGGCCAACATTGAGCAGCACCTCCTGGCGAATGGTCTCCTCGGGCGAAAAGAAGCGGCTGAACGCGCTCGGCACGCCCAGGCTTATGACGGCGATAAGCATCATCGAACTGTAGACCCGAGCGGCGCCGGGGTTGTAGCGTTGGTCATGGAAGCGGATGCCGCCGAGCAGGAATGCGATGCCGAGCGCGAGCAGGAGGTTGGCGAGGATCGCGCCGATGAGGGAAGCGCGCACCATGTCGAGCAGACCGGCCTGCAGCGCCACCACGGCGATGATGAGTTCGGGCGCGTTGCCGAACGTCGCGTTCAGCAGGCCACCGACCGCGTCACCGGTCCGAGTCGCAAGCTGTTCCGTCGCGTGAACGAGCAAGCTCGCAATCGGAACGATGGCAAGCGCCGCGGCGAAAAACACGAGCGGAGCGGGGAGACCTCTAATGTGCTCCAGCGCGACCGTGATGGGCACAAATACAAACAGCCAATTGACTGAAGGCCGCAGCGACAGTTTCATGGCGCGAGGTTCCTATCATCTCACGGGAGCGCGTCTGTTATTCGAGGGCAGATAGACGCATCCGTCTTGGAGGCCGCCTTCGCGGCTTTACGATCGTTGATCAAATCGACCGGGGATTCCGAGCGATCGTGCCGTCGTTATTTTCAACTGCTTCCACGCCGGTTGAGCTGCGCCAAGTACTTTTGCCCGTCGCTGGTTGCCGCCTCGGCTCGGAGCATATGCTCACCCTTTGCGGGCTCTCTGAAAAGCTGGAGCGCCATTTTGCCCTTATCGGACTGCGCCGTGAGTTTTCCGTCGGTCAAGTTGAACTTGCCCTTCCCACTGAACACGCCGATTGTCCTATAGCTGGCAAATTCGTAAGCGCCGGTCTCCGAAATGGTCAGACGAACCCAGTCTTCATCCGCGCGCGGCCCCGCGACTCCGGACAAGATGCCCTCCCAGGTTCCCGCGACGCTTTTGAAGTCCGTCACAGCGGTCGGCGCCCATTGGCGCGTATCCTGAGAAACGCCCGAGCTACAGGCTTGAAACGCGATAATCATGATACCGAATTGTAAAACCCGAACGAATCTTGTCATATCAACCTCCCGCTCGTTACTGTGCCAAAATCTGGATATCGATCGTCGTGGATTTGCTCGACAATGACGCGCAACGCAAATCCTTCTCTGCAGCGAAGTTATAATCTCGTAAGACTTTTTCTAATCGGGAATTCCCCTATTTTGGATTTCGAAATTCCCTCGTCCAATTCCCTGATAGCGTTCACTCCATCGCCACGACCCACTCGGCCAAATCGTCCGGCCTTGCTCCCTTTGGACGAGTCGCGCCGCCGATCTGCAGGTCGCGCCACTGGAGCGGTCCGTGGACGCCATGCAGTATCAATCGCACCCGTCGCGCGGAGCCTTCCACGCGAACTTCCATGAAGCTCTGAAAAAACGGCGTATGATTGAAGTCAAACATCCCCGACAGCGCTTCCACCGAAGCCGGCCAGGCTTTGAAGCGCTTGATCCACCACCACACTGGCCATTTCCACCGGCCGGTCTCGCTCTCCAGCTTGGCGCGGACGGCCTCTGTGCTCGGGTAAAACGCCCAGTCCCGTACCGGCGCCGCTGAAGGCCAGTCGAGCGCGGTGCCAATGCTGAGATAGGCGCCGCCGCCGCCGTTGACGAAGTGATGCATCACTCGCGGACCGTCGCCGTTATTATATTCTTCCCGGTAGAATTCGAAGTCGTGAGTGTCTCCCGCCATTACGATCGGAACCTTATATTGCCGCAGGAGACGATGGATTCTGCCAAAAGTTTCATCAACGCCCTGGTAAGCGCCCCCGGCATAGAACGGATGGCCGAGGATGACCATCGTGAATCGGCCCTGCGCTCGCGCCAAGGCGCGTTCGAACCATGCCAACTGCGCGGGATCGAAACGGCGCAGAATGCCGGTGTCGGCGGCAATCAAGGCAAACTCGCGTCCTTGGATTTCGAAGAACGGAGCGCGCTGCTCGGCGGTTCGAATGCCATATTCACTCCGCAACCGCGCAGCCTCGTTTATCGCGCTGACGACGCCCTGGCGGTCAGGCGGCGTAACCAGTTCGGTTAACTTCTCGCGCGCATTCATCGCCGCCTGCGCCGCGACCGGTTCCATTAAGTTCGCCGCAAAACCGTCGAGTGCGCCGAACCAGTCGTGGTTGCCGGGGATGGCATAGATCGACTTGGCAAAGCCTTTGAACGGCAGATAGAAGTTGAACTCGTAATCACGCATCGCCCCGCCGGGATAAATCACGTCCGACGATACAACCAAAAATCTTCACGTCCGGGCGCCGGCCAAGGTCCAGATAGCGGTCGCGCAAAGACGCCTGCGACGGATCGCCTTCGCCGGGATCGCCGATGACGAGGAAGCTGAAATCCGTGGAGTCGCCGACGCCCTCGGGCCGTACTTCGAACAAGGAATCCTTGGCCACGCCGGTCGGCAGCACCTCGCGCTCGACTGCCGCGATCATCGCCTCGCGCCAGGCGTCGGTGCGCGCTTCGGCGACCTTCTCCCAGAAGGCGCTTGCCCAGTTCTCGGTGTTGAAGTACCAGCTGAAGCCCCAGATCGGATTGATGGCGACGACCACGGCGACGATGGGTAGGCCCGTGCGGAGCCACTGTGAGACAGCGGCGCGCAACGAACCGCGCGTGAGCCGCAAGCGCACGCCCCAGCGCAGCCGGCTATCGAGCCACCAATTCACGGCGCGCTCACCGAGACCCAAGCTCTTCTCCTGGGTCTGATCCGAGAGGCGCTGTTCCCAAGCGCGCCGTTCGATGGGCCGCGTAAGCCGCCGCAGCGTGAGCCAGAGGGGAAGCAGAAGCACCGCGACAAGCAACGCCGTCAGTACATCGCCGATGACGGCGACCAGCGGCGAAATCAGGCCAAGCCAGGTCCAATCTGCTTGCAGACGTCCGGCGTGGATAGCGAAGAACACCAAGATCATAACGATGATCCAGAAGGTATCGATCGGCAGCGCCGCCAGTTCGCGCTCGACGGCGGCTACACGGAGCCGGCCGAATTCGGCGTGCGGCGGCAGGCCCAGTCGTTCATCCGGATGTTCATTGGCCGCCTGAGCGACATCGACGTTTTCGATGCCTTCGTCTGGAGCGAAGAGCGCCGTCCACCCGGTAGACATGATGTAAAGTCCGAGGCCGACCCCAAGAACAACGGCTCCCGTGGAGGCGCCCTGCCGCCAAATCAGCAACGCGAGGAGGAAATTGACGATGCCGTTGAAAATTGTCCACCAGCGCGCTTGACCGGCCTTACCCTTGAATGCTCTGACGATCTTCGCGACGCCGTCTGCCACCATGAGTAGCGCGATGAGCGCCAACAGTCCGCCAATGACCATGACCGGCCGGGCGAAAAGCAGTAACCCGCCGAGTATCATCAACACGCCCGTGAGATAGGTTGCCCAGGTCGAAGACGGCAATTGTGTTTGTAGGCCGTGGACGATCTGGACAACGCCGGCGAGCAGCAGGATGAGGCCCAGTATGGAAATCGCCCAAGCGCCTGCACTAAAAGCCGTAATGATGGCAATCAGGCCGAACACCAATAACAGCGCACCATAAGCGCGCTGTGAGAAGGAACCGGAGAGCATCAAAAAACTGCGTTGGCTGTTAAACATGAGGAACGATTTCAAGCATGATCCGAAGACGCTTCATATTTGATCGTTACTCAAATCAAATGTGCGCAGCGATTGATACCGAAAGCTGACCTCTAAGCAGAGCAGCGTCTGTTGCCCCAGCCGGACGTTTGGGCACGATAGTTCTCTCATCGTGCTCCGAGCTCACGCCATCCGCGGAGCAGGTCACCGACCATTTTCGACGTTTCCTCGCGATACCGTTTCTCGAGCCTGCCCGTCCCGCCGAGTATGCGTTTCCGGTCGTATTCGCTCAGCTGCACCGTCTGGCCCTGAAAGCGGGCCGCGCCGAGCTGCACGCCGGAATCGTAGACGATGGCGGCGAGGTCTGCGACGGACTGGAGTTCGGCCAAACGAATCTGACGGTAGGACGGATCCAAACTGCGGACCCACCAATCCTGCAACCGCTCCCCACGGGACATCACCTCAGGGACAACTAGCTCGGGTCCAGCGGCCAGTATGCTGTACTGCAGCCGACCGATCTTTTTGCTTCCCTCGACGATGCGCAGCGTTGGTTGAACCGTAGGCGTCTGAAGGCAACGTAGGCCGCTGAGATCTCCGATCTTTTTCATCTCGAGGAGCTCATCGTCGGCTGGATCGTCCGACGGCCCCTGCACGCGCACCATGATTTTCGGATTCACGGCGCTGCCGACTCCGCCTGAAAGCGAGCCGGCGCGAACCACACGAAAATACTCCGGCGCAACATCGGGCCGCTCGCGCAGCAGGACCTGCGCAGACGCTTCGATCCCTGCGATGACAGCCTTCATTGACTCATCGGCCAGAGGTTGCATCCTGGTCTCGCCCCACGCAAGGAACGCCGCGCGTGTCGGTGGCGCCTGGGCGCGTAGCCGACGCACGATGTCGGGCGGAGGGGGCCGATAGTTAGGCTCGGTGAGACCCCGCTTATAACCTTCGATAAATCGATCAAACAACCTGTCACGATCTCTTTCCCAGGAACGCTGACGAACCGCGAGATCGATGGAGCCCAGAAACCGCACGATATCGATAGCGGCCGGGCCTCGAGCGGAGTCGTCGAAGTCGTCGAGCCCCCATTCATCCTGCGCTACCGCGAACTGTTCGACATGCGCGTCGCCGTGCAACCGCACGACTGGCAGGTCCCGCACATCTGCCTCGAATATGTCGCAGGCACGCGCGATCCAGGAGCGGTTGACGAATCGGAAATAATCGTACTGGTCGGCTCGGATTCGCTCGATCAGCTCGGGCTTCGCTTGTTCGAGAGATTCCGGCTCGGCTCGGAGCGGCCCCAGATCGGGCGCCGCCCCCATCATCACGATTACAAGTATCGGGAGCACACACGCGATGTGCCGGAGTTGTCGCGACCGATGCATGGCTAGTTTCCTTTCTTGTAGCGGTGCGCGGGCCTTGTTCGTTGCAGGAGAGTTAGTAACCGGCATAGCTTTTATCTTTAGAGTAACAGCGCGCACAGCGCCGTTATGACCAGGATGCCGGATAGGTTCAGCCAGATTCCCGCCTTCATCATCTGCGGCATGCGCACCAGCCCGGTTCCGAACACGATTGCATTCGGCGGCGTGCCCACCGGCATCATGTAGGCGCTGCTCGCACCCAAGGTGCACGCGATGACCAGGGCATAAGGATCGATTCCGAGTTTTGGCGCCATAGCAGCAAGCACCGGAAGCATGGTCGCCACCTGCGCTGTGTTGGAGGTGAGCTCGGAAAGGAATACGGTCATGGTCGTAATCGCAAGCAGGAGTAGAACGGGGTGCAAGCCGGCAAAGCCGCGACTCGCGTTGCCGATGAAATCTGAGACGCCGTTCGCTTCGATCGAAGCTGCGAGCGTGAGGCCGCCGCCGAACAACATCAGCACACCCCAGGGCAGTTTCACAGCCGTGCCCCAGTCCATTGCGCGGACGCAGTTGGCGCGGTCCACCGGAATCAAAAACAGCGCCATCGCTGCCAGCATGGCAATGCCGGTGTCGGAGAGCCCAGCCAGCGGCTTCATGCCCGCGATCGCGATCGGTTTGAGCAACGGGCTGCAGGTCCAGAGAAGCGCGCTCAGGGAAAATACGGCCAAGACCACCTTCTCGCCTCGGGTGAGCGGGCCCAGCTTGCGGTACTCTTCGTCGAAATGCTTCCGGCCGCCCGCAATTTCGCCGATGTCAGCGCGAAATAACACGCGGGTAATCAGCAACCAGGCGATCGGGAGGAAGATCAGCGTGAACGGCCCGCCCACCAGCAGCCAGTCGAAAAAACTCACTTCCTGCTGAAACGTCTGCTGCAGGTAGCGTACCGCGATGCCGTTGGGCGGAGAGCCGATGATGGTCGCGACCCCGCCGATCGATGCCGCGTAGGCGACGCAAAGTAGCAGACCCGTGGCAAAATTGCGCTCGGGAATGCGGTCCTGCGGTATGCCCCCGGATTCCTTCAGACCGGCCCCGCCACGGCTGCGCAACACGAGGTCGATGATGCTCAACGCGATCGGCACCATCATGGCTGCACACGCGGTATTCGAAACCCACATGCTCAGGAACGCGGTGACGGCCATGAAGCCGCCGACGATCGCGCTCGGGCGCGCGCCGACCAACCGAAGAGTGAAGAAGGCGATGCGCCGGTCGAGGCCCCAGCGCTCGATGGCGAGGCCGATGATAAAACCACCCATGAAGAGGAAGATCACGTCTGCGGCATAAGGCGGGAGAACTTTACTCAAAGGCGCAATGCCGAACAGCGGGAATGTCGCGATCGGCAGCAACGCCGTAACCTCGATATCCACCGCCTCGGTGATCCACCATGTCGCCATCCAGACCATCATGCCGAGGGTAGCGCGGCCCGCGGCCGTGAACTCGACCCACTGCCCGGACCCGGTCGAGTACTGAAGCGGCAGCAGATGATAGCAAAACAGCCCCAGCACTGGCCCGCCGAGTAAACCGATGCGTGTGAAATTCGCGGCCGTCATGCGGAGAGGCTCATGGCTAGAACAATCACCAGTCCCACAGCGTCCGATAGTCCCAAGCCGATGCCGCTCAAGCGGGCGCGGACCCAAATTCCCGCAAGTACGACCATGGATTGCAGCAAAATGGCAACCGTCACGGGTCCACCTTCGGAGAAGCGCCGGCTTCGCCGTCATTGTTCGAACTTGGGTTGATCAGATTCTCGAACGAAAAAATCTCGTTCCATCTTTCCTCGGTAAGAAGCTTTCTCTCTTTGACAACGATGTCGTGCAGACTTTTGCCCGTCTCGTATCCTTCCCGGGCGAGCTCGGCACATTGCTTGTAACCGAGCGTGGGCTTGAGCAATGTCACGATGCCGAGAGAATTCAGCACCATGTCACGCGTGCGCTCGGCATTGGCCGTGATGCCTTCCACGCAATTCACACGCAGACTATTGACCGCGCGCTCCATGGTCGCAATCGAGGCGAAGAGCGCAAAAGTGATGACCGGCTCCATGACGTTGAGCTGCAGCTGCCCGGCTGACGCCGCAAGCGTCACCGTAACGTCGAGGCCGATCACCAGGAAGCTGGTCTGATTTACGACCTCAGGAATCACCGGATTGACCTTGCCCGGCATGATCGAAGAGCCCGGCTGCATCTGCGGCAGGTTGATCTCGTTCAGACCGGAGCGCGGCCCTGAAGCCAGCATACGGAGATCATTGCAGATCTTGGTGAGCTTGACCGCGGTGTGCTTGATCACGCCGGATAGCAGCACATAATCGCCGGTGTCCGACGTGGCCTCGATCAGGTCCTCGGCCAAACAGAACTTTATGCCGGTGATGTCGGCAAGATGTTTCGTCGCGAGCGCGGGATAACCGGGTGCTGCGGTCACGGTGGTGCCGATTGCGGTGGCGCCCAGGTTCACGCATTGAAGCAGCTGCCTCACGCTGGCGAGTCGTTCCACTTCTTCACCGATCGTCGTGCCCCAACCGTGAAATTCAGCACCGAGGGACATGGGGACCGCGTCCTGCAGGTGGGTGCGGCCCATCTTGAGCACCTTGTCGAATTCCCGAGCCTTGGCGAAGAAAGCCTTCTGGAGTTGGCGTAGGGCCTCCATGTAGCTTTCCAGCCGGAGGATCAGCCCGAGGTGGAAAGCGGTCGGATAGACGTCGTTCGTGGACTGCCCGAAGTTCACATGATCGTTCGGATTGACGTACTGGTACTCGCCCTTTTGGTGACCCAAGCTCTCGAGGGCGAGATTGGCAATCACCTCGTTGGCATTCATGTTGGTCGAGGTACCCGCGCCGCCCTGAATAAAGTCCGTTATGAACTGGTCCACCATCTCACCGGCGATCAGCCGATCGCAGGCGCCGATGATCGCGTTAGCAATCTTCGGATCGAGCACGCCAAGATCGCGATTCGCCATCGCGGCGGCCTTTTTGACATACCCGAACGCCTTGACGAAATGGGGCTCCCGCGAGATTGGCATGCCTGTGATATGGAAGTTCTCCTTGCCTCTGAGTGTCTGGATACCGTAATAGGCATCCGCCGGAACCTCGCGGTCGCCGAGGAAGTCGTGCTCCATCCGGGAGTAATCCGATAACATAGCCTTCTCCTTCTGTGGTTCGTGGGTTTTACCGTATGGCCAGCATCCAAGGAACGCCGATGGCCAGAAATACGGCGCAGAAGATCACGCCAACAACCGCGGGCCGCTTTCTCGACCACCGCTATGTTCTTTCACGTGAACAGTCGTTCCAGTTTTCCGGCCAAGTCGCGGTTCACGAGACCTTGCAGCGTGGCGCGCAGGTCCGGCCGCTTGTCCATGAAACTTCGCAGGCTCGGAAGCGACCAGCGCATGTAACGTGCGGGTTCGGTGAAGGTCACTTCCACCGGTGATGGATCGCCCGTGAGGGCCAGCGCGGTGCCGATGATGTGCCCCGGTCTCAGCGCCCCGATACTCGCACCCTGCTTGCGTACGTCTGCGCTCCCGGTGATCGGGATGCAGACGCACGAAACCGGCTCCCCTTCGGTTACGATCCTCTCGCCGGCCTCGGCGCTCTTCCACTCGCCCACGAGCGACAGTGAAACGAACTCGCGCGGACGAAGCGAACGGAACCCTAGATCGTAAAGCTTCTGTTCGTCCTGGGATAGCACGATCGGACGTCGCTCGAGATAGATGCGCACAATCTGATAGAGATTGATCGCGGTGAATACGAGCGCCCAGAGAACCGGTGGCCAGAGCACAGTATCCTGAAGGAGGAAGTAGGGGATGTTGGTGAGGGCGGCGGCAACCGCAAACCAGCGCAGCCACAAAATCTCCCGCACCGAGTACGATACAACCAGCAGGATGTTCGAGAAATGCACCAAGTAGTTTAAAGCGTGGATATCCATCTAGACTTCTCTCTCTCAACTGGTGAAGAAAAAATGCGATCCAGTTTTCCCTTCGAGCAAGTTATCCTGGATCATGCGCAGCCACAGCTTCCGCGCGATCTCGTCAAGAGCGACGGTCTGCTCCGAACTTAGGAGCTTGGTCGCCACGGTGACTTCCCCAGCTGACTCCCAAACAATCTTTCCCGTCTGCGTGTCCCATAGCTGCAGCCACAGTCTCAGCGTCGTGACCCGACTCTGAATAAAGTTCCAGCCGTAAATCGAAAGCCGGTCGATGATGACTTGATTGAACTCCGCGAGCCCTGGTAGCAGCACGTAACGGGAGGAAAGGGCCGATCCGATCTGCCGTAGCGGCTTGCTCTCCAGAATGCCCCCGCGACCAAAGCCCGCGATCAAGGTGCCGTACTCCGCGGCCAGGCCCTGTTGATTGAGCACATTCACTGCCTCATGAGCCGCAATTCCGCGGATGGGAGGGGACGTTTCCGAGAGCGCCGCGTTGAGGGCGTGAGACAGAGGCGGGTTGAAGCCCTGGAGACCGGCCGGCGTGAGAAGGCCAAGTGTTGCCACCTGCTCGTGCGCCAGTTCGGTGACATTGAAAGACGGTGGCCTCGGAGTAGACGTGGTGTGTGTATCCGCCAAATATAAAGGTGTGCAACCAACAATGAGCGCTGCCGCCAATGGCGGGATTATTCCGCGAAATCTCCTCGTGAGCTGAATTTGAATCATCCTGGTATCTCAAAATTCGCGGTTTACCGTATGACCAGCATCCAAGGCACGCCGATGGCCAGAAATACGGCGAAGAAGATCACGCCGAAAATCGCGCCGAGGCGCCAGTAGTCGGCGGCCGGCAGATACCCGCTGCCGTAGTACACCGGGCTTGGCCCGCTCGCGTATGGCGTGATGATGCCCATGATGCCGAGCTGCAAGCAGAGACCGAGAGCGAGCGTATGCATGTTGACTCCGGGAATCGTCGACGCGACCGCGAGCAGCACCGGAATCATTGCGGTAACGTGGGCCGTGACGCTGGCAAACAAATAGTGGCCGAAAAAATTGATCAGCAGCAGCATCGCAACCGCTATTGCCGGCGGAGTGCCGGTCAGTTGACTCGCGACGGTCTCCGCAAACCACTTCACGAACCCCACGCGAGTCAGGCCGTCGGCGAGCGCGACCAAGGTCGCGAACCACGCCAACGTGTTCCAAGCCGCGGAATTTTTGACGATGTCATCCCAGGTTACCACGCTGGTCAGCAGCATCAATGAGATGACGATGAGCGCAGCGGTGGTGGCGTTCACTTCATCCCCTCGAAAAATCCACATCACCAGAGCGATCAGGACTAGAACTGCCAGGATAATCTCTCGCTTCGTGAACGAGCCCATTTTCTCCAGCTCCTTGGCCGCCCAGCTCTGGACCTCCGCTCCCTCCTTCACCTGGGGCGGATAGATCCAGTAGACCAGCAGCGGCAACACCGCGAGCAGAAGGATGCCGACGGGAGCGAAGTATTTAAACCAGTCGATCCACGCGATCTCGATCTGCGCGGTCTTTCGCACCAGCTCGACGGCGAGCAGGTTGGGGGCCAGAGCGGTGAGAAACATTGAGCTGGTTATGCAAGTCGCCGCGATCGCCACCCACATAAGATAGGAGCCCATGCGCCGCATGGATGGGTCGTTGGGGTTCGAATCATAGAGGGGCGGCAAATTTTTGATTACCGGATAGATCGTCCCGCCGCTGCGCGCGGTGCTGGAAGGAGTGAACGGCGCCAGAATCGTATCGGCAATCACTACCGCGTAGCCGAGAGTCAGTGTCTTTCGCCCCATCGCCTTTACCAGCATCAGCGCGATGCGCCGGCCGAGGCCGGTCTTTTCATAACCGAGAGCAAACATGAACGCGCCGAAGATCAGCCAAACCGTGCTATTCGAGAAGCCCGAAAGCGCCCAGCTCAAGGAGGCGTTAAGCGCGTTAAAACCGGGCTTGGCGAGTTGCTCCGGCGAGTAGAGGACGTACTCGGATAGTCGCGCGACCAAAGTCACGGCGATCAAGCCGATTGCGCCACCGGGCAAAGGTTCGAACATCAGACCGACGATGACGCCGGCAAAAATGGCGAAGTAGTACCACGCATACTGTGGCAGCCCCGCCGGCGCAGGGATGAGCGCAACAATGAGCGCCACAACAATCGGGGCGAAATGTTTCCAGCCGATTTTTTTAGAGCTCTCTTTCTTGGCACTTACGGCGGGCGTTACCGTCCCGGTTTCTACCTTACTCATATGAGCCTCCTTTTCCGCCGCTGCGGGTTGTTACAACCCGCTTTCCCACGCTATTTCAATCCAACCGAAACCATTTTACGTCTGAGAAACGCGATTTGAGTCGCCAGTGGCAGCTCCTTCGGACAGACGTCGTGACAAGCAATAAGCGACATGCAGCCGAAAACGCCGTCGTCATCGCCGATCAACTCGAAATAATCGTCATCGTTGCGCCGGTCGCGCGGATCGAGACGGAAGCGCGCGATTTTGTTGAGTCCCACTGCGCCGACGAAATCCTCGCGCATGCGCGCCGTGCCGCAGGCGGCGACGCAACAGCCGCACTCGATGCAGCGATCGAGCTCGTAGATTTTTTCGGCAAGCTCCGGCTCCATCTTCTCTTCGAACCTGCGCAGATCGACCTCCGGCTGCTTCATATGCAACCAGGTCTCTAGATGCTCGCTCATGCCGCGCATCCACTTGCCGGTGTTGACCGAGAGATCGGCGATCAGCTCGAAAACCGGCAGCGGCGCCAACGAGATCTCAGTACCCAAGTCTTTCGTCAACATGCGGCAGGCGAGGGTCGGACTGCCGTTAATCAACATGCCGCAGCTGCCGCAGATGCCGGCGCGGCAGACGAAGTCGAACTCCAGTGATGGATCTTGTTTCTCGCGAATCTCCATGAGCGCGATGAACAGCGTCATGCCTTCGGCTTCTTCGATCTCGTACGTCTGCATGCGCGGCACGCTTCCCGGCTCCTGCGGATTGAAGCGCAGAACGCTGATCTTCAGCTTGCGGGGCACGGCTTTATTTTCCATTTTCAACTCTCCTTCAATTAAACCTAGGTTCAATCGCGCTTCGCGCTTCGTTCAACCGGCGCTGCAGCGCCTCCGTTCAATCGCTTCGCTCCGTTCAAGCCGGTCACCCTACGCACACCACTGCGAGACCAGGCTCACATTCCCGGAGTGATCATTTCTTCGGGCTTGATCCACTTGTCGAAGTCCTCCGCTTTCACCAACCCAAGCGCCAGCGCGGCTTCTTTGAGGGTCGTGCCGTCGGCGTGAGCCTTTTTGGCGATCTTGGCCGCGTTGTCGTAACCGATGTGCGGGTTGAGCGCGGTCACCAGCATCAAGCTTTTCTTCATCAGCTCGTCGATGCGGGCGGCGTTGGGCTGGAGGCCGGCGACACAATGATCGAGTGAAACCCTCGACCCCCTTGGCCAAAAGCTTCGCCGAGTGAATGAAGTTGTGGATCATCAGCGGCTTGAAGACATTAAGCTCGAAGTTGCCGCTGGCTCCGCCGATGTTGACAGCCACGTCGTTGCCCAAGACCTGGGCGCAGATCATGGTGAGTGCCTCGCTCTGCGTGGGGTTGACCTTGCCCGGCATGATCGAGCTGCCGGGCTCGTTCTCCGGAATGCTGATTTCCCCCAGGCCCGCCCGCGGACCCGAGGCGAGCCAGCGCACGTCGTTGGCAATCTTCATCAGGGAGCACGCCAACGTTTTGAGCGCCCCATGGGCGAAAACCAGCGCGTCGTGGCCGGCCAGAGCTTCGAATTTGTTCGGAGCGCTGACAAAGGGTTGGTTGGTCAGCGATGCGATCTTTGCCGCCCCTTTGGTGGCGAACTCGGGATGTGTGTTGAGGCCGGTTCCAACCGCCGTGCCGCCGAGAGCCAGCTCGTACAGTTGAGGCAGAGTCGCGGCGATGCGCTGTAATCCGTGGTCCACCATCTGCGCCCAACCCGAAATCTCTTGACCCAGGCTGAGCGGCGTGGCGTCCATGAGGTGAGTGCGGCCGATCTTGATTACGTTGGCGTGAGCGCTCGCCTTGTTTTCAAGAGTTTTCTTCAAATCCTTCAATGCTTCGACCAGCCGGCCCAACACCTCCACTGCAGCGATATGCATGGCGGTGGGAAAGGTGTCGTTGGAGCTTTGCGCTTTGTTGACGTCGTCGTTCGGATGGATGGGTTTTTTGCTCCCCATTACGCCGCCGGAAATTTCGATGGCCCGGTTGCTGATCACCTCGTTGACGTTCATGTTGGTCTGGGTACCCGAACCGGTCTGCCAAATGACCAGCGGAAAATGTTCGTCGAGCTTGCCCGCGATGACCTCGTCGGCGACCTGAATGATCAGATCGCCTTTTTCCTTAGGCAAAAGTTCCAGCTCGACATTGGCCATCGCGGCGGCCTTTTTGAGGATGCCGAAAGCCTTGATGAGCTCTCTCGGCATCGTGTCGCGTCCCGCCCCCGCCTGAAAATATTTGAGAGACCGCTGTGTCTGCGCGCCCCAGTAACGGTCCGATGGGACCGCAATATCGCCCATAGTATCTTTCTCGATCCGAGTCTCAGCCATGGCGGATACTCCTTTCGTGTCCCGCTACAATACCGCAAAAAGGGGGACTCGAGCCGCTTCAAGGTGATCCGTCTCGATTGCGCATTGCGAAACGTTAGTTCAACGCTGAACGCTCTCGCATTCACTCGGGTCCGAAATTTTATCCTGCTCGCAGGTCGCGAGGCTCTCCACGGTCCGCAATCGTTTCGCCAAGCCGTTCATTCTTGCCGCGCAGGGTCTTCGGCAACAGATGCTCGTAGGGCATCAGCTTCGCCTGTACCGTAAAGCGATCCGCGCCATCTCGCGATTGCTTGAGCGCATCGACCTCCGCCATGCGTCTGGCCGTGTCGGCATGATCGATGTGGTCCTTGGCGCCGTAGCCGCGCCAGCCCGGCGGCAATTCCATTTTCATGACATCGATTTTTTCGTAGGCGAGCGACGGCAGGGTGTCGCTTTCCGACTTCCAAGTCGCCAAGGTGCGGTTCAGCCACTCGGCGTCGTTGCGGCGCGGGAAGTCCTCGCGGAAGTGAGCGCCGCGGCTTTCGGTTCGCTGGAGCGCGCCATAGGCGACGCACAGCGCCATCTTGAGCATTTTCTGCACCCGATAGGCCGTCACCAGCTCAGGATTGGCGCCCCGCGCCTTATAGCGCAGGCCAATGTTGCGGCTGCGCAATAAGAGTTGCTGTAACTCGTGCACCGCCTCCTCCAACACTGGGCCGCGACGAAAAATGCCGACTTTATTCGTCATGAGCGTCTGCATCTCGCCCATGATCGTCGCGGCGTTTTCCGTGCCGCGGCCGTCGATCAATACGTCGATCTTGGCTTGCTCCCGGCGCAGCGCTTCCTCGATCACGCCGGTAGGAATATTCCCGGCCTTGTCCCTCTCGCAGAAGTCGGCGATAAACTCGCCGACGATCATGCCGGCTGCCACTGTCTCGGCCACCGAGTTACCGCCCAACCGGTTGAAGCCATGCATGTCCCAGCACGCCGCTTCGCCGGCCGAGAATAATCCCTTCAAGGTCGGACTTTCGCCGGTATAATTCGTGCGCACGCCGCCCATGGTGTAGTGCTGTGCCGGCCGCACCGGCACCCAGTCTTTCACCGGATCGACGCCAAGAAAGTAATGACAGATCTCGTAAACCTCACGCAGGTTGTGCTTGATGTGGTGCTCGCCCAATAGCGTGATATCCAGCCACAGATGGTCGCCGAATCGCGACTTGACGCCTTTGCCCTTGGCGATGTGCTCTTCCATGCGCCGTGAAACCACGTCGCGGGAGGCGAGCTCCTTTTTCTCCGGCTCATAGTCGGGCATGAAACGGTGGCCGTCGACGTCTTTCAGCAAGCCGCCGTCACCGCGCGCGCCCTCGGTCAGAAGAATGCCTGCCGGAAAGGCAGGCGTCGGATGGAACTGTACCGCCTCCATGTTCCCCAGGGTGGCAACGCCGGTCTCCAGCGCGATGGCGGTCGGAATACCTTCGGAGATCACCGCATTCGTCGTCACGCGATAGAGCCGCCCTGCACCGCCCCCGGTAATCGCGGTGGCTTTCGAGACGTAGGCTACCAACTCGCCGGTGACCAAGTTGCGAACTATGGTGCCATAACAACGAGCACCGTCATGGATCAAGGCGATCGCTTCGGCGCGCTCGTGCACCGGGATCTGATGAGCGATCGCTTGGTCGCTCATCGTAAACAGCATCGCGTGCCCCGTGCCGTCCGAGACATAACAAGTGCGCCACTTGTTGGTGCCGCCGAAGGCGCGCTGGGCGATCAATCCATGGGCTTCATCGCGCTCGGTGATCGTGACTTTCTGACCGTTGATGATCACGTCGCGGTCGCCTCTGGTGACGCGGCTCCATGGTAAACCCCAAGCCGCCAGCTCGCGCACCGCTTTGGGCGCGGTGTCGACGAACATGCGCACGACTTCCTGGTCGGCGCCCCAGTCGCTGCCGCGCACCGTGTCTTCGAAGTGCACGTCTTCGTTGTCGCCCTCGCCCTTGATGACGTTGCCGAGGCTCGCCTGCATACCGCCTTGTGCCGCGGCGGAATGCGAGCGCTTCGGCGGCACGAGAGACAGAATGATCACGTCATGACCGCGCCGTTTGGCGCCGATGCCGATGCGCAGGCCGGCAAGACCTCCGCCGACAACCAGAACGTCGGTGTAAATGATTTTCATGGCTTAACTTCTTCCTTTTGAAATGTTCGTCAGAAGCACTTCAAGAATTTTCTCCTGCCAACAACCAGCGAAACAAATTCGAAATCCGAATATCGAAATCCGAAACAAAGACAGACAAAATTTTCAAAACCGGCAAATCCAAATTACCGAATCCGAATGCCTCTCGTTTAGAATTTTCCGTATTTTGATCATTTGAGATTGTTTCGGATTTCGGGTTTCGTGCTTCGAATTTTGGCCCCGCTAGCGTTGCTGGGCCGGCGCGGCGTGGGATGGCACATAGCGCTCGCCTAACCGGTCGCGGCGCTCGTGGCCGAGTTTCATGTATGCGGCCAAGGTGAGCAGCCCGAGCGTGAGAAAGAAAATCGTGATCGCCCACTTGAGCCGCTTGAGCATCTTGCGCGTCCGATTCGGATCTTTGCCTTCGAACCAGCCCCACTTTACCGCCAAGCGATACAAGCCGACTCCACCGTGCAGCTCGACGGCAAACAACAAGACGAGATACAGCGGCCACCAGCGGCCGCTCCACACGCGCTCCGCCGATTCGTAAGGGCCGATGTCGCCGGGATGCATGAGCATCTGGTAGAGATGAACCGAAGCCAGAAAGAAGAGCGCGAAGCCGGTCCACGCCTGCACCCACCAAAGTGTGGTGTCTTCATGGCGCAGCATTTGCCGGTGGCTGGCGAAACCTTTGTATTCTTGAAAGTTCGCAGGAAATTTTCTCATGGCGAGCAAGCCATGGAGCACGAACAGGAACGAAACCACGGCGACGACTGCAGCCACGATACCGGGATAAGCTTTGCCGAAAATAAACTGTCCCTCGAACATCTTGGTCACCCACCACATGGCATCGTTGCTGATCAGAATCGTCGATACGAAAGCCATATGGCCCCACATGAAGAGGCCCAAGAACAATCCGCTCGCGCTCTGGGCAAAATCCAAACGCGCCGGCCAGTGACTCTTTCGCGCCTTGAGGTCGAGACCGGTTCCGGCAATGACATCGACTTGGTCGTTCATGGCTCTTCCTCCATCTCTATGCCGCTCGATTCAGTATTGGACGTGGTAGCCCGGGATGAGTTTTCTTAAACGCGTATCAGGAAGCCGCTGGGGCGCATATTGGACCTTAGTCCAACATGGCGCGAGCACCCAGGGCAGAAAGGCCGCGGTGAAGATCGCGAAGAAAAAGAGTCGAAAGATGGTGCACAGTCGCCAGTAATCGGCCGACTGCGAGGGGGTTTTGGCACGAGTCCAGTAAGTAAGAAACTATGAGCTAGTCACGGAGATCTCCGCGTGACGATCCACATGAGAGTGACGATATTCAAGCCTTTTTCTCCGAGGAGCTTTGATCATAGACCGGATTTCCTTTGCCGTCGGCGCCGTGGCACCCCGCGCAATTTTTGTCATACACTACCTTACCCGCCTGGGCATCAGCGGCCACAACCCGTGAAACGGGCCAGCCGAACAACAAACGATGCTGCTGATCGCTAATGTACGCGCTATGTTCATTGCTTTTCTCCTCATTTGAAATTCGTTCTTTTACGTCCTCGAAACATTGTTTCAGCCGTCGCGTTCGGCCGGTTCATGGGGTCAACGATGGCCGTGAGGTAAACGATGATGCCCAAACCGATGAGAGTTCCGCCGACCCCGATGAAAAGCATGAAACTCAGGGGGCTGGACCAGTACAACGTCACGGCTTCCACCAGCAGCCCGGCAATCAGCAGGTAAGCGGCGATCTTGAGCCTTCGTTGCAATCGATAGGTAATCTCGGCCATCATCACGGTCCTTTCCACAGCTTCATCGTGTCCACCTGCGGAACGTCATGGATCTTGTTATGACAGGTCAGACATGACATGTCATTGGTGCCCAGCTGCTCCCGCATTTCTTTGTGAGGCGAGGTTTCTTCAAACGATCTCGCGCCGTCGTGGCAGTGCAGGCATTCACGATTGTTGTAAGGCTCATAAAGAGCGAGCTTTTCCGGGACCGTCCCGAAGTAGTAGACGTAGAGATGCTTGAGGCCGCCGAGCTTGGCGTGTAAGCCGCCAAACATCGCGTAGTTAGTATGACAGGTATAACAAGCTTCACTTCGCGAAATGAGATTGTTTTGGAAGTGGAAGGCGGGAAGATAGGTTGGATCGTCAATGCGCAGACTATTTCCGTAGGCCTCCATCGGATGGCAGGATAGACAGAAGCTGGTGGATGTGGCCTCTTTGAGATGAACCGCCGAGCCCAATGCTAGCGCGGTGATCGGCAAAATAAATAGGGCGATAAAGGCTAGAATCTTGCCGCCGGTGACCGCGGTAAGCGACGGCCGAACGATCAGCAGACCGATAAGAACAACGCTCAGAATAATGAGAATCGTAACGGCGTGCTCTGCCAATGGCTTATCCTCGAACGTTGTTCCGTGCGGGCGATGCAGAGTTCCTAGGTCGCGTTGGGCAGCAGAGCTAAGGCTAGTTCAAACATACCCGATACGATGCCTATATATCGCGTCATAAACACTGCGTTCGAAACAGTCAACGTTTAGCATCAGCCAATCGGCATTTCTAGCGATTGTTATGAGCAAGTGGTGTATGGCGCGTTCGCTCTCAACATTGCGCTATTAGCCTATCGGAGAAATTGCATCTGGCGATTGAAGCGTCGTACAGTTCAATCCTGCGGAAGTTTTGCGATGGTCTGGCCGAAATAGGCCGCCGATCGTTAGGTAAAAAAGCTGCCGCGCCGGTCGGCTTTTTAACGAAAAACTCTACGTTGACAATCCAGGTGAGCTGATGGATATTCCACGGCAACTTGAACTTTTACTGCCAAGCTGTCGCCGGGATAAGCCGACCGGCATTTGTTGCCAGCTACGGCGGCTCACTTAATAGTTAGGCTACGGGGCGCACGTCACATCGTGGCGCGACGACGACTGCGGGCCGGTTGCGGTCCTTCGCGATTAATCTTCGGGATGACCGCTTTCTGAGCTACAACCGACAACATGCCTATCTGGACCTGGCTTATCCCTGTGTTGGCGCTCGCTTCGCTCGTTGCTGCGCTCGTGGCAGGCGTGGGAACGTGGCTCACCGTGCTGTGCGGCGTCGTGCTGATGGGGACGGTCATCGCCGCCGTCCACCATGCCGAAGTCGTCGCTCATCGCGTCGGTGAGCCCTTTGGCACCCTCGTTCTTGCGCGTGGCCGTGACGGTGATTGAGACGGCGCTCATTCTCTCGATGGTGATCGCAGGCGGCAATGACATGGCGGTCCTGGCGCGCGACTCGATCTACGCTGCCGTGATGATCATCTGCACCGGTGTTGTCGGTATCTGCATTCTGCTCGGCGGTCTTGCGCACCGTGAGCAGACCTTCCGCGTCGAGGGCGCTGGAGCAGGCCTTGCCGCGCTGATCGTGATGTCGACGCTCACGCTCGTCCTGCCGGTGTTTACGACCACCACGCCGGGCGGCACTTACAGCAGCTCACAACTCGCGTTCGTGGCGGTAAGCTCGGCCGCACTCTGGGCGATCTTCATCTTCGTTCAGACCGTCCGCCATCGCGACTATTTCATTCCCGTGACCGACGCGGCCAACCCGGACGCGCATGCCGAGCCGCCGACGACTCGGGAGGCGTGGGTGAGCTTCGGGATGCTCCTCGTCTCGCTCGTGGCGGTCGTAGGCCTGGCCAAGAATGCTTTCGCCGACCATCGAGCGCGCCGTCGAGGCGGCCAATGCGCCGAGGGCCGTGGTCGGAATCGTGATTGCTGCGCTGGTCTTGCTGCCGGAAACGTGGGCCGCGGTGCGCGCTGCCCGGGCGGATCGACTGCAGAGCAGCATGAATCTGGCGATCGGCTCCGCGCTCGCCTGCATCGGTCTCACGGTTCCCGTGGTGGTGCTGGCGTCGGCTGCCTTCGGTCTGCCCCTGGTTTTGGGCTTGGAGTCCAAGGACATCGCGATGCTCATGCTCACGTTTCTGGTGAGCGCCGTCACTCTCGGCACCGGGCGCACTTACCTGATGCAGGGGGCAGTCCATCTAGTCCTGTTTGCCGCGTATCTTTTTCTCGCGTTCGTGCCCTGAGTTCAATCTTCGGCATATGACCGCAACAACGCCTAACCAGGCGCTGCAGCGAACCCGGCCATCGCGCTCTGGTTGCAATCGCACGCCCTCGCGGGCCGGGTCGCTGAGCTTTTGTCGTTACCGTGTAATTGAATTGAATTCTCCATCAATCCAATCTCCGGTGATATCAAATTGAAGCGTCCATCAGTTCAATGCTGCAAAGGAATATTGGACTTCTCTCTTTTTTTTCAGGCCTGCTACAGGTAGCGAAAGGCTGAGGATGGGCTTTTTAGGATGGGCTTATAGCATTGATGTGAAAGTTCAATCTATCGGCCGATCGGTCCATTTACCTTGTCATCGTAAGATTTTCGCCATTTAGCGAGTGGACAATCGCTTTTGTTGCGCGCGCAAGACCGATCCATGCTCATGCGATATATCGCCGCTTCGAAGCGATTACGCACTGGTAGCTTGCGCAGAATATTTTCCAGGTGCCGCTTTACCGTGGCAGGGCTGGTCCCCAATTTATGAGCAGCTTCGGTTCGTCATCGATTGAGAAATCAGCGTCAGGACGCGTTCCTCAGCAACGGTGAGCTTGGCTTCAAGCGCGCAATCTCTTTTGTATTTTCGAGCACGCATCTATATCACCTCCAGATCACCTCCAGAAGTGGCTCGTCTCCGGTGCCGTTGCGACGATCAGACTCTCGAATGCTTGGCGCTGTCGTAGTGTTATGCCCACCGGCGTCACCTTGCGATGAACAGTAACCAGGGCGTTCCCAGCACCAGGAACACGAGTAGGCAAAACCCCGTAGTCAGCAGGCCAAGCCAGTAGAGCTCGCCCTGTGTTAGGTAGTTGCTGCCTACGAAGATGACGTTCTGGCTGCCGCCCTGCGGAGTGATGGTGGAGAAGTAGCTGCTTGCGAAGAGCAGCGCAAAGGACATCAGCGATGCGGGGACGCCGGTGCGCACGGCGACGTCGAGAAATACACCGAAGAGCGCGAGGACCTGCGCCGCCTGGCTCACGAACATATAGTGCATCAGCACGTAGAGCACCAGCAAAACGACATACGCGACCGGCCAGGCTACGCCTCCGAGCATCGTGGTAAGCCTCCCGCCGACGTAACCCATGAAACCGAGCTCGTTCAGCTGGCCGCTCAACGCGAA
This sequence comes from uncultured delta proteobacterium, assembly GCA_963745035.1. Taxonomy (GTDB): domain Bacteria; phylum Desulfobacterota; class Binatia; order UBA9968; family UBA9968; genus DP-20. The sequence continues at coordinate 610,618 of CAVUVW010000014.1, read as the reverse complement.
AAGTACCGCCAGCCAGAGGAAGGTGGCCAGCGTGCTGCCCTGCAGGTTGATGTCCTCGAGCGTGAGGACATTGGTTGCGAGGAGCACTCCCAGGCCGGCAAAGGCCACTGCAGTAAGACTCAGGTGCAGGCTGTCCGCCATCACCCATCCGGTCACCATGACTGCAAAAGTCACCGCGACGATCCACTCGTCGCGTGCGAGCGCCCCCATGCTGTGGAGCTCCTTACGCGCCAACCCGGGCGCATCGGGCGTGGCGGTTCCTCCTGGTGGAAACCACCAGCAAAGAAGCGGGGGCAGCAGAATTATGGCGGCCAGCGCCGGCACCGACGCAGCCAGCAGCCACGTGCCGAAGGTGATTTTTATCCCGGCTTGCGCCGCAAGCGATACTCCGATGGGGTTGGCGGAGGTGGCGGTGAGCCATAGAGCCGACGAGACGCTCAGGCTCGCCATGCCGCAGAACATGAGGTAACCGCCCATGCGGCGCCCGCTGGCATCATCCGGCTTGGAACCAGCGCTCTGAGCCAGGGAAAGAATGATCGGGTAGAGCACGCCGGCGCGCGCCGTATTGCTCGGAAACGCCGGCGCGATCAACGCGTCCGTTAGAAAGATGCTGTACCCCAGTCCGAGCGTGGATCGTCCGAATGCGCTCACCACAAGCAGACTGATGCGACGACCGAGTCCGGACTTCACCACCGCATGGGCTACCAGGAACGCCACTATGACGAGGAGCACGCTCGAGTTCGCGAAGCCGGCAAAGGCCTTGGCCGGCTCGACAGTGCCAGTCAGCACGACTGCGCCTACGGCGAGCAGCGAGGCCGTCAGGAGCGGAAATGCATTCACGACGACCGAGAAGATCGCTGCCGCGAAAACCGCGAAGAGGTGCCAGGCCTCACGGGTCAAGCCTGCCGGGATGGGCGCGAACCAGATGCCGAGTGCCAGGGCGAATGACAGGGCTCGTTTTCCTAGCTCGCGGCGATGGACGGCGGCGACATTCATCTGGCGGGATCTTCTGCAGGCTCGATCGCGGCCTAGCCGAACCGCGCGCGGCCCTTGAAATCAACGACTCGCCCGTTCACCGCGCCGTCTTCTGCATCGATCAGGTACTGCCACTTAAAACTGTAGTCGCCAGTCATGCCGGCGTAACGGCCCGTCCCGCCGATGAACGTGCCTGTGATCTGGTTACCGGTGCCGACGAACTCGCCCTTCAACTCGCTGTAAACCATGTCGCCGCGCTCGTCGGTCCAGACGGAGCGCCCTTGCATGCCTGTGCGGCTGTCGGAGAAGCCGATCGCCTGTGCTCTGAAACCGACCGCCGGCCGTTGTGCGCCGGTGAGCAGTACGGATCCCGTCATTTCGAAGATCGCCGCACGGTCATTCGTGCCCAGGTGCAGCGTCCGGCGCGTACCTGCTGCGGTCCACGTGCCCTCGAACGCGCGCCATTCGCCGGCAGGAGTCTGTGTCGTGGGATCGGCGGGCGGGCGGCACGCGGCCATCAGCAGGAGAACGGCGAAGACTCGCCATCGCGACACGGGTAGCCGTAACAGATGTTGTCGAGAAGTCACTTTTCCTCGAACAGCATCATGGATCTCAATTGGCACGCTGCTCCCGTGTGACTACCGGGACGGCTGAACCGTCGACAAATTATTTTTCTCATCCGTCCGACCACGGTCGCCACCGTCGCTCATCAGCTTCTCGAACGCTTCTGCAATGGCGAGCGCCTGATCGTGCCGCACGCCCGAGCCGGGGAGCGCCGCCATGCGACGGATCGTGGCCAAGCGCTCAGGCTGGTCTTGAGGACCATCAGGTTAAGCGTCTCCTCGCCGTGGCAGCGCGCGCAGCGAGCCACCAGCAGGGAAGCGGTGATGCGCTCGAATTCCGCTGGCGGGATATTGGCGCCCGGGTGGTTTTGCATGCGCTCTACTGTGCGCTGGACCTCTGACGGTTCCATGGACACCGTCACGCCGAGACGCCGGGTGCTGTGACACTCCACGCAGTTCTGCGTGATGATCTCGCGAATCCGGAGCGGCCGCAGCATGGCCACGTCGCGCTTGACGGCGAGATCGGGAGGCAAGCTCGCAACGCGCTGCTGCAGCTCGCGCACCTGGCTCACCAGGGCTACGGTGAGGATGAGATTGACGAGCAGCACGAGCAGGACGATGACGCGAAAAGTGGGAAACCGCGGAGGTGGTTCTGTGGTCATCAAGACACTCCTTCGGCGCCGCGCCATGTGCCGGCAACTTGACCCGCAGGAAGAGGCCTTGTCTCGGGCGCAGGCAATTCTTCGTGAATGGGAAGAATGCGCGCGAGCCAGCCGAACGCAAATATTGCCGCTGCAGTAATGCCGAGAGTGATCGTGACCTCGCCCAACGAAGGCACATAGGTTTCCCAGTGACGTGCCCGCAGACCGATGACCGCCACATTGAGGCGATGCAGCAACACGCCCGCAATCACCAAAGCACACGCTGTGGCGAGCGCCCGCCGCGTTTCGCGGACTTCCGGCATCATCAGTAGAACAAAGGGGAGCATCAGGCCGAAAACGATCTCGACCCAAAAGGAAACGGCGAACCATGAACTGATGAACATAGCGTCAGCAGCACCACGATAAAAAAGATCGCCCATCTGGAAGGCGAAGAAGAGGCCGACGAGCCAGGCTTCGATGCGCGCGAGGCCGGCGAGCAGATTCATGCGCGGCTCGAAGCCGAGCCAACGCGCCGCCGCGAGATGCTCGAGGATTGCCATCGCCGGTCCGGCCATCATCGCGGAGAAGAGATAGACCAATGGCAAATTATCCGACCACCAAAGCTCGTTCACCTTGTGCGGAATAAGCGTCATCAAAGTGCCGAGCGATGACTGATGCAGATGCGACAGCGTCACGCCGAGGAGCATGATTGGAATGTAAATCGCGCTCACGATGCGAAACGCGCGTCGCCAGCCGGCCTGCTCGAGAGGGACCCGCGCGAATTCCAAAGCGAGCACAGTCAGATACAAAAATGCGCACCAGCCGACTTCGTAAAGCGCCGAGGTCGGCGCCCAGGAAACCAGCACCAACCAGACTTTCCACGGCCGGCCAAGTTCCACCATGAGCATGGTGATCGCGCTGATATAGCAGAGAAAAGCCATGAGCACGGCCGGACGCAAAAAAGAGTGGTAGCGGTGCACGCCGAGGATTTCGACCAAGGCCGTGATCGTGAAGCCGACACCTCCGATGGCGATCATCGTCATGATGCCGTAGCCGACCCACCAACCCCACGGGTAGGCGTTGTTGATGTTGGCGATTGTGCCGATGCCGGTCGCGAACCGCACGAAGCCGACGACGGCGGCCACCGCAATGATCGCGAGCAGCAATTTATCCCACCACGTCAGCCGGATGCGCCAGTTCATGCGTGCTCTCCCTCGTGGCCTTGGCGGCGCATGCGTCGTCGCACGATCCAATTCAGGGCGCCGAACACTGCGTACAAGACGGCAAACACCGGAGCCGTGACGCGTAGCCATCGGTGCGTGAGGTCGGGCATGGGCGTCTTGGGCAGGTTGGTGATGTAACCGATCTGCTCGAACGGGACGGAAGAAAGGTGCAGCACGCTGGTGCCGCCGACCTCTTCCAGCCCATAGATTTCGGGAATGTAAGTGCCCGGAGCGGCGGCGATGCGCCGCTTCGCTTCGGTCACCATATCTTCGCGATCGCCGAAACTGATCGCGCCGGTGGGGCACACGGTCGCGCAGGCCGGGTCCATGCCAACCTCGAGACGGTCGGCGCAGAACGTGCACTTGTGGATCTTCGGCGCGAAGCTGTTGTAGTCGTATTTGGGAATGATGAACGGGCATGCTTGCATGCAGGCGCGGCAGCCGATGCAGCGGTCCTCGTTGAACACGACGGCGCCGATCGGCGTTTTGGTCAACGCCGTGGTCGGGCACGCCGACGCGCAGGCGGGATGCTCGCAGTGCATGCAGAGCTGGCGCCCGAACACCCAGTCGGGCTTGGCGCCGGTCACGATCTCATTGAAGGTGATGAGATTGTAGTTGTTGGCGTCGAGATCGCGCGGGTTCTGATAGCCGTCGCCGGCGAAAAAGTCCGTCTTATCCTCCGGAAGGTCATTCCAAGACTTGCAGGCCACCATGCACGCGCGGCAGCCGATGCACCGGGTATTGTCCTGAATCATCGCTTTCGGCTTCACTGCGGGTGTGCTCATGCTCGGTCCTTCCTCTTGATGTTGCAGAGAAATACTTTGCTCTCGGGGATGTATGAGTTGGGGTCGCCGACGCTGGCGGTAAGATCATTGCAGATGTCGCCCTGCACGAGACCGGCGTAGCCCCAGTGCCATGGCAGGCCGATCTCGTCGATCATCTGGCCTTCGACAAAAAACGGTTGGAACCGTTCGGTCACGAGCGCGTAGACCTCGATGGAACCTCGCGCGCTGCTGACGATCACCTTGTCGCCGTTCTCGATTCCTTGGCGCTTCGCCAAGGCGGTGCCGATCTCGACGAAGGGGCTCGGTACCAGGCCGGCAAGCCAGGGCATGTTGCGGCTCATGGCGCCGGTCTGCCAGTGCTCCGAAACCCGGTATGTCGTCGCGACGATCGGAAACACATCGGGTTTGCCATAGCGATCGAATTCGGTGGAATGCCAGACCTGCGCGCACGGACTCGATTGAATTTTCGAGAACGGGTTTTTCACCGGGCTCTCGACCGGCTCGTAATGCTCGGGAAAAGGACCGTCCACGAGGTCTGGCGAATAGAGCTGTCCGACTCCGGATGCCAGCATGATAAAGGGATTGGCCTCGCCTGGCGGCATGCCGCCGTCGGGCACATCGCCCTCCCACGCATTCTTCTCGGCGTTCCAGCGAATCACCCACTTGCGCGGGTTGAACGGCTCGCCTTTGCGATTGACCGATGCGCGATTATAGAGAATCCTCCGGTTCATCGGCCACGTCCATGCCCATTTCGGAGAGAGTCCGATCTTGTTTGGCGCATCGGTGGTATCGCGCCGAGCGGCCAGATTGCCCTCTTCGGTGTAACCGCCGCAGTAGATCCAGTTCCCCGACATCGTACTGCCGTCGTCGCGCAACTGTGCAAAGCCCGGCACCTGCTTGCCGGCAGTGAACTCTTTACCGTCCTTTTCAGCCACATTGACTAAGAAGCGCCCGTTCAGCTCGCGCGCGACGCGATGAGGGTCGGCGTGCTCTCCATAGTCCCATGCGAGATGGCGGATCGGCTCCGGAAATACTCCGTCCTTCTCGTAGGCACGCTTCATCGCCTTGGCGAGGCCGTCGACGATGTCGAGGTCGGGGCGGCTGTCTGCGATGGGCTTGACGGCCTGGTGACGCCACTGCACCCAGCGTCCGCTGTTGACGATGCTGCCTTCCTTTTCGACGCCGGAACAGGCAGGCAGAACGAAGACTTCGGTGGGAATTCGAGCCGGATCCGCGCCCGGCCGCTTCCAGAAGCCCGCGGTCTCGTGCTCGAATAAGTCCGCGCCCACCATCCACTCGAGCTTATCCAGTCCGGCGCGGATCAAGCGCGCGTTGGCGCCGCCCACCGCGGGGTTCTGGCCGAAGCAAAAGAGTCCCTTGATTTCGCCGGCAAGCATGGCGTGGGTGAGCGCGAGAAACGCATAGCCCTGTCCTTGAAATCCACTGCCGAGCTTCGGCAGGTGAGCCAAGTCGAAGTCATTCTCTCTGGTCGCGTGCTCGCCCCACCACGCTTTCAGCAAACTGACGACATACTTCGGCGTGTTCTGCAGCCAGTTCGCGCTGTTGGTAGGATCGTGGCTGATGGGCGTTACACGTGAAAGATACGTTTTTAAATCTATGTCACCCTCCACCGGAAGCCGCAGGTATCCTGGCAGGCCATCATAGTTAAGGCCTTGATCGGTGGAACCCTGTACGTTGGACTCACCGCGCATCGCATTGACGCCGCCTCCGGCGACGCCGATATTGCCGAGTAGCAACTGCAGGATGGCATAGGAGCGGATGTTCTGTGTGCCGTGGCTGTGCTGCGCGGTGCCCATGGCATAGAGCCACGTGCCGGCCCGGTCGGGAGCATAGGTCCAGGTGTAGAGATCGCACACCTTCAGGTAGTTTTCTTTCGGTGTGCCGGTGATCCGGCACACCGCGTCGGGGTTGTAGCGCGAGAAGTGCTGCTTCAATAGTTGAAACACGCAGCGGGGATGCTTGAGCGTAGGGTCGCGCCGCGGCCGTCCCTGCGCGTCCAGCGCGTAGATCCACTGGGATCGATCGTAGCGGCTGGTTTTGGGATCGTAGCCGGCAAACAGCCCGTCCGTGAAGCTGTAGCCGTCGCCGACGATCCAGGAGGCGTTGGTGTACTCGCGTACGTATTCCTGCTGGATGCGATTATGTTCTATGGCGTAGTTGATCATGCCGCCGACGAACGCGATATCGGTGCCCGAGCGCAGTTTGGCGAACACGTCGGCGATCGAGCTGGTGCGATTGAAACGCGGATCGACGTGCAGGATGTAGGTGCCCTGCTCTTTGGCGCGCGCCAGCCAATTCATCGCGATGGGGTGGTCCTCCGCCGGGTTTCCGCCCATGATCAGGACGACATTGGCATTGAGCATGTCGACCCAATGGTTGGTCATCGCCCCTCTGCCGAACGAGGCCGCCAGACCGGCGACCGTGGAGCTGTGTCAGAGCCGCGCCTGGTGTTCGACGTACACCAGGCCGAGGGCCCTCATCAGTTTCACGAGGAGGTAAGCCTCCTCGTTGTCCAAGGCCGAGCCGCCGAGACAAGCGATCGCCTCGGTGCGGTTAACAACACGCCCGTCGAGGGATTGCTTGAAGGTCTTGTCGCGTGTTTCTTTGACTCGCGCGGCGATCCGCTCGAATGCCCAGTCCCAGCTTTTTTCTTCCCATTTGGCGCCGTTGGGTTTGCGATAGAGCACCTTTTGCAGGCGCCGCGAATTGTTCACTACCTGGATGCCGGCCGCGCCTTTGCTGCACAAAGTTCCTTCGCTGATCGGATGGTCCGGATCGCCCTCGATGTGGATCACCTTGCCGCCGCGCGCGGAGACCACCTGGCCGCAGCCGACGCCGCAGAAGGGACAGACCGTCGTCGTATTGGTCGCGCCGCGGGTTTTGAGGGGAGGAACGGCGGGAGCGCAGCCCGACTGAGTCAAGGCGCTGATCGCGACGGTGCCTGTAGTCAGCCCCTTGAGAAACTGCCGCCGCGATGGCTTCAGCGATGCCGCCTTCGCGTCATCGTGACCATCCGGCCTTTGCTCCTCTCCATCGGCTTTTTTCATCTTGTGCCTTTCTATTTTTCAAAAGGTCTACGCAGACGCGGAAGGTGATCAGGAGTAGATCTCGGGGTGCTACGCTTCTTCGGTATTACGTCGCACGTTCGATGCAGTGGACTTCAATTCATCAATGTCTGCTCGGATCGCCGCGCGACCAGCATGACTCCCAATATTCGAAGCTTAGATAGCATGGTATTGGACTTTGGTCCAATACGTAGATCCCTGAGCGATTGCCGCATCGCGTCAGTTGCTTGACGCTTCCGACAAGCGCTTGGTCAGTGCTATCGAGCGGCTTACGGCGTCGCTTCGACGACTTGCTCGTCACCGTTCAGATCAAGAATTGGAAATCCGTTCTGTTCGAGCAGAAGAAAATAGATGATCAGCAACAACAGTGGACCCACCGTCATCGCCAGCGTGTTGGGCCAACGACGTTTTCGCTCTTTCTCCAATCGCGTGCCGATATGAACCACGTTATTCATAAAGGCCTCCCTAACGTGAGTCCGAGTTGGCTATCTTGCGACCGCCGACTTTGTTTCGTTTCTGCCGTCGCGCAGCGCAATCAGGGTCGGATTAGGCTTAGCAGTTTGATGCGGTCCTAATGCGCTCGCGTTGCTTACCAGATTCTTAAAGGAACCCATTTGGACAGTATTTGTTTTAAGCGGCCGCTTAACTTCAAATTGTCAAGCTCGCGATTGAGCGCAAACCGCAAAGGCTCGTCGTCTTTTCTCACCGCCCAGGCCAGCGACTCTTGTGTCAACGGCCAGTACAACCCCACCAGCTCTTTTTCGCTCGGATTGCCGGCAATGCGCCAAACCGTAGGTGCATCATGGATGAATACTGCTATTTCCCCCTTGCGCAGGCCCGCAACGCCCGCCTCAATGGTTGGCTGAGGCGCTATGGTCGCTTGCGGAAAGAACGTTCTAGCCGCCAGCTCGCCACTGGTTTTTTGCACGTAGCCGACCTTCGAAGTTAGTCGATAAAAGGACTGCGCGTTGGGAAAGTCGGACCGATCTTTGGCGCGCACCAGTGCCATCTGAGCGATGCGCGCATAAGGATCGGTAAAGCTTATCCGTTCGGCCCTTTCCTTGGTGATTGTCATGCCGGACATAATCATGTCGATGCGGTCTTCAAGCAGCGATTGGATCAATTCGGGAAACGGGGTCTCGACGAAAACTATCTTTTTTCCAAGCCCGTTGCCGATTCCTTCGGCAAAGTCTACTTCCACTCCCACAAGTCCCAACGCCGGATCTTTGAAAGCCAGCGGCATGTAATCGGGTGAAATGCCGACTCGTAACTGAGATTTAAGCAGAGTGCCCGACGCTGGGGGCGGCGGCTCCGGTTTAGGCGGTTGGTAAGTGTTGACAATGCAACCCGATGAAGCAAAAACGATCAAGCAAGGCGCCAGGATCCCGTACCAAACGCGATTAGCTAGAATCTTAAACACAAGCGTCACCCTCCCCCTTTGTTCCCTCTCTGGATGCGTATTGATCCTCACGGTAGGATCACATTGACTATTTAGCCGTTTGAGATCCCATTCCACCTTTACCATCGCGCAGCGCAATCTGACCCTTCCTGGAGAAATCCACCGACTCACCGAGTATCCGGGCCGCCTCCTGCGGCGCGTGAAAGCCGGTGGAGTTTTCCGCCTCGACGAAGTCGAGATAGAACTGCGCTTTGCGCTGAAAATCCTGCGACGCGGCTAGCTCCTTGTCGGTCTTGCCGGCGCTCTTCGCCGCCTTGAGATCCTTGACCAGATCCATCAGCGCGTCCATTGCCACATTGCGGAGCTTGAAGGTACGCTCCTGAATTGTCTCGATGCGCGCCTTGAGCTCTTCCTCGGGCCATTTGTGGCAGGTCTGACAGGCGCGGTTGATGTTGAGCACCGGGCTGCGCACGTGGTGGTCGCTGATCTTGAGCGCGCCTTCGCGTTTGTAGGGCATATGGCAGTCGGCGCAGGTCACGCCCGAGCGCGCGTGGATGCCCTGGCTCCACAGCTCGAATTCCGGGTGTTGGGCTTTGAGCGTGGAAGCCCCCGTGTCGGCATGGGTCCAGTCCTTGAACTGCTCCTCGTCGTAATAAGCTTGGATGTTTTCGACCTTGAGCCCTTTGGCCCATGGGTACACGAGCCGCTTTTCCGCTCCCTTGAAATAATATTCGACATGACACTGGCCGCAGACATACGCGCGCATTTCCTGGCGCGTCGCCTGCTTGTTGACGTCATAATTCTGAATTCCCTGTGAGGCTTTGAAGGCGCGGATCCCCTCGATGAAACCGGGACGGGTAACGCGCAATTGCATGGTGCTCGAATCGTGACAATCGATGCAGCTCACCGGGTGCGAGACCAGCTTGCGGGCTTCGAAGAAAGGCATCTGATTCAATTTCTCGAAGCCTTTGATGATGTCGCCGTTTCCCGCCTTCTTGTAGGGCACGTAGACCGAACCATGGCATTGGATGCATGTGCCCGGTTGCTTGACCACCTTTTGCCGTTCGGTCAAGGTTTGATCGTCGAGCATGTAAGCGTGACCGCGCTCCTCGCGGAAGTCTTTGGCGAAGGCGTAGCCGGCCCACATTACTTTCAAGCGTGGGTCTTCCTCGATCTTCGATTGTGAAAGCGTCGAGCGCGGATCGACCTTGCTCGGAGTACGCGGCAGCGCCTCGCTGCCACCGAAGCGGGTGCGCACCTGATCGACGGTTCTTTTGTAGTCGTCGTATTGCAGCGGAAAATTCTTCCCCCACACCGCCGGATCTTCTGTGTCGTCGGTCAACTCGACGACCCGATAGAACGGATTGCGTGCCTCCTGCTTGCGCTCGAAGATGTTTACAAGGAGCGCCGCAATGCCCGCGGTGATGAGTGCCGCGACGCCGACAAACAGCAGGAACCTCGGCCAATTTAATGGCCGTTCGGGCGGATTGCTTTGCGCGCTCATGAATGGAACACCGTCCTTTCTTGTACCTAGGTCACATAGGATGGCCGACCGAGCCATGGCAGCGGATGCAGGACAATTGGCCGCCGTTGCTTTGTATGGTTTCGATGGCGTGGACAATTTCCTCGTGGCAGTTGCGGCACGCGCCTTCGGTAACTTGTTGGCTGCGCGCCGTCATGTGAATCGGTTCGTGAAAGTTGCCCGTGGTAAACGCGTAGGAGTGCCAGAAGCCGTGATCCGCCTTGACATAGTATTTGCCGAAAAAGTTGTGCGGCGTGTGGCAGTCGTTACAGGTTGCAACCGCCCGATGAGTCGACTTGATCCACGCATCCAAATGCCCCTGCATGATATGGCAGTTGGCGCAGGCCGCCGGGTCATTGGTCAAGTAAGCCCAACCCTTGGCATAAAGAAGAGTGTATGCGCCGACACCGAGTCCGAGCCCGACAACCGCGCCGAAAATGATCGCGCCAACTTTTCTGCCTGTTTCAGGATTCATGATCGCAATTCAGTTAGCGGTTGCCCCTTTGAAGATATCGACTTGGCCTGACCCTCGTTATTTTTGTTTGCGCGGCTTCGCCTTCCTCAGCTCGGCTCGATAAGAGATACCGTCTTTTCCCTTGCTCTCGACTTTCAGCATGTTTTCGCCCTTGGTCGGCTCTGTGAAGAGCTGCAGCGTCGCGGTGCCCCTTTCGCTTTGGGTCACGGCCTTGCCGTCTTTCACGGCCAAGTTGCCTTTACCGCTGAACACGCCGATGGTCCGATAAGAGGCAAATTCGTAGTCTCCGTTATCTTGGATGCTGACGTTCACCCAATCGTCGTTTTTGGCTGTCGGCGTTCGAATCATGAGCCCTTCCCAATTTCCGGAGATGCTCTTCACGTCGTCGATCGGGATGGGCGACCACTGAGCCTTTGCGCTGGCCGCAAAAACAGCACAAGCAAGCGCTGCTTGGACTCCGAGGATGAACCCACTGACTTGCAAAAACAGCATGATTCTCCTCATGAAACCCTCCTCTGTGTTTTTCTAGCTGCTGAGAACATCATTCTTTAGTTTTGATCGGCGGACTCCCTACCAAACACTCATTTCCATGAGTCCAATACTCTGAGCGATATCTTGCGACGAGAACGACGACAACGTGATGATACTCATGGGCAAAACGGTTTAACTCTCCGAGCCACTTGAACGAATTGAACTTCGAATTATGGCTCCCATCCGCCGCCGAGAGCGCGGTAGAGTTGCACCACGGCGGTCAGCTGCGCGCCCCGAGCGCGGGCAAGTAAAATCTCTTGATCGAAAAGCTGTTGGTCCGCGATCAGAATTTCCAAGTAATTTGCGAGGCCGGTGTCATAGCGCAGTCGCGACAGGCGTGCGGCGTTGCCGAGAGCCTCGACGCTTCTCTCCAGCTCGACTCGCAACTCTTGCAATTTCTCGACGCTCACCAGCGCATCCGCGACTTCGCGAAAGCCGTTTTGCGCCGCCCTTTCGTACTGTGCCAGCGCCTGGTCGAAGCGGGCTTTGGTCGCTTCGTAATTGGAGAAAATCCGCCAGCCCTGGAAAACCGGTTGCAGCATGCCGCCCGCGACCGACCAGACCGCCGCGCGCTGGTCGAAAATGTTCGAAAGATCGTGGCTGGTGCCGCCGAGGGCCGCAGTCAGCGAGAAGCTCGGAAAGAAGAGCGCTTTGGCGGCGCCGATGTTGGCATTGGTTGCCGCCAGCACATCCTCGGCAGCCCTCACGTCCGGTCGCCGTTCGAGCAAATCCGACGGCAATCCTGCGGGCACGGTGGGCGGCTGGTATTGATCCGTCAATGCTGCGCCACGAGGGATCGGTCCGGGATTGCGCCCGACGAGAAAGTTGATGAGATTCTCTTGGATTGCGATCTGGCGCTCGATCTCCGGGATGTTTGACGCAGTGCGCGAGCGGTTCGCGATGGATTGGTCGAGCTCGAGCTGGTTGGACACTCCGCCGGTCAGGCGCCGACGGTAGAATTCCACGGTGTCGTCGTTGACCCTCAGTGTCCGCCGACTGATCTCGAGCTCGAGATCGAGCTGGCGCAAAGCGAAATAGGACTGCGCGACGTCGGCGATCAGCGTGATCAGCACCCCGCGGCGCCCCTGTTCCGTTGCCAGAAACAGGTTGGTGGCCGCTTCGGTTTCTCGGCGGATTCTACCGAACACATCGAGCTCCCACGCCATGCTCAATCCGAGCAACCAATTTTGATAATTCCGATTGCCGTTGACGGCCTGGGAGGGGTCCGTGCTGCGGGACACCTGCTCCGCCCTGCCGCCGGCATTGGCACTGAATTGTGGGTAAAGAAACGAGCGCGCCACGCCGACCTGGGCTCTGGCTTCTTCGACGCGCGCCGCAGCGTCGCGCAGATCATAATTGTTGGCGATCGCCTCACGGGTGAGCTGCTGCAAGACCGGGATCCTTGAACAGCTCCCACCAGGGTATGTCCGCGAGCGATTCCGCCTGAGGCGCCGTGACGACTCCGCGGTGATTATTCGGGATCAATAACTTGGGCCGAAGATAGTCCGGCCCCAGGGTGCATCCACTAAGCACCAAGCCGACGATCAACGCGAGTAAAGTGTGTGCCATCTAGTGCGCCCCCTCGTGCGATGGCACAGTGGGAACCGCCACTGGAGCTTGCTTCTTCTTTGCCCCGAGACCCATGACAAACGCAAAGTTTCCTGGGATGAGGAAAACGCCGAGAGCAGTGGCGACCAACATACCCCAAAAGACCGCAGTCCCCATCACGTTCTGCGCGCCGGCGCCTGCGCCGCTCGCGATCATCAACGGCACCACGCCCAGGATGAACGCAAACGCAGTCATAAGGATCGGCCGGAAGCGCAGGCGCGCCGACTCCAAAGCGGCCTCTTGAAGCGACATGCCTTCTTCGTGTTTTGCTTTGGCGAACTCGACGATCAGGATCGCGTTTTTCGCCGCGAGGCCGATGAGCATGATATTGCCGATCTGAACGTAAACGTTGTTGTCGTAGCCCATCAGCCAGACGCCGAAGAACGAGCCCAGGGCAACCAGCGGCGAGCCGAGCAAAACCGCCCAGGGCAAGCGCCAGCTCTCATACATGGCGGCGAGCAGCAGGAAGACGAACACGATGGCGAGAACGAACGTCGGGCCGCGCCGGCGGCGCCACCTTCTCCTGATAGGAAAGGCTAGAATAGGCAAAACCCATTTCCTTCGGCATCGTCTCCTTGAACACCTCTTCCAGCGCTGCCAACGACTGGCCGGAGGTAAAGCCGCGGCCGGGAACGCCGTTGATTTCCACCGAGCGGAACAGATTGAACCGATTGGTGACTTCGGTGCCGCTTTCCGAAGTGATGGTGACCAGCGTCGAAAGCGGAATCATGCCTTTGGTGGTTTCGCTGCGCACGTAGATGTCGCCGATATCTTTGGGCTTGCGGCGATAGTCGGCATCCGCCTGTACATAGACGCGGAACAAGCGGCCGAAGCGGTTGAAGTCGTTCACGTAGGTGCCGCCCATAACCGCCGACAGCGCCTGGAACACCTCATTGACCGGTACGCCGAGTTTGCGCGCCTTTTCCCGGTCGAGATCAACTTTGATTTGCGGGATAGCGCGGATCGAAGGAGGTGAAGAGATTGGCGAGCTCCGGCCGTTTGCGCGCCGCGTCGAGAAACTGGCGCGACAGCTCGCCGAGCTGCTGCACGGTGAGCGAGCCGCTGCGGTCCTGCAGCAGAAAATTGAAGCCCGCCGATGCGCCAAACCCGGAAATCGTCGGGATATTGAACGGAAAGATGATCGCCTCGGAAATCTTCGCTAGCTGCGGTCTGCAAGCGTCGCCATGATGCCGCGCACGTGCAGTGCTTCGGTATGTCGGTCATCCCACGGCTTCAGACGAACGAAGATCGTAGCCGAAGTTGGGCTGATACGTGCTGGTCACGACTCCATAGCCGCCGATGCGTCGTAAACGCGTCGACTCCCTCGGTCTTCGCCACGATCTGCTCCACCTGGGACAAAACTCTGCCGGTTCGCTCGAGCGATGCGGCGGGAGGCAGCGTCACGTTGATGCCGAACATCCCCTGGTCTTCTTCGGGAATGAAACCCGCCGGCAGCGCGGTACCGAAGAGGCCCGCTCCCGACAGCCACTCCAGCGATGATCACGATCGTCAGCATCGACCGCCGCACGAGCAGCCGGGTGGCGTTGACATACTTTGTCGTCGAGCGCTCGAAGACCCAGTTGAATCCGCCGAAAAATTTTCCCAGAGGACCGCGCGCCGGTTTTGGCGCGCGCAAGGAACATGGCGCAGAGCGCCGGCGAGAGCGACAAGGCACTGAAAGCCGAGAGCAGCACCGAGATCGCGATGGTAAGGGCGAACTGCTGATACATGCGTCCGGTGAGGCCGCCCAGGAACGCCACGGGAATGAACACGGCGGAGAGGATGAGCGCGATACCGATGACCGGGGCCGACACTTCCTTCATCGCCTGGATGGTCGCCTCCCTTGGGACTCATGCCGTGCTCGAGGTGGTGCATCACCGCTTCGACGACGACGATGGCATCGTCGACGACGATACCGATGGCGAGCACGAGGCCGAACATCGAAAGAGTGTTCACCGAAAAGCCGAGCAGCCGGGAAAAAAATGAACGTGCCGATCAGCGACACGGGCACGGTGATAAGCGGGATGATGGTCGCGCGCAGATTCTGCAGGAAAATAAAGACGACGAGCGTGACCAGGACGATCGCCTCGAGAAACGTATGAACGATCCCCTCGATGGAGGCCTTCGACCGCGGGCGTGGTGTCATAGACGATCTTGTAGTCCATGTCCGGCGGAAACAGCGCTTTCGCACGGTTCATGGTTTCGTAAATCGCCTCGGATGCCTGGAGCTGGTTCGCGCCCGGCAGCAGGTAGACGGCCATGGTGCCGGCGGATTTCCCATCCAGACGGCCGAAGGAGTTGTAGTCCTGCGAGCCGAGCTCGGCGCGGCCGACGTCTTTGACTCGAATCTGCGCGCCGGTTTGGGTCTGGCGGATGATGATGTTCTCGAACTCCTCCGGATTGACGAGACGGCCGGGTGCGCTCACGGTCCAGGTAAACTCCTGGTCCTTGGGAGAGGGCGCCATGCCCACGCGCCCGGCCGGCGCCTGCAGGTTCTGCTCCCTGATTGCCGAGATCACGTCGGCAGGAGTGACGGCGAGATTAGCGAGCCGGTCCGGGCGCAGCCAGATGCGCATGCCGTAGTCGGCGCCGCCGAAGAGATCGACCTGGGCGATCCCGGGAATCCGCAGTATCTGGTCGCGCAGGTTGATGCCGGAATAATTGATCAGAAAATTGGCGTCGTAGCTTTCCTTCGGCGAGTAGAGAGAGATAAGCATCAAAATACTTGGGCTTTGCTTTTTGACGGTGACTCCCTGCTGCACGACTTCCTGCGGCAGCCGGGCCTGCGCCGACGAGACCCGGTTCTGGGTCAAGACGTTCGCCGTGTCCTGATCGACGCCGACCTCGAAATTGACGTCGAGCTGCATGCGGCCGTCGCTGGTGTTCGACGATTTCATGTAGATCATCTTGTCGACGCCGTTGACTTCCTGCTCGATGGGGGTCGCCACCGATTGCTCGACCGCCACGGCCGAGGCGCCGGGGTAGGTCGCCGTCACGCGAATGGTGGGCGGGGCGAGAAATGGATACTGCTCGACGCTGAGCCCCTTCAGGCGTGAAAAGCCCCATCATAACCATGATGATGGAAATGACGATGGCGACGATGGGCCGGCGGATAAAAAAATTTGCCATGGCCTACTTTCCTTTCGCGTCCTTGGCAGGGCCTTCCAGCGGCGGCGCGTTTGGTCTCAGCTGGCGATCGTTTCTTGCGGCTTCTCCGGTTTCGCGTTCACTTGCACTCCCGGGCGGACTCGTTGAACGCCCTCCACGACGACCTTTTCTCCCGGCTTGATGCCCGACTCGATGACCCACAAACTGCCGACGCGTTCGCCGGCTTTCACCATACGCTGCTCCACCGTCGAATCCGGCTTGACGACCATGACGCTATACAGGCCTTGAATCTCCTGTACTCCGCGTTGGGGTATCAGAACGGCGTCTTCCTTCAGATCGGTGACGAATCGTGCTCGCCCGTACTGGCTCGGGCGCAGAATCCGCTCAGGATTGGGAAAGCTAAACTGCCCGGTGAGAGTGCCGGTCGTTGGATCCACCGCGCGTTCGATGGCGTCGAGCCGTCCTTTGTGCGGATGACGGTTCCGTCGGCGAGAATCAGCTCGACGCCGAATTGTTTCTCGAGAGATCTATTCCTATCGCCGCCGCGGCGGGCGATTCTCAGATACTCCGCCTCGGCGATGGCGCAGCGGAAGAGAATCGGATGGACCTGCGAGATCGTGTTGAGCAAGGTGTTTTCACCGCGTCCCACCAAGCTGCCGACTTTCCTCTGCGTCGTCCCAATGAGACCATCGACCGGCGAGGTAATCGTCGTGTAGGCAAGATCGAGTTTGGCTTTGGAAACCAGCGCATCGTAGGCCGTAACCTGGAACCGCGCCGCCTCTTGAGCCGACAACGCATTGTCGAGCTCCTGTTGGCTCACCGCCTTCTGCTCGGCCAGTGGTTTATACCGAGCCACATCGTTATTGGTCTTTTCCAACCGGGCTTGAGCGGTCTCCAATTGGCCTGGGCTTGGGCCAATGCCGCTTGAAAGGGCTGGGGGTCGATCTTGTAAAGGAGTTGCCCCTTTTTGACGAAGGCGCCTTCGGTGAAGTTGACCGAAGCAAGGTAGCCTTCCACGCGAGCGCGGATTTCGATATCCTCCGACCCCAGCGTTGCGCCGACAAGCTCGATGTAGATCGGCACATCTTTCTGAACGGCCGCAGTGACCTGGACCTCCGGCGGAGGAGGCGGCGGCGGCTCCTCTTTGGAGCACGCAACGGCTAGTGCCAGCGCACAGCAGGCATATATCGAGTTCAGCATGGGCAGCAGTCGTGCTTTATGTGACGTAAGACGGTTCACTTTCACGAGATCCTCCAGCATATAAGCGCGTTCTCTATCGAATGTTCTACGGTACGCGCACCATTCCTATCCGCGATCGTCCGCGATTGCTATAAAGACCACCGCCGGACTTTAGCGTTAGATATCGAAATGCGTCAGTTGCGGATATTGGACCTTGGTCCAATGGCGCAGGGAATTTCGTATTGACTGTTCCGCTAGGAATCAGTCGACCCAGCCGAGCACGTTGCGAATGACCGACCAGCGGGCCCGATTTCTGGTTGCCTGCTTTCCCAGATCCAATGGCTCGTAGAGAGCCTCGATGGTGCCGTCGCGCCGTTTCAGCTCGATCCAGGTATTTAGAAACGTTGCCAACTCGTGATCGCGGCGGGCCACCGGATAGGCGAGTGGTATTTTGACAATTCCCGGTTCCGGCACAACCACGGTGTACTTTGGATAGAGCAAGGCTCAGAACCGAGCCGCGCTCGGCGGGGAGCACGACCGCATCGGATGTTCCATTTCTAATCGCCTGCTCGATTTGCATCATGGAGGCCGCCACTGTGAGCTTCAGCAGTGGCGCGCGCGTTCTTATCACATCGATAAAGTACGGCAAGGCAGGAATCAGCACAGAGAAACTACCGAGCTCCCGTATGTTAGCCCAGCTGGAAAACTCCTCCCGCAGTTGATCTTTCACCACGAACGCAAGGGTCTCCTCCAGGTAGGGCTCGGAATGAAGCATTTGGCTGGCGCGCCGCGCGTCACTGGAAATCCCGTCATGGCCACATCGATATGCCCGCCGCCAACAAGGGGGCACTTCGCGGACCGGCCGCTTCCATCTCGACGAATTCAACAATGACTCCAAGATCACGGGCAAGGAGCTGGGCCATCTCGACGTCGAACCCGACCAGATGACCTTCTCGGTTGATGAAAACGAACGGCAGGCGATCAGCAAACACGCCGACGCGGAGCGTACCACGTTGTGTGATCGTGTCGAGCCGCGGTCCCGCCGACGCAGCCGCTTCTCCACCCTCACCAAGCTCGGCGGGTTTCAACAGCCGCGCATCACCAGCGGTCATGAGCGGACGCATTCCGTAGACCAGCTCCTCACCGCGCAAAGCTTCCCGCTAGGGCGGTGTCAAAAACTACTCGCAAGCCACCAATGATCACAGCCGTTAGCTCCGGCCGTAACCACAACATAGCGGGCGATGCGCGCCGGACGGAAGCGCAGCGCACCGACAATCGCCGCGCTTCCGAGCAGCGCCACCGCCACCGTGTGGACCGCCGCGAGCAGCGAGCCGAATCTTGAGTTGATGACGCCGGTGGCCAGGAAAAGCTGAAACGTATCGGTTGGGATGCGGAACAGGTCGAGCAGGAACGGCACCGCCACATTGAGACTACCGAAGAACGTAAGCAGACCCGCCAGTGCCAGGCGCGGATATTCCGACGACGGCACCGCCGCATCGGCGAACCACCCGGCGAACAAGATGAAGCTGATGGAGAGGAGCTTGCCGGTATGGGGAAAATTGAAGGACGTGGGCACGATCAATTCCGGCAGCGCCCTTGTCCGCTCGTCGACGAGCTGATGACGCTCGCACAGGTCCTTGCATGCCTGGATCAGGATCGGCAGGACGATGAACAAATCTGCCGCCACGAATGCCGTGATCAGCGCGTCTCGCGTCGGCCCGAGCACCTCTCGATAGCTGAAGGGGGTGAGCGCCGCGACCAGACCGGGCAATACCCAAAGGGCCACGAGGAGAGCAACGATCACGTACGTGATCAGGTAAACCTGAATTCGGGCTAGTTGGTCGAGGTTCAAGGTGCCCGCGGTATTTGCGGCGATGGCGAAAACCCCATAAGGCGTCAAAGTCACGATGGCTTTGGTCGCTTTCGATAAGGCCTCTTTGGCGACGTTAAAAACGTCGAGCGCGACTTGCTTGCGCTCCACGCCGATGAGCGCGACACCGAAAAAAATAAAGAACAGAACGACCGCCGGGACAATGTTGTTCGACAGCGCATGAAACGGATTGGATGGAATGAACAGATCGACAAAATTAAACGGCCGGCGCTCTGCGATCAGGGTCGAGCTGAAAAATGACGCGGTTTCGAGGGCCGGGAATGCGAATGGGATCAGGAATGTAAAAATCAGGGCGAGACACCACAGGCCGACAAGCACTGCGCCACCGCGAAGGCCGATGATCTTCACCTGCGTATAATTCAAAGTTCCCAGACTCGTGACGATCGAGAGAGTGATGTACGGCAGCACCGTCATCTGCAGCAGCTTGACAAATCCATCCGCGGCGAATTTGAACACACCGGCGTGCTCGCCGAGGAAAATTCCGACGAAGGCACCGGCGCAAAGTCCGATCAGGATTTTATTGGAAGAGCTCACGGGGCCGCAATGCCGAATCCTTGCGCGACAGCGTCCTGCTTTGAGCGCGCGGCGCTTAAGCAGCAAGGACTCGCGATCAGTCCGCTTAACTCAATCTGGCGATGAAGGCAACGAGACACTATCGATCGGCGCGACGACCGCCCGATAGCGGCCCTCGGCCGCGCAGACGCTCTCGGCTTGTTGCAATCGGCGCTCGGTGGGGTGGAAATCGTCGCCGCGATAGTTTTGCTTCTCGAGGTCTTTGAGAATACGCACCCAGATCCGGCAATTCCAGCCGAGCTTACTCCAGTAGCCGAGTCCGATCCGATCCGCCTCGAGCTCCTTCTCGATCGAGTAGTTCACCAGGCGCACATACCAGGGTAGACCGATGTCGCGTGCGGACGGGCCAGCAGCAGAAACCTGGTTGAACCACACTGGGCTTTTTTGGTTGGCATGGCCGGCGGTCTCATGGGCGATCTCATGGGCCAGCGTTTGTCTGAGCAACCAGCGATGATCCGGATCGGCCAATGCCAGAGTGGCCAGTTTGTAGCTGATGTAGATCCGCCCGTTGCCGACACTCATGCCGAGAATATCTTTGCGCGGGAACTCGGAAAGGAAAAAGCGATACGTGGTCGGATTCTCGCGACCCTCTACGGCCGTAAGCATAGCCGCCGCTTCGTTGCGGAGCATGCTTTCGACCTGATGGTCAGCCATGCTGGGAATTTGAGGCTGTATCGAGCAAGAGGAAAAAACCAGGACGGTCCCGAGTCCGACAAACAATCGCAATATTGGCCTGAGGTTTGGCACGGCAATCCGCGCTGCTAGGAGCGGTTATTCTCCTCCAGCCAGGAGCGTGCTTTCGCGAGCTCGGGCGGCAGGAAGTATTCGACTTGCGCCTGCCGAAAGCCTTTGGCAAGAAAGGCATAGATCATATCTCGCCAGTCTTCCGCTCCGACCACGGCGATTTTACCGATTTGGTCGTCGTGCTCGGTCATGAAGGTGATGTCTCCCCAGTCGCCCGTTTGTTTCCAACCTTGAAAGTTTTCAAGAATGAAGAGCGCGTTGACTCGGCCATGACGCTTGATCGCGCCGAGCGCTGCGGCCTGCAACTGATTGACCTCGGATTTGCCGAGCTCGCCGCTGATCTTGGCGGTGATGACCGGCCCGGCCGCGTCGATAATGGTAAATGGCATAGAGCCTCCTCTGTTCCTGTTCCGGGCTAGCCGAGACGAGTGATCCTTCGCAGCCCCGTCTGCACGCGCAAGACCTGCGAGCTCAACAAAAATGGCTATACCGCGCCTTTTGGCCGGATGATGTCAGCCATTTCGTTACCCGCCGAATTTAGGGCTTGGCACTCTTGAGTTCGATGTCCACACCTTCACGCATTACGCTGAACTTACGGCCTTCCGCCGTGGAAACAAGGTTTACAACGACGCCCTTTTGATTTTTGATGCTGGCGCGAGTACCCCCGCCATCGCCCGTCTTATCCCCTTCGCTCGCCTTGTAGTTGCCATTGAAGTCGTCGAGATTTTTTAAGTTGAAAACCTGCCCCGACAATTCCGCGGCGGTCATTTTGACGTCCACGTCCCGCAGTCGCCCGCTGGCGTGAAAGGTGAACGGATAATTGTTGCCCTTGTAGGTCAACACGCCTTCACCCCACGTGAGTCCGATTCCTTCCGCGACCGATCTACTGCGTGATCTTCACCGTGCCATCAGCCGTCTGCCCAGCATCGGCCGCAGAGCCCCCCAACAGCGCGACAAGTCCCACTATTAATGCAAAATGTCTCCATGTCATTGTTCGTCTCCAGAAGAACCGTGAAGCGTGCGCACGACCACCATTGGAGCTGCTTTACGGGTTCCAGCAGCCTCGCCAGCTAACGCTTAGCGAATTCAAAAAAGTGACGGTATTGGACCTTAGTCCAATGGAGGGCAAACGAGAAATTGTTGCCGGCGAGCGCTATATAGGCAGGCAGCGAGACAGAACGGATGAAAACTGCGCTCGTGGTGCGATGTTCAAGTTCCCGCATAAGACCCGGATTACGTTTTATCTATCCTCCATCCTGAACGGACAGCGGCCTAGCGCGCCTGCTGTGCCTTGAGTTGGTTCAACTCCCTTTGCTGGCGATCGATCTCGGCTTGTTGCGCCTGCATCTGTCGTTGCACTGCCGCATCCTGTTGCTGGCGCGCCTGCATCTGATCGCCGATCACCGCTCCGCCGAGAAGCCCGACGGCGGCGCCGATCCCGGCACCGGCGCCGGCATTACCGGTGGCGCTGCCGATGATTGCACCCAAGCCGGCACCGCCGACCGTGCCGACCACCGCGCCCTTCTCCCGCGTCGTCATAGGTTCCGAACATCCTAGAAACAAGATGGTCAAGATCATCGCTGAAAGACATTTGGTCACTTTCATTGCTGACTCCTTAACGGGTTCTCTGCCACACCGAGTTTCAGACCTCCCATGATTCTCATTTGACGCCTTCCGCCCTTACTCGCTGGGGGTTGAGCTGCTGCACGACCGAGATCATGGCTTCGGCGAAGCGCTGCTTCGGATTGGCCCGGCAGCTTTTCTCCAGCCGCGCCTCTATATCGTTGATGTCGGTTTTTCCGGCGACATCATAAGTGTCGCTCACGTAGAAGTTGTGCGCGGTGAGAAACCCGGCGATCCAGTGCTCGACGATCCGATCGACGATCTCGTAAAGCTCATCCCTCGTGTAGCGTTCGTGCTTTTGTTCTAGGGATTCAAGTTTTTTCTCTCTGAATTTCACGTAGTCTTCGCAGCTCCGTTGCCCGAGGCCGTAGGCGAAGTACCGGTGATTATTGTCGATGGCATAGAGCGTGGAGCTCGAGCCGAGAGCCATGACGAGCGTCAGAGAAACGCAGGCCGACCTGAAGAGATTCGAATTCATCTCAATTACCTCCCATGACCCAAACCCATTGTCTGGCGCCGCAGCGCGCTGCAATCCAGTTTTCCCAGCACGGGCGTGCGAGCACGCGAAACGTACTCTGCGTACAACAATAAGATTCGCATGTCCATCCGCATCGCAATCGATGTATTGATTGACAGGGCAAAGTCGCTCTTTACTGCAAGGACCCGGCTATGCCGCTCTCAACGCCCGCCGCAATTTTTTGGGCGTGTTCGGTCAGGATGCGCTTCACCTCTTGAATGGTTTCCGGATTGCCCTGCATGGAGTGCCCCGAGCGCACGATCTTCTCCGACTCGACACCGTCGATGTGAGCGCTGGAATACTTGACTACACCATCGCCACCCTCCGCCGGCGGGCCGCTGCCATCGACACCGACGATCGAGTGGGCGACTACTCCCTGAGCGATGGGAATCGCCGATAAGGCTCGAATAAAGCGGTTATTGGGGTTCATATTATCGACGCTGGTCGGCATGCCGGTCACCGGGGCGAGAAGAATGCCCTTGCTCTGGAGCGTCAACAGCTCCAGGCTCAATTTGGTAAAGCGGCCGGGTAGATGCACCAGCCAGGAGGCCAAATTGCCCAAGAGCCCTAGAGCCTGATAGCTGCCCCGGTGCGGCGTTGCAATAAAGATCAGCCGGCGGACAAACGGCAGAGGTTTGATCAGCAATGCATTGGTCAGAAGCTCACGACTTTCCGCCTCGACATCCAATTCTTCGGCCGGCACCTTGAAAGGCCAGAGGTGCATGCCGCTGTCGATCGCCGTCATCTTGGTCAACAAACCGCCTTGGCTATGGCCGATGACGACCATCTGTTGGAGTCCCCGATCGGTCCCGTCCGGATCCAATTCTTTGACAACGCGGGTCAACGCTTCGCGCAGGAGCATCGCTGAATAAGCGACGGGATTACCCGTATTGTACATGAACAGCCAAATCTCATAATTCTGCCAAAATCGCGGGTCGTTCTCTAATTCATTCACCAACTCCGCCCACCGTGCCGGACTCGAAGCTGTTCCGTGCACCAGCACGACCGGGGTCCGGCCGGCCTTGCGCGGATGGAGCATGAACAGACCTTCGCGGAGATTTGCTCCACCGATGGTGAAGTCACCGGAGCGAAAACCGGCGATCTCGAAATCCCAAACCGGCGAGCCTTCCAAAGTAAGGGCCAGAGCGGAAGTGGTTTCGTACTCGATCGGAACGTCCAGTCCTTCGATCTTGAGCGACCGACTCGAGTCCTGCGTGTAGAATTCCAATTTCCCTTTCAACCGGCCGGAAGCCAAAGCGGCGCGCGGATCGTCGAGCCGCAAAAAGGCCGTGACGGGAATCCTGAGCCTGGGCGGAATGCGCATGGAGCTTTTATCCGTCACGCCCTCAATCGGCTCGATCGAAGCGGCGAGCGCGGCGCCGATGCCGGGTGTCCGGTAGCGGTTGCGCAAGCCACGCACTTCCACATCTGCCGCGGGAATAAAATCCTTCATGCGGAAGCCCGACCAGATGAGATCGCGCTCGTCGAATTCCACGGTCAATTCGCCGAACGGAAGCTTGAACGTACCGCCCATAGGGACCGCGTAGGGTCCTTCATCCGATTTCGCAGCCTGGGAGAGCGACTGGTTATACAGATCCACCGCCCAACGCAGCCGCGGGTCGATGCCCCTTGGCGAGGTGCCGCGCTTGCCTGGAAGGACAAACGAGTACGCGTAGACGGCCGCGGCGAGATAGTACGAGCGATTGCCGCTGTTCAGTGCGTGAAGAAAAGAAAGCTCGGCGAGCGCGAAGAGGCGGTCCTCATCGCCCTGCGGTGCCAGATCGGCGTGCAGTTCGGCGAGAGCATTCTCAGGATCTTCATCGAAGCGCTGGTACAAGTCGCGGTTCATCAGCTCGCGCGCCGAAAAAGAGCTTGCCCTCCCCGCCGACATCGCATTGGCGGTGAGCGAACGATACGCGACAGCGCGATCGACCTGATTGACGCCGATCGGAGTCGCGCACCCGGCCGCCAGAAACAGTAGCGCCGTCAGCACCCATAGAATTGAATGGCGATCCAAATGAGTACTCCTTAGATTCGTGAGCGACCATCCGAACTGCGTGTTATCTCCCCATGCGCCGGTCGTAGGCGCGGGAAATTCGATTAGCCAAGCCGGTGTCGGCGCCCTTCGGCCCGCGCGCACTGATTTCCACGCGCGCACCGCCATCGGCCTGGGACTGAACGCTGATCGTGACCTCCTGCTCGTTACGAGAACCCAGGATCACTCCGCTGCCTCGATTCTCGGAAGTAATCCGCACGCCCTCGTCCTGTGCCGCGGCGAGGGCGGCGTTCCAGGAACGATCGAATGTGCTCGGGGCCGGCACAGGCACCGGCTCGTAGACAACGCACCCGGTAAACGCGATCGTTGCGACGATAATAATACCGAGCCATCGGCGAGCAGTCGGTTGCATTGCTCTAGCCAGTGCTATTTTCATCAGTGCTTGAACCATTGTCATCTGACTCCTCGGCCAGCGAATTCTTGGTTTTTCTCTGGCGCCATCCTTCCCTGCGTGCGGAACTTGTCGTCATCTGCCGTGCTAAACTATTCAGTGATCACCGTCGCTTTTCGCACCTGATCCGATCTGATCCATCCTTGCTTGGCAAAAAACTCGGATAGGTAACGTGCCACCTGATTGCCGCTTGCTGCAGCCATCCGGGCGACAACCGATTGATATGTTTTCACGCCGGAAACGGTGGCCTTGGGCACGGCCATTCCGGCGCTGACTCCTCCCTGCGCTACCGCCCCCGCGCCCAGCAGAGGCGCCGCGCCGGGCAGCTTGCCGCTGTCCGATTGCGTCATCAATTGCAGCACTCTGCGCGATTGCGGCGCCTGATATACCTGCACTTCCGTCCCGACACCCGAAGCGCCGCTGCCGAAGCCCACCGTAAACGGCTTTGACGGATTGCCTTCTTCGACGGTCATGAACTGGCCGACGATCAATAGATCGTGATCGCTAACGCGAGTACCGCGCGGCACCCGCTCGACGATGAATCCGAGCGGCTTTAATGCATCGACCAACTCCTCCGCCAGCGCATCCTTGACTTCTTGCGCAACCAGGCGTTCACGCTCGGCGACATCTTTGATCGCCGGCTGTTGCCGCATGATTTCCTGATATCCTTTGACTTCCTGCTCGCTCACCGCGAAGTCATAGACGAGGATCCGGCCGGGTCGCGGCAGATCGGTTTGCGGAATCCGTTTGGCTTCGCGAACTCCGGTCTGGCCGCATGCCAGCGAAAAAACAAAACGCCAAGACTCCCAAACATCGCAGGGTGGTTGTCTTCATGAGATGATCTCCTCGACGAATGGCGACCATGGTTGATGATGCATACTGGCATAGCTCACGGTGGCGATTTCGGTCGCGTCATCGCGGCTCATGCTGTCGAATAGCACCTGTTCGATCGTGCCATTCCTGGTCGTATCGTGCCCGCGACAAAATCGTCCAGGGCAGATTGCTGGAAGCTTTGCCGTAGATGCGCGACGCGCAACTGCCGCTGCTGCGTGGCTCGAAGTCTCGTTCGGAGACCACCGCCAATTCCAACGAACCGCGAACTTGCAGGGCTTCGGCGAACCGTGCAGTGGATCTAACCGCGGAAGCATACGCCGGCAGCGCAATCATCCAAATCCGTGCAACGTCATCATAAAATTCGCCCGGCTTTTCCTGATGACTTTTGCTCGGATGATGTTGCACGTAGATTTCGCTTCCTCGTCCAAGAAGCGATCCCGAGTAAGGCTCGAGATACCGATAGCGTCGATATTTGAAATCTAGCGAACCCGATCAAGCGCGTATATTGGACTTTGGTCCAATAAGAAACGGACAGAAGATTGGAATGTGCAGCTCAAACAGATTTTTCGTTGCGTTGAGCGCTACGGTTCGAATGCTGAAATAGAGGGGGTCAGATCGTTCGGTGTTCCTGTTCTACTTTGATTCGGCACCGACTTTCGCCGGCGCGCTAAACCACTGCTCCTTTGGCACGACCTTTGGCTCTTGCGGATCACCCTCATAGGCCGGAGTCATGATCTGCACGCCGTATTCGTTGAACACGTCGAGGATATTCCGGTGCAAATCGGTGTAAATCTCTCCCATCTTTTGGGCGTCATCGCAGTAAACGTTGATCTCGTAGTTCACCGCAAAGTCGTTGAGCGCCTGGTGACGAACGAAGGGCTGAGCATCTTTCATCAAGCCGCGAGTGCGCTCAGCGGCCATCAGGAGCATCGCCTCGACTTGGCGCCACGCCGTTTCGTAACCGATACCGACGTTGGTGTGCAGGATCAGCCCTCCTCTGCGCGCCAGCGAGCTGTAGTTCACCACTTCATTACTGAGGATGGTGGAATTGGGAACAATCACCTCCTCGTTCTTGACGGTCCTCAGATGCGTCACCTGAAGCCGGGTCTCAATGACGTCACCCATGATGTCGTTGATTTTGACGCGATCACCGACTCTGAAAACGCGCCGGTAGGTCAGCATGTAACCGGCGATCATATTTGCAACGGCGGAGGACGCGCCTAACGAGAAAACGATGCCGACGAAGATGGAGATTCCTTTGAACGCCTCCGAGCCTGAGCCGGGGATATAAGGATAGGCGACGACCACCGAGAAAATAACGATCCCCAATCGCAGGAGCTTGTACGTCGGATCGGCCCAGTCACGGTCGAAACCGGCAAACGAGACTTCGCCGCGCCCGACCGCGGCGAAGAAGAGATGCAGCAATTTGAGCACGTAGCGCGTGACGAAAAACAAGATGACCAGGAAGATGATATCCGGGATCTCGTTTGCAATGCCCCGCCCCATCGTGCCAATCGGACCGAGGACGTAAGTGAGCAATCGATTCGCAGCTCCTCGCGTCCAGGGAAAGGAGGCGAGCACGTATTGCAGATAGAGAAAACCCATCACCAAGATAACCGCCAGGCGTGTTCCATTGATGAATCTTTTGAGCGTGCCCCAGATCTGTTCGGCGCGGACGATCTGAAAAGACTGGATGCCCACCGAGTGAACGCGTTTGTGGTAGCGTCGCTCCAAGCCCGCGTGCAATCGCCTTGACAGCCATAGGACGAGTGCGATGAACGCCGCGAAGACCAGGGTAGCGCCGGCGGCAAGCAGGAGACTATGAATCAGCGCTTCCTGGCTGCGCGCGTATCGATGCCGCGCAACAGCCTGACTTATGCTGCGCGCGATACCCTTTGCCAGCACCGTGCGGTCAACGGACTCCAGCTTGGCATCCTCTTCCACCACCACCATCAAGCGTTGACTTCCCGCCATGATCGCAATGCCGTTTTCAATTTCGACGGGAATGACGGCGTCGGCACGTACGCTCGGGTCAGCGGCGAAGGCCTCGATCCGTTCTGCAATGGCCGCGGCGCGTTTTTCCGCCGGAAAAAACGACGCGCCGCGCACACGAAAAAGTACATAGCCATCGACCTCGACGGGCGCGGACGGCAGCTCCGCATCTAAACCCGAAGCCTGAGTTCCCTCCGCGGCGAACGCCGGCGGCGCAAAGCTCACCATGATCCACACCAACGCCCAACCGCTTGCCAACAACATCTGCCGCATGATCCTTAGAATCATCATTCTGTTCACGCCGCGTTGCCGAGCAGCGCTTCTACTCATCTTAAGTTGTTTGGCAGTCTTAGAGCTTGCAATGGTGTCTGCTAGCGAACGGCTATCAGCTCTCGGAAAGGCCACCTTTCTGTCCTCGTGGAGAAATTCTCGATAGATCTTCGCGTTCATCCGATCCACCCGTCGCGCAACAAACGGATTTCACACTGCAACAAAGGAAAGGACAAGACCCTCAGCCATGCACCGGATGGTAAACCGCGGCCGCGAGATCGCTTCGGACCTGCACAGCGTCGGCGAAATCCTACCATGCCCCCCGACTCGAAATTTGCGGCCGAACACTGCATGCAAATTCTCCCGTAGCCGCGCTATCGCAGAACGACGCGCGCGTTGGCCGGCTGCACGGGGCGGTTATTCGCAAAGCCCAGAGTTTTGGAAAACTGCTCGATCTGCGCCTTCGAAGCGGTGGAGGGGCGCTTCATGACGAACCAGCGCACGCCTTCGCTGCACGGCGGCGTCGTGAGCGAGCCGTCGAAGCGGTAATAATCCCGACCCTTCGGCAGCAGTTGCGTTACGCTCAATCCGCCGGGGACCGGCCCTTTTTCACCCTTTTTCGGTATCTTCTCCCAGAGCTTGGTGAGCAGAGGATTGGCCGCACCTTCCTCGATCATAACCGCTACAACCGCGAGATCGCCCTCTTTATCGGCGTGCACCAGGTGGCCCTCGAGCGGAAACTGCTTGCCATTGATCTTGTTTTCACTGGGTGAATGAAAGTGGAATTGTTTTAACTCGAAACTGATGCCGTCGACGGAGAGAGCGCTTCCGGGGGCGTAATTGATCTGCACCGTGTGGCCGGTATTTACGATGTCCGCGGCACCTGCCTTGTAGTCGAGCTTGAGCAGCTTCAAATCGGCCTCGACAAAGTTTCTGAGGTCGAGGGGCGACTGGTTCTTGCCGCTGGCGCAAACGGCAAACTTCGCATCCAGCTTGCCCCAGTTCTGCGGTCCGGAGTCGCCCTCATAGCTCCAATGTTGCGCCAGCACCGAACTTGTCGAGCCGATGGCAAGCGGCAGGATGAACCCGAGTGCAATTTTCAGTCGTGTCATTCTGAGTTGGTCCTTTTTGTTGGTTGTCTATTCTCTTTCGTTCGTCGACCTCTTTCCTTTTCAGAACACCATCTGCATGCGCAGTCCGAGAACCGTCGCGGTGCCAATGCTTTTCCGGCTGGCGATGAACGGTACTCCCGGGAGGCTGCGTCCGATTGTGACTTGCTCCTTCTGCGCGCCTCGGACAACTTGAATGTCAGGAGTCAGCATCAGCCACGGCGTGATGGCGATATTATAGAAAGCCTCGAAGCCGTACTCGTCGCGCAGTAACTTGATGCTCCGAAACAAACCTCGAAGTTCCGGATTTTTGACGTCGATGTAGTAAAAACCAAAGCCGTACTGGTCGCGTTCGCGGTTGGCAATCACCCCTTTGCCGCCGATCCCCAAGCTGTAGAAAAAATGCATGAAGTTGGGATTGCCGTCCGATGCGCCGAAGCGGCCAAAAATTCCGATGCCTTCTCCGGATCCTTTCTTAGGCTCGTAGACGTACTGGTCGAAGTTATAATAAACGTTCCACGAGCCTTTCTTGCCTTCGAGAGCTCCGTTCTCGAAGATGAAGCGCGCGTTCTGGTCGATCGACGAAAATTCCCTGTTCGAGAAAATCGTGCCGAAAAGCTGATGTCCGGTCAAACCGAAAAAGTCCGTTCTCATTTGCCCCTCGCCGGCAAAGGTCAAATTGTCGTCGTTCAAGTCATCGAAGCCGCTGGTGCTGGCTTTGCCGGTCGATGACATTAAATAAAAACTCAATATCGCCTGCTTAGGATCTTTCGTCGGCCACGCGATCACCCCGGTTCCCAAGGTGGAATAGGGCACGGTCAAGGCGGTAACCGGATTCACGTTGAATGCCATATTCATGAATTGCGTGTCGCCCTTGCCATGGGCAAACTCGTTCATATCTCCAGAGCTGGAGGTGATTGTGGCATACTTGCCGATCGTCAAACCAAAGTACGGTGAAAGATTTTGAGTAAAGTTTAATGCGGGCAAGTTGAAGTTGTCGCCCGCGGTTGTCGGATATATTTGGCTGTTGTTGACGTACATCAGCGCGCCGGTTCTGCCGTTGATAGACTTGCGTAAATTATCTGCGGGGATGAAATTGCCTTCCGCTTCGAGGTTAAAAAAGCCGCCAGGCCAGAGGCCGAGTTTCTGCGTGTCCAGGTTGAGGATGATGTCGCCGCGCCCGCCGCTGTACTGCCAGCCGGTGTCTTTGCCTCCGTGAACGATGCCTTGCGCGGACTGAGTCAGGCTCATGTCGATCGTCACGCCTTTGGCGGCCAACTCGTTGCGCAATCCACCCCAATCGCCGCTGAGCGTGGTGCGGGTCAGAAGATTACCGGAATATGGCGCCGACAATGCCGCTTCGCCCGCCCAGAGCTGCGCGGTAAAAGGCGATGCAAAACAGTAAAACCGTTCCGCTCATTGTGTTTATCTTAACTAAAGTCACCCTAAAAATGCTCGATAACATGCAAATTTCGGTGATACATCGCCGTCAATTATGAATTATGTCTGAGTTCGCGTAATACCGTCCTTTCTAGCCAATAGCAGCAAATCTGTATATTGGACTTTGGTGCAATACGGCGGGCTCGCTGCATCTAAGCAAAGATTGTTCGAGAAATTCCGGCCATTCGCTGCTCACAGACGGGCACGTCCAGAAGTCGCCGGCTATTTGCGTACTAGCGCGGGCGGCTCATCTTCTTAATTGGCCAGCCGTGACTTCGGCAGTATACTGGGTGCGTTCCCTGTGTCATGCCCTGGATATTGGTCTTTGGTCCAATAGGCACGAAAGCCGTTGTTTACTACTAGAAGCAGTCAAGCCACGAGGATTCACGGAGGTAGTTTTCGCGAAAGAATTATTCCTCTCCCAAGCTTTGACCAAGGTGTTGGAAGGAGGCACGCCCGGCTCGGCCATCGCAGTCAACCGGTGAAGACCGTCGCGGCCGCGGCCATTCGTAGGACATCAAAAGGAGTGCTATGGACAACGACGTAATTGACCTCCTCAAGGCACATGAATACTTTCGCGGCGTCAGCGACACTGCACTCGGGGAAATCGCCCGGTTTGGGACGATCACTAACTACGACACTGCTGCGGTCGTCCACCAGCTTAACGATCCCCTCAGCTCAATCTGCTTTATACTCCGGGGTCGGCTGAAGAGCGTGCGTGTGGACTCGCGCGGCGATGAGCATCTCTTTCAGATGTTCGAGCGCGGCGAGCAGTACGGCATGATACTGGGCGGCCTTGGCGAATCCATCCCCGTCCGAATTTTCGCGCTGGAGCCTTCGACGATCCTGCGTTTGGATCATGAAAAGTCGATGGAGTTGGTGCTCCTGCACCCCGACCTGCGCCGGCAATGGTTGCAGAGTTACGCCCGCAGCCTGCGGCGGCGCTTTCTGGAGCCTACCGCCGGGCAGTCGCCGAAGGTGATCGCAATGCTCCACCAATCCCCGGCGACCCGCAACCTCGCCCAAAAGATCATTGGGCGGCTGCAAGAGTTGGGCGAAGCCATCTGCGTTCTCAGCGACGCCGACTCTTGGCGGTCGATGCCCGATGTGGGGTTCCGTTCACTGTTGAAGGACAACCGGCTCATCGAGGTGGCAGAGATGCGCCGACCAGATTGCTGAGTGGAATCACGCCAAACGCATCGTCGTCGATATTACTGCTGCTCAAAATTTGGACTGGGCCGTGCTCTTGCGGCCAGCCGATTGCGCCCTGGTGTTTATTCGGCCGCATGAGATCGACTCAGCCATAGAGCGATTGCGCGCGTTGAACTTGGCGTCACAAGGCTGGCGCGACAAGATCGCCATCGTGTGGGAGCTGGACGAGGGCAGTGGCGTGGTGCCCGCGGTACCGGAACTGCGCAACTTCGCGAGCCGGGAATTCAAAATCTGCGCATCCCCGCTTCCGCATCCCTGGGGAAAGGCGCATTCCAACAGCATGGAGCGCCTGGTCCATTACCTGCGGGGCATCAGGATCGGCGTGGCCCTAGGCGGTGGGGCTGCCCGCGGCATGGCGCATCTGGGTGTGCTCGACGCCCTCGATCAGAATGGCATCGTCGTCGATGTGGTCGCCGGCACGAGCGCGGGGGCGATGACCGGGGTCATGTATTCCGCAGGCCTGGATTGCGAATATCTAGCCAGCCGGTTCGCCGCCGATCTGACCCCCCCGTGGATCTTCGGCCAGCTTCCCAGCGGCGGCTACTGGTACCTTCTCTACAAATATCGCCGCGGCCAGTTCGATCCGATGCTGCGAAAATACCTGCACGACTGGAAGTTGGAGCAACTGGCGGTACCGTGTCTCACGATTACCGCCGATCTGGTGAGTGGGCAAGCGGTGGTCCGCGATCAGGGAGACGCCGCGCATGCGATCCTCGAAAGCATCAACTTGCCTATGCTTGCGGCCCCCATCTGCCGCAACGGACAGGCCCTGATCGATGGCGGGTTGGTGAATAATATTCCCGCCGACGTGCTTATCGCTCAGGGGTGCAACTTCGTGATCGCCGTCAGCGTTACGGCCGAAATCGCAAGGCAGTTTGGCGCCAATAAGCCGGATACGCCCACGTTCGGCATGCGAATTCCGTCAAACCTGCAGACGCTGCTGCGCACCCTAGAAGTGCAGAATTTCAGCCTCAACGCCATTGGCGTGCGACCGGCGGAGATCGTGATCGAGCCCGAAGTTATCGATTTCGACCTGTCGGAGTTCATGCGCGCAAGGGAACTTTTTACGGTCGGCGAACGGGCCGCGCTCGTTCAGATCCCCAAAATCCACAAACTGCTGGCCCGGCTCGATCCGGTGCTTTTTAAGACTCCCTCAGTGATGTCGCCAACAGTCAAGACAGTTTCCCCATTGGAAATCGCATAACAAAGATGCCCGGCCGCTTCACGGCCGACCCGCCGCGATGAGAAGACTAAAGATTTGCCTGATTCACTCGAAGCATAGAGTTAGGCTTGCGTGAGAGTTTTCATTAACATTTTACTTGGGATCACGATAACGGCGATCACGCTGTGGGGAGTCGGCGCATTGTATTTTTCGCCGCTGTTGCCGGCGCGGTGGCGCACTTTTGCCGCCGCGACCTACGGCACGGCGACTATTGTCGCCTTTGCACTGCTGCCGAGCCCGGCCAGAACGGCCATTGCCGCACTCGCTATCTTCGCTGTGTTGGTGATCTTGTTCCGCCGCATACCCGCCTCTAACGATCGCGACTGGCAACCTGAAGTCTCGGTCACACCGCACGCAACCGTCAACGGTGATCTGGTCACGATCCGCGGCGTGAGAAACTTCGACTACCGGAGCGAGAGCGACTTTACGCCGCGCTGGGAAGAGCGCACCTACGATCTTCGCAAACTCGATTCCGTCGATATCATCGCCGTCTACTGGGCAGGCAAAGCAACCGCTCACATCATGGTCAGCTTCGGGTTCCAAGACCAGGATTACTTGGCGGTGTCGATCGAGACACGTAAGGAAAAGGGCGAAAGTTATTCGACTCTGGCGGGTTTTTTTCGCCGATACGAGCTTTACTACGTCGTGGCCGACGAGCGAGACGTGATCGGTGTCCGCACGACTTATCGTCAGCCACAGGAAGATGTTTACGTCTACCGCACGCGCACGCCGCAGAGAAACATCCGGCGGAGCTTTCTCGATTACATTCGGGCGATGAACGACCTGTGCGAGCACCCGCGCTTTTACAATACACTGACGACCAACTGCACGACGACCATTCTCACGCACACGCGAGTAAATCCCGAGTCGCCGCCGATGTCGTGGAAAGTTTTGCTGAGCGGCTATGTACCTGATTATCTCTACCAACTCGGCCGCATCGATACGGCGAAACCGTTTGCCGACTTGGAAAAGCTCTCCCGCGTGAACGAACGCGCGCACGCCTTCGACAAAGATCCCGCCTTCTCCCAACAGCTCAGACAAGGGCTGCCGAAGCCGGTGCCGCTGACGTAGCGCGAGAATTGGATGGCCTCGGCAGCGCGCCACGTGCTCGTCCGTTGCGGCAGGAGGCAGCGCGATCTCGCATAGAGATCTAGATTCTTACCTTGCGCTAGCACATTACCTTTTGAGAAAATCAGATCTTCAACCCGGATTCCGCAGTTGAACGGGAAGTCATGAGCACGGAACAAACCTTGCGGCTACCGCCCGTCGATACAACCTCACCATCGTCACCGGCAACGAAAAACACTTTCGCCGACCTTTTGTGAAAGTGTTGTTGCTAATTGTCCATCAGCGTCTTGAGCCTTCACCTCAGCGTTAAAAACTAATCGCCACTTGAGCGCCCAATACCAACGCGTCGCCGATTGCGCTGCTTCCGCTCGGTCTGATGATGTACTGCAAATCCGGCGTTATGGAGAGCCAGCGCTTTAAGTTGATCTGGTAATTTGCCTCGATTACCGTCTCGGCCGTCGTGCGTGGAAGGTAGCGGCTAAAGGCCCCGTAAATTACCCCTGCCGAAGCGATGTCGTTGTCGCGGCCGGGAATCGCGCCTTGGTAACTCAACCCGCCGCCCACGAAATAGGGCATCGTGTTAACGTTCGATTTAGGCGCAATGGCAGTCTCCGCCCAAACCGTCAGACCTTTCTGGCTACTGGCATCACCGTCGCGATAAATCATTTGCTGAAACAGACCATAGATGCTGTAGGTGCCGCTTGCTGAGGCGTTCGTTTTTCGGAGACTGGCGAACCTGTTGCTGTCGTACAGGCCGCCGAAGCTGTACTGCCCTGGCATGCCTTTGTCTTCGGGGGCGTGGTTCAAGAGGTAATTTATCTGAACTACCGAAAGCGCACCGCGGTTGCCTTGCTGGAAACTAAAGTCGAGCCCTCCCTTGGCGCCAGCGGCAGAGTTTTGATTGGTGTTGAACACCCCGGCGACGAGCTGAACCCTCGGGGTGAGGTTGTAAAGCGCTTGAATACCCCATTCCACGCCCGGCGGATAAGCGGTAAAGCTCGGGTCGTTTATGCTGAGATGCCCTGGAACAGGATTGATGCCTCCGTTGATATACTGATTGAGCACCGGCATGGTGGCGAAGGTCCGCTGAGGCGTCAGGCGTCCCGCCGCAATGGTGAGCGAATCGTTAAACAATTGTTGCTGCAAATAGAGCTCGCCTAGAGTGAAGTTGTTCGTGCCATTGCCCGGAGCGGTGTAGGCGCTCTGAACCGGAAAGATGTTTTCCACATGGTCGGTTGAAAGGCTCTTCCCGGTGGACCAAGCCGCGCTGATATTGAACGAAAGGCCGGGAACTCCCATGAGCTTGTCGAGGTCCCAGAATATCGAGGTTTGCAACGTCCCGCTGTAGGTGAATCCCCGCGACTGGCCACCGCTTGGGTTGCCGAAGAGTTGGGTCGTGTAGGACGCCGTCGGCATGATTCCAAGGCTAGCCAGCTCGCTGCGAAATCCCGCCCAGTCTTGCGTCAGCGTATGCTCGCTGAAATCAAAAGGTCTTCCCAAGCATTCGAAGTATTGCTTGTGGGGATTGCCCGGCGATGGACAACGGACTGAGGGTCCGGGTGAAAAGGACGGACTCACCGGAGAACTTGCCTGCCCTTGTGCGGCGGCAATCCCCGCGCTCAATGACAGCTTGAGCAGCATTGCCAAAAGTACTCGCCGCGTCAGACAGAGGCTGTCGACAGTTCTGTTTCGCGGTCTGTTCAGTAATCGGCACCGAGCTTCGACTCTTGTCACTCGACACTCGTCCCTCGCCGCCTCTTAAAACACCATCAGATCAGCTCACCTGGCTTTGCAGGCGAAAAGAAGTACGTCGGGTTGAAGTCGCCGAATCCGGTGCCCGTCGTCCTTACTCTTCATCGCATCCTCAGAACGGTCCCGAGCACTGCCGCCACAACTCCACCCCGGAGCAGACCACCTCGCGCAGCTCGAACCTCGCCTCCGCATCTGCAATCGCATCCCGTATTCCGCTACGGCAGCACATTGATGGCGCGCGACAGGACGATGACCGACGTCAAGAGCGAGATCGTACTTTCGATCACCATCAGCATCTTGGCGCGATGCGT
Organism: uncultured delta proteobacterium; assembly: GCA_963745035.1. Classification (GTDB taxonomy): domain Bacteria; phylum Desulfobacterota; class Binatia; order UBA9968; family UBA9968; genus DP-20. The sequence goes on along the minus strand of CAVUVW010000014.1, from coordinate 574,518 downwards.
GAGGGGCAAGGCATCGGTGGGACTGAAAGCCGTCGCGGTGTTGTATCCAAGATAGAGATAATCGAGGAACAATGGCCGCCAATCTGGCGGCAAGTCCTGGGGCTCCGGTTGCGGAAAGACCCAATCCGGCTCTGACACTCAATTTGCGCGCTCGACCGTAGGGGCCGCCACGATCGATCTGCCAGTACAGCAACGAAAAGGCCAGGACATTCACCACCCATATGGCAACGGCTGAAGAAAGCAGCGCGAAGGCATTGTTCCCCGTCCGATGGAGAGTGATGACCCCGATCATATCCGCCAGCTCCACGATGGTGTTAACAACATACACCGCCGCAAAGAATAGAATTATGATTCGCTCGATGCCGAGCCACCGTATGTTCCCTTTGGTAAGCGCGACGGCAGCCATCGGCACGACGAGCGCAACCATGGCCAGATAGGAAACCCAAACCGGCAGCGCGTGTACGTGGCCGGGTATCGTTGTCAGCAAGCAGAATACAACAATTATCGAAAGCACCGGAGGCCAGCGCGATTCGTCACGGATCATTTGCATCGACCCTCATCCTCTGTCGCACTGTCCGTTTCATATCCAGAGACTCAGGCAAGAGAACGCTATTCGCGCTTGCCGTTGACTTGGTTCCCGAAGCACATGCGCCCCATCCGAATAACCGCCTCACACATGAAACCCGATATGGAAAAAACGATTCTTCGTTTCAGGTTGTTTGACAACAAAAAGCTTTCCTCTTGAAACTCGCGCGCAACTTCATCCGCGTCGCGCGATGCGATCCACCGGACCGCGGATCAGCAAATACGGGATAAGAGCGAGAATAAACGCAACGATTAGGGCTTCTCCCAGATAAAACCAGCGAAACACGAGGTATTGGTAAATCACATCCAGCACCACGGCGAGGATGAAAACTTTCGAGATTCTCTTCCAACCTTCGCGCAAAAGCGCGGCGCGATGTGACGGATCGGTGAGGAGCGCCCAGGAATACGGCGGACGTCCCTCGCGTGCATCCTTCAATCCGGAGCGAATGGCGAAGATAACAGCCATCGTAGGTTGAAGTAACAAACGAAACCTCATGGGTCCGTGCAATCGCCCAGCCAAGTCTTCCCCTATACGCATCAGTAATTCTTCCATCGACTATTCTCTCCTCGGCTCGCCCTTGAAAAGGACGAGGGTCGGGGTCACTTGAACAGGAAGCAAGAGAGATAACGGAGTCGCTCAAAAGAAATCTTCCTGCAAAATTGTTCTTTTCTTGACGCGTCACGTTTTACGCTCGACACTCTTTACTCCTCGTCCCTCGGCGCCCTGCCACGGCCAACGCCCTTCGATCTCAACAACCACTGACCAGCTAAGAAGCGTTCGTATGACGACGAGCAACCCCAGGATCATGACATTTCGAAGGTTCGGGTCGAGAGCGACGGTCCTGATGATATCGGCCGCCACTAGAATCTCCAGCACCAACAGTAGCGCCCTTCCAAGCTGAGCCTTAAGTTGCCCATATGCGTCACCCGCCTGTTGGTTAATGCGAATGAGATAGCGTATCGTTCCATGCACGATCGCAATCACGATGATCACCACGGCCAACGTTTCAATCGCCTGAGCCGCAAGCTGAATAAGCTCGCGGATCATATCCATTTTCCAAAACTCATTGATTGCTTCTTTCTTTCAATTTTTCGCGATGGCCTGACCGTAGGCACACCTACCTCTGCCATGCGTGACCGCCGGCATCGTACGTTGTCGAATCTTCGATCTACGGGATGCTGTTGGGATGAGAAGAACTGTTAGTTGAATCCTTCTTGTGTGTTCATCGCTTTCTGAAGCGGATCTAGCCTTCCACTGTTCCCAGAATAAACCTGAACACAAAGCTCAAGTTGATCTTTGTTGCCGTTTTTTCACAGCAGAATAATGTCACTTATAAGAGTGACCAAGAGAATGCTCCCAAGCAAAAAAATGACGCAGGGCCATCTGGAAATTCGGGTTCTTAAAGACGCTCTCTTTCCTGCCCATCCGCTGCAACGTCCGGTAATATTGGATCATCATGACAAACAAGGGCACGGTTCCCGCCACAAGCATGAAGAGGCCGACATTCCTCGGCGTGTCAGGCCGCATGCCTTTCGCGGGGCCGTGCTCATGGAGGTACCGGAGCACATTGAATATCGTGAATCCGAAACCGATAAACGACAACGATGTGCGCACCCCGGCCAGCATGGTTCGGTCTGCCGCCAACACTGTCCGTTCAACCGCAAGCCTGTCGCTCAGTTTCAGATCTTCGGGCTTAATTCCGGTTTCTTCCATTCGTTCACTTTCGACGCAATTGTTTTTTGCCGTAGCAATTTACTCATTTCACGGACGGGTGCCGAGGGAAGAGTTTTTCGAACCACTCGACCCTCGGAACCCGTCACTTGTCATTTTTCTCGACACTCGATCAGCGCTGCGTCATTAGTGACTTCCGCCACCCTCCTGCAGCTGCGCGAGAACCTGGTCCACGGTGAAGCTCGCCGCCTTCTGCCGCGGCGGGTAGTCCTTGAACGTCGCCAGGAACCGGCCCACGACCTGCTGCGCCGGCACCAACAGAAAGGCATGATCGAAGATCCAGTCCCAGTACGTGTTCGAGGTGATGGTTGCGCGCTCCAATGGATCCGTCCGCAGATTGAAGATATGCGGTAGCCGCAGCCGCACGAACGGTTCGGCCCAGATCTGACAGGTGCCTTGTTCGCGCTGCTCCGCAAAAACGAACTTCCAGTTGTCGTACCGCATAGCAAACAGATCTCCGTCATCCGAGAAGTAGAAAAACTCGTCGCGCGGGCCTTTGTCAGTCTTGCCGGTCAGGAAGGGAAGCTGATTGTAGCCGTCCAGATGGACCTTGAACGTCTTTGCTCCGGCAGTGTGGCCCTTCAGCAGCTTTTCTTTGATATCCGGCTCGCCCGCGGCGGCTAGAATCGTGGGCAGCCAGTCCATGTGGCTGATCATCTGATTGGAGACCGAGCCGGCCTTGATCTTGCCGGGCCAGCGCACCATCCCGGGAACCCGGAAGGCGCCTTCCCAGTTGGTGTTTTTCTCGCTGCGGAAGGGAGTCATGCCGGCGTCGGGCCAGCTGTTCATGTGCGGCCCGTTGTCGGTGCTGTAGAAGACGATCGTGTCCTCGGCGATGCCGAGCTGGTCCAGCTGCGCGAGCATCTCGCCGACGCTCTTGTCGTGGTCGATCATCGCGTCGTGGTATTCCGACTGCCATCTTCCCGACTGCCCCATGCTCTCCGGCTTGGCGTGCGTGCGAAAATGCATGTGCGTGGTGTTGTACCAGACGAAGAACGGCTTGCCGTCTTTGTGCGCACGATTGATAAAGTCTCTCGCCGCAGTTCCAGTCTCGTCGTCAATCGTCTCCATGCGCTTTTTCGTCAGCGGTCCGGTGTTTTCGATCTTTTGCCCGCCCTTACCGTCGGCCCAGCAGTGGAGCACGCCGCGCGGGCCAAAGTTTTTCCTGAAATTGGGGAAGTCTTTCTCCGTCGGATAGTCCCGCAGCTCGGGCTCTTCTTCGGCGTTCAAGTGATAGAGGTTGCCGAAGAACTCGTCGAACCCGTGCATCGTCGGCAGATGTTCGTCTCTGTCGCCCAGGTGATTCTTGCCGAATTGGGCGGTGGCGTAGCCGAGCGGCTTGAGCAACTCGGCAATGGTGGGATCCTCCGCGCGCATTCCCGCGGTGGCGCCCGGCAAGCCGACCTTGCTCAGTCCCGAGCGAAAGACGCTTTGCCCCATGATGAAAGCCGCTCGACCCGCCGTACAACTCTGTTCGGCGTAGCAGTCGGTAAACAGCATCCCTTCGTTGGCGATGCGATCAATGTTGGGCGTCTGATATCCCATCATCCCCCGGCTGTAACAACTGAGGTTCCAGTAACCGATATCGTCGCCCCAAATCACGAGGACATTCGGTTGTTTGTTAGATTTTGCTTGTGCCATTAGTTTCTCCTTTCTCTTTGTCTTTAAAACGATTGGTGCAATTCCGCCAAACCATCATTGCGTTCTGCGGAAAACTATCAGGCACGAAATTCAGGACTATTGGACTTTGGTCCAATACGGCGGTTCAGAAGAGTTGAGGAGCACGGGAGGTTTAGATGTTCGGCGAGAAGCGCAAGGCCTGAATCGGCTACGGCTTTTTGCGCCAACCGCGACATCTTAGCGAAATTATCGAGTTACGCCAGATCGAGACTTCCGGAGGGAACGTTAGAGAAATATTTCGGAGATTTTCGAGAAGCTGTTGAAGCAGTTGGCCCGACCAGTATGAGACTTCGAGCCAGCCTTCGTACGACCGCAGCGCTTCCCGCGCCCGGCGCAGCCAATTTCGATCATAGGGCGATGTCCCGCTCACAACGACGATGCGCCGTGCATTCGGGTGCAAACGCTTCGCCAAGCTCAAGGTGCCAGGTAAGTCGAACCGCAAGACTACGCCGGCAATATCCGGTGGAATTGCGCGTCCGCGCAGCGCATCTTCCGCGACATTGTAAAAGACGATCGGTACCCCGCGCAGCAATACCTCACGAAGTCGCTGTGCAACATCCAACCGTCCGCCCCCGCAGCCATGAGAAAATCTATTTTGCGGCTGCCGTACTTCTTTCGAAAAGCGACAAGAACTCTGGCTCGATCTCCGATCGATCAAACCACATCGTGTCCATTGTCTCGACGAAAAACTCTACGTGGCGGGTACCCTTGGCAGCAAAGGCCTCGCGCATCCCACGGTCCTGAAGAATACCCGCCGGCAGGTACTGGCTGGTATTGCGCAGGATCATCACCCTGAAAGGCTCTTCGACTTCTGCGGCTTGAGAATTTGCCCAGAAGCACCAGTAGGGCAACAGGAGCAGGACAATCCACACGCACGTGTCCGCACGCATCGACTTAGTACAGCAGTGCGTCTTAATCAGGCTGTTTAGTGAAGTAGCCCGCACCAATCAAGCCATCGGCGGCGATACTTTTGATCGCCAATCATAACCGCCGTCCGGCCTGTGCCATTGACCAAGTAGCTTTTTAAACTCAGCTTTGCTTGCCACCGTCGTCGCTCTAATTGACTTTCCCCCGCGCGGAAAAGGAACGAAGCCGCGATTCGACAGCCAAATTCCCAGTAATCGGGCGACGATCAGTGCGCCAAGAAGAAGGCCTGGGGGGTGAGGAGTTTCTCGCTCCCTGGGCCTTCCTGTCAACTTTGCCTGGCGATTATTTTTTTCTTGCTCGAGCTCTTATTCAGGGGTTCCCCACCGACAGCGCCACGGCTTGGGTAACCCGCAGCACGACTTGATCGCCCATTTTTACCTCGTTTAACCTCTTTACCTCTGGACCCACCTTATATGTCCGGACATTTCCGGCCGGGCCCTTCAATGCGACGGTCCGATTATTCATGTCAATGGATTCGACGCTGCCGGTCACTTCGATCGTCTTGGTGATTACACCTCCCGGCTTTTCACCCTTCGGGGCCAGTTCCACGTTTTGCAATTCGGTCACGCTCGGGGGATCGTCTGACTTTCTCACGAAAAGCGCTACTTCTTCGGTGTACGTCAAATTGACTTTATCGCCGACCTTCAGCTGATCGAGGTTTCTCGCGTTCGTGGCATCGATCACAACCGTTCTGCCGCCCGACCCCTCGACGGTCACCATCTTTTTGTCTCGATCGATCGCTTTCACGATGCCGCTCAATTTAACGACATCGACAGTCACAACGCCGGGCCTCGTAGCGGCTTCTTTATTTTGAGCGCAACTGATCCCGCCGATCAGCATCATTGCCGACAACACTGCTAAAATATTTTTCTTCATCTCTCTCTCCTTTTAAATGGTTTATCGTGACTCTGTCTAGCACCGCGGCGCCGCCGCCGTATATTGGACTTTGGTCCAACAGGATATGGATGGGTTACGAAGAGTGGAATCCGGCATAATTAGAAGATCATCTTCAATCTCACACCCAAGACCGTCGCCGTCCCGATGCTTTTTCGGCTGGCGATGAAGGGTAGTCCCAAGGGTCCGGGACGGGTGCCGATGGTAACCTTCTCTTTCTGCGCCCCTCGAACGACCTGGATATCCGGTGTGAGCTCCAGCCACGGCGTAATGGCGATATTGTAGAAAGCCTCGAACCCGTGCTCATCGCGCAACAACTTCGTGGTTTGAAATAGGCCCTGGAGTTTCGGATTCTTGACATCGATGTAGTAAAAACCGAATCCGTAACGGTCGCGTTCACGGTTCGGGATAACGCCTTTGCCGCCAATCCCCAGACTGTAGAAAAAATGCATGAAGTTAGGATCACCGTCCGAAGCGCCGAAGCGGCCAAAAATTCCGATCCCTTCGCCAGATCCTTTCTTCGGTTCGTAAAAATACTGATCGAAGTTGTAGTAAACGTTCCAAGAGCCTTTCTCCTCCTCAAATGCGCCGTTCTCGAATATGAAGCGTGCGTTCTGGTCGATCGAAGTGAATTTCCGGTTGGAATAAGTCGCGCCTAAAAGCTGATGCCCGGTGAGGCCGAAAAAGTCGGTCCTCACGCGGCCCTCACCGGCAAACGTCAAATTGTCATCATTCAAGTCATCGAAGCCGCTGGTGCTGGCTTTGCCGGTCGATGACATTACAAAAAAGCTCACAATCGCCTGCTTGGGATCCTTGGTCGGCAATACGATCACGCCCGGTGCCCAATGTGGAGTAAGGCATGGTCACAGACTATCATCGGATTGAAGTTCAATGCGGTGTTCATGAACTGGGTGTCGCCTTTGCCATGGGCAAAGTCATTCATGTCGCCGGAATTGGAGGTGACGGTGGCGTATTTGCCGATAGTCAAGCCGAAGTAAGGCGACAGAAATTGAGTAAAATTCAAAGCGGGGAAATTGAAGTTGTCGCCCGCCGGCAGTGGGAAAAGACTGATTGCTATTCACCGGCATGAGTGCACCGGTCCTGCCGTTGATCGATTTGCGCAAAGTATCGTCCGGAATAAAGTTGCCTTCCGCTTCCACGTTCAAGAACCCGCCGGGCCAAAGACCAAGTTTCTGCGTGTCCAGATTGAGGATGATGTCGCCGCGTCCGCCGCCGTACTGCCAGCCGGTGTCTTTGCCGCCATGAACGATGCCTTGCGCGGCCTGAGTCAGGCTCATGTCGAGGGTGACGCCTTTTTCAGCAAGCTGGTTGCGAAAACCCCACCAGTCGCCGCTGAGCGTCGAGCGCGTCCATAGATCTCCCGAGTAGGGATTTGCAGTCGGCGCGTCCGCCGCATGACACTGCGCACCGATCGAAAGTGTTAGAAGAAATATCGCAGTCAGGACAGTTGAAGTTCTCTTCATGAATGGTGCTCCGAATCTGTGAGATTTGTACGTTGTGGATTTAAGCGATGAATCTGCGAGGTGAGTGGCTTGCAAGTGCACTGGCGTGCGTCGGGGACATGCATCGCGCTGCTGCCGACCATGGTTTTTGCCGACCAGAAACGCAAGTTATCTATCGAAGTGCAGCAAAGCTGGATATTGGACCTTAGTCCAATATTTGCAGTAATCGATTTCAATGGGAGTCGGTAACACTCTCGACGGGGAAGAGAGATAGGAGTCGAATGGTGGTACGGCGAAGTACGCCGAGTTTCAGTTCAGACATCGTTACATACCGCGATCCAGAGATTAGCGACTAAGTTAGAATGAAACTGAGGGTCGAATACACTGAGGCCTCGGCCGTACGGGATGGCCGCGCAGGGGCATCAAGTAATCGGTGGGCCGACCCTTTTCGAGGCCCGCTTGCTTTTTCTTCGACAATGGAAGGTGTATGTTCTGCCCGAGTTCAGGCACAAAACAAGCACAGCCGAGAAAGTCGGAGCCAGAACGGTGGATGCTACTATCGTCGGGATTATCGTGTTCACATGTACGTTCGCGGGAGCCCTGCTCGGAATGTGGTTGCGCGCCGCCTTACCAGAACATTGGCTCGACGCTGAGTCGAGAGATACGGTGAAGGTTGGCGTCGGGCTCATCGCCACGATGACCGCCCTCGTTCTTGGCCTCGTCACCGCCTCGGCCAAGAGTTCCTTTGATGCTGTGGACACAACCGTGAAGCAAACCGCCACTCAACTCCTCGCTCTCGACCGCGTACTTGCTCGCTACGGGTCCGAGACCGGCGAGATTCGCAAGGGCTTGCAGCGCGCGGTTGGGGCTCGAATCGACATGGTTTGGGGGCAGGGCTCATCCAAGCCAGCCGATCTGGACCCGATGCGCTCGGGCACAGCGTTAGCAGCTGAGCGACTCGCGGACGCAGTCCGGGGTCTGAAGCCGCAGGACGACTCCCAGCGGGCGTTCCAGGCGCGGGCGCTGGACCTCGCGGAAGCGATCTTACAAAGCAGGTGGCTTGCAATGGCTAGCACCGGGTCGTCAATTCCTATGCCGTTCCTTGCGATCCTCCTGTTCTGGCTTACGATCACATTCGCGAGTTTCGGGTTGTTCGCTCCTCGGAACGCCATGGTTGTTACGGTCCTCTTCGTTTGCGCGCTGTCTGTTGGCGGCGCCATATTCCTCGTATTGGAGATGGATGGGCCGTTCGACGGCATGCTCAAGGTCTCCGCCGATGCGTTGCGCTACGCACATACGCATCTGAATCAGTAGGTGCGTCACGGTCGCGTGCGTCCATTTACGACAGAGTGAGGACGAGCGCGCGCAATCAAATGACAAGAGCAGATTACCGTAAGAGCAGTCCCCGCCCCAGCATTCCATTACTCCAACATTCCATTCTCTTGGAGGGGATTCGAGGCGGCTTCCGAACTGGTGGTGCGTTCAAGTCACGCAGTGCAGGGAAATCCACAGGCCATCGAAGAGATCCGGCGCATCCTGCTTGAACACGCCGCGGTGCCGGGAGGAAGTCGCTAGAGTCGAATGTGCGCGCGCTCCAGCCACTCCACAGAGTCGTATGCCGAAATCATCGAAGCAGCGCACCGAACTCTATCTGTACACCCTGGGGAGCGATGCAGGGGCTATGCCGGCGCGCTTTCGTAGGCTCTCCGTTTTTGGCTGGCTGATCGTTGCGCTGGCGGCTGCGAGCGTCGAGACCCACGCTCAGGACCTCGAACCGAGGGCGTTCGCGAATACGCCGGTGGGACTCAACTTCTTGATCGGCGGGTATGCGTATGCGAAAGGCACTGTGGGCACGGACGCGTCGGTGCCACTGGAAGATACCGAGGTTACGCTTAACAGCGCCGTCCTTGCCTACGTGCGGACGTTGGACTTGTGGGGCCGGTCGGGGAAATTCGACGTGATATTACCCTATACCTGGGCATCTGGAAGCGCCACACTAGTCGGGCAGCCGCGCAAGCGGGATGTTTCCGGACTCGGCGATCCGAGGTTCCGTTTTTCCATGCTGCTCTACGGGGGTCCGTCGCTTTCGCTGGACGAGTTTCGCGACTTCCAGCCGGATGTGATCATTGGAACGATGCTCGAGGTGACTGCTCCCCTCGGGCAGTACGACTCCGACAAACTGCTAAACATCGGCACCAATCGTTGGTCCTTCAAGCCGGAGGTCGGAGTCTCCAAGACACTTGGACCGTTGACCTTGGAGCTCGCCACCGGGGTACGTTTCTACACTGACAATAGCGACTTTCTCGACGGCCAAACTCTGCAAGTCAGCCCGATCTATTCTGTGCAGGCCCATCTCATTTACTCCTTTACTCCAGGGATATGGGTGGGGCTCGATGGTCTCTACTATACCGGCGGGCGCCCGACCATCGACGGAAAAAAAGGCGAAACCCTCGCGAACGCCCGCGTGGGCCTTACCTTGACCCTGCCGGTTAACCGGTATAACTCGGTCAAACTCTACGGCAGCACGGGTGTTTACACGAAGACCGGCAGCGACTTCGACTTGGTGGGGATCGTCTGGCAATTCCGTTGGGGCGCGGGACTTTAGAGTTGAACTGCTGGTCGCAGCTAGGGAAATTTCTAAACCAAATGCAAATTGTCACCGGCCATGGTGATTTGTACCTTTTTGTGCCGTGACTTTGCCACAACTTTGCCAGAACTATTTGTTATTATGTGTTCGAATCAGTGATGACTCGCAGCGCAACCAGCAAACAAGTTGAGATGATCATGGACGATTTTGTGGCCGTTCTTACACGTGTGCTTCAGTTACGAGCGATCGTCGTCCTATGCGCGTGGCTCCCACTTACGGGCTGCCAGATCCTGGGCCCGGCGGCCTTGGGCGCGGGCCGCGGCGCCTATAACGACGTCATCGCACGGACGAGTTCTGAGCAGACGCTTGGCCTCATCGTGCGGCTCCGGTACTCAGATCCCATTGGTCTGCTCGCTGTCTCGAGCGTCACCGCGGGCCTTAAGTTCAGCACCCAAGCTACAGGCGAGGCGGGCTTCGGGTCGTCCGCGAGTTACGCGGGGGCCCTGGTTCCGTTCTCGGCGGGGGTCAGCTACGAGGACAGCCCCTTGATCTCCTACGCGCCCGTCGACGCGCAGGCGTTCCTGCGCGAATGGCTCGCGCCCGTCACGCTGGAGACGCTGGTGTTGGCGATGCAGGGAGCCGTTGGCGAGGGCGCGCTCATGGTGCTCCTGACTTTGGTCGAACGCATGAATGGACTGCGCTTGGGTGTGGGCGCGACGGTAGAGGAGCGGACCGCCTTTCATCGAGTGGCAACGCTCCTGGCGCAGTTCCGCGAGCTCGGGATGGCGCTGTGGGTGCAGGAGAGCGGCGCGCCCGGACGCTACGAGCTGATCCTCTCGCACTATGCGCCGGGCCACATCGCCGAGGTGGAGGAACTCCTGCGTCTTCTGGAGTTGCATGGCAACCCGGCGCAGGAGAGCACGATCCGGATACCATTGGTCCTGGGCGTCCGGGACGGAAAATTCGACGGTTTGGCCGTGCAGACTCGCTCGGTCGCGGAGATCCTGCAGAGCGTGGCGGCGTCGATCGAGGTGCCTGGCGTGCATGTCAAGGAGGGCCTCGTGCAGGTACGCTCGGTCCCTCTGGAAGCTTCGGGGACCCTCGGCCCAATCGTGCGCATCCATTCGAGCAGCAGCGCGCCGAGGCAGGCCAACGTGGCCGTGCAGCATCGCGGCTGGTGGTACTATGTGGACGACACGGATTTAGCAAGTAAACGGGCGTTCCTGCAGATCCAGATGCTCTTCATGACCCGTCTCTCCGAGGCGACACGAGGGGTGCAGGGCGCACCGCTCCTGACGATCCCGGTCAAGTGATGGCGCCGTTCACCGCGCAGCGCAAAAGGGCCAGCGACGGATTGCTTGCAATCGGCTTGATCCTCAGCACTTCCAAGTGCTCACTGGCGTAAATTTGATTTGGTGATCAATCTCAAAACAAGCACTGAATGAGATCCTTGACGTGCACAGCGAGCGCACACAGAGCCGGGCGCTGCGCCGTGGATGGCTCCGATGGCTAGGAGGATTCGGCAAGTCAAGTCTTGCCGGTCAGGCCGCCTGGTTCCTCATCCTGCGTTCCGCCGAATGCCGATGCGTCGAACGACCAACTGATAGGCGAGAGCGGCGATCCACACGGCTGCGACCAGAACCACGACCAAAATGATCAGCCGCGAAAAGGCGAAATCCACGAGTGCGCGCATGTCGGCCACCGTGCGGTGGGCCAGGTCGCCGACCTGGGGCGCGCCGGCGTTGAGCTGAACCATCAGCAATTCGAGCTGCCTCGCCGTCGCGGCAAATTCGCGCGCGGCGTTGGCGTAGTCGGCGATGTCGAACGGCTTGGCAGGTATGGCAGGCGCAGTGGACTTCTCGTTCTTGTCGAGCCGACCGAACAGCGAATCGATGCCGCGTAAAGTGCCCTGCAGCGAATCGAATGTCGCGGTTCCGGCTTCGAGCGCGCCTCTGAGCTGGCTGACCAGCGCCAACATCTGCTGCTGCCGCGCCGCCATTTCCCGCATGAATTGACTGATCACGGCTTCACGCTCACGAGCCACCAGGGCCGGAAGTTGCCCAGCGACGTTGCCAACTGCCTCCGCTGCCAGGCTGACACGATCCACATCCAGCAGCGCGTCTCGGGTCTCAGGCATGCTAGCGATCTGATACGTGAGGCGTTCGACCTGCATGTCGAGCAGTCTGGGTGAACGTTGCAGGTAGTAGATCGTGCGCTCGGCGAGATTGCGCGTCTGGGCGATTTCCTGAACGGCCGGATCCAGGTTGCTCAACGGGTCGATGCCGATCAGCGAGAACAGGTTACCGCTCGATTGTGACTCGCCAGGTCTCGGGCGACCGACCGCGCGGGCGAAGTCCCTGAAGTAAACGTACGCCACGGCGTTCACATGGGGATTCTTTAGGCGCCATTCCTCGATCACCTGGCGCAACTGCTCAATCTGCCCTTCGGTCAGGACTTCGGACGCGAGCGCCCAGGCACCACGTTCCAGATTGCGGTGCGCATCGCGGAGTGGCACGGCGCGCTCGCCGTATTTGTCTTGAATCCTCGAGTCCTCGATGACCATTCGACTCAAAGTGGCAAGCACCACCATGTCGAGCGCGTTGCTCACGGGGTTGGGGCCCGTGGCAATCGTATAGGCAGACGTCGCCTGAGACAGTCTCCAATTCTGGGCGGCCAGCCGCTCCGCGGCATCCTGCGTCTCCGTCTGAAAGCGTGTAATCGGTTCGCTGATTCCTCCCGCATATTCGTCGGCGAAACGCATGACCTTGAGCTGCAGCTCCTGCAGCTTCGTGGCCTCGGCCTCGTCTTCTGCACCAGTCAGCTTGCTGATCATCGCGCAGCCAGACAACCCCGTGACACTTGCCGCCAAGAGTAAGCTCGCGATCAGCACCGGCCTCAGAGATCGCCGCGCAAGTATCGACACTAGCTTGGGCTCGCACTTCATCCGGCTATCCATCCCCGGCTGAAATCGATCTCCCGGCGTGCCCTGCCTAGAGTTGTGCATCGCCTCTTGAACAGCTGTCACGGAAATCATCTGCGCAATTGCTCGATCGGCGAAGCCAGTATCTTCCCGGGATTGAGGATGTTGCGGGGATCGAGCGTGGCCTTGATCTGACGCATCACGTCGACCGCGCCCGCACAGTCTCCTCCAGCAGGAACTGCTGCTTGCCAATGCCGATGCCTTGCTGACCCAGTCATCTGCGGTCGCTTGGGCTCGCTTTCCAGCCTCTTGCTCAACTCTCTGGGGGCCTAACCAGTAATATACAGACTGTCTTTTGTGGATATCAATATCGGCAAAGGCCGCTGGCAAGGCGAGGGCCGATTCCGGCTGTGCTCGTTTTGTGCCTGAACCTGGGCAGAACAAGTACCTCCCACTGTCGAGGGAGAAAATCTCCCTCTTGTCGGAAAACTTTGCCGATAATAATATCCGAAAAACCCGACCCGTGTATAACTGGTTCGACCCAGCGTCAGCAGCAAGGTGACGAGAAGGACGGGCGGGTAGGGGAGAGCTGTCCGCTTTCGGTGAGGAACGGGAGGTCGGATGACCGCGGAAAGCCTGCTGATCACTTACATTCAGATCGGTGTCGCGATCTCCGGCTTTTCCGGCATCGTGGTCTCCCTCGGGAACCGCGGGCAGGGCGCGTGGTCATACCGCGAGCGCCAGCTCCTATATGTCCTGCTCCTGACAAGCGGCGGGTGCACTATACTCAGCGCCTTACCCCTGATCCTGGCCTCCACTGGGCTCGCCGAGCCGACCGTGTGGTCCTCCACCAGCGGCTGCTCCGTAGTCCTGCAACTCGTGCTTATGGTGATCCGGGCGCGGAGCGTCGTCCGCGACGCCGACACGCTCGCCCGAGAGCGGTGGGTGATCGCGGGGGCGTACACCGGCAGCGTGGTGTGCATGGCGGCGCAGCTGGTGAACTGCGTCTGGCTAGGTGTCGCCTGGCCGCATCTGGCCACGCTCACGTGGTACCTCTCCCTGTCCTTCCTCGTCTTCGTGCGGCTCGTCCAACCTGAGGCCCGGCCCTGAGGCCTCGGCCGTACGGCGATGGCCGCGCAAAGGCATCCGCAATATCGGCTATTCAGGCGAAATGAACTTGATATTGAATCAATTGATCCAGCCGCGCTGCCGAAATCGGATCCTGAGCTCCTCTGCAATTGCGTCGGCGGTCGCCTTGGCTCTCCCCTCAAGCGTATTGCTGCCGCTCGCCTCGCCATAAATCTTCGTCGCGCCAACCACGATCAGTCCTAGCGGATTGCCGGTCGCAATCGCGACAGCGCCCGGCGCGATAATGCCGGGCGTCTTGCTTCCAGACGAACTAAGCGTCCCTGATCCAACTTTCTTTAAGCCCTCGGGCGTCATCTCGTAGCCTTCCACCACCGTATACATTTCCGAGCTCCCGGCGCCGAATCCAATCACAAAACGCTTGGCCCCACTGCCGGCCTGGACCGAGACCAAATAGCCACGCATTACACCCTCGCCAACTTGTGGCGCTGCTCCCGGACCGGCTTGCACTGCGGGAAGACCCATGGCCTGGATATGCGCAACCAGGCTTTTGGCGATGATGGCGCCAAGCCTACGCCCGGTTTCCAGTTCCTCGGCGGTCGGAGGCGTGGTCGGCGCACTGAGATCGGCGCTAATATAGGAATCGGCGGGGACCTTGGCCGGGTCGGCGATGAAGTCGTAGACCCAGATTTGATTGGGGCGGGCGAGCCCCCCGTTTACCCTGGGTGTTTGCTGGGTAACCTTCGTCGACGCGCATCCGGAAAGCACGGCTAAGGCGAAAAAGATTGATATTGCACGATTCCGAGTGATCATAGCGAACCTCCTAATGCAGTTAGGTTGGCTTACACCTCGAAGCTTATTCCGTCTCACAAATTGCCACGGCTATTATGCTCCCATCCGATATAAAGCGGGAGCTCATTCTGCCGCGCGACGTCAAAATCTCGGCGTGCTGCTTCCTGTCTTTATGGAGTTCGGCGGGGTAATCTCGCGTGGAATTCTCGTTGCCATCCTAACGTGAGCCTTCGCGGCAAATCCGCCATATTTTTAGATAGCCTAACTTCTTTCGCCTTTGTCATACCTCCTCTCTGGTTGGTGCGTCGGACGTCGTCTGCAAAAAACAGCTTTTCATCCGTGCATCGCGTTTGCGTTCAACGTGGTTGCGACTTATGACTCATTTCCGACTTCCGTGATTCAAAACGCCGCGATTCGTTCAATCAGCCAGAACATTGCCGTGCCGCCAATCGCATACGGCGGCAGCAGTCGGAGCACGGCGGATCGATGAAGCGATGTTTGCGGTAAGCGCAGCCATTGCATCGCTCGGTGACCGAGCGCCATCAATGCGAACACCGCCGCGATGAAACCGAAATGGCCGACCTCGACGCCGATACTGAACAGCAGCAGCGCGAGCGGGATGTGTCCTTGCGGTAATCCCACCTCGCTCAATCCGCCCGCGAATCCCAACCCGTGCAACAACCCGAAAGAGAATGCGACGAGCCACGGCTGGCGCTCCGTCAGACTGGGCTGGGAGGACGAAGACCTGCCGCGGCTGCGGAGAATTTCTTTGGCGACAAAGACGATGCTCAAGGCAATCACCGCTTCCACTGGCGGAGAGGGAACATGAACAAAGCCGAGCGTCGCCAAGGCCAGGGTGACGCTGTGCGCGACGGTAAATGCACTCACCGTTTTGACCAGCCGGCCGAATCCGCGCACCAGCAGTAGGAGGCCGAGCACGAACAGCAGATGGTCCACGCCGGTTAAAATGTGCTCGATGCCGAGAATGAGATAGGTACGGACGATTTCCATTCGGCTCGGGGCGGCTTCGACGACGAATGAGGAAGTCGCCGGCGTGAGGCGAGTGATCTGGGTCGAGCCCTCGACTCGCTCGATGCGCACCAAAACGTCGGTCATTGTCGCCGAGAGGCCGGCGATGCGGATCGTGCCGCCGCTCAAGCCTCCCGAGCATTGGACGCTCCAACGCTCGGTATAAGCGTTGGCGGCGAAAGCGCCGCGCGGTTGCGTCAGGTTCGAGCAGCTCTCCGGCAGTTGCACGTAAAGTCCCAGGCGCAGATCTTCTCCCTGCCCGGGCACTTTCCACAAGATGTCGTAAGTCTCGGCGCCGGTCTGACGCAGCTCCAGATAAGCCGGGCGCAC
Source organism: uncultured delta proteobacterium (assembly GCA_963745035.1). Taxonomy (GTDB): domain Bacteria; phylum Desulfobacterota; class Binatia; order UBA9968; family UBA9968; genus DP-20. Next base: position 558,493 of record CAVUVW010000014.1, on the reverse strand, counting down.
TTCGTGCGCGAACAGAGGAAATCCGGAAAAAAGAAACAGAAGTAAGCAAAGGGTGCGACATGCGAGAGCGCGGTACGACACTCGACACCCGACACTCGTGTCACCCCGATTCTGTTCATTGTCGCGCCTCGGCGACTTGTTTCCCGCCCGCGCTTTTCGCAACTTCCGGCCGCTCGATGGTCACGATGTAGCGTTGCAGCAGGGTTTGATAGAACTTTTCGTTCGCTTCCATCCGGCGCGCGTTGGTCCATTCGCGCCGCACCGCGGCGCGGACGTCTTCCAGCGCCGGCAGCGAGCCCTCGGTGCGCTCGCTTAACAAAACCAGATGCACGCCGAAGCCGGACTCGATCGGCCCGCGCCATTGTCCCGTTGTCATCTCACCGAGCGACGCGGCAAACTTCTCGCCGAATTGTTTCACCACTTCGCTCGCCGGCAGCGCCTTGAACTCGTTCTCGAGCAGGAGAGAGTCGCCGAGCGTTGCAGGATCAACTTTGCTGCCAGGACGACCGAGCTGCGCGAGTACTTGCGCCGCATCGCGGCTGAGATTGGCGCCGCGCCGCTGCGGGTCGAGATACACCTGGCTAAAGCTAAACCGGCGATCGCCGCGAAACGTGTCGGGGTGTGCTTTCAAATACGCGTTCAATTGCTCATCGGTGGGCTCGGCGTAGGCGGCGACGTCTTCGGAGATGAACTCCAGTTTCTGGCGCAGCCGCCGGCGGATGATCGTGTCGTCCTTGTCGAGTCCGAGGGCGACCGCTTCGCGCGCGAAAACTTCTTCGCGAACGTAGTCGCGAAGCAAGCCTTCCAATTCACTTGCGCTCGGCGGCCGCCGCCAGGTGCGGCTGAACGCGGTTTCGAGCGATTCGATGCGGCCCTGAGTGATGAGAATCTTTCCCGGTTCGCTGGTCTCGCGAGAAATGAATTTGAACGCCACGAAGATCAATGCGCCGAGCAACAGGAAATGCAGCAGCGGCTCGCGGAGAAATCGCCGGAGGGACGAGGGTCGGGTGTCGGGTGAAGAGTGTCGAGTGTCGAGGGTCGAGGGGAAGAGTGATGCTGTCGTGCTGTTGGCGTCTCCTAGGTCGTTTTTCGAAACGATTTCGTGGCCTTTCACCTTCGTCTCATCCTTTCAATAGAGCTGGTCAATATGCCGATGATCTCATCGAGCAATTCGATCCGTTGACGGACTACATTCTCGTTTAGCCAATGCTTCATCCGCTCATAGCGCCCGCGGGTTTCGCGAGCTGAGCCCCGTGCGATATCGAGGAAGCGGACATACTCAACCCGGCTCAACCTTCCATAACCTTCTTCGATGTTGGCGCAGATGGAATCCGCACTGCCCATTTGTTGTGATACCAGCCGATAGCAGAGAGGATTTGTCTTGACTGTCTCCATGTCCGCGGCGACGAGATCAAACAATTGTCGCGCTTTTTGGTACGCGCCGAAGCTCTCTAGTCCGCTCTGACTCACTCGTCCCTCGACCCTCGTCGCTTTTCCCCCCTCGACCCTCCCTCAGCTCGCCGGCGTATACCAGATCGGTGAAGTGTAGGCGCGCTCGGTGGTGGTCATCGGCACTTCCTTCGGCATCTTGACGCCGAAATATTTCGCGTCGTAGGCGGTCCAACGCGGCGTCGGAATCTCGATCACGCGGCCGTAGTAAAAGGCGCGCTGCGCCGGATCGAATTCCGGATCTCTCCACACGGCGATCAGCTCGGTTGCGCCGATGGTGTTGGTCCAGGTCGCGTTCTCGACATCCACCGTATTGCCCACCGAGGGCAGCTTGCCGGTTTTCGGATCCGGCTTGCGTGCCCCAGACCATGCGACGTCGTAGATCTTTTCGTGGGGCTGGCCCTTGGCGTCGAGCCAGCCTTTGATGATCTGATAGCGATCCAGATTGGCGCCGATCGGGTCTTTCAGAGCGGCGGCGAGAAACGTCGGCGCCTTGCCTTTGGGCGCGTTCGACAGATCGCCGCCCATAGGCACGCCCTTGGTGTAGCCGATTCTCGCCGGCAAGCGGGTCTGCGCGTCTCTCGCCTCGAAATCGAATCCGCCGAAGAAGCGCACGATCATGCGCGGGCCGGTGGTGCCATAAACTTCCCTGCGCTTCATAGCGTCGAAAAGCGCGGCGCGAGTATTTTCCGTGGCCCAGACGGCGGCGTAGCCCGAAGCGGTCTGCTCCCAGCCCATGATCACTGCGCCGCTGGGTGCCTTAAGCCAGGGATGAATAGCGCGGTCCGGGCCGGGCTCGGAGTTTGACGCTTTGCCGAAGAAATTATCCTCTTCCACGGCGGCAAGCCCGGTGTGCGTGTCGGTGCTGCCGACGAGACCGAACTTGTAAGGATTGACGCCGAGCTCTGCTTCCAGCTTGAGGCCGTTCTTGAGCGCCGAGCGAGCGTATTCGAACTCGAGCATCTCGGGCTTCTTCGGTTCGCTGAGATCGAGATTGCCCTTGTCCCAGCGCTCGAAGTTGGCGAACTCATCGTTGGGCGAAAGGAACGGATGGGTTTCGCCGTCCCCTTTGATCTGCGTCACTTCGTAGAGCGGCTCCCAGCGAGTGCGGCCGTCGGCGTAAGCACGGTCGATCTTGTTACCTGTGAACGACTCGATGATCGGGAACATGCGGCCGTTGCTGAGATTGCCATTGTGCGCCAGCGCTAGCACTTCGCTGCCGGTTTTTTCTTCCGTCATCGCCATCCATTTCCAGAGATCGCGCGGATTATCGCTGCCGAGCGGCGGATAAACGGTGAACGGCTCGACTAAACGAGCGCGCTCTCCGTTTTCGCGAAAGATGACGTTTCGGTGGAGATTGTTGCCGCCGGTGTTCGAGGTCCACTCGAAGCCGATGAAGGCCGTAAACCGGCCGGGGTCGTTAGCATCGTCCGCTGTCTTGATCGTTTCGCGCCAGGCGCTGCGGTACGCCGACGAACCCGGCAAATACTGCAGCTTCTTAGGGAAGGTACCCTGGGAAAACGCCACGATAATTTCAACGGCTGCTTCCGCGCCCTTGCCCGACTGAATCATGTCGTACCACCTGCGCCCCGCCGGATCGCCGAGTATTTCAGCCTTGCCCGCGAAGAGATCCGGGAAAAATCCCATTTGGTCTGAATGATCGGTGACCGCCATGAAATCGAGCGGACGCGAGAGCTTGGCGCGCTGGCCGCTGGAGGCGACAACTTCTTGTCCCTTGCCGAAGCGGTAGGCATCGGCCGGACCGAGCCGGGCGCCGAAAGCGCCGGCATCCATCGAGAACGACGTGTGTGTGTGGGTGTCGCCGAAAAACGGCCGGGTCGGAAAATCGTGTCCCGCGTACGGCGAGTACGGCGATTTGCTGGGGAAGGCTTTAGCGGCTTGCTCCTTATCGAGCGTACCGACGTCGGTCTGCATCTGCGCCAACACTGGTACGGCGACGCCGGCAGCCGTCGCCGCGGCGATCTTCATGAAGGTACGGCGTTTGATGTTTTTTGCTGAGTTTAGCAGTAATTTCTTTTTCGCCATTGTTTTTGCCATCCTTTGCTTGCTGACGCTGTTTGCAACTGCACTCATAGCGATGGCTCCGAACTTCCAGCCGTACGCTGCTCCGAAAAATGCTGCGTCTCGGTCTACTCGGGCCAAAAGCCGAAAGCGCTGAGATTTGCCATAGCTGTGCAACCATCTCGTCGCTCGACGGATCGCCGCCGGGGGCAAATTATCAGGAATGAATTGCAGGACTATTGGACCTTGGTCCAATATCAAGATTCCGACCCACCGAGGCGAACGGGGTTTTGAATTTTGCTTACGCGGAGTCGCTTCTCTCTCACTGTTGAACTTCTCAAATAGAGACTTGTCGCGAGTACGGCTTGCTCCCGCGGGTATGCCTGCGAACGCCGGATGATCTATTGGACCAAGGTCCAATTGTTGGAGGGCTAAGGGGGCTGGTAGCGAAGCGGCCATAAGCAAGTAACTGAGAGAGACCAAGAGCGAGACTGGCAGAACGCGAGAAAAACGATTTGTTTATGCTGGGACTTCAGTTTTGCAAGAACCGCTACGCAACATGGATGTTCATGGGGCTTCTATGTTTGGGCTGCAGTCACACCGTGCACCGTCGCGACTGGTCGAATTATGGCGGTCCGGGCGCTGAGCAATTCCAAAAGACAGAGATTGATGCCCGTGAATTCATCGAATTTTCGGATCCGCTCGAACGGATGAACCGAAGTATTGGCGTTTTCAATCACGGCGTGATTTTAGGAGTTGCCGACCCGTTGGCCAAGGGCTACCGCTTTTTGATACCCAAACCCGTGCGCGATAGTCTGACGCGTTTCGGTACGAATATCCTTTATCCACGCCATCTATTAGCCAATTTGCTTCAAGGTAAGGCTAGCCGGCGCTGGCGATGAAACGCTGCGCTTTGTCCTCAATACGACGGTGGGACTGCTCGGCTTCTTCGATCCCGCCACCGAATGGGGCATTAAGCCATCGCGGGAGGATTTTGGCCAAGTGTTCGCCGCCTGGGGCTGGAACCCCTCGGCGTATTTAATGTTGCCGCTACTCGGTCCGTCAACGCTAAGGGATGCGCTCGGCCTATGGCCGGACTCTTTGACCGATCCTCTAAGCTATTTCTTTCTCCCCCGTCTGGCATTTACCTTTAACGAGCTAACCGATTCCGTCGAGTCTTATAAACAATTTACCGAGTCGACCTATGACCCGTACGCTATCTCAAGGATTGTATGGTTGTTGAACCGGTCAATAAGCGTTGAAGATTTCGAGTATGGGGATGAAAAAGCCGCTGCGGTAGAAAGTTTAGGGTTGCTATTTTTGAACGTCAAAGATGCTGACTTTCTGTCGACGATCGATACACGAGAGGTTTCACTGCCGTCTACGGGAAGAAACCTGCCCTACAATTTCAAACTGCAGGACAAACCGGCACCGCTCACATTTGTCTTGCCCGGCTTAGGCGGGCATCGCTACAGCGGCAGTGCGCTGGCGCTAGCGGAGATGGCTTATCGCCGAGGATTTTCAGTGGCTATTCTCAGCAGCGCCTACAACTGGGAATTCATGGAACGCGCATTAACTGCTGCCATGCCGGGTCACACTCCGGTGGACGCGCGCGATACACACGTCGCTCTCGACGCGGTCTATCGAGACCTCGCCACGCAATTTCCCGGTCGCATAACCAAGCGCGTGTTGATGGGCTATTCAATGGGAGCGTTTCATGCTTTTTTTATTGCTGCCGCAGAACAAAGCGGAGGGAACAAGCTCGTTAGCTTCGATCGCTACATCACCCTTGATGCGCCGGTGCAACTGAGGCTAGGCATGGAGGAGCTCGACGCTTTTTATAACGCGCCGCTGGCCTTCCCGCCTGAAGAGCGCGCCGGCCGCATCAAAAACATCCTTCAGAAGACCCTCAGCCTGGCCAAGGGACAACTCGAGCCGGATGTCGAGCTGCCTTTGACGGAAATTGAAGCTCAGTTTATCATCGGCCTGACCTATCGCTTGACGCTCGCCGCGATCATTTACAATTCTCAAACCCGCCGGGACTCGGGCATCTTACAAACCGACCGAAGCTGGTTCCGGCGCAGCCCCGCCTATGAAGAAATCCTCGACTATTCTTGGCTGGAGTATGTCTACGGCTTCGTGATTCCCTACTATATGAAGCAGGAGGCGGCAATTCAGAGCGCGGAGCAGATGTTCAAGCTCAACGATCTGCGTTCGATTGGCGACGCTCTGAGGGCAAGCGGCAAGATCCGGCACTTTGCCAACCGCAACGATTTTCTCGTTGCCAAGGAAGACATCGAATGGATAAGCAACACTCTGGGCGAAAAGAACGTGCAGTTTTTTCCTTCCGGAGGTCATCTAGGAGGCTTGCATAAACCCGAGGTGCAGGACGAGATCATGCAAGGTCTGGCCGATCTGCTATGAGGGTAAAGCCTTGAAACAAAAGCGGGAGACACTCTTGTTCAGCCACTATGTATACATGTTTGACTTGCCGTTTTTACGAAAGAAGCGTGCCCTATGAACGCAGAACTAATCCGACTTGAAGAGGCGCGAGAACAGAAGGCTCCCTGGAAGAAGTGGGGACCGTACCTCAGCGAACGACAGTGGGGCACCGTGCGCGAGGACTACAGCGAAGAGGGTGACGCCTGGAATTTCTTCACCCACGATCATGCCCGCTCGCGCGCATACCGCTGGGGCGAGGACGGCATCGCCGGCATTTCCGATGACAAGCAGCGCCTCTGCTTCAGTCTGGCCCTGTGGAACGGCAAGGACCCGATCCTCAAGGAACGGCTCTTCGGCCTCACGAACAGCGAAGGCAACCATGGCGAGGACGTCAAGGAGTACTACTTCTACCTCGACAGCACGCCGACCCATTCGTACATGAAATATCTGTACAAGTACCCGCAGGCGGCCTATCCCTACGCGGACCTGGTAGAGACAAACCGCCGTCGCACCCGCAACGACATGGAGTATGAGCTCCTCGACACCGGCGTCTTCAATGGCGACCGCTACTTCGATGTCTTCGTGGAATATGCCAAAGCAGGTCCGGAAGACATCCTGGTGAACATCACGGCAGCCAACCGTGGGCCGGAAGCGGCGGAACTGCACCTCCTGCCGACGCTCTGGTTCCGGAACGATTGGGCGTCGTGGATTGCCGAATCCAACAGAGCGGCCGAGAAACCAAACCTCAAGCAGATGAAGGCGACGGCAGGCACGAGCGTGGTCGCGGCAACGCATTCGCGGCTGGGTGAATATATCTTTGCCTGCGAAGGTGAGGTGCCGCTGCTCTTCACCGATAACGAAACCAACAACGAACGGCTATTTCCCGGCCAGTCCAATGACATCCCGTACGTCAAGGACGGTATCAACAACTGCCTGGTACAGGGCGATCAGCGCGCAGTAAACCCCGAGAAGCAGGGCACCAAGGTTGCGGCGCACTATCGGCTGCGTGGTGGGCCCAGGCCAGTCGGCGACCGTGCGACTGCGCCTGACCAGCCAGGCTACGGCCGCCCCATCCGGCTTCGGCCAGGAGTTTGACAAGACCCTGGCCCTCCGGCTGCAGGAGGCGGACGAGTTCTATCGTTCGGTGACTCCGCCTTCGGTCTCCCCGGACGGGGCCAATGTGATGCGCCAGGCCATCGCCGGCATGCTGTGGAGCAAGCAGTTCTTTTTCTTCGACGCTGACAACTGGCTGGATGAGCACCACTCCAACCCGCTCCATCACGGATATCGTCACTCCCGGAACTCGGAGTGGTTCCACATGCTCAACGAGGACGTCATCTCCATGCCCGACAAGTGGGAGTACCCCTGGTACGCGGCCTGGGACCTGGCCTTCCACGCGCTCCCGCTCGCGATCGTGGACCCCGACTTCGCCAAGGAGCAGATGGAGCTGATGCTGCGCGGGGTCTACCTGCACCCCAACGGCCAGATGCCCGCCTATGAGTGGAACTTCAGCGACGTGAACCCCCCGGTGCATGCTTTTGCAACCCTGTTCCTCCATCGCACCGAGCAGGCCCTGCGCGGCGAGACGGACTTTGATTTCCTCAGGGTCGGCGTTCAACAAGCTGTTGCTGAACTTCACCTGGTGGGTGAACCGCAAGGACCGGTTCGGCAAGAACGTGTTTGAAGGGGGCTTCCTCGGCCTCGACAACATCGGCGTCTTCGACCGCAGCGCCCCACTGCCCACCGGCGGCCATCTGGAACAGGCCGATGGCACGGCGTGGATGGCTCTCTTCACCCAGAACATGGCCGAGCTCGCGGTGGAGCTCGCTGTTCACGACCGCACTTATGAGGACATGGTCGTCAAGTTCGTGGAGCATTTCTACTTTATTGCCGCGGCAATAAACCGGCCAGGACCGGACGGTATGTGGGACGAGGAGGACGGCTTCTACTACGACCTCTTGCGGCTCCCGGACGGCAGCGCCACGCGGCTCAAAGCGCGCTCGATCGTAGGGCTCCTCCCCCTGTGCGCCACGACTGTCATCGAACAATGGCAGCGGGAGCACCTGCCGAAGGCGATGGCTGAGCTCGCTGAACGCGCGCGCCGGATGCCCGAGGTACTGAAAGCCGTCCATCCCACGGGCCCGGGTCATTTCGGTGTGGCCGACCGCGGGATTTTGGCCCTGGTCAATCCCGAGCGGCTGCGCCGGATTCTCGCCAAGATGCTTGACGAGAACGAGTTCCTGGGCCCCTACGGCATCCGCTCGCTGTCCAAATTCCATGCGCAGCATCCGTATGTCTTGAACATCGGCGGTCAGGAATATCGCGTGGACTACCTGCCGGCCGAGTCGAACACCGGCATGTTCGGCGGCAACTCCAATTGGCGGGGTCCGATCTGGATGCCGGTCAACGCGATGATCATCCGGGCGCTGCTGAATTTCTACCTGTACTACGGCGACAACTTCAAGATCGAATGCCCCACCGGCTCAGGGAAGACGATGAATCTGTTCGAAGTGTCGAAGGAGATCGCCGAGAGGCTCACGCGGATCTTTCTGCGCGATGCGCGCGGCCGGCGTCCGGTGTACGGCGGCACGGAGAAGTTTCAGAGCGATCCCCACTGGCGTGACCACATTCTCTTTTACGAATACTTCCACGGCGACAATGGGGCGGGACTGGGGGCCGGCCACCAGACCGGCTGGACCGGGCTCGTAGCCACGTTGATCCAGCTCTTCGGCCTACTAGACCCCACGCGGGCCCTGGAGATGGGCAAGGCAGCGGCGTTCCACCAGGGCGGAGGACGCTGACACGCCCGCGCCCGTTATCCCTCGATCTATCAGATCAACACGCAGTCCGCTGGCCGACGGAGATCGAGGGAGCGAAGATGGATAACCATGTTACTTGGTGAGATCAAGAAGCGATGCCCATGGCTAAAGACCAAATAAGCAAGCGCCGGCCCAAGCTTAAACGTAAACAATATGAAAAGGAACTGCGGCGGCTGCAGGCGGAGCTTTGCCGCCTTCAGGATTGGGTCAAGCTTAAGGGCATGCGGATCATCGTCGTGTTCGAAGGACGTGACGGCGCCGGGAAGGGCGGTACCATCAAAGCGATCACAGGGCGTGTGAGTCCGCGCGTGTTTCGTGTCGTCGCGCTCCCCGCCCCGTCGGACCGCGAGAAGTCGCAGATGTATATTCAGCGTTACATCGAGCATTTTCCTGCGGCGGGCGAAATCGTACTCTTCGACCGCAGTTGGTACAACCGCGCTGGCGTGGAGCAAGTGATGGGGTTTTGCACGAAAGAAGAGTACCGCCGCTTCCTCGAACTTTGCCCAGAGGTCGAAAGATTCATCGTAGACGGAGGCATTCAGCTGATCAAATATTGGCTGGAAGTTGGCAATGACGAACAGGAGCGCCGTTTTGAAGCGCGCATCAACGATCCGTTGCGGCAGTGGAAGCTGAGCCCTATGGACCTGCCATCGCGCAGCCGCTGGTACGACTATTCTCATGCACGCGACAAGATGCTAGAGGCGACGGATACAACGTATGCGCCCTGGTACATCTTGCGTTCAGACAACAAGAAACAGGCGCGCCTCAACTGTATTTCGCATCTCCTGAGTCTCATTCCCTACGAAAAGGTAGCCCAGGAAAAAGTGAAACTGCCTCGGCGCTCGAAAAAAGGCGCCTACGATGACCAAGCCAGCTTGGAAGGCCGAAACTTCGTACCCGAAAAATACTAGTCGCGCATCTTTGTTTATCCGCTGACACTGCCTTGAGTTTCTCCTAAGCGACTGCTCGATTTCGCCTGCATCTTCCCGATGCTGACGACAAGTGCCTTCTTCAATGTGTCGAAGTCGCTGAAGACGTCGGATTCGGGAACGACCGCCGGGATCACCTGCAGCGTCTCGAGGAGATCGCGGTGGGCCACGGAAACGCCCACCACCAGCACGCGCACCCCGGCCGCAATCAGTCTCGTCAGGGCATCCTTCAGCGCGTAGACGCCTGTCTGGTCCATGTAGGAGATGCGGTCCATGCGCAGAACCAGGAGCCTGCTTTGCGTCGCCGCCTGACGGGCGATGTCGAGGAACTGGCTGGCGAAACCGAAAAAGAGCGGCCCGTCGACGTGCTTGATGAGGAGCTTGTTGCGGATCGTGTCCGGGATGGTCAGCTCATCCGCCCAAGGTTCATCGGCGACCGGCGAAAGCGTCGTCTGCCGTTCGGTGATGTCGCTTACCTTCTTCATGAAGACGAACGACGCCACGATGAGGCCGGCGGCCACCGCGATGATCAGATCGGTGAACACGGTCAGCACGAGGACGAAGAGCATCAGGAACGCATCCGACCGTGGCACCTTGAGGATATGGCTGATGCCGCGGTAGTCGATGATGCCGATCCCGACGGCAACGAGCAGACCCGCAAGGACGGCGCGGGGAACATGCTGGACGAGGCCCGACAGGCCGAGCAGCACGGCGGCCAGGAACAGGCCATGGATCACACCCGATAGCCGGCTTCTCCCGCCGGCCTCGACGTTGACGACGGTGCGCATGGTGGCGCCGGCGCCGGGAATTCCGCCGATCAGACCGGCGGCGATGTTTCCCAGGCCCTGCCCGACGAGTTCACGATTGCTGTCGTGCTGCGTGCGCGTCAGGTTGTCGGCGACGAGCGACGTCAGCAACGAGTCGATTGCCCCAAGGAACGCCAGCTGGAGCGCGGCGGCCGTCAACGAAGGCACCTGCTGAAAGTCCAGCGCTGGCATCACCAGGCTCGGCAGCCCTGACGGTATCTCGCCGATCACCGAAACGTCGAGGTTCAGCAACACCGCCAACGCCGTCAGCGTCACGAGCGCCACGAGCGAGGCCGGAACCGCTTTGGTGAATCGCGGCAGGATGAAGACCGTCGCGATGGTCAAGGCCGATACGGCAACGGCACCCCATTTGACGTTGCCGCCTAGCAGGGGCAACTGGCGGAGGATCGACAGTGGGTCCGACGACGGCGGCTCCGCGCCAAACATCGGGAACAGCTGCTGAAGGATGATGATCACCCCGATGCCGCTCATGAACCCGGAGATGACGGGGTAGGGAACGTAACGGATGTAGGCGCCGACCCGAAACAGCCCGAGAGCGATCTGCAGCAACCCGGCGAGCACAACGATCCCTACGACGCGAGGAAGGTCGACCGCGCCGGAAGGAAGCGTGTTCGTCGCCACCACGCCGGCCACGACCAGCGTCATCGGGCCCGTCGGGCCGGTGATCTGCACGGGCGTGCCCCCAAACACCGCCGCGACGATGCCGGTCGCGATGGCGCCGTAAAGGCCCGCCGCTGGCCCCAGTCCCGACGCGACGCCGAAGGCGAGCGCCAGCGGCAGCGCTATGACGCCGGCCGCCACGCCGCCGAAAAAATCGCCGCGTAGGACGTTCCGGGATGACGCGGAGGCCCGAGGATCAGCGGTCACGCTCATCGTCTACCCCCGAAACGCGTCCGGGGGCAAGAATCTCACGCTACCCGTTTCGATTTCATAAACCGCGCCGACGATCTTCATGCGCCCTTCCGCCGCACGCGCCTGTCCCTCCGGCGAATCCAGGATCTGCCGGACCGTCCACCGCACGTTGCCTTCGACGGCACGCGACAACTGTTCTTCGGGAGAAAGCTGCACATCGAGATCTGGAAGGCCGGGGACGATGCTCGCCAGCAGCAGTTGAACCCGAGAGTGGAACTGCTCCGCCTTGTGCTTGGTAGCCAGCGCCGCGCTGATCGCCCCGCATCCCTCGTGGCCGAGTACCACGAACAACGGTGTCTCCAGATACGACCCCGCATACTTCAGGCTCCCTGCAATCTCCGGCGAGAGAATGTTGCCGGCAACGCGCACCACAAACAGCTCTCCCAGGCCGGTATCGAAAATCCACTCGGGCGCCACGCGCGAGTCGCTGCAACCGAGGATGGTCGCGTAGGGTCGCTGGGCCTTGGCGAGATCGGCCAGTGTCTCTCGCCGGAAGGCGCCAGTGCGCGCCTCGCCCCGGAGAAACCGTCGATTCCCATCCATCAGCCGCGCCAACGCCTCATCAGCGGAGGGTCGGGTGTTTTCAGGAGATGGTCCCATCGGGTAACTCCTGTGGCTCGGGCCAAAAGCCCGGTATACGCTTCAAAGCCGGTCCACTTCGAACAGCACCGCGCGGCGAGCCCCAACACAGGGACGAGTCAGGCCCAGAGGCATGTTTAGTTCTTGTCGCCTAGCCTTGTCTAGCGCCTCGCTGACCGTCCTACACCTGCTCCGACTCTTTCGCCACCCGTCACTCCTTGGAGCAGCAGGACTCCATCGGGCTCTGTTTGGATCGCCGTGGCTCACCGCCGCGACCAAGAATTTCAACGCGTAAGCCAACCGCGCTCCTTGTAATAGCCGGCCATATGATCGGCAATCTCTCTGGCGGTTCGCCTCGCGTCTGCCTCGACGGTCTGAAAAAAAACCTCGCTCACAACCGTGCTTGCCCCGGAAACCGCAGCCGCCGTACCGGCTCTGCCGGCTATCGCGCCAACCCCGACCAATGGACGATTCTGAAAAGCCAAATAAGCCACGAGCCCACCGCGATCGCACTTGCAACACCAAGCGAGATGATTCGTATTCTCGCTTGGCTCGATCTATGCGACGTACCTTTTTGGGATCTTTCTGTTTGCCCCTCGTTTGAAGTTTTTGTCGAGGGGCGTTTGTTTTTTCGTCGGCGCGCCATGATACTTGCTGAAGACCCAGTTTCATTTCTCGAACGCGAATATCCGCTTCCAGTCTTTCTTCATGTCCATTACCGTCCAACCGTTCGCTCTGGCATCGTCGAGTGCCTTGTCGAGCTTGCCAATGGACGATGTGCGGTCGTAGCTCCACTCGCGCTCGGCGTCGGTGTGATGAACAATACCCATAAAGCGCGCGCCGCGTCCGGCCGCCGTCCAGAGAAGCATCTCGTGATCGCCGTCGGAATTGCCGAAGGCGAAGATCGGGCGCCGTCCGATGAACTTGTTGATCGACACTGGCTTGCCTGCCTTGTCGTCGATGAAATCGATTTCCGCCAGCCGTAGGATCACCGGCTTTCCGTCGCGCATCTCGAACTTCGTCTTAATCGTGCTCCCGACTACCTGCTCGGGCGGGATGCCGTAGGCCTTCTCCACCCACGGCCGCATGAATTCGACGCCGCCGCCGGAAACGATATACGTCTTGAATCCGTTTGCGCGCAGGTAGCGAAGCAGCTCGACCATCGGCTGGTAGATCATCTCGTTGTAACGCCGCCCTGTTTTTGGGTGCTTTGCAGTAGTTAACCAGTCGCGCACGATGTCCTCGAATTCCTCGGTCGTCGTTCCCGCGTGCGTCGCCATGATGATTTCCACGAGCGCTTTCTCGCCGCCTGCCAGCGCGCCTTTCACGTCGCCTTTGATGAGCGACGCAAAGGGCTCCTTTTCCTTCCACTCCGGGTGTTGCGGCGCGAGCGTCTTCACCCGGTCCAGGGCGAAGGCGAGCTGGAAATAGATCGGCTGCTCGGCCCAAAGCGTGCCGTCGTTGTCGAATACCGCGATCCGTTCGGCGGGCTGGACGAAGTCTTTTGCGCCTTTCGTAGTGACGCGCTTCACGAACTCCACAATGGACTGCTTGCTCTTGCCGTCGTTCCAGGACGGGAGTGCGCTCGTCTGGGCATGCGCTTGGGTAATCACCAGCGAAAATAATAAGTACGCGGCCATCTTCATTGGGCCTATTATTGTGCGCCTCATTGAGTTTCTCCTTTCTGCTCACATCTCATTAATCTGGCGCCGTGTGCGGATCCGTCGTGGCCATGAAGATGGGCGGATTTTCTTTCGTGAACGCCTGGAACGCGGCGGTACGCCGCGGGCCGCCGTACACGCCGATCTCGCCATAGCCAATATTGTCGATTCGTGTTTTTTGCTTCAGCGAGTGCCGGTACGCGTCACTACGTGCCGCTGCCTTGATGGCTAGTCACCGCTTCCATCACTTGGTCGAGATTGAAGCTGCCCGGCTTTTGGCGCGGCGGAAATTCGCGGAAGCTCTGCAACCACTGCCCCACTACGCGGCTGCCGGGGTGCGCGCCTTGAGCAACGCAGAACATTTGCCACCGCATCCCTGCGGACTCCGCTGAGCGCCGCAGGGTGGCGACTACGCTTGCCTTATAAGTGAACTACGTCTTGACCCCAAGCGCCGTGGATAACTCTCTGATGGTCGTCGCTTCCTGATCGCTCACCTGTGTGCCGCCAAAACCGAGAAAGCCGCCTTCCTTGGCCGCCTCGGCGACCTTTTGCGCCACCGCGACCAGCCATTGTTTAAATCCCTGGACTTCTTCAGGCGTTGCTTTCTTTTCGAGGAGCGCGGTGATCTGCCCCAGGTTTTGGATCGCCAAACTCTTGACTTGGTCCGGCGACTTGTCCTGAAGTTCGGCCGATGCTGACTGGTCGCGGGCTCCGGTTTCAAGTTCTGACACTAGCGCCTTTACCAATTCATTTGAGGCGCCCTGCGTTTTGACCTCGGCCAGCATTTTGCCGACCGCAAACATTTCCTTAATCAATCCAAATGGCCCGCTGGGGCTCGCCGCGACCACGGCGAGACAGGCCATGAAAGGCGCGCGCCGGATTTGATTCCATTCCTCGGTCGTGAAATCGCTTTTCGTCGTCATAATGACCTCCTTATCGAAGTTGACTCCTTTACGACTGCTGTCGCGTCGATCTATCGTCCGAACATCCTCGCTTCATCATGATTTTCCGCCGCCCCCCGCTTCGGTCAACATGCGCAGCGCTTCATCGATAGTGAAGCTGTGCGGCTTCTACCGGCGGCAATTTCCTAAACGTCGTCCGACTGGCGCGCTGCATTCAACTTTTGACCACCGTTTGATTAGGTTGTTGGAGAAGCGGCTGCGGCATCCATAAACGAAAATCCTCTGACACGGTGATCAGATTTTACCGCTTGAAACACCGAGTGTTACCGCCATCTTGACGACTTTATTGCACGCTCTGACTAGGAGCTTTTATCAAAGAGTCCACACGCTTTATATTGGACTTTGGTCCAACTTTGGGAGAGGGCAGTCCTCACCGTCGCTGCCGGCCGTGCCGGGGCGCTGGTTGCCGCCGTCGGGCCAGCTGTTGGAGGATGGACACCGGGCCGACAGACACCCCAAATGATCCAGCAGTGGGTTTTACGGTGAGAACAAGCTTTGCAGCGGGCCCAGTCCAAATCGGCTGCGCCTGGGAGAATGTGGTTTTAATTGACGATCGGTAGAATCGTCCGCGCCGCGCTCGCCCGTCGCTTGCGAACGATAAATCTGCGGCGTCAGGCCGGTCCAGCGCTTGAACGCACGATTAAACGCGCTTGCTTCGGAATACCCCAGAAGAAAAGCGATTTGCGTGAGCGTGTTGTTAGGGTCTTTTAGATAATTCAAGGCAAAATGCCGGCGTGTGTCGTCGGCCAGCTTTTTAAATCTGATTTCGTGCGCACGAAGTTGTCGCTGTAACGTGCGCGGCCCCACGCCCAGTCGCTTGGCAATGCGCGCAAGGCTCGGCTCTCCCTCCCTTAAACCCTCGGCAATGGCGGTGCGAAACTTCATAAGTACGCCGTCTTCCTCTGGCATCGTCTCCAAAATATCCTCGAGGTAACGTTTCATGATTCGGTAGAGTCCTGGATCAGCCGCCGGCACGCGGGAGTTCAGGAAGTCCGCATCAATCAGAAAATTATTCGTGGGAAAGCGGAACAGCACGGGCGCACAAAAAACCCTCTCGTGCTCTAAAATATTTTCCGGTTTATCGTGGACGAATCGAACCTCGCGAGGCGCCCATTGGCTGCCCACCATCATTCGAACGGCATTCAGCCTGAGGACCATGCTGTACTCATTCTCCTGGCGCGAGTGCGGTATATCCAGATCGGTAAGTTTGAAGTGGAGGTAAGCACCCGTTCCCTCGACGGCCGCGGACACTTGCGCCGCTTGATTGTAGAGTTTTAAGTAACGCGCTATTTGTTCATCAGCCACGGCGATGGTCGGTGAATTCAACGCCACGTAAGCCAGCGGGCCGATATCTTTAGGATTGAACCGCTCGCCGAAATGCAATCCAAAACAATGATCGCCAGTGGCCTTGGCTGCTTCTTCCAACAGCCGTGCAAAAGTAGCGCAAGGGATGAATCCGTCGGCTTTGTCGAGGCTCGAGCGCTTCAAACCGACGGCGGCTAAAACTCGATCCGGATCTCCACCGGCCGCGCTAATGGCTTCTATCAGACCGGTGGTCGCCGCCAGCGAGATCATCGGTTTCATCTGTCTACTATACCCTCTCGGAATTCCAAAATAACAGCTGTTCCAGTGTTTCCGCGCTTGAATTGTCCAAGCCTTGCCGTCTGCTTTTCGGCAAGTCCGAAATCCTCAGCCCCCCTGCTTGACCGCCTCGCGCGCCTCTTTCTGGGTTTCTTCGAGATCGAGCATCGGCTTGCCACGTAGTATTTATAGATGTTGCGCACGTCGTGGTCGGTTCGATACCGACCTTCTGCCGTAACGATCTCAACGTTGTTAAACCACTTGTCCGGGTCTAGTCCGCGCTTGGCCGCCTCCTTACGCATGCTCGCGATGCGCCCCGGACCGGCGTTGTAGGCCGAAGGCAAAGAGCGACCGATTCGCCTCGTGGGACTGTTCGATTCTTCAGCTCCGACTGACTAGTCAGTACGCGCAATGGCGCTAAACCTTCAAAAGAGTTACGAGCCCGAACGTGCTGCTCCGGGCATAATAGCATAATTAAGCGGCAGAGTTTCTTGAAAATCTTGCCTAAACCCCGAGGCCATTTAACTTAGGAACAATAGAATTGACTAGGATGCACTCCTTGATTTTGTAGCTCGAAAAGCCTGAGTCCCTGGAAGAGCGGGAGTAGGCTTTCAAATTTCATCGTGCCTTGCCTCATTGCGGACAGGCTCATCGAACGTACAACTTGCAATATCGCTGTACAGTTGATATGGTTTTCCATATGAAGACGACGCTCAATATCGATGACACGGTCATGGCCCAACTCAAGCGGGAGGCGGCGCGCCAGAAACGCACGATGTCAGAGCTTGTCGAGACCGCTCTGCGCGGTCTGTTCCGATCCCAGAAGAAATCGCATGATGTTCCTCCCCTGCCGACGTTTCGCAGCGGGGGCACGCTAGTGGATGTCACGGATCGGGATGCTCTCTACCAGGCCATGGAAGGGCGGTAGTGCTCGTTGTCGATACGAACATCCTCGTGTACGCCGCTGACGGTGATTCGCCATTTCACGCCGGCTGCCGCGGCTGGTTGGAACGCCAGCGAGGGCGCGCGGACGCGTGGTATTCGACCTGGTCGATCCTTTATGAGTTCCTCCGCGTGACAACGCACCCACGGGTAATGCGGCGACCATGGAATGTGACTGAGGCGTGGAACTTCGTCCAGGCGCTGCTTGCTTCGCCAGGCCTCGACATTCTGGTACCGACCCAACAACACCCAATGGTTGCGGAGCAGGTTATCAGAGAAATCCCTCACCTCTCAGGCAATCTCCTCCACGATGCGCATACTGCCATCCTCATGCGTGAGCACGGAATCCGGCAGATTTGCACTCGCGATGCCGATTTTCACCGCTTTCCGTTTCTCCAGGTTATCGATCCCCTTCAAACTTAGACCAACACGTCAACGATTTTCCGCCGCCGGCATTTTCCGTCCCGGACCAGCGTTTCCACCTTCTGTTTTCTTTTCCGACTCTGCCCTTCACTTCTCGAACGGGAATACACGCCGCCAATCTCTTTTCATATCCACCACCGTCCAGCCCTTCGCGTTCGCCTCATCCAGCGCCTTATCGAGCCGGCCGATGTGAGATTTGCGGTCGTAGGCCCATTCGCGCTCGGCGTCGGTATGGTGCACGATCATCATGAATCGCGCGCCGTTGCAGGCGGCGGTGTATTGCAGCATCTGCTGATCGCCGTCGGAATTGCCGAACGCGGCGATCGGCCGGCGGCCGAATCAGACAAGCCCCGCTTCGTTATTTTGCCAATGAACGCAACAATGGCTGTTTCGCAGCACCCTCATTCCAGTTGGGCAAGGTGTCGTTGGTCGGCTGATCGGCGCCTACCGCGAGGCCAACGCTTAAACTGCAGAGAACAAAAAGAGTGGCAACGAGATTATATCGGTCGCATTTTAAACTACCAATGGGTTTGAGTCTTCACTTCGATTCCGCTGTGCGCCTTGCTTCGCTTGAAGCCGAAGGCAGTCCAAGCACCTTACAAAAATAAAAATGGAAAAAACCCGAGCGGGATATACCCGTTCTTCCCTGTGGCGAAAAGCCGTATCGCCGTAGGACGATTCGGAGCTCGGTTCGATTCAGAGCAGCGTGGAATGGATCGGAACATTGAGTCGCGGCAATTACTAGCGGAATCTTAAAGCCAGCGTAGTGCGGCGCACTGGAGATGTGCGCAAACACGGCACATGCGTCGAGCCTTAGCTCATTACGTGGCTGATGCTAGCGAAAGCTTACGATCAACCGAACGAGCGCCGAGGGGCAATCGCTGAAGCGATCGCTCAGCCCCGACGCTCGAAGCAGGAATTGCTTAGGGAGTCTAATTAACTTTGATTTCGACCCTGCGATTCTTGGCTCGACCTTCTACAGTCTTGTTTTCAGCGATCGGTTTACTTTCACCAAGACCTTGTCCAGAAACTCGGCCGCTATCAATGCCCTTGCGCACAACATAATCTCTCACCGAATTCACGCGCCGTTCAGACAGCCGCTGGTTGTAGGCTTCATTACCGACACTGTCGGTGTGACCAGCAAGGTTTGCGCGCTTGTCTTTGTTCTCGGTCATGAACACGATCAGCCGATCGAGAATCTGCGTCGTTTCGGGCTTGAGCGTGCTCTTGTCAAAATCGAACAACACGTCATCCAGGATGATCGTCCGTTCAACCTTCGGCGCCGGTGGCGGTGCGGGCGGTGGTGGCGGGGGAGCCGGCTTTGCCTTCGGTTCCGGTGGTGGTGGCGGGGGAGCCGGCTTTGCCTTCGGTTCCGGTGGTGGGGGCGGGGGGGGCGGTGGCGGGTCCGGCGTCAGTAGATACGCTAGTCCGCCGCAAAGCAAAGCGCCTGTGATTGCACCAGCGGGAATCGCTTGCCCCTCACTGAGCTCGTGGCCCCAGTTATTGTGGTTTACGCCTCCCGCTATACCCGCGCCTATGAAACCGCAAACCCCGGCGGCAGTAGCCGCAACGGTTTGGCGCCTCGTCCAACTTGCTGCGCAGCTACTCAGAAAGAAAGCAAGGATAAGAAGCGAAATCCACAGTCTGTTTTTGTTCATAACGTTCGTCCTTCCGAATACATGGTCCCGTCAGCACAGCAGAAGTTTTTACTTAATTTCGCAAATCATGAAAATCAGGGTAACCCTACTTTTGGTATCCAATTTTCCTTACAACGTCAAGGAATCGGGGGCGTGGCGGCAGTAACTCAGGAACAAACGGGTATTTCCTGTGAAAGTAATTTCGGTTGCATAGTATCTCTCCTCCGTTTCGATAAGTCGGTCAATTTCCTCAGTGGCCCGCCCCGCCCGCTGCCTCGGACATCTTGGCCATCGCGTCGTCGATGGTGAAGCGTGTTCGGCTTCTGCACCGCCGGAAACTCCTTGAACGTCGCGGCGAACTTCGCCGCGACGGCCTGCACCGCGTAGATCAGGTAGGCGTGCTGGAACATCCAGTCGTTGTAGGTGTTCGACGTGATCTTGCCGAACTCGTAGGGATCGGTGCGCAGGTTGTAGATGTTGGGGGCGCGCAGCCGCATGAACGGATCCTTCCAGACGTCCAGCCCGCCGGCAGTTCGCTGCTCCATGAACAGTGATCTTCCAGTTGTCCATGCGATCCCCAGCACGTCGCCGTCGTCGCTGAAGTAGAAGAACAGCTGGCGCGGGCTCTTCTTCTCCTTGCCGGTCAGGTACGGCAGCAAGTTGTAGCCGTCGATGTGGTTCTTGTAGGTGCGGCCGATCGCCTTGTAGCCCTTCTTCAACTTGTCGACCACGTCCGGTGCACCGGCCATCGGCGAGGAAAGTCGGCAGCCAGTCGTGGTGCTGGACGATCTCGTTGCTGATCGAGCCGGCCTCGATCCTGCCGCGGCCAGCGCACGATCAGCGGGACGCGGAACGCGCCTTCCCAGTTGGTGTTCTTCTCGCTGCGGAACGGCGTGGTGCCGGCGTCGGGCCAGGTGTTGCGGTGCGGCCCGTTGTCGGTGCGAGTACTGGACGAAAGTGTCGTCAGCCAGCCCCATCTCGTCGAGGAAGTCGAGCATCTGGCCCACGTTCTTGTCGTGGTCGATCATCGTGTCGTGGTAGGCCGATTGCCAGCGACCTGCCTGGCCGCGGCTCGTCTTCTTGGTGTGCGTGTAGGCGTGCATGTGCGTGGTGTTGAGCCACACGAACCAGGGCTTGCCGGCCTTCTCCTGCTGCTTGATGAAATCCTTGGCGGCTGCGACGAACTCGTCGTCGCAGGTCTCCATGCGCTTGCGATTGAGCGGGCCGGTGTCCTCGATCTTCTGCTTGCCGACCTTGCCCCAACGCGGCATCACGGTCTGGTCGTCCTTATCGGTGGCCCAGGAATGGATCACGCCGCGCGGCCCGAAATTCTTGCGGAAGTTTGGAAAGTCCTTCTCCGGGGGTAGTCCTCCATCTCCGGCTCCTCCTCGGCGTTGAGGTGGTACAGATTGCCGAAGAACTCGTCGAAGCCGTGGTTGGTCGGCAGCATGTGGTTCAAGTCGCCGAGGTGGTTCTTGCCGAACTGGCCGGTGGCGTAGCCCTGCTCCTTCAGCAGCCCCGCGATCGTCACCAGCTTGTCCGACATGCCGATCGGCGCGCCGGGCAGCCCGACCTTGGACAGCCCGGTGCGGTAGACGCTCTGCCCGGTGATGAAAGACGAGCGGCCCGCGGTGCAGGATTGCTCGCCGTAGGAGTCGGTGAACATCATGCCTTCCTTTGCAAGGCGATCGATATTGGGCGTCTGGTAACCCATCAAGCCGTGCGAATAACAACTCAGGTTGGAGATGCCTATGTCATCGCCCCAGATGACCAGGATATTTGGTTTTTTATTTTCTTGCTGTGCCATTTTTCCCTCCTTAATAACTGCGTTTTTCCTTTGCTTACCGCGCCCGGGGCGCTGGGCAGAGCGCCTTCAACCTGCCCTCCTGTTTTTGCTGAATGCTACCTCCTTTGCTTTATTCCCTCTTTCGAGTCTTAGTACGGCTCACGTTCGCCCTTTCGCCAACATTGCAAACTCAAGATCTCGCAGCCATAGGCAGCGCGATATTGACAACAACGTACCCCACGACGAAAACCAGGAAGGAGACGTGATCGAAAAACCGCGACAACTTTTCTTTGCCAAGCGTATCGAAGAAGTACAGCGAGATCGCGGATTGGACCAGCGCGAGAAAGATCGTCGCAAAGCCGACCGAGTTCACCATGTCGGCCAGCACTAAACCATCGGCTCGCGGCAGCAACGCGCCGGTCGCAATGATGTTGGCAACGGCGGTGAACGCGGCGCCGACCGGCAGCCCGAAGCGCGGGTCGACATGGATGGGTTTAATAAAGAAAGCCAGCATTGCAATCGCCGCAGCGACGAACAGCGCTTGGAACATCTTGAGGTGAAACATACCGCCCGGATGGTTCAGCAGGGCGGCAAAAACCACCCGGGAATGAATGCGTGAGGCGGAATCCGAACGCCGGCCCCCAACCCGCGATCCGTAATCCTGGGCTCTGACGGTCAGAAGCGACTGGGCGATTTTCAGCTCTCGCAGGATCGCCGTCGGGCTGATTCCGCTGTCTTGCGTGTCTGGGACAAAGCGCAGGGTCTCCGCGGAGTGAATCGTATCTTCGATTTCAAGGGTGAGCGGCTCGTCGGCGAACGGAAAACGGGTGGGATCGAAATGATTGCTGATGCGTGCTTTGACATGGTAGCGCTCGTACTGCTCGCCGCCGACGACATAGGCTTCTCGTTTCTCACGCGACTGAACCTCGCCGTTGACAAGCCAGAACGTCTCGCCCGGACTCACCGCCTTGCCGGTCCAGCGGAACCAGATGTCGAAGTGCGCAACCCAACTATCCTCCTTCAAGGAAAACTCGCCGATGTGCGTGACGTAAAGTCCAACGCGCACTTCGACCGGATTGCCTTTTTGCGTGATGGCAGCGGATTTTTGGTCGCGGCCTGCGCCGCTAGCCTGCTCTAACCAGGCCTGCCGTCGCTCCATGCTCTGCATTTTGTACGTGCGTAACTGCCGAACCCCAAAATACCCGGCGATCACGAAAAACACGATTATGCCGACGGCCCAGAGCGTGACAAAGCGATAGTCTCGCGCAGTAATGATGTCTTCACCCATAAAACCCGCTTACCGGCGGCTCCGTCAAAATGCATGGCGGCCGCCGAGCCGTGTTTCGCAAATATCCGGAGCTCTTGTGCCGGGGGCCGCTTACAGTTCCAGGATTACGCTGACCATCGCCAGTATCCCCAACGCTGAGATGAGGGCAGCCACCCATCCCACCAGCGTTCGCTGCGGCACTCCGTAGCTTCTTTGGCGCCGAACGTTGGCGCGATGCTGTATGGTCGCGATTACCAGCGCGAACAGCCCCATAAGAATCATGATGGAAGCGAAGGAACGGGGTCCGATAACCTGCGAAATAGGCACGCGGCCTTTCGCTTCCAATTGGAAAAATTTGTAAATAGTAAAACCGAAAGAGATCAGAGAAGTCGCCGTCCTGATCCATGCCATCAGCGTCCGTTCGTGCGCGAGGAAGGTCCGTTCGACGGCTAGCTGCGTATTGAAATCGGGCTTCGCCCTACCTGGCCCCTCACGCTGGCCGCTGATGGTAAAAAACGAATCGATCCTCGACGTCAATCCAGCGAATATCGACTTCAATTCCACGGTTCCCCCCCAGCCAATCTCGAAAACGACACCGACAAACGTCGAATGCTCGCGGATGTTCTGTCCGCTCGCATGAGTCAGCTAACGCCGCCAGGTTCGTTGCGCCGCGCGGGCTGCCAGGGCCAACGCTCTTCGATCTCGACCACCAGCGACCAGCCCAGGAAGGTGCGGATCAAGACCAACAGCCCGAGCACGAGCACATTTTGCAGCGACGGCGCCAGAGCCACCGTGCGGATCACATCGGCGGCCACCAGTATTTCCAGCCCGAGCAAAAGCGCGCGCGCCACGCCATGCCGATATTGCTTGTAAGTGTCCCCATCCGCCCGGGCGGTCACGATGCGCAACAAATACAGAACCGTAGCTACGAGAATCACCACAACGATGATTGCTACGGCGAGCAGCTCGATGGCCACCGCGGCATATTCCACCCATTGGGTGAGCGCGCTCACTTGTCTTTCGATAACGGCTTGCTCCATTGCTTCGCTTCAACTCTGCCGGTATGCGCATAGCGCCGCGATTGGACCGCCGCTGCTATATAATTTTGCCAGCCGGCAAACTGGAGAAGGGTGTTGCTGAACAGAACGTAATTTAAAACGTGGCAAGTTCTCCATCCTAGTTCGCCTGATTTCCTGCTTCGGAATCCCTTAGATTGATCGAGCCGCTCGTGCTTGCTTAACTTGATCCGGTGCTGTCCGGCGGATCACGCAGCATCTTGCCGGTGATCAGCGCGAAAACCATATTCATGGGAATCGAGATGCCGCTAAAGGCCATGATCGGCGCGATCACTTCGGTGCCGGGAAAATAATGAAGTGCGACCGGAACACAGATTCCGAAATTGCGCATGGCCGTACTGATGGCGAGGACTTTTCGGTATCTGATCTCCGGGCCTCCCAGCATCCAGCCGACGGCCCAACAAAGCACGGTCAGCACCACGATCGCCGCGATCCCGTTGGCATCCAGGGCCTTGATCGCGGGCGTCTTGAACCTGCCGCTCAGCAGCGCCGCCGCGATGAAAATCAGGATCGAGAGTAAGCCCAACCAGCGGCCCAGTTTCGGCGCGACTTCCGGAAATCGCTTTTGCAGAGCCCGCCCCACCAAGAGCGGCGCCACCACCAGCAGCAAAAATAGCAGGACGATCTGGATAAACGGCCGGCCTTCCGTCCTGGGAAAAAGCCAATCGGCCAACAAGGGCATAATCAAGATCGCCAGGATCGTGAGAACGATCACCAGCGCAACTGCAAAAACGCGATCGCCCTTGGAGATGCGGGCAAATTGCAAGGCTAACAACCCGCCTGGAGAGATTGCCAACATCATGATGCCGATTCTGATGTCGGGCGCCAGGTTCAGCAGTCGGACGAGAATAAAGCCCACGATGGGAACGATGATCAGGTTTGCCAGCAGACCTCGCCCCATTTTGCGCCGATCCTGAAGCATCGTCACGAGCTCGCCCCGCGTGGTCTCCAGCATGACCGAAATCATGTAGACCACGACGAAAACATACATGAGGACTTTGACGTAAAAGGGTGCATCTCCCATGGGAATTCCCGAACTCGGATGAATTGCCTCTGTGCGCACCGGGCCGAACGCTGTCGATCATGAATCTTGGCCTGTACCGCGCCGCCGTCTAACGATACGTTCGACCAAAGCAAGAAAAATTTGAAGCCGAGAACTCTACTGAGACTTTTGCCTGGCAATCGGGCCGGCTCATCACAGACGGGCGCATTGTCCGAAAGGCTTGATGAAAGCGGCGCGGCCGGCCGTACAACTCTGTTCGGCGTAATAGTCGGTAAAGACCATTCCCTCGTTGGCGATTCGGTCGATGTTGGGCGTGCGGTACCCCATCATGCCCTTGGTGAAACAACTCAAATTCGACTGCCCTATGTCATCGCCCCAGATCACCAAAATATTCGGTTTCTTTGTTTCTTGCTGTGCCATGCGCCCTCCTTAGCGTTATGTTTCGAGGTTGCTAAATAGGCCCAACGTTAGTGATTCACGCTCTTTATAATTTTGCGTTTCCCGACAAAAAGCCGCGTTACCAGGCGACGAATAAAATGTTTTGGATAAACGCGAGATCAACCGATATCAGCCTTGCGACCCTTCCGTCGGTGCCGGCCTCCGTACGATGCAGCGAAAGCCGAGATGGCAGGTCGAGGTATCGACCGGCTGCGCCATCCGCGCCGCCGGCCGATAGCGACGGCAATAGTTCGGCGCGCAAAGATACGATCCGCCTTTCATCACTTTGCGCGGGATCTTGATGTCAGGCGTGTTGGGGTCGTAGCTCTGGTCTCGTTCCGGACCCCGGGGATTGATGGCTCCGCAGCAGGAATGCGTGACCTTGCCGTGTTCCTGATACCAGTCCGTGGTCCATTCCCAAACATTGCCGGCCATGTCGTAGAGCCCGTAGCCGTTCGGCGGAAAACTGCCCGCCGGCGCGATTCCTTCGAATCCGTCGGTCTTGAGATTCTGCCAGGGAAACTCTCCCTGCCAACTGTTCGCCATATATTTGCCGCCCGGAGTGAATTCACCGCCCCAAACAAATTCAGCGCCGGCCAATCCGCCGCGCGCCGCGAACTCCCATTCGGCTTCGGTCGGTAGCTCCTTGCCGATCCATTTGGCGTAGGCTTCCACGTCCTCGTAGGCGAGTTGCACCACCGGATGTTTCGCTTTGCCCTTTAGCGAACTGGCCGGTCCTTCGGGATGACGCCAGTTGGCGCCGGGAACATAGGTCCACCATTGATAGCAGTCGCGCAGATCGACTCGTTGTTTCGGTTTTTGAAAGACGACCGAAGCTGGCACGAGGAGTTCCGGTTTCGCTCCGGGATAATCGTCGGGATTCGGCGGTCGCTCGGCGGATGTTACGTGCTTGGTGGCTTCGACGAACTTGCGAAATTCTTCGTTGGTCACCGTGTGCGCATCCATCCAAAAGCCATCGACGGTCACTTCGTGCGCGGGCGCTTCTTCGGGATAGTGCTTGTCAGATCCCATGAGAAAGGTGCCGCCCGGGATCCAGACCATGCCTGGGAAGGGAGGAGTTCGAGGCTCTTTGCATGCTTCCGATACGGCCTTCACGCCGGTGGCTTCGTGCATAAGCTACTTCCTTGTTTTTTTAACCTAGGACGCCGGGTTTTCGTGCCGCACTTATATCGCTTTTTACGAAAAAAACTACGCGAGACAACCTAGGAGCGGTATCAGGGAAACTCTGATTCTTTATTCCGACAATTCTTAGTCGGAGTAAAGCTTCGACGATACAAGCTGCTTCGTTGTCATTCCGAGCGGATGCGAGGCATCTTTCTCCACACTCCGATTCAAAAAGCCCAAACTACACTGCTAATCAAAGCCTCTTTGGGCGTATGGTCAATAGCTATCGCGGACAAAAACGGGACAATTCACTCGAAATAATCTAGCTCCCTTTCTTGACCGACTCGCGTGCCTTTTTCTGGGTTTCCTCGAGATCAAGCATCAACTTGTAAGCCGTGTAGTACTTGAAGATGTTGCGCACGTAAGTGGTGGTTTCGATGCCGACCTTCTCCGCGGTGACGATCTCGACGTTATTGAACCACTTGTCCGGGTCCAGGCCGCGCTTGGCCGCTTCCTTGCGCATGCCGGCGATCCGCCCCGGTCCGGCGTTGTACGCCGCGAAAGCGAAGAGAGATCGATTCGCCTCATGAAAATTCGCGTCGCGAAAATACCGGGTCATCAAATGATCCATGTATTTCGCTCCCGCATGGATATTCGCCTCGGTGACTTTAATGTCGCCGACTTTCATCTCGGCGCCGGTGGCCGGCATCACCTGCATGACGCCGATGGCGCCTACCCGGCTTTTGGCATGCTGATTGAGCTGCGACTCCTGATAGCCTTGGGCCGCGAGCATCAGCGGATCGAAACCGTACTTCGTGCCATACTTCTCGAATACCTGATGCATTTCGCGGAATCGTTTTGCTTCGGCGGAATCGGTCGAGTTGGTAATCTGTTTGATCTTTTTGAAGTACTCCTGCTTGCGCGAATTGACCGTGCCGTGCTTCTTCATGAAATTCACGTAGAAGTCATTGATCTCGGCGGCGAGCTTTGGGCTGCCCTTGCGGATGCCCCAACCGATTAGGCCGCCTGAATTCACCACAGCTCCGCTATTGACTCTGATTTTCGGCAAGAGCTTACCCCATATGTCGGCCTTCCAATCATCGACGACAATGGCCCGGAGCAGACCCACGCCCAGCATTTCCATCATGTCTTCGTCCTCAAGGGCGTCAGGAACGAGAATGAGGTTGACCGGCGGCTTGCCTGCTTTCTTTAACAGGCTATTGAGCGCGTTCAAGCTCTCGTAGTAGCTCGACGCCTTGCGGACGTGAACCGTCTTGCCGGACAGCTCTTCCGCACTGCCCAGAGGCGGCGCATCCGAGCTTGTCACGATTACTTCTGAGACCCGCTTCTGATCCGCCGGTGCCACGAAATCGACTAGCTTCTTGCGCCCTTCGGTAGCCGTGATGTTGCCGATGGCAATGTCTGCGAGCCCAGCGGCGACTTTTTGCAGCATCAGGTCGCGGGTGGTCGGCACCAAGATAAACCGTGATCGGTCGGTTGCCGATCTGTTTGCGGTATTTTTTGTTGATGTAGCCTTCGAAGTCGCGCGCATTGTCGGCGGAAATGCCGCGCTCGCGTCCCTTGTCGTTGAAATAGAGAGTACGGCTGTACGGCACCGCCATCCGGATGTGGCGGCTCTTGACCATGCCGTCGAAGTCGCCCTTCCATGCCTTCGTATCGGTCGGAAGCGCGCGCGTCTTCGTCGGAGCGGATTTCGTGGCTTCGCCGGCTTGCGCCGGCAGAGTCGATAAGCCGCTGAAGTACAGAACGGTGAACAGAGAGCAGCTAACAAATCTTCTATGGAAGAGCGATTTGCGCGTCATCTTATCTCCTCTAAGCTTCGCATCTTAGGCAATCTAAATGAGCCACGCGCCGTCAATCACCATAGGTGCGAGCTCGGCGAGTGACACGGCCGCGTCGAACACTGGTTCATTCGCCGATCGCGCATTCCTGCGCTGCGAGCGGTGCGTCAAGAGGAAAATTTCCGTCCCGCGCCGCGATCTCCTGCGCCTGTCTAGAACAAACAAACCGGAGGAATTCGCGCAGGGCGGGACTCATCGCCGCAGGCGATGGCCGGTTCATGTAAATATAGAGCATGTGAACGTATATCGGTGTTTCTACTGTCCCCTACAATCACCGCGGACTCACTACTGCGGCGGCTCCGTGCTCCAGCTGGATGGATCGGCGCCCATCTTCTCGCCGAGGTCCGCGAGATTGTTCATACTCTCTTTGATAAAAATCCCGGGTATCGGAGGTAACCAATCGCCAGGGATCGAAACGATACGCACTTCCACTTCGGCCTTGCGCCTGAGCCGCGAGATCTCGGCCATAGCGTAAAGATGCCGCACCGCGGTCGCCGTCGCCGCGCGTGTGGACGTTTCAAGGCTTCGTTGAATGACCGCCGGCCATTTCGGTGCCACCACCTCCGGTACTGGGCGGAACTGATTGTTGAAAATTACCCAATAGCGTATCTTCGGGATGGGCA
The DNA here is from genome assembly GCA_963745035.1 of uncultured delta proteobacterium. Lineage (GTDB taxonomy): Bacteria > Desulfobacterota > Binatia > UBA9968 > UBA9968 > DP-20. Next base: position 530,128 of record CAVUVW010000014.1, on the reverse strand, counting down.
GGTTCGGATAGGTCTTCTGCCACGCGGCCGGCAAGCTATCCTCTTCCGTTACACGCCCGCCATAGATGATGTTTCCGGTAACGCCGCCGTCGACGTAGAGCTCGTCGTCGATCATACGGAACGGGAAAGCACCCGGAATTCCCGCGGATGCGAGCATGACATTGTGAATGCGGTCAAGCTGGCCGGAGTCAGAGGCGCGCTGGGCTTCCGCCACCAGGTCGAATACCCGCGACGAGGCATCGTCAAGGTTGGTCGTGTTGACCGCCAGCAGTCGACCGTCGCTTCCCGCCTTCGTGAGACGACGCGCCATGTCCAAGGTGATGTGTTTGCGCATCTCGCGCTCGAGCCCCGGCACTTCGGCGAAAGAAATATTGTCGGGCAAAAAATAAAGAAACCCGCGGTTCTTCACCCAGTCCGGCTCCGGGTTGCGATAGAGGTTGACGATCTGATCGATCGACTGCTCGTCGCCCAGGAAAGCGAATGGTGCGATCAACGCGCCAGTGCTTACTCCGGTTACAGCGTCGAACTCAGGCTTCGCCAGCGGGTGTTGGGCCGGCACCTTCTGCCACCCCTTGAGAAATCCCGCTCCGAACGCCCCCCAGTCACCTCCGCCCGAGACAATCAGAATATCGATCACCGGCGGCGGCTGCCCTGCTGCGGCGCGCCGGTCGTACTCGGCCTTGGTGCGTTGCAGCAATCGAGCGAACAGTCTCCGGGCAACCACGATGGACTGTTCGTCGCTCGCGCTGCGCAGTTTCAGGAGATTCTGCCGCTCAACGTCCGAGCGCTGTATGGCAGTCCCACAACCGGTCAGCACGAGCCCCGCGGCGAGAGCTGAAACGGCCTTCAGTGAAATCGTACGACGGACACATGCCGAATAGCGCAAAAGGTTAGAGAGAAGCACTGATCGAGTTCCTATTGTCATGGGTTACCTCTATAAAGCGGGCCTGTCTGTAGAATTGTTTCCTTGCGCGACAGTAGAGCTTGAAAGCATCATAACGATGACCGCGAGAATTAGTGGTTTCATACGCAACTCCTCCTGCAAAAATTTACGATGGTCGTTTTCGTAATCACCCCGCTAGCCGCGGTTTTTATCAAAGAGCCGATACGCTGTGTATTGGACTTTGGTCCAACTGGGGAAACATGGCCGACCAGCTCGATCGGCTACCTTGAGGTCACCCACGCTTGACTCAAGGAATAAGTCACCGAGAGAGGCGGGTGTTTTCTGTGAAACCGATGGATTCTTACCAGGTCAAGAGAAGCGCGACCCGTCGCACGGGATCGAAATAATCGCATGGGATTAGTCCAATGCAGAGGTGGCCAAAGCGATCTTTACGATAGAGATAGATATGTAATGCGATCTGCGTCCGGTGCCGCCGAGCGTCAGGAATTACTGAGAGTAACTGACATCCCGCCGGGGATACAAAGAAAGTTGTCCACCGGCTTCCGGTTTCTTGTTCCAGTGCTTTTTGGTTAGAGCATTCAACTCATAGCGCTTCTGACTTCGCTATCGGCACCGTAAAATATAACGTTGCGCCGCGCTGTGGATTGTTCTCCGCCCACAACTGCCCTCCGTGAGCCTCGATGATAGAGCGGCTGATGGAAAGCCCCATTCCCAATCCGTCTTTCTTGGTCGTATAAAAAGGCTCAAATATTTTGTCGGCCTTTTGCTTTTCGTTATCCAGACCGATCCCCCGATCTTGGACCGCGACTTTTACCGAGTTCGTCCCGTCCAATCCCCCACGCACGACAACCTCGCGTTCGTGCACTGGATTGTCCTTCATGGCGTCAAAGGCGTTCAACAGCAGATTCAGAACCACTTGCTGCAACTGGATCCGGTCGCCGCGCACGAGCGCTAGATCGGCGTTGATTTCGACCAAGATGCGAACGTTGTGCAGAATGGCATCGCTGCGGAGCAGCAGCACGACGTCGTTGACCACATTGGCGAGAACGAGCGGCGCAAACTCGAGATGTTCTTTTCTCACCAGGGCACGCAGCCGATGGATGACCTCGCCGGCGCGATTGTCGTCATAGACGATATCCTTCAGAATCTCACGCACCTCTTCGAGATCGGATGGAGCGATCGCTAACAAGCGCTGGGCAGCCTGGGCGTTACTGAGGATGGCCGTTAACGGCTGGTTTAGCTCATGCGCCAGGGATGCCGCCAGTTCTCCCATCGTCGAGATGCGCGACACATGGGCAAGTTCGTCGCGGTGCCGCTGAGCCGCTAATGCAGCTTCCTTTCTGTCGGTGATATCGGTGTTCGCTCCCACCCACTCTTGCACAGTGCCGTCCGGCGCCACAATCGGCACCGCTTGAACGTGAAAATGCCGGTAACTCCCGCTATGAGTGCGGACCCTAAACTCATTCTCGAACACGCGTTTTTTCTTCATCGCTTGCTGCCACAAACGCGCGTTCGACTCTCGGTCGTCGGGATGAAGGGCTTGAAGCCAACCGAATTTGCGCATTTCTTCGTCGCTCTGCCCTGTGAGTTGTTGCCAACTCGGGGTAACAAAGAAAACCTCTCCCCGTGCGTTCGCGCGCCAAACCACTTCCGCGCTCGTCATCACCAACGCCCGGTAGCGAGCCTCGCTCCGGCCTAGCGCCTGCTCTTTTTCACGTCGTTCGCTGGTCAGCGCCGCCAGGTAGATCAACGGGACGGAAATCGTAATGAGGAACAGCTGCACTGACAAGGCATTCTCGGCAGCTGACTGCATCGCGAAGGGCCCATGACCGCCCGAGGTATTCACAAAAACGATATAGGCGGCAAGCAACAGGGCGAGACACAAGGTGCCGATCTCGAATCGCACGGCTGCCCACAGAAGGAACGGAAGCGGTGCGTAAATCAATGTGGGAGCCGCTTGCCTACCGGCCAAAAATCCCACGACAACCAGCCCGGTCATAAGGAGAACCAATTCCAGATAGCGCCGCGGTGGAGGGCTTTCCATCTGCGCAGCTACGGCACCGAACGCCGTCAGTATAGGTGGCACGATCGTCAGCGTCGAAAGGGAATTGGACAAGACCCGTGCACGCCACGCGTACCAATAGTCATGCTCCCACCCGCTCAGCACGTAGAGATATACGGCGATTGCCGACACGAGAAAAGGAGCGAGAAGAGCTGCACATAGCGTAAAGATTACGACGGCGCGAAAACTGTCGAGCTGTCGTTGGTCTCCGACGAAATAGCGCACACCCAGCGCGGCAACGACCGCCTGACCGAAGTTGCCGATCAGCTGGCTCAATATCCCCAACTCCGGCACACCGTCCTGCAGTTGCACGAAAATATGCACGGGGGAAACGGCGACGAGATAAATCCACCAGAGTCGTGGCGGCGCGAGCAGCAATGCTGCCAAGACGATTGCCGTAGGCGGCCACAGGAGCGATAGATGAGAGTTCGGGAATCTAAGCGATTGGGCAATTAAGGTTCCGGCATAGTAGCCGGTACAGACCAACAGCACGGCGAACGCATGACGAAGCGCTACGGGAATATTCCCTCTAATCAATATGCCTTCTTGGTACCGTGGAACCAGCGGCGACTCGATCAATTTTGTCCCTCTTCCCATTGTTAGATGACTTGCGACAAGGATTTGTGCCGGAAGTAGCCGATCATAATCTCAGAGCCCAGCTTATGGCAACAGTACGAATCGATGATTACAGGCCGGCGATCTTCGATCGACGATCGCCGGCAAACAAAGAAACCGAAATGTCTCAGTGATCAAGTCTGGAAGGCTTATCGAGACACGGTAGTCAAACGAAGAGGCTTGAAATTACAACGCATCAGCGGCCACTTTGAACGGCAAATGACTCAAACCTTCAAGCGATCGTCAGGGATGGTTGTCATTTCCGCAGCGGCATCCTTGAAAGCGCCATGTTCGACGGCGCGCGTAAGCACCTCGTTGCGCGTCGCTCCCTGCTTCTGGCCGAGAAACGGTTTGATAATCAGATGGACGACGTCCCGCAGCGGCATATAACGCAAGAAGCGTCGCAAGAGCCGAAAGGTTTGCAGAGTGTGGTGAGTCACTTTGTAGCGGAATAGCCGGCGTAAGCCGGCAATCCGTTCTGTATTGATCACTCCCCCCGGCAGGCACGTAGGATCGATCTCGGAGCACTTAAAATACTTGTACCAATCCGTGGCATCATCAACCAAACCACGGGCAACGTACTCTTTCCATAGCGGGGTGCCGCGGTAAACACACAGCCGGTTGAATCCGAAGGTATCGAGTCGTAGCTTCGCGGCAAAGTCGAATGTCGCGCGCATGTCCTCGACTGTCTCGTCGGGACTGCCGACCACAAAGAACCCGTGCACGATCTCGATGCCTGCTTGTTTGGCTTTATTGACCGCGCCCTCCACCTGTTCCAGGGTTTGATCCTTCTTCAAGCGGTCGAGCACTTTTTGACTGCCGCTTTCCACGCCGAACATCACGGTGCGGCAGTGCGCTTGGGCCATTGCCGGAAATAGATGCTGCGCCGTTGAATCAACCCGGCCTTCGCAACCCCATTGAATCGAGATGCCGTTGTCCCTGATGCCTTTGCAGATTGCTTCGATTCGTTTGGGCTGGAGCAAAAAATGATCGTCCACAAAATAGACCGAGCCATAACCGAGCGACTGCAGGTGCTTGAACTCGTCGACCACGTGCTGCGCGCTTCGGGAGCGCCATTTCCCTTCGTTGAAGATCGGAATGTCGCAAAATACGCACGGCCAGGGACAGCCGCGGGAGGTCTGCATCGTGGTGAAGCGCTCCATCGACAGCACGGCAGGGACGTCGAGGGGCATGGATTCGACAAAGTCCAAAGCCAGACTCTCGCGATCTGGAAACGGCCACTGATCGAGCCTGCGATCCAGCTCTCGATTGGGGTTATGAATTGGTCGACCGTCTTTGGCCCAGGTCACACCGGGCACGTCCGCAGGATCATCCAAGCGGTCAAGCAGATCGAGAATCAGTTGTTCACCGTCGCCACGGCATACGAAATCGACTTCGGGGCACTGCAGCTTCACTTGCTCCGCGTTCAATGTGGCAAAGACCCCCCCGAATGCCAGGCGCACGCGGCTGTCCACGGCTCGGATTTTTCGCGCAAGGATCTTTGCGTAGGGATAACTTGTCGTGCTCAAAAAGCTCAATCCGACCAAATCAGGTTTGTCGCGCCGTATGCGCTCGATGATCGCTTCATTGGGCGTTTCGGGGTTGGCCTGGTCGAACATTATGCAATCATGCCCGGCGCGTTTGAGTACCGCGGAGAGCGACATTATCCCGATCGGCGGGAAACCCATGACACGGATATTGCCGTTCTTTGCCCGCTTCGCGGTCGGAAGCGCGTAGAATTGCGGATCTCGAATGTGGATCAAAAAGACTAGCATAGATCACCCGTATGTCAGCGCTCGTCCTTCGCTTGCTCAGCTGATCCGGCAGTCACGGGATCGCGGTAAACAAAAATTTCGATTCGGCGCTCTCACCGTAAGACATCACGACAAGCTGACTGGGATCGACCTTTTTCCGGCTCGCGACATAGCTCGTTGTATTCTCCGCTCTCGTCCGAGCCAGGTCGTAGCTTAGATCACATCGCTCTGCGTTTCAAATCACTGTTGCACCTCCACCCAGCTCTGGTCCGGATTGTATTCTTTCATCGCGGAGGCGACCGCAGCGGTGTTCTTTCCGAGATCCTTCTGAAACACTTTGCCGTCGTGGTTGACGATAAAAGTCATCACTCCGGAATTGCGGTACTCCGCCGGATAGGCCACCAGAGCAAAGCCGCCGATCATGCTGCCTTTCACGAGATAGCTGTAGGCTCCACCGGGCGCGTTTTTCCCTTGCGCCGTAAGAATGCGGTAATAATAGCCATGGAAGGGGACCGGTTTATCGCTTGCCTTATATCCTTCTTTGACGGCGCGGGCAGCCAGTGGCCCTAGGGGGCTCTGCTCTTCTCCACTCTTGACTGGCCAGTACAGCCCATTCCGCTTGCCCGATTCGCTGCGAGGCCTCTGGGCGTATTCCAACAGCCCATCACGGTCGCGATCCTTCCTCGCATACTCCCGCTGTGCATCGACGTAGGCTAATGTAACCTGAATCGCACTGAGCTCGTTTTGCCCGATGCGGCGATTGAGTACTTCTTCTTTTCCTTTGGCAGCATCGAAGATCCAGCCGTTGCCTTTCTTGACTAACGGAATCGGCAGCGGCCAATCGGTTTTGCCTACCACAAGGATGGTATGCTCCCCTTCGGTGACCAGCCGGTTTCTTTCGTCGTAGGCCTTGAGAAATTCGGCTCGCCTCTGCTTATCCGCAATGGCGTCCCCTGAATGCAGCAGTTCCTGGGAGCCGGGACCGAAGATTGCGCTAACTTCTTTATCGTCACCCTTCTTCGCCGCGGCTATTGCGGCTTTGACCGCTTCTTCAGCCGAGCTGAAGGTTTTTTGCGGGGCTGCCGCCGCAAACGACAGACTGCAATTCAACATCACTGTAACGAACACGACGCTCGCGAGCAACCATTGATCGGCGCGGCTTTGCGATTTTGCGTTCGCAAACTTCATTTCTCCTCCGGTAAAACCAAGAGCAACATTCAAATTTTCCACAGTTCCACCTTCTGATTCCGCTCTTCCGGCTCAAACTAGCGGCGCCGGCCTCCGCCACCACCACCCCCCCGGCCTCCGCCGCCACCGCCCCCACGCCCTCCGCCACCGCCGCCGCGACTGGCACTGCCGCGCTCGCTCGCGCTGCGGGCTGAGCTGCCCCCACCCCCGACACCCTCGAATGCGCCGCCGCGGCTGCCGGAACCACCGAGCTGACTTGCACCGCCTCGATCACCGCCCGACCCGCCTCGATCACCGCCGACTCCCTGGCCGCCTCGATCGCTAATCGCAGCGCGATCGCCCCCACCGCGGTCACCACCGGCGCCGCCGCGGTCACCGCCAGCAGCGCGATCGCTTCCGCCGCGGTCACCGCCTGGTCCCTGGCCACCGCGATCGCCGGCAGCGGCGCGATCGCCGCCTCCGCGAGCCAATTCCTGCTGTCCTTGCTCGGACCGTCCACGAAACTGTTCCCTGGACTGAATCGCCTGGTTGGTGCTCTCCCGATTGAATTTCTGCGCCGTTCCCTGGTCGCGATACGAAACTCCTTTGCGGTGCTCGGGGTTGTGCTGCCATTTGCCCTGACCCCTTTGATTAGCCTGTCCCCTCTCCTGTAATTTCTGCTTGGCCTGGTCTCGGTTGATGTTGTTATTGATATTCGTGTTCCGATCGACATCGATGTCGACGTCTCCGCCGCCCCAGTTGCAGCCGCCCCACGCATAACCCCACGCGGCCCCCATGGCGACACCGGCGCCGAACGCAAGCACGGAGCTGGCTACATATCCCGGCGGATAGTAGTAATAAGGCGGGGAGGCCGGGTACGGCCACGCGCCGTAAACCACGGTCGGGTTATAGGTCGGCACGTAAACCGTTTGGGGTTGTGCCGGCTCGATCTTGATGATCTTTTCTTCGACGATGACGGTCTGCTCTTTGGTCGTTTTGAGATTGCCGGAAGCCTGCGCTTTGGCGCGCAAACTCTGGATGGTATCCAAGACTTTTTTCTGGTCGGCCAAAAACGCGTCGCCGAGCTTCTGAGTCCAGTCGAGCTTCTCGCTCATCATGGTGAGTACCTGGGGAAAGTTCACCAGCGATTTTACGCTCGGGTCCCAGTTCTGCGACTCGAGCGCCTTGGTCAGAGCATCCCCCTTGAGACTGGCGTTTTGCTTTGCCCAGCGGTCGGCCTGCACCACCTCCAGTGGATATGTGGACGCCATTAAAATCTGCGCGACGAGCGAGTCCGGGTGGAGCGCGATGGGCGCCAGGGTTTGATCCAATTCTTCCTGCGAAAAAACCGCAGCGGCTGTCTTCTCCGGAGCGGCTGCCTTCTGCTGAGAGAACACCTGCGGGGGCGCAGACAAAAGGCCAATCATCAGCCAGATAAAGATTCGCCCGTCAATATTTCGATTCATTGTAAATTCCTCGCGAGCTCTACCTTTTACTTTAGCTTAAAAGTGATACCGGATGGGCCGAGGCTTAAGCGCGTTCCCGATTCTTTGCCCTCATCCTGCAAAATTACAATGGTTACGCCTTTGCCATTTTTCATGGACAAAGAACTCTGTCCTCCCCGAACCGCGAAGGCGGCCTGCGCCGCGGCATAGTTACCGGAGAAATCGGCGACGTTCTTGAGTTCGTACACTTTGCCCGCACCCTGAAACTGCGATACGCCAAGATCGGCAATATTGATTCCGGAGATCCCCAGTGGATAGTCTTTGCCCTGGTACGAAAGAATGCCATCGCCGGAGCTGCCACCGACACCGACGCCGACAGACTTAAAGTTCAGTTTGACGAGAGCGTCCGGGACTCTTTCCTCCGGCTTCTGATAGTTCGGATACTCTTCGGACCAACTGAGCAACCGCTGTTCCGCCCGCTCGTGCAGCTGCCAGCCTCGAGCTTCGAGCTCCTTTTTTGCCCGCGTACTCGTTGTTCCAGTGATCCATAATTGTTTGCGGGCCGGACGGTTTAATTGAGTGACGCGAGCGTCCGCGGCGGTCAATAATTTCGCCATGTCTTCAGTCCAGACGAGATGATCCAGTGGTACGCTGAAGACCACTTCGTTCTTTGTGGTTCGCACGGCGGCAAATCCACCCAAGTCGATAAATGCTGCAACCGGAGCTACCGCTTTATGAAAGCCCGCGTACGTTTCAGCCTGTCGCTGGCGGAAAAACGCGATGTCCCTATTTACACTGGACGCCGCCAATCGGATGAAGGTCGCCCGATCGCCGACGCCTTTCATTTCCTCCAGCGCATGGACCAGCAGCGTCTGGTATCGCGGTGAATAGAAGGAATTGTTCAAAAAGGCATCAGCGACTTCCGGATGCACGGCCATGGCCTTGAGTTTTTCGCCATTCATTCGGCGCAGATCGACTGGAGGCGTGGTGCGAAAAACCTCGTTTAACAGGTGGTGAGTTCCCGAGATCGTTATCGCCAAGCCGGCGCCCCCCGGCACTGCGGCCATGGCGCCCGCCCAGGTAATCCCGCCGGCATATCCGGCCCAGGAAATCTGGTCGAGCCGGTCTTGGACTTGTTCGTTATCGGTATAGGCATCGACCCCGAGTTGGTAGGCGTATTCGCGCTTGGTTTTAGAGAACCCGATCAGGTCTTTGATTTTGCTGTCTTCGGCATCGCTCCGCTTTGGACCTGTGAGGGCGTCGCCCGCCCGGCGAAAGGCCACGCCTAATCCCGAAACAGCGCCCTTTACAGTATCGCCGGGCTCGGTGACGAGATTTTTGAAGCCGACCAAGGTGTCGGTACCTGCTTCCTTGAGCGCTGAGGTAAATTCCTTCGTGTTCTGGATCTGCTCCATGCGAACCAGTGCATTGATCTCACCGATGCGCTTGCGCAGCATTGGCGTTGATACGGCGACGAAAGTACCGAACTTGGAGCCGATTCGATAGGTATTAAGATAGCCGTCGTTGTAAACTCTTTCTTCGACCCGATGATTCGGGCCGCTCAGAAGATCCGGCGGTAGGATTTTCGAAGCGCTGAGGACTTCCCGCTGCTCATATGCGTGCTGCGCGGCGAAAGTCATTCCATGTTGCAGCGCCAGAATCGCCAGCACCCCGATCATGAACCGAGACCCGGACCGAAAGAAACCTTTAAACTGTGTCACCGACTTTTCCCTTGTTTGAACTCATTAATTCCTCGCAGCGCGTTTGAGCCCCTCACTCAGAGTCTTTACGAGCAACTCGTCATCAAAGGGTTTGCGCAGGAAGGCCAGTGCTCCGCCATTGAGAGCCTTTTCCCGCACGCCGACCTCATCGTGCGCTGTAATAAAGATCAAAGGAAACTTCTTGCCGCTCTCGGAGAGCAGCTCTTGCACCTCCAAACCGTTCATCCCAGGCATTTGCACGTCGAGAATCACACAGTCAGGTTGGAACGAGGGCATGGCATGAAGAAGATCGAGAAACTGGCGCCCTGAGCTGAATATCTCTGCATCCATGGCCAGTGACCGCACCAGTCGCCGTATTGCGCGGCAGACCGATTCATCGTCGTCCACGATGGCAATCAACGGTTTGGATTTATACAACGCGACACCCTCTGGGCCGTGACCGAAATGATTGATAAGCAACACCATCGAGTGAACAGGACTGTAGCGAGAGCAAAAGTGCGCGTATATTGGACCTTAGTCCAATAGGAGGAACGGAAAGAGGTTGCGGAGACGAGGAATGACTGCCTGAAGGGAGGCCTATCGATGTCGGTCAGCGTCGTGACCGGAGACTAGGACTTTTCACCAATCCCGCGCGATCGCTGAGGTGCACGAGCTCGGCAAGAGATCGCACCTTCATCTTTTCCATGACCCGCGCCCGATGCACCTTGATGGTTTTTTCAACCGTCCCGAGCTCGAAGGCGATCTGCTTGTTCAAAAAACCTTGCACGACCAGCTGCATTACTTCGCACTCACGGGCGGTCAAGCTATCGAGACGCGTCCGGATTCCCTCAAGTTCTGCGCGCTCGGCGTGATCGCGACGGGCGCGCTCCAGCGCCTGCTCGATCGTTTTCAGCAGCACCTTGTCCTGAACGGGCTTCGGCAGAAAATCGACGGCGCCATCCTTCATCGCCCGCACACTCATCGGGATGTCGCCGTGTCCGGTAATGAAAATGATCGGAAGCAGCACATCGGCAGCCTGCAATTCAAGCTGCAGATCTAGACCGCTCAGGCCGGGCATACGCACATCGAGCACCAAGCAGGCTGGGACTTCGTCCACCGTGGTACGGGATTTAAGAAAATCGTCCGCCGAGGAAAACGCGTGTACGACAAATCCGGCAGACTTGATCAGCCGTGTCAACGCCTTGCGGACCGAAGGATCGTCATCGACAAGAAAAACCGTGTTGGCAGAGGATGCCATAAACTTTCGGGTAGCTAACCGGCCTTCGGGTACTGGATCTGAAAACTTGTATTTCAGTGTGGACATAGCCTCACTCACGTCCGGACGACGCCGACTTCCGCCGTTTCTCCACACTTCTCGACCGGCACGGTGAAGTGAAACGTTGCGCCGCCCTCGCTGTTATTCTCAGCCCAGAGACGTCCACCGTGCGCCTCAATGATCGATCGACAAATCGACAGCCCCATTCCTAACCCATTACCCTTCGTGGTGTAAAACGGTTGGAAAATTTTGTCGAGCTGGTCTCCGCTTAGACCCGGTCCGCGGTCGCTCACAGCTATCTTGATCAGCTCCGCGCCGTAAGGTTCCACCTGCAATTCGACCTTTCGCTGATCGGTTGGACACTCGCTCATGGCGTCGAAGGCGTTCAACATGATATTGAGCACCACCTGCTGCAGCTGCACTCGATCGCCCCATACCGCTGGCAGACTGCCATTCAATTCAAGCGCGATTCGAACGTTCTGCAGAATCGCGTCGCTGTGGACCAGCGAGACCACGTCCTCGATCAGGCCCGCCAGATCGATCGAGACGAACTCGAGAGTTTCCTTTTTGACCAATGCACGCATGCGCCGAATAACTTCGCCCGCGCGGCTGTTGTCCTTGACGATATCACGCAGGATCTCCCGCACCTCCTCGAGGTGAACCGATTTGCCGTTCATGAAGCGGAGTGCCGCTTGCGCATTGCTCAGGATCGCCGTCAGTGGCTGGTTCAATTCATGCGCCAGGGAGGCCGCCAATTCTCCCATGCTCGTCAAGCGCGCCGCGTGGGCGAGTTCCGCTCGCTGCTCCCTGAGCTCCAAATCTATTTCTTTGCGTCGCGTGATGTCCGTGGATGCGCCAAGCACTTGCTTCGCCCTGCCATCGCTTTCGATGATCGGGCGTTTGACGGTCTGAAGCCAGCGCAGTCTCCCCTTTGCGTCGGTGATATGTTCTTCCGCGATGAAGCGTTCCCTCAGCGTCTCGATGACTTGTTGGTCGACGCGCCGGAACGCTTCGACCTCTTCCATATTCGAGTTGAAATCGGCATCGCTCTTGCCAATGAGATTCTCCACGGTTGTACCATAAGCTTCAGCTACTGCCTGGTTTGCGAGCGTGAAGCGACCGTCCTGGTCCTTGGCAAAAATAAAGTTCGGCACAGTGTCGATCACCTGTCGCAAGAAAACCCGCTCCCTCTCCAGAGCTTCGGCGCTGCGCTTGCGCTCCGAAATGTCGATGATCGTGGTTAATATGATTAATCCTTCAGCCGTGTGGATGGGGCTGAGCCCGATCTCGATCGGGAACTCGCTGCCGTCTTTGCAGAGACCGAACAGCTCTCGCCCCGCCCCTATGGATCGGGTCTGCGGCGCCGCGAGAAAATCCGCGCGATGCGCCGGATGCGCGCCGCGAAATCGCTCCGGAACGAGCATCTCCACGGGTTGGCCGAATAATTCCTCGCGCGCGTAACCGAACAGCTTTTCTGCGCACACGTTGACCAGCAAGATCCGGTCTTGCTCGTCGATCATCACAATCGCGTTGGGCGAGGCCTCAACCGCGCTGCGGAATTTTTCCTCGCCGCGCTTAAGCTCGGTAATATCGATGGCAGTGCCGATATATCCGAGGAACATGCCCTCCGATTCGAAGCGCGGAACTCCGCGAGCCAAAACCCAGCGATATTCTCCGTCGTGTCGACGCAAACGAAATTCGATCGTATATTCTTGGCGCACATGAAAGGCCGTGAAGTAAACTTCAAGGCAGCGATCAAGATCGCTTTCGTGCACACTCTCTTGCCAACCGCTGCCAAGTTCTTGCTCTGGCGATCGCCCGGTAAAATCGAGCCAGCCTTTGTTGAAAAATGTGCAGAGCTTATTGGCATCGGACATCCAGATCATCACCGGGGCCGCGTTAGCCATTGTGCGAAAACGCTGTTCACTCTCGAGTATCGCCTGCTCGCTGTGTTTCCGCTCGGTGATGTCGAACATCAGACCGCGTAGCTGCTTGGGCTTGCCATTTTGCTGCTGGCAGTTGACGATATCATGAACCCAGACGACCTCGCCCGACGCTTTCATCATCCGGTAATCGAATGCGAATTCTTCAGCGGTCCGGCTCCTCGTCATACACGTGTCGACCGCCCACTGCCGGTCATCGGGATGGATATGCGAAACCCAGAAATCTTGTTCGTACCACTGCTCCAGCGGATAACCGAGCAGCTTCACCGCCTGCGGGGCGACGTAGGTAAATGCCCAGGTTTCAGGGTCGGCTTGCCAAAGGACGGCCGCTGTGGATTCCACCAGTCGGCGAAAGTTCTCTTCACTCTCCCACAGTTGTTGCTCGGCTACTTTGCGGTCCGTGATATCGATCATCGTTCCCATACGGCGCACAAGCTCGCCTTCATGACTGCGTACGAATTGGCCTCTGACGGCAATCCAATGCTCCGGGGCAGCTGGAAATACTGTTCGAAACTCTACGTCAAAAGGCGCTCCGCTCTCTTGTGCTCGCTCGACGACTCCGGTGACCATCGCTCGGTCGTGCGGATGGACGCGAGCCAAAATCTCATCGACGCTGAGCGTATCCGCATCACCGAATCCTAACAAAGAACGCAGGCGAGGATTGGCCCACAAATTCCCACGTACCAGGTCGCGAACCCACAATCCGATGCCGCCGGCTTCGGTTGCTAACTCCATGAATTGTTGACTCTCCAACAAACCGGCCTCCGCCCGGAGCCGGCGTCGGCGCTGGAGAAGCAAATCGGCGATCATGGCGCCCTGCATGCAGATTATGAAGAGCGCGCCGATGACGTACCAACGGTATTGCTCCCATATAGAAGGCGGTTTGAATCGCACCACGCTGCCCGGCGATAGCCGGTTTTCCCGAATTCCCCAGCGTTGCAAAGCGCGCCAATCGAAGGTCGGCACGCTGTCCGTACGGATCTCGAATGGCAGCGAGGCCGGCGCCATACCGCTTAGAATGAGCTGCGCCATTTCGCCGGCACGCTTTCCCATTGCTTCGATGCTGAGCATCGATCCACCGACAGCGCCGGTGCCTAAAACCGTATTCGTCAAGGCATAGACTGGTGCATTTGCCCACTGACCGATATTCTGCCCCACCTGGCTGGAAACAAACGCCTGACCTGCTCCATCCCGAAACATTGCGGTAAAGAGAATTGGTGTTTGCGGCGACAGCACGGCGACGTCATGGCGCAGCTGGGCCATGCTACGATTGTCCCAAAAATCAAAGTCGACCCGTCCTGCGAAGGAGGGTGCGATGGCTTTCACCCGCTTGAGAAACGTGCGATCTACTTCTGCGCTGCCGCCGATGACGACAATACGGCGGGTGTCGGGTTGTAGGCGGAGAATCAATTCCAACGTCGTGCGCGGATCCATGCGCTGCACCAAGCCAGTGACCAGCGCACCGAACTGGTTGGGACGGATTTCCTCTTCGGATATCCCGGCGACTATAATCGGAGTTTGTGGAAACAGTTGCTCGAGCAATTTTACGCTAATCCCTAAGTTACCGACGTAGACCAGTATAATCAGGTTGGGAGGATGTTGGGCGTATTTCTCCATTAAATATTCTCTGAAAATTCGCTGAAAACGCTGCGTAGGAAATCGAATGATATCGAGATTCTCCGCGTAGGTTTCGACGGGCGCCGGGACCTTCGCCAATGCTTGGAGTAACTGCTGATCAACAGCCGCGAAGCCCGGCGCAATCCGGCTGCCGGTCGAGATCATCAATACACGCTTAGGCCGCATCTCCTCCTGCGCAGCAGGGGCGATTTCAGGCCGTGAGAGACAACATAGACAACCCAGCACAAGCGTTGTCAAAGCTCTTGAAAGCCGCATCGTCTAATCCTCATCAAAGGGTGGCCGGCGGCAAATGCCTCAAAATTGGGGAAACCTAACCCCTCAAGGAGAAGCAGTGTGTAGCACAAAGGAAACAGCTTCAGCAATGCGGCAACGGAGGATTAACATGAGGCGCGCAGTGAGGTCGTTCAACAAAGCCGCACATGCTTTCGGTATAGTTTCGATGTCAGAAAGATTATTTTGCGATTGTCGCGGCGGGCCGGTCTCTGCCTCTGTTTTGTGCGCGCCGCAAACGCGTGAACGACAGCAGACGTGATCAGCCGCCCACCTACTTCTTTGGCGGCACGCTGTAGGGCGGCTGCTCGGCACCAAAAAACTGCTACAGGCGCAAAGACCAAGAACAAACCAATGGTGCGACGGGCGGATTCCGGAACAAGCACTCTGGGAGGTTCCCACGACAGCCCGGACTTTAGAGCGATTGCCGGGCTAAAATCAAGCCAAATGGATATACCGTCCCGCAGTTTCGAAAGCGGCGGCAACAGTCGGCGCATTCATAACCGCGTAAGCGAGGACGCCGATATTTTTCGGATTGCTGCGCGCTCCAAAACGCAGGCCGAAGGCCTGGTCATCGGTCCGCCCTGCTACATCACCCACTATCTGGACGAAGTGTTGAGCCGCATACCTAAGGATCTGAGGCTGATTAGCAAAACGATCGCTCAGTTAATGACGGATGGCAGCCTTCACCTGGCACGCGCCGCCAATGCGTTGGGCGTGAGCCCGCGCACTTTGCAATGGCGGCTGAAGAGCTATCGGATTGACTTCAAGGAATTGGTTGAGGACACGTTGCGATCGTTTCACTGCCGCAAATTTGACTACATTCATGCTTGTTCCCATCTTACCGTTTCAACGGTACTCGCTTGCTTACGTCAAGGATTTTGTCACTGACGGTCATTTGCCGCTGCTGTCCATGTTCTCGATCGCGTCCGCAATCTGCCGGCTCAGATCTTTCAACACCTCGCTCAGCGCGGCAACGGAAGCGTCGGTGGAGCTGGCGCGCGCCGGCCGCGACAGCCGGGTATCGCGATAGCGGACGGAATCTTTTTTTCCCGTGTTGCGCACCGTCCAACGTGCCGCCAAGTGCGCTTCCTGGGAGTTGTTGGTTTCGAATCGCAGCATCTCGAGTTCCACTTGATAGAGCGGCCTCCTGTCGATCGGCCACGGATAACTTGTGATCCGCTCTGCGCGTAAAATACTTGCTACATTCTGCGACACCACGCGGCCGATGCTTTCTTCGAGCGGCTCGGCCCAACGATCGTAGTCGGAAAGACGAATTTGGTTTTGCGCGATACGCGTGACGATCTCTTGACGATCGAGGTAGCCGGGCAAGCTCACCGGCCCGATGCCGAAAGAGAGATTCGGAGCCTGCGCGGGGTGCTTTTCCGCGCCTTCTTCGCCTTGCGAGAGCGCCGACAGAGTGAAGAACCGCGATGGGTCCGGTTGCGCCGAGAAATTTGTACAGCCGGCGAGCGCGAGCGCGAATCCGACGATAAGAAGAAATTTCATTGGTCTCCCACGATTTCCGGCTTTCCGAAGATTAAAGCCCGGGGATTTCTCTCGATATAGCCGCTCAAAAGTCTCAAGGTGCGCGCCGCCGCAGCGATCTCCTTCATGCTTCTTCTGAACTCGTACAATGTCGGCGAGTCCTGATCGACGATGCCGTTCACGTTGACCATGGCGGCTTCAGCCGCCTTAAGCGCGCCGTCGGATTGCTTGAGAGCGACCGCTGCCTGTTGCATCGCTTCGCGGGTCGCATCTGAGGTCTGTTCCAGGCTAGCGCTTAGCGTTGTCACGTTGGCGTCCAGGCTCGTCGCTGCCTTGCGCACGCTCACCAACGCATCATCGACCTTCGGCATTGTTTGCCGCAAATCGTGCAGCGAGGCCTTGACTTCAGGCGAGTTGACCAGTTGATTGATGCCATCGACCGTTTCGGTGAGCGACTTCGTCAGGCCTTTGAAATCGAGCTCCTCAAGTTTGGAAATGATACGAGTCACTGCGTCCTGGGCCTCTTCCAACGTGGTCGGTATGGTGGGAATCTCCGGATAGCGGTAATTGTTGCCGGCCGTTTGTACGAGACGTACCGGGCTGTTGGGAAACAGATCCAACCCGACATAGAGCAAGCCGGTCACCAGACTTTCCATCAAGAGCTGGCCACGCAGTCCCATCTTAACGATCGTCTGATGGAAAGTTGGCAGATCGCGCGCGACCTCGCCGCTCGCGCCGCGCGAGGTCAATTTCTCCAGATCGATTTCGATGATGACCGGAATCTTGTCGACCTGCGCGCTCTTTTCGAGTTGCAAGCGAATGTCTTTGACGGCGCCGATCTCGACGCCTTTGAACTTGACCGGCGCGCCGACGCGCAGACCGTTGACCGAGCTGTCGAAGTAAAGCACGAACTCGCGAGTCTGACGGAAAAATCTCCCGGAGCCCAAAGCGACCACCGCGACCACGACCAGAGCCAGCGCGCCGAGGACGAAGGCGCCGATCAACGTCGGACTGATTCTCTTGCTCACGCTCTTTCCTCCTCCGCGCGGGTTAAAAACCGGCGCACTTTCGGATCGCGCGAATGGGCCAAAAGCTCCTTCGGGTCGCCGCCGGCGATCATCGTGCGCGTCTCGGTGTCGAGAAACACGCTGTTGTTGCCAATGGTGAAAATACTCGCCAGCTCGTGCGTGACCACCACAACCGTCGCGCCCAGACTGTCCCGCAGTTCGAGAATCAAATCGTCGAGCAAGCGCGAGCTGATCGGGTCCAAGCCCGCCGAAGGCTCGTCGAAAAATAGAATCTCTGGATCGAGCGCCATGGCGCGCGCCAATCCGGCGCGTTTCTGCATGCCGCCGCTGATCTGCGATGGGTAATAATCCTCAAAGCCTTTCAAGCCGACCAGCGCGAGCTTGAGCGAGGCGATCTCGGCGATCTCCTTGGGGCTTAGATCGGTATATTCGCCGAGGGCCAGCCCGACGTTTTCCGCTAACGTCATCGAGCTCCACAGGGCGCCGCTTTGAAACAACACGCCCATGCGCCGCACCATCTCCTGTCGTTTGGCGGCATCCGCGCGGGTAAAGTTCTCGTCGCCATAATAGATGTGGCCCTGGGCGGGCTCCTTGAGTCCGATCAAGTGGCGCAGCAAAGTGCTCTTGCCGCAGCCGCTGCCGCCCATGATGATGAACACGTCGCCGTGATCAATGGTGAAATTGAGACCGCGCATCAACACAAAGCTGCCGTACGCCATGGTGAGATCGCTCACCGTGATGTGCGCCTTGGCGCCGTTGCCGTTGGTCGCTCTTCCGTCCGCCATGTCAGTTCATCAGCCGCTCTTTAGCCATCGCATTGGCCTTAGATGCCGAGCACGTAAAACACTACGGCAAAAATGCCGCAGGCGACGACGATGGCGACGATTCCAGTCACCACCGCCGAGGTTGCCGCATCGCCGACCGCCGACGAGCTGTTGCCGCACTGGATCCCGCGCAGACAGCCCGAGAGCGCAATCAGTACGCCATAGACCGATGCTTTAAACACGCCGCCGAAGACATCGACCAGATCGACGGCGTTGGAGGTCTGGCGGAAATAGGTCGTCCACGAAAGATCGAGCATGCCGACGCCGATCGCCGCGCCGCCGAGCACGCCGATGATGTCCGCGTACAAACAGAGCAGCGGCATCATCAACACCAAGGCGATGACCCGCGGCAGCACAAGGAACTCCAGCGGTGAAAATCCCAGGGTGGTGAAGGCGTCGATTTCCTGAGTGACTTTCATCGTGCCGAGTTGAGCGGCGAAAGCGGCGCCGGTGCGTCCGGCCATGATGATGCCGGTCATCATGGCGCCCATCTCGCGGATCATCGCGATGCCGACCAGATCGGCGACGTAGATCTGCGCGCCGAATTGTCGCAACTGAACGGCGCCGACGAAGGCGAGGATCACGCCGACCAAAAAGCTGATCAGGGTCACGATCGGCAGCGCCTGGGCGCCGGATTGTTGGATCAGCAAAACCAAATCGACGGCGCGAAAGCGCACGTTCATGCGCAAAAGCCTGACGAATGTCACCGACATTTCGCCGAGAAACGCGAGCATCTCCCCGAGCGAAGAGCCGGCGCCGATGGCGCTGTTGCCGATCCGCTCGAGGAAAGGTGTCTGAACGGTTTCTTTGCGCGCCCCTTGCTTTTCCGGCACCGCTTCGGCCAAGTCCAAAAGCCGCTGCAGCCCGGAAGGCAAGCCGGCGCGGTCCAATTGAATACCGCGCGTGCGGCACAAAGCTGAGGCTTCGACCAAAAAGGCGAGCACGCTGCTGTCCCAGGATTGCAGCTCGGCGGCATCGAAGCTGATATTTTTGACGCGCGGAGCGGAATTCAGCTCGCGCTCGAGCAAAGCGACCGAAGGCAAACCGCCGCGCAAGCGCCATGCTCCTCCCAGACGAACTTGGAGCAGGGCGTCATTTGTTTGCGCGAACGAGAGAGTACCTTCCGCCATTATCGGCCCAATTACGTTTGCAGCGACGATGTTCTTACGCCGCTTTCAGCGACGGAAAATTATTATTCAAGCTCAACGTGACGCCCGCGGGGACCGAGGCTTAAGCGGGTACCCGTCTCTTTGCCGTCGCGCGCCAGCACGACCAGGGTCACGCCTTTGGCGTTACGCATGGAAAGCTCACTCTGACCGCCGCGAATCGAAAATGTTGCCTGGGCGGCAGCTTAGTTGCCGGAGAAATCCTGGAGATCTTAAGATCGTAGACTTTGCCGGCGCCCTGAAATTTGCCACGCCGACATCCGCTACGTTGAAACCCGAGATCGTGAACGGGCAATCTGTGCCTTGATAACTGAGCACGCCTTCTCCCGAGCTGCCGCCGACGCCGAGTCCGACCGAGTTGCATCTCGGATTGATCGTTTAACCGACTGAATGAAAGGTTATCACTGAAGAACTACGGGAACGATTGGACCTTGGTCCAATATGACTCACAGCGGGACCCGACTTGCCGCCTTTCATGAAAGCCGCAGCTTTTCCACTGCCTTTGCCAAATCAGGCAGAGATTGGGCATTCACTTTCTGCATGATTCGCGCGCGATCGACTTTGATGGTTTTCTCCATGGTGCCGAGCTTAGAAGCGATCACCTTGTTCGGCAGGCCGCCTGCGACCAAGGGCATCACTTCGCGCTCGCGCCGGCTACTTCTTTGGCGGCACACTGTAGAGCGGCTGGGCGGGATTAAAAAAGTGATCCAGGACGAGCCACAGGCTGCGCGCGTGGTGGAAAAAGGCGAGCGGGAAGACGACGGCAAACGGCACCCAGAGGGTCAGCTGCTGGTCGATGGTCAGGGCAGCGAAGGCGTCCAACAAGAAAAATCCCGGCACGGCGATGGCGACCGTGGCGGCGTAGTTGATGTAGATGGCGCCGATGAAATAGCCTTGCTCGCGCTCGAACTTCAGAGCGCAATGCTCGCATTGCTCGTACATCCGAAACGGCTTGTGAAAGAGCCGGCCGGCGCCGCAGCGCGGGCAGCGCAGGCGTAGCCCGTAGCCGAGCATCTGGAGCAGCCGCGACGCCACTCAGGCCGTCGCCCCTTCGAGGGTTCGCTGGCGGCGCGGCGACTGCGCCGACGCCGCGCCGCCGTTGAGGTAGTCGCGCAGAAAACGGGCGGTGTAGGAGCGCTTGCCGTTGTTGGCGACTTCCAACGGCGCGCCGCATGCCACCAACTCGCCGCCTTGGTCGCCCCCTTCGGGCCCGAGGTCGATCAGATAGTCGGCGTCTTTGACGATATCGAGGTTGTGCTCGATGGTGATCACCGTGTTTCCCAAATCGACCAGGCGATGGAGAATGTGGATCAGCTTGGCCACGTCGACGAAGTGCAGGCCGGTGGTGGGCTCGTCGAGCACGTAAAGCGTCTTGCCGCGGGATTCCTTGCCGAGCTCGTAGGCGAGCTTGATGCGCTGCGCTTCGCCGCCGGAGAGCGTGTTGCTCGCCTGGCCGAGGGTGATGTAGCCCATGCCGATGTCTTCGAGGATTTTCAGCGGCCGGGCGATCTTGGGAAAGGCGTGAAAAAACGGCGCGGCTTCTTCCACGGTCATGCGAAACACGTCGGCGATATTTTTTTCGTTGAACCGGATGTTGAGCGTTTCCTCGTTGAAGCGCTCGCCGGCGCAGCTCTCGCAATCGACGAACACGTCGGGGAGAAAGTTCATTTCCTTGCGAATCTTCCCCTGCCCGGCGCAGGTTTCGCAGCGCCCGCCCTTGACGTTGAAGGAAAAGCGGCTGGGCGTGTAGCCGCGCAGGCGCGCTTCGGGCGCGAGCGCGTAGAGCTTGCGGATCTCGTCGAGCAGACCGACGTAGGAAGCGGGCACCGAGCGCGGCGTCTTGCCGATCGGCGTTTGATCGACCTCGACAATTCGCTCCAGGGCGTTCCAGCCGGTGATCTCCTTGTGCGCGCCCGGCCGCCCGGCGAATTGGCCGAGATGGAGCTTCAGACCTTTGTAGAGAACTTCTCTCACCAGGGTGCTCTTGCCGGAGCCCGAGATGCCGGTGACGCAAGTCCACATGCCGAGCGGGATCTTCACGTCGAGATTCTTGAGATTATGAGCTTTGGCGCCGCGGATGGTGAGCCAGTTACTGCGCGGCAATTCGCGTTGGGGGCCGAGACGCTGCCTGGCGGAGCGCAGATACGCGCCCGTGGGCGAGTCGGGATGCTGCCTGATTTCCTCCAAGGTGCCGACCATGACGACGTTGCCGCCGCGCACCCCGGCGCCGGGACCCAAGTCGACGATCAAATCGGCCGATTGAATGGTCGCCTCGTCGTGCTCCACGACCAGTACGCTGTTGCCCAGTCGCTCGAGCCGCCGCAGAGTGGCGAGCAGCATGTCATTGTCGCGCGGATGGAGACCGATGGTCGGCTCGTCGAGAATGTAGCAGACGCCGCGCAGATTGGAGCCCAACTGCGCGGCGAGCCGAATGCGCTGGGCTTCGCCCCCCGACAGCGTGTCGGCGCGGCGATCGAGAGTCAGATACGGCAAGCCGACCTCGGACAAGAAATTCAAACGCTGCTGGATTTCCCGCAGGATTTTGTCCGCCACCGCCTGGTCGCGCGCGGCGTTGCCGTTTTCGGCGCGGGAGAGATCGAGCTTGGCGAAGTAGTTTCTCGCTTCCTCGACCGACAGCGCCGTCACCTGCCAGATGGTTTTCCCTTCGACTTTGACGGCCTGGGCGCGCTGATTCAAACGCCGCCCGGCGCAGGCAGGGCAGGAGGTTTCGGTCATCAGCTCGCTGAGCTCGCGAGCCGAATCTTCATCAGCGCTGGCCAAAAGCTCCTTGAGAAACGGCACCAGCCCGACAAACGCCTTGCGCCCGCTGCCGCCGTAAAGAATTTCCTCGCGCGCTTTTTTCGGCAATTTGCCGAATGGCGCGTCGATATCGACGCCGTGTTGGTCCTCGAGATCGCGCAGCAAGCGCTGCAGCGCCCGCTCGGTTTCCGAGCCGTGCACCGACGATCCCGGCGAAATCCCGCCGATCGCCTCGCGCAGCGGCCGGCGCGGATCGGCGAAAATCAATTCAGGATCGAAATCCCAGGTGAAGCCCATGCCGGCGCACTGGCCGCAGGCGCCTTGCTGGCTGTTGAAGGAAAAAATCCGCGGGTCGAGCGGCTCGTAGCCGATGCCGCAGCCGAGGCAGAAAAGGCGCTGATTGAAAATCTGTTCGCCGCGCTCGGAGATCAAATGGATCACGCCGTTGCCGAGACGAAGGCCCTGATCGATCAGCGCCTCGACTTCGCGTCCGCCGGCCTTGGTCTTGCCGATGGCGATGTCGATATTGTGTTCTTTGAAGCGCTCCAGGCCGCCGGCGAGCTCGGGCGCGCGCAGATCGACGAGCTTGCCGTCGATGCGCGCGCGGCGATAGCCGAGCCGGCGCGCGCCGGCGATGATTTCCTTGTGAAAGCCCTTGCGCCCGCGCACGATCGGACTGAGCACCAGCACTTCCTTGCCGCGATAGGAGCGGCCGACACGGTCGAGAATCTGGCTGCGCGTGAGCGAGTGGATCTGCCGGCCGCACTGCACGCAATGCTGCTTACCGATCTTCGAATAGAGCAGACGCAGGTAATGATAGATTTCCGTCACCGTGGCGACGGTGGATTTTTTACCGCCCTGGCTCAGCCGCTGCTCGATGGCGACCGTCGGCGGAATGCCGGCGACGTAATCGACGTTGGGGCGCGCCATCACTTCGAGAAACTGGCGCGCGTAGGCCGAAAGGCTGTCGATGTAGCGGCGTTGGCCTTCGGCGTAGACGATGTCGAAAGCGAGCGACGATTTTCCCGAGCCGCTGAGGCCGGTAAAAACGATAAAGCGATCGCGTGGAATGTCGACGCTGATATTTTTTAAATTGTGCTCCTTGGCGCCGACAATGGTGATGGCGTTGCCGACAATGGCAGGCGGCGCGGTGGGGCCCTCGATCTTTTCCATGGTCGGCGTGAACGGCGACGTTTTTTCGGGCTTCAAATACGGCTGCAGGTAGATGCCGGTGTGCGAGCGCTCCGCGCGCGCGATTTCCGCCGGAGTGCCCACCGCGACGATCTCGCCGCCGCCGTCGCCGCCTTCGGGGCCGAGATCGATCACGTAGTCGGCGCACTTCACCACTTCCATGTTGTGCTCGATGACGACGATCGAGTGGCCCTGGTCGACCAGCTCGTTGAATGCCCAGAGCAGCCGCTCGATATCGTGGAAGTGTAGCCCAGTCGTCGGCTCGTCGAAGATGAATAGCGAGCCGGATTTGCGCGCCTTGGCCATGTGCGCGGCCAGTTTCAGCCGCTGCGACTCGCCGCCCGACAAGGTGGTCAGCGGCTGGCCCAGGCGGACGTACTCCAGCCCGACGGCGCGGAGCGGCGCGAGCGCGTCGCTCACCTCCTTGGCGTCTTTGAAAAATTCCAGCGCTTCGGCGACCGTCAGATCGAGCACCTGGCGGATATTCTTGCCGCGGTAGAAAACCTCTAAGACTTCTTCGCGAAAACGGCTGCCGTGGCATTCCGCGCAGGAAGTATACACATCGGACAGAAACTGCATCTCGACTTTTTCGAAGCCTTCGCCGCGGCAGGTCTCGCAACGGCCGCCCTCGACGTTGAAAGAGAACGTCGACGGCGTGTAGCCGCGCAGGCGCGACAGATCGGCGGCGGCGAACAGCCGGCGCACGCCGTCGAAAGCTTTCATGTAAGTTGCGGGATTCGACCGGGGCGTGGTGCCTACGGGCGACTGATCGACCAGAACTACTTCGGAAATCTTATCGATGCCGGCGATCTCCGCGCAGTCGGTGATGCCGGCGGCGGGCGCTTCCTTGAGCCTTTTCAAATTGCGGTGAATCACCTCGTCGACCAGACTTGATTTGCCGGAGCCCGAGACGCCGGTGATGCAGACGAACAGGCCCAGGGGAATTTCCACGTCGATATTTTTGAGATTATTCGCCCGTGCGCCTTTGATCTTGAGCGAGCGCTGGAGCAGCGGCTTGCGCCGCTTCGCGGGCGCGGGGATTTCCTTGCGCTGGCTCAAGTAGGCGGCGGTGAGCGACTGCTCGTCGCGCAGGAGCTCTCGGTAGGAGCCGGCGAACATCACCTGACCGCCCTGCTCGCCGGCCTTGGGGCCGAGATCGATGACGTGATCGCATTCTTTGATGATTTCGGGATCGTGCTCGACGACGACCACGGTATTGTGCTGGGCGCGCAGGCGGTGCAGGATCTCCACCAGGCGGCGGCTGTCGCGCGGGTGGAGACCGATGGACGGCTCATCGAGCACGTAAAGCGTGTTGACCAGCGACGAGCCGATCGCGGTGGTGAGATCGACGCGCTCGAGCTCGCCGCCGGAAAGGGTGCGCGACTGGCGGTCGAGGGTGAGATACTCCAGGCCGACGCCGACGAGATAGCCGAGCCGGCGGCGAATTTCATCGAGAATCAAACGCGCGATCTGATCGAGGGCGCCGGTGGGTTTCAGGTCCTGAAAGAAACGATGCGCCGCGCTCACACTCATGGCGCTCACCTGGGCGACGTCTTTGCCGTCGATGCGATAGTGCAGCGCGTCGACTTTTAGTCGACTGCCGCGGCAATCCGGACACAGAAGATACGCGCGGTAGCGCGCCAGCAGCACGCGCACGTGCATGCGATAGCTTTTGCGCTCGAGGCGGCGAAACCAACCGCGGATGCCCTTGTATTCGCCGGCGCCTTCGACGACGAGCTGCTTTTGCTTGTCGGTGAGCTCGCCCCACGGTTTTTTCGTCGGGACTTTATTGCGCTCGCAGAAATCCAGTAGCCGACGCATACGGCGGGCGCGGTTGAGCCAGGGCTTGATCGCGCCATCGCTCAGCGATTTTCCCGGGTCGGGGATCACGAGATCGAGGTCGATATCGATCACTCGGCCAAACCCACGGCAGGTTTCGCAGGCGCCGAGGGGACTGTTGAAAGAAAAAAGATTCGGCACCGGATCGCGATATGAAATATCGCAATGCGGGCAATGCAGGTGGTTGCTGAACGGCTCGGCGCGCCAATCATCTTGCGGCAAATAGAGAGTCAGCCGGCCCTTGCCGTAGTGAAAGGCCTGCTCCAAAGATTCCGCGACGCGCTTTTTGCTCTCCGGCCGCAAGGCGAAGCGATCGACGACGATCCGTAAACCTTCGGCGCCGGGAGCTTCCTCGAGCTCGTCGAGCTCGCGAACTTCCTGCTCGACCAGCAGCCGGTGGAAGCCGGCCTGGCGCAATCCGCCGCGGGTTTCTTCCCAGGAGACGGATGACGACGGCAGCGGAAACGTGAGCACTACGGGCGTGCCTTCGGCCAGAGCGCCGAGCTTGGCGGAGACCGACTGCGCGCTGTCGCGCTCGACGACGCGCTCGCAGCCGCGGCAGTGGAGCACGCCGATCTTGGCGAAGAGCAGCTTGAAGTGATCGTGCAGCTCGGTCATGGTCGCCACCGTCGAGCGCGAGGTGCGCACCGGACGGCTCTGATCGATGGCGATGGTCGGCGGGATGCCCTCGATGCTTTCGACGTCCGGCTTGTCCATGCGGTCGAGAAACTGCCGGGCGTAGGCGGAAAAGCTCTCGACGTAGCGGCGCTGGCCTTCGGCGTAGAGGATGTCAAAGGCGAGCGTCGACTTGCCCGAACCGCTGACGCCGGTCACGACGGTGAGCGCGTTCAGGGGAATGTCGAGATCGAGATTCTTGAGGTTGTTCTGCTTCGCGCCGCGGATGCGGATGCATTTTCCGTCCGTGGCCGGCTGAGAAATGCGAGCGCGCGGGCTTTTGGCCATTGGCAATCAGTCTACTGCAAGCGATATTTTTCCACGAGGATGCGCCGAAAGCGCGCCCCGTAGATCAAGTCGAAAGTTGCTTCCTTGTCCGGAAAAAGTTGCAGGGCCGTGTGCTTGGCGTGGCGCACCACGTCCTGCGCTTCTTCCAGTGTCAAATTCACCTTCCAGAGCAGCGCGGCGGCGACGTCCATGGCGCGGCGCAGCCGGCGAATCTTGCGCTCTTCGGCCGCCAAAGCTTCCTTGTCCGCCGCCATTTTTCCGTTTTACTCGCGCCGTCCGCAGGGACGGCAACTTTTCCAGAAGCACCAACCTTTAACGTCTACCACACGGCGTTGCGGTTGCAAGTTAACTCGATGGTCGGAAGGGCGGAACGCTGTCGGCCTGCTGCCGGGTTTGCTAAATTGGTAACGTGCGCATCAGCGAAATCTTTTACTCCATCCAAGGAGAAGGCCGCCTCATAGGCACGCCGTCGCTATTCATCCGCACTTCGGGATGCAATCTGCGCTGCGTCTGGTGCGATACGCCTTACACCTCGTGGCGGCCCGAAGGATCTTCCTGGCCGCTGGCGAAGATTCTCCGCCGCGTCGACGAGCATGCGGCGCGGCACGTCGTGATTACCGGCGGCGAGCCGATGCTCGCTGCGGAGATCGCAGAATTGACGGCGGCGCTGCGGCGCAAAGGCAAGCACGTGACCATCGAGACCGCGGGAACCCTGTTCAAGCCGGTGGCCTGCGATCTAATCTCGCTCAGTCCGAAGCTCGCCAGCTCGACGCCGTGGAAACGAGCAAAGGGAAAGTTTGCCGCGATGCACGAGCAGCGGCGGCTGAATTTTGCGGCGCTGCAAAGTTATATCGACCGCTACGATTATCAGCTAAAATTCGTCGTCGATGCGCAAGCGGACTTTGCCGAGATTCGCGGGCTCATTGACCGGTTAAAGAACGTCGACACCGCTCGGGTGCTGATCATGGCGCAAGGAACGACGCGAAAGCAGCTTGAGGAAAAGCGCGCCTGGATCGTTCAAGCCTGCCTCGATCACGGTTACGGCTTCACGCCGCGGCTGCATATCGAGCTGTTCGGCAACCGGCGCGGGACGTAGAAAATTTCTTCGAAGCGCGACGAGAGAGGAAAGCGGCGGCGCGAGTTATTGCGTCCGGTGAGATCGTTTCAACGCGCGGCCGGTGAGCTTGGTTGAGTCTGCGAACGCGAATATTCGATCGGTTTGGCCGGCCGCTTGGCGGCAACGGCGCCCGCGACCGGCGAACTCGCCGCCGCCTGCGGTTGAGGATTTTTGTCGAGCTTTGCGAGCAGGGTCGGCGCCATGAGCTTCAATAGAGACACCGGCAAGCCGCTGGTAAACCGATAATTGTCCGCCTCGCGCCCCTGCACATAGGCGGTGATCACGCCAAAGTAGCGCTCGCCGATGTAGAAAACGAAAGTTGCGGTACGGTTGGTCGCACGCGAGGTGATGACGGCGCCGGAGCGGCTGAAGGTTTCGAAGCGATTATCGCCAGAGCCGGTCTTGCCGCCGACGGTCAAAACCCGACCGTCGGATAGTTTAAAAACCCCGTTGAGCCGCCGGGCGGTGCCTTGCTCGACGACGTCGGCCATCGCTTTGCGCATGGTGCGGGCGACCTCAGGCGCTAAGACGCGTTGGCCGGACTCCCGGTCCCGTTCGAGTATCGATTCATACGGCGTTCCGGCGGCGAAATGGACTTCGGTCAGGCTTACCGACGGCCGGCGCACGCCGTCGTTGACCAGAATACCGACCAGCTCGGCGAGCGCCACCGGCCGGTCCGACGAGCCGCCGATCGCGGTGGCATAGGTCGGCACCATGGTCTTGAAGGGAAATCCGAGTTTTTGCCAGTACGGCGTCATGCGTTGGAAGGCGTCTTTTTCCATGCGGATGCGCAGGCGCAGGTCCTGGGCGCGGCGGGCACGCTCGTTGAGCAGCCATGCCGAGCCTACTCCGGCGCGCCGCTGCGCTGGCCGGCGTAGAATTTTTCCCAGGCAAGCTCCGGCTGCTTGCGCAGCTCGCCGGCGCTCCAGAGATCGAGCGGATGGAGCGCAAGCAAATAGCCGTAGTCGGCCAAAGTGAGGCGGGGATTTTGATACGCGCGGTAGAGCCGGTACAGCTCCGCGTCGACCAACACGACTCGGTTCTTTTTCAGCCATGCCTTGAGCTCGTTCTCGCTTTGGCCGATGCGCCAGGCGAAGAACAAGATCGTCAAGCGCCGCTCGGTGTTGCCCTTGCCGAGCACGCGCCGCAGGATTTCCTCGGGCGTCTGCCCGGCATAGTTCTGGTAGGCCCGGCGCAGCGCGTGGCGGGATTCTTCCTCGGCGATTTCCTCGAGCATCTCGCGGCGCGCGAGGTTGGCCGGATTGGCGAGCACGTCGTGGGCGTCATAAGCGAGCCGCGCCCGATGATAACTCACCAGGTCGCGCATCAAGCGAATGAAAATCAAATTGTTCGAGGTGCGAAACGCGTCCTGCAGGCTGAGCACAAGCCCGTTTTCTTGCTTGTCGAAGTTCTCGAAGCGGTGCACGCCGCCGCCGGTGAAGAAGTCTTCGTACGGGCTGGCCGAGTACCGGCGCGCCATGGCGGCGTCGAGGAACGGCTGGAGCGCGATGCCTTTTTCCCCCCGCACGGTCTCCGCCGCCCAGCGGGTCAGCGGGTCGCGGGCGGCGTGTATGCGCTGCGCCAATTGTTTTACGTCCAAGCCGGAAAGCTCGCGATGGAGCTCGGCCGCCA
Source organism: uncultured delta proteobacterium (assembly GCA_963745035.1). Taxonomy (GTDB): domain Bacteria; phylum Desulfobacterota; class Binatia; order UBA9968; family UBA9968; genus DP-20. Next base: position 501,346 of record CAVUVW010000014.1, on the reverse strand, counting down.
GCTCCAGGTAGTGGGTGAGGGTGCGCAGCTTGGCCGTACTGCCCAGTTCGAGCTTGACGCTTTTGTTGAAATCGAAGGGCGCGGCAAAGTTGTCCGCCTGCACGCGGATCAAGTTGCCGGCCGGCGTCGCCTCCACCAGCAGAAACGAGTAGATCAACTTCGATGGGTCGGCCTTCTCCAAGAGCCGCTCGCCATTCAGTCCATTCGCCTCGACGAATTTCGGATCGGCCAAGCGGTTCAAGAAATCGGTCACTTGCTTCTGAAGCGGCACATCGAAGGTGCTGCCGACCTGCAAGTCGAGCCGGTTGAGGTCGTAGAGGTTGCCGACGCCGAGCGCCTCCATCATATTGGTGCGGATCGCGTTGGCCGCCTTGTTCCTGCTCGACGACGGCTGCGGCGGCAGCGGCGCGGCGGGCAGGAAGTGGATCGAGGTTTCCTGCAACTCGGCGGCAAATTCCCAATCGATGATTCCGGCGCGCGCCATCAGGCGGGTAAACTGATCGACTTTGTCTTCGAGCGAAGCGCGCTCGACGACCAGATATTCCGAAGGCGCGCGCACGGAAATTAGCAAGGTCAGGATGTGTTTGAAGGCGCGTACCTTGGCGGGCGTTTGCCCCGCGGCATTCAACGCCGCGACGGCCTCATCCAGGCGCATGCCGAACCATGCATAAAGCCCCTCGCCCAGTCCGTGGATCTCGCCGTAGCCGGGCGCGGCGGCCAGCGGCACGGTGTTGAGATAATCGATGATGATCTTTTCCCGCCAGACGCGGGTGTTGGCGCCTTCACTGTAAGCCTTGAGGCTCGCGCCGACGATCTGGCGCAGTTTTTCGAGCGGCGTGTCGGTGCGGCCGTGAGGAGAATGCCGAAATTTTTCCAACTGCACGGCGAGGGTGCTGCCGCCCTGGACCGGCACCGGCAGATTCAATTTGGCGCCGATGTACAGCATCGCCGCCTTGAGAGTGCGATCCCACTCGATCACCGGGTTTTGCCACGGCGTTGCCGGGTTATCGAGATCGCGGTTCTCGAGAAACAGCAGGGTTTTTACCAGCAGGGGCGGGATCGCTTCCGTTTTGGCGAACAGAAATTCTGCTTGGCCGTAGCGAAACAGCGGCGCGCCGTCGGCGCCGCGTACTTCAAGGCCGGTCGCCGGCTGTTCCAAGTAGGGCGGCGAGATGCCTTGCTCAAAGAGCGTGCGCATGGTTTCGGACTGGCGCACCTGCCGAGTGATGCGGTATTTTTGCCCTTCCAGGCGGGAGAGGAAGAGCGGCAGCTTCGAATAACCGCGCCGATCATCGAACGGCGCCGACCGTGGAAAAGCGATCTCCTGACTCGGGCCATCGCCAAGCTTGAAATACAGCCGTTCGTTGGTGCTGGTAAAGATCCAGGACTGCAAGGCCGAGGTCTGAAACTCTATGAAAGCACACAGAAAAACGACCAAAAGAGCACCGAGCCAGCACAGCCAGAGCTTTATCCGCCGGTGATTGATAAACGAGAAGAACCGAGAGGCCGCGGAAAGAACCCGGGGAAAATCGGACGGCGACGGGATGGATTTACCGTTCATCTAAATGCACTAAATGTAAGTGGAAGGATACCATAACTTCGGGGAAAAGCTAAAGACGGAAAGTTTCCTACCAGCGCGCCTCGGTTCACGTTTTCGTCGCGCTCAATCGGATGACCTGGAGATTGACGGCGCATGGCGTTTCTGGGAATACGTTGATGCGGCAACCGAGGGAGTACCGAATGGATATCCACGACTTGCAGACCCTGGTGGAGCGGCGGCGCAGCATCCGAGGCTACGACGAAGCGCGGGACGTGTCGGATGAGCTGGTGTGGTCGATTCTCGACTGTGCCCGCTGGGCGCCGTCCGGTGGCAACGGCCAGCCCTGGGAGTTCGTCGTGGTGCGCGAGCAGGCGACGCGCCATCGAATTGCCGATATTTACCTGAAACAAATGGAGCAGAAGCGCGAAATGGATCTCGCCGTGCGCGGCACGGCCAAGATGACCGGCGACGGTTTTCGCCGGGCGCCGGTGCATATCGTGATTCTGGGCGATCCGAGAGTAAGACTCTCTTATCCTATCCGCACGCAGCTGGAAAAAGCGGAATCACACTTCGTTACCGGGTTGGCGAATGCGACTTTGCTCATACACCTGGCGGCGACTGCGCTCGGTCTTGCGTCGCAGTACGTCAGCGACGCAAACTCGCCTTACATGGAAACTATGCTCAAAGTTCTGCTCAAGATCCCCGAGCCGCTCAGAATTTATCACGTAGTGCCTATCGGCTACGCCAAAGGTCCGGTGGCGCCGCCGCCACGCCGATCACTGGATGAGATTACCCATCGTGAAACCTACGATATGGCCAAGTTTCGCGATGACGATCAGCTTGCCGGCTTCGTGAAGAGCCGTACTTTGCAGGCCGGCTATGGTCGGAAGGGCGGTGCGCAAGGCGAACCGTGAGACGAGAGCTTGGGAGATCTCGATGCTGTTTGGTGGCATGCGCCTTACGATGACGAAAATCATCCCGGGCAAACTGTAGCTGATTGAGGAGGAACGATTCATGTTGGCAACAAGGGTGCTGCAGAAGGAAGGCACGTTTTACTTTATCGCCTACAAGGCGGCGGAGCTGCTCGACCGAGTGAGCTTTTCGAGCCGCTATTACTTTGAAGGCGAGCAGATCGAGCCTGACGAACCAGGCGACGATGAAGTCGCCAGGTTTATCGCCGGCATTGAGAAGAGTGAAAAATCCTTTCAACGCTTGCTCAACCGGCGCAAGATCCGCCAGATCGTCAATTTCTACGAGACCGCGGTCAGCCAGCCGCTGATCCCGGGCACGATCCTGCTCTTTACCGACGAGACGCTGCGCTTCCGGCGCTCGGACTCATCGGAGAGCGTCGGCTTCCTGAGCGAGCCGGACGGTCGTTACCTGATCATCGACGGCCAGCACCGTCTCGCGGCGCTGCATTTTTTTCACCAGAAGCATGCCGAACAGATCGACCGCATCGAAGTTCCGTGTGTGCTGTTCGACGGCAAGAGCGCCGACTTCGCCACCGAGATGTTCGTGATCATCAATTCGACTCACACCCGGATTAATAAATCCCACTTGGTGGATCTCTATGAACGGGTTTCCTGGGAGACACCGGAAAAGAAGTTCGCCGCCAAACTGGTAAACCTGCTCTACGAAGAGTCCGACTCGCCGCTGCGCTACCGCATCAATCGCCTGGGCGGGCGAAGCCGGCAGGAGAAATGGATTTTACAGTCGGAAGTGTTCAACGAGATCTTCAAAGTCGTGCAGCGGGACCGCCGTTTCTTCGAAGACCAGTTCGGGATGCGCGCGGACCGCGCCTACGCGCTCCTGCGCGATTACTTGAAAGCGGTGCGAGACGTCATGGACGCCGTCTGGGGCGACAACGAGAAATTTACGTTCACCCGGGACGTCACCCTGAAGGCGTTGTTTCGAGTGTTCGGCGATCTTATTCGTAATCGTAAGATCGTCCAGGCCTGGGACAGCGACCGTTCCCCCAAAGTTTTTACGAACGTTATCGGCTCCTGGACTGAGTTGACGCGCGATTTTCGCGCCGAAGGTTTCTACGAACGTTTCGCGGCGAAGGGGCAACTGGAGCGCGTCCGGCGCATTCACACCCGACTCGGTCAAAACTTGAACCAGTGATCTGACTCAGACTGGTCGAGAATCGAGGATCGAAGATGGAGGATCGTCGATCTTCTATCCTCGATCCTCCATCTTCGGCTTTTTATCGTATCTAGCGGTAGGATGATTTGAACGATCAATAAGTCAAGTTCAGTCCGCGAGCACTCCCATGTCCTGGCCGCCGCCGTGCTGGTAGATGATGCGTTTGCCGGTCTTCTCGTCGATCTCGTTGCGCTGGCCGCCGGCCTTGACAACGTCTTCAGCTGTGGCCTTGTGGCTGTTGCCCAACAAGATCATCGGCTCATCGTGCGGATTCGAACCCTCGTAGAACTCGTGAGCCGGGATGCTGATAATCTGGCCGGCTGAAACCTCGTGAGTTTCGTTGAGGCCCTTCATAATGCCCTTCCCCGTGAGGACATAGTAGGTGCGGTCCGACGGATGATTGTGCATTCTCTGCACGTCGCCGGGAGGGAAAATGAGAATCCAGGTCTCGAGGTTCTCGCGCCGAAACAGATCGATACGGCGCTGGCCTTTTTTGCGTTCTTTGGACTTCTCCAAAACATCCAATAGCTGCATGATGACCTCCTTTAAGTTTGATAGCGATAATATGATCGCGCTTTACCGAACTCTATTCCTGGGGGAACACGGCTGTCAAGATTGGTTCGTCGCACCTGACTGATTGGTCATTGTCAGCCGTGATGGGCCGTAATATAGGAATGCATCGACGATTCGCACGAAAAGGAGAATAGAAATGAGCGCGGCTAATCTCACTGTAATGTACGGCCACCTTGAAGGCGCCGGACGCGACTTTGCGCGCGATCCGACCGGCTATCTGTCGATTGAAGCGGGAATCTTTCGCAAGCATGGCCTGGAGGTATCCTGGCAGCATGTTCAAGGCACGGAGGAACGTTATCGAAGGCTCGAGAACGGGTCGGCACAACTTTCGTTGCTGGTGGGCCGGGCATCGCTGCAACACTTTCTCACCTCAAAAACGACGCGCATTTTGGGCGCGGCGATGAATAGCTGCCCCTACTATTTGATCGCGTCACCGTCGATCAGCCGATTGGCGGACCTTCGAGGTAAAACTGTCGTGTGCCGCGAAGGACCTTCGCGCAACGCGCCGATCGCCGAAACATTCGACGAAAAGGCGCAACTGTGGGTGGGAACCGATCTGCAGTTGCAACTCGTCAATGGCGATCAAGATGCTTTTGACTCACTGGTCAGCGGGAAGGCGCAGGGAGCGCTTGTGCCGCGCCCCTTCGGCTTCATTGCCGAGGAAAAGGGCTTCAAACGCATTGCCGAATGGCCCGATGTGGTTGACGATCCTCTGCCGATTACGATTGAAACCACGGTCAGCCTTTTTCACGATCGAGAAAGGGACTTTGCTGCTTTCCTGGTGGCGCACAGTGAAGGAATCCGACACTTCAAATCTCATCGCGCCGAGGCGCTGCGGATTTTGACCAAGCAATTCGGCCATTCACAAGCACTCGCGGAAAAAACTCTGGATGATTACGTGACTTGCATGAACGAAGGCCTCAAGGTGGATTACCGACTCTTCGAGAGGCTTCTGTCGCAGGTCGCGCCGGAACAGTCGGCGAACGCCCGTCAGGTCGCCTCCGAGTGGATTGCCGCCGGAGCGCTGACAGGGTGACTTTGTCTTAAAGGGAGTCTTCCGCAGGGCGGGGTGATTTTGCTATAGCTGCTGGAAGAAGCAGATCAAAGGAGGATTTCTATGCTTGGCATAATCGACGCCGATACACATATTTCGGAAGGCGAGGCGATGTGGGCGATGATGGACAAGGACATGTATCACCGCCGTCCCGTGTTGCTCAAAGCTCCGGAAGACACGCTTTACGGCGCGCGCAACGCGTTTTGGCTGATTGACGGCAACATCTTTCCTAAGCCCAACGGCAAAGGCAGTTTTCGCCTGATCACCCCGTCTGCGTCGAAGCTGGAAACCTCGCGCGGCGACATTCATCTGCCTTACAGAGAAATGACCGATATCCCAGGCCGCTTGAGAGACATGGATAAGCTCGGGGTCGATAAGCAGGTGGTTTTTCCAACCTTGTTTCTCATTTATGTCACCGACGACGTGGCACTCGATGTGGCGATGGCGCGGGCCTACAACCGGTTTCTCGCCCAGGCCTGCGCGAAGTCAGGCGGGCGCATGAGTTGGGTGGTCGTGCCGCCGCTTCATTCCGTTGAAGAATCGGTGAAAGAGATCAAATGGGGCAAAGACAACGGTGCGGTGGGCGTCTTCTTCCGCGGCATCGAGGGGCAGCGGACCCTCGATAACCCCTACTTTAATCCGATCTACCAGGCCGCGAGCGACACCGATCTGCCAATCTTGATTCATACCGGCGCCGGTTGCCCGCTCTTTTTGAGCTTGTTCGACGTCGAGCGCAATCACACGTTCGGCCACAGCCGGGTGCAGCCCTTGTTCGCGTTTCGCGACCTGATCGCCAACAAGATTCCCGAGCAGTTTCCCAAGCTCAAGTTCGGCTTCATCGAGGCGTCGGCGGGTTGGGTGCCGTTCATGCTGCATATTCTCAAAAGACTCTTCCGGGAGAAATGGAAGTTTTCATCTGACCAGGACATGTTTCGAGAGTATCGCATTTTTGTCGCCTGCGAGGCCGACGAGGACGTGAGCTACATCGCGCGCTATACCGGCGAAGACCATCTCTTGATCGGCTCGGACTACGGTCACCAGGATCCATCCGAGGAACGCCAGTTAGTGGCCGCGATGCGGGCCAGGGAAGACATCCCGCGCGCGCTCACCGACAAGATCTTCTTCGACAATCCGAAGCTCCTCTATCCGTTGAATTAAAGCAGTCCCGACCGTCATCGTCCCTCTTTAACCCTCTCCCTCATCGTGAGGGAGAGGGAAGGATGAGGGTGAAGCGCCGTTTAGGAGAGTCACTCATGAAAACCTCGCATGGGATAAACGCGCATCGAATGGTCATCGGGTTAATCAGTCGCGCGTCGGCGCTCTGCTTGTTACTTGCTATCTGCAGCTTTGCCGACGCCCAATCGTCCCAGGTCGTCAACATGGCGATTCCCTCCAAAAGTTTTCAGATGGCGATCTATCCGATCGCGCAGCAAAAAGGCTACATGAAAGAAGAGGGCATCGACCAGCGGGTGATCTACATCGCGCCGACGACCAGCATTCAAGCGATGCTCGGCGGCGATGCGCATTTCACCGGAGCCGGCTCGAGCGCGTTGGTGAGCATCGCGCGGGGCAATACGCCGCTTAAGGTTGTGGTTGCGACCAACGACCGGGTACTGCAATGGTTCGTTACCCGCCCTGATATCACCAGCCCCAAGGATCTCAAAGGCAAAAAGATCGCGACGACGGGAGTCGCCGCGATCGCTACATTCATGATCAAGCAGGTGCTGAGCAAACACGGCATCGACGGAAACAAGGACCCGATCTATCTCGACGTCGGGCAGGGTAATCAGCTCACGGCGCTGCTCGGCGGCGGCTTCGACGCCGCGATCCTGAGCGTGGAGCAGCGCTACATCGCTCTCGAAAAGGGCATGAAAGAAATGTTCTTCATGGGCAACGAAGTGAAAAATTCCTGGGGAACGCTCGCGACCACGGACAAGCTGATCAAAGAGAACCCGAAGATGGTCGGCGGTTTTGTTCGCGGAACCTTGAAGGCGTTACGTTACATGCGCCAGGACAAGGAAGGCACGGTCTCGGCGTTGCTGAAATTCTCCGGTGTGTCGCGCCAACAGGCAACCCGCTTGTATGATGATCTCATCGGCACCTTTACGCGCAATGGCGCCGTCGACGACGAAACCCAGCGCAATGACCTCAACATCGTGCGCCAGGTGATCAACGCCAACGAGACCTTGCCTAATAGCAGAGCCTATGATTTCAGCTTCGCGCTTGAGGCCGATCAGCAGCTTACTAAGGCGGGGTGGAAGCCGTAGGGAATAGTGAGTTAGTGAGGAAGTGAGCTAGTTCGTGGGGGAAATCCGGAGTTTCGAAGATCTCATTGTCTGGCAAAAAGCTCATCAGTTTTTTCTTGACGTTGTTCAAGACGTCGATACTTTTTCTCCAAACACCGCATCGCGCGTGATAGCAAATCAGTTGTTGCGGTCTGCGAGCTCGATCAGCGCGAATATTGCGGAAGGATTCGGCAGAAGAACGGGAAAGGAGTACACGCACTACTTGATCGTCGCTCGAGGATCAACGACGGAAACGCTGGACTGGTGTCTAAAATGCCGAGACTTGCAGCTGATCGATTTGGCCGTTTTCGCGAGCCGGAGAGCCATGTTGGAAGAAATTTTAAAAATGTTGAACCGCATGATTTCTCAGCAGCTCAGTAAGCGTCTTCACTAACTCACTAGGCCCCTAATTCACTAATCACTGCTCTGCTTTTTTGCCAATTCTTCCACGAACTTCACCAGTCCCGAGTGATCCAAATCGCCGTTGCCCATGCCCTTCATCGCGGTCATTATCTGACCGACGACGCCGGTAACCATCAGCGGCACGCCGTATTCGGATCCGGTCGCCAGCGCGATCTTCATGTCCTTTTCGTGCAGGCGAATACGGAAGCCCGGCTTGAAATTTCGATCCAGCATTTTCTGCCCGTGGGCTTCGAGAATTTTCGATTGCGCAAAGCCGCCGAGGAGAGCTTGGCGGACTTTCGCCGGATCGACGCCGGCTTTGGCGGCGAGTACGAGGGCTTCGCCGACGATGGCGATGGTTGTGCCGACGACCATCTGATTGGCCGCCTTCGTCACCTGGCCCGCGCCGGCGTCGCCGACGTGGACAATATTCTTGCCGAGCGCGTGGAAGATCGGCATCGCCCTTTCGACGCCAGACGCTTTACCGCCGATCATGATCGAGAGCGTCGCGCCGATAGCTCCCGCTTCGCCGCCGCTCACCGGCGCGTCGAGCATGTCACAGCCGCGCTTTTCGGCCTCGCCAGCGATCTTGCGCGCGACGACCGGGGAGATGCTCGACATGTCGATGAGAAGTTGTCCCGATTTCAGACCCGAGAAAACTCCCTGTTCGCCGGTGTAGACAAGTTCCACGTCCGGGGAATCGGGCAGCATGGTGATGACGACTTCGCTCCGCTCGGCGACTTCTTTCGAGCTGGTCGCGCTTTGCGCGCCTTCTTTGCTCAATTCGTCAACTGAGCCACGGCTCCTGTTGTGAGCAACGACTGAGTAGCCCGCCTTGAGAAGATTCCGCGCCATGGGTTTTCCCATGATGCCGAGACCGATGAAACCGATGGTTGGATTGCTCATAAACTCCTCCTGCTGAGTCGCCTCAAAACTGGGTCAACGCGGTGACATCATCGTGCAAATTGACTTACAGAAACCGAGTTCGGTGGATCAATAGTTAATTATCTTGATTCGGATTAGTCCTGGTTCTATGCGAAACAAGCTTCGTCAGCAGCCATATGATCCATTTTGGGACACCAAGCACACGCAGGCCTTCTAGGTCTGCTTCACATCGTCCAGCATCACTGAAGTGAGCCTCCCCGTAGTACGCTTGTGTTTCTTCTACTTCCTTTACAAGTTCTTCGCCATCGGGTAGCCGGCGAGCAAAGGCTTGCTGTGCACCGAAGCAGATGTGTTCAATGCGGAGACGTTTGGGCTCCTCGTATCCGAACCCGAGACGCATTAATCGGGCATGAGTCATCTCGTGAACGATGACGGAGGCGATTTTTGCGCTGGACGTGTCTTCTGCGCGGACGAAATCTTCCTGCAATTCGCACATTTGGAGATCCTGATGCCAATAACCGCGAGCAGTCGGGTCGCCAAATATCAAAATAGTCTTTATATATCGCTGTATCTGCGCGAATCTTTTGGCGTCATATGATTGAATCAGACGGAGAGCCTTTTCCACTCTGTCAAAGATAATTGTCTGATGATCCGCTTTGTACGCAACCGTTCCCACTACAATGTTAAATATAGTTTTCTTATCCGCTCCCCGGAACAGATAGAGTCTAACTTTGTCTGGATCTAAAAGGGCTGCTATGCGTTTTCGTATGGATCCCGCCACGGTCAAATTGTTTGGCCTCAAGTCATCGCTCGTTTAACTTGTTTCAGCTTTACTTGAATTCGGCGCGCCAGGCGAACAACGTCCAAAGAAAGCTGCCGAAGTCTTGGATCGAAAAAATCAACGCCAGCGGTCCAGGAATGATTCCATGATACCAAAGAATCGCCATTGTGATGGGCACGAGCGGGCGGTCGAGCAGGGAAGCGAAAACAAATCCTTCGGCGTTCAAGCGGCCGCTGGCGATATAGAGCATACCGAGGCCGCTTACCAGTAACCCGACAAGTCGGAAATAATTCGTGGCCTGCTCGGTGAGCGGAGGTATGCGGATCAACGATGCCGAGAAATGCGGCGCGAACAGTACCAGGGTTCCTTCGATCAGAATGAGCCAGCCGAAAACCTCAACGGTTTTGGCTGAGCGGCTTTGCCCTTGGGCGCTGAGCAAACGGCGGAACATGGCAGCAAGTAAGCCTTCACGAGACTGCAACGATAAACTAAATAGTGTCAGAAGCGCAAGTTTACTGCTCTCAGGTAGGGTTCAGTTGGGGAAAGATCTCTCACTCTGTTCGAGATGACAGATCATTTAATAGAGTTGTCATTCCGAGGGAACCGAGGAATCTTTTCTTAATCGAAAGAGTTATGGCGATTGCAAATGGACCGCCGTTGCCGCACGTGTGGCGGAACTCTCTTTTCACTTTCATATCAATTGCGATAGAGTGCCGCATCATGAAAACTAAAATATTCAGTTGGCTTGGCAGGGAGTTTGTCGAGATCGCCGCCGAGGGCAGGGCCGGAGCATCGCCGGACAACGCGGCCAACGAATTATTCCAGCAATTCGAGGCGGAGCTCAAATCGCACGACTTGTCGCTCGACAATATCGCGCGTATCCGCGTGTGGGGAAGAGACAGAGACGCGCGCACATTGGCGACTGCGGCGCGATCAAAAATTTTGACTGGAAATCGCAAAGCGGCAAGCTCGAGCTTTATTTCGCGGGAATGGTTTGACTCTGATGGAACCGCCGGACTGGAGCTGTTGGCGATGCGCCCCGCTCGCTCCGGCAGCCGAGCGGCGGCCGGTCGATTTCGAGCCAGCGAGAAATTATCTCTGCTATTTACGCTACGACTCGGTGCTGTTCTACTCAGGGTTCACTTCGGATGCTCCGACTCTGGAAGAGCAGGTGCCGGACGTTTTGCGGACTCTCGCTAATGCCGTTGCGGTGTCTGGCGCAAACTGGAGCCAAGTCGTGAAGCTCTCGATTCTGCTTGATCGAACTCAGAAACTTGAAGTGCTCCGGAATCTTCTCACCCAAGGTTCTAAAGTGAATGTTCCCGAAGTGGAGATCAGCTTCGTCGACGGTTTTGCGGGCGAAAAGTATTTGCTCGAGATCGAGGCGACAGCGTTGATCAATTCGTAGGGTTCAATGCTCGAAGTTCATGAGTCCGGATTAGGTATTTCGATCAGCCGTTGAACCTGGAACATTGAACCTTGAACAAGTTTAAGAATATTCGCGGTAGATGCCGTCGAACTTGCCAAGCTTGATGCGCACCATATACTGGGCGCTCTCGCGCACCAAGCGCTCTTCGCGCGGCGTCTTGACCATGCGGGCGATCAGCTCCGCCGAACGCGCTGTGTGGTCCTGATCGGCGACCATGTGGACGGTGAAAAAGGTCAGATCGCGGTCGTCTAGGCCATAGTGCTTGCGGCCGGCATTTAAGAACTCTTCCGAGTAGCGGCAGACCATACTCTCGCTGGTGAGCGCCGAGGCGCGGTTTTGCGGCGCATAGCCCATCAAAGTGTTGTAGACGGTGCGCGCCGAATGGATCTGGCATTCGAAAATCTGCGTCGCCTCGGTGAAGTCTTCTTCCTTGAGGCCGAGGGCGAGGCCGAAGCGTTTCGCCAGATCGGGATGGGTCTGCTCTTCGGTGAATTGATCGGTGAAATAATCGAACATCGTCGGCTCATGGGCGTTTTTCACCATGCCTAGAGCGAAGGATTTCAGGATCGCCTTGTTGTGAAGGTAGTGCTGAAGCGACCAGCCCTGCATGCGTTTCCGCGAGAGCTTGCCCTGGCGTAGTTCGGAAAAATATTGCGAGTCCATTAGGCGCTGAATTCCCGGTTCGATGATTTCCTTCTTTACTGATTCCACCAACGCTTTGCCGTCCATTTTGCGCTCCTTCGTTCCTTGAAGTGTTTAGACTTTAGAGTCGAGTATAAAGTGCGAGTTGACTGATAACTAAATACTGACAACTGCTATTTCCCCGCCAGCACTTGATCGAGCAGCGAGTAATCCGTTACTGCGGCGACGTTGATCGGCGCCGAGATCTGTTTCTGACTGTGGGCAAGATCGAAATATTCCTGCATATCCTTGATGCTGATTTTGCCGTCGGGCGTAAGAATCGAGAGCCACTGATCATAGACGGTTTCAGCAGTCTTTTGCTCGAGCTTCCAGCGATCTTTGATGTAGCTCACCACCCAGGTTCTTTCCTTGCGGCAAAATGCGGCGGCATCGAGCATCACGCGGATCACGCTCTTGATGCGCGGCACATCGGTCTTGAGTTTGGCGTCGCTCACGACCAGACCGCTGGTCGGAAAGTGCGTCGGCAGCTCATCCGCAGAGCCGATTTGCCGAAAACCTTTTTGCGCCATGATCACGTTGTGCGGGCCGGATAAGATCGCCGCGGCTATCGCGCCCTGCCCAAGACTCGTCACCGTATTAGAAACCGAGCCGGTCTGAGTGAAAATCGCTTTCTCCGGATCGGCGCCTTTGTTTTTCAGCATCAACCGCGCAACCAGATGCTGCAAGCTGCCGATGCGATCGACGCCGATTCGCTTTCCGGCAAGATCGGTGGGCCGTTGCACAGCCGATTCCGCCACAAGAAAAAACGGCGGCTTGCGGAGAGAGATCATGATGCCCTTGAGTGGCGCGCCCTGGCCGGTGGCGACGATGCCGGTTGTGTAGCCTGTCAGGTAATCGATCTCGCCGGCCGCGAGTGCCGCCACCGGCAGCGGACCGGCCATCTGAATCAACTCGACGTCGAGGCCGTGTTTCTTGAACAGCCCAGCGTCCCGCGCCACAAAAATATTCAAGAACGAGATGCTGAAAGCGGAGTAGGCCATGCGTACCTTTTTGGTCTCTTGCGCGTTTGCAGGCGCACATAGCTGAAGCGACAGAAGAGCGAAGAGCACCAACGCAATCAGTTGACGCCACTTTGACGACGCCCCCAGCTCGCTTTTCATGCCGCCGACTATATCCAGCTGGCGGAAAAGTTGTCAACGCGGGGCAACAGATCTGCGACGTATCCAGGACTCCCGCCGCCGCGACGGTATCGCAAGAGCAGAAATCACATAGATGTCACGCTGAGTCCTTCGGTGAGACTCAGGATAAACTCCGCGAAGTATCTGCTTGTTCCAAACCAAAAGCAGATTCTTTGGCTCCGCCTCAGAATGACATTTAACGGTATCTTTGCGATTGGGGAACAGGCGCAAACAAAAAAGCCGGGGTGTCATTGACCACCCCGGCTTTAAAAAGACCCGCGTGTGAAAGATCTTATGCCTGGGGAATGCGCAGCGTGCTTCCGACTCTCAAAAGGCGTGATCGACCGAGTCCATTGACTTGAATGATACGCTGCACCGACGCGCCGTAGCGGCGAGCGATCTCGTAGAGCGTCTCACCATGCTTGACCTTGTGATGCACGACGCGCACTCGCCCGTTCGCTTCAACATTTGGTTTGCTTGCCGATTGTCTGATTGCCGATCTGGGCTCGATGCTTTCATGCTTCGCCAATACCACGAGCGGCTCAACGCTTCTGTCGGACGGCAGTTTCATGCGGTAACCGGCGGGCACGACGCGCGCCGACGGATTGAGAGCGGGATTCCAGCCCAGAAACTCATCGCGACTCATACTGGATGATTTGATCAGTGACGCCAAGGATGTGCCACGCTCGACTTCCACTTCCTTCAGTTGCACAGCGGCGTCGAGCTCAAGGCCGGGAAAATACTTAGGTAGATTGCTGCCGACTTCGACGGCGGCGAGAAACTCCGCGTAGAACTGTTTCGGCGGAAAGCCCCAGTAGGGATGGTTGTATTTTTCAATCAGGTCGACAAGGTTGTTCGAACCGACTTCGGCGACCGCGCGGGCCACGCCCGCTTGGCCGTAATTGTAGGACGTAATCGCCAATGGCCAACTGCCTAAATATTCATAGGCCTGCTTGAGATACGCCGCGGCTGCGCGGGACGCTTCGATCGGATCTCTTCTTTCGTCAACCGAAGAGTTAACCCGCATATATTCGCGTCCGGTGCGTGGCATGAATTGCCAGATGCCCAAGGCGCCGACGGAAGACCGAGCGGTGATCTCGTAGGACGATTCCACGATCGGCAGGTATGTAAGCTCCGGTGGCAAACCCCGGTCTTGGAAAATCTGCCTGATCTGCGCAATATAGCGACCCGAGCGTTTGATGCCCGCCGCGGTTCTCTCTTTGATGCCGCGCTGTGCTTTCACCCGCTCGATGTCGACGCCGTGTGCGGTGGCGATACGCTCTCGCTCCGCTTTGATATAGTCGTTGGTGCGGCTTTCCTCGCCAACGTCGGTCACTTCATAAATTTTGCTCATGTCGAGCGGATCGAAATAGACCAACTGCGATGCGCCATATCTCGCTGAAGACCTTTATCCAAAACTCGACCGCCGGTTCGAGGCCGGCAGGCATCGGGAAAGGAGATGGGCTTAATGTAGTGACTTCGCTGGCAAGGGCTACCCTCGGCGACGAGAATAGCAGAAAACCAAAGCAAAGTGAGATTAGCGATCGCCTTGCGCGTTGCATTACCACCTCCGTGTTACGGGCGCCAAGCAGAGCAACCACCGTGCCAGCATCTCAGCCCCGCGGGATGCCGCATTCTAGTGAAATTTCTTGGCAGAAACAATCGCGAATTCGACATTTAGAGAAGCGAATTTAACCCCCATTTCGGTCTAGCGATTCGCCGTTTGTCTTTTGCCGTGCCCGTCCGCTTCGATAATTGTCCGAGGGCAGCCTAATTGACCGGCCTGGCGGCGCTGGATATAGTGCGGCGCAATTTGCTCGGCTGCCGAAGAAAGGGAAAAATTTTGGAGCATTCGACGCTGGCATTGGTCGCCGAGGCTCTGTTGCGCGTCATTCTTGGCTGGCGGATGCTGATCAGCGGTCTCAGCAATGTCCGGCGCTGGCCCAATCCGGTCAACACCGCGAGCATTCTCTTTCCCAGGGGCGCGGCCTTTTTCGGCTTTGTCGCGACGTTTCTGATGGTCGTGGGCGGGTTCGGACTGGCTGCGGGCATTCAGACGCCGATCTGCGCGGCGATGATCATTATTTTTTTGATTCCGACCTTCGCGCTTCACGGCGCACTGGCTCAAAGTGCTGCCGGTCCTGGCTCCGGTAGTGAAAAACGCGCTCACGGACGAAAAGGCGCAAAGCCATTTTCGCTCTTTCGACCGCCAAGCGTACCATGCGCACGAGGTAGGACTGCGCGATAATCTGGTGTTCGTTGCGGCGGCGATTTATTTCTTGGTCCGCGGCAGCGGCGCGTTCGGGGTCGACAACTGGCTCGGCGGCTGGGTGATCCGGTTCTTTTAACCGGGTTGGAGGTAGATCCCCAGTCTCCGATGGTTTCGCGGCGCAGTCGGATCGCGCCTAAATGCCACCCAAAAACCGCCCAGGATTGAGCAATTCATGGGGGTCGAACTGGTGCTTGATCTCGCGCATGATCGACAGGGTCGCGGGCGACGCCCCCCATACATTGACCGCGGCTTTCAGCGCCGCCGGCGCGGCGAAGAGCACGGCGTGACCGCGCTCCTGGCGCGCCAGAGATTCGAGCGCGGAAAATCGTTGGATCGCCGCCTCGCGCGGGGGCCAGGATAACCAGACCGTTCCCATCAAAGCATCGCAGACGATTTCCCCTGGATGCCGCTCTTTACTGTTCTCCAGAAAAGCAAAAACCGCCGCCCGCGGCAGCGCGACCCGGTACATCACGCGGTTCGGCGAAAGCGGGAAATCGCGCAGCTTGTCCCACAACTCGACCTGCGCTTGCGCTTGCAACACTTGCGAACGCATGCCGAGCGACAGCGTCATGGCTTCGAGCTCGCGCAACTGGCGCTCGATGCTGGCCGCAAAACCTTCGCACCAGACCGCCACCCGCCAAGATGCTTTTGAATTGTCGCTACGCAGAAAAGCCGCCACGGGCAGAAGCGCGGAGCGCGAGATCTCGCGAATCATAGTCGCCGCCTGAGCCAGAGCGCCGTCGGCGACCAAAGTTGCCGCGCTTTCGGCGATCGGCGCCACCCGAAGGGTCGCTTCGGTGACGATCCCAAGCGTTCCCAGCGAGCCGACGAAGAGCTTGCTCATGTCGTAGCCGGCGACGTTCTTGACGACTTTGCCCCCGGCTTTGATCACCTCGCCGCTTGCGAGCACCACTTTCATGCCGATGACCAGATCGCGCACGCTGCCGTACAGGCCGCGCCGCGGACCGTTGAGATTCGCGGCGACGACGCCGCCCAAAGTGGCGCGGGCCGGAAATGGCGCGTCGATGGGCAGGAATTGCTTGTGCGCCGCGAGCACGGACTGCAGGGCTTGCAAGGTAACGCCGCTCTGCACGGTGACGGTCAGATTGGCCGCGTCGTGCTCGATCACGTGGTCGAGTTCTTCCAGTCTAATGACCACGTCCGCGCGACGCGGCGGATTGCCGAGCACCATCGCCGTGCCGCCGCCCCACGGGATGACGCTCGCGCGCGACCTCGGAGCAAAGCCGCAGCACAGCGCCGATTTGCTCTGGCGATTTCGGCGCAACGACCAGTTGTCGGCGTTATGCCGTCTAGGCGATAGGATCGGCGCACGTCGGCGCCGGCGCTGACTCCGTCGCGCCCCAGCGCCGATCCCAGGCGCTGCATGAGCTGATCGACGGATGTGAGCATGGCGGAATTGCTATTCGGTCTTGCTCGTACGCGCGGTCGAGGAGATCGAACAGATGATAGACCTTGAGGTCGGTGCCGGATCGAGCGGCGCCGGCACGGAGTTGCAGCATGCAACCGGGGTTGGGCGCGACGACTGCTTCGCCGCCGGTTGCGGCGATCGCCTGCATTTTTTCCTTGAGCAGATGCTGCGACATGCCGCTGTGAGTGACATTGTAGATGCCGGCGCTGCCGCAGCAGCGGTCGGCGCCCTCCATCTCGACGAGTTTCAAGACCGGGAATCGCTTGCAGCAATTTTCGCGGTTGGCTGCGAACGCGTTGGCCGTGGGCGAGATGGCAGGGATCCTGGTAGGTCACGGTCATTTCCAGCGGAGCGAAGTTCGCCGACCAAACCGAGATCGGCGAGAAACTCTCCGGCGTCTTTGACGAGGGAGGCTGAAGCGCTCGGCCTTCTCGCGATAGTCGGGGTCGTCGCGCAACAAGTGACCATATTCTTTCATCGCCGCGCCGCAGCCCGCGGCGTTGACGATAATCGCATCGACATCGGCAGTCGAGAAAAGCGTCGATATTGCGCCGGGCCATCGCTTTGGCGGCAGTCGTCTCGCCGTTGTGCACGTTGAGCGCGCCGCAGCAGGTTTGGCCGGTGGGGAAAATCACGTCGCAGCCGTTGCGCCGGAGCACGCGCACGGTGGCGTCGTTGACGTCGCCGAACAACAGCGGCATGACGCAGCCGTCGAGCATGGCTACTTTCGCCCGGCGCGCGCCGATCAGCGGGCGCGACCCCCTCGTGCGGTTTGAAAAACTTCGACGGGATCCGCGGCAACAATGCGTCCATATCGCGCAGCTTCTTCGGCAGGAAAAAGCGTATCACGTCGCTGCAGTCCGCTCCGTTGATAGAGGCGCAGGAGAACGAAGACCAAGCGCAGCCGCCGGCGATAAGGCAGAAGCTGGGTGAAAACAAATTTCAGAACCGCCGTGCCGAGCTCGGACCCGGGCGGGCCGAGTTGCTCGCGCGCAGCTTCGGCGATGCGTCCGTACTGCACGCCTGAGGGACAGGCGCTTTCACAGGCGCGGCACAATAGACAGAGATAGAGGTGGTCGGCGAAACGCGCACTGAGCTCGATCCGACCTTCGGCGGCCGCCTTGACCAGATGAATTCGGCCGCGCGGCGACTCCGGTTCCAACTGTAACGCGCGATAAGTCGGGCATTGATTCAAACAAAGCCCGCAATGAACACATTGGTAAAGCTCGGGAAGGTTGAGGGCAGCGATGCCGGCGTCGCCTGCGATAGCTGCTTTGTGGTGCATTGGTTCCATTGGCAGATTAAGATCGTCTCGCGTCCCGCGTTGAGAACTTGAAACGCGGGACCCGAAACCCGAGACTGATTCCGATCAGATCCATAGCCCCGCCGGAATCTGCGCGGGCTGCAAGCGGACTTCGCCACAGCTCGCCGGCGTGGGAAAGAGCTTTGCCGGATTAAACCGGTTGTCCGGGTCGAACGCGCGGCGCACCCGCGCCATGGCGTCCAAGTCCGCTTCACTGAAAAGGAGTCCGATGTAAGCTTTTTTCTCCAACCCCACGCCGTGCTCGCCGGTGATGCTACCGCCGAGCTCGATGCAGGCGCGCAAAGTGGCCGCGCCGGCTTCGATCACGCGATCGAGCTCGCCGGGGCTGCGCATATCGAACAAGATATTCGGATGCAGGTTGCCGTCGCCGGCATGAAACACATTGGCAATGCGCAGATCGAATTGCTTGCTGATCGCGGCGATGCGCTTCATCATCTCCGGCAACTTGCTGCGCGGCACCACCCCGTCCTGGACGTAATAGTTCGGCGCCAGGGCGCCCATGGCGCCGAAGGCTCCCTTGCGGCCTTTCCAAAGCCGCTGCCGTTCGGCTTCATCGGCGGCGAGCTTGACTTCGCGCGCGCCGTCACGTTGGCAAATTTCGCGGGCGAGTTTTATGGCGCGCTCGGTGTGCTCATCCAATCCCTCGATTTCGACGATCAGCACCGCCTCGGCGTCGCGTGGTAAACCTACGGGCGCACCGCGCTCCACAGCCTCGATCGCCATTCGGTCCATTATTTCCAGCGCCGCAGGTATGATTCCCGCGGCAGTGATATCGACGACCGTTTGGGTAGCGCAATCCATCTGGTCGAAGATCGCCAAAAGCGTGCGCACCGACTCGCGCGCGCGCATGAGCCGGACGGCGACTTTGGTGACGATCCCCATGGTTCCTTCCGAGCCGACGAACACGCCGCAGAGATCGTAGCCGGGAGTGTCCGGCACTTCGCCGCCGAGCCAGATAATCCTACCGTCATCGAGGACGACTTCCAGGCCGAGCACGTGGTTGGTGGTCACGCCGTAGGCAAGCGTGTGCGGTCCGCCGGAATTATTGGCGACATTGCCGCCGATGGAGCAGGCGGCCTGGCTGCTCGGATCGGGAGCGTAAAAGAATCCGTCTTTCGCGACGGCTTTGGTGATGTCGATGTTGATTACGCCGGGCTCGACGATCGCGAGGGCATTTTCCAAATCGATCTTTAGAATTCGGTTGAGCCGCGCAAGCGACAGAATAATGCCGCCTTCGGCGGGCACCGCGCCACCGGCAAGTCCGGTACCCGAGCCGCGCGGCACGATCGGCACATTCGCCTGCCCGGCGGCTTTCACTACCGCGGCGACCTGCTCGACGTCGCCGGGCAGCACGACGATCTCCGGCATGACCTGAAAGATCGAGCCGTCCTGCTCGTAGACGATCACGTCCTCTTTTTCGACCAGCACGTAACGATCGCCGACGATTGTCTGTAGGTTCTTGATCAGTTGATTCCGGCTCATCCCGGCAAACCTTTTGTCATTTGCTCAGTCGTTCCAATTGCGATTGGTAGTCAGAGCCTAACTGGCCCGTGAACACCGTGTCAACCAATACCGTAAATCGCCAACGAATGGTGCAGAGCTACATAGCCAAGGAAAGCAGCTTCTAGTCGGTGTCATCGCAGTTGAAATTCGTCACCGGCTGATATCTCATCGGGCCTCGGCATCGGCTTCCCCGTCCGAAAGGTCTGGGGTCATGGCCAAAAAGCCGGCCAACTTAATCTACAGCGTCGATGACAAGCCTCCGCTCAGCACACTGCGCGCTCGGAATTCAGCATGTCTCGGTGATGTCGGTCGGTTGGATCTTCGTTGTTGTCATCGTTACCGGGATGGGAGGGACGTCGGAACAGGCGGAAAGCGTGATCCAGATCTCGATGATCGTCTCCGGAGTCGCCACGATCCTCCAAGCGCGCACGAAGGGCCCGGTCGGTTGCGGTTATTTATGCCATTGAGCTGCGGGCCGGCGTACATTGCCGCTTCTATTTCGGCAGGCAAGGTTGGCGGGCTGCCGTTGGTATTCGCGTCACTCATCGCCGCCGGCCTTTTCGAGGCGCTATTGTCCCGCATCATGCAGCGACGCTCCGCAAAAAGTTCGTATTATTGATTCCGCCTCGGGGCTTGGCGCAAAATCAGGCGACTAAAAGGTCTAAATAATGGACATTGACGGAAATTATCGAAGTGGATATAAGCGGAAGACGCATAGCGCCGGAGCGCGAAAAGCGCCATAACGACGATGCCAAGGAGGCAATATGTCTGAGCAAGCTAAAGTCCAAGACCAAGCTAAAGGCAAAGTGTCTCGCCGTAACGTTCTCAAGGCGGCGGTTGCCGCCGGAGGCGCGGCGGTGCTCGGCTTTCCGATGATCGCCAAGGGACAAACGGGGCCGATCTCGATGCGCTTTCAGAGCACCTGGCCGCAAAAGGATATCTTCCACGAGTATGCCCTCGACTTCGCCAAGAAGGTCAACGACATGACCGGCGGCGACTTGAAAATTGAGGTGCTGCCCGCCGGCGCGGTGGTGCCGGCCTTCCAGCTTCTTGACGCCGTGTCGAAGGGTACCCTCGACGGCGGCCACGGCGTGGTCGTATACCACTACGGCAAGCAGACGGCGCTCGCGCTTTGGGGCTCAGGTCCAAGCTTTGGAATGGATGCGAACACGATGCTCGCCTGGCATAAATACGGCGGCGGTAAGGACTTGCTGGAGAAGCTTTACAAATCGATCGGCGCTAACGTCGTATCCTTCTTGTATGGGCCGATGCCGACCCAGCCGCTCGGCTGGTTCAAGAAGCCGATCACCAGGGCCGACGACTTCAAGGGCATGAAGTTCCGCACCGTGGGTCTGTCCATTGACGTGTTCACGGGTATGGGCGCGGCGGTGAATGCGCTTCCCGGCGGCGAGATCGTGCCGGCGATGGATCGTGGGCTCATCGAGGCGGCGGAATTCAACAATGCCTCCTCTGACCGCATACTCGGCTTTCCCGACGTCTCTAAAGTTTGCATGCTGCAGAGCTACCACCAGGCCGCCGAGCAGTTCGAGATAACGTTCAACAAGACCAAGTACGACGCCCTGCCGGCGAAGATGAAGGCGCTCATCGAGTACGGCGTGGAGGCCTCTTCGCAGGATATGTCGTGGAAGGCGATCGACCGCTACTCGAAGGATTACGTCGAAATGCAGACCAAGGACAAAGTGAGGTTCTACCGGACCCCCGACTCGGTGCTGCAGAGGCAGCTAGTTGTTTACGATCAGGCCGCAGCAAAGAAGACCGCCGAAAATCCGATGTTCAAGGAGATCGAAGCCTCCCAACGCCAATTCGCCCAGCGGACGGTCAAGTGGCAACTCGACACTCAGATTAGCTCGCGCATGGCGTATAATCACTACTTCGCCAAGGCGGCCGACAAGCCCGCGGCACCTGCCGCTAAGCAGGAGCCCAAGAAGAGCTAGCCACTCCGCGACAGATCCCATTCATCCTGCCAGCCATCTGCCCCCGAGGTAGGTGGCTGGCTGGTTTTGCACACCGATGAACGCCGAGCGCCTGCTCCATGCCATCGATCAGATCAGTTACTGGTCGGGCAAAGCTTTTGCCTGGCTGATCGTCGCAGCTACTCTCGTGATTTCCGTGGAGGTCTTCAAGCGCTACATCCTGAACGCCCCGACGGCCTGGATTTTCGATTTAAACAACATGCTTTACGGTACGCTGTTCATGATGTGCGGCGCATACACGCTCGCGCTCGGCGGGCATGTGCGCGCCGACTTCGTCTACGGGCGGCTCTCGCCGCGCCGGCAAGCGACTCTCGACCTGGCGCTCTATTTTCTTTTTTTCATTCCAGGAATCCTCGCGCTCAGCTACGCCGGTTACGGTTATGCCAAGGAATCGTGGCTCATCGGGGAGCACTCGACGGTGACCGCGGAGGGGCCGCCCATTTATCACTTCAAATCGGTGATTCCCATCGCGGGAGCGCTCGTGATGCTCCAGGGGGTAGCCGAGATCTTACGCTGCATCCAGTGTCTGCGCACCGGCACCTGGCCCGCGCGGCTCGAGGACGTCGAGGAAATCGACGTCATCGAAACCCAACTCTCCCATAGCGAGTTCATCGATGAAGAGTCGCGCCGTACCGCCATGGGGTCGGCCCACGCCATTGACGAAGCGGCGCGTCATCGCAGCTCCACGGACACCGAGGGAGAGAAAAAATCATGAGCGATCCGATCCTCGGCCTGACCATGCTCGGGCTTATCGTGATCGCGATCATGATGGGTTTCCCGACCGCGTTTACGCTCATGGGACTGGGAATGGTGTTTGGATTCTTGGCTTTCTGGCTTCCAGGTCAACACTGGTACGATAACCGGGTTTTCGATCTAATGGTCCAGCGGACTTACGGCGTTATGGTCAATGACACGCTGCTGTCGGTGCCGCTGTTTGTCTTCATGGGTTACATCATGGAACGAGCGGCGCTGGTCGACCGGATGTTCCATAGCGTCCAGCTTGCGTTTCGGCGGGTGCCCGCGTCGCTTGCCGTGACGACGCTTCTAGTCTGCGCGTTCTGGGGGATCGCATCCGGTATTGTCGGCGCCGTGGTGGTGCTGATGGGCGTGATTGCGTTGCGTCCGATGCTGAATGCCGGATACGACGTGCGGCTCGCCTCCGGCGCGATTGCCGCAGGCGGCACCCTCGGCATATTGATCCCGCCTTCGGTGATGCTCATTGTCTATGCCGCCGTAGCCGGACAGTCGATCGTGAAACTGTACGCGGCGGCAATGCTGCCAGGCTTTTTCCTCACGTTCCTTTACCTCGTCTACATCCTTGGCTGGGCAATCCTCAACCCGAAGATCGCGCCCAAGCTGGCGCCGGATCAATATCGCATTGAGGCGCCGGAGTGGCTGCGGCGGCTCGAACGCGGGTCATCGAAGCGGGTGTTCGGAGTTCTCGTCGCGGCCTTGTTCCGCCCGGGTCTGCTTCAGGGCGCGCGCGGGGCTGACGGCAAACCGTTGGGTTACGGTTGGATTGTCAAGAATTTTCTCGTGCTCATGGTACCGGTGACCCTGATGGTTGGCACGTTCGGTGCCGCCTGGTGGTATGTCACGATCTACAACGCGCCGGCAGTGGCGGGCGCGGTCGCCGTGACACCTCAGGCCGCGGCTGTCCCGCCGCCGACAACGGGGCCAGCCACCGCTCAGTCGGAAACGGCGCAGGAGCTTGGGTCGGCGGAAGAGAAACCACAGGAACTCGGCGCCGCGGAGACGACTGGTGAGTCCACGGAGCCGTCTCAGCCTGCCGACGCACCGGCCGAGCAAATGGGCTCGCTGCCCGAGCCGAGGGGCGCAGCGGCGGCCGGGAAAATCCCGGAACACTTCTACGTTTGGTTCTGGGGATTAGCTGTGCTGAGTGCGATCCCGCTTGCCTTCTATTACCGGCGTATGGACGGCGAGCAGCTTGAGATCCTGAAGGAGCTAGTCGTCTCTGTAGTGCCGCTGGGGGTGCTCACCGTCGTAGTGCTCGCGGTGATCCTGTTCGGGATTACGACCGCCACCGAGTCGGCCGGGATCGGGGCGCTCGGGGCTTTGTATTTGGCGGTCATGATGAAATACCCGGGTCTTGTCTGGTGGTCGAGCCTTGTTGGGGTGATCGTCGGCGTGGCACTCGGCTGGTCTCGCGGCGGTTTCGTGACCTTGCTCGTGTCGGGAACTCTCGGCGGTGTATTTGTGGGAACCGCGGTGCCTTTCCTGTGGGCCTTGCCGAAGTCGCCCGAGCTGCGACAGAATCTCAAGGAATCGGTATTCCTGACGGCGAAAACGACGGCGATGGTGTGCTGGCTTTTCGTCGGCTCGGCGCTGTTTTCCAGCGTCTTTGCGCTGCACGGGGGCCAGGGACTGATCGAGCGCTGGGTACTCAGCATGAATCTCTCGCCGCTGGGATTTCTCTTCGTTTCTCAGCTAATTATATTCTTGCTGGGTTGGCCCCTCGAATGGACCGAGATCATCGTGATCTTCTGTCCGATCTTCATTCCACTATTGAGCCACTTCCAGGTGGACCCGATCCTGTTCGGCATCATGGTAGCGGTGAATCTCCAGGCGGCATTTCTTTCGCCGCCGGTGGCGATGTCGGCATTCTACTTGAAGGGCGTGGCGCCGCCCCATGTCACTCTCAATCAAATTTTCGCCGGCATGATGCCGTATATGATTATCGTGTGCATCTGTCTGGTCTTTATGTACGTCTGGCCGGGTATGACGTTGTGGCTGCCGGAGTTCCTCTACGGGAATTAGTGCCGCGACGATAAGCGTCGCATCCCTGCGTTCTCAGTCGTCGGGCATCCTCAACGTACTGACCGCGTACGTTTCCGGTGCCCTTCTCCTTCGGGGCCTTGGGCTGCTAGCTTCTCCTCGCGGCACCCGGGAAGATGATACCGAAAAATTTTTGTTAGGAACGTAGATCATGGATCTGACAAATCTTTACTCTGTTTCCGCGACCGAAGCGGTCCGTTTGATCCGCGACGGCGTGATCAGCTCGGAGCAGTTCGTTGACGCGTGTCTGGCGCGGATTGCCGAGGTGGACGGGAGAGTTCAAGCCTGGACATTTCTCGATCCTGATTATGCTCTTCAGCAAGCGCGCGCGGCGGACCAGCGACGCTTGAGCGGTGCGCCGATCGGCCCGCTCCATGGCGTGCCGGTTGCCATCAAGGATATTTTTGATACCGCCGACATGCCGACTGAATATGGTTCGGCGATTTACGCCGGGCGCACGCCGTCGCGCGACGCCAGCGTGGTCGCGATGCTGCGCGCAGCGGGCGCGGTCATCATGGGGAAAACCGTGACCACGGAGTTTGCCTATTTTTCACCGGGTAAAACGCGTAATCCGCACAATCCCGAGCATACGCCGGGCGGTTCTTCGAGCGGTTCGGCGGCGGCCGTCGGAGCGAACATGGTGCCGCTCGCGATTGGCAGCCAGACCAACGGTTCCACGATTCGCCCGGCTGCGTATTGTGGCGTCGTCGGTTTCAAACCGACGCACGGGCTGATCTCGCGCCACCGCGCGCTGATGCTTGTCGCGCACGCTCGACCATGTCGGATTGTTTGCCAATTCGGTGGACGATATTGCATTGCTTGCCGAACAAATCGTCGGCTACGATGAGCAGGATCCCGATACGAGCCCGCGCGCGCACATTCCATTCGGTCAAATCGCCGCCGAAGAGCCGCCGTTGCCGCCGATGTTTGCGTTTATCAAAACGCCGATTGGGAGCGCGCCGACGAAGAGACCAAAGAGGGATTTGCCGAAATCATCGAACATCTCGGTAGCCAGGTCGAGGAAGTCGAGCTGTTTCCCTCGGCGGCGGACGCATGGCAGTGGCACCAGACCATCATGGGCGCGGAAATGGCGCACAACCTCGAGCGTGAATGGACGAACGGCCGCGATCTTCTCTCCGAGCAATTGCGCGCGCAGATCGAGCGCGGCCGCGAAGTGCGCGCGTCGGATTACCTGGGCGCGCTCAGCCAAATTGCGCCGCTCCATGCGAGTTTCCTCGAGCTCTTCGAGCAGCGCTACGACGCGATTCTCACGCCGTCCGCGCCCAGCGCCGCGCCCAAAGGACTGGCGAGCACCGGCGATCCGGTTTTCTGCACGCTCTGGACCTTGTGCGGCATGCCCGCGATCAGTTTGCCGCTGTTGCAAAGTGTTAACGGTTTGCCGATCGGTGTGCAGCTCGTCGGCCCGCGTCACGGCGATGCGCGCCTGTTGCGGACGGCGCGCTGGCTGGCGGCGAAGATGGCGGAGAGCTGAGCTACATTTTGGACGAAGATAGAAGATGGAGGATCGACGGGGTCCTTCAAGATGAGCAAAAACAGCGAGTCTCATTTCTTGGGACGATCAACGGCGTAAAATAATCGCATCGATCCGGTCTTTGCGCGCCGGCGTTTTCGAGTTCGAGATTGAAACTCGAACGTGCCAACTTCAAAGGGATGGCAAACCCAGTCACCGTGAGTCTCAGTATTGGCGACGACGGCGCAGCAGGGGTCAGGGCGAAGATCGAGTAGTCAGGCAAAAAGGGAAATTGAATTCTATGATCCAAAATGGCAGGCTACCAGTTAATCAGATTGACCAAACCGAGGCTGATCCACGGAACATAGGTGACTAGCAGAGTAACCAAAGCGAGAACGGCCGTGAATGGCCACCCCGCTTTGAAGACTTCCCAGAAGGGCAAACGCGCGATAGTGGCGACGGTGAAAAGCACGGTGGCCACGGGTGGGGTTTGCTGGCCGACGCCGAGGTTGATCGTTACGATGATGCCGAAGTGGATCGGGTCCACGCCGATCTGGCGGATCAGCGGCATGACGATGGGAACGATCAGGATAATCGCCGCCGCCGAGTGGAGAAACATTCCGGCAATGAAAAAAAAGATATTCAAAAAGAGCAGGATCAAGTATTTGTTCGATGTCGTCTCCAGGATCATCCGAGCGAACTTCTGGGGAATCTGTTCACTCGTCAGAAACCACCCGAGCACGGCAGAGGAGGCCACGATCGCCATGACCACGGCGGTCTGGCCCGTCGAATCATGTAGAACGCGGGTAATCTCGCGCGCGGGCAGCTCACGGTAGATAAAGGCGCCAATAATCAATGCTGCGATTACGGCCAGCGCTGCGACCTCGGTGGCAGTGGCGATGCCGAGAAAGATCCCGCCCCAGATCACAATCGGAATGAAGAGCGCCCAGAAGGCTCGGACGGAGGATTTTCCGACCTCGTTCAACGAGAATTTCTGCTCCACGGGTAAATTTAGCTTGCGCGCGTAATAGTAGCTGAGCCCCATCATGCTCACGCAAGCGATAAAGCCGGGGAGAAAGCCGGCGAAAAAGAGCTTCGCCACCGAGACCTCGGCCATCCAGGCGTAGATGATCATGGGGATGGAGGGAGGAATGAGAATGGCCGCCGAGGCCGCGTTGGAAACAATGGCCGCGCTCAGTGCCCTCGGATAACCCCGCTTCTCCATGGCTGGGATCACGACGTTGCCGATCGCAGCCGCGTCTGCGACGGACGAGCCGGAGATCTCGCTCTGAATCATCGTCGCCACCACGGTCACCATCGCAAGTCCGCCGCGGATAAAACCGACAAAACTATTGGCCAGGTTTACCAGCCGCAGCGAGATGCCCGAAGTCTCCATCAGACCCCCGGCCAAGATGAAGAGCGGAATCGCGAGCAACGGAAAACTCGACGCTCCGGAAAAAAGATTCAGCGGGACCACGCTGAGCGAGGCGGTTCCCTTCCAGAGAAGAAACAGGATGGTGGTGATCGAAAGGGCGAACGCGATCGGGACGTTGATGACCGTGAGGAGAACGATTACTCCGAGGATGAGCCACTCCACGCCGCTTCAGCTCCTTTCCCAGTCCCGTTGCCGAACAGAAGATGACGCAGGCGCTCAAGACTGATCACGAGCATGAGCCCGCCGGCAATTGGCAGCACGCTGTACACCCAGCCCATTTTGACCCAGGGCAGCGAAACCGCCGTCTCGTCGCCCATCCTCTGCGTGAGTACCCATCCATAGTAGAAAAGCACAACCTGGAATCCCAAAACCAGGAGCTCGGCGACAACCTCGGCCACCTTTCTCGTGCGCGGCATGAAGCGGTTTACCACCAGGTCAAATCCGATATGGCGGCCACGGTAGGAAGCCGCCACCGCTCCGTAAAAAGTCAGCCAGACCAGCAGGTAGGAAGCGAACTCATCGTACCAGGCAAGAGACGCGCCGAGGACGTAACGGAACAAAACCCCCAGGAAAACCAGTACGACCATCAGGATGAGCAGCAGCATCGACCACCACTCGATAACTCTGATCACTCGATCGAAGATTCGCTGCATGGTTTCTTCGGTTTAGAGTCTCGCGTCTTGTGTCGAGGGTTTCGATGCCAGCCTCTAGAAGCCCAAGACTCAAGATGGTTCCTGCCTCAGCGCAGCGACTGAACTACCTTGATGAGATCTCTCCCCCCGGCGACTTCCTTGCCGAATTCTTCGTAGATCGACGCCGAGCCCTTGATGAAAGCTTCTTTGTCGACTTCGTTGACCTTCATCGGCGGCGAAAGTTTTTTCATCAGTTCCTTATCCAGCCGTTCGCCCTCGGAGCGGGCAAAGTCCCCCATGTCCCAGGCGATCTTGGAGAGCGTGCCCTGGACGTCTTTAGGCAGCTTTGCCCACGCCTCTTCGCCGATCACCAGATAAGCGGGCGTATAGACATGGCCGCTCAACGAAAGAAATTTCTGCACCTCGTAAAATTTCGCTGAGGCAATTTGCGGGAAGGGATTTTCCTGCGCGTCCATGACGCCGGACTGCAGCGCCGAATAGACTTCCGCCAGAGGCATGGGCGACGGATTCGCCCCGTAGTCCTTGAACATCTTCACCCGCCAGACTCCGCCGGGCACTCTCAACTTGATCCCTTTCAAATCCTCCGGCTTTACGATCGGCCGCACATTGCTTGTGATATGGCGAAAGCCGTTTTCCCAGACTCCCAGAACCCTGATTCCTTTTGCCGGCAGGCCGCCGAAGAGCTGATCCTGCACCTGTTTGTTCTCAGCCACCTTCTTCATGTGGGCGCGGCTGACAATGAGGTAAGGCATCTCAAAGACGCCGAATTTTGCTTCCACGGTGCTCATGACTGTTGACGGCGCCACCATCTCGGGGGCGCCAACCTTGATGCCGCGCATCATCTGCTCGTCGCTGCCGAGCTGGCTCGAATGAAAGACGTTGACCTCCAATTTACCTTTGAGCGCAGTGTTGACTCGCTGGGCATACTCATCCGCCGTGATGGCGAAGAGCGAGCCGGGAAAGCCGACGTGACCTAGACGCAGGGTACTTGACTGCGCGAGCAGAGCTTGCCCCCATATGCTGAACAAGGTCATCACAAGAATAGTGATCCCGATCCGCTTCATCTCATTTCTCCTTTCCTGCCGTGCACCGGCACTACGACTGGAGTTTCTGTGTCTTAGCGGTTCTTTGTCCGCGCCTCGTTGAGAATGCTTTCAGCCCGGCTGATGTTGAACACCCCGCAGCTACAGAATCGCGCCATCGTGCGCGCGACTTCAGCCGGGCCGCGGCGATTTTCCTTGACCCAATCGATCATCTTTTTGGCGAAATTGGCCGATACCATACCGTGACCGCACATGGTCGTGAGCTCAAGAACGGTGGCGTCCGGCAAGCGGTCCACTCGCCCGCAAAAGCCCAGAGAGTATTCCACGCTATGACGGGTAATCCCGGTGTCACGGCAACAGCGGGCCGCATCTTCAATGGGCGCGCTGATGTTCACCGAGATGCCTAAGTTAGCGCGCTGGAGGTCGTCGACGAAAGCCTTCATGTTCTGATAGTTGTCAAAGACCGCTGCCGCCGTCGTGTGGCCCTCGATACCCGCGATCACTGCTTCGGGGTTGGATTGATGATCGCGCCTCCAGTGGGCTTTCGGATTCAGATCTTGTCTTGGCCGGAGCATGCCGCCTTTGGTAGCGTCGCCGATGTTCACCGGATGATGCTTCAATGCGAGGCGCAGGAAAGCGCGATACTTTTCAACCAAACCGTCGTCGTTGATGCCCCGGCTGGCCATGGCGAAGACGATGAAGTCGTTGCCAACCGGCGCGGGGTTCGCCGGCCTCTCAAGCGCATAGTGCTCGCTGTAGCGATGCAGCGTGTTGGTCATTTCAAATCATCAAAAGAGAAAAGTGCAGATCGCAATTTGATTTTGCATGTTTCAGTTTTCATTCTGCGTTTTGGCTTTGAGTCGTAACTCGCCCCAGTCCCAGATTGGTTTTTCCCCGATAAGTGGGATAACCCTCGCGTTCCAAAATCTCGCGCAAGGGTTCTTCGCCTCCGGCGCCGCAGCGCGTCGAGACGCCGACGCTGATCACCGTATCTACTTCGCGGGACAGCTCCTTGACCTTTCTCAAGACCGAAGGCACGTCGCCCAAGTGCGTTTTGATCTCCACGATTGCCGAAAGAATCTTCTCGTTGAGGATCTCCGGCCGGATGACGCCGCGCGCCGGGTCGGTCATGAGCGTGGTAACGGGATTATTGCTTTCGAATTCAACGCCCAACTCGGCGAGCGCGCGGGTTACTCGCTCGATGTCGCGAAAACGAGCGCCGACTCCCGGCCGGCCGAATTCGATGACAAATCCCGCGTCACCCGCTTTCACCCGATTGGTTACGTCGTTGGTCTTGACCTCGGCGGTGCCGCGCCCGTGGATGCCGGTGGACTCGTGCGGCACCTGAGGATCGGAGAAGGCGCGCCGAACGACTCTTGGCCAGGTCAACTCCTCCGGGATGATTGCATCCGTCGGGCAGATGTCCGGCTCCGGGTCGAAGCGAAAACGGAAAAGTTGCGCCGTCCTGCGGATCGCGCGCACAAACACGGGGTTCAGGTGCTCCTTCGACATGCCGCGGTAACAAGTAAAGCATTCGACGCACTCGTCGGCGTTGATGCGCGCGCGGCTCAGCGCCGGATCAATGTAGATCGCGCCCATCGGGCAGACCGGCAAGCAATTGCCGCAGGCAACGCACTTGTCAGGATCGATCTTCATAACGGCGATCGTCTTACTGCGTTTTCCAGAAGGTAGGTCTCCGCTGCCGCGAGTCCGGCCCCAAGCGGAATTTTCACGCCGAAGCTCTTCAGCGCCATTTCAATGCCAGCCAGGATGCCCAAAAGTTCAAGCTCATTGAGGCTGCCGAGATGGCCGATGCGAAAAAGTTTTCCCTTTACTTTGCCGAGCCCCTTGCCGAGGGGAAGATCGACGAGTTTGAGCGTGTGATCGATGAACGCATCGGAGTCGAGCCCCTGAGGCATCGCGACGGCGGTCAACGTATTGGAATATTCCGCGGCATTTTGCGCGAAGAGTTTAAGACCCGTCGCTTCGATGGCTCTGCGGCAGGCTTCGGCCAGCCGCGCGTGGCGGCGGAAAACGTTTTCAAGCCCCTCTTCGAAGAGCATTTTGAGACTTTCGCTTAAGCCGAGGAGCAAGGAGGTTGCCGGGGTGTATGGAAAGTGGCCGTTGGTGTTGCTTTCCAGAACCGCTCGCCAGTCCCAAAACGAGCGCGCGCATTTGGCCGATCGGTTCGCCACAAGCGCTTTCTCGCTGACGGCGAGAAGCGCCATGCCCGGCGGCAGCATGAGCCCTTTTTGCGTCGCGGTGAGGGCGACGTCAAGTCGCCATTCATCGAAGCGCAACTCCGTGCATCCGAGCGAGCTAACCACGTCGGCCAGCAGCAGGGCGGGGTGGGCCGCCGCATCGATGGCCTGGCGAACCGCTGCAACGCTGCTCGTAACTCCCGTCGATGTTTCAGTTTGAACGATCAGCACCGCCTTGATTTGGCGCTCTTTATCCAGACGCAGACGCTCCTCGATCGCGCCAGCCGGGACACCGGCGCCGTATTCGACTTCCAACCTCTGAACATTCACGCCGTGGGATGCGGCAGTGCGGCAATAGAGATCGCTGAAGTGGCCGTTCACACAACCCAGCACTTGGTCGCCGGGAGAAAGCGTATTGACGATGCAGGCCTCCCAACCTCCGGTGCCCGAGCCAGGGAAGAGGAGGATTTGGCCCTGAGCGGTTTTGAAGAGCTTTTTGAGGCCTTCGAGCACATCGCCGAGAAGCACGGCAAATTGCGGTCCGCGGTGGTCAATCAGCGGCTGGGACATCGCCCGAACAACGCGCTCCGGCACGATGCTCGGGCCAGGGATCTGAAGAAACGGGCGACCCGACATAAGCTGCGCGAACGCTAACTAATCGGTGTCACTGATGTCAAGCGGCGATTACCCTTGTCACCAAGTTGATCCAGTGAGTATGGGAGTATTGAGGTTCTCAATGCGTCATCTCCATTACTCCATCGATTCCGACTACTCCAGTCTCTTACTTCACATGGCTCCAGGCGTGGTAGGAACTGCGCACTAACGGGCCGGACTCGACGTGGCGGAAGCCGAGTTTGTCGGCTTCTGCCTTGAATTCCTGAAATTCTTCCGGCGTGACGTAGCGTTCGACTTTGAGTTGGCGATTGGATGGTTGCAGATACTGGCCGATGGTGACGATATCGACATCGTGCGCGCGTAAATCACGGAGTGTAGACATGACTTCGTCGGAAGTTTCCCCGACTCCGAGCATGAAGCCCGACTTGGTGAGCACTTCTGCCCGGACTTTTTTTGCTTCTTTCAAGATACTCAACGAGCATTCATAAGTGTGTCCTGGACGCACTTTGCCGTAGAGCCGCGGCACGGTCTCGATGTTGTGATTGAGAATTTCGATTCCGGATTCGACCACGGTCTTGAGCGCGTGAAGATTGCCTTCGAAGTCCGGAATCAAAAGCTCTACCCGGATTTGCGGATTGAGAGTCTTGATCCAGAAAACGGTCTTGGCGAAATGCGCCGCGCCGCCGTCGGGCAAGTCATCTCGGTTCACCGAGGTAACGACGATGTGGTCCAGACCGAGGTCTTTGACCACCAGCGCGACGTTGCGCGGTTCTTCGGGATCGAGGGCCAGCGGCTTGCCTTTGTCGATGGCGCAGAACCGACAGCCGCGCGTGCAGGTGTCGCCGAGAATCAAGAACGTCGCCGTCTTGTTGCCCCAGCACTCGCCGATGTTCGGGCAGCGCGCCTCCTCGCAAACCGTGTGCAGGTTTTTCTCGCGCATGAGGCGCTTGAGGCGCAGGTAGTTGGGATTTCCCGGCGCTTTGACTTTGATCCAATCGGGATGCCTTCGGCCCATAAAACTCACAGGTTCAAATCGTTCAAGCCGTTCAAATCGTTCAAGTCGCCGGTCCGCTCGGTCCATTCTCTAACATCATAATAACCGAAGGCGTCGGCAAAATTGCGGACAAATCGGTTTCTCACTTTGGCGAGATTCTGGTCGCCGCCCAGTTCTTTTTGCATCGACGTTACGTCGGCCCAGCTGAGGCCGCAGGGGACGATACGCTTGAAGTAGTTCAAATCCGGATTGACGTTCAGCGCCAGACCGTGAAAGGTGATGCAGCGGCGCACGGCGATGCCGATGGCGGCGATTTTTTTATCGCCGATCCAAATTCCAGTGAATGGCGGGCGGCGGGTTGCTAATAGGCCGAAGTCCTTCAATGTCCGAATCGCCGATAATTCGAGATTCCTCACATACCGATGGACGTCTTTGCGCAGCTTGGAGCGCAAATCGATGATTGGATAGACGACCAGTTGTCCCGGTCCGTGATACGTCACGTCGCCGCCGCGGCTGGTGCGATAAACCGGTACGCCTTGCGGCGCCAGAACATTCGCTTCGTCGCCGCCACGGCCGAGCGTATAGACGTGCGGATGTTCGACAAAGAGCAAGATATCGGACGAAGGCTCGCGTTGCTTGCGTGCAACCAACTCTTCCTGGACAGCGAGCGCCGCAGCGAAATTCATTCCGCCGAGTCGTTTGTAAAGCAGCATGAGGAGCCTTCGCACTTAAAGTTTTATCGTCCCGCCATGACGGTTGCAAGTTATGATTCGGCGCAGCTGATTTGACAGAAAAGATCGGCCGCCGCTAGAGTCGGCCAAATCGCGCCGGCGCGAGCTTGCCGCAATGGAAACTCTCGAAGTCGTAACGCTGACCCCGTCGCATGCATCTTGGCCGCGGCATCTCAATGAGCGACTCGAGGCAACGGCTCCCGCTGAGCTTTGGGCGATTGGAAACCAGGATATCCTTGCGCTTCACAAAGTCGGCTTATTTTGCTCTGTTCATTGCCCCAGCCATACTCTCGGCGAGGCGGACAGCGCTATGCGCGCGCTGCGTGATCAGGGCGCAGCTGTCGTCAGCGGTTTTCATTCTCCGGTAGAGAAAGAATGTCTAAGAATCTTGCTGGGCGATCACGTGCCGTCGGTGATCGGCTTGGCGCGAAGCCTGAAAACAAGTCGAATTCCATCGAGCTGGCGGCCGCCGCTGAAAGAGGGGCGGTTGCTGCTCATATCGCCGTTCGATGACCTCCCGCGCAGCCCAACCCGAAAGTCTTCACGCCAGCGCAATGAGCTCATCGCCGCGATGTCGGATGAAGTTCTCATTCTTCACGCCGAGCCGGGCGGAAATATCGAGCGACTTACTCGGATGATCGACCGGTGGCGCATCCCGCGACGGTGACTCAGCGGAGTCTACCCCGGGACATCTTGTCGCTGTGCTCTCCGGCTGGCCACCAACGTTTCGGCTGGAACAGCGTTATTTGACAGAAAAGAGCGGCTGCGGCTACAGTCGCGAAAATTTTATTGGGGAGCGGCGCCGTACATGAGCCAAACAGCATTTCGTCCATCCTGGTTTGTGCGTAAGGATCTCGACGGCTTCTTCGGCCTGATGATCGACAACTTGATTCAGCTCATTCTGATCGTGACCTTGTGCCGTGATCTGATCCGCCTGCCGGACGATCTTATCTTCGGCAAGATTCTGCCGGGCGCGGCGATGTCGATTCTCGTCGGCAATTTTTTTTATGCCTGGCAGGCGCGCCAATTGGCGCGGCAAACCGGGCGCGAGGATGTGACCGCGCTGCCTTACGGTATCAATACGGTTAGCCTCTTCGCCTTTGTTTTCTTTATCATGCTGCCGATCGTGCAAGAGACCAAAGATCCGGTGTGGGCTTGGAAGGTCGGGCTGGTCGCTTGTTTCTTGAACGGCGTCATCGAAATCGTTGGAGCATTCATCGCCGAAGCGGTGCGGCGCGTAACGCCGCGCGCGGCTCTCCTGTCGGCTTTGGCTGGCATCGCGATCACGTTCATTTCCATGGATTTCACGTTCAAGATTTTCGCCCAGCCGCTGGTCGCCTTGGTGCCCATGGCGGTGATTTTCGTCGCCTACTTCTCCCAGCAAAAATTGCCGTTGGGTTTGCCCGGCGGCATGGTTGCCATCGCGATCGGCACGTTGTTGGGCTGGCTGCTTGGCGCGATGGACGGCAAAACGGTCGTCACGAAGGCTGAGTTGTCCCTGCCCGCCTTCACGGGCGGGTCGCTCTGGGAAGCGTTGACTCATCCGGGGTTTCTGAATTATTTTTCGGTGATTTTACCGATGGGGATTTTTAACGTCGTCGGCTCGCTGCAAAACATCGAGAGCGCGGAGGCCGCAGGCGACCGCTTCAAGACTTTTCCCTCGCTCATGGCCAACGGCATCGGTTCGGTGGTCGCGGCGTTGTTCGGCAGCGTATTTCCGACGACGATCTACATCGGCCATCCCGGCTGGAAAAGGCTCGGCGCGCGCTCCGGCTACTCCGCTTTGAACGGGATCTTCATCAGCTTCCTTTGCCTGACCGGCACGATTCAGTCGGTGCTGGGTATTATCCCGCTGGAAGCAGGGGTAGGAATACTGCTTTACATCGGCATTATCATTGTCGCCCAGTCGTTTCAGGAAACGCCGAAAGAGCACGCGCCCGCAGTGGCGTTGGGCATCGTGCCGGCGCTCGCAGGGTGGGGATTGCTGATGGTCGAGACCGGACTACGCGCCGCCGGAACATCGCTCTATCAAGTCGGCCTGGCGAAGTTCAATCAAGAAAGCCTGGCGATGCACGGTATGATCTCCCTGGAGCGCGGCTTCATTTTCACCTCGATGATTCTAGCCGCCATCGGCGTCGCGTTGATCGAGAAGAAATTTGCTCGCGCCGCCGCTTGGGCGCTGGCGGCCGCGCTGCTCTCGACTTTCGGCATCATTCACGCCTACGAGCTCACACCGGGAGGCATTGCCAGCCGCTTCGGCGTGATGGCGGCGCCGGAGTTTTTTCTCGGCTATTTGCTTTTAACGATGCTGTTTATGGGAATCGCGCTGGCGGCGAGAAATCACCCGGGCGGTCCTCCGGGAAAATCTTAACTTG
This sequence comes from uncultured delta proteobacterium, assembly GCA_963745035.1. Taxonomy (GTDB): domain Bacteria; phylum Desulfobacterota; class Binatia; order UBA9968; family UBA9968; genus DP-20. Next base: position 465,596 of record CAVUVW010000014.1, on the reverse strand, counting down.
AGATGGCCGGTGCGCAAGCATATTCCCGGCCGTTGACCTGGGTGATGCGCCAACCTTGCTCCCGGTCGTAGCCGAGGCGCGTGACGCCGCAGGGGTCGAGGTGAAAAGTCCGGTAATCGTTCAGATGAGTTCCACTGATTCGGCAAACGATGCCGAGGATCGGAAAGTTGTGGCTCACGACCAGAACGCGTTGCGCGTCCGGATGGCGCCGCATGATCTCGTTCAAGCTGTTCCACGCACGCGCGGCCACGTCGGCCAGCCGCTCCCCGCCGGGCACACAAATATCGGCCGGTTCGCTGCGCCAGCGGGTGAGAAATTCGCCGTACCGGGTTTTTATTTCATTGAAAGTGAGTCCTTCGAGCTCGCCATGGTCGAGCTCGCGCAGGCCTTCTTCGATCAGCACCGGCAGATCGTGCGGCCGGCTGATGAGCTCGGCGGTCTGGCGCGCGCGGCGGAGAGTGCTGGAATAGACGGCGTGAAATTGTTCCGCGCTCAAGAGCGCCGAGATTTGCTCGGCCTGGCGCATGCCGGCTTCGCTCAGCTCGCGATCCGACGAGCCCTGGCAGCGGCCCTGCAGGTTCCAGTCGGTGGCGCCGTGGCGCACTAAAACGATTTGCACGATCAAATTCCCGGTGGCAGGATCAAGAAGGTCGTCAGGCGGCGCCACGCTCGGTCAGCGCGGCGGTTTCATTCGTCTCGCTTTATCCTTCCTCGATGAAGGCGGTGTTCAGCTCGATCTTGGCTTTGGTTTTCAGTCCCTCCATGAATTTGATCAACGCGCGCTGGCGGCTCTCGGCGAGCGCCTGTTTCTTGATGATTTCTTTCTCCTTTTCGAACTGCTCCATGTCAGCGCCCTGGCTTCCCTTGAACGCGAGCACGTAGAGAGCGTCTTTCTGCGTGTAGAGCCTGTCGGGAAAGGGTTTTTGTTCCGAGAGCGTGAGCGGTCCTCCCTTGATCTCCGCGAGTTCGCCGATTTTCGGCAACTGCGGCGCGCTGCGCGCAAACCAGCCGGTCTCTTCGAGTTTCACGCTGTTGGCCTGGGCCACTTTTTCGACGTCTTTGCCCTTTTTGAGTTGGTCGAGAAGGCTATTGCCGCGCTGCAGCGCCAACTCATAAGCCTTGGACTCACGGAGCCCGCTCTCGATCCTGCTCTTTACGCCGTCCAGCGGCGGAACCGCGGCTTCCCTGCGTTGCTTAAGCCGTAAAAGATAATAGGCTTCCCTTCCTTCGACGATGGGACTCGTGGCGTTGGCGGCCGAGCGCAAAGGCGTTCTTGTAAAACTCCTGATTCTCGCCGATCTCGGGGAGGATTTCCCCTTGGGCAAACCAGTCGGTTACTTTTAAATTGACGCGTCGGTCGCCGGAGAGTTTGGCAAAATCGGCGCCGGAAAGAGCCTTTTCGCGATCGGCGTCGGCGATCTTGGCCGCTTCCCGCTTTGCTTTGTCGGTCCGCAGGATTTTTACGATCTCGGCGTGCGCTTCCTTGAGGCTCAGGGTTTTTTCCTCTTTCAGGTCCTCGACTTTGAAGATTTGAAAGCCGGCCGGTGTTTCCACCGGGTCACTGACCGCTCCCTTCGCCAAACTGAAAATTGCCGTTTCGATGGGCGGCGGCATTTGGCCGGCCGCGATCCAACCGATATCGCCGCCTTTGGCGGCGCTCGAGTCGTTGGATTCTCGCTTCGCCAGCTGCGCGAAATCTTTGCCCGCCCGCGCGTCCTTGACGATGGTCTCGGCGCGCGCTCTCTCTCGGTTTTTCTGCTCCGCGCTCGCGCCCGGCGCCACGCCGATCGAGATATAGCGCACCTTGGCTTCTTTGGGTCGATGAAACTGCGCCGAGTTGGTTTTGTAATACTCCTCGATTTCCTTTTCGCTCACCTCCGCCGACGAAGCGAACTGATCGTAGGGGTAGGAAAGATACTCGACCTGAATCTTCAAAGGTTCTTTGAGTGCTTCCTTGTTCCGCTCGTAGTGCTTTTTGATATCGTCTTCGGTGAGCTTTACCTGGGCGGTAAAATCGCCGATCGGCAGCTTGATGAAATGCAAATTGATCCTTTCCTGCTCGATCCGGTAGCGTTCGCGCGCCTCGGCGTCGGTCACATGAACCGCATCGAGAATGACGCTGTAGAGGCGCTGAATCGTCAACTGTTCGCGCTGTTCTTCTTCGAATTGAGCGGGCGCCAGGCGATTGGCCTGGAGAACCTGGAGATAGCGCTCTTTACTGAAGCGGCCGGCGATTTGAAACTCCGGCACTTTGGCGATGAAGTCGGCGAGCTCGTCGTCGGTCGCCACAAGCCCCAGGTTGCGCGCTTCCTGCAGCACGAGTTGCTTCTGGATCAGCGTTTCGACCAAATTGCCTTTGATGTTGAGGCCCTTGACCATGTCCGGGGTCAACGAGCCCTTCAGGAGCTCGCGATAGCGCTGCACCTCGCGGTCGTATTGTAAAGCGAACTCGCGTTGGCTGATCGGTTCGCCGTTGACTTCGGCTACCGCCGCGCCCGAGCGTTCACCGAAGTCGCCGGTGCCGACAAACAAGGAAAAACTGACGATAATCGCGCCAAGAAATAGAATGATGACCCAATTTCTCTTACGCTTGCGCAAAAAATCGAGCATTGAACGCCACCTCGCGGAAAAACGCGGTCAAAAAGTCGCAGATATGATAGAAAATGACCGCCGCCAATGCAACTGAGGTTGACATATTAGAACGGATTTTCGCGAAAAAATTCGTTTTCTTGCTTGCTTTACCCAAATCTGTTACTTTCTCGTTGCTTAAGTCTGCTTTTCCGCGCGCACAAGAAGGAGTTTTCTGATGTGGGGTAGCCTCATCGGCGTCTTTTCCAACGATCTTGCAATTGATCTTGGCACCGCCAACACACTGATCTACGTCAAGAATCAAGGCATCGTCTGCAACGAGCCGTCGGTGGTCGCGGTGCAGCAGCGCAACGAGCGCGGAGGCAAAAAAGTATTGGCTGTGGGCGCGGAAGCGAAGCGAATGCTCGGGCGGACTCCCGGCAGCATCGTCGCCATCCGGCCGCTCAAAGACGGCGTGATCGCCGATTTCGAAATCACCGAGGCGATGCTGCGCTATTTTATCCACAAGGTTCACAACCGCCGCACCCTGGTGCGGCCGCGCATCATCGTCGGCGTGCCGTTCGGCATCACCGAAGTCGAGAAGCGCGCGGTGCGCGAGTCGGCGGAATCGGCGGGAGCGCGCGAGGTGTATCTGATCGAAGAGCCGATGGCGGCGGCGATCGGCTCGGGCCTGCCGATCACCGAGCCGACCGGCAACATGATCGTCGATATCGGCGGCGGCACTACCGAAGTCGCGGTGATCTCGCTTTCGGGCATCGTCTTTTCACGCTCCGTGCGGGTGGGCGGAGACAAGATGGACGAAGCGATCGCGCAATTCATCAAGCGCAAATACAATCTGCTGGTCGGCGAGCGCACCGCCGAATTAATCAAGATCACCATCGGCTCGGCCTATCCGAGCGACGAAGTGCAGACCATGGAGATCAAGGGCCGCGATCTGGTCGCCGGCGTGCCCAAGACCGTGGTGATCACCGACGAAGAAATCCGCGATTCTCTGCTCGAGCCGATCAATCAGATCGTCGAGGCGGTGCGCCTGTCGCTGGAACGCACGCCCCCCGAATTGGCCTCCGACATCGTCGACCGCGGCATCGTGCTCGCCGGAGGCGGGGCGCTACTGAGAAACCTGGATATTTTGTTGCGCGAGGAAACCGGCCTGCCGGTGATGATGGCGGATGATCCGCTCACCGCCGTGGTGATGGGGGCGGGCAAAGCGCTCGATGAAATCTCGCTTCTGAGAGAGGTGGCGGTTCATTAGGCCGGCAGTCCGCATTTATCCCGGTGGCTGGCGGCCATCGAGCCTTCCATGCTCGCTTTTCTGCGCAAGAATCAAGTTCCGCTAAGCTGCTGCTTCTTTCTTTTCCTGTCGGTCTATATTCTCACGGCGGCCTCGCGCGGCCAGCTCAAAAACGAGCCTTTGAGCGCGGTGCTCATGTGGATTCTCCGCCCGCTGCAAATCGCCGCGCAGGGAACCGTCAACTGGATCGGCGGACTGCGGGAAAACTACGACACCCTGGCCGGATTCCGCGCCGAAAACGAGCGGCTGAGAAGGCGCATCGAAGATCTCGAAGTCGAAAGGCAGAAGCTGCTGGAGGCCCAGGCGACCAACGACCGGCTGAAGCAGCTGCTCGATTTTCGCGCCGCGCTGCCCGGCAAAGCGGTCACCGCGTCGATCATCGCGCAACAGCGCGACCAGCTGGTTTCAAAGCTGTCTGCTCGACAAGGGCAGCGCCGACGGCGTGCGCAAAGGCATGGCCGTGGTGACGCCGCTGGGTGTAGTCGGGCAGGTGGTCGCGGTAACACCGCGCACAGCGAAGGTCTTGCTGCTGACCGATCCTAACAGCGGCATCGACGTGCTGGTGCAGCGCACCCGCGCGCGCGGCATCGTTTCCGGCTCGCTGGAGAACGGCACGGTGCTCAAGTACGTCAAGCGCAGCGAAGACATTCAAGAGGGCGATCGTCTGCTCACCTCCGGCACCGACGGCGTGTTTCCCAAAGGCATGATGGTCGGCACGGTGATCAAGGTCATGAAGCAGCACATCGGCCTGTTTCAATTCGTCGAAGTTCTTCCCGCGGTGCAACCGGCGCGCGTCGAAGAAGTGCAGATTGTCGCCGTCGGCGGGGACGCGGAAAAGAAGTGAGCTCAAGCGGCCACCGGCGATTTTTCCCATGAGGCTTTTCCTCTTGTATTTTGTGGTCGGGATCTTTCTCATCCTGCTGCAATCGACGCTTCTGCACGTGCTGCCGTTCAGCCCGGTTGTACCGGATCTCGTTTTGGTGCTCTGCGTCTATCTCGGCCTGCACCATCCGACGGTGGGCGCCGCGCTCGGTTCCTTCGTGCTCGGCTATTCGATCGACGTGGTCTCGAGTCGCCTGTTGGGGCTCAACGCCTTCGCCATGACCCTGGTGTTTTTGGCGGTCTATTTCAGCTCGCGCTCGATCTGGCTGCACCATCCGGTGGTGAGCTCGCTGATCGTGCTGTTCGCCGCGCTGGTGAAAGGCGCTGCCCTGGCGCTGCTCTGGACGGTGTTTCTCAACGCGGAAGGCTTTTGGTTCGGCGCGGCGCGGACTATAATCTTGGAAGCGTTGACGGCGGCGGCGCTGGCGCCCGTGGTATTTGCCCTGCTGCGGCGCAGTGAAAGCTATTTCAAGAAATTTGGCGCCGTGACCTGAACACGATGGCTGCACTGGCGGAAATCAATAAACAAGACGGCGCTCCGGAGCTGCGCCGGCGCGCCCGGTGGGTGTACGTTATTCTCGCCGTCGCGTTCCTCGGGCTGGTGACGCGCCTGGCGTTTCTGCAAGTGCTCGCCGGCGAGCGCTACACGTTTCTCTCGGAGAACAACCGGGTGCGCATCAAGCGCGTGGCCGGGACGCGCGGCATGATTTACGACCGCCACGGCGAGCTTCTCGTCGACAGCCGGCCTTCCTTCGATCTCATTTTTGTTCCGGAAGATTCCAAGGACCCGCGCACCACGCTGCGCTTGTTGGCGCGCTATCTCAACCGCGACGAGAAAGAGCTTCTCACCATCTTTGAAGAAGGCAAAACGCGCGCGGCTTTCGACGAGATGGTGCTGGGGCGCGACGTCGACTGGCCGACGGTGGTCGGGGTGGAGACGCACCAACTCGAGCTGCCGGGCGTAAGCCTGCGCGTGCGCCCGCGGCGCAGCTATGCCGACGGGCCCATGGCGGCGCATGTTCTCGGCTATCTGGGAGAGATCAATCAGAAGCAGTTGAGCGTTCTTAGGGAAAAGGGCTATGTCGTCGGCGACGAGATCGGCCAGTACGGTTTGGAGCGGCGCTGGGAAGAGTTGCTGCGCGGCCAGAGCGGCGGCCAGCAAGTCGAGGTCGACGCGCTCGGCCGGCGCGTACGCGTGCTCCATGAAGTCACCGATGTTCCCGGCTACACCGTTCATCTCACTTTGGACCGGGAGCTTCAGGCCGCCGCTTACGAGGCGCTCAAAGGCAAGCAAGGCACCATCGTCGCGCTCGATATCAAAGACGGCGCGATCCTCGCGCTCGCCAGCACGCCGGCGTTTGATCCCAACGTCTTCGCGCGCGGCATCAAGTCGGAGGAGTGGAGCGGTCTGATCAAAGATCAGCTCCGCCCGCTCAGCAATCGCGCCACCCAGGGACAGTACCCGCCGGGCTCGACGTTCAAGGTTATCATGGCGATCGCCGCGCTCGAGGAAGGCGCGGTCAATCCGGAAAGCTCGATTCAGGACCCCGGCTTTTTTCCCTTCGGCAACCGCAATTTTCGCGACTGGAAAAAGGGCGGCCATGGCGCGGTCAATTTGCACAAAGCGATCGTCGTCTCTTGCGACACGTATTTTTATCAGCTCGGAGCGAAGCTCGGCGTCGATCGGATCGCCAAATGGGCGCGCGCTTTCGGCCTGGGAGAGAAAACCGGCGTTGCCCTCGACGATGAAAAGAGCGGGATCATCCCCGATACCGAGTGGAAGCGGAAGCGATTTCGCCAACCGTGGTTCCCCGGAGAAACTATTTCGGTCGCCATCGGCCAGGGCTACGTGACGGTGACACCGCTGCAGCTTGCCAACATGATGGCCGCGGTGGGCAACGGCGGCAAGCTCTTCCGTCCTTATCTGGTGCGCAAAGTGGAGTCGTTGGACGGCGCCGCGGTACGCGAATACGGGCCGCACTTGATTCGCACGATCGCGCTGAAACCGGATACCATCAACCGCGTGCAAAAAGCTCTGGCCGACGTGGTCCATGGACCCGGCGGCACCGGCGGCGCCGCGCGATCGCCCGTCATTCAGGTCGCCGGCAAGACCGGCACGGCCCAGGTCATCGAAATGAAGGGCGCCTACCTCAAAAGCGAACAATTAAGTTACTTCAATCGCGATCACGCCTGGTTCGTCTCCTACGCGCCGGTAGAAAATCCGCAGGTCGCGGTCGCCGTTCTGGTCGAGCACGGCGGGCATGGCGGCGAAGCCGCCGCGCCGATGGCGAAGCAGGTTTTCGAAAAATTCATCGCGCGGCACAATCCGCCGGTGGAAAAGCGCGAGGTCCGCGCCGAGGGCGAAACCCGTGCAAATTGACAGGCGCTTGATTTCGCACTTCGATTGGCCGTTATTTCTGCTCTGCCTGGTGTTTGTCGCCGTCGGCGTCATGACGATTTACAGCGCCAACTTCGACCTCGACAAGGGCCATGCCGGCGGCCTGCCGGCGCGGCAACTGACCTGGTTCGGGCTGGGCCTGGTCGCGATGCTGGTGGCGATCAGCTTCGACTATCATTATATTGATCGGCTGGCGTACCCGTTCTTCGGCATCATGCTCGTGCTTCTCGTCCTGGTGATGATCGTCGGCCATTCGAGCGGCGGCTCGCAGCGCTGGATCAATTTAGGATTTTTCCGCCTGCAGCCCTCAGAGCCCGCCAAGCTCGCTATCGTGCTGATGATGGCCAAATACTTTCAAGCCGACGAGCCGGGACGCGGTTATTATCTGCGCGACCTGTGGATACCCGCTCTCACGGTGGCGCCGCTGATTTTTTTGACTCTGATCCAACCCGACTTGGGAACGGCGATCATTCTCGGCATCGTTTTTATCAGCATGGTCTTGATGGGCGGTCTAAGAATCCGCTCCTTTGCTTGGTTGGTCGGCGCCGGCTTGGCTTTCTTGCCGATATTCTGGAATTTTCTCCGGCCCTATCAGCAAGGTCGCATCCTGACCTTTCTCGACCCCAACCGCGATCCGCTCGGCGCCGGCTATCATGTCATCCAGTCGCAGATCGCCATCGGCTCGGGACGGCTGTTCGGCAAAGGTTTTTTGCACGGCACGCAGAACCGGCTCGATTTTCTGCCCGCCCAGCACACCGACTTCATCTTCGCCGTATTCTCGGAGGAATGGGGCTTTTTGGGATGCGCCATTCTGCTGCTGCTCTACTTCATCATGATCGCGTATTGCATCGGCCTGGTGCAGCGCGCCAAGGACCGCTTCGGCGCGCTGTTGGTCTTCGGCATGATCACGATCGTTTTCTGGCACGTTGCGATCAACGTCGCGATGGTCGCGGGCGTCATGCCCGTGGTCGGGGTGCCTTTGCCGCTGGTGAGCTACGGCGGCTCGGCGCTCGCTTCGATGATGTTCGCCATGGGCGTGATCATGAACGTCAGCATGCGGCGCTATGTTTTTTGACTCGTGGTTAGCAGCGCCACGTTCTCATGTGCGAATTCTCGTTTGCAGCCGCTTCGAAAAAACGGCCGCCTGCCACGAGCCCGAGTTCTCCCGGTGATCGCTGCAGGCGGCCGTTGCCTTTTGTCTGATCGCCTTGGAATCTACTGAAGCGCTTTTTCGATGGCGCTCACCAGCTTTGCTTTCGGCACGGCGCCGATGATCTGCTCCTTGACGGCGCCGCCCTTCAGAATAATCAGGTTCGGAATGCCGCGGATGTTGTAGCGCGACGCGGTGCCGGGGTGGTCGTCGACGTTCAGCTTGGCCACTTTGAGCTTGCCTTCGTACTCGCCGGCGATCTCTTCGACGATCGGCGCGATCGACTTGCACGGGCCGCACCAGGGCGCCCAGAAATCGACCAAGACCGGCACTGCCGAGTTCAAGACCTCGGCCTCGAAGTTACTGTCTCCTACCTCGGTGATCTTTCCCATAGATTCCTCCTTACAAGTTCGAAAGAAAATGGATCAACGTGCGCACGCCGAAGCCGGTCCCGCCCTTGGGGCAGGTTAAGTGATCGCTTTCAGCGAACGCCGGCCCGGCGATATCGAGATGCGCCCAGGGTACGTCGGCGACGAATTCTTGCAGGATCAACGCGGCGATGATGGCGCCGCCGTGCGCGCCACCGATGTTCTTCATGTCGGCCACGCCGCTCTTGATCGCATCCTTATATTCCTTGACCAGCGGCAACGGCCAGAGTTTTTCGCCGGTTTCGGCTGCGCCGCGCAAAAGCGCATCCGTTAGCGGTTGATGATTGCTGAACAGTCCGGCGACTTGCGTGCCCAAAGCCACCACGCAGGCGCCGGTCAGGGTCGCGAGATTGATCATGTAGTCGGGCTTTTGCTGCGCGGCGAGCGCGAGGGCGTCGGCCAAAATCAATCGTCCCTCGGCGTCGGTATTCAACACCTCGATGGTCTTGCCGTTTAAATAGCGGATCACGTCACCCGGCTTTTGCGCGTTGTGGCCGGGCAGATTGTCGGTCGTCGGAACGTAGCCCGTCACCTCCACGTCGAGCCCGAGCTTCGGCAGGCAGCTCATCGCGGCGATCACCGCCGCGCCGCCCGCCATGTCGAGCTTCATGGTTTCCATCGACTTGGACGGCTTGAGCGACAAGCCGCCGGAATCGAAGGTGATGCCTTTGCCGATGAGCGCGACTTTCTTTTTGGCTTTGCCGCCTGGTCGGTAATGAATTTTAATAAACCGCGGTTCTTCCTGGCTGCCGCGGTTGACCGCCAAGAGCCCGGCAAGCTTCATCGAAGTGATCTTGTTTTTGCCCCAGACCTCGACGTTTAAACCCCGGCCGCGGCACAGGCGCGCAGCCTCGTCGCCCAAAAAACGCGCGGTCGCCACCGACGGCGGTTCGTTGACCAGATCGCGCGCCAGGAACACGGCGGGGATCACCGCCTGCGCCGTGTCTACCGCTTTTTGCAAACCCGCGGTGGATTTCAGTCCCGGCTTGAAGAGTGTGAAAGACTTGATCTCCACTGCCGGCTTGGCGTTGGAGCGATATTTATTGAATTGGTAAGCCGCGAGTAGCGCGCCTTCGGCCGCCGCCGCGGCGGCGCTCTCGGAACTTTTCTCCGGCGCAAAAAAAAGCGCCGGGTCATCGGCGCCGACGGCCGCCGCTTCTCGGCGCGCGCGCGCGCCGGCCTTTCTCCACGTTTCAGCGCTCTCTGCTCCGCCGCCCATGCCGACCAACAAGAGTTGCGCCGCGGGCAGAGAGCCGGCCGTGGGGTAAAGCAGAGTGCTGTTTTCGGCGCCGGTAAACCCGCTCTTCTGAATGCGCCCGCGCAGGTTGCCGCCGAGAGCGCGGTCCAGCGCGCGGATTTCCGGCGCATCGAGCTTTTTCTCGCGCACCGGGATGACGAGCAGTCCGGTCTTGATGCGCTCGGCGCTGGCGTCGCGAAATCGTATTTCCATCCAGTCCTCGTTAAAGCTTGTGGCGGATCAAGTTCATGAATTCACTGCGGGTATCCTGGCGGGTGCGAAAGGCGCCCAACAGGCTGCTGGTGATCACGTAGGAGTTTTGTTTCTCGACGCCGCGCATGCGCATGCACAGATGCTCCGCTTCAATCACCACGGCCACCCCGAGCGCGTCGAGCTTTTCCATGATGATGGTGGCGATCTGATTAGTCATGCGTTCCTGCACCTGCAGGCGGCGCGCATAGACATCGACTAGGCGCGCGAGCTTGGAGATGCCGACGATCTTATGGTGCGGGATGTAGGCGACGTGGGCCTTGCCGAAAAAAGGCAACAGGTGGTGCTCGCAGAGCGAGTAGAAGTCGATGTCTTTCTGCACGATCATTTCTTCGTAATCTTCGGTAAACAGCGCGTCGTTGATGACCTTGGCAGGATCCATCTCGTAGCCGCGGGTCAAAAAAGTAAAAGCCTCGGCGACCCGCTGCGGGGTTTTCAAAAGCCCCTCGCGGTCGGGATCTTCGCCCATCGCCTTAAGAATCTCGCGAATGTGTTCTTCCATCGTGGTTGCTCCGGCGAGATGTCGACGCCTTGACCAGTGTAAAGATCGCCCGCGTCACAGAAAAGTCTAAAAAAAGTATCATTTGGCCGAAAGCGGGTCAAACCAGCGTCGCGATGAAGCGGCGCTTAAAGGCGCTGGAGCAGCCATTGCGGAGTAAAACGCAGCGCGTAGGCGTTGAGCAAGGTCATATAGTCCGTGATCAGCAGAATGCCGACGATAATCAAGAGCAGCCCGCCGCCGATATGGATGGCTTGGATGTACGGCCGAAGCTGCTGCGAGAATCGTAAAAACGAGTTGATGGCCAAGGCGCTCAGAAAAAACGGCAGCGCCAAGCCTGCGGCGTAGCTGCTCAGCAGCACCGTGCCTCGGCTCACTTCGCCGGCGGTGCTGGCAAGCGCCAGGGTCGCGCCGAGGATCGGTCCGACGCAGGGCGTCCAGGCCACGGCGAAGGTGATGCCGACCAGCACCGAGCCGAGATAGCCGGCCGGCTTGTCTTTCAAATCGAACTGCAGGTAGCGCTCGAGGGCGGCGATTTTGAAAACACCGACAAGATAAAGTCCTACCAGCAGCACGAATACGCCGCCGAGAATGCGGATGGCATTTCGATAATTTAAAAAAAGGCCACCGAGAAAACTTGCCGATGCGCCGAGGGAGACGAACACCAAGGAAAAACCGACGATAAACGCCAGCGAGTTGAGCACCACCCGCGAGCGCACCCGCAGGCGCCCCTGCTCGCCGCGCATCTCATCGAGGGAGACGCCGGAAACGAACGAGAGATAGGATGGGATCAGCGGCAGAACACAGGGAGAGAGAAAGGAGAAGACACCCGCGGCGAAGGCCACGAAGACGTTGACTTCGGTCATCTCTTGCCGTCGACGAGATCTTGGATCAGCTTGCGCGTGGCTTGATTGTACCAATCCGCCGGACCCCAACCGCGCGCCAAGCCTTCACCCTTCGGGCCGATCAGATACGTCGCCGGCAATCCCCAGGCGCCGTAGAGCGTGCCGACTTGCGCTTCGGGATCGAGCGCAATCGGATAGGTCAGTTTCAGCTCCTTGACGAAATCGATGGCGTCTTGCTTGCGGTCTTTGACGGCGACCGCGAGCACGACGAAATTCTTCTGCTTGTATTCCTGGTAGAGCTTCTCCATCGCCGGCATCTCTTCGCGGCAGGGCACGCACCAGCTCGCCCAGAAATTCAGCAACACGACTTTGCCGCGAAAATCCTTGAGCGAGAGCTTCTTTCCGTCCGGAGTGGCCAAATTAAAATCCGGCGTCGGCGCGTTGTCCTTCATCGGTTGCAGAATCGGCACGACTTTATAGTCGACTTTCGCTTGACTCCACGCCGGCGCGCGGCTCAGCGCGATCAGGCTCGCCGCGAGAGCAAGCGCGATCCTGAGGCTGCAATCAAAAGCCACGAGTTTCATGGAGAGCACTCTAACCAACTGCTCCGAGCGGCGCAATACCGACGGACTCAGCGGATGTCTAGCCGCCGCGTGAAGTTTTGGGCGAGTTACATCTCGGCGGCTTGTCAAAGCCGCACAGCGGCAAGATTAATTTTGGAGAATGGAAACGCGCGCGGACCACTGAAAACACAAGGCCCTCCGATTGGGTGTCGGAGGGCGCTGTGTATTAGGCAACCAGAACGGTTACCTTGTCGCCTGAGAGTAAGGAGGGTTTAAACCACAACCACAACCACCTCACAAATTCGTGCTTACTTCTTTTTCTTTTTGGCTTTCTTTTTGGCTTTCTTCTTAGCAGCCATAAGCACCTCCTTATTAGGATTCCGCGGGTGGGCTTTTCAGTTGACAGGCGTTAAAGCGTAACTCAGGCGAAGACAAATCTCGTACCAAAAACCCTCCCATATTTTGTAGGTGCTTCGATTATTAAGGCACAACAACTTGTATGTCAAGAAAAAAATATCATTTTAGAAAATATTTCGACTCGCATGGTCGAATTTTGTTGAACACGCCTGCCGGCATAATAGAAGCAATGACGGTGAACTGAAGCGTGCTTACAACGACAGCGTGTTTTATTCACTGCAAGCTCATCCCGCGCCCGCGCCGGCCGCTCTCAGGAGCAGAACAACCTTGATTCTTGTTTCGCCAGAGCCGATTTCGCGTCAGCTGATGCCGAGCGTTTTAATCAATTTAAGCAGATGGGTTCGATGGAGGCCGAGCGCTTTGGCGGCGGCGGCGCGATTGCCTTGGACGCGGGCAAGCGCTGCGACGATCAAAGCGCGCCGGTGGCTGTCGACCGCCTCGTGAAACGGCGCCGAGCCGCCGCCGGGCGCCGCGACTCCCGCGTCGATCAGGCGCGTCGGTAGATGATCGAAGCCAAACTCCGGTCCGTCGCCCAGCACCACGCCGCGCTCGACGACGTTGGCCAGCTCGCGCACGTTTCCCGGCCAAGCGTAGGCGCGCATTTGATCCAGCGCTTCGGTGCTGAAGCCGGTGAAGGTTTTTTTGGTTTCCTCGGCGTAGCGCCGGAGAAAAAACTCCGCCAGCGGCGCAATGTCCTCGATGCGCCGGCGCAAAGGAGGCAGGGTGATGGCGATGACGTTCAGTCGATGATACAGGTCTTCGCGAAACGAGCCGCACTTTACTGCTTCCTCGAGATTTTTGTTGGTTGCCGCGATGACTTTGATATCGACGCGGATCGGCTGAGTGCCGCCGACGCGCTCGAACTCGCGCTCCTGGAGAAAGCGCAGGAGCTTGGTCTGCAACTCCATGGAAATATCGCCGACCTCGTCGAGAAACACCGCGCCGCCGTCGGCGATTTCCATTTTGCCTTTCTTGGTCTGGTGCGCGCCGGTGAAGGCGCCGCGCTCGTGGCCGAAAAGCTCGCTCTCCAACAGGTCTTTGCCGAGACCGGCACAGTTGATCGCGACAAACGGCCGGGACGCGCGCTCGCTCCATTGATGAATCGCCCGCGCGAAGAGCTCCTTGCCCGTGCCGCTCTCACCCAACAGGAGCACGGTGGTCTTGCCAGCGGCGGCCCTGCGCGCGTCGGCCACGACCCGGAGCATCGCTTCACTGTTGCCGGATATCAAACGATAGCGTCCGGCGAGCTCGCGGGCGAGCGCTTCGACTTCGGACTTGAGCCGCGCCTGTTCGAGCGCCTTGCGCACCACCACGGCGAGATGTTCGGGATCGAACGGTTTGGTGATGAAATCGTCGGCGCCGCGCTTGATCGCTTCGACGGCGCGCTCGATGGTGCCGTAGGCGGTGATGATGATCACCGGCAGTGCCGGATATTTTTTTTTGATCGCGCCGAGCGCCTCGATGCCGTTCATGCCCGGCATCTGATAATCAAGCAAAACCAGATCCGCCGGGTTTAGCCGCAAGCGCCTCCAGTGCCGCTTTGCCGCCGCCGGCCTTTTCGACCGCATAGCCGAGATCGCCAAGCTCCTGCTCGAGCAGGTCGAGATTGAGCGGCTCGTCATCGACAATCAGGATGTCGTTCGGCATGAAGATAAACCCCGGCGGAGCCGGCGTGCAATCTGACGATAGCGACGGCTCGGAAAATCATGGCCACTTGCGATTCGGCCACGCACCTTTGCCTTGTGCCCTCAAGTCAAGCACGGAAAAGCTCGCCCATACGCCGACCAAAGAAACGGCCGGCGATGAAGATGCTCGCAGCCAACAGCAACAGGCCGAGCATACCCATCGCGCTCGCGATATACGGACCATCCGAAATTCGCCCGAGAAGCGCATAGATCGCCTTGGTTATAGGATAATACTGTTCTTTCGAGGCGAGGATGAGACTGTCGCTTACCTCCAGCATGGCGAATGAAAATGACAACACTGCCCCGGCTACGAGATTGGCGAAGATGAGCGGCATAGTGATTTGATAGAGAGCTTTCATCGGGCTGGCGCCAAGGTTTATGGCCGCTTCTTCGAGGACGACGCTGGTTTGCTGGAAGCCGGCGTACGCCGCGCGTACCATATAGGGTAGTCGGCGCACGGCGTAGGCGATCACCAGCAGTGGAACCGGATTGGTGCGGGCGTCGAGCGGTGTTGCGGAGAACGCTGCGACGTAGCCAAACGCCAAGACAAGACCAGGAAGAGCCAAAGGGAGCATCGCGAGCGCGTCCAGCACACCTCGACCGGGTACTCGCTTGCGCGCCAGAAGGTAAGCGATGGTGACCCCCAGGACTACGTCGATGACCGTGCTTAGACTGCTAAGCAGTAGACTGTTTTTGATACTGAGGAGCGCGAGGTCATGACTAAATATACTGGCATAAAATTGTCCGGTGTATTCACTCGGCAGCACGCTCAAGAACCACCGGCTAGTGACCGATGTGAGCAACACGCCCAGGTGCGGAATAAGCGCCAGCGCTGAAATACTCAGGACCACCGCATAGGCGACGATGGTCATGGATGGCGAGGCGGGACGCGCGGCGGAAACTACATGGCCGCGGCCGAGCATCTCATAACTTCCGCCGCCGAGGATGCGTTTGGACAGGTAAAAGAAAAATAGGGTGAGCGCAATCACGGCTACGACGAACGCGTAACCCATGGGATTTTGATGCAGATCGGTCACCATGTTGAAAATCTGCACGGCGACGACTTCACGATATTCAAAAACCAGTGGGGTGCCGAGATCGGTGAATGCCCAGATGAAGACGATAATCGCCCCGGCGAAATAACCGGGCAGCATCAAAGGAAAAGTGACCGTACTGAAAAGCTTGAAGCCGTTCGCCCCCATGTTTTTCGCCGCTTCTTCAAGGCTGGGATCGACATTGGCTAGGGCTGCTGCCAAATTCAGATACATGATCGGGTAAAGATGCAGCGCCTCCAGGATCACCACGCCCCAAAAACTCCCGCCACCCAGCCAGTCTATGGGCTGACTGATAACACCCATCTCCAGCAGCAGTAGATTGATCGATCCAAATCGCGCCAGCAGTTGGCGCATGCCGATTGCTCCGACGAACGGTGGGAGCACCATCGGAATCAATATCAGACCGTTCAACAATCCTTTGCCCGGAAAATTGTAACGTACAAGCAATAGGGCCAAGGGAAGAGCGAGCAGAGTAGTGAATAATGTAACCGCCAATCCCAGATTGACGCTGTTGGCGAGGATGATCGTATAATTGGGGCTGGAAAACAGGAGTTTCATGAAAACCAGGGAAAAACCTTCCGACGTGAAAAAAGCATTGGAGAAAACGTAGCCCAGGCGGATACAGCAGGAAAACAATGAAAAAAACCCAAAGACTGATGAGCACCGCGGCATTGGCGGTGTTGAGGTCGTAGCGACGTAGCCAGCTACTCATCCAGCTCCTCCTGGGGCAACACGACCACGGCTTGGGGATCAAACTGCAGCGCGACTCGTTCGCCGACTTGAGCTTTCCTCGCGGTCGGATTGTACTCCACGGCATGCATCGTGACGCTGTCGGCGAGCCGCAAGGAGTATTGTTCACTATCGCCGAGATACATGATGGTTTTTACCTCGGCGAGCAGGTGGTTGGTCGTCCGAGACCGATTATCGCTTGACTCGGCCGCGGGTCTGATTTCCAAGGATTCCGGCCGCACCGAACAAAAAACCGTGTCTCCTCGCTTTATGCCTTTGACACCGTTTTTCGCGTGCACGACGCCAGCCTGAGTCTTGACGGTTAACAAATCGCCGATCTCTTCCAACGTTCCGTCGATAAGATTGGTCCCGCCGATGAACTGGGCGACGAATGCTGACTCGGGCCGGGTGTACAGCTCGTGGGGAGTGCCGACCTGAACGAGCCGACCACGGCGCATCACCGCAATGCGATCCGCCATCGATAACGCTTCGGCCTGATCGTGGGTTACATAGATCATCGTGCGGCCGATCTTCAGGTGGATGTCTTTGATCTGCGCGCGCATTTCGATTCTCAGTTTGGCGTCGAGATTGGACAACGGTTCGTCCAGTAAGACGACGTCCGGCTCGACGACCAACGCTCGGGCGAGAGCGATTCGTTGTTGCTGTCCGCCTGAAAGTTGATTCGGCATGCGCTCGGCATAGGCCTGCATGTGGACGATTTCCAGAGCGCGACTGACCCGCTTCTGTTTGTCGGCCGATGGTACACGGCGCATTTTGAGGCCGTACGCGACGTTGGTTTGCACGTCCATGTGCGGCCACAGCGCGTAGTTTTGAAAAACCATGCCGGTATTCCGCTTGTGAGGCGGTACCCGGCTTTCGTCTTGGCCATTAAAAAGTATTCGGCCTTCGTCGGGAGTGTAAAATCCGGCGACGGTACGGAGCGCAGTGGTTTTGCCGCATCCGGACGGCCCCAAAAGAAAAAACAGTTCCCCCGCGCCGATCTCCAAAGTCAGGTTGTCGACTGCCCGGGACTGGCCGAGAATCTTTGTGATGGAGTCGAATTTTACGCTGACCGTCATGCTTACCGCCGTGTGTTCAAGCTTTTCTCTTCCAACTGTACGCGACTAAACCGAGTGAGAGAAAAGCAAAGGCGATCAAGCTATACCATTCATAGCGTATGATCGGCGGCTTGACCCCCAGCAGATACTTACTGCGGGCAAAATGAATCCAGTCATTGAGTTTTTGATTACGAAAGGCGGGATCTTTCCATTTCGTTTTCGCCAGGGCCAGAGCCTCATCCGCCGACACCGGCATAGCCGCCAATCTCTGAAATTCCTGTTCGCTCGAACCGGCCGCCAAGGCCTCTTTCCACGCTCTGGTCAGCAGATGCTTTTGGTCGATCACCAAAGCGCCGAGTAGATCATTGACGATCGACCAACGCTCCGAGCTCAACTTTGGATCGAACACAAAGTTCGATTGCCAAGAAAAAGGATTGAGCTTTACCGCGGTGCTCTGCGGCGGCAGCGCATACAACGATGGCAGTACGCTGAAGCGATTGAGTTGGAAACGCTGCGGCCCGTCCGCTGCCTTCTCGGTCAGCAACCATAGCTTTTGCCCCTCCTCAGACATCACGAAACGGACGAACGCCTTCGCCACATCGAGGTTGGCTGCGCCTTTCAGGATGCCGATGCCATCGGGAGTGATAATCGTTAGATTGTCGGGCATGACGAACCCGATCTTATCGGCGCCTGCTTCTTTGACTTGGGCCCAGGCGTAAAAATCGATCGCCAAACCATACGCTACTTCTCCGATCGCGACGTCTTTCGGAATTTGACTCGCCGCATTCGTAAAATTCCGTACGTTGGCTCCCAGTCCCGTAATGATCCGCCAGCCTCTTTCCCAGCCATACGCCTGCAGGATAATCTCGTAGACCATGTGGACACTGCCGCTCTTGCGCGGGTCCGAAGATCCAACCCAGCCGAACGCTTTCGCCGACGCCAAATCATCCCAGGTCGTGATCACCGGAAGTTTTATAAGATTCAGTACGACTTTATTATAAACGATGCCGAAGCCCGCCAAGGTAGCGCCGTACCAGGAATAGTCAGGATCATACAGCGGCACCCCTGCCAAGGTCGCCGGTATCTTTTCAAGCAGCGGCTTGGGCAGAGGGTAAGCATCAAGGAGGCGCTCGGTTTTTAACGCCAGGTAAGGCTCGAGTCCTCCCCCGAAAAAAACATCGATGCCGATTCCCGCCGGCTTGTTCTTGAATTCCGATTGCAGAAAGCGCAGGGTTTCCGATGAGCCGCCGACGTCAATCCACTCCAACTCTACGGTTCGACCGGTTTCCTTCTGATAGCGCGCTTTAAACGCACGCTCGAATTCATACCGAATGCCCTCCCAGTGCGGCGAGATCAATACGAGCTTGTCGGCAAGCCCGATGGCCGGCAGGCTGCAAGCCAGGAAAACGGTTAATTTAAGAGCGCGCAAAATCATTCGGCTTAAGGTTCTGAAGGTGTCGAGCAGTCTATAGCTGAGTTTGTCAACAGCGGTCAACAATGAATCGATTTAAACTTGGCTTCGTGCCGGAATTAATGGTTTCCGTCTTCGCTACTGCGACATAGACGAAACAAAAGGGGGAAAGGTTCTAGAACCTTTCCCCCTTTCCAACTTAACCTAACTCAAACAATAGGCCAAATCTTCCGAAGCTAACGAGTACCGCTCTGGATAGCACCGCGGGACAGTTCGTCATCGATAATGCGCGTGAAAGCCTCCAGCGGCTGCGCGCCTGAAACACTGCGGCCGTTGATGAAGAAGCCGGGAGTGCCCGTTACGCCTAGGCGATTCCCTTCCTCGACGTCTTTCTTGACGATGGCCTGATACCTCCCGCTATCGAAACAGGTCCCAAAGCGAGTCATGTCGAGCGCGAGCTCCTTGGCGATCGCTTTGAAGATTTCCGGGCTGGACTTCGGCGGACTAGCAAATAACTTATCGTGATAAGCCCAAAATTTGCCCTGTTCGTGTGCGCAGCGCGCCGCCTCGTGGGCCTTGCTCGCTCCCGGATGTATGCCCTCGATCGGAAAGTCACGAAAGACAAGCTTTATTTTGTCGCCGTACTGCGATTCGATTTGAGCGAGAGTGGGGAGAACCTGCTGGCAAAACGGGCAGTGAAAGTCCGAAAACTCAACTATGGTAACCGGCGCTTTCTCAGGTCCTTTAAAAGGTGCTCCCTCCACCGCCACTTCGACCCGAGGGACGTGCGGCGGCTTCAGGTTAACTACGATTTTGGCTTGCGAGCGGAGCGATTTTAGAAATTCTTCTCGCTTCGCAGCTAGTTTCTGATTTTGCAGGTGAGGCCTGATTTGTTCCCGCAGACTGCTCTTTTCGCCTTTCAGCTGGGCTTTGTTTTGCTCGTAAAATTTTTCAATCTCCTGCTCTGTGACTAGACCGACTTTCGAGGTGACTTCGGCATCGAGAAGCGCCGGAACCGAGAGGCTTCTTTTCGCTGCCTCTTTAGCAAGAAGTTTCTCATTGATAAGCGCCTCAACACGTTGGCGCTTCATGTTGTAAATTTGCTCTTCGAGCTTGCTCAGCTGCGACGCCAGAGGCTTCTCAACTTCCTCGGAGGTGATCGGAACGCCGTCGACCTCGGCTAGCGTATCGCCTGCCGCTTGAGCTGTATGTGGATATCCGAGGCATACCAGTATCAGTAACGTCGCAAAAGCCCTCATGGAATCGTCCTTTATTGTATGGTTTGAGGACTAGAGCCTTACACCACCGTGTTTCAATCCGCAAGATGGGGCGATCAGGTCAAGTCTGGAGTTGATGTAACTGCCCCGCCAGACTGTCTTCAAACTTCTCGGAGCCAATCGTACCCCGTCGACTACGGCCAGCGGTTCGTCGGTCGCATGAGCCGTGAAGGGGAATCCGAGCCCTGCCAATAATAGAACAGAAAAATACAAAGAGTCGTCATGGGAGAAAATCCTCTGTTACCCATGTCTTTATCCCCCTTCCCTTCCAATGATTGACACATCATTATGGCCACATTAGGATTCTCGCCTGAAGTTTGTATTTGCGAGCGAGAAGATGGGAAAGTTCGTTTCAGAAAACGCCATGCGGATATCCCGTACCGGAAGTTAAGGAAATGTTCGACTTCAGAATGTGTTCGTAGTTACAGCCTATCCGCCGAAACTAGGGCGTGTTGCGGTTTATTTTGAGAACCTGTTGGACGCATTCAATGAAAGAAAATGCGAAAAGTGTGGATCAGAACTTTATGGGGGAACCCCATGAGGCGCTGTTAAAAGACAAACTCCCAACCTCTCTACGCGATCGCTGTGAAGAGTCGCGAGAATATCAATAAGGCATGCCCGGAACCCAACCGACTTTAGGAGTTGGTCAAAGATCCCGCGACGTTAAGATCGATGGCGGCGCAGGCCAGGCGGCGCAAGGCGCGCCAGCACGAACGCGGCATTGGCTGGCCGCCCTGCTGCGCCGGCGTTTCGTCAAGGCGCTGATGGTGGCAAGCCTGGTGGCCCTGCTACTGGTGCCGCTGCGGGAAGCCGGCTGGCTGCAAGGGTTGGAGCTTTCGTCGTACGACAGGCTGGTGACCTTCTTTGCCGGGTCACAGGAAAGCGACCGCGTGGTGCTGGTGGTCACCACCGAAGCGGATATTAACCGCTTCGGTTATCCCATCCGCGACAACGACCTTTCTGCCGTGCTGGCACGCGTCTTCGCCGGCGGGCCGAAGGCGGTGGGCGTGGATCTGTACCGCGACTTGCCCATGCCGCCGGGCAACGAGGCGTTGCAAGCCATCCAGCGGGCGCAGGACAACCTTTATTGGGTCTTCAAGCTGCCGGACGAGGGCAATACCGGTGTTCCGCCGCCGCCGGTACTGCGAGGGACTGGCCGCGAGGTACTGGCCGACCACGTGACGGATGCCGGCGGTGTGGTGCGCCGGGCACTGCTTTTCGCCGCCGATGAACGCACCGGTACAAACTGGCGCACCATGGGCGTCTCTCTGGCCGAACGTTACACCGGCCAGCAACTGCGCCCGATGGACGATGACCTGGCGCTAGGCCAAGGCCGCATCCCGCTGCTGAACCAGCCCTATGGTCCCTATGCACGGGTGGATGCCGCTGGCTACCAGATGCTATTGGATTTTCGCGGCGGCCACCGGCGCTTCCGCCAGATCAGCTTCGCCGAGATCATCGACCGGCCGGAGCTGGCGGAGACGCTGCGCGACCGCATTGTGCTGGTCGGCACCGCGGCGCTTTCCATCAAGGATAGTTTCGCCACCCCGTTGAGTACAGGCTGGAGCGGCGAGGGAGCGCTTATCGGGATTGCACTGCATGCGCACACCGCTGACCAGCTGATCCGCCTAGCCAATGGCGAAGCGCGCAACCCGGTACCGTTGCCGCGCGTGCTGGACCATGTCGCCATCTGGGCCGCGGCCATGGCCGGCGCGGTGCTGGCGCTGCTGGTCTGGCGTGTGCTGGTGGTGTTGGTGGCGCTGCTGCTAGCCCTTGGATTGGTGGCTGGCGCCACCGCCTGGGGCTTCGAGGCTGGAGTGTTGTTGCCAGGCGTGCCGGTGGCGCTGGCCTGGGTACTGAGCGCGGCAGGTTGCAACTTCGTCATGCACTCGGTCGGGCTGCGGGAACGTGCCCAACTACGCCGCAGCTTCGAGAGCTACCTCGACCCGCGCATCATCAGCCAGATGATGCAGGGCGACACCCTGCCGAGCTTTGGTGGCGAGCACCGCGAGGTCACCGCTATCTTCACCGATATCGCCGGCTTCACCACCACGGCCGAGAACTTGGACGCTGCCACCGTGGCCGCGCTGCTAGGCGACTATTTCGGCGTGCTGACAGATGTGGTGGTGCAAAATGGCGGCCTGGTAAACGACTTCATCGGCGACGGCCTGGTGGTGCTGTTCGGTGCGCCGATGCACCAGGCAGACCACGCTGACCGCGCCGTGGCCGCCGCTCTGGCGATGGACAAGCGCGGCCAGCGCTTTCAGTGCCGAGCTTGCGGCGCGCGGCATCGAGTGGGGCCATACCCGCATCGGCGTGCATACCGGCATGGCGCTGGTCGGCAATATCGGCACGCACGGCAAGCTGAAATACGGCGCGCTGGGCGATACGCTGAACACCGCCTCCCGCGTGGAGGGGCTGAACAAGTATATCGGCAGCCATGTAGCGGTGACCGGCGAGACCGCCGCGCAGTGCCGGCGCCATAGCGTTTCGTCCGGTTGGTGACATAATCGTGAAAGGCCGAAAGAATGCCGTACCCTATCCTGGCGCCGGTCTCTCCGGCCGACCCGCCGGCGCTGCTGGCGCGCTACGCCGAAGCCTATGCTGCGCTAAGCCAGGAAAAACCTGAAGCCGCGGAACTTTTCGCTGCGCTGCACCGCGATTTTCCGGCCGACGCGCCCGCGGCGTTTCATGCCTGGCGGCTGGCGGCGGGCGAAAACGGAGTCCTGGTGGTCATGCAGGAGAAATGATGAAAATTTTTTAACCTCGAAAGAAGATTCGATTGACCTCGCCCGGGTGAAACGGACACCGAAATAGGGGACAAGAAACCTGTTCGATGACCAAGCGAAAGCGCTTTAGTCGGGAGGTCAAGCGATAACTGAGTTATTTATTGCATGGGGCAGTTCTCCAATCGCCGCTGACTGCGCTAATTCTGCTTACCAAAGCCGTCCATGCTGTGGACGCCGCCTCAACGCACAAGCGGACTGAGCGACCGCCGCATCATGTCCTGTCGCATCTCCATCTCCAAGCGATCGATGTCTTGCTTAGCCCGGTTTGCTTCCTCTATCCGGTCGATCTCTTCAAGCATCTGTTGGACACGAGCCTGACGCTGCGCGCGGGTCATCTCGCCTTTGGCGATGGCTGTCGGTCATCTTGCGGTCCTCGGCAATCGCGCGTCGGTATGACTTCGGGGCTCAGCGTTCTCGGGATCAAGTACTTTTCGATTCCCTGATAGACGCAGCCCCGCCATTCTCGCTCACCTGGCCCAAGGACATTTGCCCCAAGTTTGGAGCCAGCTTCGGGATCATAACCGTAGCGTTTGGTACATTCCGCCATGTGATCATCGAGCTGTCTGCGAGCCGTGACAATTTCCCTGCTACCGGCGGTATCTCTTGATGTGCTCGCTGGGCCGCAAGCCACTATCACGACTGCCGAGACTACCGTCGCTAGGGCAACGCTCATACTTGTTTTCACGAAATGAAACTTCATTGTGTTTCTCCTTCAGGTTTGAGGTATCGATGTCAAGAAACTTTTAATCCTGAAACCTGAACACTGAAACCCAATATTGCCCCATGTTCCTTCACTGTCTCATGATAGTGCCATTTCAGTCGACTACGGCCACATTTCAGCTCTTCGACCCAAGGCGGCCTGATTGCACGGCATAACGGCTGACTCCGCCCCTCTAAACCCGACTAAAACTCTTAACACCCGAGAGAAAATCCTGGGCATCGGCAGAGATTGATTAAGAGAAGATTCCGCGATATAGATCGGGCGCCTTTCAAGTAACTGACGAGACGTAAAAAGTTATGTTATTGAATCGTGCTGTTCAGGCAATACGTCGCTTTTCTTTCCGGTTATGTGTACTGGGCGAATTCTAGCACTCGCCATTCTCACTTCTGTTGGAAATCTTCCAGTCTCGTTAGCCGCCACTTTGCCCGCCTCGGCATCTCCTTCGGCGGAGCAACGTATGAAAGAGGGCTTGCGCCTATCGCAGCACGGTGATTTCGAGCAGGCAACATTGAGTTGGCGAGAAGCCGCGCGATTGTACGAAGCAGAGCAAAAGTTCAGCGAACAGAGTAGCGCGCTCATTCACCTCGCTCAAGCATACCAGGCGCTTGGTCACTATAGGGACGCCTTACAAAATCTCGAGTCGGCTCTGGCGCTCGCTGATAAGTCGAATGATAGAACGCAGCTTGCTATTGCGCGAGCAACCTTGGGCAACGTTTATATTGCCACCGGCCCTTTGGAAACAGCTCGAAAACACCTTGATGAAGGGCTTCGCTTGGCAAGAGAACTGAAGAACCAGGATGTATCCGCAATCATCCTGAACAACCTCGGAAATCTTCTAACACAACAAAAAAAATACACCGAAGCCCTCGCCGCCTACAAGGAGAGTGTGTCTCTCGCATCCGTGGGCAATAACCACTCGCTGGTTGCAACCGCGCTGGTCAATGCCGCAACCGCGTCAACAAATATCAACCAACATAAGGAGGCTAAAGCGCTGCTCGACAAGGCGTTGGATCAAATGGCTGCCTTGGAACCATCACACGACAAAGCAGCGGGCTTAGTTAACATCGGGCTGGGCTATTTCGATCTGCGTCCAAATTTACCGGACGCAAAAGAGTCTCTTTTACTGCTTGCGCATAAGGCGCTTAGTGAAGCGGCCACGACGGCCGAGAGTATCGGAGACCGCCGCATGTCGTCCTACGCTTGGGGCCATCTCGGCAGTTTGTACGAAGACGAACAGCGCTACCAAGAGGCTTTGCAGTTGACTCGCAGGGCGACGTTCGCAGCCCAGCAAGTCAATGCGCCTGAATCGCTTTATCGCTGGGAATGGCAAACGGGACGTCTACTACGGAAAATCGGAACGATCGACGACGCGATTGGAGCCTACCGCCGCGCCGTGCGAACGCTTCAATCGATTCGACCCGAGCTGTCGGTCAGCTATGGAGCTCCACAAACTTCGTTCCGAGAGAGTATGGGACCCGTGTATTTTGAGTTGGTGGATCTGCTGCTGCAACGCGCAGCGTCGCTGCAGGACCGCGACCAAGTCGGGCCCTACCTGATCGAAGCGCGCGAGACTATCGAATTGTTTAAGGCGGCCGAATTGCGCGATTACTTCCGTGACGATTGCGTCGATACTGCCCTATCGAAAATCACCACGCTCGATGTCGTGGCCCAGACAGCGGTTGTCATCTACCCGATCCTCCTGGCAGATCGAACCGAGCTGCTCCTAAGCTTGCCGAGCGGGCTAAAACGAGTATCGGTTCCCGTCGGCGCGGCGACGCTCACAGAGGAGGTGCGCCAATTGCGCCGCAGGCTGGAAAAACGAACGACGCGGGAGTACCTGCCTCACGCGCAAAAACTCTATGATTGGCTGATCCGACCGTTGGAGGCGGACCTTGCGGCGTCGCCCATCGATACCCTGGTTTTCGTCCCTGACGGAGCGCTCCGAACGATTCCGATGACGGCCCTGCATGACGGGAAGCAGTTTTTGATCGCCAAATACGCCGTAGGGATCACTCCCAGCTTGAATCTCAGCGATCCTCGCCCACTCAAGCGAGAAAATATGAAGGTGTTGGCTGTCGGCGTGACGGAGGCGGTGCAGGGGTTTCCGGCATTGCCTAATGTCGCGGCGGAGCTGCAACAAATGCACACTCTTCTGGGAAGTCAGAACCTTGTCAACCGCGAGTTTCTCGCGGCCAATTTGGAAAAGAAGTTGAAGGACGAGGAATTCACCATCGTCCATGTCGCTTCGCATGGAGAGTTTGGGAACGATGTCGAAAACACTTTCCTGCTCACTTTCGATGACAAGTTGTCGTTGGACCGACTCAATCAGATGGTCGGAGTCTTCAGATTTCGTGATGATCCGTTAGAGCTACTCACCTTGAGCGCGTGCGACACCGCGGCCGGCGATGACCGAGCTGCTTTGGGCCTGGCGGGAATGGCGATTAAGGCAGGGGCCAGAAGCGCCCTCGCGACTTTATGGAACATCAACGACGAAGCGACAGTGGGCTTGGTTCTGGACTTTTACCGCGAAGTTAAGAACCCGGCGATATCGAGAGCGGTCGCTCTGCAGCGGGCGCAACTGAAATTGATTGAAAATCCGCGTTATGAACACCCAGGATATTGGTCTGCGTTCCTGATGATCAATAATTGGCTCTAACAAAAGCCAGCAGAATCCCGCGACAATATGCGACTTGACGAGCATCACCCCGTTTTGCCGAAAGCATCGCGTGGGCGTGTGTCATGTCTCAAACTCGCCAATCGCTTTTATCCTGATCTCACTGCTTCGCCGAAAAGATTTTATCCGATGGGACGTTTTCGCTAAGCTACGAAAGAGCCGGTGCATGGCATTGACGGTAAACGTGAGTTGCGGTACGCGGAACATAGATAGCTAAAAGGGAAATTATAGAATAGAGTCGGGATAAATTGGGAGGCTACGCTCTCGGGCAGATGCGAGTTCCTGCCGGCGGCTGGCGCGATGTTACGCGTCGTATGCGAAGGAGGAAAGAATCATGAAGTACCTAAGGCCGATGGTTTGCTGTTCAGCTGCGATTTTCATTCTAGCGACGGTGTTACCTTTGTTAGCGGCGGATGCGACAGTTCCGGTTTATAAACTTCCGCCCCGGGGAGCACCCGGGGGCCGCGTCGGCGGCGGCACTAGAGGTGACAAGAACGTTTTCGTTCTTTCGGTTTTGGCGCCGGATCACAGTGGGTTCACGACCAGCGAACAACCGTCCCTTTACTGGTTCATCTCCAACGTGACCTCCCTGCCGATCGAACTGACCGTGATGGAGCCGCAGGGCATTCAACCGATCCTGGAAACACGGCTTCCTGCTCCTGTTAAGTCGGGAATTCAGCAGGTTCGACTCGTTGACTATAAAATTCATCTCAAGCCGGGCATGGCGTATCGATGGTTTGTCGCGGTGGTTCCCGATGCCGACCGGCGCTCTAAAGACATACTGGCCGGCGGTATCATTGAGCGGGTCGACATGCCGGAACCGCTCAAAGCCAAGCTAGCGCAATCGGCCAACAACGAGAAGCCCTTCATCTATGCTGAAGCTGGAATTTGGTACGACGCCTTGCAGTCGATCTCGGATCTGATCGACGCCGCGCCGCAGAACGTAGAACTGCACAAGCAGCGGGCAGCTCTGCTGACTCAGGTTGGATTGCCTTCCACCAACGAGTGATGATCGGCATTTAAGCGGTTAGGCGGGTGGAATATTCCCCTGCCAGCCACCGAGGCTCTTTTTTTAGCTCCCGCGCTACGACTTGTGTGCCCTTAATTCTTCGGCGCTCGATCGACGTTTTCCTATTCACCACCAAGCGAGTTCTGATCTTACGCTCGCCCACAGAGGAAAAGCGATCGCGACGAATCCTGTGGATGTCATGCTGAGTCCTTCGGATCAAAGTCAGGGTAAACTCCGCGAAGCATCTGCTTTTCCGATGGACACAATAAGCAGATTTTCCGGCTGCGCCTCAGAACGACAACCGATAAGGTATTGATCGCGTAGGCTCTGCGCTAGAAGAATCCGAGTACAAATTGCAGGTGGACCCCGTTGTCCTGGAGAGAGTCTCTCGGATTGAAAACCTTTCTCAACCGATGGCCCCAATATACTTCGAACTGAGGCCGAATAGTCACAAGCCAGGGATATGCAACCGCCCATCGAAGACCGACGCCGACACTTGAAATGTCTTGCGGTTGGGGAGTCTTTAGCTCTTTGTTCCAACCCCGTCCGAAATCGTAGAACGGCGCCAGTTCTAAGTATTGAAAGCCGTAGCTATTCAAATCGACCCCGAAGAAATTTCTCATCAGCGGGATCAAAGGCAGGCGCGTCTCAAAAGAAGTGATCAGCGCCCTGTCTCTCAACAGGGTGTTCTCTCGATATCCTCTGACGCTGTAGCGGCCACCGACGGAGATTTGTTCGAGCGATAAAAGCGGATCATTAGCGAGTTGAACATCGCTTCTAAAGATAAAATAGCTGTCCAAGACACCGAGGCGGCGGACCCATTGGAACTGGCCCAGCCAGGCGAAGAACTTACCATCGGGCAAGCCATTATCATTAACCGTTGCATCTATCGCATCAATTCCGAACGAGAAGCGGGAACGCGCGGCGATCACCTGGTTCTGCGACTTGTACACCCACTCGAGACCCGGCCGCAAGGCGGTAACCGCGGTGCGGCCGTTTCGTGCTCCCGGCTCCAATGAAAACTTTTCACCCAACAGAGTCGTTTTGTGCGACAGGCGCTCGCCAGTGAGGTCAAGAGCTATCTCATTATTGAGCGTGCGATAAATCGGATGCCGCACGGACAAAGTATAGACGTCCGATTTGCTTTCGATGTCGAGATCCTCGAACGGCTGCTCGATCACAGAGAAGGTATTTCTACGGTACTGATAGCTGAGGATCGTGTCACGGGCCGTCACCGGGAATGAGTACTTAAAATCGAGCAGGGGATCGAGCCCTCGCGATCTCCCATACTGCCCGGTGAATACATCCCCGTTGCCGGTGACGTTTCGGTGTTCTAAGGCGACGATGCCACGGTCCTCGCCAACGGAAGGGGACTGATAATTGTTGTATTCGAACGAAAGTCGGTAGGGACGCGGCTCCTCGACCCGAACATCCAAAATGCCCTCACCGCGAGCGACTCCCGGTCGCAATTCCGCATTCAGGCGTTGAATGCGGGAGTCCTCGAGCATGAGCTGTAAGCGCTGCTGCAACGCGTTGACGTTAAGCGGAGGGCCGGCGTCGAGTAAAAAACGCTTTTGAAAGTAACTCGAGCGAAACCAGCGGTTACCCCGCACATCAATCCCGGTCAAGCTGCCCTCGATGATTTGATAATTCAGCACGCCGTCGGCAACCTTCTGGTCCGGCAGAATCGCCCCCGAATTGACGTAGCCATTGTTGACGTAGAGCAGCGTCAAGGCGACTCGCAGCGCTTCGAGATCCTCCGACGTGACCTCGCGGTTCAAATAAGGAGCCGTTAGTTTTCCCAGCTCGTCCGCCGAAAATACCGTGCTACCGGTAACCTTGATCTCGCGCACGAAGACACGCAAACCCGGAATGGGATCGCCTGTGGGCGCCAGTGGCGCAGGCGGCAAGAGTGTCCCTGGCTGAGGTTTCGGCGGCTGAAAGTCCTGTGGCAGAGTGGGAGCCTCTCCCGATCGGCCGGTTGGGTCGACGACGGCAGCCCGCGCTCCAGCCGGGAAGCAAATAATCGCGATCAGAAACAGCGCTCGAACAATAGGCCAATTCACGTTGAACCCCGATGCCAAGTTTCTTTTTACAACCGCAGTGCTCGCTAGGTTCACTAGTCCTATCATTCTCTCGGTTTCTTTGGGACAGAAAAACGCAGGGCGGCTAGGTTGACTGGACGAATCGCCGCGTTCCCTCGCACAGGAATGGCGAATCGAAGCGCGGAACCGGATATTTTCAGATCTGCGCCCTGTCACCGCTTAGAAGGCGCATTTAACGTTTGGCAACAGGCTATATTGAATCAAACGTCGATTCATTGAATCAGCAGGCCCAAGCAGACTGAATCGCGCGGGCAGATCGTTGTCGGATGTTTTTATGCCTGTAACGGAAGTGCCAGCCCCGCTTGCCGAATAAAACGGACTTGGTAGGAGTCCACCCGGTTGGATGGGGACACCATCGCGACCGCCGGCCACCAAGCTGCTCGCTTTCCCGCCCGCAAAGCGGGCTGCGCAAGATGCGCGCAGAAGCTCTGTCGCCTGAAGCGGCGCCTCCGGCAATGGTGCCACATTGCCGCTGACATCAGTAAACACCGCCTGGATGTCGATGACTCCGGGAGTGCTCAGAGCCGAAGAAGCGCTGACGATGCTATCGGAAGGAAGAAAGACATTGGCAAATATGTTGATGTTACCGCCTGGTCCGCCGAAGGCATCGGCGCGGATCTCACTATCATTCAAAAGAATAAAATCAAACGGCTGAGCCCCGGAACCAATCGTGATGTTGCCTCCTGAACCGGTGCCGCTTGCCACGCTGGTGGTGATTTGGCTGTTGGTCAGATTGCTCGTTGATCCCGTGGTGGTGATCGAGATATTACCGCCATCCGCTAGCGTGGACTGCGTCGTGATGCTACCGCTCTGCATGGCGAGGTCGCTGGTGACGATGTTGACATTTCCGGCCGTGGCCGTCGCGGTACCGGTGCTGTTCGCCGACATCGTCGCGCCGTCGAGGATCTTAAGCTGCGGCGCTTGTACATTGATATCGCCCCCGGCCCCGGAGTTCGATGCCGTGCTGAACAGCCCGGTTCCTGGACCGGAGATGGAGGTCGAGTTAGCTGCCACGATAGCTATATCTCCTCCCGACCCAATGCCGCTTGTACTGCTGTCAACCCGAGCGCCGCCCGTTTGTGTGAAGCTGCTTACGTTCAGTGCGATGTTGCCGGCATTGCCCGCACCCTCAGTGGCCACCGAGATTCTTGCGGCGTCAGCGATTGTCAAGGTCGGCGTGGAGACAGCAATCTCTCCCGCATTTCCCGTGCTCGATGCCGTGCTGAACAAACCCGTACCCTGACCGGAGAGTGAACCCGAGATGGTAGCGTTGGCCGTCACGCTTCCGCCCTGACCGGCCCCGGTCGTGCTGCTTACGACCTGTGCCCCACCTGTGAGGCTAAGATTGTTCGCGTTCAGCAAAATGCTCCCGGCGCTTCCAGCTCCCGATGTCGCAACCGATATTGTCCCGCCCTCTGCCAGAGCCAACGTCGGCACGGGCGCTAATGACGGCGCGGCTACGGTAATCTGCCCCGCATTGCCGGTGCTCGATGCCGTGCTGAATAATCCGCTCCCTGCACCTGAAATGGAAACCAACTCGCCGGCAGCGACCGCCAGCGTCCCACCTGCTCCACCACCGCTGGTGCTGCTACTGATCTGCGCCCCACTGCCAAGAGTCAACTCGCTGACGCTAAGCGAGACATTGCCGGCGGCTCCGACCCCTTCGGTGGCCACAGATATCGTTCCACCATTGTCCATGGCCAATGCCGGTGCAGTTACGGTGACCTGACCGGCATTTCCTGTGCTCGATGCCGTGCTGAATAGTCCGCCGCCCGGCCCGGCGATGGAGGCTGCATCGGTCGCGGTGACTGTTATGGCGCCGCCGGTGCCGGTGCCGGTCGTGCTGCTCACGACTTGAGCTCCACCTGTCTGTGTAAAGTTGCTTACGTTCAGTGCGATGTTACCGGCGTTGCCCGCACCCTCAGTGGCCACCGAGATTCTCGCCGCCGTCAGCCATGGTCAATGCCGGCGCAGAGACAGCAATCTCTCCCGCATTTCCCGTGCTCGATGCCGTGCTGAATAATCCGCTCCCTGCACCTGAAATGGAAACCAACTCGCCGGCAGCGACCGCCAGCGTCCCACCTGCTCCACCACCGCTGGTGCTGCTACTGATCTGCGCCCCACTGCCAAGAGTCAACTCGCTGACGCTAAGCGAGACATTGCCGGCGGCTCCGACCCCTTCGGTGGCCACCGATATCGTTCCGCCATTGTCCATGGCCAATGCCGGTGCAGTTACGGTCACCTGACCGGCATTTCCTGTGCTCGATGCCGTGCTGAATAGTCCGCCGCCCGGCCCGGCGATGGAGGCTGCATCGGTCGCGGTGACTGTTATAGCGCCGCCGGTGCCGGTGCCGGTCGTGCTGCTCACGACTTGAGCTCCACCTGTCTGTGTAAAGTTGCCGACATTGAGCGAGATGTTGCCGGCACTTCCAGCACCAGAAGTCGCCACCGAGATCGCTCCGTTGTTCATAGCCAAGGTCGGCGTGGAAACAGTAACCTCTCCCGCGTTCCCCGTGCTCGACGCCGTGCTGAAGAGCCCACTTCCTAAACCAGAGAACGAGGCCGACTCGGTTGCCGCAAGCGTCAGATTCCCACCCTGGCCCGTGCTGGTCGTGCTGCTCACAACCTGCGCTCCACCTGTCTGTGTAAAGTCGCCGACGTTAAGCGAGATGTTGCCGGCATTTCCGGCGCCAGAAGTAGCCACCGAGATCGTGCCGCTGTCCGCCATCGTCAAGGTCGGAGTGGAAACAGTAATCTCTCCCGCATTCCCTGTGCTCGATGCCGTGCTGAATAGCCCGCTTCCCAGCCCAGAGATCGAGGCCGACTCGGTTGCCGCAGTGACTGTCAGATTCCCACCCTGGCCCGTGCTGGTCGTGCTGCTCACAACCTGCGCTCCACCTGTCTGTGTAAAGTCGCCGACGTTAAGCGAGATGTTGCCGGCATTTCCGGCGCCAGAAGTAGCCACCGAGATCGTGCCACTCTCTGCCATCGTCAACGTCGGCGTGGAAACAGTAATCTGACCGGCATTGCCGGTGCTAGAGGCCGTGCTGAGTAACCCACTCCCACTCCCAGAAATAAAGATCGATTCTCCCGCTGTGGCTGCCACGCTCCCACCTTGACCAGCGCCAGTCGTGCTGCTCACAACCTGCGACCCACCGGTGAGGCTAAGAGTGTTACCATTCAGCAAAATGCTCCCTGCACTTCCCGCTCCCGATGTCGCAACCGATATCGTCCCATCAGCCATTGTTAACGTCGGTGTAGACACATTGATCTGCCCGGCATTCCCGGCGCCCGACGAACAACTGACCGTCAACCGTTCCGCCACTTGCGGAGGTAACTATGCCACCATTCTGAACGTTGACCTGATTGGCGCTCAGGGAAATATTGCCCGCATTGCCATCGCCAAAGGTGTTAGTGGTTACGATGCTGCCCTCTCCCGAGGTCGGCGAACGCCCGGAGATCTCGACGGTACCCGTGGCGGCGATGTCTACCGTGCCGGCATTGCCCGTACCGACGGTAAATCCGCGGTCCGGACGCACAGCGCCGCTGCGGCTGCCGATGATAGCTCCATCGCGCAGGGTCAGGGAGCCAACGTTGAGCGCGATCGCGCCGGCGTTGCCGTCCCAGACGGTGGAGGTCTCTATATGTGCACCGTCGTTAACAGCCAACACCGGTGCCGTTATCGATACTTTGCCCCCTGCACCCGGCGTGAAGTCGGTGACGGCCACCAAGGGATTGCCGGCCCCGTCCGAGATCGTGCTCAGCGCGGCAAGCACGTTCATGAGGTCATTCGGACCCGGCGCTACTCCGAGCGTCGCGCGCAGTGAGGGGTAGTCGAGAATCATTCCACGCGTCCGAAGAACGGGCAAACAGCTGTGCGAAGCTGTCGAGCTCACTATCCACAGGCTGACCCGTCACGCTCGATATGAAGGTTGAGTTGCCGGTCATGGTGATAGACCGACCGGCGCGTACGTTCACCTGGCCCGCGTCATCGCTGCCCAGTGTATTGGCGCTGATCCGGAACCCGTTTTGCATGTCGATACTTCCGGTCGCGTTGATCGTAACGTCCCCTGACCGTCCGGCGAGCCTGCTTTGAGCAGAGATCAACCCCGTGTTGGTCCCGGCGCCTACCAGGAGCATGTCTCCGGCGTTGACGGTGACATTGCCACTTTTGCCAAACGCAAAGTTGTCCGTACTGATCTGGGCGCTGCCGCGCATCGTTAGCGTGCCGGTGGCGTTGACCGTGATCGATCCGCTATCCGCCAACTGCAAGAGACGGCGAAAATGCCCCCGCAAATGATCCCGTCTCAAAATCAGTGAACCGTAGTCCGGATGGAAATCGGCCTGCGCCGAGAGCCCGGTGAACTGGTCACTGCCCTGCCGAGTCCAGCGTCACATTTCGAGCGTTTACGGTAAGCGTGCCGCCCGGCCCCTCGAAAACATTCATGGCGGCTATGGACGCTCCGCTTCGTACCTCCACGGTATCGGCCTCGATTGATATATTCGCCGGATTTCCAGGGCCTTGTCTAACGGTCTGAACTACTCGCGCCCTCGGATAGGGATATGGAGGACGCCTTGATACTGATATGGGGCACGTCGCCAGGGAACGGGAGGCCGGCAAAGGTCAGGATGCCGGAGAATTCATTGAAGACCGGCGGCGGCCCCTTGATGTTGACGCTATCAGAGACCTGAATGTTGACCTCGCCGCCGTCGGGGGGGTCGACAGGCACGCCGAATTGAAAGAAAAAGCCGGGCATAGATAATCGCCTGCTCGATCACGAGCCGCCCACCGCGTATGAACACCTCCTTCCCGTCGATGACGCTGTTTCCCTTGATGCTGATATCACCGAGCCGTGCAAAGGTATCCACGCTGAAGCCAGTGCCGTCGAATCTGGCCTCGCCCGGCGAGGCGACGCTCACGAGGTTGATGCGGCCTCCGGGCGCGAACACGAAGCCGCCAGCGAAGGCCCCGGGCGCCGCGCCCAATGTTGATGGGTCCCCCAACAAAGGATAACGTCTTTCCGGCCGGTACTTGCAGTACGTTCTTTAACCCAGAGACGTCGAGTCGAACGCGCCGGTCTGCACGTCGATAGGCGCGGGGTTCGAGGTGAGAAAGCCAAAGGCCGCCGGGGGCGCGGTGGTGAGCAGGTTGTCGGCTGATGACGGAACCGCGTTGAAGCGCACCCCATCCGCAAGGCCGATATAGTCTGCCGTCGTTGCGTGAAACGACCCGCTCACGTCGAGCTGCGCATTGGGCCCGAACAGGATACCGCTGGGATTCATCAAGAACAGGTTGGCACCGGATATCGTGGATCGCAGCGTGCCGTCGATCTCAGAGCGAGTTCCCCCGGTCACGCGACTCAGAATGTTCTGGATCGTGCGGCGGGACCATTGAAACTCGCGATATCGCCCGTGCCAACGCTGAACTGGCCGAAACTGTGGAATTGATTGGTTCCCTTGATCGTCCCGCCGTTGATGTTATACAGGTTGCCGGATCGGCGCTACCGTGGTACCGAGCGTGCCATCGGACGTGATCGCCGTGGCGACCTGCGCATAGCCGTGAGGGACACGACCGCGCCGAACGCGTAAAGCGCAGCGCCAAGCACGAGGGCGCGCACGTGCCACCGTGACCTAGACATGAATGAGCCCTCTGTCGCAGCAGATAGCGCTGCCCCACCGCCTGTTGGCGGTAGGCAGCGCGGCGATCACCTGCCAGCCTGCAAAGTACACGTTCCCGACGTTTTGTGGCTTTAGATCCTCGCCGATGATCGCGGTCTGTTCCGCTCAAAGATCGTTCCCGTTACCGTGAGGTCCACCGTCCCGTTGGGGTTCCTGTTTGCACAAACAACTGACCCTAGATCCAGTTGCCCTGATTTGGTTACACGCGTTTATGTGGCAAGTCAGTGTGTTTGCCGCCGATTTGTAAGCAGTTCGCAGGTGACCTGACCCAGCTACGCCTTCGACCGCCAGGGACGATGTCGTAACGATCCGTGTTAGTCCGTCAAGTGCTGGTTGCCAGTGATCGTAAAGTGCCAGGTGTCGTTGTTGTTAGTGCCGCAGTTGATGTTAAGGGTCGTCGGAGAGAAGGTGACGTCGAACTGAACAGCAGCCTGTCGCGGTTCCGAGTCCGGTGAGCGGTTCGGTCCCTGATTCGGTGTGCAATCTACGGGAAGGCCGGGAGCGTTAGCAAAGAGTCCCGCGCTGCAGTACCGAGTCGCCTCTAGTGAGCCAAATGCAAGTACTTGGGTTGTCCGGGCCGCAGGCTAGACCCTCGTACTGTTTGGGAAAAGCTCAGCACTTGCCCTGCGAGAGTCCGGGACCTGCGGAACCAGCGCGGTACCGGCCGGAAAGACGTGGGACATTGCCCTGAAGACACTCCAGCGATGCCCAAGTTCAGGATACAGTCCTGGTTGCCGTCGCGACGGCAGCCCACAGCCAAGGGGAGCTGCCAAACTCCCCAGTGGATGCGCACGCCGACTGTTCTGTGGGTTGCAAGCTTGCAGGACACTTGAGCGTGCCCGTTACCGCCAGTGTTCCGGGTTACCGCCGCTGGCCTCGCTGCAGGATGCCTGCATAAGTAGCTTAGATGTGTCGTCCGCGGCAGGGAGTTTGCACGTCGTTGAGACTCGCTGGGATCAGACCGAGAATACTTGAGGTCGAATTGACAGAGGCCAGCGTCATTATGTTACGCAACTCGGTGTACTTCGACATTGCAGTAGTGCACTTTGTGTGAAACTTGTGGGTCCAGAGGTCGGTGATGTTCGCCGGTTCCGTCGAGCGTTCTCGCAAGTGATCGTGGATGTGATGTTGGCTGGCCGCACCGTAACTACTTCGGAAGTTCCAACAGGTCCTAAGACCGTCGAACTCGCGGTCACCGTGAACTTGCCGTTCCTGGTGATATTGCATGAAGTTGAAGAATCGCAGAGGCAGTCGTGTGCTTCGCAGCTGATTCGTGACCAGCACACAGCACTTGCCCGCGAGCGCCTGCTGGACGGCCAACAACTCCAGCGCCGCGAAGGCCACGACCGCAACAGCCACTGATCGAAAGTAATCTTGTGAACGACCGACTGCTCGGCAACCAGGACAATAGCTTTTTCATTTTATGCCTCCTCTTTTTGTTGCAGCTCGTGTGAGCGAAACAGAGCTGGCTGTTTTAACCCGTTGAGACTGCGCGTCCCCGCGCGTTTGACTAGGACCAACTTCGTAGCGATCGCCGTCCAAACGAGAGAAACCAGAAGCTCGTTTCTCCTTCGTTCAACAACTTTTCCCAGAGGGCGAGGCGCGAAAGTGCGCTAGCTAAGCAGAGTCGAACCTCCTTGTCAAGTCCGATCAAAATGCGCCAAATAGCCCAGAGACGACCCGAACTTGTCACCACGAAAAATGAAAATCAGCGATGGTTTAGGAATCGCTGACGAATGCGAGCACAAAAGAGCACGGAGCATGCCATCGTGTCATTGCTAAACAACCTTGAGACTACTTTGTGCTGAAAAAAAGTGGGAATGTTTCGGCAGGCTCACCAACAACTGGACATTGTCAATCATTTCAACTTCTCATCCGAGGCTCTCGCAGGATAAGGGAAGTCTTTCAGCAACATGCTAGTCCATTGTCTCGCTCCGCATGATGGACGGATTAGCTTAACCCGCTGTAAACTTGGTTACGCCGGCGTAAACTTTTGGATACATGGGTGTGAACAAAGTACTCAGTGTATTTTTCCTCAGTACGATCATGCCGTCCCATGATTCCGTGGCATCTTGATCTAGCCGACAGCGGGGTCATGATCGCCACTGTCCCCACTCGCGGCTTGCAAGATTGGGCTGAGGGAATTGATTGAAGGCGCGTTCGGTCCGGGCCAGGAGTGAATGCGTGAAACTTGCGAAGTGACACGCTGAATCAGAAAGGCATGCCAATGAAGCTTTAGCCGATCAGTCCCAAGTACCTCCAGTACGGAATAGCTGCAATGAGGGCTACAAGATAAGCGAAGGCGTAGAGCGGGTTGATCCACAGCATCAGCGGATAGGAGAATCCTTTGCCGTCGGTGGTCGAGTAGGCGAGCATATGCCAGTCGACTTGATAGGGGAAAAACCAGACTTCCGAGGCGATTAAAATGATCATCGCAATGATCCACGGACTCATGCCGACGTCGATCGACAGCGGCAGCAATGCGACGCAGAGCGTCACCACCGCAAGGAAGCTCGTAAAAATGAGCTTGAGGGCATAGGTCAATAGAGCGATCACCACGAAAAACCAGGCCGGGCTGTCGATGAAGGGAAGAATCAACGGCGAGATCGCATCGACCAGCCATTGATCGATCTTTGCCTGTCTTAAAAGCGTCGGAATGCTCAAGGTAACGCCCATGTAAATGAGCAATTCCCAGTCGATGCCCTTGCGGAGCATGTTCCAGTCTATGACGCCGGTATTGATCAGCGTCGCAAAGGCGATGATCGCGATCCACGCGCCGTCGATCCCGTGGTACGGCGCGCTAAGCCAGCCCCCGACGGTGAAAAGCAGCACGCCCTGACTGATCCACTCTTTATGCGACAACTGTCCGAGAATACTAAGCTGCGTTCGCACCAGAGTGTAAGAAATCTTCGGTTGAGTCTCGGGCCGATAGATAAATATCGTGCACAAGAGGATGATGATGAATACAACGAGAGTCGGCGGCAAGGCGGCGAGGAACCAGTAACCCCAGGTAAATTGCGCGCGCACGTCGTCGGGTAACAAGCCCCAGGCGATCAAGCTGGTCGTCGATCCGGTCAAGAAGAGAAACCCCAATTGGCCCAGGCCGAGGAAGCTGGCGACGAATAAGCCGGTCGACGCTTTCGATGGAGTCTTGTAGCCCAGGCTTTCGGAGAGATTGACCAGCATCTGGCTGGTGATCACCGTGCGCGCGGTTTGCTGCGGAATCAACGCCATCACGACGACGCCCATGATGCCGGTGGCGACAATCTGCCAATAGTAGCTGAGCGGAAACATGCGGACGAGATGCAGCGAGAGGCGGTAAAATAATCCGGAGCCGGTGATCGCGGCACCGAGTCCGAGTACACCCAGGGTCATGAACCAAGTGGTACTGGCGAAGCCTCCCATAACGGTCTGGGCCGATTCCAGTTTGGTTAGGATGATTACCATGGCAAACACGAGGGCCACGCCGTAATCCGGAAGGACGCGAAAAACCCAGAAGGCTAACGTCAATGAAATGAGGCCGAGCAACTTATTTGCCGACGGGTCTAGCCCGATATCCGGTTGGCCAAACCAAAGGTAACCGCCCAAACCAAGTCCGAGCAGCGCGCCCAGCCATTTACTCGGCGACGGACCGAGGATCGAGGTCCACGCTCTCAGGCGACTTCGCGGCTGCGCCGCCGCGCCGCTTTCCAAAGCAGGAAGGGCAGAAAAACTCGGCCAGCTCATTTTTTGAGCATTGTCTCGAAAACCATCGGCGGCGGCCGCTTCCTGGCCGATCAGGGTTAGCGCGCTGCGCAGTTGATTGATCGCCTGCGCATAATCCTTTCGTTGCGCGAAGTTCTCCGCCATTCGACGGTAACCCGCGACGGCATCGGCCGCGACCGCTCCCGGTGACTTCTGGACCAGCACCTCACGATAAGCGCGATAGGCTCCGGCGAAGTCGCCCAGCTGAATCAATGCATTCCCCCGGAGGGTGACCAGCCGCGGATCGGCCAGAAGTTGCTCCGGAGGAAAACTCTCCAGAGTATTCTTAACAAAGAGCGGTGATTCGGCGAGGAGGTGCTCTTTTTCCTCGCTGAAGAGCCGGATGACGGTTGGCCAATCTTGGATTTGCAGCGCGTGATAAATCGCCTCGCGCAGTTCGCCGAGAGCTTCGTACCGTTCGGCAAACTCGGCGTGAAGTCTCTGCTGGGTCTCCGCGCCATCGAGCGCCACCAACTTTTCGCGCAAAAAATCTTTAAAGAAACTGTGCAGTTCGTACTTGCCATTTTCCAAGCGACGAATCAGCGGGGATTGGCTGTAGCCGAACTCGGTCACGAGCTTGCTCAGCGCGTGGTTTTGCACCAGCGCCGTTAAAGTATCTTTATCAACCGGTCCGAGCAGCGATACTTGACGAAAAAACGACTGCTCGTCCGGTGATAGCGATGCGTAAAACTCCTCGGCGAGCGAATTAAAAGCCTCGCGACCGGTCGAATATTGCCGATCGACATGGGAAAGCCGTTTGCTGAGCGTGGTGCAAAACTGCAGTAACCAGGTCGGGTGCTTTTCGATCAATTCGTCCCAGTCCTCGCGCCGGAGACGCCAAAGAACGGTTTCCTTGACCGTATCGATCGTTGCCGAGCGAGGTTCGCCCGAGAGCAAAGCCATTTCGCCGAACCAGTCCCGCGGTCCAAGAATGGCTACGACCTCCGATTTCCCCCCGGCACCTT
Organism: uncultured delta proteobacterium; assembly: GCA_963745035.1. GTDB lineage: Bacteria > Desulfobacterota > Binatia > UBA9968 > UBA9968 > DP-20. Next base: position 426,126 of record CAVUVW010000014.1, on the reverse strand, counting down.
CCAACACGACCTGCACCGCGCCGGATTGAATCAGATAGAACGCGTCGCCTTGCTCGCCTTGAGAAAATATCGTCACTCCGGCGCCGCACGATGTCTCTTCCATTTTGCCGAGGATCTTGGCGATATCCTCGCGCGAAAGCCCGGAGAAGATCGGGATACTGCGGATCGTATCGGCAAGCTGCTCCATGGCGATGCGCGCTATCGAATGACTTTGTCCGCCTTTTTCAACATTGCCCGCGAGAAATGAAGGCCGATAAAGGTAGCGGTTCGGTAATTGAGCGTGAGATCGAACTTAGACGCCGGCTCGATCGGCAAGGATGCCGGCTTCTCGCCCTTGATGATCTTGTCGATGAGCCGGGCGCCCTGGCGGCCCATTTCGAAATAGCTCGGCCCGTAGGCGGCTAGCGCGCCGCGAATCGCCCATGCTTCCTCATTAAACATCGTGGGCAGCTTCTTTTCGCGCGCAGTGGTGAAAATAAACTCAGGCTCGCTTTCGAACAGATCGTCCGCGAATTGGAAAAGCCCCGAGCCAGGTTCGCTCCGTAAACTGCCGAGCGTGTTTTTCAGTTCGTCGGCTGACTTGATGCCGTAACCGACAACTTCCAAGCCGGATTTTTTTGCTGCAGCTTCGGTAACGGCGAAGTTGGCGCGCGAAAAATTGTTGTTGGCGTCGTAGAAGACCAGAATCTTGCGCAGCTCGGGGAAGATTTCTTTAAAAAGCACGACACGCTGTTCGATTAGCGACGAAGCATAGGCCGCTACGCCGGTCAGATTTTTCTCGCGCTCCGCGGTGCTTTTGACCAAACCGGCGGCAACGGGGTCGCCGGGATGAATGAATACGACCGGAACTTCGCGGGTGGCCGCCATTGCCGCGCGTGTCGCGCTGGTCCCGGTCGTAAAAATGACGGTAACGTTGCGCGCCAGAAGCTCGCTGGCCGCCGGCTGCAGCGCGGCGCGATTGCCTTTGACGTTGCGCGTTTCAAAAAAAAGATTCTTTCGCTCCTGATAACCGAGATGTTTGAGTCCCTCGCCAAGGCCTTTGATAGCCTGTGCCTGGGCACGTTCCATCTCCTGGACCAGTATCCCCACTCGAGCCGGCGATTGCGCCAGCGCGAGAACCGGAGCGCCAAGGAAGAGCATCAAGGCGGTGAAAGTCAGGAACATGTTCGGTCGACTATCGCGTTCGCGGCGAGTTTTGCGGTTTAGATGATTGTTCACGTCAACTGCACTACTCACTACTAGAGAAGATTGATGACCATCCCTTCATGGGCAACGATGGTCGAGCGAAAAAGTGCTTTGGCCTGCTTCTGAATGCTATTCATCGTTTTGTCGTCATGAGTCGGTTCGTGATGGAAGAGCGCGAGGCGTTTGACACCGGCTTTTTGCGCCACATCGACCGCCATGTCGATGGTGCTGTGACCCCAGCCCTTGCGCGGTTTGGTGCGTGAAAAGTATTCGTCCTGAAGATACTGGGCGTCATGGATCAATAGGTCCGCGCCACGGGCAAACTCGATGATTTCGGGATAGCCGCCTTCCTGTTGCTCGATATCCGTGGCGAAAACGAAACTCTTGTTCTGGTAATGAACCCGGTACAGCATGACGCCGTTTAACGGATGCGCGGCGCTCTTCAAAGTCGTTATTCTCAGTTCCCCAGCTTCGAAGCCCTCGGCGGCTCGCGGTTCCTCGATCTTAGGTCGGGTGCCCGACGATCCGAAGGAAATCACCTCACCGCCTGAGAGTGAGAAAATTTCTTTCTTTCCTTTGAGCTCGTCGAGAGAAACGGGAAACAAATGGCTGTTTGTCAGGTGGCGCAAGCTCCGTGTCAACGCCCCACGGGTTGCGCCGGGACCGAGAATAAAAGTCCGCCCTGTGGCCGTCAGGAGGGGCTCGAAAAAGCAAAGTCCCAAAACATGGTCGATATGAGTGTGGCTCAAAAAAACATACGCGGCGGGAGGGGATGATGCGCCGTTGCACAGTTCCTTTCCGAGCCGAATGATTCCCGTGCCGGCATCGAAGATCAAGCGGCGCCCGTCGACCTCGGCTTCCACGCAGGAAGTATTGCCCCCGACCGCAAGGGTTGCCGGATCTACCGTCGGATAACTGCCGCGCACGCCCCAAAATTTGATTCTGAATCGCGCGGCTCCCTTGGCGCCGCGTGCAATCGGTTCGTTCATCGAATCGTCACTTGATGCCAATAATGTTGAAAGCCGCCACCGGCCGATGGATTCCCTTGAGATTGAGTTCTTCGATCGCTTCCGCCTCGAAAGCGTCCTCCAGCCGGCTCATGGTTTTTTGGTCGGTTAAAATCTGTCCGCCCTTGGCTTCGGCGCACAGCCTCGACGCCAGGTTCGGCAGGTTGCCGACGGTACCGTAGTCCATGCGTCCTTCAAAGCCCATCGTGCCGAGAGTGGCATAGCCGGAGGAAACGCCGACGCCCAGGTCGAGATCATACCCTTTTTTTCGCCAAGTTGTCCGCAACTCTTTTACCCGATCACGCATCTCGATGGCCATCTCAATCGCCTTGTGGGCGTGGCGCTCGCAGAGAATCGGGTCGTTGAAAATTACCACAATCCCGTCGCCCATAAAACGCTCCAAGGTACCCTCGTACTTGAAGATCAACTGGCCCATCTCACTGTGATAATGGCGCAGGAATTCCATCACCTCTTCCGGCTCGGCGTTATCGGAGAATGCGGTAAAACCGCGCAGATCGAGAAAGAGGATGGTAATTTCTCTGCGGTGGGTCTTGAACAGGTCGTTGTCTTCGCCGAGGATCGTCTCGGCGATCTGCGGCGCGAGATAGCGCTTGAGGCGGGCCATGCGCTCCAAATCGGCCACCTGTTTTTTTACCGTATCGGCGAGGGAGCGGTTCCACTCCTGGAGTGTGTCGTGCATCTCCTTGAGGCGCATCATCGCGCGTACCCGCGCGAGCAGCTCGATGGCGTCGAAGGGCTTGGTGACGTAGTCGTCCGCGCCGGCGTCGAGCCCGGCGACTTTATCCTCCTGGGTCGCTTTCGCGGTCAGCAGGATGACCGGGATGCCTCTGTGCTCTTGGTCTCCCCTCAGCCGCTTGACCACTTCCAGACCGTTCATCCGCGGCATCATGAAATCGAGCAGGATAACATCGGGGTTGAAGCTGCGGGTTTTCTCCAGGGCTTCCACGCCGTCGTTGGCTCTCTCGATCTCATAGTTGAACTCCATCAACTCCTGTTCCAAGAGGTCGAGATTGAAAGGCTCGTCGTCGACGATAAGAATCTTATTCGGCATGGCCCACCATTTTCGATTTTGGATTTTAGATTTTCGATTGCCGCCCGGGATCAGGCTGAAATGACTCCATGCCTGATCATGCGAGGAACTTTCTGATCTTTTGCAGCAGCAAGTCTTCATCAATCGGCTTGGGCAGGTAATCGTCGCAGCCCGCCTTGCGCGCCTCGATTTCGTCGCCCACCATGGCGTGAGAAGTGACGGCGATGATCGGAATTTGTTTAAGCGCAGCGTTGGCTTTGATACGCCGCGTCGCTTCCCAGCCATCCATCACCGGCATGCCGAGATCCATGAGGATAAGGTCGGGCTTTTCCTCTTGCGTCATCTTCACGCCTTGGTCGCCGTCCACGGCTTGGAGCACCGTGTAGTCCTCTTCGAGCAGTTGCACGAGCAGATCGCGATTCCAGTCGGTGTCATCGACAACGAGGATTGTTTTTTTGTCCATTTTCTCTACGCTCCTAACTCTCTTTCCCAACCCTCGCCCTCTGGGAGAGGGACAGGGTGAGGGTGTGCGCAATTTGTTCCAATACTCCGTCGATGTTTTCTACGACTTCATTGTTCCAGAAGCGTAGAACTCGGTAACCTTGGGAAACGAAGAAATCAGTCCGACTTTGATCAGCATCCATGTGCTGAGCGTGATGACCGCCATCGAGTTCGATCACTAAGCGTCGTTCGTAGCAGCAGAAGTCGACGATAAACGCTCCGATAGGATATTGACGGCGGAACTTGGCACCAGAGAGTTGGCGCGCACGCAGCCGGGACCACAATTTGCCTTCCACGTCGGTTTGATTGCGGCGTAGCTGTCGTGCGCGATCGCGCAGCATAGGTACCTTAGCATCCATTTTGTACAGGTTGGCCCTCACCCTTGCCCTCTCCCGGTGGGAGAGGGAATTTTAAAAGTCTTAAACGTCCAAAATCGAAAATCCAAAATTGTTCTCATTGTTTCAGTTCCATCGGCAATGTGATCGTAAACTTCGATCCTTTGCCTTCCTCGCTCTCGACGGCGATGTCGCCGCCCATGAGAGTTGACGAATTTTTTTACGATTGCTAATCCCAGGCCGGTGCCGCCGTATTTGCTGGCGGTGGTTTTCTCCGCTTGCTGAAATTCTTCGAATATATGCTCCAGCGCCGCCGGTGTCATGCCGATGCCGCTGTCGGCGACCGCCAGCTTCAGGTTGCCGTTTTCGCGCGCGGCGGAAACCTTGATCTCGCCCTGCTCGGTAAACTTGGCCGCGTTGCTCAACAGATTGAAAAGAATCTGTTTGAGCTTGTCACGGTCGGTTTTGAGCGGCGGCAGATCCGGAGGGATGTCCCTGACGATCCGCACGCGCCCGTCTTTGAGCAGCGGCTCGACCGTAGCCGTCGTCATGTGGATGACGTCCTCGACGCGGAAAGTCTCGGCGACCGCTTCCATTTTGCCTGCGTCGATCTTGGCGAGGTCAAGCAGGGTATTGATCAGGCTGAGCAGATGCTCGGCGCTGATCAGGACTTTCTGTAAATTCTCCTTCTGCAAATCAGGGATCTGGCCGCCCAGCCGGCGCAGCACGATGCGTGTGAAACCCATGATCGCATTGAGCGGCGTGCGCAGATCGTGGCTGACGCGCGCGAGAAAATCCGATTTGTGCTGTTGGCGGCTTCGAGCTGTCTGCTCTTCTCTTCGATTTCGTGAAACAGACGAACGTTCTCGATGGCGATCACTGCCTGGTCGGCGAAGGTCTTAAGGAGAGCGATCTGTTTGTGTGTGAAAGGACGAACTTCTGTGCGGCGAATCAGAATGACTCCGATCGGGATGCCCTCGCGGAGCAACGGAGTGGCGAGCTCCGTTCGAATATCCAACTCGACGGCGTGCTGAATGTCCGCGTAGTTTTCTTTGCGCTCGGCCGTAATGTCGTGAACGTGGATTGTCTGCCGGTCGAGAATGGCCCGTCCGATTGCGGAACCGCGCCTGATCGGACGGGTCTCTCCGCACCGCAAGGGCGACAGGGATACTCGCCATGGCTTGCCACTTTCCGCACGAGGTCGCCTTCGACACGATAGATCTGAGCATCCTGGGAGTCACATAGACGCGCCGCGTTTGCAGCCACCACATCCAAGACCGGCTGAATGTCGGTGGGTGAGCTTGCGATAACCTGTAGGATCTCGCTGGTTACAGTCTGTTGCTCCAATGATTCGCTCAGGTCGCGATTGCGAGTTTCAATCTGCTGATATAAGCGGTCCAGTTTCTCGCTCATCCGATTCAGGTTGTCCGCCAGGGTCCCGAGCTCGTCTCGGTTGGGAACTTCGATGCGCTGGGAGAAGTTACCTGAGGCGATTTCCTCGAAAGCGCGCATCCATCAGCTCGACGGGGCCGACAACGGACCAGGAGATGGCGTAACCGAGGAGAAGAGCCAGCGCGATGCTTCCCACGGCAAAGCCGATCACGATCCGTCGCGAGTGAATGTATGCCGCGTCGCTCGCTTCGATGCTGGCGACCATGTCGGCTTCGGCGCGATTGACGAGTTGGTTCATCAGGCGCTCGAGCCGTTCAGCCAATGGATTGGCTTGAGCGATTTGCAATTGATTTCCTGCCTCGATCTTGCCGGCGCGGATTAACTCGACGGACTGGCTCACCACCTTGATGAACTGATCGTACTCCTTACGCACCTGAGCGAGCAGCTCAACTTCATCCTTTGCTACGAACTGAAGCCGGTCGAGGTCGTAGCCGAATTGATTGAGCTGGCGCAGCGTGGCGTCAACGTGCGCTCGTCGTGGACCAAAAGAGCGGAGGCGACGCTGTAGAGTTGCGCCGTGGTGTCGTGCTGCAGTTGGCGGTAAGCGGCGATTTTGCGCTGCAGCTCTACCAGATCCTTGGCGCGCCGGTTGGTATCGTTCAGCGCCTGGAGACCGACGGCGCCGAGCGCGATTAGCAGCACTGTAATAGCGAGGAACGCGATAAGTAACTTGGCGTGGACCTTAGCCGGCACGCGCGCGACGATTCGCGGCAATATCTGTAGTAGAGAGCCTCTAGCCATATGAATTTTACTGCAGAGACGCAGAGTTCTCAGAGATTATCAATTTTCTCTTCTCCGCGTTCTCCGTGCCTCCGCGGTGAGACAGAGGTTCTTCGGGTGAATATTCTTCCGTTTCCCGGTCCAAAATTATTTCCGCTCCCGTGCAACGAGCTGAATGATCCCGCAGCATCTCGTCCGGATCGAACTTGACTCCCATGTACTGGACGCGGAGGGTGCCGCTTTGGTCCACGAGCGAAGTGAGAAAAGTATGGTCCACGTCGCCGCGCGGCGTCTTCTTGTAATAGATGCCATAGCGTTTGGCGACCTCGCGGATCTCGGCGGATGTGCCGGTGAGAAACGCCCAGCCGGCGGAATTCGCCTGTGCCTTCGGCATAGCGCTTGAGGATCGTCCGGCGTATCCCGCTCCGGGTCCACGGTGATGGAAACGAAATTGACCTGTCGGCCGAAGTCCGTTGCCAAGCCGGTTCTGGATGCCGGCCATCTTTGCCGTGAGCAGGGGACAGGTGTCGACGCAGCTTGCGAAGATGAACGTGATCGCGAGCACCTTGCCGCGGAGTTCCTTGAGAGCAAGCCGCTTGCCGTCTTGATTCGTCAGCGTGAACTCGGGCGCCGGCTTGATCTTCGGCAGACTCTCTCCGTCTGCAGCGCTGAGCGTAACAGCAAACGAGAAAATAATTGCTACGCCGGTAAGAATTCTTGTATTCACGGCTGACACCTGAGACCCGAAACCCGACATCGCTAAGTTTTCAACTCCTTCTTCAGGTCTCTCAGAAACCGCCAGTCGGTGCCCTGAGCAAGGATTTTCTGCGGGCTGGTTTTGATCATCGCTGCTTCATGCAGGCGCAAGGCGTAAAAGCGCAACGTGTCCTCGGGATCGTACTCGCGCCACTTGCCGTAAGGGATTTCTTTGAGAGTGCCTAGGGCGTATTCGTAGTTCTTGGTGTAACCTTTATCCACTAGGAATCGAGCTGTTCGTTCCGGCTCTACTGCGCACATATCCGCTGCTTGAGAATCGCCCGAAGCGCTCGTTTGGTGGCCACCGGGTTCTTCCGGATAAACTCGCGATTGGCCGCGACCATGCAGCAGAAATACTGCGACCACGGTCGATCTGTGGCGCTGTTAACCAACACGTGACCAATTTTTTTTGCCCGGAGTTCCTGCGGTTCCGGTGGAAGGGCCATGTACGCGTCGATCTTGCCCTGCGCCATAAGGTTGGCCGCATCGCTTGAGGAATAGGTGGCCCATTTGATGTCCTTACGGGGATTCAAGCCGACATACGACACAACGCTGGTGAGGAAGAATTGGGCGACGCTGGATGTCAAGGCGACGGTTTTCCCTTTAAGGTCTCGGATCGAGCGTATTCGGTCGGTTCCGAAGAGTTCGAAGCAGCCAACGTGGAGACCGCGATAATGACGATTCGACCTCCGGCGTCTATGCTCTCGATGAGGGGTCCGGCGTACGTGCTCAAGATGTCGCCTTGCCCCGAACCCAGGGCTTGAATGCGCTCAGGAATATCTGCTCCTACCCTAATCTCCTGCACGTCAGTGAAGCCCTCGCTCCGCAGCAAGTCTTCAGATGCATACTGTGGGGCTTGACAGATCGGCGCACTGCGTATCAACCGGATCTTCGTGGTCTCAGGCGGTGGCTCAGCGGCGAGCGCATCAGAACGCAATCCCAAAACCGCTCCGGTTCCGGCGAGCGCCGCGGTGGTTAAGAATTCTCGTCGGTTCCACTGGTCGTTGTGTCGTTTACTCAAGTGATTCTCCTTTAGCGCGGGCGTGAATCGTGTCCATGACGAGCACGAGACACGAACACGATCACGATTTCACGCCTTCAACTCTTTCTTCAGCTCTTTCAAAAACCGCCAATCGGTTCCCTGCGCGATGATCTTCTGCGGGCTCGACTTGATCATGCCGGCTTCGTGCAAACGCAGCGACCAGAACCTGACGGTGTCTTCGGCGTCGTACTCACGCCAGCGTCCGTAGGGGAGACTTTTGATCGCCTCGAGGGCGTAGTCATAGTTTTTGGCGATGCCTTTGGCGACGATGGATTTGGCTACGCTCTCAGGCGCGACGGCACAGATCTCGGCCGATTTGAGAATCGCGCGCATCGCCCGCTTGGTCGCGACGGGGTTTTTGCGAACGAATTCCCGATTGCCCACCAACATGCAGCAGAAATATTGGGACCAGGGCCGGTCCACCGCGCTGTTGACGACGACCCGTCCGATTTTCTTCGCGCGAAACTCCTGCGGCTCGGTGGGGAAGCCGAGATAGGCGTCGATCTTGCCGTCCGCGAGGAGCTGCATCGCTTCGCCGGCCCGATGTTTGACCCAGTTGATGTCCTTGTTCGGATTTAGACCGACGTACGACACCATGCTCGCGAGGAAGGCGTAGGGAGCTGGATCTAGAGCTGGAATCGCCACCGCTCGTCCTTTGAGGTCGCGTATCGTCCGAATGCGCTCGCTGCCCAAAAGCTCGAAGCAGCCGATATGCTCCCCGCCCAACATGACGACGGGGTCACCGGCTTCGCAGCCGCAGAATAACCGGCGCCGCGAAGTGCCCGCCGAGGTCCGCTTCGCCCGAGGCGAGCGCGCGCTCGACGCCTTGGGTCCCCTGTACCGGAAGGTATTGGACATCGCTGAAGCCCTCGGTGCGCAGCAGCTCTTCGGCGATCCACTCCGGGCTGCGGCATGTGCTGGGAAGTTGCGGGATCCTGAGCCGCTTCGTTTCGGGTGGTGATTCAGTGGCGGCTGACACGGACGGGAAGCCCAGCAGCGCCGCGCTTCCCACGATTCCAAGGTTGGCTAGAAACTCTCGGCGGCTACAGCGATCATTGTGTTGATTACTCATGGGCTCTCTCTCAAGTGATTAGCCACCAGCGGCCAGTATTCACCCGATCCCGCGCCTAACTCCTCACGTCTTACCCCTTACGCTTGAATTTTCAGTTCCATCGGCAAAGTGATCGTAAACTTCGATCCTTTGCCTTCTTCGCTCTCGACCACGATCTCGCCGCCCATGAGATTGATGAACTTCTTCACGATGGCCAGACCCAGCCCGGTGCCGCCGTATTTGCGCGTGCTCGACATGTCGGCCTGGCGAAACTCGTCGAAGATGTATTGCAGCGCTTCCTGGCTCATGCCGATGCCGGTGTCCGACACGGTGAGCTTCACGAAGCCGTTGTCGCGCCAGGCGGCGACTTTGACCTCGCCCTTTTCGGTGAACTTGACGGCGTTGCTCAGCAGATTGATCACGGATTGTTTGAGCTTGTCGCGGTCGGTTTTGAGCGGCGGGATGTCCGGCGCGATGTCGGTGAGCAATTTGACCCGGCCATTTCTAAGCAGCGGTTCCACTGTGGTTGTCGCCATGCGGACGATGTCGTCGAGTTTGAAAGTCTCGGCGAAGGCCTCCATGCGCCCGGCCTCGATCTTCGCCAGATCGAGCAGTTCGTTGATCAAGTTCAGCAAATGGTCCGAGCTGATCAAAACTTTCTGCAAGTTTTCTTTTTGCAGGGGTTCGAGTTTCCCCTCGGTGCGGCGCAAAACAATTCTCGTAAAGCCGATGATCGAGTTGAGCGGCGTGCGCAGCTCATGGCTGACGTTGGCGAGAAACTGCGATTTGTGGCGATTGGCGGTCTCGAGCTGCGCGTTTTTGTCTTCGAGTTCTTGAAACAAACGTACGTTTTCAATCGCGATCACGGCCTGGTCGGCGAAGGTTTTTAGCAGCGCGATTTGGCTGTCCGTGAACGGCCGAATTTCCCTGCGGTAAACCACGATGGCGCCGACCAGATTATTTTCCTTGAGCATGGGAACGGCCAGAACGGTCCGTATACCTTCTTTGCGGTATTCTTCCGGCGGGTTCCAATTCGGATCGGCGCTAACATCGGGGATGTGCACGATCTTTTTTTCCAGGCCGACGCGGCCCACGGCGGTTGTCGAATCCGGCGGAAAGGTTCGGTCTGCCAATACCGTCATGTGCGGCGAAACATATTGAGCCGTGGTCAGGCTGAAAACCTCCCCATCAAATCTAAAAATCGCGCCGTAATCGGAGCTGCCCAATCGTGTCGCGTTGGCGAGCATGGCTTTCGAACACCGGTTGCAGGTCTCGCGGCGAGCTGCTGATAACGCCCAAAACCTGGCTCGTTGCAGTTTGCTGCTCCAATGACTCTGTGAGCTCGCGGTTCTTATCCTGGATCTCCTGGAACAGACGCACATTTTCGATGGCGATAACCGCCTGATCGGCAAAGGTTTTTAGCAGCGCGATTTGTTTGTCCGAGAACGGCCGAACTTCGGTACGCCGGATGTTTATTAGACCGATTGGGTTTCCTTCCCTGAGCATCGGCGTGCTAAGAAAGGTTCGCGTGCCCGTGCGCTGCTGCAATTCCTGGCTGTCTGCAAACTCGGTCTTTGCCGCTTCGGCGAGGTCTTCGACATGAACCGTTCGTCGTTCCAATATCGCGCGGCCAGACGGGTGGCGCGGGTTGGTCGGACGAAAGTCAGGTGCCGGAGTCGAACCGAACGAAGCGACCAATTTCGTCCCATCATTCTCGACCAGACGTATCTGTGCATCGCTGGCATCGCACAAGCGCGCCGCGTTTTCGGCGACCACCGCCAAGACCGGCTGCACGTCGGTGGGCGAGCTGGCGATGACGCCTAAAATCTCGCTCGTGGCCGTCTGTTGCTCGAGAGACTCGGTCAGCTCACGGGTGCGGTCTTCGACTTTCTGCTCCAGGTTTATGTAGGACTCCTGGAGCTGCGAGGTCATCTTGTTGAACTCATCCGCCAGCACTTCGATTTCATCGCCGGTCTTGAGATCGAGACGATAGCCGAGATCGCCGGTGCCGATGCGCTCCACGCCCTCGCGCAAGACCCGCATCGGTTGCACGACCCGGCGCGCGAGGAAAAAACTCGCGATCAGCGACATGCCGAGGCCGATCAAGAACAAAGTAGAGGTGCGCATGATGGAGGCGTAGAGCGCTTCGTAGGCTTCTTCGACGGGCAGGTCGACGATGACTGCCCAGTCCAGGTCTTTTATGAGCGCGAAGGAGCTCAGAACCTCTTTCCCTTGAATATTCGCCGCGACGATGGCGTTTTGGGCGTTGGGACCGGGAGCGCTTTCGAAAGCGGCTTTTACGACCTGAAGCGGGCTGACGCTGCGGCGCTGCAAGACCAAGCTGATATCGGGGTGGGCGATGAGCTCGCCCCCTCGGGTCACGGCATAGGCATAGCCCGCTTTGCCGATGCTGATGCTCGAAACCACGTCGCCGATGTATTTGAGATTCACTTCCGCCTGCAGCACGCCGATGACGTCGCCGGCAAAACGCTCGATGGGGACGGCGATCGTCATGTAGGGTTCCGAGCCGCGCACGAAATAGACCGGCCCGTAGAAGGACTTGCCTTGCCGCGCGCGCTGAAACGGCGCCGAGGTTGAAAGATCTTTTTTAGCGTCCGGCAATACCGTGCGCAGGCGCGAAGCTTGAACTTGGATCAAACCGTTTTCATTGAGCGCCACCGCTTCGGTGACCGCCGGCGCGATCAACAACAGCTTTTCCAGCTCGAAGCGGAAATCGGCGGTGAGACCCTTTGGCGCGATGTCGCGGCTTTTCGTGGCGCCTTTGAGAATGTTGTGAATCTCTTGAACGAAGTGCTCGATCTTGTAGGCAGCGCCCGCGGCGATCTCTTTTTGCAAGCGCGCGAGCTGATCGCGGCTCTCGTGGTAGCGGTAGTAGATCTCGATCAGCCCGCTCGTGATCAATCCTCCGCCGATCAGCGCCACGGAGATCAAAAAGTACTCGCGCACCAACCGCTCGCGCCGGCGCGCCCCGGTTTTGCGCAATGAGAAGAAGTTGCGAATTTTGTCTTTCCAGTTGGGCATAGTGAACGCTGCTACCTTATCATCTTTGCCGCTATGCTGCCGATTCTACTAACGGTCGTTTTGATGGACATCCGTAAGGTCGCCTATCACCTGAGTCCTCACGCCTATAGTCATTTGATTACTTTGTCCGCTCTTGCGAGCACGCTCGGCGGAATCGTGAGGCCGATCTGCTTTGCCGCTTTCAGATTAACGATGAGTTCGAACTTAGTTGGTTGCTCGACGGGAAGATCCGCGGGTTTAGCGCCTTTCAAAATTTTGTCTACATAGATAGCGGCACGGCGGTACAAGTCGGTAAGGCTGACGCCGTAGGTCATAAGCCCGCCGTCTTTCACAAATTCAGGGGTCGAGTATATCGCCGGTAACCGGTTCTTTACCGCGAGGCCTGCAATCTCTCTTCGATAAGGATTGACGACAGGGCTCGTCAGCACCAGGATAGAGTCAGCACGCGCCTTGCCTGCGGCTCGGAATGCAGTCTCAATATCCTTGGGATCTCGTACGTCTACGTATTGAAGCTGTACCGCGAGCGCCACGGCGGCGAGTTCTGTTTCCTTTAACGATTGTGCGTTGCCTGGGGTGGTCGAAGACCCTAGGACGGCCACGCGGGAGAGTCTAGGAACGATCTCCTTCAGAAGCTCCAGTTGTTTTCCGCTTATCTCCGGGGCAAGGGTGGACAATCCAGTAATGTTTCCTCCCGGTCGCGCGAGGCTGGCGACGAACCCGTTTCCAACCGGGTCATTATCAAACGCCATGACAATGGGAATCGTGGAAGTTGCTTCCTTGGCGGGACGGGTTGGTGCCGGACCAGTTGTCACGATGACGTCTACCTTGAGGCGCACTAGCTCGGCCGCGAGCGTAGGCAGACGATCCGTTTTCCCTTCAGCAGATCGCCACTCAATGATAATGTTTTTTCCCTCCACGTAACCAATCTCGCGCAGACCTTGCCGGAATGCCTCGGTGCGGGCCGCGAGAACGGCGGCGGAGGACGCGCCTAGAAATCCTATCCGCGGGACTTTCGTTGGCTGCTGCGCCTCGGCGACAAGAGCCAGTCGCCAGAAGAGATAGTTGCCAGGAGCCAGACAAGAATAGATTTCGTTCGTGGGTTTTGTCTCCGGTAAGTTGCTGACCGCTGATAGCTGACCAATGACTGCTGTCACTTGATCACCCTGTCCGCTCGCGCCAGCAAGTTCGGCGAAATGGTGAGTCCGATCTGCTTGGCGGTTTTCAGATTGATGATCAACTCGAATTTCGTGGGCTGCTCCACCGGGAGATCGGCGGGCTTGGCGCCCTTCAAAATCTTGTCCACATACGTGGCAGCGCGCCGGTGCAAGTCGGTAAAGCTTACGGCGTAGCTCATGAGTCCCCCGGCTTCCACATATTCTGGCTGGCCATATATCGCCGGGAGCCGGCTCTTTACCGCAAGGTCCGCAATTTGTGTTCGCTGATTGGCAAGCACAGGTCCGATTAGTGCGAGGAATGCGTCAACGCGCGTCTTGCGCGCCTCCTGGAATGCGAGCTCAATATCATTCGGACTTCGTATGTCTAGGTACTGCAGCTGCACATTTAATGCGCCTGCGGCGAGTTCCACTTCTCTTAACGATTGTGCGTTGGCCGGGCTGGTTGAAGTCCCAAGGACGGCCACGCGCGAGAGCTTTGCAGCGATCTCCTTCAGAAGCTCCAGTTGTTTGCCGCTTAGCTCCGGCGCAAGGGTCGACAATCCGGTAATGTTCCGGCCGGGTCGTGCAAGACTGGCGACGAAACCATTTCCGACCGGATCGGGATCCTGCGCCATTACGATAGGAATCGTATTCGTCGCTTCGTTGGCAGGACGCGTTGAACCCGCACCACCGGTGACGATGACATCTACCTTGAGACGGACTAGCTCGGCCGCGAGAGCCGAAACGCGATCCAGTTTTCCTTCTGCAAAGCGCCACTCAATGACAATGTTCTTCCCCTCCACGTACCCGAGCTCGCGGAGACCCTGACGGAATGCTTCGTTACGTGCCGCGTTAGCGGAAGGGGAGGGAAAACCCAGGAATCCTATTCGGGGGACCTTGACTGGCTGCTGCGCATCAACTGAGGGGCTAAACACAAAGAGCAGAGCGCACAGTGAAGTACCAAAGATTTTTCTATTCATGATTTGTTCGATGTTTTTGCTGAGCGCTGGCGACTGACCACAGATCACTGTTTATTTGATCACCCGATCCGCCCGCGACAGCACATTCGGCGGAATCGTCAGACCGATCTGCTTCGCTGTCTTTGAGATTAATGAACAGCTCGAACTTGGTCGGCTGCTCTACTGGCAATTCAGCAGGGCTTGGCGCCTTTCAAAATCTTGTCCACATAGGTAGCGGCGCGCCGCTGTAGGTCGGAAAGGTTCACGCCATAGCTGATAAGGCCGCCCGCTTCGACAAACTTCGCCTGACGTACATCATCGGGAGCCGGCTCTTTGCCGCGAGGTCTACAAGCGCTCTTCGCTGAACGGTTAATACCGGGCCTCCCAGATCGAGAACCGCGTCAGCAGCTCCCTTGCGCACCTCTCGAAATGCACTCTCTAAATCCTTGAGACTTTTGTACGTTCAGGTATTGAAGTTGTATTTTGAACGCTGAAGCAGCGAGTTCCGTCTCTTTTAGTCCTTGGGCGTTGCCTGGATTGCTTGAGGTCCCCGAGAATCGCCACGCGCGAAAGCTTAGGAACAATCTCCTTCAAAAGCTCCAGCCGTTTTCCACTAGTCTCCGCACGAAGGGTGGACAATCCCGTGATGTTTCCGCCGGGTCGCGCCAGGCTGGCGACGAACCCGCTCCCAACAGGATCGTTATCCTGGACCATCACAATGGGAATCGTGTTGGTTGCTTCCTTGGCAGCACGGGTATCCGTCGAACCACCAGTAACAATGACTTCGACCTTTGCGCGGACTAGCTCCGCCGCGTTGCGCGGGACCTGATCGAGTTTCCCTTCCGCAAATCGCCACTCGATAAGGATGTTTTGTCCTTCCACATATCCCAAATCACGGAGTCCACGGACAAACTCCTTCCTAACAGGCCTCCCTGCTACCTGCGGATTGAAACCCAATCCGGGGGACCGTCACGGACTGCTGTGCCTCAGCGGACAAGCCAAGCGATGACAGCACGGCGCAAAGCGCAAGGACGATAATTTTTCTCTTCATGTCTTTTTCTATTGTCTAGTGTCTAATGCCTGTTGCGTTGGTGTCACTTGATCACCTTATCCGCCCGAGCCAGCACATTCGGCGGGATTGCAAGTTCGATCTGCTTCACTGTTTTCAGGGCGATCTGCGGTGATCGTCGCCGATTGGCTTGACCATTGCTCGCGCCACTGTCTATAATTCCACTTATCATGGGGAAGACAGCGGAAGAACTGGACCAGTTGCTTAAACTTGTGAGAGACGAGGATGTCGCCACCCTGCGAGCCCTTGAACGACAACTGCGCTCACTGCTTGAAGAAAAAGAGCGGGATGAGGCAAAGCAGCGACAAACCAAAGCAGACCGAGACGCCGTATCTAAGCAATGCCCCAATGTGCCCATTGATCCCGAACTTCTTAAGCTTGTTGGAATCCATCCGGAAAATCCCGTCCAAGACGATAAAGCCCTTATTAGCGAGTCCATCGCCCGGAGATTGACGGATTGAAAATCTTCATCGACGTTAATGTCTTCATTGACGTGATGACGAAACGAAACGGTTGGAGCCAAAGTCTCCGGGTGCTTAACTTGGCCCGCCGATCGCAAGAAATCGAGAGTTGGTCTTCGGCGCTTACTCTCCCCTTGATCTACTTCTTTAGGCGACGCGTCGTCGATGAGAATACTGCTCGCGCCGATGCGCGGGAGATCTTGAAAGGGCTTCAGCTGGTTCCACTGACTCCAATCATTCTCGACCGCGCGCTCACCTCTGCCGGGACCGACTTCGAGGATAACATTCAACTCGCCAGTGCTGAATCTGTCTCCGTGAATCATCTCATTACTCGAAACACAAAGGACTTTAATAGTTCTCAGGTAAGCGTGCTTAATCCGGAGGACTGGCTCGTCGTAAAAGAAGTCGCCACCCTCGAGGCCAAGCTCAGTTCGCCTTCTGGTCCGTAATGCTTGCGATCATCTCTTCATCTCCTTCACTGCTTAGCGAATCACCCTATCCGCCCTCGCCAGCACGTTCGGCGGAATCGTCAGCGCCGATCTGCTTCGCTGTTTTCAGATTGATCACCAACTCGAACTTGGTCGGCTGCTCCACCGGCAGGTCGGCCGGGCTTGGCGCCTTTCAGAATCTTGTCCACGTAGGTGGCTACGCGCCGGTAGCTGTCCGCGAGGTCCCGGCCGTAGGACATGAGCCCGCCGGCCTCTACAGCTTCTCTGCTGCTGTACACCGACGGTAACCGGCTCTTTAACGCAAAGCCCACGATTCGTTTTTGGTTAGGACGCATTACCGGGCCCGCGGCGAACGAGTAGAGTCCATCCGGGCGCTCCTTGTTTATCGCAGCAAATACCCTCTCGAAACCGCCCGCAGCTCGTACCTCCCAAGGTTGAATAGTCAACCCCAGCGCACGCGCCGCGACTGGGAGAACCTCTTTCACCTCGCGTACACTGGGCGGATTGGCCGGATCGTAGAGAACCGCGACACGGGCAAGTTTGGGTACCGCTTCTTTGAGCAGCTCCAGCCGCTTCCCGCCTAGTTCTCTGGTAAGGGCTGTGAGGCCGGTGACATTGCCGCCGGGACGAGCAAGGCTTTCAACGAAGCCTGCCCTAACAGGATCGGACCCTATGGCCCATCATGACGATGGGAATCGTCTTGGTTGCATTCTTGGCCGCCCGGATCCACGGGTCCCCTGACGCTACCACGATGATATCAACCTTCAGACGCACAAGCTCCGCCGCATGCTCAGGAGCCCGATCGACCTTCCCCTCCGCATATCGGTACTCGATGGCGATGTTCTGTCCTTCTATGTAGCCAAGCTCGCGCAGAGCCAGCCGAATTCCCTCGGCGCGGGCGGAGTCAGTAGCTGCATCGGTATTCGAAAGATACCCTATTCGGGAGACTTTCTTCGGCTGCTGCGCCGTGGCCAAGGCCCCACACGTTATGAATGCGACAGCGAGAGCAACAATCCCCACCAATTTTCGATTTTCGATTGCCGATCCTTCGGCATGGCTCAGAGCCTGCCCTGAGTTTATCGAAGGGACAGGTTTTGGATTGTCGGAAAGAGACTTCGAAGGCATTGCGTTCATCGGTTTGTTCTCTTGGGTTTCAATCGAAAATCCAAAATTTGTTTTTCGCCTCACTCCTCACCACTTACTCCTTACCGTATTACTTTGTCCGCACGCGCCAGGACGTTGGGAGGAATGATCAGGCCGATTTGCTTGGCGGCTTTTAGATTGATCATCAGCTCAAACTTGGTTCGGCTGCTCGACTGGGAGATCGGCGGGCTTGGCACCCTTGAGGATCTTGTCCACGTAAATCGCGGCGCGGCGGTCCAAATCGAGAATGCTCACGCCGTAGCTCATCAGACCGCCGTCTTCGACGAATTCTCGTCGCGGATAGATCGCGGGAAGCCGCCTCTTTAGCGCGAGCTCCGCGATCTGTGGTCGTTGCGAATTGAACACCGGGCTCTGCAATATGAGGACGGCCTCGGCGCGCCCTTTACTCGCGTTTTCGAAGCTACCCTCGATGTCCTTGACATTTTGCGTGTCCAAATATTTAAGCTTCAGTCCGAATGCTCCAGCGGCGAGTTCCATCTCTTTTAGATTCTGCGCGGTGCCTTCCCTCGTCAAAGTTCCCAGCACAGCTACTCGAGTGATCTTGGGCACGATCTCTTTCAACAGCTCCAGTTGCTTTCCGCTGATCTCCGGTGAAAGCGTCGACAAACCGGTGACGTTCCCACCCGGCCGGGCGAGACTGGCGACGAAGCCGCTGCCGATTGGATCATCATCGAAGGTCATGACAATAGGGATTTTGGAGGTTGCTTCCTTAGCGGGGCGCGTCGCCGTCGGACCGCTGGAAACGATGATGTCTACGTTCAGTTGCACCAGTTCGGCGGCGAGCACACGGAGTTGATCGGATCGTCCGTTTGCATAGCGGTGCTCGATGACAATATTTTTCCCCTCGACATAGCCGAGATCACGCAGCCCTTGCTGAAATGCTTCCATGCGCGGCGCGATCGCCGCAGGCGACGAAGTGATGAGATACCCGATCCGGGGGATTTTAGTCGGCTGCTGAGCCTGAACCGCGGCCCCGACTAGCGCGAAGGCGAATGTAAAAGCCCCCAGCCATTGTGGATTTTGGATTTTCATTTTGGATTCGCCTTACTCCTCACCCTTCACTTCACCGAATTACCCGGTCCGCCCGCGCCAGCACGTTCGGCGGAATCGTCAGGCCGATTTGCTTCGCTGTTTTGAGATTGACCACGAACTCAAACTTCGTCGGTTGCCCGGGCAAATATTTCATGCAGGCAAGCGAAGCGATGTGCAAAGGAATGTTGCGCTCACTCCATTCAATCCGTGCTCATCCGGGCATGAAGTCTCTGCCGAAGCGGTAGCGCTCAAAACGTCTTTGTTTTCTGGCCTGCTCCTCAGCGGAGGGTCCCTCGCAGGGGCCGTAGTAGCTGATGTAATCGCCGGACCGGCTTTGCGTCGGTCTTATGATCTCGGTGGGACCCACGGGTTGCAATATCCTGTGGCAGTAGCCCTTAGCTATCTCTTGCTCGTACGGGTTGCTTGATCGAAATCGCCGGTAGCAAAGCCAACGAAAAAGACTAGCAAGATAGAAAGCAGGATATTTATAGGCGAAATCCATTCATTCAAATGTCCTCATCTGTAATCAGATTTGCGTGATCCTAGATCGGCTGACTCTAGCCCATTGGCTTGCGGCTGTCGCCTGGTTCATCGGATCATTCCCTGCTGTTTTTTCCCGACTGTCGGAGCGAGCATCGAGGATTGAGTCCGAAATATTTCGTGCACCGTTGATCCAAAATAGACAATCCAAAATCCAAAATTTCTGTTTCGCCTCACTTCTCACCACTTACTCCTTACTTAATTACTTTGTCCGCTCTCGCCAAAACATTCGGCGGAATAGTTAATCCGATCTGCTGAGCGGTCTTGAGATTCACCGCCAGATCGAATTTGGTCGGCTGGACGAGAGTGAGGTCGCCCGGCTTGGTGCCTTTGAGAATTTGGTGAACGTACTCGGCGGCGCGGCGCGAGAGATCGGAGAGATTCACGCCATTGCTCATCAGCCCGCCGGCCTCGACATACTCGGTGCGATCGTAAACCGACGGTAGTCGGTGCTTGAGCGCAAGTTGCGCGATCCGCGCCAGGTTGGAGTTGAACATGGCATCGGTCATCAGAAAGAGCGCGCTGGCGCCGCCTTGCGCGGCAGCGGCGATCGCTTTATCCAGCTCATCGGCTGATCGCGCGCTGACGTTTCCGAAGGTCATGGCCGACGAACGCGCGCCCAACTCGGCGTCTTTGAGGCTGCGGCCATGGCCGGAATTGTTCGGATTTGAAAGCGCCGTTACTTGGGCTGCCTTTGGCACTACTTCCTTAATAAGCTTGAGCCGGTCGCCGAAGAAATCGGCCGATAGCCGCGCCACGCCGGTCACATTGCCGCCGGGATACATGAAGCTTTTGATGAGTCCGGCTTCGACGAGGTCGCCCGCTCCCGCGACGACGATCGGGATCGTGCTGGTGGCGTTTTTCGCCGCGACGGCGACGGCGGTGCCGCCGACGACCACCACATCGGGCTTTTCCGCGATCAGTTCTTTGGCGAGTTTTGGCAAGCGATCGGTTTTGCCTTCGGCATACCTGTAGGCGAACACAATATTCTTGCCCTCTTCGTAACCGAAATCGCGGAGCCCGCGGCGCAGCGCTTCATCGCGCGGCGCGTTGATCGAGGCCGTGCCGGAAACCAGCACGCCGATCTTCCAAGTCTTCTCCGTCTGCTGCGCTGACGCGGGAGAAACGATTGTCAGAAATGCGGTTAGCAGGACCCAGGGCAAAAACGTCTTCTGCATGTTGGCTCTCCTAACTCAGCTTCGTTGGAGTACTGGAGTATTGGAGTACCGAAGTAATGCTTTTTCCCGGCTGCCCAAATATTCCATAACTCCAACTTCTATCTGATTACGCCTGTACGTTGGGCAGAATCTTCCGATTTGAGATTTTTAATGGTTTCGACACAGCTCACTACAAATGTTTTACCTATTGCCCGATTCAACTTTCTTACTGTTGTCTCATGCCTATTGCCTATTTAATCACCTGATTCGCCCGCTCGAGCACGCGCGCTGGAATTGTCAGACCGATTTGCTTTGCCGCGTTCAGGTTGATGATGAATTCAAACTTGGTTGCCTGCTGCACCGGCAAATCAGCCGGTTTGGCGCCTTTCAAGATTTTGTCCACGTAACCCGCCGCGCGTCGGCAGAGCTCAAGAGATCCACCCCATAGGAATGAGACCGCCCGCAACGACAAACTCCTTCTGTGTGTAAATAGCAGGCAGCCGGTATTTGGCGGCAAGCTCGACGATCCGCTTTCTTTCAGCGAAAAAGGAAGTACCGGTGGTCGTCATAATCGCGTTGACTTGCTTCTGCTTGGCGGTTTGAAAGGCGCTCTCTAAACCTTTGGCGTCGGGTTGAGTCTCGATCTCCTCCAATTTAGCTTCAGTGCCAGAGCCGCAGGCCTAAGCTCTTTCATTTGGAGTTCTTGTCCTATGCCGCGTCCCGACAGCCAAAAAGTCCAACACGGACGAGCTTGGGGACCGCGTCCTTAAGTATCTCCAACCTTTTGGTATTTAGCTCAGGCGATAAACCCGATAGTCCCGGTCACATTGCCTCCCGGCCGCGCCAGACTGGCAACCAGGCCCGCCGCCACAGGGTCCGCAACGCTCGCCATCACGATGGGGATGGTCGCAGTTGCTCGCTTTGCCGCCAAAGACGCTTGCGTCCCCACGACCACAATCAGATCAACCTTAAGACGAACCAAGTCCGCCGCAAGCTCGGGCAAGCGCTCATTTTTTTGCTCGGCAAACCGATACTCGATAGTGATATTCTTTCCCTCGATCCATCCAAGCTTGCGCATCTCCTGGCGGAAGGCATCAATGTGGACTGCGCTACCGGAAGCAGTGCTGGTATCCAGGTAACCGATGCGGAAGATTTTTCCTGTCTGCTGCGCCTCGGCGGGGAGGCAAAACGCCAAGAGCATTCCGCAAAGCATGAAACGAAAAATGTTTTGATTCATCCTTGTATTCTCAGTATTCTCACGCCTGACGCCTCACGGCTCACGCCTCAAGCCAGTGCGTAGGCTTTGCTGATCATAGCTACCCTTGGAATGTTCAAGCAGGAGATCCGTCAATCTCTGCTGAGAATCCGGCGGCGCTGACGCTGGTGCTCGACCCGTTGGCGGCGAATTTCCTCTGCACCCAGCGGATCGTAATCGCAGCGTCCATAGAAATCTCGAATATCGCCTTCGCTCGGGTCCTTCAGAACCGGCCGATCTGAAAAAAGCGTGTTCCTGGTGATCGCCGGAAACTTGAGATGACAGTATGTGCCGGTCGAATCGGAAACTTTGTAGATAACGCCTTCCGCCGCCCAGAGTAGCGGGATCGGCAGCAGAGTTTCAAACACAAACAGCATAGCGATAAGAGCGCTCAGATTGCCGGACTGGAGATTCCTAAATTCAGCAAAACGCTTTCGTCTCATTAATTTTCTCCTGCAATTCAAAATCGTTCCACGCTGACGGTTGATCTACGCCTCATGCCTGTTGCTCGTGCCTCATGCCTCTCACCTACTGCCTCATTGCCTCATCGACGAAGCTGTTGTCGAAGGACTGGCGCACGTCGAACTGCTTGGCTTTCGGATGTTCGACGAACTTGAGCGCGTTCGCCATCGCTTTTTCGTTGACCCGAAGCGAGCTCGGGAAGGCGTCCTTGTAGAACTCGAAAGTGCCTTGCAGTAATGCGTCATCTTCGGTGCGGGTGAATTTACGCAGCGCGCGCTTGGTCACCGCGGCGTTTTCCCTGGCCAACTGTTGGCCTGCGTGGAGGGCGCGGAGAAACTCGACGGCGACCTTGCGATTCTTCGGTTCCTTGAGCCAGGACTCGCGCGCTCCAATCACCGCGGTTGGAAAGAGCCCGTATTCACTCTGCAAAGGCCGGAACAGCAGATTGAATCCGGCGTTCTTGGCGCTGAGCCCGAAAGGATAGCCGATCATGCACACATCGACGCGACCGCCGACGAGGGCGGCGTAGGATTCGCCGACGCCGCCATTCTGAATGAACGTTACTTCGGTCGGCTTCACGCCGCCCGACTCCAACATGGAGAGGGCCGAGAAGTAGCTCGATGCGCCGAAGCGCGTAACCCCGATTCTTTTGCCTTTGACATCGCCGATGGATTTGATCTCGGGCTTGGACCAGCCGTCGATAGTAAGCACGGGCAGGGGAGAGGCGATGGCGATCAGGTCGCTGCCGCTTAGCCGGCTGGCGATGATCGCGCCGCCTCCGGTGTAGCCGATGGGGAATTCACCCGCGAGGATCGCCGAATTGATCAGCGGCGAGCCGCCCATGAACACGGGGAAAATATCGTAGCCATTCTTCTGAAAGATTTTCTCTTCCACGGCGATATATAGCGGGATCGCCGCGCCGCCGATCGGCGTGTAGCCGACCGTGAGCTTTTGCAAATCCCTTTGCGCCGCATGCGCGCAGACGCTCAGCAACGATGCCGTAGTCAGGAAGGTTATAAACCACCAACGCGGGTCTCTCGCTTTCATGGTAATCCTCCCCTCTTAGTATTTTCGATTTGCGATTTTTGATTTTAGATTTTTCAGCTTTCTTTCTGTTGCCTGTTGCCTCGTGCCTGTTGCCTATCTGATTACTTTGTCTGCTCGCGCTAGCAGGTTCGGTGGAATCGTCAAGCCGATTTGCTTCGCCGTCTTCAAATTTACGTAAAATTCGAATCGTGAAGGCTGCTCGACGGGAAGCTCGCCTACTTTGCTTCCTTTCAAGATCTTATCGACGTACGCGGCGGCGCGCCGAAACATCGCTGGATGATCGGTAAAGTACGACATAAGCGCGCCGGCCTCGACGTCCTGTCTGAGCAGCAGCATGGCGGGCATCCGGTGTTTCAAAGCCAGCTCAGCCGTCGGCGGGCCGATCACCGTCGCTTGTCCTGCCAAGCGCAACAATCCTTGCGCGCGCCATTGAAGAGCTCTTTGAAAAGCCCGCTCGAGCTCGTGGGTGTGGCGCAACGGAATAATTTCCAACTCCACTCCCATACGAGCGGCCGTCGCGTTGATGTCTTTGACTTGAATCGGCACGATCGGCTCATCGGGATGCATCATCACGGCGATGCGCCTTGCCGCCGGAACGGCTTCTTTGAGCAGCTCAAGACGCTTCCCGGCCAAATCCCCGCTCATGTTCGAAAGGCCCGTAACATTGCCTCCCGGTCGGGCCAGACTCGTCACCAAGCCCAAGCCGACCGGGTCGCCTATGGCAGTCATGACGATGGGAACCGTCTTGGTCGCTTCGATGGCTGCGCGCGCCCCCGGCGTGTTTACGGAAAGGATCACATCGACATCGGAGTTGACGAGCGCCGCCGCCAACTCCGGCATGCGCTCCAGCTTGCCTTCCGCCGAGCGAACATCGATCGAATATTCGATCCTTCAATATAACCAAGGCCGCGCAATGCCTCACGGAACGCCGCGCCCTCCCACTGCCGCTCGGCAGGCGTGAGTACGCCCACCTTGGGCTTCCCTTTGACCTGCGCCTCGGCCGGCGAGTTTATCGCGAAGAGCAAAGCGGCAAGAGCAAAGCTGTAAATTCTTTTGTTCATGTTCCTCACTGTTGCCTGTTGCCTCGTGCCTATTGCCTACTTAATCACCCGGTCGGCTCTGGCTAAAACATTCGGTGGAATCGTCAGGCCGATCTGCTTGGCGGTTTTGAGATTGATGACCAATTCAAATTTGGTCGGTTGCTCCACGGGCAAATCGGCGGGCTTCGCGCCTTTGAGAATTTTGTCGACGTAAGCGGCGGCGCGCCTGTCCAAATCGTTGAGATTCGTACCGTAGCTTATTAATCCCTCGTCGCGTTCGATGAGCGCCGGGTTGAAATACATAGCAGGCATTCGACTTTTCGCTGCGATCGCCGGAATCAGTCGCTGAATGTGGGGCGGGCCGTTCAGTACGGAGACTGCATCAGCGCGCCATTTGCGCGCAGCTCCAAATGCAGATTCGATATCCTTCGCAGTGCGGATGTCTAAGTACTGAATCTGGACACCGAGCGCGCCTGCGGCTAGTTCCGTCTCTCTCAACGCCTGCGCATTTCTGGGGATATCCGAAGTTCCGAGTACGGCGACGCGCGAGAGCTTGGGAAGAATGTCCTTGAGAAGCTCCAGCCGTTTTCCACTTAACTCCTGGGCAAGATTGGTCAGTCCCGTAATATTTGCGCCCGGACGCGCAAGACTGGCGACGAATCCGCTCGCAACCGGATCGGTATCGTTGGTCATGACAATGGGGATTGTAGCGGTAGCTTCCTTGGCGGGACGGGTTACCGAGGGACCGGCCGTGACGATTACGTCGACGTTGAGACGCACCAGTTCGGCTGCGAGATCGGCGAGATTGTCGAATTTTCCCTCCGCATAGCGAAACTCAATGACGAGGCTTTTGCCTTCCACATAGCCAAGCTCGCGCAACCCCTGCCGGAACGCCTCGGTTCGGGGCGAAACCTCGGCAGCCGAGGAAGCGCTTAGATATCCGATGCGCGGAATTTTCTTCGGCTGCTGCGCCTCAACCGTCGCCCAGCCCACCGTGAGCGCGACAACGATTGCAAAAAGCTCGGCCCGTTTTCGATGCTTCGCCATCGCTCACTACACGATTGGGACTTTCGATTCTGGAATCATCGGATAACTCGATCTGCTCTTGCCAACACATTCGGCGGAATCGTCAGACCGATCTGCTTGGCGGCTTTCAAATTGATCACGAGATCGAACTTGGTCGGCTGCTCGACGGGAAGATCGGCTGGCTTGGCCCCTTTGAGAATTCGATCGACGTAAATCGCGGCGCGCCGGTCCAGGTCGCTGAGATTCGTGCCGTAGCTCATCAGCCCCGCATCGTCCATGATTGCCAAATTGGAGTAGATAGCGGGGAGCCGGCTCTTTACTGCGGCGCCGGGAATCAGTCGCTGAATATGAGGCGGGCCGTTCAGCACGACGCCTGCATCGGCGCGCCATTTGTTCGCGGCCCGGAATACGGCGTCGACATCCTTCGCACTTTGTATGTCAAAATATTGCGTTTGCAGGTTAAAAGCGGCCGCGGCCTGTTCGGTCTCTCGGCTAGCTTGTGCGTTTCCAGGAATATCGAAAGTGCCCAAAATCGCGAGGCGAGAAAGATTGGGAAGGATCTCTTTTAGAAGCTCCACCCGTTTGCCGCTTAACTCCCGGGCTAGGCTCGATAGTCCGGTAACGTTCCCTCCGGGCCGCGCCAGACTGGCGATAAAGCCACTGCCGATAGGATCGCTATCGTTCGTCATGACGATAGGAATAGCAGCGGTCGCTTCCTTCGCGGGGCGGGTGACCGACGGGCCCGCGGTGACGATAGCGTCTACATTGAGCCGCACGAGTTCGGCAGCGAGGGGGGAAAGCCGATCGAATTTTCCCTCGGCATAGCGAAACTCCAGGATAAGATTCTTCCCTTCGACATAACCAAGCTCTTCCAGCCCTTGACGGAACGCATTTGTCCTTACTGACGCCTCGGAAGCCGAGGAAGCGCTCAGGTATCCTATTCGGGGGACTTTCTTTTGCTGCGCATTGGCAGAGCCGCAAATTGCAAAGAGCAAGGCGTAAACTAAAAAGGGAATAATTTTTCTAGACATGCGCATTCTTATTATTGGCCTGGTGCTTGCGACTATTTGGCCGCTTCGTTGACCAAGCTGTTGTCGAAAGATTGCGTCACGTCGTACGACTTGGCTTTGGGATGGTCGATGAACTTGAGCGCATTGGTCATCGCCTTCTCCGGGGTTCTGAAGCGTCTTCGGGAAAGCATCTCGGAAATATTCGACGCTGCCTTGCAACAAGGCCTCATCGTCGACGCGAGTATATTTTCGCAGCGCTCGCTTGACTGTGTTGGGACTTTCTCGCGTGAGCAGGAGTCCCTCGTTGAGTCGCCCGCAAAAAATCGACGGCGACCTTGCGATTCTTCGGATCCTTTAACCAGGACTCTCGCGCCGCAATGACGGCGGTCGGGAAGAGCCCATAATCGCTATCCATCGGCCGGAAGAGGAGAGGAAAGCCGGCGCTTTTCGCTCTAAGGCCGAACGGATATCCGATCATCGATGCGTCCACCCGGCCGCCGATCAAAGCGGCGAGCGATTCGCCGACGCCGCCGTTTTGGATGAAAACAACCTCGTTCGGCTTGATGCCCGCCGAGTCCAACATCGACAGGCCGGCGAAATGGGTCGAGGCGCCGAAGCGGGTGACGCCGATTCTCTTGCCGCGCAGATCGCTGACCGATTTGATTTCCGGCTTTGCCCAGGCGTCGATGGTAAGCACGGACAGCGGAGAGGCGATCGCGATCAGATCGCTTCCCGCGAGCCGGCTCGAGATGATCGCGCCGCCGCCGGTGTAACCGATGGGAAATTCGCCGGCGAGTATCGCCGAATTGATCAGCGGCGAGCCGCCCATGAATACTGGAGAAACCTCGAAGCCGTGCTTCTGAAATAGTTTTTCTTCCACGGCGATGAAGAACGGCAAAGCCGCGCCGGAGATCGGCGTGTAGCCGACGGTGAGTTTTTGCAGGTCTTTCTGCGCCGCCTCGACGCGGAAGCCTGAAAAGGATGTCGCAAGCAGGATGACGGCGCACCACCAGCGAGAGGATTTCGTTTTCATGGCACATCCTCCTGTCCTAACCAATTTGGCCGATCTTGCCTGAATCGATTACTCGAATCGATCACGCTTCCGACTCACCGTATGATGTTATCGACTCTCCCCAAGCCATGCGGCGGAATGATTAAACCGGTGTGTTTGACGGTTTTCAAATTAGTTACGAACTCGAACTTGGTTGGCCACTCGACAGGGAGTCGGTGCGCTTGGTGCCTTTAAGAATTTTGTGCATGTAGGTTGCGGCGTCCACAGCTCGAAGCCCCCAAGACTGCATAGCCAATTGTGGGGACGCGCCATCGAGTTGCTGACGGACGATTGGACATTTGTACCGCTATGCATTACATTGTATTGCATCGGGAGGCAAAGCCAATGGAACGGCAATTGAGCATGCGGCTGCCCGCGGATTTGGCCACAAAGCTGGAGCAGTCGGCCAAGCGCTTGAAACGCAAGCGCTCGGAAGTGGTGCGCGAGGCGTTGGAGCAATATCTGGACACCCAGCCGGAAGTGCGCCCCATCGAACGGGTGCGTGATCTTCTCGGCAGCGTCGCCAGCGGCCGGTCCGATCTCGGGCAGCGCCACCGCGACTATCTGATCCGTCGATTACGCCGTGGCCGATGATCTCTTGTTGGATACCGGCGCGTTCGTGGCGCTGGTGGACCGAGACGAAAAGCTGCATGGTGATTGCGTGGCGGCGTTGGAGAAATGGACCGGGCCCGTCGTCACCACCGAAGCCGTTTTGACCGAAACGCTTCACTTGGTCGGACCCCAGTGGCGCGCGCAGAAAGCTTGTCTCGAATTTGTTCTCCGAGGGGCTTTTCACTTGGTTCCGTCTTCGGCGAAGAGCTTGCAACGGGTGGCGGTACTGATGGAAAGATACCGCAATGTGCCCATGGACTTTGCCGATGCCACCCTTGTCGTGTTGGGAGAAGAATTGGAAACCGACTGGGTTTTCACTCTTGATCGCCGCGGGTTTTCCAGCTACCGAATGAATCGAAATCGCGCTTTCCAGATCGTCCCTTAAACCGGCGCACCAAATCAACCCTGCCACATCCCCGATCCGTGTCTATCGGATCACTTTATCCGCTCGCGCCAGCACTTTCTGGGAAATGGTGACGCCAATCTGCTTTGCCGTCTTCAAGTTGATCACCAGCTCAAATTTCGTCGGCTGTTCGACAGGGAGATCGGCAGGTTTGGCTCCCTTCAGGATTTTGTCCACGTAGATAGCTACGCGCCGGTAACTGTCTGCGACGTCCGCGGCGTAGGACATGAGGCCACCAGCCTCTACAGCTTCTCTGCTGGAGTACATCGACGGTAGCCGGCTCTTTAACGCAAAGTCCACGATTCGTTTTCGGTTAGGACGCATTATCCCGCCCGCGCCGAACGGGTAGAGTCCATCCGGGCGCTGCTTGTTTAGCGCAGCAAAGACCTTCTCGAAGTCGTCCACCGCTCGTATCTCCCAAGGTTGAATAGTCAACTTTAGTGCATGCGCGTCGACCGGGAGAAGCTCTTTCATCTCGTGTAAACTGGGCGGATTGGCCGGATCGTAGAGAACCGCGACAAAGGAAAGTTTGGGAACCGCTTCTTTGAGCAGCTCCAGCCGCTTCCCGCCTAGTTCCCTGTTAAGGGCTGTGAGGCCGGTGACATTGCCGCCGGGACGAGCAAGGCTTTCAACGAAACCTGCCCTAACAGGATCGGACCCAAGGCCCGTCATGACGATGGGAATCGTCTTGGTTGCATTCTTGGCCGCCCGGATCGTCACGTCCCCTGACGCTACCACGATGATATCAACCTTGAGACGCACCAGCTCGGCCGCAAGCCCAGGATCCCGCTCGGGCCTCCCCTCCGCATATCGGTACTCGATGGCGATGTTCTGTCCTTCTATGTAGCCAAGCTCGCGCAGAGCTAGCCGAATTCCTTCGGCACGGGCGGAGTCAGTAGCTGGATCGGTATTTGATAGATACCCTAACCGGGAGACTTTCGCTGGCTGCTGCGCCGTGGCGGGAGAAACAGTAATCAGCAAGACAGTGATCAGTAACCAGAAAAGACCTGCTTTTTTGCTGACTACTGACCACTGACTACTGACGACTGTCATTTGATCACCTTGTCCGCCCGCGCCAGCACGTTCGGCGGAATGGTCAGGCCGATCTGCTTGGCGGCATTGAGATTGATAATCAATTCGAATTTCTTCGCTTGCTCGACCGGAAGATCGGCCGGCCTGGTGCCTCTGAGAATCTTGTCCACGAAGGCCGCGGCCTGGCGGTACATGTCGGGAAAGTTCGCGCCGTAAAACATCAGCCCGCCGACGTTCGCGTATTCGCTGATGGGATACATCGCGGGCAAACGACTTTGTGCCGCGAGTTCTACGATCCGTTTGCGGTACGTGAAAAGCATGGAATCCGTGAGCACTAGGACCGCGCCGGCACGCTCGGCGGTCATGGCCCGAAACGCCCCTTCAAACCTGCTCGGATCGGCGGCTTCATGCACTTTGATCCGTACCCCGAGGTCATTGGCCGCGGCTTCAACCTCTTTCACGGAGAATTTGCTGTCGGGATTGGTCGGATTCGACAATACCGCTACGTGATTGATACCGGGCAAAGCTTCTTTGAGAAGCTGGAGCCGCTTGCCGCTCAGTTCCTGGCCGAGCGCCGTCACTCCGGTTAAATTGCCGCCGGGCCGCGCCAAACTTGCGACCAGACCGGCAGCGACGGGATCGCCGGTTGTTACCAGCACGATCGGAATCGTACTGGTCGCGCGTTTGGCAGCCTGCGCGCCTACGGTCGCTCCGGAGAGGATAACGTCGACTTTAAGCCGGACAAGTTCTGCCGCAAGGTCGTTCAGCCGATCGGTTTTGCCGTCCGCGAATCGGTATTCGAGCGCGATATTCTTGTTCTCTATCCAGCCGTGCTCTTTCAGTCCCTGCCGAAACCCCGCCAGCATGATCTCATCCGCGTTCGCAGTGCTCGGTGAAAGGCGCGCGACGCGCGGGAGTCTTGCCGTTTGCTGAGCCTGAGCGATGACAGCAAAGCCAGGGAGCATGATGAGAAGAGCGAGGGCGATGAAAATTCTTTTCATGGCTTTTCTCCGCGGACGCGAAGGTGCTTTCCAACAATTTAGTGGTCTCTGCCTCCCGCGGTGGGATCTCGATCTTTGCGAAAAACGGGAATCGGCTATGATGAAGAGGAATGCGTCACCCGGGCATGAAGTCTCTGCCGAAGCGAAATTGCTCGAAACGTCTTTGCTTTCTGGCCTGTTCCTCGACTGTGAGGCCGTCGCACGGACCGGAGTAATTGATGTAGTCGCCTGCGCGGCTTTGCGTCGGCCTTATCAGATCTGTGGGACCTATGGGTTGAAATACCTTGTGGCAGTAGCCGTCACCATCATTGGTTTCTTGTGTGTATAGAGCCGTCTCATGAAATTCGCCCATGGCGCAGGCAGTCACCACGATTGGCAGGATGGCAAGAAGGATTGAACGAAAGCGGTTCATAAAAAGAAATCTCGGCATGCCCACGCGTCCGGAATGTTTCGCCATAAACCCGCTGCCGTTCATCTTCGACGCGCCTGTGTTGTCGGGATTATGTCGCAGCGAGGATTTGGTGGATGGCATAAGGGTTTTCAGCAATTCGAGGAGCAGCGCCCGCTGCCGTCGAATTCCATTGTCTTGCCGCTGAGCGGCACGTGCACCGGCACTGTGACCGCCTTCTGAAAGGCGGCGGTCTTGCTTGTCGGAACCACTTTGCCGTTCACCGTCGCTGCCTCGTTGACATGCGTGACGATGACCGAGTTCGGCCGAACCAGATCGTTTACGACGAATGCCGCCTCGCTCGGCCCGGTCATATTGGGAGCGCCAGCGACGCTCATCACCACGACGTTGGCACCATGGTGCCGGCGTACCACAAGCTCCTGCTCGGCAGTAATGCCCGTATCGCCGGACAGGTAAGCGACGAGGCCGTTGCTGAAGCGCAGAACGAATCCGCCCGGCGGTCCGACGTAGGCGGTAAGGCCGCTCGCCGCTAAGAGCTGCTGTTGCTCCTTGGGGAGGAAGGCCGGCGGGAGGCCGTTGGTGTGAGAGGCGGGAACGCCCGCGACCACGACCTTTCCGATCGAAGTGGTCGCGCCGAAGCGCACCAACCGCACCAGCCTGGCCGGGTCCCCGCCGAGGGACTTGAGTTTCGCCGAGAAGAAAAAGTGCATTTCGCCGCCTACGATCAGAGGCGCCTGCTTGGCAAGTACGACATTCACGGTGTTGGAGTTGGGCGCAGCATTGACCGACACGTCGGGTTTTGGGCAACTGCCGGCGTTCGCGGAGGGCTGGTGCGAGTCACCGATATGATCGCCATGCACATGGGTAAGGAGCACCGCGTCGATTTTGCCCAGCCGCGGATCGTTGCCGCCGCGCACCGTGCGGCCGACATCATAAAGGATTCGCGTGCCGTCGGGGTCCTCGAAAATGATCGCGCGATCGAAGGAACAGAGCTCGCCGTCATGGCTACCGAGCCCGGTGATTTTCACGACTCCACTGGTGTTGCTCAGATTGGTGGCGCCGCACGCGGCCATTGCGAGGCTGGCAAGTGCTGCGAGCAGATGTTTCATCGGTCCTCCTTCAGGGTCTCGGCTGCCTTGCTACGGCAACACAGCCAAACTCTTCTGGATTCAGCTCGTTTGCCCTGGTCGAAGCGGCGTAAAGGATCCTATTACCGGGCAGACGATATACATCAAAGTTGTCGTGTGTCAATTTAGTCGGGTCAACTGGACGCGCTGCGCTTGCATACTATAAACATCAAATTTCGCCGGTTCCGCTTGGATATTTCAGCGGCGCTCAGCGATTGCTCGGATGATCGATAACTCAGTTCGTCCTAGCCAAAACATTGGGCGGAACCATGACGATTTTAGATCTTCGATTTTGGATTGCTGTGTTTGGATTGTCGGTCATCGGATGACTCTATCCGCTCTGGCCAGCACGTTCGGCGGAATAGTGAGGCCGATTTGCTTGGCGGTTTTAAGATTGATCACCAGCTCAAACTTCGTCGGTTGTTCTACCGGCAAGTCGGAAGGTTTTGTGCCTTTTAGAATTCTATCTACAAATACGGCGGCTCGTCTGAAAAGGTCAGCATCATTCGATGAATAGGATGCCAATCCGCCAGCCTCGACGTAGTTACTTCCGTCGTGAATCGAAGGCAGCCGGTGAGTCAACGCGAGCCGAGCGATCCTGGCGGGATAGCGGAGGATTACGGCGCTTCTGATGGGAATAAAGCCGTTAGCTCGGCCTTTCACGGATGCAACCGCGAGCTCAATATCCGGCTCGGCACCACGCACGGCCAGCGATTCAATGTGCAGCTTCAAAGGACGCGCAGCCGCTTCATACTCCTTGAAGCCGATGACAGAGCCTTCATTAGAATCGTCCCAGAGAATGGCAACACGCGAAAGGTTCGGGACGATCTCTTTGAGCAGCTCGAGGCGCTTCGCGCTCAAGTCTCGACTGAGATTCGTGAGGCCGGTGATATTTCCGCCGGGACGCGCCAGACTGTCGATGAGTTGTGTTGCAACCGGATCGGCGTTGGTGACCATTACGATCGGAATCGTCTGGGTCGCATGTTTGGCTGCGCGGACGGCGGTTAGATTGCCCGTGACGATCGCATCGACTCTTAGCTGGACCAGTTCTGCCACAATGCTTGGAATACGATTTCGGTCTCCCTCGGCATAGCGGACGTCAAGGACCAGGTTTCTGCCTTCGACATAGGCGAGATCTCTCAGAGCTTGGCGAAACGCTCTTTCTGAGACGGCGGGATTGGACGGATCGCCGCTCCCTGAGATGAATCCTATTCGTGGGAGTTTGCCCAATGATTGCTGAGCTTCGCCGGGCACGCTAAACGCAACGAGCAAGGCGCAAAGCAAAACCAACGGAAGTCGCGCTCTCGCTCCGCTAATCGAAAGTGCAAAATCTAAAATCCAAAATGGAATCACCGAATCACTTTGTCCGCCCGCGCTAGCACGTTCGGCGGAATCGTCAGGCCGATCTGCTTGGCTGCTTTGAGGTTGATGATGAACTCGAACTTCGTCGGCTGCTCGACTGGAATGTCGGCTGGCTTTGTTCCTTTCAAAATCTTGTCCACAAAAACGGCGGCGCGCCGGGACAGTTCTAGTACGTTTGGCCCATAGGACATGACGCAACCAACGTCGGTCCAGTTAGCTCCGCCACACATCGTCGGCAGCCCGGTTCTTGACGGCAAGCTCTACGAGGTGACTGCGATGGAACGAGGTGAAGGCGCTGGTAAAAACAATAAGAGCATCGGCACGTCGCTTGAGCATTTCAGCATAGGCGGCCAGGAAATGCCCAGGCTCTTGCGTCGTGAAGGAATGAATCTGAATTCCTAAAGGTCGGGCTGCCGCCTGGATCTCTTTCAATTCCTCCTGATCTGCGCCGAGCGCTCCATGGGAAAGCACAGCTACACGAGAGAGCTTGGGGAGAGTTTCCTTTAGGAGTTCCAGCCGCTTTGCGCTGAAATCCGCGTCAACTCTCGTCGATCCCGTGACGTTTCCACCGGGTCGAGCGAGGCTTGCGACAACACCCAACTCGACAAGATTATCTGCATTGGCGGCGATGATGGGGATCGTGTTGGTCGCGCGCTTGGCAGCGAGAACCGGCGGCGTGCCCACCGTCACGATGATATCCACGCCAAGGTTGACCAGTTCGGTTGCAAGTTCGGGAAGCCGGTCAAGTTTACCCTCGGCCCATCTGTACTCGATGATAATATTTTTTCGCTCGACGTAACCGGACTCTCGTAAACCTTGGTGGAAAGCTTCGAGGCTGGCTACGCTGCCGGAAGTGGAGCCCGACGATAGATAACCTATGCGAGAGACCTTCTTCGGCTGCTGCGCATCGACTGAGCCGAAGGGAAAAAGAAGAACGGCCAGTACCAAGCTAGCCAGTCGTTTCATCAGATTTACTTGATCACCCTGTCCGCCCTCGCCAACACATTCGGCGGAATAGCTAGTTCTCACTGAAAAAGTACAAATTTTCTTGGGTCTGAGCAGTAGTATCGTGTAAAGAGTAAATCATGCGCAGACCCATATCTCAGCAAATGAGTTTTGGCGATGGTTTTATCGATGCCTCGCTCTACGAATTGGATGAAGAGCTTAAAAAGGTCGATGAGCTTTTGTCCAATGCGCCGTTGCTGAGACCCTTTGAAGAGGTTTTCGATCCGAGTCTGGGCCGTCCCGGCACGGCGGTGGGGATCTATCTGCGGATGATGTACCTGAAATTTCGCTGGGGCTTGAGCTACGAAGAAGTGGAGCGGGAAGTCCGAGAGAGGCTGCCGTGGCGGTATTTTTGCCATCTTTCCCTGATGGATCCCGTCCCCGACGCTACGACTTTGATCAAGCTCAATCAAAGATTTGGCCAAGATCGGATCAGCGGTCTCAACAAGCATTTGGTCAAGCAGTTGATCAAGAGTCGATCGATTAAGCCGCGCCGGATTCGGATCGACTCCACCACCCTGGAGGCTCACATCAGCTACCCCAACGATGTTGGAGTGATGCACCAGGCGATCAAAACGCTTACCCGTACGGCGCGCTCTTTGGGTCAAAAGATCACCAGCCACGTGCGGGCCACCAAGCGGGCGCTTTTTAGCTGGAGTCAGTCGGCCAAGGGCAAGCCCAAAGAGCGTCAAAGGAAGGGAAAAAAAATCCTCAAGAAAGTGGCCAAGCTTGCCAACACACCGTTCGACAGAGCCGCCAAGCGTTTCCATCGGTGTCGGATCAGTGTGCTAAGCTCAAGGGGAAGTTTTTGGAGCAAATCGAGCGGGCCCAAACTATTCTGAGCCAGACCGAGCAAAAGCTTGAGGGACAAAAATCGATCCCGCAGCGGATCGTTTCCTTCCACGACCCTGAGGTGCGGCCGATTCGCAAAGGGAAACTTAATAAGGCGGTGGAGTTTGGGCGCACGCTGCAGTTGGTGCAGGACAGTTGTGGAGTCATCGTTCACTACGAGGTTCACAGGGGCAACCCCAGCGACAGGACCGAACTGCTTTCGGTACTGCGACAGGCAAAAACCGCTGTGGGGATAAAACCTAAGGAACTGGCCGCGGATCGAGGTTACTACAGTTGCGATAACGTGCTGAAACTCAGCCAGGCCGGGATTGAGAAAATCGGCATCCCGAAAGTGGGCCGCTTGAGCAGCCGTGAAAAGACTCATCAAAGAAAGAAGTGGTTCAGACAATTGCAACGGTTTCGCTGCGGCATAGAAGCCTCCATCAGTATGCTGAAACGCAAGTTCGGCTTGGGTCGAGTGCTGGCCAAGGGCTCTGCAGGAACGGCTATCTGGACAGGATGGGCGATCTTCTCTTACAACCTGTGGCAAAGAACCTGAGTGATGATCAACTCTAAAGATTGTTCCCATTTGAAAAACCGATTCAGTCGCTGATGATCTCCAATCCAGTCTCAACCCTACTTTTTCAGTGAGAACTAGCTAATCCGATCTGCTTCGCGGTTTTGAGATTGATCACCAGCTCGAACTTCGTCGGCTGTTCGACGGGGAGATCCGCGGGTTTGGCGCCCTTGAGGATCTTGTCCACGTACACGGCGAGCCGTCTCCATAATGCATTATGGTCTGGGCCATAGGACATAAGACCTCCCGCCTCGACAAACTCGCCCGTTCCGAAGACGCTCGGAAGTCGATGCTTGATCGCAAAATCCATGATCTGCCCGCGATGCGCGTTCGTTACCGGGTCCGGAAACGCAAGGAGCGCGTGTGCGTTGTCCTTAATGGTTGCGTCAATCGCCGCGTTAACGTCAGCCCCGCTATTAAGCTGATGGTAGAGAAGTATAATGCCGAGATTTCGCGCGGTCTTCTGAGTTTCAGCCAGCTCGCGCTGCTCGCCTGGGTGGGCTGGACTGGAAAGCACGGCAACGCGAGAAACTTTCGGGACGCTTTCTTTTAAAACCTCCAGGCGTTTCCCGACCAACTCGAAAGCCAACATAGTGATACCGGTCATGTTTGCTTCCGGTCGCGCCAGGCTCTTCACGAGCCCCGCTTCGACCGGATCGCCACTGAAACCGAACACAACCGGCACCGTTTTCACCGTCTGGGCGGCTCGGCTTGCGGCGCCACGCGTGACGATAACATCAACTTTTTCCCGGACCAGCTCACTGGCGAGCGCGCCAAGCTGTGCGCGGTCCTCATGCGCCCGGTACTCGATTTTGATAGTCCGTCCCTCTATGTAGCCCAGATCGCGAAGTCCCTGACGAAAGGCTTCGACCTGGCCGGACGGCCGATTTTCCAGGGCGAGAAAGCCGATACGCGGAATTTTGCCGAGGCTTTGCGCCAAGGCCATGTGCGCGGAACTTAGAAGCGCCGCAACGATGACAAGAATGCATTTATTCATGCTTGCCTCCGCGAAGTGACCGTCCGCACAATTCGTTCGCTTGATCACCTAGCTTGTCTCGTGGGAACACTCAGCGTCATTTTCCCTTCGCTCCGCCGGACGTGTGATTTCTGACTGCGGACCTGTAACTTCTGTCACCGGATGACGCGATCTGCTCTCGCTAACACGTTCGGCGGAATCGTCAGGCCGATTTGCTGCGCGGTCTTGAGGTTGATCACCATCTCGAATTTGGTCGGCTGTTCGACGGGTATGTCGGAAGGCCTGGCGCCTTTGAGAATCTTGTCCAATTGAATGACGGCCCGACGCGTGACATCGGCGCCGTCCGGCCCGTAGGATATAAGCCCGCCCGCTTGCACCCAGTCCTTACTTTCAAAAATGGCCGGAACTCGATCCTTCGCCAGGAAATCTAAAATGCGTTTCCGGTGAGCGCCAAGGGTGATATCCATGAGGGCGAGGAACGCATCCGGGCGCTCTTTGCTCATCGCATCGAAAACCACCTCCATCTCGCTCGCATCTTTCACCCCGCGATCTTGCAACGTTATGCCCATGGGAACGGCCGCGTCTTGCGTCGCTTTGGCTTCGATCGCCATGCCGGTGTTGCTCTTGTTCCAAAAAATGGCCACGCGTGAAGCCTTCGGCAAAATCTCCTTGATCATCTCCAGGCGTTTAGGCCACAGGTCGGCGGAAATCAGGGACATGCCTGTGATATTGCCGCCGGGGTTGGCGAGACTGGCGACGATACCTGACCGAACCGGATCGGTAGAGCTAACGATAATGATGGGAATACTCTGGGTCGCCTGCTTGAGAGCGAAGATGGCTGGACTGGAGCCAGTGTAGATCGCGTCCACTTTCGATTGGACTAGCTCAATCGCCAATTCACGTAGACGATTCCGATTACCCTCGGCATAGCGGATGTCCACGATAATATTCTTCGTTTCAACATAACCCAGGCTGCGGAGCGCCTGTAAGACTGCATCCGGTTCGCCAGCCGGAAGCGGCGTACCGGCCCGAAGAATACCGACGCGGGGAATTTTTTGAGCGTAAGCTGGCAGGCAGGACGCCAGGAGCGCCGAGCACAGCAGGAAACTGACAAATGGTTTTCTCATGACCGACTCCTTAGCCTGTCAATGTGCTCTGCTCGCTGTCGTTTGACTACTGATCCAAACGCGCCAACAGTGTGCCGCATGCTAGCGCACAGTGATATTGCGTTGTTTGCCGGCTGCGTTAGAATGGCCGTAATTTTCTGAGGGCCCTCATATGGGACTATTTCACGTAAAGGCTTATCTCACCGGTCCAACAGGTCGTGCTGAAGACATAGAGCTTCTGGTGGACACTGGCGCCACGCTTAGTGTGGTACCCCGATCGCTTGCGGAAAGGCTTGAACTGAAAGCTGTCCGTTCTCAGAGAGTCGTAATCGCAGGCGGGCAGCGAGATGTCTGGCCGGTGGCCGAAGCGCGTTTGTCTCTGAACGGTGTTGAAGTTACGACTCCATGCTTCATCGCACCCGACGGTCCGGCGCTGCTCGGCGCCGTGGCTCTCGAAAGTCTTTTCCTCGCCGTCGATCCTGTCGCCAAGCGATTGGTTCCCGTCGACGGGTTTGTCGGCTAGCGCGCGATAGGCGCGCCAACCTTCACTTGCATTCTCTGTATCGAACGAATCGATCCATTCGCATTTTGTATCGTTGCCAGATCACCGAATTACCCGATCGGCCCGCGCCAGCACATTCGGGGGAATGGTAAGGCCGATTTGTTTGGCGGTTTTGAGATTGATCACCAGCTCGAACTTGGTCGGTTGCTCGACGGGCAAATCGGTGGGCTTGGCGCCTTTGAAGATTCGCTCGACATACCACGCGACGCGCCCGGATAATCCCGCCAGGCTACTGCCGTAGGCCATCATGCCACCTACTTCGGCTTGCTCGGGCCATTCGTAGATTGTCGGGAGGCTATGCTTGGCGGCGAGTTGTATGATCTTGTCGCGGCCGGCGTTGAGGATAGGACTGGCTAGAACAAAAAGCGCATTGGCTTTCGCGGCCGCGAGGGTTGCGAAGGCATGTTCGTAATCCGTTTTCTGCAGCTCGACGATGACCAGTTTTACTTCGAGCTGCGGCGCAATTTTTTGCACTTCCGCGATTTGCAGCTTAGAGCTGGCTTCTCCGGTCGCGAGCACAGCGATGGTTCTGGCGCGGGGAACCGCTTCCGTGAGTAGTTCCAATCTCTTGCCGGAAAGCACATCCTCGGGCGCCACAACGACGCCGGTGATATTGCCGCCGGGCTTGGCGAAGCTGGCGATGAAGCCGTCCCTGACCGGGTCTTTGCCGAAGCCCATGACGATCGGAATGGACTTCGTCGCGTCTTGTGCCGGCTTGATGGCGGTAGGGCTGACGGCAACGATCACATCCATTCGCAAATCGACCAACTCCTTGGCCAGTTGCGGGAGCCGCTCGAGTTTGCCTTCCGCGAAGCGCCGATGAACCTCCAGGTTTCGGCCCTCTATGTAACCAGAATCCTGCAGCAGCTTCGGCACCAGATTTAAAGCGGAAGGGATCGACGGTTGTGGGGTTGCCGGCGAGAGAAAACCGAGCTGATAAACTTTGCCGGTTTGCTGCGCCTGGAGTCGGACCGAGAAAAGAAGGAGCAACGCGCAAAGGGTGACCATTAGCGGTCGCGCCCTCGATCCGCTAATCCAAAATCGCATCACCGGATCACTTTCTTCGCCCGCGCCAGGACCTGCGGTGGAATCGCCACGCCGAGTTGCTTGGCGGTCTGTAGATTGATCGCCAGCTCGACGCTGTCCACGGTTTCGATTTTCATGTCTCTCGGATTGGCGCCGTTGAGAATCTGCTGCACGTACTTGGCCGAGACCCAGCCGATCTCCTGATAATTCTGCCCGTAAGCAGCGAGCGCTCCTTTTCCGACCATGCCTTGCTCTTGAAACATTGTGGGGAGCTTTTTCGCTTTTGCGACATCGATGATGAGCTGCGATTGGCTGCCGACCATTGGGTCTGGCGAGAAAAGAAACGCATCGGCGTCGCCAGTCTTGAGCTTTTGGATCTCGGCTTTCACTTCCTCAACGGAGCGGACATGCCGTTCGATAAGCTTGATGCCGAGCCGCTTGGCGTCTTCGCGCGCCAAGCTTGCCCCCTCAATGGCGACGCGACTGGTGGGATCGTAGAAGGTGAGGACACGGTTGATCTTGGGCAAGATCTCTTTCAAGATCTCGAGCCGTTTACCCGTAAGATCGCGCACCAGATAATGAACGCCGGTCAGCCGGCCGCCGGGCCTGGCGAAGCTGTCCACCAATCCGCCGGTAACCGGATCGCTGCCGATGGCGAATACAATGGGGACTTTGCTGGTCGCCGCCTTCGCCTTGCTGATCACCGTTGTCGTCAACGCGTAGATCAAGCTGACATTTTCCTTCTCCAACGAGGCGGCTTCCTTGTCCGCGGCGGACGCATCGCCCTTGAGATCGCGAATATCCAGGACAATTTGTCGACCTTCCTCTAAGCCGAGTTCCTTGAGCCCCTGGCGCAAACCGTCGAGGGTCTCGTACTGTGAGCCGCCGGGATGAATCACTCCGACGCGGTGCGGTTTTGTCGCCTGCCCGATAGCCAACCGAGGCGCCAGCACAAACAAAGAAGCCAGCAACAGAAAAATTTGTCTCGTCATAAAATTTTGCGTAGCCTTCCGGCAGGACTGCATGGGGATTAGGCAGCCAGAGTTTTGGACGTTGATCGAGGCGAACGGTCCGGCAAGCGATGTATCCGGTTCGACCACGGTTCATAGCGCAAGTGGCGTACCAAGCGCCAGATCAATTCTTTCCGTGGCAAGCTCTTGACCTACAGGGCTATTTTCGCGGGCGGGGAGCGCAGCGCCTGCCGAGTCGAGGCGAGCGTAGTCGTTTTGATATATCCCTGTAGCAAGCTTGCTGCGCTTCAAAACCAGTCCAATGAGCCGAGCGCTTGAAGGTCGGGTAGCTTATGCGTAGAGTTTTGGAGCTATCGCAAATGGAGAACGATCGGTGAACCAAACTTGGCTCGTGACGGCTTTTTTTTTCGCGCTATTTAGCCTGATTCTCTACGGCGCGTTCTTGGTCTTGACGCCGTTTTTGACCGCGATCACCTGGGCGGCGATCCTCGCCATCCTGGTGTATCCCTTCTACATTTGGCTGCTGCAGCGTTTTCGCGGGCGGACGACGCTCGCGGCGATCACGGTGATCGCCGCCATCGCCCTGATCATCATTGCGCCGGGGATCGAGCTCGGCAAGTTTTTGACCGAAGAGGCGGTTCTGTTGGTTCAATCGTTTCGCTCCCTGCTGGAAGAAGACGGCAAGCAAGAGTGGCTGGCCAAGCCCTGGGTGCAGCAGCTCGTGGGTTGGTGGAACCTGGTCTCGTTCCGTTTGATGGACTTCAACATCAACTGGAAAGAGTTGCTCGCCCAGGGAGCGCAATCGTCTTCCAAGGTCCTGGTCGAGCGCGCCACCGGTATCGCCCAAAATGTATTGCTTTTTACCGTCAACGTCATCATTACGCTGATCACGTTGTTTTTTCTGCTGCGCGACGGCAAGGAATTTTTTTCCAAGCTGCAGCGGCTGGTGCCGATGGATCGGGAACATCAACAACGCTTGTTCAAGAATATCGTCGATGCGGTCTTGGCCGTCGTGCATGGCTCGCTAGTGGTCGGGATGGTCCAGGGGCTTCTCGCTGGCTTCGCCTATTATTTTTTGGGCGTGCCGTTCGCCGTATTGTGGGGCGTGGTCACGGGATTCGTCGCGCTCCTGCCGGTGGGCGGCTCGACCTTGGTTTCGATCCCGGCGACGATTTATTTGTTTCTCCAGGGCGAAACCCTCAGGGCCTTCCTGCTGCTGGCGTGGTCGCTCGGAATCGTCGGCACGGTGGATAACGTCCTCAAGCCGTTGATCATCGGCAACCGGCTCGGATTGCCGGTGCTCTTCCTTTTCTTCGGCATCCTCGGCGGCCTGGCGCTGTTCGGAGCGGTCGGCATCGTCCTCGGTCCGGTGATCTTCGCCTTGCTCAGAGCCTTGCTGGATCTCTATTCGGAGGAGTATCGACAGCCTGAGCAAGATAACAAAATTTCACTCGACTGAGGTTGGCAAGGGCACGGGATTATTCTTATATTGATAGCAGCGGCGGCCCACAACTAGGAGCAATTTATGGCGGATGACTTGGAGATCAAGCGCGAAATTGTTTTGGAAGCCGACGCCGAGACCCTGGAACGGATGCGCAAGGAAGGGCACGCGCGCGGTTTCACGGTTTATTGTGACGAGGGGGAGCGTATCGGTGGCGACAACACCGCGCCGCCGCCGCTCGCGTACTTCGGGCTATCGGTCGGGTTTTGACTGCTCACGCAAATTTCCCGGTACGGGGAAATGCTCAAAACCCACATCGATAAGGCGAAGATTTTTGTGACGGCCCGCTTCAAGAACGAAGGCTCGGTATTGCGGGAAACCGTGCAGGCGCAGGGACTGGGCGTGGAGACCCGCTGCGAGATCGCTTCAAGCGAGCCGCCGGAGAAGATCGCCAAGGTGGTGCGCAACGCCGAAGCGGGATGTTACGTGATCCAGACCATTCGCCAACCGACCGAAGTGAAAAGCGAGTACCGCTTGAATGGCGCGCCATTCGATCCTGAGTCTTTCAAAAATAAATGATGATGCGGCCAACGATTGAGCTAAATACGATCGACCGCGGAGGCGCGGAGTGCGCGGAGTTTCGGAGCGTTTCATAATGAGATTTCCTTTCTTGGCGTACTCCGCGTCTCCGCGGTGAGTTTCGTACCTTCCGATTCCGATGACCGCTTGGAGGTGATGCGATGACGACGGACAAAGAATTTTTCAACGTAAAGTACAAAGAAGGTTCGCTGGATCCGAAGGCGGCGCAGCTTATCTTGTTTGCAGTCAATTTGGCGATCGGCCATGAGCACGGCGCGAAACTTCACCTGGGCCGGGCGCGGGAGCTGGGCGCGAGCGAGGACGAGATTTGGGAGACGGTCGTTTACGCCATGCGTCCGGTGGCGGCCAACGTGCGCAATTTCGCCAAAGCGATCATCGCAAAATAAAGAATCGTTCAAGCCGTCCAAATAGCTTAAACGGCTGGAGATAAGAGAGCATTGCAAATGAATCAGTGGACTACCGACGTTGGCGAGGAAAATTTCGAGAGCGAGGTCTTGGAGCGCTCCACCGAAGTTCCCGTGCTGGTGGACTTCTGGGCGCCGTGGTGCGGACCATGCAAAACCCTCGGACCGCTGCTGGAAAAGCTTGCCGACGAGTACAAAGGAGAATTTCGGCTCGCCAAGGTGAACGTCGATGAAAATCCGAATCTCGCCGGCGTGTTCGGCATTCAAGGCATCCCGGCGGTGAAGCTTTTCAAGGATGGTGACCTGGCTTCAGAATTCACCGGCGCACTGCCCGAGCCGATGGTGCGGGAGTTTTTGTCCAAGTTCCTGCCCACCGCCGCGGACAAAGAAGCCGACGAGGCGGCCGAGCTGGAGGCGGCCGGAAAAACCGCCGAGGCCAAGCGCGCGTACCAGGCGATCATCGACGTCGATCCCAATCATGCCAAGGCACTGCTCGGGCTCGGCCGGCTCGCGATGAACGAAGGAGACAACGACGCCGCAC
Organism: uncultured delta proteobacterium; assembly: GCA_963745035.1. GTDB lineage: Bacteria > Desulfobacterota > Binatia > UBA9968 > UBA9968 > DP-20. Next base: position 383,122 of record CAVUVW010000014.1, on the reverse strand, counting down.
TGGAGCATCTAGAGAAAATTTCTCTGGTCGACGACGCGCGCAAGGATGCCGATCGTTTGATTGCCCGCCTCAAGCTCCAGGGCGGCGCGGCGGAGAACCTGAACGCCCTCAGAGAGAAAGTAAAGGCGGAGCCGAACAATTTGGCGGCGCGCTACGAGCTCGCCCAGGCGCTTGCAGGCGCGGAAAAGTATGAAGAAGCGCTCAAGGAGTTTCTGCACATCGTGCGCGCCGATCGTAACTTTCAGGACGACGGCGCGCGCAAGGCGATGCTGCAGATCTTTGAGGTCCTGGGACCGGACGACCCGCTCACGGATAAATATCGCTCCGAGCTGGCGGCCGTTTTGTTCAGTTAAGACTGGCCTAACCACAAGGCGCGAAGGACGCCAAGATTTAGTTTAGATAATTGTCGTGGCCTTCGCGGCTCTTTCGAAAGAAGGGTGCGAATGTTAGCAGCTGGGGGAGTAGTTGGTTCCGTCATACCAGCGATTCGAAAGCATGCCCTCGCGAAAGCGGGGGCGGGTATCCAGGCTAATTCGCGAAAACAAAACCTGGATTTCCGCGTGCGGGGAATGACGACTGGCGGGAATCGTGCCGTGATAACTTCCCATTTATTATCTGAGGCGAGCGTAAACTCATAAATCAGTTATGGTGAAGCATCCGTCCCTTTGGTCAGAAAACTCTGTGCGGGTCGAGTCTTGATAGCGTTCATCAATCCCTCCCTCGGAAGGGATCGATATGATCAATCTGGAGCAGGCAAACCGGATCATCACCGCGATCTTTTCTCGGGCCCGCGAGCTGAATTGCCGGCCGATGAGCGTGATCGTCGTCGAGCCCGGCGCCAAGGTCAAAGCGTTTCAAAAAGAAGACGACTCCGCGATGATGCGATTCGAGATGGCCTTCGGCAAAGCGTACGCGGCGCTGGCTCTGGGGCGCTCTTCGTCGTTGGTGCGCATGCGTACCGAGGAACGACCGCTGTTCATGCAGTATTTGATCCGCGCTTCCGACGATCAGATTTTTCCCGAAGGCGGCGGCATGCTGGTCCGCGACTCAAAATGGCGAGCTGCTCGGCGCCGTCGGCGTCACCGGCGATACCCAGGAGCGCGACGAGGAACTCGCCGCGCACGGCATCCGCGCCGCGGGTCTCAAGACCGACGAAGACTGCGCCAATCTCGGCAGCAAAGTGCGGCTGAAGAATTAAAAAGGCAACAGGCAACAGGCATTAGGCAACAGTGAAAACGAAGAACGATTTTGACTTACTGTTGCCTGTTGCCTAGCGCCTAATGCCTGCTTCACGCAATCCACTCCGATACCGGAGCTTTGGCTTCGTGCAGCGGCTGACAGACGATGTCCACCAGACTGGGCCCGCCGTACGCCAAGGCTTGTCCCAATGAATTCGCCAAATCTCCGGGCTCGGTCACGCGCCAGCTCTTGACGCCGAAGGCGGCTGCCACGGCGGCGTGATCCGTTACAGCGAAATCCACGGAAAAATAGCGTTGATCGTAGCCGGCTTTTTGGCCGGCTTTGATCCAGCCGTAGCTGGCGTTTGAAATTACGATAAAAGTGATCGGCAGGCGGTAGCGGGCGGCGGTTTCGAGCTCGCCGCAGGTGAAGCCGAAGCTGCCGTCGCCCATCACCGAGACGCATTTGACTTGGGGCTTCGCGAAATGCGCGCCCATGGCGGCAGCCATCGAATAACCGAGTGCGCCGTGGGCGCGGTTAGAGAAAAAGCGTCGGCCGGCTTCGCCCACTTCATAATAGGCCGAAAAATACGGGCACGGCGTGCCGGCGTCAGCGACGACGATGGCATCGGCATCGAGCGCGCCGGCGAGCGCGGCAACCACGCGCTCCGGTTTTATGGGTTTTTCGTGCGACTCGGCGAGCGCCTGGAACTTTGCGAATTTCTGTTCCTTGGCCTTTTGCACGAGTGCTGCATCGAGCGGGCGCTGTGTATCGGCAAGCGCTTCGTTCAACATTCTAAGCCCGAGCTGCGCGTCGCCGAGGAGCGCCGCGTCAGCAGGATAGTTGGTTCGGGGAACCTTTTCGTCCACATCCAGGTGAACCACCTTTGTTTTTCCCGGCGCCGGATGGCGCCAGCGCTCGGTGGTCACCGAGCCGGCGCGGCAGCCGACGAAAATGATCAGGTCGGCTTGATCTACGATTGATCGGGTCTCCGGGGTGCCGCCGTTGGAGCCGACCACGCCTGTGGCAAGCGGATGATGTTCGCTGATCGATCCTTTGCCGCTGATGGTGGTCGCGACCGGCGCCGAAAGGCGCTCCGCGAGTCGGGCGAGTTCGGCCTCGGCGCCTGAGATCATCACCCCGCCGCCGCAGATGAAAACCGGTCGTGCCGCCTCACGCAACAATCGAGCGGCGCGTTCGACGGAATCTAAGTCGGGCGCTGCGCGCTCGGCAGGATACCGGCCAAAATTCGCATCGCCGCAAATTTCAGTACGATTCACGAGGCCGTTTTGCACGTCGAAGGGCAGAGCGATGTGAGCGGCTCCCGGGCGTCCGGTGGTCATTTGCCTGAAAGCTTCGCGAAACGCGCCCGGCAAATCTTCGCTTTTGTCGAGCACGCTGTTCCATTTCGTCACCGGACGCATGAGCGCGCCCTGATCCAGTTCCGTCAGGGTAAAGCGGCCGCGCGCGCCGACGGAAATATCCGAATTGATGCATAACAGCGGCACCGACGATTCGTTGGCTTCGGCAACCCCCGGCAGAATATAAGTCACGCCGCCGCCGCTCGGACCTTCGCAGATGCCGACCTTGCCAGACACGCGCGCGTAGCCGTCGGCCATGTAGGCGGCGGAGCGCTCGTCGCGCGCGAGTATGTGGCGCATGCCGTGCGGCAAGCGCGCCAGCGCGTCGTAGAACGGCAAGCTGGTATCGCCGCACAGGCCGAAGAGAATCTCGACGCCGTGCGCTCGGAGCATCTCGACTGCCGCCTCCGCGCCGGTGATCGTCGAAGTTGCCGTCTCGATGGGCTTGTTCATGGGAAAGTCTCGTTCGTTGATCTACTCTACCGATGCCCTCACCTCACCCTCTCCTACTTCGTGGCGAGGGAGAAAGAAACGAGCTGTTCGATGAAAAATCACGGTCTTTCACCGTCGGCGGCGATCGTATTATGATGTTCTATACGAACACAAACAGCGGCGATCAGACGGAGAATCTATCGCGATCGCTGTCGTGTTACCAATCATTTTTCCAACTCCATGACCACGCGACCGGACACCGTCGAGCACGCCGTGCAATCGCTGGCGCGCGCGCTTTACCATAAAGCGGCCGAGCACAAGCCGTCGCTTTTCGAAGCCAAGGATCTGCTCGGCCGGATGATCGACTGGTCGCTCGCAGACGAGTCTTTGCGCGTCGCTTTGTTTCGCTTCGTCGACGTTTTGCCGAGCTTGGAATCGTCCAGCGAGATCGGCCGCCATCTTGAAGAATATTTCTCGCGCGTCGATCATGCGCTCGGCGGGTTAGCCGTTCTCGCCCAGGCGCTTCATGCGGGCACGCTGGTCGCGCCCGTGGTGCGGCGCAACGTCGTTACCCTAGCGCGCCGCTTTATCGCCGAGGAGAGCAGCGGCCATTTGTTCGCGGTCCTGGAAAGCCTGCGCAAGGAGCCGGCGGCGTTTACGCTCGACGTCGTCGGCGAGGCGACGGTCAGCGATTTCGAAGCGCAGGCCATGCAGCAGCGCTATCTCGATCTGCTACGCCGATTGGCGACGGCGAGCGAGAGTTGGCAGACATGCGCGCAGATCGACGACGCACCGGCGGGAAAGATTCCGCGGGTCAATCTGTCGGTCAAGCTCTCCGCGTTGTGCGCGCGCTTCGATCCGCTCGACCCCAACACCGAGGTTGCCGTCGGCCAAAGGCTGCGCGAGCTGTTTCGCGAGGCAAGCCGTCTGGGCGCGGCGATTACCGTCGACATGGAGCAGTATGCGTTCAAAGAGTTGACGTTGGAGATCTTTCGCGCGGTGCTGGAGGAAGAAGAGTTCTGCCGGGAGCCGCGCGCGGCGATCGCGTTGCAAGCCTACCTGCGCGATGCCGAGCAGGACGTTCGCGAGTTGATCCGCTGGGCGCGCCGGCATAAACGCAGGATCGGCGTGCGCCTGGTGAAAGGAGCGTACTGGGACAGCGAGATCGCCTGGGCCAAACAGAAAAGCTGGCCGATTCCGGTCTACCTCGAGAAAGCCGAGACCGACGCGAGCTACGAGCGGCTGAGCCGGCTACTTCTGGAGAATCACGACGTGATCGACGCGGCGTTTGGCAGCCACAATCTGCGGAGCTTGGCGCACGCCATCGTCGTCGCGAAGATGATCGGCGTGCCGCGCGGCGGCTACGAGATCCAGATGCTTTACGGCATGGCCGAGCCGGTGCGCCAGGCGATCATCCGGCATGGCGAGCGCGTGCGCGTCTATCTGCCGGTCGGCGACTTGCTGCCCGGCATGTCCTATCTTATCCGCCGGCTGATGGAGAATACTTCCAATACTTCTTTCCTGCGCCAGACCTACGCCGATCGACGGGACATCGCGAGCTTGATCAAACCGCCGATTCCGGCGAGCAAAGCAAACGCTCTATTGTCCAACGAGCAAAACCATGGCTGAGGCTTTTCGCAACGAGCCACCGATCGACTTTTCCCGGCGCGACAATCGGGAGCGCTTTGCGCAAACCCTCGAGAAGGTGCGCGGTCAATTCAAAGAGCGCGTCCCCAGGCGAACCGCGGGCCAATGGCTCGACTCGGTTAATCCCGCCAATCCAAAAGAGATCGTCGGACGCGTCCGCATTGCCAGTGTCGATCAGGCACAGGAAGCGGTGGAACGGACTGCACGCTTCTTTCCCGAATGGCGCGGTACTCCCGCCCAAGAGCGCGCCAAGATTTTAACTAGGGCCGCTGCCATCATGCGAGAAAGGCGCTGGGAGCTCGCGGCTTGGGAGGTTTTCGAAGTCGGCAAAGGATGGCGCGAGGCCGACGCCGATATCATCGAGGCCATTGATTATCTGAATTATTACGCGAGGGAGATGCTCCGCATTGCCGCGCCGCGGGATACGCAACAACTCCCCGGTGAAACCAACGTCTATTTTTACGAGCCCCGCGGCATCGCCGCGATCATCGCTCCGTGGAATTTCCCGCTGGCAATCCTCACCGGTATGACCGCGGCGGGGCTCGCGACGGGCAACTGTGCGCTGGTCAAGCCGGCCGAGCAGTCGCCGATCATGGCGGTGCATCTCATGGATATTTTACGCTCTGCCGGATTGCCGGCCGACGCTTGCCAGCTCCTTCAAGGCGGCGGCGAGATCGGCGCTTATCTGGTTCGGTCGCCGAAGATTCATTTGATCGCGTTCACCGGTTCGCGCGAAGTGGGCTTGGAGATTTTGCGCGAGGCCTACACGCAGCGCGCCGGACAAGCGCACGTGAAGCGGGTCGTATGCGAGATGGGCGGCAAGAACGCGGTGATCATCGATGGCGACGCCGACCTCGACGAGGCGGTGCACCACGTCATCGACTCGGCCTTCGGCTACCAGGGGCAAAAGTGCTCGGCGGCCTCGCGGCTGATCCTCGTGCGCGAAGTGCACGACCGGTTTCTATCCCGGTTGACCGAGGCGGCGCGGAGCCTGAAAATCGGCCCGCCGGAAGATCCGCGCCATGCCGTCGGGCCGGTGATCGAAGGCGAAGCTCAGGAGCGCATCGGCCGCTACATCGCTCTCGGCAAAAAAGAAGCGAAATGCGTTCTGGAGATGGCGGCGCCGAAGGAAGGTTACTTCGTCGGTCCGGCGATCTTCAGCGAAGTCGATCCTGCCAGCCGCATCGCCCAGGAAGAAATCTTCGGTCCGGTTCTCGCCGTGATCAAGGCGCGCGATTTCGCGCAGGCTCTGCACATCGCCAATCGCTCCGCTTTCGCGCTCACCGGCGGAGTGTTCTCGCGCTCACCGGCGCATATCGAGCAGGCGCGCAAGGAATTTCGCGTCGGCAATTTGTATATCAACCGCGGTATCACCGGCGCGGTGGTCGAGCGCCAGCCCTTCGGCGGGCTCAAGCTCTCGGGCATCGGCTCCAAGGCGGGCGGCCCCGATTATCTGTTGCAGTTTCTCGAACCGCGAACGATCTCGGAAAACACCCTGCGCCACGGCTTTGCGCCGCCGGAGAAGTTACGGAAATAGATAATAGAGACAAATTCGAAGCACGAAATCCGAAACAATTTCAAATCGGGATGCAACAAATTCAAATGAGCAGAAAACATAAGGCTGAAACCAAGGCTGTCTCTGTATCCGAGTTTTAGAATTTTCAGAATTGGAGGCTTGTTTCGGATTTCGGATTTTTTCCCCACTACTGGACTACGAATGATCTCGCGCAAAGACGCAAAGTTTGCCAAGGAGGACAATAACACCGGCGAGTATGTTGCGCCCTGGTGGCTGCCGGGCGGCCATTTGCAGACGATCTACGCGAGGTTTTTGTCCAGGCATCTTGCGGTGCCTTATCGGCGCGAGCGCTGGCGCACTCCGGACGAAGACTTTATCGATCTCGACTGGCTCGATGCGCCGGCAAACCCGGCCAAACTAGTGGTGCTCTTTCACGGCTTGGAAGGCTGCTCGCGGAGCCACTACGCGATCAGTCTAATGGACGCGCTGGCGCGGCGCGGTTGGCCGGGAGTCGTGCCGCACTTCCGCGGCTGCGGCGCCGAGGCCAACTGCTTGCCGCGCTCGTATCACGCCGGCGATTCCGAGGAGATCGATTGGATCCTGCGCCGCCTGAAAAGCCGGGAGCCCGCGCGCGCGATCCACGTCGTCGCGATCTCGCTCGGCGCGAATATGCTGCTCAAGTGGCTGGGCGAAAAGACCGAAGCGGCGCGAGAAATCGTTGCCCGGGCGGTCGCCGTATCGACGCCGCTCGACTTGCAAGCCGCGGCGCAGCAGCTCGACTTCGGAGTGGGAAAACTCCTCTACACGCGACACTTTCTGCAGTCGATGCGGCCGAAAGTGCTGGACAAGATAGCCGCGCACGGTCTGTCGATCGAAGCGCGCGCCGTGCGCGCGTGCAAGACCTTTCGCGCCATCGACGATCTTTACACGGCGCCCTTTCATGGTTTTAAAGACGCCGATGAATATTGGACGAGCACGAGCAGCAAACGGTGGTTGAAATCGATCCGCGTGCCGACTCTCTTGATCAACGCGCGCAACGATCCCTTCTTGCCGGAGAGCGCGCTGCCGCAAAATGACGAAGTGTCCGAGGCCGTGACTTTGGATTTTCCACATGCCGGCGGGCACGTGGGTTTTGTCACCGGCAAATTCCCGGGCCGCCTCGAATGGCTGCCGGACGGGTGATCGAGTTCTTCGTCGCCAATCAAGGCGTAAACCGTTCGTTGACCGATGAGAAGCTTGCGCCGGGCTAGCGTACGTAAGCTCATAAATCACTTCGTGGTGAATGGTGTCGTGCAGATTTGCAGCTTGCTGGACTGCGTTGCCACAACAGTCTACGCCTGATAAGGATTCTCCAGCGCGTGTTGTTCCATCAGCGCGTGCAGATCCACCATGGTGAAGGCGCAGTATTTGGGGTCGTAACCGAGCTTTTTCGAAGTCTTTCCTTGTTCGACGATGCGCTGGAGGATCATGCGATTCATCGGGCCGTGTCCCATGCGCTCCTCGTGCTGCACGAGGTCGGCTTCGGCGTGTTCGGTGAAATAAATCGACTGGCGCTTGCTCATGCCATAGTGGCTGACCAGCGCGGTGCCCCATTGTTTCGACCAATGCGCGAGAGTTTCTTCGTAGGCGTGCGCGCCCCAGAGCTCGATGATCGAGCCGTCCTGAAAAACGCGCCGGCAGTAATCGCTGATCGCGCGGCCGGGAGCGGACGCGGGCTGCTCGAAGAGTTCTTTTTTCGACAAGCCGAGCGCGTTGGCGGTTTCGAGCAGAATCAAAATGTGACCCGGCGGCTTGGGCGCGATGAGTTCCTCGGCGATCTTATCGGAAAACGCGGGCAGCAGATCGTAGTTCTCGACAAAAAACGGTAGATGGACGTAGTAGGAAACGGCGTTTAGGGCGACGACCTCGATGGAAAAAAGCCCCCAGTCTTTAAAAAAACGGCGCAGGCACGGCAGGGGCAGGGTGCCGTTGCGCAACTGCGTCATGAAAGCGCCGCGGTTGATCTTTTTATCCCAATGCGCGTAAACGTCTTTGTAGAGATTGTCGACGAACGCTTTCGCTTCGGCGGGTTCCATAGCAGATTTCAAGTTGTGAATACTTGCGATTAAGGCCGAGAAAGTTGCCTTTACTCGCAGTAAATTTCCTGTATTGTTAATACCTTAAATATTCTGTGTGTCAAACGGGATGTCGATCCTGCGGAGGAAATCATGGAAGCCTTAGATCCTGAAAAGTTTCTCCAGCAATTGGTCGCGGCGAGAGAAGAGTTTTGGGAAAAAATGAATGCCGAGCGGAAGAGCTACGGCGCGGAAAAACCGCTGGCGCCGGCCGTGGTCCTGCGCCGTCTCCAGTTCGGCGTCGTGATGGAGCGCAAGGCCGCCGAAGTGACCGCGCCGTGGGTCGGGAAAATCCCCGATCTCGATCTGCAGCAGCCGATGTCGGAATACGTTGTCAACGAGCTCAAGCACGCTGCGATCTTACGCAAAAGAATCAGCGAGTTGAACGGCGATCCCGACGCGCTGTGGAACCATCCTCTGCCCGAGCTCAAGGAGCTGTGGGAGTTTCACGCGCAGCTCGGTTCGCTTTGCGAGCTTATCGCCAGCGTGCAGTTCGGCCACGAAGAATTCTTTCCACGAACGTCGAAGTCGTTTATCGAACGAGTGTCAGCCATCGACCCGAAAACCGCTGCCATCTATCGCGACACGTTGCTCGCCGATGAGGAAGGACACGAGTGGATTGCGCCCGAGATCTTGCGCCGTTACGTTACCGACGGCGCGATGCAGCAAAAATGCCTGGCTGCCTTGAAGCAGGGGTGCGAACTCTTCGGCAGAGCGATTCAGAGTTTCAACCGGAGCATGCCGGCGTGAGAAGATTGGAATAATGGAGCAGTGGAGTATTGGAGTGATGGGGTCGAGCAGCCGATGTCTATGAAATGCTCAACGACGCTTCAGTGCTTCGGCTCGATTCTCTTGCCGTAGCTTACCTCGCCCTTGTCGATGCGGATTGAAAAGCCGCAATCCGGATTGGTACAGGCCCAGGCTTTATACTGTACCGATGCGCCTTCCTGGCCGTAATCGGATAGTGGAATCAATAGCCCATTGTTGCACTTTTGGCATTTCGGCAGGTCCATCTCCACACCTCCTTCGCCGCAGCGAAGCCTCGTTGAAAAAAGTGTACCAAGTGATGGGCCTAAATCAAGCAAGCGTTTTCGGACGTGCGGCGCCACTGGCAAAGATGCAAGGAACCGCGCGACACGGCGGTCGCGGTCCCGGTTGGAATTGGTCTCTCAGTCTACCTCGTTTTCCTTAGATATCATAAAAACGGCGAGCGTTTTCCTCCAGCAGCTTTTTTCGCACCGGAGCGGCGATGTCGTCGCGCTCGCGCAGGAGCTTGGCGGTACCTTCCGTGCGGTCGGCGTGCGGGTAGTCGGAGGAAAATATGAACAGATCTTCGCCGACCTCCTCTACCACCCGCCCGAGAAACGACTCGTTGCCTTCGCAGCCGAAAAAAATCCGGCCCGATTTCAAATAATCGCTGGGCGGATGTCTCAGCAGATCGCGCGCGCCATAGCGAGGGTTCTCGAAATGATCGTCCATGCGCTCGACGTGCGCCGGCACCCAACTGATGCCGCCTTCGAGAAAGGCGAATTTCAGATTCCGATAACGATCGAGCAATCCGGAACAGAGAACGCTCGTTAGGCCGGCCATGATCGGCAAGATGCCCGCCAGCACTCGGTTGGGAAAGTGGTGCTCGAAGAGTTTGTCGACCACCGGGAACTGCAGGCTGAAGTGCACGGCGATCGGCATTTTCAAACGATCGGCTTCGGCGAAAAATACTTCGTGGTCCGGATGGTCGAGCCGTTTGGCGCCCGCCGTGCCGTTGATCATAACCGCGGGCACACCCATATCGTGCAGGCGAGAAAGCTCTTTGGCGGCACCCTGGGCATCCTGCAGCGATACCACGCCGACGGCTTTCAGACGATCGGGCGCCTGCTTGCAGGCTGCGGCGAGCCAGGTGTTGTAGGCGCGGCAAACGCCCATCGCCAAGACGCCGTCCGGCCAGGCGTTCACGTGCAGGAGAAAACTTGGATAGATAAACTGAACGTCGATGCCTTCGCGGTCGAGATCATCGAGCCGCTCTTTGAGATTGGTGAGCGTCTGGCTTCCCGGCGTGGCCCGCCGCGCCGATTGCAGCGCGTTTCCCGGAGGTGCGGCGGTTCCCGGCGCGCCCGCGCCTTTGATCGATGGTCTTTTGTACGGCGTCTGACCATCGACCACCCAGAAATTATGGCCCTGGTCGTCCGAGAGCAGTCTCGGACGATAGTTTCTGAGCGCCGGTTCCATGTGCTTGTCGAAGATTTCTTCCGTTTCGAAAAAATGACCGTCACCGTCGATGATCATGCCGCACCTTCCCTTGCAAAATAGGCTTCTGCCGAGCGTGACAAAAACCGCTGGGCTTGTCCTCCACCATTTCGGCTTTCGTGGGGTTTTTCAACCGGAGCGGCAGCCGCTCAGCGTGCGCGTTCGGACACCGCGTCGGGATCGAGCCCAGTGGGGCAGGGATACGCTTTGATGCTGTGCTGGATCTTGTTGCGCGCCATAAGCTCGGCATAGCTCACGCCCACCGCCTTGGTGTTGATCACCGGCACGCCGAGATGCGGCGCCAGCTCTTCAGGCTTAACGACGTAAGGATAAATTTTTCCGCCGAGAGGAATGATCGCCTCGGCTCCTTGTTCGACCAGTTCCTTGCCGACTTTGAGGGTGCGCTCGACGACGACGTCATGATAGCCGGATAAATCTCCGGTGTCGTAAAGGCCGACGGTGCGTATGCCCAAAACAAAATTCGCCATGCCGTAGGTCTGCACCATGCGCATGGTGTGGGGCATGTGCGTTTCGAGCGGCACGATGAGGCCGAATTTATCGCAGATGCTCGCGGTAAAGTGGAGGGAAGCGCGCAGCAGGCCGATCACCGGAATGCGCACGGCCAGCCGGCTGGCTTCGACCCCGGGGTCGAAAGTGTTGCTCTGGATGACCGCGTCAAATCCGCTGCGCTCCGCTTCGATGGCTTTTTTGACCAGCGCGGGAGTTTCCAGAATATGATGCAGGCCGGACAACGCCTTGCGCTCTTCGAGCAAGCTCAAGACCGCGCCGCCGCCGAGATCTTCGGGATAAGCGATCTCGAAAGTGCTGTCCGGCGCGGCGTAGCTTTTAAGCAGCTTGAGGATATGCGCTTCAAGCTCGGCCGAATGGCGTTTATATGAATGATTCAAAAACATGAAGCGCATGGCGGCCTCCTTAGGCTGTATGTTTGGAGTTTTGGGTCTCGGCTCTCGTGTTGGAGTCAAGTCAACTGCCAAAGATCGTTCGCAGTTGCTTGGCGTATTCGTCAAGTTTCTCCGCCAGCGCCGGGTTGACCGGAACGATCTGGAGCTCTTTAAGCCGCGCGCTGTGATCGTTAGGAAGATCGCGGCGGGCGACATGCCGTCCCGGCGTCTGCATCAGTTTTTGCCCTTCGCGCGACAGGACAAATTCCAAAAATAACTTCGCCGCGTTCGGATGCGGGGCGTGACCCGCGAGCCCAATGCCGACCATGATCGCCGGCACCGGGCCGAGCGCCGTCCAGTCGATGGGGGCGCCGCGCTCCTTCATGCGCTCCACCGATGCGACGGGAATATTGATGTCGAAAAGACCCTCGCCGGCGGCGACGAGTTGGGCGAGCAGCTCGTGGCCCTCGCGCGGGCTCGGCTGCTGCTTGGCGAGCGCGCGCATGTATTGGAGCCCGCGCTCCTGGCCCATGATCTGCAGCATGCCGGCGAACCAATCCGCCTTGGTGCCTTCCATCATCAATGCGCCTTTCCATTGGCGATCGAGCAGATCGTCATAGGATTTCGGCAGGGCGCGCGCCGGCACCAGGCGGGAATTATAGCCGGTCACGTAGGCGTTGTAGTAAGCCGTCGTCCAAAACCCCTCTGCTTTGAATTCTTTCGGGTAAAGCGCATCCGCTTGCGTCGTGTAGCGCGCCAGGATGGCGCTGCGCTGGAAGACATGCATGCTGAACTCGACGGTTTGAATCACGTCGGCAAAGAATTTTTTCGCGCGCGCTTCCGTCAGAACCCGGGTCAAGAGCTTCTCGCTGCCGATGCGGTTGAGCCTGACTTTGACGAAGGGGTAGCGTTTTTCGAAGGCGCCGATCACGCTATTGGCTTCGCCCAGATTCATCGACGCATAATAAACCAGCTCGCCTTCGCGCTTGGCGGCATCGAGCAAGCCGTCGGTGCTCGCGGCGCCGGTGGGAAAGAGCGGAATCGCGGCAAAGAACAGGACGGCAAGCCAAAAGCGCAGTCGAATGATTTGTTCCGCCATGGGCGCAAACGCCGCTATTTTTCCAACGAGTCGATAAAGCCGTCGTCTTCGAGCTCGCGCACGAAGCGATCGTCGATAAACTTGCGCGCGTCGGCGCCCTTCGCATCCGGCAACTCGCCGGCCATAAAATCGAGCAGGGTTTGCAACGCGGCCGCGACCGGGTAGGGCGCGCGCGGCATGCCGGGCCGGGTGAGATCGTAGGTTTCCGCAGCGATGGTGCGATCGGCGATGCCGCTGTAGTCGGCCTGGACGTCGATGGTAAATTCGCGATCGGTGCGGTAGCGGTGCATGCCTTCGACGTAGGCTTTGACGAACTTGCGCGTGATCTCGGGATGCTTTTCGACGTAGGCGCGCCGCGCGGCGATGCCGCCGAGGGCGTAGTTGAAGCCGTACTCGGCGAAGTCGATCAGATAGTGGCAGCCGTGGCGGATCGTGTCGATGCACTCGGGCGGCGTGCCGACGACCGCATCGACTTTGCCGCTGAGAAGCGCTTCGAGCTCCGCCGCCGCGCCATGCGCTAGCGGTTCTTCGCGCAGGCCCGTAATGCCTGCCGCGGCCAATTTTGCGACGATGAACTTCACCAGCACATCACCGATGCCGCCGTCACCGACCGTGCCGATTTTCCTTCCCGCCAGCTCTTCACGGCGGCGGATGCCGGGACGGCCGATGACGAATTGCTGATTGATGCCACCGGTTAAAAAGACCACGTCCGCTCCGCCCTTGAGGTTGGCTCGAAGCGGCGCGGGCGCCGCCAGGTTGCCGAACTGGATTTCTCCGGCCATCAGGCCGCGCACCACGCCTCTGGCGCCGCCCATGATGCGCGGGCGGTCGATGGCGAGTCCGTGACGTTCGAAGATGCCGGCCTTCCAAGTCACCATCATCGGTCCCGCGCCTTGTCCGATGGTCGCGAAGCCAGCGCTAAGCGGTGTCAGACTTGTCATCATTTGCTCTCGCAAGTACGTTTCTGGCGAACTTATCGCGATTTCCTACATTGTGCGATATTCGCCGAGCAACTAAACTATCCTCCTAGCACGCTCAGGCCGTGAGCAGTCAAGAGGTTTCAAGAGGTTCGCAGCCAAGCCGCCGATGCGCGATTGCAATACCAGGCTCGCCTTTGAAAAACGGCCGCGCTGGACATCCCATGAAATCTCGCATGCCCGCTATTCGACCGATTACCGAGACCGCCGTCATTTTATGTTTCCGACGTCGTCGCCGGGATCAGTCCTTCAAGCGTTTGTAGGCACGTCGTTGCTCCGTTCGGCGGCATCGCGCAAGCCAAACTCAATCGAAACGCGGAAAGGCTACGTGACCGGCGACGACATGGTCGGTCAAATTGAGATTCAGGATGAAATGAGCACGGTGCGCCCGCGATCACCTGAACGGGCGCTTTCAACGACGGCCTGCGCGTGATTGACAAGGCATCCGCGGAGAGCGGATAATTGATTTGAAATATCTTTGACGAGCGCGTCGGCTTTCTCAGATGCATCGCGCTGCTTCGATCTCTAATTCGTCGTATCCGGCATTGGAATAGAACGACGCTCAGAACGAATCCGCGGGATGCCAGTTTCGGCGATAGTGTGCAAGGAATGAAAGCAATTTCGACACGGCTGCCGCTCCGATTGTTGCTTGAAGCAGTCGTCGTCGCCGTCCTGTATGTTCTGAGCGCCCAGATCAAGCCCCATTTATCTTTGTACGGCCACGGTTCTCCGCTCTCGCCGCCGGCAGCGATTGCTCTGACGGTCGGCCTGGCGATCGGCTATCGCGGCGGCATCGGCGTCTGGATCGGCGCGTTGATCGTGAGTTTTCAAGCGCTCGACGGTCTGGCGGCGCCGGCGGCACCACTGGCGATCGCCACGGCGGCGGCTCTGCAAATGTTGACGGCGACGCTGTTGATTCGCCGCTTCATCCCCGATCTTTGCGTCCACAGCGAGGCCCCGCATTTACGGCGCGCGCCGAGTACCGCACGCGATATTCTTCTTTTCATCGGGCTGGTGGCGCTCAGCTCGGTGATCTCGCCGTCGGTCGCGGCGGCGGCGCTGAAAATCACTCAAGCGCTTTCGACAAGCGAGGCGGCGTCGGTGTGGCTCACCTTGTGGGTGAGCGACTATGCGGGGATATTGACGTTGACGCCCCTGCTGATGATGATGATTCTCACCTGGCGCCGGCGGGGCGCGCTCACGCCCATCGTTTTCCCGATCACGACGGTTTGGCTCGGCCTCTCCTTGGTGGTTTCCTATCTCATGTGGCAAAACAAAATCGTTTCCGCCAATGAAAAACTGCGCCAGGATGTCCACGAGCTGGCACGCCAAGTCGAAAGAAGTAGTGAACGCGCAGTGGAGCGCTCGCGCGCGGTCAAAGGTCTGCTGACCACCGCGGAGGGCGTGCGGCGCGCGGACTTTCGTAAGTTCCTCGCACGGCTTTCCGGCGGTGACCGGCCCCCGGCGCAGCTGCAATGGGTGCCGCGGGTCAAGATCGAGGGGCGGGCACAGTTCGAGGCGCGCGCCCGGGTGGACGGCGCGCCCCAGTTCGAAGTTTTCGAATGGACGACCCTCGGCGAGCGGGTAGCGGCGGGGAGCCGCCCGGAATACTATCCGATTCTCTTTTCCGAGCCGGTGGGCGATCACCCAAGCGAGATCGGGCTGGACTTGGCGTCGATTCCGGAAACAGCGGCGGTGCTCAATGCGGCGCGCGATTTTAATCGCACCACCGCTTCGTTCGCGAGCACGGCGCGCGGAAAAAAGGACCGACCGCGGCTCTACCTTTACGATCCGCTCTATCTCGATCACGAGGCCGATCCCGCCTCGGTGGCGCAGCGACGGGAAAAGTTCTTGGGAATAGTTCGAATCGAAATTCCGATCATCGAATTGGCCAAATCCGCCGCGGCCGTTGGATCGTTTCGCAACCGGGAAATCCATCTGCTCGACGTGACCGACGACGAGGAGCCGCTGCACCTGGCGTCGTTCGCGGCGACGTCTGGAGGGTGGAACGAGTCACTCCCGGCCGCCAACGTGCAGAAGCTCGTGCAAGCGCAAATCGGCTCGCACCAGGCGGCACAGTTGGCGCTCGGCGGCCGAGAGTTGCTGCTGGTGGCACGGCCAGGCGCGAGTTACCCAGGTATTGGAGCAATTTGGGACAGCCTCGGGGTGCTGCTGATCGGCATTCTGATTACCGCCGCGCTGATCCTTTATCTCAGAATGCGCGACCGCGCGCTGCTGCAGATGCAACTCGCCGAGAGGCACTACCGCGCGCTGTTCGACGCGGCGCCCGCCATGTACGTCCTCACCGGCGATGAAAACGGCGCGCCGGTGATCACCGACTGCAATGAAGTCTTCTTGAAGACGCTGAAATACGCGCGCAAGGATGTCATCGGTCGTCCGCTTGCCGACTTTCATTCGCCGTCGTCGCGCCTCAAACTGCTGGGAGACAACGGCTACCGCGACGCCATGCAAGGCAATGTCGTCTCCGGCGACCGCGAGCTGATCGCCAGCGACGGCGCGCTGATCCCGGTGCTGGTGCGGGGAGATCCGGTCAGCAACAGCGCCGGCGAAATCGTCGGCACCCGCGCCATGTACGTCGATAACAGCGAGCAGAAATCGGCCGAGGAGCAACTGCGCCTGGTGGTGGAGTCGGCGCCCTACGGCATGCTGCGCATCGACGAAAGCGGCACGATCACTCTGGTCAATTCGCAAGTGGAGCAATTGTTCGGGTATTCGCGCGAAGAGCTGCTCGGCAAGCCCACCGAATTTTTGCTGCCGGCCCGCTTCCGCGCCGCGCAGGCCGGCCATTCCGAGCAGGTTTTCGATCGAACCGAGCCGCGCTCCATCGGCCGGGGCCGCGAGCTGTTCGCGCTGCGCAGCGACGGCACAGAGATTCCCGTCGAAATCAGCCTGAATGCGATTCCCGCGCCCGGCGGCACCGAGGTGCTGGCTTCGGTGGTCGACATCACCGAGCGCAAGCGAGTGGAGGAGGAAATCCGCGCGCTCAACGTGACGCTCGAGCGCCGGGTGGCCGAACGCACCGGCGAAGTGCAGGCGCTCAACGCCAACCTGGAGCATCGGGTGACCGAACGAACCAAGGAGCTCGAAGCCGAAAACGCCCAGCGGCGATTGGTCGAAAGCGAGCTCCAGCAGGCCCACGACGATCTGCAACGCTCGGTGCTTGAGCTCGAGCGGCGCAACCAGGAAATGAGGCTCGTCAGCGAGATGGTCGAGCTGCTGGAATCGTGCCGCAACCTGGACGAGGCCCACAACGTGATCTCGCGCCGCCTGCCCTTGCTGCTGCGCGGCACCCGCGGGGTGCTCTACATGATCGCCGCCTCGCGCAACCTGCTCGAAAGCGTGAGCCACTGGGGCGAGCCCAACGGCGAGTTCGACAAGATTCTCGACCCCGAGGACTGCTGGGCGCTGCGGCGCAACAAGCCGCACGGCATGGCGTCCGAGGAAACGGACCTCGTCTGCAAACACGTCGAGCTGGAGAACGGCACAGCGTATTTGTGTCTGCCCATGGTCGCCCACGGTGAAATCATGGGCTTGCTGCATATTCGCTATGCCGAGAGCCACGAAGGGGTGAGAAACATCATCGCCCAGTCGGCGCTCGCCGCCGCCGAGCAGCTGTCGTTGATTCTCGCCAATCTCCGCCTGCGGGAGACGCTCAAGAACCAGAGCATCCGCGATCCGCAAACGGGACTGTTCAACCGCCGCTACATGGAGGACTCTCTGATCCGCGAATTGAGCCGGGCCGAGCGGTTGGGCAGGACGGTCGTAGTGGCGATGGTGGATATCGATCACTTCAAGCGCCTCAACGACACCTTCGGCCACACCGCGGCTGACGCCGTGCTGCGCGAGTGGAGCGAGCTGCTGAAAGCCAAGTTTCGCGGCAGCGACATCGTCTGCCGCTACGGCGGCGAAGAATTCGTGATTATCCTCCCCGATATCTCCGTGGACGACGCCCGCCAGCGGCTTGAACAGCTGCGCAGCGACCTCTCTGGCATGATCGTGCGCGAGGAAGGTCAATCGATCCAGGCGGTGACGGTCTCCATGGGTGTGGCGTTCTATCCGGTGCACGGGCGCACCAGCCAATCGCTGCTGCAGGCGGCCGATCACGCGCTTTACCGCGCCAAGGAGACCGGTCGAGATCGCATCGAGGTCGCCGCCGGCGAGCGCCCGACCGAGCCGGTTTTGGAGTGGTCGCTGCGGACATCCTGAGCGTTTCGGCGGCCTGCCTGCGCGCTCTCCATCCCCTATTCTTGGGCTTTCCAACCATGCTGCGACATTCTCCCGCGCGCTCACGTGGTCATGCGCCTTTCGATCGACGGTAGCGCCGGTTGCGCTTATCGAAGTTTTTGCGGTAATTTTTTCGCGCGCGCATGACGGCACGAATTCCCGTGGATGGAATTCGAATTTCCCTGAGCACCATTGGCAGAAACTCGTTGACACATTTTTATGCGCCGCGTATATTAAAATTCCGTAATGCGCTTTCGCCGAAAGCGGTTACGGTTTTTTCTTTTTGGCGGAACCCGTCCCGACGATGATGCCAGTGTACGCGTTTTCACATCTGAGTTAATGAATCGATGAGCGTTGTGGCGATCATCCCGGCGCGCTATGGTTCGACCCGTCTGCCGGGAAAGCCGCTGGCCGACATCGGCGGCAAACCGATGATCCAGCATGTTTACGAGAGCGCCTCCAAGGCCCCCGGGCTGGCGCGAGTTCTGGTTGCGACCGACGACCGCCGCATCGAGCGCGCGGTCAAGAGCTTCGGCGGCGAAGTTGTGATGACTTCGCGACGCCATACCAGCGGTACCGACCGTCTGGCGGAGGTGGCGCGCAAGATTCAAGCGCGGTGGCTGGTCAACGTGCAAGGCGATTTGCCGTTCATTCACGCCGAGACGATCGCGCGCGCGGTGGCGCCGATGCGGCGCAATCCCGCCGTGCCGATGGGCACGGTGTGCACGCCGATTTACTCCGCCGAGGAGTGGCACAATCCCAATATCGTGAAGGTGCTCGTGAACCGCGCGGGTTTTGCTTTGTATTTTTCGCGCGCGCCGATTCCCTACATCCGGCAAGACGCCGTGGAGGCGAGCGGCAAGACACGCGCTCGCCGCGCGGGCCGGCGCTTGTGGGGATATCGCCATCTCGGACTGTACGTTTACCGGCGCGATTTTTTGCTCAAGTTCGCCCGGTTGCGGCCGACCGCGCTGGAGCGGATCGAGAGCCTGGAACAACTGCGAGCGCTCGAAAACGGCTACCGGATCTACGTCGCGGAAGTGGACGAGCGGTCGATCGAGGTCGATACACCGGCGGATCTAAGAAACGCCGCGCGCTATTGGACGGCGCGGGCGCACTGAGAGGGAAACGCATGGCGACGGTCAAAACCAAATTCATTTTTGTCACCGGCGGGGTGGTGTCCTCGCTCGGCAAGGGGCTCGCGGCGGCGTCCATCGGAGCGCTTTTGGAAAGCCGGGGACTCAAGGTCACCCTGCTGAAAATGGATCCGTACATCAACGTCGATCCGGGCACCATGAGTCCGTACCAGCACGGCGAAGTGTTCGTCACCGACGACGGCGCGGAAACCGATCTCGACCTCGGCCATTACGAGCGCTACGTGTCGACCCCGATGGGGCGCAAGAACAATTGCACCACCGGCCAGATCTACGAGACCGTGATTGCCAAAGAGCGGCGCGGCGATTATCTCGGCGGCACGGTGCAGGTGATCCCGCACATCACCGACGAGATCAAGCGGCGCATTCTGGCTGCGGCCGAGGGCTACGACATCGCCATCGGCGAAGTCGGCGGCACCGTCGGCGATATCGAGGGGCTGCCGTTTCTCGAGGCGGTGCGCCAAATCGCGTGGGATTGGGGCCGCGAGAATGTGCTCTATATTCATCTCACCCTGGTGCCATTTATTACCGGCGGCGGCGAGCTCAAGACCAAGCCGACCCAACACAGCGTCAAGGAGCTCACCGGACTGGGTATCCAGCCCGACATTCTTTTGTGCCGCACGGATCGCCTGCTCGACAAGAAGATCAAGACCAAGATCGCTCATTTCTGCAACGTGGCGGAAAACGCGGTGATCACCGCCAAAGACGTCGAGTGGATTTATGAAGTCCCGCTGGTGTTTCACGAGGAGGGGCTCGACGAGCGCATCGTCGAGAAGCTCAATATTTGGACCGGCGCGCCGCATCTGGAAACCTGGCGGCGGGTCGTCCAGACTCTTAAGGACCCGCGTGACTCCGTGCACATCGCGGTCGTCGGCAAATACATGAGTCTCAAGGAATCGTACAAGAGCCTCCTCGAAGCTTTGGTCCACGGCGGCATCGCCAACGGCGTCCGCGTTGAACTGGAGTGTATAGAAGCGGAAAAGGTCGAAGACGAAGAATGCGAAGCGCTACTGAAGAGCGCCGACGGAATTCTCGTTCCCGGAGGCTTCGGCGATCGCGGCACCGAGGGGAAGGTCACGGCGGTCCGCTACGCGCGCGAGAATAAGATTCCATTCTTCGGCATCTGCCTCGGCTTGCAAATGGCCGTGGTCGAATTCGCCCGCAACGTCTGCGGATTGGAAGGTGCGAACTCCAGCGAGTTCGATTTGCAGACGCCGCACCCGGTGATTCATCTCATGGCGGAACAGAAGGCCATCGATGCCAAGGGCGGGACCATGCGCCTGGGGAGCTACCCATGCGTGCTGCAGAACGAAACCCTGGCGGCGAAATTGTACGGCAGGGAAAAGATCGAAGAGCGCCACCGCCACCGCTATGAGTTCAACAACAGTTACCGCGCCGAGTTCGGCGCCAGGGGCATGGTTCTGAGCGGCCTTTCGCCCGACAGCAGCCTTGTAGAGATCGTCGAGCTCAGGGGTCATCCGTGGTTTCTCGGCTGTCAATTTCATCCCGAGTTCAAATCCCGGCCGATGGCGAGCCACCCGCTTTTCCGGGGTTTCATCGAGGCAGCGCTGGCGAACCGCAAGGCGGCGGCGGAACAGCCGAGAATGAAAATCGTCCGCAGCTAGCGGGCAATGGCCTTGATCTCGATGGCAACCAAAGTCGTCAAAGTCGGGCGCATTGAAATCGGCGGGAACGCGCCGCTGGCCGTCATCGCCGGTCCGTGCGTGATCGAAAGCAGGGAAGCGGCGCTACGCCACGCCGCGGCGCTGAAAGAAAAAGCCGACCGAGCCGGCGTTTCCTATATTTTTAAATCTTCCTACGACAAGGCGAACCGCTCTTCGGTCAACTCCTTCCGCGGTCCCGGCCTGAAAAAGGGGTTGGAAATCCTCGCCGAGGTCAAAGCGCGAATCGGCGTGCCGATTCTTACCGATGTTCACGAGATCGATCAGGTGGCGGCGGTGAAAGAGGTGGCGGACGTCTTGCAGATCCCGGCGTTTCTCTGCCGCCAGACCGACTTTGTTTTGGCGGTGGCGCGCTCGGGAAAAGTCGTCAACGTAAAGAAAGGGCAATTTCTCGCGCCCTGGGACATGAGCAACGTGCTCGACAAAATCCTCGCCGCCGGCAACGATCAGGTTCTGCTCACCGAGCGCGGCGCTTCCTTTGGCTATAATAATCTGGTTTCCGACATGCGCTCGCTGGTGGTCATGCGCGAGCTCGGCTATCCGGTGGTCTTCGATGCCACCCACAGTCTGCAGCTGCCGGGCGGGCTAGGCAATGCTTCGGGTGGCGAACGGAAGTATATTCCCGCGCTGGCGCGGGCCGGAGTCGCCGCCGGTGTGGACGCGCTTTTTATGGAAGTGCATGAAGATCCCGACCACGCCATGAGCGATGGCCCCAATTCGCTCAAACTGGAAGATTTCGAAGGTCTCTTGCGGGTCGTCAAGCAGGTGGACGCGCTGGTGAAGCAGGCGCACGGCGGGCGGGCGTGAAATCGAGCGCAGCGCTCACGCGCGCCGCCGACGTGCTGCGCATCGAAGCGGAGGGAATTCTCTCCATGGTCGAGCGCCTGGATGAGAGCTTCGTGCGCGCGGTGCAGATGTTGCGCCAATGTCGCGGCAAGGTGGTGGTGACCGGGCTGGGAAAGTCCGGTTTGATCTGCCGTAAGATCGCCGCGACTTTTGCGAGCACCGGCACACCGGCGTTTTTTCTCCACTCCGGCGATGGCATGCACGGCGATCTCGGCATGGTGATGAAGGGCGATGTGATCCTCGCGGTCTCCAACAGCGGCGAGACCGAGGAGATTCTCAAGCTGCTGCCGCATTTCAAGCTGCACGGTATCAAATTGATCGTCATGACTGGCAATCCGGAGTCGTCGCTCGCCCGCGCGGGCGACGTGGTGCTCAACGTCCGTGTGAAGGAGGCCTGCCCGCTGGGATTGGCTCCCACCGCGAGCACGACGGTGGCGCTGGCGATGGGCGACGCCCTGGCGGTTGTGTTGCTGGAACAGAAGGGCTTCAAGGAAGAAGACTTCGCGGTGCGCCATCCCGGCGGTATTTTGGGCCGCAGACTGATTTTACGCGTCGAGGACTTGATGCATCGAGGCGAGGAACTGCCGTTGGTACGCCACGACATGTCCGTCAAGGACGCCCTGTTCGAGATCACCTCCAAGCGCTTGGGCGTGACCGGCGTAATCGACGCGAAGCGGCGCGCTCGTCGGCATCATCACCGACGGCGACGTGCGCCGCGGATTGCAAGCTCACGGCGATGGGATTCTCCACAAGAAAGCCGACGAGGTCATGACTGCCCGTCCGCGGACCATCGACAAAGACGCGCTCGCCGCCCAGGCGCTGGCGGAAATGGAAGCGAACCCCACGCGTCCGATCACTTGCCTGTTCGTGCTCGACGGCGGCCGCAAACCCGTCGGCATCATTCATCTCCACGACATTCTCAAGACGGGGATCTGAGCGAGCGCGCCGTGAAGCGTATTCCCGCGCGCCTTCGCAGCAAGGCCAAAAATATCGTGTTGCTGCTGCTCGACGTCGACGGCGTGCTCACCGACGGCCGCATCATCGTCGACGACCGCGGCGTCGAAACCAAGCACTTTCATGTGCGCGACGGGCAGGGCATCGCTCTGCTCTTGCGCGGCGGGATCGAAGTCGGCTTCCTAACGGCCCGCTCTTCAGCCAGCGTGCGCCATCGCGCCAGGGATCTCGGCGTTCGTCTCCTCCGACAAGGAGTGCGCGACAAACTCGCGGCCTACGAGTCGATCCGGCAAAGGCGCCGGCTTGAGCGACGCCCAGATTGCCTTCATGGGCGACGACATCGTCGATCTCCCGCTGTTACGCCGCGCGGGCGTCGCCTTTTCGGTCGCCGACGGCTGGGAAGGCGTTCGCGCTGCCGCCGACTTCGTAACCGCTGCCCGCGGCGGACACGGCGCGGTGCGCGAAGTCGCTGAGCTGCTGCTCAAAAGCCAGGGCCAGTGGTCGGGGTTGATCGCTAAGATCGTCGGAAGATAAAAGAGTTTTTTCAGTTTTCAGAGCAATTTTAGCAATATTCATGCCGCTTCCTTTACAGGCTTCCTGAAGAGTGGTACTTTTGCACTTTACGTGAGGCGTCATGCGTAAAGTCAGGCGATATATTCTGTTGGCCGGGATTCTCGCTTCTTTGGGAGGGGTGACCTACAAAGTCGCGGAGATCGTCGGTCGCGTGCAAAAAGAAATTAAGGCAAATCCACTGAAGGCCCTCGATTACCTGCCTGAGTCCGCCCTTCAAATAAAAGACTTTCATCGATCCAAGATCGAAGACGGCCGCAAGGTCTGGGAGCTTTTCGGCGAGGAAGCCAATTACTACAAGGAACGAAAAGAAGCGGTGATCAAAAAGCCGCGATTTTACTACTATGACAAGAAGGGCGAAGTGGCCGAGACTCAAGGAGACCAGGCGGTTATCTATCTCAATGAAAAAGAGCTGGAACGAATGGAGCTGCGGGGCGGCATCGAAGTGACTTTTCAAGGCTACGTGCTCAAGTCCGAGGAGGCGAACTACACGCCCGCTACGGACCAGATCGTGCTCCCGAGTCGCACGACCGTCGTCGGTGAGGGGATTTCCGTGGAAGGCGCCCGCATGGAAGTGGAGTTGGAGGAGAAAAAGATTCGCATGATTCAGGCGGTCAAGACGAAGATCGAGCCCGAAAAGCTCGGCAAAAAAAAGGCCGTGGCCTCGCGCCAACGCGCGGGTCGGGGGATGAGACGATGAGCCGGCTGGTGCCTGATAACTTTCGTTATTCTTTTGTCGATGGCGCATCCCGCCTTGGCCGGCGAGGCTCCCGCCAGCGCCAAAGACGATGGCAAGAAAAGCAGCTCAACTTTTGAGTTCAATAAAAACGATCCCAT
Source organism: uncultured delta proteobacterium (assembly GCA_963745035.1). Classification (GTDB taxonomy): domain Bacteria; phylum Desulfobacterota; class Binatia; order UBA9968; family UBA9968; genus DP-20. The sequence goes on along the minus strand of CAVUVW010000014.1, from coordinate 359,363 downwards.
CTACATCACCGCGGATTGGATGGAAGTCGATCAGAAGAAACAGTCGATTACATACAAGGGGCGCGTGGTGACGATTCAGAACGACATGACGATGCGCAGCGAGACGCTTACCGCCTACTTCGATCCTGAAATGAAGCAGATGAAACAAATCGTCGCCGAGGGAAAGGTCAATGCCACCCAGGGCAATCGGGTGGCCACCGGCGACAAGGCGGTTTTCGACGACACGGCCAAGACCGTCACTCTCACCGGCAGCCCGGTGATGCGCCAAGGAAACAGCCAAGTGAGCGGCGCCAAGATTATCTACTTTATCGAGCAAGACAAGGCGACGGCGGAAGGGGACGGCAAAGCGCGACGCGTGGAAGCGACAGTATTTCCCGAGGATCTCAAGGGCAAGGAAAAAGAGGACGCCAAGAAAGAATGAGCGTCCTCAAGGCGGAGTCGGTCGCAAAATCTTATGGCGGGCGGCGGGTAGTTAATGGCATCAGCTTGGAAGTCAAAGGCGGCGAGGTGGTCGGTCTACTCGGTCCCAATGGCGCGGGGAAGACGACGACGTTTCATATGATGGTTGGTTTGGTTCGGCCCGACGACGGGCGGGTCTCCATGAACGGCGACGACTTGACGAGCGCGCCGATGCACCAGCGCGCGCAGGCGGGCATCAGCTACCTGCCGCAAGAATCGTCGGTGTTTCGCCGCCTGACGGTGGAAGATAATTTGCGCGCGATCCTTCAGACCCTGGACTTGGACGCGAGCGAGCAGCGCGAACGGGCCGACGCGTTGATGAAGATGCTCGGAGTCGCGCATCTGGCGACCCACATGGCCATCACGCTCTCCGGCGGCGAGCGCCGGCGAGTCGAGATCGCACGCGCGCTGGTGCTGTCGCCGTTCTTCTTGCTGCTCGACGAGCCGTTTACCGGCATCGATCCGATCGCGGTGGCGGAAATCCAAAAAATCGTGCGCCGGCTGATCAGCACCGGCATCGGCATTTTGATCACCGATCACAACGTGCGCGAGACGCTGGGAATCTGCGACCGCGCCTACATCATCAACGAAGGCGTGGTGCTCGAAGAAGGCACGCCCGAAACCATCGCCGCCAGCGACAAGGCGCGCAAATTTTATTTGGGAGAAGGTTTTAAGTTCTAGCTATGGCTCTTGAAATTCGACAGGTTCAAAAACTGGCGCAGCAGCTAGTGATGACGCCGCAGCTGCAGCAGGCGATCAAGCTGCTGCAGCTCTCGCGAGTGGAACTGGAAGAGATGGTGTCCAAGGAGCTGCAGGAAAATCCCGCTTTGGAGGAGGGACCGACCGAAGAGGGTGAAACCAGCGAGCAGGCGCGCAGCGAAACTCCGGAGGTGATCCCCGGTGTCGAAAGCTACCGATGCGGTGCTCAACCGCGAGCTTTCCGCTGTCGACAAGATTGGCACTTTGGACTGGCAGGAATATCTCGATACCCATTCCAATTCGATTCACGGCTCGCTCACGGCCGAAGCGACGTCGGAGGACGGCGACTCGCCGCCGTCGTGGGAAAACAGCCTGACCAAGAAAACCACCCTGGAAGATCATCTGATCTGGCAGCTGCGCCTGTCCAAAATTACCGAGCGCGAATCGACCATCGGCCTGCACATCATTCAAAATCTCAATGAGAACGGTTATCTGGCGCTCAGCCGCGACGAGATCTGCAACGCGACGGAAAGCACTCCCGAAGAGTTCGAAGTCGTGCTGCGGCGCATTCAGTTTTTTGACCCGGTCGGAGTCGCCGCGCGCGATCTGCGCGAGTGTTTGCTGGTCCAGCTCGAAAACCTGAAGCTCAGCGACAGCCTGGCGGCGCGCATCGTCGCCGATCACTTGAGCTTTCTCGAGTCCAAAAGATATGAAAAGCTGGCGAAAGATCTGGCCATCACCATCGACGAGATCGCCGAGGCGGCGCACCTGATCGCATCGTTGGAGCCCAAGCCCTCGCGCGGCTTCGAGCAGGACGAAGTGCGTACCGTGTTGCCCGATGTTTTCGTCGAGAAGGTCGGCGATGAATATTTGATTTACTTAAACGATGACGGCGTGCCGCGCCTGCGGGTGAGCTCGCTTTACCGCCGGATGGCGGGACAGGAGGGCGCGGCAGAGGAACAGGCGCGCCAGTATCTGCAAGAAAAAGTGCGGGCGGCGACCTGGCTGATCAAGAGCATCCAGCAGCGCCAGCAAACGCTCTTTCGAGTCACGCAAAGCATTTTCAAGTTCCAGCAGGAGTTTCTCGACCACGGCGTGAGCCAGCTCAAGCCGATGGTGCTGCGCGACGTTGCCGAGGACATTCACATGCACGAGTCCACCGTGAGCCGCGCCACGGCCAACAAATACGTGCACACGCCCCAGGGACTTTTCGAGCTCAAATTCTTTTTCCAGAGCGGGCTCAAGGGCGGCAACGGCGAGGACGTCGCGAGCGAGAGCGTCAAAGAAAAAATTCGCGGCATTATCGGCGCCGAAGATCCGCGCAAGCCCTACAGCGATCAGCACATCGCCGCCATGCTGTCGAGCGATTCCATCGATATCGCCCGCCGCACGGTCGCCAAATACCGCGAGGCTATGGGCATTCTTCCTTCTTCCAAACGCCGCCAACCCTTTCTGCGTCGATGAGTCCCGCCGGACGAGCGCGTCGAAGGGCGATCATGACGGATGGCCTCCATTGCGCCGCGATCGCGCGATCGGCAAGAGAAGCGGCGCGCCGATTACTCCCGCGCCCGAGAACAGGCTGCTTCACAAAAGGTTCAAGCGTGAAAATCACCGACTTTTTGAGTGTCGATTCCGTCATCCCCGGGCTCGAGTGTCGCGACAAGAACAGCGCCATCGAAGAGATGGCGGCCTTGCTCGCATCCCGCCACCGGGAGCTCGATGGGAAGCAAGTTCTCGACGTGCTTGCTCGAGCGCGAGCGCATCAGCACGACCGCCATTGGCGAGGGCGTGGCCATTCCCCACGGCAAGCTGCCGAGCGTGGATCGGGTTGTGGGCGTGTTTGCGCGCAGCCAGGAGGGGATCGACTTCGCGTCGTTGGACGGCGAGCCGACCCATTTGTTCTTTGCTTTGATCGCGCCGCAAAACGCCGCGGCGGATCATTTAAAGGCGCTGGCGCGGATCTCCCGCCTGCTCAAGGACGACGGATTTCGGCACCGTCTGATGGCGGCGCAGAGCCAGCCAGGAGCTCTACACGCTGATCGCGGAAGAGGACGAGAAGTTTTGATTTTCTATGGCGAACGGCTTGGACATCATCGTGATCACCGGCCTGTCCGGGTCGGGCAAAAGTTTTGCCATCCGCGCCCTCGAAGATAACGGTTTTTTTTGCGTCGATAATTTTCCCGCGCTGCTGATTCCCAAGTTCATCGACCTGTGCCAGGGCTACCAAGAGGAGATTCGCCGAATCGCGCTCGGCGTCGACCTGCGCGGCGGGCACTTTCTGCAGGCGCTGCCCGAGGTGCTGGCGGACCTGCGCGCCGCCGGCCATCAGGTCCAGGTGTTGTTTTTCGACGCTGCCGACGACGTCCTGCTGAGACGCTTCAGTGAAACCCGCCGGCCCCATCCGCAAGCCGGCGAGGAATCGATTCAAGAAGGGATTTCGCGCGAGAGCAAGGCGTTGGAATCGATTCGCGCCTTGGCCGATAAGGTGATCGACACCAGCGACTTCAACGTGCACGACCTCAAGCGTGAAATGGAGCAGCAGTTCTGCCAGGCGCCGAGCGGACGGCGCATGGCGCTGTTCTTTACGTCCTTCGGCTACAAATTCGGCATTCCCCACGATGCCGACATGATTTTCGATGTGCGATTTTTGCCGAACCCTTACTTCGTCAATGAGCTGCGGCCAAAGAGCGGCGCGGATGCCGAAGTGCGCGAGTACGTGCTTGGCAACGCCGAGACGCGGACGTTTCTCGACCGCCTTTACGATCTCCTGGAGTTTGCTCTGCCGCTGTATGAGCGCGAGGGCAAAAGCAGTCTCACGCTTGGCTCTCGGTTGCACCGGCGGGCGGCATCGTTCCGTGGTTTTGATCGAAGAATTGCAGAAAAGATTCGGCGACGGCCGTTTTCGGATTCACGTCAAGCACCGCGATATCGAGAAATAGACGCCGTGGGCAAAGTCGTTCGAAAAGATCGAAATCAAGAATAAGCTTGGACTGCACGCGCGCGCGGCCGCCTTGCTCGTGCAGACCGCAACAAATTCTCCGCCCACGTGAGTCTTTCCAAAGACGGCCAAACCATCGACGCCCGAAGCATCATGGGCGTGCTCACGCTCGCCGCCGCTCAAGGCAGCAAAATCCAGGTCGAAGCGAGCGGCGAGGACGCCGAGCGCGCCGTCAAAGCTATCGAGAGGCTCATCGACAACCGATTCAACGAAGACGAGTAAGGTTGAATCCGAAATTCGCAGGGAAGCCCCGGGGCGCAGTCCTTACGTGGGCAATGCGTTACTGCTACGGATCGTAGTCCGAGGTGGGAGATCAAGAGGGTTGCCGCCGGGGGCATGAAGAGACTTTGCGGCCGCGTCCTATGAGCGTCTTCACGGGTTTAGCATTGTGCGCTGCGGGGTTGAGCCAAGCGCGTTGGCGCAATCCGGGTTGAATACCCCATCGGTATTCGTTATAGAAGATTGATTCAAAATTTGAATTCTCAGGCCGCTGGAGGTCAGCCCCATGGCTGGTAAAGATTTCCTATTTACTTCCGAATCCGTTTCCGAGGGCCATCCCGATAAACTTTGCGATCAGGTCTCCGATGCGATTTTAGACGCTCATCTGGCTGGCGATCCGAACAGCCGCGTGGCTTGCGAAAGTCTCGCCAAAACCGGCATGGTCGTGGTCGCGGGAGAAATCACCAGCAAGGCCAAAGTCGAGCTACGTCGATATCGTGCGCGAGGTGGTGCGCGAAATCGGTTATACCGATTCCGCCATGGGGTTTGACGGCAACACTTGCGCCATCTTGACCGCGATCGAGCAGCAATCGCCGGATATTTCGCAGGGCGTAACCGAAGGCGAAGGGCTTGCATAAAGAACAAGGCGCCGGCGATCAAGGCATGATGTTCGGATACGCCTGCGATGAAACGCCCGAGTTGATGCCGTTCCCGATCCAGATGGCGCACAGTTTGGTCCACTATCTCGCCAAGGTGCGAAAGGGCGGCGAAGCGTATTTTCTTCGTCCCGACAGCAAGTCACAGGTGACTGTGGAGTACCGCGACGGCAAACCCGTGAAGGTCAAAAACGTCGTGATCTCCACCCAGCACAGCCCCGACGTCGACTACGGCAAGCTCAAGGAAACCATCATCGACGGCGTCATCAAAGCGGTGATTCCCGCCGACTATCTCGACAAAGATACCATTTTTCATGTCAATCCGACCGGGCGATTCGTCGTCGGCGGACCGCAGGGCGATTGCGGTCTCACCGGCCGAAAAATCATCGTCGATACGTACGGCGGCATGGGCCGCCACGGCGGCGGCGCATTTTCCGGCAAAGATCCCTCCAAGGTCGACCGCAGCGCGGCGTACATGGCGCGCTACGTGGCAAAAAACATCGTGGCGGCGGAATTGGCGCAACGCTGCGAGGTGCAACTCGCCTACGTGATCGGCGTAGCGCAGCCGGTTTCGGTGCTCGTCGATACCTTCGGCACGGCGCGCGATACCGGAGGGCAAGATCGCCAAGATCGTGCAGGACAGTTTCGATCTCAGTCCCAAAGGCATCATTCAAACTCTCGACCTCAAACGGCCCATCTATCGCGCCACCGCGGCCTACGGCCACTTCGGGCGCGCGCCGGAAGAAGATCTGTTCACCTGGGAAAGAACCGACCGGGCGGCCGATCTCAAGAAGGCGGCAGGCCGAGCTTAAACAGCACAAAAGCGAAAGCGGAGGAAGCGGTTACGATGGCGGGAAAAAACTACCACGTCAAAGATCTGCGTCTAGCGGACGGCGGGCGGAAACGGATTCTCTGGGCCGGCCAGGACATGCCGGTATTGCAAAGAGTCAAAGAGCGATTTCAGAAAGAAAAGCCGCTGCGCGGCATGCGCTTCTCGGCTTGTTTCACGTTACCGCCGAAACCGCCAACCTGGTCCACGCGCTCAAAGCGGGCGGCGCCGATGTGCTCTTGTGCGCGTCCAATCCGCTTTCCACCCAGGACGATGTGGCCGCTTCTCTTGTCAAGCACGACAAGATTCAGGTGTATGCGATCAAAGGCGAAGATAACAAAACTTACTACAAGCACCTGCGCTCGGCGCTCGATCACAAGCCGGTGATCACGATGGACGACGGCGCCGATCTCGTCTCGCTGCTGCACACCGATTACGCGCACCTCGCTTCCAATCTGGTCGCCAGCATGGAAGAAACGACGACGGGCGTGATCCGCCTGCGCGCGCTGGAGAAGGACGGCGCGCTGAAAATTCCCGTCATCGCCGTCAACGACGCCGCGACCAAACATTTATTCGACAACCGCTACGGCACCGGGCAATCGACCATCGACGGCGTGATGCGCGCCACCGACATGCTCATCGCCGGCAAGCGCATCGTCGTCGCCGGCTACGGCTGGTGCGGCAAGGGCGTGGCGGCGCGCGCCCGCGGCATGGGCGCCAAGGTGATCGTCACCGAAGTCGATCCGGTGCGCGCGTTGGAAGCCGCGATGGACGGCTTCGAAGTGATGACGATGAAAGAAGCCGCCAAGATCGGCGATCTGTTCATCACGCTCACCGGCGACATGCACGTCATCGCCGAAGATCATCTGAAAGCGATGAAAGACGGCGCGGTGATCTGCAACTCCGGCCACTTCGACATCGAGATCGATCTCAAGGCGCTGAAAAAACTTTCCACCAAGGTAGAGAAAAACGTCCGCAACTTCGTCGATGCCTACGTGCTGCCGGGCGGCAAGAGAATTTATCTTGATCGGCGAAGGCCGGCTGGTCAACCTCGCCGCCGCCGAAGGCCACCCGGCTTCGGTCATGGACATGAGCTTTGCCACCCAGGCGCTCGCATCGGAGTGGGCGGTAAAAAATAGCGGCAGGCTCACACCGAAAGTTTACGAGGTTCCGACCGACGTCGAGAACTGGGTGGCGAAGCTCAAGCTCGGTGCCATGGGCATTCGCATCGACACCTTGACTCCGGAACAGCACAAGTATCTCACTTCCTGGGCGCACGGAACGTAGACCAAAGATCTCACCGCCTTAAAGGCTCCGGAGGGATCGACTTCCGGGGCGTGTATCTTGAATCGGACCCGGGTGGAAGGAACCAGCGGCAATCTCCAGTGCAAGGAAAACCATCCCCGGCCGACGGGCGGTAACAATCGACTGCGGGGAAACAAAGAGAACCAATGTTCTCGTTTCTAAATCTGCGCATTGCCACAACGCCACGCGGCGCTATTCGCTTCCACTTAATTCGGCGGGATTCTACCGATGAGCTTGCCGTTGGTGTAGAGCTCGTAGCCGCGGATTCCCAGCTCATAGCCGCGCGGCGGGTGGTCGGATAAATCCACCACGGTCAGGTCGATCACCAGGATTGTTTCGCCTTTTGGAGGAACATCGAAGGTGAGCTTCACCGGCCCGAGCGTATTTTTAACCGGTGCGCTTTTCTGGTTTTTTTTGAGCACGGCGTCGATGCTCTTGAGCTTCAAATGAAAGGCATCGAACGGTCCTGCATCGATGTTCGAGCGAAATACTTTGGCTGTGGTCTTGCCAATGTACTTCGTCAGATCGACCGTGTCGGGTGAAGCGGTGAGTTCTTGCCAACCGGTTTGCCAGACCTTCAGCCCAACGTTCGGGCTGATCAGGATCTTATCGATATTGATATTAAGCTTGGCGAAGTCGCCGATGGCGTCGCGGTGGTCTTTGATCCGGATTTCCAAGACGCCTTGAGCGCGCTCAGCGGTGTTTGCCACATCGGCGACGAGGTAGGAGGCAAAAAAAAGCAAAGCACCGAAAAGGGCCGAGGAATGCTTCGACGGGCTCAGCATGAACGAAATTCTTTCATGCGTGTATGTGCTTCGTTAGACAACCTAGGCGTGGCTGATAATAAAGTGCCGGGTTGAGCATTACTCCGACACTCCATCACTTCAGTTCTTACGGCTTCTCCGCGCGCAGCCATTCGATATCCTTGAGAACCTCCTTCTCCCGCCACTTGTCGCCGTAATAATCGACGCGGCGTCTGCCTTGGCGATCGACGAGGGTCGTGAACGATGTGTGCTGCACTTGTCCGGAGTCGGTTTTGACCACGTTGACGCCGAAAATCTTCCACACTTTGCTCAATTCGGCGCGTGCGCCGGTGAGGAATGACCAGCGCTTCAAGTCGGCTTTGAAGCGGCCGGCGTATTCTTTTAGGACCGCGGCGCTGTCGCGCTCGGGGTCGGTGGTGATCGTGAGCAGCAGGTAGTCGGTTATCTTCTTCTCGTTGAGCCGCTGCTGGATGCCGGCGAAGTTGGCCGTGAAAAGCGGGCAGACGTCCGGGCAGGTGGTGAAGACAAAAGTTACGAGAACAACCTTGCCGCGCGCGCCGGCGAATTGAAACGGCCTGTCGTCTTGATCGGTGAGCTTGAAGTCCGGCACAGGCTTGTTGACCACACGCCGGCCGATGTCGCTCGGTTCTCTGGGCGGTAGCGGAACATGCGCTGAGCTCGTCGCGGACAGGGATGCTGCGCCAAGCACAAAAGCCGCAATCCACCCGTTAATTTTCGATTTGGAATTCATAATTCACAGCGATGGATTTGGCGCCGTCAGGGAGATCGCCGCGCACGATGTAGGTACTGTTGAAAATCTGCTCTTCGCCAGGGCGCAGGCGCACCGGCAGCAGCAACGCGCACTCCACAAGATCCAAGTATTCGGTCATTTCTTTAGGCTCCACCCGGTGAACGATGCGGGTCAGAATTTCATTCTTCCCTGGATTCTTTACTTTGAAGCCCACCGTGAAGAGATCGCCCGAGCGAACGACGGTTTCTTTGCTCACCGGTTCCGCCGCCAGCGCGCCATTCGACGGCAGTGTGGTGGCGAACTTGACCTGAACGCCGGCGGCCCAATCGAGAAAAATTTTCCATTGGGACCCTTCCTGAACCAGCACGAATTCTTCCTCACCTTCGATCATCGGCACCTGATCGTCGCGCACGAGCTGTTCGATGCGCGCGAGCAGCTTTTTCTGCTCGGACACCGGCAAGTCAGCGAGCCGCCGCTCGTCCCAGTCGAGAAGTAAATCGCCGACGGCATTGGCGTCGGGAAGCTTCAAAGCGACTGTCACTCGATTGCGCGCTCCATCAACATCCTGCTTTACGGGATAAACTTCGATGAGATCCGAAAGCTTGCGCGCGGCGTCGAGTGCAAGCCCGTGAAACGCGCCGCGCTCGCGCACGTAGTCGCTGCGGCTTTTCAGCTCGCGGTCCGCGGCGGAGATGAAACGATACGCCTGGCGGAAATCCCGGGCGTAAAGGACTTTCAAATACTTCGCCAGCGTGTCGAGCGGCTCCTCTTGGCGGCTCTCAACGCCGAACCAAAAGAACAGCGGCGCGGCCAGGAGCGCGACGCTGATCAGGAAAAGCAGCGACCTTTTAATGGCGGCGGGCATTCGCTCAGTTAAGTTAAAAAATCTCCGCGAATACCCAACGCGCTACTTTTTCTTGGCGGGAATAGTCCAAAAATTGATCGTGCGGCCGTCCACGCGCTCGACCTTGTCGGGCTTCCAATCGCCCATGTCGAAGGAATGCGAGACCAAGCGGGAGCCCGGTTTGAGCTGCTTCAACAGATTTGGTTTGAGCTTCAAATTGACGTCGGGCAAAAGATACATGGTCACCACCGACGCGGGAGCAAAATCGACGGTGAGAATGTCCTGCTGGCGGATCTCCGCCAGGTTCTCCACGCCGGCCTTGCGAATATTTTCGCGCGACTCTTTCACGAGATCGCCGTCGATCTCGAAGCCGACGGCGCGAGCGCCTTTTTTGGCCGCGGCGATGACGATGCGGCCGTCACCCGAGCCCATATCGTAGACGACATCGCCCTTTTTTACGCCCGCCAACTCGATCATCTTATCGACGACTTCCTGCGGCGAGGGAACAAAGGGGACGATCTTCTTGTTATCGAAAGGGGCATCCTGCGCGTGGGCGGATATTTCCAGGCTTACGCGACTTGGAGCCAGCGTGAGCGCGACGAAAAGTCCTGCGAGCATCCAGCGGCTGATATTCTTCATTTTTCCCCTCGACGCAGATTAGACGATCGGAATCTCGAACTCATGGCAAAAGCAATTAACCATAAAACCGGGGTCGCCGCTAGATTTGCGTTGGGAGAAATCAAGCTTTCTTGTCGAGCAAGGTCAAGAGATCTCTTTCGAGATCTTGGATCCGCCACTTCTCGCCGAGATAATTGAATCGTCGAACCCCCTGGCGGTCGATGACGGTGGTGAGGCTCGTGTGCTGCACCAACCCGCGGCCCTTCTTGATGACCGTGATACCGAAGCTGTCCCAGACCGCTTTCAATTGCGCTTCGGAGCCCGTTAAGAATGCCCAATTCTTGAAATCGGTGCCGTGCCGTTGGCCGTAAGCTTTCAGATGCTTTGCCGAATCCACTTCGGGGTCGGTGGTTATGCTCAGGAAGAAAATATCACCGCCGAAGCGACCGTTGAGGTTGCGCTGAAGCGCGGCGAGATTCATCGTGAATAGCGGGCAAACATCTGTGCAGGTCGTGAAGATAAAATTCAGCACCAGCACCTTGCCGCGGAGCTGCGTCGAATCGAGACGTTGAGTGTCTTGATTCACCAGAACAAAATCGAGCACTCTAACACCAACAGCGGTGGTATTTTTGCTTGAACTTTTTGGCGTGTCGGGAACATGCGCGAAGAGAAAAGCTGGCAAGAGGAGCCCGAGCGACAGGCCGCCGACGGCGATAACCTTACTGAAGAATGCGAAAATCATACGTCAAACTTAGTTGCCGCACGCCTTCGGGAAGGCTGCCACGGACCATGTAAGTGCCGAAGTACTGTTCTTCTTTTTCTGGCGGAATCGTCACCGGCAAGAGAAAACCGCACTGAACGAAGTCCAAATAGTCGGCATGAGCTTGCGGCTCGACCAAATGGCCGATGCGCGCCGTGATGGGCTCCTTGGTTTTGTTTTTGACCTTAAGAACTATGTCAAAGATTTCACCGGGCTGAACCATGACCTCCGGCTGCGAAATAGACACGTCCAGATCGGCGGCCTGGGATAGATCAAGTCGCAGGGGTATCTTAACGCCGGAAGCCCAGTTCAAAAACACTCTCCAGTCGCTGCCTTCTTTGACCAGCTCGAAATTGACTTCGCCCTCTATCATCTCCAGAGAGCGATCACGTCGTTTCTTTTCCAAGGTGGCAAGGAGTTGTTTTCGATCGACGGGATTCAATGAATTCAACTGGTACGTATCCCAATTCAAAAGAACAGGCGCGATCTTCTTGGTATCAGGAACCCGGTACTTGACCAAGAGATCCATGCGGTTACCCCGAGCTTGCTGCTTCAAGGGATGAATCTCAACCGCTTCGCTGAGCTTTTTCGCCGCCTCGAGAATGAAGCCGCTGAAGGCGCCGCGCTGCTGAACATAACGATTGACGTTCATCGCCTTGCGGTCATCGGCGGAAATAAAGCGATACGCTTCGACAAAGTCACGCGCATAGGTCGCGCGCACATAGGCTTCGACAACCTTTGCGGGTTCCTCGGACGCGCAAGCGGGCCGGTTACTCATAGCCCCGAGCGCCAGAGCCAGCAGCAGTTGCGAGAAAATCCCGAGCCTAATGAGGACTGGCTTGTGATGATGCTGCCTCAGCGCCACTGTTGCCTCATTGTTTGATCTTTCAGGCGTGCAAATCTCTTGTCCGGTGGATGCGTGACATTGAAGTCATAAATGATTCCAATCGGCGCTTCGTCGGATAAAGCGCCGCGCAAGAGATAGACGCTGGAGATCTTCCGAATCTCGTGCGGCTGAAGGTGCAAGGGCCCAAGGGAGCCGCAGGCGATCATATCGATATTTTTCTCTATTTGGCGTGGTGCGAAAAGATGATTGAGTTTTACGACAATCGCACGGTCCGTACGGTTGGTGACGGCGAGGTCTACTTGAAAGGGCTCTTCGCGTTTAACGAAAAGATCGTTGCGCAAAAACCGTACCGTCAAATCCTGACGATCGGCCTGGGTGCTCTTGAAAACAATTCGGTGGTGCGCCTGCCAATCGAAGAAGATTCTCCAACCCTCCCGTTCTCGCACCAAGTCGAAGTTTTCACGACCTTCGATGGTGATCATCTTCCCGCTGCTTTGGAGCTTGGAGAGAGCTCCGAACAGCGCGGATTGCTGAGCGGGTGAAAGCGCGTTGAGCTTGGCGGGATCCCAATCGAGAAGCTGCAAGGCCAGCTCATCGGCTGTTGGCGCGCGATACCCGATTTCAAGATGAGTCTTCGACGACCCGAGTTGCTGTTTGATTGCCCATACTTCCATGCCTGTGGCGAGCCGCCTGGCGAGATCCAGGGCAAAGCCAATGAAATTTTCATGAGAGCGAAGATAGGTGCCCTTTCCGCGCACCCTGCGATCGCTGGCGGAGACGTAGCCATAAGCAGTATCAAAGTCGCGGGCATGCATCGCCCGGAGATAGGCCTTGACGACGTCTACTGGAGACCTTCCATTAAAGTCCACGGACTGTGCACCGGCTGGCACATTCAATGCCACCAGCACGATCCCCACCGAAGTAGTGACCAGCAAGTATCTGAAAAATGTTTTTCTCATGAAAGACCGGGCGTGTGCTATTCTAGCTCAAATTTAACTGGGAGTAAGACCCAGACGGCAACCGGTGTTTTTCCCGCCCGGGCAGGCTCGAATAGCCACTTTTTGACCGCCTCAGCGGCGGCGCTATCCAGGTCGCGATGGCCCGCGGATTCTACCTTTTTTCCATCCATCGTTCATCACTGATTTTCTTCATCGCCGCGCGAGCACGGTCGGGCGTGATTGGGCCGAGAACCACATCGCGGATGATGCCCTGCCCGTCGATAAAGAAAGTCGCCGGTGGACCGAAGATGCGGTAGGCGCGCTTGACGGTGCTGTTCAAATCGAGGGCGACGGGGAAAACGAGCTTGGACTCTTTAGCGAATTCTGTTACGGCCGCGCGGCTGTCCTCGACCGCGATGCCGAGCACGCTGTAACCGTCTTTGGCGCCTTTGGACGCCAGATCGTTGATCAATGGCATTTCTTCGCGGCAGGGGTCGCACCAACTGGCGAAGAAATTTACGACCAGCGGTTTGCCGCGGAAGGTTGAAAGGCCGACCGGTTTGCCATCGAGTGACTTGAGCTCGAACGGTACCGCTGGGCCGCCGACTACCGGCGCGGCGGACTGGCCGGTGTGATGATTGTGTTGCGACCACGCGGTCGACGCTGCCGATATCAACAGGACGGCGCAGCACAATGTTGCCAGTGGCGCGATATCGCACGCCAGGCGGCTGGTTTCGCTGAGTCATTCGTGTGTTCATCGGCTTACCGCCGCGTTTCTCATGACAACTCGCGAGTCCTCGCTGTCGGTTTCGGTCCAGGCGACGTGCAACTGATCGTTTCGGAGCGCTAAAACCGGCCGGCTGGCGTTGCCTTTCGCGTTACTCACTTGCTGGATGGCGCTCCATGTCCGGCCGTCGGCCGATATCGTGCGCATAAAAATTTGTGCTCTGCTGGTCTTGTCCAAATTACTCCAGGCCAGATAGACCGTATCGTCGAGACCGACGGTGAGATTGGCATAGAGAATTTCCGGCGCCGCATTGGCATGGACTAACCGGCGCGGCGCGAAGCTTTTGCCGTCGTCTCTCGACACGCTGTAGTAAATTCCCGCTTCCTTTTCGGTGCGGCCCAGAGTGAACCACACGACGTGGAGCCAGCCACGGCTGTCGCGGCCGATGCTCGGCCCGGAGTGCGGGCACGAGGGCACCTGCCAGCCGTCGTTGCTGATTTCCACAGGCGCGCCGAAGGTGGCGGCACCGTCGGTGGACTTGCGCAGCACGTGATTGCGAATTTTACTTTCATCCACCTCGCGATCGACCATGTAAACCGTCTTACCGCCGGCGGCGAAGGCAAAGCCCAGTTTACAGCATTCGCACAGGCCTTCGCCGGCTTGGTAGTTCTTCGTCAACGATTCTCCGGTGGCGCCCATCTTCATCAGATAGAGCTGGCGTGGCTTTGGGTTGTCTATCCGGCGGTCGATCCAGGCGATCAAGAAGTTGCCGTCGGGCATGGCTTCAATGATCGGAAAGCGGCCGGCGTCTTTGACCTCGTTCAAGGTTCGGGCCGGTGTGAAGTTGCCGTTACTGTCTTCCATGGCGAAGCGAATATTTGCGCGCGTCTTGTCGCCTTTGCCACCGGGAATGGACCAGACGACGTAGGCGCGGTTATTGGAGTCAAAGGCGACCTTAGGTCCGTTTTCCTCGCCTTGAACTGCCTCGACTTCGCTATTCACCCGCCGCCGTGGCGCCCAGCTCTTTCCGTTGTCGCTCGATGAAGCGATAAAAGCGTTGCGCATCGGCGATGGCGCTCGGTCGCCCTTCATGTGCGCGTGGCCACCTGCGGAGTGCTTTCCTTGTGGCCAAGGTGTCTCGTGGTCTTCGGTCCAGACGGCAAACAGTCGTCCGTCCGGCGAGTGGCGCAGAAACGGTGTCGAAGGATTCGCCTCGGGTTCGCCGATAGCGATCTCCGGTCCGAAGGCGAGAGGAACTGCCCGATTGGCCGCCGGCGGCGCGGCCAGTTCCGAACCGCAGCCGAGAAAAAGGAAGCAACTTACAATTGTTAGCGTTCTCATAGAAAATTACCTACCTGATCACCGATGAATGGATCATCAGGCGAATCGCTTTTGCGCCTACCACTACGCGAACCTCGCTCGATTGACGGTCCAAATGACCCGAAAGCAGCAGACACGGTCCCTAAGTGGTAAGGCGCCAATACGTAAGCTCTCTTTCGACAAAGGATATTGTCGAAAGCAGACAACTTAACTTGACACTGAAAGTAGCTCGGAAAAACTTAGGCCAGCGGTGGCGCGCGCTGAGAGCGAGGTGCGGGATTGAACGATGACGCGTCTACGACGCGCGGTTCGTGCCGGCGCGTAACCTCGGATTCGAAGATGGCAAAACTAAACGGTTGCACGAGAGATGCATGCGCGTTCTGCGCGACGGACAAGACCACACAGTCGGTTTCTTGCTGCCGCCGTTGACCGTGATCGCGGCCGTGATGATCATGGTCGTGATGATCATGGGCGATTCCGGTGTGCTCGTGTGTTTCGGCGTGAACGGCGTGATGCTCGGAAGATTCGGCCAGTTGCTCGAAAAAATGATGCACTCGATGGGGAGCGGACGCGATCAGGAAGAAACAAAACGCGGCAGCGGCGCTCAGGTAGAGGCCGCGCTGAAGCTTCGAAACTGGTCTTCGTGCTTTCATCGCGTTTCTGAGCACTATCCTAGGCGGAACGGCCGGCAGTTCGCAAGCGGTCGATCGATTTTGAAATGCAGCTCTACTTGACCGTAAATTCGACCCTGTCGCTGGCGTCCAGTTCGGTTACGTGATCGGCCGCTACGACGCGCAGCTCGAGGATATGTTTGCCGGGCTTGATGCCGTTGAGCGTGCCTTTTTCGCTTTCGAACATTCCCATCAATTCACCATCGACATAAGCATGAGCGTGATGTCCGCGCTTGCCCTTGGTGAGTTTGTATTCGATAGGGATCTTGTCGCCTTTGAGGACCTGGCCTTTGCTCGGCGCAACGATCTTGATGCTTGCGCCCTCGGCCGGTTTGAGCGCCGGTTTTGCCGGTTTGGTCGGCTTAGTCTGCGTCGGCGGCTGGTGGCCTTTTGAATGGTCGTGCTGCGCCTGGACGAAAGGTGGCAGCGACAGCACCAGGATCAACGTAGCCGCAACAGTCCATTTGCGTCCTGCCATCTTGCTCTCCTCTTGACGTATTAAGCATCATTGTTGGACGAGCGAAAGCGACCGGTGTTATGAAGATTGTGAAGACCGAGCGCCCATGCTTCCATTCCTACTTTTTAAAGCCGCCGAACAGAGCGCGATGGTCATCCTGCCAGAAACACTGCACGTCTTTGAATCCGGCGCCGCGAAGCCACTTCATCTGGTCGTCAATAGGCGGCTCGTGCCGATCGAAATTCAAAAAGCAACCGCCGGATTGAACCAGCGTGTAGGCATCATCGTAGATTCCGCGGATGATCTTTGGACTATTCACGTTGTGAATGGCGATCGAGGAAACGACGGCGGCAAACGGCCCCGGCACCAGCTTACTCCAACCGTGACGGCTGAAATCGGCCACGACGTACTCAAAACGTCCTGCGAATTCTTTCATGCGCTCACGGCCGAGCTTGGCCATTTCCTCCGACCCGTCCTGACAGATCGCCGTCGCTTGTGGAAATCGTTCGAGAAGAAATTTCGTCAGCGCGCCGTAACCGGCGCCGAGGTCCAGAATCGTGATCGGCTGCTGCTTTTCGTACGGGATTGTATCCGCTAGCAAACTAAACGCCTGCCGGCGACCGGCCTCTTTCGGATCCTGGCCCTTAGCCCACTTGGCGACATACTCGGCTGATGCCCAATCGTGCGGATCGTGGTGGTGGTGATGCGAGTGCGAGAAGCTTGCCATGTCGATCTCCTTTCAGGAAACGCAGTGTCTCATCGTCTGATCCGGAACCGGTAGACATAGGTGAATTCGGCCGCGATATTCTCGCCGTCGCGGTGCGCCGGCTCGAAGCGCGACTGCTTTACCGCCTTGAGGGCTTCTTCGTCGAATCCCCCGCCGCCGCTCTTTGTAATCTCTGCTTTGGTCACGTTGCCTTGAGGATCGACTTCGATTTTCAAGGTTACGTCGCTTTCCAGGCCGCTCCGCAGCGCCATGGGCGGATAATTCGCCCGCGCGGTTTGAATCGGCTTGGCTTCGCGATTGGCGCGGAACACGGATTGGACGGGCGATCCTGGCGCGCCGGCACCGCGGCCTAAACCTAAAGGCGCTGTGCCTCCGCCGCCTATACCGGTAGCAGTGCCGGGAACGACTCCCACATTACCGGAACCGGATGAAGCTATTGCGCCGGCAGGGCTACCGCCGTCCTCTCCATCTTTGTTAACGATGGCACTCGCCGGAGTCTCGCTCGCTGCCGGCGCGGCTGTTTTAGTTTCTGCGTTCTTTACCGGTTCTTGCGGCTTGGTCGCGGGAAGCGTCGGGGTCGGTGTAACCGTTGGGGACTTCGCGGTCGGCTTTGTGATCTTTGTCGGTTCGTTCTTTGACTTTGTGCTGCGGCGGTGGTCTTGTTTCTGGCGCGTCGCAGGTTTGAGATGGTTCCGATTCTGCAACTCTGGCGCTTCGATTAAGCGTACCGGAAAATAATTTTGCTGACGCGGCACCTTCCCTTGAAGCAGGAAAGAAGCGACCAAGATCGCGCAGCCGTGAATCGAGATGGATGAAAGGAGCGGTATGCTGAAACTCTCGGCTCTCACTGCGCTTTCCGTAAATCACGCGCATCCCTGCAAAGCTCGATCGACGCGGTTTAAAAATACATTTTTCTACCACATATGAACCGTGATTCCAGCCTTCACGGTAAACGGGTCGCCGGGCGTAAAGTGAGAATCGAGCCTTCCCGGCAGCCCGCCGGACACTTCGCCCGGAGTGCGCGACTCGAAAACGTGCTCGGCGGCGCGATATTTCGTGTTGGCCAGGTTCTGGAACTCGACGAAAAACTCATAGCGCTTCCAGACGTATTTCAAGAAGAGGTCAAAGACCGTCGACGACGGAGTCTTGATGCTGCCGTCTTCGATGCCGTAGCGCCGGCCGACGTGACGCATCTGCAAGACGCGCCTGGAGGCCGGATTCGTGGCGCGCAGTGAGTCCGGTGAGCGCGAGAAAACGCGGCGCGAGAGGGCACTTTATCGCCGTTGGTGAATTTCGCCCAGGTGTACGAAAGATCGAGATCGTAGGATAGCCAGGAAAGGATATCGTAGCGGAACTCGCTTTCTACGCCGTGGCGGTTGCTCGCGCCGCTCGGCTCGAAATCCGCCTTCGTCGCCGACGAATACTAGCTCGCTTTCCAGATACGACCGCCAGTAGGCGAGTGTCACGTCCAAACGATCGAAGAAACGCGACTTGGCGCCCATCTCGCCGCCCCAATAGCGCGGTATCTCTTTTTTAGAATCTTGCACGAAAACGCGCGCGTCGTTGCTGTGGAAGCCGCCGCCGAAATTGAGAAATAAATTCGTGGTTTTGGCGACCTCGCCGTCTTTGAACGGAGTGAAAATGAAATTGAGCTTGGGATTGACGATTGTATCGGAGCCGTTGCCGGCGATGGGCTCGGTAACATTGCCGATCTGATCGACGTTGAACCAGAAGTTGTCCATACGCGCGCCGATCTGAGTTCGCAGCCAGGACGCCGGTTGAATCTCCTGCTGCACGAACCAGCCAAGATTTGTTTGCTCGATATTGTTATTTTTCACGGTCTCGCGGCGCCGACGGTCGGTCTGGTTGAACAGCCCGACGCGGATGTGATCGAAGCGGCTCTGAAAGCCGACGAACGTCTCCATCGGCAGGTTCCAGAGACGGTAGTTGCGGCGATAATTGATGTTGTTGCCGGCGAGGAATCGCTTGTCCTTTTGTTCGATGCCGTCACCGTTGACCGGGTCGTTAAAAAACAAAGTGAAATTGGACCAGAGCTGGAGCCTATACCAGCCTGCCCAGGTCTGCGCGTTAAACGACTGATTGGCGTCTGTGTAGTTGTAGATCAGACTCAGGTTCTGGCGCTCGGACTTGCCGCCTTCGCTCGGATCGAAGGAGCCGAAGCGGCCGATTTCGCCGCTGCGCACGGAGCGCGCCGGAATTTCACCTGATGCGTCCCAGTCAGTTTTGAAAAAAGTGCCGAGGAAATTCAGATTCGAGTTGGCGGTGGAATAGAGGCCGAGCTTAGCAAGGAGGTTGTAGCGAATGTAATTGTTCTCGTTCTTGAACGGCCCGTCGTTATGGTAGATCTCACCGGCGATGTACGGACGGAGAGGAATTGTTTCCGGGGGCGCAAAAATGCCGACGTAACGCTGAGTGTTGTAGCTGCCGCCGCTCAAAGTAATTGTGCTGTCCTTGTCGCGCCGTTTAGTGATGATGTTCATCGCTCCGGAGGTGGCAAAATCGCCCAGGTGCGCGAAGTACGGTCCCTTGTAGATTTCCACTCGTTCAATCGTCTCCGGAATCAACCAGTGCATGTCTGCATAACCCTGGCCGTGGGCGTGGCTCACCATGTTCACCGGAATCCCGTCGATGAAGACCGCGAAATCAGTGCCGTGATCCGAGTCGAAACCGCGAAAAAGAATCTGATCGGCTTTGCCGCCGCCGTGATGTTGGCCGATGATCAATCCGGGCGTTAGCCGCATGACATCGCTCGGCGTGTTCGATGGACGGAGTTCCAAGTCTCTTTGCCACCTTGTTTGCTCGGTTGCGGCCGACATTGGCTGCTGTTCCCATACGTAAACTTCGACCGGACTACCTGCATCGGCTCCTTTCGCGTCAAGTGGAGTAAAGTAAGAGATTAGTCCCGCAATAATCAAAGCTGCAAAACGCATTACCGACTCTCCAAATGTACATGCAATTTCCTAGTGGTGAGTGTGTGCGGCGATTCCATGCTCGTGATCGACGGCGATTTCATGCAGACGACCGAGCAGGACGCACATGCTCGCCAAAACGAATGACGCCGCCATGGCGCCGAAGGCGGCCTTCAAGCCCAGCCATTCGCTCAGGTAGCCGACGGCAGGAGACCATAGCGCGCCGGCGAAAAACGTCGCGGTATAAAACCATGCGAAACCGGTGTCGCGAAGGCGATCGGACGACGACTGCGCGACGAGCGTTTGCAAAATCGGATTCGTGCCGAACGCGACGACACCCAAGGCGAACACCGCCAGCGAGACGCCCATCAAACTGGCGCCGAGCCAGGGCAAGATCAACGCCGTTGCGGCAGAGAGCGCGTAACAGACCAGGAGCACGCGCTGCGGGTGGTATCGATCGCTGAGCTTCCCGGTAAGCATCGGGCCGACGATGCTCCCCACGCTCATAATCGTGAAAATAACTCCGACCGTCGGGGCATCCATGCCGAGATTGTGATTGAGATAGAGCGGCAGAAAGCTTGAAATAATCCCGTGGCCCGATCCGCCTGCGGCGACGATCGCCGCAGCCAGGATCCAGCGCAGGTTCCGATTGCCGATGGCATGACGGCTGTCCTGCCAGAACGAAGCGGGTTTTTCGGATTCACCGAGGCTTTTGGCGGCCGGATCCTTGAGCCAGATGCACATGGCCACGCCAACCAGGATCGCCGGCACCGCAAAAAGAATTGTCGTGACGCGCCAACCCCACAGGCCGATCAGGATCGCGGCGGCCAAAGGAATCACCGCGGTTCCGATATTGCCGGCGGTGAAGTGCGTCGCTAGAGCGACGCCCAGTTTCTTCCGTTGAAAATGATGTGACAGGAGCGCGCTGCCCACCGGGTGCTGCGCGGCGCCACCGACCCGGGACATCACGGTCCAGAGAGAAAATTGGAAAAAATTTTGCGCCAGCCCGACGAGAACGAAGCAAACACCGACGGAGGCATTGCCCAAACCCAATATGAGATGACGCGGCAGAATACGACCAAGGGCTCCCGCGGCCAGTTGCAGCGATCCGCCCACCGCAGCGGCGACGCCGAGCATGATGCCAAGCTCGCTGTAGCCGAAATTCAGTTCCCGAAGAACGAGGGGAAACACCAGCGGCTTAAGCGCCGACTGCGCATGGTTAACGCCGTGCGCCAGGCTTACCAGAGTCAGCGCCGAGGCGCCGTGGTCGCGGCCCCCGCCGGTGGCGGAGTCGTGATGGTGTTGGTGCTGATTCATTTCAAGCGGCCTCGTCCAATAGCAAGTATTGCAATTTCGTGTTACTCCACGGCAAAAAATTTTAGTGCTTCATTTCGGCGGTGGTGGTTACGAGCTTGCCGTTCTGCACGCCTTTCGTGGCGATCAGCTTACCCGCGATCTCGTGAACTTTGTCGCCGCGCCCGCGGATGACGATCACTTCAAGGCAGTTGTGTTCGTCCAAATGAATATGCAGGCTGGCGTTTACGGCGACCTCGGCCTTGTGCTGCATGTCCGCCAAAACATCACTCAAACGATGGACTCTATGATCGTAGACCAGTGTCACTACGCCGATTACCTCCGTGTCGCCCTGCCCGATTTTCTTTTGGATCAAGTAATCGCGAATCAGGTCGCGGATGGCCTCGGAGCGGTTTTGATAACCGACTCCGGCAATGTTGACATCAAAAGCCGCCAGCAGATCTTCTTCCAGCGAAACGCCGAAGCGCGATAAGTGATGCATGATCGTACCAATGCGTAACACGAAATTTCACTTCGTGTCAAATCCGCGCACCGGAGATTGGCATCACCAGAGTCGTCGTGCTAGGCGTTTAGTTGTGCCGGGAAAATTTATTTTGCCGATACTTCTATTGATCGCTTTGACTGTCGGCTGCGGGCGGAATGAGCGCATGGACGCGCTCTACGCCGAGCGCTGCTTTAATTGTCATGGACCGGGAGGTGTCGGCGATGGTCCCCTGGCGGCGGCACTGCCGGTGCGGCCTCCCGATTTTCGCGACACGGTTCAAAAAAAGAGCAATGGTCAAATTCGCAAAATCATCGCCGAAGGTGCGGGCGTCATGCCCGCTTTCGCTCCGGCGCTCCGCCCCTCGGAGATCAACGATATGCTGCAAATGGTCCGCTTTCTGAGTAGAGAAGGGAGAGATCTGGCGTGGTGGGAGCGCTTCGATACATTGGTTGTGGCGCACTGCAGCGTGCCGTGGGAGACCGTTCTTGGTTACGATGAGCCAACCGCAACCGACGCGACAAGGCGGTGAACGCAAAGTCATGCGGTTTGGTCGCCCGTCCGGATTTTGACGCCACGCTGTGGACGATTGTCACGCTGAGGTTCAACTTGACAAGGTGAAACGTTGAAACTAAACTCAAACATGAAGTTTTGCCGCACGCGAAAACATGGCTCCCCATAACAACATTGAAAAATTGGAAGCGACCATCGACCGATTGCTCGAAAACCATGAGCGCATGAAGACGGAAAAGGAAGCGATCGAAAAGAGGCTGCGGGAAAAAGAGAGCGAATGGCATCACCTGAAAGGCCAGATCCGGCAATACGAGCGCGAGCGACTCGAATTGCGCGAGAAGCTCGACAAGATTATCGGTCAGTTCGCCAATTTGCAGCTTGCGGAGTAGACGATGCCGGGTGGCTCGATGAAAAAGGCGTTAGACGTAGAGATTCTCGGCCAGAAGTTCACCATCAGCAGCGACGCCGAAGAGGCTTACATGCTGAAGGTGGCCGGCTATGTCGATGGAAAAATGCAGGAGCTCATGCGTTCGCCCAAGGCGGTGGCGAAGTCCAATGTCGCGATGCTGGCCGCGCTCAACATTGCAGATGAGTATTATCGCTTGAAGGATACGCACGAGGCCATTTTGACTCGACTAGATCAACTATCGAAGAAACTTTCGACGAGGTTAAGCGAGGAGGGTTAACACTGTTAAGGTAATTATTCCCCAATCGGGGAATGCCTTAATGAGGCGGCGTGGGAAGATGAGGGAATGGGGAAAAACGATAGCAATGGATCTGATCCGTTGGATTTTTTTGTTCTTCCGTTCGCGTAAAATGCGGCAGCCAATAACGGAAACTCCCAGCATGACGGTGGGCATGCCGTCGACGATGGCATGCCTGGTTCGCGTCCGGTTTTGCGCCGGAACGCGATTGTCGAGGGGTCCGACCGCACCGCATCCGCGATCAGATCTTTAACCGCGCCTTTTTCCGCCAGAAAACTTTTCTCTTCATCTCTTCCGGCCGCTCGCAGATGTATGCCGAGCGCAGCGATGGAAGAGACCAGGAACGGGCTGCGTAGCGCGGCGTTGAAACGCCGGGCGGCGCTGGATCCGGCAATTTGCCGTTCCTGGAGCAGGTCGATCCAAGCCAAGATCCTCGATCTTCCGCAGTATCGCGTCGCCCGCTCGGTGGCGGCGTATCGCGCCTTGGGCAATGAGGTCGATACCAGCGCGATTATCGACCATGCGCTTGGGCATAACAGAAAAGTCTTTGTTCCAGAGCTTGGCCGGGAGGAGCTGGGCGTTTTTGTTCAGATTCTCTCCAACGAGGATCACCTGCGGGGACTTCCTGGAACCGCCGGATCGGCACGCACGGCCGAGTTGACCGGTGCGGCGCGCGACAGCTTGATTGTCATCGTTCCCGGGGTGCTGTTTGATTGCCACGGCCACCGTTTGGGCCGGGGCGGCGGCTGGTACGATCGGGCTCTGCGATCACTGGGCGCACGCGGTGTCTACGTCGGGCTGGCTTACGAATTTCAGCTCATCGATCGCGTGCCGGCGCAGCCGTGGGACGAAAGAGTTCACTATGTGATTACCGAATCCAGAGTGATCGACTGCGGCGAGTCGCCGCTGGGACGGATCGCTCGGTAGCACTGAAAGGGGGTGTTGTCCGTGGAACAGAGTTTATGGATGGCATTGATTGGCTTGGTTGGCGGGGTCGCCGCCGCCGCGGCGGTGGTTTGGGGCCGAAGCCGGCGCGCGCACGCGGAGACCGACGCGGCCAAAAACAGCGCGGAGCGCATCATCGAGGAAGCAAAAAAAGATGCGGTGGCGATCAAAAAAGAAGCCGAGCTCCAAGCCAAAGACAGCGTGCTCAGGGAGAGAGCGGAGTTCGAAAGGGAGGTGCGAGACACTCGCCGTGAATTGCAGAATCAAGAAAAACGCTTGATCGGCAAGGAAGAGGGGATCGACAAAAGGCTAGAGTCCTTTGATAAGCGTGAGGCCGAGTTGGGGCGACGCGAGCAGTCGCTCAAAGCGCGGGAAAAGAACATCGAAGACAAAGCTCTGGAATGCGATCGGCAAATTGACGAGGCGAGGCGGCAGCTCGAGCAAGTCGCGGGTTTGACCCGCGAGGAGGCCAGGCGCGGCCTCGTCGATCAGATGGTGGATGAAGCCAAACATGAGTCGGCCAAGCGCATTCGTGTGATCGAAGAGGAAGCGAAGGAAGAAGCCGTGCGCAAGAGCCAGAAGATCATCGCGTTAGCGATCGAGCGGCTCGCCGGCGACTTCGTCGCCGAGCGCTCGGTGACGGTGTTTCCGTTGCCGAATGATGAGCTCAAGGGCAAGATCATCGGCCGCGAAGGGCGCAATATTCGCGCCCTGGAAGCGGCAACCGGCATCGATTTGATCGTCGACGATACGCCGGAGACTGTTGTGATTTCCGGTCACAACCCGATTCGCCGCGAGATCGCGCGGTTATCTCTGGAAAAGCTGGTCTCCGACGGGCGCATTCATCCCGGCCGGATCGAGGAAGTTGTTCGCAAGTCGGAGCAAGAGCTCGACGAAGCGATCCGCGAGGCCGGACAGAAGGCGATTTTCGACGTCGGCGTGCATGGCGTCCATCCGGAGATCATCAAGCTGCTCGGCCGGCTCAAGTACCGCTACAGCTACGCCCAGAACGTGCTGCTGCATTCCATCGAAGCGGCGTTTATCTGCGGCGGGATGGCCGCGGAGCTGGGCTTGAACGAAAAACAGGCGCGGCGCGCCGCGTTGTTGCACGATATTGGGAAGGCGGTCGACCACGAAGTCGAGGGTTCCCACGCGATCATCGGCGCGGAGCTGGCGCGCAAGTACGGGGAGTCTCCGAAGATCGTCAACGCCATTGCAGCGCACCATGAGGACGTGAAGGCGGAGACCATTTTGGCGCCGCTCGTCGATGCGGCCGATGCGCTCTCGGGAGCGCGGCCCGGCGCGCGGCGCGAGATGATGGAGACATATACGAGGCGGCTCGAGGAGCTCGAGCGCATCGTCAACGAGTTCAAAGGCGTGGAAAAATCCTATGCCGTGCAGGCGGGGCGTGAAATCCGCATCATGGTGCAGCACGACATCGTGTCGGACGACGACGCTTCGCGCATGGCCCGTGAAGTTGCGCGCAAGATCGAAAACGAGATGACCTATCCCGGCCAGGTCAAGGTCACGGTGATCCGCGAGATGCGCGCAGTGGATTACGCGAAATAGGAAGTGTTCTTGGATGCGTGTTCTGATTTTAGGAGATGTGATGGGACGACCTGCGCGGCGGGCCGTGCGGGATCTCGTCCCATCGCTGATCGAAAACGAAGAAATCGATCTGGTGGTGGCCAACGCGGAAAACTCCGCCGGCGGCATGGGAGTCGATCTCAAGAGCGCGAAAGAGCTTCTCTCCGCCGGCGTTCAGATTCTCACGTCCGGCAATCACATCTGGAAGAAGAAGGAAATTTATCCGTTTCTAGATGAGCAGGAGAGTCTCATCCGGCCGGCGAATTACCCGGCGGGGGCTCCGGGAAAGGGCTGGTGCGTCTGGCAGCATAACGGGCTGCGTGCCTTGGTGATCAATCTCCAGGGCCGGGTTTTCATGCCGAATCATGTCGACGATCCGTTTCGCTGCGTCGACGAAATTCTAAAGCAACATGGCTCCCGATCACCCGTTGTGATCGTCGACATGCACGCCGAGGCGACCTCCGAGAAATCTGCTATGGGTTGGTATCTTGACGGGCGGGCGTCTATTGTTTTCGGAACCCATACCCATGTGCAGACGGCGGATGAGCGGATACTGCCCGGGGGCACAGCATACATTACCGACTTGGGGATGTGCGGCCCGTTCGATTCTGTGATCGGCATGGAGAAAGACACGGTCATCCGAGGGTTTCTTACCCAACTGCCGCGGCAGTTCGAAGTCGCTCAAGACAACGTCGTGCTGCAAGGCGTGATCGCCGATATCGACGAGGAGAACGGCAGGGCTCGCGCGATCCGCCGGCTGAGAGTTCATTGGGAAGCCAAGCATTGAGCATGGCCGGTCACCAATCACAACTGGAAACGATCAAACGCGGTGCGGTGGAGGTTCTTCCCGAGGAAGAACTCATCGCCAAGCTCAACAAGGGCCGACCTCTCCGGATCAAAGCGGGATTCGATCCCACCGCGCCGGATCTTCACCTGGGTCATACGGTGCTGATCCAGAAGATGAAGCAGTTTCAGGACCTCGGGCATGAGGTGATTTTTTTGATCGGCGATTTCACCGGCATGATCGGTGATCCGACCGGCAAATCCGAGACGCGTAAGCAGCTCACCGCGGAAGAAGTGGCGCGGAACGCCGAAACTTATAAGGAACAGATCTTCAAAATCCTCGATCCGCAGAAAACTGTTATTGAATTCAATCATCGGTGGATGGAAAAAATCGACGCAGCTTCGCTCATCGGGCTCGCGGCGAAGTATACCGTCGCGCGCATGCTCGAACGCGACGATTTTAAGCAGCGCTATCAGGCGCAGCAGCCGATCAGCATCCATGAGTTTCTCTACCCGCTCATCCAGGGCTATGATTCTGTTGCGCTCAATGCCGACATCGAACTGGGTGGAACGGATCAGCGCTTCAACTTGCTCATGGGACGAGAGCTTCAGCGCGAATACGGCCAGGAGCCCCAGGTAATCTTGACCATGCCCCTGCTCGAGGGCTTGGACGGCGTCCAGAAGATGAGCAAATCTCTCGGCAACTATATCGGCATCAACGAGCCCGCGGATGAGATCTTCGGCAAAATCATGTCGATTTCAGATCCGTTGATGTGGCGCTATTATGAGCTGCTGAGCGACAAGGACCTCGATGAGATCGCCGCATTGCGCGCAAGCGTTGAAGCTGGGGAACTCCATCCTATGGAAGCGAAAAAAATTCTCGCCGGCGAGTTGGTGGCTCGGTTTCACTCCCCGAGCGCGGCGGAATCGGCACGCACATACTTTGAGACTCGTTTCCAAAATCGAGCGACGCCGAAAGAGATCCGCCAGCGATTCTGCGCTCCCGCTCCGATCTGG